>NZ_CP191673.1:0-9996 GCF_058693955.1 Entomomonas sp. E7T21 | reverse complement strand
CCGCTAGGTCGAACTATTGAAAATAGTATCTATACCTAGCGGTGAAAGCATTATAAATATATTCACGCAACTTTTTATTTGCAATATTGACAAGCAATATACAATATGATTAACTATAGGCTCATTCTTCTGTACGTTGTACAGAGAAAGCCCGCAGCATCGATGTAAAGCTGCAAATATCGTTGGTATTCCTCATTGAGGTAATCGAACTCCCAGGGATACATTAGCTTTTAAGTATCCGTATTCAGTCCCATGAATATAGCTGACCCGATCGCAACCATCGGTTTATAGGTTGCTCCCTTTGTGCTTAAAAGCACCCCTCAGTCAAGAGGTAAAACAAATCAGGCGAGACCAGTCCGAGCCTTATCTATTAGTTAATCAGTAGATTAAACAGGGGCGAATAGGTGGATACCGCTAAGTCCTATTTTATTCAATAGGCTAGTTATTCTTACAAGTGAATAGGATTACAATGACATTTGATGTAAATAAGGAAAAACAGGCCTTAAAAGAACAAACTAAGGCTATTAGAAAAAGAGTTTATAAAAAAAGAAAGTCTAGGCTTGATCGTTATAAGGGTGAAATTTTGGCACTTCATAATGCTCAGGTAACTCCTACTGAAATAAAACGTTGGTTACGTGCTAAGCGTATTAAAGTCGTCTTAACAACTGTTATTCGATGGTTAGAAAAAAATGGCTCGCTTTCGTAAAACTGCACTACCCGAAAAACAAGCTAAATCTGTCGCTAAGAGCTTACAAAAAAGTGGCTTTATAAAGTCTGTTAGAACACTTAGTAATTACGAGGAACGTCTTGTTCAAGTAGCTAAAAACATGCCTGTATATGGCCTAACTGGAGAGATTAGGGATTTAACCTCTCAGACAGCCATAAACTACCTAGAAATCCGAAGTCAAGAAATAGGCCAAAAAACCTTAGATATGGAGCGTCAGGCTATACAAGCCATGATGCACCAGATGGGTACTTTACCAGAGCAAGAAACGCTAACCGTTATTAAGTCTGAACACGAACAAATATTAGCTAGTAGAGCCTATACTCAAGAGCAAGTGGAAATGATTGCAGATAGTCAACGAGACAAACAGTCATTAGCTACCGAAATAGCCTATAGTGCAGGACTACGAGCGCATGAGCTTTTAACCATCAGAACGGTTGAAGAACGCCAGGCGGATGAGAGGCCTTGTTTAGAAACAAAGTGGCAAGGGCGAGAAGGTCAGCTTTATACAGTGCATGGCAAAGGTGGCCTAGTGAGAGAAGTGCTTATTCCCTATGACTTAGCAGAACGATTAGAGCAAGTCAGACTACCAGAACCACAGGAAATAATAGATCGTGGTGTAAAGTACCAGGCACTTTATGATCTATCAGGTGGCAAAAAATGGAGTGATAGCTTCTCAAAAGCAGCTAATAGGGTATTAGGATGGTCAGAGGGCGCACATGGAGTACGCCACAGCTACGCTCAAGAACGTATGCACGAACTACAAACAAGCGGACTAACAAGAGAACTAGCCTTAGAAACCGTCAGCCAAGAAATGGGGCATTTTAGGCCACAAATTACAGAAACCTACTTACGATAAACTGCTAGCAATTTAACTATGTAAGTCTATCCTGCATAACATAATAACTTTTTGCACGGGACTATGAATTTCGTAGAAATTTGTATACGTCCATAGCGTGCCTACAAGAATTTATGCTCTCTGCAGTTTACAACTGGACTACAAGTAGTTTACAAACAGTCTACAACTATTCTACAAATGCCATACAGTATTTATACATTAGCATTAGCATTGGCACAATCACCAATAACTTATTCTTAGCGTGCTATTTTTCCTTTTTCTCAGATAAACCCAAGTTTAAAAGGTGTCGGATTTTCTGACCAGTAGCTAAATAAATGATATAAGTAAAACGCCTATTATTTATTGGTTTTGTTATCACATTATTTATTAATGTGGGTACAAAAAGCATACCCTGTCATTTAAAAATTAACTTAAAGGTGCTTTTATATGAACATGATCTTTATGGGTATATATCTTTTATAAAAAAGGCCTACATAGGCCTTTTAACAAGTAGTTATTTTTCACAATAAAGCCAACATTCCCCATCCACATCGTATATTGGTGTTATTGGTTCATTAAAATACTGTATTTTCCAATACTTAGGAGAGAAATTCTTTTCTCTGGTTGGATATGTCAAAAAAACTTGATTATCAACTTTTTTTACTTTCTTACCATATTCCTTAGCTATTCGATTAACAGAAGCAACAATGGCTTTTGAACAATTACCATCTAAATAATGTTCACTTCTACCTATATTAAACTCTGTATGCTCCTCTGCTATCTTGCTAGCAGGACAAACTCTTTTATCTGAAACAATAAAAACTCCATTTTCCCCAATTAATAAACTTTGATTATCACTGTAGTTATCAACTACATCCCCTTTTTCTGGTTGATACCAATAATAAACTCTATCCCTACCTTTCCATAAAGGTTGATTATTTTGTTGTAACACCTCTACTAAATAACCTGTTGCAGGTTCTCCATTAACATTAATAACATTACCTTGTTGATCAAATTCAAAATCCCCTACTTCATAACCCACTATAGCTCTAACTTTCCATTCTTTGGGTCTTACTAATTTTAAAGAAGAAGCATTCATGGCCTTTTCAGTCATTCTAAGCGCAGAGGCAGGGGGAGGGTTAAGATCATAACAATCATTGTTATACCCCCCACAATAAAAGTTTTTTGAGCGAAGTACTTGTGCATTTGCAAGCAATGTAATGAAAGAAAAAGTGAATACCAACAGTAAATAAGCTAATTTTTTTAGTCGCATTTGTATTACACCAAGTTATGATTTAGGGTTAAATGAACATGATCTTTATGGGTATAATCTTTGTGTACACACTCAGGGTTATCTGTGGTCACTTGTATTCCCAAGGTCTTAGCATATAATTGCCAGGGCCCTCCTAACCATCCCAGTTTTGGCTTGCCACTGGTAAAGGTATCCACACTCCATAAACGATCTTCTGCAATATAAACAAAAAACATTTTCGACAACTTAACTGCTAATTTTTCAGTTAAAGTATTTTTAGCGTTTAATATTCTAGTAGGGTCGCAATTAGTCATCCATGATTGCCTAACTAATTCATTTTTAAAATAAACAGCGATATTATGTGTTTTATTCGTTGTATCATCTTTTACATTGCCCTTTAATGTACCAATATCTACTCCCACTGAATAACGGTGCAATATTGAACCTAAAGCAGGTCGCCAAGCACTGGTGATATAAATCTCGGTAATATCTAAGTCATGCATTAACTGTAATACATATTCAAATGCTGAGGGATGGGTACGTCTAATAGCTTCTTGAGCAGACATTTTTTTATTATCAAGAAAAGACTTATAGTATCTAGCATTTTGCGTAGCGTTATCTTGAAAGATTAATTTCCTATTTGTATCTCCATCATTAAAACTTAATACACGACCATTTTTTGTTTCTTGCTGGGTTACTTTATTATTTACTTTAACATCCACTATTTCTGCTGTAAAAACACTGTTATATAACGTTTTCAAAATAGCACTGTATTTACTCTTAGCAATATAACTATTAGTAGAGCCATAAGCCTGACTGGCATCACTCCATAATTGATAAGTAATAGTATAGTCATCTAGTTTTAAGGGGTTTCTTAATGTATTTTTATTTGTTAGCACTTTCTTTATACCAGAAACGGGATAAAATTCTTTAGCTTTTCCAGTTTCTGGCCTATCAAGATACTTTATAGGAAAGAGTGTTTTAATTCCTACGCCATTAGTTGCCTCTGTTACATCAATGGTATATAAAGGCTGTACCGCCTTAACAGGGTAACTGGTTAAATCTGCTGCATGATAAGGAATATTAAAGGTATTCCCTATTTTATCGGCTGTTTGAGGCTCTCTGATATAAAATCGGTATTGGCCTACCTTACTAACGGGTAATACTACGCCACCATTAGTTGTACCTGTTTTTGCTACCGTCCATTGCCAATTCTCTGCATTATCCGAATATACCCAAATATAGGGCAATGAGTCTCCGGCAGTAAGAGGCTTATCACCAAGGTATACATTAAACTTAATATAATAAGTCACATCCGCCTGTATAACATTATTACCATCGGTAGTGCTTAATACGATTGCCCCTGCTGTACTAGATGGTTGGGTGCTTTTAGCTAATTGTGCTGTTGTCATCTTCTAATATTCCTTTCTTGACCTTATAAACCCTTTACAAGCTCTAGCTTAAAAGGGAGCGCAATAGTTTCTATTTGAGCGGTAATAGTCTTTTCCTTACCTACCTCCAGTTGAAAACTCCCTATTTCTTTCCAAGAGCCATCATCACGCTGTACTTCTAAGGTAATAGGCATAGTGTCTGAATCCATCTTGATATAACAAATTAGCTCGCTTTCGCTACCTGTTGTATTCTTATCACCTATTAAGGTTTTGGTATAACCCATTTCATCCGTTTTACCTTCAATCGATTCTTCTGAGGAAAGCTTAAAACGGTAACCAATTCCCCCTATAGGCTCAAACTGCCCCATAAACTGTAGTCTTGCTGTAGCCCTTTGGTTATGTTCATTATGATCTGTCATTGTTTTTACTCCCTAACAACAGCATTCTGCTTCAATCGTTACTTGTTCTGATAATGTCCAACCGCCTTGGCCTAAATAGAGTTTGGCCTCTGAGCCAGTATAGGAAATGATCTCTTCACTTTGGCCTTGTTCGTTGGTAAAGCCCTCTGCTAATACCTCACCATTACTATCAACAATCTTGTAATAAACGTCAGCCATAGGATTTTGACTTTTATCCACTAAATGCAATTGCCCTTTGTAATAAGGTTCATCAGCACTACAGCCTGTGCATTCATTTCTGTTGGTTAGTAACACTTGCTCTGATAACGTCCAACCCCCTTGACCTAAATAGACTTTAGCCTGTGGCCCTTCATTAGTGGCTACTTCAACGCCTTTACCTTGTTGATTAGTAAAGCCTTCGGCTAAAACAGTGCCTTGTGCAGTAACTATCTTGTAATATTTATCAGTAATAGGCTGTTGCTTGTTATCAATAAGGGTTAGTGTTCCTCTATAAATCCCTTGTTGTTTTTCTGCTAACTGCTTAAAACCATTTTTATACACAATAGGCGGTGCTACCGTAGGCGTTACTGCATTTTCTTTAAATAGCGGTGACAAAGGTACAGCAGGAGAACCCTCCATAGGCACACCTCCCGTCCATACGGGCATGGTCATCCATATCCCTGCAGGATTTAATACAATATGTTGTCCCCCAGCCTTAAGTGTCAGCGATAGGCCACCATCTACCACGCATTGCATGCCTGCCTTTAAATGGATCTCCATCCCTGCCTCGGTGGTTTTAATCGTACCGACTGTAGTATGTTCTGAGAGAGCAACCTCTTTATAATCATTCTGCAGTATTTGGGTTTTTCTATCTAATTGAGTTAAATGATGTTCCTCGCTAGCATTCTTGGTATAGCGGTTTTTTACTATCGTTTCGCTATGCTCATTTTGAACCTGCAGGTGACTATTATTTTTTACTTCGATGGTGTGATTGTTTTTGGTGAGTTGGTCAAAGTCTTTTTGGGCTTGCACAAAGATTTGTTCTTGGCCTGCTTTATCCTCAATCCTAAATTCATTAGAACCTACACCACCCTTAGAGCTAGAGGTTTTAAAGACACTCTTAGTCTTATGAGCAGGGAGTTCGTAAGGGACTTTATTAACGCCATTATGCAAGGCTCCCGTAATCATTGGGAAATCAGGGTCGCCTTCCTCATACTCAATCAATACCTCCATCCCCACACGAGGCACTGCAATGGCTCCATAGCCCTTATGCGCCCAATTAGACCTTACCCTCACCCAATCCGAGCTATTTTCGTCATAATTGCCTAATCTGTCCCAATGGCATTGAATTTTAACCCGACCGTATTCATCGCAATAAATTTCCTCCCCTGCAGGACCTGTAACAATGGCTGTTTGTGCCCCTAATACCTTGGGCTTAGGGTGCAGCCGTTTAGGCCTGTAAGGAACATCTTCAGGAGACAATACAAACACATTTCGATAACCCTGATTAAAATCCTCTAGGGGAAACTGTAAAACCTCTGCAGCGGGATAACTAAAATACCTAGCTAATTGACTAGTTTTATTACTATTATTGGCTGTCCCTGTATCCCCAAAGGCCTCCAAAACACTAGGTTGCTTCCCTGCATGTCTAATTTCTTGGATTAGCCAAGGCTTCTCCGTATCCTTTAACGGATGTCCTTCTACAGTAATAAATAACCCTGCATGTAACCCCACGACATCACTATTGGCCTCAGCTAACACCTGAGATGCTCTTAAACGCTCTATTTCGACATTAGCGAGGCGATTTCCTTCATCCCTTACTAAATGTCTACTTGGATAATCATACGCCTCTAGCGCGATTTCTGATGCCTTATTGAGCTTATTACTTTGACTACCCTGTGTATTGCCTTCGGGTATCTTCATATTATAAAAATTATAATTTCTAAACGAAGCCTCAGTAGTACAACTTGACATGCCTATATCAAAGCGTTTAATTACAGGATAATCAGCGACAAAGCCTGTATCTGATTTATACTCAATGACCTGGTCATGTTTAGCAAAAAATGGATTACTATCAGCAAAGATTACTTTATGCCTGGTGGGTGAATGCACGAAATAATAAAAAATACCCTCACTTTCAGCTAAATGATTAATAAAACTAAAATCATCCTGATCGTACTGCGTGGTATATTCCCTTACTGGATAGGTTTCTTTGAGCGTAAACTCAAAATCAACTCCCTCAGCCATGCCATAATCAGCCAAAACAGAAGAAATAATCTCAGGTACAGACACCTGTCTAAAGACCTTTTGATTCATTCTTTTTTTAAGATGTGTTAAACGAGGCGTTAAGATCACTTTAAACAACGCGTAATGTTTACCGACAGCCCCGCGACGAACGTTTTGAATCTCGCCATGAACACCTATAGAGCGAGAACTATCAAACGATAAAAAAGCCGATTTACTTAACAACTGAGTAATATCAAACCGCACATGATTACACACTAGAATGATCTCAAGAGCATAATCCGAAGAAATGGCCTCTACCCCTTCAAACGACAACACCTGTAACTTAGCAGAAGTATCCAATCCCTGAACATCAAAAAAGAAATGGGTACTGTTAGCTGACTCAACCATAGACCGACACTCCTATCGAGGCGTATTGAAGCTAAACCAATACAACAAACACAAAAAAAAGCAAACACTAAGCATAGCGATTTCCCCTTTAAAATAAAAGGTTAATACAGCATAAAAAACTCAGATTTTTAACTAGGGCGCAACCAAGCATAAATGGGTGGCGAGCCACAAATGGGTGAATGACCGTAAACACAAAGAAAACGGTACACCTAAGAGGTGTTCCAGTTTGTGACCCGCCATAAAAGCGGATACAACTAAGCATTAGATAAGAACAGAGTCATATCTATGGCGGATTTGTGTTTTACAAACGGGCATTCACTCCCATACCTTAATTAAACACCTAACTAAGGCAAAACTAATTTAGCATTGCACTATAAAAACAGCAAGAAATGAAGTTAAATAGCTCGATTAACATGAAAGTAATTCATGTTAATATAAAGGGTAACAGGGAATAGATAGATAAAAGCTATCATAGTCCGCTGCCTAACCATCCGCCCAAAAGTTCCTAATAGACGGAAAATGAACCTATAAGCAATAAAACCCTTCCTACTGATTACTATAAGAAGTGCTTTAGCACATTGTCGTGAAGGAGTGAAAGGCTGATCGTAAAGGCATTCAGAATGAAAAATTAATAACATTCAGCCTACAGCGACTGGAGCGACAAACACAACAGGTAATAAGTTTCAGTATAAAACTTACCATGTAACAGCAAAGCGAAGCGAACAAAAAGCATTATGAGCGTAGCGAATGCATATTAAGGCTGTCCGAAGGACAGGGCGAAGCGAAGCGGAGGGTTAGGCGTGCGATCTGGCAAGAATAAAAATCATGCCAGGATAAAAAGTTATCCACAGGCAAAAAAGGCCTGCAGTTTATTAATAAGTTATTAAATAGTTATTAAGCAATAATTTATAGGGTTATAGGCTTGTATTTGCAATGGTTGTAATTTTTGATGTGTGTGTGGAATGACGAAATAACGTGTGTAGAATGACGAAATAACGTGTGTAGAATGACGAAATAACGTGTGTAGAATGACGAAATAACAAATGTGAGGAAACAAAATGTTGTGTGTGTGGAATGACGATAGTATACTGTGTGTGAAATGACGATATGTAATTCACATACATATGAAATTATATGGGGTATATATTGACTAACAATATTCAAAAAAAATTAGAGCTTCTACAAAAAAAAGCATCGGAACGTCCGAAAAAAGAAGCATATTTAGCTCCTATCAAACATCCTCAAAAAGATTTTTTTATAGCGGATTTATTTGACAGTATCAGTTTTCAATCAGATATAGCTAGTATGGAATATCCACTTTTTTCCTTAAAGGCTGGAGATAAAAGAACTAGACGATATGAACATAATAATATTTCCATTGTTATAGCCCCTAACTCAGAATATGGCATGGCCACAATCCATGATAAAGATATATGGATTTACTGTATTTCTAAACTTATGCAAGCCATATATGAAGGTGAAGAAATCACTAGGACTGTTCGTTTTACTATTTATGACTACCTCATAACAACAAATAGAGGAACAAGCGGAGAATATTATGAGAAAGCTAAAGCTGCTCTTGATCGGCTACGTAGTACTACCATAACCACTAACATAGAAACAGCAGATAAAAGAGAATCAAGAGGTTTTGGTTTAGTAGACTCATGGCATATTGTTGAAGAAAAAGACGGTAGAATGATTAGAGTTGAGGTAACTCTGCCAGAGTGGCTATATCGCTCTATTATAAATAAGCAAGTTTTAACAATTAGTCCTGATTACTTTAGGTTACGTAAACCATTGGATAGGCGAATATATGAGCTAGCTCGAAAACATTGTGGTAATCAATCCGAATGGAAAATTAATCTTGATCTTCTATTAAGAAAAGCAGGTAGCACTTCAACTCTTCGAGAGTTTAGACGTGCTATGAAATCTCTTTCACAAAGTGATGCGTTACCAGATTATCATGTACATTATGATGCAGTAAATGATATGGTTTTATTTAAAAAATACGAAAACCAGTTAAATATCAAGGATATATAATTATGGCTCTTGTTACAATTACAGAAGCATCAAAGCTAACTAAAAAAAATAGGACAACACTTTATCGTTACATTAAAGAAGGTAAATTGTCTAAAACAACAGATGACGCAGGCAAGGATAAGCTAGATACTAGTGAGCTTTTAAGAGTTTTTGGAGCATTACATGCAACAAAAGATACAATGTTGCACAACACGGAAAAGCAACACATCGCAACACAAAATGATGTTGCAAAAACAAATGAATTGCAACAAAAGATACAACAATTAGAGCAACAAATTTTAAACAAAGATGAATTATTAAAAGCTAAAGATGACCATATTAGTAGCTTAAAACAAGCACTTATGCTGTTAGAGTATAAAAAAGAAGAAAAAGAACAATCAACACCTATTCAAGAAGAACCTACTCAGCCACCAGAAGCAGAACAAGTTAGTCAACCTACAGCTGAGATAGAACCACAAGTTGAAGAAGTAGTAGAACCAGAGCCAGAAAAGCCCAAACGTAAGAAGTTTTTAGGAATTTTCTAGCTTTTTGCTGTAGTTTGCTACTTTTACATGCTTATATGGCATATTTTCTAAATTTCGCCTCTTTTTGCTCATAATGTGCCATGTCTCTATAAGATCAGCTTCTTTTTAAAAGTTACCCACCCTCCTACGCTTATGTAGGAGCTTCGGCGCATGGATAACTTTTAAAATCCGAACTGTTTTTTGCATCAGCTTTCA
>NZ_CP191672.1:0-3315943 GCF_058693955.1 Entomomonas sp. E7T21 | reverse complement strand
TATAATTTTTCGTCCCTACTAGTTAAGGTTGTTTAATATTTTCTGATTAATTTTGTAGATAAAAATAAATCAAAAAAAGATTAAAAAAGGCGTTGACAAAGTTAGGAAAAGGCGTAGAATGCGCGCCTCATCTGCAGAGTAAAGCTCTAAAGATACAAGTTCTTTAACAATATAAATCAAGTAAATCGTGTGGGTGTTTGTAGTACTGGTAAGAAATATCAGTAATATAAACAACTCGTCATAGATTGAGTTTTTAGATTACTGAGCCGTTTTAGAACCTTATGGTTCAAAAGATTTTAAACTGAAGAGTTTGATCATGGCTCAGATTGAACGCTGGCGGCAGGCCTAACACATGCAAGTCGGGCGGTAACAGGTCTTTCGGGATGCTGACGAGCGGCGGACGGGTGAGTAAAGTCTAGGAATCTGCCCAGTAGTGGGGGACAACGCGGGGAAACTCGCGCTAATACCGCATACGCCCTACGGGGGAAAGGTGCTTTATTGTACCGCTATTGGATGAGCCTAGATCAGATTAGCTAGTTGGTGGGGTAAAGGCCCACCAAGGCGACGATCTGTAGCTGGTCTGAGAGGATGATCAGCCACACTGGGACTGAGACACGGCCCAGACTCCTACGGGAGGCAGCAGTGGGGAATATTGGACAATGGGGGAAACCCTGATCCAGCCATGCCGCGTGTGTGAAGAAGGTCTTCGGATTGTAAAGCACTTTAAGTTGGGAGGAAGGGGTGAAGTAACGACTCACCTTTGACGTTACCAACAGAATAAGCACCGGCTAACTTCGTGCCAGCAGCCGCGGTAATACGAAGGGTGCAAGCGTTAATCGGAATAACTGGGCGTAAAGCGCGCGTAGGTGGTTTGTCAAGTTGGATGTGAAATCCCCGGGCTCAACCTGGGAACTGCATCCAAAACTGACTGACTAGAGTACAGTAGAGGTTAGTGGAATTTCCTGTGTAGCGGTGAAATGCGTAGATATAGGAAGGAACACCAGTGGCGAAGGCGACTAACTGGACTGATACTGACACTGAGGTGCGAAAGCGTGGGGAGCAAACAGGATTAGATACCCTGGTAGTCCACGCTGTAAACGATGTCAACTAGCCGTTGGGACCCTTGAGGTTTTAGTGGCGCAGCTAACGCAATAAGTTGACCGCCTGGGGAGTACGGTCGCAAGATTAAAACTCAAATGAATTGACGGGGGCCCGCACAAGCGGTGGAGCATGTGGTTTAATTCGACGCAACGCGAAGAACCTTACCTGGCCTTGACATGTCCGGAATCCTACAGAGATGTGGGAGTGCCTTCGGGAATCGGAACACAGGTGCTGCATGGCTGTCGTCAGCTCGTGTCGTGAGATGTTGGGTTAAGTCCCGTAACGAGCGCAACCCTTATCCTTAGTTACCAGCACGTAAAGGTGGGCACTTTAAGGAGACTGCCGGTGACAAACCGGAGGAAGGTGGGGATGACGTCAAGTCATCATGGCCCTTACGGCCAGGGCTACACACGTGCTACAATGGTTGGTACAGAGGGTTGCCAAGCTGTGAAGCGGAGCTAATCTCAGAAAACCAATCGTAGTCCGGATTGAAGTCTGCAACTCGACTTCATGAAGTCGGAATCGCTAGTAATCGCGAATCAGAATGTCGCGGTGAATACGTTCCCGGGCCTTGTACACACCGCCCGTCACACCATGGGAGTGGGTTGCTCCAGAAGTAGCTAGGCTAACCTCGTGAGGCCGGTTACCACGGAGTGATTCATGACTGGGGTGAAGTCGTAACAAGGTAGCCGTAGGGGAACCTGCGGCTGGATCACCTCCTTAAACGAAAGCTGGTACTACAAGTACCCACACGAATTACTTGATTTATAATTGCAAAGAACGAATTGGGCGGATGCCTAAAAAGTTAACAGATTAGGGTCTGTAGCTCAGCTGGTTAGAGCACACGCTTGATAAGCGTGGGGTCGTAGGTTCAAGTCCTACCAGACCCACCAATTAAATGGGGCCATAGCTCAGCTGGGAGAGCGCCTGCCTTGCACGCAGGAGGTCAGGAGTTCGATCCTCCTTGGCTCCACCAGATAATAATCAAAAGAAGCTAGAAGCTAATTCTTTTAAGCAAAGAGAATTACCTTCTAACTTTTAAAGTTAGACTGTTCTTTAACAAATTAGATATGCAAAGAAGTAAAGATTAATTAGTAATTACTGGTCTAATTACTAATGCTGAGGTGAAAATATTGCGAACTCAAGCGCAAATTTTCGGCGAAACAAATGTCGATTCTTTGGTTGTGTAGCTTTAGATTACTAGATAATTTAGGGTTATATAGTCAAGTGAATAAGCGCATACGGTGGATGCCTTGGCAGTCAGAGGCGATGAAAGACGTGATACCTGCGAAAAGTTACGGGGAGCTGGGTACAAAGCATTGATCCGTAAATGTCTGAATGGGGAAACCCAACTGAGAGAACCTCAGTTATCCAGTACTGAATACATAGGTACTGAGAAGCGAACCAGGGGAACTGAAACATCTAAGTACCCTGAGGAAAAGAAATCAACCGAGATACCCCAAGTAGTGGCGAGCGAACGGGGTGCAGCCAGTGTTCAGAAGCATATGTATTAGTGGAATGGTCATGGGAAAGCCAATCATAGAGGGTGATAATCCCGTACACGAAAATACGCATGTGGATCTAAGTACACAAAAAGTAGGTCGGGGCACGAGAAACCTTGACTGAAGACGGGGGGACCATCCTCCAAGGCTAAATACTACTGACTGACCGATAGTGAACCAGTACCGTGAGGGAAAGGCGAAAAGAACCCCGAGTAGGGGAGTGAAATAGAACCTGAAACCGTATGCGTACAAGCAGTGGGAGCGGACTTGTTCCGTGACTGCGTACCTTTTGTATAATGGGTCAGCGACTTATATACAGTAGCAAGCTTAACCGAATAGGGGAGGCGTAGCGAAAGCGAGTCTTAATAGGGCGCCTAGTTGCTGTGTATAGACCCGAAACCAAGCGATCTATCCATGGGCAGGTTGAAGGTTAGGTAACACTGACTGGAGGACCGAACCGACTACCGTTGAAAAGTTAGCGGATGACCTGTGGATCGGAGTGAAAGGCTAATCAAGCTTGGAGATAGCTGGTTCTCCTCGAAAGCTATTTAGGTAGCGCCTCATGTATAACTTCTGGGGGTAGAGCACTGTTTCGGCTAGGGGGTCATCCCGACTTACCAACCCGATGCAAACTCCGAATACCAGAAAGTTCTAGCATGGGAGACACACGGCGGGTGCTAACGTCCGTCGTGAAAAGGGAAACAACCCAGACCGTCAGCTAAGGTCCCAAAATTTTGGTTAAGTGGGAAACGATGTGGGAAGGCATAGACAGCTAGGAGGTTGGCTTAGAAGCAGCCATCCTTTAAAGAAAGCGTAATAGCTCACTAGTCGAGTCGGCCTGCGCGGAAGATGTAACGGGGCTCAAACCAAATACCGAAGCTACGGGTTCACGTTTTACGTGAGCGGTAGAGGAGCGTTGTGTACGCCTGTGAAGGTCAATTGAGAAGTTGGCTGGAGGTATCACAAGTGCGAATGCTGACATGAGTAACGACAATGGGTGTGAAAAACATCCACGCCGAAAGACCAAGGTTTCCTGCGATACGTTAATCGAAGCAGGGTTAGTCGGCCCCTAAGGCGAGGCTGAAAAGCGTAGTCGATGGGAAATAGGTTAATATTCCTATACTTCTAATAACAGTGATGGAGGGACGGAGTAGGCTAAATCAGAGTGGCGTTGGTTGTCCACTTGAAAGGCTGTAGGTAGATCTCTTAGGCAAATCCGGGAGATTATTACTGAGAACTGATGACGATTCATTTATCTTAAATGGAAAGTGATTGATGCCATGCTTCCAAGAAAAGCTTCTAAACTTATGTTATTAGGAACCGTACCCCAAACCGACACAGGTGGTCAGGTAGAGAATACCAAGGCGCTTGAGAGAACTCGGGTGAAGGAACTAGGCAAAATGGCACCGTAACTTCGGGAGAAGGTGCGCTGGTGGTAAGTGAAGTTCCTCGCGAATGGAGCTGAAGCCAGTCGAAGATACCAGGCCGCTGCAACTGTTTATTAAAAACACAGCACTCTGCAAACACGAAAGTGGACGTATAGGGTGTGACGCCTGCCCGGTGCCGGAAGGTTAATTGATGGGGTTAGCTTAGGCGAAGCTCTTGATCGAAGCCCCGGTAAACGGCGGCCGTAACTATAACGGTCCTAAGGTAGCGAAATTCCTTGTCGGGTAAGTTCCGACCTGCACGAATGGCGTAATGATGGCGGCGCTGTCTCCACCCGAGACTCAGTGAAATTGAAATCGCTGTGAAGATGCAGTGTATCCGCGGCTAGACGGAAAGACCCCGTGAACCTTTACTGTAGCTTTGCACTGGACTTTGAACCTGTTTGTGTAGGATAGGTGGGAGGCTTTGAAGTTAGGACGCTAGTTCTAATGGAGCCAACCTTGAAATACCACCCTGACATGTTTGAGGTTCTAACTCTGACCCGTTATCCGGGTTGAGGACAGTGTATGGTGGGCAGTTTGACTGGGGCGGTCTCCTCCTAAAGAGTAACGGAGGAGTACGAAGGTGCGCTCGGCGTGGTCGGAAATCACGCTAAGAGTATAAAGGCAAAAGCGCGCTTGACTGCGAGACAGACAAGTCGAGCAGGTACGAAAGTAGGTCTTAGTGATCCGGTGGTTCTGTATGGAAGGGCCATCGCTCAACGGATAAAAGGTACTCCGGGGATAACAGGCTGATACCGCCCAAGAGTTCATATCGACGGCGGTGTTTGGCACCTCGATGTCGGCTCATCACATCCTGGGGCTGAAGCCGGTCCCAAGGGTATGGCTGTTCGCCATTTAAAGTGGTACGCGAGCTGGGTTTAGAACGTCGTGAGACAGTTCGGTCCCTATCTGCCGTGGACGTTTGAGATTTGAGAGGGGCTGCTCCTAGTACGAGAGGACCGGAGTGGACGAACCTCTGGTGTTCCGGTTGTCACGCCAGTGGCATTGCCGGGTAGCTATGTTCGGAAGAGATAACCGCTGAAAGCATCTAAGCGGGAAACTTGCCTCAAGATGAGATCTCACTGGGGATTTAATCCCCCTAAAGGGCCGTTGAAGACTACAACGTTGATAGGTTGGGTGTGTAAGCGTAGTGATACGTTGAGCTAACCAATACTAATTGCCCGAGAGGCTTGACTATATAACCCCAAGTTATTTAGTTAACCAAAGAAAGACAAGCAAAAGTCGAAAGTGAGCAAATGAGTTCGTTTGCCAAAGCGTAGACTAGACTGAAATAATGATTAATCTTTACAGCATACAAAAGCATATCTGATTTGGGTGATGGGGTAAGATAACCAAGAACCTTCTCACCATAAAGAATTGCTTGAGGAAAATAGAGCGTTGGAACCACCTGAATCCTTCTCGAACTCAGTAGTGAAACGACGTATCGCCAATGGTAGTGTGGGGTCTCCCCATGTGAGAGTAGGTCATCCTCAAGCTCCTAAACAAAAGCCCCATCATAAACTTATATGATGGGGCTTTTTTATTTACAGATAAATTTAATAATAAATAGAAAATATTAGATGGCTGGTTAAAGTCATTAAAAATACTATATTAGATTACAGTAACTTCTTACCTTCTATGCTGGAATCCAACTATAATACTCATTCTTAAATTACTTTAACTGATATATTGAATGATATTTAACCATTTGAATTTAGAAAATATTAAGGATGAGTATTATTCTATATAGCATGATTCTTTTATGCTTATGATTTTGATTTAAGAAATATAAAATAGTCCAAATGTGGTTAGGTTGATGCTAGCTGGAAAAATATTCACTGTAATTCTTTGCTATTAAAGATTTGGAAATGGAGTAAGGGATGTCAAATATAGATTTTATTAATAAGATTTCTATTAATAGACTGTTTAGTAGGAAATTTGAAAGAGACAGAGACAGGGATATTTATCTTTATAAAGTAGCTAGTCAATTAGAGAGTGATCGTGGAAGAATTATAAATTCAGCAGCAGTTAGAAGATTACAGCAAAAAACACAGGTTTTTCCATTAGAAAAGAATTCAGCAGTCAGAAGTAGGTTAACCCATTCTTTAGAAGTTCAACAAACAGGTAGGTATATTGTTAAAACTATTTTCGATGAATTATCTAAGCAACAACTTCTTGATAAATATGGATTATATGGTCTTGAACAACATATAGAAACAATAGTTGAAATGGCCTGTTTAATGCACGATATTGGTAATCCCCCTTTTGGTCATTTTGGTGAATATGCGATTAATCAATGGTTTGAAAAAAATATTGATGCAATCTTTTCAACAATAGATGGCTATAAAATAGTAGAGCTTGCAGATCAGCTAATGTTTGAGCTAAAGCAATTTGAGGGCAATGCGCAGGCAATAAGATTAGTTTCTAATGTTATATCATTAAATTTGACTTATGTACAGTTAGCTAGTTTAATGAAATATATTAAGCCAGTATATTCCCAAGAAAGCTTTGATGATCATCCACTGAGTTATCTTTATAAGAAAGGTGGTTATTATTGGTCAGAAAAAGAATTAGTTGATAATTTAAAAGAAGAATTAATATTAGAAAATAGAAGACATCCCTTCGCTTATATTATGGAGGCAGCAGATGATATTTCTTATTGTTTGGCCGATATTGAAGATGCTGTTGAAAAAGGAATATTGGACATAGTTATGCTAAAGGAACTGTTTATTAAGTATGTTGATTCTGATGAAAAGATTGAAGTTTTACAAGGCTATCAAACTACTAATAAAACAATAGAAGAAGTTTTAGATTATATTACTAAAAATCCATATAGCCATATGGATGAAGTAGGTAGTTTTTTTGTACAGTTTAGAGCGACCTTAATTCAAGTCTTAGTTAAGTATGCAGCTAAGCAATTTGTTAATAATATTGATCAAATTTATAATGGTACTTTGAATAAAGCATTAATGGAAATGGAGGGCATTGAGAGTTTACTTACTCAAGTGCTTAAAAAAATAGCAATTAAATATGTGTTTTGCCATCATGAGGTAAGAACATTGGAGTTAAAAGGATATCAAATTATTACTGGGTTGTTAGAATGTTATCTACCTGTTTTAAAAGCGAGTTATGTGGATTTTTTTAATATTGTAGAAAAAATAGTTAAGGATGATGATATAAAAATTAAGACAAAAGATAAATTATTAGTTCATCTAGTGTACAGATTGGCTAAAAAGCATATTAAGTCCTATTATAAGGCAGTAATTAGCTTAGATAATGACGAAGAATTAAAGATAAAAGAATTATATTTTCGTTGTCGTTTAATTCAAGATTATGTGAGTGGAATGACAGATCAGTTTGCTTTTGATGAATACCAAGAGTTAAAAGTAGCTGGTTTAAATTAGGCAATAATATTTTAGATAAAATTATTTCTACATTACAGAGTCATAATTAGTTTTTGTTTGATTAATCAACATTTGTTATTGAGTGTTTGAGTACAAGATTTAGGATAATAGCTAAAATGCTAACTAATCCTACCCCTACTAAGCTAAATGCACCTATTTTCAGAGTTAGTCCACCTATACCGCAAGTTAATACTACTGAGACTATTACAAGATTTTTGGGAATAGATAGGTCTACTTTACCATCAATAATAGTTTTTAAACCAATAGAGGCAATAGTACCAAAGAGAAGTACCATAATGCCCCCCATAACTGGTTTAGGAATAGATTGAAGGATAGCATTGAATTTTCCGAAGAAAGCTAAACCAATAGCTAGAACGGCTGCATAGGTCATAATAATAACTTTAAAATTACGAGTAATCATTAACGCACCAGTTACTTCTGAATAGGTTGTAATTGGTGGTCCACCAATTAAGCCTGCAAAGCAAACACCAATGCCATCTCCTGTTAGGGTGCGATGTAATCCTGGTTTTTTTGTATAGTTTTCGCCTGTTACATTGCCAGTGGCCATCACATTACCAATGTGTTCGATAATGGGAGCAATAGCAACAGGTAGCATAAAGAGAGCTGCGTACCAATTTACTTCTATTGAGTGAAACTCTGGAACGGCAAACCATTTGGCATCAACGATTGGCTGAAAATCAATTAAACCCATAATTATTGCAGTAACATAGCCTACAATTACACCTGAAAGAATGGGAATAAGGCGGAACATACCACGCCCGAAGATAGATACGATGATTGTGGTGAGTAAAGAAATAGCAGCTAATGTGATAGCTTGGTAGTAGCCTATGGTTGAACCTTCCACTTGTCCCATTGCCATATTGGAGGCGGTTACTGCAACAGATAAACCAA
Organism: Entomomonas sp. E7T21; assembly: GCF_058693955.1. Taxonomy (NCBI): domain Bacteria; kingdom Pseudomonadati; phylum Pseudomonadota; class Gammaproteobacteria; order Pseudomonadales; family Pseudomonadaceae; genus Entomomonas; species Entomomonas sp. E7T21. The sequence continues at coordinate 3,307,597 of NZ_CP191672.1, read as the reverse complement.
TGACCATAATAATTGGACCAATAACTACAGGAGGTAGCAATTTATCAATAAGGCTAATACCTCGCCATTTGATAATTAATGCAAAAATAAAATAGGTAAAACCTGCAGCAAATAAGCCAAATTGTGTAGCTCCTTGACCCCATGTAGACATGGTATAACTAATTGGTGCTATGAAGGCAAAGGATGATCCTAAAAAGATAGGTACTTGGCCTTTAGTAATAAGCTGGAATAGTAAAGTACCTACACCGGCACCAAGAAGCGCCATAGCAGGATTAAGTCCAGTTAATAAGGGAACTAGTACCATTGCTCCAAATGCAACAAAAAGGATTTGGGCCCCTGCTATTAGTTGTTTTATATAGTACATAGTGACTCACCTTATAAAATAGCTTAACTATTATATAGATAAAATATTAATAGAGCGTAAAAATAACAAAAATTTAAATTAACTTATTTGTTAATAGGTAGAGAGTTGCCAATCTGCTTGGTAAATCGGCTGATAAAGTTTTTCTGCCCATTTCTCAAATTGCTGATGTTGGTTGAGTAGTTCAAAACTTGGATATTGCCTTACTAGTACCGCACTTTGTTGGCACTCACCTAGTGTATATTCTGTACCTTCATAAGCTGTTTGAACTAAGTCTAAGTTGTTTTTAGATAATAGGGTAAAGGCAGTTTTAATAGCAACAGGAAGAGGTTGTTGCATTCCTTGTTGGCAACTGGTGAGCAGTGAGTTAAGTAAAGGAGTAGCTTGTTGAGGATTCATGGGGGCTAAGGATATATAGCAATCTAAACCTAGCACAAGCGTTTGTAGCGGTATATTGCAACTATTAGCAGCTAGTTGTATAACCCAAGGGGCGATTAGCTGTTGCCACTTATAATCTTTACCATTAAGCAAGGTGTTAGGTAAGGTAAAACAGTTTAATAAGTTTTCATCATTTATTTGATAAAGATTATTTAACCAGCTTTGTAAATGAATATCTTGGTATTGATAGTTAATAGGCAATGGAGCTGTTATTTGTTGATAAGGTGCTATCAGTAAGCGATGTTGTTCTAGCAAGGGTGTTAATTGGTTAATAAGTTCTAAACCAAGTTGTTGCCCGAATCCTGCCATAGGGAGTTGTCCACTACGTTGTAGGTTATCAATATTATTGCTTAAAATCTGTTGTGTCAGTTGTTCATTTTGATTATAAATGAGGCAGTTTTTTAGTAGCTGCTCAGTTATTTGATAGCGTTGTAAACCATTTAGGGAAAAAGGTTCATTATCTTCCATAAATTCTCTAGTTTGGTTAAAAGAGACTTTTAAGCGTTGGTTAAAGAAGTAACGAACAGGGTGTTTAAGAAAACTGGTAAGTTGTTCTATAGTAAGTGGCGTATCGGCAGGAAAGATAGCAAGTTTTTGCTCATCAGTTAATGTATGGTTTTCTTGGTATAATCCAGCCCATTCTTGTGCATAGCTAAACCAGTTATTATCATTGTGAAAATAACGACGGCTGAAAGGTTGTAATGCATGTGTTTGGGTTAGAGCATGTAGTAAGTCTTTGCTATTAGCTAATTGCCAGCCGCTAGATAAGTGGTCTCTTAGTTGTCCAATTAAAACAGAGGGTGGGCGTTCACTATTGTCACGAATATTGCGGCCTATCCAGCTAATGTACAAGCGATTACGGGCTGATAGTAAGGCTTCTAACAGTAAATAACGATCATCCTCTCTTCTAGAGCGATCGCCAGGCCTATAATCTTTTGCCATCAGATCAAAATCAAGATGAGTTGAAGGGCGAGGGTAGTCACCATCATTCATGCCTAATAAGCAAATAATTTTAAAAGGAATGGCTCGCATAGGCATTAGCGTACAAAAACTGACTGAACCTGCAATAAAATTTTGTGTAAAACGTTCGTTATCTATACCTGTTAGCCAAGCTTCTCTGACAATGGTTAGTGGTAACTGTTCATTTAGGTTTGCTTCTTCACAAAGGGTTAACCAATCATCCAGTAGATTAGCTAGTTCGGTTAATAGTTCTTGTTCTTTTTCATTGCTAGGTTCAAATAGTAACTCTAGCAGCTGTCTAAGAAGGGTTGCCCATTCAATAGGTAATAAATTTTGTGATAGTTTCTGTTGGATATCATCCAGTACAGCAATAAATTGGGCAAGTGAACCAATAAGAGTGGCTTGATTACCACCAATTTCATCAAAGGGTTGAATAGTTTGCCAGTTAGTATCGCTATTACCAATGGCGTATCCTAGTAGCATACGACGTAAACCAAAGAACCAACTATTTTGTTCCATTGTTGTTGGTAGGCCAAGGTTATGTCTTTGTTCTGCATCTAGTCCCCAACGAATACCAGCTTGATGTATCCAGCGATGAAGGATAGGTAAGTCTTGTTCCCGCCAATTAAAACGATTACGAATGGCTGGTACATCTAGTAGATCTAATATATCAGTAACAGCAAATCGGCTATCAGGTAGTTGTAGAAGATATTCCAGTGCTATAAGTAATGGTTCTACTTTTCTTTTACCGCGATCAGAAAGGGTAAAGGGGATATAGCGTTTATCTTGTTTATCAATTTTGCCAAAGGTTGCTTGAATAAAGGGGGTATATTGGTCAATATTGGGTACCATAACAATGATGTCTCGGGGAAGTAATGATTTATCATTGTTAAATAAGTCTAGCAATTGGTCTTGTAAGATTTCTACTTCACGTTGTGGGCTATGGGCAATATGGAAGCGAATTGAATGATCTTGTTCAAGATTTATAGGTGGCCATTGTTTGCGAGTTTCTGGTAGTGCTCTTAACTCAAGAATATCATCCTGTAGTTGCCCTAATAAGGTATTGGTATTAGGGGCTTCATAGAGGTCAATTTTGCCTTCATTGATAATCCCAAAACGTTGTTGGTAACTTTCTGGATCGTCGTAGCTATCGAGTAAGTTTATATAGTCACGCCCTTGTTTCCCCCAAGCTGCCAGTAAAGGATGACCATGTTGGTGAAGGTCTTGGATTTGTAGTTTATTAACTTTCTTTTTTTGGCGACGATATTCATGGTGTAATAGTTGTTTACCTTCAATAATATCTAACCAATGATAACGACAGGGGTTGTGTACATAGAGCATTACTTGGGTAAATTTAGCTAAAATAGCTAGTGCCTCAACCATTTGTGCAGGTAATGCTGAAATACCAAAAATACTAATACGCTTTGGTAGACCTTTAGGTGCTTTGGTAAGTTGTTGGCAATATTCAATAAAGTGTTGATGTACACCTGCACGGCTGCCTTGCATGACTTCTTCACCTAAATCTTCGAGTAAGAGTCGCCATAGTGCAGGTTGCCAGAGTTGTTCTTGGGGAACGGGTGTTATTTTACCATGTACATTTTTTAGTTGATCTTTGCCTTGTAACCAGTCTTGTAGCCAATCAGAACGATAAACTTGGTATTGGTCCAATAAGTCGGCTAGTTGTTCTGCTAGTTGGTAATGTTTGCGTTGATCAATATCATCTGCAAGGAATTGTTTTAAGGTAGTGAATAGGTGATTATTCAGGCATTGTGGTAGTAGTCTAAGTAGGCGCCATGTAAGTGGTTCTTTATCTAAAGGTGATTGTTTGGCTACAGCCTTTTCACCTAATACAGCACGATAGGTTTGCCATAAAAAACGTGAAGGTAGTTGGATATTAATAGCGGCTGCTATGCCACAGCCATCATTAATAGGATCTTCAGCCAGTGCTAGTTTTAGCCATTGAGCAATACCATTACTTTGTACCAAAATGACTTCTGGTTCTAAAGGGGGTAATGGATGTTCTTGCATCCAACTTACAGCAAGATTTCTTAGTTGTTCAAGGTGATTGCCATGTACAATCATTAAACCTGACTGCAATGGTGGCCTCCAATAGATAGAAATAAATAAGGGGGTATTTTACACCCCCTTGTTGATTATTCGCTAACTTTCTGTAAGTAGCGGAAGAAATCGGAGTTGGGATCAAGGACTAGCACATCGTTTTTATCTTTAAAGCTTTCACGATAGGCTTGTAAGCTACGATAGAAGTTATAGAATTCTGGTGCTTTGGAGTAAGCTTTAGCATAAATAGTTGCTGCTTCTGCATCACCCTCACCGCGTACTTCCTCAGCATTACGATAAGCTTCTGCTAAAATAACTTGTTTTTGACGATCTGCTTCTGCACGAATTCTTTCAGCAGCCTCACGTCCTTCTGCACGATATTTTTGAGCTTCACGTTCACGCTCAGTACGCATTCTAGCGAATACACTGTCATAAACTTCTTTAGGTAGATCAATGGCTTTAATTCTTACATCAACTACTTCAATACCTAGTTCTTTTTGAGCCATTTTGTTAAGAGAGTCTGTTACTTGTGCCATTACTTCATTTCGACCGCTGGCAGATTTACTGTTTGTGTCTGTTAGCTCGCCAGATTCATTAACCAATTCGTTAAGGGTTTTATTACCAAATTGATTACGTAATGCGGCATCTAAACGACGGCCTAAACGCTCATCAGCAATCGCTTTTTCACCACGTACGCTGGTGTAGAAAATTTCTGGATTAGAAACTCTCCAACGAGCGTACGCATCTACCATAACAGATTTCTTTTCTTTAGTAAGAAAACGCACATTAGGTGTTTCTAAGGTTAATAAACGACCATCAAAAAGTTTAACTTTATTAATTACAGGCCATTTAAAATGTAAACCTGGTTCTAAATTAGATTGTTCTATTTCTCCAAAGCGCAATAAAATGCCTTTTTGCGTTTGTAAAACAATATAAAGCGAACTCCAGCCAAAAATAACAAGTAGCAAGACAATGACTAAAGGAAAAAGTAGTTTATTACTCATTAACGGTTCCCTCTTGTTCTTGAATCTGTAGTACTAGGTCTTTGGTTACTACTATCAGTAGTTGGAGTATATGAGTTGATACCAGTACTAAAATTACTATTAGTAGCAGAGTTATTGGCTGGTACAGCTTGCTGATTATTCATTAATTTATCTATAGGAAGATAAAGCAATTGGCTTTGTCCATCTTTACTTGTGACTAGGATTTTACTCGTTTTTGTTAGTATTTCTTGAATAGTTTCAAGGTACATACGTTCTCTAGTTACTTTTGGTGCCTGTTGATAGGCCTCCAGTAGTTTTTCAAAGCGAATAGCTTCCCCTGTTGCTCTATCTACAATAGCTTCACGATAACCAGTAGATTGTTTCTCAATACGTGCTGCTTCACCTCGAGCATCAGGAACAATACCATTTTGATAGGTTTCCGCCTCGTTCTTTAGTTTTTGTTGCTCTTCACGGGCACGAATTACATCATCGAAAGCAGATTGAACATCAGATGGTGCGGTGGCACTTTGGATATTAACTTGAGTCACTTGTATGCCTGTTTCATATTTTTCAAGCATTTTAGTTAATTCTTCTTGAATATCACCCGCCATTTTTTCACGGCCACTGGTAAGGATATCATCCATATTAGTTGAGCCAGCTACTTGCCTTAATGCACTATCAGTAGCATTTTCTAAACTTTGCTCAGGTGCATCATTTTTTAGAACGAATTTTTCTAAATCAATAATACGATATTGAACAGTGAGTGGAATTTCAACAATATTCTCATCACTGGTTAACATTTGACCATGCTTGCTGTAGGAACGTTCTGCTGTTACATTGACTTGAAACTTAGTATCTATAGGAGGAAAATAGATATGTAAGCCAGGTTTGACAGTATCGTGGTATTTACCAAAACGTAAAATAACAGCTTCTTCTTGTTGGTCTACTACATAGATTGCCTTAGAAAGCCAAAATCCTACAATAACTACAATAATAATCAAGACAATAGGGAGTATGGGGATTGCAAAGTCGCCACCACCATTATTTCTACCTGAGTTATTATTTGAAGGTTTTTTACCGCCTAAGAATTTGTTAAAAGAATCTTTGACTTTACGTAAAGCCTCATCAAGATCTGGAGGTCCTTCGTTACCGCCATTGTTTTTAGGTGGTTTGCCCCAAGGATCTTGATCGCGATTTTTGTCTTTATCATTATCGTTGTTATTTGAATTACCAGGCTCATTCCAAGCCATAATTCCTCCCAAAATATAATTAATGCCAATAGTTGTTTATTATGGCATGAAAGAACATATTTAAAAGAATGAATTATATCAAAATAGCTATTATATTGCCGAAATTTATTGCAAAGTATGTTTTATAATAATTTATAAATGATAATAGGATTGATAAGTAATGAAATTAGTAAAGTATTTGTTGATTATTGTTCTTGGAAACATATCACAAATAGTAGTAGCAGATAATAAACAGCTTACTTTTGATAAGCATTTATTAACAATTAATGGGGTGCAGTTACAGGCAGAATTAGCTGTTACGGATAAGCAGCGTCAACAAGGGTTAATGTTTCGTAAAAGTCTGGAAGCGGGACAAGGTATGTTGTTTTATTTAGATGAAGATTCAATGCCTTGTTTTTGGATGAAGAATACCTATGTTCCATTATCACTGGCTTTTATTGATAAACATTATCGAGTTTTGCAAATTGAGCAATTACAGCCAGAGAGCCTTAGTCATGTGTGTGCAATGCAGCCTATTAGGTATGCTTTAGAAGTACCGCAAGGTTGGTTTAGTGAGCAGAGAATTAGCATTGGTATGCTGGTTGAGGGAATAAACCATCCTATACCTTGATATAGGATGGTTGTATTAAATTAATTATCTAGTAGTTGTTTATTGCGTACAGCGCCTTTATCTGCACTGGTCGCTAATAAAGCATAAGCTTTAAGCGCTGTACTTACTTTTCTTGCTCTAGGAGCAGCAGGTTTCCAACCCTTTTGTTGTTGTACAGCACGACGATTAGCTAACTCTTCGTCGCTAACAAGTAGTTGGATAGAGCGGTTAGGAATATCAATTAATATCTTATCACCGTTTTGTACAAGACCAATATTGCCACCTGAGGCGGCTTCTGGTGAGACATGTCCTATGGATAAGCCAGATGTGCCGCCAGAGAAACGACCATCAGTTAATAAAGCGCATTGCTTACCTAAACCTTTTGATTTGAGGTAACTGGTTGGGTAAAGCATTTCTTGCATACCTGGGCCACCACGAGGACCCTCATAGCGAATAACTACTACGTCACCAGCTTTTATTTCATCAGCTAAAATACCTTTAACAGCAGCATCTTGGCTTTCAAATACATGAGCTGTTCCTTCAAAACGTAGGATAGAATCATCTACCCCCGCTGTTTTAACTACGCAGCCGTCTTCCGCAAGATTGCCATATAGCACAGCTAGCCCACCGTCTTTAGAATAAGCATGTTCAAGATCACGGATACAACCATTAGCGCGATCTAAATCAAGGCTAGGCCAACGGGTTGATTGACTAAAAGCTTGTTCTGTGCGAATGCCAGCAGGGCCTGCTTTAAAGAATGTATGAACAGTTTCATCGTCAGTTTGGCTGATATCCCATTGAGCAATAGCGTCAGCTAAGGTTTTACTATGTACTGTGTTAACAGAAGTATCTATTAATTTTGCTTTAGCTAATTGACCTAGAATACTAAAAATACCACCAGCACGATGTACATCTTCGATATGATACTTTTGTACATTGGGAGCAACTTTACAAAGTTGAGGTACTTGACGAGAAAGTTCATCAATGACTTTCATATCAAAAGCAACTTCGCCCTCTTGGGCAACAGCTAGTAAATGTAAAATAGTATTGGTAGAGCCGCCCATGGCAATATCAAGTGTCATGGCATTTTTGAAAGCAGCTAATGAAGCGACATTACGTGGTAATACAGAGCTATCATTCTGTTCGTAATAACGTTTACAAAGGTCTACGATTAGATGGGCTGCATTAACAAAAAGCTGTTTACGATCAGCATGGGTTGCTAGTGTAGTGCCATTGCCAGGTAGTGATAAACCGAGTGCTTCTGTTAAACAGTTCATGGAGTTGGCTGTAAACATCCCAGAGCAAGAGCCACAGGTAGGGCAGGCGCTACGTTCATATTCCGCCACTTGTTCATCTGAATAGTTATCATCAGCCGCAATTACCATGGCATCAATTAAGTCTAGATTATGGTCTGCTAACTTGGTTTTACCAGCCTCCATTGGGCCACCAGAAACAAAAACTACTGGAATATTAAGACGTAAAGCAGCCATTAACATGCCAGGAGTAATTTTATCGCAGTTAGAGATGCATACTAGGGCATCTGCACAATGTGCATTTACCATGTATTCTACTGAGTCGGCAATAATTTCTCGGCTTGGTAGAGAGTAGAGCATACCATCATGCCCCATTGCGATACCATCATCAACAGCAATGGTATTAAATTCTTTAGCGACACCACCTGCTTTCTCAATTTCACGAGCGACCAGTTGTCCAAGGTCTTTTAGATGAACATGCCCTGGAACAAATTGAGTAAATGAGTTGGCGACAGCAATAATTGGCTTATTGAAGTCATCATCTTTCATCCCTGTGGCACGCCATAGGGAACGAGCACCCGCCATATTACGGCCTTGGGTGGATGTTTTGGAACGATAGTCAGGCATTGAAAGCTCCTGTTTTCACGGCAATAGTTTAATTATTAACGTGAGTGGATTAGTAAATAGACTGTTAGGTAAACAAGTGTATTTAATACTAATCATGCGATACATTCGGGGTAACCAACTTACTCGTAAAACTCACAATCACGGTAGAATAATGGATAAGTATTCTACAATGGTATTGCAAAACAACATACAACTTTATCTTGTTATTTATAGGATTAGCAATTATCTTGAAGATTCCTGTTAAATAGCGAGATTTATTTTATTAATTAATAGGCTGCTCTTGAGCTTCTCTGTCACGATAACCTAATAAATATAAAATACCATCTAACCCTAAGGTAGAAATAGCTTGTTTAGCAGATTGTTTAACCAGAGGCTTGGCTCTGAAAGCAACGCCTAGCCCTGCAATACCAAGCATAGGTAAATCATTTGCACCATCGCCAACTGCAATAGTTTGTTCTAAACTAATGTTTTCTTTTAGAGCTAAATCTTTTAACAGGTCTGCTTTTCTTTGAGCATCTACAATAGGTTCAATAGCTACACCCGTTAATTTTCCATCTACTATTTGTAGTTCATTGGCATAAACATAATCAATGCCTAGTTTTTGCTGTAATTTATTAGCAAAGTAACTAAAACCACCAGAAAGAATTGCTGTTCTGTAACCTAACTTTTTAAGCTCATCAAATAAATTTTCTGCACCTTCAGTAAGTGGAAGATTATCTGCAATTTCCTCTAACACAGATTCAGATAAGCCTTTGAGTAATGCTAAACGTTCTTTAAAGCTTTCTTTAAAATCAATTTCCCCACGCATTGCCCGTTCAGTAATGGCAGAGACTTGGTCGCCGACACCTGCAGCTTTGGCTAATTCGTCAATAACTTCTGCTTCAATAAGTGTTGAGTCCATATCAAATACAGCTAAGCGACGATTACGGCGATAAATACTGTCTTGTTGGAAAGCAATATCAACACCCAGCTCCGCACCAACCTTTAGAAATTCAGCTTTTAATGCACTGATATTTGCATCACCACGTACTGAAAATTCAATACAACCTTTACTATTTTCTGGTGCAGTACCTAAGGGAATGCGACCAGATAAGCGGTCGATATGATCAATATTAAGATTATGTGCAGCTGTAATAGTACTAACTCTGCATAATTGTTCGGCAGTAACTTTGCGCGTTAATAAAGTTACAAGATGACGGGGTTTGCCTTGTCCAGCCACCCATACTTGGTAATCTTGTTCAGAAATAGGTGTAAAACGTACCTGTTGATCGAGTTCATAGCCACAGAATAATACATCTTTGAGCACATTAGAGTCACTATTATCAGGAAGTTCTACTAAAATGCCGAAAGATAACGTGTTATGAATCACGGCTTGGCCAATATCAAGAATTTGTGCGCCTCCAGCAGCTAACACACCAGTAATTGCTGCAGTAAGCCCAGGACGGTCTTCTCCAGTAATATTAATTAAAATAATTTCACGCAATCTACAATCTCCAACACTGTAAAGCACAAATTTTTACTATTTTAACTTGTTTAAGGGCTTTCCCCAAAAAAAAACGCTAGTTATACTAATATATTCCTATTTTTAAAAGAGTTTTGCTTGTGAAACAGCAACAACATGCTAAAAAAGACAATCTTTTTTTATATTCCAACCAAACAATACGACAAAAACGAGTTTCTCTTGTTGCTAGTTTGATTATTCAATGCTTGCTAGTGTTAGCTATTGCCTTTGGTGTTTATGCTTGGCTAGTTAATGATCAATTTAAGCTTTCTATGCGTCAACAAGCGGATGCAGTGGGACAAAGTTTATTAACTCAGACTGCAGAAAGGGCAGCAGAGTTATTAGCCATTGATGATAAGTTGGGGCTGAATATTTTGTTAGGATCACTAGCTAAAAATCCATTGGTTGCCGATGTGGGGATTTATGATGGTGAAGGTAATGAATTGTTTCGGGCTGGTCTAAAACAATTTTCTCACACCAATAAAACAGATTTGTATAAAGAAAGGTTAGCTATCCAAAAGCAGCCAGATGTTGAATTACGTTTAAGATTAAATCATCAGCAATTTCAATTGCCTTGGGTGGTGAGTGTTGAGCGTGCCATTATTATTGCAGGTATTTTACTGGTTATTGTATTAATTTTTATATTTAGATTAGGTCGTAAAATTACTACACCGGTTACTCAATTACGAGAATGGGTAAGAGATCCTGTTATGCCTGTACCTGCCAGCGATCGACAAGATGAAATAGGTGATTTAGCTAGAGAGTTACAAGCTAAATTAATTGCTGTTGAAGATATTGAAGCATATTATGCGCAATTTATTGAACCAGAGTTAGAGCCTGAACCTATTGAGGTGGTTGAACATGATCTGATTAATATTAGACAAACTGAAGATGAATTAACAGATAGTAATTTTGATCGGGCTTTTCTTGATGAGATTGCCAGTTTTGATCGCTCAGTCATTGCTGAGGCAGATATACCTATTATTAGTGATTCAGTGCCAGCAGATAAAGAAGAATTAGAAAGTGGTGTGACTATGCAACAACCTACACAAACTGCAGTATTGTATATACGGTTAGGTGGACAGGATAAGTTAAAATTATTATCTAAAGAGCGATTAATTAATTTATTACAACGTTATCGTGATTGTTTAGATCAAACCGTACGTATCTATAAGGGTGAAATACATACATTAAATGATGGTAGTAGTTTAGTATTGTTTCATGGGCGTGGTAATGATACAGATACTTATTTAACACATGCGATATGTTGTGGTGAATTAATGCGTGGTTTAAGCCATGAGTTACAAGTTGAATTGGCGGATACAAATATCACGTTATTGCTACAAATAGCTCTGGCACAGGGAACTGATTTATTAGGTTTAACACCCCAAGAGTTATTAGATAATACGACTGTAAAATTAGCTCGGTCGCTTGTTGACCATAGTCGTAATCTATTATTAATGGATCAGTCTGTGGCAGGTGATGAGAGGGTAGAGATTTTAGCTAAGATTAGAGGATTAGCTAATCCAGCAGATACATTCTGTATTGAGCGAGTGTTAGAGCCTTATGCAGAAGTACTTGAAAAACAACTAAGAAATATGCGCAATAATAAATTATAGGTAATAAAAAAGCTGCTTATTTAAGCAGCTTTTTTATATTGGGTTTAACTATATTTTTGGTAGAACATAGTTTTGTTGAGTGATTAAGTCCACACCACACTCTAAGTTTTCAAACCAATTGATAAACTTATTAACCATTTCTTTGCCTTTAAATGGACGGCCATGTTGTGGAACCATCATTTCAATATCTAAACCACGAACCATGTTTGCCCAATAGCGACCAATTTTGTTACTAATCATATAACGTTGGTGGAAGCCAAGCATGTTTGGTAAATGTTCTTCAAAGTTTGTAATAGGCTCTGCATCATCTACAATAGATGCGCCTAGGTCACCAGAGAATAAAATTTTACTCACAGGATCATAGATTTGGAAATTACCTTCAGAGTGTAAGAAATGCGCAGGAACAGCCATTAACTTACTATCGCCTAAAGGAATGGCACCGCCAGCATCAGGTAATTGGATAATACGCTCATAAGTATTAATGCCATGGCTATTTGAAAGATAGTTGGCCACTAAGTGAGGTAAGAAACGAGCCCATAATTTAGAGCAGATAACCCGAGCATTGGTATGTAATAACCATTTATCTAAAGATGCCACAATATCGGGGTCTTGGTGAGATGCAAAGATATAAGTCAAATCTTTAAGGGCTAAATGCTTAGCAATCTCTAATGTTAAAGTGGTATATGTTAAATCTCCACCTGGATCAAGAAGGATAGCTTGGTCACCGTCTAAAATCACAAACTGATTAGACTGTACACCACCACCTGTAACAAGGTTATCAAAACAGACACACTTATGGGTGCCATTATCAAATAAAGTAATCGGATCGCGTCGCATGAGATACCCTCTAAAAATGTCTCATTATTTAATCATTTACTCGAGTAGAGGTTATGACACAAGTCAAAAGCAGTACTAATCTACTAAATAAGTAGCCCAAGCTCTATACAATATCTTGCAAATGATTTTATTTGTATAGCTTAACTCAAATTAATATATATTTATACAGTGTATTGCTATAATTATCGATAGTTATTTGTTTAAATTGTGAAAAAAGTATGAAATTTAAATAACTAGTTGACTATAAGCAAACTTTTTTTAGATTATAACTTGTTATTTTCATAGTCTAATTTATATAAATGAGGTATTTAGTAGTTGTCTCTGTTATTCAAACTTATTCAAAATATAGTGTATTAATCTTTTATGTTGAAAAAAATATTCAAATCTGTAGATGGCTTGTTTAAGCGTTCTGATAAAGCATCAGGTGGTTCTCAACAATTACCATCCAAAAAGAAATATACATTGGAACAAGAGCACATTAGTAAAAATGCCTTAGAAACCATTAAAAAACTTCATAAAGAAGGTTATGAGGCTTATTTAGTAGGTGGTTGTATACGTGATTTGTTACTGAGTTTACGTCCGAAAGATTTTGATGTGGCAACTAATGCAACACCTGAACAGGTTAAGAAAATTTTTCGTAATTCCAGAGTAATTGGGCGTCGCTTTAAGTTAGTTCATGTTTTTTGGGGAAAAGAAACCATAGAGGTAGCAACTTTTAGAGGTCCTCACAGTAAAGATGATATTGCGACAGACGCTGCGCAACACAGTAGTGGCCGCATATTGCGTGATAATGTCTATGGAACAATTGAGCAAGATGCAACACGACGAGACTTTACGATTAATGCATTTTATTATGATATTGTAAAAAAACAAGTTTTAGATCATGTAAATGGTTTGGAAGATATTAATAGTAAAGTAATTCGTTTAATTGGAAATCCACAAAAACGTTATCAAGAAGATCCTGTAAGAATGTTACGGGCCATAAGATTTATGGTAAAGTTAGACTTTTCTATAGCTTCAGAAACTGAGCAACCACTTAATCAGTTATCTTATTTATTGGGGGATATTCCTGCTGCTAGGTTATTTGATGAGGTATTAAAGTTATTTTTATCAGGTAATGCAGTAAAAATATTCACACTGCTTTGCCAATATAATTTATTTAGTTATTTATTTCCCCTAACTGCTAAGGCTTTAGATAAATCACCACAAGCAGAAAAGTTTATTCGGCAGGCTTTGATTAATACAGATGATAGATTAAATAGTGGAAAAACAGTTAATCCAGCCTTTTTATATGCTAGTTTATTGTGGCCAGTATTATTAGAGCATTTAGAAAAACCAATTTCTGAAAATTTGCCTAACCTATTGGATTTACATGATTTAGCTAATGAGTTAATTGCTGAGCAAAGTAAATATACGACTATTCCTAAACGCTTTGGTATCCCTATACGTGAGATTTGGGAAGCACAAATTAGATTGACCAGAAGACAAGGTAAAAAAGCAGATGCCTTATTAGTACATCCTCGTTTTCGTGCAGGCTATGATTTTCTATTGTTGAGGGAGTCAGTAGGAGAGGATACAGCAGGTTTAGGCAAGTGGTGGACATGTTACCAACAAGCCGATGATCAGCAAAGACGAACAATGATTCGTCAAGTAAATGGAGATAAAAAGCCAAGTCGTAGAAAGCGTTATCACTATAAGTCTAAGGCAAAGAATAAAGCAGAGGGAAAAATTGACTAAACAACTTGTTTATATTGGTTTAGGTAGTAATTTACAAGATCCAGTTACCCAGTTGATTACAGCGTTAAATGCATTAGCTAATTTACCTGATATTAAGCTTGTTAGTCAGTCTTCATTGTATATAAGTGATTCATTATTAGAGGGGCAGCCTCAATATATTAATGCTGTTGCTTGTTTAGAAACGGTGTTAACGCCAGAAGCCTTATTAGATCAATTGCAACAAATTGAAAATGAGCATGGCAGAGAACGTAAAGAGCGATGGGGTGCTAGAACCTTAGATTTAGATATAATTCTTTATGGTAATCAAAAAATTAATACAGAACGTTTAATAATACCTCATCCCCAAATGGCTTTACGTTCCTTTGTGTTAATGCCTTTATTAGAAATAGCCCCTAATATTTGTTTGCCAGATGGCAGAGTAGTGGCTGACTTACTGGCTGATTGTCCTTCGCAAAACTTGAAGAGACTATCAAGTTAATCTTCATCCATATGACGATATTGACCTAGGTTTAATGTGTCAAACTCGTCAATAATATTATTAGAAATTACGCCTATAAGTTTTAGTGCTTGATTGATTACCCCGATTTCAGCGCATTGTGGAGGTAGGATAATATTTCCATTTGCAAAAGCTATTGCCGCTTGACTGCCCGTGCCACCAAAATAGTCCGTTGCAATATAAGCGATAGGGGCTTGTAAGGAATAATGAGATAGTATTTCAACTAATTTATCAGATAGGCCATTAATATCATATAGATCATAATTAGCAGAAAAAATAAAAGAATCTAAATCATCCTCACTCAACATGAGTAAAGAAAAACCTTGGCTTAATGAAATACGCTTCTTTAAAGAATAGTATCGCGCAAAGGCATTAATATTGTCAGATTTACTAATAATGCCTTGAATATGATGTCCCATTTTTCTAATTAATAATTAAGTTATCTTTATGAATAAGTTCTGGTTCATTGATAAAACCTAAAACCTTTGTTATTTCATCTGAGCTTAGACCAATGATTTTTTGTGCTTCGGAAGCATTGTAGTTAATGAGTCCTCTGGCGATTTCTATACCTTCTAAATTAATACAGGCAACCATCTCACCTCGTCTAAAATCACCTTCTATATTTTTTACGCCTACAGGTAGTAAACTTTTTTGGTATTGTGTGAGTGCGGTTACAGCACCGTTATCTAGAGTTATTTTGCCTTTAACCTGTAGTTGGCCTGCTAACCATTGTTTACGAGCAGCAATGGGTGATTGATCAGGTGTTAATAGTGTTCCTATACGTTCGCCTTGTTGTAATCTAGTAATTACTTGGGGGATTGTGCCGCCAATAATAATAGTGTTTGTGCCAGAACGAGCGGCAAAACGAGCTGCTCTTAGTTTAGTTTGCATACCACCACGACCTAAGTTTCCTGCACCGCCTGCTACTTCATCTAAACTAGGATCGTTGGCTTTCGCTTCATAGATTAACTGTGCATTTGGATTATTGCGGGGATCGGCATTAAACATACCATCGCGATCAGTGAGAATAACCAATAAATCTGCTTCTACTAGATTAGCTACTAACGCTGCTAAAGTATCGTTATCACCAAAACGAATTTCATCAGTGACTACTGTATCGTTTTCATTAATAACAGGAATAATAGCTAAATCGATTAAAGCTCTTAGCGTACTACGGGCATTTAAATAACGTTTACGGTCAGATAGGTCATCATGAGTTAATAGAATCTGTGCTGCTTGGCAGTTAAATTGATCAAAACAGTTCTCCCACGCTTGTACTAAAACCATTTGACCAATAGCTGCTGCTGCTTGCAGTTGATGCATTTCTTTAGGGCGGGTTTCCCAACCTAGTTTACTCATTCCTGCAGCTACAGCACCAGATGAAACTAAGATAAGTTCAATACCCTGGTTTCGTAGAGCAACCATTTGTTCAACCCAACCTTGCATAGCATGGGGATCTAGTCCTTTACCATTAGCAGTCAGTAAAGAACTACCTATTTTTATAACCCAGCGTTTGGTTTGGGAAACTATTTGCCGCATGATTATTAATATCCTAAAAATACAAATCCAGAATTTATCTATTTTATACCTTATAAGTAGAAATAATAAGATGGCTTGAGATAGGATGAAGAAATTAATTTTAATATAACTAAATAATTATTATAATTTTGAGGGGTAGTCTTATTAATAGTAGTTTGTGGTATCCATATCATCAGTTAGAAACTATTTATAAGACCAGTAATCTAAAAATCACTGAAGCACTCCTATCGTTGTTGGGTATGTATTGTAAAATACTCAATGTTATTGTCGTTTATTACCTGCTTCACAATAAAATTAATTATGAAAAATAATCTATTAGCTATTAAATGGCGTACCCAATCAAAATTATATGAGCAACTAACAGAGCAGGAAGCTGATTGGCTATTTAATGAAGATTCTCTTACTCAAAGGTTAACAACAGTTAGTCAACAACAATTTTCTATTGAAGTATTGCTAGAAGAATGGCAGATATTACGTCCAGATGAATACCAAAAGCTTGCAGCACCTATTGATAAAAAAGGTTGGGTAAGAGAGGTTTTTTTAAAGGGTGGTGGTGAACCTTGGGTTTATGCGCGTAGTGTTGCTTTACAAACTGATTTAAAAAATGATCAATACGATTTAACCAATATTGGTGAAAAATCATTAGGCTCTATATTATTTATTGATAAGACTTTTCAAAGAACCCCCCTTGAGGCAACGCGTTATCCTGTTGAGTTATTACCAACAACTCATCAGTTTCAAAATTTATGGGGAAGGTGGTCAAGTTTTATTAATGAAGAAGTCAATGTGATTGTACAAGAGATATTTTTGCCTGCTTTTTGGCAAAAATTAGAGATTAAAAAATCAGGGCAATAAAAAATTGCCCTTTTTTCAAATTAAACTTTTAAGTAGTTTAAAATACCTTCAGCTGCACCACGACCTTCTGCAATAGCAGTAACGACTAGATCGGAACCTCTGACCATATCACCGCCTGCAAATATTTTTGGGTTATTGGTTTGATACTGGTAGGGGCCACTTGCTGGCGCAACTACACGACCTTGGTTATCTAAATTGATTTTGTGCTCTTCAAACCAGGGTGCAGGACTTGGACGGAAACCAAAGGCAATAATAACTGCGTCAGCGGGTAAAATTTCTTCTGAGCCTGCAATAGGTACGGGTGAACGGCGACCTCTAGCATCAGGTTCCCCCAGTTCTGTTTCTACTACTTTAATACCTTCTACTTTGCCATTACCAACAATCTCTATAGGTTGACGGTTAAATAAAAATCTAACACCTTCCTCTTTAGCATTTTTAACTTCTTTGCGAGAGCCAGGCATATTTTCAGCATCACGGCGATAGGCACAAGTAACGGTTGTTGCACCTTGACGGATAGAGGTACGGGTACAGTCCATGGCCGTGTCGCCACCACCTAATACGACTACTTGTTTACCTTTCATGGAGATAAAATCATCAGCTGATTTTTCAAAGCCAAGATTATGATTTACATTAGCAATTAAAAAATCTAATGCATCGTAAACACCTGCTAAGTCTTCCCCAGGAAAGCCACCCTGCATATAGGTATAAGTGCCCATGCCCATAAATACAGCATCATAGTCATCGAGTAACTGTTGCATAGAAATATCTTTACCAATTTCGGTATTAAGACGGAACTCAATGCCCATTTCTGTAAAGATTTCACGACGACGGCTCATTACAGTTTTTTCTAATTTAAACTCTGGAATACCAAAAGTAAGTAGGCCACCGATTTCTGGATTGCGGTCAAACACAACAGGTGTAACACCATTGCGTACAAGCACATCTGCACAACCTAAGCCAGCAGGGCCAGCACCAATAATAGCTACTTTTTTACCTGTACTTTTTACGTGAGAAATATCAGGTCGCCAGCCCATAGCAAAAGCAGTATCGCTGATATATTTTTCTACTGAGCCAATAGTGACGGCACTAAAGCCAGTTTGATTGAGTGTACAAGCTCCCTCACAAAGACGGTCTTGCGGACATACGCGGCCACAGACTTCTGGTAAGCTATTAGTTTGATGAGAAAGCTCCGCAGCTTCAAAAATACGGCCTTCTGTGATTAACTTTAACCAGTTAGGAATGTAGTTGTGAACAGGACATTTCCATTCACAATAGGGGTTGCCACAGTCAAGACAACGTTCAGCTTGTTCTGTAGCTCGCTCTGGTTCAAAGATATTATAGATTTCAATAAATTCTCTTTTACGTTTACCTAAAGCTTTTCTTTTAGGTTCTTTACGTAACACGTCAAGAAACTGGAAGTCGTTATGTGTATGTTCAGTCATTTACAACCTCGTTACCGCTGGGCGGTAGTAATTACGGTGAGCAGTATTAACCATTCACTTTAGTCTATTATTGTGGATTCGCACGGGTGCTGCTTAATAGCATTTTTAAATTGGCTGCTTTAGGTTTTACTAACCAAAAACTACGGATGTAATCATCTAAGTTATCGGCTATCTCTTTACCCCAAGCACTGTCTGTTTCATCCACATACTCATCTAATACACTTTGTAAATGGTTGCGATAGGCTTCCATCGTTTCTTTGCTGATTCGTTGAATTTCAACAAGATCATGATTCACTAAATCCACAAAAGTACGGTCTAGATCTAATACATAGGCAAAGCCACCTGTCATACCTGAACCAAAGTTATAACCTGTTTTTCCTAATACACAGATAAAACCACCTGTCATATATTCACAGCAGTGATCGCCTGTTCCTTCAACAACAGCATGAGCACCAGAATTACGTACACCAAAGCGTTCACCTGCTGTACCTGCTATAAAGAGTTTTCCTCCTGTAGCACCATATAAACAAGTATTACCTACAATAGCTGACTCTTGGGTTTTTAGCGTACTATCTTTTGGTGGAGTAATCACAATCTTACCCCCTGTCATACCTTTACCCACATAGTCGTTAGCATCCCCTTCTAAATGCAGATGTAAACCGCCAGCATTCCACACCCCAAAACTTTGTCCAGCTGTACCTGTGAAGCGGAAGGTAATAGGATTTTGTGACATGCCTTGGTTGCCATGTAGTTTTGCAACCTCACCAGATACTCTGGCACCTATGGAGCGATCACAGTTACAAATGTTGAGTTCAAACTCGCCACCAGAGAGTGATTCAATGGCAGGCATCGCCATTTCTACCATGCGTTCTGCTAATAATCCTTTATCAAATGGCGGATTATTTGCTACTTCACAATACTGTGGTTTATCTTTAATTTGGCTATTGGCTAGTAAGGGTGATAGATCTAAGTTAGCTTGTTTATCTGTTTCACCTGATAAAACTTCTAATAAATCAGTGCGACCAATAATTTCTTCTAAACTAGCTACGCCTAACTTAGCCAACCATTCACGAGTATCTTCAGCAATAAATTGGAAGAAGTTGGTGACCATTTCAACTGTGCCAATAAAATGTTCTTTACGAAGACGATTATTTTGAGTGGCAACACCTGTAGCACAATTGTTAAGGTGGCAAATACGTAAGTATTTACAACCTAATGCGATCATTGGTGCGGTACCAAAGCCAAAGCTTTCAGCACCTAAAATAGCTGCTTTAATGACATCTAAACCTGTTTTTAAACCACCGTCAGTTTGTACTCTGACTTTGCCACGTAGATCATTACCACGTAATGTTTGGTGAGTTTCTGCTAAGCCTAATTCCCAAGGTGCCCCTGCATATTTGATAGAGCTAATAGGGGAGGCACCTGTACCACCATCATAACCAGAGATAGTGATTAAATCAGCGTAAGCTTTTGCTACACCTGCGGCAATAGTTCCTACGCCTGCTTCAGCCACTAATTTAACTGATACTAAGGCCTGTGGATTGACTTGTTTAAGGTCAAAGATTAGCTGTGCCAAATCCTCAATAGAATAAATATCATGATGAGGAGGAGGTGAAATTAACGTTACGCCAGGAACGGCATAACGTAAACGAGCAATTAAGCCATTAACTTTACCACCAGGTAACTGTCCACCTTCACCAGGTTTAGCACCTTGGGCAATTTTAATCTGTAAAACTTCAGCATTAACTAAATATTCTGGTGTAACACCAAAACGACCTGTGGCAACTTGCTTGATTTTAGACATTCTAATGGTGCCATAGCGAGCAGGGTCCTCTCCACCTTCACCTGAGTTAGAACGTGCACCTAGACGATTCATAGCTTCAGCTAAGGCTTCATGTGCTTCTGGTGATAATGCACCCAATGAAATGCCCGCAGAATCAAAACGTTTTAGAATGGCGCCAATAGGTTCAACCTTATCTAATGGTAAAGGTGTATTAACTGCTTTAACCTTAAATAAGTCACGAATCATAGAAACTGGGCGAGTGTCTACTGCTTGCGCATACTCTTTGAATTTTGCATAGTTATTTGTTTGTACAGCTTCTTGTAAGAGTTGTACTACATCAGGATTGTAAGCGTGGTATTCACCATTGTAGATAAATTTCAGTAAACCACCTTTTTGGATAGTTTTACGACTATCCCATGCTTCGCTAGCTAGTAGTTTTTGTTCAGCTTCTAAATCAATAAAACGAGCACCTTCAATACGGCTTGGTACACCACGAAAACAAAGGTTAGTTATTTCAGAAGATAAACCTACTGCCTCAAAAAGCTGTGCTCCACGGTAAGAGGAAATAGTAGATATACCCATTTTAGAAAGAATTTTCTTAAGGCCTTTAGAGATGCCTTTACGATAATATTTAAATATCTCGTATATATCCCCTACTACTTCGCCTGTTCTTGCTAGATCTGCTAATACTTCATAAGCTAGGTAAGGATAAACTACACTAGCACCAAAGCCTATGAGTACAGCAAATTGATGAGGATCACGGGCTGTTGCTGTTTCTACCAGAATATTACATTCACAACGTAAGCCTGTAGCTATCATATGATGTTGTACAGCCCCTACTGCTAATGCAGCATGAATAGGTAGTTTGTTAGCAGCAATGTTACGGTCAGAAAGAATTAGCTGGCTTTTACCATTTCTAACGGCTTGTTCTGCCTGTTCTACCACTTTTTTGATGGCCGCTTCTAAACCAATAGCAGGGTCATAGTTAAGATCAATGATCTCTTTAGCAAATCCCTCACGTTGCATATTAAGGATAGTTTGCCATTTTGCAGGAGAAATAATAGGGCTGGTTAAAATAGCCCGATTGGCATGTTCTGGTGCTTCTTCATAGATATTATACTCAGGGCCTAAACAGGTTTCTAATGACATTACGATTTCTTCACGTAAAGGGTCAATAGGGGGATTAGTCACCTGTGCAAACTGCTGGCGAAAATAATCGTATACTGAACGAACACGCTGAGATAAGACAGCCATTGGTGTATCGTCACCCATTGAGCCTACCGCCTCTTGGCCTTGTTCTGCTAGTGGGCGCAATACTTGGTCACGTTCCTCAAAAGTTACTTGGAACATTTTCATGTATTGTGCTAGCTGTTCTCCTGAATAGCTAGCATCACCTTGTTGGCTCTCATTCAATGTTGCTTGAATGCGTAAAGCATTTTGTTTTAGCCACTGTTTGTAAGGGTGTCTAACTTTTAAGCGGTTATCAATTTGTTCGGTGTTGAGCATTTCACCTGTATGAGTATCAACGGCTAAAATCTGTCCTGGACTTACACGGCCTTTAGCTAATACATCTTTTTGATCATAATCCCATACACCTACTTCAGAGGCTAAAGTGATATAACCATTTTTAGTAGTTACCCAACGGGCAGGACGTAGACCATTTCTATCTAGTAGACAAACGGCATGACGACCATCAGTTAATACTACACCTGCTGGGCCATCCCAAGGCTCCATATGAATAGAGTTAAATTCATAGAAACTACGTAAGTCAGCATCAATGGTTTCCACATTCTGCCATGCTGGTGGAATCATCATTCTTAAACCACGGAATAAATCCATACCGCCTGTGACTAAGAGTTCTAGCATATTATCCATGCTGGCAGAGTCTGAGCCTGAACAGTCAATTAGTGGTTCTAATTCTTGTAAATTAGGTAATAAAGGGTTAGCAAACTTTTTACGACGAGAAAGAGCCCAATTACGATTTCCCGTAATGGTGTTAATTTCACCATTATGGGCAAGAAAACGAAAAGGTTGTGCTAAACGCCATCTTGGCATTGTGTTAGTGGAAAAGCGTTGGTGGAATACACAAATAGCCGTAGCCATACGCTCATCGCCTAAATCAGGGTAAAATTGCTCAAGATCAGCAGGCATCATTAAACCTTTGTAGATGATGTTTTTGCCCGATAGGCTACATACATAAAAATCACTATCATCTTTTAAAGCTATTTCAGCTCGTCGGCGCACAAAGAATAGTTTAATGGCAAAAGCCTGATCAGAGAGCCCATCTCCTGTCACAAAAACTTGTTCAATACGAGGCATTCTTTCTAATGCTAATGGACCTAGTACTGAAGAGTCTGTAGGAACTTCACGCCAACCAATAAGTTTTAAACCATTAGCTGTAATTTGTTGGTTAAGTTGTTCTTTGGCAGTATTAGCTTTTTCTTCATCAGGACTTAAAAATACCATGCCTACAGCATATTGTTCGGGTAAGTCTGCTTGAAATTGTTCTTTTGCGATTATGCGGAAGAAAGAATCAGGTTTTTGAAGTAATAGACCACAGCCATCGCCTGTTTTTCCGTCAGCATTAATGCCACCACGATGGGTCATGCAAGTAAGTGCTTGAATGGCAGTTTTTAAAAGATGGTGACTAGCCGTACCTTGCATATGTGCAATCAAGCCGAAGCCACAGTTATCTTTAAACTGGTCTGGATAATATAAACCTGTATTCATAGTAATTCCCATCAGGTAGTTCAATCGTTAATGCTTAATAGCTAGATATTTTTATAATGTATTTTATTCAAAACTTATCTTTAAGGTTTTTGAATAAAGGGCGTGTATTATATGTTTATTTTTACAATATGCAAATAGTGTATATGATATACGTATTTTGCATAATATCGATTTTACTTATTGTATAGCTAAATAATTAGGTTGTTAGACAAAAGAATAATTCTAAAGGCTGACTATTTTTTACCATAATTAAAAAATTAAAGGAGTTTTCTTTTTATTAATAAGAAAAAGTTATATATGGATGTGGTTTAAGCACAGTATAAATGCTGCGCGATAATGTATATAAGGCTTTGTAATAAAAAGGAATGCTGTTATTAATGGATTGTATTAGTATTATAGAATATATTAATCACATATAAAAAAAACTTATGTTAATATGCTAAAAGAATATAAGTAATTTTGTTATATAATGTTGTTTCTATATTTAAGTTATTGTTCTGAATTCTTAAAGATTTAAGAAGAAGGTATTGCTTGTTTTAATTAGCAATGTAAATAAAATACATTTTTGAAGTTAATGATTTTTTAACACTCGTTTTGTATTTGACGTTTATTAATTTTTAGTATGTTTTTAATAACTAAGGAAGGGGAAGGAATCTCCAGTAGTAGAGGTGTAGGTTAGTAAATGGATAGGTTGAGTTACTAATATTCTTTATATATGGTTTAGCACTTTGTGTTGTGTGTTTGATTTTTATTTTTTATAGATTTTAAGAAGTAAAGTTAGAGCTATATTCATATTACATATCTATATTTAAATTATTTTTAGCGGATAAGGATTTAGTTGCTATAGAAACGCTTTGTTAAAAAATTAAGGTTTAGCAGTCCTTTTTAATTTTTATTCAAAATCAAAATAAAATTTTAGGAAATGATATTCAGAGAGATTAATAATCACCTAATGAATTAGGTTGCCATTTGGGCATAAACGATTATTTTTGCCATTAAATCGTTTATGCCTTTTTTTATTTATCAAATATTATTGTGAAATTTTATCTTTTATTTTGAAATGTACCCAACCAACTTTGCCATCTTGCATCTCTTTAGTTTTAAATAGTGCTATTTCACTAGCTTTAAACAATGGTGGTGGATGATCTCCTACAATAATAACTTCGACACCTTGCATTTCTGGTGAGGTAATAAACTCTGCAATATAATCAAAAAATTGTGCTTGTAACTTAAGGTTGCGACAAGCGTCTCCTGTTGCTGATACGTTATAAATGGCACAATTAAACCGCTCATTATGAATATCATGTTGATAATAGGCATAGTGTGCAGTTAATGTTAACCAATAATTAAAGAGTTTTTTATCTTGAGCAAAGGATTGTTTAAGAAAGGGTAAAATATCCCAATCACAGATACCATCAAAGGGTATGCAGTTAACTGGTTTGTTTAACTCTTCTTGAAAAGTATGGGTTTTAAATCCCGCTTTAGGATACCATTTTTTTCTACCATAAATAGTACTACTACCGCCATGAATTGCCTGTGTTTCATAACCCAGTTTATTTAGTATATGAGGCATACAATTTTGGAAGCCAGTTTTTATCTGGTAAAGATCCACTGTAGAGGGATAGAGTTGACAGAGTTCTCGTAGTTCTCCTTCAACAGTAAAACCACGGAATAAAAAATTACCTTGATTTAAATAATCGAAAGAATTAGTTTTGGCTTTTAGATTTTTTAAAATATCTTCCTGAATAGTTTGATTTAAGGGTTGTCCCCATGATTCGACGACAATTAAAAGAATTTTTTTATTTAAAGGTTGGTGTTGTTGAATGGCATTTGTCCATGGTGTGGTAGCATGGTAATAGGGGCTTGGTTCTAATAAATCACCACCTAATAAATTTGAAAAGCTTGCTTCTTGGTTTTTTATAAAATAAATCGTATTACTGCTGGCAAATGGTGTGTGATAGATATCCATTTGCTGTCCATTGCTTTGCTCTATAAAGTAAGAAGTGGTAGTACCTAAAACGAGTATTAATGTAACTGTTAATAGGTTATTACTAGTTATCTTCTTAGTGAATTGCCATAAGATAGCAGACTCTATAGCAATAATAGCAACAACTACTGTTGCATAAACAAGAAAGATTTTAGGACCTGAAAAAATAAAACTAATTAAATAAAGGCTGTCTCTAAAATGAAAGCCAGGATAGTGTTGTAATACAATCAGTAAGATATCAATCAGAAAAATAAATATAAATAATATAATACCTGTTGCTCTTATTACTCGGTTATGAAAAATAAGACAGATAAAAGGGAGTAAATAATCAATATTAAAAATTGATCGATTATCGCCAGTCCAATAAGTTGCAAGAACAAAAATAAAATTAGGCAATATTAATAATAGACAGGCTGTATAAATAAGCGACTTTATGTTTAACTGATTATTCATTGTAAAATGGCTAGTAATAAAAAAGATAAAGTATAAAGTAACTGTAAAAAAATATCTTTAGTGAGCTATTTTTAATAAGGTTTATTGCGTGTTAAAGGGGTATTTTAATGAGTAAACAGCGTTGCTATTGGTGTGGTACTGATGCTGAATATATAGCCTACCATGATAAGGAGTGGGGAATACCTTGTTATGATGAGAAACACTTATTTGAAATGTTGCTATTAGAAGGATTTCAAGCAGGACTTTCATGGATAACAGTATTAAAGAAACGAGAACGTTATAGACAGGTATTATTTAATTTTGATCCACATAAAATAGCGGCAATGTCTGATGATTATATTGAGCAGTTATTACAAGATAAAGGTATTATCCGTAATCGATTAAAGGTCAATGCCGCTCGTAAAAATGCGATTGCTTGGTTAAAGCTTGAAGAACCAGTGCAATTTATTTGGTCGTTTGTTGGTGGAAAACCAAAAATAAACCATTTTAAAAAAATGGAAGAAATACCTGCTACCACTACAGAGTCAGATGCTATGAGTAAGGCATTAAAGAAAGCAGGTTTTACTTTTGTAGGTTCAACTATTTGTTATGCTTATATGCAAGCTACAGGTATGGTGATGGATCATATTACAGATTGCTTTAGTTATAAGAAAATAATAGACAAATTGAATAAGTAACTTGGTAGTTAACACTACCAAGTTGTTATGATTTCTCTATAGTTTCTTTTTTTGTTGAGGTTCTGTTAGTGTTAACTCTTTACCTTCACTATTTTTGAGTGTTACATCAACTTGATGATAAGGAATATCAATATTTTCTGCTCTAAATAGGGTGAGTATTTGACGATTAATTTCATCAGTGGCTGCACCACGATCTGCTATTTCATTAACTAACATGGTTAATTCAAGGTCTAGAGTGTCGGCACCAAAGTTTACAAAAGAAACAGAGGGGCCTGGGTCTTGAATTACGCGAGAGTTATTTTGAGCAATTTGTAATAGTAGTTCTTTAACCCTATCTATATCTGAGTCATAACCAACCCCAATTTTAAGGGTAATACGGGTAATGGTATCGGTAAGTGTCCAGTTAATAAGTTGACCTGTTGCAAAGGTGGTATTAGGAATAATAACCTCTTTACGGTCACCATCTGTTACGCGGGTAGCACGGATTTGAATACGATTTACTGTACCCGTAACACCTCCTACTGTGATTCTATCGCCAATCCGAACAGGGCGTTCAAAAAGTAGAATAATACCTGATACAAAGTTTTTAAAGATTTCTTGTAATCCAAAACCTAACCCTACTGAAAGTGCAGCAACTAACCATTGTAATTTATTCCAACTAACACCTAATAGGCCCAATGTTAGAGAGAAGCCAACAGCGATGATGATATAAGTCAGTAAGGTAGTAGTGGCATAAGAAATACCCCGTTCTAGATTGAGACGAGATAATACAGTGACTTCAAGTAAACCAGGGAGGTTACGGGTTAATACGACGCTTACGATTGCTATAACAATAGCCATAATAAATGCTTTTAGTGTTAAAGGAACTAAAGTCGCGCCATCTGCCCCGATATACTGATATAGTGTAATAGTGTCTAAGTAAGAGAATACTGCCAAAACATCTGACCATATCCAGTATAGTGTAAAACCAAAAGCAACAAATAAACCTAAGCGGATGAGGCGTAATGATTGTTGGTTAATTTCTTGAATATCTAATACAGGCTCTTCAATTATTTCTTCTTCACCTTCTTTGGTTTCTGCTTTATTTTTTCGTTTCTCTAATGCACGTTGGAAAGCTATACGACGGGCAGCTACGCTTAGTCCACGAACTAATACTGCCTCAGATACTACCCATATTAATAATGCGTAGAGGGTATCTATTAGACGGTCAGTTAATCGTAGAGCGGTATAGTAATAACCTGCAATAGTTGCAATCATAAGAATGATAGGTAGTGAAACAATAGCAATAGCCATAATCCAGCGGATAGTATTAAAGTAACATCTGGCTTTTTTTGAAAAAACAGTACGAGCAATTATCAAGGCCATTAAAAGGTAACAAATAACAACGATAATAATACCTAAAACATCATTGGCTAAATTGCCTAACTGTTGACTAGCAATGGTAACGACAGACATTAAAACGAGTGATAAAGCACCTATTTGAACGATCTGTTTGCGCATTGTGGCTACTTGTCGTTCACTCCAATTGAAGTGAGTCATTGCTACATTATTAGGTGATAATAGTCGATATGTTGTATAGAAAAACATCCAACCTAATGCTAATTCTAATAATGTCTTGCCATAGGCAATATTCATTCCTTGCCCGTCTAATAATAGTGCAATTCCTCCTAAAGCAAGCACTAAAGCCACAGGAAGGGCAAGTAAAATATTAAATAGGATAACTAATGGGGTATGGAGTTGTGAGTCATGCCTTACATTGCCTACTTCTTTGTTAAGCGATTCTATTCTGGCTGATAAATAACAGCGTTTCCAAAGTAGTAATATAATAAAGAAGACAACAGGAGCAAATATCCAAGGTCTATCAATCAGCCCTCGCCCTAAGTCTGTTAGCGTTTGCTGCCAAGAAATAGAGCTAAGTTCTTCTTTTAAACGACTTGGTACTTGTTTTAGCCAGTTCCATCCTAACGTTGAATTACTGGGTAGCCAGAACATTTTTTCATCTATATCATCAGAAATCTGTGATACTTTTTTTTGTAGTTGTTGTTTAGTTAACTGTAGATTAATGGCCTCAGTAGTTAAGCTATTTAAAGAATATTGTAATTGGCTAAATAATTGCTGGCGAGTTCTAGCGAGTTCAAGTAGCTTTTGCCGTAAATCATCATTAACATCTGTATTATTAGCGAGTAATCTATTTACATAGTTACTTGGACTAATAAATTGTTCTTGTTGTTCGTTAAGTTGGAACTGGTATATGCGTAAGTTGGCTATTTCATTAGCTAGATTATCCTCTATTGGCGTTGGTAATACCTGCTTTTGTTGATATAAAATTCTAGAGAGAGCAATACTATTTTTTAATGCAAGGCTTTGTTCTTTTAATGTTTCTTCAATTTTTTGTGTTTTATTTAATTGTTGTTTGGTTGTTTGATTGAGTTGACTGATTTCATTTAAGCGATTATTACTTTTTAAAAGGTATTCAGAAAGTTTAAGGTTGGTTTCGCTTTCTTGACTTAATAATGTGTCTGTTTGGTTGCCTTGATGTTGTGCTAAATCTTGCACAGTTTTTTCTGTTGCAGCTTGTCTACGAGCATTAATAATATTTTGTAGTTGTAGGTTTTCTTGCTCCAATCTATTAATTCGTTCAGTAAGCAAGTTGCGTGAACTAGTTGAGTAATCTTGTAATACGCTGCTACCAGCAAGTTCTTGGTTTATTAAATTAATCTGTGCATTAATAGCGGCTTGTTCTGCTTGAAGCTTAAGCTTAACAGCATCTGTTTGGGTAATTTTTAGTTGATCTGCTATTTCTTGCAGACGGGCTTGTAAAGTACTAATTTGTGACTGTGTTTGTTCTGGACGTGTTTGTAGTTGTTGAATAGTATTATTGGCATTAGTTAATTCTATTTGCCAATTAGTAATTTGTGTATTGTTATCACTCTGACGCTGCTGTAATTCAGCATCACTCATCTTGGGTTCTATATCACGAATGGTTTTAGCAGGATTGGCCGTAAGTTCTTCTAGTTGTTGACGATAAGTATTGGACTTAGCAGGAGCATCGGCAAGTTGATTTTTTAGGCTGGCAATTTTAGATTCAGATTCGTCACGATTTTTTGCAAATTGTAAGGCTTGTTCAAGGTTTGATTTGGCTACAGTTGCTTCATTTTCAGGTAATTTTTTGGCTGGTAAGTCATCAATTGCTTGTTGAATAGTTGTGGTAGATACAGCATTGGTTGCCTCATTAGCGTTAGTTGCAGCAGGAGCTGCAAAACTTGGTAGTGTAAAGCTAAGTAATAAAAGTAAAAAAATGTACCACGTCTGCTTCATCTTTAGCGAGCCCTTTGCCTGTAAAAAATCCTTTTTTATTATGCACAGTTGTTGCTATTTGGGCTAGTAGGTAAATAGTCTAGGCACCCGTTTAACGTTGCAAAACAATTGATAGGAAATTGTATCAGCAAGTTTTGCTATATCACTGGCTAAAATATTTTTCCCCCATAACTCCACTTGACTGCCAACACCTGCATTAGGATGATCTGTTAAATCGATTGTCAGCATATCCATAGAAACTCGACCAATTAGTCTAGTTTTTTTTCCTTCTAGTAGTACAGGAGTATCGTTAGGTGCATGGCGGGGGTAACCATCAGCATAACCCATTGCTACTATACCTATGCGCATGGGCTTGTTAGTAATAAAACGACCACCATAACCTATTGGTTCTCCCATAGGTAGCTCTCGTGTAGCAATAATTTTTGATTGTAAGGTCATCACAGGCGTTAATTGATCTGCTGGTGATTGTGGTTGATTGAAAGGTGAAGAACCGTAGAGCATAATCCCAGGGCGTACCCAATCAGTAGCCAGTTCAGGATAGGCTAATAAGGTTGGCGAATTACATAGGCAGGTTTCTGCATTTAATGTTTTGGAGATTTGTTGAAATGTTGTTAGTTGTTGTTTCGTATAATCAGTGTCTAGCTCATCAGAGCGAGCAAAATGAGTCATTAAGGTGATCTTAGCTACTTTATTTGTTGTCAAAAGTTTTTGGTAAGCAGCCTTATAGTGTTCTGGAAAGAAACCTACTCGATGCATGCCTGAATCCATTTTAAGAAATATATTTAATGGTTTGCTTAAAGATGCTTTTTCAATAGCAGCAATTTGCCAGTGGGAGTGAATAACTACCCATAAATCAAATTTATCTATTAATGCTAATTCACTTTCTTCAAAGAAACCTTCTAATAATAGAATAGGATTCAGAATACCTGCTTCTCTTAATTCCAAAGCTTCTTCTATACAAGCTACAGCAAAAGCATTAGCCTCTTTTTCTAATGCTTTTGCACATTGCACAGCTCCGTGACCATAAGCATCTGCTTTAATAACAGCAATGGCTTTAGAGCCAGAAATAGAGCGAGCTAATTGGTAGTTATAGCAAAGGGCTTTAAGATCAATAATAGCTTGAGCAGGACGCATGATTAGTTCTCAATTATATTTAATAAGAGGATCAATAAAGGTTATTAGCTATCACAAAGTGATAGCTCACTATACATTAAGGTAATGTGGCGACTATACTAATTTCAATTAATAGCTCAGGTTCACACATTTTTGCTTCAACAGTGGCTCTTGCTGGAGTAACACCTTCAGGTAGCCATGTATCCCAAACACGATTCATATTTTCAAAGTCTTTTTCAATATCTTTTAAATAAATAGTGGCTGAAAGAATTCGTGTTTTGTCGGTGCCTGCTTCACCTAACAATTTTTCAATAGCGGCTAAGGTTTCTTTAGTTTGTTTTTCAATATCACCTTGTACATCTTCACAAACTTGGCCTGAAAGATAAGCTAGACCATTATGAATAACTACTTGGCTCATGCGTTTATTAGCATGTAGACGTTTAATTGACATAATAACTCCTAATTATTTTTTATAGCGTGAAATATCAAAACCTTCGGTGCTAATTTCGGGCTTCTGGCCTGCTAATATATCACTTAAGTAGCGACCAGAACCAGCAGCCATTGTCCAACCTAAGGTTCCATGTCCTGTGTTTAGATAAAGATTTTTGATAAGAGTTTCACCAATAATTGGAGTTCCATCTGGAGTAGCTGGTCTCAAACCGGTCCAAAACTCGGCTTTAGTAATATCTCCACCTTGTGGGTAGAGGTCTTGAGTAACCATTTTTAAGGTTTCTCGTCGTCTAGGATTGAGGGATAAATCAAAACCAGATATTTCAGCCATACCACCTACACGAATTCGATTATCAAAACGGGTGATGGCTACTTTGTAAGTTTCATCCAAAATAGTAGAAACAGGCGACATTTCAGCATTGGTAATAGGTATTGTTAGTGAATAGCCTTTTAATGGATAAATGGGTACATAAATTCCTACAGAAGCTAAAAACTTTGGTGTATAGCTACCTAAACATAAGACATAACGATCTGCTTGAACAAGTTCACCATCAATCCATACTCCATTAATAATATTATTGCTAATATGCAGTCGATCAATAATGCTATTAAATTTAAATTCAACACCTAGGTCTTTTGCCATATTAGCAATACGTGTGGTAAATAAATAACAATCACCTGTTTCATCATAGGGTAACCGTAAGGCCCCCGTGAGTTTGTCAACTACTGGAGCTAGTGCAGGTTCTACCTGCACAATACCTGCTCGGTCTAATACTTCATAAGGTACACCGGACTCTTTTAACACTTTGATGTCTTTGGCTGAGGCATCTAATTGTTGTTGAGTGCGAAAGAGCTGGGTAGTACCTAATGTTCTTTCTTCATAGGTTAGACCTGTCTCATTACGTAACTGATCTAAGCAATCACGGCTATATTCAGAAAGGCGCACCATTCGCTCTTTGTTAATTGCATAGCGACTTGCTGTACAGTTACGTAGCATCTGCATCATCCAACGGTACTGTAGTGAATCAGTTGTAGCATGAATTGCTAATGGTGCGTGTCTTTGAGGCAGCCATTTTAGTGCTTTGAAAGGTATTCCTGGGGCAGCCCATGGAGAGGCATACCCTGGAGAGATTTGTCCAGCATTACCATAGCTTGTTTCTAAAGCTGGGCCTGATTGACGATCTACTACAGTAACTTGCATTCCTTTTTTGGCAAGATAATAGGCGAGTGTTGTACCAGTAACTCCGCTACCCAATATAAGTACCCGCATAAACTACCTCTTAATATCAATAGTTATTTTTATAAACAAGATTAATAACTAGTATATAGTGAATTATCTAGTTTATTTTTCTGTTTGATTAATAATATTTAGCGTTTATTATGGTATTTATTAATATAAATAGTGGATATTGTGATGAGAACACAAAAAGAGAGTCGGCGAGATTTGGATAAAATTGATCGACATATCTTAAAGATATTGCAACAAGAAGGGCGTATCCCTTTTACAGAACTTGGGGAAAGAGTAGGGTTATCTACAACACCCTGTACAGAAAGAGTGAGAAGATTAGAAAGGGAAAAAGTAATACTAGGTTACCATGCTCAACTTAATCCAAAACATTTAAAATCTAATCTTTTGGTTTTTGTGGAAATTAACCTTTCTTACAAGTCAGGTGATATTTTTGAAGAGTTTAGAAAAGCTGTTATCAAATTACCTCAAGTGCAGGAGTGTCATTTGGTATCAGGAGATTTTGACTATTTACTAAAAGCACGTATTTCGGAAATGGCCTCTTATCGTAAGTTGTTAGGAGATATTTTATTAAAATTACCTCATGTCAGGGAATCTAAAAGCTATATTGTAATGGAGGAGCTTAAGGAAACATTAAGTTTACCTATTATGGAGTAATACACTTAAATAATATTTTTAAAAACAACAAAACCGACAATTAAGTCGGTTTTGTTTTAAATCTTTTTTAAAGATTAAGCAGCGCTTAATGCTTTTAAGTGCGCGTTTAAACGGCTCTTATGACGCGCAGCTTTATTCTTACTGATAATACCTTTGTCAGCAATACGATCAATAACAGGAACTGCTTTTTCATAAGCGGCTTTAGATTTCTCTAAATCTTTAGTTTCTAAAGCTTTAACTACGTTCTTGATATAAGTACGAACCATAGAGCGCAAGCTGGCATTGTGAGCGCGTTGCTTTTCAGCTTGTCTTGCGCGTTTTTTTGCGGAAGGGGTATTTGCCACCTTTCAACTCCTCGAAAAAACTTGATTAATAAAATTAAGGGCGGCAATATTGCCTCTTTTATAGGGTAATGTCAAGCATTTTGTCCTGACTATTATAAATGCTTAAAGCATGGGTTAATATAACCCAAGTTAGCGATTAAATAAAGTTTGCTGTGTGTAAAGAACCTTCTTAAACTTTGCGCCTCTAATTGGCTTTAGCTATAAAAAGTAACTTGATGATAAACCTATTTTTAAGGTATTTCTAGGAACAAATTTCTATTATGACAACAGAACAGGTACCACAAAAAGCAAAAAGCAGTGGTTTATTGCGTTCCAGTATTATTGTAAGTTTGATGACACTATTATCTCGTGTTCTAGGGATGGTGCGCGATATTGTGGTTGCTCGTTATTTTGGTTCCAATTCTGCTGCCGATGCTTTTTTTGTTGCTTTTCGCATTCCTAATTTTTTACGTCGCTTATTTGCTGAGGGTGCTTTTGCACAGGCTTTTGTTCCTGTTCTTTCAGAGTATCGTACCAAGCGTAGTTTAGATGAAGTTAAATTATTGGTTGACCGCACTATGGGGGCGTTGGGATTAGTGCTCTCTGGTATCACTGTATTTGGAGTGATTTTTGCGCCTTATATTATGATGGTGTTTGCACCAGGCTTCTATAATGATCCTTATAAAATGGAATTAGCAGGGGAGTTACTGCGGATTACTTTTCCTTATTTAATGCTGATTTCTTTAACTGCGTTTTGTAGCGGTATTTTAAATAGTTATGGTAAGTTTGCAGTACCCGCTGTAACCCCTGTATTTTTAAATATTAGTATGATTGCGGCAACTATATTAATGTCACCTTATTTCAAAGAGCCTGTAATGGCTTTAGCATGGGGTGTTTTTATTGCAGGTGTTGCACAGTTTCTTTTCCAATTACCTTTTTTAGTAAAAATAAAATTATTACCTCGTCCTAGGTTGCATAAAGATGAGGGGGTAAGGCGGATTTTGTTATTAATGCTACCTGCTTTATTAAGTGTTTCTGTTAGCCAAATTAACTTATTGTTAGATACAATTTTAGCTTCTTTCCTACGGGAAGGTAGTGTTTCTTGGCTTTATTATGCAGATCGATTATCTGAACTACCATTAGGTGCTTTTGGTATTGCCATTGGTACTGTTATTTTGCCAAGCTTATCAAGGCAACATGCAGGGGAAGATCCCAAGGCATTTTCTGCAACCTTAGATTGGGCGATTAGAATGGTTTTATTAGTAGGCGTTCCTGCTGCATTGGCTTTAGGTTTATTAGCAGAGCCATTAATTGCTACGCTTTATAATTATGGCAAGATGACAGATTATGCGGTTGAGCAATCAGCTATGGCGCTACAAGCTTACTCTCTAGGTGTTTTAACATTTATGTTAATTAAGGTATTGGCACCTGGTTACTTTGCCCGTCAAGATTTAAAAACACCTGTTAAGATAGCTATTGTTTGTATGGTTGCCAATATGGGATTTAATTTAGTTCTTATTTGGCCTTTACAGCATGTTGGCTTGGCTTTAGCTACTTCCTTATCTTCCGTACTAAATACATGGTTATTATTGTGGGGGCTTCGTAAGGCTGGCGTTTATATGCCAAGTGCAGGTTGGCGATTATTTATTTTAAGATTAGTTGCAGCTTGTGCAGTAATGGCTGCGCTTATCTATTGGCTTAATGTACCCTCAATTGAATGGTTTGCTTGGGGCTGGAAAAAACGTGTATTAGAAATGAGTATTCTAGTAATTGCAGGCATAGTGGTATTTTTTGCTGCCTTGGGAATATTTGGTATGAGACCAAAACATTTTAGGCAAACAGCTTCTGATTAAAAGTTAGCCATCTAGTGCTTTAGACATAGATGGCTAATCTCAAGAGAAATTCTATTCTTCCATATAGGTATCAGGATCTTGCTTGGGTTTTATATGTCTATCTAATGTAGATATTAAAACCATATCCTCTTTGTCTAATTCAAAATCAAAAAGATTTAGATTTTCTTGTATACGTTTTGGGTTAGAAGATTTAGGGATAATGCTATTACCCAATTGTATATGCCAACGTAAAACAACTTGAGCTGGTGTTTTATTGTGTTTAGCAGCAATTTTGGTAATAACACTTGTATTGAGTAAATCTGTTCCCCTGCCTAGTGGGCTCCATGCTTGGCAAACGATATTATATTTAGCCAGCCATAAGCGAGTTTCCTCTTGAGGTAAATAAGGGCTAAGCTGAATTTGGTCTACTGCTGGAATAACACCTGTTTCATCAATAATACGGCCTAAATGCGCTATTTTGAAGTTAGAAACTCCAATAGCTCTAATAAGTCCTTGATTATAAAGAGTAGCTATAGCTTTCCATGTTTCGACATAAAGATCTTTGCTAGGTAATGGCCAATGGATTAGATACAGATCTAAATACTCTAGTTGTAAGTCTCTAAGGGTTTGTTGGAATGCTTTGATAGTGTTTTGATAACCATGGGCGCTACCACGAAGCTTACTGGTAATAAACAATTCCTCTCTAGCTACTTTGGATTGTTTGATACCCTTGCCAACAGCTTGTTCGTTACTGTACTTGGCAGCTGTATCGATCAGTCTAAAGCCTTGTTCAATGGCAGTGGTGACAGTACGAGTACATTCATTACCTAGTAAAGGCCAAGTACCCGAACCAATAATAGGCATTTTTATACCATTATTTAAAGTTATTGTTTTACTTAGCATATAACTCTCCATTTAATGTGGACTTAAAGTTTAAGATGATTATTTTGGACTTATAATAGCAATAATGGTTTAGTACATAGGTTGTTTATTATGTAAAACAATATAACGTTAATAAGTTAATTTTAAAATTTTGTAATGTGTTTTTAGGTAATTTTAAATATTTATATATTCGTGTTATTAAGTATATGGCATAGTATGGTTATGGTATAAAAAGGATAAGTTATAGCACTAGATAGAGGTTGGTATGCGTTTTTTTGGTATATATTTTATTATTGAGATAGTGCTATTAGTTGTAGCAGGTAGATTTCTAGGTATTGGTTTAACACTTTTTATTATTTTAGCCACTACTATTTTAGGTGTATTAATTTTACGATTAGCAGGGCTTGCCACATTAATGAGCATTCGTCAAAAGGTAAATCAAGGGGAAACCCCTGATGGGGAAATGATGAATGGTATGCTTTTAGGTCTAGGGGGTGGGCTATTATTCTTACCTGGCTTATTAGGTAATGTGGTTGGGATATTGTTAGTTATTCCTGCAAGCAGAGGGTTATTTATACAGCTTGCTAAAAAACTGTTAGTGAAATATAGCACAAAAGCTCAACAGGCCTATGGTTCTACTAATGGTAATCAACAACATAAGCCAGATATCATTGAAGGTGAGTGGGAAAGAAAAGATAAATAAAAAAATAATACATTACCCCTTGAATTATTTTTTTTTGCCCTTATTTAATTGATCAGTATTCTTTAATACTTAGTTTTTATGAACTGGGTATTTTTATTTAGTCGCCATTATTGGTTAAATGACTGATAACGGTATTTTTCATTTTAAAAAGTAATAATTTGTTCAGGAGAATTTTGGATATGAAACTTCGTCCATTGCATGACCGTGTTGTCATTCGCCGTAGCGAAGAAGAGACAAAGACTGCTGGTGGTATCGTATTACCAGGTTCAGCGGCTGAAAAACCAAACCAAGGTGAAGTAGTAGCTGTAGGTACAGGCCGAGTTTTAGATAATGGTGAAGTTCGTGCAGTTGCTGTTAACGTTGGCGATAAAGTTGTGTTTGGTCCATATTCTGGTAGTAACACCATTAAAGTAGATGGTGAAGACTTACTTATTATGGGTGAGAACGAAATTCTTGCTGTTATTGAAAAATAATTTAACGGTTTTATAAGATTCGAGGAAAATATAAATGGCTGCTAAAGAAGTTAAATTTGGCGATTCTGCACGTAGAAAATTATTAGTTGGTGTTAATACATTAGCAGATGCAGTAAAAGCAACTTTAGGCCCTAAAGGTCGTAATGTAGTATTAGAGCGTAGCTTTGGTGCTCCTTTAATTACTAAAGACGGTGTTTCTGTTGCTAAAGAAATTGAATTAAAAGATAAAATTGAAAACATAGGTGCACAGTTAGTAAAAGATGTGGCTTCTAAAGCTAACGATGCAGCAGGTGATGGTACTACTACTGCAACTGTATTAGCGCAATCAATTGTTACTGAAGGTTTAAAATCAGTGGCTGCTGGTTTAAATCCTATGGATTTAAAACGTGGTATTGATAAAGCAACTATCGCTATCGTTGAAGAGATTAAAAAATTATCTAAACCATGTGAAGATACTAAGTCTATTGCTCAAGTAGGTACCATTTCTGCAAACTCTGATGAGTCTATTGGTAATATCATTGCTGAAGCAATGGAAAAAGTAGGTAAAGAAGGTGTTATCACTGTTGAAGAGGGTTCTGGTTTAGAGAATGAACTTTCTGTAGTAGAAGGTATGCAATTTGACCGTGGTTACCTATCTCCATACTTCATCAACAAGCCAGATACAATGGCTGCAGAAGTGGATAGCCCATATATCTTATTAGTAGACAAGAAAATTTCTAACATTCGTGAATTATTACCAGTGTTAGAAGCTGTTGCTAAATCTGGTCGTCCTTTATTAATCATCGCTGAAGATGTTGAAGGCGAAGCATTAGCTACATTAGTTGTGAATAACATGCGTGGTATTGTTAAAGTGGTTGCAGTTAAGGCTCCTGGCTTTGGTGACCGTCGTAAAGCTATGTTACAAGACATCGCTATCTTAACAGGTGCTACTGTAATCAGTGAAGAAGTAGGTTTAAGTTTAGAAAGCACTACTTTAGAACATTTAGGTACTGCTAAACGTACTGTTTCTAACAAAGAAAACACTACTATTATTGATGGCGCTGGTAATCAAGTTGATATTGAAGCACGTATTAAGCAAATTCGTGCACAAATCGAAGAAACTACTTCAGATTATGACCGTGAAAAATTACAAGAGCGTCTTGCTAAATTAGCAGGCGGTGTTGCTGTAATTAAAGTAGGTGCGGCTACTGAAGTTGAAATGAAAGAGAAGAAAGCACGTGTTGAAGATGCGTTAAGTGCTACTCGTGCAGCAGTAGAAGAAGGTGTTGTACCTGGCGGTGGTGTTGCGTTAGTTCGTGCTTTAGAGTCTATCAAAGACCTTAAGGGTGCTAATGAAGAACAAACTGTTGGTATTAACATTTTACGTCGTGCGGCTGAAGCTCCATTACGTCAAATCGTTGCTAACTCTGGTGATGAAGCCTCTGTAGTACTTGATAAAGTAAAACAAGGTAAAGGTAACTATGGTTACAATGCGGCAACAGGTGAATATGGCGATATGATCGAATTCGGTATTATTGATCCAGCTAAAGTTACCCGTAGTGCATTACAAGCAGCAGCTTCAATTGCTGGTTTATTAATCACTACTGAAGCTATTGTAGCTGAATTGCCAGAAGATAAATCTGCTCCTGCAATGCCTGATATGGGCGGTATGGGTGGAATGGGCGGCATGGGCATGATGTAATCATTAGCTCACTAAGCTATCTGCAAAAACCCACCATTTGGTGGGTTTTTTTATGCTTATAGATTAATCTAATAGAAAAGGATCTATACTTAATAAGTCTTTTTGTGTAAGCTAAAGTTTCAAAAATAATTAAATTTAACAAAAATAAAAAAGGTTAAACGATGATAAAAGCTATATTGCCTATGGCTACTATAGGTATTGTTTTGGGCATGGGAGTTATAAGCCCAGCACAAGCTGTACAAAGTCAACAAGATGCTAATGGTTTCCTCGAAGATTCCCAATTTAAAGGGTTATATAAAAATTTTTATTTCTACAGAAATTTCCTCAATGAGCCAAGTAGTAAGCAAAATTATGCTAAAGAATGGGCTCATGGCATTATGTTGGACTATTCTTCGGGGTTTACACAGGGAACAGTAGGCTTTGGTTTAGATGTACAAGGATTTATGGCACAGCGTCTTGATAGCGGTAAAGGTCAGGCTGGGGGAGGTATAGGATTAGTACCCTATAAGAATGGAAATGACCCTAAACATGGTTATGGTCGTGTTAATGCTTCAGTTAAAATGAGAATATCTAAAACAGTTCTAAAATATGGTGATATGTATCCAGAGAACCCTATATTTGGTACTGCTAATAACCGTCTTTGGCCACAAACATCTACTGGTTTTCAGTTAATTAGTAATGAATTTGATAAAGCCGTTTTTGAAGCGGGTTATTTTACCGCTAAAAATGCTAGAACCTCCTCTCATCATACTGGGGATATTGGCTTTTGGAATCTGTTAGCAGTTAATCCGCAAACAGGTGAATTAGTACGTGCTAGAAATATTAAATATGCAGGGGTTACTTATCGGCCAATTGATGGTTTAAGTCTAATTTATTATGGATCAGATTTTAAAGATGTTTATCGTCAACATTATGCAGAGGTTACTTATAACCGACCATTTAATCCAAAGATAGCATGGTCTACTACGGGTAATGTTTATCGTACATTGGCAAGTGGTAATGATAAAGCTGGGCGTATTAATAATACAACATGGGGGTTAAAAACGTCATTAACCTATGATGTACATAAATTTACTTTAGCTTATCAACAGTCTAATGGTAATCAAGCAATGCCTTTTGAGGGTGCTTATCCTGGTGAGTATTCTTATAAATGGTTAGTTAATGCTTCAATGTACAATGACTTTGATGCGGCCAATGAAAAATCTGCACAAGTACGTTATGACTATAACTTTACTAATTGGGGCATTCCAGGGCTAAGTTTTACCACCCGTTATGTAAAAGGTTGGGATGCTGATTATAGTCATAATAATGCCAAAAATACGGCTTCTTATGTTGGTTATAAATATAAGCATTGGGAATATAATGCTGAAACCAAATATGTAGTGCAGTCTGGTAAGGCGAAAGGTTTGTCATTTCATGTGCGTTATGGCAAGCACCGTACAGAAAATAACTCACCATTAAGAGACTTTGATGAAGTAAGAATAATTACCCAATATCCATTTGATCTGTTAGCAATAAGTAAGGCACTTTTTTAAGTGCCTGTACTTTATTTACTAGTATGTTGTTTTAAGATAAGTAATGCTTGTTCTGTTGAAGCAATACAATTCTTGATATCACCTTGTTTTTGATATTCTTCTGCTTGAGTACGTAATTCATGAACGCGTTCTTTGCCAGGGGAACCCATGGTAAGTGCATCAGTCGCTTTATAGCGAGCAATTTTATTCAAGTTATTGCTGCATAGATTTGAATCTGCAAAAGCAATTGTTGACATTAACACAGATAGCATAAAAACAGTGATTGTTTTCATAATAGTTACCTCTTATGTAGTTTTTAGTTAAATAGATTCCATCCCTTTGTAGGAAAGTTATTTTTCCTATAAAGGTTTTTTTCTAATTTATATTCTGACTAACTAATGGATACAGAAAAAATTATAAATTTAATAAGTGATCTTAGTTTTGGAAAGCTTTAAATAAAAGCTTTCCATTTGCTAAGTGAATATTTTTATTATTATAAAGTAGTTGTGAAATTACTTAATGGATAGTTAATTTAAAAAAAGACAGTTAGTTATTACTTGCTGCTATGCTGAGCAATAATAGATAGAGCTTGTTCTGATGTTGCAATACAGTTTTTAGTATCACCCGCTTCTTTATACTCTTTTGCTTTTGCATGTAATGCTTTTAATTGACTATTTTCTGGTTCACCAGTAGTCATGGAAAACTGTGCGCTGTAGTTAGCAATTTTATTCAAATTAATGTCACAAAGATTATGGTTTGCTGTTGTTGAATCTTTGCTGTTAGATGCGCAACCAATAACCATAAGTGCAAGTGTAATAATAATTAAGTTTTTCATTTTGATCCCCTCAAATAATTTTGTATTTACCCAATAGACAGGTTAGTTAATTAATCGTTCAACGATACTTTTTTATTATTAAAACTATAAAACATGATATCAGCGTTTGTTCAGTAAACTATTAGCCTTTAGGTTTAAGACTTATTTTTGTTTTTATGGTGAGCACGAGGGTGCGCCTGATCATATACAGCAGCTAAATGTTGGAAGTTTAAGTGGGTATAAATTTGTGTGGTAGATATATCAGCATGACCTAATAATTCTTGCACTGCACGTAAATCTTGAGATGACTCTAAAAGATGGCTAGCAAAGCTATGGCGTAACATATGTGGGTGTAAATGTTGTCCTAAACCTTTAGCACCTGCTTGTTGTACACGCAATTCAACAGCTCTTGGGGTTAGTTTTGTGCCGCGTTGGCTAATAAATACAAAATCATCTTTAGGATTGCCTTGTAAGCGAATTGATAGCCAAGCAGTTAATGCTTCTTTTGCCTTTGTGCCTACGGGGAGCTCTCGAGTTTTATTACCTTTACCTAACACACGAACACTATTATTGTTTAAGTCTAACTCAGTGAGTGTTAGGTTGACTAGTTCAGAAAGACGTAATCCTGAAGAATAGAATAGCTCTAACATGGCATGGTCACGACAATTTATAAATTCGTTATCACTACTTGCTATAGGAGTATCTAATAATTGTTGTGTGCGATCTATATCTAATAACTTAGGTAAACGTTTTTCTGTTTTTGGTGGTGTAATGCCTGTGCTAGGGTCTTTGCTACATAACTGCTCTTTAATAAGGTAGCGATAGAGTCCACGCAATGAAGAGAGTAATCGTCCTA
The DNA here is from genome assembly GCF_058693955.1 of Entomomonas sp. E7T21. Classification (NCBI taxonomy): domain Bacteria; kingdom Pseudomonadati; phylum Pseudomonadota; class Gammaproteobacteria; order Pseudomonadales; family Pseudomonadaceae; genus Entomomonas; species Entomomonas sp. E7T21. The sequence continues at coordinate 3,265,560 of NZ_CP191672.1, read as the reverse complement.
AACTGCGTGCAGATAATCCTTGCTTATGAAGTTTACTAATAAATAAGCGAACTTGATGAGTAGTTAAATCTGCCCAGTTATTAACATTATTTGCTTCACAAAGGACTATTATTTTTTGTAAGTCGCGTTGATAACCAGCAAGTGTATGTGATGAAACTTGTCGTTCAGTTTGCAAATGTCTTAAATAGTTCTCTAAAGCAACTTGCATTATTGATCCTATAATAAACGAGGTAGGATACGACAAAGAATATCGCTGATTTGTTGTAAGAAAATAGTTCCAGTCTCTCTTTGATAGCGATATTGATCACTACTGCCTAATGCTAATAATCCCAGTGTATTATTATTTCTGAGGGGAACTAATGCGGCAGAGTGAACGTTGTGATCACTACCAAATAAAAACTCTAGTGCATTATCTCTAAATTGGCCTGTGGTAATTTTATCTGTATTAATTAAACTACCTAATTTGGTTTGTGCTTCTTCAAGTTTACAAAAGCGACCAGCAGGTAGAGTGCTTTCGCTAAAGAGAATAAAGCTAACTTTTTCTATTTTAAAATCATGTCTTAAACTGTCCTCAAGAGTAGCAACTAAGCTTTCAAGTGAAGCTGCTTCTAATAACTCAAGTGTTAAGCGTCGAGCCTTTTCAAAGAGACGGTCATTCTCTCTCGCCATTTCTAGTAATTGATTGAGTTGTTTTTGCAATTCTTGATTGCGAGAACGTAACCGATTAAGTTGGTGTTCAATTAAAGAAATGGCTTTACCTGATTCATGGCGAATGCGTATGGTTTGTAATACATCATCATGTTTAATAAAAAAGTCAGGATGTTGTCTAATATACTCTGCAACAGCTTCAGCTGTTAATTCATTTGAAGTTTGTTCTGATGGAGTAGGTTGACTCATAATTGTATCTTTCCTTCATAAACGCTTACGGCATTGCCTGTCATAAAAACAGGAGTATCACCACCATTCCACTCAATGGTTAATTTGCCTCCTAGTAATTGTAAGTGCACAGGTGACTCCATCCAATTATTTTGAATGGCTGTTACAGCAGCAGCACAAGCACCAGTGCCACACGCTTGAGTTTCACCTGCACCACGTTCCCATACACGTAATTTAGCATGGTGACGGTCAGTAACTTCTATAAAACCCACATTAACACGATTAGGGAAAAGGGGATGATGTTCAATTTTTGGACCTACAGTTTGTACGGGAGCAGTTTCTAAATTATCAGTACGAATAACTGCATGGGGGTTACCCATGGATACTGCAGATATATCAACAGTCTGCTCTTCAACAGTTAATGGGTAAATATTAGCTTGTTGTTCTGCTAAAAAAGGAATTTCTTTTGGAACAAAGCGAGCTTTTCCCATGTTTACTTTAACTTGGTGATCTGGCAAAACATGTAGTTCAATAATGCCACTACTAGTTTCTACAATAATATGTTTTTTAGCTGTTAAGCGTTTATTGCGAACAAAAATAGCAAAGCAGCGCGCACCATTACCACATTGTTCAACTTCTGAACCATCAGAATTAAATATACGGTAACTAAAATCAACATCGGGCTTACTAGGTGGTTCAACAATCAGTAGCTGGTCAAAACCAATACCTGTATGACGATTACCCCAGTGTTTAACTTGTTTAGGCGTAATATGGGCATGTTGCGTGACGAGGTCAATGACCATAAAGTCATTACCTAGTCCGTGCATTTTTGTAAAATGTAAAAACATGCTTACTCCTTAATTGGGTAATAAGTACTCGTCTGCATAAAGAGAGACTAATGTTTCGCGCTTACGAACAAGATATACTTTATCACCATCTACCATTACTTCAGCCGCTCTACCACGTGTATTATAGTTAGAGCTCATTACAAAGCCATAAGCCCCCGCTGAACATACTGCTAGTAAGTCACCTTCGGCAATGTTTAATGAGCGATCTTTACCTAAGAAGTCACTGGTTTCACATACAGGGCCTACTATGTCATAGCTAGTTGCTTGGCCTTGTTTTTGGATAACGGGTTGAATATCCATCCATGCATCATAAAGCGCAGGTCGGATAAGGTCATTCATGGCTGCATCAACAATAGCAAAGTTTTTATGGGTAGTATGTTTTAAATACTCCACTTGAGTTATTAAAATACCAGCATTAGCAATAATATAACGGCCAGGCTCAAATACTAGAGCTAGGTTGCGGCCTGTTAAACGTTCTCTTACTGCTTGAATGTAATCTTTGGCTAGAGGAGGTTGTTCATCATTATAACGTACACCTAAGCCACCACCTAAATCGAGGTGTTCAATAGTAATACCCTTGCTAGCTAGCTTATCAGTTAACAATAATAATCTATCTAAAGCATCTAGAAAAGGTGCTAAAGTCGTTAATTGAGAGCCTATGTGGCAGTCAATTCCTTTAATCTTTAAGTTTTTTAATGTGGCAGCATATTCATAAACTGATTCAGCTTCAGCTATATCAATACCAAATTTATTCTCTTTTAACCCAGTAGAGATATAGGGATGAGTTTGAGCATCCACATCAGGATTAATACGTAAAGAAATAGGGGCGATTTTACCCATTTCGGCTGCTATTTTCTGAATACGGTCTAGTTCATTAGTGGATTCAACATTAAAACAATGAACACCTACTTGTAATGCTCTTTGGATATCATCCACTGTTTTACCAACACCAGAGAAGACAATTTTATCCGCTTGTCCACCAGCAGCTAAAACACGTTCTAACTCGCCACGAGAAACAATATCAAAACCTGCCCCTAACTTGGCAAGTACATTGAGTACAGCAATATTAGAATTTGCCTTTACAGCATAACAAATTAAATGAGAGGTACCTTGTAAGGCATCTTGATAGCTTTTAAATTGTTGCTCAATATGTTTTTTTGAGTACACATAAGTTGGTGTAGCAAATTGTTTGGCAATATCTGTAACAGCCACTTGTTCAGCATACAATTGGTTATTTTGGTAGGTAAACACTGACATTATTGCGCAGCCTCATTAGTGCTTTCTGATGATGCTTGCCTTTCTTCTGTATGCTCTGTTTTTGTGGTGGCTTGTGAGTTGGCATCATTAGTTTGTGCTGGTTCAGTGGTAATTACTGGCGCTGTTTGCTTTTCAGGTAGATAAAGAGGGCCTTTTTGACCACAGCCCATTAATACAGATGCATAAGCAAGTACAATAAGAATAGGTAAATGTAATAGTTTCATTATATTAATTCCAGATTAAGCTTTTTATTATATAAAAGTATACCGACCAATTAGCTGATTGACTATTGGTTGTGTTAGCTTTCGTTTAATATAATGGCAAGATATTATTACTAGGTAGCTGTTTATGATGCTAGAAGAGACAGAATATCATCAACGTATTGATGAATTACAACAACAGGTTGAAGATAAATTAGAAACTGTAGATTTTGATGTGGATATGGATAATGCGAATGGTGTATTAACCATAGAGTTTGAAAATGGCAGTCAAATTATTTTAAGTAGGCAATCAGCTTTACGCCAATTATGGGTTGCTGCAAGGTCTGGAGGTTATCATTTAGACTATAATGCAGAACTTGCTGATTGGTTGGTAGTCAATGGTAATGAACCATTTCATGAATTGTTACAACGATTAATAAAAGAGCAAGTAGGTGAGCTAGTTGATTTTGATGTACAGCGAGACTAATAGCTAGTAGTTACCATGATTTAAATTCATATATTTTATATGAAATCGTTAGATAATATAGATAATATATGAACTCATCATCTACCCAGCGTAAGTTATCAGTTAATAAAAAAGGAGTACTTATGGGATTGCATACCCCTTTGTATGAGCAGCATTTGGCTCTTGGGGCGGAAATGGCAGAACTCAATGGATGGGAGTTACCTTTACATTTTGGGTCACAGGTAGAAGAGCATTTTCAAGTTAGAAAAGATTGCGGAATGTTTGACGTATCTTTTATGACGATTATTGATGTGACGGGTAAGCAGGCTAAACAATATTTACAGTATATACTGGCTAATGATGTGTCTTTGTTAAATGATCAAGGTCGTGTACTGTATTCCGTTATGCTAAATGATCAAGCGGGCATTATTGATGATATTTTAGTTTATTTAACTAAAGATGGTTATCGGTTAATGTTTAATGCGGGTATTCCTGAGCAAATTCTTGCTTGGATGGAGCAGTATAAAGGTGACTTTGATGTGAACTTTTGTCTCCAATCAGATATGGCTGTACTCGCTATTCAAGGGCCAGAGGCAATTAATAAGTTATTAAAGCAGTTAGCTAAACAATATGTAGATCAGTTAGCTCAATTAAAACCGTTATATAGTTGTTTTGTGGGTGATTGGTTTATCTCTCGCACTGGTTATACGGGAGAAGATGGCGTTGAAATTGTATTGCCAAAAGCTGATGCTGAGCAGTTATGGTTAGAGCTAATAGGCGCTGGTATTATGCCAATAGGTATGCGAGCTAGAGATACACTCCGTCTGGAGGCAGGCCATAGCTTGTATGGATTAGATATGGATGCTGAAATATCCCCTTTATCATGCAATATGGATTGGACGATTGCTTGGCAGCCAGAAGATCGTCAATTTATTGGTCGAGCTGCATTGGAAGATAAATTACAGGCAGGCTTACGTAATAAGTTAATTGGCCTTGTTTCTGAGGAAAGGGGCACTTTACATAACGGTCAGCTAGTACGTATTGAAAATGTGGGCGAAGGTGTTATTACCAGTACTAATTTTTCACCTACTTTAGGCAAATGTATTGCTTTGGCACGAGTACCTACTCAAACAGGCGCAAGAGCTGAAGTGGAGATTAAAGGCAAATGGTGCCCTGTAAGAGTTGTTCCCCCACGATTCGTTTGGCATGGTAAAATTTTAATTTAATTATTTAAAAGGAATAGGTTAAACATGAGCAATATCCCTAAAATTTTACGTTATACAGAAGGCCATTCTTGGGTAGGGGTGTTAGAGGATGATATTTTAATGGTAGGGATTACTGATTATGCCCAAAACTCTTTAGGGGATATCGTATTTGTAGAACTACCAGAAGATGGTATGCATTACCAACAGGGACAGCAAATTGGTATGATAGAGTCTGTTAAAACAAGCTCTGATATTTATGCACCTGTGGCAGGCAAAGTCGTTGACGTCAATGAGCAATTAAGTGATAGTCCAGAATTAATTAATGATGATCCTTATACCGCATGGATATATAAAATATTACCTGCTTCTATTGTGGAAGTTGAGCAATTATTAAAGGCTCAAGATTATCAAGACCTGATAGGCGAATAGCCTGTAAAAGCTAGTTATTAATTTGTTTTATCTTGTTATAAAAATGCCTTAAAAATTAAGGCATTTTTATTGTCAAAATACAGCTTGTTTATCTGTTTTGTGGTATCATAATAGGCTTAATCTGTAGATTGTCGCAAAACAAGGAACAGGCTTCTTATGGGCACTGAAATCGCCAAAGAAATTCTCCCCGTCAGAATTGAAGATGAACTTAAACAGTCATACCTAGACTATGCTATGAGCGTTATTGTTGGGCGTGCTTTGCCTGATGTGCGTGATGGTTTAAAACCAGTGCATAGACGTGTGTTATTTGCCATGAGCGAAAATAACAATGACTGGAATAAACCTTACATGAAATCTGCCCGTATTGTGGGTGATGTCATTGGTAAGTATCACCCGCATGGTGACTCTGCTGTTTATGACACCATTGTGCGGATGGCTCAGCCTTTCTCGATGCGTTATATGCTGGTAGATGGGCAAGGTAACTTCGGTTCAGTAGATGGTGACTCAGCTGCTGCAATGCGTTATACCGAAATACGTATGCAGAAGTTAACCCATGAAATGTTAGCTGATCTTGATAAAGAGACAGTTGATTGGGTTCCTAACTATGATGACTCGTTAAAAATTCCAGCGGTATTACCGACTAAGATTCCAGCCTTATTGGTGAATGGTTCTAGTGGTATTGCTGTGGGTATGGCCACCAATATCCCTCCACATAACCTAACAGAAGTAATCAATGGTTGTTTGGCTTTAATTGATGATGAAAATTTAACCATCGATCAATTAATGGAATATATTCCTGGCCCTGATTTTCCTACAGCAGGTATTATCAATGGCCGTGCAGGCATTATTGAAGGTTATCGCACTGGGCGTGGTAGAGTTTATATTCGTGCTAAAACACATGTTGAGCCCATTGAAAATAATCGTGAACAAATTGTTGTTACTGAATTACCTTATCAAGTTAACAAAGCTCGCTTAATTGAAAAAATTGCGGAGCTGGTTAAAGAGAAGAAAATTGAGGGTATCAGTGAGCTACGTGATGAGTCTGATAAAGATGGTATGCGGATAGTTATTGAATTACGTCGTGGCGAAATGCCAGAGGTAATTATTAATAACTTATATACCCAAACCCAATTACAAAATGTATTTGGTATTAACGTAGTTGCTTTAGTAGATGGCCAACCAAGAATTCTAAATCTCAAAGAGATGTTGGAAGCCTTTGTGCGCCATCGTCGTGAAGTGGTTACTCGTCGTACTATTTATGAGTTGCGTAAAGCCCGTGAGCGCGGCCATGTTGTTGAAGGTTTGGCGGTTGCTTTAGCTAATATTGATCCTATTATTGAATTGATTAAAAAATCACCAAATCCTGCCGAAGCTAAAGAAAAATTATTAGCTACTGCTTGGGAAGCTGGTCCTATTCAAGCAATGGTAGAGCGTGCTGGTGCTGAAAGTTGTCGTCCAGATGATTTGGAGGAGCAATATGGCATTCATGATGGTAAGTATTTCTTATCACCTGTACAAGCACAAGCTATTTTAGATTTACGTTTACACCGTTTAACAGGCTTAGAGCATGAAAAGTTAATTGGTGAATACAAAGAGATTTTAGAGCAGATTGGTGAGCTAATCCGTATCTTAACTATCCCTGAGCGTTTAATGGAAGTTATTCGTGAAGAATTAGTAAAAATACGTGATGAATTTGGTGATATACGTCGTACTGAAATTATCGCTTCACAAATGGATTTAACTACTGCTGATCTTATTCCAGAAGAAGAGCGTGTAGTCACTATTTCTCATGGTGGTTATGCTAAATCACAGCCATTAGCTTCTTACCAAGCACAACGTCGTGGTGGTAAAGGTAAATCAGCTACGGGTGTGAAAGATGAAGACTATATTGAGCATTTATTAGTAGCGAATAGCCATGCTACTTTATTACTGTTCTCTAGTAAGGGTAAAGTTTATTCCTTACGTACTTTTGAAATTCCTGAAGCCTCTCGTGCGGCAAGAGGCCGTCCATTAGTGAATATCATCCCACTAGATGAGGGTGAAAAAATTACTACCATGTTGCCTGTGGATGAGTTTACTGAAGGTCGCTTTATCTTTATGGCAACGGCCAATGGTACGGTGAAGAAAACCCCATTAGAACAGTTTAGTAAAGTCCGTAAGAACGGCTTAATTGCCCTTGGTTTAAAAGAGGGTGATGTGCTAATTTCAGCCGCTATTACTGATGGTAATAGTGAAGTAATGTTATTTACTGATGAAGGTAAAGTCATCCGTTTTGAAGAGTCAAAAGTGCGTGAAATGGGACGTACTGCTAAAGGAGTACGTGGTATTCGCTTACCGAAAGAAGGCGAAAACGATAACAGTGATGATGACGAAAATGCAGTAGTTATCGAAGAAGACAATGAAGACGATAACAGCATTGAGTTATTCAGAAGTCATGTTATTGCAATGATTATCCCTGAAGATAATGCCTATATCTTAACTGCTTCTGAACGTGGTTACGGTAAGCGTACAGCGATTGACCAATACCCTTTACGTGGACGTGGTGGTAAAGGTGTTATTTCCATGATTACCAGTGATCGTAATGGTAAAATCGTTGGTGCTGTACAAGTACAAGATGGTGAAGAAATTATGTTAATTTCTGACCAAGGTACTTTAGTACGTACCCGTGTAGATGAAATACGCCCAATGGGACGTAATACTCAGGGTGTTACTTTAATTAAACTATCTACTGATGAAACCTTAGTAGGTTTAGAGCGTGTTCAAGAGCCATCTGAAACGGAAGAAGATTTAGATGAAGTCGATCTTGAAAATAATGCAACTAATGATGAAGATAATCCCACTATTCAGTAATGAATAGTGTGGTAAATTAATAAGATCATAAATCGATTGAGTATAAAGCCATGACTAAGCGAGTTTATAATTTCTGTGCAGGACCAGCGGCATTACCTTTAGAGGTTTTACAACAAGCCCAAGCTGAATTATTAGATTGGCATGGTAAAGGCTTGTCGATTATGGAAATGAGTCATCGTGGTGCTGACTATACCGCAGTAGCTGCTGAGGCCGAGCAGGATTTACGTGATTTATTATTAATTCCTAATAATTATAAAGTATTATTTTTGCAAGGTGGTGCAAGCCAGCAATTTGCACAAATTCCTCTTAATTTAATGCGTCATGATCAAAAAGCTGATTATATTGATACAGGTATTTGGTCAAAGAAAGCCATTGAAGAGGCTTCTCGCTTTGCCGCAGTAAATGTGGCTGCTAGTGGTAAAGAATATAATTACTTAGCTATTCCAGGTCAAAATGAGTGGCAGCTTTCTAAAGATGCTACCTATGTACATTACACGGCTAATGAAACTATTAATGGTGTTGAGTTTGATTGGATTCCTGAAGTAGGTGATGTGCCATTGGTCACGGACTTATCTTCTAACATCCTATCACAACCTATTGATGTGTCTAAGTTTGGTTTGATTTATGCTGGCGCGCAAAAGAATATTGGCCCTAGTGGTTTAGTGGTAGTAATTATTCGTGAAGACTTATTAGGCAATGCCCGTAGTGATTGCCCTACAATGTTGAATTATAAAGTAGCGGCTGATAATGATTCTATGTATAACACGCCACCAACATTCTCTTGGTATCTTGCAGGATTAATCTTTAAATGGTTGAAAAAGCAAGGTGGCTTGGATGCCATGAAAAAGATTAATGAGCAAAAGAAAGATTTGCTTTATGGTTATATTGATAGCACAGAATTCTACAATAACCCAATTAATCCTTCTAACCGTTCTTGGATGAATATCCCTTTTAGATTAATTGATGAACGTTTAGATAAAGTGTTTTTAGAAAAAGCAGATGCTAATGGTCTATTAAATTTAAAAGGTCACCGTACTGTAGGCGGAATGCGTGCTTCTATTTATAACGCAGTTGGTTTAGATGCAGTACAAGCATTGGTAGACTTTATGAAAGCGTTTGAGAAGGAGCATGGTTAGACATGGCAGTAGAACAAGAATTACAAGCACTAAGGGTGCGGATTGATAGTTTAGATGAGAAAATTCTCGATTTAATCTCCGATCGTGCCCGCTGTGCACAAGAAGTAGCAAGAGTTAAAACTGCTAATCTTGCTGAGGGTGAGTCACCTGTATTTTATCGTCCAGAACGTGAAGCTTTTGTGCTTAAACATATTATGGAACGTAATAAAGGGCCTCTGAGTAATGAAGAGATGGCTCGTTTATTCCGTGAAATAATGTCTACCTGTCTAGCATTAGAGCAGCCATTAAGAGTGGCTTATTTAGGCCCAGAAGGAACGTTTACTCAAGCAGCAGCAATCAAACATTTTGGTAATGCTGTGGTAAGTAAACCAATGGCAGCTATTGATGAAGTGTTTAGAGAGGTAGCGGCTGGTGCGGTAAACTTTGGGGTGGTACCTGTCGAAAACTCCACCGAGGGTGCAGTAAGCCATACTTTAGATAGTTTTTTAGAACATGATTTAGTAATTTGTGGTGAGGTGGAGTTACGTATTCATCACCATTTATTAGTGGGTAAAAATACTAAACAAGATCGGATTACACGTATTTATTCTCATGCACAATCACTCGCGCAATGTCGCAAATGGTTAGATGCGCATTATCCTAATGTTGAGCGGGTGGCTGTTTCTAGTAATGCTGAAGCGGCTAAACGTGTCCAAAGTGAATGGAATAGTGCAGCTATTGCTGGTGATATGGCGGCTAGTTTATATGGTCTAACTATTTTAAATGAGAAAATAGAAGATCGTCCTGATAACTCAACCCGCTTCTTTATTATTGGCAATCAAGAAGTACCACCTACAGGTGATGACAAAACCTCTATAATTGTTTCTATCCATAATAAGCCAGGTATTTTGCACGAGTTATTAGAACCATTCCGTAAAAACAATATTGACTTGACCCGTATTGAAACGAGACCTGCGCGTAGTAGCAAATGGAGCTATGTATTTTTTATTGATTTTACAGGCCATCATCATGACCCATTGATTAAAGCTGTTTTAGAAGAAATGGGTAAAGGTAGTGTAGGCTTAAAGGTATTAGGCTCATACCCTCAAGCAGTTTTATAAGACATTAGGCGCTTATATTGTATAATGTAAGTGCCTGATTATTATTATAGAGGACTGTAAAATGGCTGTTACCCTGACTCAGCTAGTTCAATATCTTGATTACTATCTAAGTTGTGACCAAATCAAAGACTATTGTCCTAATGGTTTACAAGTAGAAGGTAAACCAGAAATAAATAAAATAATTACGGGTGTAACAGCAAGCCAAGCTTTAATTGATGCAGCTATTGAGCAGCAAGCAGATGCTATTATTGTCCATCATGGTTACTTTTGGCGTGGTGAAGAACCTACCATTGTGGGAATGAAACGTAATCGCATAAAAGTATTATTAGATAATAATGTAAGTTTATTAGCTTATCATTTACCTCTCGATGTGCATCCCATGTTGGGTAACAATGCACAATTAGCTAAAATACTAGGTATTACAATAGACACTACCTTAAATCCGAATGATCCTACTATCATAGGTTTACAAGGCCACTTGGCTATGCCTCAATCTGTGACAGAATTTGCTGGGCAAGTAGAGCAGGCATTAAATCGCAAGCCAATGGTGGTCGATAGTGGTAAACCAGTACAAAAAATAGGTTGGTGTACGGGCGGTGGGCAAGGTTATATTGATCAAGCAGCCGCTATGGGTGTTGATCTGTTTTTAACAGGTGAAGCCTCTGAACAAACTTTTCATAGTGCTGTAGAAAATGGTATTAGTTTTATTGCAGCAGGACATCATGCAACAGAGCGTTACGGTGTTAAAGCGTTAGGTGAACATATTGCTAGGCTTCATGATGTAGAACATCAGTTTATCAATATTGATAATCCTTTCTAGTTAATTTAAAAAGAAAGAAATGAAAAAAAGACTTATAGCATTATTTTTAATGTTAATTTTTAATTGCTATGGGGATGATGTTCTACGACCAAGCATAAATAATGAACCAATTAGACTTCCACATTCTACTAAGCAAGCAGTAGAAAAGAAAGAAATTATTATTTATGAAAGAGATTTAACTGATAAACAAAAACAAATGATTATTGAAGCACTAGATAATGAATTAAAAAAGAATCGTGAGAAATTTTCTATAATAGATGCTAAATTCGACTTTCCTCCGAGTATTGTTAAAAGTGATAAGCCAAAGGAGAGGGGGTTATATTGCGCGTTGGTTAATTTAAAAATTAATGATAGATATTATCATTATGAGCCTTTCTTGGTATTTATGGATCCTCAAAAGGACTACATAATTTCTTATTTAGATACAAGAGCTCTAGGAACAACCTATTATAGTAAAACTAGAACGATACTTTCTGAAATTATATTAGCTGAAAATCCAATAGCTATAATTTATGCATACAGTTTAGAGGGATACAGTATACCGAAGTGGAAAAAGCATTATAAAGATAAGAGAGAAGATATATATGAGAGCTGTGAGCAACGAGGTTATGATTTAAGGGAGCGAGCAAAAAGACTCTCAGCGAATAAATTAGTACAAAATATATATTCCATATTTGAATAAGTAAATAAGTTTTTATTCTCAAAGTAAAGCTTTAATCTATGATAGAGTGTTTACCATTTTCAATAAGTAAACAATCTATATAGATAAGGTTGTGAGAATCATGCTTGATAAATTAACTCACTTAAAGCAATTAGAAGCTGAGAGTATACATATTATTCGTGAAGTAGCAGCAGAGTTTGATAACCCTGTTATGCTCTATTCGATAGGTAAAGACTCAGCAGTAATGTTGCACTTAGCGCGTAAAGCGTTCTTTCCAGGTAAATTGCCTTTCCCAGTATTACACGTAGATACTCGCTGGAAGTTTCAGGAGATGTATCAGTTCCGTAGCCAAATGACTCAAGAAATGAATCTTGATTTACTTGTGCATATTAATCCTGATGGTGTTGCGCAAAATGTTAATCCCTTTACTCATGGTAGTGCGAAACACACTGATATTATGAAAACCCAAGGGCTAAAACAAGCTTTGGATAAATATGGCTTTGATGCTGCTTTTGGTGGTGCTCGTCGTGATGAAGAAAAATCACGTGCTAAAGAGCGTGTTTATTCCTTCCGTGATAGCAAACACCGTTGGGATCCTAAAAACCAACGTCCTGAATTATGGAATATCTATAACAGTAAAATTAATAAAGGTGAATCAATTCGCGTATTCCCTTTATCAAACTGGACAGAATTAGATATTTGGCAATATATCTATTTAGAGAAAATACCCATAGTTCCGCTTTATTTTGCTGCTGAACGTGATGTTATTGCGATGAACGGTACACTTATTATGATCGATGATGAGCGTATTCTTGAATATTTAACAGACGAACAAAAAGCGAGTATTACAAAGAAAATGGTACGTTTCCGTACCCTTGGTTGTTATCCATTGACAGGGGCTGTTGAATCCACAGCGACTACATTACCTGAGATTATTCAGGAAATGCTATTAACCAAAACGTCAGAGCGGCAAGGTCGTGTCATTGATCATGATGCTACAGGGTCGATGGAAGAGAAAAAACGGCAGGGGTATTTCTAAAATGTCACATCAATCAGAATTAATTAGCCAAGATATTTTGGCTTACTTAGCGCAACACGAACGTAAAGAATTACTGCGCTTTTTAACCTGCGGTAATGTGGATGATGGTAAAAGTACCTTAATTGGTCGTTTATTACATGACTCAAAAATGATCTATGAAGATCAGTTAGAAGCTATTACCAAAGATTCTAAAAAAGTAGGTACTACAGGTGATGATGTGGACTTGGCTTTATTAGTAGATGGTCTGCAAGCTGAACGTGAGCAAGGCATTACTATTGATGTGGCTTATCGCTATTTTAGTACTGCTAAACGTAAATTTATTATTGCCGACACCCCTGGTCATGAGCAATATACCCGTAATATGGCAACAGGTGCTTCTACCTGTGATTTAGCGATTATTCTTATTGATGCTAGACACGGTGTACAAACTCAAACAAGACGTCATAGCTTTATTGCCTCTTTACTAGGTATTAAACATATAGTGGTCGCCATTAATAAAATGGATTTAATGCATTTCGATCAGTCAGTGTTTGAAAAAATTAAAGCGGATTACTTAGAGTTTGCTAAGCAACTTAATGTTAATAGTGAAGCAATTTACTTTGTGCCTATGTCTGCTTTAAAAGGCGACAACGTAGTAAACCATAGTGAACATACACCTTGGTATGATGGTAAATCACTGATGGAAATTTTGGAGACAGTGGAAATTGCAGCAGATCGTAATTTAACCGACTTACGTTTTCCTGTACAGTATGTTAATCGTCCTAACTTAAACTTCCGAGGTTTTGCAGGGACATTAGCCAGTGGTATTGTGCGTAAAGGTGATGAGGTTTTAGTATTACCTTCTGGTAAGTCTAGTAGAGTTAAATCGATAGTAACCTTTGCAGGTGAATTAGAGCAGGCAATTCCTGGTGAGGCGATTACCTTAACCTTAGAAGATGAAATTGATATTTCTCGTGGTGATTTATTAGTTCATGCTGATTCCGTACCACAGGTTACGGATAGCTTTGAAGCAATGTTAGTGTGGATGGCTGAAGAGCCAATGAGGCCAGGTAAGAAGTACGATATTAAACGTGCTACTAGTTATATTCCAGGGACTATTGCCACCATAGAACATAGTATTGATGTAAATACTTTAGAACATAAAACAGCGAGCGAATTAAAACTTAATGAAATTGCTAAAGTAAAAGTAGCATTAGATGCACCTATAGCATTAGATGGCTATGAGCAAAATCGTACTACGGGTGCATTTATTATTGTTGACCGTTTAACTAATGGTACAGTGGGGGCTGGGATGATTATTGCTGCACCTACAGGCAGTGGTATTAATCGTCATGGTAATAATGCCCATGTGAGTGTGGCTGAGCGTGTGCAACGTTTTGGTCAAAAACCTGTTACTATTTTATTCTCTGGTCTATCTGGCGCAGGTAAAAGTACACTTGCCTATGGAGTAGAACGTCGCTTATTTGATCGTGGTCGTGCTGTTTATGTACTGGATGGTCAGAACCTACGTCGTGATTTAAATAAAGGCTTGCCACAAGACCGTGCAGGGCGTAGTGAAAACTGGTTACGCGCGGCTAATGTGGCGCGTCAATTTAATGAGGCAGGGTTAATTGCCTTAGCTGCTTTTGTTGCACCTGATACTGAAGGGCGAGAACAAGCAAAAGCAATTATTGGCAGTGATCGTTTAATCACCGTGTATGTAAAAGCTTCTTTAGAAGCTTGTAAGGAACGTGATCCACAAGGGCTTTATGCGGCAAGTGAAGATAATATTCCAGCTATTTCATTCCAATATGATGAACCTTTGGATGCTGATATTATTATTGATACACAAACTACTTCAATAGAGCAAGGGGTAGAGCAGATAATTAAAGTATTGTGGGAAAAAGATTTTATTTAGTTTTATTAAATAAAATATAGAATGGCTGTGTTAGGTTAATGTTTCTGTTAATCTAATATGGCCATTATTTTTTATAAAGAAGATTATTTTATTTAACAGAAATAGGTAATTGCAGAACCTCTACTTTTCATAGAGGTTTGTTATGAAATGAAAAGCTACTTAATTTTTTCACCAAAACATTGATTAAGTGCTGTAAGTAATCTTTGTTTTTCAGACTCTTCTAATATATTAAGAGCAATAACTATTTTCTTTTCTTGAGCATTTTGTTCACCATGTATTTTATAAAAAATAGTGATCTTTTTGGGCTCTTTAGTTACAGAAGTAATTTCACTAAATAGAATGTTAACTCTGCTTCTTGCAGGGGCAGGTTTTATAGCAATATAGTCTTTATCTATGATTACATAATGCATGTTATGAGTCATCATAGTGATAATAATAAATAATATACCGAAGCCAATAGGTGCTCCACTGGCACCTGTCATAGAGATAGCAAAAAAGCCTACGATAATAAGAAGGATAGCAATTCCAATATTTAGTCCAGTATATTTTTGAGCATAAAATACGTTGCTATCTTGAGTATCTTCTTGTGTTGTATTAGTCATTGATTATTATCCTGTTGATTAGCTATAGCTTGGCGTCGTTTTTCTAAATCAATTTGTGTAGGTTCTTTTATTCTTACTGCACCAAAAATAGCTACCATTCCAAGTGGAACAAAAATAGCACTTCCTATAATTACAAGTATAGAGCCAATTTTACGCTTACCTATTGCTGCCAAAATACCACCAATGAGTGATAGTAACCAAGAAGCTAATACAACTAGTGTAAAGCCTTCTGCACCAGAGCTAGGGCTTAATTCAGTAACATAATAATAAGTATAAAAAACACCTAGTAGATTTAAAGCAATACCAGTAAACATTAATCCCATTAAGAGAGCACCTTTTGTTACCATGAGAATAAGGAGGGCAATTATATAAATTAATACTTAAAATAGAATTAAATTTTTAATTAATTATTAAATTTAAAAATAACTATTTAATTTTCTTGATATCTATACCCCATACCATGTACTGTTCTTATAAGTTGTGGGTTATTCGCATCTAATTCAATAGCTTTTCTTAAGTGCGAAATATGCTGATCTAAAGTACGGCTATTGGGAATATGTTCATAACCCCATGCTGCATTAAATAACATATCTCTGGTTACTACTTGATTGCGATGAGCATAAAGGCATTCTAGAATTTTTATTTCTCTTAGTGATAACTCTAGCTTTTGTTCACCTCGCGTTGCGCAAAGTTCATTTGGATAAACAATCAAGTCACCAAAGGTAAAATGATTATCTGTTTTTTCTGTTGCATTACGTAAACAACGACGAGCAATAGTTTTTATTCTGGCTCTTATTTCGTGGATACCGAAGGGTTTACTAATATAATCATCTGCGCCTAGTTCTAAACCAACTACTCGATCAATTTCTTCATCTTTAGCTGATAAAAATATAATAGGGATATGCTCATTGTTTTTACGAATTTCCCGACATACCGAATAGCCATCTAGTTCTGGCATCATAATATCGAGAATAATAAAGTCTGGCTTTTCTAACTGATATTTTTCTAATGCAATTTTACCATTTTCAGCTGTAATCAGTGTATAGCCCTCACGTGCTAACGCTTTTTCTAAACCTTGGCGAATATTAAGATCATCTTCAGCAATAAGAATTTTCATTATTAATTACCTGTTCCTTGTGAGTTTGATAGTTGCCAAAGTCGTAAGGTAAAACATACCCCAGGGTTAGTATTAGTAATCAGAATTTCAGCTTTTAGGCTAGTAGCTAGTTGTTTGGCAATGGTTAGTCCAATACCTGTACCAGAAACACCTTCTGTAATGGTAGATTTAATACGATAGAAGGGTGTAAAAATAAGTTTATGTTCTTTATTGGCTATGCCGTTACCATAATCACGCACTTGAATATCAATATAATTAGTATGCGGTGTTAAATTTAGATCAACTTGCTTTCCCTGAGCTGCATATTTTTCAGCATTGCTAAGAAAATTACAGATAATTTGGGTAACACGATCAATATCAGAAGTAACCTTGATATTCTCAGGAATAGTTAGAACTAAACTTATTCCTTTACTAGTAAAAGAGGGTGAGAAAGTATGAGCGATTTGAATAAGTGTTTTACTTAGATTAAAAGTGGTTAAGTGTATTTTAGGCGTTTTAGTAAAACTAAGAATATTTTGTATTAAACGTGATAAACGTTGGCTCTCATTGATAATCACTTCAGTATAGGCTTGTTGATCTGTATTATCTTCTTCTTGTTCTTCTTTTAATAATTCTGCATAAAGGGTGATATTGGTTAGTGGTGTTTTTAATTCATGGGAAACTTGGCTAACAAAGTTAACTTGTTGCATCGCTTGGCGTGTTGTACGCATATATTCTCTATAGAGGTTAAACATAATAAAACCAATAGAGATAAGTAATAATAAGATAATTATCATACCCCATAAATAGATGGTTAGGGTGCTGGTAGGTTCTCCATAGTAACTAATCTGCCAATTAGTTAGGGGGTAGGCTAAGTTTTTATTAGCCAGTAGTTGTAAGTTTTTTATATCTGTAGTGCTTTGATAAAGTAGTCGATCATTTTCAGTGATTTTTAAACTACCATTGTCATAAGTAAGGTTTGCAGTATTGATTACATCGGCTAATAAGTTGACATAGGAAATGCAGAAACCAATAGTAATATTATCTTTACTAGACCAGTATATAAGTAAGGGCGTTTGATTACTGTAGTTAATATACCAACCTGCGTTAGGTCTAATTTTTTCGTTGGTAATACTTGGTGTATATAGTGAATTAGGGTCGTTAATAATAGGTGTAATAGCTGTTATTAGTTGTTGTTGCTTTTGGGGTAAATCAGTTTGTTGGTTAGGGTAAGTAAGCTGGTTATTTTGTAAAATAAAAATATTATCAACGTCTGTGTCATTATCAGTAAATTGTTTTAATGAGTAGTCATCAAGTTGTAGAAAGTTAGTAATTGCATCAAGACGAGTAGCTTTTTGATCAAGCTGGTTTCTAATAAATTTATCTGCTTCATTGGTACGGCTTTGGGCTATTTCTTCAGTTTGGTAGTGTTTTAATAGCGCTTGGTGTTCGATAGTACGAAAACCAAGATAACCTACTAACCCAAAAATTATTAAGCTAATAATTAGGAAAAAAGTATAACTTTTAGGTGTATTACTCATAGTCATCTCTAGCCCTTACCACTGATAGTTAGCCTATCAGTGGTATTATAATTTAATTACTTTTGTTGTTTCTGAATCTTATAACTAGATTCTTTAATAGCCTTACGTGATGATGCTTTGCTTTCCGTGCTTACTCTATTGAATAGTTGTTTATTGGCCTCTGCGCTTTGATCAGCTTTCATTCTTGCTGCTGGTGCAGAAACAGGCAAAGCTTCCATTTGTGTAGCATTGTTTTTTAAGACAATTTTAGCTTCTTCCACTCTACCTTGATCCATTAATTGAATAGCACGTTCATTTTCTATAGCTGCTTTTTGGATAGCTGAATCAACAACAATTTCATCTACTTGAGCCTGTTTTACTACATCAGCAGATTTGCTATAGCGAACAGCTATTTTTTCATCATAATTTTCATGTTTTTTACTACTAAGGTTATTATAAGAAACCTGTACTTCTGCTAAGTCTTTTTGTTGTTCTGCTGAACCTTTAGCAGGAACAACTTCAAGTAATACATATTTTTCTTGGTTAGAGTAAAGTTGATTTAGTTTTACAGTAATAGTGTTACCTGTGATTTCACCATCTCTACCTAATAGACGAACAGGTTTAACACCATCAGCAGTTTTAATAATAACTTCTACATCTTGTGCAACTACTGACATAACATCTTTAAATTCTTTGGTGAAGATTTTTTCTAAATCAGCTGTATGGGCTACGAAAGTATGGTTACCATCACTAAAACCTGCAATGGCTGTCATTAAATCTTCATTATAACCTTCACCTATGCCTATAGTACTAATGGTAATCCCTTTTTTAGCAGCAGTTCTGGCTAAATCAGAAAGTTCTTTGATAGAGGTAGGGCCAACATTAGCTTGTCCATCAGATAATAAAATAATACGGTTAATCTGTTCTTTATCAAGGTGTTTATTAACTTGGTTGATACCTTTGCTAACACCAGCAAATAGGGCAGTCATACCGCGAGGATTAATATTTTGCTTAATTTTAGCAATTAATTTTTCTTTATCTTTTACTTTAGTGGCTGGAATGATAACTTCAGCAGAACTATCGTAGGTAATAACAGATAATGTATCTTCGCTACTAAGCATATTAACTGTCATAATTGCAGCATCTCTAGCTTTCTCAATACGATCACCACTCATTGAGGTAGAGCGATCAATAACTAATGCTAGATTAATAGGGCTGCGTTTTTTTACATCTAGTGGGAAACCGGTTAAGGAGATTTTGAGATAGTTTTTATCTTGAGCATTTTCTAATACGACAGGCGAAGCCAGCTCAGATTTAATAATAATTTTAGGTGCAGCATTGGCATTCACTATTGTCATCAATGACAATACTGGGATAGCAAGTAGTGAAAATAGTGTTCGTTTCATGATGGTACTCCTGTGTGTAATGATAGTACCATTATCTAGTTTATATTTTAATGAGTTGTCTATTATCTGTATAAGATTGTAAAAGAATTGTAAAAATAATGAAGCTGATATGAGTGAAATGATTTATTAGAGTGTTAACTGAAGAAGTAAGCTTCCCTGCTTTTACTTGTGGGGTTCCCAAATAACTTCATCAGTACATCCTTGTAATACCATGCTTTCCATAAGTGTAATGAATGTACATGAATAGGAAACATTCTATTTACAGGAAATATCATATGATAATTAAATTAATTAAAGCTTAATTTATGAGTATTTATAGTGGATTAAAAAGGAAGAAGAGAAGCAGGATGAGGGGATAAATAAAATTAGAGGCCGCTTATTTTACGGCCTCTATAATAAGAAAACTAGAAAATGCCTCTAGGTAACATATAATGCATATTATCTTGTAACTCTGGGTCAGGCTGACCATTGCTGTAGAATTGGCCTTGTTTGTATTCAAACTTACCAGAGAATTTACCATTATTTAAAATAAAACGGTTTTTCTCAGTAATACCCATAATAAATTCATCTTTACTCATAGGTAGTTGATCTTTATTGACGGCTTCATCTAATAAACTTTCAGAGAAGCTCGGTGCAACAGTAATTTCTAGGCGATTCATGCCATTCATTAGTAGGCTCATCATGTCAGTTGCCGTATCAGCTGTTGCTAGTTTAGCTTCTGCATTAATATTCGCATCACCTTGTTTACTAGTAACTAGCGCATGCGCTGTAATGCTTGGTGTACCTTGTAATACAGCGATAGCAAAAGTTTCTCCTAAACGCATTACTTCAGTATCTGTGGGTGTTTTACCTTGTTGTTGAATATCATCTATTTTCTTCATGAACTCAACGAAAGGCTTCTTAGGAATACCATTAAAACCGATACCAAACTCTACTAGATCACTATCTGCTGTAGCAATACCTAGCTCTTGAGGCACTATAATATTAGTGAATTTTAAGGTAGTGTTATAACCTAGATTAGTTTTGTCATCAGTAGAAACCGCATTGAGCGCAATTTTAGAGCTATATGTTCCTTGTGGAGATTGTACAAATAATTTTTCAATATTAAATGTAGCATCTCCAGTCCAGTTAATAGCTTCAAATTTGTTTTTATCGCTACTATAAGCACTATCACCTTTTATGGTAAAGCCAAGTATCTCAATAGATTTATCAGTATTTGTAAGTGAGAATTTTGGTATGTTAACATCTGTGATTAAACGATCTCCATTGAGATTAAAGCTACCTGTCATCCCTCCCCAATTAATGGTGGTTGAAGGGTCGGTTGGGGCTGGCTTATTGTTAATTTCAGCAGAGTAAAGTTCGATAGATTTGTAACCAGAGAAACCTACATTAGTAGTGATTAATAAAGGTTGTTTATTATCAAATAAACTGTCAACAACTTGTTTTTGCTGGTCATTAAATACAATGTTAGTTTGTATTTTTCCTAAGCCAAAATAACTAAAAGGGCCATGTATAATTTTATGCTCTAGTGGAATTTGTTGGCGGTCAATTGTTAATACTGTTTTTGCAGTAGATGAGAACCAACCTTTTGAGTATTCGGTTTTTTCTAATGTTAAACTAGGATCCATTTGTTTTAAAGCAACTTGAAACTCTTTTAGTTGATTATCAAATTTGCTTTCGATGGCGCTTCCACAAAAATATGGGCTAGCAGCACCTACTAAAACAACAATCCCCCCAATAATAATACCCTTATTCAAAGTATATACTCCTATATATTAAAATTATCTAAATTCACGTGAATATTTTTGTAAAAAAGTTGGGTCAAGCTCGCCATTTACGTAGAAGCTATTGTCTTTAAATTCCACTTCTACAGAGTATTGACCATTGCTATCAATAATGGGATAACGTTGTTTAGCTTCATGTTTTAAATCAACTAACTGTTCTTCATCAAGTTCAACTTGTTGTGCTACGGCATCAATAAGTGATTCAGCAGCATTTACTGAGAGCTTAGCGTTTATTCGTGGTAAGGCTCCCATAGCAAGCTGTTGAATATTGGTAGTGCTGGTATCTGGCTTAATTAAAGAAGCTTTAAAATTAACATTAGCATCACCCTTATTGCCTTGTAATTTAAAGTCAACAATTACGTCGGGTGTACTTTGTAAAGTAGCAACAGCAAGATTTTGTCCAGAAGTCATCAATTTATTTTCATATTGCTGCATAATTGCATAACTATCACCAGAGCTGTATTTATCAAATCCTTTATTAAAACTTGACATAAAACTGTGTTTGATAAAATCAATATAGTTCGCAAAAGCAATAGAGAGTTGCTCTTTTGGTAAACCATTAATTTGATAGCTTAATTCGCCACCATTAATAAAGTTACCATACCTAGGAAATTGAATATTGATATTGGAGGCTCTGTAAAGTTCACGATATCCTATTTTGTTGTCATTATCAGTTAATTGTTGTTCTTGATGGTAATCAAGTGCAACTTGAGTGGCTTTTTCAGGGTAGTTAAATTTAATATTCTTTGCTGATGCAGCTGCATTAGAATTCCAGTCCGCTTCCTTTAGATTATTTCTTAAAATCCAGAATGGATCGTTAACTACACTATTCATGCTGATATTATCAGTAGAAAATGAAATAAGGTCAGCTTTGGCTATAACGTTTTCAATTACAAAGTTACCAGTGTAATTATTACTGTCAGTTTTCATCTGACTAGTAATATTATTGATTTGAATATTTACAGGTTGGCTGTCATTTAAAAGATCAAAGGTGATTTTGCCAATGCTTGCATCGCTATCCATTTTGAAGTTTTTAGCTAATACAAAGTTTAACTCATTATCAAATAAGCGATCACCTTTACTTTGACTCTTAATATTTTCAATTGAGAGAGTACCATTACCCTCTTTGAAAACAAATTTAGGCATTGAAAAAGTAGAGCTTACAGTGTTTTTGGTGATATCAGAAGATAATTCTAGCCCTTGCCAAACAATTTTTACTTTAGGATTATTTGGCAATTCTTTTTCACCAAAAGCGGGTGATTGGATATTCAAATGAGTAGTACCAGAGAAACCTAATTTAGTAGTAATTGAATAAGGTTTTTTACCATCAAATAATGTGGCTAATTCCTTTTCTGCTTTTTCTGGTATATTAAATGTGCTATCCACTTGAGCAACACCAAACGTGCAGTATGGGCCATGCACAATATGATGGTTCATTACCACATCGCCAATAGTTGTTTTAGCAGATGAACTAAACCAGCCAGCATGATACTCTAGTTTAATAAGGTCTTTTTGGTGAAAAACTTTTTCTAGCTTACTGTTTATAAGCGCTACTTTATTCTCAAAGTGGTTTTCTATTAACTTCCCTGTAATAAAGGGCGCTACAACTATTGCAGCAATAATAACTAGTACAACAACAATCTTTTTCATGTCATATCGTCCTTTTGATCGTAATAAGCTAAATCCAGCTTAGAGGCTGGATTTAGACATACCTTATACTATAGCACAGAGTATTTTTATTGTTTAAGACTTTATAAACGATCCCTGTACATATTAAGCTTTAATTAATCTTTGGCTTTAAATCACCTTTTGCATAGCGTTCAGCCATCACTTCTAGAGACACAGGTTTAATTTTTGAGCCATTTCCTGCTGAACCAAAAGCTTCATAACGAGCTATACAAATATCACGCATGGCTTCTATCGTTTTGGCAAAATATTTACGTGGGTCGAACTCACTAGGGTTTTGTGCTAAGAAACGACGTATTGCTCCTGTTGATGCTAAACGTAGGTCTGTATCAATGTTAACTTTGCGCACACCATATTTAATGCCTTCAACAATTTCTTCGACTGGTACACCATAAGTTTCAGGAATTTCTCCACCAAACTCATTAATCACTTTCAACCATTCTTGTGGTACAGAACTAGAACCATGCATAACTAAATGAGTATCAGGGATGCGCGCATGAATTTCTTTAATTCGTGCAATAGATAAAGTATCACCTGTAGGTGGTTTAGTGAATTTATAAGCACCATGGCTTGTACCAATAGCAATAGCTAAAGCATCTACTTCAGTAGCTTTTACAAATTGAGCTGCTTCTTCTGGATCTGTGAGTAATTGGCTATGGTCTAAAACACCTTCAGCACCAATACCATCTTCTTCGCCAGCCATTCCTGTTTCTAAGCTACCTAAGCAACCAAGTTCACCTTCCACTGAAACACCACAAGCGTGAGCCATATAAACAGTTTGTTGAGTTACGCGAACATTGTAATCATAGTCTGTTGGGGTTTTGCCATCTTCACCTAATGAGCCATCCATCATGACGGATGAGAAGCCTAATTGGATGGAGCGTTGGCAAACAGCAGGGCTAGTTCCATGGTCTTGATGCATCACGACAGGAATATGTGGAAACTCTTCTACAGCAGCTAAAATGAGGTGACGTAAAAAAGGAGCACCTGCATATTTCCTAGCACCTGCTGAAGCTTGAACAATTACTGGAGAATCCGTCTTGTCTGCAGCTTCCATAATGGCACGCATTTGTTCAAGGTTATTTACATTAAAAGCAGGAATGCCATAGCCATATTCTGCTGCGTGGTCTAGCATTTGTCTCATACTA
This sequence comes from Entomomonas sp. E7T21, assembly GCF_058693955.1. Taxonomy (NCBI): domain Bacteria; kingdom Pseudomonadati; phylum Pseudomonadota; class Gammaproteobacteria; order Pseudomonadales; family Pseudomonadaceae; genus Entomomonas; species Entomomonas sp. E7T21. The sequence continues at coordinate 3,241,534 of NZ_CP191672.1, read as the reverse complement.
ATTAATGCCATCTTTAAAGTATCTCCTACATTTGAATTCTATTATTTAGTAATTGGTCTTACCTTACATACAGTTTTGACCAATTATTTCATCGTTAGTAGCCCAAAATATTACGCCAGTTTGATTTTTAACTCTAAAGGCAAGTTCGCCATTGGAGTAAAGTGTGCCAATATCTGTGGTATATATTTTATTTAAAATATAAAGTTTTTGACCATTGTCTAAACGTAATTGAATTTTGTTGGCTGATAAATCTTCTGCTTTCCATTCAACAATAGCCCCTGTATCGCAGGTCCATTGATAGTTAGGTATGCCAACAGGTACAGATGCTGTTTCATCATGGGTACAGCTAAGTAAAAATATTACACTTATTACTAAGCTGATTAACTGTAAAATTTTCATCTATTGTTCTCAACGATTAGTATGATTCATTAATAGAGATCATTTGTTAAGTCGAAGTAGTTTTAATCATAAAACTACTTTTTTACCATTAAATAACAAAACAGTACTATTACCTATACGCTTTTCGTATATTACAAGTTCTTGGCTCGTTGTTCTAAGACAGCTACCGCTGGCAATACTTTACCTTCTACAAACTCCAAGAAAGCCCCGCCACCTGTTGAAATATAAGATATTTGTCTTATTACACCAAATTTATCAATAGCAGCTAATGTATCACCACCACCTGCAATGGAGAAAGCATTACCAGTAGCAATTGCTTTGGCTAGTGTTTCTGTACCTTTGGCAAATTGATCAAACTCAAATACACCGACAGGGCCATTCCATAAGATAGTTTTACAAGTATTTAATAGCTGTGCAAAATGTGCTGCTGTTTTGGGGCCAATATCTAAAATCATATCATCATCAGCCACATCATTAATGTTTTTAACAGTTGCTTCTGCATCAGCAGCAAAGGCTTTTGCTACCACCACATCAGAGGGTAATGGTACACTGACTTGTTGCGCTATTTGCTTTGCAGTATCTATTAGTTCAGGTTCATAAAGTGATTTGCCTACACGATAACCAGCAGCAGCTAAGAAAGTATTAGCGATACCACCACCTACAATTAATTGATCACAAATCTTGGCTAAAGAATTGAGTACATCTAATTTAGTAGAAACTTTAGAACCTGCCACAATAGCAGCCATTGGTTTTGCCGGATTAGATAATGCTTTAGCAAGTGCCTCTAGTTCAGCACTTAATAAAGGCCCTGCTGCTGCAACTTTAGCAAATTTTGCAACGCCATGGGTAGATGCCTGTGCACGGTGAGCTGTACCAAATGCATCCATTACAAAAACATCACAAAGGCTAGCATATTTTTGTGCTAACTCATCGTTGTCTTTCTTTTCACCCTTGTTAAAGCGTACATTTTCCAATAAAACAACTTTACCAGGTTCAATTGTAATAGGGTTCTCTAAATAGTCTTTAATTAATGGCACAGATTGCTTTAAAGCGATACTTAAGTAATTTGCAACAGGGGCAAGGCTATTTTCTTCAGAGAATACGCCTTCCTCTGGTCGACCTAAGTGAGAGCATACGATGACAGCCGCACCTTGTTTTAATGCTTGTTTAATGGTTGGTAATGAGGCTACTAATCTAGCATCACTCGTAATGATGCCGTTTTTAACAGGAACATTAAGATCTTCACGAATAAGTACTCGTTTACCCGCTAAATCAAGATCTTCCATTTTTAAAACATGCATAGTGTTTAACCTTTTTTATTAAGTACAGTATTAAAGTAATTGGTTAGCAATAGCTACTACGTTTTCAACGGTAAAACCGAATTCTTTAAATAACGTAGGGGCAGGAGCTGACTCACCAAAGGTTGTCATACCAATAACACGACCATTAAGACCTACATATTTATACCAGAAATCTACATGGGCAGCTTCTATAGCAACTCTTGCTGTAACATCACTAGGTAATACAGCTTCTTTATAGGCCATCTCTTGACGATCAAATACAGAAGTACATGGCATAGAAACAACACGTACCTTTTTACCCTGTACTGTTAATTCTTCATAAGCTTGAGTAGCTAGTTCTACTTCGGAACCTGTGGCGATTAAAATGAGATCTGGCTTACCTTGGCAATCTTTAAGGATATAACCACCTTTTTCAATGTTGGCGATTTGTTCGTTAGTACGTATTTGATGTTGTAAGTTTTGACGTGAGAACACTAAAGAAGTAGGGCCATCTTCACGTGCAATAGCTAATTTCCAAGCAACTGCTGACTCAACAGCATCACATGGGCGCCAAGTATCTAAGTTGGGCGTTAAACGTAAGCTAGCTAGTTGCTCAATTGGTTGGTGAGTAGGGCCATCTTCACCTAAGCCAATAGAGTCATGAGTGAATACATAAATCACTCGTTGTTTCATAAGTGCTGACATACGTACAGCATTACGAGCATATTCCATGAAAATTAAGAAGGTTGCGCCATAAGGGATAAAGCCACCATGTAGAGCAATACCATTCATCATGGCACTCATACCAAACTCACGCACACCATAGAATACATAGTTACCGCTGGCATCATCAGGGCCAATGCCTTTACAGCCTTTCCACAAAGTAAGGTTAGAGCCTGCTAAGTCAGCAGAACCGCCTAGTAGTTCAGGCAATAAAGGACCATAGGCGTTTAGTGCATTTTGACTGGCTTTACGGCTCGCAATAGTTTCTGCTTTGTTAGCAATTTCAGCAATGTATTGATCTGCTTTTTCTAAGAAGTCTTCTGGTAACTCGCGCCATACACGGCGTTCAAACTCAGCAGTTAATTCTGGGAATTGCTTTTTGTATTCAAAGAATAATGTATTCCAAGCTTTTTCTGCATCAGTGCCTGCATGTTTATGATCCCAAGCAGCATAGATATCATGGGGGATATCAAAGGGTGCATGTGGCCAATTTAATGCATCACGAGTGATTGATATTTCATCAGCGCCTAATGGTGCACCATGACTGCTTTCTTTACCTTGTTTATTGGGTGAGCCAAAGCCAATAATAGTTTTACAACAAATAAGTGTAGGTTTAGTTGTTTCTGCTTTAGCTGTTTCAATAGCTATTTTAATTTCTTCAGCATCATGTCCATCTACATTACGAATTACTTGCCAGCCATAAGACTCAAAGCGAAGAGCCGTATCATCAGTAAACCAACCTTCAACCTCTCCGTCAATAGAAATGCCATTGTCATCATAGAAGGCGATTAATTTGCCAAGTTCTAAAGTACCTGCTAATGAGCTTGCCTCATGTGAAATACCTTCCATAAGACAACCGTCACCTAAAAATACATAGGTGTGGTGGTCAACTAATGGGAATTCTGGCTTATTAAATTGTGCTGCAAGGACTTTTTCAGCAATAGCCATACCTACAGCATTAGCTAAACCTTGACCTAATGGGCCTGTGGTGGTTTCTATGCCTACCGTATAGCCATATTCTGGATGGCCTGGAGTACGTGATTTAAATTGTCTGAAATTTTTTAAATCATTAATTGAAAGGTTATAGCCTGATAAATGAAGTAATGAGTAAAGCAACATCGAGCCATGACCATTTGACAGAACAAAGCGGTCACGGTTAAACCAATCTGGATTTAGAGGATTGTACTTTAAAAAACCACGCCATAAAACCTCTGCAATATCGGCCATTCCTAGAGGGGCACCAGGGTGTCCACTATTGGCTTTTTGAACGGCATCCATACTTAAGGCTCGGATAGCATTAGCGCACTCACGATGGCTTGGCATCTTTAAAGATCTCCTACAAACTAATCATTAATATCAAGATAAAGTGTTATTGTCGCTTAGTCATATTAATAAAAAAAGCCTAAAAGACAAATAACTTTTATAATAAAGTTGCCTATTATACCTAGAATATAACTGGACAGGTTAGTAACTTTGACTGTGAAAGTAATTTTCTTGTAAATCATGGTGTTATTATGTTTTTTGAAGAGTGTCATTTATTGTTTGCTGTAAAACAATGTTATGATTTATTCAGACAAATAGAAGTATCTGAATTAAACTACTTAGTATAAAGTAGTAAGTTTTTTGGAGTGAGTGATGCAATTAGCCTTTATCCTGTATAAGTACTTTCCTTTTGGAGGGTTGCAGCGTGATTTTATGCGTATTGCACAGGAGTGCCAGAGGCGTGGCCATAGTATTCGTGTTTATACTATGATTTGGCAAGGTGATATTCCAGAGGGATTTGAAGTATTAATTGCGCCAGTTAAAGCTTTTTTTAATCATAATCGTAATGAAAAGTTTAGAGCTTGGGTGCAGGCAGATTTAGCTAAGCGACCTGTTGATAAAGTAATTGGCTTTAATAAAATGCCAGATCTAGATGTTTATTATGCCGCTGACCCATGTTTTGAAGATAAAGCACAAAATTTACGGCATGGCTTTTATAAAAAAACAGGGCGTTATCGTCATTTCTATGAGTATGAAAAGGCGGTATTTGATGTTAAGTCTAAAACTCATATATTAATGATTTCAGCATTACAACAACCACTATTTGTAAAACATTATCAAACACCCTCAGAGCGTTTTCATTTATTACCTCCTGGTATAGCTACAGATCGCAAAGCACCTGCTAATGCGGCAGATATTCGGGCACAGTTTAGACAAGAGTTTAATATTAAAGATAATGAACTATTAATAGTACAAATAGGTTCAGGATTTAAAACTAAAGGACTTGATCGTTCTTTGAAAGCCTTAGCTAGTTTACCTACTGAGTTAAGAAAACGTACTAAGTTTATTGTTATTGGTCAGGATGAACCGCGCAATTTCTTATTAATGATTAAGAAGTTAGGTTTGTCAGAGCAGGTTACTATTTTAAAAGGTCGTAATGATATTCCGCGTTTTTTATTGGGAGCAGATGTGCTTATTCATCCTGCTTATAATGAAAATACAGGGACTATTTTATTAGAAGCAATGGTGGCTGGGTTGCCTGTATTAGTAACAGATGTTTGTGGATATGCCTACTATATTAAAGAAGCAGATTGCGGTATTGTTATTGAAAGTCCCTTTGAGCAAGGTAATTTAAATCAAGCATTACAAACCATGCTAGATGACAAGTCAGCACGTGCTAAATGGCAACAAAATGGTTTAGCCTATGCAAAAGATGCTGATATTTATAGTATGCCAGAACGTGCTGCGGATATTATTTTGGAAGTCTGTTAATGAAGTTAGAGTTATCTGAACCCTTTAAAAGCTTGTGGTTAGGGAAAGATCCATTTACTGAAGTAGAAAGCTTGCAAGGAGAAGTCTATCGTGAACTAAGTGGACGTAAAACACTACGTACAGAAGTTCAGGGTAAGGGATATTTTGTCAAAATTCATCGTGGTATTGGTTGGTCTGAGATTTTTAAAAATCTTATTACAGCAAAATTACCTGTTTTAGGTGCGGGTCAAGAATTAAAGGCTATTAAGAAGTTGCAGTCAGTGGGAGTTGATACCATGACAGCAGTAGCTTTTGGTGAAAAGGGAGCTAATCCAGCAAAACAATACTCTTTTATTATTACTGAAGAGCTAGCGCCTACGATTAGCCTAGAAGATTTTAGTATAAATTGGATCAATCAGCCGCCTGAGGTAAAGCTAAAATGGGCACTGATTAATCGTGTTGCAGAAATGGTAGGAAAAATGCATCGTGCGGGCGTAAATCACCGTGATTGTTATATTTGCCATTTTTTATTACATACAGACACAGCAGTGACTGCAGAGCAGTTTAAATTGTCGGTAATTGATTTACATCGTGCACAAATACATAGTCAATTACCAACTCGCTGGCGCAATAAGGATTTGGCAGCACTTTATTTTTCGGTATTAGAGATTGGTTTAACTAAACGAGATTTATTGCGTTTTTTAAAAGTTTATTTTCAAAAGCCTATAGCTGATATTTTCAGGGATGAAAAAGATCTTTTACAGTGGCTTGAGGAAAAAGCAGCAAAGCTTTATAAGCGTAAGCAAAAGTATGGTGAGGCGATTTAATGGCTGAGTGGAAGTTAAATCCTGAGTATCAACATTTAAACAATAGTTTTGGTAGTCTGGAAGCTGTATTTGCTCTAGAGGGTGAACGTATTACTAAGGATCGTGTTTCTGAAGTAGTACGTGTGGAAATAGAGGGAACTCGCTATTATGTAAAGCGTTATTGGGACGCTGGTAAAGGGATTCGTAAATTTCTTGGTAAGCCTCGTATTAAAAGAGAATGGCAGAATATGCAACGTTTTAAAAAGTGGGGCATCCCTACTGCTGAAGTGGTTGCTTCAGGTTTGGAGCGTAGTAAAGGCTTATTTATGCGTGGTGCTATGGTAACTAAAGAAATTCCTAATACCACAGATTTATCACAAATGGTGGAGCAGCAGGATGCTCGACTACACGATTATAAATGGGTAAATAATGTTAGCCTGCAATTAGCTAAAGCTACCCGTAAAATGCATGATCATAATTTTGCCCATAATGATTTGAAATGGCGTAATTTATTAGTGGATGACCAACAAAATTTATTTTTTATTGATTGTCCTACAGGTGCTTTTTGGTATGGCTACATGTTTAGTTTTCGCCGTATCAAAGACCTTGCTTGTTTAGATAAAGTAGCAAAATATCAGCTTACTCGTACCCAGCGGTTACGTTTTTATCTGCAATATCGTGAGCGTGATCGTTTAAAAGATAAAGATAAACAGCGCATTAGACGTATTGTAAAACTTTATGAGGGAAGAGAATGAGCGATTTTATTGCTTCCGTAGATAAGCAATTATTAGTCGAGAATGGCTTAGATTCTTTTGAAGCACTATGGAATCTTCAATTAGAAACTGTGGATGAACCTAATAGTGAGCGTGGCGGCTGGAGTACTGTAAGTTATCTGAAACTAGGAGATAGGGGCTATTTTTTAAAACGCCAATCTAATCATCTGACGCGCTCATTATATGCACCTTTTGGTGAGCCTACTTTTGCTAGAGAGTTTCGTAATATTGAATACTATCAACAATTAGGTATTCCTGCGGTAACAGCGGCTTTTTTTGGCACTAGAACATTAGCTAATGAGAAACAAGCCATTTTGCTGACTCACGCGTTAGATGGTTGGCAAGATTTAGAGAGCTATTTGCCAGATTGGTTTACGATGGCTAAAGAAACGCAACAGATGATTATTAAAGCTTGTGGCTTATTATTAAAAAAGTTACATGATAAGAAAGTGTTACATGGTTGTTTCTATCCTAAACATATCTTTTTAAAACCTAGTATTGATGGTTTTGATAGTTGCCTTATTGATTTAGAAAAAACCAGACGATTACATTTTGGTAAACGTGACCGATTAAAAGATATTGATACATTGGCGCGTCGAACTAAAAATCAATGGTTAGAGGATGATTATCGTCTATTCCTTAATACTTATCTTGATAAGCCAAAAGATTCTACAGAAGTGACTGATTGGTTAAATCGACTCATCAAGCGTAATCAACGTAAGGAGAACCGTGCTTGAAACTGGTTGAGCTTACCAATGCAGGTCGTACACCTGAATTACCGCTATCTATAACATTAGATAAAGATAATGATTTAGTAATAGAAAATTTACTGCGTACTTTACCTAATCAGCGTTATGTAGCAAAAGCTAATTGGCAAGCTAAAATAGTATTAGCCAAGTTATTTGTCGGTAGTAAAGCAAATAAGCATTATCAAAGAGAATTAAAGGGTGTTAATTTATTAGCACAGCAACAAATCAATACCCCTAAATTATTTGCTCACCAAATAACTGAAGAAGGTGGCTATTTATTATTTGAGTACCTAGAGAATAGTCAAACGCTTGACCAACAATGGCAATTATTTATTAATCAGCCATTGCTTAATGAACAGCAAAAAAAGGTTTTACAACAGGCATTAGCAGCTATAGCACAACTTCATTTAAAGGGTTTGTGGCAGCAAGATTTACATTTGGATAACTTGTTAGAGCAAAGTGGTATTTTATATTGGATTGATGGTGATGGAATTTCTGTAGAAAAAGCTGGACAGGCATTATCTATTAATAAAGTAATAGCTAATTTAGCTGTTTTCTTTGCTCAGTTGCCTCCTCAGCTAGATGATTTTTTACAGGAGTTTGTTGAGTTTTATCAAACGCAAAATATAACAATTAGTTTATCAGTAGCAGATTTACAGCAAGCTATTATTAAAGTTAGAAAGTGGCGAGTTGATAATATACTGAAAAAAATCAGACGAGACTGTACATTATTTAGTGTGAAGAATACAGCAAATGGTTTTTATGGTGTAGTTCGCACAGAAGAAGAAATATTAGCGCCACTGTTAGCCGAGCCAGATTATTATATTGATCAAGGGCGTTTTATTAAGGGCTTTGGTACTACTAATGTGGCTGATATCATTATTAATGGTAAACATATTTTACTAAAACGCTATAACATTAAAAACTTTAAGCATAAGTTAAGTCGTTGCTGGCGACCAACACGTGGTTGGCACTCATGGCAAGAGAGTTTTAGGTTAATGATGTTAGGCATTCCAACAGCTAAACCACTGGCTTTATTAGAGGAGCGTCATTGCTGGATGCGTGGTAGAGCTTGGTTAGTAACGGAGTATTTAGAAGGGCCAGACTTACTAACCCATTTAAAGCCTTATGAAAATAGTAGGCCACCTGAAGCAGAATTAGTAGCGTTAGATAACTTATTCGTTAGTCTTATTAAGCATCGTATTAGTCATGGTGATTTAAAGGGAACCAATTTGTTTTGGGTTAATAATCAGTGGACATTAATTGACCTTGATGCAGTTAAACAACATAAATGTATTCATTCTTTTAAGCGAGCTTATGCTAAAGATCGTACTCGCTTTTTACGTAATTGGCCTAAAGACTCTAGTTTGTATAGGCTATTTGATGAGCGTCTTCCTAAGATATAGCTATTGCTCTACATTTTTATATGTCGTTGAATGACTTTGCCGTAATAGTTGTACTGTTTTCAGCCATTCGCTTCGTCTAAAATTGTATAGTAACAGCTGTAAATCAAATAGCCTTAAAATTAACCATTAATAAATAAGTGATGAATTCCTAAGTTAATGGTATAACCACCCACTATTAAAAATATAAATAAGCTTCCTGCTAATAATAGAGGCTTAATACCTGCCTGACGGATTGCCCCTAGATGTGTTCTTACACCTAATGCGGCCATTGCCATTGTTAAAAATAATGTATCTGCACTATTTATTAAGTCAAGTATTGAATTGGGAATAGTTACCAAAGAGTTAAACAGCGCTACAAGAATAAATAGAACAGCAAACCATGGAATATTAATTTTAGCTTTGCTGGTGTTATCACCCTTTTTAGCTAATGTAATAGAGAGCATCATTAAAAAAGGGGCTAGCAACATAACTCTTAACATTTTTTCAATAACTGCTGCAGAAGCAGCTGCTTCACTAATATTTTTCCCTGCAACAACAACTTGTGCTACTTCATGAATGGTAGATCCCGCAAAAACACCATAGGCTTGTTCTGATAATCCTAAATAAGGAAAAAGTAAAGGATAGAGAAACATAGCTATAGTGCCAAATACAACAACGGTTGCTACTGCTACTGCTACCTTATGAGCTTGTCCTTTAACAATTGGTTCTGCTGCCATCACAGCTGCTGCACCACAAATAGAACTACCGGCTCCAATAAGTATGGCTGTTTGTTTATCAAGTTTAAGCAGCTTTATTCCTATCAACATCGCTAACATAAAAGTACTTGCTAACATCACGGTGGCAATTAATACACCAGACCAACCAACAGAACTAAATTGTTGGAAGGTAATTCGAAAGCCATAACAAATAATGCCAAAACGTAATAGAGTATTTTTTGAAAAATCTACACCTGAAACTGTGTGAGTAGCAATATGGTTAAAAAATGTATTACCAATCACAATGCCTAATAAGATGGCTATAGTTAAGGCACTTAGGCCAGTAGTTTTTACCCAAGATAAAGAAGATAAGTATTGGCTAATACAGGCTATAGTAATAATAAGAATGAGACCTAACAAAAAACTACTATTCCCTATATTTTGGAAAATGGGTAGAGTTTTTCTCTGTTGTAACATCTTATGCTCCTAACTTTTAAAGTTATAAAACTATTTGACATAAGCTTATTACTAATAATAATATGGAATCAAATATATAAATTTCAAATAATCATGAATTTTAGTTATGAAATTGAATTTACACTTGGTTCGTATTTTTTATCAAATAGTTGAGAGTCAAAGCTTTACAAAAGCTGCGGAAAAGCTTTTTATTAGTCAATCGGCGGTGTCAAAAGCGATACGAGAATTAGAAACGCAATTAGGTTTATCGCTTATTGAGCGTAATATGGCAGGTGTTAAAAAAAACAGAACAATAAAATTAACAGAGGATGGTCGAATATTATTCGAGCATGCGCGTGCTATTTTTTCTTTAGAAAAAGTAGCTATAGATGATTTACAGGCGCGTATTGGTTTAAAACAAGGGAAATTGAGAGTTGGGGCTAGTACAACAGTAGCCAGTTATTGGTTAGCAAATTATGTAACAGCTTTTCACCAAAAATATCCAAATATTGAGTTAAATATAAAAGTAGGCAATACAGAGATGATGCGGCAGGCGTTAATCAATTGTGATATTGATTTAGCTATTGTAGAGGGAGAGGTTGATGATCAACGAATTCACAGAGAAGTTTGGCAACAAGAAGAGCTGAGTATAATTACTTCCCCTGATATGAATCTATCCTTAAAAGAACTAAGTAATCAATTGTGGTTAGTAAGAGAGCAAGGCTCAGGAACTTATAAAGTGACTGAAAATATGTTGCAAACATTAAACGTTAAACCAAAACAGCGGCTTATAATGGCAAGTAATGAAGGGATTGCTAGAATGGTAGCATGTGGTGCAGGTGTGGCAATATTACCTGCCTGTATTGTAGAGGATTTAATCACACTTAAAAAAGTTAAGGTTTTACAGCTTCCACAAGCTAAAAAATTGATAAGAGCTTTGTATTTAATAACACTTCAAGAAAGACCAATTTCAACTTTATTACAACGTTTTATTGAGGAACTTAAGAGATAAAATAAGAAAGTGCCCGTGACACAAATAAACACTAGATATTGAATTGCAGTATAATAAGCAGCAAATAATGGTTAATATGACTATTAGCAAACTGTGAAAACCTATAAATTGAGAGTGAGTAATGCAGCGATTACACAGTAAACGTATTATTTTGGGCGTGGGCGGTGGTATTGCTGCTTATAAAAGTGCAGAGTTAGTTCGTAAGCTAAAGGAATATGGTGCTGATGTTCGTGTCGTTATGACCAAAGCGGGGCAAGAGTTTATTACGCCCTTAACTTTGCAAGCATTATCTGGAAATGCTGTCCATACTGATTTATTAGACCCTCATGCTGAAGCAGCGATGGGGCATATTGAGTTAGCGCGTTGGGCTGACTTAGTGCTTATTGCTCCAGCTACTGCTGATTTATTAGCAAGAATTGCTGAGGGTAGGGCTGATGATTTATTAACTACTTTAATATTAGCAACAGATGCCAAAATTGCTTTAGCTCCTGCCATGAATCAAGCTATGTGGCGGGATGTGGCGACCCAGAATAATGTTGAAAAATTAATCGCAAGAGATATCTTACTGTTTGGTCCTGATACTGGCTCACAAGCATGTGGTGATGTGGGACCTGGTAGAATGTTAGAACCTTATCATTTGGCTGAATTAGTGGCCAATTGTTTTGAAACTAAATTATTAACAGGTAAAAAAGTAGTTATCACCGCAGGGCCTACTCAAGAAAATATAGACCCTGTGCGTTATATCACCAATCATAGTTCAGGCAAAATGGGCTTTGCTTTAGCAGATGCAGCAGCAGAGCAAGGAGCTGAAGTAATCTTGGTGAGTGGGCCAGTTAACCTAGCAACACCAGATAGGGTTGAGCGTATTGATGTGGTGAGTGCTAGGGATATGCTTACTGCCTGTGAGTCTATTTTACCTTGTGATATTTTTATTGCTGTAGCCGCGGTGGCCGACTTTAGACCACAAGTTGTTGCAGAGCAAAAACTAAAAAAACAACAATCTAATCAACATGGTGTGCTACTAGAGTTAATACGTAATCCTGATATTTTAGCCACAATAGCTAATAGAGAGGATAGACCTTTCTGTGTAGGTTTTGCAGCTGAAACAGAAAACTTATTAGAATATGCCTCAAAAAAATTAAAAGATAAAAATTTAAATTTAATTGTAGCCAATGATGTGGCTAACCCTACAATTGGTTTTAATAGTGATGATAATGTGATTACTGTGATTGATCGGGAGTTAAAAACTACCCGTTTTGATTTAACTAGCAAGTCAAAAATTGCCAGACAATTACTGGCTCTGATTACCGATTATTTTTTACAAGAGAAACGTTAATGTATAAGTTACAAACTAAAATTTTAGATAAACGATTAGGTGCAGATTTTCCTGTTCCTGCCTATGCAACTACTGGGTCTGCTGGTTTAGATCTACGAGCTATGTTACAAGAGGATTGTGTGCTTGAACCAGGCCACACAATTTTAATTCCAACAGGTCTGGCTATTCATATAGGCACATCAGAATTAGCAGCGATGATTTTACCTCGTTCAGGTTTAGGGCATAAACATGGCATTGTATTAGGCAATCTTGTAGGATTAATTGATTCAGATTATCAAGGTGAATTAATGGTTTCCTGTTGGAATCGTGGTAATACAGCATTTACTATTACTGTGGGAGAGCGTATTGCTCAATTGGTACTAGTTCCTGTTGTACAAGCAGCTTTTGAATTTGTGGATGAGTTTACTGAATCAGAACGTGGTATAGGCGGTTTTGGGCATTCAGGTCGCCATTAATTAAATAGTTTAGTTAATGGAGCGTTAGAAATGTTTTTTTACATTCTAAAATATCCTTAAAAAAACCATAAAAAAGCCAGCGAAAATGATCATAACTCCTATTTTTTAGCATTGTTTTCTTAGACTTAAGGCTAAGAAATGGGGGGGTTTCCTGAACGCTAGATGACAGAACCTATAGTTGAGGCTAGCCTAAATTTGAACTCTGTTAAAATCTACTCATCGAAATTTATGTCGGTTATATGTACTTTAATAATATTCCATATTTATTGGGGATTTAATAATGAAAATGAAAAATAGCTTAGCACTTGTTGCTGGTTCTTTAATCGCAGTAGTTTCTACTGGTGCCTTTGCTCAAGGTCAAGGTGCTGTAGAAGGTGAAGCATTTGTAAAACGTTACTTCACAGACAGCGCTCGTCACATGGATAATGGTCAGCTTTATGGTGGTAGCTTAGGTTACTTCTTAACTGATGACGTTTCTTTAGCATTATCTTATGGTGAATATCACGATATTCGTGGTGATAACGAATATGGTAATAAAAACATTAAAGGTTCATTAACTTCTTTAGACGCTTACTATCACTTTGCACAACCAGGTGATTGGGTTCGTCCATACATTTCTACTGGTGTTGCTCACCAATCTATCAGCAATGCTGATCGTTCTGGTCGTGACCGTGATACTATCCTTAACTTAGGTGTAGGTGCAAAATTATACTTCACTGATAATTTCTATGCGCGTGCAGGTGTTGATGGCATGTACGGTTTAGGTAATCACCAAGCTGAATACATGTTAACAGGTGCTGTTGGCTTTAATTTCGGTGGTGGTAAGAAAGTTGAACCAGCTCCAGAGCCAGTAGTAGTTGAGCCAACTCCAGAGCCAGAAATTGTACGTGTACAATTAGATGTTAAATTCGATTTCGATAAAGCAACTATCCGTGAAGGTAGCTACGACGACATCAAACAAGTAGCTGACTTTATGAAACAGTTCCCACAAACTACTACTGTAGTTGAAGGTCATACTGACTCTGTTGGTGCAGAAGCTTATAACCAAAAACTTTCAGAAGAACGTGCTAATGCTGTTCGTAATGCTTTAGTTGATACTTATGGTGTTGAAGGTAGCCGTGTACAAGCAGTTGGTTATGGTGAAGACAAGCCTATTGCTGATAACGCTTCTAAAGAAGGTCGTGCTATGAACCGTCGCGTTGACGCTACTGTAGAAGCACAAGTTATTCCTCCTCAAGAAACTGCTACTGAACAAGCTCAGTAATTAGTTACTCACTAGAGTAGGTTAAACTATAAAGAATGCCCTGAATTATCAGGGCATTTTTTTATCTTCTTGAAAGAAAAAATGAATTAAATGGAGTTTTAAGTTTCTATACAAACAGTTTAATATTAATAAATCAGTAATAAGAAAAATTCAGTTTTAGACGTTGTGATAATTATTTTTATACACTTTGCTGAATATATTAAACTACGGTCTTTTAAATAGAATCAGACAAGTACTAATTTAAAATTAATTATTATTTGAGATATAGGATATGAAACTATTGCATCGAAGTTTGATTATTTTGTGTATAGCATTGATAACAACCTATGCTAATGCAGAAAATAACAGCGCACGTGTTTCATTGAGAAAGACAGGTTTGGTTAGGATTTATTATGATGCAGTAAATAACAACTCTGACTTGGCAGCAGCCAAAGCACAATATAAAGCAAAACAAGAAGTGGTTCCTCAGGCTCGAGCAGGACTATTGCCACAAATTAATGCTAATGCTAATTATGAAAACACAAGAACAGTATTGGATAAACCTGCAACCACAATAAAACGTAACTCACATGTTTATGGGGTAAATTTAACTCAACCTATTTTTCGTGTGGATCGATGGTTTCAATTACAGGCTGCACATGCTACTAATGAGCAGGCTTATTTTGATTTTGCAGTGACACAGCAACAATTAATTTTACAAACAGCACAAGTCTACTTTAATGTTTTGCAAGCACAAGATGACTTGGCAGCCACTAAAGCAGAAGAAAATGCATATAAACGTCAAGCAGATGAAGCTAGTGCACGTTTTGATTTAGGGTTGGCGGATAAAACAGATTATTTACAAGCAAAAGCTGCTTACGACATGTCACGTGCTAAAAGAATTGTGTCAGAAAAAAATGTTGAAGATGCTTTTCAAGCATTAACAACATTAACTAATCGTCATTATGAAGCCGTTGAAGGTATCCGTCATAATTTACCTATTAATCCTCCTATCCCTAATAATGCAACAGCGTGGGTTGATAAAGCAGTTGAACAAAATCTGAGTTTGAGAGCAGGGTTTTATGGTGTGACTGCTGCTGAAGAAACATTAAGACAGCGTAAAGCAGGTCATGCTCCTACAGTTGATTTTGTGGCTTCGTATCAACGAGGGGATAATGATGCTTTTAATTTTAATAATTCAGCTACTAGCCTAGCTCATTATGGTTCAGATGTTGAACAAACAAGTGTTGGTGTGCAGTTACAAGTTCCCCTTTATTCTGGAGGGATGACTTCGTCGCAGGTGAGAGAAGCGCGTTCAACATTGATGATGTCTGAGCATAGTCAAGAAAGTTTACGACGTAAAGTTGTGCAGAATACCCGTAATTATCATCGAGCAGTTAATACAGATATTGAGCAAATTCAGGCATTACGGCAGACTATAATTTCTAGCCAAAGTGCTGTGGAAGCTACCCAGATAGGATTCCAATCTGGCACACGTAATATTGTTGATATATTAGATGCACAGCGACAACTATATGATGCAGTACGTAATTATAATAATGCACGTTATGCCTATATTATTGATATATTGAGTTTAAAAGAAATGGTGGGTACTTTAAGCCCATTAGATTTGCAGGAGTTAGAGGCTTATTTAAATCCTAACTATGAGCCAAATAAAGATTTTTTACCGCCAGAACTATTAAGAAATAATTAAGTGTTCTTTGTTATAAAAAAAGAAGTTTACAGAGGGAATATATAAGTATGCTTCCATTTTATAAGCGTTTAAGCTCTTGGTTAACAAAAGGATTAATAGTTTTTATCTGTTTGTTGAGTTTGCCCTTTGTGGGACAGAAAATTGCTAGTATTGTGGGTAGAAAGTTAGACTGGTATAGATTAATTGACTATGCTTATTATAATTCGGGTCCATTTGTTTTTATTTTTAATTTCTGGGATATTATTATTGGTTGGTTATTAATAATATTTATTGTCAGAATAGTGGGAAGTAATCAAAAAGTATATCAGCATTCAAAATATGAATATAAATTAAATTATAAATTGGCATCTAATATATTAGATATTGTTGATATAACTTTATGTATGGGGATTACAGTATTTGTATGTTTTTTTGCTACACCTATTATAGGTACTTTTGTAGCTTATGGAGTGGCTAGTAGTTTGGGATGTGATCTAAGTGGGATCGGTGGTACTGTCAGTTGTAGGGTTCCAGGGCTGGCAGGAGATATTGCTAGAAGGCTTATTTATTACAGAATACCTTTTATTGGGATCTTTTTAACGCCATTTTCATTTGTTTTAGCATTTTGGGATATTGTATTGGTTTGGGTTGGTATGATATTTGGTATAAAAACCTTAAACAAGAGTTTATCAAAAGATAAAGAATAGATTTGTAGTGATGGATATTTAGTATTTGAAATATATTATGAATATGAATAAAAAAGAATTACCAAGTTTACTATTGTTACCAGGCCTATTATGCAATGAAAGATTATGGCAAAATCAGGTTAATAATTTAGTGGATATCTGCCAGCCGTTTGTGGCTGACTTTTCTCAAGATGACTCCATTGAGGCAATGGCAAGGAGGGTGTTAGATAGAGCACCAGAGCAGTTCTTTTTGGCCGGTTTGTCAATGGGTGGCTATGTGGCTTTTGAAATTATGCGGCAAGCACCAGAGCGCGTTACTCGTTTAGCATTGTTTGATACGATGGCTCGTTTAGATGAGCCTGAAAGAGCGGCAACTCGTAAGGGGCTACTTCGTCTTGCTGAGGAAGGACGATTTATCGGGGTGACTCCTCGATTACTACCCAACCTTATCCATAAAGATAAACTAAATACGCCTGTTGCTGATGAGGTAATGAAAATGGCTGCTGAATTGGGTAAAGAGGTCTTTTTAAAACAGCAGACAGCTATTCTAAATCGTTCTGATTCTATTCCTACCCTAAGTAAAATAAAGCAACCAACGATAATTGTTGTTGGTGAGGATGATAAGTTAACGCCTCCAGAGGAATCAGTGAATATGGCAAAAGCCATACCAAATGCACAGTTACATAGGATTCCTAAATGTGGACATTTGCCACCGTTAGAGTATCCACAATTAACGACAGAGTTATTAAGAGATTGGATTTTACAAGAAGCGTAGTGGCGATAATTCGCCACTCGCAGTAGTATGTAATGTTAGTTTTTATGTGGTCTAGTTAAGAATTCATGAGATTGCATTTCTAACAAACGACTCAGTGTACGTTGGAAAGCAAACTCAGAACGAATACCTACATAAAGATCCTTTAAAGGTACTTCGGCAGATAAAATAAGTTTAACATTGCGATCATAAAATTCGTCTACTAAATAGATAAAGCGAGTGGCTATATCTTCTTTATTAGTATCTAATTGCTCAACATTAGAAATAAGTACTGCTTTGTAAGCTTTAGCAATATCTATATAGTCGTTTTGGCTACGGGGGCCATCACAGATATCTCTAAACTCAAACCAAACCGCTGTGCTGCAAGCCTTTTTGGCATGAATTAAGCGGTTTTCAATAGTTAGATCAATATTTTCTTTAGCATCTGCTGGATCAAGAATTAAATTAGCAAAGGTATGTTCTAATTGTTTCTCTGCTTCAGCATCATTTGGGCAATAATAAAGATTAGCTTTCTCTAATACACGTAACCGATAGTCTATGCCACTATCAACATTAATTACTTCAGTATTTTCTTTTAATAGTGCTATAGCAGGTAAGAAGCGAGCACGCTGTAAACCATCTTTATAGAGACCATCTGGAATGATATTTGAAGTAGCTACCAGTGAAACACCACGCTTAAAAATTTCTTCAAATAATGTACCTAGTATCATTGCATCTGCAATATCTGATACGAAAAACTCATCAAAACAGATAACGCGGGTCTCTTTTGATATCCGTTCTGCAATTAGTGTAAGCGGATTTTTATGTCCTTTTAGTTGTGTTAAATCTTCATGTACACGTTTCATAAAGCGATGAAAGTGGGTACGCATTTTTTCTGGAAAAGGTAAGGTATCATAGAAAATATCCATTAAATAGGTTTTTCCACGCCCTACGCCACCCCAAAAATAAAGCCCTTTAATAGGCTTGCGCTTATGGAAGAGTTTGCTAACTAGGCTGGTACTTTTGTTGTGTGCTGCAACTAAATCATCAAAAAGTCTTTGTAAATGGTTTACTGCATTTTCTTGAGCTGAGTCTTTAGCAAAGTCAGGACGCTTTAAATCAGCTTGGTAACGTTCAAGAGGAGTCATAACTTCTTATACTAATTAAATGGTGGTCATTAAAAAGGAAAACATAAATTATACGCTATAAACAAGGAAAAAAGTAAAGAATACTTTTCTATTGTGTTATCTAGTCGTATGATATAACGGTTTTCTACTATAAAAAGGTAGAGTTAATTTTAATATTAAATGTTATCTAAGAGATAATCCAATGAGCTTTGAAAAATCCAACAAACTGGCTAATGTTTGCTATGACATTCGTGGACCAGTTTTAGATCACGCTAAACGCCTAGAAGAAGAAGGTCAACGTATTTTAAAATTAAATATCGGTAACCCTGCCCCTTTTGGCTTTGAAGCACCTGCCGAAATGCTGCAAGATATGATCAAAAATCTTCCAGCGGCCCAAGGTTATTGTGATTCTAAAGGATTATTCAGCGCTCGTAAGGCGGTAATGCAATATTATCAACAAAATCTAGTAGAAGGTGTGAGTGTTGATGATATCTATATAGGTAATGGGGTTTCTGAACTAATTGTGATGTCTTTGCAGGCATTGTTAAATAATGGTGATGAAGTGCTGATTCCTGCACCTGATTATCCATTGTGGACAGCAGCAACTACATTGGCTGGTGGTAGAGCGGTTCATTACCTATGTGATGAGCAAGCGAATTGGTTTCCTGATATTAATGATATTAAATCAAAAATTACTGAAAACACTAAAGCGATTTTATTAATTAACCCTAATAATCCAACAGGTGCTGTTTACTCTAAGGAGTTATTATTAGATATCATTGAAGTTGCTCGCCAACATAATCTAATTATTTTCTCTGATGAGATTTACGATAAGATTCTTTATGATGATGCTCAGCACACTATTATTGCTTCTTTAGCTTCAGATGTGGTTTTTGTTACTTTTGGTGGTTTGTCAAAAGTTTATCGAAGTGCAGGTTTTAGGTCAGGTTGGTTGGTGATTTCAGGGGCAAAGCATTTAGCAAAAGGCTATATTGAGGGCATAGATATGCTGTCGAATATGCGTTTATGTGCTAATGTGCCAGCACAAGGAGCAATTCAAACGGCATTAGGCGGTTATCAGACGATTAATGATCTAGTAAAACCCGGTGGACGTTTATACGAACAACGTAATAAAACATGGGAAATGTTAAATGCTATTCCAGGAGTTAGCTGTGTCAAACCTATGGGTGCGCTTTATGCTTTTCCTAAATTAGACCCTAAAGTTTATCCAATTCGTAATGATGAAAAATTTGTATTAGATTTATTATTACAAGAGAAAATTTTAGTTGTGCAAGGTACAGCATTTAATTGGATACATCCAGACCATTTTAGAATTGTGACATTACCTAGAGTGGATGATTTAGAATATGCTATTAAACGCATAGAAATTTTCTTAAAAAGTTATAAACAGTAAGATGTGTATTATAAAGCGACCAAAGGGTCGCTTTATTTATTAATGGGATATTATGAAGAAAACAATATTATTAATACTATTAATAGTATTTTGCTTACCTTCTGTGGCTTCAACGGAAGGTTATCCTGTTGTCTATCGTATTAGTAATTACTATGATACTTCACTAAAAGTAAAAGTTGATGTAGTAACTAAGCATTTAGGGACTTTTATATTAACAAACTCTAAAACATCACTTTCAAAAGTACCTCAACCCAGAAAGCAAGTCTATTGTGCCGATAATAATAGTTTAGTGGAATATAATAGAGCACAGCGTTGTAGTTTAATATATTGGTTTATAGATCTTAAGCGTCAACCTATGGAAGGAATTAATGGTGCAGGACAAGATGATTATTATTTGAATAATGGTCAATGGTTAATTACAGAAGCTTATAACTTTCCACGTTTTCATAATATTTCCAAAACATTAGTATGTGTTAACGATAAAACGTGTCAGCCTATACCTGCTGATGGGTTACCTTTATTTTTTATTTGGGGCAAGCAACCTACAACTGTAAAATTACCTTCTTTAACTGTTAATCTTTTTACAGATAGACAAGGGGATACTTTATTAGATAAACAAAAGTTAGTGAAATGGTTAGAACCTAGGTATGAGTATATTGCTAAAGTATTTCATACTGATAATGATTATCCAATTAATATTATTTGGTTGGCTCGGAATGCTAATGCGAAAGTTTCTGGTGGATTAGCAGGCTATCATTCATTTTTAGCAAATTATTATGTTGAGAATAACCAGCTTGTAAAAAATACAGAAACTATATTATTACATACCTCTTTGCATGAGTATGTGCATGTGGCTTCCCGTTATCGATATGCTACTTGGATTGAGGAGAGTATTGCGGAATATTATGCGAATAAGGCTGTAACATTAGGAGAGTTTAATACTAATTCGTTAGAGCGTTGGCAAAAAATTGCTTCAGCACATCCTTCTTTCTCCACAGGTTTATATGAGGCAAATCAAAAATTGTTAAAAGGTGCTGTTAGTTATTATAGTGTTTTGTATATAAAAGGATCTGCATTCTGGAGTGAAATAGACCAGCACCTATTACAACATAATACTTCTTTAGATGAATTTATTCCTTACTTGGCTGGAACAAACGATAATATAGAGTTACCTAAAGTGTTTATTGATAAAGTAGAACCTATTATAGGTAAAGATATCTTTGATCAATTAGTACAACACTATCTACGTTAGTTTAGATTAAATATTTATGAGAAATAGGATTTTTTTAATAATAATAGGTTTAGTTATTTGTTTAATTTCTCAGGCAGAAGACTATCAAATTATTTACCAGTTAAAAAAAGAGTTTTACCCATCTTTAAGAGTTAGAGTCGAAGTAAATACAAAGCCATTAAATAATTTTATATTAGAAGAATCAAGATATTATTATGGAGATAAACGGCCTGCAAGAGATGTATATTGTGCAAATGACAATACTAAGATTAGTTATGGTCAACCAGCTAATTGTGAGTTAATTTATTGGGTTATAGATGTTAAAAGGCAGTCTGTTACAGGGGTTGGTGCTAGGTCTTTAGAAGATTATTATTTAAATAATGGGCAGTGGACTCTTTCTGAGAGTAAAAACTTTCCAAGAATTATCGGGGCTGCAAAGGAGTTAGTCTGTGTAGATGAACATGGTTGTAAACCATTGCCCTCAAAAGAAGAGCCCTTTTTATTTTGGGTTTGGGGGCGAGCACCTACTCAAGTCACTGTAGCTAATAAACAGTTTGAGATATTTTCGGATAAAAGTGCTGAAGCTATTAATAAACGAATGTTAATGGTTAAGGTTGAAGCTAATCTTAGATATTTAAATAAAGTTTTTACCTCACAATTGGGTAATTATATTAAAAAACCTATATCTATAGTGATGTTAGAACGAAATGATAGAATCATGGAAGATGCAGGTGGTGTTGCCCAAGATCATGTGGCATTAATTAATTACTATACTTATGGCTATCAACTTGCTGAGGATTGGGAAGTTCGTTTTCATAAAACAATGCTACATGAATATGTGCATTTATTAGTTCCATGTGAGTCATTTTCAAGGTGGGCATGTGAGAGTCTAGCAGATTATTATGCTTATAAAGCTTTAACTGTAGGTAGACTAAATACAACTACTTTAGATCGTTGGTTTAGGCTGGAAATAAACAATCCTAAGAATGCATTAGGTATGTATCAAATAGATAAAAAATTCTGGCAAACAGGAAGTTGGAATTACTATAGCTTATTTTATGTAAAGGGAGCCGCTTTTTGGAATGAGTTAGACAGCATGTTGCATAAGAAATATCATAATTTAGATAGTTATTTGCACTTATTGGTGATAGAACCCAATAAATATCAATCAAATTTACCCCAACCTTTTGTTAATAAAATAATAGAAATCATTGGTGAGCAAGAGTATAAAAAACTATCAGCGAAGTATTTAGAGTAATAATTAAAAAGGGGCTATAAAGCCCCTTAAATAAAATTTAACCTGCAATAGAGGGTAATAGTTTTTCCCATGCTTTAACTTCTTTCTTGGATGCTCCACCCAAAGCTTCAAGTGCTTGACGAAAGCGGTAGCGAGATAGGTCTGGGCCTAAAATTTCCATTGCATCAAGTACCGGCAGTGAACTAGTTTTACCAGTGATAGCCACAAATACCATAGGCATAATATCTCTGAATTTAACTTCAAAGAAGTCGGCAATACCTTGTACACATAGCGTAATTTGATCTTTTTCCCAATGCCTTAAAGCTTCTAATTTCCACAAAAGTAGTTGCATTGCTTGGCGAACTTGTTCAGGAGAAAGCTTTTTATTTTCAAAAAGAGTAGTGTCTATAGGAACTCCTCCCATAAATAAAAAGTCAGCTAAAGGAACAATTTCGCTAAATGTTTCAACTCTATCTTGTAATAGAGGGATAATTTTAGTGAAGTAGTCTTTATTAAATCCCCAAGTTTGAACTTTGCTAGCAAATTCTTCAACAGATAGATCACGAATCCATTGTCCATTTAACCAAGAAAGTTTTTCGATATCAAAAATAGGACCACCTAATGAAACGCGCTTGATATCAAAACTTTCAATCATTTCAGTTAAAGTAAATTTTTCACGTTCATCAGGCATAGACCAGCCCATACGACCTAAATAATTCAACATGGCTTCTGGTAGAAAACCCATACGCTCATAGAAATTAATAGAGGTAGGATTTTTACGTTTTGATAACTTACTTTTATCTGGATTACGTAATAATGGCATATAGCAAAGTTCAGGTTGCTCCCAGCCAAAATACTCATAAAGCTTAATTAGTTTTGGTGCAGAAGGTAACCATTCTTCACCACGTAGCACGTGAGTAATGCCCATTAAATGATCATCTACTACATTAGCTAAGAAATAAGTAGGTAAACCATCTGTTTTCATCAATACTTGCATATCCATACGATCCCATGGTATCTCTACTTCACCACGGAGCATGTCGTTAACTACACATATTCCATCGCTAGGAACTTTCATACGAATAACATTTGGCTCATTAGCAGACAAGCGGTTGTTTACCTCATCTGAGCTGAGGTGCATACAATGACCATCATAGCGAGGTGTTTCTTTATTTGCCATTTGCTCATTACGAACTTGTTCTAAACGTTCGGCAGTACAAAAACAATGAAAAGCATGACCTTTTTCTACAAGTTCAGTTGCATACTTTTTATAAATATCTCCACGTTCACTTTGTCTATATGGGCCGTATGGGCCTCCAATATCTGGGCCTTCATTCCATTCGATACCTAACCAACGTAATGCATCAAAAATTTGTTGTTCAGATTCACGAGTTGAGCGTACTTGATCAGTATCTTCAATACGTAAAATGAACTCCCCGCCATGTTGACGAGCAAAACAAAGATTAAAAAGAGCAATATAAGCGGTGCCTACATGAGGATCACCTGTTGGAGATGGTGCAATACGTGTACGAACAGTAGTCATAGGACTCTCAAATAAGGAAAAGTAATGTTAATAAATTTATTAATGTAAAATTAGCGTAAATAAGGATTATTATCCAATTAAAATATTTTACTATAACCATTACAACAAAAACACCGTAAGGACATAAAGATGAGTATTAAAAATTGGCCAGCAACAGAAAGACCTAGAGAAAAACTACTAGCACAAGGTGCTAGTTATTTAACAGATGCAGAGCTGCTAGCTATATTTTTAAGAACAGGAGTGACAGGGAAAAGTGCTGTAGATTTGGCGAGGCAACTGCTTTCAGAGTTTGGTAGCTTGCGTGCATTATTGGAAGCAGATTTAAAATCCTTTAGTTCTCACCTTGGTTTAGGTGTAGCGAAATTTACTCAACTACAAGCTGTTATTGAAATGGGTAAACGTCACCTAGCAGAAAAGCTACAAAAGGGTACGGTAATGGACAACCCTCAAGTGGTTAGGGATTTTTTATGTGCACAATTACGCGATGAACCTCATGAGGTGTTTGGTTGTTTATTTTTGGATAGTAAATATCGAGTAATAGCCTATGAAAATCTATTTTATGGCAGCATCAATGAGTCAACTGTTTATCCTAGACAGATAATTAAAAGGTGTCTGCATTTTAATGCTGCCGCTGTTATCTTTACTCATAACCATCCATCAGGCATTACTGAACCAAGTAATAATGACAAACTGTTAACTAAAGAATTAATAAATGCTTTATCTTATGTAGATATTAAAGTATTAGATCACTTAATTATTGGTGAGGGAGAACCTTTTTCCATGGCTGAATGGGGGATGATTTAAAAAATGGAAAATATCTGTGGTTAATTTTAGAGATGTGGGAGAGTTTGTTAATTTATTAGCAGAGCAGGAGTTAATGAGGAGGAAGTGCTTATATAGAGGTGGTAAAATCACTTACCTTGAAAATCTTGATCAAATCGAAACCCCAAAAACAATTATTAATTTGAGAAAAGGGCAAGATCCATATTTTTCTAATATTAAAATGCTACAAATAGCAACAGATAATCAATTGGAGGTTTATAAGACATCGGATAATAAGGTTCGACGTTGGTTAAATGAAGTGATGATGTGTTTTCAAAATAGTTAAATAGACTTTCCTATATTTATTCATTGTACTTCAGGTAAAGATAGAACAGGCATTGTTATTGCAGCATTATTAACTTTGTTAGATATTCCTCAGGATATAATCATTGAAGAATATCTACTAAGTGAGGGAGAGGTAAAGCGTGATTGGATAGAACAAGCCTTAAATGGTATTGGTGATACAAAAAAGTACTTTAATAAAATTTGTAGTAGCACTATAAAGAAACAGTTTTTAGCTATTTAAAAAAAGCCAATACTTACCTCAAATAAGCGCTCGACATCACGAATATATTTTTTATCTACTACAAATAAAATAATATGATCCTCTGATTGGATCAACGTATCATCATGTGCAATAATTACCTCATCACCACGTACAATTGCACCAATAGTTGTTCCTGGCGGTAATCCTACACGTTCAACAGTTCTACCTACTACTTTACTTGATTTTTCATCACCATGAGCGATAGCTTCAATAGCCTCAGCAACCCCCTGATGTAACGAGTGTACACTTACCATATCACCGCGTCTAACATGAGTTAATAAACTACCAATAGTAATATTTTGTGGGCTGATAGCAATATCAATAGTATTTGCTTGAATAAGTTTTACATAAGCAGGGTTATTAACAATAGTCATCACCTTTTTAGCACCTAACTGCTTAGCTAATAATGAAGACATAATATTGGCCTCATCATCATTCGTTAATGCTAAAAATACATCTGCTTCTGCTATGTTTTCTTCAACTAATAGTTCTTTATCAGAAGCACTACCTTGTAACACAATACTGGTATCTAGCTTTTCAGAGAGCTCCCTACAACGAACAGTATTGTGTTCAATAATTTTTACCTGATAACGTGTTTCTATTGCTTCAGCTAGCCGTTCACCAATATTCCCACCCCCCGCAATTACAATTCGTCTATTGGCAGATTCGGCACGTCTTAACAAATTAATAATAGAACGTACATTATTTTTAGCAGTAATAAAAAAGACAATATCATCTACCTCAATAATTGTTTCTCCATTAGGTAGAATAGGATGATCATGTCTATAAATAGCTACTATACGAGCATCAATATTAGGTAAAAGGGTTTTAATCTGCTGTATCTGTTGACCAATTAAGTTACCACCATAATAAGCCTTAACCGCTACTAACTGTGCTTTCCCTTCTGCGAAGTCAATAACTTGGAATGCACCAGGGTATTCAATAAGTCGTTTAATATAATTAGTCACCAACTGTTCAGGGCTAATAATTACATCAACAGGAATAGCTTCATCAGCAAATAACTCATCCCTACTTAAATAAGCAGAATTGCGAATACGTGCAATACGAGTAGGGGTGTGAAATAGTGTATAAGCAACCTGACAGGCAGTCATATTAACTTCATCAGAATTAGTAACGGCTACCAATAAATCAGCATCGTCTGCACCCGCTTGTCGTAATACCGTTGGAAATGAAGCCATACCTTTAATTGTACGAATATCTAAACGATCGCCTAAATCACGTAAGCGCTCAGTATCTAGATCTACTACAGTAATATCATTTGCTTCACTGGCTAAGTGTTCAGCAAGTGTGCCGCCTACTTGGCCAGCTCCAAGAATAATAATCTTCATTTATTTATCAATAAATAGTGAAAGTTTAAAAGATAAAAGAAATAATACACGTTTATAACCATAATATATATGGCTATATAACAATAGCTATTCTTTACAATTAAATATTCTTAAATAGATTGTTTAACTTCCGATGCTTATATAGATAGTATTTAGAACAAGGCATTAAAATTTATTTAATCAAAGAAAATAAGTTAGTGTTTGCAGCGTGTTAAAAGGGTAGATTAAAAATAAACAAAAAAAGTAGTTGACGGGTTTTGTTGATCGCGTATAATGCGCGTCCTCGATAGGCAGTAAGCAAAAAGTTGGTTACCAAACTATCACTGTTCTTTAACAATATAAATCAAGTAAATCGTGTGGGTGTTTGTAGTACTGGTAAGAAATATCAGTAATATAAACAACTCGTCATAGATTGAGTTTTTAGATTACTGAGCCGTTTTAGAACCTTATGGTTCAAAAGATTTTAAACTGAAGAGTTTGATCATGGCTCAGATTGAACGCTGGCGGCAGGCCTAACACATGCAAGTCGGGCGGTAACAGGTCTTTCGGGATGCTGACGAGCGGCGGACGGGTGAGTAAAGTCTAGGAATCTGCCCAGTAGTGGGGGACAACGCGGGGAAACTCGCGCTAATACCGCATACGCCCTACGGGGGAAAGGTGCTTTATTGTACCGCTATTGGATGAGCCTAGATCAGATTAGCTAGTTGGTGGGGTAAAGGCCCACCAAGGCGACGATCTGTAGCTGGTCTGAGAGGATGATCAGCCACACTGGGACTGAGACACGGCCCAGACTCCTACGGGAGGCAGCAGTGGGGAATATTGGACAATGGGGGAAACCCTGATCCAGCCATGCCGCGTGTGTGAAGAAGGTCTTCGGATTGTAAAGCACTTTAAGTTGGGAGGAAGGGGTGAAGTAACGACTCACCTTTGACGTTACCAACAGAATAAGCACCGGCTAACTTCGTGCCAGCAGCCGCGGTAATACGAAGGGTGCAAGCGTTAATCGGAATAACTGGGCGTAAAGCGCGCGTAGGTGGTTTGTCAAGTTGGATGTGAAATCCCCGGGCTCAACCTGGGAACTGCATCCAAAACTGACTGACTAGAGTACAGTAGAGGTTAGTGGAATTTCCTGTGTAGCGGTGAAATGCGTAGATATAGGAAGGAACACCAGTGGCGAAGGCGACTAACTGGACTGATACTGACACTGAGGTGCGAAAGCGTGGGGAGCAAACAGGATTAGATACCCTGGTAGTCCACGCTGTAAACGATGTCAACTAGCCGTTGGGACCCTTGAGGTTTTAGTGGCGCAGCTAACGCAATAAGTTGACCGCCTGGGGAGTACGGTCGCAAGATTAAAACTCAAATGAATTGACGGGGGCCCGCACAAGCGGTGGAGCATGTGGTTTAATTCGACGCAACGCGAAGAACCTTACCTGGCCTTGACATGTCCGGAATCCTACAGAGATGTGGGAGTGCCTTCGGGAATCGGAACACAGGTGCTGCATGGCTGTCGTCAGCTCGTGTCGTGAGATGTTGGGTTAAGTCCCGTAACGAGCGCAACCCTTATCCTTAGTTACCAGCACGTAAAGGTGGGCACTTTAAGGAGACTGCCGGTGACAAACCGGAGGAAGGTGGGGATGACGTCAAGTCATCATGGCCCTTACGGCCAGGGCTACACACGTGCTACAATGGTTGGTACAGAGGGTTGCCAAGCTGTGAAGCGGAGCTAATCTCAGAAAACCAATCGTAGTCCGGATTGAAGTCTGCAACTCGACTTCATGAAGTCGGAATCGCTAGTAATCGCGAATCAGAATGTCGCGGTGAATACGTTCCCGGGCCTTGTACACACCGCCCGTCACACCATGGGAGTGGGTTGCTCCAGAAGTAGCTAGGCTAACCTCGTGAGGCCGGTTACCACGGAGTGATTCATGACTGGGGTGAAGTCGTAACAAGGTAGCCGTAGGGGAACCTGCGGCTGGATCACCTCCTTAAACGAAAGCTGGTACTACAAGTACCCACACGAATTACTTGATTTATAATTGCAAAGAACGAATTGGGCGGATGCCTAAAAAGTTAACAGATTAGGGTCTGTAGCTCAGCTGGTTAGAGCACACGCTTGATAAGCGTGGGGTCGTAGGTTCAAGTCCTACCAGACCCACCAATTAAATGGGGCCATAGCTCAGCTGGGAGAGCGCCTGCCTTGCACGCAGGAGGTCAGGAGTTCGATCCTCCTTGGCTCCACCAGATAATAATCAAAAGAAGCTAGAAGCTAATTCTTTTAAGCAAAGAGAATTACCTTCTAACTTTTAAAGTTAGACTGTTCTTTAACAAATTAGATATGCAAAGAAGTAAAGATTAATTAGTAATTACTGGTCTAATTACTAATGCTGAGGTGAAAATATTGCGAACTCAAGCGCAAATTTTCGGCGAAACAAATGTCGATTCTTTGGTTGTGTAGCTTTAGATTACTAGATAATTTAGGGTTATATAGTCAAGTGAATAAGCGCATACGGTGGATGCCTTGGCAGTCAGAGGCGATGAAAGACGTGATACCTGCGAAAAGTTACGGGGAGCTGGGTACAAAGCATTGATCCGTAAATGTCTGAATGGGGAAACCCAACTGAGAGAACCTCAGTTATCCAGTACTGAATACATAGGTACTGAGAAGCGAACCAGGGGAACTGAAACATCTAAGTACCCTGAGGAAAAGAAATCAACCGAGATACCCCAAGTAGTGGCGAGCGAACGGGGTGCAGCCAGTGTTCAGAAGCATATGTATTAGTGGAATGGTCATGGGAAAGCCAATCATAGAGGGTGATAATCCCGTACACGAAAATACGCATGTGGATCTAAGTACACAAAAAGTAGGTCGGGGCACGAGAAACCTTGACTGAAGACGGGGGGACCATCCTCCAAGGCTAAATACTACTGACTGACCGATAGTGAACCAGTACCGTGAGGGAAAGGCGAAAAGAACCCCGAGTAGGGGAGTGAAATAGAACCTGAAACCGTATGCGTACAAGCAGTGGGAGCGGACTTGTTCCGTGACTGCGTACCTTTTGTATAATGGGTCAGCGACTTATATACAGTAGCAAGCTTAACCGAATAGGGGAGGCGTAGCGAAAGCGAGTCTTAATAGGGCGCCTAGTTGCTGTGTATAGACCCGAAACCAAGCGATCTATCCATGGGCAGGTTGAAGGTTAGGTAACACTGACTGGAGGACCGAACCGACTACCGTTGAAAAGTTAGCGGATGACCTGTGGATCGGAGTGAAAGGCTAATCAAGCTTGGAGATAGCTGGTTCTCCTCGAAAGCTATTTAGGTAGCGCCTCATGTATAACTTCTGGGGGTAGAGCACTGTTTCGGCTAGGGGGTCATCCCGACTTACCAACCCGATGCAAACTCCGAATACCAGAAAGTTCTAGCATGGGAGACACACGGCGGGTGCTAACGTCCGTCGTGAAAAGGGAAACAACCCAGACCGTCAGCTAAGGTCCCAAAATTTTGGTTAAGTGGGAAACGATGTGGGAAGGCATAGACAGCTAGGAGGTTGGCTTAGAAGCAGCCATCCTTTAAAGAAAGCGTAATAGCTCACTAGTCGAGTCGGCCTGCGCGGAAGATGTAACGGGGCTCAAACCAAATACCGAAGCTACGGGTTCACGTTTTACGTGAGCGGTAGAGGAGCGTTGTGTACGCCTGTGAAGGTCAATTGAGAAGTTGGCTGGAGGTATCACAAGTGCGAATGCTGACATGAGTAACGACAATGGGTGTGAAAAACATCCACGCCGAAAGACCAAGGTTTCCTGCGATACGTTAATCGAAGCAGGGTTAGTCGGCCCCTAAGGCGAGGCTGAAAAGCGTAGTCGATGGGAAATAGGTTAATATTCCTATACTTCTAATAACAGTGATGGAGGGACGGAGTAGGCTAAATCAGAGTGGCGTTGGTTGTCCACTTGAAAGGCTGTAGGTAGATCTCTTAGGCAAATCCGGGAGATTATTACTGAGAACTGATGACGATTCATTTATCTTAAATGGAAAGTGATTGATGCCATGCTTCCAAGAAAAGCTTCTAAACTTATGTTATTAGGAACCGTACCCCAAACCGACACAGGTGGTCAGGTAGAGAATACCAAGGCGCTTGAGAGAACTCGGGTGAAGGAACTAGGCAAAATGGCACCGTAACTTCGGGAGAAGGTGCGCTGGTGGTAAGTGAAGTTCCTCGCGAATGGAGCTGAAGCCAGTCGAAGATACCAGGCCGCTGCAACTGTTTATTAAAAACACAGCACTCTGCAAACACGAAAGTGGACGTATAGGGTGTGACGCCTGCCCGGTGCCGGAAGGTTAATTGATGGGGTTAGCTTAGGCGAAGCTCTTGATCGAAGCCCCGGTAAACGGCGGCCGTAACTATAACGGTCCTAAGGTAGCGAAATTCCTTGTCGGGTAAGTTCCGACCTGCACGAATGGCGTAATGATGGCGGCGCTGTCTCCACCCGAGACTCAGTGAAATTGAAATCGCTGTGAAGATGCAGTGTATCCGCGGCTAGACGGAAAGACCCCGTGAACCTTTACTGTAGCTTTGCACTGGACTTTGAACCTGTTTGTGTAGGATAGGTGGGAGGCTTTGAAGTTAGGACGCTAGTTCTAATGGAGCCAACCTTGAAATACCACCCTGACATGTTTGAGGTTCTAACTCTGACCCGTTATCCGGGTTGAGGACAGTGTATGGTGGGCAGTTTGACTGGGGCGGTCTCCTCCTAAAGAGTAACGGAGGAGTACGAAGGTGCGCTCGGCGTGGTCGGAAATCACGCTAAGAGTATAAAGGCAAAAGCGCGCTTGACTGCGAGACAGACAAGTCGAGCAGGTACGAAAGTAGGTCTTAGTGATCCGGTGGTTCTGTATGGAAGGGCCATCGCTCAACGGATAAAAGGTACTCCGGGGATAACAGGCTGATACCGCCCAAGAGTTCATATCGACGGCGGTGTTTGGCACCTCGATGTCGGCTCATCACATCCTGGGGCTGAAGCCGGTCCCAAGGGTATGGCTGTTCGCCATTTAAAGTGGTACGCGAGCTGGGTTTAGAACGTCGTGAGACAGTTCGGTCCCTATCTGCCGTGGACGTTTGAGATTTGAGAGGGGCTGCTCCTAGTACGAGAGGACCGGAGTGGACGAACCTCTGGTGTTCCGGTTGTCACGCCAGTGGCATTGCCGGGTAGCTATGTTCGGAAGAGATAACCGCTGAAAGCATCTAAGCGGGAAACTTGCCTCAAGATGAGATCTCACTGGGGATTTAATCCCCCTAAAGGGCCGTTGAAGACTACAACGTTGATAGGTTGGGTGTGTAAGCGTAGTGATACGTTGAGCTAACCAATACTAATTGCCCGAGAGGCTTGACTATATAACCCCAAGTTATTTAGTTAACCAAAGAAAGACAAGCAAAAGTCGAAAGTGAGCAAATGAGTTCGTTTGCCAAAGCGTAGACTAGACTGAAATAATGATTAATCTTTACAGCATACAAAAGCATATCTGATTTGGGTGATGGGGTAAGATAACCAAGAACCTTCTCACCATAAAGAATTGCTTGAGGAAAATAGAGCGTTGGAACCACCTGAATCCTTCTCGAACTCAGTAGTGAAACGACGTATCGCCAATGGTAGTGTGGGGTCTCCCCATGTGAGAGTAGGTCATCCTCAAGCTCCTAATACAAGCCCCTGACTATAAACAGCAGGGGCTTTTTTATTGTGCAATGAATAATATATAAGTGAATTACAGAGTTGTCCTTCAAGTTGTAAGTAACATTGAAGGACTATAGAGTTATTTAATGGCACAGAATATTTTCTAGAAATTGTTTCGCTCGATTTGTTGAGGGGGCATTAAAAAATTGTTCTTTGGGTCTATCTTCTAAAATTTGGCCTTGATCCATAAAAATAACTCGATTAGCTACTTTTTTGGCAAATCCCATTTCGTGGGTTACTACTAGCATGGTCATACCTTCTTCTGCTAGTTCTACCATTACATCAAGTACTTCATTAATCATTTCTGGATCTAGGGCAGAAGTGGGTTCATCAAATAGCATACAGATAGGATCCATACATAAGGCTCTGGCAATGGCTACTCGTTGTTGTTGACCACCTGATAGTTGACTAGGGTATTTGTTGGCATGATCTTTTAGCCCTACCCTTGTTAGCAGAGAATTTGCTTTATTGAGTGCCTGTTGTTTAGTGCGTTTAAGTATTTTTATTTGTGGTGTAATAAGATTTTCGATAATGGTCATATGGGGGAATAGTTCAAAGTGTTGGAATACCATACCTACTTTGGAACGAAGCTTGGGTAAGTTGGTTTGAGGATCGTTAACTTTGATATTGTCGATAACTATTTCACCTGTTTGTATTTCTTCTAAAGCATTGATAGTTTTTATAAAAGTTGATTTGCCTGAGCCAGAAGGGCCGCAGATAACTACAACTTCACCTTTTTTAACGTCTGTTGAGCAGTCTTTGAGCACGTGAAAATTGCCATAGTATTTATTTATATTGTTAACGGTTATCATGATAGTCTCACTTTTCTACTTAGGCGTCTTACTAGTTTTGACGTAATAAAACAAATAATAAAATATACAAATCCGGCAAAGAGAATTAATTCTACTAATCTGCCATCACGATCTCCTACTTTATAGGCTGTGCTGAAAAAGTCGGATAAGCCAATTACATAAACCAGTGATGTATCTTGGAAGAGGATAATTGCTTGGGTTAGTAGGATGGGGATCATTTTGCGAAAGGCTTGGGGTAGAACAACTATTCGCATAGTTTGGAGTTTGGTAAAGCCTAGTGCATAGCTAGCATTGATTTGACCCTTAGAGATACTTTGAATACCTGAACGTATAATTTCTGAGTAGAAGGCGGCTTCAAATAGGGTAAAACCGATTAGTGCAGAAAGAAAGCGGATATCTAGTGTAGGGTCATCTAGTAAGTTTCTTAGTAAACCAGGAACAATCAGGTAGAACCAGAGTAGTACCATAATCAGTGGAATAGAGCGAAACAGGTTAACATAACCTTTTGCTAGTAATGCTATGCTTTTTCCTAGAAAGGTTTTGCTGTCGTTTAAGCGAGCTAAAGCCAATAGTGTGCCTAAAATAATACCTGTAATAATGGCAACACCTGTAATTTCTAAGGTAGTTATCATTCCTTTTAATAGTAGATGGCGAGCATCGTATATTACATTCCAATCAAACTCGTACATTATTTATCTCCTGTTATATAACCAGGTATTTGTAATTTTTTCTCTAATTTATGCATTAGTAACATAACAATGATGTTGACGAGCATGTAAAGTGCTGTAATTACTATAAAGGCTTCATAAGGTTGTGCTGTGTAATCAACGAGTTGTTGAGCTTGTCGAGATAGTTCGATAAAGCCAATAGTAGTAGCCACTGAGGAGTTTTTAAAAATATTCAGAAACTCTGATGTAAGAGCTGGCATGATAATACGGATAGCTTGGGGGATTCGAACGGTGAAATATATTTGTAAAGTGGTAAATCCCAAAGCTAAACCTGCTGCTGTTTGTCCATCTGGTACAGCTTGAATACCTGTTCTTACTTGTTCGGCAATACGTGCAGAGGTAAATAGGCCTAGGCATATCCAAGCAGTTAGAAACTGGGAATAAAGAGGCGGCATTTGAAACAGAGCATCTCTGGCTGTTTGAGGTAAAAATTCAGGTATAACAAAAAACCAGATAAATAATTGCACCAAAAGAGGGATATCTCTAAATAGTTCAATATAGCCGCTAGCAATACTTGAGATAATAGGATTTTTGACAGTCCGTAAGGTGCCTATAATACCGCCCATTATTAGTGCAAGTATCCAAGCTGTAATGGAAAGTACGATGGTTCCAATTAAGCCTGCAATAATCCAATCAATATAGGTAGCATCGCCTGAAGGAACGCTTTGGAAGAAGACACTCCAATTCCAACTATAATTAGTCATGATGAATTCTCTTATAATAATTATGTTAGGCTTAGTAGAGTTACTAAGCCTATTTAGGTGCTGTTACTCAAAAGGTTTGTCGTTGGGTGCTTTGAAGAGAGCCTGCATTTTTTCTGAGAGTGGGAATTCAAGATTTAAGTTTTTAGGTGGAATAGGTTTATTAAACCATTTATCATAAATAGTATTAATTTCTCCTGAGGTCATCAGTTTTGCGATGGTTTCATCTGCGATAGCTTTAAATTCTGGATCGTCTTTACGTATCATACAACCATAAGCTTCATAAGATTGTGGTTCTCCTACTACTACCCAATCTGAAGGGTTTCTTGCTTTAGCTCTTTCGCCGAATAATAATGCATCATCCATCATAAAGGCTACTGCTCTTCCCGACTGTAACATAAGGAATGCTTCACCATGATCTTTGGCACTAATTATGTTCATATTCATGTCTTTATCATTATCCATTTTTTGTAGAATACGCTCTGAGGTTGTACCTGCAGTAGTAACTACATTTTTACCTGCTAGGTCAGGAAAGTCTTTAATACCTGAGGTGGTTTTAGTCATTAAACGTGTACCAATAATAAAGATAGTATTGGAGAAGCCTACTTGTTGAGCACGTTCTTTATTATGGGTAGTTGAACCACATTCGATATCAATTGAACCATTTTGGAGCAATGTAATACGGTTTGCAGAGGTTACAGGTAGCATTTTTGTTTTTAGGTCTGGAAGGTTGAGTTTAGCTTTAATGGCATCAACTATTTTCATTTCAATTTCTTGTGAATAACCAATCACATTTTGGTTATTGTCATAGTATGAGAAAGGAACAGAGGATTCGCGATGGCCCAGTAATATTGTGTTAGTAGATTTAATCTTATTGAGTGTAGGAGATTCTGCTAAGGCTATGGAGGATAAACCTAATGCAGAGATTGTTAGTACAGCGATGGAAGTTTTGAGTAAACGCATAAAAGCACCTTTTTATATTTCTAAAATTGAGTTGTTGTTATTTTAAATAGGCAAACTTTGTGCCACTATGATTACTATAAAGGGCTTATAAGAGGGCGGTAAACACGACGAAAGTATAGGAAAATACAGCTAATATTATTATTTGTTAGGTTGGGCTATAGTGACGAAATATGTGCAGATTATTGAAAGATAAAAAAGGTTAGTAAGACTATTACTAACCTTTAGGTTTGCTTAGAAATCAAAGCTTAGTTTTGTCCAAACTGTACGACCTGGTTCTGGTATTTGTTGATCAGCAGTAAAACCAAACATATTGGCACCCCCTCTATTTAAGTGTTCCACATAATAGCGATCAAATAAGTTATCAACCCCTGCTGTTAATTTAAAGTTTTTATTTATTTGGTAACCTCCATTAAAGGAGAAAATACCAAAGCCAGAGCTTTTACCAAAGTCTTTACCAATGACATTGCCTTGGTTGGTAGCAACACGGCTTTGTGAGTCAACAATACGCATTAATGCACCTGCTGACCATTTATCATATTGATAGTTAAGACCTAACCGCACTTCTAAAGGGGGAATTTGTGGTAGGGCACGGCCATCGCTACTATTTTTACCCCATGAGTAAGCAAGACTTGCATCTGTTGTCCAACGATCTGTGAGCTTGTAGGCTGCACCTAATTCACCACCCATAATACGGGCATCAACGTTACCTACATTATTAGCAGCACCTTGTTGAGTGAAGATAATATAGTCGCCAACCCAACCTACATAACCAGATGCCCAAGCACTTAAACGATCATTGTTATATTGTAGGCCAAAATCAACTTGTGTTGTTTTCTCTGGTGCTAATTTTTTGAACGCGGTATTTTTATTGGCGCCACTAAATAGCTCCCAATAGTCTGGAAAACGCTGAGTATGACCGATACCTGCGTAAAGGGTAGTTGGTGAGTCTGCTAAGTCATATTCAAAACGCATAAAACCACTAGGAAGGGTTTTGGTTCTTTCTTTACTTATTTGTTCTGCTCTAGCTCGATAGTGATCGATTCTAGCACCTGTAATAAGCCTACTTTGCTCAGAGGTATACCAAGTTAACTCACTAAAAGCACCATAATTACTAATATAGGCGTCTTTAGTCCAACCATCTGTTGTTAACATCATCTGTCTGTTTTTAGATCGATGAGTATCACGTTTGCCATCTATCCCTGTTTGTAATTTGAAATCAGTCCACTCCCAAGTAGCGCTCACTTTACCACCCATAGTTCGGCGATCAGGATTAGACTCCATCCAGTTTGGCGGGGGATTCATATGGCGTAAGCGAAAGTTATCCATCACATGATTAATATAGTTGTAATAGACTTGAGCTTCTACTTTATTTAATACTTCACCTATATTAGATTTTTCAAAACGAACGCCGTAGGATTCTCTTAGAAAGCGAGAGCCATCCATACTTCTATCTGCATAACGGGCTTCGCCATTACCACGACCTGCTGTTAGTTCTAGTAGTGTGTCTTCATCAGGCGTTATACCAAGAGCAAG
Organism: Entomomonas sp. E7T21; assembly: GCF_058693955.1. Classification (NCBI taxonomy): domain Bacteria; kingdom Pseudomonadati; phylum Pseudomonadota; class Gammaproteobacteria; order Pseudomonadales; family Pseudomonadaceae; genus Entomomonas; species Entomomonas sp. E7T21. Next base: position 3,204,599 of record NZ_CP191672.1, on the reverse strand, counting down.
ATCGCCATTCCATTTACTCCATTTGGAGTGGATACGATTATCATTACCATCATGGTAGTCACCTGCTTTGGATTGGTTTCCAGTAAATCGAAGGTAACCATATTGATTACCACCGACCGCATCTAGGTTTTTATCGAAGCGACCATCTGTACCAATTAATACGCTACCACTGATATGTCCACCTAGTTCATGGAAACGATGTGGATCACGTTCGAATAAAATAGTACCTGCAGAGCCTGTTGGTCCCCAAATTACAGTTTGTGGGCCTTTAATTACAGTTATGCGGTCGTAAGTTTCAGGAGAAATATAAGAAGTAGGTGTATCCATTCGTCCACCACAGCCTCCCAGAATTGTTCCTCCATCGGTTAATATATTAAGGCGAGAACCAAACATACCACGGAAAACAGGGTCACCATTAGAGCCGCCTTTGCGCACTACAGAAAAACCAGGAATTGTTTTTAAGTAATCAGCACCATCACTGGCTGGAACGGGTTGTCGGGGTTGTTTAGGGTCTGTTACCACTGTTAATGGGGAAGTTTGAGGCGCAGCAGTTATTACAATGGTATCTAAAGTAATATCTGAATTATTTTTTTGCTTATTTTCATCTGATTCATTTGCGTAGGTAGGTTGGTAACCTAATCCTACAGATAGAATCGAAATAATACATGCTAAATAAGCATGCTTATTGCGAGACATAGCCATAAAACTTAATCCTTCTTTAATTAAAGTAATATCTATCTAGCAAATAACCAATCTTTATCCTTAAGTAAAAGGACTACTTACATTGCTAGATAATAAGTTTTTATAGATGAGTTATATAAATAAAGAAGGAGGAGCGCGGCTTAGAGGGCTATTATAAAGAGGTGAGAATATATCATTGAAATGATAAGGCGTAGTATATTGATGTATAGGTGGAGCCTGTACAATAACAGCTATATAAGTAGTTAGGACAGGTGTGTGTAGTAAATCACAATAACCACATAAGCTCATTTGGTGATGGTTGGTTTGTGGTGTTGAAGTTTGTGATGCTGATTGATCTGAGGATATAGTGTTGTGGTGATTAGAATGATCCATTGTCTCATGTTGAGACATGGTCATAGAGTGGGATGCAACAGAAACCATGGCCAATATTTGCGAGGTAACAGGCCCAATAGTGAGCATTAATACTGCAAATAGACCAAGATAGGCTAGGTAGTGCTGTTTTGCTTTGCGACTAAATAACCGCATAACCCCATTATCCCGATATAATATGTTACATTATAGGTTAATGGCTGCTTTCAACAAGCGACATAATGTAACAGTTATAAAGTTTATTTTATTGCTAGTTAGTTGAGTTATCTTTTTTTAAATTGCTGTATTTTTTATTAAATAGGTTATTCTGCTAAATTTTAAAAGATGTTTGCAATTATATTTTAATTATTTTATGGTATGCGCATGAAAACATATCAAACACTTATACTTTATCGTCAATATTGCTGCCTAAATCTAGTTGCGCAGCGACTTAGTCAGTTCTGCTAAAAATAAAACGAAAACTATTTAAGAACTCTCTTATTTGATAAGTATTTTGAAGGAATTTTAATTATGTCTATGCAACAAGTACCAGCTCATAAATATCGTGCTTTTCCTATGGTCGATATTCCAGATCGTACATGGCCATCAAAAACAATTGATAAAGCGCCTGTTTGGAGTAGCTCAGATTTACGTGATGGCAATCAATCATTGATCGAGCCAATGGATGCTGATAAAAAAATGAAATTCTTTAAAACCTTAGTTGATGTAGGTCTTAAAGAAATTGAGGTGGCTTTTCCCTCAGCTTCACAAACAGATTACGATTTTGTGCGTGAGTTAATTGAAAATAATCATATCCCAGATGATGTTTATATTCAGGTATTGACTCAAGCGCGTGAGGAGTTGATTCGCCGTACTTTTGAATCATTACGTGGTGCTAAAAAAGCTATCGTGCATTTCTATGTGGCGGTGTCTCCTTCTTTTCGTCGTATTGTTTTTAAACAAGATAAAGAATCTATTATTCAAACAGCAGTAAACTCAGCTAAATTGTTTAATGAGTTGGCAGCGCAGCAACCAGAAACTGAATGGGTATTTGAGTTTTCACCAGAAACATTCAGTATGGCCGAATTACCATTTTCTGTAGAAATTTGTAATGCAGTGTTGGACGTTTGGAAACCTACACCTGAGAAAAAAGTTATTTTGAATTTACCTGCAACCGTAGAAAGCTCTATGCCGAATGTATATGCAGATCAAATAGAGTGGTTCTGTCGCCATGTGAATCATCGTGATAGTGTATTAGTAAGTGTGCATTGCCATAATGACCGTGGTACAGGTATTGCTGCTACTGAGTTAGGTTTATTAGCTGGCGCTGACCGTGTGGAAGGTTGCTTGTTTGGTAATGGTGAGCGTACAGGTAATGTGGATATTGTTACTTTAGCTTTAAATATGTATACGCAAGGTGTTGATCCTAAATTAGACTTTTCTGATATTGATGCTGTACGTAAAGTGGTGGAAGAGTGTAATCAAATTGCAGTGCATCCACGTCATCCTTATGTGGGAGACTTAGTACATACTGCATTCTCTGGTTCGCATCAAGATGCTATTCGTAAAGGTTTTGCTGCGCAAACTGAAGATATCTATTGGGAGGTGCCTTACTTACCGATTGACCCAAGTGATATTGGTCGTAGCTATGACGCAGTCATTCGTGTTAATAGTCAATCAGGTAAGGGTGGTATTACTTACTTATTGGAGCAAGAGTATGGTATTAGCTTACCGCGTCGTATGCAGATCGAGTTTAGCCAAGTAGTACAAAAAGAAACTGATCGTTTAGGGTTAGAAATGACGGCTAAACAGATCCACAGTTTGTTAGATACTGAATATTTACAAGCAAATCAACCATTTCAATTAGTAAAACATCGCCTCCAAGAAGAGAATGATGTTAGTACTGTAGATTTAGAAGTTAATGTAGGTGGTAAAGTTGAACATTGGCAAGGTTCTGGTAAAGGGCCATTAGAAGCAGTAGTTTCAGCCTTACCTGTTAAAGTAGAAATTATGGATTACAATGAGCATGCTATTGGTGCAGGCAGTACAGCTAATGCTGCCGCTTATATTGAAATTCGTATGGAAGGACAACGTCCATTACATGGTATAGGTATTAATGAAAATATAACTACTGCTAGTTTCCATGCGTTATTTAGTGCAGTTAATCGTGCTATGCAAATAGCTAATGGAAAAGCTGCATAACAGTTATTAAATAGGCAAGGCTAATCCCTTGCCTATTGTTTATTTGCTTCTTCTTTTACTTTTCTTTTTTCTTCATTAATATATTTCATTACATCACCAATGGGGTTGGATGATTTATTTAATCCTTTGACACAACAGTATATTTTTTTACCGTAGATAGAATTAGTTTTTAATTCAATTATGGCATCATATACGCTAACTCTTGTTAAAGCTGGAGTGCCTGAGGAAAATAAGCCAACTTTATATATATTTCTTATATTTCTTATATTTCTTATATTTGTTATAGGCGTAGTAATTTCACCCTTTTTACCTATGATTATTAGGTTGCCATTTTCAATATATATTTCTTTAATTCTAAAGTAAGTAAATAGTAAGTAACTACAGATAAAAATATGAATTATAAGAGCAGTAATTATATCTATATCACCATCATAGTAAAAAAGTAAAGGAAGGGCGAAACAAGCACAAATCATTATCAATTTATGATGAAGATATTCTTTTTTAGTTAGAAAGTAGCTTCCATCCATATTTATAGTCTTCTTCTTATATATTTATCAAATATTAGCATATTTCATTACTTTCTTTAATTAATATAGCATTTGATTTTCTGGTTTAGGATTAACTTTTTAAAACCATTTTTATATGAGGAATACCATCCTCATAATACATGTCTCCCTCAGCTATAAAACCAAAAGAACCATAAAATTGTTGCAAATGGGCTTGGGCTGATAGATAAATAGGTAATGTACCTGACCAGTGCTGTTTACAAGCATGTAGTGCTTTTTCTAGAAGTCGGTTGCCTAAACCAGCACCTCGTGCAGCAGGCGCTGTGATCACTCTACCTATAGATAATTGAGTATCAGTTGCTAGTATTCTAGCATAAGCCACTAGTTGATTAGCTTGCCATGCCATTATATGTCTGTTTTCACTCATTAAGTCTTGGCCATCAATATCCTGATAAACACAATTTTGTTCTACAATAAATACTTCGTTACGTAATTTTAATAGTTGATAAAGTTGTTCAGTAGTTAATTGGGAATGGTGCAGATCTTGCCAGATAATTTGCATAATAATATGTTCTTAAGTATTTAGTTAAACTATAAAATTGATCTAAAGCTAAATTAGAAGATAGAAAATAAAATGATAGCTAAGAGTATTAATCATATTAATGGTATTATTACAAATTTTTAGCAAAGTGTTCATTAAATAATTAATGAATACCCTATGATAAAAGTTAAATGAGAATCTAGGAAAACTTGAATGAGTAATTCATCTCAATTAGCACGTGGATTAACTGCCCGTCATATTTTATTTATTGCCCTTGGTTCAGCAATTGGTACTGGCCTATTTTATGGTTCAGCTAAAGCTATTCAGATGGCAGGGCCTGCTGTTTTATTAGCCTATTTTGTAGGTGGTGCAGCCGTATTTATTATGATGCGCGCTTTAGGAGAAATGGCGGTGCGTGATCCTGTTTCAGGATCGTTTAGTCATTATGCTACTAAGTATTTAGGCCCAATGGCGGGCTTTATTACAGGTTGGACTTATACCTTTGAAATGATCGTGGTTTGTATTGCTGATGTTACTGCCTTTGGGATTTATATGAAGCTGTGGTTTCCACATGTTGATCAATGGATATGGGCACTAGCTATTATTTTAGTGATTGGTGGTATTAATCTTTTTCATGTAAAAGCATTTGGTGAAATGGAGTTTTGGCTGTGCTTAATTAAAGTGCTAGCTATCATCGCTATGATTGTAGGTGGTGGTATTTTATTGTTAGTAGGTACTAATTTTGGTTATCCAATAGGTATCAGTAACCTATGGGAGCATGGTGGTTTTATGCCTAATGGCATTGAAGGAGTGATTGCTTCTTTAGCCATTGTCATGTTTGCTTTCGGTGGGGTAGAAGTTATTGGTGTTACTTCTAGTGAAGCAGATAATCCTGAAAAATCTATTCCTAAAGCAATTAATGCAGTACCTTTTAGAATTTTATTCTTCTATGTGTTTACCTTATTTATTTTAATGTCGCTATTTCCTTGGAATGAAATAGGTTTGGCAGGTAGTCCCTTTGTAACTATCTTTGAAAAGTTAGGCATTCCTTATGCTCCCCATATTTTAAATGTGGTGGTGATTGTGGCTGCTGTTTCAGCGATTAATAGTGATATATTTGGTGCTGGTCGTGTTATGTATGGTATGGCACAAAATAAACAAGCACCGAGTGCTTTTTTACGGATTAATAAGAATGGAGTACCTTGGGTAACGGCTATTGTTTTATCTATTACTTTGGGTATTGGTGTTTATCTAAACTATCTAATTCCTAAAAATGTTTTTGTACTTATTGCCTCAATTGCCACTTTTGCTACGGTATGGGTATGGTTAATGATTTTATGTTCTCATCTAATGATGCGCCGTAAAATGACTAGACAAGAAGTAGCCGAATTGAAATTTCCAATACCTTTCTGGCCTATTGCCCCCATTTTAACTACATTATTTATGGTGTTTGTGGTGGTGTTATTGGGCTTCTTTAAAGAGACAAGGATTGCTTTATATGTGGGAGTCGTTTGGGTGGTGTTATTAATTGTAGCTTATTATTTATTTGTGAAAGAGAAATAAAGTTATAGTATATGTATATCTGTAAGTAATTAAATAATGGGAGGAGATTGTTTTGTTAATTGATATATTTCTTCCTAGCTTTCAGTTTTCTGAAAAGCATTGTATAACAATATCCGCTCCTCCAGATATTATTATGGATGTTATCATCAATAATGATCCATCTGCAGATAAGTTAACTAAAATTTTAATGAAAATACGTGAGTTTCCAATGAAACTTTATTCTTTTCATCGAGCAAAAGAAATTAAAGAACCTTTTGGATTTCATAGTTTTCTATTTCTGGGGAGCCAAGAAAGTAAAGAAGTTACTTATGGGCTTATTGGAAAGTTTTGGCAATTTAATTTTGGTTTAGTTTCTGTTTCAACACCATTAGAGTTTCAGCAATTTTCTAACAAAGGGGTTGCTAAATTGGTGATGAATTTTGTAATAACAGAACGAAATGATAATACGTCTATTTTATCAACTGAAACAAGGGTATTTTGTCCTGATAAGAAAATAGTAATGTTATTTTCACCATATTGGTATCTAATAAGACTAGCTAGTGGCTTTATTCGGAGAAGAATACTCTTACAAATTAAGTATATTGCTGAACAAAAAGGATCAAATTGAGTGCTCAATTTTTAAAGTTTGATTATTGGGTACTAAAATTTTAATCCACTTAATCGAACAGTTTGTCTTTTGATAGTTTCATCAAAGATACGTGGTTCGCTTTCGATTAAAGTAAATTTATTACGGGCACGAGTAATAGCAGTATAGAGTAGCTCACGGCTAAGAACAGGGTTTAACTGATCTGGTAGTATTAGGGCAGTATGAGAGAATTCTGAGCCTTGTGATTTATGTACAGTCATAGCAAAAACTGTTTCTGCTGAACTTAAACGGCTTGGTAATACTTCTCGTAAATTTTGAGTGCCATCATTGTAGGGAAATACTACTTTTAATACAGTTTGTTCAGGTGCATTTTCCATGGGAAATGCAAGAGTGATACCTATATCACCATTCATTAAACCTAATGCATAATCGTTGTGGGTCATTAGCACGGGTCGACCTTCATACCAACCCTCAAAATGGGAAATATAACCATGACGATACAACATATAAGCAATAGTTCTATTTAATTCATTAATACCATATTGACCTTCCCGCAATACAGCTAATATTTGAAACTGATTAAATGCAGCTAGTACTTGATTAGCCCATTTTTTCCATACAGGATCATAGACTGGGATAGTTGTATCAGGTCGTTGGTTTTTTAAAACGGCTAAATAATGACTATAACCATCCTGCTTTTCACTTCCAGTTAGAATAAATTTTTCAAAGTTTGGGTCTTTGACTTGGTTGATAGTTAGGTGCCCCAAGTCAGAAAGTGTCTGTTTTAATAGCTGGCGGGTTTGTTTAATATTACCTGTATTTACCCATTTAGCTAACTGGCCAATTCCACTATCACTGGCAAAACGTCGAGAGTGACGTAACATAACAGTCTGTTGTGCTAATGGATTTTGTTCGTTGTTACCTATTTGCAAATGGGTATTAGCTAATTGTTCACCTGTTATTTCAGTTAACCAGCTAAGTGTTTGTGGGCTATATAAACCTAACTCTGCATTTCGGCATAAATCACCCAGTACAGCTCCTGCCTCTACTGAGGCTAATTGGTCTTTGTCACCTAATAAAATTAACCGAGCATGGGTAGGTAATGCTTCTAATAGATGAGCAAAAAGCTCTAAATCAATCATAGAGGCTTCATCAATAATAAGAATATCTAAAGCTAATGGATTGGTTTTATTGTGTATAAAATGGCGGGTATCAGGACGACTACCTAGTAGACGGTGTAAGGTACTTACAGTCACAGGAATATATGCTCTTACATCTTCATCAATGGTTAATGAGGCTACTTGTTTACCAATAGATTCAGTTAAGCGTGCTGCTGCTTTGCCTGTTGGGGCTGCCAGTTGAATATTAAGTGGTTTACCCGCTTTAACAGCAGGTGTTTGTAGTAATGCCAATAATCGAATAACCGTAGTTGTTTTACCAGTACCTGGCCCCCCAGTAATAATACTAAAGGCTGTTCGCGTAGCAATAGCACAGGCAATTTTCTGCCAATCAGGGGAGTCTTTATTATCTTTAAAAAGTTCGTTTAATCTAGTTGATAAATCTTCGGGTATGGCTAGTTGGGTATTTAAACGTTGATTAATATGCGTAGTTAATAATTTCTCGTAGTACCAATAACGCCATAAATACAGTCTACCCTGTTGCCAAACCATAGGGGTTTGCTTTTCACCTTGTGAAGTTAAATCACTATTGATAATGGCTTGTTGCCAATCAGCAAGATTAAGCTGTGCTAATAATTGAACTGGATACCAAGGTTGCTGTTGATAAGTATAACTAAGAGATAAAGATAGTTCTGGATGTTGTAAAGTTAATGCTAAATCTAAACAAACATGACCATGGCTCAATTGATAACTGGTTAATGTAGCAGCTAATAATACACTAGGTTCAGTATTTGGTGATTGTTCTGCTAAGAACGCTGCAAAAGCATGATCTAATGGGCGAAGCCAACCTGCTGTTACCCATAGCTGTAATACCACTAGCATATCTGTAGTAGATGTTAGTGGTCGTAAAGTTAACCATTGCTCAGCTTGATCTAGCTGTTGTTGGCTGATGGGCAGCAATGGATTCATGCTTGCTCCTTAGCTTTATTGCTAAATAGATTATCTAATTTATCAATCAGTTCAAAAGGCACACGCTCATAAAATACACCGCCCGTTGCACTTTGATAACCTCGTAAAAATAGATAGAGTACGCCACCTGTATGTTGCTCATAGTCATAATCAGCTAAACGGGCTTTAAGCTGGCGATGTAGGGCTAATTGATAAAGTACTAGCTGTAAATCGTAACGGTGAGTAAGCATGGCTTCATTCATAGCTGATAGGGTATAGGCTTGGTTATTTTCACCTAGCCAATTAGATTTGTAATCAACAATATAGTAACGGTCATCTTGTGCAAAGGTTAAATCGATAAAGCCTTTAAACATACCATTCAGCATACCTTTTTCTAAAGGTGGGCGAATTTGATTAGGTAAAATATAGCTTTTTACTAATGTATCTAATTGTTCAAGATTAAGCCAATGGCTAGCAAACATAAATTCCATTTCTGAAAGGTAATGGGGGAGTTCTAATAATGAACTGGTTCTATCAACTAACGGTAGTTGCTGTTTGATAAAACCTTGTAACCAGTCTTGTAAAATATCAATCCAATGTTCCCAGCTACGAATATTACAACGCCTTGCAATAAAGTCTCTGCTTTCGGTTGGGTTATTTGCTACTTCAGCAAAACCTTTATTAGCAGCCCAGTCCAGTATGCCATGTAGAAAAGAGCCTGCTAATGCTCCCCGTGGAAAGCCATGAATGTCATTGGTGATTGGTGTATTGGTTGAGAAGCTACTGTTATCATCATCAAATAAGTTTTGATTAGCTGCCGTTTCAGGTACAGCTAAGGTTTCTATTGATTCTTGTTCAATCGTTGTTGCAGCCAAACGTAATGAGCTATAAGACGATATCCACCAAAAGCGCGAAATACTTCTTGCCATTTCTCGTGCTTGTGGTTTTATAACAGTTAACTGTTGTTCATTAAAACGTTGTAGGTTACTTTCTGGTAATACTTGTAGTTGAATACTTGAACAATCTTCAGTAAATTTTTCTAAACAACTTTGTAAATGGCTAGAGTCAGTTAGCGGTGAGCCATTATTTAATAAATAACCAATCGCTGAGTCATGCAATACAGAAGCTTTATTATTGCCATATTTTAAATCAGCTATACCTAACCAACAGTTATATTTAGCCCGTGTTAGTGCTACATATAATAAACGTAAATCTTCGGATAAACGTTCTTTATCTGCTTGATTAATAATTTCAGTATTTCTATGTAAGGAAAGTTGCAAATTACCTTGTTCATCGTGGTAGCGAATAGGTAAAAAATTTCCATTCACTGCTTTAAAAGAACAAATAAAAGGTAAAAATACTAAGGGATATTCTAAGCCTTTAGATTTATGAATAGTAATAACTTTAACCAGTTGCTCATCACTTTCTAAGCGAACAATATATTCATCACTTTGTTTATTATTTTCAGTCAAGCGTTCTGCTAAATAACGTATTAATGCTTGTTCGCCATCTAGCTCGGTAGCAGCTTGTTGTAATAGTTCTGCAAGGTGTAATAGGTTGGTGAGTTTTCTTTCACCTTCTTGGTAATTACTTAATAACCGTTGTGGTAGTTTAAAATCTTGTAAGAAACGACGTAACATGGGAAGTACCCCTTGGGTTCTCCACAATTCTTTATAGAAACGGAATTGTAAAATACGTTGTTCCCAAATATTTTCATTTTGATTGTAGCTGTCTAATTCTTGTAAGGTTAGATCAAGGGTTGCAGTAGCTAAAGCAGCCCTTAATAAGTGTTCATTTTCAGGCTGACCACAGGCTTCTAACCAGAGCAGTAAGTCCTGTGCTTCAAGAGTATCTAATACTGAATCCTTATCAGATAGGTAGACACTACGTACATTACGCGTAGCTAGTGCATCTCGTATTGCTTTAGCTTCTTTACCACTTCGAACAAGGATTGCAATATCAGAAGGACGTAGTGGTAATAAATAATCCTCTTGTTGAAAGCCAGCTTTATTTTGTTGGCCTAGATTTAATAAGCGAACAATTTCACTGGCACAACTTGCTGCAAAATGATTGTAGTATTCAGTTGTGCTAATAGGCGCATCGCTAGGTTGGTACCAAAAATTTAAAGCCGTTTGCTGCTGATTATTAATAACAAAAGCTTCTTTTTTGCCTTGTGCTTTAACAGGGTAAAAAGGTAAAGGATTATGCTGAGCTGTTTTAAAATGGAAAGCGCCTGTCGCATTATGTTGTTCCGCATAATCGAATAAACAGTTAGTGGCAGCTACCATAGCTTGACTAGAGCGATAGTTTGTATCTAGTTGGTGTAAACGTTTTTCAATATGATAGCGGGCTTGTAGATAAGTATAGATGTCTGCACCACGGAAGGCATAAATAGCTTGCTTGGGGTCACCAATTAAAAATAGCCCTACATCCTCTTCTTGTTCTAAATAGATCTTAGACAGAATGCGATATTGGATAGGGTCAGTATCTTGAAACTCATCAACCATAGCCACTGGAAATTGTTGTCGAATAAGTTTAGCTAAGCGGTTACCAGAAGGTCTTTGTAATGCTTCATCTAAGCGAGTTAATAGATCATCAAAGCCAATTTCAGCACGACGTACTTTCTCTTGTTCAAAGCGTTGTTTAACCCACTGTACTGCATGGGTTAACACAGCTAAAGTTGGGTTTGGTAGATTGTTTAATGCTTTAACCAGTTCTGGCATTGCTTCTAATGCAGGGTGATTAGGAGGTGAACCTTGTTTCCAAATTTCAGCAAAGCCTTCTGACGATAGTCGTTCAAACCCTACACCTAGATCAAGTTCTATTTGCTCGTTATCTGTTGCCCATTCTTTAAGCTTATTGCACCAACTATCATAAAAACGTTTTTGTAATTTACGGCCATCTACTTGTTTTTTTGCAACTGCTTCATCACAAATCAATCTAAGTTCTTCTGCCCACTCAGCCCAAGATTTTTTTAACTCAGTAATTGTTTGTTGGCGTAAGTTGAGTTGTTGTTTTAATAGTTCGGCAGGTGGCGTTGTCTGTTCTGGTAAGTCTGCTATTAATAAATCAGTGAGTTGGTTTTGTAAGTTTTTTGGTGTTTGCCAATTTTCTCTTACCCAATCTAAAGCCATACCTGTTAATGGATAACAAAAAATTCGCCAATAGTCACGAATAACACTGGCAAGTAAATCACTATGATCTGGTTCTAAGTGCTGGCGGAATAAATTGCCACTATCGAAGGCATGCTCTTTAAGCATCCGTTGACACCAAGAGTGAATGGTGGATACTGCTGCTTCATCCATCCATTGTGCAGCAATTTCTAATTGTTGGGCACAGGTAGGCCATTCCATTTCTAAATAATCATTACGTAAACTAATCAGTATCTCATCTGGATTGGCTAATTCATTTCGAAAGTAACGAGCAGCTTCTGCTAGGCGTGTACGAATACGATCACGTAGTTCTTGAGTTGCTGCCTCAGTAAAAGTCATTACCAATATTTCAGGTGGTAATAAGGGGCGTCTAAATTTAGTTTTTTCACTCCCATGGCCTAATACTAATCGTAAGTACAGTGTAGATATGGTAAACGTTTTACCTGTTCCAGCACTGGCCTCGATTAGTTGACTTCCTTGTAATGGAAAGTTTAAGGCAAAGGGTAGTTGATTGGTCATTAGTGATTTATAAATAATCAGATAAGGTAGTTGATCATTCTACAAAATTTTACTTGTAAAGGTTGATTTATTTAATAATAATCACTAATCAATCGTTATATAACGGCAGTAAAACATTCTAATTGTGGTGGCCCTAAGTAAATTTCACGCGTACTAGGATCACCTGCATTAGCGTGTGCTTTACGAAAGGCTTCGGAATGAGTCCAGTTTTTAAAAGCTTCTTCTGATTCCCATTCTGCATGTGAAGCAAACAGTGTATAACCATCCTGAGTAGAACCTTGTAGTAGATTAAATTTAACAAATCCAGGCACTTCTTTTAAATGGCTATCACGATTTTGCCAAATATTAATAAAGCGCTGTTCTTCACCCTGTTTAATTTTAAAGCGATTCATAGCTATATACATAATGTTGTATCCTCTTATTTTTAAAAATATTGATTATTGTATTTAGGAAGAAAGAAGTTAGAAAATAATTGATAACTTGAATTTTATCAAAATACTGTTTGAGTAAACATATAATAATTGTCAGCTTATATTATTAATTAAGAGAACGTTAATAAAGGGTTAGTATAATTAGCTTGTTACTGATGATAAGTATTTTAAAAATAGTTTAAATTACTGGTATTATTAGTTTGAGTTTAATACATAAGTAAGAGAGTAGGGAACGATGGGAACAATCAAAAAATTAAAAGATTATCAACAAATGGATTGGCCATGTACATCTGGTATAAGTACAGAGATTGCTAGAAATGAAGACTCTCCTAGTAAAGAGGTTTTTGATTGGCGTTTAGCCATGGAAGATGTACAAGGAGGCGCTTTATCGCCATTTAATGGCTTTATCCGGATATTTTCAGTTTTAGAAGGTGCAGCTGCTAATGTAGTGATTAATGGTCAATATGAAAATACTTTAAAGACTTATGATTTAGTACGTTTAGAGGCAGGTAGTGCAACGAATGTTAATTTACCGGCAGGTCCTGTAAAAGATTTAAGTCTACTTTATAACAATGAGCTTTATACTGGCGCTTATCAGTGGTGTCAGGTAGGTACTGAACCTCAAACGTTCAACTCAATGGCTGATACAGTATTAGTTTTCTCAGCAGCGCCACAAGTAACAGTTACAACAGGTGGTTCTGCTCAGGCATTGAGTCGTTACGATACGTTAATCACATCAGGCGGACAGGATATTAGTGTATCGGGCTCATCTCCTGCAGATTATGCTTGTATCGTGGAATTATTAAGACATTAATTTAAGTTAATTGCACCTAATTATAGAAAAAATAGAGGTATAAAAATTGCCTGTACATTTTGAAGAATTGTCTTGCTTAGATAACTATAAAGTAGGTGTAATTACTTTAAACTCACCTAAAAATCTTAATGCATTAAACTACCAAATAACCAAAGCTATGTATCAGCAGTTAGAAAAATGGGCTATTGATCCTAAGCTAGCCTGTGTTTTCTTGCATAGTTCTTCTGCTAAAGCTTTTTGTGCAGGTGGCGATGTTCGGCAAATTGTGGAGTCATGTTGTCAACATTTAGGCGAACCTGATGAGGTTGCACAAAGGTTCTTTTCACAAGAGTACCAATTGGATGCATTTATACATCATTATCCTAAACCCATTATAGGTTGGGGTGAGGGTTATGTATTAGGTGGTGGAATGGGGTTACTACAAGGTTGTTCAACTCGAATAGTTACCCCAACCAGTAAGCTGGCAATGCCTGAAATTAATATTGGCTTATTTCCAGATGTGGGGGCGGCTTGGTTTTTATCTCGTATGCCACAAAACTTAGGATTATTTTTTGCATTAACAGCTAGTCAGTTGAATGCTAATGATGCTTTATATTTTGGTTGGGCCGATCGTTTCTTATTAAATGACCAGAAAGACATTTTATTACAAGGTTTACAACAAATTAATTGGGCATGTAATGCTGAGCAACAATTACAGCAGTTATTAAAGTCTCTTGAACAACAAGCATTTCCACAACTACCAGACGCTATTTGGCAGTTTAGATTAAAGATTATTAAAGAAACTTTGGATCAACCTGATTTACCAAGTGTTTGTAATGCTATTATTAGCTTGCAAGATAGTAATGATGAAGCTTTAGCACAGGCAGCTAAAACCCTTGTAAGTGGATGTCCAATGACGGCATGGCTAATTTGGGAACAATTAAAACGTTTATCACGTTGTTCAATTACAGAAGTATTAGAAATGGATTTAGTGATTAGTCAAAATTGCTGTAAGAGAAAGGATTTTATTGAAGGTGTTAGGGCCAAACTAATTGATAAAGATAATAAACCAAATTGGTGTTGGAAGAGTATAGAAGAGGTTCCATATCGTGAAGTCAATAAACATTTTATCCCTTGACTAGAACCTTTTCATACAGTAGGTAACAATGTGACTAGAATATATTTAATAAAATGGCTATTCATCATAATAAGTAGTTTAATTTTTCCTTTAATAAGTTATGGTGAGCAAACCGATGAGACAGATCTTGATGAATGTATAAAAATAGCAAAATTATTTGATAAGAATGCCTTTAGCACATTATTTGATGGTGAACCTGTTACTGTCAATCTTCGTACTACAAGAAACTATATGCCTTTAAGTGGGTATGGAACTGGAGGCAAAATGGTTTCAGGTTGTTCAATAGACTTTATTTTGGAAAATAAAAGTGATGATCGTGAGCTTGGAGGCGTTAGATTAGCTAAGCAACAAAATGCATATGAAGTATTTAAGAGAGATAAAGCTAATAATAGCTTAAGCTCTAAAGCAGCATATCCTTCACCAAACACAGTTGTATATTCTTGGGCTTCTGATACTTATTATGAGTATATGGGAATAAATAAATTTCAAGAGTTTGGAGTTTATACTAAAAAAGGTGATTATATTATTTTTAGATATAACAATAATGCAGTGCTTAAAAACTCATTACAAAGAAATAATAAAGAATTGTTAGAGAAAAACTTTATTGAATTTATCAATATTGTTATACAACAAATGAAATATTAAATACATAACATTGTTAGATATCTACAAAGTTAATAATTGATAGAATGAAATTACTACAAAAGGTCAATGGATTTAGTTTCTAAAAACCATTTTAATAGATAAAAATTTAATGGCTTTTTGAGATATGAAAAAAATAGTTATTAGTAGTATATGCGTATTAGTTTGTTTAGTGGTTGGTTTTACTCCTAGTTTTTTCAAACAGAAGCTATAACTCATTGGTATCCTACATTGAGTAGATCTGCTTTAACACCACCTAATATAGCTTTCCCAATTGCTTGGACTATTTTATATATGCTAATGGGGATTTCTATTAGTTTAATAACAATGAGTTCTCATTATTTAAAAAAAACTTTAATAGTTTTATTCATACTTCAATTAATAGCTAACTTTTTATGGAGTGTATTTTTCTTTTATTTAGAGAATCCTTTTTTAGGCCTAACTGATATAGTTATCCTTGATATTATTGTTATCTTTTATATTATAAAATCTTATAGTGTAAGTAAAATAAGTACATGGTTATTTGTACCTTATTTATTATGGATTTTATTTGCTACTTACCTTAATGCTTATATCTTTATCTATAATTAAAGTTTAGAACAGGCTATTTTCATTCGTTCAATAGCTTGTTCTAACAATACTCTAGAGCATCCAAAGTTAAGTCGTAAAAATTTATCACAGCCAAAATCATTACCATCTGATAAACCAACACCAGCTTCTTCAAAAAAACGATGAGGATTCTCTATGGGGAGTTTGGTTGCATCAATCCATGCTAAATAGCTAGCCTCGATAGGCAATAATTTCAAGCCTTCAATACTATTAATTTGTTGATAGAGATAATCTCTATTGCCCCGCAGATATATTAATTGTTCTGCTAACCAATCGCTTGTATCTGTATACGCGGAAATTGCAGCAGTGTAAGCTAAAATATTTAAATGAGGAACTATATCCTCCATTACGTGCATAAATTTTTGACGAAGTTGTGGGTTAGGGATAATAGCAATGGATGCCCCAAGCCCAGCAATATTAAAAGTTTTAGAAGGAGCCATTAAAGTGATAGAGCGATTTGCAGCATCCTCATTAAGAGAAGCAAAAGGGATATGTTTTAAATTAGACTCTAATAAAAGATCACAGTGTATTTCATCACTACAAACAATCATATTATGTTGTTTAGCAAAAGCAAGTTGTTCTAATAACTCCTCATGACGATAAACGGTACCACCAGGATTTTGCGGATTGCAGAGCATTAATAATTTTTCGTTGCCATCTAATTTATTTTCAAGAGTACTTAAATCCATGACCCAACGATTATTTTTATTCAATAAATTAGCATAATATTGCTTACGATTGACATGCTTTGCTGCTGCCATAAAGGGAGGATAAATAGGAAAAGGGCAAATACTAGCTTCTGTCTCATTAGTAAATGCACGTAAACTAATATTTAAACCTGTTACTAATCCTGGTAAAAAAACTAGCCATTCAGGTTGTATTTGCCAATTATAGTGTTTGTCTGTCCAATTGATAAAAGCCTTAGCTAACTCTTTTGGTTGTCCGCCATAGCCATAAACTCCCTCTGCTACGCGTTCTTGTAATGCGTTCATAATAGAAGGCGGAGAAAGAAAATCAGTATCAGCTATCCATAGCGGAATGATATCTTTAGCAGCATATTTTTGCCATTTAAGGCTATCGGTATTAGCTCGATTAATAACTTGATCAAAATTAAACATGCTGATTCCTATATTATTTGGCTACTAGGTAAGCTCATCATTATATGGCAATATATACATTATTAAAAACCTACGTATCATGAGGATAATTTATGCTAACACTGGGCACACCACTATCAGCTACAGCTATTAGAGTAATGCTTTGTGGCTCTGGAGAATTAGGAAAAGAAGTTGTGATTGAGCTACAGCGTTTAGGTTGTGAAGTGATTGCTGTAGATCGTTATGCCAATGCACCTGCTATGCAGGTTGCCCATCGTAGCCATGTTATTAGCATGTTAGATGGTAATGCTTTACGTAAAGTAATAGAGCAAGAAAAGCCTCATTATATCGTGCCAGAAATTGAAGCTATTGCCACTGATACATTAGTTGCTCTAGAAAAAGAAGGCTATACAATTATTCCTACAGCTCGAGCTACTCAGCTTACTATGAATAGAGAGGGAATTCGTCGTTTAGTGGCTGAAGAGTTAAAGTTACCTACTTCACCTTATCGTTTTGCTACTAATGAAATGGAGTATAAACAAGCCATAAAAGAGTTAGGTTTTCCCTGCATTGTCAAGCCTGTAATGAGCTCATCAGGCAAAGGACAATCCTTAATTCGTAGTGAGGCTGATATTGATACTGCTTGGAAATATGCTCAAGAAGGGGGCAGAGCAGGTGGTGGCAATGTAATTATAGAAGGTTTTATAGATTTTGATTATGAAATTA
Organism: Entomomonas sp. E7T21; assembly: GCF_058693955.1. Taxonomy (NCBI): domain Bacteria; kingdom Pseudomonadati; phylum Pseudomonadota; class Gammaproteobacteria; order Pseudomonadales; family Pseudomonadaceae; genus Entomomonas; species Entomomonas sp. E7T21. The sequence continues at coordinate 3,186,978 of NZ_CP191672.1, read as the reverse complement.
CCTTATTAACTGTTCGTCATATTAATGGTGTATCTTTCTGTGAACCAATTGGCCATCGGCAAGAAAAAGGGGACTATAGAGAGTCTTGGCAACCACAACCAATGACAGAAACAGCATGGTCTATCTCTAAAGAAATAGCCACTAAAGTGACTGAAGCCTTAGGTGGTAGAGGTGTATTTGGTGTTGAATTGTTTGTCAACGGTGATCAAGTTTGGTTTAGTGAGGTTTCTCCAAGACCCCATGATACAGGCATGGTTACTTTAATTTCACAAAATTTATCCGAATTTGCGTTACATGCTCGTGCTATTCTAGGGTTACCTATTCCTTATATAGAACAATATGGACCTTCTGCTTCATCAGTTATCTTGGTTGAGGGAGAGTCTAAACAAGTGAGTTTTTCTAATTTAGAGCAAGCGATTAGTGAGTCATTAACAGATTTACGTTTATTTGGTAAACCAGAAGTATCAGGCCAAAGAAGAATGGGAGTTGGACTTGCAAGAGCAGAAACTATAGAGCAAGCGGTTAATAAAGCAAAGCATGTATCACAGCAAGTTAAAGTGAAATTGTAGGATTAACTATGCAAATTCCAGAAGCTATTAAGTTAAAAAAAACATCTAACCTACTAGAGCTTACTTACCAAGGCCAGCTCTATCAGTTATCGGCTGAATATCTAAGAGTTAACTCTCCCTCAGCTGAAGTGCAAGGACATGGTAATCCCATACTACAATACGCTAAGAAAGAGGTTAAATTAATTAAAATAGAACCTGCTGGACAATATGCCCTCAAATTAACGTTTGATGACGGCCATGATACGGGGCTATATACATGGGAATATCTATATAAATTAGCTACAGAGCAAGAAAATATTTGGGATGACTATTTAAAACAACTAAATGAGCAAGGAAAGTCTAGAGATCCTAATGAATCTATAGTTAAACTCGTTAGTTCTACTCAAAAAACTAATCAAACAAATTGACAAAGTTGAGTAAATCTATATAATTTTTCGTCCCTACTAGTTAAGGTTGTTTAATATTTTCTGATTAATTTTGTAGATAAAAATAAATCAAAAAAAGATTAAAAAAGGCGTTGACAAAGTTAGGAAAAGGCGTAGAATGCGCGCCTCATCTGCAGAGTAAAGCTCTAAAGATACAAGTTCTTTAACAATATAAATCAAGTAAATCGTGTGGGTGTTTGTAGTACTGGTAAGAAATATCAGTAATATAAACAACTCGTCATAGATTGAGTTTTTAGATTACTGAGCCGTTTTAGAACCTTATGGTTCAAAAGATTTTAAACTGAAGAGTTTGATCATGGCTCAGATTGAACGCTGGCGGCAGGCCTAACACATGCAAGTCGGGCGGTAACAGGTCTTTCGGGATGCTGACGAGCGGCGGACGGGTGAGTAAAGTCTAGGAATCTGCCCAGTAGTGGGGGACAACGCGGGGAAACTCGCGCTAATACCGCATACGCCCTACGGGGGAAAGGTGCTTTATTGTACCGCTATTGGATGAGCCTAGATCAGATTAGCTAGTTGGTGGGGTAAAGGCCCACCAAGGCGACGATCTGTAGCTGGTCTGAGAGGATGATCAGCCACACTGGGACTGAGACACGGCCCAGACTCCTACGGGAGGCAGCAGTGGGGAATATTGGACAATGGGGGAAACCCTGATCCAGCCATGCCGCGTGTGTGAAGAAGGTCTTCGGATTGTAAAGCACTTTAAGTTGGGAGGAAGGGGTGAAGTAACGACTCACCTTTGACGTTACCAACAGAATAAGCACCGGCTAACTTCGTGCCAGCAGCCGCGGTAATACGAAGGGTGCAAGCGTTAATCGGAATAACTGGGCGTAAAGCGCGCGTAGGTGGTTTGTCAAGTTGGATGTGAAATCCCCGGGCTCAACCTGGGAACTGCATCCAAAACTGACTGACTAGAGTACAGTAGAGGTTAGTGGAATTTCCTGTGTAGCGGTGAAATGCGTAGATATAGGAAGGAACACCAGTGGCGAAGGCGACTAACTGGACTGATACTGACACTGAGGTGCGAAAGCGTGGGGAGCAAACAGGATTAGATACCCTGGTAGTCCACGCTGTAAACGATGTCAACTAGCCGTTGGGACCCTTGAGGTTTTAGTGGCGCAGCTAACGCAATAAGTTGACCGCCTGGGGAGTACGGTCGCAAGATTAAAACTCAAATGAATTGACGGGGGCCCGCACAAGCGGTGGAGCATGTGGTTTAATTCGACGCAACGCGAAGAACCTTACCTGGCCTTGACATGTCCGGAATCCTACAGAGATGTGGGAGTGCCTTCGGGAATCGGAACACAGGTGCTGCATGGCTGTCGTCAGCTCGTGTCGTGAGATGTTGGGTTAAGTCCCGTAACGAGCGCAACCCTTATCCTTAGTTACCAGCACGTAAAGGTGGGCACTTTAAGGAGACTGCCGGTGACAAACCGGAGGAAGGTGGGGATGACGTCAAGTCATCATGGCCCTTACGGCCAGGGCTACACACGTGCTACAATGGTTGGTACAGAGGGTTGCCAAGCTGTGAAGCGGAGCTAATCTCAGAAAACCAATCGTAGTCCGGATTGAAGTCTGCAACTCGACTTCATGAAGTCGGAATCGCTAGTAATCGCGAATCAGAATGTCGCGGTGAATACGTTCCCGGGCCTTGTACACACCGCCCGTCACACCATGGGAGTGGGTTGCTCCAGAAGTAGCTAGGCTAACCTCGTGAGGCCGGTTACCACGGAGTGATTCATGACTGGGGTGAAGTCGTAACAAGGTAGCCGTAGGGGAACCTGCGGCTGGATCACCTCCTTAAACGAAAGCTGGTACTACAAGTACCCACACGAATTACTTGATTTATAATTGCAAAGAACGAATTGGGCGGATGCCTAAAAAGTTAACAGATTAGGGTCTGTAGCTCAGCTGGTTAGAGCACACGCTTGATAAGCGTGGGGTCGTAGGTTCAAGTCCTACCAGACCCACCAATTAAATGGGGCCATAGCTCAGCTGGGAGAGCGCCTGCCTTGCACGCAGGAGGTCAGGAGTTCGATCCTCCTTGGCTCCACCAGATAATAATCAAAAGAAGCTAGAAGCTAATTCTTTTAAGCAAAGAGAATTACCTTCTAACTTTTAAAGTTAGACTGTTCTTTAACAAATTAGATATGCAAAGAAGTAAAGATTAATTAGTAATTACTGGTCTAATTACTAATGCTGAGGTGAAAATATTGCGAACTCAAGCGCAAATTTTCGGCGAAACAAATGTCGATTCTTTGGTTGTGTAGCTTTAGATTACTAGATAATTTAGGGTTATATAGTCAAGTGAATAAGCGCATACGGTGGATGCCTTGGCAGTCAGAGGCGATGAAAGACGTGATACCTGCGAAAAGTTACGGGGAGCTGGGTACAAAGCATTGATCCGTAAATGTCTGAATGGGGAAACCCAACTGAGAGAACCTCAGTTATCCAGTACTGAATACATAGGTACTGAGAAGCGAACCAGGGGAACTGAAACATCTAAGTACCCTGAGGAAAAGAAATCAACCGAGATACCCCAAGTAGTGGCGAGCGAACGGGGTGCAGCCAGTGTTCAGAAGCATATGTATTAGTGGAATGGTCATGGGAAAGCCAATCATAGAGGGTGATAATCCCGTACACGAAAATACGCATGTGGATCTAAGTACACAAAAAGTAGGTCGGGGCACGAGAAACCTTGACTGAAGACGGGGGGACCATCCTCCAAGGCTAAATACTACTGACTGACCGATAGTGAACCAGTACCGTGAGGGAAAGGCGAAAAGAACCCCGAGTAGGGGAGTGAAATAGAACCTGAAACCGTATGCGTACAAGCAGTGGGAGCGGACTTGTTCCGTGACTGCGTACCTTTTGTATAATGGGTCAGCGACTTATATACAGTAGCAAGCTTAACCGAATAGGGGAGGCGTAGCGAAAGCGAGTCTTAATAGGGCGCCTAGTTGCTGTGTATAGACCCGAAACCAAGCGATCTATCCATGGGCAGGTTGAAGGTTAGGTAACACTGACTGGAGGACCGAACCGACTACCGTTGAAAAGTTAGCGGATGACCTGTGGATCGGAGTGAAAGGCTAATCAAGCTTGGAGATAGCTGGTTCTCCTCGAAAGCTATTTAGGTAGCGCCTCATGTATAACTTCTGGGGGTAGAGCACTGTTTCGGCTAGGGGGTCATCCCGACTTACCAACCCGATGCAAACTCCGAATACCAGAAAGTTCTAGCATGGGAGACACACGGCGGGTGCTAACGTCCGTCGTGAAAAGGGAAACAACCCAGACCGTCAGCTAAGGTCCCAAAATTTTGGTTAAGTGGGAAACGATGTGGGAAGGCATAGACAGCTAGGAGGTTGGCTTAGAAGCAGCCATCCTTTAAAGAAAGCGTAATAGCTCACTAGTCGAGTCGGCCTGCGCGGAAGATGTAACGGGGCTCAAACCAAATACCGAAGCTACGGGTTCACGTTTTACGTGAGCGGTAGAGGAGCGTTGTGTACGCCTGTGAAGGTCAATTGAGAAGTTGGCTGGAGGTATCACAAGTGCGAATGCTGACATGAGTAACGACAATGGGTGTGAAAAACATCCACGCCGAAAGACCAAGGTTTCCTGCGATACGTTAATCGAAGCAGGGTTAGTCGGCCCCTAAGGCGAGGCTGAAAAGCGTAGTCGATGGGAAATAGGTTAATATTCCTATACTTCTAATAACAGTGATGGAGGGACGGAGTAGGCTAAATCAGAGTGGCGTTGGTTGTCCACTTGAAAGGCTGTAGGTAGATCTCTTAGGCAAATCCGGGAGATTATTACTGAGAACTGATGACGATTCATTTATCTTAAATGGAAAGTGATTGATGCCATGCTTCCAAGAAAAGCTTCTAAACTTATGTTATTAGGAACCGTACCCCAAACCGACACAGGTGGTCAGGTAGAGAATACCAAGGCGCTTGAGAGAACTCGGGTGAAGGAACTAGGCAAAATGGCACCGTAACTTCGGGAGAAGGTGCGCTGGTGGTAAGTGAAGTTCCTCGCGAATGGAGCTGAAGCCAGTCGAAGATACCAGGCCGCTGCAACTGTTTATTAAAAACACAGCACTCTGCAAACACGAAAGTGGACGTATAGGGTGTGACGCCTGCCCGGTGCCGGAAGGTTAATTGATGGGGTTAGCTTAGGCGAAGCTCTTGATCGAAGCCCCGGTAAACGGCGGCCGTAACTATAACGGTCCTAAGGTAGCGAAATTCCTTGTCGGGTAAGTTCCGACCTGCACGAATGGCGTAATGATGGCGGCGCTGTCTCCACCCGAGACTCAGTGAAATTGAAATCGCTGTGAAGATGCAGTGTATCCGCGGCTAGACGGAAAGACCCCGTGAACCTTTACTGTAGCTTTGCACTGGACTTTGAACCTGTTTGTGTAGGATAGGTGGGAGGCTTTGAAGTTAGGACGCTAGTTCTAATGGAGCCAACCTTGAAATACCACCCTGACATGTTTGAGGTTCTAACTCTGACCCGTTATCCGGGTTGAGGACAGTGTATGGTGGGCAGTTTGACTGGGGCGGTCTCCTCCTAAAGAGTAACGGAGGAGTACGAAGGTGCGCTCGGCGTGGTCGGAAATCACGCTAAGAGTATAAAGGCAAAAGCGCGCTTGACTGCGAGACAGACAAGTCGAGCAGGTACGAAAGTAGGTCTTAGTGATCCGGTGGTTCTGTATGGAAGGGCCATCGCTCAACGGATAAAAGGTACTCCGGGGATAACAGGCTGATACCGCCCAAGAGTTCATATCGACGGCGGTGTTTGGCACCTCGATGTCGGCTCATCACATCCTGGGGCTGAAGCCGGTCCCAAGGGTATGGCTGTTCGCCATTTAAAGTGGTACGCGAGCTGGGTTTAGAACGTCGTGAGACAGTTCGGTCCCTATCTGCCGTGGACGTTTGAGATTTGAGAGGGGCTGCTCCTAGTACGAGAGGACCGGAGTGGACGAACCTCTGGTGTTCCGGTTGTCACGCCAGTGGCATTGCCGGGTAGCTATGTTCGGAAGAGATAACCGCTGAAAGCATCTAAGCGGGAAACTTGCCTCAAGATGAGATCTCACTGGGGATTTAATCCCCCTAAAGGGCCGTTGAAGACTACAACGTTGATAGGTTGGGTGTGTAAGCGTAGTGATACGTTGAGCTAACCAATACTAATTGCCCGAGAGGCTTGACTATATAACCCCAAGTTATTTAGTTAACCAAAGAAAGACAAGCAAAAGTCGAAAGTGAGCAAATGAGTTCGTTTGCCAAAGCGTAGACTAGACTGAAATAATGATTAATCTTTACAGCATACAAAAGCATATCTGATTTGGGTGATGGGGTAAGATAACCAAGAACCTTCTCACCATAAAGAATTGCTTGAGGAAAATAGAGCGTTGGAACCACCTGAATCCTTCTCGAACTCAGTAGTGAAACGACGTATCGCCAATGGTAGTGTGGGGTCTCCCCATGTGAGAGTAGGTCATCCTCAAGCTCCTAAACAAAAGCCCCATCATAAACTTATATGATGGGGCTTTTTTATTGAGTAATGAAAATATATAAGTGAATTACAGAATTGTCTTCTGCAGCTGGAATCCAAGCATAATGTTAGTTCTTAATGCTCTTCATTTTAATTTCTATTTCTATGTTTTTGAACAAATTTTTTATTCTGTTCAAGTAGGGTTAATGGATCTTTATAATATTTTTTGTTAAAGTGCTTATGTCATTTTGAAATAGAAGTTATGGTTGTTGTATGAATAGAATACGTGGTTTTACATTAATTGAATTGATGATTGTTATTGCGATTCTAGGTATATTGGCCGCTATTGCTGTACCTGCCTATAGAACACATATTGCTAAGATACAGGTAACAGAAATTGTAAATGTATTGACTAGATATAAAACTGAAATAGCAGAAACAGTTAGTATGAAGAATATGTGCCCTTCAGGAATAGTGAAAGATAAAGTTCCTAATACCTATCAAGTTGTCTTTGGTGCTGCGGGAAATATAGGTGGACAAAAATATACTTGTATGGTTATGGTTCTGACAAAATCAACAAGTGATAGTAAACTTAGTCCAGCAGTTGCTGATAATGTTATTGTTTTAGCTGGTAGGTTTAATGTAGGTTCTATTGAGTGGGCATGTAGAACTACAATAGAACAGGCATATGTGCCTAATAGTTGCGAAGGTGGTTTATCAGCAGGTGATGCGCTTGGTGAATTTTGATTAGTTATAAGTTTCGAATGAGTATTTGACTGCTTCGTTATGCTTGAAATTTCATAACTTCTTCTTACATTATTTATTAAAGCTTTGTATTGTAATGTGCAGTAAAAACTTCCTTTATTTGATAGTAGTTTATATTTAAGTGATAAAATATATAAATCCCCAATCATATGATGTGGGGATTTTTTTAATAAAGACAATAATAATATGGTAAAAATATTAATTAAAGTTTGTCAATTATTTCCATTATGGGCAACTGCTATAGCAGTTGTTGCTTATTATATACCTACTATATTTACACCATTTAAACCCAGTATTAGCTATTTACTAATGTTTGTTATGTTTACTATGGGGGTATCTTTAAGTTTTGCAGATTTTAAATATGTATTTGCTAAGCCTAAAGCAGTTATTGTGTGTACGGTATTACATTATATTGTGATGCCATTTACGGCTCTAATTTTAACCAAAATTTTTCAAATGCCTACTGATTTAGCAGTGGGAATGATTTTGGTAGGTAGTGTTTCTAGTGGAACAGCTTCTAATGTGATTATTTATTTAGCTAAAGGTGATGTAGCACTTTCAGTAACTATTTCTTCGGTTTCAACCTTAGTTGGGGTTGTGGTTACTCCTTTACTTACGTTATTACTAGTAGGTCAGTCAGTACAAGTAAATGCTTGGGAGATGTTTGAGCATATAGTTTTAATAGTGCTTGTACCTATTATATTAGGTTTAATTATTCATTATTTTTTTAATAAATTGGTGAAAAAAGTTGAATCAATATTACCCTTTTTATCTATGTGTAGTTTGATATTTCTAATTGGTATTGTGGTAGCTGCTAGTAGAGGTCAAATTGCTAATGTGGGAGTGACTATTATGCTAGCTATTATATTGCATAATGCAATTGGCTTATTAGGTGGTTATTGGGGTGGAAAATTATTTGGTTTTGATGAGTCCACTTGTAGAACAATGTCTATTGAAGTAGGTATGCAGAATTCAGCATTAGCTGCTACTTTAGGACAAACTTATTTCTCTTCATTAGCTTCTTTGCCTGGTGCTATCTTCTCTGTTTGGCATAATATTTCGGGCTCTTTATTAGCAGGGTATTGGCAGGGTAAACCTGTTAAGAAAAGGGAATAAATAAAGCAATATGATAGAAGTGATTATTATCATAGCATTCAATTAGGTTAATAATTTAAAAAGAAAGTAGGTTTGAGTAACTGACTAATTATTATTCTATTCTTTTTGACAAAGAATTTTGATGATGTGGTTTTTTATTGTATCAATATCAAATCTAAATTCTTCTACTACGGCTAAACTATCAAAACCACAGCTGAGGGCGATTAGTTGCCATGCTAATCCAGAACTATTTTGTGTAGTAATAAGTTGTTTGTGTTTACCTTCTTCTATTAGTTTGGTTGTGGCACTGTGCCATTCTTCAATAGATTGTTTATAGGCTAATTTTATATCTGGATCACGTTCAGCAAGAAAAACGGCCTCATTCCATAGTTTTCTCATAACAGAACCTATTTCTCCTTCAATAGGACTAATAATATTGATGATTTGGTTAATGATGGATTCATTTTGATAAGAGAGTTGGGTTTTTGTAATTAATTCTTCTGTTACCCTTGCTAAGGCTTCAGCTTTTAGTTGACCTACAGATTTAAAGTGATGGTGAATTTGGCCCACAGCTATATTGGCTTCATGAGCAACACGTCTAGCTGTTATTGCTGCTATTCCCTCTTGGGTAATTATTTTCATGGCTGTTGCTAAAATAGCATTGTATCTTTCATTTTTTTTTAGGTAGGCCATTCTAATATCCGAGTTGTTACTAGTTTTGATAATTATGCAATAAATATGGACGAATGTTCAACTTTTATATAAAATATACAAACTTGAACTTATGTTCAGAAAATTTAAAGAGGGTATGATGAGTAATAAATGGCTAATTTTGGCGTTGATTATCCTCATGTATTTACCAGTATCAATTGATGCTACTGTTTTGCATGTGGCTATTCCAACACTGAGTTTGGAACTAGAATCTTCTGCTAATGAGTTACTTTGGATTATAGATATTTATTCATTGATTATGGCAGGTTTATTACTGCCAATGGGAGCATTAGGGGATAGGTTAGGCTATAAAAAATTAGCTATTTTAGGGTTAATTATTTTTGGTTTTGCTTCTATTAGTGCGGCGTTAGCTCCTACTTCATTGATGTTAATTATAGCTAGAGCTTTTTTAGCTATTGGTGCAGCCATGATTTTGCCAGCTACTTTAGCTGGAGTGCGTAAAACATTTTTAAATGATGAGGAAAGAGCTGTTGCCTTAGGTATTTGGACAACTGTTGGTGTGGGAGGGGCTGCGATAGGTCCTTTAGTTGGTGGGTATTTATTGCAACATTTTTATTGGGGATCAGTATTTTTAATTAATATCCCTATTGTTGTGATTACGATAGTTGCTATATTGCTTGTTGTTCCAAAGCAAGCACAGAATGATCAACAAAAATGGGAAATTGGTAAAGCACTAGTACTTATTACAGGTATTTTACTATTAATTTACGCTATTAAGTCTGGATTAAGAGCAGATAGCTCATTTTTGATAGTTTTATTAATAGGCATATTGGGATTTGTTATTTTATTTATTTTTATAAGAAAAGAGTTAGATAGTTTATCGCCAATGGTGGATTTTAGATTGCTTAAACAAAGAGTTATGGCAATAGGCGTTGTAATGGCCATGACTGCGATGATTAGTATTGTAGGATTTGAGTTATTAATGGCGCAAGAGCTGCAATTTGTTCATGGTAAAACTCCATTGCAAGCAGGTTTATTTATGTTGCCATTGATGTTGGCTAGTGGCTTAGGTGGACCATTGGCGGGCTGGTTAGTAGCAAGGTTAGGTCTGCGTATGGTGGCTACTGTTGGTATAGGGATTAGTGCTTTAAGTTTCTTTGGTTTATCTTTATGTGACTTTATGCGTTTTCCTTATTTAGCTTGGTCATTAATGATTTTATTAGGGTTGAGTATAGGTACAGCTTTATTAGCTTCAACAGCAGCTATTATGTCTTCAGCACCTTCTGATAAGTCAGCATCGGCAGGGGCAATCGAAGGTATGGCATATGAGTTGGGTGCTGGTTTTGGTGTAGTGCTATTTGGTGTGATGTTAACCATTATTTTTAGTAATAATATAGATATTCCAGCAGGAATATCTGAAGAGTTAGCCATACAAGCAACGAACTCGATTAATGAAGCATTGTTGGTAGCAAGTAAATTAGAAGATCAACAAATACTAAGTAATGGCCTGATTATGGCAGCAAAAGAAGCTTTTATTAATGCACATGTGTTGGTATTAGCAACAGCAGGTTTTTTATTAACAGTATTAACTTTTTTTGTTTGGAGATTTTTACCTGTTAGGATAGATCCTAGTATACAGAATCATTAATATAAAACTATAGATAAGATATAGGAGTATCTTATCTATAGTTATACAGGACTATTATTTACATGTTTGTAGTTGTTCTGCTAAAGATACCAGAAGTTTAGGATAGCCTTGATTATTCATTGTTATCTCAGCACCCATTGCATCAAGCATATATACACTAACAGGTAATCCTTGAGTCAATGTATCTGCTAGTTTTGGCTTGACAGGAGGCTCATAAAAAATACAGCTATCACCTGCTTTTGCTAGCCGTTGTTTCATTTCAGCAACGTGTCTTATGCTAGGTTGAATGCTAGCGTTTAAACTAAATACACCGCTATGTTTTATATCGTAAGTTTCTTCAAAATAGTTGTAGGTTTCATGGAATACAAAGAAGGGTTTTAATTTAGTATAAGTAAAACTATGACGGATAGCTTTATCTGTTATATTTAGGTCTTTTTGAAACTCTACTAAGTTTGTTTTATATCTATCTTTATTAGAGGGGTCTAGCTTAGACAGATCTTCAGTTATTTTAGTAGCAATAGTAATGGCATTGGTAGGGTTTAACCATAGGTGAGGATCTAAACTGCCTGCTTGATGTTGGTGGTCATTGTCATCATGTTCTTCGTGTCCTTCACTAAAATGACGTAATTGAATGTTAGCAAGCTCTTGAATAGCAACACTAGGTTTAGTGCGTGTTTGCAATGTTTTGGTTAAAAAGACTTCCATATTAGGGCCTATCCAGTAGAACAGGTCGGCATCTTGAATGCGCTGTAGGTCATTAGGTTTTAATGAATAATGATGGGCAGAAGCACCTAGTGGAAGAAGAACATCTGGCTGGTTAATTCCATTTTGAACAGCTGCGGCGATAAGCTGTAAAGGTTTAATACTTGTGAGTAATTTAATTTCTTTAGCTTGTGCAGTAATAGATGTAGTAACAAATAGCAAACTAAAGAAAAAAAGTTTAATAGTACGCATGTAGCTCCTCCCAATAATATGTTATATAATAACATAACAAAATATAGCATTGAACTTTCTTTATGAATACTCCATTTAAGTCACACCATAAACATGATCATCAACAGTGTATTGATAATGCTTTACAACAAGCAGAACAGTTATGTCTGGAGCGTGGAGTTCGTTTAACCTCCTTGCGCAAAAGAGTATTAGCACTTATTTGGCAAAGTCATAAACCATTAGGTGCGTATGATATTCTTAATGTGTTAGCTACAGAGGATGGACGCAATGCCGCACCACCTACTGTGTATCGTGCATTAGATTTTTTATTAGAAAATCAGCTAATTCATCGTTTAGCTTCACGTAATGCATTTGTGGGGTGTGCTCATCCCGCACATATTCATGAAGGTTATTTCTTGATTTGTAGTCAATGCAATAATGTACTTGAGTTGGAGCAGACTACTATTAATAAGGCAATTGAAACTGCTGCTAAGAAAGCAGATTTTTTAATTACAGGCCAAACTGTAGAAGTAGTTGGATTATGTAATAATTGCCAAGAGCGTAATTGATAATGATGAAAGAATTATTAGTTGAGCTTAAGCAGGTTAATGTTAAGCTACGAGCACAAACTATTCTCGATGATATTAGCTTATCCATTTATGCAGGGCAGATTGTTACTATTATTGGGCCTAATGGAGCAGGTAAAACAACTTTATTAAGAACACTGTTAGGGCTTATTAAGCCTACATCTGGCGATATATGGAAAAAAGAAGGGCTAACTATTGGTTATGTTCCTCAAAAATTACAACTTAATCCTAGTTTGCCATTAACGGTTAAACGGTTTTTGAAGCTAATACCTCATATCTCTAATGAGCAAATTAATAAATCTATGGAAGAAGTAGGTGCTTCCCATATTTTGGATCGTTCAATGCAAAGTATCTCTGGTGGTGAATTACAGAGAGTATTGTTAGCAAGGGCATTGTTACGTAAACCGCAATTATTGGTATTAGACGAGCCTACCCAGGGCGTTGATATTAATGGGCAAGTAGAGCTTTATCAATTAATTAACCAAATATGTGATCATTATAATTGTGGTGTATTAATGGTTTCACATGATTTACATTTGGTAATGGCTAATACCAATCAGGTTATTTGTTTGAATCAACATATTTGTTGTTCTGGGTATCCCGAGCATGTGAGTAATGATCCCGCATTTAAAGAATTATTTGGGGTTAATGCTAATAGTTTTGCTGTCTATCATCACCACCATGATCATCAACATAACCTGCATGGTCAGGTTATTAAAACACATCAATGTGGAGATGACTGTAAACATGCCTGACTTTCTACTTTATGCCTTAATTGCAGGGTTATCTTTGGCAATTGTTGCAGGACCACTAGGTTCTTTTGTGGTTTGGCGTAAAATGGCTTATTTTGGTGATACGCTTTCCCATGCCTCTTTATTAGGGGTAGCACTGGGATTTATGTTAAAAATAAATCTTACCTTCGCAGTAATTGTTTGCTGTATTTTAATTGCTATTTTGTTAGTGAGTTTACAACGTAAACAACCTTTAGCATCAGATACTTTATTGGGTATATTAGCTCACAGCACATTATCATTAGGTTTAGTTGTATTAAGCTTTATGCCAGATGTCCGTGTAGATTTAATGGATTATTTATTTGGTGATATTCTTACTATTACTCCTATAGATTTATATTGGATTGTGGGTGGTAGTTTATTTGTGCTAGTTCTTATTGTTATCTTGTGGCGCCAGTTGTTATCTATTACAGTGCATGAAGAGTTATCAGCTGTAGAAGGTATGCCTGTTACAATTATTAGGTTAGCGTTGATGTTATTAGTGGCCATTGTTATTGCGGTGGCCATGAAAATAGTTGGGGTTTTATTAATTGCTTCTTTACTAATTATTCCAGCAGCTACTGCTCAGCGTCATGCAACAAGCCCTGAACAAATGGCGATAGGTGCTAGTATTTTAGGAGTGTTAGCGGTGTGTTTGGGGTTAACTTTTTCTTATTATTCTAATGCACCAACGGGCCCAGCTATTGTTGTTTCAGCTGCAGCATTATTTTTATTAAGCTTTTTATTTCCTCGACGTGTTCTTGCTTAGTATTAATTGATAAATATTAATTTGCACTAGCAGTTACTAGTGCAAATTATTGCTATAAAGTAATTTCAATATTATCAATTAAACGTGTTTTACCTAGGCGAGCAGCTGCTAAGATAACTAATTTTGTATCTTCAAGTTTAGCTGGTTGCAAAGTATTTGCATTGCGTAGTTCAATATATTCTACTTGCCAACCTGAATCATTAAGTTGTTTTTTAGCATCATCTAGTAGATTTTGATAATCACGATTTCCTGCTTTAATTGTCTGCTGTAAGCTGGTTAATGTTTGATAAAGAGTTGGCGCTTGTAGTCGTTCGGCATCAGTTAAATAACCATTACGGCTTGATAAGGCAAGGCCATCTTTAGCACGACCTGTATTAACACCAATAATTTGTAGAGGCATATTTAGATTTGCTACCATCTCTTTAATAACAAACAGTTGTTGATAATCTTTTTTGCCAAAACAAGCTATATTAGGTTGTACTATATTAAATAGTTTGTTTACTACAGTAGCTGCGCCTCTGAAATGGCCAGGGCGAGTTATGCCACAAAGTTCATTTTGAATACTTGATGGTTCTATAAAAACAGTTTGTGGAATAGGGTAGAGTTCTTTTACTTCTGGAGCAAATACTACAGAAACTCCAGCTTCTACTAGTTTTTCCATGTCTTGATCTAAGGTTCTTGGATAAGAGTCGAAGTCTTCACCTTCTCCAAATTGGATAGGATTAACAAAAATACTAACAACCACATGATCTGCTAGTTTTTTTGCTTCTTTAACGAGCTGTAAATGCCCATCATGAAGATTGCCCATCGTGGGTACAAAACCAATAAATCCTTTATCTTTGCGCCATGTGCGTAATTCTTTGATAGTATGAAGCAATTGCATAAAAAACCTTAGAAAATGCTGAGCTATAATTATTGGATTCTGTTATTTATTAGAAGAAAGAGTGCGTATTGTACTCTTCTTCTAATATAAATTGTACGGCAAGGATTAGAGTAAGTATCTAGCAGTTAGTTTAATAGTATTCTAATTATTTTTTAGAGTAATATTAAAAGTTAAGCCTTTTTCATAAATTCTGATTTTAATTTAAGGCCAACACCATCTACTTTACAGTCTAAATTATGGTCACCTTCACAAAGGCGAATATTTTTGATTTTTGTGCCTTTTTTGATGACTAGAGAAGAGCCTTTTACTTTAAGGTCTTTAATTAAAATAACAGAGTCACCATCTTGTAGGATATTTCCGTTAGAGTCTTTTACTTCTAATTCGCCAGTTGTAGTTGTACTTTCTTCACCAGCTGCCCACTCATGGGTACAGTCAGGACATACAAATAATGTACCATCAAAATAAGTGTTTTCCATGCTGCATACGGGACATTGAGGAGGCGTATTCATAATTATTCCTTATCAGTCTATAAAAACAAATTATTATAGCCGAAATAACATTAAATTAGTGTTATTTAGTAGGAAATAGCAGGAGTATGTTGGAGTGGTTTACTAATAAGTAATGGCAGTGACGCTAAATAGATTTTAGCCTCACTGTAAAATAAATAAAAGTGATTAATGTTTATGCATATCTACAACCATACGGCCTAAGATTTCACCTTTTTCCATTTCTTCAAAAATATCATTAACTTCATCTAATTTACGTGTTTTTACGATAGGTACTACTTTGCCTTCTGCTGCAAATTGAAAAGCTTCTTCTAAATCTTTACGTGTACCCACTAAAGAACCTACTACTTCAATACCATCTAATACGGTCTTTACTATAGAAAGATCCATAGTTTCTGGTGGTAAACCAACAGCTACTACTTTTGCACCTGCACGTACGGCATTTACTGCTTGATTAAATGCAGCTTTAGATACAGCCGTAACTATTGCAGCGTGAGCACCACCTGTTTTATCTTGAATAGCTTTAGCAACATCTTTTTCTTTTTTAGCGTTAAAGGTTAGATCTGCACCAATTTTTTTAGCAAGTTTTAATTTATCATCGTTAATATCTACAGCAATAACTTTAGCGTTAAATACATTTTTTGCATATTGAATAGCTAAGTTACCTAAACCACCACAACCGGAAATAAGAATCCATTGACTTGGTTTAATATGGGATACTTTAACTGCTTTATAACAGGTAACACCCGCACAGGTAACGCTGCTTGCTTGTGCAGGGTCTAATCCATCAGGTACTTTTACTGCATAATCAGCTTCTACAACACATTTTTCAGCCATTGCGCCATCTACTGAAAAGCCAGCATTTTTTGCTTGGCGACAGAATGTCTCTCTACCTGTTAAGCAATATTCACAAATCCCACATCCTTGGTAGAACCAAGCAATACTGACACGATCACCTACTTTTAAATGAGTAACATCAGGCGCCACTTTGGAAACAATACCAATACCTTCATGACCAATAATACGACCTGGTACTTTTCCAAAATCACCATTGGCAACATGTAAATCAGTATGGCAAACGCCACAATATTCAACATCGACCAAGGCTTGACCTGCTTTAATCACAGGATCTTTTACTTTTTTTATATCTACACGACCGGGATTAGTTTTACTTACAATAGCAGCTTTCATTGTAATTTCTCCATATGGGTAATTTGAGATGAAAGTAATTTGTTATTTTTAGGTAATAACAATAGAAGATAGCCTATTCCTGTTTAGTAGAAATAAATACTATACGATGGGATAAATTGAGAAGATAAAGAGTAAATAATATAGAAAAGAGAAGGAATTTATTTAACTTTCATCCACTAGGTATAGTGGATGAAAGTTATAGCTATGAGTTTTAGAACGGAATATCATCATCAAAATCGTCAAAGTTTGGTGCAGGTTGTTGTGGCTGCTGTTGAGGACGATTTTGTGGTTGCTGCATAGGTTGTTGTGCTGGTGCAGGCTGTCCGCCATATTGGTTGCCAGCAGGTGCTTGTTGTTGATAAGGTTGTTGGGGAGGTTGGTAACCACCCGCATCACCTTGGCGGCTATCTAGTAATTGCATTGTACCGCCCATATCGACTACCACTTCGGTAGAGTAGCGATCTACACCTTGTTGGTCGGTCCATTTACGGGTTTGTAAACGGCCTTCCACGTAAAGTTTAGAACCTTTATGTACATATTGACCAACAATTTCAGCAAGCTTGCCAAAAAATACTACGCGATGCCATTCTGTACGCTCTTGTTGTTCACCTGTATTTTTATCTTTCCATGCGTCAGAAGTAGCTAATGAAACAGTAGCTACAGCATTGCCATTAGGCATATAGCGCATTTCTGGTTCATTACCGATATTGCCTACTAATATAACTTTGTTAATACCTCTAGCTGCCATGATGGTTCCTTTTACTTGCTATATTTTGAATATAATTAGACAACATATTACATTACTCTGAATAAGCAGCCAATCAAAAAATAGTAATGATATATTTGCTAATTTATATCGTTGTAGCCCATTGTTTGGCAATAGTTGTTAATTCTTCTCTAGCTCTTGCTAGTGCAGCTAAGCGTGATTCTGGATCAGAAAACTGTAATGGTTGCGCATCTACAAATTGTGGGTTATCTATGCCTAGAAAACTAAAAGCAGCTTTAAGTACGGGGGTCATTGCATCCATATGTTGAAAAGCACCTGAACGTAAATCAGCGCCACGCGTAGTGATAAATAATACTTTTTTACCTGCTAGTTTGCCTTTGGTAGTGCCATCGGGAAAGAGGTCGTAAGTAACGCCAGTTCTAATAATGGTATCAATAAAGGTTTTAAAGGTTGAAGGAATTGTCCAATTATACATAGGCATAGCACATACTAAAGTATCTGCGCTGATAACTCGTTGGCACATGGCATCGGAGTCAGTTAATACTGCTTTCATTTCTGGGGTACGTTCGTTTTCGGGTTTATATGTGGCAACAACAAACTCTGGTGTTAGATGTGGTTGAATATCTTTAGTAAGGTCTAGATAGTCTATTTGAAAGTTAACACCTTGTTCTTTTAGTTGTTCTAAGAAGAACTTACCTAACATACGAGAGTTGGATTGTTCAGGCTTTTTTGCACTTGCATCGATATGCATGATTTTCATAAGAAATTTCCTTTTTAAACTTGGATATTATTTGTCGTAGTTAATTTATATAGTTTTTATATTAAATGCAAGTATGTGTATATTATTTAATATAAAAATAAGGGAAGATTTAGTTATTTATTGTTGGGTTGGCGATTAATTGTACGATGATCTAACCATTTGATAACTTGTTGTGGATAGTCTTTGGGTAATTTTTTTGTCACTTTTTGGGCAATATCTGCGAGTGATTGTTGGGATAAAGTATCGCGTAGTTGTTGTTCTGCATCTAGCATAATTGCATGAATAGTACAGGTACCTTGTGTCGCTTCTGCAGGTATTTTTTTATCAAAAACAGCACAGCCAGACCGTATTTCTTTACATTTAAACAGTGGTTTGTAGTTATCAATAGCAACAATAACATCATGCACACTGATTTGATCAGCAGTTTTAGCAAGAGAGAAGCCACCTTTTATACCTTCTGTAGCTATGACAATTCCAGCTTTATGAAGCTTGGTAAAAATTTTGGCTAAATAGTCAATAGGTATATTTTGCAGCTCTGCAAGATCTCGCACACTTACCCCTTTAGCATTGATTGGTTGGCTAAGATAAAGTAGACAATGTAATGCGTATTCTACGCCAGAACTAATATATGACATGGGAGAGTATAGTACTGTAAGTGGTTTTATTAGTCTTCTATTTTATTATAGAGAGTTTTAGCCTAGTTAGCGATTAGCTAAAGTTATTATTGTGGCTAAGGTAATAATCTATAGCGAAATACTTAAGTCTTAGCATCTTAGTAAAAAACTTGCTGATTAGCGTTAACTAGCCTTACAATAAAAAGACTATAGCAAAATCTATAGCATGGGCGTCGCGGCCCGTTTCATCCACACACGGCTCGCTGCTAGAACGATCTAGCAGTTGGTAGTATAGCTTTGCCTGTTTTTATGGCGGACTATGCACGGGACACCTTTCGGGGTGTGCCGATTCCGTGTGTGTCGGTCCGCGAACCTGTGCATAGTTCTGCCTCCTTATCTGGTTAGGGAGGCTAAACAAATTACAGGAGTTAAACGATGAGCAAAGCGACTAACATCTCCCCTTGTTTTATTCCCTTGAATTTTACTTCGCAGTCAAATAAAGAGAATGTACTTTACTATAATGCTAATGCAGCAGCTGAAGATATTTTTGAATGTGCAACAGGTAGGTTACTGGCAGTAATTAATTTATTGGAAAGTCTTTATGAGTTTGATAAGTGTGAAAGTACAGCAGTACAGGCTGTATGTTCTGCTTCCAGTTTGCTATTAAATGATGCTTTTACTCTTTTGCAGGAGATGAATCCAGTAGCTACTAGGCTGAGAAATGAAAATAAGAAAGACTAGTTGGTAAGACTAGTCTTAAATGTTTTATAGGTAGTAGAGTGTTCTAGTTTAAGGACTGTTTTTGCTATAATCCTCTTATTAGTATTCTAACGATTAGCTAATAGTTGTTTACCTTGCTCAATGGCTGCTTTTACTTGAGCAGGTGCAGTGCCACCTAAATGGTCTCGTGCGTTAACTGAACCTTCGAGGGTTAGCACAGCAAACACATCTTGCTCAATCTTATCACTGAATTGTTTTAATTCAGATAGGCTCATTTCAGCTAAGTCTTTATCATGCTCAACGCCATAACGCACCGCATGACCAACAATTTCATGGCAATCACGGAAAGGTAAGCCTTTGCGTACTAGATAGTCAGCAAGGTCTGTAGCTGTAGAAAAACCACGTAAGGCTGCTTCTCGCATATTATCACGACGGGCTTGGATTGCTGGTACCATATCAGCAAAGGCACGTAATGAATCTGCTACAGTATCTACGGCATCAAATAGGGGTTCTTTGTCTTCTTGGTTGTCTTTGTTATAGGCTAATGGTTGGCCTTTCATTAAGGTTAATAAACCTGTTAAATCACCAAAAACACGTCCTGATTTACCACGTATTAGTTCTGGTACATCTGGATTTTTCTTTTGTGGCATAATTGAGCTACCTGTACAGAAACGATCAGGTAATTCAATAAAACGAAATTGCGCACTAGTCCATAATACTAGCTCTTCTGAAAAGCGAGAAAGGTGCATCATAATAAGGCTGGCGGCACTACAGAATTCAATCGCAAAATCCCTATCAGATACACCATCTAAAGAGTTACCTGAAACGCTTTCAAATCCTAGTAAGTCACAAGTGATTAAACGGTCGATTGGATACGTTGTACCTGCTAATGCAGCACTACCCAATGGCATGCGATTAACCCGTTTACGGCAGTCAACTAGGCGCTCATAATCACGGCTTAACATTTCAAACCATGCTAATAAATGATGACCAAAGGTGACAGGTTGGGCGGTTTGTAAGTGAGTAAAACCAGGCATAATAGTATTAGCTTCGCGCTCAGCCAGCTCTAAAATACCTTGTTGTAGACGAGTAACTTCAGCTTTAATGCGGTCTATTTCATCGCGCAACCATAGGCGAATATCGGTAGCTACTTGGTCGTTACGACTACGTCCAGTATGAAGTTTTTTACCTGTGACACCAATACGCTCAGTTAATTTAGCTTCGATATTCATATGAACATCTTCTAAATCCACACGCCATTCAAAGTGACCTGCTTCGATCTCTTGTTGAATTTGGCTAAGCCCTTCAATAATAGCATCACGCTCAACGGCGGTTAATACACCTACTTCAGTAAGCATTTTGGCGTGGGCAATTGAGCCCATAATATCGTGTTTATAAAGACGTTTATCAAAATCAACGGAGGCTGTAAAACGAGCGACAAAAGCATCTACTGGCTCATTAAAACGACCACCCCATGACTGATTTGTTTCTTTAGTCATAATTAAACTCTGCAATTGGATTATTTTTCAGTACAATTGTCATATGATACCAGATGTGTTTTTGGGACGCAGATTTTTAGTAAGGTGATTATGAAAGTTTTATTTCTTGTTCAAAAAGAGCAGCGAATTATTTTAGATAGACTGTATGAAAGTATAGAGGCTAATTGCGATTGTGATACTCGCTGGTTAACAGATGATGAGCAAGCAAATTTAAAACGTTACTTTAAAGAGAAAGTAGATACTTCTCAGTATGATCGTATTTTATTTTTCTTACGCTTTAAAAAAGAAATTAAACAAGTAGGTTTTATACGTTCTGTGCCTAATTTAGTTATTTTAGAGCATGATGCTTGGCAAAATTACGCAGCAGGTAAGTATCATGGCAAATTTACCCAATATTATCATCATTTACCTTGGGCTAGGGTATTAGTATCAGGTCATAGTATCGCTAAAAAATTACAACAAGAAGGTGTAGATGCTGTTTTTGTACCGAAAGGCTATGATGAACAATTGCTTTGTAATAAAGGGTTAGAGCGTGAAATTGAATTAGGCTTTGTGGGGAGTATTCGTAATGAGGCCTATAGCTTACGTAAGCAAACATTAGAAGCTGTAGCTAAAGCAGAGAATTTGGTTATTACCAAAACTAAATCAGGTGAAGAGTATGTTAATACTTTAAATCGCATTAAGTTCTTCGTTAGTGCTGATGTTGGTTTTGGCGAGTATATGATTAAGAATTTTGAAGCGATGGCTTGTGGTTGTGTATTAATCGCTTATGATCAAGGTGTTGATGAAAACCAAGCTTTAGGTTTTGTAGATATGGAGAATATTGTTCTATACCGTAATCTACAAGATATTCAAGAAAAATTAAAAGAGTTAAGGGCTAATCCAGAAAAGGCTGAACAAATTGCTAAAGCAGGTCAGCAGTTAGTGGAAAGTCGCTACAGTTATAAACAATTGGGTAAAACAACTGTTGCAGCAATGACTTCTCCCTTACGTGAAAGACCAAAAGATACTTTTTGGGAAAAACTCTATTATGGTTTAAAAGGCTAATTGTAAGCCCTTATATTTTGTTGCATTTCTTCTTTGAGTCTAATAGTAATAATTTGGCAGAATAGATATTATTTATCCATTAGGATTATTATCTATGTGTATTCTGACTAGGTTAAATCAATTATCTCAGTCAATATTAGCTATTTTTTTAGCATTATTTGTATTATCAGCTAATGCCCGTGATTATCATTATTCAGATGCTCATTTGCATTATGTGGACTTTTTCCAAGATACAGATGGTATGAATAAGTTGCTTAAAGCAATGGATAAGGGAAAGATTGATCATGTAATGATTAGTGGTGTTGCTGTAGCTAAGAAATGGCATGAAGATGAACCTCAAAAGCCACGCTATTATGCAGGCGATGATGCTGCTGTTTATTGGTATAGTGCAACTGATGTAATTGTACTTGATGCAGTTAAAGATTTATCTGAGGAGCAAAGAAAACGTTTTCATCCTTTTTTAACAGGGTTTAATCCTGTAGATAAGATGGCTGATCAGCATATAGAGCGTGTGTTGGAAATGAATCCTGGGTTTTGGCAGGGTATTGGTGAGATATTTACTCGTCATGATAATTTAACAGCTTTAACTACAGGGGATATTCCCCGTGCTAATAATGAGGCATTGGATCGTGTTTATGATTTAGCAGCTAAGCATGATCTGCCAGTTATGTTGCATAGTAATATAACTTCTCAGCGAGAGCGTAAGCCTCTTTACTTAGAAGAGCTAGAAGAGGCAGTAAAAAAACATCCTAAAACACGATTTATTTGGGCGCATGCAGGAACAAGTGCAGAAATTCATCGCCATCAAAAAAAGTTGGATTTTCTATTACCAGAAGTAAAGCGTTTATTAAAAACTTATCCAAATTTATATATTGATTTGTCATGGACTGTATTAGAACCTTATCTTATTGATAAAGATAAGAAGCCTGATCCTAAGTGGATAGAGCTAGTAGAAGAATATCCAGATAGATTTTTATTAGGTTCTGATGTGGTAGG
This sequence comes from Entomomonas sp. E7T21, assembly GCF_058693955.1. Lineage (NCBI taxonomy): Bacteria > Pseudomonadati > Pseudomonadota > Gammaproteobacteria > Pseudomonadales > Pseudomonadaceae > Entomomonas > Entomomonas sp. E7T21. The sequence continues at coordinate 3,164,291 of NZ_CP191672.1, read as the reverse complement.
TAAGTTTGATAATTTACCTAGTTATTTGGAAAGTTTTAATCCTTTTTTGGATGCATTACCTAAAGATGTTGCTCATAAAGTAGCAAGGGATAATTTTTTAGCTATTCTTCCTAAAGCTATAAAGAACCAACAGGAATAATTATATAGGCTATGTAATACATAGCCTATGAGTTACTTATTCTCGATTAATTGCTTTTTCTAATATTTTTTCAGCTGCTTGGAACATTTGTTCAATAGATAATACTGTTAGATTAGACAAGCTTTTTAACCAGTTAGCATTAAGCTCAATGAGGTTTTCTCTTATCTTAAAGAAGTCATCATTGTTTAAAGCATCACGGGTTGGGTTTTTACCAAAATAATCACCGTCTAAGAATCTAGCTAGTTCAAGTTCATCATAGGTATCTATTACAATAGCTTGCTGATTAAAAAAAGCTAAATGATCTGTGGCCTGCATTTTTTCAAGGCCATCACGTATAACAGCATTTAACTCATCGTTCCAACCACTGTTATAAACAAACTGAGAGAAACCACCATTTTTAACTTGTGAATAATAGTAGTCTACATAGTAACTAGTTTGAGCTTCTGGACAAAGTTCCTCCTCAAAGCCTTCTTCCCTTAATAAGTTAATAAAACTGATATTGGAGTCAATGATATCGTAGGGATCAATGCTATTAAAACTATTTTCAGAGACAATAACTTTGTCCATTTATTTTCCTTTTTTTATGTAAAGTAAGATGTTTTATTGTGGATAACTAATTAAAAAATGTAAAGACAGATGAAAATAGTTTTAACTTAATCAAGTATCAAGTAATTATCTTGTTGAGTTTAAGAAGCAATATAAAAAGATTCTCTTCTTCTTAAGAAGTTTCTTCTATATCATCATTATGTTTTTCAATAATGTTGTTTATTTGTTGTTTTAATTCTTTAAGATTAGTATATGCATCATCACAAAACTCTTGAGAAGGCTGATAATCAGGATGACCAAATTGTTTGATTTCCGCAGCATGCTTTTTCTTAAAAGAAGCTTTTGGTTTTATTTTGCTTAATTCAGCCACAGCGACATGATTTTTTTTGTTAGTGAATTCGCTAATATAGTTTGATATTTCTCGTAAATATTGACTATTTGCTTCTTCAATAGCTTGTTGCGAACAAATTTGAGTTGATTCTGCCATAACTACGAATGGAGTATACAAGCTAAAAAGGATAAAAATACAACAAAACTTATAACGCATTAGAGCAATTCCTAGTTTTAAAATAATCTTTGCACGAAACACTCTTTTAAATAAAGTTAGCTTCATAATATCATTGTTTAAATAAATATGACTTAAAGGAATACAAATCATTTAGTTTTTGTTCATGAATAGATATATGGTTTTGTTTTTATTGTGTTTAATTTTGACAAGGTTAAGATAGACTTTCTTTTTATAAAGATTGCTCTCAGTATATACAATGAGTCATGACTTTTTTAATACTGTAAGGAGATACAAATGGCTGATAAAAAATTACTAATGATTGTGGGTGATTATGTTGAAGACTATGAAACTATGGTGCCTTTTCAAGCCTTATTAATGCTGGGTTATAAGGTGCATGCTGTTTGTCCAAATAAAAAAGCAGGAGAGAAGGTTAAAACAGCTATCCATGATTTTGAAGGTGATCAAACTTACAGTGAAAAACCTGGTCATGGTTTTGCATTAAACTATGATTTTGATAAAGTAAATGTAGCTGATTATGTTGGTTTAGTAGTGCCTGGAGGACGTGCACCAGAATATTTGCGTCTTAATAAACGAGTTGTTGAAATTGTACAAGAGTTTGCTAAGGCTGATAAGCCTATTGCGGCTGTATGCCATGGTCCCCAATTATTGGCTGCAGCGGGTATTTTAAAGGGTAAGAAATGTAGTGCTTATCCTGCCTGTGAGCCAGAGGTTGGTTTAGGCGGTGGTAGTTATCAGAATATACCTGTTGATCAAGCTGTAGTTGATGGTAATTTAGTAACTGCACCAGCTTGGCCTGCTCATCCTGATTGGTTAGCTAAATTTGTTAAACTTTTAGGGGCAAATATAGTAATTTAGACGAATATCCTACTATTTATAGGTGAATTATTAGACATAGGTCTCATTATTCACCTTTTACGGTTCTCTTTCTATGAAAAAACATCATAATAATAAAAAAAAGCAATAGAAGGATTTTGGCATGACTGATATAGCAGTAGAAATAATACATGATGTAATGGAGCATCAATTTAAAGTAAATATAAATGAGAGTTGTGCTTATCTAGCCTATGCTAACATGGGAGATAGGACAATTGACTGCTATCGAACCTTTGTTCCTGAGGCTTTAAGGGGTAGAGGAATTGCTGCTGAACTAACTAAAGCAGTGTTAGATTATGCCGAGCAGAACAGCTTAAAAATTATTCCAACATGCTCGTATGTTGAAAAATATATGCAAAGTAAGGGGTTGATTTAAAAGGATAAGTTAGATGGTAATAATACCATCTAACTTGCTAGTGCATTAATTACGTTTTGGAAGTATATCTTTCAAACGATTGTGCATTGAACGGATTGATTTTTCAGTCGTTTCCCAGTCAATACATGCATCTGTAATGGAAACACCATATTTTAATTGCTTTAAGTCTTTAGGAATAGATTGACTTCCCCATCCTAAGTTACTTTCTACCATTAGTGAAACGATGGATTTGTTACCCTCAACAATTTGATTAGTTACGTTTTCCATTACTAAAGGTTGTAAAGCTGGATCTTTGTTAGAGTTAGCATGGCTGCAATCAATCATAATATTAGGTGTGATTTTCGCCTTAGTTAATTCTTGTTCGCACAGAGAAACACTTACAGAGTCGTAATTAGGGCGACCATTGCCACCACGTAATACTACGTGACCATAAGGGTTACCTCTTGTGGTTACAATAGAGACACCACCTTTTTGGTCAATACCTAAAAAACGATGCGGATTAGAAACAGATTGCAATGCATTAATTGCTACAGTTAAACCACCATCTGTGCCATTTTTAAAACCAACTGCAGAAGAGAGACCTGAGGCCATTTCACGGTGAGTCTGTGACTCAGTAGTACGTGCGCCAATGGCAGACCAGCTAATTAAATCTTGCAAATATTGTGGTGAAATAGGATCTAATGCCTCAGTAGCAGTAGGCAAACCCATATCAGCTAAGTCTAATAGTAATTGACGACCAATCTTTAGACCATCCTCAATTTTAAAAGAATCATCTAAATAAGGATCATTAATTAAGCCTTTCCAACCTACAGTGGTACGTGGTTTCTCAAAATAAACGCGCATAATAAGATAGAGCGTGTCTTGCACTTCTTCAGCAAGTAATTTAAGGCGCTCAGCGTATTCTTTAGCCGCTTTTAAATCGTGAATAGAGCAAGGACCTAACACTATAAACAAGCGGTGGTCTTTACGATCTAAAATATCACGTACAACTTGACGACCAGTAGAAACAGTTTTTAAAGCAGTAGCCGTTAATGGCAGCTCTTTTTTAAGTTGTTCTGGTGTGATCAAAGCATTATTTGATACAACATTTAAGTCTTCAATAGGTAAGTCAGTCATTATATTACTCATCAGGCACTTTATGCACAGAAAATTTCCATAAACAATAGCAGTTGAAAGATGTAGACAATAACATATAAGTTGTATTCTCCTCTAGTGTGCTGTAGCAAGAAAATTATTTTTATTGATGGAGTTAATAGATTTTTTGATGAGTTAGTCAAAAGTTATATTAATAATGTAATAAATAATAAAGTTTATTTTAATCAGTATCTGTAAAGGTATTATAATGTTCGCTTTTGTATTAGCTGATACTTGATAGATGACTACTGAACAGCAATTAGATAATTCCTTATTAAAACGTATTGAGCGAGCAATGATGGTTGATCGTCATTTTTTGCGAAAGGAGTTTTTTGCCTTAAAAAAACAACCTGATGAAGCAAAATTGGTACGTTGGAGTGAGCGTTTGCAACAGTCTTGTCAAACAGTAGTCAATCGCCAACAAAGTATTCCACCTATTAATTATGATGACGCGTTACCTATTGCAGCTAAAAGAGAAGAAATAAAAAAAGCAATTTTAGAAAATCAAGTAGTAGTGGTAGCAGGCGAAACAGGTTCTGGAAAAACAACTCAATTACCTAAAATTTGTTTAGAAATAGGCCGTGGTGTTCAGGGTTTGATAGGGCATACTCAACCTAGGAGAATCGCTGCTCGTAGTGTGGCTAGTCGGGTAGCTGAAGAGTTGACCACTCCCTTAGGTGAGTTAGTGGGTTATCAGGTTAGGTTTGAGGATCAAAGTACGGATAAAACGCTGATTAAGTTGATGACAGATGGTATTTTACTATCTGAAACGCAACATGATCGCTTTTTAAATCGTTACGATACGATTATTGTGGATGAAGCTCATGAGCGTAGTTTAAATATTGATTTTCTATTAGGCTTTTTAAAAACCTTATTACCTAAAAGACCTGATTTAAAACTGATTATTACTTCTGCAACCATTGACTTAGAACGTTTTGCTAAGCATTTTGATAATGCACCTATTATTGAAGTATCAGGTCGTACTTATCCTGTAGAGACTTGGTATCGTCCTTTAGTGAGTGAGTTAGACGCAGAGGGTAATCCTTTAGAAGATGATTTATCAGTCGATCAAGGGGTTTTGGCGGCTATCGCAGAGTTAGATCAATATGAAAAATCTAATCAACGAGCATTAGGTGATATTCTGGTTTTCTTACCGGGTGAGAGGGAAATTCGTGATGCAGCGGATATACTGCGTAAAGCTAATTTACGGCATACCGAAATTTTGCCCCTTTATGCTCGATTAACACCTGCTGAGCAGCAACGTATTTTTCAGACCCATGCAGGGCGACGTATTATTCTTGCTACTAATGTGGCAGAAACTTCATTAACTGTGCCGGGTATTCGTTATGTAATTGATAGTGGTACGGCAAGAGTTAGTCGTTATAGTTATCGTGCTAAAGTACAACGTTTGCCCATTGAAGCTATTTCTCAAGCCAGCGCCAACCAACGTAAAGGGCGTTGTGGGCGAGTAGAGGCTGGTATTTGTATTCGGCTCTACAGTGAGCAAGATTTTTTGAGTAGACCACTGTTTACTGATCCAGAAATACTGCGTACCAACTTAGCTGCAGTTATTTTGCAAATGCTTCATTTGCGTTTAGGTAGAATTGAGGATTTCCCTTTTATTGAACCGCCTGAAAGTAAGGCTATTAAAGATGGCTTTACCTTATTACAAGAAATATCAGCAGTTACGCTAAAAGGTGAGTTAACCAATTTAGGTAAACAGTTAGCACGTTTGCCTGTTGACCCACGTTTAGGGCGTATGCTTATTGAGGGAGCACGGCGTAAGGTATTAGATGAATTATTAATTATTAGTAGTGCGCTTTCGGTTCAAGATCCAAGAGAGCGACCAATGGAAAGGCAACAGGCAGCAGATCAAGCTCATGCTCAATGGAAAGATCCTGATTCTGATTTTGCAGCACTGATTAATTTATGGCGTGGTTTTGAGGAAAAACGCCAAGAATTAGGCAGCAATCAACTACGCAATTGGTGTCGAAAAAACTTTTTAAATTATTTACGATTAAGAGAGTGGCGTGATGCACATCGACAACTATTATTAATTTGTCGAGAAATGAAGTTATTAAATCACCAAAAGCATAGTGATAATGAGCAAGCAAGTTTAAATTATGAGGCGGTTCATCAAGCGGTGTTAGCTGGTTTATTAAGTCATATCGGTCAAAAAACAGAAGATAATGATTATCTTGGTGCTAGACAACGACGGTTTTGGATACACCCATCCACAGGGCTAGCTAAAAAACGTCCCCAATGGATTATGGCGGCTGAATTAGTGGAAACCACTAAATTATTTGCCCGTATAGTCGCTAAAATAGAGCCAAGTTGGTTAGAAAACCTAGCAGCCCACTTATTAAAGCGAACTTATCTTGAACCCCATTGGGAAAAAAGACGAGGGCAAGTCGTTGCTTTTGAGCAGGTTACTTTATATGGCTTAATTATTGTTGGGCGACGAGCAGTGCATTATGGACCGCATGATCCACAAACCGCACGGGAGTTATTTATTCGTGAGGGATTAGTGCAGGGTGAAATTTTATCTAAAGCAAAATGTTTAAAAGCCAATCATCAACTAATGGAAAAATTAGATGATTTAGAAGCTAAAGCCCGTCGTCGCGATATTATTGCTGATGAAGAAACGCTCTATCAGTATTATGATAAATATATTCCACAAGATATTTATCAAACAGCTAGTTTTGATAAATGGTATCAGACAGAGAGTAAAAATAATCCTAAGCTATTAATAATGACCGAGGCTGATGCATTAGCAAGGGATGCTAATGAGGTTACCACCAACCTATTTCCAGATTACTTACAGCTAGGCGATTTAACCCTGCCACTTAGTTATGAGTTTGAACCAGGAAACCCTCGTGATGGTGTTACTGTAAAAGTTCCAGCACCATTATTGCCCCAGTTAGCTAAAGAGCGTTTAAATTGGTTAGTGCTTGGTTTATTAGAACAACGTTGTATTGCGTTAGTACGTAATCTACCCAAAGCTATTCGTAAAAACTTTGTGCCTGTTCCTGATTTTGTTAAAGCCGCATTGGCAACTATTAGCTTTGCTGAGGGGGATTTATACCAAGCATTAGGTCAGCAGTTATTAAGAATGACAGGGGTACGAATTAGTGATGAAGCATGGTTAGAGGCAGAAGCTAACCTTGATGATCATTTAAGAATGAATATTGAGGTAGTGGATGCAGAGGGCAAGTTGTTAGGTGAGGGTAGGGATTTGGCAGCCTTGGTAGCACGTTTTAATAAAGAAAGCCAAGCAGCACTGGCAATTCCTAAACAAAAACAAGCCAGCAAGCCTATTGCCGCAAACAGTTTTGATACCTTGCCAATTACTCAACAACATAAAGTGGCTGGCTTAAGCATGACCGTGTATCCTGCTTTAGCCGAGCAAAATGGTGTTATCAAAGAGGAGCGTTTTGCTACTCAAGCTGAGGCAGATTATCAACATCGTCGAGCTTTACAACGATTATTTTCACAACAATTAGCAGACCAAGCAAAGTTTTTGCGTAACAAACTTCCTTTACAAACAGAGCTAGGCCTTTATTTTAAAGATATTGGTCGAGTAGATGCTTTATTAGAAGATATTTTATTAGCCAGTATTGATGAAACTGTATTAGCTGATGAAAAGACACTACCTCGTGATGCGGCTGGTTTAGCTAGCTTAGCAGAGACTAAGCGTGGTAGCTGGTTTGATAATGCAGATCGATTAGTTAAGCTTGTGTTAGGTATTTTAAAGTTACATCACAGTTTACAAAGACGCTTAAAAGGTAAAATAGATCTAACCCAAGCAGTAGCTTTAGCTGATGTAAAACTACAGTTAGCAAATTTAGTTAATCTACATTTTGTTAGGGATACTCCCATTGAATGGTTAAAAGAGTATCCACGTTATTTAAAAGCCGTTGAACAACGTCTTGAGAAATTAGCAGGACAGTTACAGAAAGATCGAGTTTATAGCAGTGAGTTAACCGAATATTGGCAGCAATATCAAACACGTTTAACTAAACATCTAAAAGAAGGTAAACGAGATATAGCCTTACAACAATATCGTTGGATGTTGGAAGAATATCGTGTATCAATATTTGCTCAGCAATTAGGTACTAAAATGCCTATTTCAGATAAGCGATTAGCTAAGCAGTGGCAGTTGGTAGAAAATTAAAAGTGAGTTGAATCAACTATGGAAAGAACAGGGAGTAAGTCATTAGCTTTTTGGATAACGGGATTATCAGGAGTAGGTAAAACTACTTTGGCTAATGCATTGGCAGCAAGCCTTACAGCCCTTAATATAAAAAATCAAGTGTTAGATGGTGATGAGCTAAGAAAAACTTTATGTGCTGATTTGGGGTTTTCTAAACAAGATCGCGATACTAATATTCAACGGATAGCGGAGTTAGCTTATTCGTTACAGCAGCAGGGAATAGTGGTTATTGTCAGTGTTATTAGCCCTTATAAAGAGGCTCGACAACAAGCTATTGAAAAATTACAAGCTACTGAAATTTATTTAGAAGCTCCTTTAGCTGTTTTGCAAAAACGAGATCCTAAAGGATTATATGCTAAAGCAATAGCAGGTGAGTTATTAGATTTTACAGGGGTTAGTGCACCTTACGAAACTCCTGAAAACCCTGCATATCAATTTAGAACAGATTTACTTACAGTTGAAGAAACTGTCAGTAAAATATTACCATCATAATATTGCGGTAAATTAATATATTATTAAGTATAAATTTATAAACTAGAGAAATTATTTTTAACAACAGCAATATGATTTAATTCAGCAGGAAGGGGATTATTATGACAATAGGTAACCATTTAGATAAATTTGCTGGCTATAAAGTTGAAGATTGGGAGCCAGGAAAACCACTTCAAAACTTAGAAAATACCATATATCGTATTGCTGTTGATTACGATGATAAGCAAACATGGGATGAAAAATTAAGTAAATATCTAGCAGAATCTAATGCTAAAGAAACTAGAGGGTTGGTATTGGGTGCTTATTCAGAAGAAATGTATGAAGAAAGTTCAGCGGGCCCAATTAATGCTGTGATTGCTGCTAAAGATCAATTACCGTTATTGGATACCTTATTTGTTAATGATATAACCTATGAAGAAAATGAAATTTCATGGATTATTAATACAGATAATGCGCCCTTAATTCATGCCTTTCCTAAATTAAAACATTTTGGTACGCGTGGTGGTAATGATTTAGGTTTTACTAATTTAAATGCACCAGAGTTAGAAACATTAATTGTTCAATCAGGTGGTTTAGATTCTACAACAATTAAAGAAATAGCCAATGCTAATTTACCTAAACTAAAACATCTGGAAATTTATTTAGGTACAGAAGAGTATGGTTATACAGGATCGGTAGAAGATTTACAGCCGATACTGCAAGATCGTTTTAATCAATTAACCTATTTAGGATTAATGAACTGTGATGAGCAAGATAATATTGCTAAAGCAGTGGCTAACTCGCCTGTAGTTACTCATCTAGATACTTTAGATCTATCATTAGGGACATTAGGTGATAAGGGTGCCCAAGCACTATTGGATGCTAAAAATTTAGATAACTTAAAACACCTCGATTTAAACCATAACTATTTATCAGAAGAAATGGCTAAAAAATTACAAGCTTTTGCTGCAGCCAAAGGCTTTACTATTGATGTATCTTCTGATGCTGATTATGATGAGGATGATGACTGGCGCTATGTCAGCATTGGTGAGTAATCCACAACAGGTGGTGCTTATAGCACCACCTAATAGCCGTCGAGTTGCTGCTTTTCAATCTTCATTACAGCAAATTAATTGGCCATTAGCTAAGGTTATTTCCTATCAACAGATAATAGAAAATCCACAATCGCTTATCCATACAGTACACCAAGGCAATATCATTCGACTGGAGACATCAGGAGAGTCTAGTGATATTGAGCGTTTGTTATTACAGTTAGGTAAACAACATATAACAAACGGTGTGATTGAAAATATTGCTGATTTACAGCTGGAGCAAGGGGAGATAATCCCATCTAATCAATGGTATGCAGGATTACAGCAGTTTTTTGGTATTGTTCAAGAACAGCTTGTACAAAGCCCTAGTCATTACTGTACAGTGGATTTCTCAGAAGGATTACAATTATTTGATAAAAGAAAAACATCAGAGCTTTGGCAGTTATTAAACTTACCAACTCCGTATCAAGTAACTGAGGAGGTGAGGAGTTTTGAACAGTTGATCTCAGTATTAAATCAACAAAAGTTAAATCGAGTTTTTATTAAGTTAGCACATGGTAGTGGTGCTAGTGGCACAATCGCATTAGCCATTAATAAAAATCAAATTCAAGCAATTACAACCATTGAAATGGTAGAAAGCCAGAAGGGTATTCGCTTGTATAATAATCGTAAACTCATTCGTTATAATACTTGGCAGCAAATAGCTCAGCTAATAGATGAGTTATTAAAATATCATAAACTACAAATAGAAAGGTGGCTTCCTAAAGCAAGTTATCAAGGCAAAGTATTTGATATTCGAGTTGTAGTGATTAATGGTAAAGCGATGCATACTTTAATTCGATTGGGTAAGCAGGCCATTACTAACTTACATTTAGGTAATGGACGGGGAGATCTTGAGCAGATTAAAAATTATTTAGGTAATAGTTGGCAGTTAGTACCTGAGCTGGCAGAAAAAGCAATGCAATGTTTTCCTAATAGTTTATATGCAGGGGTTGATATTTTAGTTAGCCAAAATACCAAAAAGCCTTATTTATTAGAGGCAAATACTTTTGGTGATTTTCATCCTAATACTTATTATCAAGGGCTAGATACTTATCAAGCAGAGTTATTAGCATTATTAACACGTAATAAAATTGGACGTAGTAATGATTAATGTAAAAGAGTTGGTGGCTAATAAAGTAGATATTATTTTTATTACTTTTGATAGTTTACGTTTTGATGTATTACAAAATGCCAAGATGCCTCAGTTAAACGTATTTGTACCTCATTGGGAGGCAAGACATTCTCCAGCTACTTTTACTTATGCAGCACATCATGCTTTTTTTAGTGGCTTTTTACCAACCCCTATTGATAACCCTACTGCTCCAAGATTATTTGCTTCCGCTTTTGCTGGTTCGACCACTACTCAGCCTAATACCTTTACTTTTGCTGAAAGTACCTTGCCTAACGCATTGAAGAATTTAGGTTATGCTACCTGCTGTATAGGTGGTGTGGGGTTTTTTAATAAACAAGCAGAGTTAGGCAGTGTATTACCTAATTTATTTCAAGAGTCTTATTGGAATATAGAAATGGGGGTAACAGGTAAAGGTTCTACCGAGTTACAGGTTAAACAAGCTCTTCAATTTTTACAGCAAAATAATAAACCAAAGTTTTTATTTATTAATGTGGCCGCCACCCACCAACCTACTTGTATTTATCATCCAACCTTGCAAGAAGATTCTAAGGAAACGCAACAAGCAGCTTTGGAGTATGCACAACAACATATTGCTTATTTACTAGCAGAGCAGCAAAAACGTTGTAAAACGTTAGTTATTTTAACCTCAGATCATGGTGAAGCGTTTGGTGAAGATGGTTATTATGGGCACCGTTTAGCCCATGAAACAGTTTGGACAGTACCTTATACAGAATTTGTTTTGGATGTACTATGAGTTTAAAAGCATTGATTGAGCAGGGTGAATATTACAAAGGCTATACCTATGCCTATCCCCATAAAACAAGCTATCAACATTTTGAGCCTATAGCATTAAAAAGTGCTTGGGCTGTAGAAGATAAATCACAATTATTTCTTTATGCTCATATTCCCTTTTGTGGTATGCGTTGTGGCTTTTGTAATTTATTCACTACTGCTAATCCTAAATTAGCGCTAACCAAAGCTTATATTGAAGCCTTAACTAGGCAAGCAAAAGTAACCTATGAAGCCTTAGGAGAGCAGGCAAAATTTAGTCGTTTTGCTTTAGGAGGAGGTACACCTACTTATTTATTGGCAGAAGAGTTGCAACAATTATTTGATGCATTGGCTATCTTTAAATTAGATTATGCAGCTATTCCTTCCAGTGTTGAAACCAGCCCCGCAACAGTAACTTTAGATCGCTTAGCTATTTTAAAAAACTACCATATCAAACGTGTCAGTATGGGGGTGCAAAGCTTTTCTGCAACTGAGATTAAATCAGTTGGGCGTGGGCAAAGCAATCAAGAAGTAATTCATGCTATAGAAAAGATTAGAAAGTTTAGTTTTCCTATTTTAAATCTAGATTTAATCTATGGTTTAGCTAATCAAGATCCAACTAGTTGGGCAAAGTCTTTACAAGCAGCATTAAGCTTTGAACCTGAAGAAATATTTTTATACCCACTTTATGTAAGACCCTTAACAGGTATTGGTAAATTTGGTTTTAGTTGGGATGATGAGCGGTTAAGACTTTATCAACAAGGACGAGATATGTTATTAAACGCAGGCTATCAACAAATGAGTATGCGTCATTTTAGAAAGCCTATCGTTAGTCAGATTGAATATGCAGATTATTGTTGCCAACAAGATGGTATGGTTGGTTTGGGTTGTGGAGCGCGATCCTATACTCGAGGGTTACATTACTCTAATGAATACGCGGTTGGTCGTAAAGGAATTAAAGCTATCTTAGAAAGTTATAACAATAGAACCGAAGCTGATTTTAAGCAAATAGCTTATGGTTTTAAAATGGATCAAGATACTCAAAAACGTCGTTTTATTCTGCAATCTATTTTACATATGACAGGGCTGTCTATTGAGCTTTATCAACAGCGTTTTGCCAGCTCACCTTTTATAGATTATCCACAATTAAATGAGTTAATAGAATTGCAGTTAATTCAAAACCAGCAAAATAATTGGCAGTTAACTGAGAGAGGTTTAGAGCTGGCTGATTTAATAGGCCCATGGTTTTATGCGCCAGATATTGAGCAACGTATGAGTAGCTATGAGTTGAAATAAATTATGCATTGTAGAGAATTGTCAAAAGGGTTATGCCCTATGTTGAAAAAGTATATTATAGCGTGTGGCATAGTGAGTTACTTTTTATATGATTTTATAAGTTTCCATGGAAACTTATTATGTTAAAGGAGTTAACGGTTTTTTATAGGGGAGCTTTAGAGACTTGTAATTATGCGTGTGACTATTGTCCTTTTGCGAAGAGTAAAGAAACTAGCCAGAAAAAGGCCAAAGATATTGCTGGGCTAGATAGTTTTATAAGCTGGATAGCTAATAATACAGATATTAACTTTAATATATTTTTTACTCCATGGGGGGAGGCATTAGTCTTTAAACGATACCAACAAGCAATTAAACAATTAGCAGTAATGCCTAATGTTAATAAGATTATTTTTCAAACCAATTTAAGTAGTAAGCTAGATTTTTTAGCGGAGATCAATAGTTCAAAACTTAGATTATGGTGTACTTATCACCCAACGGAAGTAGCTAGACAAAAGTTTATTAGTAAGACTAAACTTTTGGACAGTAATAATGTTAAATACAGTGTAGGAGTGGTAGGGAAACCTGATTTATTTGATGAGATTCAGCAATTACGTAAAGAGTTAAATCCTAGCACTTATTTATGGATTAATGCTTATGTAGATAAAGATCAGCATTATATCTATACAGAAGAGCAAAGGTTGTTTTTAACAGCAATTGATCCATTATTTCCATTCAATAAGCCTTATGTTTCTATAGATCTACCTTGTTCTACTGGCGAAGATGCTATTGTTGTAGATGAGTGTGGTGATATTTATCGTTGTCATTTTATTAAACAAGTTATTGGTAATATTCATCAAAATAACTGGCAACAGATACTACAAGAAAGAGTTTGTAGAAGAGGATTTTGTGATTGTCATATAGGCTATATTTTTCTTAAGTCACTTAATTTTAAAAGAATATTTGGTAAGCAAGCCCTAGAACGTATTATGCTTATAGAGCTATAAGTATAATTTAATAATGAGTTAAACTCATTATTATGCAAATAATTAATTATGATTAGATGATGGAAGTTTATAAAGAAAATATAGTCAATTTGATTCATTTTAAGGAATAATTAAGGTATTTATTCTATTGTTGTCATAAGGGATTGGTAATTGATGTTGTGATATTTAGGTAACCTTTTTTGCTGGTTTGTTAACTTAAATTAATAAAATTTAATTTAAGTGTGGAACTATTATTAAAAGTAAGGATATACTATTACAAAATAGTTAAGCCTATTGTCTAATGGAAATTTAAGGAAATTAAACAATAGTTGAATGGTTGAATTTCATAGTAGCACTGACATATGGAATATATTAGTAATAACTTTATTCAAATATGGTTGAGTAGTAGTGATTGATATTAATAATGGAATAGCAACGCAACCTAGGAAGATGCTCTATCTTTTGAGTAAGTTATTTTGTATTAATATGTTATTGGTATTAACTGCTTGTAGTCTATGGAATAAACCACAACAAGATGAGTTCGTTCATTTAAAAGGACAACATATATTAGTAGTTATTGATGGGTTTGGTAGAAATCCTGATGTGATTGAAGATTGGGTTGATTATAAGCGCTATACATGGCATCAATGCAAAACCACGGGGCAATCTTCTGTTGGGATTAGAGATAATGATACATATTATTTAAAACCTGAAGTTGTTTGTTGTAATGTTCAGTTTGAAACAGATAGGAAGAATATTGTTTTTGGCTATAAGGGTTTGAATACTTGCCCTGTTAGTAATAGTTTAAAACAAAAAAAATGAAAGTTTAGCGGTAAGGTATGGTTTTAAGAAAATAATTAAGTAATGAATAATTATTTTTAGAATCATGAAGTTATAGTGGTCAATAAAGGATATATTATATGATAGCTGTACATATAAATTATAATAGATACAAAATTGATGTATTAAGCCATGTTGCTATACATAAAATTAATAATATGATCTTGGTTATCAATCAATAATCTTTATTTATCAGGGAAGCAGGGTAAAGATGTCTTTTGTTAACCCCTTACTAAAAAATTATTCATCTTTATTAGAGGCTATTAATGGTGATAGCTTTGTAGGTGAAGATGTTCGTTATTCTGCTGCTTTCGAAGAAGTTGAAAGTATGTTGTCAGGATCGACCTCACTTTTTAGTAGTACAGGGACGGATTGGCAGAGAGTAGTAGAGTTAAGTGAAAAAATACTAACTTCTCAGGCAAAAGATATACGAGTGCTTGCTTGGTTCTCTTGGGGACTTTTTAAAACAGATTCTTTTACTGGATTGCATGCGGGCATTTATTTTCTCAATGAATTAATTGCTAAGTGTTGGGATGATATATTTCCTACTAAGCAAAGAACAAAGATGTCGGCTGTTGAGTGGTTAAGCTCTAGGTTAGAGCAACTTTTTCAAGAGTCTATAGATGTTAAAGACCAAATTTCTTTATTTGAAAAATTATTAGAAGAATTAATTCGTTTAGATACGTTTTTAACAGATAAGTGGCAGGATAAGTCCCCTTTATTATTACCTACTTGTCGCCGCATCGAAAGGATGATTTCAGAGACTACTCAACTAGTTGATAAAGATAAAGAGTCTAAAAGTGTAGTAGAAAAAGTTATTACACAAGCTAAAGAAATAGTTACAGGTACAGCAACTCCTCAATCAATAATTACTACACTAGATAATGAGCGGGATGCTAGTAAGTTATTACGCAATTTACAAGATAATGGTCGAACACTTTGTATATGGTGGTTAAACCAACGACCAACTGATATTAAAGCATTACGTTTAAATCGTACTTTACTATGGATTGCTATAGAGGCATTACCTGATAGTAAAGATGATGTAACTACATTACGTCCAGTACCTCTAGATAAAGTAAATAATTATAAAGAGAGGCTAGCTCAAGGACGTTATTCAGATTTGATAACAGATGTAGAAATAAGCATTTCAAAAGCACCTTTTTGGTTAGATGGACAATATATAGTTTGGCAATGTTTGCATGCTCTTCGTATGGATGCCGCTATGTTGGAGCTAGAGGTGCAATTAGCGTTATTTTTGCAACGTGTTCCTCGTGTTACAGAGTTAAAGTTTCACGATAATACAGGTTTTGCAAGTGAAACTACAGTAGCTTGGATTAATGACCATGTATTACCACGATTAAGTAATCAAGCAGGGCATATTAATGCGCATATTGTTTCAGGAGGTACAGGTCAAGAGGCTTGGGACGATGTGTTGCAGGAGTGTATTACTAACTTGTCACGAGAAGGTTTAAAAGAGTCAATGGCACCATTAGTAGCTGGTTTAAAGATGGCTACTGGGGGGCGAGAAAAGTTCTTCTGGCAGCTATGTATGGCTAAACTCTGTTTTGCTAATAAGAAGTATGAGTTAGCAAAAACTCAATTGGAAAATTTAGATGAACATGTTCATCAGTTAGGAATTGAGCAGTGGGAGCCTTCATTAGCTTTAGAAGTAGTTTACTTGTTATATAAGTGTTGTGAGCTGTTACCACAATCACAGCAAGTAAGAGAGTCAAAAGAGAGATTATATAAAAGACTGTGTTTTTTGGACATGGATTTAATTGTGGATGAAGGTCAATAATTTTATTGGTTTTTATCCAAAGTTTAGTAACCAATGGAGAGATTTATGGCTAAGAAAGAAAGCTCAGTAGCACCTAAAGAGCGGATTAACGTTACGTTTAAACCTGCAATAGGGGATGCTCAAGAAGAAATTGAAATTCCTTTTAAAGTTATGGTGCTTGGTGATTTCACTCATCGCCCAGATGATCGTGTTTTAGAAGAAAGAAAGCCGATTAGTGTTGATAAAAATACATTTAATGATGTATTGGAAAAACAGAATTTAAATTTAAATATATCAGTGCCGAATCGTCTTCAAAATGAAGATCCAGATAGCGAATTAGCAGTGAGCTTGAAGTTCAAGAATATGAAAGACTTTGATCCTGCTAGTGTTGTTGAGCAAGTGCCTGAGCTTAAGAAACTAATGGAGTTAAGAGATGCATTAGTAGCATTGAAAGGTCCATTAGGAAATGCGCCTGCTTTCCGTAAAGCAATTGAGAGTGTGTTATCTGATGATGACTCTCGTGACAAAGTGCTTAAAGAGTTAGGTTTAGCTGCGGAAGCTGCGGCTAATGGAAAAGACTCTGGTAAAGATAAGAAAGGAGATAAATAATGAGTGCTAGCTCACAAGAAGCAAAGTCCAAGTCTGTCGCTACCGAGCTTGGTATTCTTGATCGTATCATTGCAGAAACTAAGTTAACCCCAGAGGACGAAGCATACAACGTTGCAAAGCAGGGGATTGCTGTATTTATTGAGGAATTATTAAAGCCTCAAAATAAAAATGAACCTATCAAGAAAGCATTAGTTGATCGTATGATCAGTGAAATTGATGAGAAATTAAGCCGCCAAATGGATGAAATTCTTCATAACGCTGAGATGCAAAGTTTAGAATCAACATGGCGTGGTCTAAAACTATTAGTTGATCGTACAGATTTCCGTGAAAACAATAAGATTGAAATCTTAAATGTTTCTAAAGAAGACCTATTAGATGATTTTGAAGATGCACCTGAAATCTTTAAATCTGGTTTATATAAGCACGTATATACAGCTGAATATGGTCAATTCGGTGGTATGCCAGTAGGCTCTATTGTTGGTAATTATTATTTTGGCCCGAGTTCGCCAGATGTTAAGTTAATGCAGTATCTTTCTGCAGTAGCTTGTATGGCTCATGCACCATTTATTGCAGCAGCTGGTCCTCAATTCTTTGGTTTAGAAGCTTTCACTGGTTTACCAGATATGAAAGATTTGAAAGATCACTTCGAAGGTCCTTTATTTACTAAATGGCAAAGTTTTAGAGAGCAAGAAGACTCACGCTATTGTGGTTTAACATTACCTCGTTTCTTATTACGTAATCCTTATGATCCAGAAGAAAATCCTGTGAAAAGCTTCTGTTATAAAGAGAATGTATCTGAAAATCATGAGCATTACTTATGGGGTAATACAGCATTTGCATTTGCTACACGTTTAACAGATAGCTTTGCTAAATACCGTTGGTGTCCAAATATTATTGGTCCACGCAGTGGTGGTGCGGTTGAAGATTTACCATTACATCATTTTGAAAGTATGGGTGAAATCGAAACTAAGATTCCTACTGAAGTATTGGTTTCTGATCGCCGTGAGTATGAATTAGCTGAGTCTGGCTTTATTGCATTAACCATGCGTAAAGGTAGTGATAATGCAGCATTCTTCTCAGCTAACTCTGTGCAAAAACCAAAATTCTTTGGTATTAGTGAAGAAGGTAAAACAGCAGAGCTTAATTATAAATTAGGTACCCAGTTACCATATTTATTCGTAATTAGCCGTCTTGCTCACTATGTGAAAGTATTACAACGTGAACAATTAGGTTCTTGGAAAGAGCGTACAGATCTTGAGCGTGAACTTAATAAGTGGATTAAACAATACATTGCTGACCAAGAAAATCCAAGCGCTGAAGTGCGTGGTCGTCGTCCTCTACGTGCAGCACAAATTATTGTGACTGATGTTGAGGGTGAACCAGGTTGGTATCGTGTAACTGTTAATGTTCGTCCTCACTTTAAATATATGGGTGCGGATTTCACCTTATCTCTAGTTGGTAAATTGGATAAGGAATAATGAGGGTGATGGAATGAGTAAATATGGTAGTCTCTTTGAGCGATTAGCAGGTGTACCTGAAACCAGAAAAAAGCTTGATGACGAGACTGCCATTACTCTTTCTATTGCTGATCATTTAGCAAAGATGTTAAGTACCAGAGCAGGTAGTGTACAAACATTACCTGATTATGGTTTGCCTGACTTAAATGATTTAAATCTGTCGTTACATGACTCGCTACAACAGTCACGAACAGCGATTGAACGGTTTGTAGAAGCTTATGAACCTAGATTATCTGAAGTTAGGGTAGTTCCTTTGCCTAGGACCCATGACCCATTAAACCTATCTTTTACTATTGAGGGAATGATAGAGGTGGGAGGCATGAAAAGAGAAGTATCTTTTTCTGCTGCTTTAAATGGTTCAGGACAAGTGAAAATAAAGAAACGTTATTATAGTTAATAGAGAGTTTCTAAGGAGTTTCATTCAGTGTCGTTTAATTATTATTACCTACAAGAGTTAACAGCCCTGCGTCGTATGGGTAAGCAGTTTGCGCAAAGAAATCCTGCGTTAGCTCCATTCATTGGTGATGGTAGTCGTGACCCTGATGTTGAGCGTTTATTAGAAAGTTTTGCTTTTTTAACTGGACGTTTAAGACAACGTTTGGATGATGAGCTGCCAGAATTAGCCCATTCATTAATGAACTTGTTATGGCCAAACTATATGCGGTCATTGCCTGCATTTAGCATCGTAGAATTTGATGCAGTGCAAGAAACAGAGGATTGTATAACGTTACCTCGACAATCAATGATTAATTCAGTTCCTGTTGATGGAACAGTTTGTCAATTTCAAACTTGCTTTGAAACAAAAATATATGCCTTACAATTGGATAGTGTGGATTACGCCATTAAAAATGGTGGGGCTATTTTTAGCTTAAAGTTACTGTTGAATGGTGAAGGTGATTTAATTGGTGCCCCACTCGATAGTTTAAGGCTACATTTGGCTGGTGAGCGTTATATTAGCCAAATGTTATACCTTTGTTTATTACGCCATCTTGAAGATATTCAGTTGATTCCTTTAAATGAAAAAGGGGAGCCTTTTACTGATAGTAATGGCAATATTCTAGGGGCAAAAACAATAGGTCCTGAGAATATTAAGGCAGTGGGTTATGCTGAAAATGAGGCATTATTACCTTATCCTGCTAATACTTTTCGTGGTTATCGCTATATTCAAGAATATTTTGCTTTTCAAGATAAATTTTTATTTGTTGATCTTGAAAAGCTAAACGTTTTAAAGACATTGCCTGAGGATATTTTAGAGCGAGCAAAAGGGGTAATGGTTCGCTTTAATATTCGTAAAGCTAATATGCAACGGATCCAACCGACTACGGAAAATATTCGGTTATATTGTACACCTGTGGTTAATTTATTTTCACATAGTGCGATGCCTATTAATTTTACGGGTACTGATAATGAATACCATATTCTACCAAGCATTAATACACCAGGGCACTATGAGGTATTTTCGGTAGATAAAGTGGTTGGTTGGAGTAATACTCGTAGTGAGTATAAAGAATATGTACCCTTTGAATCTTTTGAACATGATGCTAGCTTTGATGTAGATGAAGTAAAGCCTTATTACTTTATTAGAAAGGAAAAGTCTATCACCCATGATGGGTTAGATACTTATTTACGTTTTGCTAGTAAAGATAGCACTATTTTTTCAGGAGATACTCTATCTATTGATTTAAGTTGTACCAACCAGAACCTTCCTAAACAATTAAGGGTAGGTGATATTTGTGTAGCAACCGAAAGTATTCCTGATAATTTAGTGTTTAGAAATATTGTACCACCTACCGCAAGTTATACACCACCGATAGAAACTGGTTTCTTATGGCGTATTATCAGCAATATGTCATTGAACTATTTATCGTTAGCGGATGTGGAGCCTTTAAAGGTTGTATTAGAAACTTATGATTTTCCGCGTTATTACGATCAGCAAAAAGAACGGGTTAGTCGAAGATTATTAGCAGGTTTAAAAGATATTAAATATAAGCCTGTTGATAGATTACATAAAGGATTACCTTTACGTGGTATTAGAACAGAAATAACTATCAATCCAGAAGGTTATATTGGTGATGGCGATTTATTTTTGTTTGCGTCTATGTTGAATGAGTTTTTTGTACTCTATGTGAGTTTAAATTCATTCCATGAGCTCGTAGTACATAGTACTCATAACCAAACTTATAAATGGCCATTACGTATAGGGCAGCAGGCCTTATTATGATGTTAGGAATGGTAAGGGCATGACTGCTAAAAATATTTATTATCGAGAAAATGTTAAAGAATATCTTCCCATATTGCCTTTATGGCATAAGCAAAATGTTAGAAAGTACTCGTTATTTCAAGGTGTGCTATTAACGATAGATTATCTGCGTAGTATTACATCTGATGCGGTTACTGATGAAGAATTGTACGAGCGTATTGAGTTTGTAGCGAATCCTAGTTTGGGATTTCCTACCTGTGATATTGAATATATTGAATTTTTTATTGAGAACGAACAAGTTCGAGTAAAAATGCGGATTAATCCATTGGGATTAATTGGTGCTAATTCGCCAATGCCAGTTTTCTATGGTGAGCAAGCGCTTGGTGATAGTACAGAGGAAGATAATACTACAAGGGATTTTTTAAATTATTTTAATGATCGCTTACAGCGATTATTACTGCCTATTTGGAAAAAATATCGTTATTACGCTTTTTATCAGTCAGGTGCAATGGATGTTTTTTCAGCAAAGTTGTTTTCATTAATAGGCCTAGGGCATGATGCATTAAGAAAGTCAGATAATTTAAATTGGAAACGATTATTGCCTTATTTGGGAATGATTAGTTTACGGGCACATTCAGCAGTATTGGTTGAGGCGGTATTAAGGTATTACTTTAAACATTCAGATATTTTTGTAGAGCAATGTATTGAGCGTAGAGTAAGTATTGCCGAGGATCAACTAAATCGGTTGGGTTTAAGTAACAGTATAATGGGAGATACCCTCGTAATAGGTACTGAGGTGCGTGATAGAGGTGGTAAGTTTCGGATTCATATTTTGAAATTAACATGGGATCGCTTCCATCAGTTTTTACCGATTTATAAAGAGTATGGTCAATTGAGCACACTAGTTGGCTTTATATTGCGAGATCCTTTAGATTACGACATTAAGTTGCAATTATTAAAGGATGAGATAAGAGATTTAACAATAGGGGATGAGAGTGAGTGTCTCCTAGGTTGGACAAGTTGGCTAGGCAAAGAAATGGCTGATGGCGAAATTTTATTAAAGAACCAAATGTAAAAGGGATTATTGATGATTAATATCGATTTGCAACAGTTAATCCAGGCATTAGATGCTCAAACTAGAAAAGAACTTGAAAAAGCTGCTGAGGGTTGTGTAGTAAGAGGGGGAAGTAAAGTATTAATAGAAGACATGTTACTTAGCATGTTAGCTACACCTGAAAGTTTACTTAATAAAGCGATCATAGATGCTGAAATTGAATTGGGTGAATTACTCTCTGTATTGCAGCCACGTGCAGAATCAAGTGAAACACAAAATCCAGTATTCTCAGTTGAGTTAGTACAATGGTTACAAGATGCCCTATTGTTAGCTAATTTAGAATTAGAAAGAAATTATGTAGATCAGGCTGCACTTATTTTAGCGTTTCTTCGCAATAGTATGCGTTATGTAGGAACTAAATATTACAAGCTACTTTCTACGATTGATGAGCAGCGTCTTAAAGATTTTGTATTGGCAGATCAAGTAGAACAGCAAAGTTCTGCTAATGTTATTAGAGAAGGTGCTGAATCATTTTTGAAGAAGTTTACTCATAATTTTACTCAGTTGGCACGTGATAATAAATTAGACCCTGTGTTATGTCGTGATGATGCTATTCGTCAAATGATCGATATTTTGGCACGCCGTAGAAAGAATAATCCTATTATTGTAGGCGAAGCAGGTGTTGGTAAAACAGCTGTGGTAGAAGGATTGGCGATTCGTATTGCAAAAGGCGATGTACCTGAAATCTTACAGAATGTTGAGTTGTTAACCTTAGATATGGGGCTTTTACAAGCTGGCGCTAGTATGAAAGGTGAGTTTGAGCGTCGCTTAAAAGGTTTAATTGATGAGGTTAAAGCGTCACCTAAACCCATTATTCTATTTATTGATGAAGCGCATACGATGATTGGTTCAGGTGGAGATGCAGGTGGCTCAGATGCTGCAAACTTATTAAAACCTGCACTTGCACGTGGTGAGCTTTGCACCATTGCAGCCACTACATGGTCTGAATATAAAAAGTATTTTGAAAAGGATGCTGCATTAGCCCGTCGTTTCCAAGCAGTACAATTACATGAACCAACTATTGAAGAAGCTGTGACTATTTTACGTGGTTTAGCACCTGTTTATGAGCACAGCCATGGCATCTATTTAAGAGATGATTCAGTGGTTGCAGCAGCAGAGTTGTCCGCTCGTTATTTAGCAGGTCGTCAATTACCTGATAAGGCAGTTGATCTATTAGATACGGCCAGTGCGCGAGTGAAAATTAGTTTGGCTTCGGCACCTGAGCAAATTGAAACACTACGTAATCGTATTTCTATTGATGAAAGACAATATGAAGCATTAACCCGTGATAAGTTAGCAGGTATTAAAACTGATCAAGAAGTGCTTGATACACTAGAAAAAACTTTAACTGAAAATAGAGTTAAGTTAGAGCAATTAAACGAACAGTGGCAACATCAAAAAGAGCTTGCGGAACAACTATTAGGCTTAAGAAAACAATATAGCCAATTGCAGAAAGTCAAAACTGATTTAGAGCTTGAGTTAGTTAATGAACAGCAAGAAGTATCTGTTACAGAAGTAACAGATACTATCGTTGAGGAAGTTACAGAGCAGGGTGAGCATATTGTTGAGGAAGTAATAGAGGCTGTCACAGTAAAAGTAACTCCTGAGCAAGTGGCTGAACAATTAAAGCAAGTTCAAGAAGAGCTTAACAAGACTCATGAGTTACTTGATAAAGCACAGGAAACAGAAAGTCTGGTTAGTTTTGAAGTATGTCCAAGATTGATAGCAGAAGTGATTAGTAACTGGACTGGTATTCCTGTTGAGCAGTTAGCTAGAGAGCATAATGCACGGGTAATGCAATTTGCTGAAGACTTAAGAGAGCGAGTTCGTGGACAAGAGCAAGCAGTTGTAGCCTTAGATAAAGCTATTCGTACTTCTGCTGCTGGTTTGAATCGTCCAGAAACTCCTGTTGGTGTATTCTTATTTGTTGGTCCTAGTGGTGTAGGTAAAACTGAAACAGCGCTGGCGCTCTCTGATTTACTTTATGGTGGTGATCGTTTCTTAACAGTTATTAATATGTCAGAGTTCCAAGAGAAGCATACGGTTTCTCGCTTAATCGGTTCTCCACCGGGCTATGTGGGTTATGGTGAGGGTGGCATGTTAACTGAGGCAGTACGTCAAAAACCTTATTCAGTTATTTTATTAGATGAAGTCGAAAAGGCCGATCCAGATGTAATGAATCTGTTCTATCAAATTTTTGATAAAGGTATAGCTAATGATGGTGAGGGTAGAGAAATTAACTTTAGAAATACCCTTATTATTATGACTTCAAATCTTGCTAGTGATCGGATTGTAGCACTTTGTAAAGATGGTGCTCGTCCATCGCCAGAAGCGTTAGAAGATGCAATTAGACCAGCCCTCAGTCAACATTTTAAACCTGCATTATTAGGACGGATGAAGGTTATTCCTTATTATCCTGTAGATGGTGAAGTGTTACATGAGTTGATTGAATTAAAATTAGGTCGTTTAGCTCATCGTATGCAACAGCGTAAATTAGAATTAACTTATGATAAAGCCTTGGTTGATGTGTTGGCTGAGCGTTGTACATACAGTGATAGTGGTGCACGTCTTATTGATTCATTATTAGATCAATATATTGTGCCTCATATTACAGATCGTTTACTGGCAGCAATGGCAACTAAGGAAGAGTTAAAACGTGTCAATATTGTGGTAGGAGAAGATAAAGCTGTAGTTTGTGAGTTTTATTGAGATTAGTTATGGATAATGTAGCGGCCAAATATTATTCCTCTTTAATTGAGGCGGAAAGTACACAGGATTTAATTGCTTGTGTGCTTGCTGTGGCTACTACATTAACATCAGCAGAGTTAGCACAATTATATTTGCTAGATCAAAGTAAAACTAAATTAAATCTTTACGGACAATCCTTTGCAGGTAAAATGTTATTAAAGCAAGATATCTCTTGTGATTATTACAATGATGTATTGCTGCAATATTGTTTAACTCAGAATAAGTCAATTATTTCAGAGGACATAAATAGCCTTTTATTAGAGCATAATTTTTTACCACAGAGTACTGTAAAGAGTTGGCGCAGTTTATTAGTATTACCATTATTGAATAAGCAACAGCATATTTATGGTTTATTAGTTTGTGCAGGTTATAAAGTAATAGACTGGCATGATAAGCTAACTTCTTTAGAATCTTTTTGTCGATTGATGTTAATTCAGTATAATCGACTAATAACATTGCAGGTTAAACAACAGCAGCCTCTAAAAGTAGAGAAGGAAAGTGCAATAACTAATAAGCACTATGGTTTAGTGGGTAGTAGCCAAGCAATGAAAAAAGTTTATTCATTGATTAGCAAAGTGTTACATACTCCTTATACTGTTTTAATAACAGGTGAAACAGGAACAGGGAAAGAATTAGTAGCTAAAGCTATTCACCAATATAGTTCAAGAAAGAGTAAGCCTTTTATTGTACAGAATTGTGCTTCTATGCCAGAAGCTTTATTGGAAAGTGAGCTATTTGGTTATTGTAAGGGGGCTTTTACTGGTGCTGATAAAGATTATTTAGGACTGTTTAGAGAAGCAGATGGTGGTACCTTATTTTTAGATGAAATAGGTGATATGCCACTAGTGTTACAAGCAAAATTATTAAGAGTATTACAAGAGAGTGAAGTAAGGCCATTGGGAAGTAGTAAAACGTATAAAGTAAATGTACGTATTATTGCTGCGACTCATCGTCATTTATTAGATGAAATTGGTAAGGGAAGTTTTAGAGAAGACCTTTATTATCGTTTAGCTAAATTCCCAATAGAGTTACCCCCGTTAAGAGATAGGGATGATGATATTGTAGAGTTGGTTGATTTTTTTATAAATAAGACCTGTCAGTTTTTAGATAGAAAGAGAAGTGTTGTAACTCAGGATTTTATGGATAAATTATTAAGTTATTCTTTTCCAGGAAATATTCGTGAGTTAAAAGGTTTATTAGAAAGAGCCATTTTATTGGCAGATGATGAGTTGTTAGAAGATCAATATTTACAATTGGACGTTAATAAACAGCGAAAAGATCAGGATAATAACTTTAAAGACAGTGTTGCTAATTATGAGCGTGAGCACTTAGTGAAAAGCTTACGAAGTAATCAAGGAAATCAGACTAAAACAGCTAAACAATTAGGAATTTCAAGGCGTACGCTGATATATAAATTGCAGAAATTAAATATATCAAAAGAAGAATTTTTGGTTTAATGAGAGGGTAATAGATCCAATGGTTACTATTAATAAATTGATAATGTTGTTGTTATTAGGTGTTTTTATCAGTGGTTGTGCTGGTAATTACAAAACGAGTGATGATAGATATAGATCTATCGGTCAGCCACCTATAGTCATTGATAACAAAACAAAATAAAGGTAATTATTGTGGAACTTATTTTAGAGATCATCAGTGATCAGCAGTTTGCTGATAATACTGTCGTTAGTAAAGAGTTTAAAAGTGCGGGTGGGGTGATTGGTCGTGCGCCTGATTGTGATTGGATTATTGCTGATCCAAAGCGTTATGTGTCAGGGCATCATGCATTGATTACTACTAAAAATAATCAGTTTTATATTACTGATACTAGTAGTAATGGCACTATTCTAAAAAATACAGGTTCAAGATTACCTGCTGGCGAACAATTTCTTATTGAGCACGGTGCTGTGTTTTCAATGGGAGATTATGATATTCGTGCTCGTTTAGTTTATGATCCTGAAGTATTTGAAAATGTAGTAGGAAAGTCTGTGGAAGCAGGTAGTATTATTCCTGATGATGCTTTCTTAGATTTGGATCCAATTAAAGCGATTGAGCAACAGCCATTCCAATATGTGGATATGGATGAATTAGCAGACTTTATGAAAGCCAACGAACAACAGGATGGTGAGCAGCGTAAGGATTATGCAAGGGTTGATATTGAAAGTTTAGAAATTCCTCAATTAGTAGAGGATAAAATGCCTGAACCAGTTAAAGCTACACCAACTCCTGTATATGTACCACCGCCAGCTACACCAACTAAATTTTCTAGTGATTTTTGGGATAAGTTTGCAGCAGAGTTAGGGATTGATATAGCAAAGTTAGATGAGACTGAAAGAGAGCAGTTAGCTATTCATACGGCTAAACTGTTTAAGCAATGTATTGCAGGTATCCAACAAAGTTTGCGGACACGTTCTGATTTGAAAAATGAGTTACGGTTGCCTATTACTACAGTGCAAGCAACAGGTAATAATCCATTACGTTATACAGTTGATGCAGAAAGTGCTATTAATGATTTATTGAAAAAGCATAACCCTAATCAATTAACCCCAGAACAAGCAATTAATCGTGCATTTAGGGATTTGCAAGCACATCAAGTCGCTTTATTAGCCGCTTGTCGTGGTGCTGTGCGTAGTGTTATTCACCAGTTCTCACCAGCACAATTAATTTTAGCGTTCGAGCAACGTGGTGATAAGGGAGTGATCAAAGGTAGTGCTTGGAAATGGCGTACCTATTGTCGTTACCATAACTTATTACAACAAGATGCAGAGTGGAGTGATCGTTTATTTAGCAAAGACTTCACCACCTATTACGAAGAGCAAGTGCGTTTATTAGCTTCATTGAATGATGATTAAGGAGTAATACAGATGGCAAAATTGAGAATAATAAGCTTGTTGTTGATGGCAGTTTTATTGTCTGGTTGTTCTTGGATGAATCCTTACTCAGATGTTACTAAAGTTAATATTCGTTTAAACGGTAGTGATTATCTTAATCCAGATTTAAGAGGCAGACCTTCACCAGTGGTTGTACGCATTTTTGAATTAAAAAATGCAGTTAACTTCACCAATGCAGATTTTTTTAGTTTATATAATGATGCAAAAAATGTATTAGGTGAGGACTTAGTTGCTGTTGAGGAAATGGAGTTAACGCCTAGACAAAAAATACATTTACGTTACCGTGTGGCAGAAACCAGCCAGTATGTAGGTATTATTGCTGCTTACCGTGATTTATCAACAGCTACTTGGCGTTATGTAGTTAAAACTGTACCAAAAGAAAAGCTTTATGTGAATGTGGTGTTAACAAGCGATGGTATCTATCAGAATACAGACCCTAGAGCTTATAAAGTTAACGAAACTTTGCCAATGAATGAAAGATAATTGAGGTAGGCATTATTATTATGAGTATCCAAAAAGTAGTTTGGCGAGAAGGGATGTTATTAAGACCTCAGCACTTTCAACACAGTGACAGGTATTATAATCATCAATTAGCTGTGCGCACTCAGTTATCATCCAGTAATACATGGGGATTTATTTCTTTGCAGATAGATCCCCAGTATTTGAATATGGGAAAGATTGTCGTTAATGAAGCTAAAGGGGTATTACCTGATGGTTCATTCTTTGATATTAGACAGGAATTAGAGCCATTAACTTTAGATATTCCTACTAATACAAACAATAAACCTGTTTATTTGGCATTACCGTTAACTACAGATAACCATATTGAAACCAGAGAAGCTTCACAAACTGACGTGTTAGCTCGTTATGTAATGCGTGAAGTTGAAGTGGTTGATTCAAATACTGCTGATTCTAATATTATTATGATTAACTGTTGTCAGCCTGATTTTAGATTGATTCTAGGTGACGAAGAGAATAACAGTGCCTTTGTATGTTTGAAAATATGTCATATTTTAGATTGTAGTTCTGACAAAACGATTGTGTTAGATAGTGAGTATGTGCCTACTTATTTAAATTTACATGCCTCTTCAGTTTTATTGTCATCTCTAAAAGAGGTGATCAGTATGTTAGTGCATCGTGGTGATCGTTTAGCAGAAAGAATTAACGCCAGTGGTAAAACACAAAGTGCGGAAGTAGGCGATTTGTTAATGTTGCAATTAATTAATCGGGTTGAACCTCTATTGCGTCATTATTTACGAGCAGATAAGGCACATCCAGAGGATGTCTATAAAGAGTTACTTTATCTATATGGTGAATTAGCTACTTATGCGAGTGAAAGTAAACGTCCAAGTATCGATTACTACTATATGCATAGTGATCAAGGATTATGTTATAGAAAGTTAATGGAAAGACTTCGTCAAGTATTGTCAATGGTACTTGAACAGCACGCTATTGAGCTGCTGCTACAACAGCGTGCTTATGGTATTCAAGTATCACCATTACACGATCATACTATGCTTAGTAATTCGAAGTTTATCTTGGCGGCGAGTGCTTCTTGTGATCCTGAGTACTTACGCAAAAATTTACCTGCATACTTGAAGTGTGGTCCTGTAGAACGTATTCGTCAGTTAGTGAATTTGCATTTACCGGGTGTTAAGGTGAAGTCATTACCAGTAGCGCCTAGACAAATACCGTTCCATTCTGGAAAAATTTATTTTGCTTTAGAGTTAAGTTCTGATGATCTTGCCCAATTTGAAAGTTCAGGTGGTTTTGCTTTCCATGTGTCGGGTAGCTTTGACAATCTGGATCTTAAATTCTGGGCGATTCGTAACTAAATCAGAGAAGAAAGTATATGGAAAGAGATGATAAAACGGTCATTAGTAGTAGATTTAATGACAGCAATACCAGTTCAGTACCATTATTAACTGATATTTCTGATGCGCCAAACTATGCTTCACTAGATGACAAAATGGTGTTTGCAGCAAGATTACGTCCAGTTGACGAAAACATTGTAGGATTAAATCCTCTGATTTCAGCTGGTGCTCATATTCTTTCTGAAGTGGTACGGTTACGTAATAATGCGCCACCTGAAGATTTAGAGTCATTACAACATAATTATATTGAAGCGATTAAACGTTTTGAGCGTATAGCCTTACAAAGTGGTGTGGAAAATAGCCAAGTGATGAGTGCGCGTTATGTAATGTGTACGGTATTAGATGAGGCAGTTGTTTGTACTAGTTGGGGTGTGGAAAGTGCTTGGGCAAAATATAGCTTGCTTGCTTCTTTTCATAATGAAACGTTTGGTGGTGAAAAAGTTTTCCAATTATTAGATCGCATTACTCGTAATCCTGTTAAGTATTTACCTTTAATTGAATTAATTTATGTTTGTTTATCGTTAGGTTTTGAAGGTAAATATCGTGTAATGAACCGTGGAACACTTGAACTAGAGGCTATTAGAGATAGTTTATATCGCCAAATTAAGCAGTTGCGTGGTGATGTACCTAAGGCCTTATCTCCACAATGGCAAGGATTGCAACCATATCGTAGAGGTTTGATTAAAATTGTGCCTTGGTGGATGGTAGTTATCTTTACTATTATTTGTTTAGTTATTATGTATTCTGGTTTTGCCTTTGTACTAAATCAAGAGCGTAAGCAGTCATTAGAACCTTACCATACACTAGATACTACTTTAACTTCAGAAACTAAAAATAACACACAGTGATAAGGGACTTTTCGATGAAAAGATTTTTTAGAAAATTAGCTGTTTTTTTCAAAAAAAGATGGGTTTGGACACTGTGTATTGCATTGTTTTTAGCATTGCTTGTATGGTTCTTATTTCCTTATTTTGGTTTTGGCGAATCAAAACCATGGGAATCAAGCACATCTCGTTTAGTGACTATTTGTATTATTTTCCTATTATGGGGATTGTTATTAGTTTTTCTAAATTGGCGAGAAACGGCAAAACAAAAGAAAAAACTTACTTCTGATCAAGCTCAGGAAAAGTTAATTGTTGAAGAAAAAATACATGAAGAACGCCAAGCTGTAACTTCCTTATATAAAAAGGCGATGCAGACTCTTAAGAAGTCGAGTATTTATAAAGGCAGAAGTCAAGGTTGGAAGCATGATTTACCTTGGTATTTATTGATAGGTCCAGAGTCTAGTGGTAAAACGAGTATTTTAGATTTCTCTGGATTAAATTTTCCACTTAACCAAATTGAGCAGCGTCTCACTAAAAATATCGAGGGTACACGTTATTGTGAGTGGTATTTTGCTGAGAATGGTGTAGTAGTAGATACATCTGGTCGCTATTTCTCTCAAGAAAATAGTGAAGTTGATAATGCAGGTTGGTTAACACTATTAAATTTATTACGCCGTCGTAAAAGAAGCAGACCACTAAATGGTGTGTTAGTAAATGTGCCTGTTGATGACTTGTTAAGTCATGATGAGGTTCATTTGGAGCGTATTGCTCGTCAAACACGTGCAAGGTTACATGATATTCAACAGCGTTTAGGTACAGAATGTCCTGTTTATATTTTATTTAGTAAAGCTGATCATATTATTGGTTTTAATGAGTTCTTTGATAATATTTCCCAAGAGGAAAGTGCCCAAGTATTGGGAGTAACCTTTACTAAAGAGCAGAAAGTAGTCAGTGCTGATCTAACTCGTTTTGAGTTTGAAAGATTATTGGAACGTTTGAATAAACAAGTTGTTAATAACTTGCATCAAGAGCGTGATATTCAACGTCGTGGCAAAATATTAGATTTTCCTTACCAATTTAATTTGATTGCTGAGCAGCTATGTTTATTTATTGAACTGGCAACTACAGGTAATCGTTATCAAGAGGCTAGTCATCTAAGAGGTTTCTATTTCATGAGTGCCCCTCATGTGACAGAACATCTTGATGAACATACAGTTAGAATTGGTAGAAATTTAGGACTTTCTAGTAAAGCATTGCCTGTTTATCGTCAAGGTAAACCTCGTTTCCTTTATCAATTGTTTACTTCTGTTATTTTCCCTGAGTCAGAATTAGCGACACTCGATGAAACGGAAAGAAAGCGTCTTAGCTGGAAACAAAGAAGTTTATATATTGGCTCAGTAGCTACCTTAGCTGGGGTTGGATTGCTTTGGGGATATAGTTTTTCTGCTAATAATAACTATTTGAAGCAAACTAATGAGTTAGGTGTATTGTTAGCTAAACAGCACACTGAGCTAATTCCTAAAGGTGATTTGTCACAGCTAGAGTCTGTGCTAAATACTAGTTATAAAGCATATAAAGTATTTCCTACTGATAAAGATTTATCAGTAACCCATCAATTGGGGCTTTATCAAGGTGAAAAAACAACACCTACTGTTTTAATAACTTATCATGATGAGTTATTAAAACAAATGTTGCCAGCTGTAGCTCGCCAGTTAGAAGCACAAATTAGATCGAATTTTACTAATAGAGAGAAACTGTTAAATAGTTTACGTGCTTATCTCATGTTAAATTATGAAAAACATCGTGATAAAGAGTATTTGGCAGCAACAATGACTGATTATTGGGCTAATATCTATCCAAATAATACAGAGCTACAAGATGATTTAGAAGGTCATTTTAATAGATTATTGGCGCTAGATTTTGTTTATCCTATTAATGATGAATTGGTTGCACAGGCTAGACGTGTTCTAAGTAACGAACCTTTAGCTAATCTTGTTTACAATTCAATGAAACAAGATGCAAAAATATTACCTGATTATGTTTTATCGCAACACTTGGGTTCACAAGGCTATTTGATTAAAGGGGCTGATAAAAAGATAGCAGGTTTCTTTACTAAGTCTGGCTATAATCAATATTTCTTATCTAAGAAAGCATTAGATTTTATTACCAAGACATTAAGGGATAATTGGGTATTAGGTAGTGCTGATACGTTATCTCCTGCTGAGTTACAAAAAATATTGGTACAGGTAGAACAGTTATACTTTATTGATTATACAGATCAATGGAGCAATACAATTGGTGGCTTGAAAGTGGCTAATGTTAACTCTTTCCCTGAGAGTGATTCACAGCTAACAGGTTTAACAGCAGCTAATAGTCCATTCTTATTATTGCTGGGTGAAATTAAAGAGCATACTAAATTACCAGGTATTGTTCCTGAACCTGACGAAGATGATAAAGATGTTATAGCTGATAAAACAGGTGCAATTAATACTAATAGTTCTGTTAAACAAATGGCTAAACAAGCCACTAAGAAGGCAGCGATTAAAGGTGTTAATGCTGGTATTGATGGCGCGAAGAAATTAGCTGCAGCGGCTGTACCTGAGCAAGGTAAGAAACGGATGGTGCAAATGTTTACACCCTATCATCGATTATTATTAGATGATGGTTCACCTAGTTCTGACTATGCAGCTGCCTCTCAAGCGTTGAATGATCTTAACCAAAAAGTATCAATGCTTTCTAGAGATAGTGCTCCAGAACAAGCAGCG
Organism: Entomomonas sp. E7T21; assembly: GCF_058693955.1. Lineage (NCBI taxonomy): Bacteria > Pseudomonadati > Pseudomonadota > Gammaproteobacteria > Pseudomonadales > Pseudomonadaceae > Entomomonas > Entomomonas sp. E7T21. Next base: position 3,131,596 of record NZ_CP191672.1, on the reverse strand, counting down.
TTAGCATGGGCAAAAGATCGAATGGAAGGACAGCAAGATGCACTATCGGCTGTACAAAATGCTGTTAAGCGTTTACCTGCACCATTTGATAAGTGGTATACCCAAATAGCGGATGATAACTGGCGTATCATTTTAGCAAGTTCTTATAACTACATTAACCAAGCTTATAAGGCTAATGTGTATACATACTACAACAGCTCTATTAGAGGACGTTATCCATTTAATGGAAAAGCTAATACGGATGTGGCTATGTCTGACTTTATTCGCTTCTTTAAAGTAGGCGGCATCATGGATAGTTTCTATGAAAGTAATTTAAAGCCTTTTGTGTCAACAAATGGTAGTTACTATCAAGTGAAAACAATTGATGGTCGTGGTTTACCTATTAGTAGTGCCTCATTAGCTCAGTTTAGAGTTGTTCGTGTGATTCAGGGTGGTTTGTTTAGCGAAAACCCAGAACACCCAACAGTAAGTTTTAAACTTGAACCGCATTTCTTAGAGGTGACTTTAAGCCGAGTGATCTTACAAATTGGAGATCAAAAAATAGAGTATCGCCATGGTCCTATTTTATCTAATCGCTTTACGTGGCCAACAGAGAATGCGGATACCAGTGTAGTATCTGAGAAGTTTGAGGATTTATCAGGTAATCGTACTTTATATCAAACTGAGCCAGGCGCTTGGTCACTGTTTAGATTTATTGATCAAATGGAAATATCTTACGCTTCTGGACGTGATGTGATGATTCTAAAAACTAACGTAGATGGTAAATATGCTAACTACTTATTATCAACACAACGCTCACCTAATCCGTTTGATGTGAAAATATATCGTGCATTTGCTCTAAGGGATAATCTATAGCAATGTTATTACGAAGTGCTGCAAGGACAGATCAAGGCAAAGTAAGAGAAAAAAATGAAGATGCTTTTATCAACTACCCAGATCGAAAGATCTGGGCTGTTGCTGATGGTATGGGAGGTCATGATAACGGAGAGATTGCTAGCCGTATGGTGGTTGAGGCTTTAGCTGATCTTGAGTTGGCTCAGGATTTTGATGAGCGTGTAAAACAAATAACGCGTAGTTTAAGGTTTGTTAATAAGCAACTGACTCAACAGGATAAAACTGTTGTTAAAGGGCAGCTACCACCTATAATGGGAACAACGGTGGTTGCTTTATTGATAGAAGATTATCGAATGGCTTGTATTTGGGCTGGAGATAGTCGTTGTTATTTGTTTCGAAAAGGCAATATCTATCAAGTTACAAAAGATCATGCGGTTTGGCAAGAGTTAATGGATGAGCAACAACTTTCTATGCAAGAGGCTCAACAGCAAAAAGGTAGTTTTGCTTTAACTAGAGCAATTGGTGCTGATGAAGAACTAAGTCTGGGAATAGTAGAGATGGAAATCACCGAAGGTGATAGATTCTTGCTTTGTTCAGATGGAATTTATCAGTATGTTAGTTATGATCAGCTCTATCAAGCAATGAGTAAAGCATCACCTAATTTGGCCATTGAGCAATTGTTTCATGACGTGTTAGCTACAGAAGCAAAAGATAATTTAACAGCTATTATAGTCGTTCCATGAATGAGAAAAGCGAATTAACAGCAATGGCTAATGATAAGCCAATTTTAGACACTGAGTCAGTAAATAAAAATACTGATGAAGGTGTAATAGATTCTTCATCTATTATTGAAAGTCCTATTATTAGCAAAGATGATGCAAAACAGTCAGTAATAGCTACTGATGAATCTAAGGCCAAAGCGTTACCTGATATATTAGCTGGACGTTATAAACTTGAACGTATTTTAGGTGTTGGTGGTATGGCTGTTGTATATCGTGCCTATGATAAGTTAGCAGCACACTTTAAACATCCTTTCCCTTATGTCGCTGTAAAAATGTTTAAAGAAGAGTTTGCAGGTTTTGCTGATGCAAGTTACTTACTTTACAGTGAATATGCTTTACTTACCTCTTTAAACCATCCACATATCGTAAAAGCCTATCAATTTGATATCGATGTTGAAAGTGAACGTGCTTTTTTAACTTTAGAGTTTTTAAAAGGCTTAACACTTGATCAATGGTTGATGGAGAATCCATTAGGGGGGAATTTTAAAAAAATACAACCCATGCTGTTAGAGATCATTGATGCAATGTGTTATAGCCATCAACACAATACTATTCACGGTGACCTTAAGCCAAGTAATATTATGCTAACTAATGAAGGGTGCATATTATTTGATTATGGATTAGGTCAGGTATTAGTAGGGGAGCTTGCAAGATTACCTAAAATATCCAGAAACCGTTTTAATGCATGGACACCCAAATATGCTGCTCCTGAATTACTTGAGGATATTTCATTGACAACAAAAACAGACATATTTGCCTTATGTTGCATAATTTATGAGTTATTAACAGGTAAAAACCCTTATTATATTGATAAGAAAACTAAATATTCTGTTAGTCCACCTAAGCCTAAAGATTTATCAAAAAAACAATGGCAGGCATTAGCTTGTGGTTTAGCAATTAAACCACAAGAAAGAACTGTAACTGCTGAAGAGCTTAAAGAAGTTTTTCAATCTACTTCTAAACATTTCTTTTTTTGGTCTTAATGCAGTTGTGCAATAAGATGCACGTTATTTTTATAAATAGCTTTATTTTCTATACAACTTATTGAAAATATTATATTTAATGTGTTGAGCAAAGTTTTGTACAGTATGTGAAAAGAATTGCTCAATTTTTCATTAATTTATAGTGAGTTTTAGTAAAAAATATTCTTTATTTATTATTTGATAAATTAAAATTATTTTTTATTGTTAATTATCATTGTGTTATATATTTTTAATCGTTAATTTTTAAATATGGCATAAGCTTTGCTTTATACATAGTACCCTTAATTCAAAAACAAGTACTTTTATTTTTTATTTTAATTAATTTAGGAGAATACTATGCCAACTCCCGCGTATGTAACACTAGTAGGAACTAAGCAAGGTTTAATTACAGCTGGTACTTTTACTGAAGACTCAGTAGGTAACATCTATCAAGAAGGTCATGAGGACGAAGCACTTGTTCAAGCGTTTAGTCATGAAATTATTATTCCACGTGACCCTCAATCAGGTCAACCTACAGGTCAACGTGTACACAAGCCATTAATGATCACTAAAGTTTACGATAAAGCTTCTCCATTGATTTTCAATGCGTTAACTTCAGGTGAGCGTTTAAGCGAATGTACTATTAAATGGTACAGAACTTCTTCAGCTGGTGTACAAGAACATTATTTCACAGTTAAATTAGAAGATGCTGTGATCGTAGACGTAAAAGCATATATGCCTAACTGTCAAGATCCTGCGATGTCTCATTTCACTCACTTAGAAGATGTGTATATGACTTATCGTAAAATCATTTGGACTCACGAAGTTGCAGGTACTTCTGGTTCAGACGATTGGAGAGCACCTATCTCTGCTTAATTGTCAGAATAGTACTTCTATAGAGCTAAACTCCAGAAGAAACCCTCTTGCAGTTAATTTAACTGTAAGAGGGTTTTCTGTTGTGGCCAATATAGTTTAATTAAATGTACTCAAAGAGTGATGTTTGTTAAGTGGCTAATGGATGAAAGATTATACTATGAGAAGTAGAGCTATTAGCATCTAGATCTGGTTATATAAGAGCTAATGTAAGTAAATCTATTATTAGTCAGAGTTTTATTTTTGGCAGATTGAGTAAAATACCTAACATTATTGAACCTACATATTTGAGAAAAATATGAACTGAAATAAAGTTAGAGTTTAAAACAAAAAAAATCATTACTTTAAATATTATATCTTGTGTTTTTTTTGAAAATTATTATTAATTCATTCTGAAAGAAGCAAAAAGAATATTAATAAGCTTTATAATATGAAATATTCATTCTATGGAATTGCAATAAAGAAGTTTTGTCAAACCCAGTGCAGCACCAATTATTTAGATACTAAAAAGATGCCCCATTTTGACTAAAAAGACAATGCATGCAAATATATCGAACAGAACTAAAAGACCATCAACATTGGCAAAAGGAGAAGAAGTTTCTAAATATAAAATTATTACTAATAAAGATATTGAAGATGCTAAAAAACGTCTAGATGAAGCCTATACCGTAAACTATCCCCAACAACAAGCATTTATTAGAAAAGATGGTCGTGACTATATGTCTAATTTGGGTAAAGCCAAATGGGGATTTACCAGAAACCAATGCGACGATATAATAAATCTATGATGTATTAAAGCGTTTTATTAATGATAATGGTAATGAAGACTATGCTATAAAAATAGTTTTCGTTTTACTGATCAATCCAATATCGCCTATGTAATTTATACATGAAATAATATCTCTCCACTTTGTAGTACATAACCGTATGCCAACTGTTAATAAAGGATATAAAGGTACACCTGTAAATCAAACGATTACTTTAAAAAAGGCTATACCTTGGAGCTTAAGGTTGGGAAATTACTGAAGAAAAACCACGAGACCCTAAACAGCCTGAACACCACTATTGGGTTTATGGTGAGCTGAAAGATCCAGCCATTGCCCAAAATAATCCTTTTGTAGTTATTCAAATAGATGCCTTTATTAAAAATCTAGAGTATGATAGAACCAATAACGCACCGCCTTTAGATCAGGCGATTAAGCATTTGATTCCTGTATTAGAGAGTATACAAGTTTTTAATTACTGATTTTAATAAATCCTGATTCATGACTTCATTCAAGTGAGATATTTCCTTTTTCATCATAATATATGTTATGAGTAGAGCTATCTTTTTTATAAGCTACTTTTCTAAATAGATGGCCGTTTTGATCCCAACTTTATTCTATGCCATCTTTTTCGTCATGGATAAAATTTATAGTAACACTTTTTTGACCATTAGGATGGTATATAGTTAAAAGCCATGTAGTTTACCTTTCAAAAAAGTACAATCTGCAATTTTATACCATGTATTTTTTTTATAGTATCTTTAGCTCAAGCAGTATATTTATTTTAAATACTAATATAAAAATAATAGAATTTTTAATTTTAGTTATATTATGTTAACTATAAGTTAACGCTAATATTAGTCACACTTAATGAGGGTAATTAAATATTTAATTTTTATGTCAGAAATAATGTAAATTTCTATTAGATTAATTTAGAATAGAAGTATTGTTTTGATTTTTTAAACTTTAATTTTATTTAAATCAATAAGTTAAATCTTTAAATTGGAGCGGAAAACGAGACTCGAACTCGCGACCCTAACCTTGGCAAGGTTATGCTCTACCAACTGAGCTATTTCCGCTTAAATTGGCGTCCCCTAGGGGACTCGAACCCCTGTTACCGCCGTGAAAGGGCGATGTCCTAACCACTAGACGAAGGGGACAATTACTACTTCGTCTATCAAAGAAGTGGCGCGCATTCTATTAAGATTTTAGAAGGCCGTCAAGTAAAAATTGAAAAAAAATTAAATTATTTTTAATTTTGTAGAATTTTAAATTATTTTTTAAAAGCGCTTGTTCTTATTATTTAAGTTTCGTAAGCTGTAATGTCCTTTTATTTATTAGTAGAAAATATGCAAGCTATGTCAAAGAATCAGTTTATTCCTGAGGTAAAAGCACTATTTGGGTTAACATTGCCTATTTTGATTGCCCAATTGGCTTATACATCAATGGGGTTTGTTGATGCGGTCATGGCTGGACATTTTAGTAAGCACGATTTAGCAGCCATTGCTTTGGGTAACTCTATATGGGTGCCTATTTATTTGTTGATGACAGGTGTTATTTTGGCAACCACACCTAAGGTTGCTAATCTATTTGGTGCACGTAATAACAAGGAAATAGGGCCATTAGTGAGGCAAGCGTTATGGATGGCAGCAATGGTGGTTGTGGTTGTTATTGCATTGCTTGTTAGTGCTCATCCTTTGTTACTTATTATGGGTGCGTCAGAGGACACAGCAGCACTTACTATGAAGTTTATTTATGGGATTGCGGGTGGTATGCCTGCTATTGCGTTTTATCAGGTATTTCGCTGTTTAAGTGATGGTATTAGTAGACCTAGGCCTAGCATGGTGTTAGGCATTATTGGGTTGATTTTAAATATTCCAGTTAATTATGTCTTAGTATTTGGTAAATTAGGTTTTCCAGCAATGGGTGGTGCTGGTTGTGGAATAGCTAGTGCTTCTGTAATGTGGTTTATGTTTTTTGGTTTTTTATGGTGGGTTTCTTATGGTCCTGCTTATAAAGAATGTGAAATTTTTAAACGTTTTGATATGCCTAATTGGAAAGCAGTGGGTGATTTGTTGCGAGTTGGAGTTCCTATTGGCATTGCTGTTTTCACAGAGGCCAGTATTTTTAGTATTATTGCGTTGTTGATTGCTAAATTAGGTGATGATATTGTTGCTGGGCATATGATAGCGCTGAATTTTTCATCATTAGTGTTTATGGTGCCTTTATCTATTTCGATTGCTATTACTGTTCGAGTTGGGCAGGCTGTGGGACGTAAAGAGCCTATGGCAGCTAAATTTTCAGCACATACAGGCATTTTAGTTGCTTTTTTACTTTCTGGTGTGTCAACTGTGTTGATGTGGATTTTTAAGGAGTATGTGGCAGGGTTTTATACAACTGACAAGGCTGTATTACTATTGGCTGGTCATTTGATTATTTTTGCAGCTATTTATCAGTTACCAGATGCTATTCAAGTGACTTGTGCAGGTGCCTTAAGAGGTTATCAGGATACTGGAATCATTATGTTGATTACGCTGATTTCCTATTGGGTTATTGCTATGCCTATAGGTTATACATTGGGGTTAACTAATTATTGGGGTGAGCCAAGTGGGCCAGCAGGATTTTGGATTAGTTTGATTATTGGGTTAACATTTGCTTCAGTAATGTTGGGTGCACGTTTTGTGTATCAAAGCCGTAATCAACTAAAAAAGTTGGCAGTCGCTAGTAGTTAACTGTTAGCTTTTTTACGTATCCAGTAGTAATAAGTGGTTTTATCGTTATTTTGTGCAATTAATTGGTGTTCTAAGAAATTGCAGAATTTAGGAATATCTCTTTGTGTTGATGGGTCTGTAGCAATTATTTTAAGTAGACCGCCAGCAGGTAGATCTCTAATTTTATTGTGTAATAGCATGATAGGTTCGGGGCAGAGTAACCCTGTAGCGTCTAATATGTCATCTGGTTGTAATATATCTTGAGTCATTTTGTAGCCCTAATTGAGTCGTTGTAAATGGCAGGTGATTTCTTCTCTATCATGATAAAGTTGTTTGCAGGTAATTTTAACTTTTATTTGATGGTTAATAAAATGATCATACATTTTTTCAATTAGTTTAACGACTTCTTGATAACGTTGCTTCATGGGCAATTTAAAATTAACAATGGCTTCTTTGCACCAACCTTCAGTTAACCATGTTTGTACCATTGCGGCTGTGCGCGCTGGTTTTTCAACAATATCACAAACCATCCAGTTTACGGGTTTGCGTGGTTGGTAAGTAAAGCCATCTGCACGAATATGTTCTACTTGGCCTGTTTCCATCAGTTGTTGTTGCATTGGGCCGTTATCAATGGCTGCTACATACATGTGTCTTTTTATCAGTTGCCATGTCCAACCACCTGGTGCTGCTCCTAGATCTACAGCTTTCATGGCAGGGGCTAATCTGCTATCCCATTCTTTGCTTGGAATAAATTGATGCCAAGCCTCTTCTAGTTTTAATGTGGATCGACTTGGTGCTTCACGTGGAAATTTTAAACGAGGGATACCCATAGGCCATTTGGCACTGTTATTAGGAAGGGCATATCCTACAAAGACTTTTTGTCCTGTAAAAAAGGTAAGCAGTAGTCTAGGCTTATTGGGATCGTCCTCTAATTTACCTGATTTTTTTAGGTGATTAATAAGTGGTTTTTCAAATTTACGACAGAAGTTAGATAATGCTTTTCCTTCGTTAGTATCAAGCATTTCCAACCAGACACTACCAAATGTTGGATAGTTTTCTAAGGTATTGAGTAGTGTACTAATTCGATCACTTTCTGGAAGTTCTATGTATTGCCCAATGGACCATTGTCTAGGAAAAATAAGATCATTAAATGGTAGTTTGTTGATAAGTTGTGTTGCTTGGGCTGGGTCTTGGCAGATAAATTCTGCATAAGCATTATTGGTTTTGCCTCGGGCATAGCCAATAATTCCAAGAGTATTGGCTTTATCGGTAATTTCTGCACAAACTTCACTTTCAAAGCCTGCACGGCAATGTAATAAAAGGGTATTGATCACTGTTTAAACTCTTTTATGATGTCGTTTTATATTTTAGCAGTTTTTTACTAAGAACTTGCAATAACATAGTTTACAGTTAACTTATACTGTTATTTATCTGTTTGTGAGTGGTTATAGAATAGTTTAAATAGCTCAGGAATAGCAGCACGCCAAGCACGTTGTTTAATACCAAAGGTATGAAGAATTTTTTTACAAGCAAGAACTGAGTATTGGGGTTCTACGGTGGCATCATTAAAGTCTGTGTGCGGTTTAGCTATGATGTTTTCTGTTAGGTTTTTATCATAGTTGCGTGCTTCAGCTAAGGCAACTTGTCCCCAAGCTAGTGATGAGGTTGCTTCCATTCCACCATAATGATAAGTCCCCCACAGTTCAAATTTACAATCAAGCTGTTGTAAAATGCCTAAAATAACACGAGCGGCATCATCAACAGGGGTTGGATTACCTCGTCGATCATCTGCTAGTTGTACTTCTGGAAGTGTTTCTGCACGTTTTATTAGTCTTCCCACTTTACCATCAGCACTATAATCTAGTAGCCAACCAAAACGAACAAGTACGTGTTTAGGGCATTCTTCTGCAACTATTTGTTCCATTTGCCACAGTGCTTGCCCTAATACTGAAATAGGTAGTGGTTCATCTTCTTCGTTGTAGGCTGTAATACGAGTACCACCAAAAACACGGTAACTTGAAGGTTGAAATAGAATAATAGACTGTTGATGACACAGTTTAGCAAGATGTTCTATGATGTTTATTTGTGAGCTAAGTTTTGCTGTATCTACTTCTCTTGTTTGGAACCAATCAAAATAATAGGCTAAATTAATGATACAATTAGGTTGCACTTCTTGTAGAAGTATAGCTAAGTTATCTGGGTTCCAGCCTTCTTTAGGTGGTTTAGGGGTATGAAATTCAACACCTTCTAACGCTCCCTGTTCTATTAGAGATTGTCCTAGTAAATTACCACCACCTAATAAAAGTAATCGCATCCGCATAGTAACTGTTTAATCTGTTAGCAGCCATTAATAAAATAATATAAACATTATGACATGTTACATTAGATTTTGTTAATGGCGATAGTAAAAATAAAATTTACTTTATTTTATAGTAATAAAGTTATTTTTTTAAAACTGTTTTGCCTGATGGCCTTTCTTTCATCCTTGTTAAATAGGGTATAAGATTTGTTGTATTATTAAATAGTTCAGTAGCTTTAGGGGTTTGTATTACATAGTCAAGTATGGGAGTAAGGATAGCATCCGCCATGCTGTAGGAAATACCACAGAAAAATGGCTTGTCGGCTAGGTGTTTATCTAAAAATATTAGAGTTTCTATTACTTTGGGTGTTATTTCTTTAATTATTTCCTCTCGAATACTCTTATTTGGCCCCTTAGGAAAAGCAAACTCTAGAACGTACTGACGAATGAGAATATTGTCAACATATAGGCTTAAGGCACCAGCCCACTCATCTACTAGGGCTATTGTTAAAGGATCTTTAGGGGTTAAATTATTTGGTGCAGAAATAATATCAAGGAAACGACAAATAGTAGTTGTCTCAAAAATAGCTGTATTATTGTAGATCAGCACAGGTACTTTTTTAAAAGGATGATATTGTTTTAATTCTTCGCTGCCTAAAGTAATATGTTTTCTATTAACTTCTAGGCCATAAGTGTAGTTAATACCTAACTCCTCACAATATAATCGAACAGCACGTAAGAAGCTACTAAATTCAGGGCCTAAGATATGTGGTGTTAGCATTTATATTTCTCTCTTGTTAATAATTGATTTCTTGCTATATTGGTTATATAGCAAGAAGTCTAAACAATTAGACATTAATAATATGTTTGATTTTTTCTACTAAGCGCTGTTGCTGAGCACATAGTTTACCTTTGACAGTAGCTTTTGCATCTTCTGCAAGCAGGCTAAAGAATTTTACATAAGTTTCTTTGTCTTTCGGTTTACTAAGTAGTTTAGGTAAGGTTTGTAATGATTTTTCTGGGTAGTAATAACAGAGTAATTCTTCTCTACCTCTAATTTGGCGAACATCATCTATTTCAAATGGACCAAGCAGGTGTAGATATTTTTGTACACTTTCTTTTTTAGTTTCTAAACAGTCAAGGGTAATATGTTCACCATCTTTTTCTAAAAGAAGTATGGTTCTTACTACTGCGGCGATTAGACCACCTTTATTGATGTCCAATAGTGCTTGTTGTACAACAGGTTGTTTGGTAGGGTTTTTAATCTTTTGAGGTTCTTTAGGCTCGATACTTTCAGTATCTTTTTGAATCAAATATATACCGAAAGGTGAGGTGTATATTGAAAAGAATAAAGACTCTGTGATGGTATCGCGAATATCTCGATAAAGATTTAAGTTAGTTTCAATTGTTTCTGATACAGCTTCTTCTAATATAGCAAAAGGATTATCAGAACGATCTGTGGGTTGTCTATTAGCTCTTACTTTAGCTGCAATAGGTTGCAGCATATTCATAAATGGATTAAAGCCACTGGAAACCGCCCATTTTTCTACCCGTGATGGATGCATTTCACGAATTAATTCTGCTGTATTCTCACTTGCATAAGCTTGAATAATTGGTTGTGCGAATAGTTCATAAGCTTTTTGATTGAATTCTGAAATAACTTCAACCGCTTTAAAGGGTTGTTCATCAGCACGTTCATATTTATTAAGTTGTTTAGCTAGATCTTCTAAGCGATACTCTACAAAGGATACATCATATTCAGGATCTTGGCCTTTTTTAATTGGTTTTTCAGTAATTTTCATACCATATAAACCAGGGTTTAGTGCTTCAATGTTATCAAGAACAGGAACGAGTTCTTTATATTCTTTACGAGCTACTTTACCAGAAACAAAAACACCTAAATGGCCGATACTTTCATGGAGTAAACCGACAATGACTTGACCTCGTGCTTTAATTTCATCAGTTGATGAGTAAATATCAGCTATCCAATTGAAAGCTTGTTGTGGTGGAGTAATGTTGTCACCTAGAGATGCAAAGATAACGATAGGGCAATGTACATTACGAATATCTAATGGCCTACCATCGTTAGCTCGAATCTTTCCTGTCCATAATTCATTACCAACAAATAAATTTTGAACAATCCAATCCATCTCTTTGCCATTCATGAGGGATAGTGATCCCCACCATTTTTCAAAATCTAAAAAGCGTGGTGGCTCAGTATCAATTTTATTGTATACCGCACGGTATTTAGTCCAAAGTGTATTAGCAGGATTTAGATTTTCAAAGTTTTGAACAAGATAAGCACCATCAAAATGACCATTGCCAAGATCAGATGCTAAGGAGGACATCCAGCTACCACCCATTAGTCCACCTGCATAACGCATAGGGTTGTTGCCTTTACCACTAGTCCAAGCACCTCCCCAATAGGATAGAGGTGAACCACTAAGCAATAATACTCCTACATCTTTAGGATTAGCTGCGGCAAGCATCATCACTGCCCAGCCACCTTGGCAGTTACCAATAATGATAGGTTTTGAACTTTCTGGGTGAAGTTCACACACTTTTTTGACAAAAATATCTTCTACATCAGTAACATCCAAAATTGTTTGGTTAGGTTCTGGAGTAGGGAAGAAAAGTACAAAATAAACAGGGTGTCCAGCTCTTAGTGCAACACCTACTTGAGAGTCATCTTTAAAACCACCTATACCTGGTACTTGACCTGCACGTGGATCAATAATGACATAAGGCCGTTTTTTATTATCTATAGTTACGCCTGTCGGTGGAAGAATACGTGCTAGTGCATAGTTAACAGGTTTAGCAAATTTACGAGCATCAAGTAGTATTTCATAATCAAAGTGGAGTAGTGGAGGGTTTCCTTCATCTTTTAATTTTAAGTAATCGTCACCACGTTGTCTTAATGTGTCCCAAAATAAAATACTACGTTCTGTAGAATCAATAACATAGTTTTGCCATGCTTGGCAAAGTTGCATTGGTTGATAAAAAAGACTGGTATTGATAACAGGTTGTATATTTCTTTCATAGGTTGATTGTACGCTACTAGAAAAAGCTTGTTCCGCGTCTGTAATGCGTTTTTGCAGTAAGGTAGTAATTTTGCCAGCAGCTACTTGGGAAATAGTAAAAGGTTTTGTACGCATATCGTTTTTCATTATTTAACTCCATGCTCTTTGAATTTGTTAGTAAGAGTGATTGTCGCAAAGATTTATTGTATATATGGACTACAAAAAGTATTAAAAAGTTACTTTTTAAATAACAGTTGATAATTATGATCATCACAATTTCTTTCATAGTGATGTTTATTGTTTTTATTATCAATTAAATAATTATAACTATTTGTGAGTAAATCAGTTGCTAGATGATATTAAGCAAAGATATATAAAGGGGCCTTTGAGCCCCTTAAAGCTAGTAAAGGTTAGATGGCAGGTTGTGCTGGCGTACAAGTCACTTCCCATATCAGTTTTGCATCTGGACCTTCTAATGGAATAAATTCTGCTTGAGGATCAGCATTTGCTTGTTCTAGCACTTTTCCCTGACCAAAAAAATTCTCGTGTAAGTATTGTTCGCCCATCTTTGCGGTTTTATCTTGGCAATTGATAGTGAATTTTGTGAGGTAAGATAATGGATAAGGATTAGTTAGTTTGGTTTTTGTAGGGTTAGCTTTTCTATCCTGCATGGATGGAATATTAACGGATATCGTAACTGTTTTAAGATTAGGATTTTCTTTATCAGTGGTAATGCTGTCTTTGTTGATAAAGATATGAGATTCTTTTTGTGTTTCTATCCAGTTCTCATTTTCTGCAAGTGCTAATGATGAAGCTGTGATCATTAGTAGTGTAATAAGTACCTTATTCATAAAATAGTATTTTCCTGATATTTTATTTAGGTGATTACTTTATTATAAGTTAACTGTTTTTAACAGTAGAAAACGTGACTAACAGCACAATTGACGATTTTACTAGAAAAATATGGGATTATAGATAATAAAAAGGCTTATTTTGAATAAGCCTTTTTATTCTTTACTATTTGGTTTTTACACCTGGTAGTACACAAAGCATTTCATAGAGTAAATTAGCACCTAGTAGGGCAGTATTACCTGTTGTGTCATAAGGAGGGGATACTTCTACTAAGTCTCCACCGATTAAATCAAGTCCTTTGCAACCACGAATAATTTCTAGTGCTTGAATAGTGGTTAAGCCTCCTACTTCTGGCGTTCCAGTGCCGGGAGCCCAAGCTGGATCTATGCCATCAATATCAAATGATAAATAAACAGGTCCTCCTTGTACTTGTTCTCTCACTTCTGCCATTAATGGTGCTAACGATTTGTGCCAACATTCTTCTGCTTGTACAACTCTGAATCCTTGTTTACGACTCCAGTCAAAATCATCTGCTTCATAGCCTTGAGCCCGTAAGCCTATTTGTACAACACGTTTACTATCTAATAAGCCTTCTTCTTGAGCGCGTCGGAAAGTAGTGCCATGAGCTATTTTTTCACCAAACATGTTGTCATTAACATCTGCGTGAGCATCGACATGGATTAAACCAACTTTGCCATGTTTTTTATGCATTGCCCTCAGAATAGGTAGTGTGAGTGTATGATCGCCACCTAATGTTAGGGGAATAATATTATGTTTTAGAACATTGTCGTAATGTTCTTCAATAATTTTAACAGCATCAAGTAGGTTAAATGTATTAATGGCTACATCACCAATATCAGCTATTGATAGTGAGTCAAAAGGAGCAGCGCCAGTTGCCATATTGTAAGGGCGAATCATAACTGACTGGCAACGGATCTCTCTAGGCCCAAATCTTGTGCCACTGCGTAATGATGTACCTATATCTAAAGGTATGCCAATAAAACCAACGTCTAAGCCCTTTAAATCTGTAATATGGGGAAGACGCATCATTGTTGCAATACCACCAAAACGTGGCATTTCATTACCACCTAAGGGTTGATGTAATGTTTTGTTCATCTATTAACCTCATCCGTTATTTTTATATTTGTTATATTGTGGGTAATTTTTATAATATAAAAAATGGTGTTTAGTAAATAAATAGTTCAGTAATTTATGAAGTTTATTGTATTATAGTTTTATTAAAACGAATATAAGAGTGATTGTTATGAAAGTACCTAGTTTGAAGTTATTGAATATATTTGTAACTGTTGTGCGTTGTCAAGGGTTTGCACCAGCCCAACAAGAGCTTAACTTGTCTACTTCAGCGATTAGTAATTATATGACACAGTTAGAAACAGAACTAGGTATGCTGTTGTGCCATCGTGGCCGTGGTGGTTTTAGATTAACCAGTAAAGGTGCTTTATTCTATCAAAAAGCGCTGCATTTATTGGGAGAAGTAGATAGTTTAGGGAATTACTTATCAAATTTAAAAGGGGAATTAATAGGTAGCCTTAGGATTGGTTTGTTGGATGCTATGGTAACTAATGCACAATTCCCACTACCAGATATAATTGCAGCATTTAATAAAGAATATGCTAATGTGCATCTTACCTTACAAATACAGCGTCCTTATGAAATGCAAATGGCTATTTTAGAAGGACAGTTAGATGTGGGGATAGGCGCTTTCCCAAATAAAATGAATGGTCTATGGTTTCAGCCGCTATATGAAGAGCAACAGCGTCTTTATTGTAGTGATTTGCATCCATTATATGTACAAGAAGAGATATCAAAAGAAACTATTGCTAATCAGCGTGTAGTAAATAGAAGCTATTGGAGTGATGCTGAGTTAGCTAGGCAGGGTTTTAAAAGCAGTGCTGCAACAATTGATAGTATGGAGCCTCAATTAATACTTATTTTGTCAGGTGCTTATATTGGTTATTTACCAGAGCATTATGCACAGTCATGGGTAGATAATAAAAGGCTTAGAATGTTAGATCCAGAATCTTATGGATATAAAGCGCCATTTTCATTAGTTGTTAAACGTAGTGGTTTGCATGAGCCGGTTATACGCGCTTTCCGTAAGTTATTGGCTGAACATTATGGAGCATCTTTAGAAGTTTAATAAAAAGGCATAGAGCGCTCTATGCCTTTTCTATATTAAAATTAAATAATGTCTTTTTTTGTGTTCATTTGTTCTTGTTGAAAAAGAGCAACAGTACTTGTTTTAGTCATATAACTGCCAATGATGAAACTTAGTAGGCCAATAGTTAAGCTATAGTAAATGGGGCTATTGGCATCTAGACCATCTTTAATGATAAAGATAATAACAGTAATAAAGCCAAGAGCCATACTTAACATTGCACCAAATGTTGATGCTCGTTTCCAATAAACAGCACCGATTAATGGGATTAACATGCCACCTACCAGTAGATTATAGGCTAGGGTCAATGCACTAATTACATCATTTACAACCATAGATATACCTAGAATTAAAACACCAAATATAAAAGTAGCAATGCGATTTAATGTAACGCTAGTTTTATGGTGAGTTAAACTGGGTAGTAAGTCTTCTGTGAATACCGTAGATGAGGCAAGTAAAGCAGCGCTAGCCGTAGACATCATAGCGGCTAAAGTGGCTGCAATAATAAGACCACGAATGCCCATAGGCAGTGCAGACTCTAACACATAACCAAAAGCATTATTGGCATCAGCTAGATCAGGAACAATAATTCTTGCACACATACCAATAACTGCACAGATCAAGCCATAGATAACACAGTAAATACCCGCAGCGGTTCCTGCATATTTAGCTACTTTTATACTGCGAGCAGTAAAAACACGTTGCCAAATATCTTGACCAATTAAGATACCAAAGAAATAGATCAGGAAGTAGGTGATAATGGTTGATATACCAATGGTTGTAAAATCAAAACTACTTGCTGGTAACTTTTCAGCTAATGCCGACCACCCACCCGCTTGGTAAAGACAAATAGGTAGTAAAATAAACATTAAGCCAATAGTTTTAATTAAGAATTGTACAATATCTGTTAGTGTCAGTGACCACATGCCACCAATAGCTGAATAAGTAACTACAACACCTCCGCCAATTAAAACAGCCATCCAGTGGTTTAAACCAAATAGTGGTTCTAGAATTTTGCACATAGCGATAACAGAAGTTACTGCTAACATAAGTGCATAGGCAAGCATAATGATGGCGCTAATTTTTCTAACAACAGGGTTATAACGTTTTTCTAATACTTGAGTAACAGTAAAAATACGTAGTTTTAGAAGGGGCTTAGCTAATAGGACGTTAATCACTATAATACCAATGCCTAGTGCTGTACAAAGCCAGACACCAGATATTCCATAAGTATAGCCAAGTTTAACAGTACCTACTGTGGAGGCTCCTCCTAAGACAGTAGCTGCCATAGTTCCCATGTAAAAACTAGGCCCTAAATTACGACCAGCCACTAAAAACTCTTCATTATTTTTGGTGTGTTTGAGGCCAATGTAACCTAGGAATAACATGCACAGCGCATAAATTACAACAATAATAAAATCTACAACCATGAAAAGCCTCTTATAAGTTAATTATTATGTCAAAGAGGTTGCTAATTAGAGATTATTATAGTTGTTAACTATTCATTATTAAATTAATGGAGTTTTTATAATCATCTCAGTAATTAATTATAACCTTTCTTTGAGAAATATTAGGCAGAATATAAAAGTAATACCTTATTTTTATAGGTATATTTGAGTTTACCTATCTGTTACTTAATGAAAAATAATAATAAGTAAATACTTACTACAAAAAAATATGAAGTATTTATTAAGTTTTAAATAATGTAAGTAGTCGACAATAAAAATTTGAGTTATTGTGTTAGTTAAAATAATTGTTAATTTTTAATATAAATAAGGATGTAAAAGCATGATATCTGTCTATCAGCTTAAACCTAAGTTTCAAGCATTACTCAGACCGTTAGTACAAAAATTATTTGATGCAAAGGTGACAGCTAATCAGGTGACTATTGCTGCTTGTATAGGCTCATTATTGGTTGCATTACTAGTTGTATTAGCGAGTTCTCATTTATGGGTGTTTTGGTTAATTCCTCTTTGGATGTTTGTGCGGATGGCACTTAACGCTATTGATGGTATGTTAGCCAGAGAGTTCGGGCAAAAATCTAACTTAGGTGCTTATTTTAATGAATTAACGGATGTGATTGCAGATAGTGCTTTATTTTTAGTATTTGTTTTTGTTAGTGGTGTTAACCCTATGTTAGTTGTATTGGTTGTTATTCTTTCCTTGTTAACGGAATATGCTGGAGTGATGGGGCCTTTAATTGGCGCCTCACGTCGTTATGATGGACCTATGGGAAAAAGTGATCGGGCATTGGCTTTTGGTGTCATTAGTGCAGGCATTGCTATCGGTTGGTTACCATTAACATGGATTAATCCATTGCTATGGATTATTGCAGGATTATTAGTTTATACGTTGGTAAATCGTATTAGACAAGGATTAAATGAGGTTTCTAACAATTAAAAAAAATTTACTAGCCATGATACTTTGGAATTCTTTTATTGTCCTTGGTCAGCCATAGTAAATGCTTCTAAAGATACTGCACTAGTAATTTTAATTAGTAAAAGGTAGCAAGCTATTCGTTGTTTAATGCCAGTTATTTTTCTAATGATGATGTCAATGAAAGGGTTATAATTAATAACTTGAATGGAAAGTAGACTAATTTTAATTATATAGTAATGTGAAGTAGGTTATTAACAGCCTTAAAGTAATTATTCAGAGGTGTTTCGGGTATGTTGGCAAAGGTGTGTTCCAAATTACTAATAGGGTTTGCAAAAGCCTTAACAGGGGCTCGTTGTGTCTGGAAAGGGTGTAATCCTGAGCCAAAGCAACGCATTTATTATGCTAATCATACAAGTCATGCTGATTTTGTATTAATTTGGGCTGCACTTCCCCCAAAATTACGCAATAAAACAAGACCTGTAGCAGCAGCTGATTATTGGTCAAAAACTAAACTACACCGTTTTATGATTCATAAAATGTTCAGAGGGGTGTTAGTAGACCGTATTCGTAAAGAAGACAGCAATCCATTAGAACCCATGCTAAAAGCTTTAGCAGAAGGCGATTCACTTATTCTTTTTCCAGAAGGAACACGTAATAAAGAAGAGGAGTTATTGCCTTTTAAAAGCGGAGTTTATAATTTAGCAGTAGCTTATCCTGATGTAGAAATAGTACCTGTTTGGCTAGATAATTTAAAAAGAGTAATGCCAAAAGGTCATTTAATACCGTTACCAGTACTTTGTTCATTAACTATTGGTGAACCTATTCAAGTTGAAGAAAATGAAACACGTCAGGAATTTTTAGAGAGAGCAAGAGCAACATTAATTTCTTTGGGTAAAGGAGAGTAAATAGATGATTAGTTATGATAAAGATACTTTACTCTTATTTTGTGGAATTGGTGGTATTTTAGTTTTTGCCTCTGTGGTTGGTTTTGCTTTAAAGCTAGTGAAAGGTAATAACCCTGTTATTGAAAACCTTAATGCCCGTATTAATGCTTGGTGGGTAATGGTTTTAGTAATAGGTTGTACTTTTTGGTTGGGGAATACAGCAGTTATTATTTTATTCTTTTTAATATCTGGCTTTGCTTTAAGAGAGTTTATTACCATAACACCTACCACTTCTGATGATTATTATGCCTTGCTGTTTGCATTTTATATTGCCTTACCAGTGCAGTATATTTTTGTTGCTATAAACTGGTACGGTATGTTCAGTATTTTTATTCCTGTGTATGTGTTTTTATTATTACCTGTATTGGCTTCTATTAAGGGTAGTACTAAAAACTTTTTAGAAAGAACAGCAAAGGTGCAGTGGGGACTAATGATTACAGTGTACTGTATATCTTGTGTACCTGCTTTATTAACTTTAGATATTCAAGGCTATGAAAACCGTAACTTATTATTAATCGCTTTCTTAGTAATAGTGGTTCAAATATCTGATGTATTGCAATATGTATTTGGTAAGTTATTTGGTAAACGAAAAATAGCACCTACTTTATCACCCTCTAAAACGGTAGAAGGATTTTTAGGTGGAATTGTTTCGGCTTCTTTGATCGGTGCATGCTTATGGTGGATTACCCCCTTTAGTTTCTTGCAGGCTGGGATGATTTCGTTAATGATTACTTTACTTGGCTTTATGGGAGGATTAGTGATGTCTTCTATTAAACGAGACCAAGGTATTAAAGACTGGGGGCATATGATTGAAGGGCATGGAGGCATGTTAGATAGGTTAGACTCTGTTTGTTTTGCAGCACCTATTTTTTTCCATGTGGTTCGTTATTGGTGGGGATAAGTAGTTTTAATATAAATATAGAAAAGGCTGTATCATTACAGCCTTTTTTGTTAGTTTTTAGTATTGTGGTGGAGCTTGATTAAACATATTGAGATTTAGGGATCTGGTTATATCTCTTACAATTTGTTGGCCGCGTACACTATTACCTGCTTCATCTAAAGGGGGAGAAAATACAGCAATTGCCATTCTGCCAGGAGCAATAGCTAATATGCCACCTCCAACACCACTTTTACCTGGTAATCCTGTCCAATATAACCAATCACCACTGGTCTCATATAATCCATTCATTGTCATAATAGCTAAAATATGAGCTACTTCTTCTTCAGTTAATAAACGTTTTTTAGTAATAGGGTTTATACCATTATTGGCTAACACAGAACCCATTACTGCAAGATCACGAGCTGTTATATTAATTGAACACGCTTTTGTATAAACATCTGTGGTGGTGAAAGGATCATCATAGAGTCTGTCATATGATTGAAGTAATACTGCGATAGCTTGGTTGTGTTGATTAGTAGCAGCTTCTGATTCATAAACCTCTTTATTTAAAGATAGTCTATGGCCTGCGAAATCGGACATAATATCAACAATACGTTTATATTTTTCTTCAGCATTATTTCCTTTCACTAAACTAGTAGTAGCTATAGCTCCTGCATTGACTAAAGGATTCATAGCTGCTTTACCTGTTTGGTTTTGCTCAATAGCTAGTACAGAGTTAAAAGGTAATCCTGTTGGATTGGTACCAATTTTATCAAACACTTCTTTAGCATTATGATCTTTCATAGCTAAGGCAAGTGTAAAAACTTTTGAAATAGATTCAATGGCAAAAGGTGTTTTATAATCTCCTATATTAATAGCAGTACCATCGGCAGTTACTATACTAACACCTAATAATTTTGGATCAACTTTAGCTAAAGCTGGAATATAGTCAGCATTTTTACCTTCATTATTTTGCTGAGCACGACTATAAGCAATTTGTGCTGCTGTATGGATAGAAGTTTCCGAAACGCGTGCATAGCCAATAGATGTAATAGCTAGATTACTAGTGATTAGAAGGGTGTAGCATATTCCTTTAAAAAATTTGATAGACATAAAAATTCTCTATATTAAATAAGGTGATTTTAGTGTTTTTGTTTGGGTACAATACAATCAATGAAGTTTTACAAAACTTAAAGAGTCTTATATGTTAAAACACTTTATCGCATTTCTAGTATTCAGTTGTATTAGTGTAACAAATACTTATGCAGAAACTAAAGTTATTCATGTTTTAGTTGCATTATGTGATAATAAATATCAAGGTATTGTCCCTGTTCCTACTGCTATTGGCAATGGACAAGATCCTCGTAATAATCTTTATTGGGGAGCGGGTTTTGGTCTGAAAACTTATTTTAATAAACAAAAAGATTGGCAATTGATTAGTAGTGAGAAAAATAATCAATCAATTATTTTGGAGCGATTAATTTATAAAAATAAGCAAAAAGATATTTATTTAGTAGCAGATGCGTATGATGGCCAATATATTAGAAATACTATACAGGATTTTTTAAATTACAGTGCTGGTTTGAACGACTTGACTATAACTATAAATAATAAAAAAATAGTGGTTGGAGGTAAAGCAAATCTAGTTATTTATGTAGGACATAATGGTTTAATGGATTGGTCATTATCTAGTATATTTTATCCACCCAGTTCTCCTGTTATATCACAACAACAAAGAAAACTGCAAAGTGATAGAACAGCGGCTGTGTTTGCCTGCAAAAGCCAACAATATTTTTCTAAGCCTCTTGAGGAAACAGGCATATCTCCAGTAATTCTAACTACACACTATATGGCGCCTGAAGGATATGTAGTTTATGCTTTAGTGGATGGCTATGTTAATAATCTATCAAAGCAACAGATTCATGAAAATGTAGCCAAAGCTTACAGTAAATACCAAAAATTAAAGCAGCCAGCTAGAAAATTATTTACTACAGAATATCAATAAATTTATTCTTGCTATGGCAAAAATACTTTCATAGGAAATCTCTGTAATCTTCTATCATTAGCGTAGTTATGAGTAAAGAAGATGAGATTAATTAACAGCAGACAAGCATGGCATGATGCTTATTATCCCAATATAAAATCCACAACATCATTTGGTTTAGATTCATTACAATTAGGGATTGTAGTAGAGCGGCCTTTAAAACATCATAATACTTATCAAATAATTCATCAATGGTTGGCAGGTAAGGTACAGCATTGCATAGATGTATTACCAATTCCTTTACAGTGTTTTGGTCATTACCTCTATTCACCAATAGCAACTGCATATGATTTAGATGTGGCGCATGAGTTAGTGTGGAGTATTTTGGCTAAACAAATTGCTCAAAGCCATCTTAATAAAGAAAATCAACAAAAAGCTTATTGGTTAGTAAGAGCTGCTTTGAAAAGTTACCAAACTTTAGTGGTTAATAAAAAGGATTATTTAAAAAAACCACAAAAAATTATTAAATTTATCAAAGATAATTACCAAGTTGAATTGCAATATTCAGACTGGAAAAAAGTTTGGCAACCACTTTATAACAACATGCTTTTTATCTGTAATGAGTTAGATAAACAAGCACTCATACCAATTAGCAGCTTAATAAAACAGTTTAAAGAAACAAATTAAGTTCTTTCTAAAAAATATCATTATCTAATTATTTATGGAGTAAAAAATGCCTGATAAAGACCCAAGTTTTTGGCAAAATTTATATATTTCAATTACTACAAGTCCTATATGGCAAGGCTCAATTCTTGCCACAATTATTGCAGCTTTAAGAGTACTTTATGATGATCAAGAAACAAAAATGATCAGCGTAATATTAGAAGCCTTACTTTGTGGCTCATTAGCACTTTGTGTTAGTAGTATTGTGGAAATGTTAAGCCTTCCTACAAGTGCAACTGTGACTATTGGTGGCGCTATAGGATTTGTAGGTGTAACAACATTGAGAGATAAACTTTTAAAGATTATTAATCGAAAAATGGATAAGGAGGAGAAAGATAAATAGTGTAATTATTTTGAGGCTTACTTATTGATGATAGACGCCTATTAGGCGTTTTTTTATGGTTGTTAGAAATTTTTTAAATAAAAATAGTTTTTAACTAAAAGAAAATTTAATTATTTAGTAGGAATAAATTATATGAAAATTAAAAGATATTTATTTTCATTACTAGTAATGTTGATGTTCGTTAATATCAATATTAGTGCAACAAGTTATTCGTGGAGCTGGCTTAATTCAGGTCCAAATTATAGCTCACCAGATGAGCTTTGTGCAGATGCTGGAGGAACGCCCAGTTATCCAATAACTGGCCCTGGTGGTTGGTATGGTTGTTGGGGTGTTTGTTATGGTTCTAGTAAGGGACCATGTTTTGTTCGTTGGGGAGATAGTTGTCCAACAGGAACACAATATAATAGTGATCTAGGTAGTTGTGAGAATACAGATAAGCAAGTGCCTGCTCCTGGAGTTGCAGGTGAACCACAATCAGATGACTGTCCAAATGGAAGAAATGATAATACAGGGCATTGTAATCCTGAGCCCGATATGTGTGAGTTTGTAGGTAACCCTATACTAATAGCAACTGGGCAAAAAGTAGAGTTTGAGGAAGATTTAAGTATTAATGGTTCAGCATTATCTTTCAAAAGAAACTATTGGAGTAGTAGAAGAAATGTTAGTAATGTAGGTTTAGGTTGGCAGTTTAATTGGCGTATGTATATTCAGAAGCTAACCTATAAAAATCAAGTTAAGCTTTATAGAGATGATGGTTCAGGCTATATCTTTACACCTAAAGAAAATGGCGCATGGGAAGGAACGGTTGGTACTAATTTAAGTTTAACTTCTCTACCTAATAACAATGGTTGGAAAGTAATAACAGCAAATGGCAATGTTGAAATTTACAATAATCAAGGGCAATTGATTAACTATAGTAAGAATGGTTATCCAACTATCAACTTTACTTATAATACGATAGGTCAGTTGATAACTTTATTAGAAGACAATACTGCTAGAACACTGACTTTAACCTATAACACTAAAGGTTTAATTACCAAAGTGGCAAGTAATGTAGGTTTATCAGTAACTTTTAGTTATGATACTCAAAATCGTTTAGTTTCTAGAGTAAAGAATGCTAAAACCAAGAAGTATCACTATGAAAATACACAATTTCCTAATGCTTTAACAGGTATTACTGATGAGCGTAATATACGTTATGTTACATGGATGTATAATGATAAAGGGCAAGCTATTAGCAGTGAAAATATAGGAGGTGCTAATAAATATCAATTGGAATTTTTAGATAGTAATCGTACTCAAGTAACTAACCCTTTAGGTAAGCAAACTATCTATCACTTTGGCAATTTTTTAAATAAGAGAAAAATAACAAAGGTGGAAGGGATTGCTATGAATTCTTGTGTTGCAAGTAATTCAGCGTATTATTATGACTATCAAGGATTATTAACCAGTAAAACTGATGAAAATGGTGCTACTACATCTTATAAATATAATGATCGTGGCTTTGAAACAGAGCGTAAACTTGTCGGTTCAGGTTTGAATTATACCGTTTATACGAAGTGGCATGATATATTACCATTACCTGTAGAAGTTAATCACAATGGACAAAAACAAGCCTACCAATATGATGAAGATGGAAGATTAGTTGAATTTACTGATGGCTTTAAAGATTTCAGTCATATAGGACAAGGCTATGATGTTGCATTATTGCAGTTTGATAATTTTTCTGATGCAGCAGGTAATATATGGACGCCAGTAAATAATCCACAAATAGTACAAGATGACGAAGCTATTGCAAATAATACCCTATACCTTGATGGAAATGCTTACCTAACAACCAATAATAATGGCGTGTTTGACTTTGGTCGAGAGGATTTTACTATTGAAATGTGGGTAAAACCAGAGGCTAAAACGGATTATTCTGCTACTTTATTAGATGGTACTTTTAGGCAAGGAAATGGATCCTCATTTTCAACTTATATCACTACTCAAGGATATGTCTATTGGCAAGGTTACAATCATGGTACTAATGAAATGGTTTATTTTAGAGCCAGTAAAAAAATATTGGATAATCAATGGCACCATATTGCCTATAGTAGAGAAAATGGAGTTTTAAGAATATTTATTGATGGTCAATTATTAAATTATCAAACAGATAAAAATAATTATCTATTAGATGAAAAAGTAATTGTTGCTATTGGAGCAAGTGCTAGTGAGCGAGAATATCAATATAATTACAAAGGTAAGATTGATCAATTACGTGTTACTAAAAAAGCCTTATATACAAAAAACTTTACTCCAAGTCACGAGCCCTACCTTTTTAATGGTAGTCCTACGGAGTAAACATTAATTTAATAACTAAATTTTAATTTTTTAAATAAGACAAAAAGTATCAAGAGCATGATATAAAAATTATGCACTAAGGGGTGCTTTTGTCTTTTAAATAGTCAAAGGAACTACAATGAAAAAACAAGTGATACCGATGCTGCTTGCATTAGCAGTATCTACAATTCATGCAGAGCAAACAATAAAGTATACCTATAATAATATGGGGCAAATAACGAGTATTGATGGATCACGCTATGATGTGGAAGATATTACACATTATAACTATAACAATGATGGACAATTAACAAGTATTGTAAACCCATTAGGTCATACTGTTACTTATAGTAATTTTGATAACTATGGAAATCCTCAAACGATAACCGACGAAAATGCTATTATTAGTACACTAACCTATACAACGCAAGGATGGCTAGCCAGTATTACAACGGCTGAATCAACAACACGTTTTACCTATGATGAAATAGGTCAAATAACGAAAGTAACCTTTCCTGATAATAGTGTACTAAGCTATACGTGGGATGAGGCTAAGCGATTAACTTCCATTAAAAATAATCTTAATGACAGTATTAATTATACTTATGACGCAATGGGTAATCGTACCGAAGAAATAGTTAAAAAAGGTACCACTATTACCTATCAATTAAAACGTCAATTTGATGAGTTAGGGCGTGTATTAGCTTTAGTAGGATCAACTAATCAAGCCTATCAATACTCTTATGGTACTCATAGCAAACCTTTATCAGAAACAGATCCAAAAGGTACTCAAATTACCCACAGTTATAATGCAGATAACTATTTAACTCGAGATTATTATGGTAAATACTATAATTATCATGATCGTGATGTACATGGTAATGTGACTATAGAAAAAGATTTTGGGAATAGTAGTACTTGGTTTGCTTACAGTGACCTTAATCAGGTGGTTGAAGAACAAAGTAGTGCAACTGGTACCACAACAAATAGATACGATAAAGCAGGTAACTTAGTAAAAGAAACTAATGCTAGAGGTCATATTACTCAATATAGTTATGATGGACTTAATCGCTTAATCAACCAAGTTTATCCTAATAAGCCTGAATTAAATATAGAATATATTTATGATCAACCTGTGACAGGTTTTTATAATATAGGTTATTTAACCTCGATTAATGATAGTAGTGGTACTACAGAATATAACTACAATAATTTAGGATTAGTTGCTCAGGAAAAAAGGCAATTAAAACTAGATGGCGAGTTATTAGGCGATCAACAAGTTATTAACTACACTTATGATAAAGCAGGTCGTGTATTAACAACAGATTATGGTCTAGCTACCCTAAGATATACGAGAAATATAGGAGGGCAAATTACTGCCATTACATTGGTTCAAAATGGTAGAACACTTACCTTAGTTAACCACATTACCTACCAACCTTTCCAACAAGGTATTACTGGATTAACATGGGAAAATGGTTTAATGCTAAGCCGTAGTTATGACTTAGATGGTCAACTCACCCAACAAACCATAGGTACAGTTACTACTAATTATCAATATGATGTTAATGGCAATATAACCCAAATAGTCGATAGCCAATTTGGTACTACCAATTATGAATATAATGAATTCAATCGACTTACCAAAGAGCAAGGAGAGTCAACTATCACCTATAGTTACGACATTGTGGGTAATCGAACTACACGTCAGAGTGATCAAGGTCTACAACAAGCAACTTATGCTGGAGGAAATGTCCTTTCTGGTATCAATGGTACTTACTATAAGAAAGACATTATAAATAATATAACATCCTTTAAAGACAACACAAAAACCTATGAGTATGATGAAAGCAATCGTTTTTCAAAAGTGATAAAAACAGAAAATAATGTACAAACGACGTTAGCTCGTTATATTCATAATGCTTATGGTGAGCGTACTATTAAAGTTAAGGAAGATGGCAGTATTAGTACATTTATGTATAACGATATTGGTCAGCTAATTAGTGAAACACAATATAATGCCAACAAGGAAAAAGTAAAAGAAATCTACTGGGCATGGTTAGATACAATGCCAATTGCCCAAATAGAAGTTCCTTTTACGAATGGTGTAGCAAGTGCGCAAACAGTCTACTATATTCATAGTGACCATTTAGATACCCCAAGATGGGCAACTAACCAAAATGGACAAAAAGTTTGGAGTTGGCAAAGTGATGCTTATGGTACTACAATGGCAAATGAAGACCCGTTAGGTACAGGAGTCAATACCACTATTCCATTGCGTTTTGCTGGTCAGTATTTTGACTCAGAAACAGGTTTCCACTATAACTATTTTAGAACCTATATTCCTGATTTGGGTAGATATAGTCAGAGTGATCCTATAGGGCTTGAGGGGGGGTGGAATACTTTTCTTTATGTTGAAGGGAATCCAATATCATATAATGACCCTTATGGGTTAGCTATTCCTTTGCCAGGTGATTCGACACAACATGCCAAAATAAAAGCTTATATGGCTAGAGGTGATGTGAAAGGGTTAAAAAACTTACTAGATTCTTTGGATCCAAAGAATGCAAGAATCGTAAATGAGTTTATAAAAAAAATGGAGTCTAATGCTTCAAAATGGATACAAGAAAAATGCAAAGGAAGTATTCGAGGAAAATTTCCTGAAGAGTTTTTGAACAGTAATATTAAAGACATCTGGAAATTATCTCAGCAAGGTAATGAAAGATGTTTACTAGCTTCATAAATAATAGAAAAAAGTTTCATAATTGCGGGATATTATAATTATTATTGGTATATAGTGGGATTAAAATTGTAAAAGGTTTTCAAATAGTGAAAAAATAAAGGGCAAGTTTTAAAGTAAACAATTTAACCTTAAAAATTAAAATAAATATTTTAAAGTTTAAACATTACTTGCCCATTTTGATCTATTTCCCTTTTTTTAGCTTCTTTTAATTTTTGGTTCATCCATTTATAAAGAGTGCTTTCGGAAATGTTATGCCGTCTTAATAATTCCGTTTTATTATAGCCTGTATATTCAGAGATTACTTGCTCTTTTAACCGCTCAAAGTATAAACGCGGTTTAGCTGGAAAATTTAAATTTTGCCCTCTCCATTCTTCGTGAAGTTTGAGCGCTATTTCTTCGGCTGCTTTTTCTGGTTCATTAATATTATTGGCTATCAAGTGGCGCGTTAAGCCGTCTATTAAATCTTCAAAAAAACCGTTTCTACGCTTGGCTTGTTCTGATACATGATATTCCATACTAACCCCCAATCTTTAATTGGCTTATAAGCTGGTGTGCTTGTTCTTCATTAATTAGACCTAGCCGCAGATCGGAATAAATTGCGGCTATTTTTTCGTTTTTTTCTTCTTGTGTACTGGTTACCTTTTTAGCTGCTTTAGGTATTAATAGTTGTGCTTGTTTAGGATCGCTGGCGATACCCCACACTATAGCCCTTAAATAGTTATGGTTTTTAAGCGGTAAGGTTAAGCTGCTATATTGCTCTGTTACTTGTTCTAACCCTGCTAGCCACATTTCCATAGTTGCTGGCTTTGTTTCATTGGTTCGAGCGTCATTAGTTACAGTACCAGCCTTAATAAGTATTATTAAACTATCCAATAACTTAATAGCTTTACTATTTTTTAAAGCACTTTTTGCAGGGCTAAACAGCCTTAAATAGAGTAAAGCAGCCTTTGCTAGTGCTGGTTGCAATTCACCAGTTAAAGCTGCTAGCTTTTTTCCGTCAACTTCTACAAAACCAGCTTCAAGAGGAAAAGTAGCAGCACAGCAGGGGCATTGAATCTGTATCATTTATTCACCAAAGAACTATTAACAGTTTCACCAAACATTAAAGTAAGCAGTTTTTTTGCGTCATCTATAATTTTGCTTTGATTAGAAGATGACATAATAGAAGCACATAAAAGTATTGAATGATAATCTACTAATACACAACAATAGTATTTTGATAATCTACGGCTAGAAATTTTGTTTTTTATAAGCTGCCTTAGTTGCTCATTATTAAGCGTTGATATAGCTACCTTACTCATAAGCTACGCCCCTCTAAATTACTTAAAGTATTAATAACATCTTCAAATTTTTGTTTGCGCTCTACCCATTCGCCACCCTTGGTATAACTTAAAAAACGTGCTTTTTCTTCATTAGAAATATTATGTTTTTGGCATAGGTCATTAATTATGTTGTGGTAGTAGTCTTTTTGTTGCTTATAGTAAAGGGCTGCAACAATATCATGCAATTGTTGCTCTTTTTTAATCCATGCTACTTTATCAACTTTAAACATGCGCTTTGCCATGCTATCGGCATAATTCCAATCTAGTTTCATGTCAGCTAGTAATGCTTCTAGTTTTTGCATGATAGCTGGCTGATTATCAAAGTTATGTGGTTTACCTTTGGCCTTGTTAGGTTTTTTAGGCTTCCAGCCTTTAGCTATAAATTCATCTATTACCCTTTCAGCTTGTACAATAGTTAAATCTTTAGATGATGTAACACCAAAGCGCTTAAGCATTAGCCTATAAGCGTCTTCTGGTATGTTTAATTGCTGTTTAGCAATATGAATTTTAGCTATTTGAGATTGTCTAGCCATAACACAATACCTGCTAAGGAAATTTAGTTGGAGTTAAAGAGTTAATTTTTTGCCTTAGTTCATCATTTAATGCTTTTAAAGACATAAAAGCGTTAGTTTTTAGGTTTCCTAAAACATTTTTTAATTCTGGGCATTCTGTTTTAATTATGTATTCAGCATGTGCAATACCACAGTCTAAAGACGTTTGTATATCTCTTAATAAAATAGCTAGTTGTTCATTTGTCATAATGCCACCATAGGTAAAGCCCCTATTGCTAGGGGCAATTAGGGTTAATTTAAAGCTTCTTTTAAATCTTTAGTTAAAGTAAATTTAACTGATCTACTAGCAGCTATTTCTACTGGTTCGCGTGTTTTAGGGTTGCGGCCTATACGGGCATTACGCTTAATAGGTTTTAACTTACCTAAGCCATGTAATGTAACAATTACATCTTTTTTTAAGTTTTCTGTAGCTACTTCTGCTAAAGCAGCTAGTACACTTTTAACAGTCGTTTGTGCTTCTTCGGTTTTAGCTGCTACAGCTTCTACTAAGTCTGCATGATTAATAGTCTTAGACATTGTTTAAATCTCCGTTGTATTGTGGTTTTAAGCCGTTTTTGTAGTTGGTCAATAACTGGGCGGCTTTTTCCTCAGTTAATGAATTTAGAAAATCAGTAGCTTTTAATAGATCGGCTTCGTTTGCTTCCTTTGGAAACATGTAAATAGAGGTAGTAAAATTAGCGCCTAGATATTTATACTTAAATTCTATGCGCGTACCATCACTTCTAGTGTTGGCATGGGCTACAATTTCGCCATGCTCTTTAGTTGTAAATACTTTGTTAGCTTCAATCATTGTTCACCCTCGAACATATCTATAGTTTTATCTTCACGTATAGGCGGTATAGGTTCACCTTCTGCAATAAAAGCAGTGCAGATCGGGTGGCCTTGTTCGTTGTATTGCCATTGTTTAGGGTAGTCAGGATCGTCAACCTCATAAATAAACGTATCGCCCAAAATCTCGCATTTTTGGCTATCGTCACATTCATCTATTGATAACCCTTCATTCATGGCAGAATCACGCGCACATTTGCGACACCATTCGCAATGAAACCAGTCGCCCTCATAGCTATTACTAGGTCTATAAAGTTGTATTTTTTTATCGGTCATAATGTCTCCCTTTGCCAGCCACAAGGGTTAATGTTTAGCTGCTTGTCTTTATAGCTGGCTAGCTGCTTAATAGTTCCGCCATTTTTAACAAATAACTCGACTTGGTTAGCAAGCATAGTTCTATCAAAGTCCGCTAGTATTTGCTTTATAGTAGTAACGGGTGTTTTATGCTTTGGCATGAAATACACCTCGCTCTAATTTGCTAGCCTTATCTAGTGCATTGACATAATCAGAAGCAAAGCCAACAACGCGGCCATGCTGGAATAAATGAAAAAAGTTTTTGCCTTTGGCTACTATGGTTACCTTTTCTTTTCTTCTACGTGCAAAAACTAAAGCAATACCAATCAATCGCCAATTAACAATAGCCTTAGTATCTGTTAAAGCCTGTGTTTCTACGTTGTCTAAGTTTGTCATAAGCTTTTTTACCTTCGTGAGTATAAGCTTCTTTAAGCCGTTTACCTTGTTCACAATAGCGGCCGCTTGGTGCATGACAGCAGCCGCCTTTGTTAGCCATTAAGTGATTCATAAAATCATTAAAGGTGGACATTGCTACACCTCTTTTATGATCTCCCCAGTAATAAGACTTTGGCCTGTTTCGGCTGCTATATTCATAGCGGCAATAAGGGTGTTATTAATCACTAGTGGATAATGGTTCGGTTCTGTTTCACCGTAACGGCGGTAGCTAAGTTTTTGCTTAAGTTCATCTATGCCGCTTTGGTCGATCACTTCGGCTAGTTTTTTATTGGCTTTGTTAAAGGTATGGGCTAGATAATCTTCTAAGTAATTAGTTACAGGGGCTAGCTTTTCTATTGTACAGCGCTGGGTTACTTCGCGAATTTCTTTGTTATGCTTACTTAAGGTTAGCAATAGTTCTGGCTGGGCAATAAGTAGCACAGTAAATAGGCTGTTAAATCCGTCTGGGCTTTCCATTTCCAGTATGCGCTTAAAGTGTCTTAGCGTATCATTTGGCAGGCTGTGGGCTTCTTCTATGATAATAACAATTTGATAGCCATTGCTGACAGCCTCAGCCGCTAACGTATGAACTTGTCTAAAACGATCATCTATTGATCTAGGTTTAGCAGCAGTAGGCGCAATAGCAGCCTTAATAGCGTCTATAATTTGGGTTACTTTTAATGACTTTCCTTTTTGGTCGTTGCTTTCCATTCCTATAATATAGGGTTCTACAAAGATAACTTTGTCTTTAGCCCTAGCTACACGGGCTTTTAATGCTTTTTTAAGGGTTGTTTTGCCGCTGCCAGACTCACCAATAACAGCTATAAACTGTGAACATTTAGTCGCTATATATAAATCTTCATAGAGTATTTTTGCTTCTGGCGATAGATAAAGGTCGTCAATACTGCGCGGTTCGTCAAAGGGATTTACTTTTAAATCAAAAGCATTTCCGGCAGCTTTGGTTAAATGCTGTTTTTCAAGTATCATATAATAGTCCTCATTATTTGTAGGTGGGGATATTTCCAATAGTGGCTGGGGGTGGCCGCCCTCAGTCACTACATTAAAAACACTATCATTAGCAGTTATACCTTTTTGAGCTAACCAGCTAATAATGCGTTGCTTAAATTCGGCCTTATCTGTCTTTTTAGGCCATGTATTTAAGTTAATTAATAAAGATACGGCGGTATTACTAACATTAAGATATTGGGCTAAATTCGACTGTTTAAGCCTGTGATCTGCTATGACTTGTTTAAGCTGTAGCATTGTTTTAACCTCCTACCACACTTAAGCGGGGGCGTTGTTTATAGCGTTCTGCTATGGTGTTAAGTTCGTTTTCTGGTGCGCCTTGTGGGTAGTGCTTTTGTAGCCATGCCATGTGTTGTGGCGACCATTCACCCAGTAAGCCTTTAAGCTGTTTAGCCATAGCGGTTAGGGTTAAATTAACTTCTACTACAGTAGGTATAGCTATTGTTGTTTCTAACTCGCTACCCTGTTTAGGTAAGAATGCGGGTAGCTCGGTATCTTTAATGGTTTTAAAGGGGTCAATTGCACCCTTAAAAGGTAGTTGCTTAGCTTTCTTGGCTTGTTCTGCTTCTTCTACACTGTTAGTACCAGTTACTAACTGGTCTAGTTGTTTAATGTTTTGTTGTGCTGGGTTTTCGGCATGTTGTTTGTAGTTAGTACCAATAATGGCGGCGGTATCTGTAAAGCCGTATTGATTTTTATTAACACGCTCTACAACTTGGAAGTACTCGCGGCCATCTTCATTAACTAACACTACTTGGGCGCTGTCATCATCTCGCCAAGGGTTACGGGTAATAAGTAATTTTTCACCTACTAGCACATTAGGTACTTGGCTAACGTCATATTCATGGCCTCTAAATGATACTGTTAGGTATACATTAACTTTACGCTCTAGGGGTTGGCTTATGGCTAATTCGCGGCATATATCTGCACTAGGGGCTAGTCTTAGCTGTTCTTTAGTGATTGTTTGCCAAACACTGTAGCGGCTTTTACCTGTGCGGCTATGGGTTTTAAAGGTGTTGTAGTGGTGCATCCAAACATGCAACAACTTGTTAAGATCGTTTAAGTTACTTGCTGGGCGTAGTTTTAAACCGCTTTCAAAATTACATTCGATTAAATCGTGTGCTTTCTCTACTGAACCTTTAGCCCGTGCATTTTTAACTTTGTTAATAATTAAGGTTATACCAAGCGCCCTGCATAGGTTACGGAACATGGCAGACTTCATAGCTGCTCCGGGGTCTGTCATGATTATTTTAGGTACACCATAAAAGGGGTATTTGCCCCGTTGCTGTATGGCATTAATTAAACAATTGCATAGGCTTTCGGCACTTTCACTGCCTAGCGTGTATTCAGCATAGATAGTGCCTGTGGCATGGTCTGTAATTGCATAACGTTGTAAACGCTTCTTTTCTATGCGTTTAAGGTTTTCTGGCTTGCCGTCGTAGTATTCAGAGGGGTCTATTTTTTCTAGGCCGTTATCATCTAAATAATACTGGGCGCAAATAGAGGCGTCTATTTGCCAAACGTGGTTGGGGTGTTCACTGGCTAAGCGTGTAGCTGGTTCTGGTTGTAATAGCTGTTTAGGGTGTAAGTTATAACCATACAGAGCATTAATAATAGCACTGGTTGAAAGTGGTTTAACTTCGCCTGTTTCTTCGTTAGTAGATACGGCATTAATCATGCCCTCAGCTTGTAAACGTTCTACCGCTAATTCAATACTAGAAAGTTGCTTTTTGTTGTTATTGCGTAGGCTAAGCATTAATAAGGCGGATATGTGTTGCGCGTCAGTGATTGAAAGCGCAAACTTGCCCGCGTCACTACGTTTTTTACGTGTACCTTTATCTACAAACTTTTTAACTAAGTTAATAGCTGTACGGGTTGATTTATTTAATTTTGCTGCTAATCCCTCATAAATAGCCATGTTTTGCCCATGCTTAGCGCTGGCTATCTGTTTAGCTGCTTCTGCAATAAGTTGATTAATAGCAGGGTTATTCATGGCTTACTTACCTTTAAAATAAAAATACAATCCAGCACAACCACTAGCAATAACTAAAATAGCGGTTAAGCTTGCTATTACAAGGTTATTACTGGCTACATACTGGTTTAGAAGAATGACAAGTAACAAAGTAACTAAGGTATTAAATTTAAATTCATTCATTGCAATTATTCCCCTATACCTAACTCGGCTTTTACTAGTTCCTCAGCGTTAGGTGCTTGCCAGTCATTTACAAGGCTTTCGGTTAATTGGTCTGGTAGTCCTAATTGGTTGCTAACAAAATTAACAGCGCGCTTAACAGAAATAACTAAACCTGTCATAGTTGCTTCATGGTCTATGCCTGTTTTGTTTTGATGGTCTTGTAAAGCCTGCATAGCTATTAATAAATTGCCATATATCATGCCCTCTACAGTGGTAGCAGCTACAGTGGCTTCTTGGCGTAGTTCTTCGCCCACTTCTTCTGGTTCTAGGTTAGCTATACGTTTTTTGGTTTTTTCAAGTTCCAGCTTAACCTTGTCTAACTCTTTTCCTTTCTTTTCGGTTACTTTGCTTAAAGCGTCATAGCTGCCCTTGGCTTCTTCAAGGTCTTTAGTAAGGTTTTCTTTATCGTTTTTATGCTTAACAGCCATTTCCTGTAGTAACTCTATTACTTTGTCGCGGTCTTGAGTTTCTATAGCTTGTTTAACTATTTCCTGATCGTCAGCAGGCAAAGCCTTTAATGCTTGGTAATCCCTAGCCCTAAAGCCTATTTGTTCGGCTTGTTGGTATAATTCCTCACCTAATAAATTAAGGTTTTGCGAAAGTTCGGCACAGCGTCTGTAGGATTTATGTAAAAAGACTTGGCAAAATTCCTCTAAATCTGCGACATGTCGCACATTTCCGTCGGCGTCATTATATGGTAAGTCCTTATATTTCTTGCTGTTTTTTATTTCTTCAAACTGTTTAGCTATGGCTAAATCTGAAATTGTCGCATAAAAATGTGATGTTTCAATACGGCCAATAGCTTTGAAAATTTCATAAGAAGCTATTACAGAGTTATCCGCTATAGAAGACTGTACAGCTACTTCTTGTACTATTTCTAGTTCTTGGTTTTCTGTAGTCTCAGCTACAGTAGTCTTGGTTTTCTTAGCCATTTAATAAAGCCCTCGCATTTGCTGTAATTTGGTTATAACGTTGGTTAGTTCTTTGTACTGTTTCTTGTGTTTCTAAAGTATGGGCGTGTGCTATTTCAAGCAGTAGAGAGCTATAGCGGAATCGGTTATCGTCCCATTTCTCAACTAAGCCAGCACTTATAAGGGTATTTAAGGCGCGGGTAATATTGGTAGGTGTTTCCTTTAACTGTGTAGCTAGTTCATTATTAGTAAAACCAGCAATACTTTTTCCGCGCATGGCTTTTAATACTTCTAATGATTTTAAGGCGCTTTTGTTTATGCCTGTTTCTTCAATCATGGCTTAACCCCTTATGCTACTTGTATTTCTGGGATTTTTAACCCCAATTTAATAGCTATATCATGGGATACACCATAATTGCCTTTTATTAATCCATTCGTTAATAAGTAAACACGGTTTACAGGAAAATTATTTTTTTTAGCCCATTGAGCTATAGGAATACCAGCCTTTTTAAATAAGGCTTTTACTTGTTCATGTGTATAAGGCTTTGTTTTGGGCAGTGCGTATGGTACTTGCATTGACCTTTCTCCTATTGTTGGTAAAATTATCAAAATACTTTAAATTAATTTATGTTTATTATATTGCGGAAATCTGCAATTGTAAATATAAATATTGCGGATAATTGCTAAATGATAGGCGCTCGAATAAAAGAAGAAAGGGAAAGACTAAAACTCACACTGTCAGAATTTGCGGTAATTGCTGGCGCTGGAAAAAGAACGTTAAGCGATTGGGAGAAAGGCACAACATACCCTACAGCATTGCAGTTATCCGCGCTAAATACTGTAGGCGTTGATGTCACATATATTGTAACTGGTCAACGTTCACAGGCAGCTATAACACCAGAAGAACAAGTGATGTTAGACGCTTATAGAAAACTACCAGAAGAAAATAAAAAGCGTTTGATGGTTTTAGCTTTAACGGGTGTTGATATTTCCAGCAGTGATGAGAAGAAAAAAGGCAAAGCTAATACTAAAGTATCAATAAAAGGCGACAATAATACTGGCAATATAGCAACGGGAAATATCAAATTGAGGAAGTAAATTGTGGGTACTGATATTAAAATAAAAGGCTCGAACAATAGAGGTAATATTTTAGCTGGCCGTGACTATGTAAATATCAATATTAATCCAGACAAATACAAACCCTGTCCATATTGTCAAAGAAGCTGGATAAATTTAAATGATGATATTTGCAACCCTTGTTTAACTATTTTAGAAGAAGAACAAAAAAAACAAAACCGTTTAAAAATAGCAAAAAAACTACAGTTATTTTTTTTATTAACAGTAGGTCTAACATTAACTCTAACTGTATTAAATTTATATTTGACTAAAGTCGAAAATCAAAAAAATATTTTTCATATTGTACAGAACTTTAATAGAGCCATTCTTAGTAGTTTATTAATTTCTTTATTAACTGTAGCATTAAGTTATTTATTATATTTTCTAATTAATTATTTACTTAAAAAGCGTTAAAGGAGGACTAATGCAATTAATTAAAATACTTTTTACTATCACTGCTTTTGTTTTATTGACTGCCTGTGCTACTTCTGGCTATGATTTTAAAGAACAAAACATTAGCCAATTACAAATAGGTGTTACTACCCCATACGATGCCGAAAGCATTTTAAAAGGTACACCATACCAAACAGTAAATAATGATAGTGGTACTTTTTTAGTTTTTGTTTTTTCTAGTGCAGACCCTATGGGCGTTAAAACTAAAATGGTAGAACTACAATTTAATAATAATGTATTAACGCGCATTTCAAGAATGAGTGGCTTTGAGTTACCACAAGCCGACAGAGCAAGACTAATGCCATAGTTTAAAAATAGTAAGATTAAAATTTTTTAGAATTTTCTAAAAGATTTAAAACCATAAAAAAAGCAAGATACCTCTTAATAATTAAGGGGTATTTTTTATGGTCGCTGATGAACCAACAATTAAACAATTATCTGTAATTACAGGCATTAGTATTCCTGTACTTATCCTATTACTTGGCTTACTTTTACCCTTTGAAGGCAAGCATAATAAAGCTTATGTAGACCCTGTAGGCGTTGTAACTATCTGCATAGGCCATACTGCAACAGCCAAAGCAGGCCAATATAAAACCGATGCCCAGTGCTACCAGCTTCTAGCTAAAGACTTAGAAGACGGTACAAAAGCTATTAACAACTATGTAAAAGTACCCTTATCTAATCACTTAGAAGCGGCTTTAAGGTCGTTTATATTTAATGTTGGTTCTGAGAATTTCCGCAAATCAACTCTACTTAAAAAACTTAATAATACTGATTATTTGGGGGCATGTGCTGAGCTTGAGAAATGGATAAAAGCCACAGATCGCAACACTAAACAAGTAAAAATATTAAAAGGTCTAGTTAATCGTCGTGCCGCTGAGCGTAACATGTGCGAGGCTGGTCTATGAGTTATTTAGCCCGTCCTATTATGGCCGTATTCGGTCTAGTTCCTGCTTTAGTTGGCATTTACTACATAGGCTACACCAAAGGCCAGCAACAAGCCGAAAACACCCACAATGCGCTACAACTTAGCGAACTAAGGGCAATTATTGCCCAATCCAAAAACTTAACCCAACAAGCCCAAAAAGCTAGCAGCGAGATTGAAAAAGTTATCGCCCAAGCTAAAGAGGCTAACTATAAAACCACTGTAGAGTTTGAACATGACCTTGAAGCCACTAAAAATGCTAGGGCTAGTTGTGTGTTTGATGATGTCATCATGCAGCAACTCAAAGCCGCCCGTAGTCGTGCCGCAGCCGCCGCAATCGCCACCGATACCAGCAGCCTTGATGGTGTATTGCGACCCACCAGTAATGATAACCCACAACACAGGCGATAGTATTGTAATGACCTTAAAAGAACTATACGACCAGTACGGGCTATGCGCTTGGCGACATGCTGCGCTTATTCAATACCTTATTTTTCCTAGAGGTGATGAATGATTGAAGAATACAGCATAGGGCAGCTAATCCAGTTTATTTTACTGATTGGTATTTTTTTATTTACGTTGTTCTCACGTAGAGAAGCAGCCAAAACAGCCGAAGTAAAAGAGCTAACAGACCGCTTAACCAAGTTAGAAATAAAAGTCGAATACTTACCCACTAGTAACCAGTTTAGCCAGTTATTAGCAGAGGTTAGAGAGCTTAACGGCAAACAAGAAGCCATGAACAACACACTAGTATTGATTAATGAATCGTTAATTAATAATGGCATTAAATGAGGCTATGTAATGAAACAAACCTACAAAGAGCTATTAACCGAACAAGAGCGACTAGTTATTCTAAGGGTATTAACCGAATTAAACGGCTACACCTCTAATAATTCGATTATTACAGAGCTACTAAAAAAATGGGGCTTAAAGGTAAGCCATGACCAAGTAAAAACCCATTTAAGGTGGTTAGATGAGCAAGGGTTAATAACCATTGAAGATATTAACGGGGTACTTATTGCCACCCTTACAGAACGTGGCGAAGATGTAGCCAACGGTTTTGCCACTGTGGATGGTGTTAAAAGGCCGAGGGCTTAGACATGGGGCGTAAATCTAGTTTAGACAAACTACCTAAGCCAGTAATTGAGTTTATCCAGCAATTACTAAGGGAAAACCGCCTTACTATTAGTGAGCTATTAGACGAGGTTAATAATAATTTTCCTGAGCTAGAAAACAAGCCCAGCCGTTCTGCGCTTGGGCGTTTTAGTCAAAACTTTAATAAACGTTTTGAAGAACATAACAAATTTAAAGAAATGGCTAATATTTATGTTAGTCAACTTGGCGAGAATACCGACGATAAAACAGGCATGTTTTTAGCCCAATCTTTAACCATGCTACTAAGCCGGGTAACTATGGAGCAACTAGACAAAGACGATAACCAGATCATTATCAAAGAAGCTGGCCTATTGGCTAAAGCTGCCCTAGATATACAGCGCGCTAGAGAATTATCACTAAAAGAACGTTTAGCTATTGAAGAAGAAGCCCGCAAACGGTTACTACGTGAACAACAAGACAACCTAGAAAAAACCGCTAAAGCCCAAGGCTTAAGCGCTGACTATGTAGACCTATTAAAACGTGAAGTATTAGGGGTTAATTAATATGGCCTGCAAAGTTACCCCCGAAAGATTAAAGCCACAAAAAAATACAAGGCGTATTGTTGAATGGAACGAACTACCACCCTCAACACAACAAGTACAAGCTGATTTAAACCCATTAGCTAAAGGCATTTTAATGGCGCACCAAGTCGAGTACATGGCACTCGACGCGCCAATTATTGTGGCTGAAAAAGGCCGTAGGACGGGGATAACCTTTGTAGAAGCTTTAATAGATACCTTAGTAGCTGCTTCTAGTAAACAGGCAGGCGGTATGAATGTTTACTACATAGGCGATACTAAAGAAAAAGGCTTAGAGTTTATCGGCTATGTAGCCAAGTTTGCCCGCAGTATTGCCAAAGTACAAAAGCTTGGCGTTACTGATATTGAAGAATTTTTATTTGAAGATCAAGACGAAAACGGCAACAGTAAATATATTACCAGTTACCGCATTCGCTTTGGTTCTGGTTTTCAAGTGGTCGCGTTATCTTCTAACCCTGCCAATATTCGTGGTTTACAGGGTAAAGTGGTTATTGATGAGGCCGCTTTTCATGGTGATGTACAGGCCGTTATTGATGCTGCTACAGCCCTTTTAATTTGGGGCGGTAAAATTCGTATTATCAGTACGCATAATGGAATTAAAAACCCGTTTAACCAATTAATAAACGATATTAAAGGCGGTAAGTTTGGTAACAGTGCCATAGTATACAAAGCCACCTTTGATGATGCGGTAACTAATGGCCTCTATGAACGTGTTTGCTTAATGACCAACGAAACACCTACCGCACAAGGCAAAGAAGAATGGTATACAACTATTCGCAGTGCGTATGGTTCAAGGGCAGCCGCCATGCTAGAGGAATTAGACTGCATACCCCGTGCTGGCACTAGTATTGCGTTACCTAGTATATGGATTGACAACGCCATGCGCGAAGTGCGCCCCGTGTTGCGTTGGTCATTAGATAAAGATTTTGAATACTTGCCCGTTAGTGATCGTGTTAGTTATGGTGAAGACTGGATACATAAATACATAGACCCTGTTTTAAAAGAATATGTAGACCCAACTTTAAACCATGTTTTTGCGCAAGACTACGCCAGACATAGAGACTTTTCGGTAATTGGTACAGGTGAAATTAGCCCTATCTTAGAATTAAAAGTGCCTTTTGTGGTTGAAATGCACAAAGTACCCAAGATGCAACAAGTACAAATAGCCTCATACATTATAGAAAATCTACCAAGATTTACCTGTGCGGCTATTGATGCTACGGGTAATGGGCAAGGCTTGGCCGAAGACTTAGCCGACCTATACAGCCGTGAGTACGTCCACCAGATTAACATTACTAGAAATTTCTACAAAGAATGGACACAGCCATTAATAGACCTTTTTGAAAGTGGTTTTATTGATATTCCACGCGATAACAATCTATCCCAAGATTTACTACAAATTACCGAGATAGACGGCGTTAAGATGATACCGGCCATTCGTGCCAAAGACTTAAAAGAGCCTGAGCTATACCGCCACGCGGATAGTGCAGCAATGTTTATCTTATTACGTTATGCCATGCTTAACCAATTAACTACCCCTTTTAATTTTCAAGCACTAGGCATAACCCGTAGCAGCATTATTGACAACCATATTAAAACCACTGTTAAAGGCTGGGGAACTGTTACTAGTGGCACAAACTACAGAGGTTATAACGACTAATGACTGATAACATACCCAAAAAACCAAAGCTTAATCTTGAAATTGCCACTACGGGTGATGGTAGAGATATTACACGCCCTTATATTAACGGCTTAATGCTACCTAATGACAAAGTATTAAAAATCAGAGGGCGTGGTAATTTTGATATTTACAAAGAAGTACTTAGCGACGATCAAGTAAAATCTAGTTTTCAGCAGATACAACTAGGTATTACTAAACATGCTTGGGAAGTTAAACCGGGTGGAGATCGCCCCATAGATAAGCTAGCCGCTGAATTTATCGAGCAACAAATAAAAAACATAGGCTTTGATAATATTACAACCAAGATGCTATACGGTGTTTACTATGGCTTTGCAGTAGCTGAAATCATCTACAAATTAGATGGCCGTTATATTGGTTTAAAAGACGTTAAGGTTAGAGACCGTAGGCGCTTTAGGTTTAATACACAAAACGAGCTTAGATTATTAACCCGTTCCAGTATGTTTGAGGGTATCCCATGCCCAGCGCCTTACTTCTGGCACTATGCCACAGGTGCAGACAATGACGACGAGCCTTACGGCCTAGGGTTAGCCCATTACTTATACTGGCCTGTATTCTTTAAGCGTAACGGTATGAAGTTTTGGGCAATGTTTATGGAAAAGTTCGCCATGCCAACGGCCGTTGGTAAATTTCCAATAAATGCCACCCCAGAAGAACAAAACAAATTACTAGAAGCTATTATGGCTATCCAAACCGATAGCGGCATAATCATTCCACAAGGGGCAGAAATTGCGCTAATCGAAGCCACTAGAAATGGTGTTAGTGACTACAAAAGCTTTATAGAGGCCATGAATAATGCCATTGCTAAGATTATTCTAGGACAAACCGCCAGTACGCAAGGCACACCGGGCAGGCTTGGTAATGATGAACTACAAGGCGACGTATTAAACAATATAACGCAAGCCTATTCTGATCTTATTAATGAAAGCTTTACCCTTAACGTGGTTAAGTGGCTTACCTTGTGGAACTTTGCAGGCGCTGAAATACCCGAAGTAACCCGCAATCTTGAGCAAGAAGAAGACAAAACAGAACGCGCTAAACGTGATGAAATCGTCTTTAAAATGTCTGGTAAGCAGCCTACTACTGAGTATGTTGTAAATACTTATGCTGTGGAAATTGACGACACCACCGCAACGGATAACGACAATAATCTAAGCTTTGCCGAGCCTGAACCAACCCCCAGCGACCCAGCCGCCGCCATGACACCGCTATTAGCTAAAAATATGCAACCTGTTATTAAAAAATGGGGCGAAGCCTTAGTAGCAGCCATTGAACAGGCCACTACTTTTGAAGAAGTAGAGAAAGCCCTGTTAGCGCTTGCCCCTAGTTTAAGCCTAGACGAATATACAGACGTTATGCAACAAGCCATAACAGCCGCTAACTTAGCAGGCCAAAACGACGTACTAGACGAGGTAAATAGCAATGGCAATAGCCGCTAGTTATGGTAGCTTACCCTTTGAGCAACAGATTAACTACATGCAGCGTAAGCTGCCTAGCATTGACTATGCTACTGTTAGCCGTGATGCTCACAATACCGCCTTTGTAGTAGCGGGTGCTAATCGTACCGACTTAATAACAGATATACACCAAGTGTTAATGCGGTCTATGCGTGATGGTTCAACCCTTGAGCGCTTCCGCGAAGACTTTTATGCAGTACTTGACCACTACGGCTGGGAACCAGAGGGTGGCAGAGAATGGCGAAGCAGTGTCATCTACGAAACTAATCTACGTGTTAGTTATAATGCAGGCCGTTATAGTCAACTAATGGAACTGCGCGATGTGCGCCCCTATTGGATGTATAACCACTCAGACGCAGTTATAACCCCACGCGAACAACACGAGGCATGGAATAAACTAGTATTATTATGGAATAACCCGTGGTGGGAAACACATTACACCCCTAATGGCTGGGGTTGTCAGTGTTATATTACAGCCC
Organism: Entomomonas sp. E7T21; assembly: GCF_058693955.1. NCBI lineage: Bacteria > Pseudomonadati > Pseudomonadota > Gammaproteobacteria > Pseudomonadales > Pseudomonadaceae > Entomomonas > Entomomonas sp. E7T21. The sequence goes on along the minus strand of NZ_CP191672.1, from coordinate 3,088,597 downwards.
ATAACTTACGCGACCTAAAACGCATGGGCAAAACAGGTGCAGACACCGCCCCAGCAGATGAAACAGTAAGAGTATTCTATAAAGGTGAATGGCAAGATGTACCCAAAGGCATAGACCCCGGCTGGAACTATGCACCGGGGCGCAGTCAATTTGCCCAACAAATACAAACCAGTTTAGAAAAAACAACCAAGCTACCAGCCGAACCAGCCGCCGCCATGAACCAACAACTACTAAGCAATGAAGCGGTAAGCAGTGGCTTACAAACTGATTTAACCCAGTTTATACAAGCAGTAAGCAATAACCAACGCATGAACAATAACCAGTTATTTATTGGTACTATTGAGCCTGCCATTATTGAACCATTGAAACAACAAAGCAAAATACTACAAACCGCTAGTATAGATTTAAGTGATAACACGCTACGCCAGATATTAACACAGCCTACTATTGATGCTGCCCTAGCTAGTCAATTGCCAACGGTGTTAAGCAATCCACAAGCGGTATTACTCAATAGTAATACTAATACGCTGCGTTATGTTTACGACTATAGCGAAACCTCAAAGCTAATGGCTGATGTAAGCCTACACTTATTAACAGACCCATTCGCTACTAAGTTAAGCAACCCATTACAACAGCTAAAACTAATCAATATAGAATCAAACCCACTTATTAACCTAGGTTATCAAGTGATAAAAGGAAATCTAAGGGGCTAATTATGGCGGGAATACGGGTAGAGATAACAGCCAATAGCACTATTATTGACGATACGCTACAACACGCTTTTAACACCTTAGCTAATCCAGAATTGATGCTTAAGGATATTGGCGAGTATTTAGTTATTAGCACTAAAGATAACTTTGATAAAGAACAAACACCCGATGGCGACGCATGGCAAGCCCTTTCGCCCAACTACTTAAAATACAAAAAACCAAACCCCGGCAAAATCCTACAACGTAAAGGCGGTTTATACCGGCAGATATTCTGGCAAGTGAGCAATAATGAATTAGCCGTCGGTACTGATCGAATCTATGGCGCATTAATGCACTTTGGCGCACCAAGAGGCCAATTTGGTAAAAGCCCTAAGAAAAACCTAGAGCTACCTTTTGGCGATATTCCAGCCCGTAACTGGTTAGGGGTTGGCAAAGATGACGAAGAAGAAATATATTTAATCATTCAAGACCATTTACAAGCTAATAACTAACAATAGCCCTAAATTGCATTTTAAGCGTTTTTTTCCGTTATTTATATCATTTATCAAATTCACTTAAAAAAACGCTTATAAACGCTTTATAAACAAACCTAGGGCTATCTAACAATAATAATCTAATCCCTAATCTATTTTAGTTAAAACCACCCTTAAAAATACCCTAGTAAAAATTTTAGAATTTTCTAAAAGATTTAAAACAGCCCAACGCGCAAACTGATAACTCTCATAAAACAAACGCGACTAATCAACTATACGAGGGCTTAACATGTGAACGGTAAACCTATAGCCATATTTCCAGTGGGTAAACATACCGCCATGAGTGGTGAAGAAATCAACGTAACCCCTGAAATTTTACAAGAAATAGCAACAACCTATAACCCAACGCTACACGAAGCGCCTTTAGTCTGTGGACACCCTAAAGACAATAGCCCTGCGTATGGCTGGGCAGAGTCATTAACCGTTAAAGATGGCCTGTTATATGCCACCCCTAAACAAGTTAATCAAGACTTTGCAGAAAGCGTGGCGCAAGGTGCATGGAAAAAGCGCAGCGCTTCTATTTACTTACCCAATACACCGGGCAACCCAACACCGGGCAAGCACTATCTAAGACATATAGGCTTTTTAGGCGCACAGCCACCCGCTATTAAGGGGATGCCTGATATTAATTTTAGTGAGAATGACGGCGCTATTACGTTGGAATTTTCAGAACCTACACCCAATACCAACCAACCAGAGGGCAACGACGCTGACATAGTGCCTGCTACTACGTCAGAACAGCCACAGCAGGCAACGCCCCCACCAGCAGGCGGTGGGGCAACTGTAACCACAACGGAGCAACCCGCTACCATGACCGACCCAAACAAAGCTACCCCACAGGGGGCTAATGATGAACAAGCGCAAAAACTCAAAGACAAAGACGCAGAAATTGAGCGCTTACAAACCCAACTCAAACAGCAAGAACAGGCAAAGCAACGCAAAGAAGCGCTGGATTATGCGGAAGGACTTACAAAGGCTGGCAAGCTTTTACCCGTCCAGCAATCAAAAGTCGTGGAATTATTGCTTGCTCTACCAACTGAGCAGCCGTTGGAGTTCTCAGAAAACGGTCAAGCAGTTAGTAAACCAGCTAACCAAGTGCTGCGCGAACTGTTAGACGCTACGCCCGAAATTATTAATTTTGCGGAAAAGTCCAAAGCAGATGGCGAAGACTTAGACAACTTAACGCCTCAAGTATTAGCCAAAAAAGCGCGAGCTTACAAAGCAGAACAGGCTAAGTTAGGCAATGAAATTAGCATTACTCAAGCTATGAATGCTATTACCAAAGGAGCATAAACAATGCATATCCCACAACTTATAAGCGCTTTTATGGCCATTACTGACATAGAAGCCAATTTAATTGTAGCCACTACGGGTAATGATGGCGAAGCCAAACAAGCTACCGCTGCTACTGACTATTTGCTAGGTACTTCAAGCGAAATAGGCGTAACCCAAGGCCGCCATGTAAGCGTAATCCGTAGCGGTTTATCTAATGTGGTTTACGGTGGCACTATCGCCATAGGTGACCCAGTAACTAGCGACGCACAAGGCCGCGCTATTAAAGCAACCGCAGGCGATAAAACCATAGGCTTTGCAGAGGTAGCAGGTGTTGAGGGTGATATTGGTTCAATTTATGTTACACCGGGTGTAGGTGTTTAGGAGTTTAAACAATGAAAGATTTACCGTTTACTATTGATGCCGTCCAAACAGGCATAGCCATTGCTTACCAAAATAAGAGCTTAATTGCTGACTCAGTGCTACCCCGTGTGCCTGTGGATGCTGAAAAGTTTTCATGGGAAAAATACGACTTAGCGCAAGGCATTACTATTCCAGATACTAAGGTAGGCCGTACTAGTCAACCTAACCAAGTAAGTTTTAATTCAACCACAGAGCAAGCCAGAACCAATGACTATGGCCTTGACTGTCCTATTCCTGAAAGTGACCGCTTAAACGCACAAGCCAGCGGCAAAACTGACCCTGTAGGCACTGCTACTGAATTTACCACCGACCTTGTATTACTTGATCGTGAAGTACGGGTAGCAAATACCGTTTTTAATGGCAGTAACTATGCCGCTGATAATCAGCAAATTTTATCGGGTAGCAGCCAATGGAGCGACCCTAGCAGTGACCCATTAAAGAATATTATGGAAGCCTTAGACGATGTGATTATGCGCCCTAATGTGGGTGTACTTGGCCGTCGTACTAGTACTATTTTAAGAAGCCACCCTAAAGTAGTAAAAGCCTTTAACGGCACTTTAGGTGACGAGGGCATGGTGCCGCTTAACTTCTTAAAAGAGTACTTAGAGCTAGAAGAAATCTTAATCGGTGAGGCTAACGTAAATATAGCCAAGCCGGGGCAAAATGTACAACTAGCGCGCACATGGGGTAATCATGCAGCGTTTATCTATCGTAACAAGTTAGCCACCAATCAGCGTGGGGCTACCTTTGGCTTTACGGCACAATTTGGCGACAAGATCGCGGGCTTTATTACTGACCCTGATCTAGGGCTACGCGGTGGGGTGCGTGTTCGTGTGGGTGAGTCGGTAGAGGAAGTAGTGTGCGCTAAAGACTTGGGTTATTTCTTCCAGAATGCCGTAGCGCCAAAACAATAGCCATTATTAGATAGGTGAAAACATGCCAAAATTTATAGTTAATAAAAAGCTACGCCATAATAACAAAGTCTTTACTTTGGGTGATTCTATCGAACTAACCAAAGAAGAAGCCGCCCCACTGTTAGAGGCTGGGGCTATTATTGGTGGTGGCGAGCCTTATAGCGAGCTAAAAGGATTAGTACCTAATAACGCGGATTTATTTTCATTAGATGAAGCTATTGAACAAATAGCTATGGATGATGAATATTTTAACCGCGTGTTAGTACTGCGTGGGCAAATTGACAAAGACGCTGATTTAATCCCAGCAGATACAGAACTGTTAAAAAACCCTGTAGCTACGCCAGCCGTAGAACCTGTAGCAGAAACACCAGCCGTAGCGGTAGACCCTGCCCCAGAAGAACCTACAGCAGCCCCTAAAACTACAGCGAAAAAGAGTAAAAAATAATGGCTTACGTGCAGCTTAACGACTTAGCCGAACAACCCGGCGCTACTGAGTTATCACAGGTGGCAACACCTATCCGCTATAGTGCCGTCGATTATGATCTATTAGACGCTATGCTAAGGGGGCGCGATACAAGCGGCTGGCCTGCTGACGAGGTAGAAATAGCCCAGCTAGTCATTGCGGTTATTGTTGAAGCCAGAACTGATGCAGACGGAGTAATAGACGGTTTTTTAGCTAAGCGCGGTTATAAGCTGCCTTTAATTAAAGTATTTCCTTTGGTGGTTCACTGGTCTAGGGTAATTACCCGCTACTTTTTACATAAGAACCGCCAAGCGTTAGAAAGTAACGACCCCATAGTGCGTGATTATAAAGACGCGCTTAAGTTCTTACAGATGGTGGCCGAGGGTAAATTCTCACTGGGTGAAGATGACACCCTAACCCCACCGAATAGCGCAGCGCCTAAAACATGCCACCCACCAAGGGTATTTACTACCGAAAGCCTAAAGGATTATTAACCATGAGTAGTGCGCCTTTTGATTTTATGCAAGTAGTAAGGTTATTAGAGTCGGAAGTTAGTGGCTTTCAAAAGATAGGCGGCGCGGCTGACTATGCACTAGTATCAAAGCTAGCAGACTTTAGAACGCCTAGCGCCTATGTCATTGTACCGCAAGAAAATGCCCGCCCCAATCCTACTGGAAACAGTATGCCGGGCGAAAGATCAAAAGTTAAGCAGCTAGTAACGGTTACTTTTGGTGTGGTGGTAGCGGTGCGTAATTTTCGTTATGACAAAGGCCAAGTAGCCACCCAAGATGCCTACCTATTAATTGGCCTTGTACGTGAGGCTATCATGGGTTGGACACCTAGCTTACCGTTAGCACGGGCTTGTCAATTTGTATCTGGGCGAGTTATAGACTATGACAAAGATACGTTGTTATGGGCTGATATATACCAAACACAACATAGTATAGGTAAAAGTTAAGTATGAAAGATCAACACAAAAAAATTAAGGGCTATCGTGATTTATCACAGGCCGAAATTGATGCAATGAACGAAGTTAAAGTACTGGCCGAACAGGTAGGCGCTTTACATGAAAAAATTGCACAAATGCCAGATATTGACCAACGTTGGTTAGCTATTGGTAAAACTGAGTTACAACAAGGCTTTATGGCCTTAACTCGGTCAATTGCTCAACCTACAACATTTTAGGAGTTATTTATTATGGCGTTAAAGTCTATCACTTTAATCAAACCACACGAACACCAAGGCGTAAAGTATAAAGCCGGCGATACTATTGACGTAGCGCCCCATACTTACGATTGGCTAGTAGAGCGTAAGGTAGGCGAGGCTAGCAAAGAAGCAGCTACCGAAACAGAAACCCCAGAAGCAGCTACTAGTACTAAAAAAACTAGTAAGACTAAGGAGTAATTAACCATGTCTTTATATTCCATTCAAGCCCGCGTTTTGTTTGCTGATCGCTCGCCATTAGGTAAGCCAGTTAATCCAGTTTGGGTTGGTAACGTACCTACTTTTACATTAGGACTTGGTACAGAAACTACTACCCATAATGAAAGTTTTAGCGGTAAACGTTTACCCTATGGCCGTTTAACTACCAGTACAGATGCTACTTTAAATGTGGTTTTTGAAGAACTGTTTGCAGCTAACTTAATCCAAGCGCTGTATGCTAAAGAAACCAAAATAACTGCGGGTACTGTTACCGATGAAGAACTACCAGACAATCTAAAAACAGGCGATATTATTAAACTAGATCATACTTTTTTAGAGGGTGTTGTAACTATTACTGATAGTGCCAGTACACCCGCTACGGTAACAGATGCCCAAGTCAAAGTACGTTCTTTAGCGGGTGGTATGTTAGAAGTAGTCGATATAACAGGCTTACAATTACCCCTTAAAGTTTCTTATTCTTATACAGCTAATTCAAACTTTGCTATCTTTGGTGAAACACCTAAAGAGAAGTATGTTATTTTGGATGGTATTAATACCGAAACCCAAGAGCCAGTAATATTTAATGCTTACCGTTGTAAGTTCGACCCTGCCGAAGAATTTGCACTGATTAACGAAGAATACGGCCAGTTATCCTTAACAGGTAGCTTGCTTTATGATGAATTAAATGTAAATGATGATGGCAGTCTAGCGGGCTTTGCTGACTTCCAACTAAAGGCCGCCTAGTATGGCTAAGAAAATTACTGACCCTGCAAAGGAAAACGCTAAACTATCTGCTCGCACTGACGAGCAGATATTAGCACCTAATATCAAAGTAACTATTCAAGGTGAACTATTAACGGTTAAAGAATTAACCTTTAATGACCACATTGAATACAGTCACTTAATAAGCCCCCTTAAAAAGGCGTTTGACCAATTAGCGTTAAACCATGATAGCGAACTGTTAGACCATGCTATGGATATTTTCTTTAATAATGGTACAGAAGCTAGCGAACTATTAGCGCTTTGCTGTGATAAATCTGCCGAATGGGTAAGAAGTTTACCTATCAGCGACTTTGATTTATTAATTGATAGCTGGTGGAGTGCTAACGGTAGTTTTTTTATCAACCGCCTGACCCGAAAAGGAATGCTAAAAGAGCTAATAGCAGCAAGCCAAGCACTACAACAAGCTGGGCTAAAATTTTCGCAACCTTAATCAAGGCAGGCCATAATAAAGAACAACTGGGCGCTTATACGTTCCCCCAATTGGAGTTATTTTATAATGAAGCAATTTTAGAGCAAAACAAAGAAATAGCCCGTATTGCAAGGGCTGTAAATATTTCCAGACAAAGCAAAAAAGACTTTACTAAATCCCTCAAAATACTAGAAAGTGACCTTAAAAAATAGGTCACTTTTTTTTAGAATTTTCTAAAAGAATTAACCTTAGCCATTCGTCACAATAGCTATATCTTAACTTACTAAGTAAATAGCTATGTCCCGTGATCTTGAATTTGCTATACGTTTTAAAACTGACGTTAATAACGCTAAAGCCGATATACAAAAAAAAGTTATTGATAGCCTTAAGGGGGTTGGTGATGCCGTTAAACAGGCGAATAGTTCACAACAACAAGCTAACGAGCAAACAGCAAGCAGTACTAAAAAGCTTAATGATGCCATTAAACAAACCACTAGCACTGTAGAAAATGCTAACAGCGCTCAAAAAAAATCAGTAGAGGTTCATAACGAACTACAGCAAACCCTAGAAAAACAGGTTAAAACCGAAAACCAAGCAGCCCAAGCAGCCGAACAAACCGCTAAAAGTTTAGAAACGGTTAATAACCGATTAAGCCAAGTTTCTAGTAACTGGCAACAAACCACAGCTGCCCAAAATGCGGCCATGCGTACCTATCACGCAGCCGCACAAGCAGCCGAACAACAAGCAGCCGCCGAAGCCGCACAAGTTGAAACCGCTAAAAAAACCACAGCCGAAAACGAAAAGAAACAAACCAGCCTACAAAAGTTATTGGGTGCAATAGATAAAACCCAAAAAGCCCTAAATGATCTGGACAAACAAGAACAGGAGCTTATAAAGCATTTTCGAGAAGGTCGCATAGATATTGACGCCTTTAATAATGCTATGGCGAAAATTCAACAGAAACGCAACGCTTTAAGCGGTGTAGCCAGCGACGCGAAAAAGTCTACTAATGAAGTTAATAAGCTTACTAAAGCTGTACGCAGTTTATCTGGTTTATTGGCTACCGCTGTTACGGGTTATAGTCTAGTTAATCTTGGTAAATCAGTTATTGAAACTAACCTTAATTGGCAAAAAACCCAGAATATTTTAACCAGTGCTACAGGTTCTGCCAGTGAAGCAGCCAAACAACTAGATTATGTGCGTACAGTATCTTCTAAATTAAACACAGAACTATTAAGCACTGCCAATAGCTATAGCAAACTTTATGCAGCGGCTAAAGATACCCCCGCCATAGCCAATGAGCTACAACATATTTTCGAGAGTATTAACGAAGTAGGCACAACCTTACAGCTTGCCCCTAGCGACATGACCAGTATTTTAACTAATTTTGAGCGCATGATTAGTACAGGCAAGGTACAGCTTACCGATCTACAACAACTAGCTAACTATATACCGGGTACATTTGATAAAGCCGCGCAAGCTTTAGGCACAAATACAAAGCAACTAAGCGAATGGATTAAAAAAGGTTTAGTACCTGCTTCTGAGTTTTTACCCCGTTTTGCTGACCAGTTACATAATGCCTTTGGCAGTAGCGCGCAAACAGCCGCCGACGGCCTACAAGGTCAACTAACCAGCTTAACGAATGTCTGGACAGAACTTAAACTAGAAGCGGGTAACGCTGGTTTTATTGACTCATTTACTGAAGCTGTAAAAGCGTTAAGGGATGTACTACAAGACCCCGCAGTAAGGGAAGGACTTAACACCCTTATTCAAGCACTAGGCCAAGTAGCTAAAACCACTGTACAGGGTGTAGGAAATGTAACCAATGTTACGCGCTTTTTAGCCGAAGAAATCGCCAGTATAACAGGCGGTATAGCGCCCGATGACATTGTACGAATTGAACAACTTATTAATAACAATAATAGTGAAATTGCCCGCTTACAAAGTGTTTTAGCTAAATATAAAGAGCCAGATTTTCAGCTAGACACCTTAGAACGTTTACTAGGTCGCACCGTAGAAAGTCAAACGGACACCATTAATAAAAATATTGCGGCCATGCAAGAAGCGAACAAAGAACTTATAAAACAGCGTGACGAGTTTTATAACACCGCCTCACAACCACAAATTACTACTACTGAGCCTTTAGACCCATTAATAGCAGCTTATCAAAAAGCAGCCGAACATTTAGCCAGCGTAAGAAAAGAAATAGCAGACGGTAACAAGGATCTGGACGACTCACTAGCTGCTATTCTTTATCAAGATGCGATAGATAATATTCAAAACTATGTTAATGAACAAGAAAGTACTTTTACAGATCGTAATAATACCGTTGATTTATTACAGCAAGATTATTTAACTAATCTGGCTAATTTTTCTACACAAGAACAAGCTTACCGCGAAGAAGAAATAGCCAATACTAAAGAAGCGGTAGAACGTTTAGCCAAAGAACTAGAAAAATACAAAGCTATCTTAAAATCAGCTAGCAGTGCTACCAGTGGCATTGGCAATCGCTCAGCCTTTGTGCCTGATGAAAAGCCCAAGAAAGGCCGCACAGGTAAAACTACCGAACAACGCCAAGCCGAAGAAGCCGAACGCTATGTAAAAGACTTAGAGAAGCAAGCCGCTACTTTAAATATGACCCGTGCAGAGGTGCAACAGTACGAACTAGCCGAAAAAAATCTAACTGGGGAGCATTTAAAACGCGCCCAAGCTGCTTTAGCTATTGTTTCTGCTACTGAAAAAATGGCACAAGCCACCGCTAATGCCCGTACTAATAACACTATGCAAATTGATCTACTAAGGCTTACAGGAAAAGACTTAGACGCTGATCTATTAGAGCTAGAAAACAAGTTTAAACAAACCACCGAACAACTAAAAAAGGATGGCAACGAAGCAGGCATAGCCATTGCTAAAAATTTATTTGATGCAGGCAAAGCCAAAGTTCAACTAGACGCTGTAAAAAATGAAATAAGCAAAGCATTTACTAACCAAAACCTACAAGAGCAAAGCATACAAGCTCAAGTAACAGCGGGCTTAATTACTCAGTACCAAGGCCAAAAGCGTATAACTGAACTACACAAGCAAACCGCGTCTATAGTAAAAAGTTATCTGCCTGCTTTAGAAAAAGCAGCACAAATGCCGGGGGCAATGGGTGAACAGGCTAAACAATATTTAACCGATATTAATAACCAGTTACTCGTATTACAAACCACGACTAGTGAAGTACAAAACGCTTTGAGAAATGGTTTGCAAGACGGTATACAGTCCAGTATAGAGGGCTTACGTCAACAAACCATGAATTTACAAGAAGCCTTTTTAAATATCTTTGAGAGTATTGGCAGTAGTATTCTAAATTACTTTGTACAAACACTAGCCCAAAATGCAGCCACTGAAATAACAGGGGCTTTAAGTGGTTTAGGTAGTTTTTTTGGTCTTGGTGGTATGGAAACAACAGAAACCGACCCACAAGCCTTAGCAATTAGCACAGCGTCACAAGAAGGCGCTTTAGCTATGCAAATGGGCATTGAACAAGGGTCAATAGTAGCCGCGCAAACGATTAGCGCAGCCGTTAGCAGCTTAGGCGCAATGCAAGCCAGCAACGAAGCGGGATTATTTGGGAATGTAGCCCAAAATGCTACAGAAGCAGTAACCGCTATTAACACTGTAACAGCCGCCAAAACTGCCTCAGATGCTACTGTTACTGCCTCAGCAGCTAGCGCAGCGGCTACTACTACTGCAACCAATACCGCAGCCGCAGCCGCTTCTACGGCAGCGTGGGCACCAGCAGCAGCCACAGCTTCTACTGCTTCTTTTGGTAGTGCTGCGGCCATTGGTTTAGCTGCTTTAATGGCTGTAATGACAGCCGTTAAAGCTTTTAAAGATGGCGGCCATGTACAAGGTGCTGGCACTGGCAAAAGTGACTCTATCCCTGCTTGGTTATCCGATGATGAATTTGTTATTCAGTCGGATGTAGTAAGACAGCCGGGAATGCTACCCTTTTTAAATAGTTTAAACCGCAATGGATTAGCCGCTATACCAAGGGTTAAACATGCTACAGGCGGCTTGGCGGGTGTGCCTGCCCCGAATGTAGATGTACCCGCTTACATGGGCGTAGAGCCTGCCGAGAATATAAACAATAACAGTGCTACCGTAAACAATAGCCAAAGCTTTGTATTTCTACGCGACCCAAAAGAGATACCCAACGCTATTAACTCAAGTAGCGGCCGTGAGGCTATTGTTACTGTTATGAAAGAAAACCCAGAAGAATTTAAAAGCGCATTGCAACTAGGATAAAGGTTAAAAATATGGCATTTCAAACAGGCACAGCAACAGACAGCACACAACTAGCCCACTATGAGCTATTGCAAATTATCCACGACTTAGCCACTGCTAATGGCTGGCAGGCGGTACGCTATGACACCACGATAGATAATAGAGAACTGATCTTAAAAGGCACGGGCTACAGTGGCGACGATGAAATATACCTTTGTTTCTACTGTTATCAAAATGCTAATAGTGATTATTATAATTTGGCTGTAGGTACTGCCCTTGGCTATGTGCCTAGTAATACTATTACTACCCAGCCTAATGTTATTTTTAGTGGTGTTCCCGCTCATAATCAAAGTATTCAATATTGGTTATCAGTTAACCCACAACGCATAGCGGGTGTATTGGCTGTAGGCGGTAATACAGTTTATGAATCGTTCTACGTGGGCAAATACAATGCCCTTGAATACCCCCACAAGTACCCACAGCCTTTAGTGTGTATTGGTATGTTAGAGGGTGCAGCAGCTACCCGCTTTTCTGATACCTATCATGGCATAGGCTTTAAGGGCTACCGTACAACAAGTAGCCCCAACTATACCTACCGTAATTTAAAAATGTTTATGAATGGAGCATGGTTAATGCCTGAATGCTGGCCTTGGAATAATAGCTATATTTGCGGTACAGCCAGTAACGTTAATAGTACTCATTTTAGAGATACAGAGGGAACTTATACCTTACAACAAATAGAGCTAACCGACACTACTAATGGCAATTACGGTGTATTAGACGGTGTAGCCCATATCACAGGTTTTAATAATGTAGTAACCAATACTGTAACCGTTGGCGCTGATGAATGGATTATCTTTCAAGACGTATGGCGCACGGGTGCGAATGATTATTTTGCAATGAGGGCTAATTAAATGCCATTTGTAGCTGGAAGTGCTAACAATGTAAACGAAGTATTAAGCGCCTTACAAAATGCCTGTACAGCTAATGGCTGGACGTTGGCAAGCGGTATCTTAAGCAAGGGCGACTGTTACGCTAAACCCTTTATTAATGACGGTACTATAGCGCTATTAGTGGGTACTGGTCAAAGCGGTACTACTATTATCAATACGCCAGTTGTAGAAGCTAACCCTTATTATGTGCCAGGCTATCCTAATCTTTGGACTTCTTTGTCAGGCATTAATAATGCTATACCTTACCCATTAACTTATTTTATACACGTGATGGAAAACCCTAACGAGGTTTATCTATTTATTAACCATAGTGTAGAAAGTTGGAGCTATATAGCTTTTGGTCAATCGCCTATTGAAAACTTAGCGGGTACGGGCATTTGGTATGGTGGCACTGGTATTGGTAAAAATATTTTAGCCAGTGGTGATATAAGCAATAGCGGTGCTAATGGTCATATAAGCTGTGCTTTATTTAACTATGTTGCACAGGGCGGCACTTCTGGCAATGGTAATCAAACTATAAAATGCCTCTTTCATCATGGTGTTAATGATCTTCCTACTGAGTGGTCAGGAGCTGGTACAGATGGTATTGGTTCAGCGACTACAACTTCTTGGTCTGGTATGCCAAGCCAAGCAAACGCCACTTTAACACTAATGCCCTTACTTACTAGAGAGCCTAGCACATGGAATAGCGGCGCAGGCTTACACCCTATACAGCCGTCTATTATTAGACCTGATAATAGGCGTTCTATTGTAGGCGTTATAGGCCATGCCCGTTATGCTCGTATCGATAATATAAATCCCGGTGAGATCGTCACCCTAGGCTACGAGAAATGGCGCTTTTACCCTTGGTTAAGAAAAAATATAGCAGATCGCAACGCTACCAGCAGTGATAAAACGCATAGTGGCACGTATGGTGTAGCTATTCGTTATGATGGGGATTAAGTACATGGCTAAAACTGGTCAACTACTACCCACCGCTATTGGCACTGCAAGCCCTAATATTGTTAAGTACCCAGAGCAAGGCGGCTGGTTTCCTTATAGTACCAATATTATTAATAGCTTAGGGGCTGGCAAGGTTAAACGCGGTAATAACCAGCCAGCAGGCCGAGCTATTAAAGGCCAGTTATTGCCCTGCTATTTTAATGATTTTTATTTTAGAGTGCATATAGTACCCACCAGCTTAGACTTGGGTAATATTGTTAGCAGCCAAGAACATGATATTTATCTTTGGAATGCTTACTTTACTAGTAAACGACTAACCGCTATTAGCGGACTTACTGAAGGTATGGTATTAGATGGACAGACTGCGCCCTATACTTTTACGCCATTACAAGAGAAATACTACAAGCTTACTATTACGCCAGATGGTGCGCCCAATATTGATAATAATATTAGTTGGGTATTTGACAGCGAAAGCCCTAGCATACATATAACAGGTAATAGAGTAACCGCTTTTACTTTCCGTGCTGATTGGTCGGACGGTGTAACCGAGCGCTTAGAATGGTCAACCGATATTTTAACCAGTGAAAGTGGCGTAGAACAGCGTAGCGCCTTGTATTTAACACCACGCCGCTATTTTAAAACTGATTTTATTTTGCACCAAAAAGAACGCCAGTTATTTAACAATATGATGAGCTGGTCCGCAAAAAATTGGGCTATTCCGTTATGGCCATATATTCAAATAAGTAAACAGCCACTTACAACAGGCGATAGCTTTATAAGCTGTACTACTGAACACATGGACTTTTTAGAAAATGGTCTAGCTATATTATGGCGCGACCCTTTCACTTATGAGATCGTCGAAATTACCACCATTACTAATGATGGTTTAAACCTACGTAGACCCTTATTAAATGATTGGGCGCGTGGTACGCGTATTTATCCGCTAAGAGTTGCACGGTTTAATAGTACACCGCAGCTAGTACGCAAAACCGACAACTTACAAACCGTTAATATTGAATTTCAACTAGCCGAAACTAGCCCATATACAGCTATAGCACCTACTGCTAGTTATTTAAATTATCCAGTGTTTGAGCTACGACCCGAAGAAAGCGAGGATTTAACAAACGAATATCAACGCTTATTAATTACTTTAGATAATAAGATGGCATTACCCCTAGTCACTGATACTAGCGGCTTTAGCTTCTTAATACAGTCTTATAAATGGCAAGCGTTAGGCCGTGAAGATCGCGCCAGCTATAAAAGCTTACTGTACTATTTAAAAGGCCGCCAAAAAGCTATCTGGATACCTAGCCACGCAGACGACTTAACGGTAGTAGCCCGAATAGCTGCTACTGAACCACTTATAACTATTACTGAATGTGGCTATAGCCGTTATGCGGTTAATGATACCGATAAACAGCACATAGCTATTTATCTCTGTAGCGGTGAGGTGTTTTATCGTCAGATCACTAACGCAGCCGTATTAAATGACGGTACGGAACAATTAACCCTTGATAGTTCTCTAGGGCAAATAATCGAACCTAAGCAGATTATGCGCGTTTGTTTTATGCGCTTGTGTCGCTTAAATAGTGATCGTGTCGAAATAGATCACATGACCGATAGCGAGGGCGTGGCCGCTTCAAAAATTACATTTAAAAGGGTTAGAGATAATGAGTTATGAAACTATCGAAAATTCATTAGCAGACCGTGAGCCTATACGCTGTTATAAGTTCAGTAGAGGCGCTTTAACATGGTTATATAATACTAGTTCAGAAGCCATAACCCGTAATAATATGCGGTTCTTAGCTTTAACGGGTGGTATTAGTGATAGTGGTATTATTCGTAGTAACGGTAGCCAAACGGATAATTTTACAGTGATCGCCCCAGCTACTATTGCCATAGCTAAACTATATAATGAGCAAGCGCCTAGCAATCGCATATATTTAACCGTCTATAACGCCCACCGAAACACAGAAAAATTAATACAGTGTTGGTATGGAGCTATTAATGGTATTAACAACTCAGAAATAGACCAAGTGAAAATAATCTGCACCCCTAATGCTTCACTAGCTAATAAACCGGGGGCTACCCAAGTTTATGCTAGGCAATGTGACGCGGTCATTTATGATACAAAATGCAAAGTAAATAAAGAGCTATACCGCGTAAATGGCACAGTACAACAGATTAGCACTAGTAGTATTCAAGTAATACAGGCCGCCAACTATCCTGATGGCTGGTTTAATGGTGGTTTTATTCAATTTGATGTGGGTAGTGGCGAACTAGACCGACGTTATATTGAAAATCACCAAGGCGCAACGCTTATTGTTTGGGGCGGAGGCGTTAATTTAAACCTAGGCCAAGCTATTAACCTTTTCCCCGGTTGCAACCAAGCAACCAGCACATGCCAAAACAAATTCGATAATTTATTAAATATGCAAGCCTGCCCCCATATACAAGGGCGCTCAATCTTTGACGGTAATCCAGTCTGGTAAGGAGTTTATTATTATGTGGTCATTAATAGCTGTAGCGGTAATGGTGGTAATTTCCTTATTTAACCGCCCTAAAACCCCTAAACAAAAGCCGCAAGCCTTTAATAGTGAAGCGTTCCCAAAGTGTGACGATGGCACACCTAAGTCTATAGCCTTTGGTCAAGTATTGACTAAGGATTTTATTATATTGGGTACTGGCGGCTTTAGAACTAAAGCCATTAAAACTAAAGGCAGTAAAAAGGGTTAATACGATGATTATCACTATACAGCACTTAAGAAGTACAAGCACTTGGACGGCCAAAAGTGGTTACTGTGCTACTGCTAGCAGGGCATTTTTTAAGCGTCATGGCCTCGACTGGGCAGACTTTGTAGCGAATGGTATCGAAGAAGAAAAGCTACTTGCTACAAATAATGCTTTAGCCATTAATTTAGTAGAGTTCGCCCGTAACCAAGCCCCCAGTCAAAGTAACCAAGCATTAACCGAAGCAGTGGCGGAGTATAAATAATGGGCGGTAAATCTAAAAAGCAAGTTATAGGCTATTGGTATGGGGCAACTATGCACATGGGCGTTGGTTTAGCGTCTGATGAAATTTATCTAATTAAGGTAGGTGGTAAAACCGCATGGAGTGGTTCAATTAAAACTAATTCAACGGTGAGCATTAATAACCCTAATTTATTTGGTGGTGAAAAGGCCGAGGGCGGTATAGTTGGCACGTTATCTGCCTTATTTGGTGGTGCAGATCAACCGCGCCATAGCTTATTAGCGGCTACTTTTGGTGCAGCTATTCCAGCGTTTAGGGGCTTTGTTAGTTTAGTGTTTGATGGCTGGCTTTGTGCAATGAACCCTTATCCTAAAACATGGGAGATAGGCCACAGACGCATATTTGCTAAATGGCCTAATGAAAACCCTTGGTATCCTGAAAAAGCGCTTATTAGCTTAGCTAATGGCCAAATACACGCCATGAACCCAGCCCACATGCTGTATGAAAGTTATATTAGTGATAGTTGGGGCGCAGGCGAAGCACGCGCCACTATGGATGATACTGCTTTTAAAGCGGCTGCTGATACCCTTTATAATGAGGGCTTTGGTTTATGCATTGAATGGAAAATAACTGACGAGCTAGCCAAGTTTAGGGATACGATCTGCGACCATATAGGGGCTAGATTAGATACCCACCCACTAACTGGGCTTACTACTATTACTTTAATTAGGGATAATTATAATTTAGACGAATTGCCCGTATTTACCGAAGATACGGGGCTACTAGAACTTAAGTTCGATAGCTCGAATAATACCGAAGTACCCAGCCAAGTTATTGTAAAATATACCGACGCTATCACTTTTGCGGAATGTTCAGTAATGGCTAACAATCCAGCTATTGCCCAAGCCCAAGGTGGCCGCAGTGTTGAAACCGTAGACTATTTAGCGACACCAACGGGCGAGCTTGCCACCCGTTTAGCTTATCGTGATCTTAAAGCTAAAAATAGCAGTTTAAAGCGCTGCACCATTAAACTAGACCGCAGAGCCAGTGGCATTGTTAATGGTCAACCCTTTAGAATTAAAACCCTTAAACGTGTCAATAATATAGATATTGTGGTTCGTGCGGAAAAGATAACAGAAAAATTTATTACAGACGGTGCTATTACTATGTCCTGCTTACAGGATGTATGGGGCTTACCAAAAATAGCATTTAACCCAACCCCAGAGAACCCCGGCCAAGAGCAACCACTACCACCAGCGCCAATAACTAAACGCTTATTAATAGAAGCGCCTTATAGGGAGTTAGCCGGGGTGATCGACCCAGCCAACTTGCAACTGGTAGACAATACAGCCGCTTTTTATTTTGTGGTGGCTGATAGTCCTAATAATTCATGTAGAAGCTATAACTTACTTTCACGGGTGAAAGGGGCTACTAGTTTTAACCAAGTAGACGACTTGGGCGCGTGGTGTCCTACCGCTACTTTAGCCACTGATATTGATTACTTAACTAAAACTATAAGCATTGATGACTATTCACTATTAGAAGATGTAGAAATAGGTACAGCCGCTATTATTAATAGTGAAATAGTACGTATTGACGGTATAGACCTTGTTAATAAACAACTATTAATAGCTCGCGGTTGTGCTGATACTGTACCCATTAAGCATAATAAGGCGGCTGTTATTTGGTTCTACGATGGTTACGAAACTATAGACCCAGCAGAATATAATACAGGTTTAATAGTAGAAGCTAAGCTATTAAGTAATACAGGCACTGAGCAACTAGAAGAAAGCGCAGCACCACTTGAAACTATCACACTACAAAGCCGCCAAGCTAAGCCATACCCACCCGCAAACGTTAAAATTAATGGTATCAGCTATCCATCCTCAGTAACTACTAATCCTATTAATATTAGTTGGGTAGAAAGAAACCGTTTATTACAAGCAGATCAATTAATCGATACAACGGTAGGCGATATTGCAGCCGAAGACGGCACAACTTATAACTTACGGGCGTATTTTAATAATGAACTTATGATAAGCGAAACGGGCATAACAGCTAATAATTATAATCTTACCGTTATTGGTGGCATTAATGATGTATCTGTATTAGTGCTAGATAATGAAATAGATAAAACTGGCCGACTTTGGACTATCTCAGGTAATGCTAGTTTTGATACTACTGATTATAAAGTAGGTAATGCTAGCTTAAAATTAGCTGGCAATGCTTGGCTACAAACTACTAATACCGCCGCTTTTGCTTTTGGTTTAAATGATTTTACTATTGAGGCATGGGTAAAATTAAGCACTACAAATGGTAGAGACCGTATAGTAATAGATAACTTTTATAATATTTCAGGGGTTAGAAGTTATCAGATGAATATAGGCAGTACAGGGCAGCTTAATTTCTACTCTTATAATAATGGCGGTTCTTATGTACGTGGTACTAGTAATTTAGTTAATGGCGAATGGCACCATATCGCAGTAACTCGAGCTAATGGTGTTTTAAGGCTGTTTGTTGATGGTCGATTAGAAACAACCGCGAATAATAATGTGAATTATGACGCTATTACTAATATTACAGCAATTGGCGCGCAAGTGAATAACCGTAATGTAAATTATGATTTTAGCGGTAATATTGACCAAGTTCGAGTGACTAAAGGATTAGCGCGCTTTACTGCTAATTTTACGCCAACTACTGAACCTTACGACATTGAAAGCAGCGTAAGTGGTTCTATACGGGTTGAACTTGAAGCGGTGCGTGATGGTTTAACAAGCTATCAGGCACATAATATAACTTTTAACTATAACTAAAGGAGATAAACAACTAGAGAGAATAGGCACTTACTTAACGTGCTGTAACACATTAAGTAAGTTGCTAAGCAGAACCAGCCTGCAAAGCTGCCTAAACCCCCTAGGGGCGTAAAGGCTAACATAAACTTTTATATTATGAAAAGGTTTTGCAGTCATGAAAATACTAGACTTTCGTAGTGAGTGTAACTACTTACTAGCTAAAGTTAAACTGGCTAATAATGCTGTAAGTACTGAGATTAAATGCCGCAAGTGTAAGCAAGTACAAACTAACATTATTAGCCACAATACTAACGAAATTAGGTGTAATCATTGCGACCATTTATTAGCTATAGCTAAAAGCAATAACGACTTTACCCAGCTATCTATTAAATGCCGTATAAGTAAATCAATTAATAACTTAATCTTACAGGCAAACTAGCCTAATCAGTACGAGCGCTCAAAGTGCCAGAGATCGCAGTAATGGCACGAAAACCCAACCACCACCCAAAAGCGCCAGGTATCTTTAAAGCGCCAATAACCCAACAAATAGACTATATAAAAGGTACAGAAGCAATAGCAGGCTTTGGTAATAAAGACTTTTATGTAGCTATTATTCCTTCAAAATTAGCCCGTGAAATTATTATAGCTAACCACTATTCAAAGCGAATAGTTAATAACTCTTATATTCATTTAGGCGTATATGTAGATGGCATAATGCGTGGCGTACTACAGTTCGGCTATATGTTAAACCAAACAAAATACGGCTTAGAAAAGATAGTAACAGGCACTAAACAAGGTGACTATTTAGAGCTTAATAGAATGTGGTTAGATGACATAGCCCCAAGGAACAGCGAAAGTAAGGCCATAAGCTATGCTATTAAGTACATTAAAAAAGCCTGCCCTATGGTTGGTTGGATACAATCATTCGCAGATGAACGCTGCGGCTGTTTAGGCGTAGTATATCAAGCGGCAAACTTCTTATACTTTGGTCATCATAAGACACACTTTTATGAGCTTAATGGTGAAACTTATCACTCTATGCTATTAAGTGTACGCAAAGCTAACCCTTGCCCAAGGGATAAGCATTTAATGGATAACCTATCTAAAGCAAAGCGGCAATCGCTAACACAATTTAGATACATTTACTTTATTAAAAGATCATGGATAGCACGTTGCAAAGTAAAACCGCTACCATATCCAAAACCAAACCAACCACTACCCAGTAGGTCAATAAAAGTAAATAGACTAAAAAAGCCCAGCTAAAAACTGGGCTTAATGCTAAAATTTGAAAAAGATTTGCATATAGTGAAAAAGTAGTTAAGCTTTAAATATGAAAGAAAAACCGTTCAAATATGAAACCGCGCTACAGAAAGAGCAAAAACAGCATGGAAATTAATAAATGATAATAGATTCAAAAAATAATATTATTTGGAGGTATTTAGATGAATACAAAGATAGTATGCAATCAACATATTTGGTTTACAGTAAGTCTGATTTATGAAATGGATATAAATAATCAAAAAATAACAAATGACGGCAGTTGGGAGGAAAGTATACTTCTTATTGATGCGTTGTCATCAGAAGATGCTATAGAAAAGGCTATTTTACTTGGTAAAAAGAAAGAAATTGAATACTCCAATAGTTATAACGAGCATTGCCAATGGCGTTTTATTGGTGTAGCGAATTGCTATCAAATACTTGATGAAGAGATTGGTGAAGGATGTGAAGTTTTTTCTCGATTTTTACGTCCAGAAGAAGGCAAAAGCTTGTTAACACCGTTTGAGAGTTAAAGCTTCAGTTATTAATGCCATTATTTATGGATATTTTATTACCCCCTATTAATAACTAGGGGGTATCTTATAACTATTTATGGTGATTTATGATCTTAAAAGATAATCAGCAAAAAATACAATATGAGAAAGTAATGGATTTTTATAACAAAGATAATATTCAGTTATCCATATGAATTATTTGAGCAATTAGCAAATAAAGGCGTTCCAGAAGCTTGTGAAATGCTTAGCTTTATTTATAGAGTAGATGAACCTTTCAAGGATAGTTTGCAATCATCCCAATGGAATGATAAGTATCTATTTTTTTTAAAGAAATATTCCGATGATGGTAATTTGGAAGCTACATTGGAGTTAGGGCGAGCATATCAGTATGGTTCATGTATAGGAATTAATAATAAAAAGGCGGTTGCTCTAATTACTAAAGCGGCTGAGGGCGGGCTTGATGAAGCTCAATTTCATTTACAAGGGCTATATAGATATGGTTGGGCAGGTTTAGCAAAAGATTATGAGAAAGTGTCATATTGGCTAGATAAAGCAGCTGCACAAGAACATTTAGAAGCGTTATATCAGAAAGGATTGGATTTATTAGTATTAGATAGTAATCGTTCTAAAGGAATAAACTATATAAAAAGATCTGCTGACTTAGGCTTTTGGGTAGCTATAGAGTATTTAGATAGTTTTAGAAAGTAAATTGATACAATATTACAGTATTTAAGAGGATGAGTTCAGAGTTACCTTTTAGTGTTTAATGGAATATCAAATACTTTTGGGTATAAAATATAAAAAAATACCCAATAAATAATATGTTTAGAGAAAATAACGATTGATAACTAATTTAATTAAATTCAAAAAAGGAATATTTGTTATATTATTGGTGATTATGATTTCATGCTCTGCCTATGCTCAGAAATCAACAGTTATACCTACCAATAGTTATGCATTAGAACTTTTAGATAAGAGATACCTAGAAGAAAATAATGAGATAGGAGAGAAGGAGTTAGTTAGTTCTAAAGTAATGGCATTAGATTTAGCCGAAATTTATATAAAAAACTATTATGGAGAGAAAGTTGCTAATGAGCAAAAACCTTATCTTATAGCAGATAATCAAAATGAATGGATAATAACGGGCCAGATTTTACAACAACCAATTCTTACTGCAGGTGGTACATTTTTAATAGTAATTTCTAAAACTGATGGTAAAGTTATTGGGTTAATGCACGATCGATAAACTATAGTTATCCTAGATAATTTTCTAGGATAACTAAGTTTAGTTTAGCAAGTTACTGAAATTATAATTACTCTTATGATAATTGAACTGCCAAGAATAAAGTCAATGGGAGAAAAACAGATGTTAAATAAATTACTAATCAGTATATTACTGTTTTGTACAATTAATATTTGTAATGGAGAGGGAGAATGTGAAAATTATAATAATAAAAATTACAGGAGTTTAATTCCTTCAATAGAAATTGATTTTAATAATTATAATGTGGTATTAGCTGTTGAAAATACTTCTGATGATTTTATTATAATTGATGATCCTTTTGGTTATAACAGAGATGAGCTTGAGAATATACCAGTAAATAATGTTTATTCTACTAGTCGGTTAGGAAGAGTATATCCTTTAGGCTTTCATGTTTATATAAAAGATACTACTACACAAGAAGTAAAAAATTATTCTAGAGTATCTATTAATATGTCAGTGATATCTACCATACAACCTTTTGTAACAAAACCATATGCAAAGTATCAATTAGAGTTTAATTTGGAAGATTTAAGAGACAGTAAAACAGGGAGAGTAGTCACAGATAAAGATTTAAAAAATAAATTAATTAAGGCTTGTTTTACAATAGGTGTACCACATAAAGATGGTTACAGAATAGGTGTAGTTAGTAAAGAGACAGCTTGGATATTATTAAAGTAAAAATAGGCAATTTAATTGCTTATATAAAATCTGAGTTTCTTTATGTCTAAATAATAAACATAATATAAATAATTTTACTTCATCCTTTTAAGGATAAGCGAGCATGAAAATTAAAATTTTTATTATCTATGCTGTTATTGTATTAAATTTAATAAACCTATGTTTTGCAGAAGCATTATTACCAGAAGTTAAAAAAAGCTTAGAAATTCCTAATATAAATTTAAATAAAATAGATCAAAATGCATTTGTTGGTTTAGTAGCTATAGATGCGCCAATAAATATGAATCCACAGGAAATAGAAAAGGAAATAATATTATAAGAGATTTAAGCCATTTAGTTCCTAATAGAAATGTTAGAGGGTATCAAGGCTTTGGTTTTAGTAATATGATTTGGGGGGGGATTCAAGAATAGGTTGGGGAAAAACTTATAAAAATGGAGTACAACAATGACTCGAAAAACATTTCAAACTTTTATCTACACTTCGCTAATATTATTAATACTAAGTTTATTTATGTTAAGTGGGGTGTTTTTTGTGGCTATTTTTTTATCATCACTATATATTTTGATAGGTAATATTATTGTAAAATATTGCAATAAATTGAGTGAAGCTGCTTTGGGGGTAGTTGTTGCATTGTCTTGTGCTTTTTCACCCTTTCTTTTATATTTGTTAATGCCTATTTTACATCCATTAAAATTTTGATTTTTATAATTAATTAAAATAATATTTAAATAACTTTTCTATAGTTATTTTAAATTGAGAAGTAAATATGTATAAAAACTTCTCAATTTTTAATGATGTTTTTAATCTACACTAGCTAATGAAGGCCCATTGAATACAGAAACCACCACTACAAAACAAAAGTGCCATGATATAGTAGTAACTATATCATGGTTTTTTAATGGAAGCTTATGATCTTACAAGATATTAAATTAATAGCAGAATATGACAAAGCAATGGATTTTTACAACAAAGATAATATTCAGTTATCCATTGAATTATTTGAGCAATTAGCAAATAAAGGCGTTCCAGAAGCTTGTGAAATGCTTAGCTTTATTTATAGAGTAGATGAACCTTTCAAGGATAGTTTGCAATCATCCCAATGGAATGATAAGTATCTATTTTTTTTAAAGAAATATTCCGATGATGGTAATTTGGAAGCTACATTGGAGTTAGGGCGAGCATATCAGTATGGTTCATGTATAGGAATTAATAATAAAAAGGCGGTTGCTCTAATTACTAAAGCGGCTGAGGGCGGGCTTGATGAAGCTCAATTTCATTTACAAGGGCTATATAGATATGGTTGGGCAGGTTTAGCAAAAGATTATGAGAAAGTGTCATATTGGCTAGATAAAGCAGCTGCACAAGAACATTTAGAAGCGTTATATCAGAAAGGATTGGATTTATTAGTATTAGATAGTAATCGTTCTAAAGGAATAAACTATATAAAAAGATCTGCTGACTTAGGCTTTTGGGTAGCTATAGAGTATTTAGAAAATTTAACAAATAAAGAATAAAAGAGGTATTTTTAATACTTGTATAAAAAGATCATTATCATAAAGAAAATTATTAAAAAGATTTATTAAGAGTTAATTATGAAATATAAAAAAATAGCGGTGATAGTTTTGATATTTTTAATAATATTTTTAGTCTTTATGATTTACTACTATCAAATGAGTAAAGGAATTATGAAAGAAGCTTTTAATGAAACTAATAGATTTAAAAAACAAGTAGAGGAGTTTTATAAAGATAATGGGTATTGCCCTGAGGAGGAGGGAGAACATGTTAATAAATTTTTATCAGTAATCAATTTAAAAAAAGGAATTGATGAAAATACTTGTTTAATAGTGGCTAATATAGCTGAGCGATCCCCAACGGTTGGAGGAAAAAAGCTTACTTTAGAGGCAGTTTTTAATGAGGATCGCTCTGTAAAATATTGGAAATGTTCTACAGATGTATGGTACGAGTCTATTATAAATGCATGCCATTAAGTTTAGATAAGATTCTTTTAAAAATTCAAAAATAAATTTTACGTTAAGAGATTAATAGATTTGTTAATCTCTTAATTTTTAAGTAAGCATTATAATTTGAATTAAACGTTGTTTCGCTTATTATAATCTTGCATTTATTTCCCATTATGTTAAAAATAACAATGAGATTAATAAAAAAGGTAACAAGTAGCTATGAAGATTGGACGACGTGTTAGACGTTCGAGGCTTTTAATTACATCAGGGATTCGATTGGTTATTGTTTGTTTAGTGCTTATTGTTGTCGCATTAACTTTTAAAATGGTATGGTTAATGGAAACAGTAGCTATTGTGGCTATTTTGGTAGCTATTTTTACAGCATTTGAATATTGGTCTGTTAAGCGCTTTAAACCAAGAAAACGTTAATTTATAGCTATTGCCTTATAATTTTATACGTTGTTGAATGCCCTTGTCGTACTAGTTGTACTGTCTTTGTCCATTCGCCTAGTCTAAAATTATATAAAAACAGCTATATATTCCATTCTTTAAAGATACGTTCTTCTGCTACCCGTCTTGATGCTAAACGGTCTGCTTGTCTAGTGGGTTCAGGAAGTTTGTATTTTGTTAAGCAATTAGTTACCCAATTAATCGCAGAATCTAAGCAAATACGGTGGCCTATAGAGATAAAGAGTGGATTAATATTATCTTTTGAGCGCAATACAGCACCAATTGTTTCTCCTTTATCTTCTAGTGGTACCCAGTTTCCTTTATGTTCAGGAACAGTTTGGTATTTTCCACAGAGTCTTTTTTTAGCCACACCAATAGTAGGAATATCTAGCCATAAGCCTAGATGAGAGGCTACGCCTAAACGACGAGGGTGAGCAATGCCTTGTCCATCTACCATAATTAAGTCTGGTTGTTGTTTAAGTTGCTGAAAGGCGGCAATAGCTGCTGGCACTTCTCTAAAAGATAATAACCCTGGGATATAGGGCATTCTTGTTACTTCACGATGGAGTGCATAGTCCACTACTTTAAGTGAGGGATATTCTAATACGACAATAACTGCACGGGTTAAGGTGGTGTCATTTTGTTGTTCAAAACCTATATCTACGCCTGCAATATAGTTAATAGTAGCAGGGAGTTGGTCTGTTCTTTCCACTTGCGATGCTAGTTGTTTTTGTATAGTAATTGCTTCTTGAGGGTTTTGTGTCCATTGATGCAATATCATTGTTACCTCTGTTTATTTTAACTAATTTAAACCTTTAATAAAACGTGTTAATGCTGCCTCACCACTTACTAGAAGGATACCTAGTAAAATAAGAATTGCGCCTATAATAAAGTTAATTGTAAGCTTTTCGCCTAGTATTAATACACCAAAAGTTACACCAAACATAGGGGTCATAAAAGAAAATACGGCTAAATTATTGGCTAAATATTGGCGTAGTAACCAGAACCATACTAAGTAGCTGACAAAAGAAACAATAACACCTTGGAACAGTAAACTACTCACAGACATAGGTGTTAAGTTAAACGTAGCAAATTGTCCTGTTACTAATGCAATCAGTAGTAGTGAAATAAAAGCAATAAATAGTTGATAAAATAAAGTTAGACTGGCTGGTGCTTCAGAGAGTTTAGTTGATCGTACTACTACCGTAGTTGCTCCCCATGCAATACCTGCAAGTAATCCAAATAAGTCACCTAGTAATATCGTGGTATTCATTTCACTAAAGGAAATGCTACCACCAAAAGCCACTAGTACCCCAATAAAGCAGACAGTAATACCAAGCCATTGCAAAGGCTTTAAGCGTTCGCTGGCAACAAAAAAGTTTAATCCTAAGGCAGAAAAAATGGGAGCTGTATAAAGAAATACGGCCATGTGTGAGGCAGAGGTATATTGTAAACCAAGTGCAATAAATAAAAATTCACTAGCAAATAGTAATCCCACCACCATACCTGCTTTAGAAGTACCTTGCCATGAAGGCTGCCAACCTCCTTTAATAACTAATACAATAGCTACTAAAAAAGCAGCAATACCTGAGCGTAGACTGGCTTGTACAATGGTAGCAATATCTCCCACCACTAGTTTAATAGCGATTTGTTGTAATCCCCAAGTAACACAAAGTATAAGCATTACTTGAAACATAAAAAAATCAGCAGATTTACGCATAACACGCTCTAATGTTTATTTTAAAAAGTGGGAATACTAAAGAAGTCAGCTATAAGTTATCTATTGTAGTTGGCTGTTAGTATTTGGTTTTACAAAGGATTATTATGATAACTCTGTTTTATAGTAAAGACGATAGTAACTATTAGCTTCTTAAGTAAATAGTCATGATTCTTTTAGGATGCTTTGTTTATGGGAAACTATTTGTATTAATTACCGTCTTAGCTTTGTGTTATTTTGATTATTAGTTATCTTTGTAGGATAGAAATGAATACTCATACTAGAAAACCATTACCTGATCTTTTTTTAAATGCATTAAAGCTTTCCTTAGGTGATCAAGTATCCACTGCATTAGCCGTAAGAGAACATCATGGGCGTGATGAGTCAATGTATGATATTTGTCCTCCAGATGCGGTGGTGTTTGCACGTTCTACAGAAGATGTAGTGACGGTAGTTAAGTTATGTAATGAGTATGAAGTGCCTGTTATTCCTTTTGGTGTCGGCTCTTCCATTGAAGGGCATGTATTGCCTTTTTCAGGTGGAGTAACCATTGATTTCTCTGAAATGAATCAGGTTGTTGCCATTAATCCAGAGGATTTAACCGCTACTGTGCAAGCTGGCGTAACTCGTAAACAATTAAATCAAGAAATTCGTCATACAGGTTTGTTCTTCCCCATTGATCCTGGTGCAGATGCCTCTATTGGTGGTATGGCTGCTACTCGTGCTTCAGGTACCAATGCTGTGCGTTATGGAACAATGCGGGATAATGTACTTTCTTTAACAGTAGTTACTGCGGAAGGTAAAGTAATACGTACTGCTAGTCGTGCTAAAAAGTCTGCTGCAGGTTATGATTTAACAGCTATTTTTGTGGGGAGTGAGGGAACTCTAGGTATTATTACTGAGGTGACTGTTAAGTTACATGTTCAACCAGAGGGAATCTCTGCTGCTATTTGTAGTTTCCCTACTGTACAAGACGCTGTGCAGTGTGTCATTAGTACTATTCAAATGGGTATCCCAATTGCCCGCGTGGAAATTATGGATACTGCGGCTGTTAATGCAGTTAATCAATATAGCCAACTTTCTTTGAAAGAATCCCCTGTATTGTTGTTTGAATTTCATGGTACGCCTGCAAGTGTTGAAGAGCAAGCCACTATGGTGCAAGAGATAGCTAAAGAAAGTGGTGGTCTAGATTTTAGTTGGGCAACACAAACGGAAGACCGTAGTAAGTTATGGACTGCTAGACATAATGCGTTTTTTGCTTCTATGCAATTAAAACCTGGTTGTCGTGGTGTAAGTACAGATGTCTGTGTACCTATTTCTAGGCTAGCAGAGAGTATTGATATAACTATTCAGGAGTTAGCTAAGTCAACCATTCCTTACACTATTGTAGGACATGTGGGGGATGGTAATTATCATGTTATTTTATTGATTGATCGGCATAATTCAGAGGAGGTTGCGGAGATGGAGCGTATTAATCACGGCATAGTGCAACGTGCTATTGAAATGGACGGAACTTGTACGGGGGAGCATGGTGTAGGTGTACATAAAATGTCTTTCTTAGTGGAAGAACATGGTGAAGATGCTTTGGATATGATGCGTGCTTTAAAGCGTGCTTTTGACCCAAAAAATATCTTAAATCCTGGGAAAATAGTACATTTAAAAAATACATGATGCTTGTTAGCGATTAGTGTAAAAACCCATCTACTCTTTATATTTAACCATGTTATGATAGCTCAATAATTTTCTGCACCTACTTGATGCATTATATTGTTTATAAGTATTATTTTGGTGCGTTGTTTAGTTCTTTTATTAATAGATAGAGTTATGCAATTATCTAAGTAAGCGATTCTCTATTAATAATTAAGGATGGCATATAATTTGCTATTTACTAGTAAAGGTTTCTAAACTAACAGTTTACTTGGTGTTGATTTGCTGGGACTGCCTAAATAATCCAGCTATATTTCTTGGAGAATAACATGTCAAAAGCGGTACAACTAATTAAAGAACATAATGTAAAGTGGGTTGATTTGCGTTTTACAGATACTAAGGGCAAGCAACAGCACGTTACTATTCCAGCTCATGTTGTTGATGAAGACTTTTTTGAGTCTGGACAAATGTTTGATGGTTCATCTATTGCAGGTTGGAAAGGAATTGAAGCTTCTGACATGATTTTAATGCCAGATGATAGCTCAGCTGTGATCGATCCATTTACTACTGATCCTACCTTAATTCTAGTTTGCGATATTATTGAACCTTCTACCATGCAAGGTTATGATCGTGATCCTCGTGGTATCGCAAGACGTGCAGAAGAATATTTAAAATCAACTGGGATTGGTGATACAGTTTTTGTTGGTCCAGAGCCAGAATTCTTTATTTTTGATGAAGTAAAATATAAATCAGATATTTCTGGTTCAATGTTTAAAATTTATTCTGAACAAGCTTCTTGGAATACAGATGCTGATTTTGAAGATGGTAACAGAGGCCACCGTCCAGGTGTAAAAGGTGGTTACTTCCCAGTACCTCCTGTTGATCATGACCATGAAATCCGTACAGCAATGTGTAATGCATTGGAAGAAATGGGTTTAGAAGTTGAAGTTCATCACCATGAAGTGGCTACAGCAGGTCAAAATGAAATTGGTGTTAAATTCAACACACTAGTGACTAAAGCAGATGAAGTACAAACTTTAAAATATGTAATCCATAATGTAGCAGATATTTATGGTAAAACAGCTACCTTCATGCCTAAACCTTTGTATGGTGATAATGGTTCAGGTATGCATGTGCATATGTCTATTGCAAAAGATGGTAAAAATACCTTTGCTGGTGATGGTTATGCAGGCCTTTCTGAAACAGCTTTATACTTTATTGGCGGTATCATCAAACATGGTAAAGCATTAAATGGTTTTACTAACCCATCTACTAACTCTTATAAGCGTTTAGTTCCTGGTTTTGAAGCACCTGTAATGCTCGCTTATTCGGCACGTAACCGTTCAGCTTCTATTCGTATTCCTTATGTGAATAATCCAAGAGGCCGTCGTATTGAGGCGCGTTTCCCAGATCCAGCAGCTAACCCCTATTTAGCTTTTGCAGCATTATTAATGGCTGGTTTAGATGGTATTCAAAATAAAATCCATCCTGGTGATGCAGCAGATAAAAACTTATATGATTTACCACCAGAAGAGTCAAAAGCAATTCCACAAGTGTGTGGTAGCTTAAAAGAAGCATTAGAAGCATTAGATGCTGATCGTGCGTTCTTAACAAAGGGTGGTGTATTCAGTGATGAATTTATTGACGCATTTATTGAACTAAAATCTGCTGAAGAAATCAAAGTAAGGACATTCGTACATCCATTAGAGTACGATTTGTACTACAGCGTTTAAGCGTTTAGTAGAAATACAGCATAGTTTTCAGGGACAATAGCTTTAAAAGGCTAAATAAAGTAAAACCTCATAAAGTGATTTATGGGGTTTTCTTTTTTAACCACCTTCAACAATATCATTTAATTTATTCCATGTATAATTAACGCTATAGTATTTTTGATTATTAATAGCGATGACTAAAACAACCTATGCTAAATTAACTTGGGATGAACAAGGGCAGCCTGTTTCAACTGAGTTTGATGATATCTACTTTTCTAAAACATCTGGTCTAGATGAAACCTATTATGTTTTCTTAAAACATAATAATTTATTAGAACGTTTTAGAAATTTAAAAAATAATAACTGTTTTGTTATTGGTGAAACAGGTTTCGGTTCTGGGTTAAATTTTTTATCTGCTTGGCAATTATTTGAAGAAGTAGCTCCTCATCATGCTAGGTTACATTATATTAGTGTTGAAAAATACCCTTTGACTATACAAGACTTAGGGCAAGCACTAAGTTTGTGGGATGATTTGGCTAAATTCAGTAAAGAATTAATTAACCAATATGTCGCTATTCATGAAGGCTACCAGAATTTTATTTTTGCTAATGGTAGAGTAGCGTTAACATTATTAGTCGGTGATGTACATGAACAGTTACCTAAGTTAAATGCTAAAGTGGATGCATGGTTTTTAGATGGTTTCTCGCCTGCAAAAAATCCACAAATGTGGACAGATGATTTATTTAAACAGTTAGCTCGCCTATCAAAAATTAATACTACCTTAGCTACTTTTACTAGTGCAGGCTTTGTGCGTAGAGGCTTGCAGGAAGCTGGTTTTGTTGTTGCAAAAGATAAAGGATTTGCTAATAAACGAGAAATGCTTTACGGACATTTTCAAGGAGTAATAGAATCTAGACCTAATCGTCGTAATATAACACCTCCTTGGTATAGCCGTCTTGCTGAAACAAACTTTGCTAATCGAACTGCTATTGTTATTGGTGCAGGTGTGGCAGGGGCTTCGTCAGCAGCTAGTTTAGCCGCTAGAGGGTGGCAGGTTACAGTATTAGAGCGTAATCATGATATTGCTTTGGAAGGGTCAGGTAACGCGCAGGGGATACTTTATTTAAAATTATCTGCTCATCAAACACTACAGTCACGCTTATTAATAGAGGGTTTTGGTTATACCCGACGTTTACTAGAGTCTCTAACAAATCAAGGAAAATTAACTAAAAATGAAGACTGGCAAGATTGTGGTGTTCTACAATTAGCTTTTGATGATAAAGAACAAAAACGCCAACAACAACTAGCAGAAGCTTTTTCATCTTCATTGTTATATCCAGTTGATCAACAACAAGCAAATCAGTTAGCAGGCCTAACTGTTAATAATAATGGTTTATTTTTTCCAGAAGGCTGTTGGGTTAAACCCCGTAAGTTATGCCAGGCATTATTAGATCACCCAAATATTAAAGTGTTGTGTAATCAAAATGTAGTATCGTTGGATTATCAAGTAACACATTGGAATGTTTTAAGTGGTGAAAATACTTTAGCTACTGCTGATATTGTTGTCTTGGCGGGGGCAGCTGACACTAAGCAATTTATGATGACTAATAAGTTGCCTATTAAAGCTATTCGAGGACAAACCACAGAGTTACCTGTAACTGATAGTAGTCAAGCATTATCAACAATAGTATGCAGTGATGGTTATATTTCTCCAGCGAGAGACAGTAAACATTGTTTAGGTGCTACCTTTAACTTTCATGCAGCAGATTTAGCATTGAGTAACAAAGAGCATCGAGAAAATATCCAAACATTAAAAACAATATCTTTAGATTTGGGTGATCGGTTACAAGTAGATCATTTGGACATAAATAGTTTAGAAGGGCGGGCAGCTTATCGTTGTACAGCGACTGACTATTTACCTCTAGTGGGGCCTATTGCAGATAGAGATACTTTTTTACATGATTATCAGGTTTTAATTAAAGATTCTAAAAAAACACCCAATATACCTTGCCATTGGATAAGAGGATTATTTTTAAA
Organism: Entomomonas sp. E7T21; assembly: GCF_058693955.1. Classification (NCBI taxonomy): domain Bacteria; kingdom Pseudomonadati; phylum Pseudomonadota; class Gammaproteobacteria; order Pseudomonadales; family Pseudomonadaceae; genus Entomomonas; species Entomomonas sp. E7T21. The sequence goes on along the minus strand of NZ_CP191672.1, from coordinate 3,056,499 downwards.
TGTAGCACATGGTTCTAGAGGTTTAATAACTGCTCCCTTATGTGGTGAAATGTTAGCGAGTTGGATGGAAAATGAACCTTTTCCAATCGAGCAAGATTTAATGGAAGCATGTCATCCTAATCGATTTTATATAAGAGAACTTAAATATTTTAGACGTAATCAAGAGTGACATTAGGTAATGAATTATTTTCTTCTAATACGATAGGGAATTCTAAAGTTTTTCCATTTTTCCTTTTGTGATTTATTAAGAAATATAGTTATAGGGCTTTTTAAGATTTTGAAGAGTTTGTTAAGAAAATTAATGGTTTTAACTTTTTTATAATAAGCATTATACAAACTCTGATGTTTTTGTTTGATGTAGCTGTAAATATATTGAAAGTCTTTTTTGATTATTATATTGTTTCTTGAGTTAGATCTTATTCTATAAAAAAATAATATCTCATCTATTCGATAAAATTTTTTATTATCAGCAACAAAGTTTAACCAAAACTCCCAATCTTCATAGCCGTTATGACATGCCATGTCATAACCACAATATTTTTGCCAATCAGACTTTTTATAAAGAGCAGAGCAGACTACAACATTTCGTTGTATCATTTCTTCTGGGATAGCTTTTGGAAGTTTAAAAATCCCTGTTTTTGTACCAAAAAATTCTACTTGAGAGTAGACTACATCATAATGATTAGTTTCTATAGTGGTTAACAATTTTTCTAAACAATAAGGATGAATTCTATCATCGGCATCTAAAGGAAAAATATATTCACTTTGAGCAATCTGTATAGCATTATTTCTTGCTGTAACAACGCCTTTATTGGTTTGCTTTATTAGTTTAATGCGAGAGTCTTTATTAGCCCAAATTAGACATTTGTTATAACTATCATCTAATGAGCCATCATCTACAATAATAACTTCAATATCAGTCAAAGATGATGATAAAACACTAGATAAAGTTTCATCCAAATATTGCTCACAATTATAAACAGGTATAATGACTGATATTTTAGGCATGTTGATTAGAGTTTTCTAAATTGATTTTCTGATGAGGCTGATATATTGTTTTTTGATTAGTTAGATAGAACCCTATAGCAATAGGTAACCAAGTCATTAGCCAAATTCCATTCGGCTTATCCCATAAATATATCCCATCAAACTGTAAGGCTATTGAGGAAAAAATAAAAATTCCTAATAGTAATTTACCAATAGGTAGACTGCGATTTTTCCATGCTTGCCAGCCTGTATTAACCCATAAGATTAAATAAAGGATAAGTCCTGGCATACCTAGCCCTATACCTATATGAAGAAATAAATTATGGCTATGAGAGAATACAAGTTGCACTGTAAATGGTATTTGGTAAGGTGTAGCTAATCCTATTCCCATTGGGTTTTCTATAATCATTTGCAATGAGGTTAGTAGAATAGCAGGGCGATAAGAAAAACCTCTTTCAAAGAGTAAGTGGCTTGAAAAAATTAACAATAATATACAGCCAGATAAAATAATAAAAATAAACCACGGTTTTTGTTGTTGTTTTAGCCAAAAAAAACTTAATAGTAAATAGATGACTAAACTACCAATAGCCCCTCTACTACCTGTCCAGATAATAAAAGCTAAAAGTACTAACAGTGCAAAAAAACGAATAATTTGGATAAAAGCGTTTTTATTACAGTTATGAAGATGCAGTATGACAAATGCAATACCCATAGCATAACTGGCAATAATGGGGTTCTCTAGTGTATTGAAAGCAGCCATGCGGTCTGCAATAAGAGGATTGCGCCATGGCCATAGTAACATAGCAATAAGTGCGCAGGCGGCTAGTAGTAAGCTGCTAATAAATAGTGTGTTTTCAAATTTCTTAGGTTGTTTAAGGTTCCATACAACACAACCTAAGATAAAAATTATGATGTAAACGAGTCTTTTTAATTCTCTTATTTTTTGAATTTCTTGTGACCAATTGGTAGTAATAGCTGCCCATACAATGAGAACAATAAAAAACCATAATACGGGAGTCGTTCTAATATTTCTAAGTAATGATTTATGATAAATAATTATTAAACAAATGGCGGGTAGATAAAGAAAAATGTTCAATAATTGTGAATAAAGTTTATAAGGGAGTATAGCTAAACCAACAATAAGCATGATAACGCCATATTGGAATAAATTATTTATAAAAAATAATTCTCGAGAGTTATTCATAAATAGACTGTTCCATTTTTTTGATAAAACGTTCCCTAAGGATGAACAAATAGAAGTTATCCTTGTGGAGTAAAATTGTTTAAACAGGCTTTATGTAATGATGGTTATGACTATATGGAACCATTATAAAGCAACATATTGCCCTCTCTAAAAGTAGTGAAAAATTAAAAAATACTACTGATTTGAGGAGTTCTTGGTTTTCATATTTTCTAGAATTAGTAATCGCATGTATGTGCCTCCCTTTAATCCTTTACCTTTTGCTTCGTTGTCAAACCGAAGAGCATCATCTAAAGACAAGCGTACTAAATATTCTTTATAGGGGCGCTTTGCTTGTTTCAATTGAGTCGACATGACATAATTTCCTTAAGTATTGTTAGGTTTCGTTATGTTGTAAATTATCCACTTTCAATAGAGTTTATTATTCATTTGAATAACAATCAAGGTAAATATATTCCTTATGAGTGTAGGGGAACGGTTAAAAGAAGAAAGATTACGTTTGAATCTTTCACAAGAAGAGTTTGGTCAATTGGGTGGGGTGGCTAAGATAGCTCAATTCAATTATGAGAAAAATAAGCGAAAACCAGACATAGATTATTTAGAAAAAATTTATCAAAATGGTGTTGATATTTTATATATCGTTACTGGTAGAAGAGATGAGTTTTCTAAAGATGAAATTGAGTTAATTGGTTTATTTAGGCAAGCTCTCTTAAAGAAAAAAATAATTATCCTAAATCTTTTAACAGAGAGTAGTGATTAATCTTTTAGTAGGTTTTTGTTTAAATTATGAAGATCATACTAATAAATAATAGTTACTATACTAAAAATTAATAATAGATATGGAAATTATTAGAAATTTTGTTGTCTATTTAGATGTCTCACTGATTGTAGACAAAATTTTATTCTTTTTAGTACAGGGATTTTAAACAATGGTTACTGGCGTATGTTGCTATCCTTACTTAACTTTATGAGTAGATTGTACTAAAATAACAAAGATCAGGTTCTTTTGTATCATAGAAGCTGTTTTCAAAGCGTCACGAGTATTATCTTGGAACCCCTCTTTATTCCACGTAAAACTTTGAAAACAGCTTCCTATAAAGGGTCTTAATGGGAAAGCTGGAAATCCTAATCATAAATTATCCAGCCTAAGAATCACAAAGAGGGTAATACCGTGCTTGAAGCTTATCGTAAACATGTAGCCGAACGTGCTGCAATGGGAGTTGTTCCTCAACCGTTAACTGCTGACCAAACAGCCCAGCTAGTAGAATTATTAAAAAATCCGCCAAAGGGTGAGGAAGCATTTTTAGTAGATTTAATTAGTAATCGTGTTCCACCTGGGGTGGATGAAGCCGCTTATGTAAAAGCTGGCTTTTTATCAGCTATTGCTAAAGGTGAAACCAGTTCACCATTAATTAATAAACAATTAGCAGTTAAATTATTAGGTTCAATGCAAGGTGGTTATAATATTAACACTTTGGTTGGGCTATTAGATAATAGCGAGTTAGCTAGCCTAGCAGCGGATGAGTTAAAGCATACGCTATTAATGTTTGATGCATTCCATGATGTGGCTGAGAAAGCTAAAGCAGGCAATGCTAACGCTAAAGCGGTATTAGAGTCTTGGGCTAATGCTGAGTGGTTTACTTCACGTAAAGCACTACCAGAAAAAGTAACTATTGCTGTATTTAAAGTACCTGGTGAAACCAATACAGATGACCTTTCACCTGCACCTGATGCATGGTCTCGCCCAGATATCCCTTTACATGCTTTAGCTATGTTAAAAATGGCACGTGATGGTATTGAACCAGTTCAACCAGGCAGCGTAGGACCTTTAAAACAAATCGAAGAAGTTAAAGCTAAAGGTTATCCTGTTGCTTATGTCGGTGACGTGGTAGGCACAGGTTCTTCTCGTAAATCAGCCACTAACTCAGTGCTTTGGTATTTTGGTGAAGATATCCCTTATGTACCTAACAAGCGTGAAGGTGGTTTCTGCTTTGGTACTAAGATTGCTCCTATTTTCTATAACACAATGGAAGATGCTGGCGCGTTACCTATTGAGTTTGATGTATCTAACCTTAATATGGGCGACTTAATCGATCTTTATCCTTATGAGGGTAAAGTAACTAAGCATGATAGTGATGAAGTAATAACAACTTTTGAGCTTAAAACACCTGTGTTGTTAGATGAAGTTCGTGCTGGTGGTCGTATTCCTTTAATTATTGGTCGTGGTTTAACTGATAAAGCGCGTACCGAGCTAGGTTTAGGTCATTCAGATGTATTTAAGAAACCAGAAGTACCAGCTGACTCTGGTAAAGGTTTCTCTTTAGCACAGAAGATTGTTGGTCGTGCATGTGGTGTAGCAGGTATCCGTCCAGGTACTTACTGTGAACCAAAAATGACAAGTGTAGGCTCGCAAGATACTACAGGACCTATGACTCGTGATGAGTTAAAAGATTTAGCCTGTTTAGGTTTCTCTGCTGATTTAGTAATGCAGTCTTTCTGTCATACAGCTGCTTATCCAAAACCAATTGATGTAACTACGCAACATACCTTACCTGACTTTATTCGTAATCGTGGTGGTGTTTCTTTACGTCCTGGCGATGGTATTATTCATAGCTGGTTAAACCGTATGGTATTGCCAGATACTGTAGGTACCGGTGGCGACTCGCATACGCGTTTCCCAATGGGTATTTCTTTCCCAGCGGGTTCTGGTCTAGTTGCTTTCGCAGCTGCTACTGGTGTTATGCCATTGGATATGCCTGAGTCGGTGTTAGTGCGCTTTAAAGGCAAAATGCAACCAGGCATCACATTACGTGACTTAGTACATGCAATTCCTTACTATGCAATTCAACAAGGTTTATTAACTGTTGAGAAGAAAGGTAAGAAAAATATTTTCTCTGGTCGTATCTTAGAAATTGAAGGTTTAGACCACTTAACAGTTGAGCAAGCATTTGAGCTTTCTGATGCTTCTGCTGAACGTTCTGCGGCTGGTTGTACTATTAAACTTCCAGAATCAGCGATTGCTGAATACCTAAAATCTAACATCACTTTATTGCGTTGGATGATTGATCAAGGTTATGGCGATGCGCGTACTATTGAACGTCGTGCTAAGAAAATGGAAGAGTGGTTAGCTAATCCAGAATTGTTAGAAGCCGATAAAGATGCTGAATATGCAGCAGTGATTGAAATTGATCTAGCTGATGTAAAAGAGCCTATTCTTTGTGCTCCTAATGATCCAGATGATGCTCGTTTATTATCAACAGTAGCTGGTGATAAAGTGGATGAAGTATTTATTGGTTCATGTATGACTAATATTGGTCATTTCCGTGCCGCTGGTAAGTTACTTGAAAAAGTTAAGCATATTCCTACTCGTTTATGGATTGTGCCACCAACTAGAATGGATCAATATCAGTTGATTGAAGAAGGTTACTACAGTATCTTTGGTCGTGTAGGTGCTCGTACAGAAGTTCCTGGTTGTTCATTATGTATGGGTAACCAAGCGCGTGTTGAACCTAATAGTACAGTAGTTTCTACTTCAACTCGTAACTTCCCTAACCGTTTAGGCGATGGTGCTAATGTATATTTATCTTCTGCAGAGCTTGCTTCTGTAGCCGCTACTTTAGGTAAATTACCTACAGTACAAGAATATATGCAATATGCAGACACTATTAACACAATGGCTCCAGAGATTTATCGCTATTTAAATTTCGATCAAATGACTAATTATGTTAAAGCGGCCGAAAATGCCAAAATTGATGTAAAAATAGCCTAAATCATAAGCTACAAAAAATGGCGACTTTATAGTCGCCATTTTTATTGTGGGCGTTTAAAAAAGAAAAATAATCGATAACCAAATACATTTACACAAAGACCAATCATTACAGCAATTGAGCCTATAATTTCAAGGGTAGTAAGATGTTCATTTAAGAACCATGCGCTACTACTCATACCTATTATTGGCACTAATAATGAAAAAGGTGCAACAATACTGGCAGCATAACGTGACAGCATTTGTGCCCATAGCCCATAGGCTAATAAAGTAGCAATAAAGCCTAAATAGAGAACGGAAAGTATAGTGGTAAGGTTTATATTTAAAATACTGTCTTTAATCGTTGTAACACCTTCAAATATTATTGAGCAGGCAATTAGGGGAATGACAGAAACAACTCCACCCCAAATAGTTAAGTGCAAGGTATTCACTGGCTGTAATTTCTTGATTAAGATATTGCCTGTTGCCCATGAGAGACCAGCACAAAGAGTTAATAGTAATCCTATAAGTGTTGCATTAGTTCCAGCATCATAACCTATAATAATCAAACCAATAACGGCGATGGCTAAACCTAATAAAGTTTGTGGTCTAATAAATTCCTTTAATATAAAAGCTCCCATAATAATGGTAAAAAAGGCTTGTGATTGCATTACTAAAGAAGCGAGCCCTGCTGGCATACCAAAATAAATAGCAGTGAATAGAAAAGTGAATTGTCCAAAACACATCACCATTCCATAGATGATTAACCAAGAAAATTTAATTTTAGGTAATGGGAAAAATAATGCAGGAATAATCAGGGTAGCAAATCTTAACGCCCCAAAAAGTAGGGGAGGTACAGATAATAACCCCAATTTAGTAGCTACGAAACTAAAACCCCAAGATAAAATAACTATAAAAATTAGCATTAAATGGCGTAGGGGCATTTGTTAAACCTAAACTTGATAAAAATAAGGTGTCTAATTTACTCTTAATTATCCTTTTATAGAAAGCCTCTTTTATATTGTTTTGCTATATAGCAAACTATAATTTTTATAAAGAAAACCGTTTTAATCTTAAAGCATTGCCTAATACGAATATACTAGACAGTGCCATTGCACCTGCTGCAATTGCAGGTGAAAGCAATATACTAAAGAATGGATACAGAATACCCATTGCAATAGGAATTAATGCTGTATTGTAAGCAAAGGCCCAAAAGATATTTTGATAAATATTACGGATAGTTGCTTTTGATAAGCTAATGGCTTTAACTACACCCATTAAATCACCAGACATCAATACTACGTCTGCCGCTTCTATTGCAATATCAGTGCCTGTACCAATAGCAATACCAATATTGGCTTCAGCTAGCGCAGGAGCATCATTAATGCCATCACCTACAAAAACTAGATTACCTTGCTTTTTAAGTTCTTTAATAGCGGTTACTTTGCCATCAGGTAATACTTCTGCTACAACTTGATCAATATCTAGCTGTTTGGCAATGGCTTCTGCTGTGTGTCGATTATCACCCGTAATCATCGCCACTTTTAGGCCTAATTGGTGTAAAGCTTTAATAGCATTAGGTGTTGTTTCTTTAATAGGATCAGCTACTGCTGCAATAGCTACTAATTTGTTATCTACTGCCATATAGAAAGGGGTTTTACCTTCTTTTGCAAGGCGTAATATATCATCGTTAAAATGTTCTGTAGCAATACCTTGTTGTTGCATAAAATAGGCTGTACCTACTTTTACCATTTGTTGCTGGTTAGAGGCTTGTAAGCCTTGGCCTGTTACTGTAGTAAAATCTTCTATAGGTAATAAAGTAATATTTAATTGTTTAGCGTATTGAGTAATAGCTTCAGCAATAGGATGTTCTGATTTAGCTTCTAAAGAGGCCATTAATGAAAGCGCAGTATTTTTATCGTAATTTTCAATACAGATAAAATCAGTTAATTCAGGTTTCCCTTTGGTTAAAGTACCAGTTTTATCTAATGCAACTACTTGTACATCACGTAATATTTGTAATGCTTCACCTTTGCGAATAAGAATACCAGCTTCTGCTGCTCGTCCTGTTCCCACCATGATCGATACAGGTGTTGCTAAACCCATTGCGCAGGGGCAAGCCACAATAAGCACTGCTACAGCATTAACTAATGCAAAACTAAGTGCTGATTCTTGAGCAAAGATCATCCAAATAATAAAGGTGATAACAGCAAGAGCCATAACTGTAGGCACAAACCATAAGGTTACTTTATCAATAATGGCTTGAATAGGTAGTTTGGAACCTTGTGCTTGTTCAACCATGCGGATAATTTGGGCTAAAACGGTATCGCTACCCACTTTAGTGGCTTTAATAGTTAGAGCACCTCTCTGGTTTACAGTGCTTCCAACTACAGGATCATCTATTTGTTTTTTTACAGGAATAGGTTCACCTGTAATCATTGATTCATCGATATAGCTATTTCCCTCAACTACTACACCATCCACAGGAATTCTCTCACCAGGTAAAATATCAATAAGATCATTTGCTTGTACTTGTTCAATGGGGATTTCTATTAGTTGATTATCGCGGTGTACTCGTGCATGACTCACTTGTAATTGTACTAATCGTTTAATTGCTTGTGATGTACGTCCTTTGGCTTTTGCTTCTAGTAGGCGTCCGATAAGGATAAGGGTAATAATAACAGCGGCAGCTTCATAGTAAACATGTACTGTTCCTTTCGGTAGTAATTGAGGCGTAAAGGTAGCGATTACTGAATAACAGTAAGCAGCCAGTGTGCCTACAGCCACTAGGGAGTTCATATCAGGTGCTAAACGCAGTAAAGCAGGGATACCTTTTTTATAAAAATTAAAGCCAGGAATAAGCATCACAAGTGTTGTTAGAAACCATTGGCTATACCAACTATTTTGTTCACCAATAGTATTGAGTACAAAGTGATGTACTGTAGAGGAAATGTGTCCTCCCATTTCCAATAAAAAAACAGGTACTGTGAGAACAACAGCAATTAATAAAGCAAACTTAAGTTTATCAATATCTTGTTGTTCTTGCTGGCTATCATCAATGACAGGTTGATCTTCTTTAATAACTTGCGCTTCATAACCAGCTTTGCTAACAGCAGCGGTTAATAACTCATCAGCTAAAGGTTTAGCGAGAGTAATATGTGCTTTATGAGTGGCTAAATTAACATTTGCCTCAGCTACGCCATCAACTTTCTTTAAAGCCCTTTCAACACGACCTACACAAGCAGCACAACTCATGCCTTGAATATTGAGGTCAATTTGATCGATGTTAGATAACTTTTGCTGGTTCATAACTCACTCATAAAGTACTTGCTTAAATTGATAGTAACATTTTAGTAGTTTTAGCTATGTAAGACTAAAGAAGAGTCTTATATTTGCTGTGGGGTAAAGCCTGCTTCTTTGATAATTTCTTCAATAAGGGATGGATTGCTAGTTCCTTGAATAGTTAATTCATGCTTAGCTAAATCTATCTCTAGTTGTGCATTTTGATCCTTATCTTGTATGGCTGAAGTCAGTGTTTTAACACAATGATTACATGTCATATCGGGTATATAAAATTTAATAGCAAATGTCATGATTTACTCTCCATCGATAAAAATGTTAGAGTTATTTTAAAGATTACCATTATGGTAAGGTCAAGTGTTTTTGTTATAGGAGTATTTATAATGGTTATGAATATAGGGCAGGTAGCCAAAGATACTGGTGTTTCGGCCAAAATGATTCGTTATTATGAAACAGTAGGTTTATTGAATACTGTTCAGCGTACAGAGGCAGGCTATCGTACTTATGCTGAAAATGATGTTCAAACGTTGCATTTTATACGTAGAGCTAGAGACTTAGGTTTTTCAGTGGCTGAAATTCAAGAGTTATTAGCCTTATGGCGTGATAAAAATAGAGCTAGTGAGGATGTTAAACGACTGACACAGCAACATATTGATGATTTAGAAAAAAAAGCGAGAAGCTTACAAGAGATGGCAAATACGCTGCGCCATTTAGTTTGCCATTGTCATGGCGATGAGCGTCCAGAATGCCCTATTATTCAAAAGCTTGCTAGCAAATAAATGATTAGAAAGTAGCCAGTGAAAGCTACTTTCTAGTTATGAATTAATTAGGATAAAAATAGTTTATAGGCATCGTTATTAGTTTCATCCCAATAAGGATAACCAATAGTATCTAATGCCTCTTTAAACTGCTTCATTTCAGCTGTGGGAACTTGTAAACCTGCAAAAATACGGCCTTCTGCTGCGCCATGATTACGATAATGGAACATACTAATATTCCAACGGCCACCTAGCTTATTTAAGAAGTTAAATAACGCACCTGGGCGCTCTGGAAATTCGAAGCGAAATACATGCTCATTATCAATGGCCTTATTGCGACCACCTACTAAATGGCGAATATGTAATTTAGCTAATTCGTTATCCGTTAAATCGATTACTGGGAAGCCTTTTTCTTGTAGTGAAGAGACCAATACATCACGAGGGTCATTTTCTGGATGAGTTTGCACGCCCACAAATATATGAGCTTCTTTACTGTTACTATAGCGGTAATTAAACTCAGTAATTTGGCGTTTTCCTAATGCTTCACAGAACTTCTTAAAACTACCAGATTCTTCTGGAATGGTAACAGCAATAATAGCTTCACGTTTCTCACCAATTTCAGCTCGTTCTGCTACATAGCGTAAACGATCAAAGTTAATATTGGCACCTGAATCAATGGCTACTAATGTTTGACCTTTGACACCTGTATCTGCACAGTATTTTTTAATACCTGCTACACCTAATGCACCAGAAGGTTCCGTAATTGAACGAGTATTATCATAAATATCTTTTAAGGCAGCACAGATTTCATCTGTCGTTACTGTAATAACATCATCAATATATTTCTTACAGATTTTAAAGGTTTCTTCACCAATTTGAGTAACAGCTACGCCATCAGCAAATAAGCCTACTTGGTTTAAGGTAACGCGTTTACCTGCTTTCATAGCTGCTTGTAAGCAGTTAGAGTCAGTTGGTTCAACACCAATTACTTTAATTTCAGGGCGTAAGTATTTTATATAGGCAGCCACCCCAGCAATTAAGCCACCACCACCAACAGGCACGAAAATAGCATCTAAAGGTGCATTATGTTGGCGCAGGATTTCCATAGCAATGGTTCCTTGGCCTGCGATAGTGTCTGGGTCATCATAGGGGTGAATAAATGTGAAGCCTTTTTCTTCTACTAGCTTTAGAGCATGAGCTAATGCTTCTGGAAAGGCATCACCATGTAAAACAACTCTTGCACCATGCGATTTAACTGCCAGTACTTTAATTTCTGGGGTTGTTTTAGGCATTACAATAATTGCTTTAATCCCTAGTTTTTTAGCGGAAATAGCTACACCTTGTGCATGGTTACCAGCCGAGGCTGTAATAACACCAATGGCTTTTTCTTCATCACTAAGACGAATAATTTTATTATATGCACCACGAATTTTAAAAGAGAATACAGGTTGTAAATCTTCTCTTTTTAATAGTACGGTATTACCTAATTCTTCAGATAAACTAAGGGCTGGCTGTAATGGTGTTTCTATTGCGACATCATACACAGGCGCCGTTAGGATATTTTTAACATATTTTTCTAACATAGTTCCTTCCTAAAACAGCGGTGTAAAAAGAGAGAGTTTAAACTATTTAGCTAAAGTGTTTTAGTAAAATTATAAAAAATTGCTAAATGTAATTTAGGATTGAGGATAGTTATTTTCTGAAATGGCAAAAAAATCTATGTCAATTTGCTCACGTAACTCCCATAAAGGTTTTTGATTATAAGGAGGTAAAAGCTCAATACCATACGCTTCAATATTTTTAATTAAGCGAGAACCTTTTAGTAAGAGTTGATAAGCCCAATAGTAGCTAGATTGATTCGGGCGAAAACGAATATTATGTTTTATTAGTTTTTCTTTTAATAGTTGTTTATCTGTAACAATTAATTTATCAATCATTACTTGTTCAAGTAAATTTTCTAAACGAAGCCACACAGCTTGCTGTTGTTCTTCATTATAAGTGTTCCAATCAATTATCTCATAATCATAACGTTTACAGCCACGACAAACAGCGTCACCATACACCGTAGAGCAAAGACCAACACAAGGAGTTTTTAGAGAACGACTAGACATAAGTTAAGTTTTATAAAATAAGTTTTCAGAATATCATTAATACTTGATAATTTTACTATGTTACTGATTATGGAATTATAAACCTTATGACTAAAAAACCAAAAACTTTAGAAGAGTGGCAAGCACAATTAACACCTGAACAGTTTTATGTATGTCGTTTGCAGGGTACAGAACATCCATTTTCTGGTAAATATTTTAAAGTACCAGCAAATCCTGGTGTTTATCATTGTGTTGCTTGTGATAGCCCTTTATTTGAAACAAGTACTCAATTTGAAGCAGGCTGTGGTTGGCCAAGTTTCTATCAGCCTATTAGACCCAATGCTGTAGAGGAAAGAGAAGATTTAAGCCATCATATGCATCGTGTTGAAGTGGTTTGTAGCCAATGCCAATCTCATTTAGGTCATGTATTTCCAGATGGCCCTCCACCAACAGGATTACGTTATTGTATTAACTCTGTAGCACTAAATTTTGTTGAGAGTAAAAAGGTATGACAGTGAAATTAACTGCTATTCAAGATGATATTACTACTTTACAAGTTGATGCTATCGTCAATGCAGCCAATAGTTCTTTATTAGGTGGCAGTGGAGTAGATGGTGCTATCCACAGAGCAGCTGGTAAAGAGCTATTACATGAGTGCCGTTTATTAGGTGGCTGTAAAACAGGGCAAGCTAAAATAACTAAAGGTTATAACTTATTAGCTAAATATATTATTCATACAGTGGGGCCAGTATGGCATGATGGGCATCATAATGAAGCTGAGTTATTGGCAAGCTGTTATAGAAATAGCCTACAGTTAGCTTTAGATAATAAGGTAGCAAGTATAGCTTTTCCTTGTATTAGCACGGGTGTTTATCATTATCCAAAATCACAGGCAGCGGAAATTGCAGTGACCACTGTTAAAGAGTTTTTAAAAAATAATGAAACATTACACTGTGTAGTTTTTTGTTGTTTTAGTGAGGAGGATTATTTGATCTATCAACGATTATTAGATAATCCCATGCCTTTATCTTAATTTAGTGGAAGGATTCATTATCTTTAATAAAAGTAATGAATCCTTAATAATGTTTATCCTAATGTTGGATAGTCAGTATATCCTTCAGCACCTGGACTATAGAATGTATCTCTATCAGGTGTGTTTAACGTAGCGTTCTGTTTGAAACGTTCTGGTAAATCAGGGTTTGCTAAGAAAGCACTACCAAATACCACAGCGTCCGCTTTGTTAGTAGCAATATAATTTTCAGCAGTTTCTTTCGTTAAACCAGAACCGATTAAATAAGCACTATCAAATAATGGATGTAATAAACTATGGTAATCAACAGGCGTACCAAATAGTGCTACATGTAAGTAAGCAAGATTAAGCTTATTAATTTGTTTAACTAGGCAGGTATATGTTTCTTGAGGATTAGCATCAGTAATATCATTGAAATTCATTTCTGGTGATATTTTTATACCTACACGATCACTGCCAGCTTCTGCAATCATCGCTTGTAACGTTTCTATTACAAAGCGACAACGATTTTCTACAGAGCCACCATAGTTATCTTGGCGTTGGTTACTACCTGATGATAAGAATTGTTCTGCTAAGTAGCCTGAGGCAGCATGTAATTCAACCCCATCAAAACCTGCTTGTAATGCTAACGTTGTGGCTTGACGATATTCATTAATGACTTGTTTAACTTCTGCTTCTGTTAACTGATGTGGTGTTACAAAGTCTTGTAGACCTATTTCTGTCCAACTTTGTCCAGCAGGCTTGATAGCAGATGGCGCAACAGGGGTCGCATTATTGGGTAGCATTGAAGGGTGTGAAATACGACCGCAATGATTAATTTGCATAAATATAAGACCGCCTTTCTTATGAACAGCTTCGGTCACTTTTTTCCAAGCGGTTACTTGTTGTTCATTACAAATGCCGGGGCTACGCACATAACCTTTGCCCATGGGGGAGGGGAAGACGCATTCTGTAATAATGAGGCCTGCAGATGATCTTTGCGCGTAATAGGTAGCTACTAAATCAGTGGGAACACCGTTATTATCTGCGCGAGAGCGAGTCATAGGAGCCATTACAAATCTATTTTTTAGATTATAAGATCCTATTTTTACAGTACTAAATAATGAATTCATAATATTATTCTCCTAATGTTTGTAGTCTATACTCTATTTTATTTTTAAATTGGAATAAATAAGCTAAAATAGAAATAATTGATCCATATATGGAGCAGTAAATTGGAACGACTAGCAAATATCGGATTGTTTGTTGAAGTGGTTAAGGCTAAAGGGTTTCGGCGGGCAGCTGAAGTATTAGGAATGCCCAATTCAACGTTATCACGAAAAATAGCAGCACTAGAAAAAGATATTGGGTTACGTTTATTACATCGTACGACTCGTAAAGTAGAGTTGACTGAGGCTGGTCGTAACTATTTTGAACGATGTAAAGTTATTATTTCAGATGTGCAATCTGCCCATGAACAATTAACGGATATGATTGAAAAGCCTAGTGGAAAATTAAGAGTTTCGCTTCCTACTGATTTTACTTCTAATTATTTAGTTCCCATTATTGTGGATTTTGCTAATGAGTATCCTGAAATAAGTTTTGATTTTGAATTAACGCCTAGACGGGCTGATCTAGTTTCTGAGCCTTTAGATATGGCTATTCGAATAGGCCATTTACCAGACTCAAATTTAATTGCACGACAAGTGGCTAGTTTACCTATGGGTTTATATGCTTCTCCTCAATATCTAGAACAGGCAGGTGAGCCTGTGCACCCTCAAGAGTTAAGCTTACATGATTGTATTTGCATGACAGCAAAAACAAATAGTCATATTTGGGTATTGCAACGTAAACAAGAAAAAGTTGAAGTGAGAGTAGGTGGGCGATTTGCCTTAAATAGTGTTGGGATGTCCTGTAAATTAGCTACTCTAAATATGGGTATTGCATTGTTAGCAGAAGAGATTGTAAGAGCGGATTTGTTAGTTGGAAATTTAAAACAAATATTACCTGAGTGGAAATTAGCACCATCACCTGTTTATGTAGTGACTGAAACGCGATTATTACCCGCTAAAGTGCAATGTTTTATAGATTATTTGATTAGTCGATTATAAGGAAATGCTTTCTTTATATGAAACTTGTTATTAATATTGAGTTGTTTTATAGAACTATTTCGTTTAATAATCTCTAATAGAAATATATTCTTATTATTTTATTACTAGGAGAACAATAACATGTCAATGGCAGATAGAGATGGGTTTATCTGGTATAACAATAAATTAGTAGACTGGCGTGATGCGCAAACACATGTACTTACTCATACATTACATTATGGTATGGGTGTTTTTGAGGGCGTGCGTGCTTATGAAACGGCTAAAGGGCCAGCGATTTTTCGTTTGCAAGATCATACTAATCGTTTTTTTAATTCTGCTCATATTGTCAGAATGAAATTGCCATTTGATAAAGAAACTATTAATCAAGCACATATTGATGTGGTGAAAGCTAATAAGCTGCAATCTTGTTACTTCCGTCCAATGGCTTTTTATGGTTCAGAAAAACTAGGTGTTGCCCCAGCAGTTAATGATGTCAATGTTATTGTGGCAGCTTGGGCTTGGGGGGCTTATTTAGGTGAAGAGGGAATGCAAAAAGGCATTCGTATTAAAACCAGTTCTTTTACTCGTCATCATGTTAATATCACTATGTGTAAAGCCAAAGCTAATGGTAACTATTTAAATTCAATTATGGCTAACACGGAAGCAACCAGTGATGGTTATGATGAAGCTTTATTATTAGATGCTAGTGGTTATGTAGCAGAAGGTTCTGGTGAGAATATTTTTATTGTACGCAATGGTAAGCTTTATACGCCAGATGCAACCGTGGCGTTGGAGGGTATTACTCGTGATACAGTAATGACTATTGCACGTGATATGGGATTAGAAGTCATTGAAAAACGTATCACTCGTGATGAAGTTTACTGTGCTGATGAAGCTTTCTTTACAGGTACAGCAGCAGAAGTGACACCTATTCGAGAATTAGATCAACGACAACTAGGTCAAGGTTCTAGAGGACCAATTACTGAAGAAATTCAGCAACGTTTCTTTAATATTGTAAATGGTAAAGAGGCGAAGTATGAGCATTGGTTAACGTATGTGAAATAGGTTGTGTAAATGGGCAGTAAAAATACTGCCCAATCTCTTATTGGTTAAAAAAAATTATTCAAACTTTTGGTTAAATAGTTGATATCGCCATTTTCGTAAAACTTCAATAACTATTTTATCTGTACCTTTAGATATCAGACTTATCAGTGAATAACCTTTTCGACTAGCTCTTTCTAAGGTAATAAGCATAGCAATAATCGTAATAGTGGTATTTTGCCAGCTAACTAATTGCCATTGGTTTTGCCAAATTATTTGATAATTTGTATCAAATGGCCCTAAGTAATAGAGCCCCCACAAGTCATCAACTGTACTCCCCCTAGAACCCACTAAGTCACAAAGAAAATGAAGATGAACATTAAGAAAGGTAAAGATGGCAACACGAATTTTATCAATACCAATAGCGGAAGCTAATAACGTAAAGAAAATGGCGGCTGCGATGCCATGCCCATAGAGTCGATGCCAACTCTGATAAAAGTTGGTTTCTGGTAGTCCAGTCAAGCGAGTAATAAAGTCAATAACAATACCTATACCATCTAGATCAGGAACTAATCCTGCTAAACAAACTATTGCTTTATCACGGTTATTTTTTAGACTAGGTTCAAAACAAGCCCAGCCGACTAAAAAATGAGTAATAGGACTCATATAAAATTTCCTTTCAAACTTGCTTATTATAATAAGTTTTTAGTATGAATAAGCAAATAGATTTACCTAATAAGATAGTTGGGTAATGAGTTTTCATAGTAAGGTCTATAATCCTGACCATAAAAAGGTATATAATTACTCATTTATAATTATTTTTAGTATAAGTTATCATTTTTAGCAGATTTTATGCTGTAAAATAAGTGATAACAACAGGATATTATTATTTGAGTGATTATTCTCAGGTAATCAACATATTAGAATCTATAGTTAATTAAAGAGAAGCGAAGACTTATGATGCGCAGTCACTATTGCGGGCAATTAAATAAGAGTTTAGATGGCCAAGAAGTTACTATTTGTGGTTGGGTTCACCGTCGCCGTGATCATGGTGGGGTGATTTTCTTTGACGTGCGTGACCGTGAAGGTCTAGCTCAGGTAGTGTTTGATCCTGATCGTGAAGAGACTTTTGCTAAGGCTGACCGTGTACGTAATGAATATGTAGTTAAAGTAACTGGTAAAGTACGCCCACGTCCAGCCGGGACTGTGAATGCTAATCTTGCTTCAGGTGAAATTGAAATTTTAGGTTATGAGCTAGAAGTTCTTAATGCGGCTGAAACACCTCCATTTGTCTTAGATGACTATTCAGAAGTAAGTGAAGAAACACGTTTACGTTATCGTTTCTTAGATTTACGTCGTCCAGAAATGGCTAATAAATTAAAACTACGTGCTAGTATTACTTCTAGTATTCGTCGTTATTTAGATGAACATGGTTTCTTAGATATCGAAACCCCTATTTTAACTCGTGCTACGCCAGAAGGGGCACGTGATTATTTGGTTCCTAGCCGTACGCATCAAGGGCATTTCTTTGCATTACCTCAATCACCACAGTTATTTAAACAATTATTGATGGTGGCAGGTTTTGATCGTTATTACCAAGTGGCTAAGTGTTTCCGTGATGAAGATTTACGTGCTGACCGTCAGCCAGAATTTACGCAAATTGATATCGAAACTAGCTTCTTAGATGAAAATGATATCATGCAAATTACTGAGGGCATGGTTCGTAAACTCTTTAAAGAAGTATTAAGTGTAGAGTTCGCTGAATTACCACGGATGACTTATGCAGAAGCTATGCGTCGCTATGGTTCAGATAAGCCAGATTTACGTAATCCTTTAGAGTTAGTAGATGTTGCTGATCAGTTAAAGGATGTAGAGTTTAAAGTATTTGCTGGCCCAGCCAATGATCCTAAAGCACGGGTTACTGCATTACGTGTACCCGGTGGTGCTAGTATGCCTCGTAGTCGTATTGATGAGTATACTAAGTTTGTAGGTATCTATGGTGCAAAAGGCTTAGCTTATATTAAAGTTAATGAGCGCGCGAAAGGTGTTGAAGGTTTGCAATCACCTATTGTTAAGAATATTCCAATAGAGAACTTAAACAATATCTTAGATCGTGTTGGGGCGGTTGATGGTGATATTGTGTTCTTTGGTGCAGATAAAGCAAAAATTGTAAGTGATGCTTTAGGTGCTTTACGTGTTCGTTTAGGTGATGATTTGGAGCTGTTAACTTGTAAATGGGCGCCAATGTGGGTTATCGATTTCCCAATGTTTGAAGAAAATGATGATGGTAGTGTTAGTGCATTACACCATCCATTTACTGCACCAAGTTGCAGCGCCGAAGAGTTAGAAGCTAATCCTTTAGCTGCACTGTCTAGAGCTTATGATATGGTGCTAAATGGTGTTGAACTAGGTGGTGGTTCTATTCGTATCCATAATAAGGAAATGCAACAATCTGTATTCCGTGTACTAGGCATTAGTGAAGAAGAGCAGCAAGAGAAATTTGGCTTCTTATTAGATGCATTAAAATATGGCGCACCTCCACATGGTGGTTTGGCATTCGGTCTAGATCGTTTAGTAATGTTAATGACTGACTCTAGTTCAATTCGTGAAGTGATAGCATTCCCTAAAACACAAAGTGCAGCGGACTTGATGACTGATGCACCTGGTTTAGTAGATGCTAAAGCATTACGTGAGTTACATATTCGCTTACGTGAGCAACCAAAGCCTGAAGGGCAAACTAACTAAGCTTTAATTTGTGGTACTATTTTAGTACCACATTAATTTTTAAACAGATAAAAACACGGAGTTATGTATGGCTGGACATTCCAAATGGGCCAACATTAAACACCGCAAGGGTCGCCAAGACGCTAAACGCGGTAAAATTTTTACCAAGGTCATTCGAGAGTTGACAGTAGCTGCCAGCCAAGGTGGTGGTGTTCCTGCTGATAATCCACGTCTTCGTTTAGCAGTTGATAAAGCATTAGCTGTGAATATGACGCGGGATACCATTGACCGTGCAATTGCGCGTGGTGCTGGTACTAACGATGCTGAAAACATGGAAGAGTTAACCTATGAGGGCTATGGTCCTAATGGGGTAGCTATTTTTGTTGAAGCTATGACGGATAATCGTAATCGTACTGCAGCAGAAGTGCGCCATGCTTTTAGTAAAGCAGGTGGTAATTTAGGCACTGATGGTTCGGTAGCTTATTTATTTGAGCGTAAAGGTCAAATCTCCTACGAGTCAGGTGTAGATGAAGAGAAATTATTAGATGTTGCATTAGAGGCTGGTGCTGATGATGTGGTGACTAATGATGATGGTTCGGTAGATGTATTTACTACCTTCCAAGACTTTATTGCTGTTAAAGAAGCATTGGTTGAAGCAGGTTATACTCCAGCTAATGCAGAGGTGGCAATGATCGCTACCACAGAAGCTGATTTAACAGATGTAGATTCTGCACAAAAGATTATGCGATTAATTGATGCATTAGAAGATTTAGATGATGTGCAAAATGTTTATTCTAATGCCAATATTGCAGATGAAATTATGGAGCAATTGGGCGACTAATTGTTGTATAGCTATTGCCCTACATTTTTATACGTCGTTGAATGGCTTTGTCGTACTAGTTGTACTGTCTTCAGCCATCCTCCTCGTCTAAAACCGTATAGCAACAGTTCTATAAAGAAAGATAGAGAGGTAGCAGCGTGACAATTATTTTAGGGATCGACCCTGGGTCACGCATTACTGGCTTTGGGGTTATTAGGGAGATTGGGCAGAAGACAGAGTATATTGCTTCTGGTTGTATTCGTACCCCTGAAGGAAATCTAGCTGATAAGTTACAAACCATATTCCGTGGTGTACGTGAGGTAATTCAAACATACCAACCAACTACCATGGGTATTGAGCAAGTATTTATGGCTAAAAGTGCTGATTCAGCGCTTAAGTTAGGTCAAGCCCGAGGGGCTGCCATTGTGGCAGGCGCTGAAGAGGGCTTAGATATTGCTGAATATAGTGCACGGCAAGTTAAGAAAACAGTGACTGGCTCTGGTGCTGCTGATAAAGAACAAGTAATGTTAATGGTAATGTACTTACTGAAATTAGAAAAGCGCCCGCAGGTGGATGCTTCTGATGCTTTGGCCATTGCTTTATGCCATGCTCACCATCGACAAACTTTGATTCCATTAGGATTAGAGAAAGCTAAAAGAAGACGTGGTCGATTACGCTTAACACTATAAGAAAATAAAAAAGGAGTAGGGGCATATGATAAATGCTAAACCTAAAGGAAAGTGTCCTTTTTGTCTTAAGCAAATGGTTCCTAAAGTCTTAGAAGAAAATACCTTACGTCGAGATAAATGCCAGTGTTCTTTTTGCTCAAAAATAGTCTACATTTGTAGAATGCCTAGTTGTAATAATTATGCAAAAGGTGGAGACTATTATGATGATGAATTATGTCCTGATTGTATGGGTAATCCAGATATAGATATTACTGATATATCTGATCTTATTGATTTTTAGTAGTGGTAATAAAAGAGGTTTATTTTGATAGGTCGTTTACATGGCATTTTGGCAGAAAAGCAACCGCCACATTTGTTAATTGATGTTAATGGTGTTGGTTACGCAGTTGAAGTGCCAATGAGTACCTATTATCAATTACCTGCTATTGATGAAAAAGTGATATTACATATCCACCAAGTTGTGCGTGAAGATGCTCATTTATTATATGGCTTTTATGAAAAGAAAGAGCGTGAGCTATTTCGTGAGTTAATCAGGCTTAATGGTGTTGGACCTAAGTTAGCATTAGCGCTTATGTCTACATTATCTGTTAATGAAATGATAGAGACTGTTCGCCAACAAAATACTGCAGCCCTTGTAAAAGTACCAGGGGTTGGTAAGAAAACCGCAGAACGATTGTTGATAGAGTTAAGAGATCGCTTTAAGGCTTGGGAAGGTGGTACAGAAGCTGCTACTCCATTATCTGCCGAAGTGGCGATGACTAATCCAGCATCCAATGCTGAAATGGATGCGGTGAGTGCTTTAATTGCATTAGGTTATAAACCACAGGAAGCAAGCCGTGCTGTAGCAGCAGTAGAAAATAAGGATGAGTTAACTAGCGAAGAATTAATTCGTCGAGCATTAAAAGGTAAAGGTTAGTTATGATAGAGCCTGATCGTATATTGGCCGCTGGTGCTCGAGATCGTGAAGATCAACAAGACCGTGCAATTCGTCCACTTACATTATCGGATTATATTGGTCAAAAAGTAGTACGTGAGCAAATGGAGTTGTTTATTAAGGCTGCAAGAGGCAGACAAGAGTCTTTAGATCATACTTTAATTTTTGGCCCTCCAGGGTTAGGGAAAACCACCTTAGCGAATATTATTGCTAATGAAATGGGCGTTTCTGTTAAAAGTACTTCTGGTCCTGTATTGGAAAAAGCAGGTGATTTAGCTGCTTTATTAACCAATTTAGAGCCTGGTGATGTGCTATTCGTGGATGAGATCCATCGACTTTCACCTGTAGTGGAAGAAGTACTGTATCCTGCCATGGAAGATTTTCAATTAGATATTATGATAGGTGAAGGGCCTGCGGCACGCTCCATTAAGTTAGATTTACCGCCTTTTACCTTGGTAGGTGCTACCACAAGAGCAGGGATGTTAACTAATCCTTTAAGGGATAGGTTCGGTATTGTGCAGCGTCTAGAGTTTTATGATATTGCTGATCTGGCTACGATTGTGACTCGTTCTGCCAAGATTCTAGGTATACCTATTGAACCAGAAGGCTCTCATGAGATTGCCAGACGTTCTAGAGGAACCCCTCGCATAGCCAACAGAATTTTACGTCGGGTACGTGATTATGCCCAAGTTAAAGGGCAAGGAATTATTACAAAATATATGGCAGATCAAGCACTTAATATGCTTGATGTGGATGAGCGTGGTTTTGATCATTTAGACAGACGATTAATGCTAACCATGATTGATAAGTTTGATGGTGGACCTGTTGGCTTAGATAACTTGGCGGCAGCAATTAGCGAGGAGCGTAATACCATTGAAGATGTATTAGAGCCTTATTTGATTCAGCAAGGATTTATCATGCGTACTCCCCGTGGTCGGATGGTCACTCGACATGCTTATTTACATTTTGGTTTAAATATTCCTAAGAAAATGGTTGAATCCTCTACTCCTGATCTATTTAATGAGTAAAATAGCGTTCTAATAATTTATTTTTATTCATTACTAATAGTACGGTTTTAAAAAAATGCAAAGCGACAATAATAATCCAGTTTTTAGTCAGATATATCGTGTTTATTATGAGGATACAGATGCAGGAGGCGTCATTTACCATAGCAATTATTTAAAGTTTATGGAACGAGTGCGCACTGAGTGGTTGCGTAGCTTTGGATATTCTCAACACGAATTAGCAAAAGAGGATTTATTGTTTGTTGTGCATTCTGCCTCATTGCGTTATGTAGCACCTGGTAGGTTAGATGATGAATTGTTAGTAACAGCTACTATTAAGGAAGTAAGAAGAGCAAGTTTTATATTTTTCCAACAAGTTTATAGGAAACTTGAAAATGGAGATAATGTATTACTTTGTGAGGGGGATATTAGGCTTACTTTAATCGACAAAGTTCTTTTTAAAAGTAAACCTTTGCCTGCTGGTTTTGTAGATAAATTCTTAAATTAATTATTGAATAAGTGTAGGAGATAACCGTGCAGCCAACTGTTCATGATATGTCTGTGTGGGGTTTAGTTACCCAAGCAACTTGGGTTGTACAATTAATTATGTTGGCATTATTAGCGTCTTCAATAATGTCATGGATTATTATTTTCCAACGTAGTAGGGTAATGAATACAGCTAAAAAAGGCTTAGATGAATTTGAAGATCAGTTTTGGTCTGGTATGGATCTTTCAAAACTTTATCGTCAAGTCACTGCTGATCCAGATCCCGATTGTGGGGTTGAGCAAATATTTAAATCAGGTTTTAAAGAGTTCTCTCGCCTAAGCCAATTACCAGGTATGGAGCCAGATGCAATTACGGTAGGTACTCAACGAGCAATGCGAGTAGCTATTGCAAGAGAAGAAGAGAAATTACAAAACCACTTACCGTTCTTGGCAACCGTTGGCTCAACTAGCCCTTATGTGGGTTTGTTTGGTACTGTTTGGGGTATTATGCACGCCTTTATGGGATTAGCGAATGTACAGCAAGCAACACTTTCTACGGTTGCACCAGGTATTGCGGAAGCATTGATTGCCACAGCGATTGGTTTATTTGCTGCTATTCCTGCGGTAATAGGTTATAACCGATTTGCAGCACGATCAGAAACTTTGTTAGGGCGCTATGAAACTTTTGCAGAAGAGTTCCAAGCTATTTTACACCGTAAAGTGCATTCATTTAATGACTAAAGAGGCATAATAAGGTGTCTAGACGTAATAAGCGTAAACCTGTTGCTGAGATGAATGTAGTGCCCTACATTGATGTAATGTTGGTGCTATTAGTTATTTTTATGGTAACTGCACCTATGTTGAATCAAGGGGTAAAGGTTGATTTACCAAAAGTAACTAGTGAACCATTACCTTCTGATACTAAGCAAAAGATTCTTACTGTATCAGTGAAAGCAGATAGTACCTATTATCTTTCTTATGGTGAAGGAGTAGATAACACAGGGGCAGGTAATAAGGCAATTTCATTGGAAGATATGACTAGCCAAGTGACTAAAATTATTACTGCACCAGGTAATGCAGGTAGCCAAGTATTTATCAGAGGAGATAAAACAGCGAGTTATGGATTAGTAATGGCAGCTATGTCAGCTTTACAACAAGCAGGCGTTAGCAATGTTGGATTGATAACAGAGTCTCCTAATGGCTAAGCGTTTCATTTCTTCAGAAAACTATACGATCCCCATAGTATTAGCCGTGATAGTTCATGTGCTAGTATTAGCTGGCTTTTTTATTGGTTGGTCGAATCATCCTGATATTTCTGCTGCTAAGCCTACTATGGTAGCTACTTTATATGAGGTAACTTCAAAAAGCCCTGCTACCACTCAAACATCTGAAAAGATAGCAGGTGAAGCAGAAAAAACTAAAGCTCCTCTATCAAAAGATGATCAAACAGCAACACAACGTGAAGAGCAAAAGAAAATAGCTGAACAGCAGGCCAAAGCAAAAGCAGAGGCTGCTGCTAAAAAACAGGCTGAAGATAAAGCGAAGGCAGATAAGGCAAAGGCTGATACTGATGCAAAAAAAGTAGCAGACGCTAAAGCAAAAGCAGAGGCTGCTAAAAAACAAGCAGAAGACAAGGCCAAGACGGAGAAAGCTAAAGCAGATAAGGCCAAGGCAGACAAAGCGAAGGCTGATGCTGAAGCCAAAAAGAAAGCTGCAGCAGATGCAAAGGCCAAGGCTGATGCAGCAGCACGAAAGGCTCAAGAAGATAAAGAGGCGGCTGCACTAGCAGATCTGCTAGGTGATAAAGTTGAGCATGCAGCCACTAAGGGAGATCAAGCAGGTAGTCAAGTAGTAGGTAGTATTGATGATTTAATTAAACGTTTAGTACAAGAGAATTGGACAGAGTTGGGTAATCCTGTGCCAGGTACTACCGTAGAATTAATGATTCAGATGTTACCTGATGGTACTATTACCAATGTAACAGTTAGTCGTAGTAGTGGTAATGCAGCCTTTGATACTTCGGCAGTGAATGCCGCTAAAAATCTTGGAAGAATACCTGAAATACAGAAATTAGATTCAAATACATTTAATCAGCTTTACCGACAAAGAAAATTCATTTTTACATCGAAAGGTTTATAACAGTGAAAAAGTTTATTCACATTCTCATCTTATATGTCATTGCTTTTATGGGCACTGCTAATGCAGCAGATGCAATTGTTATTGATGGTGGCAGTAATAAAGCTATTTCTATTGCTGTGGTGCCATTTGGTGATTCTGGTACACCAGATATTGCGACTTTGGTAGGCAATGATTTATATAATTCAGGTATTTTTGAACCATTACCTCGTCAAAATATGTTAAGCACGCCTCACAGACCTAATGAAGTTGCCTTTAGAGATTGGACAGCAGTTAATGCACAATTTTTATTAATAGGTAATGCAAGTAATGTGGGGGGTAAAATACAAGTACAATACTATTTGTATAATGTTACCTCACAACAGCAAATTTTTAGTGGTTCTGCTGTGGGTTCACCTAATCAAATTAGAAAGTTAGCTCATTATGTTTCTGATCAAGTATTTGAAAAGTTAACAGCTATAAAAGGTGCTTTCTCTACAAAATTACTTTATGTAACTTCAGCTGGCAATAATAGTTATACTTTACAAATGTCTGACTATGATGGTGCTAATTCAGTTACCTTGTTAAATTCAAAAGAACCTATTCTTTCTCCTCGCTTTTCTCCAGATAATAGGAAAGTGGTTTATGTTTCTTTTGAAAGCAAACGCCCACGTATTTATATGCAGGATATTGCGACAGGTACCCGTGACCAATTAACAAATTATGTAGGCTTAAACAGTGCGCCATCTTGGTCTCCCGATGGACAAAGGTTAGCTTTTGTATCCTCTAAAGATGGTAACCCAGAAATTTATACTATGCGTTTAGATAGTAAGTTAGTACATCGTTTAACTAATAATAATGCTATTGATACGGAGCCTTTCTGGAGTAAAGATGGTAGAAGCATTTATTTTACTTCTGACCGTTCAGGTAGCCCCCAGATTTATAAAATAAATGTAGCAACAGGTAGTACAGAGCGAGTAACAAGCACAGGTAACTATAATGCTAATCCTAAGTTATCTGCTGATGATGGTATGTTAGTGATGGTACATCGCCAAGACGGTTATCGTAACTTTGTGATTGCCACACAAAATTTAGTAACCAATAGAGTTAGTATTCTATCTAATACTAATTTAGATGAGTCACCTACTATTGCACCAAATGGAACAATGGTAATCTATGCAACACGTAAACAAGGTAAAGGCGTTTTGATGTTGGCCTCTATTAATGGACGCGTTCGCATTGAGCTACCAATTGATAATGGAGATATACGTGAGCCTTCATGGTCACCTTTTATAAAATGAGTTTTGTTATAGTTGAATAAGTTTGTTAATGAATATTAATTTTGGAGTTTTGATCAAATGAAAATTACTAAGTTTGCTATTTGTGCACTAATAATGGCCTTTGTTGTAGGTTGTTCTTCTAATAAAAATAATGATACCTCAGGTTCAACTGATGGTAACTCAGGCTATGATTCTAATGCAGGGGTAGGTGTTGGTACTGGTGATACTAGCGGTTTTAATGGTATGAGTGCGGAAGAAGTAGCTGCCTTAAGAGCGATTACTACCTTCTATTTCAATTATGATAGTTCAGATTTACAACCAGATTCAATGCGCGCTTTAGATGTACATGCCCATGACTTAATGCAAAATGGTAAACATGTTGTATTACAAGGTCATACTGATGAACGTGGTACTCGTGAGTATAATATGGCATTAGGTGAGCGTCGTGGTAATGCAGTAAAACGTTATTTAACTATGCAAGGTGTTTCTCCTTCACAGTTAGAAGTAGTTTCTTACGGTAAAGAGCGTCCAGCAGTGAGCGGACATGATGAAGCTGCATGGGCTAAAAATCGCCGTGTTGAGTTAATATTTCAATAAAGGATAGTGACTAATGAGATTGAGGATTTGGCAATTAAGCGTACTTGCATTATGTGGTTTCCCGTTATTAACTTTGGGACAGACAGCAGGACAGAATAATTCCAATTCTTCTGCTCTGTCAGGTCAAGCACAAGTATTTATGCAGTTACAGCAAATGCAGAATCAGATTAATCAGTTGCAAGGTACTGTAGAAGAACAGCAACTGTTAATTAAGCAATTGCAACAAGAAAGTTTGGATCGCTATCAGGATTTAGATAAACGTTTATCGAATGCTAATAGCCAGCCAGCAAAACCAGCTAGTAGTGATAATAGTAAAGCAATAGATGCTAATCAGCCATTAACACCACCAGCTAAACAAAGTAATGCACCTGCAGATCCTGAACAGGAAAAAATTTATTATAATGCTGCTTTTGGTTTGATTCAAAAGAAAGATTATGCAAAAGCTGAACAGGCATTTACTGCTTTTTTAAATAAATTTCCAAATAGCCAATATGCAGGTAATGCTCAATATTGGCTAGCAGAAGTTAATTTAGTACAGGGTGACTCACAGGGAGCTAGTACTAATTTTAGTAAAGTGATACAGCAGTATCCTAATCATTCTAAAGTACCTGATGCGATGTATAAATTAGCAACAGTACAACAGAAATTAGGTAATAATGATAAGGCTAAAGAGTTACTTAATCAGTTAGTTGCAAAGTATCCTAATAGTTCAGCAGCTACTTTAGCAAAACGCAGTTTATAAATAGTAAATTAATTATTGTTTATATTTTTAGGTATAGCTATATTCTCTAAGAGAATGTAGCTATTGTTTTTTTGCATCGGAGTCGGATGGCCTGTTTCGCTGTTACGACCGGGGCTTATTATGAAATTACGTATTACAGAGATTTTTTATTCATTACAAGGTGAATCTCGTTCTATTGGTTTACCAACTGTTTTTATTCGTTTAACAGGTTGTCCCCTGCGTTGTCAGTATTGTGATACTACTTATGCATTTAAGGGGGGAGAGTTGGTTGAGCTAACAGCTATTATGGAAAAAGTAGCTTCTTATAATCCACAATATGTCTGTGTGACAGGTGGTGAGCCTTTAGCCCAACCAAATTGTATTATGTTACTTAAGCAATTATGCGATGCAGGTTATCAAGTTTCTTTAGAAACGAGTGGTGCATTAGATATTTCAGCAACGGATATTCGAGTGAGTCGGGTAGTAGATTTAAAAACACCTGATTCTCAAGAGGTAGAACGTAATCTATATGAGAATATTAATTATCTTACGAAAAATGATCAGATTAAGTTTGTGATTTGTTCGAGAGATGATTACGATTGGGCAAAAACAAAATTGATTCAATATGATTTGTCTAATCGGGTGGATGAGGTTCTGTTTTCACCCAGTTTTCAACAAGTAAAACCACAGCAACTAGCTGATTGGATTATTGCTGATAATTTACCTGTACGTTTTCAATTACAGTTACATAAGATTCTTTGGAATGATGAGCCGGGTCACTAATATGTCTACTTCAAGTTCAATTAAAAAAGCGATTATTTTATTATCAGGTGGTTTGGATTCAGCCACTGTTTTAGCCATAGCAAAAGCAGAAGGTTACCAATGTCATACGATTAGTTTTGATTATGGACAACGCCATAGAGCGGAACTTAATGCAGCAGAACAGGTCTCTAAACAACTAGGCGCTACTTCTCATAAGGTTATAAAGTTAGGATTAGGTGACATCGGTGGTTCAGCGTTAACGGATGAATCAATTGATGTGCCAGAATCTCCTTGTGAAGGCATTCCTATTACTTATGTGCCTGCACGTAATACGGTGTTTTTATCCTTAGCATTAGGTTTAGCCGAAGTGACCGAAGCACAGGATATTTTTATTGGTGTGAATGCAATTGATTATTCAGGTTATCCTGATTGTCGTCCAGAGTATATTGCTGCTTTTGAGAAAATGGCTAATTTAGCCACTAAAGCTGGAGTGGAAGGCAAGTCATTTCGTATTCAAGCACCTTTACAGAATTTATCAAAAGCACAAATTATTCAGCGTGGTATAGCTTGTGGTGTAGATTATGCTCTGACGATCTCTTGTTATCAGGCTGATGAACATGGATATGCTTGTGGTAAGTGTGATAGTTGTCGCTTAAGAGCGGAAGGTTTTAAACAGTCTGGTGTTACAGATCCAACTCGCTATGTAAAATAGCAGAAGGACCTAATTGAGAAATTAACTATATTGAGAAAAGGAGTTATTGATTATGCAGAGTGCTTATATGGTACTCACTTTGTTGATGTTAGTCGGGATTTCTCAATTAGGTAGCCGTTTATTACCCTTTATCCCTGTTCCTATTTTACAAATAGTTCTAGGTACTATTGTGGCATGGCCAGCTTTAGGGGTTCATGTTGAGTTTGAACCTGAGCTTTTTTTAATGCTATTTTTACCACCTTTGCTATTTTCTGATGGTTGGCAAGTACCCAAACGAGATTTATGGAAGTATAAAGGCCCCATTTTTCTATTAGCTGTAGGCTTAGTGCTTTTTACAGTGATTATTGCTGGCTATTTTATTCATTTTTTAATTCCTACCATCTCATTAGCTGCTGCTTTTGCCTTAGCTGCAATGCTTTCACCTACCGATGCAGTGGCTGTATCTGCGGTAACCAGAGGCAAGTTACCAATACCATTAATGCGATTGTTACAAGGCGAGTCATTAATGAATGATGCATCTGGCCTTGTTACCTTTAAGTTTGCCTTAGCTGCTGCAATTACAGGTGTTTTCTCTATAGTAGATGCGAGTGTAACTTTTCTTATAGTGGCTTTGGGTGGTTTGGCTGTAGGCGTTATATTGAGTTGGTTGTTAGGTCAGTTACGCAGTTGGATGATTAATCGTGGTTGGGATGATCCAGCTACCCACGTAATGTTCATGCTTTTACTACCATTTTTAGCCTATGTGGTAGCAGAGCATTTTCATGTTTCTGGTATCTTATCTGCAGTGGCAGCGGGGATGATGCAGAGTTGGGTAGATTTATTACCAAAACAAACGTCAACGAGGTTATTAAATCGAAGTGTTTGGACACTTTTAGAGTTTGTGTTTAATGGTTTAATTTTTATTTTATTGGGATTGCAACTTCCTGATATTATTAAAAAAATGTTAGCTCGTATAGGCCCTGAGCATCAATTTTCTACAATGATGCAACAAATATTCGTAATATTTCTGATCTTTTTTATTTTAATAGTGCTTAGATACCTGTGGATACAAAGTAATTGGTATTTAATAAATCGTTTAAATAAAGTACGCAAAAAATCAGCTTCAGACGTACCTCGAACTAGAAGAGCGGCTCTACTTTTAACGTTAGGGGGTGTACGCGGTGCAGTTACTTTGGCAGGTACATTATCAATACCTTTATTTATAGATGCTAAAGCAGGTATAGTTTTTCCTGAACGCGATTTAATGATTTTTATTGCAGTAGGCGTTATTTTATTATCCTTAATTACTGCGTGTATCTTCTTACCTCTGTTGTTACGTGGTATAGAGATGAGAGTGGATGAGGGACGTAGAAAAGAGCTTCGTGAGGCATGGCATAAAACAGCAGAGGCTGCTATTCATGCGCTTGAAACAGAGGAGTTAACTTCTGATCCTAATATTTCACAGAATGCTGCATTAGCGACTATGGTGGCAGAAACAAAAGCTAGAATCATGGCTGAGTATAGAGAGCATTTAAATGCTTATGATAATAATACGGAGGAAATGCAAGTCCGTGCTGAGCAAAATAATAAAGTAGAGAAAATGCTTAGGCTACGTGCACTACGTGCGCAACGTTTAGAATTATATAGATTAAGACGTCATCGTGCGATAGGTGATGATATTGTCAGACAGGTTTTAGATGAATTAGATTTGCAGGAAGCTACATTGAGCGGTGCAACATCTGCTCATTAATTGTT
Source organism: Entomomonas sp. E7T21 (assembly GCF_058693955.1). Taxonomy (NCBI): domain Bacteria; kingdom Pseudomonadati; phylum Pseudomonadota; class Gammaproteobacteria; order Pseudomonadales; family Pseudomonadaceae; genus Entomomonas; species Entomomonas sp. E7T21. The sequence continues at coordinate 3,025,700 of NZ_CP191672.1, read as the reverse complement.
GCAATAACACCAAGCGATTAAGGAAAGATTGTTTTATAATCTACCAATCTTCTCCTTAATTAGCAGATAGGTTGTTGTAAAGAGGGTATATAAGTACATGAATCAGCAAGATTACTTTATATTATGGTCAATATATGCCGTAGCTGCATTCATATTGTTGTTAGCCAGTATCTTTTTTACTAGTTTCTTGTGGCGTTTGATTAAAGAGCCTATTGTTTTAGTTATTACTATTTTATTGTTTTCTCCTACTTTAATTAACCCTGAACCTGCTCAATATGCCCCAGCTATTGCAGTAATGGCAATGGATTTTTTAATGCAGGTAGGTGATCATCAAGTAGCCATTGCCAATGAATTACTCTATAGAGTGGAAATAGCATTAGCTATTTATTTTATCTTTGCTATTTTTATTCGTTGGCCGCTAGAATATGGTTTTCGTAAATGGAGACAAAAACGTCAAAGTAATAAAGAGCAAGAGAGTATAATCTCTGTAGAAGAAGAGATTCAAGAACCAAGGTCATCATTACAGGCTGAAGAGAAGCTTTAATTTATATAATTAAAGTGTCATTAGGGGAGTTGTGAACATACGTACTATTTTAGTATTAAAGAAAGGATGTTTATATTGTACCAATCATGTTCTAAGGTCATTATATGTCTCAACAAATAGTTACTGATATTGTTATTGTAGGTGGTGGAGTTGCTGGATTATGGCTTAATGCACGACTTCATCAATTAGGTTATAGTACTTTAGTGATTGAAAATAATACGTTGGGAGGCGGACAATCTGTAAAGTCACAAGGCATTATTCATGGAGGTACTAAGTATGCACTAAATGGTGCATTAACAGGTGCTTCTGAGGCCATTTCAGGAATGCCTAAACGTTGGCGAGACTGTTTGGCAGGAAATGGTGAATTAGATTTAACAGGTGTTAATATTCTAAGCCATTATCACTATTTATGGTCACCAGGAAGTATTGCGGGTAATTTAATGAGTTTCTTTGCGAGTAAAGCTTTAAGAACTCGTGTAAAACAAGTAAAAAATAATGAATTACCTATGGCTTTGCAAAATGAACAGTTTAAGGGCAAAGCTTACCAGTTAGACGAATTAGTTTTAGATGTTCCTACTTTAATTAGTAGATTGGTGGAGTTGTCAGAAAACAATGTTTTAGCAGCTAAATCATTATCAGCTGTTAGTGTTTCTAAAGATAAAACAGTTATAAAAGCAGATGATTTTACTATAGAAACACAATGTTTGGTTTTATCAGCTGGTGAAGGTAATGAAGAACTGATGAAAGGTTTTAATCTTACTAAACCTGTAATGCAACTCAGACCTTTGCATATGGTAATGGTTAAGTCACCCAATATTAAACCATTGTATGCTCATTGTTTAGGTGCTGGAGTAAAACCCAGACTAACGGTTACAACACATTACCATCAAGATGGTACCCCTGTTTGGTATTTAGGTGCAGAGTTATCTGAAGCCAACGGTGTTGCCAGAAGTGAAAGTGAGCAAATAGAGTTTGCAAAATCGGAAGTAGCTAAGCTTCTTCCTTGGATTGATTTATCAAATGCAGAGTGGGTAACACTTAGAGTTAATCGTGCTGAGCCTGCTCAGAATAGTTTGATGCGTCCAGATAATGCCTTTATAGCAGAACAATTACCTATTATTGTAGGCTGGCCAACAAAATTAGCGTTAGCGCCTGATTTTGCAGATCAATGCATTAACAGTTTACAAAAAAATAATATAAAACCACTTTATCAACAACCATTGCCTCAACTTCCTAAGCCTTTTGTTGCCAAAAGAGTGTGGGATGAATTATTGCCATGAAAACTTTACATGAGTTGTACAGACCTTTAGGTAGTACAGGAATTGAAGTTTCTCCAATAGGTTTGGGGACTGTCAAAATTGGTCGTGATCAAGGTGTTAAATATCCAGCACATTTTACTATTCCTAATGATGATGAAGTTAAAGTATTGTTAAGAACAGCGCGTGATTTAGGTATTAACACCTTAGATACAGCTCCGGCTTATGGTAATAGTGAACAGCGATTAGGAGAATTATTAACTGATCGTGAGCAGTGGATAATAGTTAGTAAAGCAGGTGAAGAATTTATTAATGGTTCTTCTTCTTTTGATTTTAGTGTCACACATATTACTTCTTCCATTGAGCGGAGTCTTAAACGCTTACAAACAGATTATATTGATGTATTGTTAATACATTCTGATGGTAATGATTTACCCATTGTAAATGATCTAGAATTGTGGGACACGTTAAAAAAGCTAAAAGAACGAGGTCTTATCCGTAGTTTTGGTTTATCTGGAAAGACAGTTGAAGGTGGTATTAAAGCATTGCAGCAAAGTGATTGTGCAATGGTAACTTTTAACTTAAATGAACAGTCTGAAAAAGCAGTTTTGGACTATGCAGCTCAAAATAATAAAGGTATCTTTATCAAAAAAGCATTAGCTAGTGGGCATGTATGTGCTAATGTTGATAAATCTCCTATCGAAGCTAGTTTTGATTTAGTTTTTTCGCAACCAGCAGTATCATCATCAATTGTTGGTACAATTAATCTTCATCATTTAAAACAAAATATAGATGCAGCAATTGCTTGTTTAATTAAGTAGCTATGGCATAGCTAATCAATATAAAAATTAAATCGAATTAATACGAAGTTATACAGTAATTCTCCAGATGTGCGAGACCATTATAGGTTAGCTGTATTGTATGAACGTAATAGTCGTGATTGTTCTGCTTATATACATCAATAGTAAGAAAAGTTATGGCTCAAGAAATAAAGCTACCTTTCTCAGCAGAGAATAATAAAATATCTCCTGCTTTTAATTCATTGATTTGCATAATTTCGTCCTTCTTTTGTTATGAAAGTTAAACAGTCATCATTATTAAGATTGATCAATACCGCCAAAACGTTGATAGAAACTTCTATTTGCCTCTGCAAGCAATCCGTCTGCATTTTCTAGATTTTGATTAATCCATTTTTCTGCTGAAGAGGATATTAGACGATAGATATTACGACATAATTGTCTAGCTGCTCTCCCTTCCCAATCATTTGGTAATAACTCATCAGGTAGTTGAGGATCACGTAACTGTAATTTTCGATACTCATGGATAAGCAGTAATCTTATTAAGAAAGCATCACTAGGTTTTATAATTTTTGCTAAAGATAACTCTTGTAAAAGAGGGCGAAATGATTGCACAAAAGTTTGATATCCTTGTTTTAGCAAATCAATATTCCAACTTTCAGTGACTTGTTGTCTTAACGCTATAGAAGCCAGTATTTCTTGTGGTGTAGTAAAGAAGATAATGCAATCTTCTAAAACATCTAACTCTTGTAGGGTAGTGAAAATATCAGTGCGATCATATTGTGGACTACCCATAGTGTTAGGAGCTAATAATGCAAAGCCTAACCATTCTAATTTTTCACGAACTATTTTTCGTTTTTCTGTTGGAAGTTGTGAGGATATTATTATACACCACGTGCCATTCCATGATGCTGGGTTGGGAGAGTAGACTCGTTTAAATGCTTTTTCAAAACAACTACGTCCGTAATTTGTTAAAGCATAATAGCTTTTTCTGCCTATTTTATCATTAGTTAGCCAATTATCTTGGGTTAGTCGAAAAATTGAAGTTCTTACTAATCGTTCATTAATACCTAAAGGTTGTAATGCTTGGATTAAACTACCTAACCAAATACTACCACCATGAGGTTCTATCACATCTCCAAACAGAGTGATAATAAGTGAACTAGCTCTTATTGTTACTTGTTGTTGGTAGTTTTCAATAAGTTGGTTAAGTGTAGCTAATGTTGTCATGATTAAGTAATAGAATAAGTTATTGGAAAATAAGTAAGTTGAAAACTAATGACTATATCAGTTTTTATTTAGGAAAGAAATTTGGGCTTTAATAATGGATCTTCAGCTGTTAAAGGTCTATTTTCCTCTATTGCGGATAATGGTTCACAAATTTCCATATTGATGAGGCAATGTTTAGCAAGCGCTTGATATTCCTTAGTACCTCGTTGTTTCCAAGCCAGTTCTTTATCCATTAATTTGCGTTTAACTTCAGCAGGGGTACCCATAATCATCGACTGTTCTTCACAACTAAAACCTGCCTTAACAAAGGATGTAGCAGCGACAATGCAACGTGGTGCAATATGTGCACCATCCATTACAACTGCATTCATACCCACTAAACAATCTTCGCCAATGATACAGCCATGTAATACAGCACCATGACCAATATGACCATTTTTTTCAACGATTGTTTCTGCACCAGGAAAACCATGCATAACACAGGTATCTTGGAAATTACTGCCTTCTCGTAAAATAAGGCGACCAAAGTCACCGCGTAAGCAAGCAAGAGGGCCTATATAACATCCTGCTTCAACAATAACATCACCAATTAATACAGCAGTTGGATGAACATAGGCAGTTGGATGTACTACTGGAGTAAGATTTTGATATCGATAGCAAGTCATAATATTCTTATTTTAAAATGTTAATGAGAGAAATATATAATATATGATATTTAAAAATAAATAATATAAAAAATATGTAATATATTTTTATGTTTGTAAAAGATTTTATTTTATAAACTATAATTATTATTAATACATTCTTTTGTAGGATTTGCATATAATCATTTTTTACTATAAACAGTGATTATAAATAAAAATATAATACATTTTTAATGATTGTTTTAAATATTTTGTATCTTATTTGGTGATCTGGATATATGAATTTATTTAAATAATAAAAAAGCTAGTATAAACTGTAATCTGTTAACAGCTATTAGTATTAAAACAATAAAAACTTTATTAATAAGAGGGTGATCAGCATGTCTTTTGAGCATATTATTTTTAGCCTTGAGAATGGCATTGCAAAGCTAACATTAAATCGTCCAAAACAGCTAAATAGTTTTAATGAAGCTATGCATAAAGAAGTTAAACAGGTTTTAGATGAAATACAGTGTAACGAGCAAGTACGAGTTTTAGTGTTAACTGGTGCTGGACGTGGCTTTTGTGCAGGACAAGATTTAAGTGATCGTAATGTCAAAGCAAGTTCAGAGATGCCAAATTTAGGTTACTCAATAGAGCAATTTTATAATCCATTGATTTTACAATTACAAGATTTAGCGATACCAACTATTTGCGCTGTTAATGGTGTAGCGGCTGGCGCTGGCGCTAATATTCCATTAGCTTGTGATATTGTTATTGCTGCAAAATCAGCTAGCTTTATTCAAGCCTTTGTGAAAATAGGTTTAATTCCAGATTCTGGTGGTACATGGATATTACCTCGTTTAATTGGGTTGGCGAGGGCAAAAGCATTAACTTTGTTAGGTAATAAGTTATCTGCAGAACAGGCTGCTGATTGGGGATTGATTTGGCAATGTGTGGATGATGATAAGTTAGTTGAAGAAACGGATAAATTAGCTAGTCATTTCGCTGCTCAGCCTACCTATGGTTTAGCTTTAACAAAACAAGCATTGAATGTAAGTTTTGATAATACATTAGAGCAACAACTTAATATTGAACGTGATTTACAACGTCTAGCAGGACGTAGTGAAGATTATAAAGAAGGTGTTGCTGCATTTATAGAAAAACGTGCACCAGCATTTAAAGGTAAGTAATAGTATTTATTAGCTAATGGGAGGATTTGTATGAATTAATTAAGTGATCATTTATTAACTATTACTTTTGAATAAATTGTAAAAATAACAATAATAAATTTTAAAACTAAATTAGTTTCACTGAAAACAAGTACAATAGAGAGTGTGTGATTATGCAAAAAGTACAATTAGATCCAATTGAAACAGCCAGTATTGATGAGTTGCGTGGGCTACAAATTGAACGTTTAAAACAAAGTGTTAAATATGCTTATGATAATGTTCCTTTTTATCGTCAAAAATTTGAAGAGCAAGGTGTTCATCCAGACGAATTAAATTCTCTAGAGGATTTAAGTAAATTCCCTTTCACCGTTAAAACAGATTTACGTGATAACTATCCGTTTAATATGTTTGCAGTACCTATGAATAAAATCGTTCGATTACATGCTTCTAGTGGTACAACAGGAAAACCAACAGTAGTAGGATACACACAAAATGATATTGATGCATGGGCCAATGTAGTAGCACGTTCTATTCGTGCGGCTGGCGGTAAACCTGGTGATAAAGTACAGGTTTCTTATGGTTATGGCTTATTTACAGGTGGTCTGGGTGTTCACTATGGCGCAGAACGCTTAGGCTGTGCTGTCATTCCTATGTCTGGTGGTCAAACCGAAAAGCAGGTTCAACTTATTCTAGATTTAAAGCCAGATATTATTATGGTTACCCCTTCATATATGCTCAATATAGCAGATGAATTAGAGAAGCAAGGTATATCGGCAGAGGAGATTAATCTACGCGTAGGAATTTTTGGTGCTGAACCTTGGACTGGTGATTTGCGTCAAGCTATTGAGAGACGTCTTGGTATTAATGCATTGGATATTTATGGTTTATCAGAAATGATGGGACCAGGCGTTGCGATGGAGTGTATTGAAACTAAAGATGGCCCAACCATTTGGGAAGATTATTATTATCCTGAAATTATTGATCCTGTTACTTTAGAAGTATTACCTGATGGTGAAATTGGGGAGTTGGTTTTAACAGGTTTACAAAAAGAAGCATTGCCTATTATTCGTTATCGTACCCGTGATTTAACGCGATTATTACCTGGTACTGCTCGCCCTATGCGTCGTTTAGAGCGAATCACTGCACGTAGCGATGATATGATGATTATCCGTGGTATTAATGTGTATCCAACCCAAATTGAAGAGCTTGTATTAAAAGTACCACAGCTTTCTGAAACATACGAAATACATTTAACTCGTAGAGGTAATCTAGATAGTTTAAGCCTCCATGTAGAGTTTAAAGCTGATTATCAAGGTTTATCTGATGATGTAAAAAATAGAGCACTTCAAGAGCTGTCAAAGCACTTTAAAAACTATATAGGTATTAATGCGGAGATTATAGTAAGACCTTGTTATAGTATTAAACGATCAGAGGGTAAGGCTGCTAGGGTTTTTGACCAACGTAAGGCGTCCTAAATATAAAAAAGTCTTAATATGATACTTTTTGTTTAATTTAATAAAAAATAATGTATCATATTTAGGCAAACAAAAATAAGAAAGGAGACATCCCATGTATGCACAACTAGTCGAGACAGGTGTAAAGCGTATCAAAACTTTTGAAGAAATGTCTGATGAAGAAAAAGCTTTTCAAATACGTATTGATGAAGAAATTAAGATAGAACCTAAAAATTGGATGCCTGAGGCATATAGAAAAACACTTATACGTCAAATATCACAACATGCTCATTCAGAAGTAGTGGGTATGTTGCCTGAGGGAAACTGGGTAACTCGTGCCCCTTCTTTTAAACGCAAATTACAGTTAATGGCAAAGATTCAAGATGAGTCTGGGCATGGTTTATACTTGTACAGTGCGATGGAAACATTAGGTGCTGATCGTGATGAGGAAGTGGCCAAACTACATGCAGGTAAAGCTAAGTATTCAAGTATCTTTAATTACCCTACATTGAATTGGGCTGATGTAGGTGCTGTCGGTTGGTTGGTTGATGGAGCTGCTATTGTTAACCAAGTAGCCTTACAACGTACTTCTTATGGTCCTTATTCTAGAGCGATGATTCGTATTTGTAAGGAGGAGAGCTTCCATCAACGTCAAGGTTATGAAATTTTATTAACCATGATGCAACAAGGTAATGCTGCTCAAAAAGAAATGGTGCAGGATGCTATTAACCGTCTTTGGTGGCCGTCTTTAATGATGTTTGGTCCTAGTGATCATGACTCACCTAATAGTGCTCAATCAATGGCATGGAAAATTAAACGTAAAAGTAATGATGACTTACGCCAACAATTTATTGATCAAACTGTACCACAACTAGAGTTTCTAGGCTGTACAGCACCTGATCCAGAGTTGAAATGGAATGAAGAACGTAGTCATTATGATTTTGGTGAAATCAAGTGGGATGAGTTTTATGAAGTAATTAAAGGCAATGGGCCTTGTAACTATGAGCGTATTACAACAAGACGTAAAGCTATTGACGACGGTGCTTGGGTTCGTGAAGCAGCCGTAGCTTATGCTGCAAAACAAAACATGAAAAATAAAAATCAAGTTGCCTAATTAGGAGAATAACAATGTCAGAGTGGACTTTATACGAAGTATTTGTACGTAGTAAACATGGTCTTAATCACAAACACGTAGGCAGTATTCATGCCGCGGATGGGCGTATGGCTATCGAAAGTGCGCGTGATTTATATACCCGTCGTAACGAAGGGGTAAGTATTTGGGTTGTTCCATCTACTGATATTACAGCCTCTTCACCTGATGAAAAAGAAGCATTATTTGATCCATCAGAAGATAAAGTATATCGCCATGCTAGCTTTTACGAGCTACCTAAAGAAGTTGGACAAATGTGAGGTAGTTATGTCAAAAGATATTTTAGTGAATTATTTACTGCACTTAGGTGATAGTGCATTAATCACAGGGCAGCGACTTTGTGAGTTGTGTGGCAGAGCGCCAGCATTAGAAGAAGAAATTGCGCTAATGAACCTTGGTTTAGACTTAGTAGGTCAAGCAAGAAATTGGATGGATTATGCAGCAGAAGTTGTGAATGATGGACGTTGCGCTGATGATTTAGCTTATCGTCGTGATGAAAGAGCTTACCGTAATTTATTGTTAGTGGAACAGCATAATGGTGATTATGCAGTGACTACCTGTAAATTATTCTTCTATGATGTTTGGCATTATCATACTTTACAAAGTTTAACTAATAGTAAAGATGAAAGAATAGTAGCCATTGCTGCTAAAGCATTAAAAGAGGTGAGTTATCATCTACGTCGTTCTACTGAATGGATAAAACGTTTTGCAGATGGTACTGAGGAAAGTAGAAAACGGCTATTAGCTGCAATTAATGAATTATGGCGTTTTACTTATGAATTAGAGCATCCAAATGAAACCATCAAACAGTTATTTGCAGAAGGTGTTATAGAAGATCCTCAGCAAGTGGCTAGTAATTGGCGTAAAACGGTTACAGATGTATTCACCAGTGTGGATATTAAAGTACCAGAACCCGCTAAGTATATTTATTTAGATGGTAGTAAGGGTATGCATACAGAGTTATTGGGTATCATCCTAGCTGAAATGCAGTTTTTACCAAGAGCCTATCCAGATGCAGTATGGTAATTTGATTGCAGGTGACTCAGGAGCCCGTATAGGGTCTCCTGCAGACATCGAGCGTGCATGGAAGATTTTAGAGCAGGTTATGGATCCAGAAGTACCTGTAGTAAGTGTAGTTGATCTAGGGATCATTCGTAATGTTGATTGGCAACAGGGGCATCTATTGGTGGGAGTAACACCTACTTACTCTGGTTGTCCTGCTACTGATTTTATAGAAGAAGAAATCAGAGATGCTTTGGAAAAGGCAGGATTTATTAATCCTAAATTAGAGCGTCAATTGAGCCCTGCATGGACTACCGCATGGATTACTACACGAGGGCGCGAAAAACTGGAGGCTTTTGGTATTGCCCCACCTGTTGATAGCCCTAATAAGGGGAGTCTTACCCATAATGAACCAGTAGTTAGATGTCCGCAGTGTGGTAGTACACATACTGAGGTTATTAGCCAGTTTGGTTCTACTGCTTGTAAAGCACTTTATCGTTGTAATGAATGCGCTGAACCATTTGATTATTTTAAGTGCATTTGATGAAAAGAATAAACGGAGAATAATAATGAAAAAGCAGTTCCATCAATTAACTATCACGGATATACGTCCAGAAACACGTGATACTGTATCAATTGCTTTTGGTGTTCCAGCAGATTTAGCAAACGATTTTCGTTTTAATCCAGGTCAATATCTTGTGTTAAAAAAAGATATTAATGGTGAAGATGTAAGACGCTCTTACTCTATTTGTAGTGGTCTTTATGATAATGAACTACGGGTTGCTGTTAAGAAAGTAGCCGATGGTTTGTTTTCTACTTATGCCAATGAGCAACTTAAAGTAGGTGAAAGTTTAGAAGTAATGCCGCCAGATGGTAACTTCTATATTGAATTAGATGTTAATCGTGCAGCTAATTACTTGGCGGTAGCTGCGGGTAGTGGAATTACACCTATTTTATCAATTATTAAATCTACTTTAGAGGCAGAGCCAAAAAGTACCTTTACACTAGTTTATGGTAATCGCTCTACACCTAATACTATTTTTAGAGAACAGTTAGAAGATTTAAAAAATACTTACTTAGAACGTTTAAATCTTATCTTTATATTTAGTCGAGAACCTCAAGATATTGATCTTTATAATGGACATGTTGATGCCGAAAAGTGTCAAACATTCTTCTCTCGCTGGATTGATTTAGCTAATACCACGGCTGCATTTATCTGTGGTCCACAGGAAATGACAGAGATTGTTAAACAGCAATTACTTGATGGTGGTATGAGTAAAGAACACATCCACTTTGAGTTATTTGCAACCTCAGCGCCTCAGCAAAAAATGAGGGAGCGTACTACAGTTAAAGGTACTGATAAGCAAACTAGTCAGGTTACTGTAGTCGTTGATGGACGTAGTCAAACTATTGACTTGCCAAGAAATACTGAGAGTATTTTAGAAGCAGCAAATAAACAGGGTGCTGATCTACCTTTCTCTTGTAAAGCAGGTGTTTGTTCAACTTGTAGAGCAAAAGTGGTGGAAGGTGAAGTTGAAATGGATAATAACTTTGCCTTAGAAGATTACGAGGTGGCTGCAGGTTATGTGTTGTCCTGCCAGTGTTACCCACTGAGTGATAAAGTTGTTTTAGATTATGATCTATAAGTTTTTATTTTATAGTTATTAAAAATTACTTATATCAGCTTCTTAAAACAACAACTAATAAAGAAAAGTTAAAGTAAATATAAAATGGAGTAATGTTAATTGCTCCAATTTAAACTCTAGAATCACATCTAAATAGAATTTAATTAAACCTTAACACCTTTGTGTGTAGGTGGTTGGGAGAAATTACTAATGTCTGTCATACAAAGTTTTATTGCTGGACAATGGGTTGGACAACAAACATCGCAAGCGTTAACCAGTGCTATTAATGGTAGTATTATTGGTTACACTCATGCAGAATCTTTAGATTTTAATGAAGCATTAGACTATGCTTATAAACAAGGACAATGTTCCTTACGAAAATTTGACTTTCAACAACGTGCTGCACAGCTAAAAGCATTAGCCGTTTACCTTAATAAACACAAAGAAGAATTATATAAAATTTCTTATTATTCAGGTGCTACTCGAAATGATAGTTGGATTGATATTGAAGGTGGAATAGCTACTCTTTTTGCCTATGCGAGTATTGGGCGAAGAGAGTTGCCATCAGGTAATGTATTGCACGAAGGCCCTGTAATCCCATTAGGTAAAGAAAATCATTTTGCAGGAACCCATATTTTAGTACCGCGTTCTGGTGTAGCTGTACATATTAATGCGTTTAATTTTCCAGTATGGGGATTATTAGAAAAATTTGCCCCTAACTTTTTAGCAGGTATGCCTTGTATTGCTAAACCAGCTACTTCAACCTGTTATTTAACAGAAGCATTAGTTAAGTTAATAGATAAATCTGATATTTTACCTACAGGTAGCTTACAATTAATTATAGGTTCTACAGGCGATTTATTAGATATTTTAACTGAACAAGATGTGGTGACTTTTACAGGATCTGCGTCAACAGCCAATAAGTTACGTAGTAATATCCATTTAATTAGTCGTTCAATTCCTTTTAATGCTGAAGCCGATTCGTTAAATGCGGCTATTCTCGCTTCTGATATATCACCTAATGATGCTGAGTTTGATATTTTTGTTAAAGAAGTCGTGCGTGAAATGACCGTGAAGGCTGGTCAGAAATGTACAGCTATTCGTCGTATTATTGTACCAAAACAGTATATTGATGAGGTGGCGGAACGCATTAAAGATCGATTAGCTAAAGTTACAGTGGGTGACCCTGCTGTTGAAGGCGTTAAAATGGGGGCAGTTGCTTCTTTAGAGCAAAAGCAAGATGTTGAACAGCATATTGCTAAGTTATTAAAAAACAGTGAATTAATTTATGGAGAGAGTGCTGATTTTGCACCTGTAGGTAATAATCTGAAAGAGGGTGCTTTCTTACAACCGACTTTATTATTAAGTAAGCAGTCGGCTGCTGACGCAAGTGTTCATTCAATAGAGGCATTTGGACCTGTCAGCACCTTAATTGCTTATTCTGGTGATATTGAAGAGGCTGTTGCTATTGCCTCTTATGGTAAAGGTAGTTTAGTGAGCACATTAACGACTAAAAAGCCAAGTCTTGCAGCTCAAGCTATACCTACTGCTGCTCGTTGGAATGGACGTATATTAGTATTGGATAAAGAGGCGGCTCTCGAATCTACAGGACATGGTTCTCCTTTGTCCATATTGAAACATGGTGGTCCAGGGCGTGCTGGTGGTGGCGAAGAATTAGGTGGATTACGCGCAGTTAAACATTATTTACAGCGTACAGCTATCCAAGGTTCACCTACTATGTTGGCCGCTATTACCAAAGAGTATGTAAGAGGCTCAGAGATTATTGAAACACCTACTCATCCTTTCCGTCATTATTTTGAAGATTTACAGATAGGTGAGTCATTATTAACTCATCGTAGAACAGTAACAGAAGCTGATCTTGTGAACTTTGGCTGTTTATCGGGTGATCATTTTTATATGCATTTCGATGAAATCGCCGCTAAAGACTCACTGTTTGGTAAACGAATAGCGCATGGTTATTTTGTCTTATCCGCTGCTGCTGGGTTATTCGTATCAGCAGCCCCAGGGCCAGTATTAGCTAATTATGGTTTGGATAATCTACGCTTCGTTAATCCTGTTGGTATTGGTGATACGATTCAAGCACGCTTAACCTGTAAACGTAAAATAGATCAAGGTAAAACATCACCTGATGGTACAGGGCAGGGTGTAGTAGCTTGGGATGTGCAAGTAACTAATCAAAATGATGAGTTAGTTGCTAGCTATGATATTTTAACGCTGGTAAGCAAGAAAGAGTAGTGTATAACATTGCCCACTACAATCTAAATTAGATATTGTAGTGAGCATAGCTGTTAAACAATAAACGAACAAGATTAACAAAGTAGTGTGAGATAATTTTAGTTATCTCACACATTAAAGATATTTATAGAATACTTAAAGGATATTGCACAATTAAACGTACTTCATTACGATCATCTAATGCAGATGAACGATAAGTAGCATGACGTACACGGAAACTTAAATCTTTTGCTGGTCCACTTTGTATGGTGTATTTAGCATCTAGATTATATTCCCATTCTTTACCCTTGCCATTTCCATAATTTGTCCATGAGTTGGCGATGTGTCGGCCATTAACGTATTTGTTAGTAATACTTAAACCTGGAATACCATAATCATCAAATTTGATAGTATAGGCTGCTTGCCAAGATCTCTCACCTTCATTGTTGAAGTCAGATACTTGAATAGAGTTACCTAAATAAATTGCGTCTTTACCATCAACACCATAAGGCATACCCCCTTTACCTGAGGAGCTTTGGTAACCCAGTAAGAATGTATGGGCACTAATAGTATAAGCACCCGTTAATGACCATGTATCAGAATCTATTTTATAGACATCTTTCATATCACCTTGGGCTTTTACACGGTAGTAATCAAAATTGAATTTTATATTTTGATTATCAGCTATAGGTATGTTGTAGCCTATGTTGGCGTATTGTTTTTTCCAGAAGTCTTTAACATCAGAGGCGAAAACACTAGCGGATAAGTCATTGGTGAATTGGTAGGTAACACCACCAAAGTAGATTTCTTTTAGACCTTTACCGTTATGTTGTTTATAGCTTAAGAAGCCATTGCTTTGCGAATCATAGCCACTTTGGTTACGCGATGAAAGTGCAGTAAAATGACCAAGCGTTAGTTGAAGTTTTTTTATCTCATTACTTTCAATCAATAGGCCAGTAGCGGATTCGGGTAGTAAACGACCATCATTAGTATCGAATACAGGAGTGCTAACAAACTGTTCACCATATTTGAAGGTGGTATTTGAGATTCTTGCCTTGGCGGCAACGCCTGCTCTACCAAAATCTTTTTCAGGTCTACCATTACTATCACGTGGAAATAAGTGGCTACCAGCTCTGCCTTTGCCTGAGTCGAGTCGCCAAGCATACATACCGATAGCATCAACCCCGAACCCTACTGTTCCTTCGGTATATCCTGAGTTATAGGTACCAATAAAGCCTAGTCCCCACTCTTCTTGATAGCTTTGTGCTTTTTTAGAACCGTGGCCATTTCGACTCGAGTTTCTATAATCTCGATTCATGTAAAAACTACGTGTTAAAACATCTAATTTGCTGCCCTCTATAAAACCCTTAGCTGATGCTTGAGCACTTTCATTAAAAATGCTTTTTTTAGCATCATCTTTTGTTTCAGCAGCATTTACTATGGGAATAAAAGATAATGCTGAAATAATAATGGCTATTTTAGTTGGTTTGTTAATCATGAAAATCCCCTAATCGCTAATGTTTTAAAAAAAGTATAGAGTGCTAGACATTTAAATAGTTATGCCTTTTTTAATAAGATAATATTGTTATAATCTGCTTTATTGAAATTTTCACTATCAAAAAATGGCAAATTTTTATCATTTTCTACAGTAATATGATTTAAATCAGAAATATTGATATTGGATATAGTGAAGAAGGAAAGTTTGAATATCGCTTCACAAGGTTTTTCTTGAGAAAGTTGATGAATATTATGGATGTTTAATGATTTGAAATAGTCTACTTTCCAAATATTTTTAATTTTATTTTTATTAATAAGTTTGGCAAGATATATTCGTTTAAATGACAGGGGATTAATGTTGGCAAAATTATGTTCTGTCATGATGGTAGAGTATTCTTTGGTATGTTCTTTAGCAAATACTCTAGGACTAGTAATAAAAAAAATTAATGCAAACATACAAAAACAAATGCTGTAAGTATATTTGATTGAATTCATTTAACACTCCAATGTTCATCTTTATCAATTCCATTAAAGTGACAGATTTTTATTACAAAATAATGACAAATAGAAAAAATTATATATTTGATTTGTTATGAATGGTCATAAGTATTGATTAGCTAGAAGTATTTTAAAGGATAAATTATAAATATCAGAAGTTTATTTATAAACTACACCTTTGCTATTGGACATAGTTGGTTCTAATTTAGTTGTGATGGTAGTTCTACTCTGATTTTTTTAATTCATTAGGATCAAAGCAAGGTACTTTTATTTCTGGATAGATACTCATGTTTTTGCCGGTGGAGTGGTTGAGACCTTGAATAAATTCTATTTTTCCAGTGGAAGTATGAATTTTGAATGTTGATTTTTCTATAGCAAAACGATTTGGGTAGCCTTGCTTTTTATACTATTTTCGATAGTCCAAGCTTCAGTAAAATTTAAACTTTTAATTGCCATTGCAACTAATATAGTTAAAGCTAATATTATCTATATTTTTTTGATAAGTGGTTTAATAAGAATTGATTAGTTTAATCCTAAAACAAAAGTTGGGTTAATCAGATCGTTTTATATAAAGTACGAATCCTGTGTAATGATATTTATGTTCAAACTGTTCTTGAGTGAATAGAGCCTTCCCTGTTAGAGGATCAGCAATTTCATAAACACTGTTTTGATAACTAAGCAAAGTGATAAAGTGACCAAAGTTATTTAACCGTACACCAATGATAGCTGGTGTGGGAACGCTTACTAAATCCTCTATATGTAAAAACTGATAATCAAAACCTTGGCTATGGGCATAACGAGCTAAATACCAATTCTCTGTTCCTGTTGCAGAGGTAAATACCTGTTTAGCAATATTGGCTTCAGTATCATCTTTACCATAGTATTTGAATATAGTAGCCAGTGAAGATGGACCACAGGTTGCAGGCGTAGTCTGTATAGCAACATTGTCCTGCCATTTATTTGTAAGGTTATTTTGTAGAGGTTTTATTAATGGTTTTATAAAAGGTAGGCTGATATAGACTAGCATAGCAGTTAGACACAAGCCTGTAAGAATACGATTTAGACTTAAAGATATTTTTTTATCTGCAAACCAAGCATTAAACACACCTATAAAAGGAGCAGCTAATATAACCAATAACTCTATATACGGATAGGCCCGAAACTGAGCATATATAGGATTTGCCCCAATAAGATCTGATAGGTAAGCAGCAGGAATACTTAGACTGATTAATGCCAGAATAAAACTAATCACAAGAAAAATTATTTTGTTTTTTGGTTTAGCTATTAATTTAGCTATTTTTGTTGAAGTAAAAAATAACAACAAACCAAGTAATAAACTTAAAATAAAGTTAGGATTAAATATCATAATATAATTTTACTTAGGTGCTTTATCGCATGACTAATAGTGAGAATTAATATTCCATCATTTAAATTGATTATCATACCTACCTGACAGTTTGGTTGCTGTTGATAAGATCAGAGATATTGTATTAAGTAACTAATTTATCTATCCTATCAATTGATAGGATGGATTTTATCATAAGCTAACATTAGGGGGTAATAAATGCTTTATCCTCTATAACTCGTAATGGTTGCATATCACTGGCTCCTTTGATCACTAGCGAGCGATCAGAGCGTAAGCACGCTCCTCCATAATGTCCACCAACAGCAAAGGTGCTTATTTGTACATAACGATTGGCTATTTGTGGTAAACACCAAAGTTGCTGATAGATATTTTCTTGTTCAGCAAACTTTCCTGTGGTTTTATCCAATACCTGTTCATTATGATTAACCAGCTCAATATTGCTACCACAACGCCCTGCGATGGGTTTAATCGCATAGCCATTTTCTGTTAAGTGGTTGTTTAATTCAAAGGTAGATTCCAGTAGATAGCGATGATTAGGAAATAATGACCAAAGCACAGGCAAAATAGCTTTATTACTAGGAATCACTGTCCATAATGGCTCAAATACAAGTACTTCAGGGCGTAATAATACATCAATAAGACGGACATGGTTTTCAGGATGACCTGTACGAATAGGAGGTGCAATTACTTGGTCTTCACTTTCTTGGCGTAATTGCTCTAATACTGTTTCCCATGCCCATGTTTTCCACACACATTTTACGGGATGATCTTCATCATCTACTAAGCGACCACGTTTATCCCAATGTAGGTCATCTAAACCATGCAAAATTTTACTTTCATAGCCTGCTTGAGATAAGGCTCGTTGTATAAATAGGGCATGATAATTTTCTTCAATATCATTATCTTGCATAATATGCACAAACGGCTTAGCATCACTGTGTTTCCATGCTTCACTCAAGGAATCAAGTAAATCCTCTGCTGGGTTTTTTCCTTGGGTTAATCCCCCTTGTTCTGCCCATTTCTGTAAAATATAGCCAGCCTCTGTATGGCAAGAAGCTGAGTCTGCATTGTATTCATAGGCTTTTAAACCACGTTCATCCATACAAAGATCTAGCCGACCAGTAATGGTCTGATAACGGCGATTTTTCCAAGAAAGTCGTAAGCGAGGCCACAGGATACTGGGAATATTAAAGTGTTCGAGTAACTGATCTTCTTTTAATACCTTATCGGTTGCGTGTAGATACATTAAATGCAATTCATTGGTTGCACGAACCAGCTCTTGCTCTGCACTTTTAGATATGGTGAAGTATTGATAGGGATCATCACTATTAATGGTATGTCCATTGGCAGTAATATAAGCATGTTCTAATGGATCGTTTTCATTAAGCCATTCACCATTAAATTGACCATGTTCTGTTAAGCGGTTACTGTGAATTGTTAAGTATTCAGGAGCAGTAATAGGCTGAGGTAAACTATATTGAGTATCTTCTGTTTGAGTCATCCAACCTAGAATATGGGTATCATTAAAGGTATCTTGCAGAGTATAACCATTATCACTAATAAGTAATGGCAGCTCCCGTGTCCATTGTTGTCCTGCGGGTAAGCGAGTATGTATAACATTTTGCTCAACAATCCTTACTTTGGACTCTAATACCTCTGTGATAATGGCAACATGACCAGTGCCTTTAAACTCGCCGCCTTCTTGCCAAATAAGTAAGGAACCAGCAACAGGAGGACGCTTACTACCATTGGCAAAAGCTTGTAGTGGTAAGATAGCATCATTGACGACTTGACGTAAAAAACGTAGTGAAAAGATCTCATAGGCATTGCCTACATCAGTGAAAACAACGCCATAATTAAGGTAAAGAAAACGTCGGGCAAACTCTACACATTGCCATTTATACCCCATGTACTCATGCCCAAGATAACTACGAAAAGAGGAGGTATCAGGATAGTCCTTTGGATTCGCTGTCGCGTAATCTGATGAGTAAATAGCAACACCACCAGGAGCATATCCTAATAGTGTGCCAAAAGGTTCACTTTTCTTTGTCATCTCTACTGACATAATATTTGACCTTGTAATAATTACCTATCAAAGCGCTATATCATAAACCAATCAATGAGCGATCTCTAGGTGGATAAGAGTATTATAAAAATACGTACCATTAACATTCTAATAATAGAAAAAATGCTACTTTATTTGATAACTTAAGTGATTTTGAGTTCAAGATAAGAACGGTATTAGTTATAAGGAAGAGTAATTTTTTAAAGAAAAGTAGTATTAACTTAGCTTAAATAGTGTAGTAGTAAAATAATAAGGTATTGTTTTTATTTTATTGGCTTTGTATATTTGGCGATAGAGTATTACACAATAGAATAGAAAGCCAGCTTGATTATCCTAATAATATAAACTGGCCAGTAATGCCATAATAAAATGCCTCTTTCTAGAGGCAAAATCTTATTCAAAATCAAAGATGATTTTTTCCGTACAAACCATTGCTATACCTTTTAATTTTTAGAGATTGGGCTTTTAATGCCAAATACTTTTTGAAGTGATGGATCACTTTCTATTGCTTTTCGTTTGTTTTCACTAATTTTAAAATAGTCTACACTGTATTTCATTTCATCAATAGCTAATGAGTCTGCAAGTGATATAGAGTTACCCAGTTCTGGATCATCCTTTAACGAATATCCTTCAACATTAAAATAGCGAGCAAGATTTACAGCTATAGAATACTGATTGGCTGTTTCACCAACACATGATTTATAGTTCTTAGAAGATAAATAAAGTAATGCTATTTTAGATTCTTCCATTGTCAAACCTTTATCAGTGAGAAAAGACACACCAATTTTATTTATTTCTCCCTCTTGAAAACATTCATAGAATTTATTTAGATAGTTTTCTTTAGCCATGTCTACATTTTGCTTCGCTATCTTCTTTAACTCTGTTTCTCTTTCAGTTTGGCTTAATAAGTCATAAGCAGAGGCTTGGGTAATAAACAAGACAGATAAAGCAGAAATTAATATTGTTCTAAGCATCTTACCAATTCTCCCCAAAATACCTGTTCTTGCCCGTTTGTTAATAGCTCTAAGTTTCTTGCCTCCCTGATTACTAAGGCTTTAACAACAGCATTCCAGTCGCCAGCTGCTTTGGCTAGACCTTCCCAGTCAGACATACCAACATTTAATCCAACTTGCCAAGTGGCATTCGATCTAGTAAAAATTAAATGGAACGTTCCAGCCATTAAAAGACCTGATACTATTTTACTATCATCTAAAATATGTTGGATATTTTTTATACCATTTGCGCTAGTAGAGCCAAACTTTAAATTATGTACTGGTTTACAATTGACTGTAGCCATATTTCATCCTTAAATATCTTATTTATATGAATGAAATATTAGGCTTATTAACAATCTAACAAAAACATATAATTATCATATTAGTGATTATAAAAACTCATGATGAAATTAGAGGATATGTAAAAGATTTTTGATGGTTAATTATCATCATAATCAATAACTTTATTTACTTGGGCAGCAAATTGTTTGCTTTGCAGTTCAGTCATTCCTTACTCAAGGGCAGTTAAATAGTCGTTATACCATTGCATCATTAAGTTATTTTTGCAAAACCTTATTAAGTTTCTATTTTTGATAGAATAATTCAAAAATACCTGTTACTGTAGCATCCTTTTTCTCACTTTCCTTTTTATTGACAAGGCGAGTATCTTCTTTTTGTAAGTCTTTAATAAATGTCTGATCCTTATCTCTAGCTATATTTGCAGTAGTAGCAGGGTAAATACCTAAGCCAGCTCAGCGCCAACTACCATTAGAATCTTTGTACCTGAAAATCTATCTTTTAGAGCCATTAGGTTTAACAGCAAAGTAGATACCATCAGTACCATAATTTTCACGGTACTCTTTTTTTTCTGGTTTTAGTGAAGCAAGCATAACACTTCATTTCTGAACGTTTTATCGTTTAACTCTGTGATTGTCTTGTGCATCAGTTTGTGGGTTTTTAGCTAGTATACACAATGGTGTACAAAAAAAATCAATGCTACATACGTTTATAGCTGTTTAAACGTGTTTAAATATTCTTTTGTATTTATTGGTATTTAAGGTTTTTATGTTGAAAGGTGTTAAAAAATTCTTGAATAACTGGCGGTTAGAGAGGGATTCGAACCCTCGATACGATTTCTCGTATACACGCTTTCCAGGCGTGCTCCTTCAACCGCTCGGACATCTAACCAATTTGGGAAGCTAATTATACACTGATTAGCTTTTTAAGGTGGGCTAATTTAACGGAATCATTACAGAAAATCAAAGACTTTTTAAGCTTCTTGATAAATTAAATAATTTAATGAGTTTTTTAACAATAGATAGCAGGGAGTTAGTATTAAATCCCTGCTATTTAATTATTTAAACAATTCATCAAGCAGTGTATTCATAGCGTTGAAAGCTCGCTTAGAAACTTTTGCATTATATTGTTTTACTTCAGGATCATTAGCAGTTACATCAGTAAAACCATGAACTGCACCACCATAGTTGATAAATTGCCAATCTACAGCGGGTGCTGATTTCATTTCATTAAAGAAATCTGTTATTTGATCATCAGGAATCATTGGGTCATTAGCGCCATTAAGCACTAGGATTGAGCTTTTAATATTTTGAGCATCTCTAGTATTAGGTGTATCTAAGTTGCCATGAAAGGAAATAGCCGCTTTTATATTTGCACCACTACGAGCTAGCTCTAAGGCACAACAACCACCAAAGCAAAAACCGAAAGCAGCGATTTTTTGTTTATCTATATTGATTTCTTTTAATAATATATCCAGTGCTTTGTTCATACGTTGCCGCAGATCTTGACGATTTTCTTTAAGTGGCGTCATTGCTTCGCTTGCTTGTTGACTATTTTCTGGACGAACAGTTTTTCCATAGAGGTCAACAATAAATACGATATAGCCTTTTTCGGCTTGTTGTGTTGCTAGGTCGATCGCTTCTTTAGTTATACCAAGCCAGTTTGGCGTCATAAGTAGTGCGGGAAGCTTATTGGTAACATTATTAGGAGAAACTAAGACACCTTCAAATGTTTGATTATTATATTGATAAGAAATATTAGTTTGGCTAATCATTATTTAATCCTTTTGTTGTTTTAAATAATAGGGGCAAAAAATAAGGCTCTTGAAGAGCCTTATTCTAGGTATATTAATTGGACAGTTCGATTAGCAATTTGTTTAATCGCTTTACATAGCTAGCTGGGTCTTTTAAATTATTGCCAGCAGCTAATGCGGCTTGATCGAATAGTACATGGGTTAGATCATTAAAACGATCTTCATCTGCTTCTTGGTCTAATTTTTGTACCAAAGGATGCTCAGGATTAATTTCAAAAATAGGTTTTGATTCTGGTATGGCTTGGCCTGTGGCTTGCAATATTTGACGCATTTGTAAACCTAAGTCTTGGTCACCAATGGCTAAAATAGCTGGAGATTCAGTTAGGCGATGAGAGATTCTTACTTCACTAACTTGGTCATTTAGTGCTTTTTTAATACGCTCTACAAGTGCTTCTTTTTCTTTAGCTATTTTTTCTTGATGTTGCTTATCTTCTTCAGAGTCTAGTTTACCTAAGTCTAAATCACCACGAGCAATATCTACAAATTGTTTACCTTCAAATTCAGGTAAATAATTCATTAACCATTCGTCAATACGATCAGTTAATAGAAGTACTTCTATACCCTTTTTACGGAATATTTCTAAGTGAGGGCTATTTTGAATTTGTGCATAGCTTTCACCTGTTAAATAATAGATTTTATCTTGATCAGATTTAGCACGAGATAGGTAGTTAGCGAGTGATACTTTTTGTTCTGTGCTATTTTCATGGGTTGAAGTGAAGCGCAATAAACCAGCAATTTTCTCACGATTAGCATAATCTTCTGCTGGACCTTCTTTTAATACTTGACCAAAGGCTTTCCAGAAAGTTGTGTATTTTTCTGCTTCATTTTTGGCTAATTTTTCTAACATATCAAGCACACGTTTGGTGAGTGCTGATTTCATGTTATCAATAATAGGATCTTTTTGTAGAATTTCTCTTGATACGTTTAAAGATAAATCATTCGAGTCGACAATACCTTTCACAAAACG
Source organism: Entomomonas sp. E7T21 (assembly GCF_058693955.1). Lineage (NCBI taxonomy): Bacteria > Pseudomonadati > Pseudomonadota > Gammaproteobacteria > Pseudomonadales > Pseudomonadaceae > Entomomonas > Entomomonas sp. E7T21. The sequence goes on along the minus strand of NZ_CP191672.1, from coordinate 3,003,114 downwards.
AAGGTAAAGTGGTAAAAATTCATCTGCTTGATCCATAATAAATACACGGTTCACATAAAGTTTTAAACCATGTGTCATATCACGTTGATAAAGATCAAAAGGAGCACGTGAAGGGATATAAAGTAGTGAAGTATATTCTAGTTTACCTTCAACTTTGTTGTGGCTCCATGCCAGTGGATTTTCAAAATCATGGCTAATATGTTTATAGAACTCTTGATAATCTTCTTCAGTAACTTCTGTACGTGGGCGAGTCCATAGTGCGCTTGCACGGTTGACTACTTCCCACTCAATTTCATCTTTTTTATCTTCTTCTTGATCAAGTTGTTGTTTTGGTAGTTCAATAGGTAAATCAATATGATCTGAGTATTTTTTAATAATATTGCGTAATCGCCAGCCATCAGCAAACTCTAAATCATCATTTTTTAGATGTAATACAATGCGTGTGCCACGATCTTCTTTAGTGATATTTGCTATATCAAACTCACCTTCACCTTTAGATGACCAGTGCACACCTTCATCAGCATTTAAACCAGCACGACGGCTATACACATCGACTTGGTCTGCTACGATAAAAGCACTATAGAAACCTACACCAAATTGACCAATAAGTTTTGAATCTTTCTTTTGATCACCAGATAGGTTTTTAAGGAAATCGGCTGTACCCGATTTTGCAATGGTACCTAGATTAGCAATAACATCTTCGCGACTCATACCTATGCCATTATCATCTAGAGTGATTGTTTTGGCATCTTTATCAAAACTAATACGAATACGTAGTGACGCATCTTTTTCTAATAGTTCAGGTTTAGCAATAGCCTCAAAACGTAATTTGTCGCTAGCATCAGATGCGTTAGAAATAAGTTCACGTAAGAAAATCTCTTTATTCGAGTAAAGAGAATGAATCATTAAGTTTAATAGTTGTTTTACTTCTGTTTGGAAACCTAACGTTTCTTTTTGTGTTTCTACACTCATCTAAAAAATCTCCACTATTGTTAATTCAGAATATGAATAACAAAATGGGGATTAGTTGTTCATTTTTCAAGGGTAATTAGGCAATATAGCTATTGCCTACAGTTTTACACATCGTTGAATGACTTTGCCGTACTAGTTGTACTGTCTTCAGTCATTCGCCTCGTCTAAAATTGCATAGAAATAGCTATACAGTAAATGTATTACCTAATTAGCAGATTATTGAATATTAGTTGTGTCAGTAGCACAGACACGTAACCTGTGACCATCTGGATCTAATGCCACAAAAGTATAGCCAAACTCAAGTTGAGTGGGTTCTAAAAGAATGGGGATATGTAATGCTTGCCATTGCTTATAGATCGTATCGACTTGCTGTTTGGTAACATCACTCAGACAAATTTCAAAACCACCAAAGTGCTTAGTTGGTTCTGGATCAATACCTTCTTTTGTTTGTAGACCTAAGATAATATTTTCATTCAGAGTAAATACACTAAACTCTTTGTATGCTTCTATTGGTTGTTGTCCCAGTATATTTGTATAGAACTGAGTGCTTAATTGAATATCTGAAACATACAGAATTATACTATTGGGTTTAAATAGAAGCATTGTTCATTACCTTTAATCATTATTGGCATAGACACGAAGTCTATTTTGATTATTATCAAGCGCCATAAAGGCATAGCCAAAACAAAGATTAGTAGGCTCTTGTACTATCTTAAGTTTACTTTGCCACTCCTTAAAGCATTGGTCTACAGCTTGATGAGAGGGTAACTGAAAAATTAATTCATGGGCATTGTTAATGCCTGTCGCTTTTGGTTGTACTTCTTGAATACTCCAAAAGGCAAGCAAATAACCTGATTCTAATTGAAAGCAAGCGTAATCAGGATGGTTCTCAATAGGCTGGCATTTGAAAATATCGCTATATAGTGCAACGGTTGCGTTGATATCTTCAACATATAAGATGGTTTGATTGGGTTGCATAGAAAACTCCTTGTTGGTGATATAAATATGTAAGGAGTATTCTAATAGGGAGGAGTGTCAGTTTTTGTCAGTAGTATTAAAAAAGAGGTTTAGGAATTTGTTGGAAATAGTGCCAAGCAGTTAATAAATCTTCACGTTTTCTTGGAAACTGTTCATCTAATAATATTAGTGAAAAAATACGATCTATACGAAAGTGACGAAACTCTTCTCTTAACTCACACCATCCACAAATAACAAGGGTATGATGAAAGAAACCAATAGCAAAGGGCCATATAGTACGTTGAGAGTTTTCTTGATTAACATTGGTGTATTCAATGGTGACTTTTAAGTTTTGGTTAATGGCTTTGCGCAAAGCAATCAGTTGTTCGTCATAAGGCTCTGTTAATTTAGGATAGCCAATTAACAATGAGGTGTTTAATGTTTCCTGTAAAGGTTTGGGGAGTATTGTGCAAATTTTAGTTATTGCCTGTTGAGCGGCATTTGCTAACTGGCTATCAGTTTGACTAACAACCCAGCGACTCCCTATAAGTAGTGCTTCTACTTCTTCCTGAGTAAACATAAGAGGTGGTAAAGTAAACCCCTGTTGTAATTGATAACCTTTGCCTACCTCGCTGGTAATAATGGCACCTTGCTGTTGAAGGGTGGCTATATCTCGGTAAAGCGTCCGTAAACTAATACTTAATTGTGAAGCAAGTACTTTGCCAGCCACAGGATGGCGGTATTTATGAAGTATTTGCAGTAGTTCTAATAGACGTTGTGAACGAGTCATAATAATACTTGTTGAATCAATAAAGGTAATATACGTTATCTAAATCTGAACAAGATTAGAAGAATAATTTGTTTTTCTGTAAGATATCAGGCTATAAATTATTTTGATAATTAAGGTATTGTTGGTTATGGACATAAGTTCCACAAAGCAAAGTATGGTGTCGTTATTGACTCATTACCAGCAGTTGGTCATTAGCCAATTAGCAGAGTATGATTTGGTTGGCGAGTATTTGAATAAACCAATGGAGGAAAATGTACGTTTACTCTGCCAAATGCGTACTATTATTTTTCTTATTAAAACGGCTGAATTATCGAAGGATAATAATATTCGTATTGCTGAACAGTTATATGTTAAGACAGAAACAAATTATTTAAAAACTGATAAATGGTTGCAGCAACTAAATAATAATCAAGAAGCTAATTTATATAGTTATGCTTTTGTGATTTTAGCGCAGAGTTATCTTTATAAAGTTACCAATAACCCGTTATATGCTATAGCTTTAGCTGAAACTTTTAGTTTAGTTGAACACAAGTTTCAAGATTTGGCTATTTTTAAACCTTTATCTGAGTCAGACTGCTTAGAGCAAAATTCAGCGATGCATTTGTTTGAGGCATTAACTTTTGCTTATTATCAAGCCGATGCTGTTTATATGCAGCCAGCTATTTTGAGGTTAGAGCAATTAATAGCAGAGCGGTTCTGGCAAAAAGACAAGCAATTATTGGCTGAAAAGGTAATGTTATCAGGTCAGGTATTAAGTTATGAGGCAGGGCATTGGTTCGAATGGATTTCCTTAATATGGCGAGTAAGTCAACAGGGAGGTGAGTCATTTACTAATAGTAATAAACTATATGCTACTGCTCTAACTCATACCCGTTTTTCTGAACAAGGCTTGGTATTAAATGAAATGGATGCACAATTTCATCCATTAGATACCCAACAAATACGTATTTGGCCAAATTTAGAATATTTAAGGGCAAAAACTTTTATAGAACAACAAATACCTGTTGAAGAACTTAATACATTTATTGAGTTATTTTTTGATCAACGAGGTTTACCTCGAGAGTATTTAACCAAAGAGCTAGTTCAAACTGTTAAATCAACAACGGGTTATCATATAGCCGAGAGCTTTGTTGATATTTTGAATATAAATGAGAAACTATAAAGGGAGGAATTATGCAAATTACCGATTTCCGTCAACAACTACAAAATCCTAACCATCAATTTGCTGATACATTAGCTTTTATTGAGGAGAATTACCGCTTTCAGCCTACAGTATTTAAAAATGGGAATGTAGAAAATAATCAAGGGCAAAATGAAGGCTCATGCAAAGTATTAGCTTTAGCTATTTTGGAGGGATTTACAGATCAAGAAGCGTTATTAGCTTTTGCTGAGCATTATCAGAGTGTGTTAGCTAACCCTGATGGCAGTGATCATCAAAATATTCGTTCGTTGCAAGAAAATGGCCTAAAAGCAGTGGTTTTTGAAAGATTTCCATTAGTTAAGCTGAATAAATAATAAAAAAATAGCATTTTTTATTGCTTTTTATGGAATAGCTTGTCTTTTTTGGGTAGAATGCGACCGCCCAAGTTGTACTTAGGGTTTTTATTTTATTTATTTTAAAAAGTTGAGGTTTTATTGCATGTCTAAAGAAGACAGCTTTGAAATGGAAGGAACTATTGTTGATACACTTCCTAACACCATGTTTCGTGTAGAGTTAGAAAATGGTCATGTTGTGACTGCACATATTTCAGGAAAAATGCGTAAAAATTATATTCGTATTTTGACAGGTGATAAAGTTCGTGTTGAGTTAACACCTTATGATCTTTCAAAAGGTCGTATCACCTACCGAGCGCGTTAGTTTTTAAACAAATCTTATAGTCGATTTACATTTTATGGTAAGGTGGTTTCTTTGCTACCTTAGCTTTCTACTATTAACATTTTTTTGCTTGTTATAATTATCCTTGCTAGATGATAATAGACCTTTATATGGCTAATATATACCAATAATAAATCATTAAAGGATAATTAATAATCTATTATGAAACAATTGCTTATTCGTTTTTTTAGATTGGAAGCGGCATCAGGTATCTTATTGATTATAGCTACCATTTTAGCATTAATAGCTAGTAATAGTTTGCTTAGTGATTGGTACAATAATTTTTTAAATATACCTGTTATGTTGGCAGTTGATAAGTTAGTGATTGATAAGCCATTGTTGTTATGGATTAATGATGGGCTAATGGCTATCTTCTTTTTACTCATTGGTTTAGAAGTAAAAAGGGAAGCATTACAAGGTCAACTCTCCAAAGTTTCACAAGTGATTTTGCCAACGGTTGCAGCCTTTGGCGGGATGATTGTTCCTGCTATTATTTATTGGGTATTTAATCAAAGTGACCCACAAGCTCATAGTGGTTGGGCTATCCCAATGGCAACTGATATTGCTTTTTCTTTAGGCATTTTGGCATTATTGGGCAAAACGGTGCCAGTCCCTTTAAAATTATTTTTGATGACCTTAGCTATTATAGATGATCTTGGGGCTATTCTTGTTATTGCATTATTTTATTCTGGTGATGTATCACTAGGAGCATTAGGGCTGGCAGGGATTTGTTTAATTGTATTGATTACTTTGAACTTGCTGAAAGTTAGAAGTATAGGTCTTTATTTAATTATTGGCTTTATTTTATGGGTTTGTGTATTAAAAAGCGGTATACATGCCACTATTGCAGGGGTTGCCTTAGCCTTTACTATTCCTTTAAAACTTAGAATGACTAAAGCGGAGCATATTCATCCACCACTTATTAAGTTGGAGCATGCATTAAGCCCTTGGGTTTCTTATGTTATTTTGCCTCTATTTGCCTTTGTTAATGCTGGAGTTTCTTTTGCTCATGTCACCCAAGATCATTTATTAAGTACGGTTACATTAGGCATAGTACTGGGGCTTTTATTGGGTAAAACCATTGGTATTTTTAGTTTTACATGGATAATAGTAAAATTAGGTTTTGCTAAACTCCCTAAAGGTTCTGATTGGTCTCTGCTCTTTGGAGTCTGCATACTTTGCGGTATAGGTTTTACCATGAGCCTCTTTATTGGTGGTTTGTCTTTTCCAGCTAATAATGAGTATGTAGGCATTGATAGAGTGGGTATTTTGATAGGTTCTTTTTTATCTGCTGTCATTGGTTATTGTGTAATGTATAGAGCACTTAAAAAGAAAGCCAAATCATCATAATTTGATAGAGTATTTTCCTTAATATACTTCTTAATTTAGGTAGGTTAAATTTATAGTTGTTGTGTTTAGTAAATTTTAGTATAATCCCGCCCCTTGCTCTATTGTGGGCATGTAAAACTGAAAATTAACTCCTTGCTTGATACTTGCTGATTACAAGTACAGGCTATTAACCCGTAAGGAGCAGCTATGCGTCATTACGAAATCGTATTTTTAGTGCATCCAGACCAAAGTGAACAAGTACCTGGTATGGTTGATCGCTATAAAAAAATTATTGAAGAAGATGGTGGTAAAGTTCATCGCCATGAAGACTGGGGCCGTCGCCAATTAGCTTACTCTATCAACAATGTTCATAAAGCACACTACGTGTTATTAAATGTTGAATGTGGTGCTAAAGCATTAGCAGAAATTGAAGACAATTTCCGTTATAACGATGCGGTTATTCGTAATTTAATCATCCGTCGCGATGAAGCAATTACTGAACAATCTGATATTGTTAAAGCTGAAGAAAACCGCAACTCTCGTGGCGATCGTCGTCGTGATGATGTGATTCTTGAAGATCAAGATGACATTGAAGAAGATGATGATATGTTAGAAGAAGTTGACGCTTCTGACGAAGAGTAATTCCCAGATTAAATGAGGAGCCACTATTATGGCACGTTTTTTCCGTCGTCGTAAGTTCTGCCGCTTCACTGCTGAAGGTGTGCAAGAGATCGATTACAAAGATTTAAATACATTAAAAGCATACATTACTGAAACAGGTAAAATTGTTCCTAGTCGTATTACAGGAACTAAAGCTAAATACCAACGTCAATTAGCAACAGCAATTAAGCGTGCTCGTTACTTAGCTTTATTACCTTATACTGATGGCCACGATCGTTAATATTTAACCCTATAAGTTTATATTAGCTATTAATGATAGTTTTTGATTAAAGTTGATTTTACTTTAACTAAAGACTAGAAAAGATTGAAATGACGAGGTAAGACTTAAATGGAAGTCATCCTATTAGATAAAGTTGAAAATCTTGGTAACTTAGGTGACAAGGTTAATGTAAAATCTGGTTATGGCCGTAACTACTTACTTCCACAAGGTAAGGCAACAATGGCTACGCCAGAGAATATTAAAGTATTCGAAGAGCGTCGTGCTGAGCTTGAAAAACAAGCTGCTGATAAATTAGCTGCTGCACAAGCGCGTGCTGCTAAGTTAAATGAGCTTGAAATTTCTATCACAGCAAATGCAGGTGATGAAGGTAAGTTATTTGGTTCTATTGGTACTCATGATATTGCTGAAGTTTTAACTAATAATGCAGGTATCGAAGTTCATAAGAGCGAAGTACGTTTACCTAACGGTACTATCCGTAATGTTGGTGAATACAGCATTGATTTACACCTACACTCTGATGTAGATGCTACTATCAAATTAATTGTTGTAGCTGGCTAATTTATACTACTTATTTATAGTCAGTATAAAATATAATAGGCACGTTAACGTTTTTACGTTAACGTGCTTTTTATTTTTTGATGGTTTAAAAGTAGGCGCAGATGGCAAATATAACACCTGAACAACATGATCTAGAAATAGCAGCTTTAAAAGTACCTCCTCATTCTATTGAGGCTGAACAAGCTGTGTTAGGTGGAATAATGTTAGAAAACAACACATGGGATCGTGTTGAAGATGTTGTTTCAGATAATGACTTTTACCGTCATGATCATCGCTTAATTTTTAGAGCAATTGCTAAACTAGCCGAACGCAATCAACCCTTTGACGTAGTTACTTTATCTGAACAGCTGGATAAAGAAGGCGTGTTAGAACAAGTAGGTGGTTTAACCTATTTAGCAGAGCTAGCTCGTAATATTCCATCAGTAGCTAACATTAGAGCTTATGCACAAATTGTTAGGGAGAGAGCTACTTTAAGACAGCTTATTAGTGTAAGTAATGATATTGCGGATAGTGCCTATGTTCCTAAAGGCCGTACAGGTGATGAAATACTTGACGATGCTGAACGAATGATCTTCCAAATTGCCGAAGGTCGACCTAAAACAGGTGGCCCTGAAGTTATTAACAATATTCTTGCTAAGACCATTGATCGTATAGATGAATTATTTAACTCCAATAATGCGTTAACAGGTATCTCAACAGGCTTTGCTGATCTAGACAAAAAAACCAATGGTCTACAAGCAGCAGATCTTATTATTGTGGCAGGTCGTCCCTCAATGGGTAAAACCTCCTTCGCCATGAACCTTATAGAAAATGCTGCTTTAAGAACAGATAAAGCTGTTCTAGTTTACTCTTTAGAAATGCCTGCTGAATCATTAGCCATGAGAATGCTTTCCTCATTAGGCCATATTGAACAAGGTAAAATTAGAACGGGTCGTTTAGATGAAGATGATTGGCCTCGTTTAACATCAGCAATAAATCTACTTAATGAATGTAAATTATTTATTGATGATACGGCGGGTATTAGTCCTTCAGAAATGCGTTCAAGAACCCGTCGCTTAGCACGTGAGCATGGTGAAATAGGCTTGATTATGGTTGACTACCTGCAATTAATGCAGCTAGGTAATGGTGGTAGCGAGAATAGAACCAATGAAATTTCTGAAATTTCACGTTCTTTAAAAGCCTTAGCAAAAGAATTTAACTGTCCAGTTATTGCTTTATCCCAGTTAAACCGTTCACTTGAAAGTCGACCTAATAAACGACCTGTAAATGCCGACTTACGTGAATCTGGAGCAATCGAACAGGATGCTGACGTTATTATGTTTATCTATCGTGATGAAGTCTATCATCCAGAAACAGAATATAAGGGCGTGGCTGAAATTATTATTGGTAAACAACGTAATGGCCCTATTGGTACAGTAAGACTTGCGTTTTTAGGTAAATATACCCGCTTTGAAAATTTAGCAGCTGGTATGTACGATTTTGATGATGAATAAAATATAGGCAGTATGTATTATGCAAATCAAATTGGCCAATCCCCGTGGTTTTTGTGCTGGTGTAGATAGAGCGATTGAAATTGTTAATCGTGCACTTGATCTTTTTGAACCTCCTATCTATGTCCGTCATGAAGTAGTACATAACAAATTTGTAGTAGAAAACTTAAAGAGTCGTGGTGCAGTATTTGTAGAAGAGCTAGATCAAGTTCCAGACGATAATATTGTTATCTTTAGTGCTCATGGTGTTTCCAAAGCGGTTAGAAAAGAAGCAGAAAATAGAGGGTTAAAAGTTTTTGATGCTACTTGTCCTCTAGTAACAAAAGTACATATGGAAGTGGTACGTTATAGTCAAAAAGGTCAAGAGTGTATTCTTATAGGTCACGCAGGGCATCCAGAGGTAGAGGGTACCATGGGGCAGTATGACTCTAGTCAAGGTGGTTCTATATACCTTGTGGAAAATGAACAAGATGTACAGCAACTACAAGTTCATAATCCTTCTGCTTTGGCCTATGTCACTCAAACGACTTTATCTATGGATGATACAGCTAAAGTCATTGATGCATTACGAGAAAAATTCTCTGAAATTCAAGGGCCTCGTAAAAATGATATATGTTATGCCACCCAAAATCGCCAAGATGCAGTAAAAACATTAGCTGCTGAATGTGACTTAGTGCTCGTAGTAGGAAGTCCAAATAGTTCTAATTCAAACCGTTTACGTGAGTTGGCAGAACGTATGGGAACTAAAGCTTACCTAATAGATGGTGTACAAGATCTAAAGCAACAATGGTTTGATGGTGTCAATAATATTGGTATTACTGCAGGTGCATCGGCTCCAGAAGTACTAGTTCAAGAGGTGATTCAACAGCTACAGAGCTGGGGGGCTACCAATCTAATAGAACTGGATGGACAGTTAGAAAATATTACTTTCTCTATGCCAAAAGAGCTTAGAATAAAAGAACTATAACTATTTATAAAATTACTCTTCTTATATGTCCTGTAAATACAGGGTTTATTAATTTAATTAAAAATAGTTTAAAAAAGTAGTTGACGGGTTTTGTTGATCGCGTATAATGCGCGTCCTCGATAGGCAGTAAGCAAAAAGTTGGTTACCAAACTATCACTGTTCTTTAACAATATAAATCAAGTAAATCGTGTGGGTGTTTGTAGTACTGGTAAGAAATATCAGTAATATAAACAACTCGTCATAGATTGAGTTTTTAGATTACTGAGCCGTTTTAGAACCTTATGGTTCAAAAGATTTTAAACTGAAGAGTTTGATCATGGCTCAGATTGAACGCTGGCGGCAGGCCTAACACATGCAAGTCGGGCGGTAACAGGTCTTTCGGGATGCTGACGAGCGGCGGACGGGTGAGTAAAGTCTAGGAATCTGCCCAGTAGTGGGGGACAACGCGGGGAAACTCGCGCTAATACCGCATACGCCCTACGGGGGAAAGGTGCTTTATTGTACCGCTATTGGATGAGCCTAGATCAGATTAGCTAGTTGGTGGGGTAAAGGCCCACCAAGGCGACGATCTGTAGCTGGTCTGAGAGGATGATCAGCCACACTGGGACTGAGACACGGCCCAGACTCCTACGGGAGGCAGCAGTGGGGAATATTGGACAATGGGGGAAACCCTGATCCAGCCATGCCGCGTGTGTGAAGAAGGTCTTCGGATTGTAAAGCACTTTAAGTTGGGAGGAAGGGGTGAAGTAACGACTCACCTTTGACGTTACCAACAGAATAAGCACCGGCTAACTTCGTGCCAGCAGCCGCGGTAATACGAAGGGTGCAAGCGTTAATCGGAATAACTGGGCGTAAAGCGCGCGTAGGTGGTTTGTCAAGTTGGATGTGAAATCCCCGGGCTCAACCTGGGAACTGCATCCAAAACTGACTGACTAGAGTACAGTAGAGGTTAGTGGAATTTCCTGTGTAGCGGTGAAATGCGTAGATATAGGAAGGAACACCAGTGGCGAAGGCGACTAACTGGACTGATACTGACACTGAGGTGCGAAAGCGTGGGGAGCAAACAGGATTAGATACCCTGGTAGTCCACGCTGTAAACGATGTCAACTAGCCGTTGGGACCCTTGAGGTTTTAGTGGCGCAGCTAACGCAATAAGTTGACCGCCTGGGGAGTACGGTCGCAAGATTAAAACTCAAATGAATTGACGGGGGCCCGCACAAGCGGTGGAGCATGTGGTTTAATTCGACGCAACGCGAAGAACCTTACCTGGCCTTGACATGTCCGGAATCCTACAGAGATGTGGGAGTGCCTTCGGGAATCGGAACACAGGTGCTGCATGGCTGTCGTCAGCTCGTGTCGTGAGATGTTGGGTTAAGTCCCGTAACGAGCGCAACCCTTATCCTTAGTTACCAGCACGTAAAGGTGGGCACTTTAAGGAGACTGCCGGTGACAAACCGGAGGAAGGTGGGGATGACGTCAAGTCATCATGGCCCTTACGGCCAGGGCTACACACGTGCTACAATGGTTGGTACAGAGGGTTGCCAAGCTGTGAAGCGGAGCTAATCTCAGAAAACCAATCGTAGTCCGGATTGAAGTCTGCAACTCGACTTCATGAAGTCGGAATCGCTAGTAATCGCGAATCAGAATGTCGCGGTGAATACGTTCCCGGGCCTTGTACACACCGCCCGTCACACCATGGGAGTGGGTTGCTCCAGAAGTAGCTAGGCTAACCTCGTGAGGCCGGTTACCACGGAGTGATTCATGACTGGGGTGAAGTCGTAACAAGGTAGCCGTAGGGGAACCTGCGGCTGGATCACCTCCTTAAACGAAAGCTGGTACTACAAGTACCCACACGAATTACTTGATTTATAATTGCAAAGAACGAATTGGGCGGATGCCTAAAAAGTTAACAGATTAGGGTCTGTAGCTCAGCTGGTTAGAGCACACGCTTGATAAGCGTGGGGTCGTAGGTTCAAGTCCTACCAGACCCACCAATTAAATGGGGCCATAGCTCAGCTGGGAGAGCGCCTGCCTTGCACGCAGGAGGTCAGGAGTTCGATCCTCCTTGGCTCCACCAGATAATAATCAAAAGAAGCTAGAAGCTAATTCTTTTAAGCAAAGAGAATTACCTTCTAACTTTTAAAGTTAGACTGTTCTTTAACAAATTAGATATGCAAAGAAGTAAAGATTAATTAGTAATTACTGGTCTAATTACTAATGCTGAGGTGAAAATATTGCGAACTCAAGCGCAAATTTTCGGCGAAACAAATGTCGATTCTTTGGTTGTGTAGCTTTAGATTACTAGATAATTTAGGGTTATATAGTCAAGTGAATAAGCGCATACGGTGGATGCCTTGGCAGTCAGAGGCGATGAAAGACGTGATACCTGCGAAAAGTTACGGGGAGCTGGGTACAAAGCATTGATCCGTAAATGTCTGAATGGGGAAACCCAACTGAGAGAACCTCAGTTATCCAGTACTGAATACATAGGTACTGAGAAGCGAACCAGGGGAACTGAAACATCTAAGTACCCTGAGGAAAAGAAATCAACCGAGATACCCCAAGTAGTGGCGAGCGAACGGGGTGCAGCCAGTGTTCAGAAGCATATGTATTAGTGGAATGGTCATGGGAAAGCCAATCATAGAGGGTGATAATCCCGTACACGAAAATACGCATGTGGATCTAAGTACACAAAAAGTAGGTCGGGGCACGAGAAACCTTGACTGAAGACGGGGGGACCATCCTCCAAGGCTAAATACTACTGACTGACCGATAGTGAACCAGTACCGTGAGGGAAAGGCGAAAAGAACCCCGAGTAGGGGAGTGAAATAGAACCTGAAACCGTATGCGTACAAGCAGTGGGAGCGGACTTGTTCCGTGACTGCGTACCTTTTGTATAATGGGTCAGCGACTTATATACAGTAGCAAGCTTAACCGAATAGGGGAGGCGTAGCGAAAGCGAGTCTTAATAGGGCGCCTAGTTGCTGTGTATAGACCCGAAACCAAGCGATCTATCCATGGGCAGGTTGAAGGTTAGGTAACACTGACTGGAGGACCGAACCGACTACCGTTGAAAAGTTAGCGGATGACCTGTGGATCGGAGTGAAAGGCTAATCAAGCTTGGAGATAGCTGGTTCTCCTCGAAAGCTATTTAGGTAGCGCCTCATGTATAACTTCTGGGGGTAGAGCACTGTTTCGGCTAGGGGGTCATCCCGACTTACCAACCCGATGCAAACTCCGAATACCAGAAAGTTCTAGCATGGGAGACACACGGCGGGTGCTAACGTCCGTCGTGAAAAGGGAAACAACCCAGACCGTCAGCTAAGGTCCCAAAATTTTGGTTAAGTGGGAAACGATGTGGGAAGGCATAGACAGCTAGGAGGTTGGCTTAGAAGCAGCCATCCTTTAAAGAAAGCGTAATAGCTCACTAGTCGAGTCGGCCTGCGCGGAAGATGTAACGGGGCTCAAACCAAATACCGAAGCTACGGGTTCACGTTTTACGTGAGCGGTAGAGGAGCGTTGTGTACGCCTGTGAAGGTCAATTGAGAAGTTGGCTGGAGGTATCACAAGTGCGAATGCTGACATGAGTAACGACAATGGGTGTGAAAAACATCCACGCCGAAAGACCAAGGTTTCCTGCGATACGTTAATCGAAGCAGGGTTAGTCGGCCCCTAAGGCGAGGCTGAAAAGCGTAGTCGATGGGAAATAGGTTAATATTCCTATACTTCTAATAACAGTGATGGAGGGACGGAGTAGGCTAAATCAGAGTGGCGTTGGTTGTCCACTTGAAAGGCTGTAGGTAGATCTCTTAGGCAAATCCGGGAGATTATTACTGAGAACTGATGACGATTCATTTATCTTAAATGGAAAGTGATTGATGCCATGCTTCCAAGAAAAGCTTCTAAACTTATGTTATTAGGAACCGTACCCCAAACCGACACAGGTGGTCAGGTAGAGAATACCAAGGCGCTTGAGAGAACTCGGGTGAAGGAACTAGGCAAAATGGCACCGTAACTTCGGGAGAAGGTGCGCTGGTGGTAAGTGAAGTTCCTCGCGAATGGAGCTGAAGCCAGTCGAAGATACCAGGCCGCTGCAACTGTTTATTAAAAACACAGCACTCTGCAAACACGAAAGTGGACGTATAGGGTGTGACGCCTGCCCGGTGCCGGAAGGTTAATTGATGGGGTTAGCTTAGGCGAAGCTCTTGATCGAAGCCCCGGTAAACGGCGGCCGTAACTATAACGGTCCTAAGGTAGCGAAATTCCTTGTCGGGTAAGTTCCGACCTGCACGAATGGCGTAATGATGGCGGCGCTGTCTCCACCCGAGACTCAGTGAAATTGAAATCGCTGTGAAGATGCAGTGTATCCGCGGCTAGACGGAAAGACCCCGTGAACCTTTACTGTAGCTTTGCACTGGACTTTGAACCTGTTTGTGTAGGATAGGTGGGAGGCTTTGAAGTTAGGACGCTAGTTCTAATGGAGCCAACCTTGAAATACCACCCTGACATGTTTGAGGTTCTAACTCTGACCCGTTATCCGGGTTGAGGACAGTGTATGGTGGGCAGTTTGACTGGGGCGGTCTCCTCCTAAAGAGTAACGGAGGAGTACGAAGGTGCGCTCGGCGTGGTCGGAAATCACGCTAAGAGTATAAAGGCAAAAGCGCGCTTGACTGCGAGACAGACAAGTCGAGCAGGTACGAAAGTAGGTCTTAGTGATCCGGTGGTTCTGTATGGAAGGGCCATCGCTCAACGGATAAAAGGTACTCCGGGGATAACAGGCTGATACCGCCCAAGAGTTCATATCGACGGCGGTGTTTGGCACCTCGATGTCGGCTCATCACATCCTGGGGCTGAAGCCGGTCCCAAGGGTATGGCTGTTCGCCATTTAAAGTGGTACGCGAGCTGGGTTTAGAACGTCGTGAGACAGTTCGGTCCCTATCTGCCGTGGACGTTTGAGATTTGAGAGGGGCTGCTCCTAGTACGAGAGGACCGGAGTGGACGAACCTCTGGTGTTCCGGTTGTCACGCCAGTGGCATTGCCGGGTAGCTATGTTCGGAAGAGATAACCGCTGAAAGCATCTAAGCGGGAAACTTGCCTCAAGATGAGATCTCACTGGGGATTTAATCCCCCTAAAGGGCCGTTGAAGACTACAACGTTGATAGGTTGGGTGTGTAAGCGTAGTGATACGTTGAGCTAACCAATACTAATTGCCCGAGAGGCTTGACTATATAACCCCAAGTTATTTAGTTAACCAAAGAAAGACAAGCAAAAGTCGAAAGTGAGCAAATGAGTTCGTTTGCCAAAGCGTAGACTAGACTGAAATAATGATTAATCTTTACAGCATACAAAAGCATATCTGATTTGGGTGATGGGGTAAGATAACCAAGAACCTTCTCACCATAAAGAATTGCTTGAGGAAAATAGAGCGTTGGAACCACCTGAATCCTTCTCGAACTCAGTAGTGAAACGACGTATCGCCAATGGTAGTGTGGGGTCTCCCCATGTGAGAGTAGGTCATCCTCAAGCTCCTAAACAAAAGCCCCATCATAAACTTATATGATGGGGCTTTTTTATTTACAGATAAATTTAATAATAAATAGAAAATATTAGATGGCTGGTTAAAGTCATTAAAAATACTATATTAGATTACAGTAACTTCTTACCTTAGCGGCTGGGATTCAACCATAATGTTGGTTCTTGATATCTTTAGCATATAGCCAAGCACCATAGATTGAGATTACCTCTAAGTTTTCATTTTTGTTAATATCTAATTCTGTTGGATTGTAATCTATTACTAATTCATTATCCTCAAGGAGGTATTTAGATATGTAGGTAGTATATCCATCTATTTCACACAGATACCAGTCAACAAACTCTTCGCAGGACTCTTTAATGGTAACTCTTGTTCCTTTTGGGAAAGTTGGAAAAATTCCTTCATTTTGGTGGGAGCTAGTAGTTGTTACTTGTAGCATAATCTCTCTCTATTAGATCCTAAACAAATATTAATGTGTATGATTACTCCATAATAACTCTTAATAATAAGTAATCCAAATTAGTATTTTTAATTTTATTAAAGGGTATTTTGTGAAGTTTTAGATATCCAATGAGTAATTGAAATACTTCATTATTTTTAGAAAGGTTATTGGGGATGGATTCTATTTTTATTAGAGCATTGCTAGAAGATTTGTGATCTGTTTTTGAGTATAAGTTGATTTCGAGTGGATAACTTTTCCTATCATACACTTTATATTCACTGTTAAGAATATCTATTACTTCCATTTGGCATAGAGTTGTACTTGAAAGAATAGTTCATTGATAATTCCTGTAGGCCAAGTCCAGATATTAGCCCGAGCAACAAGGATAACAGTAAGTAAACCAAATAATGTACCTAAAAATTTAGCGTAACTTAAATGATAATTAAGCACTGTTAACATCACTGCGTTGATATCAAAGAGAAAGTTTATCGTTTTTATATAAAGGGAAAGATTTTTCTCAATTTATCTATTCTAAATTAGTTGTTAAGTCAAAAGCTATAATTGTTTGATTTAGTTTAAGGTAAATATTAATTAAGATAAGTGTTAGTTTTGTTTTATTGTTTTTTATCAGTTTTATTATTTTTGAAAGTATTATGCTAATAAACGGATATTTACTAATTAGGGGATAGTAAAATGAGGAAAAAATTAATATCAGTTTTGCAGTCTATTTTGTTATGCATATTATATTCATGGGGAGGCTATGTCTGCGCTGAACAGGATGCTTCTAAGTTTTATTTACCTAATGATATTACTCAGGCACAAGCTGAGCAGGTAATGGCGGCAGCGGTAAAAAAGGCAGTTGATAATAAGCTTTTAATGAATATTGCTATTGTGGATGCAGGTGGAAATTTAAAGGCTTTTGTACGTATGGATGGGGCATTCCTAGCTAGTATTGATATTGCCATTAAAAAGGCTAAAACAGCACGTTCTCTTAATATGTCGACTTATGAGTTAAGTAAATTAGCACAACCTGGCAATGAGCTTTATGGAATAGAAGCTACCAATGGTGGTATGGCTATTTTTGGTGGTGGTGAGTTAATAAAGAATAAGGATGGTTTAATTGTTGGTGCTATTGGCGTTAGTGGTGGCAGTGTGGCTGAAGATATGACTGTGGCGCAAGCAGGTGCTGCTGTGATGGTTAAGTAAAATTAGGTATCTATTTTTTTATCAATTTAATCATGAAGTATTTTGGGTAAATGATTATAAAGTACTATTTTATATTGGGAGTTTAATTATGTTAATTAAAAGATTGGTATTAGGGTTAGTTGTGGGATTGTTATCAACAATGGTTTTAGCTGAATATTATCCAAAAGAAGAATTAATTACTTTTGATAGAGATTCAGTAGCAGGTGGTAAAGGCAAATTATATGGTAATTTTGCATTTAAACGTGATGCTGCGTTGAAAGATCATGCCATTAAAGAAATTGGTTGGATGACATTACAACCTGGGGATTCTATAGGATTACATAAACATGAATTAAATGAGGATGCGTATATTATTATATCTGGTGAGGGTACTTTTAAAGATACAGATGGTAAACAATATGCTGTTAAAGCTGGTGATATAACCATTGTACGCAAAGGGGAATCACATGAGTTAGTCAATACAGGTAAAGAGCCGCTGATATTTTTAGATGTTATTGCTGAACAGTGATATTTTCTTACTAAGGGTTGGTAAAAAGTTTTACTAATCCTTAGTACAAGAAAGCTAAAATTTATAAGAAAAATAACAAAAAGAATGCAGAATATCGGCTTATTTATTCAAAAAATTTATTTTATTATACTTAAGAATTATTCTCATTAATATTGTTTGTGATGTACATCAAGTTTTATTAGAACGTTCTGTATTACTATATGTTGTGTTTGTTATATTAAATGTCACTATATGTAGAGTTTTCCCATGAATGATCAGCAGCTCAGACTTCCTAGTAATATCCGTAAACGTGATGGTCATATTGCCATTTTTGATGCTAAGAAAATAGAAAATGCTATAGCAAAAGCAGGTAAGGTAACAGGTGACTTTGATGAGTCAAAAGCTAATCAGTTAACTGTAAAAGTATTAGGAAATATTGCAGGGAATGATTTATTAAATATTGAATCTGTACAAGATTATGTAGAGCGCACATTAATGGAAGAAGGTTATTTCAATACAATGCGTGCTTATATTGTTTATCGTGAGCAACATAATCGTTTAAGACAAGATCATAAAACAGTGATTGATGTGTCCGCTTCAATGAATGAGTACCTTAATCAGGAGGATTGGCGAGTAAGAGCAAATGCTAATCAAGGTTATTCATTAGGTGGATTGATTTTAAATGTGTCTGGGAAGATTACGGCTAATTATTGGTTAGATGAGGTTTATGCCCCAGAAATTGGTGAAGCTCATAGGGTAGGTGATTTACATATTCATGATTTGGATATGTTAGCAGGTTATTGTGCTGGTTGGTCATTACGTACTTTGTTATTTGAAGGTTTTAATGGGGTGCCTGGTCGTGTAGAAGCAGCTCCGCCAAAACATTTATCTAGTGCTTTAGGGCAGATGGTTAATTTTTTGGGAACCTTACAGAATGAATGGGCAGGTGCTCAAGCTTTTAGTTCGTTTGATACTTATTTAGCTGCTTTTATTCGTAAGGATAATTTAAGTTATGATAAGGTTCGTCAATCTATTCAAGAGTTTATTTATAATTTAAATGTACCTTCTCGTTGGGGTACGCAAACCCCTTTTACTAATTTAACGTTTGATTGGGTATGTCCAGAAGATTTACGTGAGCAAGTACCTGTGATTGGCGGTGAAGAAATGCCGTTCACTTATGGTGAATTGCAAGTAGAAATGGATATGATTAACCGCGCTTACATTGAGGTTATGCAAGCAGGTGATGCCTATGGTCGAATCTTTACTTTCCCTATTCCTACTTACAATATTACTCATGATTTTCCTTGGGAAAGTGAAAATGCTACCCGTTTGTTTGAGATGACAGCTCGTTATGGTTTACCTTATTTCCAAAACTTTTTAAATTCTGATTTGGCACCCAACTTGGTACGGTCTATGTGTTGCCGTTTACAATTAGATGTGCGTGAGTTATTAAAGCGTGGTAATGGTTTGTTTGGTTCTGCTGAACAAACAGGATCACTAGGCGTTGTAACTCTAAACTGTGCGCGTTTAGGTCACCTATATAAAGGTAATAAGCAAGCACTTTATCAGCGTTTAGATGAATTATTAGAGTTATCTCGTGATAGTTTAGAAGTAAAACGCAAAGTTATTCAGCGTCATATGGATAATGGTCTGTATCCTTACACTAAACGCTATTTAGGTACTTTACGTAATCATTTCTCAACTATTGGAGTAAATGGTATCCATGAGATGATTCGTAATTTTACAGATGATGCAGAGGGTGTTCATACAGAACAAGGTCATAAGTTTGCTGTTGAGTTTTTAGATCATGTTCGAGCTAAATTAGTGGAGTTTCAAGAGCAAACTACCCATTTATATAATCTTGAAGCAACACCTGCTGAAGGAACTACTTATCGCTTTGCTAAAGAGGATAAGAAACGTTTCCCAGATATTTTACAAGCAGGTACAGCAGAAGCACCTTATTATACAAACTCTTCGCAGTTGCCTGTGGGAATTACTGATGATCCTTTCTATGCATTAGAAATGCAAGATGATTTACAGACTAAATATACAGGTGGAACAGTATTGCATTTATATATGGCTGAGCAAGTTTCTTCAGCAGAGGCTTGTAAAAAGTTAGTTCGTAATGCATTAACTAAATTTAGATTACCTTATTTAACAGTTACACCTACTTTCTCCATTTGCCCAGTACATGGATATCTGGCAGGTGAGCATGAATATTGTCCAAAATGTGATGAAGCCTTATTACAGCAACAAAGTGCGCAAGCAGCTAAGACTTGTAGTAGCTGCTAAGCAGTAAACTTAATTTTAGAGAGGTATTATATGACTAAAGAGCAATTACCAGTAGAACAAAGACAACGTTGTGAAGTATGGACTCGAGTGATGGGTTATCATCGTCCTGTGAGCGCGTTTAATCTAGGTAAACAATCTGAACATAGCGAGCGTCAACACTTCACTGAGTGTGCTGCTGGTAAAAGTTGTCATCAATAATTAACAGAATTAACTCGTGGGAGTAATAATGAGCGCTTTAACTCATCCCTCAATAGCCAACTCTACTACTCCCATTGAGTTATATCCTACTCTGCATGTTGGTGGCTTTGTGCCACTGACGACATTAGATTATCCAGATCATTTAGCTTGTGTTGTTTTTTGTCAGGGTTGTGCTTGGCGTTGTCGCTATTGCCATAATGGTGATCTTATACCGCCAAGAACGAATGATGAATTAGCTTGGCAAGAAATTATAAGTTTTTTAGAAAAACGCAAAGGATTATTAGAGGGTGTTGTTTTTAGTGGGGGAGAACCTACATTACAACGAGGTTTGTTACAATGTATTGAACAAGTAAAGGCAATGGGCTATTTAGTAGGACTACATAGTGCAGGGATTAAACCAAAACTGTTTGAGCAGGTGGTAAATAAAGTTGACTGGGTAGGTTTTGATATTAAAGCTTTGCCTGAAGATCATCAGCAAATTACTTGTGTGCAAGGAAGTGGAGAGGCAAACTGGTTAAGTTTAGAGTATTTATTGGAGAGTGGTACTCACTATGAAGTGCGTACCACTGTTCATTGGCATTTATTAACAGTAGAGAAGTTAGAACGCTTAGCTAATAAGTTACGAACAGTAGGTGTTGAGAAATTTGTAGTACAGGTAGCACGACATAAGCAAATGTTAGATGCTGAATTACCTGTAACACCTCCCCCTTTAGAAAAACAACAACTGTGGGATTATTTGGCTAGTTTATTTCCTAGCTTTATATTAAGAGAAGCATAACGTATTAAAATTAATAAGTAATTTTAATGTATAAATAAATATTCTGAATAATTGCTTAACTACACTTAATTGTTATTATTTTTTACCTGAACAAAATAATACCTATTTTTTCTAATATTTCACAAAATATTTTTTACCAAGGAAATAATCATGAAGATAGGTTTGCATTTAATATTGGTTTCTTTACTTGCTACTGGTTCTGTATTAGCTAATGAACAATGGGGATATGAAGGAAAAGTTTCTCCAGAGCATTGGGGGGATTTATCTGTTGATTTTACAACTTGTAAGATAGGAAAACATCAGTCTCCCATCAATATTACCCAATCAAAAAAAGTACATCACCATGACCTTAGTTTCCATTATGCGTTGACTTCAGAAGAAGTAGTGAATAATGGTCATACGGTGCAGGTAATAATTAAGAGTGATGATGACTATTTAATTTATAAAGATAATAAATACTACTTAAAACAGTTTCACTTTCATACACCCAGCGAAAATTTAATACAGGGTAAGTCCTTTCCTTTAGAAGTTCACTTTGTACATGCAGATAAAGAGGGTAATTTATTAGTGTTAGCTGTTATGGCTGAAGAAGGTAAAAATAATCTAGAGTTAGCAAAAGCATGGCAAGTAGTTTCACAACAACAGAATCACGTAGTGGCTATTAAAGATCCTTTTGATATTAATAACTTTTTACCTGAAGAAAAAAGCTATTATCATTTTGAAGGTTCTTTAACTACGCCACCTTGTACTGAAGGGGTGAATTGGGTAGTGTTGAAACATTCTGTAGAAGTGTCTAAGGAACAAGTTCAGCAGTTTGAAAAATTAATGGGACACCATAATAATAGACCTGTTCAACTCATTAATGATCGTGAGGTAGATGAGGATTAGTTGTACTTCTTAGAGGTGTTTCTAAAAAGGAACACCTCTTCTTGCCAGTTAAGATAAGTTAGTGATAGTCTTACCATAAATAACAAAAAATTAAGGATATAGAATGCTAATTGAGCTTACTTCCAAACGGTTAAAATTACGCCAATGGCAAGATAAAGATTATGAGCCATTTTTTAGCCAGTTAAGTGCAGACCCAAAAGTAATGGAATATTTCCCAAGTACATTAGATAAAGTAGCAAGTGATGCTATGGCTAATAAATGTCGTAGCCTTATTGAAGAACAAGGCTGGGGAATTTGGGCTGTTGAATTGAAAGCTACTGGTGAGTTTATAGGTTTTGTTGGGCTACATAAACCTAGCGCAAAATTACCTTTTTCACCTTGTGTAGAAGTGGCTTGGCGACTAGCTTCTAAATATTGGGGGAATGGTTATGCACCAGAAGCAGCACAAGCTGCATTGAAATTTGGTTTTGAAGAGTTAGCTCTAGATGAGATAGTGTCTTTTACTACCTTACAAAATCAACGCTCTCAAACTGTAATGAAAAAATTAGGGTTTGAGTTTTCGGAGGAATTTGATCATCCTGCTTTACCAGCAGATTCGCCATTACTCAGACATTGCTTATATCGTTTATCAAAAGCTAAATGGCAAAGTTTAGTTTAGGATTACTTTTCTAGAACCACGTACACTGTTAATAAAGAGTATTTGTTCTGCTTGTTGAATATCTTTTTTATAGAGTATTTGTTCAGATATATATTTTTTATTAAGTAACCATTGTCTGAGAGTGCCAGCTAATAAACCACTACTAACAGGTGGAGTTAGCCATTTTCCGTTACTTAGAATAACCAGATTACCATTAACAAACTCTGTTACTTCGTCTTTTTCATTGGTCATTAAAAATTCATATTCTGGTTTCACTTTTGGGAAAAAATCTCTACTGGTGGTTTTATGATAAAGCAAAATATTTTGACTATTCATAATAGTATCTGACCAACTTGCTTGTAGAGGAGTAGGGTCTAAGTGGATAGTGGCTGCTTCACAATCAATTTGACCGTTATTATTTAATAATAGTCGTACTTTATATTGTCCATCAGCGTATTGTGTGGCTAGTTGTTGTAAACGATGCTTTATCTGTTGATAGCTAAAAGAAAAATTAAAGTAACTAGCTGAATCTTTTAAACGCTTTAAATGCAGTGAAAGTAAGAGGTATTTACCATCTACTAATAATAAACTTTCTAATAATTGTTTAGGAATATGTTGAGTGGTTAATACTTTTGCTTTAGTGAGCACTTCTTGGTATTCATTTCCTTCAGTGGAGTCCCAAGTAATTCCTCCACCCACACCATAACTAGCAATTTTTTTGTTGGTATCTACTTTTATAGTACGGATAGCTACATTAAAAGTGGCCTCATTGTCTGGTGTTACAAAACCTATTGCCCCACAATAAGCTTCTCTAGCAGTAGTTTCTAATTGTTTGATAACATCCATTGCACTGGTTTTAGGCGCCCCTGTGATTGAACCACAAGGAAATAGTGCTTTAAATATATCAAGTAACGTAGTATTAGGTTTTGTTTGTGCTGTAATGGTGGAAGTCATTTGTAGCACAGTAGGGTATTTCTCAATAGTAAATAATTGTGGTACGGCTATAGAGTTTAAATGGGCTATTTTACTTAGATCATTACGTAGTAAATCTACAATCATTAAATTTTCAGCTTGATCTTTAGCAGAATTAGCTAAGGTTTCTGTTTGTAATTTATCTTCTGTTACTGTTTTTCCTCTAGCAATCGTTCCTTTCATAGGCTTGGTGGTAATAATACCTTGATGCCAATGAAAGAAAAGTTCTGGAGAGGCTGATAACAGCTGAAATTCTCCCATATCTAAATAAGCGCTATAGTTAGCTTGTTGAGCATGGTGAATTCTTTGATAGTAAGCATAACTTTCAGTAGGGCTAAAAGTTGTGTTTAAACGAACTGTATAGTTAACTTGATAAACATTGCCATTACCAATTTCATTATGGATAGTTTGAATAGCTTGTTGATAATGGCTACGAGAGGTATCTATGCGCCAATTAGGTGTTGTTAGTGCACATTGAGTAAAGAGTTGAGCTTTTTCAATAGGTTTCTCGAACACTCCAAACCACAATAAAGGCATATCACCTTTAGGATGAGTCATTAAATAAGGAGTAAATGCAGAGGCAGCCTCATAAGAGACATAACCCGCTATATAGTAACCTTGCTTAATAGCTGTTTGTAGCTGATGAAAACAGCTAATAACTTGATCAAGTTGATGAGTTTGAATAATTTGTAGAGGATGGCAAAAGTTTAAGCTTTTGCCATTAAAATCGAACTGCAAATGAATCAACAGTAAAACCTATATTTCAAGCGTCCAGTTATAATCTATTGTTAAAGGCGCATGTTGTGAAAAACGAGGTTGACGAGATAAGTTAAAGTTTCTAACAATACGACGTAAGCCAGGCGTTAGTAGTTGGTAGTCGAAACGCCAGCCAAAGTTGAGGGCTTCAGCTTGTTCACTATCTGGCCACCAACTAAATAAATCTGTTTCGCGAGTAAGTTCTCTCATTGCGTCAACATAGCCTAGGTCTGCAAAGATATCATCTAACCAAATGCGTTCATCAGTTAAGAAACCTGGTAGTGATTGGCAATCACGCCAGTTTTTAACATCCAATTTTTGATAAGCAATATAAAGAGAAGCACAATAAATGTATTCGCGACGTTTACGTCTTTGTTTAATAAGGTGTTCTGTAAAGTTCTCCATAAAAGAGAATTTTTCGTCAAGTTGTTCTTCACTTTCACGTCCAAAAGGAAGTAGTAAAGAAGAAATACTCACTTTATCAAAATCTAATTGTAAGTAACGACCGAAATGATCGGCTTCTGGAAAACCTAAACCAAAAATCACGGCTTTGGGTTGCAAGCGAGAGTAGATAGCAACACCACCTTTTTCTGGTTCAAAAGAATCACAACTGAATAGGTTAAAACCTTCTAATTGAAACTCAGGCGCTTCCATCTCTCTGTTAGTTATACGAGTGTCTTGCAAACAAATAACATCTGCAGCTTGCTCTCTGAGCCAGTCAAATAAGCCTAGTTCGGTAGCAGCTCTAATACCGTTAACATTAACACTAACAACTCGCATAATATAAAATAACCTCTTCAAAAACTAATGCGTATAATACTCTAGTTAGGTATATTTTTTTAGGTAAATTCATCAAAATAAACCTAATTTATGCTCTAGGGCAAATTAGGTTGTACAATCGTTATATGAAATAAAGAAAAGATATCTAAAAAAATAAACCAATTGCTTAAATCTTACAGCAAAAGATGTTTCTCGATAGCTGGGGGGTATCAATGAGTATCCATCTAGGGCGCGTATTTTATGCTTTATATGAGTAAATTGCAAAGAAAACAAAAGATTAACAGGGTTTTTATTTGATTGTTGGCAAGTTTTGTGAATTAACGAAGACGATCACTGTAATTATCGTTAAAATAGCACAAATTTTTTGTCATTATTGGTTTTATTATCGGGTGAAGCATGCAAGATTATCAGCGGGATTTTATTCAATTTGCTATAGAACAAGGAGTATTAAAGTTTGGCGAGTTTACTTTAAAATCAGGTCGAGTTAGTCCTTATTTTTTTAATGCAGGATTGTTTAATAGTGGTTTAGCTATTTCTCGTTTGGGGCAGTTCTATGCAGCGGCTATTGTAGAAAGTGGTTTAGAGTTTGATGTGTTATTTGGCCCAGCCTATAAAGGCGTACCATTAGCAATAGCTACAGCTATTTCGTTAGCTGAAGATTATGAGCAAGATTATCCTTGGTGTTTTAATCGTAAAGAAGCAAAAGATCATGGTGAGGGTGGTGTATTAGTTGGCGCTCCTCTAAAGGGTGATGTATTAATCATCGATGATGTAATGACAGCAGGCACAGCCATTCGTGAAGTAATGCAGATTGTTAAAGCTGAAAAAGCGATTACAGCAGGTGTTATTATTGCTTTAGACCGCCAAGAGCGCGGTAAAGGTGAGTTATCAGCTATTCAAGAAATTGAAAATGATTTTAGAATGCCTGTTTTAAGTATTGTTACTTTAGATATGATTTTAGAATATTTAAGTGAAGATAAGACACTTAAAGAGTATTTGCCATCAGTTAAAAAATACCGTGAAGAATATGGTGTATGATTTATAATAATTAACTATTGATAATATTAGAAATTATTATAAAACTAAAAATATACAGCCTTATAAAAGTAATTTTATAGGGCTTTTTTATTATTAGTTATTTATTAAAATAATTAATTACGATTTATGGCTCGGTGTAGGGTGTTGCCTAAAGAGCCAATAAAATCCAGTGATTTTGCTGAGTTGCTTGGGAAAGTAGTAGATTAACATAATCACTAATAAATGGGTCAATGTTATTAAGCCTAGGTAATAGACAATACCAATGCCAGCACCTAATTGTTTAATGGCAACGAAAAAAGCGATAACTAATAGCAAAGAGCCAAAGATAATAGCGATGATATTATTGTGGTACAAAGTAATAGCTAGGGCTTGTGCATAATGCTTTTTAATTCCCATACAGAGATAGCTAAGCCCAAAAAAAATAATTAAAAATAACATAATAATCATTTTTTATTTATCCATCACAAGTTGTTGAAGTTGGGCATTAGAATTCACTTTATGATTTTTAGGGTGATAGTTGTGATGAAAGATCATATAACTTAACCATGCAAATAATAGAGCAAAAGTGATAGCTATTAATTCAACACTGGCTAGTTGCCAATTACCTTGAGTGATAGATTGAAATAATGAATCTTTAGTCGTTAGGGAATTAATAATAGGAATGGCTAAACAAGTTATAGTAGCTAATGCAAAAAGTTCATACCATGCTTTTTTATAGGGGCGGATAATACTATAGAGTAATGTGAGTCCCCATATAATGAAAAAAATATGTGCTTCCCATCTTTGACGGTGTTCTAGCATAGTAGGTAGTAAACGATTGGTTAACAGTACACTAGGTAATGCAACACATAAGCCAGCTATAGTTGTAACATTTAGTATTTGTACTAAACGATGGCTAAAAGGTTGTTTGTTAGGGGATGTTTTTTTCAATCTTGCTTGTTTTTTGATAAACCATAAAATTAAGCCACTGGCCGTCATAAAACAGCCTGCAATACCTGATAAAAAATATAGCCAACGTAATCCATAATTAGCAAAGTGACCACGATGAAGTGAGCTGAGCGTATTTTGAGTAGCTGCTGCTGGTCCATTGGCGTTGACTTCAGTAACTATTTCACCTTGGTTGTTAAAAACCAAACCCTTTGGATTGATAGTATTTGCAATATCAGTTGTTAGTACAATTTTACTATTGGTTTGATTGGGGCGGTAAATTGTTATAAAGCTAAGTTGTTGGTTTGGATATACTTTATTAAATTGCTCAAGCAGGGAGCTAATTGATGGCATAGACTGTTTAATACCACTGGCTCGCTCACCAAAGTCTGGGATATTAAATGCTTCTTGATATATTTTACCTCGCTGTTGTCCGTAGACTGCATCGTTACCCCATGGCATAAAGAAGCCAATTAAAATAATTAACCCACTAAAGGTTATCATTAAATGAAAAGGTAACGCTATTACGCCACTAATAATATGGCCGTCTAACCAAGAGCGCTGGCCTTTATGGGTACGTAGTACAAAGAAATCTTTAAATATTTTTTTATGCGTAATAATACCTGTGATAAGTGCAATTAACATGCAGAGTGTGACAACACAAATAATAATACGCCCTGTAAAAGGGGATAGATACCACAGTTGATAATGCATGCGGTAATAAAAATTACCTCCCACCGTTGCTCTTGGTTTAATAACATTACCTGTATTTGGATCAAATACTAAATTGCCTCGTTGTCTAGCGGCAAACCAATTAACTTTTAAGGTGGGATTACGGTCTGATGGTAAGGTAATGGCTAAAAAAGAAGCATCTTCTATTTTAGGCGAGAGTTGCCTAAAAACTCTTTCTAATATAACAGCTTGATTTTCATCTTTAGGTAATGATACTGAATGTAATTCGGGTTGCATCCAATAAGTAATTTCCTCTCGAAAAAAGCTAAGTGTTCCTGTAGCAAAGATCATAAACAATAGCCAACCTACTATTAGGCCAGACCATGTATGTAACCATGCTTGTGATTGTCTAAAACCCTCTTTCATTAAACACTACCTGCTTGATGAAGGCCATTAAATAACAAACATAATAGGGTGGGTAACAGTACACCTAACAATGCTTTCCAATTCTTATCAACACTAAATACCCAGCAAACAGCTATACAAAGAATAACTAGACATAATAAGTTAGCGGTTATGACTGCTTCTGACGGTGTAAATGGCAGATATAATGCAAGAAAAATATTGCTTGTAGCAGCTAATGCATAGCCTCCAGCA
Organism: Entomomonas sp. E7T21; assembly: GCF_058693955.1. Classification (NCBI taxonomy): domain Bacteria; kingdom Pseudomonadati; phylum Pseudomonadota; class Gammaproteobacteria; order Pseudomonadales; family Pseudomonadaceae; genus Entomomonas; species Entomomonas sp. E7T21. The sequence goes on along the minus strand of NZ_CP191672.1, from coordinate 2,975,011 downwards.
ATAGCAATTAAACATCTAATGGCTACTGCTATACGATACTTTGTTAAGCTTTGTTGGTGTATTCTCATAGGTGATTAAAAATCTACATCAACTGAAAGCATGTAAGTACGAGGATTACCCATCGTTAGATAGTTCGCACCTGCATAACCGCCTACTGATGCCCAGTATTTGCGGTTTGCAATATTCTCTACTTTGCCTCTTAGGGTTATTTTTTGTTTACCTATATTCATTTGATAACGTGCACCTAAATCCATTCTTGTCCATGAAGGAACGTGTAATGTATTGGTTGCATTAACATATTGTTTATCGGTATACATCAGCTGACTATTAACAGCTAACCCTTCAACAAAAGGAATATCCCATTCAGCATTTAAATTAGCTCGATATTTAGGAACACCAATTGCCTTTTTATTTTTAGACGTATCATCCGCTACTTTAATTTGCTTGGCTTCTATATACGTAATACCACCTAATAATCTAACGCCTTCTACTGGCTCACCAAACAGCATTAACTCAACACCTCTATTACGCTGTTTGCCACCTGCTGTAAAATAGCTGTCTTTAACCATGCTAAAAGGTTTTTTGGTAGTGAAGAAAGATAAACTACCGCCTATATTGCCACCATCATATTTAACACCAAACTCAGTTTGTCTGGAACGGTAAGGCGCTAATGCCTCACCAGCATTAACAACTGGGGTACCACTACTAACTGAAGGGGCAACATCGCCCTTAGTTAAACCTTCAATATGGTTGGCGTATAAAGAAATTTCAGAGTTAAATTTGTACACTACACCATACATAGGTGTAGTAACGCTTTCATCATAAGATGAAGCTCTATCACCTGTATTATAGTTATAGCTCTTTACATTTAAGTTTTGACGACGAGCACCTACAGTAACCAAAAATTGATCATCAAAGAAACCTAATGTATCCACTATGGCTGTACTCATCATCTCTGTACGATCAGTAACATGGGGAGATGAAAGGTCACCACCAACAATAGAGTTATCTGTAGGCATACTACTTCCAATAGGATTATAGATATTACCTGTGATAGATGAGGATGACCAAGCATAAGCATTGCGGGAGCGTAAGTTATAACGATTGTGGGAGACAGCCCATTGATGGGAAATAGGGCCTGTCATAAAGTTACCCATCAATCCCATGTCTCCTGAAAATACAGTATCTTCACGACTGAAAGAGGAGCGTCTAGCCGTAAATGAACCATCTTCTTGGGCAGTTGGACCTGATAAAATACTGTGCTCAGTCCCTTTACGCATGCCCACTGCCGCCCAAGCTGTAACATTATCTAGTAAATCCCACTCTCCGCGGAAAGTACCGAATGTCTGGCGCTCCATAGAGTAAGTCCAAGGTTGTGCAAAGTTATCTTTGGTGTTCGGCACGCTGGGAACACCATTACCTGTTGGTGTTACACTAGGGCGAGGATCATCTAACCGTTGATCTTGATAACCAAAATCACTGGAAAGTCTAATATTATCAATTCGATAATCTAATCCTAGTGAAAATACATCAAGTTTACGATATTCATCTTCAATGCTGGTTTCACCTTTGTGGCGAGCGGCGTTTAACCTAATACCTAATTGTTGCTCATCACCAAAACGTCTACTAATGTCCGTAGCGGTATACCACTGACCACCATTCTCAATACCAGAGGATAATCTGGTTAATGGCTCATTACTTGCTCTTTTAGGTAATAAATTAATCGCACCACCAATACCACTTCCACCTGGCGCTGCTCCATTTAAGAAAGCATTAGCACCACGGAATACTTCAACTCTTTCTACCAGTTCAGTGGCTACATATTGGCGGGGTAAAATGCCGTATAGTCCGTTATACATCATATCGTCTGAATAAATAGGAAAACCACGTATTACATATACTTCTTGAAAGTTACCAAAGCCTCGCGCCACTTGTACGCTAGGATCATTACGTACCACATCAGCAATACTGCGTGCTTGTGTATCTTGAATCATTTTAGAGGTATAGGCAGTGCTTACAAATGAAGAATCCATCATATCTTGATTCCCCAAAATGCCCATACGAGCACCACGGGCTACTTGTCCACCTGAATAGGCTTCGCTTAAACCTCGAGAAGAAGCATCTGCACTAATTGTAAAAGTATCCATTTGTAAGGTATCTTCAGTTGTGTCTGTTGAGTTTTCTGATGGTGTTATCTGTTCTTCAGCTTTAACTATACTTCCCCATAAGAGAGGCTGAATAAGGATTGCTAATAGAATTCCTTTTCTTATAGGGCTATTTTGAAGCATAGCTACTGAATTGAGAATACAAGACATGCGAAGGGTAACCTTACCTTGAATTTTGAATGGTAATTAAAAAGCGCACATTCTAAATGATAAAAATTATTATTTGCAATAGGTATTGAGTATCATTTCGATAAAAATATTAATAGATTCATGCATTTTTATTTTTGCTAAGGCTAGCAAGGCATTTAAAGATAAATGATAGGTTGGTAATAATGATATATATGAGAGGAATAATAAGCCACTTTTAAAGTGGCTTATTAGTTATTACATAAAGGTGAAGATTTGTTCTTCTGGGAGACGAGACTTAGGTAATTTACTATTAAAGTCATCTGTAGCATGATAACCAAGGCTGGCTACAACTACACTAGAAAGCCCTTTTTCTTTTAAGCCTAATACTTCATCTAGTTTTTGTTGATCAAAGCCTTCAATAGGTGTTGAATCTATACCTAAGGTGGCCGCTGCTAACATTAAGTTACCTAAAGCAATATAAACTTGTTTGCTTTCCCAATTAAATAATTGCTCTGGTGAGTTATTATTCAGACCTACGAAGAAGTGACGACCGCCATCATTAGCTTTTTTAATCTCTTCATTAGCAAAGCGACCATCTTTATCTTCTTGATTTAAAATAGTTTGTAAGTGTTCTTCTGGCATTTGAGTTTTTGCGCAGAATACGACTACATGAGAAGCATCCGTAATACGTGGATGATTAAAATCACTAATGCCAGGTAGGATTTTTTGTTTGCCTTCTGTGCTATTAATCACAAAAAAATGCCAAGGTTGTGAGTTTACAGAAGAAGGACTATTACGTAGCACTGTAAGTAATTGTTTTACTTGATCTTCAGGGATTTTCTTACTACTATCATACTGTTTAGTCGTAAAGCGTTTTGCTGAGATTTCACCAATATTCAATTTTATCTCCTCATTGTGAGTGATATTAAATAGTTAAACCTAAATTATAACAGTCTAGAGATTACCTTTTTAGATTATTTAGAACTGAATATATTTCTATTAATGTAAAAAAAGATAATTCTTATGGACAAGATAGGCAATTATCATTGCTGTAATACTTCAAAAAATAAGGGATTAAATAACTGTAAAAAATTACAGAGATTACATTATTCAATTTAGGTTTGTTTATGGTTTTAATCGCTAATGATTAATAGAATGAAAGAGAGCGTTATAGTCTCTCTTTCATAATGGTGTGTATTAAATTTCTGAATAAATTTTGCCACCTTGTTGTTTAAACTCTGCAGATTTTTCCTGCATTTTCTGTTCTATTTCTGTTACAGCAATTGTTTCTTGTTTAGCTGCATAATCACGAACTTCTTGAGTGATTTTCATAGAGCAGAATTTAGGGCCGCACATTGAACAGAAATGAGCTACCTTAGCAGAGTCTTTGGGTAGTGTTTCATCATGAAAGCTTCTAGCAGTATCAGGATCTAACCCTAAATTAAACTGATCTTCCCAACGGAACTCAAAACGAGCTTTAGATAGTGCATTGTCTCTTATTTGTGCACCAGGATGACCTTTTGCTAAGTCAGCGGCATGTGCAGCAATTTTATAAGTGATAATACCTGTTTTTACATCTTCTTTATTGGGTAGTCCTAAGTGTTCTTTAGGGGTGACATAACAAAGCATAGCGCAACCATACCAACCAATCATCGCTGCACCAATACCAGAGGTAATATGATCATAAGCTGGCGCAATATCAGTAACTAGTGGACCCAAGGTATAAAAGGGTGCTTCATCACAACAGGCTAGTTGTTTATCCATATTTTCTTTAATTAAATGCATAGGAATATGGCCAGGGCCTTCGATAATGGTTTGTATATCGTGTTGCCATGCAATTTTGGTTAATTCGCCTAGTGTTTCTAGCTCACCAAATTGTGCTGCATCATTAGCATCCGCTACAGAGCCAGGGCGTAAACCATCACCTAAGGAGAAGCTAACATCATAGGCTTTCATAATCTCACAGATATCTTCAAAGTGTGTATGCAGGAAGTTCTCTTGATGGTGAGCAAGACACCATTTTGCCATAATAGAACCACCACGGGAGACAATACCTGTTAAACGTTTTGCTGTTAGCGGAATATGATGTAACCTTAAACCTGCATGGATTGTAAAGTAATCAACACCTTGTTCTGCTTGTTCAATTAAGGTGTCTCTAAATAATTCCCATGTTAAATCTTCTGCTATGCCGCCTACTTTTTCTAAAGCTTGATAGATTGGTACTGTACCAATAGGTACTGGGCTATTGCGAATAATCCACTCACGGGTCTCATGAATATATTTACCTGTGGAGAGATCCATAATGGTGTCTGCACCCCAACGAATCCCCCATGTTAGTTTGGCTACTTCTTCTTCAATGGAAGAGCCTAATGCACTATTACCAATATTGCCGTTAATTTTTACTAAAAAATTACGACCAATAATCATTGGTTCTAATTCAACATGGTTAATATTGGCGGGAATAATCGCTCTACCCCTAGCAATTTCTTGGCGAACAAATTCTGGAGTGATTTGTTTTGGTATGCTGGCACCAAAACTTTGTCCTGCATGTTGATTATTATAAACGCCTGCTTCTAATTGTTGTTGCAGTTTTAAATTTTCTCGAATAGCTACATACTCCATTTCATCGGTGATAATACCTTTTCGAGCATAGTGCATTTGAGTTACATTTTGGCCTGACTTAGCTTTTCTTGGTGTATGAGTTAGTCCAAAGCGCATAGCTTGTAACTCAGCATTGGCTAATCGTTGTTGACTAAATTGTGAGCTAAGGGAGGTCAGTTGCTCCGTATCTTGACGACGCTCTAGCCATGTTGAGCGAATATCCGCTAATCCTTTACGAATATCTATAGTAATATTGGGATCAGTATAGGGGCCTGAAGTATCATAAACAGTAACTGGTGGATTGTATTCATTACCTAGTGAAGTAGGTGTTTCAGCTACAGAGATTTCTCTCATAGGTACTTGAATATCTGCTTTTGAACCCTGTACATATATTTTTTGTGAGTTGGGAAAAGGTTGTACTGAGTTACTATCAACTTGAGCTGATTGACTTAAAGGGTTTAGAGATGTTTTTTGCATAATGGTCACCACCTATAGTTTATTGTTAATCACGGAGGTGAACCTGAAGAGTGAGCAAGGCATGTATACAAACCAATAGATTGAATAAATCCATATAGTTGTATTCACTTGTTCCCTACGCAGGTATTAACCTGATCAGGTTCAACGGGACAAGGCAACTGCCAATCTCAGCCATAAGGCGCCCCGACAAGAGTATTTATAAGTTTACAGACTTGAATTTATTAATCAATAGCTTTAGCTGTTATTGGATATTTGATTTTAGTAGTACTCATAGCGAAGTTAATTGATTAAGGTGTTGTAATGTTACATATAGGGTTACAATTTGTAAGATAGATTTTACCTATTAATACAATAAGTTATTAGCGCAATGATTAATATAATTAATAAATTAAATGTGTTAAGTTGTAAAAAACGTATAATTTAAGCATTAATATAGTGCTGGAAAGATTGGTATTTATGAACAAAATGACACAACAAAATACTGATAAGGCTTGGTATCAACTCGAAACGGAAGAAGTAGTCAAACGACTCAATACATCAAAACAAGGCTTAGCTATAAGTCAAGTCGATGATTTATTACAGGAGTACGGTAAAAATACTTTACCAGAAAAAAAATCTAAGCATCCACTACTGCGCTTTTTAGCTCATTTTAATGATACTTTAATTTATATTTTATTGGTGGCCGCTGTTATTACATCTGTTATGGGGCATTGGGTTGATACGGCTGTTATTCTTGGCGTGACCGTTATTAATGCATTGATTGGGTTTATTCAGGAAAATAGTGCTGAGCAGTCATTAAAAAGTATTCAAGGGATGTTATCTAATACCGCAACAGTGATTCGTGGCGGTGTTGTTCAAGAAATCGATGCAATGGAGTTAGTGCCTGGTGATATTGTCTCTTTAAAACCTGGTGTGAAAATTCCTGCTGATTTACGTTTAGTTGATGTGCATAACTTACAGGTTGAAGAAGCTATTTTGACAGGAGAGTCTATAGCGATAACTAAACAAACTGATCTTATAGAAAAAGAGTCCTTATTAGGCGATCAATTAAATATGGCTTTTTCTGGTACTACAGTCAGTGCCGGTACAGCTATAGGTATTGTTGTGGCAACAGGTAGTCATACTCAACTTGGTTTAATCAATCGCATGATGGATGAAACAACAAGTTTACGTACACCATTGTTACAGCAAATGGATCAGTTAGCGAGAAATATTCTTTATGCGATAGTAGGGCTTATTGCCATCCTTTTTGTTTTTGGTTATTTCCTACACGATATTTCATTAGGTGAATTGTTAATTGCGCTTATTAGCTTGGCGGTGGCTGCTGTTCCTGAGGGCTTACCTGCTATTATTTCGATTATTTTATCGATTGGTGTACAAAATATGGCACGTAAAAAGGCCATTATCCGCAAAATTCCTACAGTAGAAACTTTAGGTGCGATGACTGTTATCTGTTCTGATAAAACAGGTACGCTCACCATGAATGAAATGGTGGTGGAAAATATTATTTTAGCTGATGCCGAATATCAAGTAACAGGTAATGGCTATGAACCTGTGGGTGATATTTTTAATGAAGCATCATTGCAACAAGTTGATCTTAACCAAGACATTTTATTAAGTCGTTTTTTACAGGCTGCTCTGTTATGTAATGACAGTGAGCTTAATCAAGATAGCAGTGGGCAATGGCATATTATTGGTGGTCCAACAGAGGCAGCTTTAAAAGTATTAGCGATTAAATCAGGTATTGAAGTAGAGGATGAAAGGATTAGTAAAATACCTTTTGATTCATTATATAAATATATGTCTACCTGTAATCAAATAGATGATAAAACATTTATCTTTCTAACAGGGGCACCTGATGTATTGTTTAAATTGTGTGATAAACAATTAACAGCACATGGTACGGAAAGTTTTAATCAAGATTACTGGGATAAAGAAATAGCTATGTATGCCCGTAGAGGGTTGCGTATGTTAGGTGTAGCCTATAAAGAACAAGCAGAACCAGTGGTTAAGTTAGAACACAGTCATGTACAAGAAAGGATGGTATTTCTTGGTATTGCAGGAATTATGGATCCTCCTCGCTCTGAAGCTATTGAAGCAATTAGGCAATGTCAGAGCGCAGGTATAAAGGTCAAAATGATTACGGGTGACCATCCAGAAACAGCAATGGCTATTGGTTCAATGTTAAATATAGGTAATGGTAAGGATGTTATTACTGGACAAGAGCTAGAGCAAATAGACGATCAAGCTTTGATACCTGTTGCCAAACAGTATGACGTATTTGCCCGTACCAGCCCTGAGCATAAACTACGTTTAGTACGAGCATTGCAGGCCAGTCATGAGATAGTAGGCATGACAGGAGATGGAGTTAATGATGCGCCTGCACTTAAACAAGCCGAAGTTGGCATAGCTATGGGGATCAAGGGAACTACGGTTACTAAAGAAGCTGCTGATATGGTGCTGGCGGATGATAATTTTGCCACTATTGCTAACGCTGTTAAAGAAGGGCGGAGAGTATATGATAACCTTAAGAAAACAACCTATTTTATTTTACCAAGTAACCTTGCACAGGGATTAATTGTTGTTATAGCTATTATATTGGGGATGGGAATCCCATTAACACCTTTACAAATCTTATGGATGAATATGGCTACCTCCATAACACTATCATTTGGGTTGGCAGCTGAGTTGGCTGAGTCTAATGTCATGTCCCGTCCACCACGTAATGCTAAAGCTTCTATTTTGGATGGTTATGCAATTTGGCGAATCATTTTTGTGGGTATTTTATTGGCAACAAGTGCCTTTATTTTAGAAAGTTATTTGGCAAGTAAATATGATAATGTGAACCTTGTTCGTACCATAATTTTACAGACGTTGGTTGCAGGGCAGTGGGTATATATGTTTAATTGCCGTTTCCAAACAAAATTTCCTTTTGATAAGACTATTTTTCAAAATAAATGGCTTTGGGGAGCGACGGGTGCATTGATTGTATTGCAGCTGGCAATTACTTATTTACCCTTTATGAATCGGATTTTTTCAACAGAACCATTACCTCTATTATACTGGGGAATTATTTTGCTATTTAGTGTGGTGATTTTTATCATTATTGAACTGGAGAAGTTTATTATGAGTCGTTTTAAATCAAGATAATTTTATTACACATTATTAGCTAAGTATTTTTTATTTATTTAACTAGAGTATACTAAACCACCTTGTAATTTTTGCAGTTTTGAAGTGATTTATGCGTAATGATCTTAAAGATGAACCTATTGATGTACCAAGTTTAACGTTGGATGAACATGACCAGTTAGAGAATGCTGATCATGCCTCACGCGATAGAGCAAGGAGTACAAAGCTGTCTAGATTATCTAATAGAACTGTTGTTTATATGCTGTTGTTTTTGTTTGTTGTCTATTCTATAGGCATGGTTGTATTGTTTTGGGTGTTTAAACAAGCAGCCGATGATGTGCGATACCAATTAGATGAGAAAACACATACAACATCTGCAATTACAGAAAATAATACGGGTCGATTACAGGCTATTACAGAACAAGTGAATAATCAACAAACAGTGACTAAAAATCAGCTTGAAAATATTCGTGCGCAAAATAAACAATTAGTTAATCAATTAAATCGGATTTTAGAAGCACAACAGACAATTACCACTAAACAAGAGGCTCAAGAAAAACGTTTAGCTAAATTAGAAGAGCAATTAGCTGTGTTAGGTAAGGCTACTAATCAAACAGAGCAAGTAAAGCAACTACAAAATGAAATAGCTGAGCTTAAAAAGATACAACCAGCTATCATTAGTTTAAGCAGTGATGTTGATGGACTGAAAAAACAAAATGTATCGCAAACACTGAAAAGTGTGCAGGATGATTTGTTATTATTACGTAGTCAGTTAGATAATGTTTCTACTAATAACGATAGTAAACAGCAATTAGAAGCATTACAAAATAAAGTAGATAGCCAGCTACAAAAAATGCAACAACAGCTTGATAATCGTTCCCCTTATTAAATGACAGAATATCCTCATGCGGTAGCTAAATTACGTGCTATTCGGCAAGCAAGTAGTACACGTCCTTTTTTAGCAAGGGGACATCAGGTTAAGCGTTGTGAGCGTTGTAGACTTGATGAAAACTACTGTATTTGTAATTGGCAGCCTAAAGTTAATACATCAGTAGGTGTTTGTTTATTGATGTATGATAGTGAACCATTTAAACCCAGTAATACAGGTTGGTTAATTGCTGATATTGTAAAAGATACACATGCTTTTAGTTGGACTAGGGTAGGTGATATGCAGGCAGTTAAAGACTTACTGAAAGATGATAGTTGGCAGCCTTATATTGTGTTTCCTGGTGAGTATGCACAATCAGAGCGAGTTAATCATCAGCTAATAAAAACAACAAAAAAACCATTATTTATTTTATTAGATGGTACTTGGCCCGAAGCTAGGAAAATGTTTCGTAAAAGCCCTTATTTGGATAGTTTGCCTGTATTGAGTTTAACGCCTGAACAATACTCACGTTATCAATTACGACGCTCTACTAATAACATGCATTTATGTACCGCAGAGGTGGCTGCACTTTGTTTGGAGTTAGCCGATGAAAATCTAGCAGCTTCAGCACTAAATACATGGTTGGACCTTTTTACGCAACATTATCTGGCAGCCCGAGAGTGCCGAAAAGTTAATGTAGATGATGTATTACATCAGCAAGCATTAACATATCAAATGGATCTTTAGTTATTAACTGGTAATGATGGTTGTTTTTTTGTTGGCCAGATTTGCGCAATAATAATTCCTACAAACATAAACATACATCCAATATAGCCTCGTGTTGTTAGTGATTCGTCTAAGAATATAGCGCCACAAATAGCAGCAAATACCGCTTCTAATGATAAAATAACAGCCGCATGTGAGGGAACAGCATCTTTCTGAGCAATGAGTTGTAATGTAAAACTAATAGCCACCGAAACAATCCCTGTAAAGAAAATAGCCAGTAGTGCTGGTTGAGCAAAGCTGATTTGTAGTCCTTCTAATGGCGCTGCTAGTAATAAACTAAGTATCGAGCAGACTAAACATTGCATAAAAGCCACTGCGATAGGATCATAACGACTTACTAGAAAACCAGCGCTTAGTACATGAAGCCCCCATGCAAATGCACTGATTAGGGTAATTAAATCCCCAAAACTGATGGTAAGGTGATCTGTTAATGTAAGAAGAGCCATGCCAATAACGGCTAATACGGCACCAATCCATGTACCTAATCCAGTTCTTTGACCAATGATTAAACCAAGGATAGGAACCAGAATGACATAAAGGCCAGTAATAAATCCAGAGTTAGTAATAGTAGTGTATTTAATACCTATCTGTTGTAAGTTGATGCCTATAGTTAATATAATTCCTAATACGATGCCACCTGCGATAGTCCTTTTAGAAAATATTTGTAATAAAGTAAGTTTATTTTTTCTTAAATAAAAGAAGATAATAGGCAGTAGTGCAAAAGTGCCTAATAGAAAACGTACTCCTGAAAAGGTAAGCGCGCCCATGTAGTTCATTGCGACATTTTGTCCGAGGAACGTGCTTCCCCAGATCATGGCAGTGATTAACATTAGAATGTTGGCACGGATTATAGCAGTTTGCATGATGTTCCATTGATACAAAAACCAATAACTTTGCCTGAAAATATGATGATTCGCTAGTGTTATTTGAGAAAATATAGTTAAATTGTATAGTCAGTAATCATAATTAAAATATAGGAAGATAGCACGTGAATAAATATGATATCTTAATTGCAGATGATCATCCGCTGTTTAGAAATGCCCTTCGTCATACACTAGTGTTAGGCTTGGGCTCTGATACTAAATTGGTGGAAGTGGATACTATTTCTAATTTAGAAAAAAGTTTAACGGATAAGTCGGATTGGGATTTAGTGTTACTCGATCTAAATATGCCAGGTGCTTATGGTTTTTCTGGATTGGTATTGTTGCGTGGCCAATATCCTAAAATCCCTGTAGTTATTATTTCTGCCCAAGAAGAACCTTCTATTGTTAACCGCTCTAGAGAGTTTGGTGCAGTTGGCTTTATTCCTAAATCTAGCCCTTTAGAAACTATTCAAAAGGCAATTCAACAAGTATTAGATGGTGACACATGGTGGCCTTACCCTGAAAATACTGATGATGGTATGGAAGAGGAAGCTAAAGAAACTAGTGCGAAACTAGCTAGTTTAACTCCTCAGCAGTTTAGAGTATTAACGATGGTGTGTGATGGCTTGTTGAATAAGCAAATTGCTTATGACCTAGATGTATCAGAAGCAACAGTTAAAGCACATATTACAGCCATATTTCGTAAGTTGGGAGTGCGTACACGTACTCAGGCAGCTTTATTATTACAACATATGGAATCGTTAGCACAATCTAAATAAGAATGTGTATTTGTGGTCATCTTTTGGATTAAGCGATAGAGAAAGATGAACCACAACCACAGGTTGTAACTGCATGTGGATTATTTTTTACTACAAAGCGAGAGCCTTGTAGGCCTTCTTCATAGTCAATTTCTGCACCTGATAGGTATTGAAAACTCATAGGGTCAATAACAAGATTTACGCCATTTCGTTCTATTAGAGTATCATCTTCAGCTGTTTCTTCATCAAAAGTAAAACCATATTCAAAGCCAGAACAACCACCACCTGTTACAAAAACACGTAATTTAAGGCGAGCGTTACCTTCTTCCTCGACTAAAGATTTTACTTTTTTAGCAGCACTTTCAGTGAATTGAATAGAACTAGGAGTAAATGTTTCGATACTCATTTTTTGATGTCTCCATGGTATTTTTTAGATAATAAAAATACCAATATAAATAAAATACCTAATTATTATCTTATTAACCAACTGAAACAGTCAATTATTATTTAATGACAAACTATTAACTGTTTGGGTCTTCGATGTCTTTAATCGGAAGTGGTTGTACTGTCCAATCAAAAGTATAGGTAGTCGGTTTGGTTTCATCAGCTAAATAGGCAGTTATTTTAACGCTTTTAGGTATAAAATTCTCTGGTAAAGTCATCTCACCAAATTGATTGCTTTCAGGAATCATGGCCATATATCTAAAAGAGAACGGGATATTATCTTTTTTATGCTCTGTTGTTGTGGTAACTGCTGCTAATGATATTGTGTGGGGTTGGTTATTGGTGGATCCAACAATAGCAATATGTAATGAGCCTTTTAGCAGTATATTGGCTTGATCAAGGCGTGTTAAAACTAACTTATAGCGAAAAGTATAAGGTTGTTCAGTAGCCTGAATAATTAAATCTCTAAATACTAATGGATCAGTAATTTTTTGTTTTGAGATAATGGCTTTATAAGAAATAATATCTTTTTGCTGCTGATAAATTTGTTGTTCTAACTGTAGGATAGTTTGACGAGTTTGGTCAAGCGTTTGAGTGTTTATTTTATTGGTATTTTCTGCCATGGATAGGCGAGTTTTGGTACTTTTCAACTGTACTTCTAACAATTTATATTGTTTTACTGAGTCAGTATTTGCATTGCTAGAAGCACTGTTAGCAACTAATTTCCCTGTATAGTAACTGGCTACAATGATTAACAGAGTAACAACGATAATTGAAGAAAGCTGTAGCCCAAACCAAAGTTGGTTTGGGTTGGATGGTGAGGTATTGTTATTCATAGTTATGGCATTAATGCTGTGTTCGTTAGTCCCAATGTTTCGTCTAAACCAAATAGGATGTTCATATTTTGAATGGCTTGTCCTGAAGCACCTTTAACGAGGTTATCAATAACTGATAAGATAACAACTAAATCACTATTTTGTGGGCGATGGACTGCAATTCGACAAACATTAGCACCTTTTACACTACGTGTTTGAGGATGACTACCTGCTGGTAAAATATCCACAAAAGGTTCATTGGCAAAACGTTGTTCATAGAGTTTCTGTAAGTCGGTAAAATGGTCTTTTACTTTTACATAAAGGGTTGCGTGAATACCTCTAATCATAGGGGTTAAGTGTGGGACAAAGGTAAGATTAATAGGTTGTTGAGCGGCTATTTCTAGCCCTTGTTTTATTTCAGGTAAATGGCGATGTCCACTCACACTATAAGCCATCATATTTTCAGTAGCTTCACAAAATAATGAACCTATTTTGGAGGCACGTCCAGCACCACTAACACCAGACTTGCAGTCAGCAATAAGTTGTGAAGTATCTGCTATGCCTTCTTCTAATAGTGGCAAAAATCCCAATTGTGTGGCTGTAGGATAACAACCTGGCACCGCGATTAAACGAGCAGTTTTAATTTGTTCACGATTAACTTCTGGTAAACCATAAACAGCTTCCTTCACTAGAGTAGGCGCACCATGTGGTTGACCGTACCATTTTTCCCATTCTGTAATATCTTTGATACGAAAGTCAGCAGATAAATCAATGACCTTGGTTCCTGCTTCTAACAATTCACCTGCTAAAGAGTGGGCCACTCCATGAGGGGTAGCAAAGAAAACCACATCACAAGCAGCTAGTTTTTGTGTATCAGGTACTGTAAAAGTAAGGTCGCTATAATAGTCTCGTAGGTTAGGATACATATCTGCTACATGTACACCTTCTTCAGAGCGAGAAGTAATAGCTACTACTTCAGCTTCTGGATGGGCAGCAAGTAAGCGTAGCAGTTCTACACCTGTATAGCCTGTTCCTCCAATAATACCTATTTTTAACATAACGCTTTACCCTTGATATGTGTAAATCAACATTATAAGTAATCAATAATAAAGCCAGAAGATTAAACAAACAATAGTATCTGTGAATTATCTTGATTATACTTGCAACCTAATAAAGCGATTTATCACAATAAGTTAGTTGATTAATAACATTATTTGTTATTTTGTAAGGCTTAACTTATGGTTTATGAGTGTTTGCAGGAGAAAGTTATTTTGACATTTAGAAAGGATTTATTAGTTACTTTGTTATTAATTACAGTAGCTCCTTTTTGTGTATTTATCCATTTTGCACCTTTGGGTGATTTTTGGCCATTTTTTATTGCTTGTGTTGCAGTTGTAATTTGCGCAGTATTCACATTAGGGGTTAATAACTTTAAGCAAAGTAGTTTGCTGGTTTCTCCTTTAATAGGTTGTTTAGTTGGGTTTTTTGCTATTCTTTGTTTGTTAACAGTAGTACAAAACACTAGTTTGCCAGATAAGGTCACTTTAATTGTTTATAGTGTGGTTGTTATTCTAGCAGCACTATTAGCTATTCAATTAGCTCAGAAAAGTGAAACACAATATTATGACTATTTAGCTTTTATATTGTTTATAGGCGGAATAGTTGAAGCATTAGGTGCTATCGTCATTCAATATCGTTTAGCAGGTATTGATTATTGGATGGTTCCTATGAGCGATCGTCTTATAGGTTTTATTGCTCAATCAAATCAATTAGCTATTTATATGATGGTAGCTTTTTTAGCACTTTGCTATTTAGCTTTCCGTAATATTTTACATATTGTAGTTGTGGTTATTTTTGCTTTATTGTTTGGTTTTGTATTGCTAGGTAGTGGTTCTAGGGCCGTATTAGTTTATCTAGTAATGGCATCAATAGTTGCTGGATTTTGTTTATTTAAAACGAGAGATAAAACTTACTTAAAGTTTGTTGTTTGTTTGGTTGCTCTTATTATAGGTGCTTTAATCTATTATTTTTTACCTACTATTCTACAACTATTTACTGATGATACTACGCAAGTTGCAACCACTAATATAGTTAGTTCCTTAAATCGTTCAGCGGCTAGTGAATCATTTCGATTATCTGAAATAAGCAAAGCATTTGCCATTGTTAAAGAGTCACCCTTGATAGGTGTGGGATTTGGTAATTATGCTGTTCATGGTTTTTGGGTTGGGGTGAATGATCCTAATTACACTATTATTGGTGACCTAACATTACATAGCCATAATCTATTTACGCAAATAATGGCTGAGTTTGGTTTAATAGGTTTGTTAGCATTATTAGCCTTATTGGCTTATATCACTGTTTGTTTTTGGAAAGCGCCTAAAACTTTACAATGGTGGTTAGTGCTCACAATATTCTTAGTGTATTTTATTAACTCTATGCTAGAGTATGTAATGTGGCGTATGCACTTTGTGCCATTAATTATTTTGGTATTAGTACCTTTATTATCAAAAAACATAAAGTTATTTATACCTAAAGTAATCAGTGGTGTATTCTGGATAATAGTTGCAGGGGTATTTATAGTTATAGCTAATAGCTCATTAGATACTTATGCAAAAAGCTTTTTTTACGATAATAATGTAGCTGTATTTGATAAAGGTGATTATAACAAATTTAAATCTGCTACAAGGGATTTGCTCTGGGGACGTGAGGTTCAACTACAAGAGTTTGTTAATTTGTCGCCTACAGTTGTCGATTTTGCTTATCAGCAAAGAGTAACTGATGAAATGTTAGCATGGCGCCCTTATGCACCAGTTATTGCAAATAAAATACAGTTGTCTTTATTATCTGGACAGGTAGGTGACTTGGATAAGCTATCACATGCATTAACTAGGGCTTATCCTACTATGGTACCAATGGTGTGCAATTATTTTAAAGATTTTAATAACATACCGAGTCTTCAAGGATTACGTATTGTCAAAAAAGAATTAAATTGTAGAAAGTTATCCTTATCAAAATAATAAGTATGTTGGTGAGTTTAATTAAATAAAGAGGCATTATAATAATGAGTAATGAGTTATTGGGTGAGTTAATTACTTTATTAAACCTAGAACCTATAGAAGAAAATATTTACCGTGGTCAGAGTCAAGATTTAGGGTTTCGTCAATTATTTGGTGGGCAAGTACTCGGGCAAGCATTATCAGCGGCCAGTTATACTGTTCCTGAAGAGCGCGTTGCTCATTCATTACATGGCTATTTTTTACGTCGTGGTGATGCGACTTTCCCTGTTGTTTTTACTGTTGATCGAGTTCGTGATGGAAAAAGTTTTAGTTCTAGACGTGTAACAGCCATTCAAAAAGGTAAACCCATCTTTTTTTGTAGTGCTTCATTTCATGATCCTGAAACAGGTTTTGAACATCAAGAAAAAATGCCAGATGTGCCAGGCCCTGATGATCTTGAAAATGAAGCTAGTTTGATTTCTAGGCAGTTAGATACTTTGCCAGAGAGGGTGTTAGAAAGAGTAAAGCGTGGTCGTCCTATAGAGATAAGACCTGTGTCTGATTTTAACCCGTTTGTACCTAAGAAAGGTCCAGCTATTCGTCAAGTATGGTTTAAAGCGGATGGTGAAGTGCCAAATATTGCTTCATTGCATCGCTATTTATTAGCTTATACATCTGATTTCAATTTATTAACTACTAGCTTATTGCCGCATGGTAAAGGGTTTATGGATGTAGATATGGAAGTAGCGAGTGTAGATCATAGTATCTGGTTTCATAGTCAACCTAAAATGAATGAGTGGATGCTTTACTCTATGTATAGTCCTTGGGCAGGAGATGCACGTGGTTTAGTTCGTGCGGAAATTTTTAGTCAGGATGGCAAGTTAGTGGCATCAGTGTGTCAGGAAGGGCTTATTCGTCAAATAAAGGCTAATCCTTAATTATATACTTAGGGGATGGGGATAGTTATTATGCAAATGGATATAAAAAAGCTTAAAGCTTGGGGTGTTCATGCGTTTACTGCTAGTGGTGTGGTATTTGGTTTATTAGCATTATTGGCAATTTTAGAGGGTGATCCACAAATGTCTTTTGTGTGGATGGGGGTTACCTTATTAATAGATGGTATTGATGGTACATTAGCACGTCGTTATGATGTAAAGAATCAAGTACCAGAATTTGATGGCAGTATATTAGATTTAATCATTGATTATTTAACCTACGTTTTTGTACCAGCTATCTTTATTTATTATTTTGTACCATTACCTTATGGTACACAGATATTATCAATAGCCATTATTTTATTATCGTCCTTTTTCTGTTTTTGCAATGTAAATATGAAAAGTGAAGATAATTATTTTGTAGGTTTTCCTGCTACATGGAATATTGTTGCATTATATTTTGTAGTAATTAATCCCCCTGCAGTTTTAACATTTTTGGCTATTATAGGACTAGCGATATTGTCAGTAATACCTGTTAAGTTTTTGCATCCTTTTAGAGTTCGTAAAGCAATGGTATTAAATATTATATTTAGTTTAGTGTGGTTGATTACTAGTGGTTTTTTAATTGCACAGTATGGCAATTTTAAAACATGGACTTTAATATTATGGTGGATTTCAGGTCTTTATTTTATCGGTTTTGGTGTGTGGCAAACGATTAGTGATAGAAATAGTCAAAACTGATAAGATTTGGTATGTTTACTTAATACGTACTGAGCATGGGAAACTCTATTGTGGTAGTAGCCATGATCCTGTTGCAAGATTTTATAAGCACTGTCAGGGTAAGGGGGCTAAGTTTTTTTCAACAAGCAAGCCCATAGCATTAGTTTATATTGAGCAATGCGAATCTAAATCCCATGCTTTAAAAAGAGAAAGTGAAATAAAGCAATTAACTAAATATAATAAAGAACAGTTAGTTATTAATGGTTGTAAAGGGTTTCAGTTACCTATTTATAATAAAGAACCCTCTTTAACATTAGCTGATATTTTACAAGCATGAGGAAGATAATGTTATGTGGCAAGATATTGAAGAACGCCTTAAGCTATACCAGCCAAGTTCTCCTTTATTTCCCAGTTCTTTGCAAGAAGCCGCTGTACTAATACCTATTATTAAAAAAGAGCAACCAGAGTTAGTCTTAACATTGCGTTCTGATAAATTGGCCTCTCATCGTGGAGAGGTTGCTTTCCCCGGTGGTAAACGTGATCCAGAGGATGTAGATTTATTGCAAACGGCATTGCGTGAGTCTGAAGAAGAAATAGCCTTATTACCTGATAATGTAGAAATTATAGGTTCTTTACCAACATTAATTTCTAAAAATCTTTTAAAAGTTAAGCCTTATGTCGGTTTTGTCGACGATTCTCTTTCTTACCAAGCTAATTTAGATGAAATAGCATTAATTTTTACGGTGCCCTTGAGCTATTTTAGAGAGGATCCACGCATTGTTACTCACCGTATTGATTATTTAAATATTGAGTGGTATATCCCTTGTTATCAATATCATCAATTTAAGATTTGGGGATTAACCGCCATCATGATAGCAGAGCTAGTAAATATAGTATTTGATACTAATATTTCCTTTCATGAGAAACCTGCTGATAGTCTTTTAATAGACTATACTCAGTTGAAAAAATAAATCTATATCAAAAAAAATTGATATAGACTTGTTGTTTTGTCATTTTCTGGGTAGACTGCGCAGCTATGCCAGCTTCTAACCTAACTATTGATAATTTTGCCAATCTATGTAAAGCAGTGAGTGAACCGCTGCGGGTTATGGTATTAAGGGTTTTATTGCATAATTCGTTTGGTGTTTTAGAGCTTACCCAGTTGTTTAATACTACACAGTCAGGAATGAGCCACCATTTAAAGGTGTTATTGCAAGCAGGCCTAGTGATAACTAGGCGTGAAGGAAATACTATATTTTATCGTAGAACACTTTCTGTAGAGCATTCTTTGAGTAGATTTCATCAAAGCTTATTAGCCGAAATTGATGGTTTAGCAATACCAAATGAGCTGCAACAAAATCTTAATATCATTTATGCTGAAAGAGCAGAGGCTAGTCGAATTTTCTTTACTAATCTTGCAAAAGGCGATGGTATAGATCAGCAAGATGTGATTGTTGACCTGAAACATTATCAAGATAATATTTTGAAGATTATTGATAGTAAAGGTTTTAATAAAGAGGCTATTGCGTTAGAGGTGGGGCCTGGTGATGGCAAGTTTTTACCATTACTGGCTAAGCGCTTTAAAGAAGTAATTGCAGTCGATAATAATGCGGAAATGCTACAATTAGCAGAGCAATATTGTCAGCAGCAACAGCTGCCTAATGTTATTCTAAAGAAGGCAGATGCTACTAAGCTACAGGTAACTAACCCATTAGATTGTATAGTGGCTAATATGGTGTTACATCATTTACCAGCACCAGCTGATGCTTTCCAACATTTTAAAAGTTGTTTAAAAGCATCAGGTAATTTATTAGTGGCAGAGTTATGTCATCATGAACAAGATTGGGTTACTAAAACTTGTGGTGATTTATGGCTAGGTTTTGAGCCAGATGAATTAACTCATTGGGCTAGTAGTGCAGGGTTTAAGCCAGACGAAAGTTTGTATATAGGTTTACGTAATGGTTTTCAACTACAGATAAGATGCTTTTGTGCTGTTTAGCGATTCTTTAGTAATAAAGTGATCAGTTATATTATTTAATATGAGGAGTTTTGTGATGAGTGAATATGCACTCTTTACTTCAGAGTCAGTTTCTGAGGGACATCCAGATAAAATTGCAGATCAGATTTCCGATGCGATATTAGATGCTATTATTGCTCAAGATAAACTTGCACGTGTGGCTTGTGAAACTTTAGTAAAAACAGGTGTGGCTATTATTGCTGGTGAAATTTCCACCAATGCATGGGTGGATTTAGAAGAATTAGTTCGTCGTGTTATTTGTGATATTGGTTATACTTCATCAGATGTGGGATTTGACGGTGCAACTTGTGGTGTACTTAATGTAATTGGTAAGCAGTCAGTTGATATTGCACAAGGTGTAGATAGACAGAAACCAGAAGATCAAGGTGCAGGTGACCAAGGTTTAATGTTTGGATATGCAAGCAATGAGTCTGATGTATTAATGCCAGCGCCTATTTGTTTCTCTCATCGTTTAGTTGAACGTCAATCAGAAGCACGTAAAAGTGGTTTATTACCTTGGCTTCGCCCAGATGCTAAATCACAAGTTACTTGTCGTTATGACAATGGTAAAGTGGTGGGTATTGATGCGATTGTATTGTCTACGCAACATAATCCTGATGTATCACAAAAAGATATTCAAGAAGCAGTAATGGAATTAATTGTTAAACATGTTATTCCAGCAGAGTTATTACATAAAGATACTCAATTCCATATTAATCCGACAGGTCAATTTATTATTGGTGGTCCTGTAGGTGATTGCGGGTTAACAGGTCGTAAGATTATCGTAGATAGCTATGGTGGTATGGCGCGTCATGGTGGTGGTGCTTTCTCTGGTAAAGATCCATCAAAAGTTGACCGTAGTGCGGCTTATGCGGGTCGTTATGTGGCTAAAAATATTGTGGCGGCAGGTTTAGCAGATCGTTGTGAAATTCAAGTATCTTATGCTATTGGTGTGGCACAGCCTACTTCTATTTCGATTAATACCTTTGGTACAGGTAAAGTAAGTGATGAGAAGATTATTCAATTAGTGCGTCAGCACTTTGATCTTCGTCCTTATGCCATTACTACTATGTTAGATTTATTACATCCAATGTATCAAGAGACGGCAGCTTATGGACACTTTGGACGTATTCCACAACAAAAAACAGTAGGCGATGATACCTTTACTACTTTTACTTGGGAACGTACTGATAAAGCAGAGGCATTAAAAGCAGATGCTGGCATTAAGTAAGTTAAGGTAAATTAATAAAAAGGCAGATTTATTCTGCCTTTTTTATTAATTAGAAAAATAATTGGTAAGTTTATATATTCCATAAACGCATAAGTACCTTATTAAAAATTCTTTTTAAGAATAAAAAAAGCTCGTTAGAATGCTACCCAACAATCTAAATAAAATTGGGAAGAGGCCATTATGTCTACTTTAAAGAAAACAATAGCAGGTGTTGTGGGAGTATTATTAACAACTCAAGTAATAGCTGCTGAGTTGCTTAATGTGTCTTATGATCCAACCCGTGAGCTTTATCAATCTTATAATGAAGCGTTTAAAAAACATTGGCAAGAAACAACAGGTGAGACACTGACCATTAAAAACTCGCATGGTGGTTCAGGTAAGCAAGCAAGAGCAGTGATTGATGGATTAAGAGCAGATGTGGTTACTTTAGCGTTAGCAGGAGATATTGAGGCAGTTAATTTAAAACAGCCGTTAATTGATAAGGATTGGCAAACAAGGTTACCTAATAATAGTACTCCTTACACCTCAACTATTGTTTTTGTAGTACGTAAAGGAAATCCTAAAAATATTAAAGATTGGGATGACTTAGTTAAAAATGGTGTACAAGTTATTACTCCAAATCCTAAAACATCAGGTGGCGCACGTTGGAATTTTCTTGCTGCTTGGGCTTATGCGAAGCATAAATATGGTAGCGATGAGCAAGTCCGTGACTTTGTGAAAAAGATTTTTGCTAATACTCCTGTATTGGATACTGGTGCTAGAGGCTCAACAATAACCTTTGTGCAACGTGGTTTAGGTGATGTACTTGTTGCTTGGGAAAATGAAGCTTATCTTTCTTTAAAAGAGGAAGGTGGTGACCAATTAGAAATAGTGACTCCTTCGCTGTCTATTCTTGCTGAACCCCCTGTTGCAGTTGTTGATGCTAATGTAGATCGAAAAGGTACTCGCAAACAAGCCACTGCTTATTTAGAGTATTTATACAGTGAACCAGCACAACGTATTATTGCTGAAAATTTTTATCGTCCTCGCAATGAAAAAATAGTGGCTGAGTTTAAAGATCAATTCCCCGCATTAAAGTTAGTAACCATTGACGAAGAGTTTGGTGGTTGGAAGATTGTACAACCTAAGTTTTTTAATGATAACGGTATATTTGACCAGATTTATAGTGAAATAAACCATTGATAGTTGGATTATGTAAGTAATGTCTTTTCGTAAAGCATCAGTTATTCCAGGTTTTGGCCTCACATTAGGGTATACCCTAATGTGGCTTTCTCTTATTGTATTGATTCCATTAGCTGGTATGTTCTTTTATGCCAGCCAAATTACCATGGAACAATTATGGACTATTCTTAATAGTAGACAGTTACAGTCTGCTTTAAAGTTATCCATTTATACCTCTTTATTATCGGCCTTTATTGTTTCTATTATTGGTAGCTTATTAGCATGGGTATTGGTGCGTTATGAGTTTCCAGGGAGAAAGTTAATTGATGCCATGGTGGACTTACCCTTTGCCTTACCTACAGCGGTAGCAGGTATAGCATTAACTACTTTATATGCACCGCAGGGTTTAATAGGTTCATTATTACCTTTTAAAGTGGCTTATACACCCATAGGTATTACCCTTGCTTTGGTGTTTGTTACTTTACCCTTTGCGGTTCGGACGGTTCAACCTGTTATTAAGGATATTCCCCGTGAGCTAGAAGAAGCTTCTCGGAGTTTAGGAGCAAATAGATTTCAAACTTTTTTGTTTGTTGTCTTTCCTATTTTATTTCCAGCGTGGATAACTGGTTTTTCTTTAGCTTTGGCAAGAGGAATAGGGGAGTATGGCTCAGTAGTTTTTATTTCCGCTAATATTCCTTTTAAAACAGAAATACTGCCTTTATTGATTATGTCAAAACTGGATCAGTTTGATTATATAGGCGCTACTGCTATTGGTGTATTAATGTTAATTATTTCCTTTGCTATGCTATTAATGATTAATTTAATTCAGCGTTATTTAAAACCTACTTATATTTTAAATATGTTTTTGAAATTATTTAATGTGGTAAGGGCATAGGCCAGAATTATGATACGTTCTAAATACACAGGTAAGTTTTCATGGACAGCCCTTATTTTAATTATATTGGCATGGTTAATTTTTATTTTAGTGTTACTTTTACCGTTATGGGCGGTTGTTTCTCAAGGTTTAGCTAAAGGACTGGGTGAGTTTTGGAATGCCATTAGAGAGCCTGATGCTATTTCTGCTTTTAAACTTACCTTAATAGCTACAGGTATTTCGGTACCATTGAATATTATTTTTGGTATTGCTGCGGCATGGTGTGTGACTAAATACGAGTTTTGGGGTAAGAGTATCTTAGTTACTTTAATCGATTTGCCGTTTTCAATTTCTCCAGTAGTAGCTGGTCTTATTTATGTTTTATTATTTGGGGCACAAAGTTATTTTGCAGATTTCTTTAACGAGCACGATATCCAAATAGTTTATGCAGTGCCTGGTATTGTATTAGCCACCATCTTTGTAACGTTTCCTTTTGTGGCGCGTTCACTTATTCCGTTAATGCAAGAACAAGGTACGCAAGAGGAAGAAGCTGCCAGATTGTTGGGTGCTAGTGGCTTTAAAATTTTCTGGTATATTACTCTGCCGAATATTAAATGGGCTTTACTGTATGGTGTAGTTCTATGTACTGCTAGAGCTATGGGGGAGTTTGGTGCTGTTTCAGTGGTATCTGGTCACATTCGTGGTTATACCAATACTTTACCTTTACATATCGAAATTCTTTATAACGAATACAATATTGTTGCTGCATTTAGTGTAGCCATCTTATTACTAATAATGGCGTTGGTGGTGTTATTGCTTCGTCAATGGAGTGAGTCTCGTTTAAATCGCTCCCGTCAACGTCCAGAGGGTCCTGCTGTATGAGTATAACTGTTGAAAATGTCACTAAAAACTTTGGTAACTTTAGGGCACTTAATAATATTAATTTAGAGATTAAAAGTGGTGAGTTAGTTGCTTTATTAGGCCCTTCAGGTTGTGGTAAAACCAGCTTGCTACGAATTATTGCAGGTTTGGAAACACCTGACACAGGCAGTATTATCTTTCATGGCGAAGATGTAAGTGGTCATGATGTACGTGATCGTAATGTGGGATTTGTGTTTCAGCATTATGCATTATTCCGTCATATGACAGTATTTGATAATGTGGCTTTTGGTTTAAGAATGAAGCCTCGTAGCGAGCGCCCTACTGAAAAAGTGATTAAAGAAAAAGTACAGTATTTATTACAGATGGTACAACTTGATTGGTTGGGTGATCGTTATCCTGATCAGTTATCCGGTGGTCAACGGCAACGTATTGCTTTGGCGCGTGCATTAGCAGTAGAACCTAAAGTATTACTACTTGATGAACCTTTTGGTGCACTAGATGCTAAAGTACGTAAAGAGTTACGTCGTTGGTTAGCACGTTTACATGATGAGATTCATTTAACCAGTGTATTTGTAACCCATGATCAAGAAGAAGCGATGGAGGTTTCTGATCGTATTGTGGTGATGAATAAAGGGGTAATTGAACAAGTAGGTTCACCTGCAGAATTATATGATAAGCCTGCTAATGATTTTGTGTATCATTTTTTAGGCGATTCTAATCGCTTTACTGTGGGTAACCAAGAAATACTCTTTAGGCCGCATGAGGTAATTATTTCATCACGGCAAGAGCAAGGTTTTTTTGAAGCAGAAGCATTGGATATTAGGCCTTTGGGCGCTATAACTCGTGTAACGATAAAGCCTGCCAATCAAAAGGACTTTTTAGAAGTTGAATTAACTAAAGATAATCCTAGTTTAGTAAATTTACAACGTGGTCAGAAGATTTATTTTAAGCCTAACCCACAGAAAAACTGGTAATTGTACTATTTTATATAAAGCTAATTGATGATTTGTTAAAAGCAGTAAAGAAATATTTTATGTTGAATAGTCATAAGTTTAAGAAAGAGGCTCAGTTAAAAAAGTGAGAATGAAGCAACTTTCTCAACTGTTGGTTTGAGAGATAAATTGCGTATTACTGATAAAGCTAAGATAAGCTTAGGTGCTTATTACTAAAGACACTACTATTACTAAGTTTGGAGTAGAAGTTAATCTAATGCTAAATACCAGTATTTCAGCTAATTAATAAGGACAATTTGATAATAAAGCAGAGAGTAATACAGTGAAGGTAGGGCTTAATTATAAGTTGTTTAGTTAATAAAAAAAGGATTAGTTAATTACTAATCCTTTTTTATTGGCTATTATTCAACAGTAACGCTTTTAGCTAGGTTACGTGGTTGATCTACATCGGTTCCTTTTAAAATAGCCACATAATAAGAGAGAAGTTGTAATGGAATAGTATAGAGAATAGGTGATAGCACATCATGAATATGTGGCATATTCACTACATGAGTAAACTTATCTTCTTTGATATCTATGGTTTCATCTGCAAATACAAAAAGCTCGCCACCTCTAGCACGTACTTCTTGTAAATTGGATTTAAGTTTTTCTACTAGCGCGTTATTGGGTGCGACTGTAATAACGGGCATATCTGCATCGACAAGAGCTAATGGGCCATGTTTTAGCTCACCAGCAGGATAAGCTTCTGCATGAATATAAGAAATTTCTTTTAGCTTTAAAGAACCTTCCATCGCCACAGGGTATTGAGCGCCTCTACCTAAGAAAAGAGCATGGTGCTTTTCAGCAAAACATTCAGCTATTTTTTCAATAGTGTTATTGGTTGCTAATGCTTCATCAATACGGCTTGGTAAACGGCGTAATTCTTTAACTAAAGTTGCTTCTAATTCAGGATTAAGCGTGTTACGTACTTTTCCTAAAGCAAGGGTAAGCAATAGTAAGGCGGTTAGTTGGGTGGTAAACGCTTTAGTAGATGCCACACCAATTTCTGGTCCTGCTTTGGTTAATAAGGTTAGTCCAGACTCTCTAACTAGAGAGCTAGTTGGATTATTACAAATGGTAAGGCTATCTAAGTAGTTGCCTGTGGTATAAGTTTCAGAGAAAGCATTGCGTAAAGCAGCTAAGGTATCTGCTGTTTCGCCGGACTGGGAAATAGTAATGAATAAAGTATCAGGTTGAACGGCAACACGACGGTAACGGAATTCACTAGCTACTTCCACTTGACAAGGAATACCAACTAACGCTTCTAACCAGTAGCGAGCTACTAAGCCGGCATGATAACTTGTGCCACAAGCTACAATTTGAATATTTTTAACTTGAGTAAAAAGTTGTTCTGCATTAGGTCCAAAGCTTTGTACATTGATTTGATTATCAGTAATTCGACCATTGAGAGTTGTTTGAATAACAGTAGGTTGTTCATAAATTTCTTTCATCATAAAATGACGAAACTCACCTTTATCTGCTGCTTCGGCATTTTCTTGGGCTGTTATAATTTCACGGTGAACTTCTCGTCCTTGTTGATCCCACAATTTGACAGTGTCACGGGTAATTTCAGCAATATCGCCTTCTTCTAGGTAAATAAAACGGTCAGTGACTTGTCTTAATGCCAGTTGGTCAGAGGCTAAAAAGTTCTCGCCAATACCAAGCCCAATAACTAATGGACTACCACTTCGAGCTGCTACAATACGGTCAGGCTGTTGTATACACATGGCGGCCAAACCATAAGCGCCATGAAGTTCTTTAACTGTTGCTTTGAGTGCAGTAGTAAGGTCTCCGATTTCAGTTAGTTTGTAATGGAGTAGGTGAGCAATAACCTCTGTATCTGTTTGCGAAGTAAACTCATAACCAAGGGTAATAAGGTGTTCCCTTAATAGCTCATGATTTTCTATAATGCCATTATGTACTATGGCTACTTGATTATGTGAGAAGTGTGGATGAGCATTTTGTTCAGTAGGTGCACCATGGGTAGCCCAACGTGTATGAGCAATTCCTATTTTGCCAGTAAAATTTGAATCTTGTTGTAGTGCTTGAGCAAGCTGGTTAACTTTACCTGTGCGGCGAACCCTTTGTAGATTTTGTTTATTATCGATAATAGCTAATCCAGCACTGTCATAGCCACGATATTCAAGTCGTTTTAGCCCTTCAATTAAGAGTGCGGTAACATTACGCTCAGCAATAGCTCCTACAATTCCACACATATTAAATATCCTCTGATTCTTGCAGCGTAGCACATAGAAGTTGTACACCACATTTAGTGATTTGTTTTTGAATAGTTTTATCTAAACGGTCATCAGTGATAAGAATATCGATCTTATCCCATGTTAATTCAATATTTGGTATCTTACGACCGATTTTATCAGCTTCTAACATAACAATAACTTGATGAGCATTATTGGCCATAGCTTGTGACAGTGTTAGTAACTCATGAAAGCTGGTTGTCCCATGAGCTAAATCCAAACCGTCTGCACCAATAAAAAGTTGGTCAAAGTCGTAACATTCCAATACTTGCTCAGCAATTTTTCCTTGAAAAGATTCAGAAGTTGGATCCCATGTGCCGCCTGGCATTAACAATGTGGGCTCTGGTTCAAGAGTCAATAGTTGATTAGCTATTTTTAATGAATTAGTCATTACTAACAGATTTTTTTTCTCCGTTAGCATAGGAATAAGTGCTGAAGTCGTATTGCCACTATCAATAATAATTCGACTATTATTTTTGATAAGTTGACTGGCTAGTTTTGCAATAGCCTGTTTATATTGGGAAACTAACTGCTCTGTGGTATGACTAGGTAAACGAATAGCACCACCGTAACGTCGTAATAGTTTACCTTCATTTTCTAGAATATTAAGGTCTTTACGAATCGTAACTTCTGAGGTGTTGAGCTCTGCTGATAATTGTTCAACAGATACCTCTCCATTCAAAGCAATTTGTTCAATAATATAGTAACGACGTTGTTGAGTGTTTCTTTGTGTCATTTAATTGTTTCGATTCGAAATATTTATATTTCATTTATAACATATATCGAAAGATGAAGCACAAAAAATTAATTGTCGTTCACATTAATTTCACATTGTATGTGTTGATTATCTTCTATATTAGTATCCCAATCTAGTCGATAAATAAATGAAAGAGTTCCTGTACCACTCTTAATGGCTTTGAATTTCCAAATGGTTTCTTGTCGGTGCAGATGGTTCTCTGGATGGTCATCTTTTTGGGTATGATTTTTATTAAGTTGCAAAATAGCTGTTGCATCGTTTTCAAGCTGCCATTTATAACCACTATGCGCACTGCTAGGTAAGGCAACAATAAGTTCCTGATTTTTGTGTAAGATAAGTGGATTACACAATGTTTGATAATTTTTATTATTAATCGTTTTAGCAGGTGAAGTAGAGACACAAGCAGTTATTGAGAGAGAAATTAAAGTAATAGTTATTAAACGAAATATTATTTTTTTGATCATAAAGGTTAAGATAAGCTGTATTAAAATTAGTACTTATCTTAACCAACAGATTATTTATTTTATATTCTATAAATCAATAAAAATGTAATAATTTATTAACTAAATAATACTTTTGCCACATCTTTATATGTTTTAGCAAAGTGAATAGTCAGCCCTTGTTTTAAATAATCTGGTAGCTCTTCATAGTGCCCACGATTAGCGTCAGGCAAGATAAGCTCCATGATTTTTTGACGACGAGCAGCAATCACTTTTTCTCTAACTCCTCCAATGGCTAATACTTGGCCAGTTAAGGTTAACTCACCAGTCATTGCTACGCCTTTTTTAGGGGCTTGGTTTCGGGCTAGTGATAGTAGCGCACTTGCCATGGTAACGCCTGCACTCGGTCCATCTTTAGGGGTGGCACCTTCAGGTACATGAAGATGTACAAATGCCTTATCAAAAAACTCTGGGTTTGCTTTATACTCTTTTAAATGAGATGTAATGTAACTGTAAGCAATTTCAGCAGATTCTTTCATTACATCACCAAGTTGCCCTGTTAATTTGAAGCCTCTATTTAAGGTATGTACACAGGTTGCTTCGATTGGTAGTGTAGCTCCTCCCATGCTTGTCCAAGCTAACCCAGTGATAATACCTATGCCAGCCAAAACTTGTTCGTTATGGAAGATAGGCATACCCAATAGTGGTTCTAAATTTTTATGGCTAATTTTGATATTAAGCTCAGGTTCTTTTAATAGTGTAACAACACTTTTTCGAATAACTTTAGCCAATCGTTTTTCTAATTGGCGTACACCTGCTTCTCGAGCGTAACCTTCAATAATTGCTTTTAAGGCACTATCAGTAATGCTGATCTTACCTTTGGGTACGCCAGCTTTTTCTAATTGCTTAGGCCATAGATGTTTCTTGGCAATAGCTAGTTTTTCTTCTGTGATATAACCAGCAAGACTGATTACCTCCATGCGGTCTAATAAGGGACCAGGAATGGAGTCTAATGTATTAGCAGTACAAACAAACAGTACTTTAGATAAGTCGAGCCTTAAATCAAGGTAATGATCTAGGAAGTTAATATTTTGCTCAGGATCCAGTGTTTCTAATAATGCTGATGCAGGGTCACCTTGATAGCTTTGTCCCATCTTATCAATTTCATCCAGCATAATGACTGGATTGATAACTTGTACTTCTTTTAGCGCTTGTACAAGTTTACCCGGTTGTGCACCAATATAGGTACGACGGTGACCTTTGATTTCTGCCTCATCACGCATACCTCCTAAACTAAAGCGATAAAAAGGACGGCCTAGTGACTCAGCAATGGATTTACCGATACTGGTTTTACCAACACCAGGAGGGCCGACAAGGAGAATAATCGAACCATTAATTTCACCTTTATAAGCACCTATAGCTAAAAACTCTAAAATACGGTTTTTAACATCTTCTAAACCAGCATGATGTTTATCGAGTACTTTTTGAGCATGTTTAAGGTTTAGCTTATCTTTACCCATAATGCTCCAAGGTAAAGCAGTTGCCCAATCAAGGTAGTTACGTGTGACAGCATATTCAGGAGAGCCTGTTTCTAATAAAGAAAGTTTGTGTAGCTCTTCATCAATACGTTTTTGTGCTTGTTCAGGCAGTACTTTTTCTTTTAAGCGGGCTTTAAACTCATCTGCATCTGCACTTTTATCATCTTTTGTAATACCAAGTTCACGTTGGATGATTTTAAGTTGTTCTCTTAAGAAAAAATCACGTTGATTTTTACTGATTTTCTCATTTACTTCAGTAGAAAGTTTATTTTGTATACGTGCTACTTCTACTTCTTTACGTAGTAAGGGCAATACTTTTTCCATTCGTCTTAAAACAGGAATGGTATCTAATACTTGTTGCAACTCTTCGCCAGGTGCAGTTGTGAGTGCAGCAGCAAAATCAGTTAAAGGAGAAGGCTCATTAGGGCTAAAGCGATTAAGATAGTTTTTTAGCTCTTCACTATATAAAGGATTAAGTGGTAATAGTTCTTTAATAGCATTGATAACAGCCATGCCATAGGCTCTCACTTCATTGCTAGAGTCTTCACTATTCTTAGGATATTCGACTTCTGCTAAATAAGGTGGCTTATGGGTAAGAAAACCTTTTATTTTAACGCGTGTGATGCCTTGAGCGACAAATTGCAATTTATCATCTTCTTTGCTTACATGGTGAATTTTCACCAAGGTGCCACATTTAGGTAAACTCTCTATATTAAAGTTTTCATCAAAAGGCTCTTCAGTATAAAAAATAGCAACAGAGTGATGTTCCGTTTTTGCTACACGACGGAGAGTTTTTTCCCAAGGATCTTCATTGACTAGTATAGGTAATACTTGAGCAGGGAAGAATGGCCTATTATGAATAGGAATAATATATAATTTTTCAGGATAAGAAGGAGTAGGCACAGCAATTTGTTTACTTGGCTGTGTATTTTCTGCTTCTATAATTACTTCATCCGCTTGATTTTTGTCAGTCATAACGTATCCGTATCTAAGATTATTGTTATATAGATGGGGTGTTATCTTTAAAATTCAATAGATAGAATTTTGGGTAATACAAGTTACATTAATAACGCCAAAAGCTAGGTGTTAGCAATACTAAAATAGTAATAATTTCTAACCGACCTAATAACATGCCAAAAGACAGCACCCATTTAGCTATATCAGGTAGGGTGGAGAAGTTGCCTGCTGGCCCTATAGTTTCGCCTAGTCCTGGCCCAACGTTACAAACAGTAGCTACTGCAGCACTTAATGCAGTAACCATATCATAGCCGAGAAAGGCTAAAAATAGTGCAATAATGGCGATAATAAAAGCAAAAAAGAAAGTAAACGTTAAGATAGAGCGAACAATTTCTTCATCAAGATTATGACCATTATATTTTTGTGGAATAACTGCTCGGGGATGAATAAGTTGTTTTAAGTTGGCAGCAAGTAATCTTAAGGTAACTTGAAAGCGGAAAGTTTTTAGACCACCTGTGGTTGAACCAGAGCAACCACCTAAAAAGGTAAGGTAGAAAAAGATAATCATAGCGAAACTACCCCATTGGCTATAATCATCCACAGCAAAACCAGTAGTAGTAACAACAGAGACAACACTAACAGAGGCTACTCGTAGAGAGTCTATAAATGAGTTACCACTGTTTTTCCAAAACCAGAGGCTAAGTAGGAAACAACTAACCACTAAAATAGTGATAAAACCTCGTACTTGTTCATCTTTAAACAAAGCCGTGTAGTTACCACGCAGGGTACTAACATAGAGGGTAAAAGGTAAACTGCCTAGTAACATTAGTACAATAGCAACCCAATGAGTAGCAGGTAGGAATTTTCCTAATGAAGTGTCTGAAGTTGAAAAGCCACCTGTTGCAATTGAACTCATGGCATGGTTAACTGAGTCAAATATAGGCATGCCGGCTAACCAGAAGGCAAAGATACCAATAATAGTAAAAGATACATAGATAACAAGAATGTATTTAGCAATAATATGGGAGCGAGGTAGCACTTTTTCTGACCAATCAGAAGATTCTGTTTGGAAAAGTCTCATACCACCAATACGTAGCATTGGTAAAACAGCTACAGCCATAACAACGAAGCCGATACCACCAAGCCAATGTAGCATCGAACGCCACATAAGTAGAGCGGGAGCAGCATTATCTAAACCAGATAAAACAGTTGCACCCGTTGTGGTAATACCAGACATTGCCTCAAAAAAAGCATCTGTGTAGCTAATATGGCTAATCATAGTCATAGGCAGTGCTGCGAATATACAGACCACAATCCAACTACTTGCAGTAAGAAAATACATGTCTCTTGGGCGCAGTTGAATTTGTAATGAACCTTTTTGCTTAATCATTAAAAAGCCAGCAAAGAAAGTAACCAGACCAGACCAGAAAAAAGCAGCGATATCATTGGCTGTGTGTTCAAAAATAAAAGAAGTAGTAAGCGGCACTAACATGCTAACTGAGAGTGCAATAAGAAAAAAACCGACAATGTAGGAAATACTGCGTATTGTTTGTCGAGTCATACAGACTAACTACACCTTTGATGATATTCGGAATGGGCTATTATAGTGGTTAGTTCGTAAATAGTAATCTCATTTTACAAGTTTGTTATTTGTTGGCATGCTTACTACGCTATTCCTTAGCAATTGCTTCTAGTCCAGCTAATGAAAATATTTTTAAATGTTGTGTAAGGGGCACGGCATTATAGAAACCTATAATACAGAGTTTTCAGGGCAAAAGAATTTAATTAATGTTGAAACTAGGGCATGGTATAACCCAAATTTAGAGTCACGCTGGAATATTATGCTTGCAATGATTGCTACATTCAGTTTCTTGCAAACCCTAGTTTTAACAGCCTTATTTGTGGTTAGGGTTATCCATTTCAGCTTTATCATTGATAATGATTTTATTGTCCGGATTAACGGCACCCATTAGTAATATTCCAGTAATTATGCAATATATCACTTTACTGAATTCATTACGCTATGCTATTGATTTTGTAAGGTGAGTTTATTTAGAAGGTATAGGGTTATGGCAACTTAGTTATGATCTATGGCCGTTACAGATAATCGCAATAGTAACATTACCGATAGCCACTTGGTTATTTAGAAATAAATTGAGCCAATAAAAAAGGCTACAATTAAAGTAGCCTTTTTATAGTTAGCGGGATAGTTATTTTACCCAACCACGTGCCTTAATAGCTTTTGCTAAACGATCAATAGAAACCATATAGGCAGCCATACGTAAAGTTGCTGCTTGGTTATGGTTTTGATACATGTTCCATACGTTGTTGAAAGCGCGTACCATTGCCTCTTCTAAGCGATCATTAACTTCTTTTTCGGTCCAGTATAAACCAAAACGATTTTGTACCCATTCAAAATAAGAAACAGTTACACCACCAGCATTAGTAAGAATATCTGGTGTTACAACAACACCTTTAGCTTGTAGAATTTCGTCTGCTTCTGGGCTAACAGGACCATTAGCCGCTTCTGCAATTACTTTTGCCTTGATGTTGTTCGCATTTTCTTCAGTAATTTGATTTTCTAATGCTGCTGGAACTAATACGTCACACTCAATTTCAAGTAATTCAGCATTGGAGATTTGAGTTACACCCTCAACAGAGAGGATAGTTTTATTATCTGCGATCGCTTGGTCTAAACTATTAGGGTCTAAACCATTGGCATTATAAATACCACCATCACTATTACTCACAGCAATAATTTTTGCACCTAATTCATGTAGGAAATGTGCAGTGAAAGAACCTGCATTGCCATAACCTTGGATGGCTACAGTAGCACCTTTAATATTAATATCTAATTTTTGTAATAGTTCTCTTACAATGATACTAGTTCCTTTACCAGTAGCTGCAACACGACCTTCAGAACCACCTAGTATAAGAGGTTTACCTGTTAATACACCGAAGTGATTACCACGGATTTTGATGTATTCATCAACCATCCAGCCCATGATTTTGGGATTAGTATTTACATCTGGAGCAGGGATATCTTCAAGTTCTCCAATTACAGGTGCGATTGCTTGAATATAGGCACGTGTTAATCTTTCTAACTCACCTTTAGAAAGTTTTTTGGGGTCTACAACTATACCGCCTTTACCGCCCCCATAAGGTAAATTAAGTACACCACACTTAAATGTCATCCAGATTGATAATGCTTTAACTTCATCCATTGTTACATCTTGATGATAGCGAATACCACCTTTACCTGGACCAATTGCATTGCAATGTAAAGATCTATAGCCCTTGAAAAGTTGTACTGAACCGTCATCCATAGTTACAGGAACAGAAACTTCTAAACAACGTTGAGGCTCTCTTAAAATAGTATGAATGGCCGGATCTAATTTAAGAAAAGAAGCGATTTTGTCTATTTGTTGATGGGCCATTCCTAAAGCAGATGTTTCATGTTTACTCATATCTAAATCCTAGTGATATATTTTTAGTTGCTTTTATAAAAGTTTTGAAGAAAGGAAATGTATTATATGTTTATTTTCATGATATGCAAATACTGTATATGTTATGCATGTTTTGCATAGCGATTATGTGACAATAGATATAAGTTATGTTTTAGTAAAAATTTTAATAAAATTAATAACAAGAAAATTATTTAACACAAATTGATTTGGTGTTTTTTTATAAATTTAACACTAAAGAATTGATTAAACTCATAGAAAGCATTTAGGTTAAAAAATCATCAGAAAGTTGTAAAATTGATCACAACTTATTAATAAGTTCAAGATAATGCTTTCAGCAAAGAGCAATTACCTACTATAATAGCCCCTTTATATGTTTGGCATCACTGGACGAGTTTCATGTTTGATAATTTAACCGAACGCCTTTCCAAGACACTTCGTCATATAACTGGACAGGCAAAGCTTACTGAAGAAAATATTCAAGGTACTTTACGTGAAGTGCGGATGGCTTTATTAGAAGCTGACGTGGCGTTGCCTGTTGTAAAAGATTTTATAGAAAAAGTTAAAGAAAAAGCAGTTGGTACTGAAGTACTAAAGAATCTTTCTCCAGGGCAAGCTTTTGTTAAGATTGTACAGGCTGAGTTAGAACAACTAATGGGGGCTGCTAATGAAGATTTAGCTCTTAATGCTACGCCTCCTGCAGTGATTTTAATGGCTGGTTTGCAAGGGGCTGGTAAGACAACCACAGTTGCTAAATTAGCACGCTTCTTAAAAGAACGTAAGAAAAAAACAGTATTAGTAGTTTCTGCTGACGTTTATCGTCCTGCTGCAATTAAACAGCTTGAGACGTTAGCTAATGAAGTAGATGTTACTTTTTTCCCTTCTACCATAGAACAAAAACCAGTAGATATTGCTAAGGCTGCTATTGCAGAAGCTAAGTTAAAATTTATTGATGTTGTATTAGTGGATACCGCAGGTCGTCTTCACATTGATGAAGAGATGATGGGTGAGATTAAAGGTCTTCATGCTGCTGTAAATCCTGTGGAAACATTGTTTGTGGTTGATGCCATGACAGGTCAGGATGCAGCTAATACAGCCAAAGCATTTAATGATGCTTTACCATTAACAGGGGTAATCCTTACCAAGGTAGATGGTGATGCACGTGGTGGCGCGGCTTTATCTGTGCGTGCTATTACGGGTAAACCTATTAAGTTCTTGGGTATGGGAGAAAAAACAGAAGCTTTAGAACCTTTCCATCCTGAACGTATTGCAACCCGTATTTTAGGTATGGGTGATATGCTCAGCTTAATTGAACAAGCTGAACAAAAACTCGATAAAGAAAAAGCTGAAAAGCTAACGCGTAAAATCAAAAAGGGTAAAGGTTTTGATTTAGAAGACTTCCGCGATCAACTACGCCAAATGAAAAATATGGGTGGTTTAGGTAGTTTAATGGATAAATTGCCTATGATGGGTGGTGTTAACTTGGCGGCTATGGCTGATAAGCAGGATGTTGCTGATAAACAGTTTGTGCAAATGGAAGCAATTATTAGCTCTATGACAATGGCTGAGCGTCGAGATCCTGAGCTTATTAATGGTTCTCGTAAACGTCGGATTGCACAAGGTTCTGGTACGCAAGTACAAGACGTAGGTAGATTAATCAAGCAGCATAAACAAATGCAAAAAATGATGAAAAAAGTAATGGGTAAGGGCGGATTAGCTAAAATGGCTCGTGGTTTGAGCAGTGTATTACCAAAAGGTAGTGCTGGCCGTCGTTTTTAACTCGTTGTTAATTTGGTGTATTTAATAAAAGCATGAGATTTTTGTGAATGAATTGAAAAAGCCATTTGCAAAAATCTCAACTTCCTATAGAATATGCCACCTTTTATATGCTATGTATTTTTACATAATTAACTAATTTAGGAATAATATCTTCATGGTAACTATTCGTTTAGCACGTGGCGGCTCTAAAAAGCGTCCTTTTTATTATATTTCTGTAACTGACAGCCGTAATGCGCGTGATGGTCGTTTCATTGAGCGTGTAGGTTTCTTTAACCCAATCGCTGCTGGCGGTGAAGTAAGATTAAACGTTGATCAAGAACGTGTTGCTTACTGGAAAAGCCAAGGTGCACAAATTTCTGAACGCGTTGCTAGCCTATTAAAGGAAGCTGCTAAGACTGCTGCTTAATCAATAGCATTATCATGCTTGAGAAAGAGTTAGTTGTATTAGGTAAGATTGTTTCTGTACATGGTATTCGTGGTGCAGTAAAGGTTTATTCGTTTACAGACCCTATTGATAACATTCTAGATTATAAAAACTGGATATTACGTAGGGCAAATGAACAAACTACAGTTAAACTACAAAGTGGTCGTTTACAAGGCAAAGTACTAGTAGTTGAATTACAAGGTTTAACTGATAGAGATGAAGCTAGAAGTTTAGTAGATTCTGAGATTTGTATTTATCGTGATGAATTACCTGAATTGGCAAGTGACGAGTATTATTGGTACCAATTACAAGGTTTAAAAGTTATTAATCAACAGGGCCAATTATTGGGTCAAGTTGATCACCTGTTAGAAACAGGTGCTAATGATGTATTAGTAGTTAAACCTTGTATTAATAGTATTGATGATAGAGAGCGATTGCTCCCTTATATAGATCAATGTGTATTGAATATTGATCTAACAGCAGGCGAACTTCAAGTTGATTGGGATGCAGAGTTTTAACAAATAGGCAACAGGCCATGCAATTTGAACTCATCACCCTTTTTCCTGAAATGTTTGAAGCTATTACTAGCTATGGCATTACAGGTCGTGCTGTAAAACAAGGACTAATGACATTAAACTGTCATAATCCTAGAAGCTATACCCATGATCGTCATCATACTGTTGATGATCGTCCCTTTGGTGGTGGGCCAGGTATGGTAATGAAAATAGCTCCGCTTGAAGCGGCGTTGTTAGAAGCAAAAAAACAAGTACCACCAACAGCTAAAGTAATTTATTTATCACCACAAGGTAATAAGCTAACACAGGCAGCTGTGCAACAGCTAGCTAGTGAACAAGCATTAATATTAATAGCAGGCCGCTATGAAGGTATTGATGAACGGTTTATAGAAAGCTTTGTGGATGAAGAATGGTCGATAGGCGACTATGTATTATCTGGCGGTGAATTACCTGCTATGGTAATGATAGATGCCATTACACGTCAGTTACCAGGTGCGTTGGGGTGTAATGAATCGGCACAGCAAGATTCATTTATGAATGGTTTGCTAGATTATCCTCATTATACACGGCCTGAAGTATATAATGAGCAAAGTGTTCCAGCGGTGCTACTTAGTGGTAACCATGAACACATCCGGCGCTGGCGTTTACAACAAGCTTTAGGGCGAACTTGGCAACGTCGGGCTGATCTTCTGGATAGCCGCTCGCTTTCTGGAGAAGAACAACAGCTGTTGACCGAATACCTCGATCAACAGAACGATAGTAAACGTATCGATGGTTAGCCAGTTGGCAACCTTAGGAGCATTAACATGACGAATAAAATTATTGCTCAGCTAGAAGCTGAACAAATGAATAAAGAAATTCCAGCGTTTGCGCCAGGTGACACAGTAGTTGTACAAGTGCGTGTGGTGGAAGGTGAGCGTACCCGTTTACAGGCTTTTGAAGGCGTTGTAATTGGTAAGCGTAACCGTGGTTTAAACAGTGCATTTACTGTTCGTAAAATTTCTAGTGGTGTTGGTGTAGAACGTACTTTCCAAACTTATAGCCCAATCGTTGATAGCATCACTGTTAAACGTCGTGGTGATGTACGTAAAGCGAAACTTTACTACTTACGTGAGCTTTCTGGTAAAGCTGCTCGTATTAAAGAAAAATTGGCTAAGCAAACTCAACAGCAAGCTGCTGAGTAATAGCTTACTAATGAAAGAAAACCCGCTTTATAGCGGGTTTTTTTATGAGAGATTAGTTATTATTTGCAAGTATAGCTATATAGATTGGTTTAGTGACTTCCTAGTGTAATAGTAGGATTGTTCCAATTACCCTTAATGCTATAAGTAACAGCTACTAGTTTCATAAGTTCATTACCAAGAAAATAATCTACTATCAACATGGCCCCACCAATAGGCGGTGCAACGGCTAAAGTAGCAATAGAAATATTAGAGCCTAAGGGAACACCTACTTTAAGGTTAGCATCTACTTGTTGGTTCTGCATATTAATATGTCCTGTCATGGACATAATCATAGAAGGACCTTCAAATACAAAAGGTTTATCGATTTGCAGAACGCCATTATTACCTTTGAATTCACCTTTAATACTGTCGTAGGCAAGTCCTGCCTTATATAGGTCGGTAAAATCTAAACGTAAGCGTCGACTAATTGCTTCAGAGTTTAGAATACCAAAGATACGTAATATATTAGTGGAAGAACCATCAACACTTAGTAAACGGCCAGATTTTAACTCTGGAGCTAGTGTTCCTGTAAAGTGTTCCGGAGCAAAGTCAGCAGGTGTACCAAGCCATGAACCATTAATAGCTACTTTAAAAGATTTAGCTGTAATAGTGGGTTTTATGTCCCAGCTAGTTAAAATAGCTTCTAAATTTTTTCCTGATAATATACCGTTAAAAGTAGTTTGTTGGCCTATTTGCCAATCTAAGTCACCTTTTACATGTAGACCTTTAAGATTTAAGGCAATGTTGGAAACCTTTAATCCCTGTTTAGATGTACTGTTTTTTAAATTAATAGTTCCTATTAACTCATTCTCTATAAATAGCTGTTGAATAGATAAATTTATATTGGGAATGTTATCAGTATTAAAGTTATTAATAGGGTCTTTTTCTTTTAATGAAGTAACAAGGGTTTTAGGTATTTTCAAATATTTTAGAT
The DNA here is from genome assembly GCF_058693955.1 of Entomomonas sp. E7T21. NCBI lineage: Bacteria > Pseudomonadati > Pseudomonadota > Gammaproteobacteria > Pseudomonadales > Pseudomonadaceae > Entomomonas > Entomomonas sp. E7T21. Next base: position 2,935,882 of record NZ_CP191672.1, on the reverse strand, counting down.
GAACATAATAAGGTAAGTTTTTAACTTGTGGAGCAGTAATACGGCCTGCTATGGATGGACTGTTAATATCAAGCCGCCAACCTTGCTCACCTGTTGGTTGTAAATAGAGAGCAGCTTGTTGAGAGGGAAGGTTAAACCCTGTAACCTGGCCAATACGTAAATCTATACTGCGTAGTGTATTGGTATTAACACTCGTTATTTTATTATTCTGATTAGATGTATAGTTCGATAAATATTCATCATAAAGTTTTTGCCATTCTTCTAGATTTACTTGACTTAAATTACCACGAACCTGTAGTCCTTTTTTATTTGAAAAAGCGGCTTTTCCTTGATTAATTAATAATTCACCTTGCCAGTTCTGTTGGTTTTCATCCATAGTGATAGCAGAAGTAATAAGAGAATTATAGTCAAGCTGTAGTTGAGTCTTTTGTTGTTTGCCAAAATTCATTTGATAAGTAAAGTTTTGCTCTTGTTCTGCTGATTTTGTAAATGGAGCAGGAAGATTTAGAGCAATGCCTTTTAGATCAGAGGAAACTTTTAACTGGTTATTTTCTCCTATCCAAATTTCTAAATCATAAGGTGTTTTCCCAGAAAATGGCCATGTCTTATTGGGTGTAATATACCAGCTGGCTAGTTTGGTAATATCAATATTTCCTTTTAGCTTCATATAGGAAAGCGGCTCACCATGAGTACCTTTAGCTGTAATAGAACCTGTTATAGGGTTGCCTAAAGCATAGGCACTAACTGCTTGGCTGCTTAATCCTTTAGTGCTGTCATAATGGAAGTTGCCTGATATATTGGTTAAAGCGGGAATAGGGTGTTGTAGATTTAATTGCGCCCCTTTTGTACTAAAACTAGTAATAACAACTGGTTGATGATGTTTTTTCAAAGGAATATCTAATTGTAAACTCCCTGTTAAGTTACCTGTACCTTGCCAGTCATTAAATACATGAGATATTTCGGGTGGTGCTGACTTTAGTATTTGGAGGGTATCATCAAGAGTACTAACAATTTTAGCGTTTAAATATAAATGAGTGATTGCTGGATTAGCTATATGTGGAATATTGATATTGATATCAGTTAATTGGCTATTACTAATAACGCCTTTATCAGCTAATATGCGAACTCCAGAAGGTTCTACAAAAACCTCTCCATCAACTTGTTTGATGGGTAGCCATGGGGCTTGATAATTAATTTCAGCATTTTTAGGCTTCATATAAAGCAATAAACTATGTGCAGTGGAAGGTGTTCGCTTATCTAATGAACCTTGATATTGAAAGAAACCTGTTTCAATATCTCCACTTTTAATAGAGGTATTTAACCAATGCACTAACTCTGGATCAATATTTGCCTTTGAAGGAATATATTTAGAGGTATAGCTAGCATCACCATTGGCAATATTTACCCGTAGATCCATATAGTCTTTGATGCCATCATAGGGATAAAGGCGAATCATCATATCCCCTGCTAGGTCACCTTCATCACCTTTAAGCTGCATTAAGTGACTAAAAATGCTAACGGTGTCACCATCGAATGACCAATTTAGGGTAGTTTTGGCATGTTGATAGTGCCAAGGCTTACTGTATACTTTTGCGATAAAGAGTGAAAAGTTGTCAGCATCAAGATCTAAGTGACCGCTATTAATACCACCTTGGATTTTTCCTGTAATATTAGATGCTCCTACTGTATCTTTATAAGCATTAAAAGATATATCTTTAACATCAGCTATAAAACTTAAACTATCAATCAGTGGTTTTTCAGGTAGCCATTTAATGTTCAAATTTTGGATGATACCTTTAGGAGATACTGTATTAATAGCTTCATGTATTTTTTTAGAAAGAGGGGCTAGTGCTAGTACTGGGGGAATAAAGTGCTCTATATTAATGCTATTAGCTTGAGCATTCCATTGTTGTTGATTATCGATTGTGCGACGTGTTAATAGTAGATCAAGGTCTGTGAAAGGTGTTTTGTCGATGGTAAAAGATAACCCTTTGACTTGTAGCCCTATATATTCTTGTCGATAAGCATCAAACCATGCTTGCATATTGATATCTTTAATTGCAACAGTTTGATTTTTTTCATGTTGAACAACTAATTGGCTATTTTTAGTATCAATAGTGGCTGAACGTAATTGACCATTCTTTACAGTAGCCCACACCTGGCCACCTAAGGTTAATTTTTTCAATTGTTGAGGTAATTCAATCTCTTTAGGTAACCATGTATGCCAATCAAGATAAGGAATATCGGCGTACAGTGTACCCTTTAAGTTTTGCCAGTTTTCAGGGGCTATAGAAGCTGTTGTTGAAAGAATAAGAGGTTTATCATCATTAATATAGAGTATGCCATCTAACCGCATTCTTTCATCTGTAAAATGAGTTAATGTGGCGTTAACATGAGTAAATGTATGCGTAGGATAATTGTAAGGATGAACACTGATCGTACTATTACTGATAGATATTTTAGTAAAGCGCTGTAGTTGTGAGAGAATGATCGCTGGTGTAATAGGGTCTTTTTGTCGAGGTATACCACCTATTGACCAAGTATCGGGTTTATTTTCACGAATTTGTAGTTTTAAACTTTCACCATGAGCAGTTGCAATACGTACTTGCCAATTTAAAATAGTTTGTGGAACATCTATTTCAAGTGTTAGTTGATCAACTTCTAGTTTTTGCTCATGATCACCAATATGAACATTATAAGCGGTTAAAGTAGGGGAAAATATATCCCAACTACCTTTTAGTTCCCCAATAGTGACTGGGGTATGTAATGTTTCAGAAAGTTTGTTTTGTAGGTGAAACTTATAGTCACTTACCCAAACAACTAATTGCCTAGCAATGCTGACATAAAGAGCTACGAGTACCAATAATAACAATAAACAGCTAATGATTAGCTTGCGTATTTTAGTTGTAATTTTTGGGTTGCCCTGTGTCATTCTTTATTCCATTATTGTGGAACAACATCATATTGATCTTGTGTATAAAGATTTTCTACTTGAAAACTAATGGTTTTACCAATAAATGTTTCAAGATCTGCCACATTGTTAGATTCTTCATCTAATAAACGATCAACAATTTTTTGGTTAGCGAGTATTAAATAACGATTAGTAGGATAAGCTCTAGCAATTCTCATGATTTCTCTAAAAATTTCATAACAAACTGTTTCAGACGTTTTTAATGTGCCTTTCCCATGACATTGGAAACAGGGTTCGCAGAGTGTTTGCTCAAGATTTTCACGAGTTCGTTTGCGTGTCATTTGTACTAGCCCAAGTTCTGTAAATCCTAGTACATTAGTTTTTGAGTGGTCTTTTTCAAGTTCTTTTTGCAGTGTTTGTAGGACTTGATCGCGGTGCTCTTCAAGTTCCATATCAATAAAATCAATGATAATAATACCACCTAGATTACGCAGTCTTAGTTGGCGAGCTATAGCTGTGGCAGCTTCAAGATTTGTTTTGAATATGGTTTCTTCAAGATTTTTATGTCCTACAAAGCCTCCTGTATTAACATCTATGGTGGTCATGGCTTCGGTGTTATCAATTACTAAATAGCCGCCAGACTTGAGAGATACTTTTCTTTCGATAGCTTTTTGTAGCTCTTGCTCTATTCCATAAATATCGAAGAGAGGAGGATCATTCATATAAAGTTTTAAACGGTCACTAAGCTCAGGTAGAAATTCTTGTAAAAATTGTTCAGCTTTGTGGAAAGTTTCTTGTGAGTCTATGTATACTCTATGAATGGTTGGATTAATGAAATCACGTACTATACGTAAATTGAGTGGTAAATCTTCATAGATTAGTGAGGAAGCTTGAGCTTTCTCAATATGGCCTTTTACTTGATTCCATAGTTTATTGAGATAACGAATATCTGTTAGTAGTTCCGATTTAGCAATGCCTTCAGCTGCTGTGCGAATAATAAAACCACCCTCTACTATTGCTTCCTCTTCAATACATTCAGTGACTAATTGTTTAAGCCGTTCTCGCTCTAACTCATCTTCAATACGAAGTGAAATACCAATATGCTGTGTTTGTGGCATATATACTAGATAATGAGAGGGGAGAGACAGTTGCGTGGTTAATCGAGCACCTTTAGTTCCTATGGGATCCTTAGTGACTTGTACAATTAGGTGCTGCCCTTCTTTCAATAGTTTAGTAATATCTTCTTCTTGTGGTTGGTCAATTTCACGATTGGTAAGCTCTGCTACGTGAATAAAAGCAGCTTTATCTAAGCCTATATTAATAAAGGCAGCTTGCATTCCTGGTAGTACTCGGATTACTTGACCTTTATAAATGTTACCAACAATGCCTCGTTTAAGGGTACGTTCCATATATACTTCTTGCAGAATGCTATTTTCTACAAAAGCAACTCTTGTTTCCATAGGGGTGACATTTATAAAAATCTCAGTGCTCATGAGTTGTCCTATTATTTATTCTTTATTAGTGGATAAATGCCAACCTGCTTTAATAATTGGGTTGTAGCGAATATGGGTAAACCAACTACCGAGTAATAATCACCTTCTATTTTTTCAATAAACATAGCAGCCAATCCTTGAATAGCATATCCACCTGCTTTATCTTTAGGTTCCCCAGTTTGCCAATAAGCAATAGCTTCTTCTTCAGAGATGGCTCGCATGGTTACCTCAGTGGTGATAACCTGACTAATAAGTTGATTTTGATAGTATAAGGTAATTGCTGTAAAAACTTTATGAGTTTTATTAGATAACTCAGCTAACATAGTTATAGCTTGTTGCTGTGAGTGGGGTTTACCAAGTATTTTATTATTTATACTAACAGTGGTATCAGCCGCTAAGATACAAGCTATTTCTTTTTGTTGGTCTGATAGTTGTGTAAAACCTGCTTTCGCTTTAGCAATAGCTAAACGCTGTACATAGCTTTCAGGTAATTCATTGTGATGAGGTGTTTCGTCTATATCTGCATTAATAACGGAAAAAGTTATACCTAATTGCTTAAGCAGTGCTTGCCGACGAGGGGATGCTGAGGCAAGATAAAGAACACTCATTAGTTAATCCCTATTCGTATCCGTAAAGCTCTTAGTGCTGCGGATAGCCATGGCCACATAATAGCACTGGTAATGATAGGAAAGATATAATCAAAAATACTGAAGTTACTGGGATAAATACCTGTTAAAACATAAATCCATAATTGGATTAGTTGTCCTAATATTAAGATAACAGAAACCATTATGGTTTGTCTGACAATGGGTTGCGGCCTAATTTTATGTTGGAAGAGTAAGCTGATATATACGGTTAAGACTAAAACTAGCGCGTTTTGACCTAGTAAACTATTAACCATAACATCTAGTAGTACACCAAAAATAAAGGCTGCTACCATGCTTACACGATGGGGTAGAAATAAAGACCAATAGATAAATACTAAAGAAACCCATAATGGGCGAAAAGCATTAAGGGATTGGGGAAGAGGTGTAATGCTCAGTAATAAAGCAACTAATACACTGGTCCAAATAGCCCAACCGCCTCTAAGATGATGTGCTGTCATGGCGTTGTCTCTTCCTCTGCTGGTGTTTCTGGGGATTCTGATGTGGCAGTGTCATGACTGTTATCAAGTATTTGTCTTGAAGTAAATATTAATAATACATAACGGCTACGATTGAGTGCAGCAGTGGGTTTGGCATAAATAGTGGCAAAGGGAGTGCCATTATCATGCTCAATTTTAGAAACAACAGCTACAGGATAACCCGCAGGGAAGTTACCACCTAAACCTGAGCTTACTAAAAGGTCATTAACTTGAATATCTTCATTATTAGGAACATAGCGTATCTCTAGTAAGTCTTCACCTGTACCTGTGGCAATGGCTCTTAAGCCATTACGATTGACCATAATAGGAATACTATGGGTAGTATCAGTAATTAATAAAACCCACGCACTATGAGGCATAACATCGATTACTTGGCCCATAATACCTTTGGCATCTAATATGGCTTGTCCTATAAAAACACCATCACTACTGCCTTTATCAATTAGATAACGGAAGGTGCTAGGGTTTGGGTCAATACCTATAAGTTCACTGACAACAGCTTTTTCATCAACTAAGCTGGTTGAGTTTAATAATTCTCTTAAACGAACATTTTGTTCTGTAAGAGAGGCTAGTTTCTGTAGTTTTTGTTCTAATAATAAGGATTGTGCTTTTAAACGTTCATTTTCAGCCAATAATTCACTGTGACTTGAAAATTGCTCTTGAATAGTACCCCATATTTTATTAGGGATATTGGTAACAGCATAAAGTTGTGAGGTAACTATACCTATCTTATGGCGTACAGGTATAAGAACTTCAAAACGAGCGTCTACAACCATAGCAACAATAGCCAAAATGGACAATGTTATGGCTTTAAATCTTTTGGAAAGTCCCCTAGGGAATAAAGATTTAATAATAATCCCCCTCTATAGAATAGATAGAGAGTATAGCTCTAGTGATAGGATAGTGTAGATATATTTTTGTTGAAAAATATATCTACAAGTTAGATTAAGGATTGGTGGATAATAGATCCATTGCATGACGGTCTATCATTTCTAATAATTTACCACCACCACGAGCCACACAAGTGAGAGGATCTTCTGCCACAATAACAGGAAGTCCAGTCTCTTGAGAGATTAACTTATCTAAATCACGTAATAATGCACCACCACCAGTTAACACCAAGCCACGCTCTGCAATGTCTGACGCTAGTTCTGGAGGCGACTGTTCTAAAGCACTTTTCACAGCTTGTACAATAGTAGCTAAAGATTCTTGTAAAGCTTCTAAAACTTCAGCTGAAGTAAGTGTGAAAGAGCGTGGAATACCTTCGGCTAGGTTACGGCCTCTTACTTCAATCTCACGAATTTCACCGTTGGGGTCAGGGAAAGCAGAACCAATTTGCTGTTTAATATGTTCGGCAGTAGATTCCCCAATAAGGCTACCATAGTTACGACGTACATAAGTCACAATAGCTTCATCAAAACGGTCACCGCCTAAGCGTACAGACTCGGCATAAACCACACCATTTAATGAAATAAGGGCAATTTCAGTAGTACCACCACCAATATCAATTACCATAGAACCACGTGCTTCTTCTACTGGTAAACCTGCACCAATAGCCGCTGCCATAGGTTCTTCAATTAAGTAAGCTTCACGTGCTCCGGCATGTAAAGCAGCATCACGAATGGTACGTCTTTCCACTTGAGTGGATTTACAAGGTACACAGATTAAAATACGAGGACTTGGAGGTAATAAACTTTTTTCATGTACTTTATTGATAAAATATTCAAGCATGCTTTCACATACTTCAAAATCAGCAATAACACCATCTTTCATTGGACGGATAGCTGAAATATTACCTGGTGTACGGCCAAGCATTTGTTTTGCTTCAGTACCAACTGCAACAATACTTTTTTGATTACCTTGATGACGAATAGCAACTACAGAAGGTTCATTTAAAACAATACCACGATCCCGAATATAAACCAGTGTATTAGCTGTACCTAAATCAATTGAAAGGTCACTGGAAAAGAAACCACGTAACTTTTTGAAGACGTTAAACATAAAAGTAAGAACTCTAGTTTTTAATTAAAAAGAATAATCTGTACAATAGATCAACAATTGTAAAACGAAATTTATTCCATGATGATTAAGGAATAGATTTAGCGAAAATCAGTATTGTGATAAATTGTAATGGTTTTTGTGTAATTTATACATGGGGAAATTGTATCCCATTTAAAAAAAATTATATATAGCTGGAGATATTAATGGCACTTGAGCAAACAGATGTTGAAAAAATTGCCCAGTTAGCGGCCTTAAAGCTAAATGACAGTGATTTGGCTGAGACGACAACGACGTTAAATAACATTTTGAAATTAATTGATCGTATGCAGGCTGTCAATACTGACGGAGTGGAACCATTAGCACATCCACTAGAAGCAACTCAGCGGTTACGACCAGATATGGTGACAGAGGAGAATCACCGTGACGATTATCAGAAGATAGCTCCTGCTGTAAGTGATGGGCTCTACCTTGTACCTAAAGTTATTGAATAATTAAGGCAAATAGTAATGCATCAATTAACCTTGTCAGATATTTCTAAGGCACTAATAGCCAAAGAATTTAGCTCTGTAGAAATTACTAGCTATCTATTAGAAAGAATTAAGCAGTTAGATCCTCAGTTAAATAGTTTTATTACAGTGACTGAACAACTAGCACTTGAGCAAGCAAAAGCAGCAGATGAAAGACGCGCTCAAGGCAAATATCATGAGTTACTAGGTGTACCTATTGCTCATAAAGATTTATTTTGTACACAGGGTATACGTACTAGTTGTGGCTCTAAAATGCTAGATAACTTTTTAGCACCTTATAATGCAACAGTTGTACAAAAATTGATTAACTCAGGTTGCGTTACCCTAGGCAAAACTAACCTTGATGAATTTGCCATGGGTTCATCCAATGAGTCTAGCTATTATGGCGCGGTTAAGAATCCTTGGGATACTACGCGTGTTCCCGGCGGCTCTAGTGGCGGCTCAGCAGTAGCTGTGGCTGCTAGATTAGTGCCTGCCACTACAGGTACAGATACAGGTGGTTCTATTCGTCAACCTGCTGCCCTAACAGGCGTAACAGGTATTAAACCTACCTATGGTCGAGTTTCTCGTTGGGGAATGATTGCTTACGCCTCTAGCCTTGACCAAGGCGGTCCTATTGCTAGAACTGCAGAAGATTGTGCATTGTTATTACAAGCAATGGCAGGCTTTGATCCTAAAGACTCTACTTGTATGAGTGAAGCAGTACCAGACTATTATGCAGACTTAGATAAAAAAATAACAGGTTTAAAAGTAGGCTTACCTAAAGAGTTCTTTGGTGCAGGATTAGATCCTCGTATTGCTAGCTTAGTTGACACTGCCGTTAAAGAGCTAGAAAAGTTAGGTGCAGTGATTAAAGAAATTAGTCTCGCTAATATGGAGCAGGCTATTCCTGCCTATTATGTAATTGCGCCTGCAGAAGCTTCTTCTAATCTATCTCGTTTTGATGGGGCACGTTTTGGTTATCGTTGTGAAAATCCAAAAGATTTACAAGATATGTATACGCGCTCAAGAACAGAAGGTTTTGGGGCAGAGGTAAGACGCCGTATTATGGTAGGTACTTATGCCCTATCAGCAGGTTATTACGATGCTTACTATTTACAAGCACAAAAAATTCGCCGTTTGATTAAAAATGATTTTATGCAAGCCTTTAATGAAGTGGATGTGATTTTCAGTCCTACTACACCAAATCCAGCATGGAAAATAGGTGACAAGGCTGGTGATCCAGTAGCTCAATATTTGGAAGACGTGTATACCATTACAGCTAACTTGGCGGGATTGCCTGCTTTATCTATGCCTATTGGTTTTGCTGATGGTTTACCTGTAGGTGGACAATTATTAGCACCTTATTTTGAAGAAGGTCGTTTACTGAATATTGCTCATCAATATCAACAAGTGACTGACTGGCATCGTCAAGTCCCTACTGGCTTCTAAGGAGTTTAACTGATGCAATGGGAAATGGTGATTGGGCTAGAAATTCACGCTCAACTTTCAACAAATTCAAAGATCTTTTCAGGTAGCAGTACTACCTTCGGAGCAGAACCTAATACGCAAGCCAGTTTGATAGATTTAGGTATGCCAGGTGTGTTACCTGTTCTTAATGGGCAAGCGGTAAGAAAAGCCGTTAAATTTGGTTTGGCAATAGACGCACATATTGGTAAAACGAGTATTTTTGCTCGCAAAAACTATTTTTATCCTGATCTACCAAAGGGTTATCAAATCAGTCAATTTGAACTCCCTATCGTTGGCAAGGGGTGTTTAGAAATTGCCTTGGAAGATGGTACAGTTAAGTCTGTAGGTGTTACTCGTGCTCATTTAGAAGAGGATGCAGGTAAAAGTTTACATGAAGATTTTCAAGGGATGACGGGGATCGATTTAAACCGTGCAGGTACACCATTATTGGAAATTGTTTCTGAACCTGATATGCGTAGTGCTAAAGAAGCAGTGGCTTATGCTAAAGCAATCCACGCGTTAGTGCGTTATTTAGATATCTGCGATGGTAATATGGCAGAAGGGTCATTACGTTGTGACTGTAACGTATCAGTTAGACCAAAAGGTGCAACTGAGTATGGTACGCGTTGTGAAATTAAGAATGTTAACTCTTTCCGAAATGTAGAAAGAGCTATTAACTACGAAGCTCAACGCCAAATCGAAATCTTAGAAGATGGTGGTAAAATTGTTCAAGAAACCCGTCTTTATGATCCTGTAAAAGATGAAACTCGTTCTATGCGTAGTAAGGAGGAGGCTAATGATTACCGTTATTTCCCTGATCCTGATTTATTACCTGTCGTATTAGATGATGAACTTATTGAAGAAGTACGTGCGCAACTACCTGAGTTACCTAATCAAAAACGTGAACGTTTACAGCAACAGTTTGCTTTATCTGTTTATGATGCAACTGTGTTAACAGCTAGTAGAGAGTTAGCAGATTATTTTGAGCAAGTACAAAGTATCTGTGGTGATGCTAAATTAGCAACTAACTGGGTAATGGGGGAGTTATCTAGTTTATTAAATAAAGATAATTTAGACATAACAGAATCGCCTATTTCAGCTGAATTATTAGGTGGTTTATTGGTACGTATTAAGGATAATACTATTTCTGGTAAGATTGCTAAAACCGTATTTGAAGCAATGGCTGCTGGAGAAGGTACTGCTGACCATGTGATTGAAGCTAAAGGGTTGAAGCAAGTAACAGATTCTGGCGCTATTGAGTCTATTTTAGATGAAATGCTGGCTGGTCTTGTTAAAGATGTAGAAGAGTATCGTGCTGGTGATGAAAGCAAGCGTAAGAAAATGTTTGGTTTCTTTGTTGGACAAGCAATGAAAGCTTCTAAAGGAAAAGCTAACCCTCAGCAAGTAAATGAATTACTTAAGAAAAAATTAGAAGGTTAAAGACTAATAAAATGAGTATCCACTTAGCGATAGGTGGATACTGTATTTATTTAGTTTTTAAGGATTGAAACATAATTTCCTTTTTATTTATATTTTTATATTCTTTTGATATAGCACAATGAATGTCTAAAATAATTAAATAGATCAATATTGTTTTTGTATCTTTTTGATTTTATTTGTGTTTTCTTGTTTTTCTGAGGTTGGCTAGAAATAATATAATGGTTACAATAACCTTTATATTATTTCTAGTAATTTAATGGATATTTAATAGAGAATTGAGTTGTTTTCTTGAATGTTACTTAATTTTCTTATGAAAGAATGAGGGTGAAGGTATTATATGAGTCAACAAGAGCAGGACTCCCCACAGGTTTTTGATTTTCATAAACGTAAAAAAGGATCTGAGCAAGTAAGTGAAGACGACAGTAATTTAAACGCTAATCTACAAGAAATTCTTGCTAAGGTAGAAAGTAGCCAAAAGCTAAAAATAGTTATATTTGATATTGATGTTAAAGCAATGAATGCCTTGAGTTCGATATTAAAACCACAATATGATGTTTATTGTTTAACAGACCCATTGGATGCATTAAAAATTATCGGTACTAAAAAAATAGCATTAGTTATTAGTGACCAAGCATTACCTAATATGAATATTTTAGGAGTCGACTTTTTACTCAAAGCGAAAAAGATAGCACCTAATACCAGTAGGATATTATTAGCAGGGCAATTAGATTTTGGTAAAGCTAAACTCTCTTTAGAAAAAGGAGATGTTTTTAAACTAATTAAGAAACCTTTTGATGATAATCGTCTATTAGAGTTTGTTAATGCTGCCTTAGAACTTTATCTTGAACAATCCGGTAGCTTAGCTAGTGCAGCAGCAAAGTTACAAAAAAACTCACCAAATTTTGATAAAGAAATTACCATAGCTAAAACAATCCCTGCTTCAGCTAATCCTGTATTAGTTAAATGTAGTAGCGATGAAATATTTGAAGAAATAAAAGCAAGTTATACAGGTAAAGCTTTATTTATAAGAGCTGAGGATAGAAAATCAGCCATTAAAGTATTGGAAACGACTATCGTTAAAGCTGTTATTTATTTCTTTGAACGAGCTAATATCCTTGAGGATCATGAAACAATATTTTTAAGTCAGGTAAAACGAGAACTACCCCATTTATCTATTATTGCGGTAGTGAATAAAGATAAAACAAACTATCAAGACATTATAAATTTATTGAGTGAACAAATAATATTTAGTTATTTTCCTTTTAATACACGTGCAGAGAAGATTTGTCAGCAACTATCGCCTGCTATAGATAAAGCAACTAGGTTATATGAGGGGCCTATCTATTTAAAATGGCCGCCTCCAGAGCGTGTAGAAGAAGTTGAAGAAGAGGAAGTGGCTTTAGCTGATAAATTAACAGATATCTCATCTAAAGTTAAAGAGGGATTTTTATCAGGTATTCGTTCTGTAAAAAATCTCTTCGGCAAAAAGGATTAATTACGTAGGTGTAGAACATCAATGGTTGGTGGATTAAAGAGCCGTAATGGTAAATTGTTTTCACCAACGCCTGCTGTCACAAACACTGGTGTACCAGTAATACTAGCATCATAATAGCCACATACTAAGCCATAACTAGTTTTAACAACAAGCTTATTGCTATAAGGTAAACGAACTTGCCCACAATGAGTGTGTCCTGCTAGCAATAAGGGTACATTGTAAGTAGTTAATTTATCGCTGCTATCTGGATTATGAGCAACCACTAAAATAGGTTTATTCTTTGCTGCTTTTTTTAGAAAATCAGTATCATCATAAGATTCAACTCGATCTTTTAGGCCTGCGAGTTGGTAGCTATTTAAATCAATAATTTGATCTTCAATGATCTTAACATTAAAGCTTTCTAAAACTTTAGGAAGATTTCTTCTAGTATATCGATAATCATGGTTACCACGTACTGCATAAATAGGCTTATTGATTTTCGCTAAAGGTGCAAAGTGAGTTTTATAATATTTTTCATCACTTTTATATAAAAAGTCTCCTGCTATAACCACATAATCAGCAGGAATGGTATTAATTTTATCAACTACACGTTGTAAATAGTGTTGATCTTTATAATAACCTAAGTGTAAATCAGCAATTAAGATAATATCAGCATTAAAGCCTAGCTTTGTAATGGTTCTTTCTTTTACAAGAATAATTTGCGGTTCAATATAGTGAGCCCAAAAGAATGATAGGCTTAATATTAGTATAATAAAGCTGGTTTTTTTATAACGACGTTTTTTTATTAACCAAAGACAAAGGATAGCAACTGGAAAACAAAGCCAGCCAAAATAAACTGCTAAAAACTCTAGAAGAGTAACAGTAATAGAGATCATAGTAAAATTTCAGTAATAAAAAAGGCAGCTAATAAATAGCTGCCTAAATTTACATAAATGGCGTCCCCTAGGGGACTCGAACCCCTGTTACCGCCGTGAAAGGGCGATGTCCTAACCACTAGACGAAGGGGACAAAACCTTCTTGCAAACTAAGTTGCATAAATTGGTGGAGCTAAGCGGGATCGAACCGCTGACCCCTTGCATGCCATGCAAGTGCTCTCCCAGCTGAGCTATAGCCCCAATAAGGACGGAGCGAATGTTACAGGGGCTAACCTAGTCTGTCAAGAAGTTTCTAGTTTAGTTGTTGTCTAATTAGATACTCCATCGGTTGCAGGTACTGGCTCAGACTGAGGTGCCCCTGGAGTAATATCAATAGGTTTTATTCCTTCGGGTATTTTATAACTCAATTGTTCTGCAGTAAGTGGTGAGAAGTCATAATCATTAAATAAAACTTTAAATTTATCTGTGCCCGCTAAATTATAGCTGGTAACTAAGTAGTTACTTTTATCTATTTTAATAGTGGCTTTCTTTAAAGTCTTAGCAAATTGCTTAACAAACTCATCTAAAGGAGCAGTGATATTGCGGCTTTTAGTATATTCAGTGAATTTTGGAATATCTAAATCACCTGTTAAGGTAATGGTGTTAGTTTGGCAAGAAGCTTTTAAATCATAAATGGTTAACATGGTTTTGATAGTACCAACATAGTCTTCACCACTCAATAAACCACCAGCTAGTGAGTAGTCTGTATCAAAAGGACGCTCAGCTGTTCTTCTTTCACTCTTACTTAAGTTTACTTGGTAAACCATATTACCTTCTTCAATCCATTGGTATTGTTTGTCATATACAATGGTTAGTTTATCTGTTTCAGAAAGCTGCATAACTGCTTTTAATAGATCAGGACGTTTACCATATAAGGTCATTTCTGCAGGTTTTTGGTCATTCACAACAGACTCAATGGTTACACGATAATCTGTAATAGTGTCTAATCGTTGTTCCATTTTTTGGATAATATCTGCAGTATTACAACTTTTAGGGTTTGCATAAGCTACAGAGGTAGCCATTGCTATAGTGATAATAATACTGTTAAGAATATTATGTTTTATGTTCATTGTGGTATGCCTTGCGAATAAGAATAGTTTTAACAAATTATGGTGAATTAGCGGGAGAAGTGCAACTAATACATTATGTTTAGTATTATGTTAGAGAACTAACAGGATAGTAAAAACTATCCTGTTCAGTAGCTATTAGTAGTGAATTTGTTTGATAAGTTGTTCTAATTGATCGTTGATACTATCAGGTTTGAGAATTAAGATATCACAATCTAAATCATCCAAAATAGCTTCTACCGTATTACCAATTAATACACCAGAAATACCAGTACGAGCAACTGTACCAATTACACAAACTGCGGCATCGAGGTCCTTCGCTGTTTGTGGAATAATAATATCAGCCGCCCCTGCAGCAAGATGAATATTTTCTTTGGTAAGAGCAGGGTATTGATCTTCAAATGCTTTGCATGCCGAAGTATATATTTCTTTGATTTCAGGCGTCATACCAGGAACATTAGAGTCTGGATGAATCTCTGAGAAAATAGGTGAGGGATATACACTAACTAGGTGCAAATTGCCTTCTGCAACACGGGTTAATGTATTGGCTAGTTTGACTATTACATCATGTAGTGCAATATGATTTTTATCAGGATTACCCAAATCAACAGCTGCTAATACAGAGCGACCTAACCAAGATCTATCTTGATTAACAATAAGAATAGGGCAAGGGCAGAGGCGTAATAGCTTCCAATCTTCGGGAGTAATAATGACACGTTTCAATGCACTATCAGCTAGGTGTGTTTTAATAACCAGGCCGCAACCTTGAGCTTTCTGAATAGTCACAACGGTATTATGGTAATTGTTATACCAAGCGATTTCTGAAGTGGCTTGAAAACCTTCTTCATGTAAATCATTTACTAGGCTAGTTAATAAATCAGCTTTCTTCTTGGACTCATTACATATGAGTAAATGCAATGATGCTTTCATTACCTTAGCAAACTCTTTAGCACGGGTAAGTACGGGATTATTATCATGTTTAGGGTCAATAATCACAAGGATGCTGTAAATGGTTTTCATAATCTATCCTAATTAAAGAGTTCTGGATGAGTTTATGTTTATACTATAAGCGTTTTTACGCGAGTTGAACACTGCTAAATACAAGGAAATAGTTTATTTATATTAAGCATATAATAATTAATAAATGTTTGTGAGTTCATTGGCTATTATATAATCAGCAAAATTTTGTGATGGTTTTTTTATGGATAAATTGTTTTTTGTGTTGGATAAGGTTGTACTTAATCGCCTAAATTTACCTGTTTTTGATAAAGCAGGTGTTGAGTTAGCCGTTTTACGATTAGATAAAACAGATTATTTAATTTCAGGCAATAAATGGTTTAAGCTTCAATACCATTTACATAAGGCAATTGACCAAAAAGCAAAAGGATTGTTAAGCGTTGGTGGTGCTCACTCTAACCATTTGCATTCTTTAGCAGCAGCTGGACAAAGATTAGGTTTTGCAACCGTTGGTTTAATCCGTGGTAATCCTGTGCAAACACCGACTGTTGTTGATTTGCAAGATTTTGGAATGACGCTGCATTGGTTGAGTTATGGTGAATTTCGTCGTCGCTATCAAGATGCTTTTTGGCAGGAGTGGGTAGAATGCTATCCTGATTATTATTTTGTTCCTGAAGGTGGCGGTGGTCTTTTGGGGGCACAAGGGTGCAAGATCATTCCTCAGATGATTAAGCAACAATTACTAACGATTGGTTGGGATGATTTTGACAGTATCTATTTAAGTGTGGGTACAGGTAGTACATTGGTGGGTATTATCTGGGGTAAAGAAAATAGGCATCAAGTAGTTGGTTGTCTGGCTGTACCTGATTGCTATCGTGTAGATAAACAAATTGAAGACTTGTTGGATGAGATTCCTATTAAAATTGCTAATTACCAATTACAATCAGCAGCTAGAAAAGGCTTTGGTCAAGCAGATCCAGAGTTATTAGACTTTATTAATGAGGTTGAGAAAACAACAGGTTTACCATTAGATCCTGTTTATACAGGGAAAACATTATTTTTTTTACAGCAGCAAGTACAGGCGGGGCATATTGCAAAAGGTACTCGTATTGTATTTATACATACAGGTGGTTTACAAGGAAGACGAGTATTGTTTGATAGCTGAGGAGCGACGGGATGCGTGTGTTAATCTTAGGTGGTTATGGAAACTTTGGGCAAATAATAGCACAGCATTTACATAAAATAGCTGGTATTCAGCTTATTATCGCAGGCAGAAATTTAGTAAAAGCACAACAGTTTGCAGGGAAGATAAACGCAGAGGCTATACAGTTGGATGCTAATCAAACAGATTTAGCTAATATTTTAAAACAACAACAAATTAATTTATTAATCTCCACAGCAGGCCCTTTTCAAGGACAAAATTATGCTGTGGCTAAAGCGGCTATTGAAGCGAACTCTCATTATATTGATTTGGCAGATGGTCGGGAGTTTGTGTGTGGTATTAATATATTACATGAGCAAGCTCAACAGCAAAATGTATTGGTTTGTGCTGGTGCTAGCTCTGTACCTGGTTTAAGTAGCGCTGTGATTAATGAGTTACTACCTGCTTTTTCAGAGTTACGAATAATAGAAATAGGCATTAGTACCTCTGAGAAAATACCTGGAAAATCTACTATTGAGGGGATGTTAGCTTATTGTGGTAAGCCTATTAAACAATGGGTTGATGGTGTGTGGCAAAATCGTTTTGGTTGGCAAAATTTATCCACACACCAGTTTTCAGAACCTGTAGGAAAACGCTCTGTAGCTGCTTGTGACGTTCCTGATTTAAGTTTATTTCCTGAATATTATAAAGGAGTTAATACCGTTACTTTTTCAGCAGGTACAGGCTTAAAACTTACTCATTATGGTACATGGTTTTTTTCTTGGTTGATTCGTTTCGGAATAATTAGAAAGCCCCAAAAATATGCAGCAATTTTGCACAAAAATTCATTAATATTAGAACGTTTCGGTGATGGTAATAGTGGTATGTATATTCAGCTGACAGGGTTGGATAAGAATAAAAAACCACTTAAATTAAGTTGGGAGCTTATTGCATCGGCTAATGATGGTGTAAATATCCCTTGTCTTTCTTCTGTCGCTTTAACTCGTAAATTATTAACTGATAAGCTAGTAGCTAGAGGTGCAATGTCTAGTATGGGGTTGCTAACGCTTGATGAATATTTAGCAGAGTTAGCAGGCTTACGTATAACAACTAAACTACATGAGTTATATCCCTTTAGCTAATTGTTTAGTAATTTCTGCGGCAGGAATAATATTACAGCCACTAGTGTTTTGGCTGGCCCATAAAGGAGTGAAGTCATTACTATCTTGTGATTCTGCTATTTGCCTGAGTGTCGCCATTGCTGGTGTAGCATAAGGGAAAGTAGGTGCTAGGGGGTTAAGTGCGCCAATTTCTTGAATAGCCTTATTTATAAGCGCCCGTGCAGGTTTTCCCGTAAAAATATTAGTGATAGCGGTGTGTTTAATTTCATCGGAAAGGATTGCCTGTCGATGCAGCAAACTGGTTTTTGCTTCAGGGCATAGTAAGTAACTGGTACCCACTTGTACGCCTGAAGCACCTAGTGTCATGGCTGCTTTCACGCAGTTAGCATTGGCTATCCCACCCGTAGCGATGACAGGAATATTTACTGCTTCAACAATCTGTGGTAGTAAAGCCATTGTGCCCATTTGTGTCATTAAATCATCAGTTAGAAACATACCACGGTGTCCGCCTGCTTCTAATCCTTGCGCAATAATAATGTCAGCACCATTGGCTTGTAGATAAAGTGCTTCTTCTATGGTAGTTGCTGTGGATAGAATGGTGGTTCCCCACTCTTTCAGTTGATCTAGTAAGTTTTTGTCAGGCAAACCAAAATGAAAACTAACTACTCTGGGTTTAAATTCAGTTAATACATCCAGTTGTTCTTGACTAAATGGACGACGATTGGCTTCAATCTTTATAGTAGTAGGATCAATCTCATATTTATTAAAAAAAGGAGCTAATTCTTTAAACCATGCGGCTTGTTGTTCGTGGTTAGGCTCAGTTATTTTGTGGCAAAAGAAATTTAGATTAATGGGATTTTTAGTTTGTTTTTCTATAGTGGTTAATTCTTTATGTAATTCTTCTACAGATAGCGTGGTACAGGGTAATGATCCTAAAGCGCCTGCATTACTAACAGCAATAGCTAGTTGGCTATCTTGCACACCAGCCATAGGAGCCTGAATGATTGGAATATTAACATCTAACAAGGTGATAATGTTTTTCATTGTAATTTCCCTGTTTAATAATTTTAGGTGGAGCTTACAGTAGTATATTATTTAATTGATGTCTAATTTTTTGTCTAAAGAAATTATATTTATAGTTTTTTATAATTGGATTTATAGTAATAATAAATTTTATTAAAAAATAGAGAGGAATATACTGTAATTAAGAATTATTCTTAATTGGAGTAAGAGAAATGATTAAGACTGTAACCTTTACTTGTATGCACTTTATTATCGCATTTAGTGTTGCTTATTTATTAACAGGAAGTATAGCTGTAGGTGGTTTGGTCGCATTGGTTGAACCATTATGTAATGCTGTTGGTTTTTATTTTCATGAGAAAGTATGGAATCGTATTAAAACAACTAAGGCAAAAAACATAGCGAGGGAAAATTATGAAGTTATCTCAGCTTAATATGGTATGTCATCACTATTATCGACAAACAGGACTAGAGCATAGTCCGTTTGCCGATAATCAATCAATTAACTATACATTATGGCTAGGCTCAAATGAGTTTGCTTGGGCTATATTCCATACATCAGAATAGAAAGGACTAGCAATTTGGCCTGATAATAATTCGCCTTGTTTTAAATAGTAATCAATATTTGAAAGTAGGCGAATTTCATTATCAGAAATACGTCTTGCCACATGATGTGGTTTTAATTCAGTGGGATGATTTAAACCAGTAGCGGCTAACATTTCAGCAAAGGCATGCAAAGTATTTTTATGGAAATGATACACACGTTCTGCTTTATCGGGCACAACCAGTGCATTTTGTCTGAGTGGGTCTTGGGTAGCAACACCTGTTGGGCATTTATTGGTATTACATGCTTGTGATTGAATACAACCAATGGCAAACATAAAACCACGTGCAGAGTTAACCCAATCCGCGCCCATTGCTAAGGCGCGAACAATATCAAAACCACTGATGATTTTACCACTGGCTGCAATTTTTATTTTATCTCGTAAATTAGTCCCTACTAAAATATTGTGGACAAAAGAAAGCCCTTGTCTTAGTGGTAACCCAATATGATCACTAAACTCAACAGGTGCATCACCTGTACCACCTTCTTTACCGTCTACAACAATAAAGTCAGGTAATATCTTAGTTTCTAACATGGCTTTTACAATAGCCGCAAATTCCCAAGGGTGACCAATACAAATTTTAAAACCAACAGGTTTGCCATCACTTAATTCACGCAATTGGGCAATAAACTGCATAAGTTCAAGAGGGGTTGAGAATGCACTATGGCAAGGAGGAGATATACAGTCTTGCCCCATAGGCACTTCACGAGTAGCAGCAATTTCAGCGGTTACTTTATCTTTGGGAAGCATTCCACCATGACCAGGTTTGGCACCTTGACTGAGTTTTACTTCAATCATTTTTATTTGTGGATTAGCTGCTTGTGCAGCGAAGCGCTCAGGGTTAAATTTACCATCATCTGTTCGGCAACCAAAGTAACCACTAGCTATTTGCCAAATTAGGTCACCACCATTTTCTTTGTGGTAGGCACTAAGCCCACCTTCACCAGAGTCATGGGCAAAATTACCTTTTTTAGCTCCTTTATTTAAAGCACGGATAGCATTAGCACTTAACGCCCCAAAACTCATGGCTGAGATATTTAGAAGAGAGGCTGAATAAGGTTGTTTACATTGGTCAGTACCAATAGTTACTCGGAAACTTTCAGGGTCTTGAATGGTGGCAGGTATAATCGAATGGCTAATAAACTCAAAGCCTGTTTTATAAATATCTTCTACTGTACCAAATGCTTTATTAGCATCTAAATTTTTTGCACGTCTATAAACTAAAGAGCGTTCTTGTCTACTAAAGGGTAGTGCTTCTGTATCGGATTCGATGAGATATTGGCGAATTTCTGGACGTATATATTCAATCATAAAGCGTATATGCCCTAGAATAGGGTAATTACGACAAACGGAATGTTTTGGTTGAAACAGGTCATAGATACCAATCAATGATAATACAGTCCCTATTAAAGTAAAGACCCATAACCAGTTATGGATCATAGCAAATGGGGCTGTAATTAGCGTAAATAAAATACAAAAAACAAAAAAACTGTAGCGGCTTAATTGTAAAGCTTTCATTAATATCTCACGGTAAATTGTAGTTAACTTTTATATTTAGCAAAATAAATAGGATTATACTAAATCATTGATTAACATTTGCTGATCAAAGACTAGTTAAAGAGTGTTAATTGGATATTAATATCTTTTAAATCAATTACACGAGTACCAATGCCTAATAGTCTAACGGGTTTATTGCCACGTTCAAAAGCTTGTTTAAGTAAGGTCTGATAACTTGTTAAGTCAAGAGGAGCACCTTGTTGTTCTAAGGTTGTTTGAGTAAAGTCATGGAATTTTACTTTAACAAAAGGTTTTCCTGTTTTATAACTGCTATCTAACCGTGCTATTCGATTGTTTAATTCGAGTATTAACTCAGGTAGTTTTGTAAGACAATGTTGCAAGTCGGGTAAATCTTCTTCGAAAGTACGCTCTACACTCACTGATTGACGACGGTGTGTTTTAACTGGACGATCATCTATACCTCTGGCAAGATGCCAAAGTCTTTCTCCAAAACTACTAAATTCTCGCAGTAGTTCTGAACGACTCCATTGTCTTAAATCATAGCAAGTGTTAATGCCTAATTGATTTAATTTAGCCGCTGTTACTTTGCCTACACCATGTAGTTTATGAACAGGTAAGTGAAGAATAAAGTCATCCATTTTCTCAGGTGTAATAACAAATAAGCCACTGGGTTTTTTCCAATCACTGGCAATTTTAGCTAAAAATTTATTGGGAGCTACACCTGCAGAGGCAGTAATACCAATTTCTTGTTGGATACGTTGTTGAATTATTTTGGCAATACGTGTAGCACTATTGTTATAGAGAGGGCTATCAGTAACATCAAGATAGGCTTCATCCAGTGATAGAGGCTCTATAATTGATGTGTAATCTTGAAATATTTGATGAATTTGTTTTGATACCGCACGGTAGACATCAAAACGTGGCCTAATAAAAAGTAAATCAGGGCAAAGCTTATAGGCTTTTTGGGATGACATAGCAGAGCGGATACCATAAGCTCTAGCTTCATAGTTACAAGTAGCTACCACTCCACGTTTGTCGGGTGTACCACCAACTGCAATAGGTTTGCCGACAAGTTTTGGATCATCACGCATCTCAATAGAAGCATAAAAACAATCACAATCGATATGAATGATTTTTTTTAAAGAGGAGTTGGTCATTAGCTAATTGTAAGTCAAAACATTAAAAGGAACTAAAAAAATCAATAGTGATATTTAATTAAATATAAAGCAATATAATTTAATAATAGAGCTAGTTATGGGATAAGCGCTATTGGTTATTTTAAGCTTTCTAATATAGCAAAGGTAGACTGTAAGCACTAACGTTCTACCTTTGTATTATAGGTTAAAGAAAAGGTATTTATTCGCGGTAATAATCATGACGATTACTGCCATCGAAAACAGCCTGTTTTAAGGCAACATTTCTTAAAAGCTATGCCCAGAACCACAAGGACAAGGATCATTGCGTCCTAGTTTTTCTTCTAAAACTTTATCGCCATGAACAGTGCGAACTAAGCCTCGTTTGACGTTGGTTTCTGATGGGAAGCCTTTGCGGCGTTTGCTGGTTGGCTCAAAAAAAGCCTTTATTGTTAAAAGTACTCATGATAGTTCTCCTTTTAGTAAGAGACTTAAATGTGATGTTAGCTACTTTTAGCTAACTGAATCATTATAATGGTTATTAGTTATTATATAAATGATATTATAATAACTTTAACAATCTAATTAATCGGCAAGGAATATTGATGACTGTGCCTTACTATATACAACCACAAGATGTTACTAAGCTATCAATATGGCAAGCATTAACTGAACATTATCAGTTAATGAAAAACTTTGATATGCGCCAAGCATTTGCTGAAAACTCTAAACGATTTCAAGAGTTTTCATTAGAGGGTTGTGAGTTACTGTTTGATTATTCTAAAAATTTGATTACTAAAGAAACCATACAATTATTAGTAAAGTTAGCTAATGATGTAGGTGTGGAGCAAGCAAGAGAAGATTTATTTTCAGGGAAATTTGTTAATGCTTCAGAGAATAGAGCAGCCTTACATACTGCACTAAGAAGACCTTATGGCGATCAAGTATTTATTAATGATGTAGATATTATGCCAGAGGTACATCAAGTTCTGCATCAAATGACAGAATTGGTTAATAGTATACATAATAAATTATGGCGTGGCTTTACAGAAAAGCCTATTACAGATGTAGTTAATATTGGTATTGGTGGTTCATTTTTAGGCCCGATGTTGGTATCTGAAGGATTGCTACCTTTTGCCCAGAAAGGAGTAACTTGCCATTATTTAGCGAATATTGATGGCAGTGAGTTTAGGGAAGTAGTTGCAGAATTAAATGCAGAAACGACACTATTTATTGTATCGAGTAAATCATTTGGTACGTTAGAGACATTAAAAAATGCTCAAGCAGCAAGATGTTGGTTTTTAGCCCAAGGTGGCTCAGAAAAAGATTTAGCAAGACATTTTATTGCAGTTTCTTCTAATGTAGAGGCTGCTGTTGAGTTCGGTATTGCTAAAGAAAATATTTTCCCTATGTGGGATTGGGTAGGGGGACGTTATTCCCTATGGTCAGCAATAGGTTTGCCCATTGCATTAAGTGTTGGCATGTCTAACTTTAAAGAGTTATTGGCTGGCGCTTATATGATGGATCAACACTTCTTAACGGCGCCTTTTGAAAAAAATATGCCTGTATTAATGGCATTGTTGGGCGTTTGGTATAGTAATTTCTTTGATGCGCAGAGCCATGCTATCTTACCTTATGACCATAATTTAAGAGATTTTGTAAGGCATCTACAACAATTAGATATGGAGTCTAATGGCAAAGGTGTACGTCAAGATGGTAGCCCTTTAACAATTGATAGTGGGCCTATTATATGGGGCGGTGTGGGCTGTAATGGACAGCATGCATATCATCAATTATTACATCAGGGAACACGGTTTATTTCTGTTGATTTTATTGTGCCTGTGGTCAGTGCTAATCCATTAAATAATCATCATCAATGGTTATATGCCAATTGTTTAAGTCAAAGTCAAGCATTGATGCTAGGTAAAAATAAACAACAAGTCGAGCAAGAGCTAAAAGAAAGAGGTTGTTCAGCAGAACAAATAGAAAAATTAGCACCTCATAAAGTTATTCTAGGTAATAGGCCTTCTAATACGCTAGTGTTAGAGCGTGTAAGCCCGCGTAGTTTAGGTGCATTAGTAGCCTTATATGAGCATAAAGTATTTGTGCAGAGTGTTATTTGGGGAATTAATGCATTTGATCAGTGGGGTGTAGAACTAGGTAAGGAGTTAGGGCTAGCTGTTTATAAAGGATTAACAGATTATCAACCTGTTCCTGCTGAGGATACTTCTACCCAAGGATTAATTAATTATTTCCGTAATCACCATAGAGGTTAGTGTAGCATTGCTATTATTAGTTAAATAACAAGAATATTATTTGTTATTTAACTATGTGTAGCTATTAATTCTAGTACGCCATTAATGACAAACTGTACACCCATACAGACCAGTAAAAATCCCATTAAGCGAGAGATAGCTTCTACACCACCTTTACCAATCCATTTCATAATAGTATTAGCACTGCGTAAGCATAACCATAAAAGAATAGATATGGTTAAGAAGATAAAGATAGGTGCTATTTTAAGTATGATAGGGGAAAAAGTAGCTTGCGTTTGGATTGTCGATGCACTACTAATGATCATTGCAATAGTTCCTGGGCCAGCTGTGCCTGGCATAGCAAGAGGAATAAAAGCAATACTATCTTTATTCTGAGTTTGTAGTTCAGCAACAGTTGATTTAGTAATGTCAAAGCCTATTTCTTTGGTGGGAAAAAGCATTTGAAAACCAATGAATGTAACAATTAAGCCCCCTGCAATACGTAAGCCAGGGATAGAAATACCAAGGGTATTCATGACTAACTGGCCGCCATAAAAAGCTACTATCATAATAATAAAAACATAAATGGCAGCCATTAATGCTTCGTGATTTATTTGTTTAGTGGTCATTCCTTGTGATAATCCTAACAGTAATGCAACTGCTGTAATAGGATTAGCTAATGGCAATAAAATGGCTAACCCAACACCTATCACTTGGAACAACTCGAGAATAGTAGACATGAAAAAGCCTTATAGTAATTTTCCAATGTATATTGATTATTATTGGTATTGTAACTGTTAAAAAGTAATTATGATTTTAAAGTTTTTTCATTATATTTAAAGCTACGTGGAAAGTAAGTAAGCACATCAGGATTAGTTAATCGATAAATTTGTGCAGGTCTGTTAGTGGCAGGTCGCATTTTGTTAGTTACAGGCTCCACTAAATTGGTGGCGAGAATACGTGTACGAAAAGAGCTTTTATCAAGGTGGCGGTCTAGTACTATTTCATAGACTTTTTGTAAGTCAGGTAAGGTAAACTCATCAGGTAGCAAATAAGCAGGCAATGAGGTGTATTCTACTTTTGCTTGTAATCGTTGAATGGCATTACTGAGTAATTCGTTATGGTCAAAAGCGAGTTGTTTTTGAATATTGTCATTTGTGATAGGAAACCAAGCAACTTCAGCTGCATTGCCACCCTGTTGTAAAATAACCTTATCAGCACTTAATAATGCAAAATAAACATGGGTAACAGACCAACCTCGAGGATCACGATCTTTACTACCCCATGCACCTACCTGTTCAAGGTAAGGACTATTAACATTAGTTTTTTCTTTTAATTTACGTAAAGCACAAGCATTTAAATCTTGATCAATAGTGACATCTAAAAAGCCACCAGGTAATGCCCAACAATTAGCAAAAGGTTCTTGTTCATCATTAGGTCGTTTAACCAGTAAAACCTGCAATTTGTCATCTTTAACTGTAAAAATAGCAATATCTACTGTTACTAGAGGGCGTACAATAAAATCTAAAAAGCCTGTAGGTTTTGATTTAGATGCTTGTTTTGACATGTTTATATTCTTTTATTAATTAGAAAACTATTAGTATTATAGTACAACTAATTAAGATTTAGATACTAATTAGTATTGATAGAGTTTTCATACTAAATAATTAACAATAGATTATTGTTAGTTCATTTTGTTAATAGGTCAAAATAGCTTCAGCTAGGGCAAGATCGGAAATATGATCCGCTACAGAATAGTTTTGACGAAGATGCTGTAAAGCTACTTCTAGATATACACCTAGTACTTTGCCATTTGTCCCTACAAAAGTGGCAGCATCATTTTGTGCTTGTTCAATAATTTTATCCCGCTTGGTAGTATCGGTGGATGCTGATGATCCTGATGTACCCGCTGTACTACCTGAGGTGGCAATGTTGTTAATGGCATTAGTGGTAGCACCAAATGCAAATACTTGTACTGAAAATAAACAACCTAACACAAGTAATAATAGTTGACGCATGTTTTACCCTTAGTGAATGAATAGTCTTTTTTAGTATAGCGCGTTTTTTAGAAATACAATATTAGCTATTAATGAATATAAGGTCTGCTTTGTAGAATAAATATTGTTCCTTGTTTTACAGCCCACTCTATATCTTGATCCTGAGAATTAAAAAGATATTTTATTTGTCGGGCTATTTTTGCTAGATTAACAATTAATTGCTCATTGAGTATTGATTGGTCACTATCCAAAGGCTGTTCTACAACCCCTCCATCTTTGGCCAATTTTAATGCCGTTTTTTCATCAGACAAAGAGAGCACTTGAATTGCTTTTGACCATGAAGAATACATCACTTGTTCAGCGATTGCTTTTCCCTCTACGACTTTAATGCCTAAACCATACTTGGCTGCAATATAAGTAATATAGGGTCTTGTCTTATTAAATGGGTCTCGTGTAATCATAACCCCAGCCTTATCTGTATCTATAGCGACTTGAATAAGTACACTCATTTTAATAAGGTCATCAGATAACCTTAATATTTGCCTTGTTTCATAGGCTTTATAGTTGTAGGTTGAAGCCCAAACAGTTTTAACAGCTTTCGCTAGGGATTCTCTATCAATCACATTAGCTACACTGGTATATAAACCAGCACTACTAAAGTTAGGTAAATCTTCAGAGTTAGAAGAGCTACGTACAAAGATAGCTTTACCTGCTAATTGGCCTTGCCATTGCTTAACCCATTCATTTAACAGTTTATTAGGAATAGGGGTATCAATAATTTGTTGTCGAAATAAAGCCAATTGATGTTGGCGGTATTGTGAGTTATTTTTAAATTGAGGTTGATTCTCTAATTGTGCAAGTTGTTTAAATAAACCATGTTGTTGCATAAATAGCTGGTATTGACCAAAAGGAATACAAAAACCATCAGGAATATTTATAGCAGGTAATTTATGAGAGATCTCACCTAAATTAGCGGCTTTACTACCACAATAAATACTATCTTTGATAGTGAGTGTTTTTAAGGGAAATAGTTTTAATTGAGTGGTGTTAGTATTAGTTTTGGCTACAGTAATTACTTTGGTGGCAACCACTGTTTGCTCACTAGCTTTAATAGTATAGTTAGAGGTATTAACTTGTAGTTCTATCCATTGGTTTTCATATTGCTTAAGTTCTTCAGCTGCATTTTTGATATAGGCATTAGGTATCTTCCAGCTTTTAGCAAGTAAGTTAACATGAGAAAGTACTGTGGAAGGTTGTTCAGTAATAATAGCTGCAACTGGCGGTAAAGCAATAGGTGTTTCTTTTAAAATAATAATGTCAGAGCTAGTTAAACTTGTTAAATCTTGTTCTGATGTAATTAGTTTTAATTTTCCTACAGCAGTTCCTTGATTTAGCGCCAAGAAACTTTGTTGTTGAATAAGTTGCTGTTGAGTGAAGTAATGGATATTAGCTTTTTTAGTTGTTTGTTCTTGAGTAGTAGAGTTTGTTTTAAAGACAACGGCATCAAAGAAAGTTTGTTTGATGAGTTGCTCCGTCAATTGCAGTTGTTCAGCAGAAAGTGTATCTCCTTCCCAAAACTCATAAGTATATTGTTTGATACTTTGTTGCCAGCTTAATGTACCTAGTAAGAAACGTCTTTTAGGGCTTAAATAATTAGTGTTGAGTTCTGTACGAGTTAGTTTTTTCTTAACAATTACTTGTTGTAAAAAGTTCTCATGGAGTTCATAAAAAGGGGTATTTAAATAATAAAGGTGATTATTATTTTTTAAATCAATAACAAAAAGTATATGAGGAATTTCATAAAGTGAGCCAAGTTCATAGGTTCTCGCCAATTGTTGGAAGATATTTTGATCCTTTATGGAGGAAATATAAGTTATTTTAGGCGTAGGTCGTTGATTTGCAACTGAGCGAGGTAGTAGATTTCCTATTTTTGATTGTTGATCGTAATAAGAGGGTTTGCGTGCAGTTTGTCCATATAAAGGAAATATTAGGTTAATTAAGAATAATGTTAGAAAACTGTAACGTAGCATGACCTTTACCAATTGTTAAAAATCCTTTATGGCAATTAATACTGTCTTAGTTTGCAAAATAAGACAATTCATTTTTTATTGTATAACTGCAACTTTAAGTCGTTATTAATAATTTAAATCTATTGAATAAGGGTTTTTCATGAATTTGCTTATTGTTGTTCATGTTCTATTAATTTTTCTGCAAAAAACTTGGTAATGATTATTCAACTTTAGTCAAGAAGGTGTGTATTTACTGATTTTTATGCAGATTGTACTTGACTGATGTTGCATTGGTTTCTATAGTGTGCATAAGTGGTGTAAAGTGGTGAAAAAGGGTATAAAGTGGTTAAATAATCTCTTTTAGTGGTAAAGAAAGTAAAAATGAGGATTAAATAATTGTTTCGCGGAGCTAATGCAGTCAGTTTAGACGCTAAAGGTCGTGTAGCGATGCCTAGTCGGTATCGTGACGAGCTAAGTGTGCGCTGCTCTGGTAAGCTTATTGTAACAGTTGATGCTGTTGATCCTTGTTTAAATATTTATCCATTACCTGAGTGGGAGTTAATTGAGAATAAGCTCCGCCAAATGCCTTCTTTACGTGAAGAAACCCGTCGTTTACACCGTACTTTGATTGGTAGTGCTCAAGATGTTGAGTTGGATGGTAATGGTCGTTTTTTAATACCTCCTCGTTTAAGAGTACGAGCAGAGTTGGATAAGAAAGTTGTTTTAGTAGGACAACTGAATAAGTTTCAACTTTGGGATGAAGATACATGGAATGCTATTGAATTAGATGATATGGCAGCCATAAAAGAAGCTGGTGGTTTACCAGAAGAATTACGTGACTTAATTTTATAACGACCATGACAACACAAAATTTTACTCATACAACGGTGTTGTTGAATGAAGCCGTTGAACAGCTAGCCATAATGGCAGATGGTTGTTATGTGGATGGTACTTTTGGTCGTGGCGGGCATAGCCGATTGATCCTTAGTCGGTTAGGTAAGCAAGGTCAGTTAATAGGATTTGATAAAGATCCACTTGCCATTAATACAGGAAATTTATTAATGGCTGAGGAAAAACGTTTTTCTATTATTCAAAATTCTTTTGCAGCAATGAAAGAAGAGTTAGAAAAGCGTGGTTTAGCAGGGAAGGTATCAGGAGTTTTATTAGATTTAGGTGTTTCATCACCACAGTTAGATGATGCAGGTCGTGGCTTTAGTTTTAATCAAGATGGTCCATTAGATATGCGAATGAATCCTCTGTCAGGTGTCAGCGCTAAAGATTGGATAGCATCAGCCAGTGAAGATGAAATTAGCCGAGTACTTAAAGAGTATGGTGAAGAGCGTTTCGCTAAAAGAATGGCGAGAGCGGTTGTTCAGAGAAGGGAAGTCAAACCATTTGAGCGGACATTAGATTTAGCTGAAGTTATAACAGTAGCTAATCCTGCTTGGGAAAAAGGTAAACATCCAGCGACTCGTGCATTTCAAGCAATTCGTATCTTTGTAAATAATGAGTTAAGCGATTTAGAACACGGTTTACAAGCAGCACTTGATGTACTAGCAGTTGGTGGTCGATTAGTGGTAATTAGCTTTCATTCATTGGAAGATCGTATTGTAAAGCAATTTATGCGGAAGCAGGTAAAAGGTGAAAAAGACCAATTACCAAGGGATTTACCAATACAGGTAGAACCTTTTGAGGCAAAGTTACACATAATTGGTAAGCCAATTTATGCTAGTGAGCAGGAAGTAAAAAATAATCCTCGCTCTCGTAGTGCTGTATTAAGAACTGCAGAGAAGTTAAGGTAATGGATAAAAAGCAAAGTGCCATGCCAAAAGGTAGTTTATTAATGCTAATACTTTTTATTGCTGTATTGGTTTCAGCAGTAATGGTTATTTATACCAGTCATAAAAATAGACAACTGCTTAATGAGCTTTATCAAAATATGTGCCTTTACAATAAGGCGCAAGCAGATTGGGGCAGATTAATTTTAGAGCAAAGTACTTGGACGGCTTATAGCCGTGTTGAGAAAATAGCAGTTAATCAGTTAACCATGCATATTCCTGTCCCAAATGACGTAAGGATAATAGGCCAATGACAGCCAATGAAAATAGTTATCCAGGGCGTTTCAAATTTGTATTAGTGTTATTGGCACTGATGGTGGGAGCTATTGTTTGGAAATTGCTCGATCGTCATGTTATTAATAATGAGTTTCTTAAACTTCAGGGTGATTTAAGATCTGTACGCTACATGCCGATTTCTGCTCATCGTGGTATGATTACTGATCGCAATGGCCAATACCTTGCAGTAAGTACACCTGTTATTACTTTATGGGCTAATCCTAAAGAATTGTCACAGATGCCAGATGAGTGGCCTAAATTGGCAAGAGCATTAGGGCAAGATGTTAAAACATTATCAGAAAAAATTAAAAAGAATGATGATAGGGAGTTTATTTATCTTGCTAGGGGGTTAGACCCTGATAAGGGAAATGAGATCTTAAAACAAGATTTTACTGGCGTATACTCCCTTGAGGAGTATCGTCGTTTTTACCCTGCAGGAGATACAGTTTCTCATTTAATTGGTTTTACTGATATCGATGATAAAGGTAGAGAAGGGGTTGAGCTTGCTTATGATGGTTGGTTAACAGGCGTTTCTGGAAAGCGTGAAGTATTAAAAGACCGTCGTGGCCATTTAATTAAAGATTTACAAATAGTAAGCCATGCTAAACCAGGTAAGCAAATTCAGTTATCAATTGACTTAAGATTGCAATATCTTGCTATTCGTGAGCTGCATTATGCGATGGAAGAATATGGTGCTAATTCAGCTAGTTTAGTATTGATTGATATTAAAACAGGTGAAATTTTAGCATTAGCTAATCAACCTACTTATAACCCTAATAATCGTAGCCAGTTAAAACCAGAAGAAATACGTAATCGCGCGATGCTAGACGCGTTTGAGCCTGGTTCAACAGTAAAGCCTTTTTCCATGGCAGCAGCTTTAGCAACAGGACGTTGGAAGCCAGAAGATACTGTCAATGTTACAGGTGGGCAGTTAAAAGTTGGACACTATACAATTAAAGATGTATCGCGAGCTACTATTTTAGATTTAACAGGTGTTTTAAAGAAATCTAGTAATATTGGGATGAGTAAGATTGCCTTTGATATTGGTGCTGAACCCATTTATGAAACAATGAGAAAAGTAGGCTTTGGTGAAACTACAGGCTTAGGATTTCCAGGTGAATCAACAGGTTCTTTACCTGTTCACCGTAAGTGGGGACCAGCAGAAACGGCTACTTTATCCTATGGTTATGGTCTTTCAGTAACACCCATGCAGTTAGCTCATGCATATGCAACGTTAGCTAATAATGGTGTCAGTTTACCTCTTTCTTTGGTTAAGAGACATGAAGTTCCAGTAGGAACACAAGCTATTGATCCTAATATATCTAAAACTGTGCTTAAAATGTTACAGGCTGTAGTTGAAGATGAGGGTGGTGTGTTTAGAGCGCGTGTTAATGGCTATCACATAGCTGGTAAAAGTGGTACAGCAAGAAAAACTATTGTCAATAAGGGGTATGGTGAAAATCATTATCGCTCGTTCTTTGCAGGCATAGCACCAGCAAGTAATCCAAGATTTGCAATGGTGGTAGTGATTGATGAACCAACTAAAGTTGGCTATTTTGGTGGCCTGATAGCAGCTCCTGTTTTCAGTAAAGTGATGTCTGGCACATTGCGGATGATGAATATTACTCCTGATAATTTATTGGCGAGTGATCAATCTATCGCACAGTTTTCTAACTCAAGGAGGTAATGATGTTACTTAATCAGTTATTACCTCAAGTACAAAAGCCTATTGAAATAACAGGGCTTAAGTTAGATAGCAGAATGGTGCAGCAGGGTGACTTATTCCTTGCTGTCAAGGGTACTCAGCAAGATGGTAGAGACTATATTGAACAGGCTCTCCACAAGGGTGCATTAACTATCGTATATGATCCTGAAGATTATCAGTTAGCAGATTCTATAGTTAATCAGCACCCTTACGCTGAGTTTATTGCAGTAAAAAAATTACAATACCATGTATCTGATATTGCAGGTCGTTTCTATGGTGAACCAGCAAACCTATTACGTTTGATAGGTGTTACAGGTACTAACGGTAAAACAACAGTTACTCAACTAATTGCTCAAGCATTAGATTTGTTAAATGAACCTTGTGGCATTATAGGTACATTGGGTACAGGATTTTGGCAAAGATTACAGCAGGGTAAACAAACAACACCAGATGCGATTAGTGTTCAAGCTAGTTTAGCTAAGTTATTACAAGAAGGCGCTAAAGCCGTTGCTTTAGAGGTTTCTTCCCATGGTTTAGATCAAGGACGTGTTGCAGCATTACCCTTTAAAGTGGCCGTGTTTACTAATTTAACAAGAGATCACTTAGATTATCATGAAACATTAGAAAACTATGCTGCTGCTAAAGCTAAGCTTTTTGCTTGGGATAGTTTACAAGCCAGAGTAATTAATCAAGATGATACTTATGGTAAGCAGCTAGTAAACCAAAATAATCATAAAGAGTTACTTACTTATAGTATTGAAGATACAACCGCTGATTTGCACTGTACTAATATTTTATTCAATGAGCGGGGTGTTACAGCTAACTTAGTTTCACCACAAGGAACAGGTTTGTTACAGAGTCAGCTTATTGGACATTTTAATTTAAGTAATGTGCTAGCGGTTGTTGGTAGTTTGTTAGGGTTAGGCTATGAGTTTGCCAAAGTATTGACGATAGTGCCACAGTTAAAAGCGCCTGCTGGCAGAATGCAATGTTTGGGTGGTAATGAAAAACCTTTAGTCATTGTGGATTATGCACATACGCCAGATGCTTTAGAGCAAGTCTTAACAGCATTAAAGCCCCATGTTAAAGGTAAATTATGGTGTGTCTTTGGTTGTGGTGGTAGTAGAGATAAAGGCAAGCGTCCACTTATGGCAGCCATTGCTGAAAGATTAGCAGACCAAGTAGTGGTAACAGACGATAATCCTCGTGAAGAGATAAGCAGTGCCATTATTAATGATATTTTAAAAGGCTTTAATAGTACCCAGTCAGTACAAACTATTGCTGATAGACAACAAGCTATTTTACAAACTATAGCTCAAGCAAAATCAGACGATGTAGTATTAATAGCAGGTAAAGGCCACGAAGATTATCAGGAGATAAATGGTGAGCGCAGCCATTTCTCTGATACAGAACAGGCTAACCAAGCATTAAAGACTTGGGAGAATAAATAATATGATTAAACCAATGTCACTCGCACAGTTAGCAACTTTATTAGAAGTTACATTGATTGGTGATAGTGTAAGTTTTGATGCTGTGTCAATTGATAGTAGAACCATTAATAAAGGTGAGTTATTTATTGCTATCTCTGGTGAAAATTTTGATGGTCATGATTATGTGGCTAAAGCGGCTGAAAATGGTGCCGTTGCTGCTATGGTTGAATGTCCCGTGGATGAGGTGAATATTCCACAATTAGTTGTTGGCAATACTAGATTGGCCTTAGGGAAACTGGGTGCATTGAATCGACAAGCTTTTCAAGGAAAAGTAATTGGTATTACAGGTTCTAGCGGTAAAACAACCGTTAAAGAGTTTGTTGCAAGTATTTTAAGTAAACAGGGAACTGTACATGCTACTCAAGGTAATCTAAATAATGATTTAGGAGTACCTTTAACATTATTGCAATTAACAGCAGAACATGAATTTGCTGTTATTGAGATGGGTGCTTCAGCAATAGGTGAAATTAGCTATAGTGTTAATTTAGTAAAACCTGATGTTTCGGTATTAAATAATGCTAGTAATGCCCATGTTGGTAAGTTTGGTAGTTTAGAAAATATTATTGAAGCCAAAGGTGAAATTATTGATGGTTTAGATGCTAATGGAACAGCCATTCTTAATTTAGATGATCCTTCTTTTGCTATTTGGAAAAAACGAGCAGGGCAACGTAAGGTGATTAGCTTTGCTAAACAAAATAACCAAGCTGATTTTTATTCAAGTGATTTAAGTCGTAATAGAAATGGTTGCCAATCTTTTACTTTGCATAGTCCTGTTGGTGAAATGGATATTCAATTAAATGTTTTAGGGCAACATAATGTTAGTAATGCATTAGCTGCGGCAGCTGCTTGTTATGCAATAGATATTGACTTAGCAGTTATTAAAGAAGGTTTAAATGCACAGCTATCTGTAAAAGGGCGCACTAATACTTTCTTAGCATTAGGTGGCGCACGTGTTATTGATGATAGTTACAATGCCAGTCCTGCTTCAGTAAAAGCTGCAATTGATTTATTAGCGGAGTTTACGGGTAGAAAAATACTGGTATTAGGTGATATGGGTGAGCTAGGCCAATGGGCTGAGCAAACTCATCAGCAAATAGGTGATTATGCTAAAGATAAAGTTGATATTTTATATGCCATAGGGCCATTAACTACATTTGCAGTTAAAGCATTTGGTGATAAGGCTTATCATTTTGAAACTAAAGAAGAGTTATTAAAAGCATTGGTTGTTCACGATGATGTGAACAATATAATTTTGGTAAAAGGATCACGTAGTATGGGGATGGAAACATTGGTTAGTAACCTTTGTGGTTCTGCAGAAGGAATTCATTAATGTTAGTTTGGTTATTTAGTTTCTTACAAGAAAATGTGCACTCAGGATTTGGAGCATTTCTATATCAATCTACACGAAGCATTATGGCTGTGTTAACTGCTTTATTATTAGCTTTATTTTTAGGGCCTTGGATGATTCGCACTTTAAAGAATCTGCAAATTGGTCAAGTAGTACGTGAAGAAGGTGTTAAAGAGCATTTATCAAAAACGGGTACACCTACCATGGGAGGTGTGTTGATTTTAAGTTCTATTACTATCAGTACATTATTATGGGCAAACTTAGCCAATAAATATGTATGGGTAGTTATTGTTGTTACTTTGTTATTTGGTGCTATTGGCTGGGTTGATGATTATCGTAAAGTGATAGAAAAAAATACCAAAGGATTACCGAGCCGTTGGAAGTATTTTTGGCAGTCAATATTTGCCTTAGGGATTGCTATATTTTTATATGTAACAGCAGCCAAGGGCTCACAAGATACCTCTTTATATTTACCTTTTTTAAAACATGGTATTTATCCATTAGGGATGTTTTTTATTGTATTTGCTTACTTTGTCATTGTGGGTACTAGTAATGCGGTCAATTTAACAGATGGTTTAGATGGTTTAGCTATTATGCCTACTGTATTGGTAGGTGGTGCATTAGGTATTTTCTGTTATTTGTCAGGTAATATGCAATTTGCCAAATATTTATTAATACCTTATGTACATGGTTCAGGTGAGTTAGTTGTTTTTTGTGCTGCTATGATTGGTGCAGGTTTAGGTTTTCTTTGGTTTAACACTTATCCAGCACAAGTATTTATGGGTGATGTAGGCTCATTAGCATTAGGTGCTGCGTTAGGCACTATTGCGGTGATCGTTCACCAAGAGATTGTATTATTTATTATGGGCGGTGTTTTTGTGATGGAAACATTATCAGTCATTATCCAAGTAGCCTCTTTCAAATTAACAGGAAAGCGTGTTTTTAGAATGGCGCCCATTCATCATCATTTTGAGTTAAAAGGTTGGCCAGAACCACGTGTGATAGTGAGATTCTGGATTATTACGGTAATTTTAGTATTGATTGGTTTAGCTACCTTAAAGATAAGGTAATAGAGTTTTTTATGATTACTACGACTGACTTTTATATCGTTGTTGGCCTTGGCAAAAGTGGTATGTCGTTGGTTCGTTATTTGGCGAGTCAAAGGGCATCTTTTGCTGTGGTTGATACCCGTAGTAGTCCACCAGAGTTAACTACATTAAAAATAGAGTATCCACAAGTTGAAGTACAGTGTGGTGAATTAAATGTAGAGTTTTTGTGTAAGGCTAAAACATTGTTTGTAAGCCCTGGACTTGATTTAAAAACTCCTGCTTTACAAACAGCGGCAAAACGTGGTGTTAGGCTATCTGGTGATGTTGATTTATTTTCACAATTAGCAAAAGCTCCTATTGTAGCTATTACAGGTTCTAATGGGAAAAGTACTGTTACCACATTAGTCGGTGAAATGGCGAAGGCAGCAGGAAGAAAAGTTGCGGTAGGTGGTAATCTTGGTGAGCCTGCTTTAAATCTTTTAGCAGACGATATTGATTTGTATGTTTTAGAACTTTCTAGTTTTCAATTAGAAAGTTGCCAACAGCTAAATGCTGAAGTAGCCACATTATTAAATGTGAGTGAAGATCATATGGATCGTTACTCTGATCTAGCTGCATACAGTGATGCTAAACAGCGTATTTTTTTAGGTGCTAAGCAAGTAGTTGTAAATCTGGATGATCTATTATCTATCCCTAAAAAAGCACTAACTACAGCAGTTCGTTGGGAGTTTACTACTAAACTAGCTAAGTCAGATTTTACAGGCTTTAAATTAGATTCTTTGCAGGGTGATGGTTGGATTATCTTTAATAATGAGCCATTGTTGCCATTAGATAGATTAAAAATTAGAGGTAGTCACAACTGGTCTAATGTTATGGCTGCTTTAGCATTAGGGCATGCCGTAGGTTTATCTTTTGAAGCTATGATAGAGGCCTTAGTAAACTTCAAAGGTTTACCTCATCGTTGTGAATGGGTTGCAGAAAAAGCTGGTGTGGTTTACTACAATGATTCTAAAGCGACTAATGTAGGTGCTGCTTTAGCAGCAATCGATGGGTTAGGTAGGGATATTACTGGCAAGCTAGTGTTAGTTGCTGGTGGTGATGGTAAAGGTGCTGATTTTAATAGCTTAAAAGAGCCGATTGAAAATTATTGTCGAGCAGTTATTTTATTAGGAAAGGATGCTCCTTTAATAGAGAAAATTTTAGATACAGCGATACCAAGAATATATGTAAGTAGTATTGAACAAGCAGTGGCAGAAGCCTCTAAACTTGCTCAAAAAAATGATGCGGTATTATTAGCGCCTGCTTGTGCTAGTTGGGATATGTTTAAAAACTTTGAAGAACGAGGCCAGCTGTTTGCAGAAGCTGTAAAGGGGTTAAGTGAATGAAACTGTCCATCGTTTGTTTAAATCCTTCACCTATTTATAGCCGACGTGGTTTTGATGTCGATTTTCCATTATTGGCTGGTTGCTTATTATTATTGGGTTTAGGTGCTGTAATGATTGCCTCTGCTTCTTCTGAGGTAGCATCAGCACAAACAGGTAATACTTTTTATAACTTAACAAGGCATTTGGTTTACCTCGCTATTGGCATTTTGGCTACAGCAAGTGTTTTAGTGGTACCCATTAAAGTATGGCAAAAGTACAGTGCTCATTTGCTATGTGTGGCAGTGGTGTTATTAGTAGCTGTATTAATCCCAGGCATTGGACGCAATGTGAATGGTGCAAGCCGTTGGATTGGCGTTGGCTTATTTAATATTCAACCTTCTGAGCTAGGAAAGTTATTTGCTGTTATCTATTTAGCAGGCTATTTGGTTCGCCGTAAAGAACAAGTTAGAGATACATGGTCAGGTTTCTTTAAACCTTTTGTCGTGTTATTACCGGTGGCTTGGTTATTCCTATTAGAGCCAGATTTTGGAGCAACAGTGGTAATGATGGGCGCTGCACTTGCTATGTTGTTCTTAGGTGGTGTGAGCCTGGGACGTTTCTTATTAATGGTATTAATGAGTATTGGTGCCGTAGTATTTTTGGTTTTAACGCAAGAATATAGAATGCATCGTTTGATGAACTTTACAGACCCTTTTGCTGATCAGTTTGGTTCTGGCTATCAATTAACCCAATCATTAATTGCTTTTGGACGAGGGGATTTTTTGGGATTAGGTCTTGGTAATAGTATTCAAAAACAATTTTATTTACCAGAAGCACATACAGACTTTGTATTTGCTGTGTTGGCTGAAGAGTTGGGTTTAGTAGGCTCTCTATGCACTGTTGCACTATTTGTGTTTGTTGGTGTGAGGGCATTAATTATTGGTTTATGGGCAGAGCGTGAAAAACAATATTTTTCTGCTTATGTAGCTTACGGCATTGCCATGTTATGGCTTGGTCAATTTATTATTAATGTAGGGGTAAATGTTGGGTTATTACCTACTAAAGGTTTGACCTTACCATTTTTAAGTTATGGTGGTAGTTCTTTGGTTATTTGCTGTATTTGTTTAGGAATATTACTACGAATTGATTGGGAAAGACGTTATCCAGAGCCTGAACTATCTTACGTGTTTACTGATAAAGATTTTCCAGAAGAATCTTCGGAGGTGAAACATGGTCGCTAAAAATATATTAATTATGGCAGCAGGTACTGGTGGTCATGTATTCCCTGCGTTAGCCTGCGCTAAAGACTTTCAGGAAAGAGGTTATAACGTTCATTGGCTTGGTACACCCAAAGGCATGGAGAATGAACTGGTGGCTAAAGCAGGCTTACCAATTTATCAGATTAATGTGACAGGATTACGTGGTAAGAGTCTTACTACATTAATAAAAGCTCCTTTCTTATTGTTAGGCGCATTAAGACAAGCTCGTAAGCT
Organism: Entomomonas sp. E7T21; assembly: GCF_058693955.1. Lineage (NCBI taxonomy): Bacteria > Pseudomonadati > Pseudomonadota > Gammaproteobacteria > Pseudomonadales > Pseudomonadaceae > Entomomonas > Entomomonas sp. E7T21. The sequence continues at coordinate 2,897,122 of NZ_CP191672.1, read as the reverse complement.
GATTAAAGAAATAAAACCAGTATGTGTGGTTGGTTTTGGTGGTTTTGTGACTGGCCCTGGTGGTCTAGCTGCAAAGTTAGTTGGTATACCATTAATTATTCATGAGCAGAATGCCAAAGTGGGCACTGCTAATCGTTATTTAGCAAAAATGGCAACCCGTATTTGCCAAGGTTTTCCTAATACTTTTGTGAATAAAGAGCATTTAATTACTACGGGTAACCCTGTACGCAAAGAGCTGTTTATTGAGCAGTCTAAAGAATCCATAGTTGATCGTAAAGTGAGATTGTTAGTAGTTGGTGGAAGCTTAGGGGCTGAACCACTTAATAAGTTATTACCTGAAGCTTTGGCATTGCTTGATGATTCAATTCGTCCAGAGGTCTTTCATCAAGCAGGTAAAAACCATGCTGAAGTAACCAAAGAGCGTTATCAAAAAGCAACAGTCGAAGCTAAGGTAGAACCATTTATTACTGATATGCAACAAGCCTACAGTTGGGCTGATTTAGTGGTTTGTCGGGCAGGTGCTTTAACAGTGAGCGAGTTAGCTGCGACAGGTTCAGCTGCTATGTTAATTCCTTTACCCCATGCTATTGATGATCATCAGAGTTTTAATGCTGATTATCTTGCTTGTAAAGGGGCTGCAATCAAATTGATACAAGCTCAGTTAACACCACAAGTTATGGCTGATCATTTACAAACATTATTAAAAAATCCTGAAAAATTGAGAGAAATGGGAAAAATCGCCAAAAGCTTAGCGAAACCTAAGGCTACTAGTGACGTGGTTGATACCTGTTTGGAGGTAGCCAATGGTTAAAAGTCGTTATGAAGTTTTACAACCTGAATCACGTCGTATGCGTCGTATGCGTCGTGTTCATTGGATTCATTTTGTTGGTATTGGTGGTTCTGGAATGTGTGGTATAGCTGAGGTATTGTTAAACCTTGGCTATAAAATATCAGGTTCAGATATTAAAGTATCGCCTGTTACTGAGCGCCTAAAGAAAATGGGCGCGACAATTTATATTGGTCATTGTGTTGAGAACCAAGCTAATGCGAGTGTGCTTGTGGTTTCTAGTGCCATTAATACAAAAAACCCAGAGGTAGCCGCTGCATTGGAACGACGTATACCTGTTGTACCTAGAGCTGAAATGTTAGGTGAGCTGATGCGATATCGTTATGGTATTGCAGTGGCAGGCACACATGGTAAAACTACGACAACAAGTTTAATTGCTTCAGTTTATGCAGCAGCTAAATTGGACCCTACTTTTGTAATTGGTGGCCGTCTAAATGCAGCAGGGACTAACGCGAAGTTAGGCGGCGGTCAGTACCTTATTGCAGAAGCCGATGAAAGTGATGCTAGTTTCTTGCATTTACAGCCAATGGTAGCAGTGGTTACTAATATTGAAGCTGACCATATGGCTACTTATGATGGTGACTTTAATAAATTAAAGAAAACTTTTATTAGCTTTTTACATAACTTGCCATTCTATGGTTTAGCAGTGATGTGTATTGATGATCCTGTTGTAAGAGAGATTATCCCTCAAATCAGTCGTCCAATTATGACTTACGGTTTTAGTGAGGATGCAGATATACGTGCGGTTGATGTTTATCAAGAAGAGTTGCGTACTTATTTTACTATTTTAAGAAAAGGTTATGAGCCATTAAAAGCGGTGGTAAATCTGCCTGGTAAGCATAATGTGTTGAATTCATTAGCTACTTTAGCTATTGCCTCTGATGATGGTATTAATGATAGAACTATCTTAGCGGGTATTAGTAAGTTTGAAGGTGTTGGTAGACGTTTTCAAGTGTATGGCGAGTTACCTGTAGATGGTGGAACAGTGATGGTAGTAGATGATTATGGGCATCATCCTACAGAGGTGGCAGCAGTTATTCAGGCAGTGCGTGATGGCTGGCCAGAACGCCGTTTAGTAATGCTTTATCAACCTCATCGTTATACCCGTACTCGTGATCTGTATGAAGATTTTGTACAGGTGCTATCGGGTGTTAACTTGTTATTATTAATGGAGGTTTATCCTGCAGGGGAAGATCCTATCCCTGGTGCAGATAGCCGTCAATTGTGTGGCAGTATTCGCCAACGTGGTGTACTAGATCCAATTTATGTAGAACGTGATACTGATATTGTAGATGTGGTTAAGCCTATTTTAAGACCTGGTGATATCTTACTTTGCCAAGGGGCAGGCGATATTGGCGCTATAGCAAGCCAAATCATGAAGAACGCAAAATCTTTTATCAGTGAACCAGTTAAACCTTTGAAAAAAGGGAAAAAGAAAAATGAAAAAATATAATCCTATTGATTTTGGCAGAGTTGCTGTTTTTTTCGGTGGTGAAAGCGCTGAAAGAGAGGTTTCTTTAAACTCTGGAAAAATGGTATTACAAGCCTTATTAGATGCAGGCGTTGATGCATTCGCTGTTGATACAAAAGGTGATTGGTTAGCCAAGTTTTTGTCAGAAAAAGTGGATAGAGTCTTCATTATATTACATGGTCGCGGTGGCGAAGATGGTTGTATTCAAGGCTTATTAGAAACATTGAAAATTCCTTATACAGGAAGTGGTGTATTGGCTTCTGCATTGGCAATGGATAAGTTGAGAACCAAACAAATATGGTCAAGTTTTGGTTTGCCTACTCCTAAATATGCAGTGTTAACAACAGAAGAAGATTGTCAGCAAGCAGCGCAGTCACTAGGTTTTCCAATGATTATTAAACCAAGCCATGAAGGTTCTAGTGTAGGAATGGCAAAGGTTAATAATGTTGATGAGTTAATAGCTGCCTGGCAAAGCGCATTAACTTATGACGCTGAAGTATTAGTTGAAGAATGGGTGACTGGAGCTGAATTTACGATAGCTGTAGTAGATAATCAGGTTTTGCCACCTATTCGTTTAGCAACGCCTCATACTTTTTATGATTATGATGCTAAATATAAAGCGACAGACACTATTTATCAAATTCCTTGTGGCTTAGATGAGGAAAAGGAAAAAGAGCTACAAGCATTAACGCTTAAGGCTTGTCAGTTAATAAATATAGAGGGTTGGGGACGTGTTGATGTGATGCAGGATCAACAAGGTAATTTTTATTTGTTAGAGGTTAACACTGCACCTGGTATGACAGACCACAGTTTAGTTCCTATGGCAGCAAAAGCTATTGGGATGGATTATCAACAGTTGGTATTAACCATATTAGCTACTACTTTGGTGCAAGGAGGTTAAAATGTTAAATGTAAGATTAAGACATGGAGAGCCAGTAGCACTTTGGCGGCAGCGTGCTAATCAGCGTGGAGCAAGTCGAGCTATGCCTAAAAAAGGTGTAGTGACTACTTTAAAATCAATGGCTGATTATTTAAAAATAGCAGGTTATTTGTTATTAGCTGTTGTTTTTGCAATTTTGGCTTACAACGTTGCTAATAAAGTGATTGCTTATGTAAATCAACCTATATCAAAAGTAAGTATTTTAGGTGATTTGGGTTATATTGATCAGCAAGACTTACAGAAACGTATTGAACCTTTGGTAAGTACAGGGTTTTTAAATGTTGATTTAGAAGGTTTGCGTAATAAACTTGAAAATACTCCTTGGATTTCTCATGTGGAAATAGAGCGTGTTTGGCCAAATGAATTAAAAATTGAGTTAAATGCTCGTCAACCTATCGCCCGTTGGGGAGAGGATGGACTTTTAAATAATGTGGGCGAACCTTTTGTCGTTAAGGATATTTCTGCTTATAAATCATTGCCCTTGCTAGATGGGCCAGAATATGCACATGCTCAAGTTATGCAACAGTATCAAATTATTAGCCAATTATTGAGGCCAATGGAGCTTGCTATTACTTCGTTGACTTTAACAGAACGAGGTAGCTGGTCATTAACTACCAGCACAGGTCTTGAGCTAGTGCTTGGTAGTGGGGATGTTGCTGAAAAAATTAAACGTTTTAGTAAGGCTTATGAGATTAATTTAAAAGCTAAAATGGATAATATTGCAAGGGTTGATATGCGATACAGTAATGGCTTAGCTGTAGCATGGAAAGATCCAAGTAAAGAAATTGATACGAATAATGCTACTAAGATAGTAGCAAGACAATAAAAAACTATTCATAATAAGCCATTTGTTAGATACAAAATGATTAGTTTAGGTATTTAAGAAATGGCAATATTTGTCATTATTTTGAGTGAAGTGCCTAGAGGAGAATAGAGAGTCTTATGGCGCAAGAACAAAGTAGCAAAATGATCGTTGGCTTGGATATTGGTACTTCTAAAGTAGTAGCTTTAGTGGGAGAAATTTCGCCAGATGGTCAAATAGAAGTAGTAGGTATTGGATCACACCCTTCTCGTGGTTTGAAGAAAGGGGTAGTGGTGAATATTGAATCTACTGTTCAATCTATTCAGTATGCTATTGATGAAGCTCAGCAAATGGCAGGTTGCCAAATATTTTCTGCTTATGTTGGTATTGCAGGCAATCATATTCGTAGTTTAAATTCGGATGGTATTGTTGCTATTCGTGAAGGTGAGGTTACTAGAGCTGATATTGAGCGTGTATTAGACTCAGCAAAAGCGGTAGCTATTCCAGCAGACCAAAGAGTATTGCATACCTTACCCCAAGATTATGTGATTGATAATCAAGAGGGTGTGCGTGAACCGTTAGGTATGTATGGTGTACGTTTAGAAGCTAAAGTTCATGTGGTTACCTGTGCGGTGAATGCTTCACAGAATATTGAGAAGTGTGTAAGACGGTGCGGTTTAGAAGTCGATGATATTATTTTAGAGCAACTAGCCTCCTCTTATTCAGTGTTAACTGAAGATGAAAAAGAGTTAGGTGTTTGTTTGGTTGATGTGGGTGGTGGTACTTCTGATATTGCTGTTTACACTGAGGGTGCTATACGTCATACATCAGTGATTCCTATTGCAGGGGATCAGATTACCAATGATATTGCAATGGCACTACGTACGCCAACTCAATATGCAGAAGAAATAAAAATTCGTTATGCTTGTGCCCTTGCGAAATTAGCAGGTGCTGGACAAATGATTAAAGTTCCTAGTGTTGGTGAGCGTCCACCTCGTGAGCTTTCTCGACAAGCATTGGCAGAGGTAGTAGAGCCTCGCTATGAAGAACTATTTAAATTTGTGCAAAAAGAATTACGCCGTAGTGGCTATGAAGATATGATTCCTGCAGGTATCGTAGTAACAGGCGGTACAGCTAAAATGGAAGGGGCAGTGGAGCTGGCAGAAGAAATTTTCCATATGCCTGTTAGGTTAGGTATTCCTTACAATGTGAAAGGATTAGAAAGTGTGATTCATAATCCTATTTATGCAACAGCAGTTGGTTTATTGATATATGGTGCTCAGCAACAATTAGAAAGTGGTAGTGTTGAGCATAATAAAGTTAATAGAGAAAGTTTTTCAATGTTTGGTCGTTTAAAGAAGTGGGTACAAGGTAATTTTTAGTATTATTTTGGCTTATATTGGTAGTTATTCGTTGATTGAAATTAAATTTATCAACATTAATCACAAAAACTTTGATTTTTATACTAAGATAGTACAAGAGAACACTAGATATTCCTGCTATCTAACGTTAGAATAACAAGATATAGACGACAAGGCATGTTGTTTCGGTTTAGGAGAGAGGCAATGTTTGAGATGGTAGAAGCCCAGCTTAATGCGGTAATTAAAGTTATTGGTGTCGGTGGTGGCGGCGGTAATGCTGTGAACCACATGATTCGTAGCAATATTGAAGGTGTTGAATTTGTTTGTGCTAACACAGATGCGCAAGCATTAAAAAGTGTTACTGGCGGTGCAATTCTTCAATTAGGTGCTAATATCACTAAAGGATTAGGTGCAGGTACTAACCCTGATGTGGGTAGACAAGCTGCTTTAGAAGACCGTGAACGTATTGCTGAGGCACTACAAGGTGCTAATATGGTATTTATTACCACTGGCATGGGTGGTGGTACAGGTACAGGTGCAGCTCCCGTTATTGCACAAGTTGCTAAAGAAATGGGAATTTTAACTGTTGCAGTAGTGACTCGCCCATTCATCTTTGAAGGTCGTAAACGTAGTAAAGTAGCGGATCAGGGAATTGATGCGCTTGTAGAACATGTTGACTCTCTCATTACTATCCCTAATGAAAAATTGATTACTATCTTAGGTAAAGATGTTAGTTTATTAACAGCTTTCGCTAAAGCCGATGATGTACTTACAGGTGCTGTGCGTGGTATTTCCGATATTATGCAGCGTCCTGGTTTAATCAATATCGATTTTGCTGACGTTAAAGAAGTAATGAGTGAAATGGGTATGGCGATGATGGGAGCAGGTAGTGCTAGTGGTCCTAATCGTGCTCGTGAAGCTGCGGAGGCTGCTATTCGTAACCCATTACTTGAAGATATCAATTTACAAGGTGCACGTGGTGTATTAGTAAATATCACAGCTAGCGATATGACAATTGGTGAGTTCAATGATGTAGGTGAAATCATTGAAGATCTAGTTTCTGATCATGCAACAGTTAAAATTGGTTCTGCTATTGATCCAACTATGGGTGATGAGTTAAACGTAACTGTAGTTGTAACTGGTTTAGGTCAAGAAATGAGCAGACCAGTGAAAGTAATTGATAATACCATTCCTACTGTGAATGCAGTTGAATCATCTACAGCTACACGTTCTGAAAACTTATCAGAAACTAATTATCGTGATTTTGATCGTCCAACAGTAATGCGTAATCGTGGTGCACATGGTAATGCAGCTACCAATTTGGAAGCACAAGACGATTTAGATTATTTAGATATTCCAGCTTTCTTAAGAAATCAAGCTGATTAATCTATTTATTGTAGTAGTGTAATAATAGCGTTATAGGTAATAATCTATAACGCTATTTTATTTTTTCAATGGCTTTTCAGGGTTGTAAGGGTGTTCAGTTAAAGGGCAATCTGCTATTATTGATAGCAATTCGCATTTTGCTGGGACGAGTAATTGTATGATTAAACAACGCACATTAAAAAACACCATTCGAGCTACGGGTGTAGGTCTTCATTCAGGTAAAAAAGTTTATCTTACTTTAAAGCCCGCCCCTGTAGATACAGGTATTGTCTTTTGTAGAGCTGACTTAGACCCTATGGTTGAAATTCCAGCTAGAGCTGAAAATGTAGGAGAAACAACACTTTCTACTACATTGATGAAAGATGGAGTACGTATCGATACAGTAGAGCATTTATTATCTGCTATGGCTGGTTTAGGTATTGATAATGCTCGCATTGAGCTTTCTTGCTCTGAAGTACCTATTATGGATGGTAGTGCCGGACCTTTTGTATTTTTAATTCAGTCTGCGGGATTAGAAGAGCAAGATGCACCAAAAAGATTTATTCGTATTAAAAAAGAAGTTACTGTAGAAGATAATGGCAAAAAAGCTACTTTTTTACCCTTTGATGGTTTTAAAGTTAGTTTTGAAATTGATTTTGACCATCCAGCCTTTAAAAAACATACTCAATCAGCCACTATTGATTTTTCAAGTACTACCTTTGTAAAAGAAGTTAGCCGTGCTAGAACATTTGGTTTTATGAGAGAGATTGAGTATTTGCGCTCTAAAGATCTAACTTTAGGCGGTAGTTTAGAGAATGCTATTGTCGTAGGTGATGATGGTGTTATGAATGAAGATGGTCTTCGTTATGAAGATGAGTTTGTAAAACATAAAATTCTCGATTCTATTGGTGATTTGTATTTATTAGGTCACAGTTTAGTTGGTGAGTTTATAGGTTTTAAATCAGGCCATGCATTAAATAATAAATTACTGAGAACCCTTATAAGCCAACCTGATGCGTGGGAAATGGTAACCTTTGAAGGGGTTGATAAGGCACCTATTTCTTATATTCAGCTTGCCACATCGGCATAATCTGTTAAAATTCCTATTAGACGAAAGTCTATCTAGTATGTTTAGATAAACGTTCCAGTGCTTCTCGAAGTGCTGGATGATTTATATTTTCAGCTGTTTCGGCAATAATTTTTGCTGTTTTTGAAGACATGGTTAATTCATGTACTTCTTCTGGCTCTTTTAAGGGTTTAGGGGAAACTTTTATAGCGACTTTATGAATGCCATAGAATTCATGGTGTTCTTGTAGCTGTTGTTTTAGCTTATTTTGTTGATAGCGCAAACGGGTTGCCCAGTGTGCATTATTTACTAAAATAGTTAATATTCCATTTTGGAAGGAAGCAATAGCACAGTTTTCTCTTATGGTAGTTGATAAATACAGATTTAAACATTGTTGTAGTTGATTTAGGTAGGAAGCCTTATTCACTAATTGTTTAAGTGAAGATGTTTTTACCAATAATGACTTGGAATGTTTTGCATATAACGGTCTGAAAGACATATGAACTCTGTATTTATTATGACTTAATTATTTTAGCAAAATACAGGGATTCTGTAAGTGAATAGTTTTAATAAAGGAAGTTTGTATGCGTCTTATCTTTATTTCTGATAAAAATACTCAGCGTAGCCGCATTACCTTTGCAACGGATTTATCTACTATAATTTTAAGTTTAGTTGTATTGTGTGTTGTCTCTGCTAGCTTAGGTTACTGGTTTACTAAACAAACCATAAAGACAACAGTAATTACAGATGATCAACTGTCTAATGTAATGAAAGAACCTTTAAAAGAAATAGCTGATGTGCGTGAAAAAGCACAAGCTCGTTTAGATGCATACAGTGCTTATTTAGCTAATATTCAGGCTCGATTGATTCGTTTAGACGCGATGGGTGAACGTTTAACAGGATTAGCAGGTATTGATAATGAGTTTGATTTTTCGGAAAGCGTTGGTTTAGGCGGTACTGAGGAAAGTTTAGGTGAGGGTAAAGAGGCATTTACTCCCCCCACTTTTATGCAAGAACTAGATAAGTTATCAGATAAAATTGCCACTAGAGAAAAACAACTAGAAGTTCTTGAAAATCTTATTGTTAAGCGTAGTATTCGACAAGAAAATTATATTGCAGGTTATCCTATTAAAAATGGTTATATTACTTCTCGTTATGGGGTAAGAATAGATCCTATTACTGGACGCTCTAAAGGACATAAAGGAGTAGATTTTTCTGGCCCTCGTGGTGCTAATATTATGTCAGTCGCTGCTGGTGTTGTTACTTTTTCTGGTGTTAAAACGGGTTATGGTAATGTAGTAGAAGTTAGCCATTTAGATGGTTATAAAACTATTTATGCACATAATCAGCAAAATTTAGTGAAAGCGGGCGATCTAGTGCAAGTAGGGCAGGTTATTGCTAAACTAGGTAGTTCTGGACGTGCAACAGGGCCTCATGTTCATTTTGAGGTAGTTAAAAATAATCAAGCGATTAATCCAATTACCTATATTACACGAGTTGGTAAGTCAGATAATTTACCTATACAAATAGCTAAGGTAGAGTAAAATAACCTTTTGTTTGTTTAAAAGGTATTATTTTGATAGAGAACTCAGCTGTTGGAACACTTTATATAGTGGCAACGCCGATTGGTAATTTAGAAGATATTACTAATCGTGCTTTGCGTATTTTACGTGAAGTAGACTTGATAGCTGCTGAAGATACGCGTCATACTACCAAATTATTGCAGCATTTTGCTATTAATACAGCGCTTAAACCCTGCCATGATCATAATGAACGAGAACAACAAAACTATTTTGTGCAGCTGTTATTAGCAGGCAAGAATATAGCTTTAGTTTCTGATGCAGGAACGCCCCTGATTTCTGATCCAGGTTTTCATTTAGTGAGAGAAGCACAGCAGCAAGGTATAAGAGTAGTGCCTATTCCAGGTGCTTGTGCAGTCATAGCTGCGCTATCTGCAGCTGGATTACCTTCAGATCGTTTTAGTTTTGAAGGGTTTTTGCCTGCTAAATCAACAGCAAGAAAAAGTACACTGGAGACATTGAAAGAAGAATCTAGAACGCTTATCTTTTATGAAGCACCCCATCGTTTATTAGAGAGTTTGCAGGATTTAGTTGCTGTTTTTGGAAAGGATCGCCAAGCAGTATTAGCCAGAGAATTAACAAAAACCTTTGAGACTATTAAAAATACTACATTAGCTGAATTAGCTGAATGGGTAGAAGCTGATAGTAATCAACAACGTGGCGAATGTGTATTATTAATTGAAGGCTGGAAAGCTCCTGTACAAGAAGATATTAATCAAGAAACAGGGCGGGTATTAAAAGTATTATTAGCTGAATTGCCTGTTAAGCAAGCAGCAGCGTTAACAGCCGAAATTACAGGGGAGCGTAAAAATAAGCTATATCAATATGCCTTAGAAATAACTAATAAAACTAATGAGTAAGAGACAGATTATATATAAGCTTATTTTGATCTCACTACTTTTTTGAATTTGTGGGCCTATTGTTGGTTTTCTTTTGCTTACTTTAATAATTGCGCTTATTGGCTTTGATATATCAGCTTTTTTTCATAATAGTTTCATGCCATTTTATTGTGTATCATTTGCTAGTTAATGATGTTATTAATGCGTTTAATAAAAAATCTATAATCTATATGATCTGAATGAAAAAAGTTTTTAGCTTGTTTCTCGTTATTTAAAAAGGTATGCTTATCTCAAGCAAGAGCCAGTCAAACAGTCGCTGCTTTTTATAACATGTTTATAAAAAGGGGAGGAAAGTCCGGGCTCCATAGGGCAAAGTGCCAGGTAACGCCTGGGAGGTGAAAGCCTACGGAAAGTGCCGCAGAAAATAACCGCCTAAGTAGCATATGCTAACGGTAAGGGTGAAAAGGTGTGGTAAGAGCACACCGCACAACTGGTAACAGCTTGTGGCTAGGTAAACCCCACTTGGAGCAAGACCAAATAGGAATCCTAAGCGTGGCCCGCGTTGGATTCGGGTAGGTTGCTAAAGATGTCCAGTGATGGCCATCGTAGATGAATGACTGTTCGCGACAGAACCCGGCTTATCGACTGGCTCTTGCTTTTCTTTTCTGTAGTACCAAAGGATATGGTTAAGTGAAGAAATAATTAATCTTAATTATAGGTGTTTTGATTATAGGTTATATGAAACTGGTTTTTTCAGCAAAAGCAGTACAAGCTCCATAAATGATAGGTTTAATAGTTAGTAATGATAAACTAGTTGCTAATGCAATAATTATTCTTCAGGCAAGAGAGCCAGAGTTTTGTAAAAATCTAACAACAAAAAAATAATAAAGGAAAATTTGTCATAGGCCCTTTATGTGAATATCGAACTAAAATACCCTCGATTAGATTAGAGCTTCCACTAATGTCTGGTTATAATCTCTTTATTTATGTTGATGGTAATGTTTATCTTTGGCATGTAATGGAGCGGGGATATTTACCTTTTAAACTGGATATGACAATAGACCTTTCTAAGAGAGCTCTTTGTACAATAAAAGATAAAAAATACTTTGATTTATTTTGGTTAAAAGAAAGTAGTTTTATACAAAGTAAAACTGAGCAATAAGAGTTTTTAGTAGTAGAATATTTAACTATATATCTTTATCAAGAGTTAGATTTTTGTGAGCCTTTAAATGACTTTAAATAATATACAAAGCCAGTATGTTAGTACGATTTTTAAACATACTATGATAGGCATTAAAAATGATGCTATAACTAACCAAATAATTAGATTTGGTATTTATGAGCGTGAAATCATTGAGTTTATTTTAAAATTATTACAAAAAATTGAAAAACCTATAGTATTTGATGTTGGAGCAAATATTGGTAATCATTCGTTAGCTTTTTCTTTGTTTGCTGAGCAGGTTTATTCATTTGAACCAACAGTCCCCATTTACCAGTTTTTAAGACAAAATATCTTTATAAACAATATTAAAAATATTAATGCTGTAAATAAAGGACTTTCAGATAAAAATATGGAAAGTTATATCAATATTAATACAACAGGCAATGTAGGAGCATCTAGCATAGAAATACAAACTGAAAATTATGTGAAGGATAAAATATATTTAATAAAAGGTGATAGTTTTGTTGATGAGTTTAAAATACAAAAGGTTGATTTAATAAAAATAGATGTTGAAGGTCATGAGTTATTTGCCATAAAAGGACTCAATAACACTATAGAAAAGTTTCGTCCTATTGTGATTATGGAATGGGTAAATAATATAGAAGAATTTTCTAATGAACATACCTTGGAAAATTTATTTAAGGATTATCAGGTATTTTCTATTGGTTTTAACTTTAACAATAATTTAAGTCGAAATAATTACTTAGATAGAGTATTAAGAATAATATACAAAAAATTATGCTTAGCAAAAGTTAAATTATTCGAATTTCCAGATTATAAGCGTAATGATATTTTATTAATTCCAAAAGAAAAACTATTTTTATTAGATAAATAATTTAGAGATATCTTTCTTAAATAGATCAGGGTATTGTGAGTTATTAGGCAATATGCAACTAATATTAATGAATTTTATAAACAGTTGTTTTATTATAAAAATGTATATCATTTATAATTAAAGAATAATTATTATTAATTATTGGTAGCGGAGAGTAATTATATGAAAAATAAATATCTTTTATTAATTCTAATAATGAGTGTTTTTTCGGCTCATGCTCAGTTTAAAACCATGCGTTGTGGAACAAAAGTAGTTTCGGTAGGTGAGCGTGTTTTTGAAGTAGAAAGAAAGTGTGGTACTCCTAATGCACAGAATTTTGTAGGGTTTACAGGTGATGGAAGTAGTTTAGGCAATGTACCTATAGAAGAGTGGATATATAATCAAACTACTGGATCTGCAACAGCTTATAATTTATTACGTTTTGAGGGTGGTAAATTAGTTAGCATAGAGTCTTATTTTCCAACTAATTGATTGGACTTATAATAAGTAACAGGTATTTTTAGCTAAAAACTTTTCTAAACCCATGTACATAATGCTTATTTTGAAGTTCAATATGTGAAAAAACTTATGAGACAATTAATATCATTAATTATATTTGTTAGTGTATTTTCTCCTAGTTTATTCGCTGCAAGTACATGGCGTTGCGGTGGTGGATTAGTAAGTACAGGCAATACTAAAATAGAGGTTATTAATCGTTGTAGTGAACCTAACAGTAAAAGTTTTTTAGGATGGGGACGCAGGGTTACTAGAGGTTGGGGAAATTATTTTGAAGATGTTCCTATTGAGGAATGGATTTATTCAGTTTCTGATAGCCTTTATTATGTATTGAAGTTTGAAGGTGATGAGTTAAAAGATATTACCAGTCATTATAGTTATTGAAATAAGTGAATGAATTAGAGGATAAACATGCAATTTAATGTAAAGAATAATCGTCCAGAGGCTCTAAAAATTTCAACATGGGTTGTTGCAGTAGGTAAAGGCGATAAGTTAAGTGCTACTGCTAGTGAAGTTGATAAATTAACCCAAGGCGCTATTAAAAATATTATTAAGTGGGGTGATTTTCAGGGCAACTTAGGTCAAACATTTATATTGCAAACTAATCAGCAACTAAAGGCTAACCGAGTGTTATTAGTCGGTATTGGTGAGCAACCTCTATCTGATGCACAATACCGTAAATGGGCTATGACTTGTTTTAAAACATTAAAGCAATTAGGCGGTACAGATGCATTATTTGTAGTTGATGATGTGGAAGTTAAAGGTCGTGATATTTACAGTAAAACACGCTTATTAGTAGAGACTTTAGAAACAAGTAGTTATTGTTTTGATGAATATAAAAGCAAGAAAGCAGAACCCTATAAGTTTTCATCAGTCACATTATGTACTGATAAAGCAAATAGTAAGTTAGTTGAACAAGCTATCACTGAGTCACAGGCGATTGCTGCTGGTATGGCATTAACTAGAGATTTAGGTAATACACCCGCTAATATTTGTCATCCTACCTATTTTGCTAAACAAGCAGAAACATTAGCGAAATTAGATAAGCGTGTCACTATAGAAGTGCTAGATGAAAAGAAAATGAAAGCACTTAAAATGGGTGCGTTTTTAGCAGTAGCGCAAGGCAGTGAACAGCCTCCTAGACTGGTTGCTTTACAATATAATGGGGCTAAAAAGAAATCAGAGCAACCTATTGTGTTAGTGGGCAAGGGTATTACTTTTGATACAGGTGGTATCAGTATTAAGCCTAGTGCCGGCATGGATGAAATGAAATATGATATGTGTGGTGCTGCTTCTGTATTAGGTGTGTTTAAAGCATTAATTGAATTGCAATTACCTATTAATGTCGTGGGATTAATGGCTTGTGCTGAAAATATGCCTAGTGGTCATGCTACACGTCCAGGTGATATTGTAAAAACAATGAGTGGACAAACAGTAGAAATATTAAATACAGATGCTGAAGGTCGTTTAGTGCTCTGTGATACATTAACTTATGCTGAACGTTTTAAACCAAAAGCAGTTATTGATATCGCTACTTTAACGGGTGCTTGCATTGTTGCATTGGGTACTCAGGCTAGTGGTTTATTAGGTAATGATGAAGTATTAATCAATAGCTTACTTGATGCGGGTAAACAGGTGGATGATAGAGCTTGGCAATTACCACTGTTTGATGAGTATCAAGAACAATTAGATAGCCCATTTGCAGATATGGCAAATATTGGTGGTCCTAAAGCAGGTACTATTACGGCAGGTTGTTTCCTTTCTCGTTTTGCTAGCAAATACCCTTGGGCACATTTGGATGTAGCTGGCACAGCATGGATCAGTGGTGGTAAAGAAAAGGGTGCAACAGGTCGACCTGTACCTTTGTTAACTGAGTATCTTTTAAGCCAAGCTAAAAATTAGTATTACGATGGCTAATGTAAAACTAGTAATAGTGAGCCTAGTTATGTTGGTAGGGGCTATTAATAATGCAATAGCTTCTCCCAACTGTACAGTTACCATTCATAGTAATGATCAAATTCATTGGGGTATAGATGATATTAAAGTCAGTAAAGCCTGTGAAACTTTTACTATAAATCTCATCCATGATGGTCATCTGGATAAAGGTGTTATGGGACACAACTGGGTTTTAACTAAAGAACAAGATAAAGAAGAAGTAGCGAAAGCAGTTATTCTTGAAAAAGAAACGGATTATATTAATGATGATCCTCGCATTATTGCACATTCCAAACTAATTGGTGGTGGGCAACGTACTACTATCTCTTTTGAAGTAAACCAGTTACAGCAAGGACAACAATATAGCTATTTTTGTAGTTATCCTGAGCATATAGGATTGATGCAAGGTACTTTAGAATTAGTAGACTAGTTGTATATAGCTATTGCTCTTCATTTTTATACGTCGTTGAATGACTTTGCCGTACTAATTGTACTGTCTTCAGTCATTTGTCTAGTCTAAAATTGTATAACAACAGCTATAGCTGATTTAGGTATAGTGATATAATTTTAATTTTGTTGTTGTGTTGGTATTAATAAATGACTACAGCTGTTATCCGTGAAAAGTTAGTGTTACCTAATGAGCAAGATAAGTTACTATTACATTCTTGCTGTGCGCCTTGCTCTGGCGAAGTAATGGAAGCATTACAAGCTTCTGCTATCGACTATACGGTGTTTTTCTATAATCCTAATATTCATCCTGAAAAAGAATACTTAATTCGTAAGGACGAAAATATTCGTTTTGCAGAAAAGCATAATATTCCCTTTGTTGATGCGGATTACGATACGGATAATTGGTTTGAGCGCGCCAAAGGCATGGAAGATGAACCAGAACGTGGCATACGTTGTACTATGTGTTTTGATATGCGTTTTGAACGTACCGCATTATATGCCCATGAACATGGTTTTCATGTGATTAGTAGTTCGTTGGGTATTTCACGCTGGAAAAACATGCAGCAAATTAATGATTGTGGCGTACGAGCTGCTGCCAAATACCCTGATATTGTGTATTGGGATTATAATTGGCGCAAAAAAGGAGGCTCACAACGAATGATTGAAATCAGTAAGCGTGAAGAGTTTTATCAACAAGAATATTGTGGGTGTATCTATTCGTTGCGAGATAGTAACCGTTGGCGTCGCCAAAAAGGCCGTGAAGTAATTAAGTTAGGTGTGAAGTTCTACGGTTATGATGATGAAAAAATTTAGCTAATAACTGTGAATATGGTGGATTTAGCCTTTCTACAAAATAAACTACAAATATCGCCAGCAGGCTTTGGCTATGCAGATGTAGGTCAATGGCTGCAAGATGTTCCCCATATTGAGTTGTTGGCTGAAATAAAGCCTTTATTTTTTGAGCCACTTTCTAAAAAAGAACTATTAGCATTCGTTACTTTATTAAAACACCGTTATATTAAAGATGGGCCAGCTTATAATCTCTTTCAAGATCATTTTGAAGAATACATTAAACATAATAGTTTAGAGGATTTTTATAAGGGACTTTATCTATATAAAGATGGTAGTCAGTGTCTAGATTTCTCTCTTCTAACCCAGACACTTACAAAGTTAATTATAAGCACTTCTAGTACTATAAAAACAGTGGTAATACCTGCTAGTAAACAATTAGAAGCATTAGAGTTAAGTTATTTGCCTGAGTTAACAGATTTACAGCAAATAGAGCAAGCAAAAGGATTAATGTATTTAGCCATTAATAAATGCTCCCAATTAACTGATTTTAATTTTATTAAAAAACTTAAAAAATTAGTTTGGTTAGATTTGTCAGGTAATGAGCAGTTAACAGATTTAGGCTTTCTATTAGCCAGTAGTCAGATAGTTTTTTTACAGTTACTAGACACTGAGTTATTAGATAATCCAAAAATCATTAAACAGTTATCAAAATTAAAGCATTTAAAATATTTAACTATCAGTGGCAAACAGGCACAGATAACTGAATTACGTGAACAATTACCCAATTGTGTTGTTAATGGAATATCTGCTGTAAAAAATCAGTTGTCATTAAATAATGAGGATGATTGATTAGTCGATAATATTTATTTTATAAAATAAAAAAGGGTAGTTAAACTACCCTTTTTTGATTGCAACGATTACTTATTAAAAACATCATCCACTGATTGTAATGGATAGTTTTTAGGATAAGGTAATGTAGCCACACCTGAGTCTATTGCTGCTTTAGCAACGGCATCTGATACTACTGTCAGTAAGCGCGGATCATTTGGTTTAGGAATGATGTACTCACGACCAAAGTTAAAGCAGTCAGTACCATAAGCATCACACACTTCTTTAGGCACAGGATGTTTAGCCAAGTCTCTTAATGCATAAGCAGCCGCTATTTTCATTTCCTCATTGATAGCAGTAGCACGTACATCTAATGCGCCACGGAAAATAAATGGGAAACCTAAAACATTGTTTACTTGGTTAGGGTAGTCAGAACGACCTGTAGCCATAATAACATCAGGACGAGTAGAATGAGCAAGTTCTGGACTAATTTCAGGGTCAGGGTTAGAGCAAGCAAACACAATAGGATCTGCTGCCATTAGTTTTAAGCCTTCGGCTGATAATAAGTTAGGTCCTGATAAACCAACAAATACATCGGCACCTGTTAAGGCATCTTCTAATGTACGTTTGTCTGTTTTATTAGCAAATTGTGCTTTGTATGGATTAAGATCAGTACGGTCAGCATGGATAACCCCTTTACGATCAACCATGTAGATATTTTCTATGTTAGCTCCTACGCTAACTAATAATTTCATACAAGAAGTTGCGGCAGCACCTGCACCTAAACAAACAATCTTAGCTTCTTCAATTTTTTTACCAGTAATTTCTAGCGCATTTAACATGCCTGCTGCAGTTACAATAGCAGTACCATGTTGATCATCATGGAATACAGGGATATCACAAAGCTCAATTAGTTTTTGCTCAATTTCAAAACATTCAGGTGCTTTAATATCTTCTAAGTTAATACCACCAAAAGTACCAGCAATATTTTTTACTGTATCAATAAATGCTTGAGGGTCTTTGGTATCGACTTCAATATCAAATACATCAATGCCAGCAAAACGTTTAAATAATACGCCTTTACCCTCCATTACAGGTTTGGAAGCAAGGGCACCTAGATCGCCTAGACCTAAAATAGCTGTACCATTAGAAATGACAGCTACTAAATTCCCTTTGCCTGTATAGCTATAGGCTAGTTCTGAATCTCTGGCAATTTCACGAACAGGTTCAGCCACTCCTGGGCTATAAGCCAAAGCAAGGTCTTTAGCTGTTGCTGTTGGCTTTGTTATTTCAACAGAAAGTTTCCCTGGGCGGGGTTGACTATGGTATTCAAGCGATAACGTTTTTAGATTAGACATAATTTGAATTCTACTTGAGTGATAATATGATTTATGAAATTAATTAGTATGCGAAGCATACTCAACAATTTGTTACTCAACAAGTCACAGAGATCAAAATTTTATGGATTATTTTCAATATATGATTTTTAAATAAGGGATACCCTTTATAAAGATGAGTATAAAGGAAAAGCATATGCAAATTGAAACATATATTGGTGGTTTCAAATCGAACACTCACTTTGTTAATGTAGAGCGTAATGAAATAGTTTATAAAGTCTTTTTTATGACACTAGTATAGGAATTAAGAATAAAATCTTTAGCATAATAATGGCTCATGTTTAAGAAAACATTAGATAATTTAAATAGTTGGCAATGACATAATGGGTATATTAATGAAGATATAAGAACAGGAGAAGATATTTCTTGATTCTTGAGTATTCAATACGAGGTTCAAAAAACAACAATAAAAGTAATAGGTGTTAATGCTGTTCCTGACGAAAATGGTCAACCAAGTACTAAAGAAGCTTTAGCATTTAAAGCATATTTAACGGCTATGGAAACTTTATTAAATCAGCATTTTCGGTAATATCAATAGACTATGTTTTTTAGTAGAATATAAATATCTATTTTTTAGGAAACTTTTATGGCAACGCCACTGATTATTGCTAAAACAGCTAATTTAGAGCCTTTGGCTATTTTACCTAATATGGCTAATCGCCATGGTTTGATTACTGGAGCTACAGGAACAGGTAAAACAGTTACTTTACAAAAAATTGCTGAATCTTTTTCAACAATAGGTGTGCCTGTATTTATGGCAGATGTAAAGGGTGATTTATCAGGTATTGGAGCTAAAGGTGAGTTATCCGAGAAGTTACAACAGCGTCTGACGGCACTACAAATAGAAGACTGGCAGGCAAAGGCATCACCTATTGTGTTTTGGGATGTATATGCCGAGCAAGGCCATCCTATTCGCGCTACCATTTCTGATTTAGGCCCGTTACTAATTAGTCGTCTATTAGGTTTAAGTGATGTACAAGCAGGTGTATTACAAATAGTCTTTAAAGTAGCGGATGATAATGGTCTGTTATTGTTAGATCTAAAAGATTTAAGAGCCATGGTACAGTATGTAGGTGAACATGCTGATGAAATTAAAACCACCTACGGTAATGTCAGTACAGCCTCTATTGGTGCTATTCAGCGTGGTTTATTAACGATAGAAGAACAAGGTGGCAACCAATTTTTTGGTGAGCCTATGTTAGATGTAAAAGATTTAATGCGTACTAATGAACAAGGCGATGGTTTTGTTAATATTTTAGCCGCAGAAAAACTCTATAATTCACCAACCCTCTATTCAACATTCTTATTGTGGTTACTTTCGGAGCTTTATGAAACATTGCCTGAAGTAGGTGACTTAGAAAAACCTAAGTTAGTGTTCTTTTTTGATGAAGCCCATTTATTATTTAGTAATGCTAATAGTGCACTATTAGAAAAAATTGAACAGGTCGTTAGGTTAATTCGCTCTAAAGGGGTTGGTATCTTTTTTGTAACACAAAACCCATTAGATATTCCTGATCGTATTCTGGGTCAATTGGGAAATCGTGTACAACATGCATTAAGAGCCTTTTCACCACGTGATCAAAAAGCAGTTAAAGCAGCCGCTCAAACTATGCGTACCAATTCTGCATTTAATGCTGAACAAGTTATTACTGAGTTAGGTGTTGGTGAGGCATTAGTGTCTTTTTTAGATGCGAAAGGAACGCCAACTATTGTGGAGAGGGCGACTGTGATTGCTCCTTGTTCACGAATGGGGACTTTAACTAAAGAAGAACGTAATAGTTTACTGAATAGCTCTGCATTATTTGGTAAGTATGAAGAGGCTATAGATCGTGAGTCAGCCTATGAGTTACTAAATAGTAAGAAAGGAACGCTTTCAACGGTTAGTAAGGGTGGTAATGAAAAACCTACTACAAATAATAATGAGTCTGGTGGTTTCTTTCAGAGTGTTAAAGAGTTTTTATTCGGTCGAACTGGGCCTAGAGGTGGCCAGTATGATGGTGTTGTACAAAAAGCATCAAAACGTGTCACAACACAACTGACCAATCGTATTATTCGTGGTATATTAGGCAGTATATCTGGTGGTAGTAAACGTCGTAAATAATAAGCAGCCAAAACCGCCATTGTAGGTTTTAGTAATTTATTAGTACTTGGGTAATAGGTTAAAAGTAACTTTATATTATTGATAAGTAACTAATAAATTTCTTAAAAGAGAGTAGGGTATATTTTTACCGTTTAATAAACTATTGCAATAGGGAAAATTTATTATGTTTCCAGAATATCGTGACTTAATATCAAAATTAAAGACTGAAGATGCTCATTTTTCTAAATTATTTGAAAAACACAATGATTTAGACCATAAAATTAAAAACTTAGAGTCTAGCTTTGCTGCCGATTCTGAAGTTGAAACGTTAAAGAAAGAAAAATTAAAGTTAAAAGATGAAATTTACGTTATGTTAAAAAAACATGATGCATAATAAATTTTATTTATAATTTTCTAAAAAGTAAGGGTAGCATAAGCTACCCTTATTTATTTGGGCGCTAATATGTTCAGTTAATATTTAGTAATAGAATTTTTATATCCCAATAAGCTCATCTATTAATTAATAATAATTATCATTAGCGATTGTGAAGATTTATTATATGATACGAATTAGAAATAGTGATGCCATAAATTATCACCATTTAATTTTTAGGAGAGAAGCATGAAGCTACGTAACAAAGGCTTATTGGTAGCAATAGGGATGATGTGTATATCGAATTGGTCTATTGCGGATGATATTACGAACCAACAAGAATCAAAGGGTTTTATTGAAGATAGCAGTTTAGATATAATTAGCCGAACCATGTATATGAATAGTAATGCCCGTAAAGGTGGTTTCTATACACTGGGAGGTTATAACAAGAGCGATAAAGATCGTGGTCATGCAGAGGATTTTGGTACCAGTTTAATTGGCGTTTATCAATCAGGTTTTACAGAGGGGACTGTTGGTTTTGGTATTGATGTTATTGGCATGACAGCCTATAAATTAGATGGTGGCAGGGGGCGTAGTGGTGATGATGTAAATGGTCTATTTCCTGCCGATGGAAGAACAGGTCGCCCACAAGATAATGTTTCTAAATTAGCACCAGCAATAAAATTTCGTATTTCAAAAACCGAACTTAAATATGGGCAAATGATGGTGGATACACCTGTATTTGCTACACAATCAATTGACGATAAATTATTGCCTGAAGATGCTACAGGCTTTTTACTTCGTAGCCAAGAAATTGATAATTTAGCGATTAATGCAGGTTACTTCACTGCATTACGTGGACAGGAGTTTTCTCATCAGGACTCTATAGCAGAAGAAAGTGCTTTCTCTGATGATGGTAAAACATTGAAACGTGTTTATTTTGCAGGTCTGGAATATCAGTTTAATGATAATTTTTCAGGCAAATTATATGCCTCTAAAAATAAAGATTTCTGGAAAAAATACTATGCTAATTTAAATTACAATTATGAATTCAATGATGATAGCGCTATTGATCTGGACTTTAACTGGTATAAAACTAAAAGTATCGGCAAAGGCTATGCAGATGAGCTAAGAGCTAATGATGCTAACCGTCGCATTAATTCAGATTTATGGAGTATAGCAGCAGCTTATAGTTATAAAGCACATACATTTACTGTGGCTTATCAACGTAACTCAGGAACAGGTGGTATAGGTCGTGCTTCTTTCCCGTATGGGGTAGATGGTGGTGGTGCGATAGCTGTAGCCAACTCAATGCAATACAGTGATTTTAATTTTGAAAACCAGCATTCATGGCAAGTTCGTTATGATTTAGATTTTGCTGATTATGGTATTCCAGGTTTAACCTTTGCTGCTGCTTATGTAAAGGGTAGTAATGCTACTGATGAAAATAAAGATTATCGTCGTAAAGGCAAGTCTTGGGAACGAGATATTGAATTGGCTTACACTATACAAGAAGGTAAAGCTAAGGACTTGAGTTTTACTTTACAGCATGCTCAATATCGATCTAATTTTGGTGGCGGCACAGATTATTCTGTTAATGGCAGACACAATGCATATGGCCGTGACAATATTGATGAATTACGTCTAATCGTTCAATATCCATTTAGTATTTTATAAGAGAAGTATCCCTTATAGATAATGACTATCTATAAGGGATGATAATATCTAAGCTAATTCACTGGCTGGCCCAAAAAACTCATAATGGGTTTGTGATTCGGGTACACCCAATTCTTTTAACGCTTTTTTTATGGTAACCATAAAAGGTTTAGGACCTAAGAAATAAGCATCAATATCTTTATTTGCTGGTAACCATTTTGCTAGTAATGATTTATCTATCATACCTTCTGCATCAGCTAATTTATTAGAATCTTGTTCATAACAATAAAAACAATGTAGGTTATTATGTGTTTTTTGTTGTTCCCTAATCCAATTTCTAAAACCATCTACTTCTGCATTACGCGCAGCGTGAATAAAATAAATAGAGCGTTGAGTCGTTAATGCTGCTTGCAACATAGATAAAATAGGTGTAACACCAACACCACCAGAAATTAATACCAAAGGTTTATCACTTTCTTGTAAAGTGAAGTCACCAAAAGGTGGGTAAACACGGATAATATCACCTTCTTTAACATGGTCATGCAAGTGATTAGAGATAACACCTTGATTCTCACGCTTAACACTAATTCTATAATATTTGCCATTTGCTGCTTCAGAAATAGAGTAGTTGCGACGTTGTTCACCTTCTAAGAGTACAAAACGTAAACCTAAATATTGCCCCGGTTTATGGTGAATAATTGCTTTGCCATCTTTAGGTTCTAGGTAAAAAGACACAACTTCGCTGCTTTCTGGAACTTTTTTAGCTACTCTAAATAAACGTTCTCCACGCCAGCCACCTGTCACATCTTCTTGTTGTTGGTAAAGATTTTCTTCTACCTTAATTAATACATCAGCTAATTGTCCATATGCTACTCGCCATGCTTCAATGACTTCGTCTGTCGCAATCTCTGTACCTAATACCTCACGAATTGCACGTAATATACAAGTGCCCACAATAGCATATTGTTCAGGTAATACTTGTAGTGCAGCATGTTTGTTAGTAATTATAGAGACAAGATTACCTAGGTTCTCAAGATTATCAATATGCTTGGCATACATAAGAATACTATGAGCTAAAGCCCGAGGCTGATCACCTGTTATTTGGTTAGTTTTATTGAACAGTGGTCTTACATCCGTATATTCATTCAGCATGATATTATAAAAATGCTTTGTTAGTGTTTCACCACCTGTTTCTAATAGGGGAACAGTTGCTTTAATAATATTACGCTGGGCATTGGTTAACATCAGATATCTCCATTTATTTATTACTTAATTACTTTGGAGTTATCTACTATCAAGATATGTGCCATTTAGGAATATATTATTTATCAATAAGATGTATTTTTCATAAGTCATTATGATACTATTTGAGTAGGTTTATTTAACTACAAAGAATAATTATGACTACATTATCTTGGCTTAATAGTATTACTACCTTAGTGGATGACTTAGCACTAGAATTACCAACAGTGGAACGTTATCAACGATTACTAATGGCTATACGCCGTCTTATCTCTTGTGATGCCGTAGCATTATTACGTTTAGATGGTGACTATCTTGTTCCTTTAGCAGTCAATGGACTTAGTAAAGATACCTTAGGTCGTCGTTTTGCAATTGATGATCATCCGCGTTTTAAAATATTATTAGACTGTCCCGAGCCAATGCGCTTTCCAGCGAATAGTCCATTACCTGATCCATATGATGGCCTGATTGATGGAGTAACAAGTCAACAATTAGAAGTTCATGACTGCATGGGCTGTGTATTATTTTGTCATGGTAAATTATGGGGCTTATTAACCTTAGATGCATTGGAACGTAATAGCTTTGATAGTGTAGATTTTAATCTATTACAATTAATAGCTAGCCTAACAGTAGCTACTGTTAATGTTGGGGAGCGTATAGAAGAATTAAGGTCACAAGCTAAGTTAGAACAAGAACGGGCAGAATCTTTTCGTTTAGCTATTACGCAGCCTATCCATAAGTGGATAGGTGAAAGTGAACCCTTCTTAAAATTAAAGAAGGAAATAGAGCTAGTAGCTAATAGTGATTTAACGGTTTTAATTACGGGGGAAACTGGTGTTGGTAAGGAGTTAGTAGCTTATGGTATTCATCAAGCCTCTACTAGAAATCGTCAACCATTAGTGGCAGTTAATTGTGCTGCATTACCAGAAAACCTGATTGAAAGTGAGTTATTTGGTCATGTGAAAGGTGCTTTTTCTGGGGCTATTAGTGATCGTGCAGGTAAATTCGAGCAAGCTAATAATGGTACTTTATTTTTAGATGAAGTGGGTGAGCTACCTTTAGTTGCACAAGCTAAGTTATTAAGAGTATTACAAAATGGCCAATTGCAGCGAGTGGGTGCTGATAAAGAGTTACATGTAAATGTACGTATTGTAGCTGCTACTAATCGTGATTTAGCTAATGAAGTAAAAGAAGGGCGCTTTCGTGCAGATTTGTACCATCGTTTAAGCGTGTATCCCATGCATATCCCGCCATTACGTGAGCGTGGTAATGATACTTTATTGTTAGCTGGTTATTTTTTAGAGCAAAATCGTTCTCGTTTAGGGCTTCGAGCATTGCGTTTGGAACCTCTAGCCCAGGCAGCATTATTGTCTTATTCGTGGCCAGGTAATGTTCGAGAGTTAGAACATGTTATTGCTCGTGCTGCATTACGATTGTTAAGTCGATCTGTTGCTAATAAACAAACAATTCTTTCAATATCTAAACAGGACTTACAGTTGTTAGATACTGTTTATGAGGAGATAGAAACAACTCCTATAGCACTTTCTCCTGAAGCTCAGGGGAAAGATTTAAGAATTATTCAAGATGACTTTTTACGTAATTATATTAGTGAACGATTACAAGTGCATCAAAATAATCTATCAGCAACAGCACGTGAATTAGGAGTAAATCGGGCGAATCTTGCTAGATTATTAAAACGCCTTCAATTAAGAAAATAATATGTGCTTACATTTTTGAGGTGTAAATTTCTTTAGCGAATGCCCCTTTAGTATAAATAACCTTATGAATAATTTAATATTTTTCTACTAAAGCCTGATGGTTAGGTATGTTGTTAAGGCATAGTCTAAACATAGGTAAGATATCTTACCTAACAATGTTCAGACATTCTATAGGAGAATAAAAATGAACAAAGATATTAAGCACGATGATAAATCTAAAAAAACTGCTACTGAAACTAGCATTAAAAAAGACGATAAAACGAAGGATCAAGGGCATAAGCAACCAGGAAATAATAGTACTCACAAAGGTAAAAAATGATCTTTGTAAAGCTGAAATAAAGGTAAGTTAACACTTACCTTTGTTTTTATGGTTAGTAATAGTTGTAAGATAGATTTTTTATTAATATTGAAGACGTTGTAATAAGTCAGCTAATAATTTTTTTCTTTTAAATAGTAATTGCCAACGTCTACCACCTAATTGATGCCATAGCATAGCAGAACGAATACCTGCTAATAATAGGGTACGTATTTGAGCAGCAGCATTGGGTTGTTGTAGATAACTAACATCCCCCATCACTTGAATACGATGGTTAAAAGTACTGATAGTTTCCTCATATAAAGCACCACAGGCAGCTGTTACATTATCATGCATAATACCAAAGTGTTCTACTTTACTGCGGATTTGCTCTAAGCGTGTACTAATTGTATTAAGCATAGCACTATTACTGCTAAGTTTACGTTCTAACAAAATAAGTGATAAACCATAACGGAGTGCCTCACGAGAGATACCAGAGTTTCGCTCTAAAAATCTACATAAAAAATGGTAACCATCTACTAGCTCACTATCATTACCACCGTATACATCTAAAGTACTTTGTGGATCAATAACCAATAAACTATTAATTAAGCATTTTACAACAGGCTCATCGACTAGACCTGTTCTTGCTAATTTATCTACTTGTAAGGCAGCAGTGAATATTGCACCTAAAGCTATTAATTGTTCTTGTTGTTTAGTCATAATGTCATTCTTTAATTAATATAAGAGGGTCTGGCTCTACTGTTTCTATAACCCCACCGCCTAAACAAATCTCGTTTTGATAGAACACAACTGATTGTCCGGGTGTTACAGCACGTTGTGGTTGATCAAAACTAATATGGTAACCATTGTCTGTTTTGGCTAGTGTACAGGCTTGATCTGCTTGGCGATATCTGACTTTAGCTGTAAGTGCTAAAGGCTTGCTTAAATCAATAGGATTAACCCAATAGATTTCTTTGCAGGTTAAAGCATTGGCAAATAAACAAGGATTATCATTACCTTGTCCAACTATGAGTACATTGCGTTGTAAGTCTTTTGCCATGACATACCAAGGTTCTTCAGAGGCATTTTTTAAACCGCCAATGCCTAATCCTTGGCGTTGACCAATGGTGTGATACATCAAACCATGGTGTTTACCTATCACTTCACCTGTTGTCGTTTTAATATCACCGGGTTGAGCAGGGAGGTATTGTTTCAGAAAGTCACTAAAGCGACGTTCACCAATAAAGCAAATACCTGTGGAGTCTTTTTTTCTAGCAGTAATTAGGTCATATTGTTCAGCTATAGCTCGAACAGCAGGTTTTTCTAATTCACCAACAGGAAATAAGCTTTTAGCTAATTGTTCACCTGCTACTGCATGTAAAAAGTAACTTTGATCCTTATTTGGGTCTAGTCCTTTTAATAATAAGGTCTGGCCAT
Organism: Entomomonas sp. E7T21; assembly: GCF_058693955.1. Taxonomy (NCBI): domain Bacteria; kingdom Pseudomonadati; phylum Pseudomonadota; class Gammaproteobacteria; order Pseudomonadales; family Pseudomonadaceae; genus Entomomonas; species Entomomonas sp. E7T21. Next base: position 2,870,093 of record NZ_CP191672.1, on the reverse strand, counting down.
TCTCATCATGTCGACGCACATAATGACCAGTAGCAATAAGCTCAGCATCTAGCATTAAGGCGTAGTCTAAAAATGCTTTAAATTTAATTTCTCTATTGCAAAGAATATCTGGGTTGGGGGTACGGCCTGCTTTATATTCTTCTAAAAAATGTTCAAAAACATTATCCCAATATTCAGCCGCAAAATTAGCTGTATGTAGCTTAATTCCTAATTTATCACACACAGCTTGCGCATCAGCTAAATCTTCTTTAGCCGTACAATATTCTGTACCGTCATCTTCTTCCCAGTTCTTCATAAATAGGCCTTCTACTTGGAAGCCTTGTTGTTGAAGGAGCAATGCGGAAACCGATGAGTCTACACCGCCAGACATGCCGACGATAACACGAGTGTTAGCTGGATCAAACTTCATAAATAATTTAGATAATCGATTAAAGAGACTCATTTTAACAGAAAATTAGTCACGAATAACGCTTAATGGATAAATATGTCCTGCTAAGTAGTCATCAATGCAATTTAAGATCATGGGATTACGCCAATGGTCACGTTTTGTTATTAACTCATCACGAGTTAGCCAAACGGCATTTATAATACCATCATCTAAAGGTTTGTCAGGATGATGTTTAATAGGATTAGCAGCAAAGCAAATTCGTTGATAACTAATACCGTTATCCCCTGTGAATAGGTAAATGCCGATAACGCCTGTTAACTCTACATCCCATGCAGTTTCTTCCAATGTTTCACGCAATGCTGCTGCCAATAGTGTTTCGTTTCTTTCAAGGTGCCCTGCTGGTTGGTTTAAAACTTTGCGATTATTTTTGATTTCTTCTACCATTAAAAAGCGCCCTTGATCTTCAACAATAGTAGCAACGGTAACATGGGGGAGAAAGCGCATAATTTCCTCATTCCTATTTAAGTGGTATAATTAGCAATTTACTACAGTTTAAACCTTAAAGTGTGTAAGATTATAGGTGAAAACTACAAAAATAGTCGCCTATTTGGGCATTGAGAGCTATTTTTATATAAGTAGAATTATTTAGTAAAAGAATTGTCTCTTCTTATAGCATATTGTTAATACATAATAAAACGATGGAGTTTTGTAATGACTAAAATTAAAGTTCCGGCAAATGGTCAAAAAATTACTGTAAACCAAGATTTTTCTCTCAATGTTCCTGATAATCCGATTATCCCTTTTATTGAAGGTGATGGTATTGGTGTCGATATCAGCCCAGTAATGATTAAAGTGGTAGATGCTGCTATTGAAAAAGCTTATGGCAGCAAACGTAAAATTGAATGGATGGAAGTATATGCGGGTGAAAAAGCGACTCAAGTATACGATAAAGACACTTGGTTACCTGATGAAACATTAGCAGCAGTTCGTGACTATGTTGTTTCTATTAAAGGTCCATTAACTACGCCAGTGGGTGGTGGTATCCGTTCATTAAACGTAGCATTACGTCAACAATTAGATTTATATGTGTGTCAACGTCCAGTACGTTGGTTCAAAGGCGTTCCAAGCCCAGTTAAAGAGCCAGGTTTAGTAGATATGGTTATCTTCCGTGAGAACTCTGAAGATATCTATGCAGGTGTTGAATGGAAAGCTGATAGCCCAGAAGCTAAAAAAGTAATTGAATTCTTAACCAAAGAAATGGGTGTTAAGAAAATTCGTTTCACTGAACATTGTGGTATTGGCATTAAGCCAGTATCTGAAGAAGGTACTAAGCGTTTAGTACGTAAGGCATTACAGTACACTATTGATAACGATCGTGAATCATTAACTATTGTTCATAAGGGCAATATTATGAAATTCACAGAGGGTGCTTTCAAAGATTGGGGTTATGAAGTAGCTCAGAAAGAATTTGGTGCTGAATTACTTGATGGTGGTCCTTGGATGCAGTTCAAGAACCCAAAAACTGGCAAAAATATCATTGTAAAAGATGCTATTGCTGATGCTATGTTACAACAAATCTTATTACGTCCTGCTGAGTACGATGTAATTGCAACGCTTAACCTAAATGGTGACTACTTGTCTGATGCATTAGCAGCTCAAGTGGGTGGTATTGGTATTGCGCCAGGTGCTAACCTTTCTGATTCAATTGCTATGTTTGAAGCAACACACGGTACTGCTCCAAAATATGCTGGCCAAGATAAAGTTAACCCAGGTTCAGTGATCCTTTCTGCTGAAATGATGTTACGTCATATGGGTTGGTATGAAGCAGCTGATTTAATCATCAAAGGTATTGATGGGGCAATTGCTGCTAAAACTGTAACTTATGACTTTGAACGTTTAATGGAAGGTGCTAAATTGCTTTCTTGTTCACAATTTGGTGATGCAATTATTGCTAATATGTAATAGATGTAATTTCTTATGCAGTCTAACAAAGGGAACTTTATAGTTCCCTTTGTTGCTTATTAAATAACAAAATAACTGCTTGGAATGGATAGGGTATGCGATTTGATCTTGTTGATTTACGATTATTTGTTAATGTGTGTAATGCAGGAAGTATTACGGGGGGCGCAGCAAATTCCTGTATAACATTACAATCAGCCAGTGAACGAATCAAAGGTATTGAAGATGAGTTAGGTACACCGTTATTAATCCGTTCGAAAACAGGTGTGATTACTACAGAGGTAGGAAGAGTTTTTTTACAACATGCTATTAGCGTTTTACAAGATGTTGACTATATGCGTGATGAGCTTTTTCAATACAGTAAAGGGTTGCATGGACATATTTTATTAGCTTGTAATTCATCAGCATTAAATGAATATTTACCTAATAAAATAGCTTATTTTTTAAAAAATAACCCTCATATTTCTTTCACATTACAAGAAAAGCTAAGCCTTGATATTGTACATGGTTTAAAAAGTAAAACGTTACCATTGGGGATAGTGTCCAATTCTGTTCAATTGCAAGGTTTGCAACAATTACCTTTTTGTGATGATGAGTTAGTTGTCATTGTGCATCAACAACATTCTTTAGGATCACATTCAGAGGTTTCTTTACAAGATATTGTACAAGAAGAATTTATAGGATTAATGGAGCATTTAGCATTACAACAGTATATTGAAAGCCACGTCAAACAGCTAGGTAAACGGCTTAACTATCGAGTACGCTTAAGTTCATTCGATGCAGTATACCAAGTGGTAGCTAATGGTGTGGGGATCGCTATTGTGCCACGCTATACCGCACAGCGATTAGCTCATAAAGATATTAGTATAGTTACTTTAAAAGACAGTTGGGCTAAACGTAAATTAGTTATTTGTAGCCATTGTTTTAACGAACTTCCACAGTACTATCGAGATTTTATTGATTGTTTAACAACCAATAATTTATAGCAAATCTTTAATTATCATATAGCTTCCTAACAGAATTAACCCTATGAAAAAATAGCGGCGAAAAACTTGCTCACTAATAATATTACGTAATAATTGTCCAAAATACATACCAATTAGTGCAGGAACTACAGCTAAAATTGATAATCCATAATTCACTGTAGGTAAGTCAGCCTGTATCAAAAGTTGTATGGCAAGTGCAATAGTTGAGGCGGTAAAAGATAATCCTAACGCTTGTATCAATTGATTTTTATTTAAATGCAATGTTTGTAAATAGGGAACAGCAGGTAATACAAAAACACCTGTAGCTGCTGTAATAGTACCTGTTATATAACCAACTAAAGGGGAAAGCCAATGCTCATTTTTAACTGCATTTGGTAGTTTTTTACCTGCTATACCCCATATTCCATACAAACAAAGAATAATACCTAAAGCAGAGCCTACCCAAGAGTTTGATGAAGTAAGTGGAGGTAGAATACTCCATAAAGTACCTATTACTATACCTAGAATCATTGGCCATAGTCGTTTAAATAGTGGCCAAAAATTTTCACCTAACCATAACTGCCAGATATTGGTTACTAAAGAGGGAATAATTAGTAATCCAGCCGCAACTGCTGGAGGGAAGAAGAGTGTTAGTAGGCCCATGGCTATCGTGGGTAAACCTAAGCCTATAACCCCTTTCACTACTCCTGCTAGTAGGAAAATTAAGATAATAATAAGTATCAACATAAGTGCTCTAATAAGTTACATAAGAATATATTGAAAATTAGCTTATCTAAAATTAAGTAGAGGGGGTATTTGGTTTTACCTGACTAGGTCTAAGGAAAATTTGGAGGAAACTAATTAATAGTAGTGATGATATAAAAAAGCCCACATTCAGTGGGCTTTTTATTAATATTAAAGAGATAAATCGAGTAAACGTCTTACCCATTTATCGTAGGCTTCCACAATATTCTTCACAAAGTTGTGGGTACGTTCATTTAAATTACCAGCTTCATCAAAAGCGTCAGCTATACCACCAAGGTAAGTTTCAGGCTGTTGCATACAGGGCATATTTAAGAAAACTAATGATTGACGAATATGATGGTTTGCTCCGAAACCGCCAATAGTTCCTGTAGATGCAGTAATAACAGCTGTTGGCTTTTCATTCCAAACGCTTTTGCCATAAGGGCGTGAACCTACATCTAAGGCATTTTTTAATACAGCAGGCACTGAGCGATTATATTCTGGGCTAACGATTAAAATAGCATCAGATGCTCTGATTTTTTCGCGGAAACTAGTATAACTAGCTGGAGGAGTTTCATTATCTATATCTTCGTTATAGAAGGGTAATTCACCAATTTCAACAATCTCTAAAGATAGTGTGGGTGGAGCCATTTTAATCATTGCTTCTGCTAATTTTCTATTATAAGAACCTTTACGTAAACTACCCACTAAAACAGAAACTTTATAAGTTGTTGTCATATTTTCTTCCTACTTAAAAGTTGATAAACAAATTTATTTAATATTACAAAAAAGTAATTGTTCTAGTTTCTTAAAGAAATAATAGACCAACCTTGTGTTTGAGCATGCTTTCTTAACTCCTCATCTGGATCTACTGCAATAGGGTTTTCCACTAATGATAGTAGAGGTAGGTCATTCTTAGAGTCACTATAAAAATAACTACCTTCAAGGTCTGCATTATTTTGTTTAAGCCAGTCATTAAGGCGAGTTACTTTACCTTCTTGATAACAAGGAACGCCTGTAGATCTACCTGTATAATGGCCATCTTTCATTTCACATTCAGTAGCTATCAAGTTATTTACACCAAGGCGTTTAGCAATAGGTTCAGTGATAAAGCGGTTAGTTGCTGTGATGATGACTAACTTATGACCTTCCTTACGATGCTGTTCTAAAAGCTCTTCCCCTTTTTTTAAGATCATTGGTTCAATCGTGTCTTGCATAAACTGCAGCTGCCACTCATGCAGTTGTTTAATGGAAGCTTTACCTAAAATAGCTAGGCTAAAGTTTAAATACTCTTTAACATCCATTATGCCAGCTTGGTATTTTTCGTAAAACTCATCATTTTTTGCTTTGTAATGAGCTTTATCGAGAATACCCCATTTACATAACCAATCTCCCCACGCATGATCACTATCGCCAGCAAGAAGAGTGTTATCAAGATCAAATAAAGCTAGTTTCATATATCATCTCTGTTTTAAATATAGTGTCATTTTAACCATTCAAAAGAATAACGTCATGGTTTTATGAGTATTCATAGACTAGAGAATAGTCGTATTTATTATAGGGATTTAGCGTTACTAATTGTTAGCATTAGATTTGTATCTTGCAATGAATTGTTAGTATTTATTTCATTATTAAAGCCAAATTAATATTTACTAAAAGAAAATTTGTATTGTATTGATATTATCTGCTTTTGAATAATGCAATTTTATGGAACAATGGTAGTAATAATTTTTGGAGATGGTTAGTGTGATAGATTCAGATGGTTTTCGCCTGAATGTCGGACTAATTCTTACTAACAACCTAGGTCAAGTTTTATGGGCCAAACGTATTCATCAAGATGCATGGCAGTTCCCGCAGGGAGGTATTCAACAGGGTGAAAAACCTGAGGATGCCTTGTATCGTGAGTTGTATGAAGAAATTGGGTTGACAGAGCAAGATGTGCAAGTCCTAGCATGTACAGGTGGATGGTTACGATATCGATTACCTGAATGGTTAATTCGTTCAAAAACTCAGCCACGTTGTATTGGTCAAAAGCAAAAGTGGTTTTTGTTAAAGTTATTGGCAGATGATAATAAGGTTTGTTTAACCAATGGTGACAAACCCGAGTTTGATAGCTGGCAATGGGTAAGTTATTGGTATCCATTGCGGCAAGTTGTTAATTTTAAACGAGAAGTTTATCGGCGAGCCATGAAAGAGTTAATTTTAAGAGCACCTCAAATAACTAAATAAATCGGAGTACTAGCTTATTATGCTTGATGCACTGCGCAAAATTGTTCAGGAAGTCAATGCTGCCAAAGATCTGAAAACAGCTCTTGGTATTATTGTATTGCGCGTTAAAGAAATGATGTCAGTACAGGTATGCTCGGTTTATTTGTTGGATGCAGAAACAGACCAATATATATTAATGGCTACTGAAGGTCTAAATAAGCGTGCTATTGGTAAGGTACATTTAGAAAGTGATGAAGGTTTGGTAGGGTTAGTGGGGACACGTCAAGAACCATTAAATTTACCTAATGCTTCTGATCATCCACAATATCGTTATTTTGCGGAAACAGGTGAAGAGCGTTATTCATCATTTTTAGGTACGCCCATTATTCATAATGGCCAAGTATTGGGTGTGCTTGTTGTACAGCAAAAAGAACGTCGTGAGTTCAGTGAGGAAGAAGTATCCTTTATTGTAACCATGGGTACACAGCTAGCTGGTGTAATCGCGCATGCTGAGGCCTCAGGCAGTGTTTCTCCTTCTAAAAGATCACCACAAGAAGCGCGTTTTGTGGGGGTGATTGGTGCATCAGGGGCTGTTGTAGGACAAGCCATGGTAGTTTTACCACCTGCTGATCTAGAAGCAGTACCTGATCGTAAAACTAAAGAAATACAAGTTGAATTAGATTTATTTGAAAGTGCCATTGAGGCTGTACGTAAAAATATTCAAAAAACCTCTATTAAACTTGCCAAACAGCTACGCCCAGATGACTTAGCCTTATTCGATGCTTATCTTTTAATGTTAGAAGATGACGTGCTAATAGGTGATATCGAAAAAACAATCAGAGATGGGCAGTGGGCGCAAGGTGCAATTAGAGATGTAATACTACAGTATGTGCAACGTTTTGAGGCAATGAATGACCCTTATTTAAAAGAGCGCGCAGTAGATATTAAAGATTTAGGTCAACGTTTATTAGAACAATTACAAAAGCGTGACCAAGCAAATATGGAGTTTCCTGATGACACTATTTTAGTGAGTGAGGAAATTAGCCCATCAATGCTTAGTGAAGTACCTGAAGGCAAGTTAATAGGTATTGTTTCTGTATTAGGCTCAAGTAACTCCCATGTAGCAATTTTAGCAAGAGCAATGGGAATACCTGCGGTAATGGGGGTGGCAGAATTACCTTACCGTAAGATGGATGGCTTAAAGATTATTGTAAATGGCTTCTTTGGAGAAGTCATTACTAACCCCAGTGAAGAGCTATGCCAGTATTACTTATCAATGGCAGAGGAAGAAAAGCAGTTATTAGCTAGTCTTAATATATTGCGTGATTTACCCTGTGTTACTTTAGATGGGCATCGTATTTCGTTATGGGTTAATACAGGTTTACAAGCGGATGTAGATAAGGCACAACAACGAGGTGCAGAAGGGGTAGGTTTATACCGTACTGAAGTGCCTTTTATGATAAGTAGTTCTTTTCCAAGTGAAAAAGAACAAATGGCTATTTATCGGCAACAGTTAGAAGCTTTTCATCCCTTACCTGTCACCATGCGTACATTGGATATTGGTGGGGATAAGTCATTACCTTATTTTCCTATTGAAGAAGAAAATCCATTCCTAGGTTGGCGTGGTATTCGAATTACCCTTGATCATCCAGAGATTTTTATCCTACAAATTCGTGCAATGCTTAAGGCTAGTGAAGGACTGGGTAATCTTAAAATCTTATTACCTATGATTTCTTCTGTGCATGAGGTTGAGCATGCTTTACGAATGATTAATAGAGCATGGTTTGAAGTAAGAGAGGAAGGCATAGAGGTAGAGATGCCGCCTATTGGAGTCATGATAGAAGTGCCTAGTGCGGTATTCCTCACTAGAGTGTTAGCCAAAGAAGTGGATTTTGTCTCTGTAGGTTCTAACGATTTAACCCAATATTTATTAGCAGTTGATCGTAATAATGCACGTGTAGCTGAGCTTTATAATTATTATCATCCTGCGGTGTTGCACAGTTTATATAAAACAGTTAAAGACTGTCATGCAGAAGGTAAAACCGCTAGTATATGTGGTGAAATGGCTGGTGATCCAGCTGCTGCAATTTTATTACTGGCTATGGGGTTTGATTCGTTATCAATGAATGCTACCAATTTACCTAAAGTTAAATGGGTGCTTAGACAATTAACCATGGTGAAGGCCAAAGAAATTTTAGACGATGTTTTAAAACAAGATGACCCACAAGTGGTAAAAAGTATTATTAATCTTGAGTTATCTCGTTTAGGATTAAAACGTATTGTTGCTCCCAGTAAAAAGATAAACTGAAAAGTTTTAAATAAAAAAGGCGGGAAAACCCGCCTTTTTTATTGAGTTATTTAAAGAGATTTTTATATTGGTGTGGTTGGCAACGTAAGTATTGTGGTGGAGCAGTTACTTGTGCACCTAACTCTGCTGCTGCTTGCCATGCCCAGTGAGGGTTGTATAACATGCCACGACCAATGGCCACCATATCTGCTTGGCCCGTTCCAATAATACCTTGTGCTTGTGTGGCTTCAGTAATTAAACCAACCGTCATCGTTGGCATCGCTACTTGTTCTTTAATAGCTTGTGCAAAAGGAACTTGATAGTTAGGACCCACAGGGATTTTTTGATCTTTATGTAAGGCTCCAGTAGAAACATCAATAAAACTACAGCCTAAATCTTTTAATGTTTTAGCAAGCGCGATAGATTGCTCTAAATCCCAACCACCTTCTACCCAATCAGTAGCAGAGATACGAATACCCACCGCTTTTTCCATTGATACTACTTTACGAATAGCTTTGAATATTTCAACAGCAAAACGAATTCTATTTTCTAATGGGCCACCATATTCATCAGTACGTTTATTACTAAGAGGTGAGAGGAATTGATGGATTAAATAGCCATGTGCACCATGAATTTCAATCATATCAAAGCCAGCATCATCTGCTCGTTTAGCTGCCTCTGCAAACTGTTTGATAATAGTTTTTATCTCATCAGTTGTTAACTCTTTAGGTGTATCATGGTTATCATCATAGGCAATGGCAGAAGGCGCAACGGTTTTCCAGCCACCTTGTTGTGGTGTTATATATTTATTTTCTTTCCAAGGTTCTGGCATAGAGGCTTTACGGCCAGCATGAACAAGTTGGATACCCAAAGGTATAGCGGAATATTTTCTAATCGACTTGATTAGTTTAGACATTGCTGCTTCTGTTTCATCATCCCATATTCCAAGATCATAGGGAGAAAGACGGCCGTCAGGGCAAATTGAAGTGGCTTCAAAAATAAGTAGGCCAGCGCCTGAATGAGACAGTGAGCCATAATGCATTTTATGCCAGTCTGTAGGCTTACCATCTATAGCAGAGTATTGGCACATAGGGGGAATAATTACGCGATTTTCTAAGGTTTGTTGATCAATGATGATAGGGCTAAACAATTTAGTCATTCTTCTCTCCAATCTTTTAGCTATATGTAATTATTATGCGGATAAATAGCCTTATGTTATTCCTATTAACATAAAGAATCCATACTACTATTGTTATTCATTGTATAAGAAGGTGTTTGATCTTTTGATTAATAGTTAAAAATAATTGACAACTTATTTCCAATAATGAAAACTGGTTGTCAATTTAAGGGAAGGATAAAAATGAATCAATCAAATTCAATTCAGCTATTGCATGAAATTATCATCAAGATTTTTCAGCTAAAAACACTATTTATGGATAAAGGGGATCAATTAGTGACTCCCTTTGGTTTAACGAGTACTCAATGGCAAATATTGGGTGCTATTTCTATGTCTAATAAGCCTATAACAGTGCCACAAATTGCTGGGTTTATGGGACTTACAAGGCAAGGTGTACAAAAACAAATTAATTATTTAATTGCTGAGAAATTATGTCGCCCACATATGAATCCAAAGAATTTGCGCTCTCCACAATATGCATTAACTGATAAAGGTAACAATGTCTTTGCTCAAATAATGAGTATTTCAGATGTTTGGATAGCAGGCCTTGGAGAAAATATTAAGTTTGAAGATTTATTTACTACATTACGTGTATTAACTACTTTATCTGATCGGCTACCCACCTCATCATTAGGAGAAGATGATGAATAATATAAAAATAGTACATGGCATTGTAGCTAATGTAGTGATATTGATGGTGATCGTTTTTTGGGGAAGTACAGTTATTAGTGAGTTATTCTTAGATCAACAAGCTATAAAACTGGTTAAACAAAGTATTGTTTATTACGGTTTGCCTTTTATGATTGTTGCGATGATGATAACAGGCATGACAGGTTTTTTATTAGGGAAAGAATCTAATTATTTACCTATTTTAAATAAGAAAAAAAGAATGCCTTTTATTGTTTTTAATGGTTTATTTGTTATGGTGCCATTAGCTATTTATTTAAATTATAAGGCAGCTAATAATGCATTTGATAGTTGGTTTGTAATTATGCAAGTTGTTGAATTATCAATTGGTATTGTTCAATTGTCGTTGTTGGGCAAGAATTTTACAGAAGGTATAAAAATATCAAAATCCTTTAATAGTTGGTAATAAAACTTATAAAAAATAATAAATAGCTTGACGTTTAGAAATTGAAAGGAATAAAATCGCCACGCCTATTTAAAGGCTTATCAATTTTAATCAATATGTGAGAGTGATTAACTAAAAAACTATGGACAACGAACAGAGACGGTTGCCAGTATTTACTGGCCTAAATAACAATTTAACTGCTCAATAGGTTGCCAGTTTCACTTATGGCCACTGAGTTGGGCTATAGGTGAATAGTATGAACTTCAAAACTATCTTCCCATTAAACATTTTTGTTTATTTCTTTAACCACAAAGATATCACTGTTAAGCAATCTGCTAATACAAATTTACCTCTTTTCCGCCAAGTATTGGTTTGGAAAAAAAATGCTCAAACTCAGTGTTTAGAATGTGGTTTTGTATCTACTAATCAATCAGAAGAAGAGCCTGCGCCGTATAACTATTTATTGGCGTGTTAAGTTCTTTGAGATGATTAATTAAATCTATTTAATAAACTGTTAAATAACGTTATTAATAACGGAGTTTAATTACAAGTAAATAATAGGAGCCAAAAATGGAAGAGCCTCCCAGTAGTGATTTTTCTGAACCAGAACCTATTCAGAAAAAACTAATTAATTTAATAGCAAATAATTTTATTTACCACTATGGTGAAGGGATATTTTCGTGCCTAATTTTTAGATAGGCAGTTATTTTCTCTTGTCACCATAGTGTACAGGAGAAAGAAGAGATGACTGTTATCACTAACAAAGAGTATACAACCCAAGCTCAAGAAAACCGTAAAACAAGTCAGCAAAATATAGTCGCTGCCAATGAAGCACAAAATACGTTAGAAAAAACTTTATATAACTTAGCAACTAGTCGTGATGGATTAAATGAGCTAGAGGTAGAAGTACGTTTAGCAAGAGATGGTGCAAATACGGTTGCCCATGATAAGGCTCCGCACGCACTCATTCAATTGTTATCAGCCTTTAATAATCCCTTTATTTACGTATTAATGGCACTAAGTGCTGTTAGTTTTTATACTGATTTTTGGTTGCCTTTTAAGGCTGGTGAAGATACAGATTTAACAGGTGTTATTATTGTTGTTACGATGATAGCTATCAGTGGTTTCATGCGTTTCTGGCAAGAATATCGTTCAAATAAAGCCGCAGAAGCATTAAAAGCGATGGTAAAAACTACTGCTACTGTATTACGTCGTAATAAAGAGGGAAATAATCCTAAAATAAAAGAAATAGCGATGCGTGATATCGTGGTGGGCGATATTGTTCATTTATCAGCAGGGGATATGATTCCAGCTGATGTGCGCTTGATAGAATCACGCGATCTATTTATTAGCCAAGCAGTATTAACAGGCGAGTCTATTCCTGTCGAAAAGTACGATACTTTAGGCAATGTCAAAGAAAAAACAGCTGATGTAGTAGCTCTTGGTGAATACGATACATTAGAACTGCCTAATATTTGTTTTATGGGAACCAATGTGGTAAGTGGTACGGCAACAGCTGTAGTAGTAGCCACAGGAGCAAACACTTATTTTGGTTCTTTAGCTAAGTCAATCGTAGGCTCAAGAGCACAAACAGCTTTTGATAGAGGAGTTAATAGCGTTAGTTGGTTATTAATTCGCTTTATGTTAGTAATGGTGCCTATAGTGCTATTAATTAATGGTTTTACTAAAGGTGACTGGACAGAAGCTTTTATGTTTGCCTTGGCCGTAGCAGTAGGTTTAACCCCTGAAATGTTGCCAATGATAGTCAGTGCGAATCTTGCTAAAGGAGCAGTAGCAATGGCGCGCAAAAAAGTAGTGGTAAAACGTTTAAATGCTATCCAAAACTTTGGTGCCATGGATATTCTTTGTACTGATAAAACAGGTACTTTAACCCAAGATAAAATTATTCTTGAACGCCATGTGGATATTAATGGAGCTAATCGCGATCAGATTTTGCAATTAGCTTGGTTAAATAGTCATCACCAAAGTGGCGTAAAAAATTTAATGGATAAAGCGATTATTCGCTTTGCTAAAAAACATCCAGAATTTAAAAAGCCAAAAGAGTGGAAAAAAGTTGATGAGTTACCTTTTGACTTTGTACGTCGTCGTCTATCTGTCATTGTAGAAAAACAAGGTGAGCGTTTATTAGTATGTAAAGGTGCTGTAGAAGAAATGCTCTCTGTAGCCACTAAAGTACGTGAAAATGGACAGCTTTTAGCTATTAATGAAGAACGTCGCCAACAGCTATTAAAAATTGCAGATGATTATAATAATGATGGTTTTCGTGTATTAATATTGGGTACTAGAGTATTAGCTGATGATTCTCGTACACAGTATACGATAGCGGATGAGTTAGATTTAGTTATTGAAGGTTTTTTAACTTTTCTTGATCCACCAAAAGATACTGCAGAGGCTGCATTAACTGCATTACGTGATAATGGTGTAGGCGTTAAAGTGTTAACGGGTGATAATCCAGTTATTACTTTAAAAATTTGCCGTGAAGTAGGCTTGGATGCAGGTGAACCATTAATTGGTAAAGAAATAGACCTATTAGATGATGAGACATTACATAGTAAAGTAGAAGAACATACCGTTTTTGCTAAATTAACCCCTATGCAAAAATCACGAGTACTTAAAGCGTTACAAGCCAATGGCCATACAGTGGGTTTCTTAGGTGATGGGATTAATGATGCTCCAGCATTACGTGATGCAGATGTGGGGATTTCAGTAGATACAGGTACTGATATTGCTAAAGAATCAGCGGATATTATTTTATTAGAAAAGAGTTTAATGGTGTTAGAAGAGGGGGTTATTAAAGGCAGAGAGACCTTTGGTAATATCATGAAGTACCTTAATATGACGGCTAGCTCTAATTTTGGTAATGTTTTTTCTGTATTAGTGGCCAGTGCTTTTTTACCTTTCTTACCTATGTTGGCTATCCACTTGCTCATTCAAAACTTAATGTATGATATCTCTCAGTTATCATTACCTTGGGATAAAATGGATAAGGAGTTTTTACGTAAACCACGCAAATGGGATGCTAAAAATATTGGTCGTTTTATGCTATGGATTGGCCCAACGTCCTCTATTTTTGATATTACTACCTTTGCTTTAATGTGGTATGTGTTTGCCGCTAATACACCAGAGTTACAATCTTTATTCCAATCAGGTTGGTTTATTGAGGGATTATTATCGCAAACCTTAGTAGTACATATGTTACGTACTCAAAAGATTCCTTTTGTACAAAGCACAGCTGCTTTACCTGTTTTATTAATGACTGGTTTAGTAATGGCGATAGGTATTTATATCCCATTCTCACCATTAGGTGCCATGGTTGGATTACAACCATTACCATGGGAATACTTCCCTTGGTTAGTAGGTACTTTAGTGTGCTATTGCTTGGTTGCACAAACGATGAAGGTCATTTATATCCGTCGTTTTGGTCAATGGTACTAAACACAAAAAAGGCACCAATAGGTGCCTTTTTTGTGTTTAGTAAATGAATATTAGAAGGATGCAGTAATCGAGGTATATAACGTTCTACCTGGCTCATTATAAGTATAAGCACCAGCATCTTTACTATTACCCTCACGGTATAAACGTTTATCAAAGATATTATTAACACCTAGGGTTACTCGTAAGTTTTTAGTAAATTCATAAGATCCTGAGAAGCCTACTAAAACATAAGGTGATATTTCTCGTTTGCCATCTTTACTAACAGGTTTTCCTTGATAATCATATTTAGGTGGTGTTTGTCTGCCATACCATGTTGCTGTAGTTTGTAATGATAGTGCGTCAGTAGCTTGCCAGTCCATTGTAGAGTTGATAGTAAACTCTGGAATAATAGACAATGGCTCACCTGTTGTTTTATTTTTGGACTGTAACATATAGGTGAAATTGTTTGTCCATGTTAAATCATAGTGTAATGGAATGGTTAAATTACCTTCTAACCCTTCAACCACTGCTTTAGGTACATTATCCCATTGGAAAATATCTGAGTTAACATAAGAGCCTGTTCCACCAGTTGCTGTACCAATAATACCTTGGCCTGCTTCGATCTTGTTTTTATAATCGTTACGGAACCATGTAATACCTGCGATCCAACCATCTTGTTTGTATTCAATACCTAATTCTTTATTAACACTGGTTTCTGCTTTAAGGTTTTTATTACCCATTAAGTAACAACTACCACCTGCTCCCCAACAACCATTACCACGACTATAGAGTAAATAGTTAGGGTTAGTTTGATACAGATTAGGTGCTTTATAAGCATGAGCAATACCTGCTTTTAAGGTAACAGTATCCGTTAAGTCTTGAGAAATATTTAGAGCAGGGCTCCAGTTGCTACCCGTTGTAGTGTGATGATCGTATCTAAGGCCTGGAGTTACGATAGTACCTGGTCTTAATTCAATATTGTTTTCTACAAATAATGAACTGATAGTAGCAGAAGACTTAGTATTACGGTTAGTACCAGTAATACTAGGAATGCTTCCTCCTTCTGTTACTGTTTGGGTATTAGAGAATGGATCATCCATTTTTTGTTCATTCCATTCTGTACCTAAAGTTACTACTTGATCAAATACAGCATAAAAGGGAATATTAACTTCACTATGGCCTGTTAAACTACGTAGACTAATAGTTCCAAAATCGTTACTGTTAATATTACCTTCAGGACCACCTGCTAAGCCTTCTTGCAATCGTCTATTACGTGTTTTTTCATATTGGAAAAAACTCATAGAGGATAAGTTATCCCATTTACCACGGTGAGTAATTGCAAAGTTTTCACGATATATTATGTTTGTTTCACGACCAATCCATGGGTCACGAAAAGCTTGTAATGCAGCAGCAGAAGAGTTATTCATACTATCACCTGCATAAATATTACCTTGTCGACTGAAACCTGCTTCAAATTCTAATGATTGTTCAGGAGTAAATTGCCATTTAATTAGGCCATTAATGTCTTTATTACGAACACCTTCACGACCTGCTGTTGCAAAGTTACCAATAGTATGATTTTTATTAATATCCTTATCATCTGCATCCGTTTTATTAAGATTGCCATAGATACGATAGGATAGATTATCAGCAAGGGGACCACTTAAACCAAAATCAATACGTTTGGTTACCCCCTCACTTTTATGTTGAGGCATATTTCTATATATGGTGACGTTGCCATGATGTTCTTGAGTTGTACCTTTAGTAATGATATTGATAACACCACCTGCGGCACCTGAACCATAACGTGCAGCAGCAGGACCACGTAAAATTTCAATGCGTTCAATTTGATCTGCTGGTACCCAGTTAGTATCACCTCTCGTATCTCGGTCACCACGCCAACCATAACGTACTGAGTTTTTAGAGGATATAGGTTTACCATCCACTAAAATTAAGGTGTTTTCTGGCCCCATGCCACGGATATCAACTTGTCGATTGTTACCCCTTGCACCAGAACCGCTGTTACCTGTTAAGTTAACACCAGGTTGTTTACGTAAGATTTCAGAAATATCATTAACAGGCGGACTTTTGCGAATATCTTCAGCAGTAATAATAGAAACACCAGGTGCTTGTTTTAGTTCTTCTTGGGCTGTACCTAAAACTTCTAAGGTATCAAGTTGAATAGCATTGTCTTGCTCT
Source organism: Entomomonas sp. E7T21 (assembly GCF_058693955.1). Classification (NCBI taxonomy): domain Bacteria; kingdom Pseudomonadati; phylum Pseudomonadota; class Gammaproteobacteria; order Pseudomonadales; family Pseudomonadaceae; genus Entomomonas; species Entomomonas sp. E7T21. The sequence goes on along the minus strand of NZ_CP191672.1, from coordinate 2,853,659 downwards.
TCTGTAATTTGGATTTGTGCCAATACTGGTAGGCAAATACTAGTTACTAATAGAAATAATAAATTCTGCCTAGTTACAAACTTACGACACTTCATGAGTGTGTTACCTCTTCAAATTAATGCTTAATGATGTGATGGTGGATTACTAAAAAAACTGGTTAGAGCCTGTTGAATGGCAAATGGAATTACAGCACCATGATTTTGTTCAGGAAAAATAAAGAAACGGGTGTGTAACTTTGTAGAAGCATCTTTGCTTAGAAGATTTGCTAATTCTTTGGCATTAGTTACTTGGTTTCTTTTAACAAGTTTTTCTTTTCTTGCCGCTGGACTATTAGTAGGAACTGTTTGTTCTAAGCCGCCAACACTGATAATAAGTTGTGGTGGTTTGTTATATGTTTTCTGGCTATTAATAAAGTGACTTGATTCTCGGATAATGGCTTTATTATCCCACCAGATTGAAGGGCTTGCAGCGTAGTAGTATTGAAAGCTTTCTGGCTTAGTAAAACTGGTAAATAAAGTAAATAGACCACCATAAGAATGACCAAATAAAGCTTGTTGTTGGCTATCTATATTATATTTTTGCTCAATTAACGGTTTTAATTCTGTGGTGATAAATTTTAGAAACTTTTCAGCACCACCACCATTTTCTTCCCCTTTAATAAATGGATCATTAGTGATAGTTGAATTATGGGGTGGCGTGTAATCTTGGGCGCGGAATGTTAGCCATTGCTCTTGATAATCAATAGCAACTATTACTATTGGTTTTATAATCCCTTGTTCTATTAAATTATTGGCTAGGCTTTCTGCACGAGAAAAAGTTAAGTGTCCATCGAGCAAGTAGATAATAGGATAGCCAGTGCTAGGTGCAGCTTGTTGAGGGGATGCAATATAAATAAGATAATCTTTATTAGTGATAGATGAGTGTAGGGTTATTTGTTGAGCTGTACTTGTAAATGTTGCTTGTTGATTATTAGAGTTAGCAAGGATTGTATGAGTGTAACAGCCTGTTAAAAGAGTAAATAATGATAAAGCAATTGCTTTAAATTTACTTTTATTTGAGTTAAGGCTGTTTAAAGTCATAAATACTCCAAAAAACTTTATGAAAATGAGAATTATTATCATATAATATTGGGCATATTGTTGCTTATTTTTCTTTTTCTTTATTTTGCGTAAACGACAAATTGTTTTGCAAAAAACACAATTAACGAATTAGTTAGTTGTGGTGGTAGGTATATTTATAATGCTTTCTCACTCAGATACTATGGTCGACCGTAATCAACTTGCTAAACTTACTCAAGTAGTAGGGCGAAAATGTCACGTTATTGATAAACAACAATGTACAGATAACCATATCTTCAAAGGCAACTTTAACCTTATCAAGTTACGTGATGGTTTAACTTTACATACATCAGATGGCTATGATGCTCACAATTTAAAAACACAAGCTGAGCTTAAACCAAGAATTGGTTTTATGTTGTTTTTGAATGGTCAATGTGATGTTTGCTATGGAGAGCGAAAAGTTACTTTAGGCGTTAAACATAAGCAACAGAAAACAATAGTGCCTGAGGCAGTATTAATTTCTGTAGATCGCAAAGAGTTATTTACTAGAGAGGCGCAAGAAGGTCGTTATTTACGTAAAGTAGTGGTGGGAATAGATCCTAGCTGGTTAGAGAAAGGTGGTTTTGAAGGTTTAGAAGGGTATAAAAAGGTTATTCAATTTTCTCAACAACATCTAAAGGTTGAACGACATCTAGTATCTAAGCATATGCAAGTTATTGCTGAAAAAATTTTAAATCCACCTGATTATTCACCCTTTTTAAGAAACTTATATGTTGAGGGATTAACATTAGAAATGGTGAGTGAAGCATTAATGATGCTAACCGAGCAGCAAAGTTTAGTAACCAATACTACAAAGATTCATCCCTATGAAAAGAAACGAATTAACAAAGTATTAGAGTTATTGGAAAACACGATAGAGGTAAAAGATTTATCATTAGATTTTATTGCTCAACAAGTGGGTACTAATACTAATACATTGCAACGTAATTTCCGTAATATGATGGGTATGACAGTATTTGAATATTTACGTTGTCGCAAGCTTACTGAAGCAAAAAACGCATTAGAAAATAATCAAGTTAATGTATTAGAAGCTGCTTTGTTGGCAGGTTATAGTGGTGCTGCTAATTTTAGTACTGCCTTTAAAAAACAATTTGGTGTTACCCCTAATCAAGTACGCACAAAAATCTATACAATGTAATTGACGCTATTGTTAAATAATAAAGTAGCTTTTGTATGGTATTATTTATAGCTAATTAATTACATATATAAATTCTCCTATGGCTGTATTTCGTCATTCTAGTTATAAAAAGAACTTTCAAAAAAAGCTGGTTGCAGCAGAGCCTAGCAAGTTATTGCTGTTTAATAAGCCTTTTGATGTTCTCACCCAGTTTACTGATGAGCAGGGTAGAAAAACCTTAAAGGATTTTATTAATGTTAAAGGTGTTTATCCTGCAGGCCGATTAGATCGAGATAGTGAAGGGTTATTACTATTAACTAATGATGGAAAATTACAGGCTAAAATTGCTGATCCTAAATTTAAATTACCTAAAACCTATTGGGTACAAGTAGAAGGGACACCTACTGAACAACAACTAGAGCAGTTGCGAAAAGGGGTAGAGTTGAAAGATGGTTTAACATTGCCTGCACAAGTTAAATTGATTGATGAGCCTGATTTGTGGGAGCGTGATCCACCAGTAAGATTTCGTAAAACTATACCTACCCATTGGTTAGCTTTAACCATACGAGAAGGGCGTAATCGACAAGTACGACGTATGACAGCAGCAGTAGGATTACCTACCTTACGTTTAGTACGAGTGAAAATAGGTGACTGGACATTAGATGGATTGGCTCAAGGTGAATGGAGAGAGGTACCTGCTATATTACCGAAAGGTAATCAATAATCCCTAAGCCAGCGGCATAGCCTGTGGCAAAACAGCCTGTTAATAAATAACCGCCTGTTGGTGCTTCCCAATCAAGCATTTCTCCAGCACAGAACACACTGGGCAGTTTCTTTAACATCAAATTATTGGTCAACTCATCAAAGCAAACACCGCCAGCAGAACTGATAGCTTCTGCTAGGGGTCTAGGTTTGGTTAAAATGATAGGTAAAGTTTTTAATAGTTTGGGTAGATTAGCTAAATTTTGTAAGGCTTGTGGAGCTAATTCCCTTACTAAGCCCATTTTAATATCTTTAAGGTTAATTTGCTTACGTAGAAAATTGCTAATAGATTGGCTACCTTGCGTTTTACTTAGTTGCTGTTGTAGCTTTTCTAAAGAGGTTTGAGGAAATAAATCAAGGTATAGGGTAACACTACCTTGTTTATTAATGGTTTCTCGTAGCGGAGTAGATAAAGCATAAATGGCACTGCCTTCTACACCGTATTGGCTAATTAATAATTCACCAAGCTGTTGCTGCTGTTTTCCTTGTGCATCTATAAAAGAACAGGTGACTTGTTTAACTGGCGAGCCTGCATATTTTTCTTTAAAAATACTAGACCAACCTTTAACTTCGAATCCACAGTTTGATGGTTGCCAAGCAGAACAATTAATTTGTCTTTGTTGTAAATAGCTTAACCATTGGCCATCTGTTCCTAGTCTAGGATAACTAGCACCACCTAAGGCTAATAAAGTAGCATTAGCAGTGAGTTTTTTGATACCTGCAGGGGTAGTAAAAATAAGATTATTTTCCCTATCCCAACCTTGCCAAGTATGTCGCGTATAGAATTGTATACCTTGTTCTCGTAAACGTTTTAGCCATGCTCGTAATAGGGGCGCTGCCTTCATTTCTTTGGGGAAAATACGTCCTGAACTGCCAATAAAGGTTTCAATACCTAGACCATGGCACCATCTTAGCAACTGTTCTGTACTAAATTTTTGTAGATAGGGTGTTAGACTGTTAGTAGGGATATAACGTTGACTAAATTGATTAAAAGGTTCGGAGTGAGTGATATTTAAACCACCAATACCTGCTAATAAAAACTTTCTACCTACTGAAGGCATACGATCAAAAATATGCACACTAAAACCTTGCTGACTAATAACTTCAGCCGCTATAAGGCCAGCAGGCCCTCCGCCAATAATAGCAATAACAGGTTGATCAGTATTGGTTGTCATAAATTAGCCATAAATAAGGATTATTATAAATCACTTAATATTAATAGAATAGCTAATAGGCTAAGCTGAATAAAGGCTGTATGCTATAACAATCTTAAAATGTATGCATGGATTTAGTTTATTATATAGCGATATAACATCAGAAAAAACAGATTGAGGTTTTAATTAATAATGGCGGGCAGTCGTTCGTTAACAAATACACTCTATAATTTATGGTCGCTAGAGCGGGTTGCTTATAGTATAAGGGTATTTATTGCTTTAACAGGAGTAATGGCAGTATGTTGGTGGCGAGATGAATTATCATTATTAGTACCTTTATTTTTAGGTATTATTGCAAGTGCTTTAGCGGAGACTGATGATAATTGGCAGGGAAGATTAAAGGCTCTTATTGTAACATTAGTCTGTTTTAGTATTACATCTGCCTCTGTTACTATCTTATTCCCTTATCCATGGTTATTTGCTGTAGGTCTTGCTACCTCTGCTTTTTTTCTCACCTTGTTGGGTGCTATTGGTAGTCGTTACAGTACCATTGGCATGGCGACATTAATTCTTTCTATTTATACTATGATTAGTGTTAGCCAACATATTGAGATGAATAATCCACATATTTGGCGTGATAGTATCGCATTAATCGTTGGTGCTGCATGGTATGGAGTGTTATCGGTTGTTTGGAGTTTTCTATTTGCTCATCAACCTGTGCTATATGCATTAGCGAGTTTATTTTATGAGTTGGGTGAATATCTAAGAATTAAAGCAACTTTGATAGAGCCCGTTAGGCGCTTAGATATTGAGGAAAGGAGATTAGCTTTAGCTAAACAAAATGGCAAGGTAGTAGCTGCCCTTAATGTGGCAAAAGAAACCATATTAAATAGAATGAAAGGTAGCCGTCATAATCCTCAGGTAAGCCGTTATTTAAAACTTTACTTTATTGCTCAGGATATTCATGAGCGAGCAAGTTCATCGCATTATCCTTATGATGCGTTAAGTGAAGCATTTTTTCATAGTGATGTATTATTTCGTTGTCAGTTATTGTTACACCATCAAGGTAGGGCTTGTCAGTTATTAGCTAAAGCCATTCGTTTAAAGGAACCCTTTGCTTACAGTGAAAGTACAGAAGCTTTAGAGGACTTAAAAAAATCTATTGATTATGTGAAACAACAGCCAGAAACCAATAGAAGATTATTACGCTCAGTACGTGCTTTAGCACAAAATTTAACCGTGTTAGAGCAAAAGTTAGTGGATGCTAAAAACCCTGATGCATTAACCCATCAAGATATTAGTTTATTTGATCGAGAAGTACATACTTTTAAAGAAGCATTTATTCGTTTAAAACAAAATCTTTCTTTTACTTCATTAACATTTCGTCATGCTGTACGTATAGCCATTGCTCTTTCTGTGGGTTATGGGTTAATGCATTTATTAAATGCTGAATATGGTTTTTGGATTTTACTGACAACACTATTTGTTTGTAGACCAAGTTATGGTGCAACAAGAGTGCGTCTAGTGCAACGGATGATAGGTACAGTTATTGGGGTGGTAAGTGGTTGGGCATTGATTACATTGTTCCCTAGTTTAATTGTGGAATCGATTATTACTATTATCGCAGGGGTTTTATTCTTTGCTTATCGAGTAAGTCGTTATACGTTATCGACAGCTTTTATTACATTAATGATTTTGTGTTGTTTTAATCAAATGGGTAGCTCAGCCTTTACCATGATTATGCCACGCTTATTGGATACATTTATTGGTTGTGCTATTGCAGGTTTTGCGGTGTTTTTAATTTTACCTGATTGGCAGGGTAGACAATTAAATAGAGTTTTAGCTAATACCTTAAGTACTAGCAGTCGTTATTTACGCGAAATTATGCGCCAATATGAGACAGGCAAGGAAGATGATTTAGATTATCGAGTTGCCCGTCGTAATGCCCATAATGCAGATGCTGCCTTATCAAGTGCATTAGCCAGTATGTTATTAGAGCCTGGCTACTTTAGAAAAGATGCCGATGCAGGTTTTCGCTTTCTAGTGGTTTCTCATACCGTGCTAAGTTACTTATCAGCCTTAGGTGCACATCGAGAAACATTGCAGGATGATACTGAAACAGATGCTTTACTAGAAAGAGTGATATCTACCATTGCAGATGACTTAGATGAAATAGCCAATGATCTTTTATTGAAAAAGCCTGTTAAATTAAAGAGTGAGACAGAGGAGTCATTAGCTAAAGAATTAGAACAATTACCCGAAGAAATGGATGATAATTTAAAACTAGTACTAACAGAATTAGCGTTAATTTGTAGGCAACTAATACGTATTAGAACATTATCTGCACAATTGCAACATCAGGCAATAGAACAACCAGTGACTAATTAGTCACTGGTCTTTTTCTTAAACACATAAAATAGATTAGGCTCACTCACTAAATAAAGATTGTTTTCATCATCCATTGCTATACCTTCAGCTTGTGGTATCGATTTAGTGAGTCCTTTTGCGAATCTTAATGATAGGCTACTAATAGGGCGTCCTTTTTTATCAATCTCAACAATTAATTTAGATTCATCAGATAGTACTAATAGATGTTGATATTGTTGATTGAAGTCTAAACTGGATACATCACGAACAAACAAACGTTGATCACGGTTAGGGTTATTGCCTACTTCTATATCCATGGTTGTATTAGGTTTTTGTGGGAAACCAGTTACTTCATAGATGTGGATAGGGTCACGTTCTTTAGCAGCATAAAGCTTTTTATTTGCAGAGTCCCAAGCTAGCCCTTCAATTCCCTTGTTGTCAGTTAAGCCCATACCAAGTGTAAGTTGTTGTAGGCCCTCCGTGTTAATTTCAGTGGTAGTAGGTGTAATAATCACTTTAATAAGTTTTTGCCTTCTTTCGTCGGCTACAATAAAGCGTTCATCTCCTATGTATTCAACTGCTTCAGGATCACCAAAACCTGTTAGTTTTATACTACGTAATAATTCACCTGTGGTGGATAGTTCAATTATTTGTTGTGGATTATTGACAACGGCAAATAGCGTTCTTGTGTCATGGTTCCATGTTAGACCTGATAGATTGTTATCAATAGTTTTGATAGGTTTTGCTTCTATGATAACTTTATAATCTGGCAGCCACAGGGATTTATTTTTCCATTCATTAGCATGGCGCCATTCTTTAATACTGTATGCAACACGGTCATAAACACGAAGTTTTTGATTAACAAAATAAAGTGAGATAATTAACAATAGTAGAATAACTATAAAGATAGTTATTTTTTTAGTAAAAAATTTAGCCAATTTAAATACCTTCTCATCAATGAGAGCTTAAATAACCTCAGATACAAAATGACAGTGTTCAGGTAGTTCCATCACTAATCTATCACCTGTATTTAAAGGGCCAACACCTTTTGGTGTACCTGTTAATACAACATCACCTGGTAATAAGGTAAAATTATTAGCAATATATTGAATAAGTTCCACAATAGGTGTGAGCATTTCGCTACTATTACCTTGTTGACAAATATTTCCATTAATAGTTAAACGGATATCGATATCTGTTAGGTTAGGATAATTACTCGCAGGAACAAATGGTGTTAATACACAGGCACCATCAAAACCTTTAGATATTTCCCAAGGTAAGCCCTTTTCTTTAAGTTTTGCCTGCACATCGCGTAGTGTTAGATCTAAGGCAGGTGCAAAACCAGCTATGGCTTCAATTACATCTGTTTGACTAACAGAGCCAGCAAGTTGTTTACCAATGAGTACCGCAATTTCAGCTTCATAGTGGACAGCGCCACGATGGTGTGGAATGGTAAAACCGCCATTACTGCTGACAATAGATGTAGCTGGTTTAATAAATAAAATAGGCTCAGTAGGTATTGGGTTGTTTAATTCCTTTGCATGTTCTGCATAATTGCGCCCTACACATACCACTTTGCCTACAGCAAAATGAATAGTTGTACCATCAATATATTGGTGTTGATAACTCATAGTAAAAACTCAAACCAGAAATAATTTATCGTTGTTAGCAACTTATTAAACTTTAATAAGTTAGTTAATTTTATAGTAGAAAACAACTGCTTAAAATAACAATTATTTTTAATTATAAACATGTTCACTTTTAACTATCTAAAATAACCTCTATAGATTTTGTAACTGCAATTTCTTGTGGAGTAATATTACAACTATAAGCTAAAATTTTTACTCCTGCTTGATGAGCTAATTGCAGTGTTTTAGCATAGTTTGCATCAATTTCTTTACATGCTCTGACAGCAGAAATATTAGTTAAATTAACACAGTAAAGAAGAACAGTATTGGTTCCTTGTTTTGCCAATTCGGCTAACTCTCTAAGGTGCTTACTACCTCTACTAGTTACCGCATCCGGAAAGGCTGCGATATCACTATTATCATACCCAAGAGTGACACTCTTAACTTCTAAATAAGTAGTGGTTTTATTAGGATAATCTAGACAAAAATCTATACGAGAATTTTCTTGACCGTATTTGACTTCACGACGTAGTTGATTAAACCCTAGTAATTCCTTAATAACACCTCGCTGTAGGGCTTCTTCTACTAGCTTATTAGCTAAATGTGTATTAACACATGCAAGCCTACCTTGTGGTGTTTCAGATAGTGTCCATGAACCTGCTGATTTACGTTTAGGATCTGTTGAGCGACTAAACCAAATGCGGCAACCTTCACTCATACAATTAAGCATAGAACCAGTGTTTGGGCAATGAATAGTTAATATTTCACCGGTTGCAGTTTTAATATCTGCTAAAAAACGTTTATAACGTTTAATAAGTATTGCTTCTTCTAAAGGGGGATCAAATTGCATTGTTTAACCTTGCCAGTTTTGTAGGCCACGAGCGATACGGTTAACAGCTTCTTCTAATACAGGCAAACTTTGGGTATAAGCGAAGCGCACATGTTGATTAGAGTGATAGTTACCAAAATCTAATCCAGGTGTAAAAGCAACATGTTGATTTTCTAAAAAGTAATAACAGAATTTATAAGCATCATCAGTAAAGGCTGAAACATCAGCATAAAGATAGAATGCACCATCAGGTTTAGTTTTAATTTTAAAACCTAGCTCTGTTAAAGCAGGTAATAAAAAGTCACGACGCTTGGCAAATTCTGCTCGACGTGCCTCTAAAATAGTTTGTGTTTCGGGTTTAAAACAAGCTAATGCAGCGTATTGAGAAACACTAGTAGCACTGATATAAACGTTTTGTGCAAATTTTTCTAAGCTATCTACAGCTTCTAGTGGAGCTACTAACCAACCTAAACGCCAGCCAGTCATTCCATAGTATTTGGAGAAACTGTTAAGAATATAAGCGTTATCATCTACTTCTAAAGCACTAGGTGCCTCTACGCCATAGGTTAAACCATGGTAAATTTCATCTGAAATAAAATAACCTTGATGTTGTTGGCAAGTTTTGGCAAGTGCTGCTAATTCATCTTTATTTAAAATAGTGCCTGTTGGATTAGCAGGTGAGGCAACTAAAATACCTGCTGTATTGTTGTCCCAATGTTGTTCTAGTAGTTTAGGGGTTAGTTGGTAATTGCTAGTATGATCTGTGGGGATCATTTTTGCATCGGCCTCTACCAACCTTAAAAAATTTCGGTTGCAGGGGTAACCAGGGTCAGCCATTAGCAAGTGCTGACCAGCTTCGACCAGTAAACCACTGACTAATAGTAGGGCACCAGAACCACCAGGGGTAATTAAAATACGTTTGTAGTCTATATCAAGGTTATAGCGTATTTTATAGAGTTTAGCTATTTCTTTACGTAACGCAGGTAAGCCAAGTGCAGGTGTGTACTGTGTATAGCCCGCATCAATAGCCGCTTTGGCAGCTTCTAAAATTGGCTCAGCTGTGGTGAAGTCTGGTTCACCAATTTCTAAATGTATTACTTGCTTACCTTCAGCTTGTAATTCATTTGCCCTAGCTAATAAAGCCATGACTTGAAAGGGCTCAATAGATTCACTACGTTTAGTGAAAGTCTTATTCATAAGGGTAAATGCCTTGTTATATCCTTGATTAAATATTATATGATAACAAAATTAAGAAATAATTAAGTCAATACTAATTGTTATATCACTTATTCTTTTTTGTAAGGAACTATTCACTAAACTTTGTACATTTTACCTTGTAGTATTTTAGGAAATATTATATTGTACAAGTTATTTTGATTGTTGATTAATGCTAGGATTAATGATATTAAGTTAATTATTTTTGCGTTACTGCATAAATTTTTTAATTTAATGGGTTAAATGATAGAGAAAGACTAAAGTAGTACTAGATTAGTTTCTCACTATCTGATAATTTGCGCCGTCAAATTTTTATTAAAGCTTATTAATAAAGGTTTAATATCCTTTAAGTGGTTTGTTTTAAAAAGAGGGAAAAGCAGTGGCTAAGGCTAAAAAAACTCCAGAAAAGAAAGGTTCTGAAGAAACTATCGGTCAAGGATTCACACCTTATAAAGAAAAGAAAGGTGAAGAATACATGAGCGAAGCAATGCGCGAACATTTTGCAGGGATTCTTAAAAAATGGCGCGCAGAGCTAGTAGAGGATATGACTCGTACAGTTGAGCATATGCAGGATGATGCTGCTAATTTTCCAGATCCAGCAGATAGAGCAACTCAAGAAGAAGAGTTTAGTTTGGAACTACGAACTCGTGATAGAGAGCGTAAATTAATCAAGAAAATTGATGATACGTTACAATTGATTGCAGAAAATAATTATGGATGGTGTGATTCTTGTGGTGTTGAGATTGGTATTCGCCGCTTAGAAGCGCGTCCAACAGCAACACTTTGCATTGATTGTAAAACATTAGCAGAGATAAAAGAGAAGCAAACAGGTCTATAGTATTTTTGTTATCCTTTGTTAGCTATGCCTAAGCCTTATATTGGTCGCTTTGCCCCCACTCCTAGTGGGGGTTTGCATTTAGGATCATTAGTTGCTGCTTTGGCTTCTTACTTGGATGCTAAAGCAGCAAATGGCAAATGGCTTATTCGTATTGAAGATATTGATCCTCCTAGGGAAGTGGTAGGTGCTACGGAAAATATTCTACGCACTTTAGAAGCTTATGGTTTTGAATGGGATGGTGAAATTTTATACCAAAGCAGTCGTTTGGCTGATTATGAGTTGGTAATAGATAAGCTATTTAATAATGGACTAGCTTATGCTTGTACCTGTTCAAGAAAACAATTAGAAAACTATTCAATTTATCCAAATTTTTGTCGTGATGCATTAAAGCCTCGTTTAGACGCCGCTATTAGAATTCGTGTACCAGAGTTAATTTATCAGTTTATTGATCGTGTGCAAGGTAATTTCTCTCAGCATTTGGGGCAAGAAGTTGGGGATTTTATTATTAAGCGTCGAGATGGTTTTTTTGCTTATCAGTTAGCGGTAGTGCTAGATGACTCTGAACAAGGGATTACTGATATTGTGAGGGGTGCAGACCTATTAGATTCAACGCCTAGGCAGCTTTACTTACAAGAACTACTAGGGTTTTCTATGCCAAAGTATTTACATGTTCCCATATTGTTAGATGTAAATGGCCATAAGTTAAGTAAAACACAGTGTTCACCTATTCTACCTATAGTAGAAGCTAGTAAGTTGTTAATAACAGCGCTAGAAGTTTTAGGTCAACCTGTAGAAACAAACTTATATAAAGAAACACCACAACAAATTTTAAATTATGCAATAACTAATTGGTGTGTTGATTTAATTCCTAAAAATCAATTTATGGTTTACACACATCCATATTGATATAAATATATTATCTAAGTATTTGTAAATATAGAATTATGTACAATGATAAATTTTCATTTATCTATGGATGGCTAATCAAAATAGGGGTATAAGTAGGGGTGTAAATATTAAATTAATTTTACTATAGGTTAAATCATGGCTAGATTAATAACCCCTCTAACAGACAACAAAGTTAATACTGCAAAACCATAAGATAAACCCTATAAATTATTTGATGGTAGTGGCCTATTCTTATTAGTTAAGAAAAACGGTATTAGAAGTTGGCGGTTAAAATCTAAACGACCTGATAAGCGTGAAAATGAGTTAACTTTTGGCAATTATCCAGAGGTTACTTTAAAAGAAGCCAGTAAAAAAAGAGAAAAAGCCAAATTTGCAAACCTTACAAAATAACGCTTTTTACCTATACCTTACAATGTAATCATTGTGCTCCTTTAATTATAACGGTAATGTTTACAAAATAAGGGCTTTTTCTATCATTGTTTAAGAGCGTGAAAAAAACTGACATTAAAATAATATTACTATAATTCAAAATTCTTACTAAGAAAACACAACTTAATTGTTGGTTTTTTTATGTCTATTGTTCTTGTTAAAGCAAGAAGAATCAAAAGCTTATGCTAATTATAATGTAATCTCCATTAAACAACAAAGGAGATTTAAAAATGGCAAATGGTAATAGAGCGCCTAATAATTTATATATTGCTAGTAGTAATAATTCTGCACGAACCTATTCCTCTGTAGGACCATTAGATGTTAATAATATCTTTACTGAAATATATCAAGGAAAAACTCAATATGGTTTAACCAACTGGGGGTTAAATGATTATATTAATTATGATATAAGTTTTTGTTTTTCCACTACCAAACCTGTTCCTTCTGGAGTTAAGCTTTTAATCACTACGGGATTATCTGAATATACAGAATATCATGAGCTTTCTCATATAGAGTTTGAGTTTCCAGAAGGGCAAACTAATTTTCAACCCTTAATATTAGCAAATTTTTTAGGATATTTTGCTGATGATACAAAAAGTTTAACAATAATTGATAATAAAGCTGGTGGATTAAAGTTTAAGGCTCGTTCAGTAAACCATATGGTAAAACTTATCGGGTTGCCTTCAGACATAGAGTGGTCAAATAGTGAGATATACAGAGGCCAATATATTGGTACGATGGTTGACAGCCAGTTAGTTTATAATCCTTAAAAATGAAGCCCCTTTCTAGAATTAGTCAGGGGATTTTTAATATCATTTTTTCTTGCTAAAGCAAAAAAGAATCAATGTTATGTATTAAACGTACCTATTTAACCCCTGTCCCACAACAAAGATAAGCTCTATCTAAAATATTGAGTGTGGCGCAGAAATGCAACTAAAAATACAAATTTAGTCGTATAAAAATAACTAAAAATTTAAGCATACTTAAATAAATGCAAATACAAACTGTATTACAAAAAATCTTCTATTAAACGCCTTAACTATTGCCCTTTTATATTGCACATACTCATCTAGTGACGAAAGAAATAGCCAACCATATAAAACAGCATAAGGACATTATAAAAAGTGAATTGTTGGTGTACTCTCAAGATGTCCTGAAATTACTCTAATTAACCGAACTAACCATACAACAGCAAACATGGCTTAATCAAATGGCTGATATACTTAATGTTACCCCTGATTATCTACTACAACATAGATTAATAGATCAGTTTGATTTAATAGGGTTAGTACACAAAGCTCCTGTTATAGTGACTAATATCGCGAAATCGAGCTATTACTGGTTAAAAATTAACAATAACAATCCTAGCTAGCCAGATAAAACAATTAGCCTATTAGCTAATTAATAAACAGAATCAATAATATTATTATTGTACTCGTTAAATATAGTTAACCATTTTTTATATTTGATAGACATAAGCTTATAACTTTAGTTTGTATTTATTATGGGCTAAAGTTTTTTTATTGAGAGAACAAAAAAGAACCACGAGAACCACCCCCATGCACACATATAATTTATTCTATTTAATAGACAAGGTGGCTAGATAGTAACTACCCTTACACAAGGAAAATCATATTTGTTAAATCTGAAAAACAGAGATATTTTTTTATGATTATTAGCGACGTGCTAATATTAACTTGGGGATAGATAACCCATATTTTTATATTTAATGATTTATATACTAAGGATTAATGTTATGAAACATTTTATTAAACTAATTGCTGTCACTTCTATTGTCGCTTTTCTTTCTGGTTGTACTGGCCATGTTTATAATAATGAAAGAAATTGTAGTTATGATTATTTCCTGCACCCAGATGTATCTATCTCTAAAGTAATTGGTGGCTGTGGACCTGTAGCTAACCATAAATAATTTTATGATATGAAGTCTTGCAATTAGTCACTAGGTAGGCTTTTTAAGATTTTTAATACTTATATAAAGAATTTTCTAAAAATAAGAAAATTCTTTATATTAATGTAAGAATAATATTCTTATAATTTAAAGTTTTTTATTTAGAGAACCAAAAAAGACTCTCCCAACGCGCGAAAAGTGACCAGAGAGTAACCACCCTCATGCGCGAGCAAATAACACTTATATAATTTTGTCAGTCCATAAAAAAGCACCTGTTACAGTAACCATAATTTAATAAAAATAGTGATTTGCTAATATAACCCTCTTTTTAAACTACTTGCTGTGTTATTGCACAGGTGGCGCATTAACTAAGGCTAAACTACAGATACAAACTAGGATGTGGATAGCTTCTAAATTAAAGCCTAGAGTTTACGGAAATAAACCAGAGCCACATCCAACTACGCAACAACCGACAGCCCTTAATATTATTATAGGTGAACAAAGAAAACGCGACCTAGTCAAGCTAACAGACGAACAATTAGAACAATGCAATCAAGTAGCTTTAGCCAATAAAGCAAAACAATAATTATAAGTTGTTTATCAAGTCGCTATAGATCAAGTTAGTTATAGAAATATTTTGAATTATCTGAGTCCATAAAAAAGAGTAACCCAGAAGTAACCCGCCTTAACAACAAAGTAAACATTAATGTAAACATTTTTCAATAAGCTATTTTATGAAAGTTATTGATTAACAAGACTTATAGTTAAATAGATGTTAAGGTAAACAACTTTTGAAATTAGGGATTTTTTTATACCTGCGAAATTAAAAATTAAAATTTGCTATTTGTAGTTAAAAAATAATAATACTATTACTAAATTAATGGCCTTTATTAAATAGATAAAATATAGAATAAGAGTGTAAATAGAGGTGTTATTAAAAATTAAAATAGAATATATCAATAAAATTAATATCTTATTCATCGTATTTTATTCCATTCCTAAAAAACAAGAAATAACAGTGGCTATATAAAATATTTGTTGTTTTAAGTCTAAATTAATATTAGTTTACTATGATATAAGATAAGTTTTAGTGAACTGCTAAAAATAAACAGATAGATTTAAAGTAAAAATTAGTTGTGTACAATCAGCAGCTAAATCAATGGAGTTTTTAGGTATTGCGTACGACAATTCTTATGCTGATAGAGATGTACAAGAGTATATCGAGAATAATTTATAATCATCATTGATTTTGGTTTCTTAGGGGTAACACTAATAGAAGAGTAGTTAAGGGGTTAGTGTTATCTCTAAAGAAATCGATTGTATTTCAATGTAAAATGAATAAGAACGATAGTTAGTCATCATTTTATAAAGTATCTTATACCTCTCTTATTTGTATTTACTGGCTTCTATTAGTTTTTCAGTATCATATTATCTGTGGCATAATAGGTAATATAGACAGTATTAAGAAATTCTTCATATTTAGGAAAAGTTATGAAAATTACGCAGAATATTACAGTATTAACAGTACTTTTATTATTGTTAGGTATTGCTGGTTGTATGCCTAAATTAGACAGTAAAACTTATGGAAGAGAAGAAGTACGTAATATACAAAATGTGACCTTGGGTACGATTCTTAATTTGAGACCTGTTAGAATAGATGGTTCGAGAAGCGGTGTAGGTGCTGGCGCTGGTGCTATTGCAGGAGGTGCTGCTGGTGCTTCAGGTGGGGCTAATTCATTTGGTGATGCGGCTGGTGCTGTGGTAGGGGCGGTGATTGGTGCAGTGGCTGTAGGTTTAATTGGTACAGTAACCGAAGAAGGCTTAACTCGTACTGATGGCGTAGAAATGATTATTAAACAAGATGGTGAAGATGGTCGTTTAATTTCTATTGTACAAGAGGTAGACCCTAACCAGATTATTCGTGTTGGTGATCGAGTTTATATTATTGTTAATAGTTATAACAAAGTGCGTATAGCGCAGACAGGACAGAATATAGCGGATCAGCAGCAACCAAAAAATAATCCATGAATTTGTAAAAGAATTATTGACTAATATCGCGTAGCCTCGTAATGTTGCGCATTAATTTTGTTAATAGGTGGGAGTATTAGCTTGAAACCAGTAAAAGTTGGCATATGTGGGTTGGGTACTGTCGGTGGTGGTACTTTTAATGTATTAGTGCGTAATGCGCAAGAGATTGCTCGTCGCGCAGGTAGAGATATTGAGGTAGCACAAATTGCAGCTCGCTCTATTAACCCACAATGTCAAACAGGTAGCACCCCTATTACGGAAGATGTTTTTGATGTAGTAAATAACCCTGAAATTGATATTGTTGTTGAGTTAATTGGCGGTTATACCTTAGCTCGTGAGTTAGTACTTAAAGCAATTGAAAATGGTAAGCATGTAGTTACTGCTAATAAAGCATTGATTGCTGTACATGGTAATGAAATTTTTACTAAGGCAGAAGAAAAAGGTGTTATTGTTGCTTTTGAAGCTTCAGTGGCTGGCGGTATCCCAATTATTAAAGCAATTCGTGAAGGATTGGCGGGTAATCAAATTAATTGGGTGGCTGGTATTATTAATGGTACAGGTAATTTTATCCTGACTGAAATGCGTGAAAAAGGCCGTGCGTTTGCTGATGTATTAAAAGAAGCGCAGCAGTTAGGTTATGCCGAAGCTGATCCTACCTTTGATGTGGAAGGTATTGATGCTGCACATAAATTAACTATTTTAGCGTCTATTGCATTTGGTATTCCTTTACAGTTTGATAAAGCCTATACAGAAGGTATTACTAAACTAACCTCTGAAGATGTATTGTATGCAGATGCTTTAGGCTATCGTATTAAACATTTGGGTGTGGCAAAACGCACAGAACAAGGTATTGAATTACGTGTACATCCGACATTAATCCCAGCAGAGAAATTACTAGCTAATGTAAACGGCGTAATGAATGCTGTAATGGTAAATGGTGATGCAGTAGGTTCAACATTATACTATGGTGCAGGTGCAGGTATGGATGCAACAGCCTCAGCAGTGGTAGCTGATTTAGTAGATGTTGTGCGAGTGATGACATCTGACCCTGAAAACCGTGTGCCTCATTTAGCATTCCAACCATCAGCATTATCTGATGTACCTGTATTACCTATTACTGAGTGTGAAACGGCTTATTATTTACGAATTCAAGCTAAAGATTCTCCAGGTGTATTGGCTCAAGTGGCGACTATCCTCTCCGAGCGTGGTATTAATATTGAATCTATTATGCAAAAAGAGTTAGAAGAAATGGATGGTAAAGTCCCAATGATTTTACTTACCCATAAAGTAACTGAAGCAAAAATGAATGATGCGATTACTGCACTTGAAGCCTTAGAGGGTGTAGAGGGGCAAGTAGTACGTGTTCGTGTTGAACAGCTAAATTAATAAAGTGTATTAACTATGCGTTATATTAGTACTCGCGGGCAAGCGCCTGCATTAAACTTTGAAGATGTTTTATTAGCAGGTTTAGCCTCTGATGGTGGCTTATATGTGCCTGAAAATTTACCTCGCTTTACAGTAGAAGAAATTAGTAGTTGGGCTGGTTTACCTTATCACGAGCTAGCTTTTAAAGTCATGCGCCCTTTTGTTGAGGGTAGTATTCCTGATGCTGATTTTAAACAAATTCTTGAAGAAACTTATGGCGTGTTTGCTCATCAGGCAGTAGCCCCATTACGTCCTTTAGCAGGTAATGAATGGGTACTTGAGTTATTTCATGGCCCAACCTTAGCCTTTAAAGATTTTGCCTTACAATTACTAGGTCGTTTATTAGATTATGTATTAGCTAAACGTAATGAACGTGTAGTGATTATGGGGGCAACTTCTGGTGATACTGGTTCAGCAGCCATTGAGGGTTGTCGCCGTTGTGGGAATGTAGATATTTTTATTCTGCATCCACATAATCGCGTATCAGAAGTACAACGCCGCCAAATGACCACTATCTTAGGTGATAATATTCATAATATTGCCATTGAAGGTAATTTTGATGATTGCCAAGAAATGGTTAAAGCAAGCTTTGCAGATCAAGGTTTCTTAAAAGGTACTCGTTTAGTAGCAGTAAACTCAATTAATTGGGCGCGTATTATGGCGCAGGTTGTTTACTACTTTTATGCTGCTTTACAACTAGGTGGACCATCACGTTCTGTGGCATTCTCTGTGCCTACAGGTAACTTTGGGGATATTTTTGCGGGTTATTTAGCACGTAATATGGGTTTGCCAATCAATCAGTTGATTGTAGCGACTAATCGTAATGATATTCTGCATCGCTTTATGTCAGGTAACCATTATGATAAAGATCAGTTGCATCCTTCTTTATCTCCTTCGATGGATATTATGGTTTCCTCTAATTTTGAGCGTTTGCTGTTTGACTTGCATGGTCGCAATGGTAAGGCTGTAGCTGAGTTATTAGATAACTTTAAGCAAACAGGTCAGCTTTCTATAGAACAAGATCGTTGGACAGAAGCACGTAAATTATTTGATTCATTAGCAGTGTCTGATGAAGAAACCTGTGCAACTATCGCAGAAGTATTTAAACAAACAGGTGAAGTATTAGATCCTCATACTGCCATTGGAGTAAGAGCGGCTCGTTTATGTCGTCGTAGTTTAGCTTTACCTATGGTTACTTTAGGTACTGCTCATCCTGTGAAGTTCCCAGAAGCAGTGGAAAAAGCAGGTGTGGCAAAAGCTATTGAACTTCCTGCCCATTTAACTGATCTATTTAAACGTGAAGAACGTTGTACAGTGCTTGCTAATGATTTAGCGAAAATACAAGCTTTTGTTAGCCAACATGGTAATAGAGGCAAGCCACTGTAATCGTCATTATGGATAAGGGAGCAAATAGCTCCCTTATTTATTTCTATATTTTGTAAATTAAGAAATTCGTGAGGATATAATGCGTTTAGTTGGTATTTCAGGTAGTTTACGCCAAGATTCTTATTCAACAATTATTTTAAAAGCAATAGTTGAAATGATTAAACCGCAAGCTGTTTTTGAGTTGTTAGATATTGGTGTTTTACCTCATTACAATGGTGATTTAGAAAAAGAGGTATTACCTAAAGCAGTAACCGATGCAAGAGCACTAGTACAACAATCTGATGGAGTGCTGGTGGTATGTCCAGAGTTTAATCATGGCATTCCTGGGGTATTAAAAAATACCTTGGATTGGTTATCTCGTCCAGCCTTTAATAGTTGTTTTTTACATAAGCCAGTCTATTTTATTACTCAATCAACAGGTGATTTGGGTGGTGTACGTGCTCAGTATCAATTACGTGAGACGTTTGCCTCTATGTTATGCCATATCATCCCTTTAAGAGAAGCAGCATTAACGCATATTGGCGAAAAAGTAACAGATGGTGTGATTACGGATACAGATACACTGGCTTTTTTAAAGCGTACAGTTGAAAGAGTAGTGAGTGAGATAAATAAGTTAAAGCAACAGCAGTAAATTGATCTTGTTAGCTCAGTAAACGGTTAGTGAGTATTAGGGGAAATTATTATCAAAGGACTTTTTTATAGAGATCATTAGCTTTGGCTTTTTATCTTTTGCTAACTAATGTATGCTAGCAGGTTTATTACTCAATCCTAATTGATCCGTTGAAACCATGATGAAAGAACAATATTTACCCCAAGAAATTGAAGCAACAGCCCAGCAATATTGGGAGAAAAACCAATCTTTTTTAGCAACTGAACGTGCTGATAAAGAAAAATATTATTGTCTATCTATGTTTCCATATCCAAGTGGTAAGCTGCATATGGGACATGTGCGTAATTACACAATAGGTGATGTAATTAGCCGTTATCAACGTATGCTAGGTAAAAATGTTCTGCAACCTATGGGATGGGATGCTTTTGGTATGCCTGCTGAAAATGCGGCTATGAAGAATAAAGTAGCACCTGCTAAATGGACTTATGAAAATATTGCTTATATGAAGAAGCAATTAAAAAGTTTAGGTTTGGCAGTAGATTGGACGCGTGAAGTCACTACTTGTAAACCTGATTATTATCGTTGGGAGCAATGGTTATTCACTAAGTTGTTTGAAAAAGGTGTTATTTACCGTAAAAATGGTACAGTAAATTGGGACCCTGTTGATCAAACAGTATTGGCTAATGAGCAAGTTATTGATGGTCGAGGTTGGCGTTCTGGTGCATTGGTTGAGAAGCGTGAAATCCCAATGTACTATTTTCGTATCACTGCGTACGCACAAGAGTTATTAGAGGATTTAGATAATTTACCAGGTTGGCCTGAGCAAGTTAAAACCATGCAACGCAATTGGATTGGTAAATCAAAGGGGATGGAGATTTGTTTCCCCTATGATGAGCAAAGTATAGGTTATGCTGGTCAGTTAAAAGTATTTACTACTCGTCCTGATACGTTAATGGGTGCCACTTATGTGGCTGTGGCTGCTGAGCATCCATTAGCTACTCAAGCTGCTGAGAATAATCCTGAGTTGCAGGCCTTTATTGATAAATGTAAAAAAGGCGGTGTATCAGAAGCCGATTTGGCTACTCAAGAAAAAGAAGGGATGGCGACAAATTTATATGTTAAACATCCGTTAACAGGTGATAAGTTAAATGTATGGGTAGCTAACTATGTATTAATGGCTTATGGTGAGGGTGCCGTAATGGCTGTACCTGCCCATGATGAGCGTGATTATGCCTTTGCACAAAAGTATAGTTTACCGATTAAACCTGTTATTCATACCAGTGTAGGCGATGAAGTACCAGCTCCTTGGCAAGATGCTTACGGTGAGTATGGTACTTTAATTAATTCGGGCGAATATAATGGTTTAGATTTTGAGCAAGCCTTTGCAGCGATTGGTAAAGCATTACAAGCACAAAATTTAGGAGAAGCTAGAACTCAATATCGTTTAAGAGATTGGGGTATTAGCCGTCAGCGTTATTGGGGTTGTCCAATTCCTATTGTGCATTGTGATTGTTGTGGTGATGTGCCTGTTCCTGAAGATCAATTACCTGTGGTATTGCCTGAAGATATAGTGCCTGATGGCACGGGTAGTCCTTTAGCGAAAATGCCAGAGTTTTATGAGACAACTTGTCCTAAGTGTGGTAAAGCTGCTCGTCGTGAAACGGATACAATGGATACTTTCGTAGAAAGTTCTTGGTACATTGCTCGTTATGCCTCACCACATTTTACAGGTGGTATGGTTGATAAAAAGGCTTCTGATTATTGGTTACCTGTTGATCAATACATTGGTGGTATTGAGCATGCTATTTTACATTTACTTTATACGCGTTTCTTCCATAAATTAATGCGTGATGAAGGTTTAGTAAATTCTGATGAGCCTGTGGTGAATTTATTAACGCAAGGCATGGTAGTGGCAGAAACATACTTCCGCACCGCAGATAATGGTAGTAGAACATACTTTAGTCCAAATGATGTTATTGTAGAGAAAGATAATAAAGGTAGAGCAATATCTGCTGTTTATAGTGGAGACAAACAACCTGTTGAGATTGGTGGCATGTTAAAAATGTCTAAATCATTCAATAATGGAGTTGATCCACAAACCATGATTGAACAATATGGTGCTGATACTTGTCGTTTATTTATGATGTTTGCTTCGCCACCAGATATGAGTCTTGAATGGTCAGATGCGGGGGTAGAAGGAGCTAGCCGTTTTTTACGTAGAGTATGGCGTTTGGCTTATCAGCATGTTAACGCTGGATTACTTGAAAAATATGATGTAGCACAGTTAAATGATGAGCAAAAGGTGGTTAGACGTGCTATTCATATAGCTATTAAGCAAGCAAGTCAAGATGTTGGGCAAAACCATAAGTTTAATACAGCTATTGCAGCAGTAATGACTTTAATGAATGTATTGGAGAAAGCAGCCAATGAATCAGTAATTGATCGTGCTTTAATTCAAGAAGGTTTAGAAACAGTTACATTGTTATTAGCACCTATTACACCACATATTTGCCACACTTTATGGCAAGTCTTGGGGCATAGCGATACAGTAATTAATGCAGCATGGCCTGAAGTTGATGAGTCTGCTTTAGTGCAAGATGTATTAACGATAGTAATTCAAGTAAATGGTAAACTTCGTGGTAATATAGAAGTATCTGCTAATGCTTCTAAACAAGATATTGAAGCTGCTGCCCTTAGCCATCAGTCAGTACAACGCTTTATAGAAGGGGTAACTGTGCGTAAAGTGATTGTTGTGCCTGGTAAGTTAGTTAATATTGTGGCTAATTAACATAAAGATCAGTAATGGAGTTTCATAATATATGAAGCGTTTAATAAGTTATTTTATAGTCAGCATAATGGCACTCATGTTAACTGCTTGTGGTTTTCATTTACGTGGTACTAATGATGATAAAATTGAAATTAAAGAAATGGCAGTCTCTGCGGGGGACAAGTATGGTCCTTTTGTTAAAGAACTCAAGGATAGATTAACTGCTGCTGGTGTGAAGATTTATGATACTGCTGAGTATAAATTAACTGTATCAGAGAAATGGAATGACAGAACGTTAAGTTTTGCTAATGATATACGTGGTACAGAAATAGCAAAAATATTGACCCTTGAATATCAAATCTATGGCACTGGTGATCTATTATTAATAGAAGATTCTTTAGAGGCACGTGGAGAATATATCAGTGACTCTAATAATATTGTGGCTGATGAGCAGCAATCTGAGCTGATAGATAAAAGGATAAGAGCAGATGCTGTTACTTTGTTATTAGAGCGTTTACAAGCTATTTCAGCTGAGCAATTAGATACCTTACAAACAGCAGCTGAAGAGCAAGTGAGATTAAAAGCTGAGGCCGAAAAAGCTCAACAGAAAGCTATAGAGGAACGTCGTAAGTCACTATTACATAGTATTCCTTTAGATGAGATCGAAAAGTTTAATGAACGTTAATCATTATTCTAGAGCCTGTTCATGACAGGCTCTTTACTTTTATGAAATTAAATACCAATCAATTAACTAAACAATTACAAGCAGAATTAAGTGCTATCTACATTGTAGCAGGTGATGAACCTTTACTATGTATGGAGGCCACAGATGCTATTCGCGCTGCAGCTAGGGCTGAAGGCTATAGTGAACGACAATTATTTAATGTAGAAACAAATTTTGATTGGTCAGTGTTATATGATGAAGCAGCTAGCATGTCTTTATTTGCAGAAAAGCGAATATTGGAGTTTCGCCTAAAGACAGGTTCTTTATCAGACAAAGGGGAGGCATTGCTGAGTTATTTGCAGAATCCTCCACAAGATACTTTATTGTTAATTTCAGCGCCTAAATTAGATGTTAAAACAAAATGGGTCAAAACCGTCATTGATAGCCCATTATGCCAACTGATACAAGTTTGGCCGATTGAGGTTAATCAATTGCCACAATGGATTAGACAACGATTAGCAACGTTAGGATTATCTATTACAGCAGATGCATTAGAGTTATTTTCATTGAGAGTGGAAGGTAATTTATTAGCTGCTGCTCAAGAAATAGAAAAACTTAAATTGTTGATAGGTGATGATTCCTTAGTGGATGTTGAGCATATTCAAGCAATGGTAGTAGATAGTGCTCGCTTTGATATTTTTGGGTTAGTGGATATTGCTTTACAAGGTGATGCCACTCATAGTTTACGCATGTTGCAAGGGTTAAGGGCAGAAGGAGCAGCAGAAACTCTAGTGTTATGGACATTAACTAAAGAATTACGTGCCTTAATGACATTGGCTCAATTAGCAGGGCAGGGCATTCCTCTGCAAAAGGCCTTTTCACAAGTTAGGCCACCTATTTGGTCAAAGCGTCAAGGAATTTTCCAACAAGCTATAGGAAGATATACTGCTAATCAATGGGGAGAGTTATTGATCAAAGCACAGCAAGTAGATGCACAAATTAAAGGACAAGCATCTGGTGACTGTTGGCAAGGGCTTACCGATATTTTATTAGCTATGGCTGGTAAGCCCCTTCGTATAAATTAATTGGTTGGCTCTGGGGGAGTGTTAGTGGGTTCTTTTTTGTGTGTTGCTGTACTGTCTTTATTAGGCTCTATAGGTTTTAGTTGCGTTTCATCAGGGCGCTTAACAATTCTATTGGTAGCAGGTGATTGACAAACTTGTTGGTCAATATAGTAACTTCCCAATAACTCACCTTTAGTATTGTAATAAGCAAAAGTGAATAATGTTCCTTTAGCTAAGTTTGTTTGTTGGGTATTACATACATCATTATTATTAACAATAAAGCGCTCAGTTAGATAAGATGATAATAATGGTTGAGAGTGAGTAATGCCATCAATAACCATAAATCTAAAAGTAACATTTTGATTAGATGATTGAGCACCTAAGAATTGTGTATTATAAGCAATAATAGCATTAGTATTTTTATTGGCTGTTTCTGCTAGAGATTTGGCTATTTCTTTTAGTTCTGGATTATTAGCATTTTGTTTTTTAAGTTGTTCTGCACTTTCTAATGCTTTTTTCAGTTCATCAGAAACGGCAGGAGCGGTTTTTTGTGAGTTAGCTTGTTGGCTTTGTTGTGTTTCTGTCGTAAAAGGTGAAACAGGGGATTTAAAGATAATATAAAAAACACCTGCTGCGATAGCCATTAATAAAATTAGAATAATTATTAGTAAGGTATATAATAATTTGCTTGAGGAATGTGTTGTCATAGTCGTTGCTTGATTAGTGATAGTGGTGATATTGGGTGTTGGGTTATTTAGTGACTCATCAAAATTAGCCCGTGTAACAGGGTTAGAAAGTACTTTATAGGCTAGTTCAATGCTAGCAATAACTTTATTTGAGCGTTCTTTAGCTTCGGGTGTTTGTTGCTTTTGTAGTTGTTGCCATTTATTTATACTATTAATATAAGCTTGTTTAATTTCTTCAGAGGTAGCTGTTTCAGGGGTCTGTAAAATTTTATAGTGATTAATAGTCATGTTTCATGGTCTGTTAGGATGGTGTAAAAGGCCATTATAGCTAAACTGATTATGCATGCAAAAAAAATTGTATTTCTAGGTAATTTTTTTATTCATTGGGTTGATAATTTTAAAGATGAATTATACTTTTTTGCAGGCTTTTGTATTACACAGTAAACCTTATAAGGAGAGTAGTGCCTTGGTGGATTTTTTTACACCAGAGGGTAGGGTAAGGGCGGTATTAAGAAAAGCGCGTAGTAAAGTAGGTAGTATTGCTAGGCCTTTTATGCCATTGACTGTTAGTTTTGTTGGCAAAGGTGATTTAAAAACGGTTCGCCAAATTGAAACCACGAGTAATCCTTTTTTATTAAATGGCAAATATCTTTTTAGCGGTTTATATCTGAATGAGTTGTTAATACGGTTACTGCCTTTAGAGGATGCTTGCCCAACATTGTTTAATTATTATCAACAAGCGTTACAACAATTACCATCACAGACTGCTATCGAGCCTTTGTTAAGAGGTTTTGAGTGGCAATTATTAAATGAGTTAGGCTATAGTTTTTCCTTAACAGAGACGGGAGATGGTGAACCATTGTGGCCTGATGGGTTTTATATCTTTACTCCAGAGAATGGTTTGCAACGAATACCCCAATTACAATCTGGTGCTTTCTATGGTCGTGATCTGTTAGCAATGAGTGAGGCCGATTGGTCATCTGCTACTGTATTATCATCAGCAAAACGTTTAATGCGGCAGGTACTAGCAATACATTTACAAGGAAAACCGTTAATAAGTCGACAGTTATTTAATAGTATATCAAGCGATTAAAGCAGAATAACTTTATTAAACTGTCTAATTTTATAAGACAATTTAGCTAATATATTTTTTTACCAAAATTTTACTTACATCTATCTCCAAAATATAAGATAATAACTTACATTCTCATTTACGAATAATTATCATATGGCTATTTTAATGCCTTATCCAAATTGGAGTCTTACAATGAGCAAATTCCTTAAAATACAATGTGCATGCATATTTGCTGCCGTATTTGCTTTCTCGACAAATGTTCGAGCAGAAACTATTACCGATGTAGCTGGCAGAACAGTTGAGATACCTAAAAAAGTAGAAAGAGTGCTATTAGGTGAAGGACGTATGATCTATAGTATGGCGATTTTGGATAAAGATGATCCTACTAAGCGTGTAATCGGTTGGCAAGGTGAATTAAAAACAAGTGATACCAATGGTTATAATGCTTATTTAAAAAAATACCCTCATATCAAAGATATTCCTTTAATTGGTCAAACATCTGAAGCAAGTGTTAATCCAGAAACAGTGATCTCTTTACAACCTGATATAGCTATTTTCGGAATTGCAGGGCATGGCCCAGGTGTTACTAACCCATTAGTAGAAAAATTACAAAGCGCAGGTGTACCTGTGGTATTTATTGATTTTCGCCAACATCCTATGAAGAATACTATTCCAAGTATCAAAATATTAGGTAAAGTATTACATCGTGAAGAAGCAGCTAATAAATATTTAGCTTTTTATGAAAAGCACTTAAAACGTATTCAAGATCGTGTTGCTAAAATTCCGGCTAATGAAAGAACAACCGTATTTATTGAAATGTTACCTGAAGTAAAATCTCCTACTTGCTGTCATACTGCGGGCAAAGGTAACTTTGGTGAGTTTATTGAGGCAGCAGGCGGCCATAATATTGCAGCTGATATTTTACCTGCAGTAATTGGTGAAATTAGTTTAGAGCATGTTATTAGTGTTGATCCAAAAGTTTATATCATGAGTGGTACAGGTACTAATGATGTTAAATTAGGATTAAAAGAAGGTTTAGGTGTTACTAAAGAAAATGCCGCACAAAGTTTAAAGCGTTTAACTACTCGCACAGGGGTTAACGCATTAACAGCTGTTTCTAGCATCGACAACACCCATGGTATTTGGCATAATTTCTACAATTCACCTTATAATATTATTGCCATTGAGGCTTTTGCTAAATGGTTCTATCCAGATTTATTTAAGGATGTAGATGTGCAAGAAACTTTCAATGAGCTACAAGAGTTTTTACCAGTGGATATTCAAGGAACATATTGGGTTGATCTTAAGGACGCTTCATGACAGATAGCGTTCTGGCACAACCAGCATCAGTAGTCTATCGTTACAAGCAAATTATTGCAAAAAGAGTTTTCTGGCTAGTAGTGTTACTACTAGCCATTATTGCTTCCTTATTGGTAGATTTATCCTTAGGTTCATCTGGTTTAGGATTTACAGATTTACTTAATATTCTATTTAATGCACAGTCTGCACCTAAAACACAGCAGATTATTATTTGGGATATTCGTTTACCTCAAGCCTTGATGGCTATTTTAGTGGGTGCTGCCTTAGGGTTAGCGGGGGCAGAAATGCAAACAGTCTTAAATAACCCGTTAGCCAGTCCTTTTACATTAGGTGTATCTCATGCTGCGGCTTTTGGTGCAGCTTTAGGTTTTGTATTAAATATTGGTATTCCTGGTGTTCATCCTAAGTGGATAGTAGCAGGTAATGCTTTTGTGTTTGCTTTATTTGCGACTATGTTGTTGGATGTATTAGCACGTTGGCGACAAGCTAATACTAATGTGATTGTTCTGTTTGGTATTGCGATTGGCTTTACTTTTAGTGCACTGGTGGCACTGTTACAATACATAGCAACAGCCGAAGCATTGCAGGCATTGGTATTTTGGACTTTAGGTAGTATGTCCCGTGCTGATTGGCAAAATATCAGTATTTTAGCTATAGCGTTAGCAGTTGCTTTTCCTTTCTCTATGTTAGCGGCTTGGAAGTTAACGGCATTACGTTTAGGTGAAGATAGGGCCGCTAGTTTTGGTATTAATATTAAACGATTACGTTTGGCTAGTTTATTTAGAATCAGTGTGTTATCAGGTTTAGCAGTAGCCTTTGTGGGAACGATTGGTTTTATTGGTTTAGTAGGCCCCCATATTGCACGTATGTTATTTGGTGAGGATCATCGTTTTTACTTACCTGCCAGTGCTTTATCAGGTGCTCTTATTCTTTCATTAGCATCCGTTGTATCAAAGAATATGATACCGGGGGTATTAATTCCTGTAGGTATTATTACTTCTTTAATAGGCATTCCTTTCTTTTTAGCTATTATCTTCCGTACGACTTCTGGAGGTCGTGGGTGAGTGATTTATTGATTAAGTCGCTCAGCGTTTCTTACGGTCGGCGACAAGTTATCGAGAACCTTTCGGTTGAACATATTAATGCAGGTGAAGTAACCGCACTGTTAGGCCCTAATGGTAGTGGTAAGTCTACTTTATTAAAGGCAATGGCTGGTCTTAATTCAGCTACAGGAGAGGTGATCTTTAATGGACAAGATTTAGTTACTGCTCATTTTTCTGAGCGTGCTAAACAGGTTGTTTATTTACCACAAAGTTTACCTGCTAGTGTCCATTTGCGTGCTTTTGAGTCAATGTTAGTGGCACGTAAAGCTTCTCATAGTGAAAGTACCCAAGAAGTTATCGAAGAAGCAATGGCCTTGCTCGAGAAGTTAGGTATTGAAGAGTTAGGTATGCGCTATCTTGACCAGCTTTCAGGTGGTCAAAAACAATTAGTAGGATTGGCACAGGCACTTATTCGCAAGCCGAAAGTATTATTACTGGATGAACCTTTAAGTGCATTAGATCTTAATCATCAGTTTCATGTGATGGATGTTATTAAACAAGAAACAAAAGAGCGAGATATAGTAACGGTTATTGTATTGCACGATATCAATATTGCACTACAACATACTGATTATGTATTGATGCTTAAAGATGGGCGATTAGTAACCAGTGGTATTCCAGATCAAGTGATTACCCCAGAAGTACTTGCTGAAGTGTATGGTGTGCAGGGTAGAGTAGAACATTGCTCTCGTGGTAAGCCACATGTAATGATTGATGGTTTAGTCAATCAGCATTAATAAAGTTGGGGTAATTTACTAGCAAAAGCTTGTTCATATTCTTTTATAAAATATTGCCATTCTTGTTGGTTAAGTAAAGAATGGCGTTTTATTTTGGGAATATCATGTAATGCAGCTTCTTTTGCAGTCAATCGGCCTTTTACTTTTTCCAGATCTAATAAAGCGGTTTCAACAATAAGTTGACCATCTTTGTTCACTGTTTTTACAAAAATATGTTTACCGTAAAGGCTACCATGTTGTAAGCGGTTTTTATGGAGTCTAGCCAACATTTGAGCAGTCTTTGTTAGTACTATGTCAGTCGTTTCTGGAAGGTATTGTTGTTGTCTTTGTAAGGTTAACCAACTATCTAATTCAATAAAATCTTGTAGTGCTTCGGTTACTAAAATAGCTTTATCTCCAGATACCCCACAATAAACAACTTGGGGAATATTAATTTGAGCTTTAGATAATGCACAGTAAGCTTTATATTCACGAATGATAGTGGCTTGTCCAAAAGGATGAAAAAAATCACGGTATATATGTTTTTCTTGGCGTTTAATATATAAGGTTTTACCTTGATCATCTATGGCACGTAAAACACCACTTTCGCCACCCCGACGTTGATTAGGAAGTTCTACCCACTCTCCTGAAATACTCCACCAATGCTCAAAGTTTTTTCCTGCGCTATCAAAGGAAGGGATGATCATCTTAACTCTCATAAAAGTAATGTTGGGTATATTATAGACAAATAATTTATATAAGATATAAGTATTAAAAAAGGATTCTGATAAATTAAAGACTCAAAAGTAACTTTATAAAATAATTAAGTTAATATTGTCGAGCTAGGGGAATCGTCAGTATACTACTCTCCTTCATGAGTGAGGAAGATTTAGTGTTATTTAATGTAGTGTGGATTCGCGATAATAAAACTTTGATTGAGTATTGTAGTCAATGGCAACAATTACCCTTTATTACGTTAGATACTGAATTCTTACGAGAAACGACTTTTTATCCTATAGCGGGACTGATACAGCTTAGCGATGGGAAAACACCTTATTTAATAGATCCTCTTACCATTTCGGATTGGTCTGCGTTTTCTCAATTACTACAAAGCAAACAAGTAATAAAAGTATTACATGCGTGTTCAGAAGATTTAGAGTTATTATTTCAACTGACAGGTGTAATTACTGAACCTGTGTTTGATACGCAAGTGGCCGCTGCTTTTTTAGGCATGGGAATAACTTTAGGTTATTCTCCATTAGTTAATCAATTATTGAACAAAGAAATAAGTAAGGAAGAAAAACGTTCAGATTGGTTGCAACGTCCTTTATCATCAGAGCAAGAGCAGTATGCGGCAGCTGATGTGATGTATTTAATAGAGCTATATCATTATTTTGTTAGTCACTTATCTGCTGAGAAACAACATTGGCTTTATGAAGACACTAAAGAATTGGCTGAGAGTTATGCTAAAGTACCTGATTTCCAAACATTGTATAAAGAATCAAGGCAAGCTTGGCGTTTATCAAGACAACAATTGGCTGTCTTAAAAGCCCTTTATGCTTGGCGAGAAGAGCAGGCAAGAGCACAAAATATTGCAAGAGGGCGTTTATTAAAAGACAACAGTCTATTAATGATGGCTAAATATCAACCTAGCAATTTAGTGGCGTTAGCAAAGATACCTGAAGTTCATCCAAGGACTTTACGTAAAGAGGGTAATGCTCTTTTAGGAGTTATTCAGCAAGCCGCTAAAATTTCTCAAGAAAATTGGCCGCAACGAGTAGATAGGCCGTTATCAGTAAATAGTGGCAAGTTGGCTAAAGAGCTAAAAAAAATAGTGCAGCAAAAAGCTACAGAGTTGAATATTTGTCCTGAATTGTTATGGCGTAAAAGGATTATTGAAAAAATATTATATTCAGTTCAAGCTAACAAGGATTATCAGTTACCTGATAGTTTAAAAGGTTGGCGTAAAGAAATATTATCTGACATTTTATTACAAGCATTAAATTAAACAGAGCTTAAAATTATGGCAATAGAAAAACGTATTTGTTCTATTTTTAAAAGTCCACGTAAGAATGAAATGTATTTATATGTGGATAAAAAAGAGGGATTAGAACGGGTTCCAGAAGAGTTATTAAGTGTATTTGGTAAGCCACAACCTGTATTTGATTTATTACTTACTCCTCAACGTAAACTTGCACGAGAAGATATTGTCCAAGTTTTAGCTAATATAGAACAACAAGGTTTTCATTTGCAAATGCCACCTCCTCCTGAAGAAGATGAGTTAATGAGTTTACCTGATGAATTATTGAGGTTTAATGATCCACTATGAATAAGTTGTTAATTATTGATAAAGACTATCCAGCCTATATTCCATTAGTAGAGAAAAAATATCCTGATTGTCAGTTATTTGCTAGTAATGAAGTAGCTTCTTTGCAAGAGGTTGCCAATCATTGTGATATTTGGCTGGGTTCTCCCAATCAATGTGCAGACTTATTAAGAGAAGGGGTTAAAACACCAAAATGGATTCAGTCAGTTTTTGCAGGCATTACTCCTTTGATGGCTAAGGATTTGCCTAAAGATTATATGCTAAGTCGTGCCGTAGGCGTATTTGATCAGTTGATGGCTGAGTATGTATTAACATACATGTTGGCTAATGAGCGACAAGTATTACAAAGGTATGCCGCACAACAAAAACAACACTGGTTGCTTGACCAACCAACAACTTTACATGGTAAGCAAGTATTAATTGTAGGTGCTGGTACTATTGGTACAGGTGTTGCCAAGTTTCTTAAACCGTTTGGTGTAAAGATTTTCGGTATTGCTACTACAGAGAGAGAGCTACCACCTTTTGAGAAAGTAGGCGCATTAAAAGATTTAGCAAATTATGTATCCACAGCTGATTATGTAATCAGTTTATTACCTGATACGCCTAATACACAGAATATTTTTGATGCTAAGATTTTTTCAAAAATGAAACAAGGTTCGGTGTTTATAAATGCAGGGCGAGGTACATCAATTGTTGATGAGGAACTTATTATCGCTTTAGATAAAGGACATCCCAGTTTAGCAATATTGGATGTATTTAGAACAGAACCTTTACCTGCAAACCATTTATTTTGGCATGTACCTAATTTATTAATCACAGAACATACAGCTGCTATCGGTATACCAACATTAGTTTTTGATTTATTTAATCATAATTTAGAGCGTTTCCAAAAGCAACAGCCATTGCTTGGACAAGTAGATTTTAGACAGGAGTATTAATGGCTAGGGCAGTTTTTAAGAAAAGTTTTTTGCATCCTCGTTACTGGTCATTATGGCTAGGTTTGGGATTGTTATGGCTTATTATTCAATTGCCTTTTAGTTGGTTACGTAACTTAGGTGCAAGTATAGGGCGTCTTCTTTATTATTTTGCCAAGAGTCGACGGACAATAGTATTACGTAATTTAGAATTGTGTTTTCCTGAGATGACATCTGATGAGCGTATTGCTATTACGAAGCAAAATTTTGCTGCTATGGGTATTGCTTTCTTTGAAATGGCGATTAGCTGGTGGTGGCCTAAAAAGAAGTTTGCCAAATTAGCTAAAAAAATTGATGGTTTAGAATATTTACAAAAAGAGCATGAAGCTGGCAATGGTGTATTGTTAATGTCATTACACTTTACTACCCTAGAAATAGGTGCTGCGTTATTGAGTACGGTTTACCCTATGAATGGTATGTACCGTCAGCATAAAAATAAGTTGTTTGATTATATTCAAAAAGCAGGACGAGAAACTTATAATCTACAGGGTGAAGCAATTGAGCGTGATGATATTAAAACCATGCTTAAAGTAATGCGTTCAGGAGGAACGATTTGGTATGCACCAGATCAAGATTATGGTCCAAAGCAAAGTATTTTTGTACCTTTATTCGGTATTCCTACAGCTACAGTAACAGCCACTAGTAAATTCGCCCGTTTAGGTAAGGCAAAAGTAATCCCTTTTGTGCAGAAGCCTTTAGCTGATGGTAGTGGCTATCATCTGATAATTTATCCACCTTTGGATAATTTCCCAAGTGAGTCAGAAGAGGTAGATTGTCTAACCATCAATCAATGGGTAGAGAAGTGTGTTACAGAGCAGATAGATCAATATCTGTGGGCTCATCGCCGTTTTAAAACACGACCTGCAGGTGAAACATCACTTTATAAAAAGAAGTGATGAAATTTATAGAAAAAATAAAGATTTTTTAGTTTTAGGGAATATGAAGTATACAAGGATATAGTATAATAAACGGTTAAGGTTCATCGATGATTTTTTCAGGCTAATCAATCCTGTAAAATGAGTCAATAAGAAGAGGCTTAGTAGTCATATAAGCTGATTATAAATAAACGATTAACAATCTATAACAGGATTGTGAATTTCACAGCTTTCAAAAGAAGCTTTACTATAGAGACTGGAGCAAGCTATGCAAGATCTTGATCCCATAGAAACAAAAGAATGGGTTGATTCCCTGGAGTCAGTGGTTGAGAACGAAGGTGAAGAACGTGCTCAATACCTGATGACTAGAATGGGTGAGTGGGCGACACGCAATGGTGTAAAACTGCCTTATTCGATTAATACACCTTATCGTAATACGATTCCATTAACTGAAGAACCACCATTACCTGGTGATATGTTTATGGAGCGTCGTATCCGTTCATTAGTCCGTTGGAATGCAATGGCAATGGTGGTACGTGCGAACCGTAAAGATCCTGATCTGGGTGGACATATTGGTAGTTTTGCTTCCAGTGCAACGCTTTATGATGTTGGTTTTAACTATTTCTTTAAAGGCCCTACCGAAGAACATGGTGGTGACTTGGTATTTTTCCAAGGCCATACTGCTCCAGGTATTTATGCTCGTGCATTTATTGAGGGTCGTTTAACTGAAGAACAATTAGATAATTATCGTCAAGAAGTGGGTGGTAAAGGTTTATCTTCTTATCCACATCCTTGGTTAATGCCAGATTTTTGGCAATTCCCAACCGTATCTATGGGGTTAGGGCCAATCCAAGCTATTTACCAAGCTCGCTTTATGAAGTATTTAGAACACCGTGGTTTTATTACACCAGGTAAACAAAAAGTTTGGTGTTTTATTGGTGATGGTGAAACAGATGAGCCAGAAACTTTAGGTGCTATTTCTTTAGCGGGCCGTGAAAAGTTAGATAACCTTATTTTCGTGATTAACTGTAACTTACAGCGTTTAGATGGCCCTGTACGCGGTAACGGTAAAATCATTCAAGAACTTGAAGGTGTATTCCGCGGTGCTGGTTGGAATGTAAATAAAGTAATTTGGGGTCGTTTATGGGATCCTTTATTTGCTAAAGATAAAGATGGTTTATTGCAACGCCGTATGGAAGAAGTAGTAGACGGTGATTATCAAAACTATAAAGCTAAAGATGGCGCTTTCGTCCGTAAGCATTTCTTTGGTGCTTATCCTGAACTGTTAGATATGGTTAAGGATATGAGTGATGATGATATTTGGGCATTAAATCGTGGTGGTCATGATCCATTTAAAGTTTATGCTGCTTATCATCAAGCTGTAAATCATGTTGGTCAACCAACTGTAATTTTAGCTAAGACTATTAAAGGTTATGGTATCTTAGGTACAGCAGGTCAAAATACTGCACATAATGATAAGAAATTAACTGATGCAGTTATTAAAAACTTCCGTGACAAGTTTGATGTGCCTGTATCTGATAAGGATATTGGAAATATTCCATTCTTCCGTCCAGATGAAGATAGCCCTGAAATTAAATATATTCGCGCCCGTCGTGAAGCATTAGGTGGTTATGTTCCTAGTCGTCGTACTAAGAGTATTAGTATTCCAACGCCATCGTTAGATACCTTGAAAGCTATTTTAGATGGTTCAGGTGATCGTGAAATCTCTACGACTATGTCATTTGTACGTATTCTTGCACATTTAGTGAAAGATAAAGATTTAGGTAGTCGTATTGTTCCTATCGTCCCTGATGAGGCACGTACTTTTGGTATGGAAGGTATGTTCCGTCAATTGGGTATTTACTCTTCTGTGGGTCAATTATATGAACCAGTAGATAAAGACCAAGTGATGTTCTATCGTGAAGATAAGAAAGGTCAAATTTTAGAAGAAGGTATTAACGAAGCGGGTGCAATGTCTTCGTGGATTGCGGCAGGTACTTCTTACAGTACGCATAACCAACCCATGTTACCATTCTATGTGTTCTATTCAATGTTTGGTTTCCAACGTATCGGTGACTTAGCTTGGGCAGCGGGTGATAGCCGTGCACATGGTTTCTTAATTGGTGGTACTTCAGGTCGTACAACGTTAAATGGTGAAGGCTTACAGCACGAAGATGGTCATAGCCATATTCTTGCAGGCACTATTCCTAACTGCCGTAGTTATGATCCTACTTATGCTTATGAGTTAGCAGTTATCATCCGCCAAGGTATTAAAGAAATGGTGGAAGAAGGTAAGAGCATTTTCTATTACCTAACTGTATTAAACGAAAACTATATTCAACCTGCTTTACCTAAAACTAAAGGTGTTGAAGAAGCGATTGTGAAAGGTATGTACTTATTAGAAGCTGATAAGTCTAAATCTAAACAACGTGTACAACTTTTAGGAGCTGGTTCTATTTTACGTGAAGTACGTGCTGCTGCTGAGATTCTTCGTAAAGAATTTAAAGTGGCTGCTGATGTATGGAGCGTACCAAGCTTTAATGAATTACGTCGTGATGGATTAGAGGTTGAACGTTGGAATCGTTTACACCCAACGGCTAAACCTAAGAAAGCTTATATCACTGAGTGTCTAGAAAAAGCACAAGGTCCAGTTATTGCTTCAACAGATTATATGAAGTTATTGGCTGATCAAGTACGTCAATGGGTACCTACTGATTATAAAGTGTTAGGTACTGATGGTTTTGGACGTAGTGATAGTCGTGCTAACTTGCGTAACTTCTTTGAAGTAGATCGTCACTGGATTGTAGTGGCTGCATTAGAAGCCCTAGCAGCGCGTGGTGAGATCAAACCAAAAGTGGTGGCTGATGCGATTAAGCAGTTTGGCATTGATCCAGAAAAAACTAATCCACTTGATTGCTAATGGCTACGGAATAGGAGAATACAAATGAGTGAAACTATTCACGTACCCAATATTGGCGGAGAAGGCGAAGTTATTGAGATACTTGTTAAGGTTGGTGATCGTATTGAAGCCGAACAAAGCATTGTAACTCTTGAATCAGCCAAAGCCAGTATGGAAGTACCCTGCTCAAAGGCTGGGGTAGTGAAAAAGATTCTATTTAAAATGGGTGACACCTTAAAAGAAGGTGACCCTATGATTGAATTAGAAGCTGAGGGCGGTTCAGAAGTCAAGCAAGAAGAGCCTGCTAAAGAGCAAAAAGCGGAACCTAAACAAGAAGCTAAAGCAGAACCAAAAGAGGCTGCTCAGAAACCAGCGGCAAAATCTAAAGGTGGTGTCGAGCAAATCAATGTGCCTAACATTGGTGGCGAAGGTGAAGTAATTGAGATTCTTGTTAAAGTGGGTGATCGTGTTGAGGCTGAGCAAAGCATTGTTACCTTAGAATCTGCTAAGGCCAGTATGGAAGTACCTACCCCTAAAGCAGGTATTGTTAAGAAACTTCTATTCAAAATGGGTGACTCACTAAAAGATGGTGACCCAATGCTTGAGTTAGAAGTTGAGGGTGATGTTGCACCTGCTACAGCTGAACCTGCTAAGCAAGACACAGCCCCAGCGGCAGCACCTAAAGCTGCTGCACAAGCGCCAGCTACTAAAGGTGGTGTAGAACAAATTAATGTGCCTAATATCGGTGGTGAAGGCCAAGTAATTGAAATATTGGTAAAAGTAG
This sequence comes from Entomomonas sp. E7T21, assembly GCF_058693955.1. Classification (NCBI taxonomy): domain Bacteria; kingdom Pseudomonadati; phylum Pseudomonadota; class Gammaproteobacteria; order Pseudomonadales; family Pseudomonadaceae; genus Entomomonas; species Entomomonas sp. E7T21. Next base: position 2,816,682 of record NZ_CP191672.1, on the reverse strand, counting down.
GTGATAGCGTTGAGGCTGAACAAAGTATTGTGACGCTAGAGTCAGCTAAAGCCAGTATGGAAGTACCTACTCCTAAAGCAGGTATTGTTAAGAAGCTTCTATTTAAAATGGGCGATTCATTGAAAGATGGTGACCCTATGATTGAATTAGAGGTGGCAGGTAGCGCAGCTCCTGTAGCAGAATCTGTAAAAGAAGCTACTAGTTCACAAGCGAGTGCTCCAGCAGCTAAAGCAACACCTGCATCTGTTAGTGCGCCTACAGGTGCTCCAGCAGGTAATAGTGCTAAAGTGCATGCAGGCCCTGCAGTACGTATGGTTGCTCGTGATTTTGGGGTGGATTTAGGTTTAGTAACACCTACAGGGCCACGTGGACGTATTCTAAAAGAAGATGTACAAAATTTTGTTAAGCAACAGTTACAACAGCCTAAAGCTGCTGCAGGTGCAGTGACAGGTGGTAGTGGTATTCCGCCAATCCCTGAAGTAGATTTCAGTCGCTTTGGTGAGATAGAAGAAGTAGCAATGACTCGCTTAATGCAAATCGCCGCTGTAAATTTGCATCGTAGTTGGGTTAATGTACCACATGTTACTCAGTTCGATCAGTCTGATATTACTGAACTTGAAGCATTCCGTGTGGCGCAAAAAGCATTAGGAGATAAGAAAGGGGTTAAGTTAACCTTGTTACCTTTCTTAATTAAGGCATGTGCATACTTATTGTTAGAGATGCCAGACTTTAATAGTTCATTAGCACCTAGTGGTAAAGCGCTTATTCGTAAGAAATATGTACATGTAGGCTTTGCAGTGGATACTCCAGATGGCTTATTAGTACCTGTTATTCGTAATGCAGATAAGAAGAGCTTATTTGAGCTTGCTCAAGAAGCTGCTGATTTAGCTGCTAAAGCACGTGATAAGAAGTTAAAACCAGACGAAATGCAAGGTGCTTGTTTCACTATTTCTAGTTTAGGTCATATTGGTGGTACGGGTTTCACTCCTATCGTTAATGCGCCTGAGGTAGCTATTCTTGGTGTTAATAAAGCAACCATGCAACCAGTTTGGGATGGTAAAGCCTTCCAACCACGTTTGATGTTGCCATTATCATTATCCTACGATCACCGTGTGATTAATGGTGCAGCAGCAGCTCGCTTTACTAAACGTTTAGCGGATGTATTAGCTGATATTCGCTCAATGTTACTTTAAACATAAGTAGCTATAAAAAGCCCCTCATTAGAGGGGCTTTTTTATGAATAATAAATAATAGTTTTGGCTACAGTATTTGATATATTTTTAGAAAGTAACTTTGTTGGCTGTGGGTTCAATTGCAGATCCAAATTTATCGACACAATTAGGGCTAGAAGTAACACCTCCAGAGATTGGAGCAAATACAGTTGAGCAATGATAAATCTCACCATTATTTTTGTTTTTTACATCATATTCAATAGTAGATACACCATTTTTTCTATTACCAATAATAAACTCATGTTCTTGTAACCCGATTGAACGTGCAGTGGCCTTTCTTAAATTTGATTCAGAGAAAGAATTTGAGCAACCGATTAGTGTTAGAAATAGTATTAATGCTATAGTTTTTTTCATTAATTATACCTTTGCCATTGTTAAAGAAAAAATTAGGGGGGCAATATACGGTTATTAATACTAAGTTGCAATAATATTTCCAATGAGATTAGTTTTCATAAAAAAATACTTGTATTTAGAAAATTGCTAGTATAATAGCCATCCTGAAGGTCAATTGACTTTATCAGTGTTAGTGTTAAGTAGAAGGTTCAAAAGTGCAAGAAGCTACACGTTTATTTATGTACGGTAAAATCCATCGCTGTCGTGTGACTGAGGCGAATTTGGATTATGTGGGTTCTATTACCATTGACCCATTACTACTAGAGGCCAGTGGTATTTTGCCTTACACCCAAATTGATGTGGTGAATATTACCAATGGTAATCGCCTACAGACATATGTTATTCCAGGTACTAAGGGGGCTGGTGAAATTTGTTTAAACGGTGCTGCCGCCCATTTATTTAATAAAGGGGACTTGGCCATTTTAATGGCGTATGAACAATGCCCCGTAAGTCAATTAGTAGGTCGTAAATCAAAAGCAGTAATGGTCGATGATAATAATCAGATTACTGAGATTTTTACTTACGAAACACCAAGTATGGAGCAACTAGCAGCAGGTGAAGTGCCTAGCCGTGCCCATGAACGTTACTCAGAGAAAATATTAGCTCATTAATTATTTCCTGAGCTAATATTTATTCTTTGATTATTGCTACTACCTGCACGGAGTAGGAGTGATATTAATATTCCTTACCTAGCTTTTGTGTTTGTTGATGTAAGAGATGGGCTTTCCAAGCTTGAACATGTTCTAAAGAGGACTAATAGGAAAAGAGTAATCTCTTGATCGTTTTCTGTAATGGATTAGAAGTCTAAGCAGCCAAACGCATTAAAGGCTAATCCCCTTAATTGGTTGGCTAATTCATTATAATAGTAATCTAATTGTTTTACTTTTGCTTTAAAAATAACAATATGCATAGTTAACTTAATAGTTTTTCTAATAGCCAATTACCTGCCATGCCTAGTTTTCTCTTTCTAGACCAAACCACATCAATAGACATATTGTAAGGCCAACCAGATACTTTTAATTCAGTGAGCTGATTTTTAGCAAAATTTTTAACGAGTTCGTGAGGAAGCTCAGCCCAACCAAAACCTTCCACAACCATTTCTAATACTAATAAGTAGTTAGAAGCTGACCAGTAGATAGTAGGATTGATAATATCAAATAGGTGATTAAGGGGTAACTCATCAGTGGATGAGGTTGTTTTGACATGAATTAGGCGATATTGAGATAGTTGTTCATAGGATATTTTTGTGAGGTGTGCTAGAGGATGAGTTTTAGCTACAAATAATCCAAAATCCACTTGGTGTGGAATAGTAGTGTGAGCAATATCAGGCGCATAGTGTGACTGGGTGATTAGTAACCCTAAATCAGCTCGCCCAGTACTGACTAAATTTAGAATATCATCGTGTTCTGCCACAATACATTCAAACTCTAACTCTGGGTAGTTTTGGTCAAGCTCTCTTAAGCAGTTTGTGTATTGTTCGGCCTGATAGGTATCTGATAAAGCAAGCGTTAATTGAGGTTCTAAGCCACTAGCTAATTGGTAAGCCATTCTATTAAGCTGATCGGATGCACTAAAGACATTTTCAGCATAACTCAGTAGTTTTTTTCCTGCTTCAGTCAATGTAGGGTGGCGATTTTGTCGATCAAATAAAGAAACCCCTAAATCAATTTCTAATTTAGCAATTGCTTCACTGATGGTTGATTGGCTTTTTCCTAATTTTCTCGCAGCTGCGCTAAATGAACCAAGTGCAGCGGCTTGGGTAAAGGCTTCTAATAATTCTAATGAAAAATACATATCGGTTTTCCCGATGAAAACTAACTTAATCTTATTATATATCCGATTATAATATACGCCTATAGATAAATGAGTAATATAAGGTTGCAAATATGATGAGTTCTGTTATTTATGATTCCACGAGAAGAAGTGGCAAAGAGCGTGCTTTTCATGCATTGCTGTTTGAGGTCATTGCTACTTTAATTACTGCACCGACAGCCGCTTGGTTAATGGGGCATTCGATTATTAAAATGGGCGCATTAACTATTATGTTTGCTGCCATCGCGGCATTATGTAATGTGGTGTTTAATTTTTTGTTCGACTTAGCACAACGACGTATGTGTTTTAAACGAACGGTTAAAGTGAGATTATTACATGCTACATTGTTTGAGATAAGTTTAATTGGTGTTTTGGTGCCAGTAGCTGCATGGTGGTTATCAGTAGGATGGGTTGAAGCATTTTTACTTGATATTGGATTTACATTGTTCTTTTTACCTTATACTTTTGTTTATAACTATGTTTATGATGAGATACGAGAGTATTTATTTAAAAGAAAAATGATGAAGCAGCAACTTGATATAAAAGTGTTACCATAATAAGACTAACCGATTAAATACAAGTTAATTAAACAGAGTAAAATCCTTAACTGAAGTTTTAAGTTGAGGATTTTTATTATGTCATGTAAACAATTAACAAAAGTAGATTTAGCTAATTTGTCTCCTAGTTTAGAAAAGGTGATCTTTGGTATGGGGTGTTTTTGGGGGGTAGATCGATTATTTTGGCAACAAGAAGGAGTTTTAGGGACAGCCGTTGGTTATGCAGGTGGACATACTTTAAATCCTACTTATGAAGAAGTATGTAGAGGTAATACAGAACATGCAGAGGTTGTATTAGTTGTTTATGATCCTGAAGTTATTTCTTTTGATGAATTATTAAAAATATTTTGGGAAAATCATGATCCTACCCAAGGTATGCGTCAAGGTAATGATATTGGTAGTCAATATCGTTCAGTTATTTATTGTACTTCTGAAGTACAATTACAAAAAGCTTTTGCAAGTAAGCAAGCTTATCAACAACAGCTTAGTTTAAAAGGCTTCCGAGCTATCACCACGGAAATTAAAGAAGCACCAGAGTTCTATTTTGCAGAAGAATACCATCAGCGATATTTACAAAAAAATCCAAATGGTTACTGTGGATTAAAGGGAACAGGTGTGGAATGTGTATCTTAATTTGTGGGAGCAATATTATAGGTAACAATTAATGTGAGAAAAGGTAACAATCATTGAGTATTAAAAATTGGAGTTTTCTAAATAAGTCTTTAACTTATTGATATATATCAATATCTATTTTTTGGCATGGTTTGTGCTTTTATATAATTACAAGAAAAACAATAACAGAGTGATAATATGAAAATTAGTTTAGCGGTTAAATAAGAATTATAAAACGCATCATTAAAATAAGAATTATAAGAGTGGTATCAATCAAGAAGGGGGCTTAGCCCCCTTTAGTATTTTTGCAACTTCCGTTTCTAGCTATAAATCAGTTAATATCTTTTTAGAATATAAAAAACTACATGTACTGATTAATTGATTCATTATCGACGAAACATAGAAAGAAAATATAAACCTATGAAAATAATCATATGTTTAATAATGATTGTAATGGCATTTGGGATATTATCTTATCAGTTAATAGCATCATCAAAAGACAAGAAAATATAATAAAGAAGTTCTGGTAATTACATAGAGTAATTACCAGAAGTATAGAAAGGATTAAACCTTAGCACGTGCTTTGTATTCGTTAGTACGTGTATCGATTTCGATATAGTCACCGATTTCACAAAACTCAGATACTTTTAATTCATAGCCAGTATTTAAACGTGCTACTTTCATTACTTTACCAGAAGTATCACCACGTACTGCTGGTTCCGTATAGGCGATTTGGCGAACGATGGTAGTTGGTAGTTCAACAGAGATTACGCGACCATCATAAAATACTGCTTCACAAACGTCTTGAATGCCATCTTCAATAAAATGAACAGCATCACCTAAGTCGTCTCTTTCTACTTCGTATTGGTTGTATTCATTGTCCATAAATACAAAGTTAGGATCAGCAAAGTATGAATAAGTTACTTCTTTACGTTCTAGAATGATAGGTTCTAATTTATCATCTGCTTTGTAAACATTTTCAGTAACAGCACCTGTTAAAATGTTTTTTAACTTCATTTTTACAACAGCAGCATTGCGGCCTGATTTATTAAATTCGGTTTTTTGCACAACCCATGGTGCATCATTAATATTCATTACTTGGCCAGCACGAAATTCTTGAGCGGTTTTCATTAGGATATCCGTTAATTTATCTGATTAGTACTTTATATAAAATTTTAGAACTGCCTATGATAGCCAATTTTTATAAAGTTTGGCTAGTTTTGTGATCAAATCTGTAACAGTTTTTTGCTTTTTTGCCCAATTTATTGCCTGTTTTTGTAGTTTAGGTAGGTGTTGTTGATAGTTTAGCCAACTATTAGCGAGATTTTGTTGTTTATTCCAAGCAAACCACCAATCAATAGTGGCCTGTTTTTCATTAGCAGTTAAATCTGTTAAATAGTAATCGAGAAAAGCGTTTAATTTTGTTAAATGAGCATCTTCTTGTTGTGGATAAATATGCCATAACATGGGCTTACCAGCATATTGAGCTCTAATAAAAGAGTCTTCACCTCTAATAAGATTATAATTTGTACACCACAGTAATTTATCAAAATCCTCTTGATTTACAAAAGGAATAATTTGAATAGTGAGAGCGTCTTTGTGGTATTGGTAACCAGCAACTAATGATGAACTATCGATATTTAAATAATCAGCAAGGTTATTTAATAAAGGTGTTTGGGGGATTAGTAAGTGATATTGCTTATTACTTTTTTGTAAAATATCTAACCACTCAGATAGTGCATGATTAGCATAGCTGAATAGTAATATTAAATAGTGATCTGGTTGTTTTATAACACCTAATTGGCTTAAAAACTGTTGTTGACGGTTAGTATCATTTTGAAATTGCTCTGCTTGTTCAAGTAAGTTTTTTTCTCTGATGACACTGCCCGTTTCTTCTAAACCTGTAAAAAAGAAGTATTTATTAAGATTATTAGATTGTGGTGAAGATAGGGCATGAAAATCAATAGACCACCTTTCATAGGTTAGATATTCTAAATTTAACCATAAAATGGCTTTATTAGCTGTTTGCATAGCTTGTTGGTAAGCTGCCGGAATATTACAGGCAAAAGCTTCTATTACAATATCAGCAGGTTCAACAGGTTGCCATTGATTGTCCCAATACCTAATTTCAATATTAGCAATTGTTTGTACTTCTAATTGTGGATCTATAAGGTTACAGAGTTTTTGAAAGCTATTTAGATCGTCTACCCATAATCTAACTTGTTGTTTGTGTTCATTAGTAAGCTGTCTTGCTAAACGCCAACAAACACCAATATCACCATAGTTATCAATGACACTACAAAAAATATCCCATTTAGTGTTAGTAGGGAACTTATCCATTAAGCAATACGTTGAAATTTTAAATCCCAAACACCATGCCCCAAACGTTCACCCCGTGTTTCAAATTTAGTTTTGGGTCTTTCTTCTGGTCGAGGAACATAGGTATTGTCTGTAGCCAGATTTTTATAACCCTCTGCTGCACACATTACTTCTAGCATATGTTCTGCATAAGGTTGCCAATCAGTTGCCATATGAAAAACACCGCCTACTTTGAGTTTACTTCTAACTAGTTGAGCAAATTCAGGTTGTACAATACGGCGTTTATGGTGACGTTTCTTATGCCAAGGATCAGGGAAAAAGAGTAATAAGCGATCTAGGCTATTGTCAGCAATGCAATTATTGAGTGCCTCGATGGCATCACAGTTAAAGACTCGAACATTATTGAGTTGTTTATCTTGTAGGATAGTGATTAAAGCACCTACACCAGGTTTATGTACTTCGATACCTATAAAATCTTGCTCGGGTGCTTGTTCTGCCATTGTACAGAGCGATTGTCCCATGCCAAAGCCAATCTCTAAAGTAACGGGTGCTGTTCTTTTATAGATTTGTCGGTAATCTAAAAGTCCTTGTTCTAACTCTAGCCCAAAATCTTTCCAGCCTGTTTCAATAGCTTGTTTTTGCCCATGAGTCATTCGGCCTGCACGTATCACAAAGCTTTTAATAGTACGAAGTGGTGTGGTTGTTTCTGTCATATAATTACTAAAGTAGGGAGCTATAATATTAGGCGGGTATTTTATAGCATAAAAATGGAAACGCTACTTTTTTAAGTTATTATATAAGAAAAGGATTCTTTAGAATAATTAAAAGGCTAGATAACTAGCCTTTTACGAGGGTTAAAACTAGACTTGAAACAGTTACTTTCGAGCAACAAGTCCTAGTACTAGTGTTACAACAAAAACCACTAAGAATATATAGAAAAGAATTTTTGCTATTCCTGCCGCACCTGCAGCAATACCACCAAACCCAAATAATGCGGCAACAATAGCGATAATAAAGAAAATAATAGCATATCTAAGCATGGTTATACCTCATTGTAAGTAATTAGAAACTCGATTAATATTTTTGACGAGATTCCCAATCTTTAATTTGCTCTTCGGCTTTATCTTTAGTAATGCCATATTGCTTTTGGATGATGCCAGATAATTGTTCACGTTTGCCGTCAATTTGATCAATTTCATCATCGGTGAGTTTTCCCCACTGTTCTTTGATCTTACCTTTAGCTTGTTTCCAGTTACCTTTTACAATATCCCAGTTCATAATCGCACCTCATAAATCAGTTAATTAAATTAATTACTTGTGCACATATTCAAGATAAGTTTATTTATCAAGTACTTCCATTAGACGATGGTAATTAAAAGACAAATCACTATTATTTGATAGTTTTACTATTTTTTGTGTTTTTTCAGTAGCTTATAAGACTTGTTAAATTATGTTTGAAACATGAAGACAAGAATAACAAGTGATAATCAGTCTGTTATTTAGCTGAAAGGGAGATATTAATTGGTAAAATTAACAAAAATAACTAAGTCTATATAAGCAATTAGACTTAGTTATTGATTGAGGTAGTTATTTTATTAAGCCATCTAATGGTGATGAGGCTGTTGCATAAAGTTTGCGTGGCATACGACCTGCTAAATAAGCCTTACGGCCAGCAATAATGGCATGTTTCATTGCTTCTGCCATAAGCACGGGGTGTTGTGCGTGGGCAATAGCACTGTTCATTAATACTGCTTCACAACCTAATTCCATGGCAATAGTAGCATCAGAAGCAGTACCTACTCCTGCATCAACAAGTACAGGAATTTTGGCTTCTTCTAGAATGATTTGTAAGTTATAAGGGTTACAAATACCCATGCCACTACCAATTAACCCTGCCAATGGCATAACAGCAATACAGCCAATTTCTGCTAGTTGACGAGCAATAATAGGGTCATCACTGGTATAAACCATTACTTCAAAGTTTTCTTTAACTAGTATTTCAGCTGCTTTTAATGTTTCTACCACATTAGGAAATAAAGTTTTTTGATCAGCTAATACTTCTAGTTTAACGAGGTTATGACCATCTAGTAGTTCACGAGCTAAACGACAAGTTCTAACGGCTTCAGTAGCGTCAAAGCAACCTGCGGTATTAGGTAAAATAGTATATTTTTCGGGTGAGATAACATCTAATAAATTGGGCTCATTAGGGTTTTGACCGATATTAGTACGACGTACCGCTAAGGTAACAATTTCTGCACCAGAAGCTTCAATAGCTTGTTGCGTTTCGTTGAAATCTTTGTATTTACCAGTGCCAACTAATAAACGAGATTGATAGGTTTTACCTGCTAATACTAGCGGTTTATCTGTTATAGTAGTATTCATTTTATTGATTCCTTAGGCCTAACCACCACCAATAGCGTGGACGATTTCTAATTGATCATTTTCTTTTAAAAAAGTTTCTGTATGTTGACTACGCGGTACTATTTCTTGATTAAGCTCTATGGCAATACGTTTACCTGTCAACTCAAGCTGTTCTATTAAGCCAGTTATTGTGGTTGGTTCAGTAAGCTCATGAGGCTGTCCATTAATATAAATTTTCATCATACTAAGATCACTCTAGATGGATTGTTTCGCAGGAACTTTCCATGCTGCAATACACAGTAAAAACCAGCCAAGAATAAAAGCAACACCTCCAATAGGTGCAGTACCTATATTTGGTAAGCCAAAATAGGTGATGGAGTAAAGGGTACCAGAGAAGAATAAGATACCAATGGTAAATAACCAACCTGTTGCTTGAATAAGGCGGCTAGAAAATAGGTAACAAAGAGCGGCTATGCCCAGTAGGGCAATGGCGTGGTATAGTTGGTATTGAACACCTAGCTTGAAGGTTAAGATTTGTGCTTCAGATAATACTGATTTTAGGCCATGTGAGGCATAAGAGCCTAAAATAACCCCAGTAAAACCAAAAAAGCCAGCTAAGGTAAGAAAAACACGAAACATGCTAACCCCTTTTAATAAAAATTATCGCGCCTATTCTACCTGAGAATAATTACTATATGGTAATTTAATATAATTATTAGGCTCATAAAAAAGCCTGCGATTAAGCAGGCTTTTAAGTAGATTAACAAATTATTTACGTTGATCTACTGGTACAAAGTCACGCTCTGCGTAACCTGTATAAAGTTGGCGTGGACGGCTAATTTTATAAGGTTCAGATAGCATTTCTTTCCAGTGTGCAATCCAACCTACGGTTCTAGAAATGGCAAAGATTACTGTAAACATACTGGTTGGAATACCAATTGCTTTTAGGATAATACCAGAGTAGAAGTCAACGTTTGGATAGAGATTACGCTCTACAAAGTAAGAATCATTACGTGCGATTTCTTCTAATCTCATCGCTAGTTCTAAATGAGGATCATTGATTCCAAGTTCTTTTAACACTTCATCACAGGCTTTTTTCAGTACTTTAGCACGTGGATCGAAGTTTTTATAAACACGATGACCAAAGCCCATTAGTTTAAATGGATCGTCTTTATCTTTAGCTTTGGCTAAATATTTTTCAATATTATTAACACTGCCAATTTCTTCTAACATAGTAAGTACTGCTTCGTTAGCACCACCATGCGCAGGTCCCCATAGTGCAGCAATACCTGCGGCGATACAAGCAAAAGGGTTAGCCCCTGTAGAACCCGCTAAACGAACGGTAGAGGTTGATGCATTTTGTTCGTGGTCAGCGTGTAGGATAAATATTTTATCCATTGCTTTGGCTAAGATAGGGTTAACTTCTTTTTTCTCACAAGGATTGCTAAACATCATGTGTAAGAAGTTAGCAGCATAATCTAAGCTATTATCTGGATACATAATGGGTTGTCCCATTGAGTATTTATAAGCCATTGCTGCAATAGTAGGCATTTTAGACACTAAACGATTAGAGGCTATTTCGCGATGGATAGGATTGTTAATGTCTAAAGAGTCGTGATAGAAAGCAGAGAAAGCCCCTACAAAACCACACATGACAGCCATTGGATGGGCATCACGACGGAAGCCATTTAAGAAGCTCTTCATTTGTTCATGTACCATGGTGTGGTTATGAACAATATCTTCATATTGTTTTTTCTGTTGGGCGTTTGGTAACTCGCCATTTAATAATAAGTAACAAACCTCTAAATAGTCAGAATATTCTGCTAATTGCTCAATGGGGTAGCCTCGATAGAGTAAAATACCTTTATCACCGTCGATATAGGTGATTTTTGACTCACAAGAGGCAGTGGACATAAAGCCTGGGTCATAAGTAAAGTGATGAGTAGAGGCAAGATTTCTTACATCCACCACATTAGCGCCTAAGGTCCCTTGAAGTACAGGTAGTTCTAAATTTGTACCATCATCAAAGGTTAGCGTAGCTTTATGATCTGCCATGTTATCTCCTTCTTGTTTAATCTATTAATTAAACAGTTAATTTTTTGATTATTAAAGATTTTTAGTTAGTTTAAGTTCGGATAATTAGTTAGTATCACATTTTCGTTAATTATTAAGTTTCCAAAATATTATATTATATTTGTTAAAATTTCATGCTCATAATAGACTAATAAATAATATAACCGTTCAAAATATAATTAGGGAACAGTTTTTATGACTTCTTATGTTGAAATGATAGAAAAAATCACCCCAGAAATATACCAGAATTTGAAGCAATCTGTCGAATTAGGTAAATGGCCTAATGGTAAACCGTTAACTGCAGAACAAAGAGAAACTTGTTTGCAGGCTATCATTGCGTGGGAGTTGAAGCATCTGCCAGAAGAAGAGCGTACGGGATTTATTGATGGTCCTGGTTGCCAATCCCATAAAGATGATGATCACCATGATGAAAAGATAATTATTAAAACTAAGACAACCCACTAATGACTTTAAATAATGTGCTAGAAGGGCAGTTGCAAAAGATGCAGGTGTCTATTGCTGATGTTCAAGATAAAGTTGTGCAATATAATTTATGTTTAGGTGAACATAAATTGTTACTGAATAATTACTTAGGTAAAAATATACAAATTAATTTTACGGGTAATATTTTTTGTCAGGCATGTCACACAAAAACACCAAAAAGCTATGGACAAGGCTATTGTTATAAATGTTTTATCAGTTTGGCGCAATGTGATATTTGCATTATGAGTCCTGAGAAATGTCATTATGCTGAGGGGACTTGCCGAGAGCCTGAGTGGGGTGATCAGTTTTGTATGACTGATCATATTGTCTATTTAGCTAACTCATCAGGATTAAAAGTAGGTATTACTCGAGCCAGTCAAATACCTACCCGTTGGATTGATCAAGGTGCGAGACAAGCAGTCCCTATTTTTCGTGTAGCTACTCGTCAACAATCTGGTTTTATTGAAGATATTTTAAGAGAGCAGGTAGCAGATAAAACTAATTGGCGGCAATTATTAAAAGGTGAGGCAGAATCTTTAGATTTGTTAGCTGAGCGTGATCGTATTTTAACTAATAGCCATAAAATGATCGCTAAATTACAAGCTACTTTTGGCATACAAGCAATACAACCAATAGAAAATCAACAGGTTACAGAATTAAACTATCCTGTTCAACAATATCCTACTAAAATAATCAGCCATAATTTAGATAAACAACTGGTTGTACAGGGCAAATTGGATGGGATAAAGGGCCAATATTTAATTTTAGATACAGGTGTTATTAATATTCGTAAATACACTGCTTATCAGGTTAGTGTTTCTGTACAATAGTAAGTTAATTTAAAAAATCACAATTATTATTATTCGCTTCACCACCAAGGAGTTTTTTAATGAGTAACTCAGTAAAAACTATTTATTTAAAAGATTATCAAGCACCTGATTACTTAATAGATGAAACCCATCTTAAGTTTGAGTTGTTTGAAAGCTTTACAATGGTTCATGCCGAGTTATATATGCGCCGTAACCCTATTCAAGATACTGACGAGTTGCCAGAGCTAATACTTGATGGGCAAGAGTTAGAGTTACTGACTGTAGCTATGGATAATGTGGTTTTAAATAGTAATAGTTATACGGTAGATGATAAAAGCCTGACCTTACAACCGACTAAAGATAAGTTTGTGTTAAAAACAACGGTACGTATTCATCCAGAAACCAATACAACCTTAGAGGGCTTGTATAAATCTAATACTATGTTCTGTACACAGTGTGAAGCTGAAGGGTTTAGAAAGATTACTTATTACTTAGACCGTCCTGATGTAATGAGTAAATTTACAACCACTATTGAAGCAGAGCAGCAACGTTATCCTATTTTACTATCCAATGGTAATTTAACGGCGCAAGGTGATGAAGATGATCGCCATTGGGCTACATGGCAAGATCCTTTTAAAAAGCCTGCTTATTTGTTTGCTTTAGTAGCAGGTGACTTATGGTGTGTAGAAGATAAATTTATCACCATGAATGATCGCGAAGTGGATCTACGCATTTATGTAGAGCCTGAAAATATTGGCAAAGTAAGCCATGCGATGACCAGTCTAAAAAATTCGATGCGTTGGGATGAAGAAGTATATGGTCGTGAATATGACCTTGATATCTTTATGATCGTAGCGGTCAGCGATTTTAATATGGGCGCGATGGAGAATAAAGGACTTAATATCTTTAATACCAGTTGTGTATTAGCGCGCCCAGAAACCGCTACGGATATGGCTCATCAACGTGTCGAAGCTGTGGTGGCACATGAGTATTTCCACAATTGGTCGGGTAATCGTGTAACCTGTAGAGATTGGTTCCAATTGTCTTTAAAAGAAGGTTTTACAGTATTTAGAGACAGTGAATTTACAGCGGATATGAATTCACGAACAGTAAAACGTATAGAAGATGTAGCTTTTTTACGCACCCATCAGTTTGCTGAAGATGCAGGGCCAATGGCACACCCAATACGTCCTGATACTTATATGGAAATTTCTAATTTCTATACGGTGACTATCTATGAAAAAGGGGCAGAAGTAGTACGCATGCTGCATACTTTATTAGGTAAAGAGGGCTTTAGAAAGGGAACCGATTTATATTTTGAACGCCATGATGGGCAAGCGGTGACTTGTGATGATTTTGTAAAGGCATTGGCTGATGCTAATGATATTAATTTAAACCAATTTAAACGGTGGTACAGCCAAGCAGGTACACCTAAGTTAGAGGTTGCTGAATATTATGATGCGACTACTAAACAATATAGTTTAACCTTTAAACAGTTTTGTCCGCCAACCCCTAATCAGGAAGAAAAATTGCCCTTTGTTATTCCTGTAGCAATGGGTTTATTAGATAAGCAAGGTCAACCTTTACTATTACAGTTGGTTGATGACGCAACTACTGCGTTAGAAAAAGTATTGGTGATTACGGAAGCAGAACAAACTTTTACCTTTGAAAATATTAATGAAAAACCCATACCTTCTTTATTAAGAGGTTTTTCTGCTCCTGTACAATTAACCTTCCCCTATAGTAAACAAGATTTATTATTTTTAATGGCGCATGATAGCGATGGCTTTAATCGTTGGGATGCTTGTCAACGTTTAGCTATAGAAGCTATCCAACAACAAATAGCAAATTACCAAGCAGGTAATCCTTTAACCTTAGATGAAGGCTTGGAGAAGGCTTATGCTAGCTTGTTGGCAGATGATTCTTTAGATCAAGCGATGGTAGCTGAAATGCTATCACTACCTGCTGAGAACTATTTGGTAGAGATCAGTGAAGTGGCTGATCCAGCCGCTATTCATGCTGCACGTCAGTTTATTCGTAAACAATTGGCGATTAATTTAAAAGGGCTATTTTTAAACAGATATCAAACTAATAGAAATATTTCTAAACAAACGGCTTATTCTCCTTTAGCAGATCATAGTGCGCGTCGTAGTTTACAAAATATGGCGCTCTCTTATTTAATGTTAACAGAGGATAAAGAGGTGCTAGCGGCTTGTATAGATCAGTTTAATAACAGTGATAATATGACAGAGCAGTTAGCAGCTTTAACTAACTTAGTGAATTCTCCTTTTGAGCAAGAAAAACAACAAACATTAGCTAGTTTTTATGACCAGTTTGCTGAAGATCCTTTAGTGGTTGATCAGTGGTTTGCTGTACAAGCGAATAGTCAAGCAGGGGATAGTTTGGCGAGAGTGAATGAGTTAATGACTCATAAAGCATTCACTATTAAAAACCCTAATAAGGTTCGTTCATTGATAGGTGCTTTTGCTAATAATAATCTTACGGGCTTCCATCAAAAGACTGGAGCAGGCTATAAGTTCTTAGCGGATCAAGTGTTGGTATTAAATAAAATGAACCCACAGATTGCTTCTCGCTTGCTAACACCTCTAACTCGTTGGAGAAAATATGATACTGAGCGTCAGCAATTAATGAAGGCTGAATTAGAACGTATTCTGGCTGCTGATAAACTATCCAGTGATGTTTATGAAGTGGTTAGTAAAAGTTTAGCATAGAATAATAATGGAATAATCGTATGGCTATCGTGTCAGAGATATTGCAGCAAAAACTGGCTAATGTAAAAGAAGTTGCCTGTGTTATAGCAGATATTAATGGTATTCCTCGTGGTAAGATGATGAGTAAAGATGGCTTTTTATCTGGCCGTCGTTTACAAATGGCACGAGGTATATTATTGCAATGTATTATGGGCGGCTATCCACCTACTCATTTTTATGGGGCAGATGATGGTGATGTGGCTGTTTATCCAGATGAGCAACATATTTATTTGTTACCATGGTCAGACATTCCTAAAGCCTTGGTTCTCAGTGATGCCTATGAGTTAAATGGTGAGCCCTCAAATCTATGTTCTCGAGTATTGCTAAAGCGTATTTTACAGCGCTATAGTGACTTGCAGTTTGAACCTGTAGTTGCTACAGAAATAGAATTCTTTTTATTTGATAAAAACTCAGATCCTAAAGAGTCTTTTATGCCACCTATTGGCTTGGATGGAAGACGTGAAACAGGTGCGGCTGGTTTTACTGTTTCAGCCAATAATAACTTACAACCCTTTTTTCAAGAACTTTATCAATCTATGGAGTCGTTTGGTATTCCTAGGGATACTTTTGAACATGAAATGGGAACCAGTCAATTTGAGTTAAACTTAGTGCATGATAATGCATTACTGATTGCTGACCAGACATTGTTGTTTAAGTTTATGGTAAAAGAGTTGGCGCTAAAATATGGCATGATAGCCGTGTTTATGGCTAAACCTGTTGAAGGGGTAGCTGGTAGCTCTATGCATATTCATCAAAGTATTGTTAATAAAGAAACAGGTAATAATATTTTTAATGATGAAAGTGGTGAAGCAACACCTGAGTTTTTTAATTATATTGGTGGTTTACAAACAGTATTAGGTGATTTAACACCCTTTTATGCACCTAACATTAACTCTTTCCAACGCCTTAATAACCCTTATTATTCTCCCAATAATGTTTGTTGGTCTTATGATAATCGTGCCGCGGGTTTACGTATTCCAGTTAGTAGTCCAGAAGCTAGACGAATAGAGAATCGTTTAGCTGGGGTTGATGTGAACCCTTACCTTGCTATTGCTGCTACGTTAGCAGCAGGTTTATATGGGCTAGAGAATAAGTGTCAACCTACTGAACCTAGTAGTGGTGAGATTATTGTACCTGATGAGTTAACCGTTCCTAATTCATTGTTTGGCGCACTGCAACGTTTAGAGAAAAGCAAACTAGCTCACGGTTTGTTTAATCAAGAGTTTATAGACGGTTTTATTGCTACTAAACGCCAAGAGCTCCAAAGTTTCTTTGAGGAGATTAGTCCTTGGGAAAGGTTATATTTAGGTGGTCAGCTTTAAGCTGATAAAATATTAGCCTTATTTATTAATAGGGCTATTTTTTATACAAGCTCTTCTGCTCTCAATTCACTTTTTAGGTAAGCATAGTAAATAGGGGCTGCAATTACACCTGCAAGGCCAAAAGCAGCTTCGCAAACTAGCATTGCTATTAATAACTCCCATGCCCTAGCACGAATTTGTCCCCCAACAATACGAGCATTTAAGAAATACTCCAATTTATGTATTAGTACAAGGTAGAGTAGTACACAGCTAGCCACCCAAAAAGAAACAGACATGGCGACAATAAAGATGATCGTATTGGAAATAAGGTTGCCAATAACAGGTAATAATCCCACAATAAAGGTGAGTAGAATAAGGGTTTTTACCAGAGGTAAATGCTCACCAAAAATATGCGGTACAGTCAGTAAAAATATCGCTGTAAAGAAAGTATTAAGCATAGATATTTTAATTTGGGCAAATACAATATCATGAAATGCTTTAGCAAAACGGCTCACTCGGGTAAATAAGGCTTCTGCTAGTGGTCTTAAAGTATTGGGTGTTGGTGTAGGTTGTAAAGCGATAATAGCACCTAACACCATGCCAATAAGCACTGTTACAAACAGATGTGCAGCGCCTTTACCAAAAGTTCTTAGTTCTGCTAGATGCCCCATAATAAATTGGCTGATATGGTTTTTAATATCTTCAGCAGTAGCAGGCAAATATCTATCAATACTTTCAGGTAGTTGATTACGTGCTTTTTCAATAATCATTAGTAGCTTTTTTAGTAGTTGTTCTGGGTGATTAGCTTCATGCATTAAAAAGGAAAAGGCACTGGTAAAGGCAATAGTAAGGGCTGTAATAACAACAATAGTTAAAATGCCTACCGCAAGAAAGCGCGCCACTCTGCCTGCTATACGCTGTTGCAGTATTTTTGTAATAGAATCTATGATTTCATAAATTAGCAATCCTGCAATTAAACAGGGAAGCAGTTTTAAAGGTAATAAAAGAATAAGGCTAACAGCTACAATAAGAACACTAGCTAAATTAATAGGCCATGAGCGGGCATTATTCATGAAAAGTTATTTACCTTTAAGTTAGTTTGAGAATCTGCAATATATTGCCATTATTTAAAGGGTAAAATCAAAATAAGTAATCATTATATGGTTAGTTATTTTGTTTCTTAAGATTTTTACCTTGTTTTTAAGTAATATTGTTAAAATGAAAAACTACATTTATAAAAATCATAGTTTATTGAGAGTATCCCTATGAAACTAGAAACATTGGCCATTCATGCAGGTTATAGTCCTGAACCTACTACTCACTCGGTAGCAGTGCCTATTTACCAAACCAGTTCATATGCTTTTGATGATACCCAACACGGTGCTGATTTATTTAATTTAGCAGTACCCGGTAATATTTATACGCGTATTACTAACCCCACTAATGCTGTTTTAGAACAACGTATTGCTGCTTTAGAAGGGGGGATTGGAGGGTTGGCATTGGCTTCTGGAATGGCAGCTATTACTTATGCTATTCAAACAATTACCGAGGCAGGTGATAATATTGTATCTGTGGCTAAGCTTTATGGTGGTACTTATAATTTATTAGCACATACATTGCCACGTTTTGGCATAGAAACACGCTTTGCTCAACACGATGATTTAGTAAGTTTAGAAAAACTAATCGATGACCGTACTAAGCTGATTTATTGTGAGAGTATTGGTAACCCTGCAGGTAATATTGTTGATATTGAAGCATTGGCTACAATAGCACATCGTCATGGTATTCCATTAGTGGTTGATAATACAGTAGCAAGTCCTGCGCTTTGCCGTCCATTTGAGTTTGGTGCCGATATTGTTGTTCATTCATTAACTAAATATATAGCAGGGCATGGTACTTCATTAGGTGGAATGGTGGTTGATTCTGGTAAGTTCCCTTGGGTCAAGTATGCAGATCGTTTCCCTATGTTGGTTAACCCTGATCCTTCTTATCATGGTGTAAGTTATACTGAGACCTTTGGTGAAGCAGCCTATATTGCTCGTTGCCGTGTTATCCCATTACGTAATATGGGGGCTGTCTTATCTCCGTTTAATGCTTTCCAAATTTTACAAGGTGCTGAAACACTTGCACTACGAATGGAGCGTCATTGTGAGAATGCAGTGAAGGTGGCTCAGTATCTAGAGCATCATCCTCAAGTGAGTTGGGTTAAATATGCAGGTTTGGCTAGTCATCCAGAGCATAAGTTAGCCCAGAAATATATGAAAGGAACACCCGCTTCTATTTTGTCTTTTGGTATTAAAGGTGGTATTGAAGCAGGTGCTAAATTTATTGATGCCTTAAAACTAGTGGTGCGTTTGGTGAATATTGGTGATGCTAAGTCATTAGCCTGTCATCCTGCTTCTACTACACATCGTCAGTTAAATGCTGAGGAATTAGAGAAAGCAGGTGTTAGTCAAGATATGATCCGCTTATCAATAGGTATTGAACATATTGATGATATTTTAGCAGATCTTGAGCAAGCATTAGCAGCAACTAAGTGATTTTTGTAAGAAAGGTAAATAAATTATATTTACCTTTCTTCATTTTAAATAGGTTGTTAGCCTTTAGTTGTAGAGATATTATAAGTTGTTGCTCAAATAATTTAGTAACAATTACCTCAATTTAAAATTTCCCAACATAAATTCTTTCCGTATAATACAAGTTTTTTGTTATAGATTTAACTTAATCTTATTGGATATTCATTTAATTCAAAGGGTTGTTTTTAGGGTTTGGGTAGATGAAGAAATTAATAATATTGTTAATTTGTATTTATGGGATAACGGGATGTGTGAATCGACAGAGTGATAAACAATCACTTGTTGTTTACCCTCAGCCTGCTTCGCCTTTCGACTTGTCTCTTAATAGAGAACTACATTATCAACAAAAAGATACTATTGATACTTCCTTATTTGGGCTTAAACAAGCATTTATAGCTCAAGAAGGGGACTTCAATCGTGCCCAAAAACCAAGTAGTTCGCCAGCTATTAATGGCATTATTTCCCGTGGTTTTTCTTTATTAGGTACTCCTTACCGTTATGGCGGTCAATCAGTCAAAACAGGTTTTGATTGTAGTGGCTTTGTTGGTTACTTATACCAAAAAGAGGCTGGCGTTGATTTACCACGTTCTACACGGCAGTTAATTAAAGTGGATGCTCCCAAAGTAGCAAAAACCAAGTTAAAACCAGGTGATGTTCTGTTCTTTGCTACAGGCCGTGGTCGCCAAGTGAGCCACACAGGTATTTATATTGGAAATCATTACTTTATTCACTCAGCTAATGAGCGTAAAGGTGTTCGTATTGACAGTCTAAATAATCGTTATTGGAATATTAGCTTTGTAGAGGCTAAACGAATTCTAAATTAATATTGATTTTTACTGTGAAAATGATGAAACACATGTTTATAATAACAACAATTTTTTTATGATTTAGAATTGAGTAGTATTAGTTTGTGTTACGAGTGTAATTAAAGTATGAGTTATCTAGGTGGAGGTTGTATGTTGAGGAAGCTTCTTATTCTAGGGATTGTACTCGGAATTTCCGCTTGTTCTACTAATGAACAGACTACACGTACGGCGCCTGTGATTACTGCTAAATTTCCTGCAAGTGCCGATGAGGTTTCTATTAGTGCAATGAGCCTAATTGGAACACCTTATATTTGGGGAGGGAATACGCCAGAATCAGGTTTTGATTGTAGTGGCCTAATTGTCTATGTTTACAATAGCTCAGGCATTAAATTACCACGCACTACTAAAGCAATGAGCAGTATGGCTACACCTACTGTAAAACGTAATTCATTAAAAACAGGTGACTTAGTGTTTTTTGCTACCAATGGTGGTTATAGTGTAAGTCACGCAGGAATTTATGTGGGTGATGGTCGTTTTGTGCACGCTCCTAGTTCTGGTGGGGTGGTACGCCTTAATAATTTAAATGAAAGTTATTGGAATAAAACCTTTGTATTGGGTAAGCGAGTTATTCAAAAGTAATATATTGAATAACTATCTAGTAATACTGAGCATCAAATTAATATAGGAATGGGCAAGGGGTAAGAGGAGTATAATGATGTTACGTATCGGCTATGCCCTATTGTTGATGCTCTTTTTGGTAGGTTGTTCTACTATTCGTGATTATGATAGAGAGTTAACTATTGTCAGCCAACAAATTAATGTGGGGGATGTTGATGCTGCATTAACTGTTTTAGAGAGCAATAATAAGAAAGATAAGAAGGATTTACTCTATTACTTTGAAAAGGGTGAGTTACTCAGACTGAAAGGTGATTTGCAAGCTAGCCAAGTAGCATGGATGTCTGCCAATCAACAAGTACAAGCATGGGAAGATGCTGTAAAAGCTGATCCAGCAAGATATGTTAATAATTTTATGGCCTTTTTGTTAAATGACAAAATTAGACGTTATGAAGGCTATGATTATGAAAAAGTCATGTTAACTACTCAAATGGCTCTTAACTATTTAGCGATGGGGGATTGGGCATCTGCACGTGTAGCTATTAGACAAACCCATGAGCGAGAAGCAGTTATTGCCAATCTGCATGATCTGCTTTATGAAAAACAAGAGCAATTAGCTCAAGATAAAGGAATTGATACCCAGTTCCAAGATTTAAATGGTTATCCTGTTGCCACTTTAAATACACCAAGTGTGGTAAATTTAAAAAATAGTTATCAAAGTGCATTTAGCCATTATTTAGCAGGTTATATTTACGAAGCATTAGGGGAAAGAGACTTAGCAGCGCCTGGTTATCGTAATGCAATCGAGCTAAGACCTGATGCGGCTGTTTTAAAAGATGCTTTAAAGAATCTTACTAGTAATATCAGTAGGCCTGCTAATCAAAGTGATGTGTTAATTATCATGCAGTCTGGTTTGGCACCTAAACGTGAGTCTTTTAGTTTGTCTATTCCTATTCCAACTAATGATGGTATTATTCAAATATCTGTTTCATTACCTGTGATTACTGATGTTGGTTATAGCTCAAAATTTAATGCAATTGCAGTGAATGGTCGTAATTATCCATTAACAGAAGTAACAAGTGTGGATGTAATGTCTCGTCGTGCGTTACGCGATGATTTGCCAATGATTCTGGTAAGAACTGTTACTCGGGCGGCAACTCGGGCGGTTGCACAGCAACAGTTAAATAAGGAGGTTAGTCCTTGGGCAGGCTTAGCTCTTGGGTTGGCGGGTGCTTTATTAGAGCAAGCAGATTTAAGGACATGGCGTACTTTGCCAGAAAGCATGCAGATAGCGCGCTTAAATCTACCAAAAGGAAAGCAAACCATAAACTTACCGAATGGTACACAGCTTGATGTAATGATTAGTAATAGTTATCAGATAGTTCAGTTGATACAAATAGGAAATAAAATTTATGTACCTTAATCATCTTGAGCTATAATTGATGGAAAGTTGTAATTTAATTTGAGGGAAGATAAATATGCGTCTACATTTAAAATTAATCTGTGCATTAGTGATGGGTATACTTGTATTAGCGGGATGTTCAAGTAAACACCCAAATGTGGTTGAGATGGGCAAAGTAAAGCATATTGAGGTACTCGAAGCGCAAAAGTCTAGACAGAATGGATTTTTAGTGATTAAGGTGGCTGTAGAAAATACGTCTCGTTATAATCAAAATATTAATTACCGTTTCCAGTGGTTAGATGATCAAGGTTTCCCTGTAGGCAAAGAGGAAACATGGAAAAGTAAGTTGATTTACGGTAAACAAAGTACTTATATAAATAGTATTGCTCCTGTTACTCAGGCAGTGGACTTCCGTATTGAAATTCAAGAGCCTTAATGATTACAAGTTTATTTAAGAGGATGTTAGTATGTTAAAAATGCGTGGTATTACTTTATTAGCAGCAGCTGCTATGATCGTTGTGGGGTGTGCTGATAACTCTCCTATGGTTAGAAGTGAAAAAGATGTTAGCTATGGTGACCCAAATGCAGTAGAAGTGGCAACCATAGATTTTGGCTCTACTGATTTGCAAATGATTGCTGAAGATATGTCACGTTCTTTAGCGCAATCAGGTGTATTGCGTGGTCGTCCAGTTATTCAAGTATATGATGTACAAAATAAAACTTCTGAGTATATTGATACACGTAGTGTGACTGACTCTATTAAAAATCAGCTGATGAAAGCAGGTGTAGCACGTTTTGCTAGTGATAATACTAGAATGCAAAGCCAAGTAGATCAACTTAAACTACAAAATGATAGTGGCTTATATAAAGAGTCTACAGTGGCTAAAACAGGTAATATGATTGCTGCAAAATACCGCTTAGAAGGTACTTTAACTTCTATTAATAAGAAAACTAAAAATATAAAAGATGTTTATTATAAATTTACTTTAGAGCTGTTTGATGTAGAAAGTGGCTTATCTGAGTGGATGGATGAAAAAGAAATCCGCAAAACACAAAATCGATGAGTAGATGATTATGCGTATATTAACAGGATTATTAGTAGCTACATTATCTCTTGGTGCTTTTGCTCAAGAAGTTAAACCGAAAGTAGCTGTCACAGATTTAGCATATGAAGAGCAAGTCAAGGATTATATTAAAATTGTTGACTCTTCTCATAATGCTAATACTAATTCAACAAACAATAACAGAGCAGGTAATTACTCTAATAATACAACTTCTGATTATCATAAGGTTGAGGGTACTTACAGCTATGTTAATCAAACGGAGTTACGTAAGTTTGTAGGCGATATTAAGGGTGATCTTAGAAAAACGGGTTTAGTTGATTTAATCCAAGGTCGTCCTTATTCTGGTGATCCTGATTTTGATAATATTAACGACATAATTGCACGTATTGATCAGGGTGATTTTGATGGTGCAGATTATGTATTGTTTGGTCGTGTTTCAGATATTCAGTTTTCTGATAATGTGATGAATATTCAACACACTAATACTTATTCTAAATCATTAAATTTAACAGTAGTTGCTGAGTTTAATTTAATTAATACACAAACCCATGAAATTAAAGCCGCATTCACTGCTATGGGTGAAGCTAAAGAGTTAAAACTAGTTAATAGTTTAGATAAGAAGGTAACTTTAGATCGTGCTAAATTAGTTAGTAAAGTATCTAAGGCTTTAGGTAAAGATGTATCGAATCAAGTGGTTGAACAATTAACAGGTCAGTTACCTGATGATGCGTATAATCCACCTGTTCGTCACAATATGCCGGCAGATGAGCCACCAACAGTGATCAGACGTAAGTAATCATAGATAGTTTATAAAAAGGGGTATTTATTACCCCTTTTTTATTTTAGTATTTTATTTCTTCTTCAGGATTGACTTCATAAGGGATGCTAAGAAGCTTTAAGTGATTGGTTTGGTTATCTTGTAACCATAGTTCATTAGTTGTTGCATCATCTTGCGTCACAGCTAATAGTTCTATTTTATGATCTTCAGTTTGGGCAGCTAACACTACTCGGCCAACACTGCTTGTATGAACTGTTGAGAATAAGTCAGCGCCAATATTAGGTAGATCTTGATGATCTAATGAAAACCGATAGAGATGACGTTTTAATTTACCAAGGTATTGCATACGAGCAACAATCTCTTGCCCTAAGTAACAACCTTTCTTAAAACTAACTCCACCTATTGATTGTAGATTGATCATTTGTGGAACAAATTCTTCAGTGTTTTCTAAAAATACTTGTCCAATTCCTGCTCTAATTTGTCCTAATAACCAATCATTAAGTGGCTTTTCCATTAGATGTTGAATTAATAATTGTTTGATAGTGGCTACATGTGAATTAGTTATCCATAATTCATAACGTTGCTCACTAATGTTAATTAAAAAATATTGTTGACTATGGTGTTGTTTAACTTGATTAGCTTGTTGTGGTGTTTCTAATTCTAAAAAAGATAATTCTTCAGGAGTAGCCTGTAGGCCAAAGCGAACCCATTGTTCATCTGCTTTTTCTAATGTAACTTTTGAAAATATAGCATATTTCTTAAAATCAGCTAATTGTTTTTCAAATAAATTTTTGTCTAAGCAGAGTAGATAGTTGTCAGTTGCTTGCTCTAGAAGTCTAAAACTAGAAACCATACGGCCTTTAGGTGTACAGCTAGCACCTAAACTGGATTGTTCTGTGGTAAGGTAGTTTAGATTACAAGTAATTTGCCCTTGTAGAAATTTTTTACTGTCTACTCCTTGAATAGCAAGAATACTTTCATGAGTTAATAAGCAGAAAAATGGAGTTGTCATAAAAACTTATCCGTTTAGAAAATTCAGGAGATATGAAAGACTGAGGTTAATTTATTGTCTGAATTATAGCATTATTTTTACAGTAAACAGCTTGTTGTTAGTCTTAAGAAAGCAGAAGCATTTCTTGTGAAGAACTTGTTTTGGCAAAATATATGATATAATAGAGAGTCATAAAAGGGTTTTATTATATGTCTGATAATGAATTGGAATTAAAAAAGTTATACTGGCAATGCCGTCGGGGGATGTTAGAACTTGATGTACTGCTAATGCCATTTGTGCAAGAAGTATATCCAAGTCTAGATCAACAAGATCAAGAACGCTTTAAAAAACTATTAAGTTGTGAAGATCAGGATTTGTTTGGTTGGTTTATGCAACGTGACGAACCAGAAGATGTTGATTTAAAAAGAATGGTTCAAATGATTTTGGCCCGTGTACAACCTGCTTGATAGTAACTTATTTGAATGCCATTGGCATGTTTCAAAACGGTTATATTATTTATTTCTAATACTTTATGGGGTTGCATTATTAATCGTTTTCCAATTACCAATGGTATTTGGTTGGCAAATATTAATAGCAGTAATATTATCCATTTATGTTATAAGGGTATTGAGAAAACATATTTTATTTATATTGCCTACATCCTTTACTGCATTACGTAGAACTTCAAATAATTGGCTTGTTTATAACCAACAAATAGGTTGGCAGGTAATTAAGCTGCTTTCTTCTGAAAGTGTTGTATTATCGGGAGTCATAATTTTGCAGTTTAGTATTGAAGGGGATAGAAAACGTTTATCATTGTGTTTACCTTTTGATGTGATGTTAGAAAGTGATTATCGTAAATTGAAGGTATATTTACGTTATTTAACTGAATGAGAATTATAGAGTTGAGATTATTATTCACAGTTGTAACAAAATTTTATAATTAAACAGAACTTTTTTTTTATTGTGCCGTCAAATTAATAGAGAAATGATTTTGACGATGCAGAATAAGTCTCAGACGTATGGGGTGTCTGCATGTTAACCCAAGAACAGGATCAACAGTTAGTTGAACGGGTACAGCAAGGTGATAAAAGAGCATTTGATCTGTTGGTATTGAAGTATCAACATAAAATTTATGGTCTTATTTTACGTTTTGTACACGATATGCAGGAAGCTCAAGATGTCGCTCAGGAAGCTTTTATTAAAGCTTATAGAGCAATTAGTAGTTTTCGTGGTGAAAGTGCTTTTTATACGTGGCTGTATCGTATAGCTATTAATACTGCAAAGAATTATTTAGTTGCTAAAGGTCGTAGACCACCTGATGTAGATGTTGATGCAAGTGATGCTGAATTGTTTTTTGGTGATAGTGGATTAAAGGATATTGATACACCTGAGCATAGTCTCTTGCGAGATGAAATTGAGCAGGTAGTTCATAAGACAGTCCGATTATTACCTGAAGATTTACGTGTTGCCCTAACTTTACGTGAATCTGATGGTCTAAGTTATGAGGAGATTGCAGACGTTATGCATTGTCCTGTAGGAACAGTAAGATCAAGAATCTTTAGGGCTAGGGAAGCAGTAGATAAAGCGTTGCAACCATTGTTGGAAAACTGATTATCTACTAAGTGTTAGGTTAATTTTATTGAAGGTGCCATTATGAGTAATGAAAAATTGAAGGATTCATTATCAGCATTGATGGATAATGCAGCAGATGATTTAGAAGTTCGTCGTGTATTAGCTAATGCAGATGAGGAAGTAATGGCAACTTGGTCACGTTATCAAATTGCCCGCTCTGTCATGCAAGAACAAGTAATTTTCCCAAAACTTGATATTGCCTCAGCTGTGTCAGAAGCTATTGCCAGTGAAGATATTGATTCTAAGCAACAAGTTTCTCCAACAGTACAATATAAATCACAGTTTTGGAGTCATTTAGGTAAATTTGCAGTAGCTGCATCGATTATGACAATAACTCTATCAGTGGTCTTTTTCTTTAATAATGATGAAGATATAACGGCTTCTGTAAGTTCTTATGCACAAAATGAAGAAGTTATTGTTGAAGGATTAAATGTTGCTTCTAATGAGCAATGGGTTGAAAACAGGTTGTCTGATTTTATTGATAGACACGAAAAACAAGGTGTTCTTGTAATCGATGAGTATGATGAAACTCCGCAATCAGCAGATGTACAATCCAATTAGTATTTTTAAAAAAGCCTAATTAATGATATTAGGCTTTTTTATAGTATTTTATTTTAGTTAATGTAGTTGCAATAACTCTTGTATTATTCCTAAAAGAGTAAACAGTAGAAGGATAGTAATTAATGAAATTGTTGAATAAGTTAGTGAGGTGTTTTTCAACAGTAATATTACTAAAGTTTTGCACAATAGTTTACTTATTAATATTTTCTTTGGCAGCATTAGCAACACAAACAGATACTGTAAGTTCTAGAGTATATCTGGAGCATGTTATTGATGCTGAAACTAGCCAAAGTTTTAAAGGTGTATTTAGTTATAATCGTCCTGGTTATAACGTTGAGAGCTTTGTACATCAACAAGTTAGTGAGGACGGTCAAGTAACTCAATGGGTTAAAAAAGTTAACACTAATGAGGGTTTTTTAAGGCTTAATGGTCAAGTTAAATGTGTGACTAAAGGCTATAAGAGTCGATTTCGTGCCAACACAATTTTACAGTCTATAGCGAAATCAGATATAGATGGATTGTTGGAAGATTATAATATAACGGTATCACCTGATGATTTAACAATAGGTGGTAGAGCTGCCCATGAATTAATTTTTACAGCAAAAGATGGTGATCGTTATGTTTATAAATTAGCATTTGATAAACTAACTTCATTTCCTTTGCAATTTGTCTTTTTAGATGCCAATAATAATATTTTAGAAAGTGGTCAGTTCTCTCAATTCACTCCTGTTGCCGCTGGTGAAGTTTCAGTTACACCATTAAATGATTGTATTAATGTTGCCTATAAAGAAATAAAAAGTAATAAGTCACCTTGGGTGATAGATTGGAAACCAAACGGTTTTGGCTTAGAGCGTGTTATTAATAAAGCAAATAGTAAAGATGATCATTTAGTGTATAGTGATGGTTTGGTCACTTTTTCTGTTTTCATTGAGCCTGTGACTGATCCTCGTATGGCAGAAATAGAAAGACATTTTGGTGCAACAATAGTTGTTTCTCGTAAAGTTACAGTTAAGGATGATAAGAATTCACAATATTTAATTACAGTAGTGGGAGAGATTCCATTATCTACAGCAGAACGTATAGCTTTGTCTGCTCATCTACAATAAATTAAATCTAAAATATTATTAATAAAGCCTACTATATGGTGGGCTTATTTATTCATATCTTGTAAAAAATAGTCCACAGATTAGTTATTCAAAAAAAATATCTTTATATTAAAATTGCAAACCATGTATGCAACTTACATGTTTTTGGGAGTAACTATGCAAAAGCTAATAAAGCACTTATATAAGCTATTATTTATATTATGTATTGGACAAGTTAGTTTATTACAAGCGGCTGACTTGCCAGATTTCTCTAACTTAGTAGAGCGGGTCTCTCCAGCTGTTGTTAATATCAGTACCTCTAAAAAGGTGGCTAATAATTATAATATGTTAGCGCCAGATTTAGAGGATATTCCTCCTATGTTTCGTGAATTTTTCCGTGAGCAAACACCCAGTTATCCTCAATATCAACAAACACGTTCGTTAGGTTCTGGGTTTATTATTTCCAGTGATGGTTATATTTTAACCAATAATCATGTGGTTAATGGAGCTGACGAAATTGTTGTGAGATTATCAGATCGTCGTGAATTAAAAGCTACTCTAATAGGTGCTGATCCTCGTACAGATGTTGCTTTGTTAAAGGTGGAAGCAAAGAGTTTACCTGTTGTAAAAATGGGTAAATCTGAAACATTAAAAGTGGGTGAGTGGGTAATGGCAATTGGTTCTCCTTTTGGCTTTGATCACTCGGTAACAGTAGGTGTAGTAAGTGCTAAAGGAAGAAGCCTTGGTGCTGAGAGTAATTATGTGCCTTTTATTCAAACGGATGTAGCGATTAATCCTGGCAATTCTGGTGGGCCGCTATTTAATCTAAATGGGGAGGTAGTAGGCGTTAATTCGCAAATTGTCACTCGCTCAGGTGGTTTTATGGGCTTATCGTTTGCTATTCCTGTTGATGTGGCAGTGAATGTAGCTGATCAATTAAAAACTTCTGGTAAAGTACAACGTGCTTGGTTGGGTGTAATGATCCAAGAGGTGAGTAAGGATTTAGCGGAGTCATTTGGTCTTGCTAAGCCCGCAGGTGCATTAGTGGTTGATATCTTACCTGATGGACCTGCTGCTAAAAGTGGGTTACAAGTAGGTGATGTGGTGTTATCAGTTAATGATCAAACCATTAATCGTTCTGCTGATTTACCACATATTGTAGGTATGTTAAAGGCGGGTGAAAAAGCTACCTTACAGGTTATGAGAGATGGCAGTAATAAAAATATTACTATTGTTACAGAGACATTACCAGATGACAAAAATGTGGTATCTAATGGTCGAGTAGAATCTAATAATGGTAAGGCCAACTTGATGGGATTAGTGGTCGATGATTTAACCACTGAACAAAAGAAACGTTTAGGTGTAGAGCAAGGTATTATCATTAGAACAGTGCAGCGTGGTGGCCTAGCACAACAAATGGGATTACGTAGTAATGATGTTATTACCCATTTAAATAATCAACCTGTGAAATCAGCCAATGAGTTTAAAGAACTGATTGATAAATTACCAAAAGATAAAACATCTGCGATGCGAATCTTAAGAAATGGTTTTTCAACCTATATTACATTTAAAATAGCAGAATAAGGCAGTTAAATAAAAATAGCAGGTAGTGTGTAATCGAGATATAGGTTACACTTACCGGCTATTTTTTATGGGTTGTTAAAATGGTTACAAGGATATTTTGTAAAACCATAAACAGCTTATTGATGATAAAAGTAAGTTATAATACCGACGCTAATTTATTTCTTGAGTAAAACCTGTGAGTGATTTAACACATATTCGTAATTTTTCAATTATTGCCCATATTGACCATGGTAAATCAACCTTGGCTGACCGTTTTATCCAAGTTTGTGGCGGTTTAGCTGATCGAGAAATGGAAGAGCAAGTTCTCGATTCTATGGATTTAGAGCGTGAACGTGGTATTACCATTAAAGCTCACAGTGTAACTCTTTACTATAAAGCAAGGAATGGGGAAACTTATCAATTAAACTTTATTGATACACCAGGCCATGTGGATTTTACCTATGAGGTAAGCCGCTCATTAGCTGCTTGTGAAGGCGCTTTGTTAGTGGTGGATGCAGCTCAAGGTGTAGAAGCTCAATCAGTCGCTAATTGTTATACTGCTATTGAACAGGGATTAGAAGTAATGCCTGTGCTGAATAAAATTGATTTGCCACAAGCAGAGCCAGAGCGCGTTAAAGAAGAAATAGAACATATTATTGGTATTGATGCTACTGATGCAGTGGTATGTAGTGCTAAAAGTGGTTTAGGCGTAGAAGATGTGTTAGAACGTCTAATAGAAGTAATTCCACCACCACAAGGTGAAATTGATGATTCATTGCAAGCACTTATTATTGACTCTTGGTTTGATAATTATTTAGGGGTGGTTTCGCTTGTTCGTGTAAGAAATGGTTCTATTAAGAAAGGCGATAAGATTCTTGTTAAATCAACAGGTAAAACTCATTTAGTAGACAGTGTTGGAGTTTTTACGCCTAAACATACTACCACAGAATCACTAAAAGCAGGTGAAGTAGGCTTTGTGATTGCAAGTATTAAGGATATTCATGGCGCTCCTGTAGGGGATACACTGACCCTTGCCAATACTCCAGAAGTTTCTGTATTACCTGGATTTAAACGTGTAAAACCACAAGTATATGCTGGTTTATTTCCTGTAAGTTCTGATGATTTTGAAGATTTCCGTGAGGCACTGCAAAAATTAACGTTAAATGATGCTGCTTTACAGTATGAGCCTGAAAGTTCAGATGCATTAGGTTTTGGTTTCCGTATTGGCTTTTTGGGTATGCTCCATATGGAGATTATTCAAGAGCGTCTAGAGCGTGAATATAATCTAGATCTAATCACCACTGCACCTACTGTAGTATTTGAGGTGTTGTTGAAGAGTGGTGAAGTTATTTATGTGGATAATCCATCCAAATTACCTGATCCAACAATGATAGATGAAATGCGTGAACCAATTGTTCAGGCAAATATCTTAGTACCACAAGAACATTTGGGTAATGTGATCACACTTTGTATTGAAAAGCGCGGTGTACAAAGAGATATGCAGTTTATGGGTAGTCAGGTACAAGTGAGCTATGATCTCCCAATGAATGAGGTGGTATTAGATTTTTTTGATAGATTGAAATCTGTCAGTCGTGGTTATGCTTCATTAGATTATAGTTTTGATCGTTTCCAAGCAGCTAACTTAGTGAAACTAGATGTATTAATTAATGGTGAAAAAGTAGATGCTTTAGCGTTAATTGTGCATCGAGATAGAGCAGCTAGTAAAGGTCGCTCTCTTACTGAAAAAATGAAAGAGTTAATTCCTCGGCAAATGTTTGATGTTGCTATTCAAGCTGCATTAGGTGGTCAGATTGTCGCTAGAACAACCGTAAAAGCATTAAGAAAGAATGTATTGGCAAAATGTTATGGTGGTGATGCAACACGTAAGAAGAAACTACTTGAGAAGCAAAAAGCGGGTAAAAAACGTATGAAGCAAGTAGGTAATGTTGAAATTCCACAAGAAGCATTTTTAGCTGTACTAAAAGTAGATAGCTAAGGGTTAAATAATGAATTTATTTATTATATTTGGTGTGCTTTCTGTTGTTGCCATTATTATTATGGCATTGGATAAGTTTATATTGGGTACAGTACAAGCAGGACAAGAGGATGGTAGTAAACCTCCTGCTTATGTTGCATTAGCTTACTCATGGGGACCACTAGCCATTATGGTGTTTGTGGTGTTAGTGCTTGTTAGGTATTTTAACTTTACCCTGATTTTAACATTGGCTACTTTTATTTCTTTGCTAGTAGTGGTTATAAATCGCTTATTTTTTGTGGCAAAGCGTAAGGCAGCTGTTAAAGCTTATAAAGAAAGCGTTACAGTACCAGATGAGCAATTAGTTAAAGAATTAAGCCAAGGCCCGGCAGTTTTTGAGTTTATTCGTTCGTTATTTCCTGTATTGTTAATAGTATTTATACTTCGTTCTTTTTTGGTAGAACCCTTTCAAATCCCTTCTGGATCAATGAAGCCTACTTTAGAGGTGGGTGATTTTATTCTGGTAAATAAATTTACTTACGGTATACGCTTTCCAGTGATTAATAAGGTGATTATTCCGATTAATAAGCCACAACGTGGGGATGTAGCTGTTTTCCATTATCCACCTAATCCAGAAATTGATTATATAAAACGGGTTATAGGTGTGCCAGGTGATCACATTAAATACACTGAAGATAAACGCCTCTATGTGAATGATAAGTTGGTTGGTGAAAATTCGGCTGGGAAAGTTACTCTAGTTGAAGAAGTGCAAGTTTATAATCAATTACTACAAACAGTGGAAAGTCGTAAAGAATCTGTTGATTATCAACTATATGAAGAACAATTAGGTGATGTAAAACATAACATCTATAAAATGGCTAATAGGGCTAATGTTTCACCTAAGCCTAATCAGGAGTGGGTTGTACCTGAAGGCTATTATTTTATGATGGGTGATAATCGTGATAATTCAAAAGATAGTCGTTTCTGGATTGAGGATTTTGTAGATCAAAATACGCCTCGTGAAGAGATTAATAGAATTGTTAATGATGATAAGATGTATATGGTTCCAGCTGAAAATATTGTGGGAAAAGCATTTTTAGTGTGGATGCATTGGCCTGATAAGAAATTGGAAAATATTCCTTCATTTTCAAATGATAGATTAATTAAGTAATTTTTAGAGGATTTATTATGGCTGACGCTAAGTTTTCTGCTGCTGGTGCAATTAAAAATATTATCATCGTTTTATTTGTTGCATTGATTGTCGTTTTGGCATCACCTACTTTTAAGGTAACAATGGATATTATTGACAATAGGGTAGTCAATGATTTATTGGAAAAAGTAGTAAAAGAAGGTGAGCAAGATAGTCTTTATGGTGTTGATCAAATCTATGATTATTTGCAAAAAGGTTTAGATCAAAACAATGTTAAGTTACAAGCAAGAGAGATTATTAAAGCAGAAAATTTGGGTAGTCAAGTTACACTAACTGTAGATTATAGAAAAGATAACAAGATATTTGGCGATACTTATCTTTCTAATGTATTTAATAAAACTTACCAAGCTAGATTAAAGTAATACATGGTAAATGATAGAGCATTAAAAACTTTAGCAAATAAGCTAGGGCATTCGTTCACAGATTTAGAGTTAATGACTTTGGCATTAACTCATCGTAGTTTTTCTGGTAAAAATAATGAGCGTTTAGAGTTTTTAGGTGATGCTATTCTTAATTTTGTAGTAGGGGAAGCACTGTTTGAGCGTTTCCCACAAGCAAAAGAAGGACAGTTATCCCGATTACGTTCTAAATTAGTGAAGGGTGAAACTTTAGCAGTATTAGCACGTCATTTTCAGATTGGCGACTATTTACGATTAGGCTCTGGTGAACTAAAAAGTGGTGGTTTTCGTAGAGATTCTATTTTAGCGGATGCAATGGAAGCATTAATTGGTGCTATTTATCTTGACGCAGGTATGAATAAGGCTCGTGAACGTATATTGGTTTGGTTAACAGAAGAATTTAACACTTTAACCCTTGTGGATACTAATAAAGACCCTAAAACCCGTTTACAAGAGTTTTTACAGTCCCGTAATGCAGAGTTACCGAAATATGAGGTAGCTAATATAGAAGGAGAACCCCATGAGCGTGTTTTTTATGTTGAATGCTATCTTGGTGTGTTAGATAAGAAAACCCGTGGTAAGGGTAGTAGCCGACGTATTGCTGAGCAACAAGCGGCAGCAAGAGCATTGGATTTATTAGAGAGTAAAAAAGTATGACAGAGGTCGTTGAACGTTGTGGTTATGTAGCTATTGTAGGTCGGCCTAATGTGGGTAAGTCTACGTTGCTTAATCACATCTTGGGACAGAAACTAGCGATTACCTCTCGTAAGCCACAAACTACTCGTCATACTATGTTGGGGATTAAAACCGAGGGTTCAGTACAAGCTATTTATGTGGATACTCCAGGATTACATAAGGAAAATGAAAAAGCTCTTAATCGTTATATGAATAAAACGGCTGCTAATGCTCTACGTGATGTAGATGTCGTGGTGTTTGTAGTGGATAGAAATCGTTGGACTGAAGAAGATCAATTAGTTTTAGATAAAATTCAATACCTTAAAATGCCTGTGATTGTAGCAGTTAATAAAATTGATCGGTTAGATGATAAAAAAGAGCTATTACCTCATTTAGAATGGTTAAGTAATCAGTTACCTAATGCTCAAATCGTGCCTATTTCTTCATTACATTCACAGAATTTAACGGCTTTAGAAGAGTTGATAAGTAGCTACTTACCTGAAGGTGAACATTTTTATCCAGAAGACCAGTTAACAGATCGTTCTAGTAGATTTTTAGCAGCTGAAATTGTAAGAGAAAAAATTACTCGACAATTAGGTGCTGAGCTTCCTTACCAAGTTAATGTTGAAGTAGAAGAGTTTAAACAAGAAGGAGCTATTCTACATATTCATGCATTAATTTTAGTAGAGCGTGATGGTCAGAAAAAAATCCTGATTGGTGATAAAGGCGAGCGAATTAAGCGAATTGGTCAGGAAGCTAGACAAGATATGGAAGTATTGTTTGATTCAAAAGTAATGCTCAATTTATGGGTAAAAGTGAAACGTGGCTGGTCAGATGACGAACGTGCTATGCGTTCTTTAGGCTATTTGGACTAAGTTTGTTGAGAGCCTTGTCACATTTCCAAACACTTATGGCAGCCTAACTTAGGTTATTCTGTTTATCATAGCCCATTAATAGATTAACAAGTTAATGAGAACGATGAAGCGACTAGTAATTTTACTATTATCCTTAATAGTTATTCTTCCTGCACTGGCCAATAATGATATCTTACAAGCTCGGCCTGATAGTGTGTTTGGTGGTAGTACAACAACTATTAGTACTCAAGATAGTTTTTTACCTGTTGAACAAGCATTTCGTATAGAAAAAAAACAGGTTGATGCACAAAATATTCATCTGCAATTTATTATTGCAGATGGTTATTATCTTTATAAAGATCGTTTCTCATTTTCAAGTGATAATCCTAACGTTACCATTTCTTCATTTACTTTGCCTAAAGGGCAAATAAAGCAAGATGAATTCTTTGGTGAGGTTGAGGTATATCATGCAGTTTTAGATCTAGTCATACCTATTACAAATCCTGATAAATTGGCATTTAATTTTGATATTAAGTATCAAGGTTGCGCTGAAAAAGGGTTATGTTATCCAATGGAAACAGAAACTATTCCTGTAACAGGTGTTATGCCCGTATCATCAAATACAACGGAGAACGATGCTACACAATCGTTTAGTGATTCTTGGGCTGCGTTATCTTGGCTAACTTTATTGTCCTATTTTGGTTTTGGAATATTATTAAGTTTAACGCCATGTGTATTTCCTATGTTGCCTATTCTTGCTGGTGTAGTGTTGAGAGGGCAGGTAGGTACATTAAGAGCGCAAATATTAGCATTAACTTATATTCTGTCTATGGCAATTACATATGCCATTTTCGGTGTGTTATTAGGCTTATTTGGTGCTGAATTAAATGTTTCTGCAAGGTTACAGTCACCTTGGGTACTTATTCCTTTTGCAGTTTTCTTTACCCTGTTCGCCTTAGCCATGTTTGGTGTGTTTGAATTAAGGTTACCTGCATTTATTACCAATCCATTAAATAAGGCAGCTGATAAAACACATGGTGGATCGCTGTTAGGGGCGGCTATTTTAGGTGTGTGCTCCAGTTTGGTTGTTTCACCTTGTGTCAGTGCACCATTTGCAGGCATTTTATTACATATTAGTACCACAGGAGATGCCATAGGTGGTGGGGTCAGTTTATTTACCTTAGGTTTAGGAATGGGGTTGCCGCTATTTATTATTGCTGCGGGTGGTAAAGCGTTATTACCTAAAACAGGCATGTGGATGGTGGTTGTACGTAATGCTATTGGTGTTATGTTATTGGCTGTAGCTGTTTACTTGTTGTCCAGAATAATACCCGGTTACATTACTTTAGCTTTATGGGGGTTATTAGCCGCTGGTGTGGCAATCTTTATTGGAACGTTTGATTTTTCTAGCTCCAAAACTAAAGTACAAAAATTAGCTCAAGTATTAGGATTGTTTTTAATAGTTTATGCTATTTGTGCTTGGGTGGGAGCATGGCAAGGTAATACGGATCCATTACAATCTTTAAAAGGTATTTCCACAACTGAACAATCAACAACTAAAAACAGTACTCTGAATTGGCAAGTGGTTTATAACCAAGAGGAACTGAATAGTCAACTTACAGTAGCCAAAGCAGCAGGTAAGATAGCAATGGTTGATTGGTCGGCGGATTGGTGTATTGCTTGTTTGAAAATGGAAAAAGAAGTATTTGAAGATCGTGAAGTTGCTGCTAAATTGGCTGATTATCAGTTAATTAAAATTGATATGTCAAAAATGACTGATCAACATCGTCAATTGCAAAATGATTATAAAGTATTTGGTCCACCTACTATTTTATTTTTTGATAAGGCAGGCAATGAATTAGTAAATGCTCGTATTATTGGTGAAATGGGGCAAGTAGAATTCTTAGCACATTTAAATGAAATTAATCCTTAAAAGCGGCAAAAATTATAAAAATAAATATAATGACTTATATCTACCTAACATAAATAATTAATAAATAAAAGTAGTGCGAATAGTAAAAGTTTACGGTAAAATGTAACGAATTTCGGTTATTCTGTTTCTATCCTACATAAATTTAGAAGAGAATAATTAGTTTAGTTAGTCATATGACTGGTAAACAGTAAAACCACCAAATTATTATGATAAAGTTACAATAAAAGGATAACTTTTTGGCAGCTTTTTTAGTTTTACATGGTCCTAATCTTAATTTATTAGGCACCCGTGAGCCCGAAGTATACGGTACTACAACACTGGCTCAAATTAATGCTGGATTACAAGAGTGTGCTAAACAGCAAGGGCATCAATTGGCTTATTTGCAGAGTAATGCTGAACATGAGTTAATCGACCGTATTCATGCTGCGCGTAGTGAAAAAATTGATTTTATTGTAATTAATCCAGGTGCTTTTACTCATACCAGTGTAGCGATTCGTGATGCATTGTTAGGAGTAAATATACCCTTTATAGAGGTCCACTTAAGTAATGTTCATAAACGTGAACCTTTTCGTCATCATTCTTATCTTTCCGATATAGCTGTTGGGGTAATCTGTGGCTTGGGAGCCAAAGGTTATTATTTTGCTTTACAAACAGCTATTGAGCAAATTGAACATAGTAAATAAACCAGAGAGTTAAAATAATGGATATACGTAAAGTTAAAAAACTAATCGAATTGTTAGAAGAGTCTGGCATTGATGAATTAGAGATTCATGAAGGTGAAGAGTCTGTTCGCATTAGTCGTCATAGTAATAAAGTATTAGCTGCTCCTACCTATGCAGCACCAGCTCCTGTTGCCGCTCCAGCACCAGCTCCTGCAACTTCTTCTATTGCTCCAGCAGAAGCCGCTCCAGCAGCGCCAGTATTAAAAGGTAGTGTTATACGCTCGCCAATGGTTGGTACTTTCTATCGTTCACCAGCACCTACTGCAGCTTCATTTGTTGAAGTTGGTCAAACAGTTAAGAAAGGTGATGTGCTTTGTATTGTTGAAGCAATGAAAATGATGAATCATATTGAAGCAGAAGTAAGTGGTGTTATTGATTCAATTCTTGTTGAGAATGGTGAGCCAGTAGAATACGACCAACCACTATTTACAATTGTTTAATAGGTGAGGGCTAGCCATGCTAGAGAAAGTGTTAATCGCCAATCGTGGCGAAATTGCCTTACGTATTTTACGCGCTTGTAAAGAGTTAGGTATTAAAACAGTAGCAGTTTATTCTACAGCTGATAGTGAGCTTATGCATTTAAGTCTTGCTGATGAATCTGTTTGTATTGGCCCTGGCCCTGCTGCTAAGTCATATTTACATATTCCGTCTATTATTGCGGCAGCTGAAGTAACAGGAGCTACTGCAATTCATCCTGGTTACGGTTTCTTAGCAGAAAATGCTGATTTTGCTGAGCAAGTAGAAAACTCAGGCTTTACCTTTGTAGGGCCAACTGCTGATGTTATTCGTTTAATGGGTGATAAAGTATCTGCTAAAGATGCTATGAGAAAGGCGGGTGTTCCTACTGTACCTGGTTCTGATGGCCCATTGCCAGAAGATGAAGAGCAAGCAATAAAGATTGCTCGTGAAGTGGGCTATCCAGTTATTATTAAAGCAGCTGGTGGTGGTGGTGGTCGTGGTATGCGTGTTGTACACCATGAGGATGAGCTTATTAAAGCGGCTCGTTTAACCCGTACAGAAGCTGAGGCGGCTTTTGGTAACCCTATGGTTTACCTTGAGAAGTTCCTTGTGAATCCACGTCATGTTGAAGTACAAGTACTTTCAGATGGTCAAGGTAATGCTATTCATTTAGGTGATCGTGATTGTTCATTACAACGTCGTCACCAAAAAGTAATTGAAGAAGCCCCAGCGCCTTTTATTGATGAAAAAGCACGTAAAGAAGTACAAGACCGTTGTGTGAAAGCTTGTGTTGATATTGGTTATCGTGGTGCAGGTACCTTTGAGTTTTTATATGAAGATGGTCGCTTCTATTTTATTGAAATGAACACCCGTGTTCAAGTTGAACACCCTGTTACTGAAATGGTTACAGGTATTGATATTGTAAAAGAAATGCTACGTATTGCTGGTGGCGAAAAGTTATCGATTAAGCAAAAAGATGTGGTTATTCGTGGTCATGCTATTGAATGCCGTATTAATGCAGAAGACCCAGATAATTTTATGCCTTGTCCTGGTTTGGTTAATTATTTCCATGCGCCAGGTGGCAATGGTGTACGTGTAGATTCTCATCTTTATGACGGTTATCGTGTACCGCCTAACTACGACTCATTAATTGGTAAGTTAATCACTTATGGTGGAGATCGTGATGAGGCTTTAGCGCGTATGCGTAATGCGTTAGATGAGCTAGTAGTTGATGGTATTAAAACCAATGCTCCATTACATAAAAATTTAGTACGTGATGCTGGATTCTGTAAAGGTGGTGTTAATATCCATTACCTAGAGCATAAGCTTAATATGAAAAGTTAATAATTAATTAACTTAATGAAAGGGGCAGTTTTACTGCTCCTTTTTATTTCTAACTAATTAATTAAAAGGTTTGAAAATGGCTTGGTTACAATTAAAACTAGCAATTACCCCAGAACAAGCAGCAGAATATGAAGATATTTTATTAGATTGTGGGGCAGTTTCTGTAACTTTTATGGATGCAGAGGATCAGCCTATTTTCGAACCTGAATTGGGTACAACACCTTTATGGAAGCATACTCATTTATTGGCTTTGTTTGAGGGTGATACTGCAGCAGACCAGTTGGTTTTATCATTAGTCCAAGCATTAGGTACAATGCCTCAATATGAACTTGAAGTATTAGAAGATCAGGACTGGGAGCGTAATTGGATGGATAATTTCCAGCCTTTATGCTTTGGTAGCCGTTTATGGATTGTACCCAGTTGGTGTGAAGCACCAAACCCTAATGGCACTAACTTATTGCTAGACCCAGGATTAGCTTTTGGAACTGGTACTCATCCTACTACAGCACTTTGTCTTGAGTGGTTAGATCAGTATATGGAAAAGGGCTTAGAGG
The DNA here is from genome assembly GCF_058693955.1 of Entomomonas sp. E7T21. Classification (NCBI taxonomy): domain Bacteria; kingdom Pseudomonadati; phylum Pseudomonadota; class Gammaproteobacteria; order Pseudomonadales; family Pseudomonadaceae; genus Entomomonas; species Entomomonas sp. E7T21. Next base: position 2,776,759 of record NZ_CP191672.1, on the reverse strand, counting down.
TAATAGACTTTGGTTGTGGTTCTGGAATTTTAGCGATTGCTGCTTTATTATTAGGTGCTAAACAAGTAGTGGGAACAGATATTGATATGCAAGCATTAGAAGCCTCGCTTGATAATGCCAAACGTAATCAAATCCCAGAAGAAGATTTTGCAGTTTATTTGCCTGAGCAAATGCCTGAAATAACAGCCGATGTGGTATTAGCTAATATTTTAGCGGGCCCTTTAGTAGCGTTAGCCTCTAAATTAGCTAAGTTGACACGTGCTACTGGTTGGATTTGTTTATCAGGTATTTTAGAAGAACAGGCTAGTGAGGTACGTGCTGCCTATGAGCCTTACTTTAATTTATATCCCACTGCTACTAAAGATGGTTGGGTACGTATTACGGGTCAACGTAAGTAGCTTATATTGACGATAATAGGGGATAGGCTTAGTATAAGGCCTTGTTAATTATCAGCTTATAAATGATTTAGAAAAATGACAGTTAGCTATCAATCAATACAAAGAATTTTTTGCCAAGATGGTAATGAATGGGAACGTGAAGCAGGTCATGGCGTTACTACTCAGACCAGTGATCCAGAACTAAAACTTCCACCCATGTATAAAGTAGTTATATTAAATGACGATTATACACCAATGGATTTTGTGATAGAGATATTAGAGCGTTTTTTTGCTATGAATAATGAAAAAGCAACACGTGTTATGTTACAAGTCCATACTGAAGGGAAGGGTGTTTGTGGTGTATATACTAAGGATGTAGCTGAAACAAAAGCAATGCAGGTTAATGAGTATTCAAGACAGAATGATCATCCTTTATTGTGTGAAGTAGAATGTCAGGAATAACTTAATTTATAAGCCTTTTAAAGTTAAGTAATGCAGGTGGTCAAGATATATTTGAACAGGATCAATACTGGCATTACATTTGCCTCTTATTTGATTAACAGCAGCAGCGTGATCCATAGGGTAATCGGAGCGAATAACTTTTCCTAAGTGACTACTAAAACGTCCCACTAAACCATCATTCTGTTCTAGTTCTTTTACAAAGTATTTGCTGGCAAGAGAGAGAAGAGAAAATTTATTGCTGAGAGTTATAGGAATTGTATTGAGAATACCTGACCACGAATAATAATAGACGCCATTAGTTTCTAGTTCTAAGCCTTCACCTCCCCAAGTTTCAGGAATTCCTTGTGGATATTGGTTATTAAATTGGTTAACGCCTTCAGTGGAAAGACAATTTAAGGCACCAATAAAGTCTTGCGGTAGATGGCGCTTAGTGCTTAATAAGGTAATAGAGTTAACAAAGTTAGTGATTAATTTATTAGCTATACTGCTAGATATTTTATTTTTTAAGACTTTTAACATTACATCAGCTATTTCAGAGCCATGATTAACACCGTTTACTGAGGTAACAGAAGCAACTAATTTGGGATGGCATGCAGCTACATAACGAGCTGTTAAAGCACCATGACTATGACCTATTAAATTAACTTTATCTGCTTTAGTTAAATCTAGAATTTGTTGAACTTGCAGTAGTAACTGTTCACCACGGTTTTCTGTGGTATTAGCTGCTGAAACTACAGGAGTAAATACAACGGTTCCTTGTTGGCGTAATAGTTCATCTATCTTATAAAAATAAGGATAACCTGCTATTTTTTCAAAACCAAATAAACCATGAACAAGTAAAATAGGATATTTGGTTGAGTGGGTAATTGTTAAATCGTTAGATTTCCTATCCATTTTTAAATATTAAATATCATTAACCTACTACATTATTTGGATGATATAGCATTACATGCTGTTGGTAAATATAAACTACTAGCATTAGAGGAACACTGCCAATCAGTATTATTGTTTTGGTTAAATGTTTTACTTAATACAACTTGTTTGCCATCTAAAGAAATACCTAAAGGCTTAAGTATTAAGGTGATGGAACAGATATTTTCGGTTACCCCTGTTGTGAAATCTATTTTATCTGCCATATCTTTTTCTGTAATAGTGACTGCAATATCTTGATTAGTTGGACATCTACTATGTTGATTGTAGAAATCTGTTACTTGTTCTGTATATTCTTGTCCCATTAAATAAGTATCCATCATTAATCCTTTATTGGTGTAATAGCTAGTACCTAAAAAGAGTAAAAAGGGAATACCTAGTAAGAAAAGTGTCATAGCGACAATAACTTTAATAACGACAATACGTTGCTTTTTGATATCTATAGTTTGAGTGTTTTCTGTTGGTTCCATGCGTTACTACTGCCTATGTAGAGGGAATATCATTGTACCCTATTTGAGGGTTAGTGATAAAAAAAGTATTTTATAATGTTGAGTTCTAAAAAAATATAATGCTAGAAGAATTAATAATAGTTATATCTATTAGATAAAGTTATAGTAATGGATTATTTGATAGTTGTTGGTTAATTTGGAGTCGTTAATGAGAAAAGTCATCCATTTTTCAATACTTTTTTTATTTAGTATTGGTTTAGGGTTAAAAATACCAGTAGTAATGGCTAATAATACTCAACAAACAGGTGACCAATCAGTAAGGTTTGAACGTAAGATTCTTGATAGAAAAGCTAATGGATTAGTCTTAGTACAAGACTTTTATGAGAGTGGTAAGAAAAAAACAGATCCTTTTTTAATAAAAGATAGCACACAAGCTAATAAACCTAGTGGTTTGTATAATCTGATGGCTAATTCAATTGATGGCCATTTACTCTCATGGTATGAGAGTGGTCAAAAAGAATATGATATAACCTTTAGTGAAGGTAAGCCAGATGGTCAATGGTTAGGTTGGTACAGTGATGGTAAGAAACAAATTGAAGCTAATTATTCACAAGGTAAATTGGTTTCACTCAAGTCTTGGTATATCAATGGCCAATTAAAACAACAAGCTAACTTAATAGAAAGTAAAGGGACTATTACTACTTATGCAACAACAGGCAGGAAAATATTGGAGGAGTCGTTTAATAATGGTGTATTGGATGGCGTTACTAAACAATGGGATGAGCAGGGTAATCAATTAGCTGAGAAGAACTATAAAAATGGTTTATTAGAGGGGCTTTCTCGTACGTGGTATAGCAATGGTCAATTAAAAACAGAAATTGAATATAAAGATGGCTATTATCATGGTCGCTATACAAGTTGGTATAGTAATGGTCAGCAGAAGTTAACACAAACATTAGTTAATAACAACGTTAATGGTATGGTTAAGCGTTGGTATGACAATGGTCAGTTAAAATCAAAAGTTGCTTTTAAAAAGGGTATAGCTGATGGGCAATGGTCATCTTGGTATGATAATGGTCATAGAAAAACCTTAGGATTAATGTCTAATAATCAAAAGCAAGGACAATGGACATATTGGTATGATAATGACCAAAAGCAGGCAGAAGGTAAAGTAGTAGAGGGTAAGGCCACAGGGGTTTGGAGTTTTTGGTATAAAAATGGAATGAAAAAGGCTCGGGGTAATATAGTGAGTGGAGCAAAAGAGGGAAGTTGGACAGAATGGTCTATAACTGGTAATGAAATACAAACAGGTAGTTATTTAAATGATAAACGGCAAGGGGTTTGGGTAGAAAAAAGTAAAGATGGACAAATTATTAGAAAAATAACATTTGAACAAGGTAAAAAAGACTCAAAGTAATCGTTATAACTTAATAATTAATAAATAAAAAATATTATGAAGAATAGTTGATCTTTATCGCTACATCTTGCCATATTTCTTATATAATGCTAGTTCTATATAATGTAGTTAGTTTGTATATAACTTACTTAGTATGAATGGATAAAACAACAACGGGATAATGTAGTTAATATGGGTAGTGATAACCGTTTCATTTATTATTCTACTATTCATTTGAATCGTCGTGAAGAAATTTTAGTTCAGTCCATTATATCGCTATATAACTCAAAAGATGATTATAAATGGGCACACAAGGACAGTAGTGATACGATTGTAGTAGTAGTGGGTAGTGATGCAAAAGCTTTGCTTAGTGCAGGAGAAGATCCTTTTTCTGCTATTAAGGAACAACATATTGTCTGCATTTTAGGTGATATTTTCTATCCTAAAAATGCCCGAGCAGTTGTGCCTATAGCTTTACCCATAAAAGCATTGCATTTGGTAGATAAGCTTTCTCATATCGAAAAGAATATTATTAGTAAACCTTTTTCACTAGGTTATATAGCTGCTAATCAAGTTGCTAACAAACAAGAGAATGAAGATACTGTATCTTCTCCAAGAGGTGCTATTGATTTTTGGCCAAAAACTGATGCAGCTGAAGTAATATCACAAGAAACAGTAACTGAAGATGTCCCTGATAAACCAGCAGCTACGGAAGCTACGCCTAGTAATCAAACCTCTTTATCTAGTACAGTAGATGCCATTAGCGTTTTAAATGAATATAACATACTTAAAGATAGTGGTGTAAATGAAACTGTCATTGAAAGTCAGTCAGTTCTTACTAAAGAAACAGTTGATTATGTTCCTCCTAAAATGGTACTACAGCCTTCTCCTCAAACAACAGAAGAGTCATTGGATAAGCCAATTTCTTATGTAAAACCCTCTGTTTTAACAGCAAAATTGGAACCAATAGATAACTTAACACCAACTTTAACTGAAGTAGCCTCTCCTGAGTTGGTACCTATTACTCCTATATCTCCAGTTATACCAACTTTACAAGAAAAAGTTACTGTAGAAACTCCTACTTTAACTGAAGTAGTGCCACCAACAATTGAACAATTAGCAGTAACAGAAGAGCCTGTTAAACCTGTGGTAGTTGAGAGCATAGAAGTAGAAGAGGTTAATGAGTTTTCTAAACGCATTAAATTGTTACGTTGGCCTAAATCAGAGGTTATTCAACGTCACCCAGGTAATGCAATTCTAGCCTCTATGGTTATTAATGTGCCTATGTCCGTAGAAGATATGGCAAAGCAGTCAGATTTACCTTTAGCAGTTTGTCAGCGTTTTATGGATGCGGTAGTTGAATCAAAAGTAGCTGAATACGTTGACCTCATTGAAGAAAAGCTTGATGAGCCAGTTGTTAAAGAAGAACCACCGAAGGAAGAAGTTTCACAAAGAAAAGGAATATTATATAGGATACGTGCAGCCCTTGGGTTACTAAGGAAATAATTTTTTTATGATTGAATATAAATTTATTGTTACTGGGACAGTTGGTGCAGGAAAAACCACATTAATTTCAGCTATCAGTGAAATCCCTACTATTTCAACAGATGTAAAAAATAATGATAGTTCTGTTGGGAAGGAGTCAACGACAGTAGCATTTGATTATGGACAAATTACAATCAGTGAAAATGAACGGTTGCGCTTATACGGTACACCTGGTCAAGAACGCTTTTCATTTATGTGGAAAGTTCTGGGGCAAGGGGCAATGGGAGTCATTATTCTGGTAGATCATACAAGGCCAGACCCTATTTCTGATTTAAAGATTTATTTGGATAATTTTGCTGAGTTAATTGATAAAACTGGCAGTGTTGTTTGTGTCTGTAAGTTTGATGAAAGTAAATCACCCTCATTAGATGATTTTGATGATGTGATTGCTGAATACAAAATTATTTGTCCTATTATTGCGGCTGATGTACGCCAAAAAGAAGAAGTATTAAAGATATTGGATATCCTATTGACCCAGTTAGAAAATCGGGAATAAGAGATCAATTATATGATGAGTATAGACGGAAATATTTCGTCATTAGTACGAAATGTTTCTGGTAGATTATTAAATCGATTAGTGGCAAATATCTCAGGAATAAAGGCTGCATTGATATCAACTGTGGATGGTTTTGAGATTGCTGCTGAGTGCGCAGAATCTTCCGATATCGCTAAATTATCCGCGGTCTCTAGTACGTTATCGGCTATTGGTAATATGGCGATGTTAGAAACTGATATGGGAACTCAATATCGTAGTGTTACTATAGAAAATGATAATGGTTTTTTGGTGATTATGGATATTCAATATAAATCATATCCTATGATTTTTTGTGTTGTTGCTTCCCGTGAAGCTATGCTTTCTAGGGTTATCCATCAAGCTAAAATTATTATTGATGTAATTGCTAATAAATTGCCTAAGTTGGAATAAGTTTCTTTTTTAATTTATTCGATTATAAAAAAAATCCCCTAATATATAATTAGGGGATTTTTATTACTAATTAGTTGCGTTTAAAAATAACAGCATTCGTATAAGCTGCTTTATCAGTTTGTTTTAGTAGATATATTTCTAAGCCTACAGGGACATCGTTGGTAAAAGCAATTTTAATTCTGTTTTCATAACCGTTGCTTAAGCTATTGATAATACGAGATTCTATAGGTGTAAGCCATGCTTCTGTATCAGGTAGAATATATTGTACTAATGCATTTTCAGCACCATTAATTAGGCCAGCACCAAAGCTAATATTATCTTTGGCCTGCCAATGTAAAATATAGATATTAGATTGGTCAGTGGGTGTAATATCTATTGAAAAATCATTATTTTGACTGCGTATATTACGAGCATCTTTATCAATAGGTAATACTAATGTTTCTAGTTGATAGGGCGTAAAGCTAACTTTCGCAGAGGCTATTTTTATTGAGTCTAATTTAATAGGTGCTACTTCAGGTTTGTAGAATATAGGTTTGTAAGTAGCAACGTTTATTTCTTTAGTTTTAGGTGGAATATTAAACTCTAAATTAGCTGTAGGAAGTAGTTCTAGTCTTTGGTCATCAGCGGCTTGAAGATCTGCAACTTGATATGTACCTATTGAATTAGCACTGCTCCCTGTATTATTTTTATATACCAACATAAGTTGTGTAGCACCATCAGGAGCATTGAGGTTAAATAATTTACCTTCTGTTGATGTTACAGCTAATTCTTGTTGTTGTGTTTTTTGCCAATTTTCTTTATCAAATCCAAAGATTGGAAAAGGTTGCAAATATTGTTTGGTTTCTTCGATATGCATTTCTGTTATTAATTGGCGTTTGTTATTACTTGACCAGTCTTTTGGACCCATGAGTAATATGGTACGCATTTTATAGTTAGTTCTAGCTGTAATAGGTGCTTCTTTAACAAGTGCCATTTTCTTAATCCAACCACTGGCTTTATCTATAACAGCTTTGCCATATATATGGCGATATTGATCATCTCCTTGTAAGATGAGATTTATCTCATCCTGTGTAATATTTTCAACTTTTATATTTACCTTATCCATGTCCATAAAGTTATTGAGTGTAACTTGTTGTTCTTTTTCTAATGGAATAGCTGTTGGTATAAAAGGTGCTGCAATCACAAATTGTAAGTAATGATATTCACTGTTTAAATCAGTAGAATTTTGAATTTGTTGTTGGGTATCGGTATCATTTTGAGAAATAGTTAGAGGTTTATCTCCTAAAGTATTTAACTGATAATGCATGCCATTAGCTAATATACTTTGTAATAAGGGGTGAGGATAAGCAGCACGTCCTCTTACTTGTAGCTCGGTGTGCTTGCTGTTCACATCAAGATTGATAGTATCTTTATCGATTTGTTTAACTTGGTAATTAACTAATAGTTGTGTGCCTACACGGTTTTTATTTGACCAATCAATTTTATCTTTCGCAACAATACTATAGCTTTGAATCCAGTATTCTTTTTGATCTCCTTGCTTAGGAGAGGGAAGTAAGGTTGCTATGGGAGTAGTTTTTTCAATAGTAGTTTTAGAGGTTGTTTCTGTTGTTGATGATTTATCACCACAGCCTACTAACAGTGCGGAAGCTATAAAAAAAGCTATTGTTAAGCGAAGTATATCCATATTAATTAATTTCTCTAGCTGTATATAAAAGGGCTATTCTATTATCCAACTTTTTGAAAAGAAAATCACCAAGTAATAACTAAAGGGGATTACTGGCCAGTCAATTTGATATTATCAAACAATGGTTGTAATGAATAACCTAGTTTGGGTTTTAAAGCAGTGATTTTTTGTTGGAGAGCTTCTAAATCAAATAATTGTTGTTTATTTTGTGGAACGAACAATACCACATTGCCTGATTCTACTAAACATTCCCAATAATATTTTTTGAAACGCACTTTTAAAATGGCCTCATCTTTTGGTGAACCACTGTGGAGTGCCCATTGGTTAATAATTAACCAGCCGTTTGGGTTGAGTTTTTGTTGGCAAAGGCCAAGAAAATCCCAAGCCGAATGGCCTGTAGATGGACCATTGTCAGTATAAAGATCAAGGAAAATTAAATCTACAGGTGGTTGTTCAGGTAGTAGTTTTAAGGCATCACCAATTTCAATAATTAACCTGTTATCTTCTGGTAATGCTAGATGTTGTTTAGCAAGTTCGACCACTGTAGCACGTAATTCAATAGCAGTTGCTTGCTGTAAAGGTAAATATTTTAAACAAGCTGTAGTGAGGCTACCAGCACCTAAACCTAGAAATAGTGCTGATTTAGGTTGTGGATGTATTAATGCTCCCATTAGCATTGCACGTGTATAGTCATATTCTAGCCAGCTAGGATCAGGCATAAATACACAGCTTTGCTCAATTTGTAAACCAAACTCAAGGAAACGATAATCACCCATTTCAAAAATACGGATAATGCCGTGTTCATCTTGTTGATCTGCAATTAGCATGGATTTGCTCTTAATAGAAAATAAACTAGCTATTTTGCTATAAAGGCTTAGCAAATACCAATTAAAAGTTCGAGGTTGGTTATCTAATAGCTGTTTATCTGGTTTCATAAGGATAGGGTTAGATAGTTATCATGTGTTGTGAATATGAATGGCTAAGAATAACTTTTCTATTATTCATTGATTGTAGCATGTTAGGTATTTATTACCTATTTACTTATGAAAATCCCAGCTGTTGCTGGGATTTAAGAAAAACGCTTATTTGGGATATAGGGGTGGAATAATAGTATTATTTACTGTTGCAACTTCTTCTTTAGGGGGAAGGTTTTGAACAGCTTGCCATAAATTATCACCTTGCCATGTGTAACTGGTTTCACTATAAAGTGCTTTGTTAAGATCTTCTACCGCCTCGGCTAAAGGTGCATAGCGAGCAACAAGTTCAGTTAAATTTTCAGGTTGTTGTTTAACCCAGTTATCTAAAGCAATGCGTGTAGCTTGTGGGTCATGTTCTTGGCAAGCCCTTTTTATATCATCTAATAATGTTTTAGGATTGATAACAGGAGTATCTGGTTTAATGATAGCAGGCTGTTTACGAGCGTAAATCCACAATGCAAAACCAATTATTGTTGTTATAGCAAAGATACCTGTTAATAGTTGCCATATCCATAAATTAGAGGATGTTACTTTTTTTATAACAGTAGTTAGTTGAGTATCGTTATTGGCTGTAGTTGTTGTACTGTTAAAAGCAGGATTACTAGCTACTTGTATTTTTCGCTCAGCAATAGTGGCATATTCTAATTTATCTGTTTCTGTATTCCACCAAGCTACTTTAATTTCTGGAAGAGTAATTTCCCCCGCTTGGATGGGAATGATTAAATCTTTCTCTTCACGAGTACCTATAGGTAAATCTTGTTGCCAATCATCTGCAAGTTTTGGTTGTTCTGGATAGTTTCTTAATCCTGCTATTGATGTGGTAGGCAATGCACCCAATTGATCACTAGTAAGACCTTCGGCAGTAATACTAAGTGTCCGTATTAATGTATCTCCCTGTAGAACATTATTAGGCATTTTATCCCAGTGTTCTGTTAAGGTAATATTTTTGGCTGGTAGCCAAGGTGCATTCTTAGGATAATTAGTTGGTTTAGGTTTTATTTTTATTGTTAATTCGTTGGAAGTAACTGTTTTATTTTGAGTACGTCCATCTTCTTTGACTAAGGCCGTTAAAGCAAAAGAAGGTATTTTTAGTTGGCCACTTTTTTGTGGAGAAATTGCATAGCTTCTTTCAATAATAGAATAGTGGATACCATTAATTTGTTCTTCATGCTGTGTATTATTTAATTGTTTAATATTTACATCTAAAGCAGGAGGAATTAAGTTGTTCAGTCTATAGACCTGACCATCAGCTGCATAAATACGTAAAGTAAGCACCAGTTGTTCTTGAACGTACGCAGCATCTTTATTAAGGGTTGTTTCTACTTTAAGAATATCATGACCATTTGCAACTACATTAGTTGGTTGGTCAATTAGCTTAATAGTGATGGGATCAGTTTTATCTTGCCCAAGATTGATAGGTGGAATAACAATACCTTTAGCTTGCGTGGTAGGCTTCAAATTAATAGTCCAACGTCTAAATGATGTAGTTTGACCATTTACATAAACTACTTCACGACTTTCTTGAATACCTAGGATATCAAATAAATTTTTAAGTGGCTCTAAATCAGGGGCGTCTGAGCCATCAGAGGTAATGGTTAAATTAATCGTTTCATTAAGTACAATTTCAGTTTTATCAATAGAGGCTTTTACATTGGCCGCCAATGTAAAAGGGCTAACAAATAACAATAGTAACAATATTGCAAATAGGCGCTTAATCATCATTAATAACCACCTTTATTATAGCGTTGTTCATAATAGAATTTTCTGCGTAGTAATTCAGAGGGATCATCTGGAATAGTACGTATTTGTTGTAATAAAGCTTCGTCTTGTTCTTGCTGATTAGCATCTTTATTATCAGCATTGTTCATTGTTTGACCTTGAGCATTTTGTTGATCATTATTTTGCTGTTGATTATTTTGTTGAGCTTGTTGTTCTTGATCAGATTGTTGGCCATCTTGCTGATCTTGATCATTTTGGTCAGTATTTTGTTCATCACTATCTTGTTGATCTTTATTTTGTTGTTGGTTGTTCTGACTGTTATTACCATTTTGTGATTGATCTTTATTTTGTTGATCATTGCTCTGATTCTGCTGCTGATCATTTTGTTGTTGATTATTACCATCTTGTTGCTGACCATTCTGTTGTTGGTTATCTTGATCAGATTGTTGGTCATCATTACTTTGTTGATCTTGTTGTTGTTTCTTTAAAAGATCTTCAACAATTTTTTTATTAACAATAGCTTGTTCAAAATTAGGTTTAGCTTTAATAGCTTTATTCCATTCATCAATAGCTTCTTGATATTTCCCTTGGCGAGCTAATGTGTTGCCGTAGTTATATATACCTTCTGGAGTTGTTTCTTGTGAGAACTTTTGTTCAGCTTGCTTATAGTCTTTGGCTTGATAAGCTGAATAACCTTGCCATTGTTTATTCTCAAATCTTTTAGCTGCTTCAGTAGGTTTATTTTCTTTTAATAGTTTTGCTCCCTGTTGATCTTTATTAAGCCATAGTTTATTCCATTCGAAAGCTTGAACAGGTTGAGGCTGTAATATAAATATTAAAGGAATACAGAGTAACCATCCTTTGCGGCTTGCGAAAGCAGCTAGTAATAAGATAGGTAATATGAACCAGTAACCTTGGTCTTGCCAAAGATCTGTTGCTTTATTTTCTGTATCATCAGTGTGGCGCTGTTGTCCTTTAAGATTCACAAGGTTTAAGGTGTTAATATCTGTATCATTTAAAGTAATAGTACTGTAATAACCGCCTTCACTATAAGCAAAACGTTGTAAAGAACCGCTATCTAGCTTCGATAACATAATAGTGCCTGAAGCATTTTTCACAAAGTTACCTTTAGTATCCAAAATAGGAGCGCCTTGTACAGTACCTACACCTAAGATATTAAGAGTAAAAGGTTTATTAGCTAGTATTTGTTTAATGGCAGATTGTTCTTGATCGGACAAACCTGTTGTTATAAGTAAAATTTCAGCATGATCAATTTGGTTGTTTTGTTGCGTATTATTCAACAACTGAATAGCTTTATTAATACCTAAATCAGCTCTTTCGCCTGCTTGTGGCATAATATTGGGCGAAATAGAGTTAACTAAGTTGGTAATAGTGGCTTGATCATCTGATAAAGGAACTACAATATGAGCAGACCCTGAATAAGCAACAAGCGCTGTTTGTGCATCTTTACGTGCTTTAATGATATCTAGGAGCTTTTGTTTAACTGTTTGTAAGCGATTAGGTGGAATATCGCTAGATAACATGCGTGGTGTGAGGTCCATTACAATAATTAATGGCGCATCAATTTTTAGGGGCGGTTGTTCGATGTGTTTCCAGCTAGGCCCCAATAGTGCTAGCAAAGTAAATATACTCGCAAAAGTTATAAGTAGTTTAGGTAAGGCAGACTCTTGAATAGAAGTGCCTCGAAGTAACCAAGGTTGAAATAGACTAGGGATTAATTTTTGCCATGATCCTTTAATTTCATGGAAATTCCATAGTTTCCATAGTAAATAAATTAACACGGGTAATAAGATTAAAAACAGCGGGCGCTGCCAATGTGGCCATAATGACATCATACTGGCCTCCAATTTTTTAAGTTTGGAAATAATCTATTAATCACTAATAACATACTAAGTAAAAGGGCTAGAATCAGTGGCCAATAATAATATTCTTGAATATAACGGGATTCATCTAATTGCTGATTAACGGGTTCTAATTTATTGAGTGTTTGAGATATAGCTTGTAAATCGGCTTCTGAACGTGCTCTAAAATAAAGACCGCCTGTTTGTTCTGCAATATTTTTTAATGCCCCTTCATCTAAGTCGGCAGAGGCTAGGTAGCGTGAGAATCCATAACGAACCATTTTGTCAGAACCAATACCTACCGTATAAATTTTTACTTTGGCTTGTACGGCAAGTTTAGTAGCCTGTTCGGGCGTCATATTACCTGCATTATTAGAACCATCTGTGATTAGTACTAATATACGTGCTTTTTCGTCTTGGTTATAAAGTCGTTTAACACCTAATGCAATGGCATCACCAATGGCTGTTTGAGTACCAGCAATGCCTATTACTGATTCATCCAACCATGTACGAACGGTTTTACGATCAAAGGTAAGTGGTGATTGTAGGTAAGCATTAGAACCAAACAAGATTAAACCGACTCGATCACCTACTCTTTGTTCAATGAAAGGCCCAAATAGTTTCTTAATAAGGGTGAGTCGATCGACATCCTTACCTTGCCAAGGCATATCATCTTGTTCCATTGAGCCTGATGTATCTACCGCTAATAAAAGGTCGCGTCCAGTAGGTTGCACAGGTAATAGATCTCCTAGCCATTGTGGACGTGCTGCTGCAAAGACTAGTAAACACCAAATAATGGCTAAAGGAATAATTTTGTACCATGTTTGATTGGTTGAATAAGCCTTTTGCCCAGATATATGTTCTAATTCTTCAATAAAAGTGATATTGAGAGCAGTTGTATCTTGTTTAGCAGCAGGTAATAACCACCTTAATAATAAAGGTAAAGGTAAAATAAGGAATATCCATGGCCAAGCAAACTCAAACATGATGAGTAATCCACTTTTCTACAGCTGAATAAAGATTATCAATAGTTTTATCATCCATATAATAATTAGGATGATATTCACCTTCTACCAGCATGGGGAATTGTTTAATTTCTGCTTCAATACATTTATTGTCTAGAAAATTTAACCATGCTTGTCCAATCAATATTTTTGCATTTTCGGTAGGGTAACGTACGATACAAAGTCGTTTTAATAAGTCATTAATTTGCTGTAGCCAAAGACCTGCTGCTTGTTGATAAGGCTTTGGTAGTTTAGATAACTCATTAAGTGCGGCTTGGCGACGTATATCAAAATCAATAACAGGTAGTTTGGGTTGTGTGGTATACAATATTTTTCTAAATCGATAAATTAGTACGCCAATAATAACTATAATTAATAAAGCTAAAACTATCCACCAAATAGGTGCTAATGGCCACCAACTAACAGGGGGCGGAGCAATTAATGGTTCTAAAGGTAGTTTTTGTGGATCCATTTTATGCCACCCTTAGCGTTGTATCATAAGTAATGGTTTGATTTGTTCTACCACATCTTGTTCTGTGTTGATGGGCAGTAGCTTGGCAGTTATTTTCTTTGCTAATTCTTGCCAACGTTGTTGTCGTTGTTTAGCCTGCTGTGCATAGGCAGCTCGGAGTTTATTATTATTTGTATCCAATACTAATTCGCGATTATTTTGAGCAAATCGTAATAGTCCTGCCCTAGGTAATTCATGATCTAAAGGGTCATAAACGGGTAGTAATACAATATCCAAATGAATAGAGAGATGTTGTAATATGCGTAGGCAATCGTCATTCAGGCTGCGTTCGTCTACAATTAGAAATAATAAGCTGCCAGGTCTAAGTGCTTCTTTTGATTGTTTTAATGCTTGTAATAAAGTATTAGCTTGGTTGTCATTATTAGGCTCACTAGTAGTAAGTTGACCATTCATTTTTTGTAAATAGCCAATAAATTGTAATAAGCTGTGCTTGCTGAGGCGAGGTTTTATTAGGCGTTGCTCTGACTCATTAAAAACAAGACCACCAATACGATCATTGTTGTCTAAAGCAGCCCAACCCAGTAAGCTGGCTAATCGTGCTGTAATAACAGATTTTAAGCTATTGCCTGTACCTAAAAATAAATGTTTGGTTTGCTCAACTAATAGAAAAACTGGACGCTCTTTTTCTTCATGAAAGATTTTGGTATGAGCTTGTTGACTGCGTGCTGTAACACGCCAATCAATACTACGAATATCATCACCTGGCAAATAAACACGAACTTGGTCAAAATCAATACCACGACCTCTTAATTTGGAGTGGTGTGATCCTACTAATGGACTACGTCTATTATTAGCTGAAAATAGACTTAACCCTTTTAAATGGTAACGCATGTTTAGTAGTTCTTCTAAACTAGCGTGAATACCTTCTTCTGAGTTAGGTGTATTAATTAGTGAGTCAAGTATAGCCATAAATTATGCAACAGCAACATCTTCAAGGACACGTTGAATAACTTGGTCGGGTGTAATACCTTCCGCTTCCGCTTCAAATGAAAGAATTAAACGATGGCGCAGAATATCAAAAAGTACTGCCTGAATATCTTCTGGGCTAACAAAGTCACGTTCATTTAACCACGCATGGGCACGGGCACAACGATCTAAGGCAATAGTTGCCCTTGGGCTGGCGCCATAACTAATCCAATCTGCTAATTGTGCATCATAGTTTTCAGGTTGGCGTGTGGCCATAATAAGTTGCACTAAATATTCTTCTACAGCATCTGCCATATAGAGTTGCATAATTTCATCACGAGCACTAAAAATGGCTTGTTGGCTTACTTTATGTTCTGCTTTGGCTTCACCATGTAATGCTTCATTACGGGTGAGATGTAGAATTTGTCGTTCAACACTGGACTCAGGATAACCAATTATTACATGCATTAAGAAACGATCCAACTGTGCTTCTGGTAGTGGATAGGTTCCTTCTTGTTCAATAGGGTTCTGGGTTGCCATTACTAAAAATAATGGTGATAGAGGATAAGTATTGTTACCTACAGAAACTTGTCTTTCTGCCATTGCTTCCAGTAAGGCAGATTGTACCTTTGCTGGCGCACGGTTAATTTCATCAGCAAGAATAAGGTTGTGAAAAATAGGGCCTCTTTGAAACTCAAAACTAGCTGTCTCAGCTCGATAGATTTCACTACCAGTAATATCTGCAGGTAGTAAATCTGGAGTAAATTGAATGCGTTGGAAACTAGCTTCCATACCTTCAGAAAGTTCTTTAATCGCTTTAGTTTTTGCTAAACCAGGTGCACCTTCAACTAAAATATGACCATCGGCTAATAAGGCAATCAATAAACGGTCAATAAGTTTTTCTTGTCCTAGGATTTGGCTTGATAAAAACTGACGAAGTGCCAGTATTTCAGCGCGATGTTGCATGAATAGATTCCTTAATTAATGCTTGAACATAATGAGTAATTGATAATTTTATCAATAATAACTGATTAAGTGACCATACTTCCTTTGTTGGGTTGCAACAAATTATTAATGAGATGGTTACAGAGGGGTAACCATCTATTGCTAACCTAATGATTACTCTTTAATAATGCAGGTTTTTCTTCAGGTGCATTACAGAGTAGATAGAGTGTAGTTAGTAGTTCGGGAATACGTTCCAACATATCTGCTACTAAATCAACATCTTTCATTACTTCAGCAAACTCAGGTTGTTCTTCAAATAATTTAGAACCTACCATAATAGGTAGTAATAGTTCACTGACTTCTTCTTCATGATTGGCAAACCAGACCTCTTCGCGGAGGAATACGCCTTCCATAAAGCCCATACACCAGCCATGAATTTCAGAATCTTCTAAATCTTCACCTGGATCTAGGTCACAAGGCAAAACAAGATCTTCTTCAGAGGAAAGAACACGTAGAATTTGAGTTTTTAGACTAACTAATGTCTGTTCAATTTCTTGGCGTTGTTCAGCTGATTCAAATTGAGGATTTTCACCAAATAATATATCTAACCACTCTTGCTCTGCAATTACCTCTGGACAAATACATAGAGCAGTAATATATCCATGAGCTTGGATATAAGTCATCATTTCTTCATGAATATCCTGATCTAGAAAAGCTTGTAATGAATTTTGAGGATTCATTGTAAATGACATATGGGCTTACCTTATTAGTGGACTTATATAGACATAGTAGAGCAAATTCATATTAATTTCATGTGTTTTATTCAAATAAACGTTATTTATAGCCTATTTTGTGAGGTATTTGTATAATCCCGTTGTTATAGTGGAGCAATTATGTATAAGCGGGCATTATCCATACTTAAAAATACCTTTGGTTATGACTCATTTCGGGGTGAGCAAGCGGCTATTATTAAACATATAGCTGAAGGTAAGGACGCACTTGTATTAATGCCTACGGGTGGTGGTAAATCTATTTGTTTTCAAATACCGGCGCTTCTTCGTGAAGGCGTGGCGGTCGTTGTATCACCATTAATTGCCTTAATGCAGGATCAAGTGGATACACTTAATGAGTTAGGTGTTAAGGCAGCAGCATTAAATTCTTCCTTATCAGCAGAAGAGCAACGCAGTATTGCTAGGCAATTATTAGCAGGGGAAATTAAATTTCTATATGTAGCTCCAGAGCGTTTAGTTCAAGAGAGAATGCTTAACTTCTTGGAGCAATTGCCCTTAGCATTATTTGCTATTGATGAAGCGCATTGTGTCTCACAGTGGGGACACGATTTTAGACCAGAATATTTACAGTTAGGGCAGCTAGCTAAATTATTTCCCAATGTACCTAGAGTAGCCCTTACAGCAACAGCTGATACACGGACTCAACAAGAAATTGTCGAGCGTCTATATTTAAAAAACGCCAAAATATTTATAGCCAGTTTTAACCGACCCAATATCTTTTATCGTATTCAACCTAAAGAGCAACCTCGTAAGCAGTTGCTTAACTTTTTAGCAGATAAACGGGATGAAGCAGGCATTGTTTATTGTATGTCCCGTAAGCGCGTAGAAGATACCGCAGAGTTTTTACAAAGCCAAGGATATCATGCCTTACCTTATCACGCTGGTCTCTCATCGGAAGTAAGGAGTACTAATCAAAGCCGCTTTATCAAAGAAGAAGGCATTATTATGGTGGCAACCATTGCCTTTGGTATGGGAATTGATAAACCTAATGTGCGTTTTGTGGCGCATTTAGATTTGCCCAAAAGTTTAGAGGCTTATTACCAAGAAACTGGGCGAGCAGGGCGTGATGGGTTACCTGCTGAAGCGTGGATGGTTTATGGCTTACAAGATGTATTATTTAATCAACAGTTACTTGCCCAGTCAGATGCCAGTGAACAACATAAGCGTGTTGAATTACATAAACTACAAACAATGTTGGCTTTATGTGAAGAAATACGTTGCCGTCGGCAATCATTATTGGCCTATTTTGACGAGCAATTACCTGAACCTTGCGGTTATTGCGATAATTGTCGTGACAATGTTGAAACATGGGATGCTACAGAAGCAGCTAGAAAAGCGTTGTCTACTGTATACCGCACGGGACAACGTTATGGCGTTGGTCATTTAGTGGATGTATTGCTAGGGCATAATACAGAAAAGGTTGCAGCACTAGGACATCAACATTTATCTGTATTTGGTATAGGGAAGCAGTATTCAGAAAAGACTTGGCGCACACTATTTCGACAATTAATTGTACGCGGCTTGGTAGAAATTGATTTAGACAGTTTTTCAGGGTTACGTTTAACAGAGCAATGTCGTACGGTATTGCGTGGAGAAGAAAAACTACAACTGAGAGTTGATCAAACCCAAACTAGATCAGATAAACCTAGAACAGTTATTCATCATATTCAAGAGGGTGAAAAAGAGTTATGGGAAGCATTACGTACTTTACGTAGAAAATTGGCAGAGGAACATAATGTGCCACCTTATGTTATTTTTCATGATGCTACGTTACTTGAAATGTTACGTCTCAAACCACGCACCTTGGGGGATATGGCAATGATTAATGGTATTGGTACTCATAAACTTGAAAATTATGGTACAGTATTTTTAGAGGTAATCAATGGACAAATGGTTACTGACTCTAGGGCACAAGATATTCAGTATGAAATTATTGCATTAGCAAGAGCTGGCATGACAGTACAACAAATTGCTCAACAATTAAATTGTTCTAGTAAAGCAATTTATCGTACGCTTGCTGAAGCTATTAGCCAACAACAACTTTCTTTGGAGCAGGCAATTGATTTACCAGAAGATCTATTAGAGAAAATCCAAACTAGCTTTTTGGAGGAGGAGGGTAAATTAGCTTCTGTTCCTAAAGTATATAAGCAGTTAGGTGGACAAGTGGATGAAGGTGTATTGTATTGTGTGCATTCTGCTTTGGCAGATATATTTCAATAGGTAATACTGTAGTGGAAAATATTGTTAATATGCGTGAGTTGGGAGGTATTGTTACCCAACAAGGTATGCAAATAAAAACTAATAAGTTATTTAGATCGGGTAACCCTAGCTTAGCTAGTGAGAAGGATCGTGAATATTTACAACAGTTAACTCTCGATGAAGTTATAGATTTTCGTAGTGATAACGAAAAACGTAATTCAGAGCAAGTGTTTGCTGAATATTTTAATTGGGTAGCACAACCAATTTTTACAGGTGACTTAAGTGGCTTTTTTGGTAGTGGTCTTACTAAAAAGAAAGCTGTACGGGCAATGCATGATGTTTATCGACGTTTTCCTATAGAGTTTCAGCATCAGTTTCGTTATTTATTAAAACAGGCTGAGCAGGGTAAAACGATGCTTTATCACTGTACAGCTGGAAAAGATCGTACTGGATTTGCATCATTACTTTTATTGTCAGCATTAAGTGTTGATTTTGAGACAATTTTAGAAGATTACTTATATTCTAATAAAGCAGTGGCAGGATTAAAAAGGCAAATTGCTGATTTTATGGATAATGAAATTGATAATGAAGCATTAAATGCTATATTAGGTGTTTCGCCAGAGTATTTAGATCATTCATTACAAATGATTAATAAGGATTATGGTGGCGTTGATAGATACTTAACCCATACGCTAGATATAGACATAAAAGCTATTCGTGATCACTACTTAGAGGGTTAATGATTTTATGGATACAGAGCTGGTACTGCAACTTCTACTATATCCAGCGATAGCTTTATTGGTTTTAGTGGTTGTGACGATATTGGTTGTTATATTTAAAAGAGCACAAGCATGGCCTTATCAAGCAGTACCAGTGATGTCACCGATTGAGAAAAAGTTTTATTGGCATCTCAAAAATACTTTCCCTAATTGTCATATTCTTGCCCAAGTGCATCTGAGTCAGGTTATTAGACCACCTAGAGGAAAAAATGAGCTAAAGTGGTTAAATAAAATATGGCATATGAGTTTGGATTATGTGATTTTAGATGATAGTTTAGAAATGGTAGCTGTTATTGAGTTAGATGATCGTAGCCATTTGCTAAAAAGAAGGCGAGAAGCGGATCAGCGTAAAAATAAAGCCCTTAAAGCTGCAGGTATAAGGTTAATACGTATTCAAACCAGTCATTTGCCTAATAGTGTACAGTTATTTAGTTTATTAGAAGGTAAAGAATAACATTGAGTTTGTGGACATAAACATAACGTAATAATTGAGTAATTATTCTCATAATAAGTAATCAATTATAATTACACATTTAAAAATATTCTTATAAGTGAAGTTATAAAGTATTTCAATAAGAAAGTTGATGAAAATATTAGTTATTTAGAGTTATAAAGGAAATTAAGCTTTGCAGTCTAACATGCAGCAATCACCATCTTTTATCGATGTATTAACACGTAATCTATTTTTATTAACGATTATGTGTATTTGTATTGGGTTAGGCGTAGTTGTTCATTTATTAAATATAGAGTCACTTGATACCTATTTTATACAAATTAAATCGGACCGTTTGGATTTTATCTTCTTTATTGGTGTTGCTGCTTGTTATATTTCTTTGTTATTTATTTTAATTGAAAAGTATTGGATTAATTTGCTTATCCAATTATTAACTACGCTTTTATTATTTATCTTATTAATTTTTGTTTTTAATCCTAGTTTAAAGATAAAAATTTATTTGTTTGATTATCATGGGGAATTTGCGACTCGTTCATGGGATAAAGTGAAGGAGCTACCTGTTGATAAAATGGTAAGCTTTAATTGGATACAAATGCCAAATAAAGAAGATCAATTATTTCCTCATGGAGTCGTTTGCCCTGCGAGTTATAGTCGTTATTTTTTGAGTTTTGTATTTACTTCTTATGAGATTTTACCTAAAGAAATTTATAGGGATCAACAAGGTGAAGTAGGTATTGCCTGTAATGATACAACAAGTTATTTAATGCAAACATGGCCTAGTAGGGAACAGGCTTTGTTAACAGAAGATTACCAGTATTTTTTAAAGTTAGATGATAATTTGATGGATGATTCGTCATATAGCCAACCCTTAGCTATTTCTATTGATAAATTACCCAGTTTACAAGGAATGATACAGAAATATTATAAAGGGGAAGAAACTCTATCAGAGAAAACAATGATGGAACCATCTTTTCTTAGAAAGATATTAAAAGCAAAAAATAAAGGGATAAATAATAAAAGAAAGGTAAAAAATAAAGGGTAAAAAAATGTCGTTACCCTTGAAAATACTCCTAATAATAATCTCTCATGCTAAAAACAGTCTCAGACTGTTTGTCTACAATCCATGTAAACCGACCTTGACATCCATACCACGCCTTAACTCCTGTTTCCGTGCAGGCCTCGCTTTGCTATCCCAAGCAGATAATCCCTGTTTAGAAGTACTCTTTTAAGAGTAACGACAATTCTGTATATCTCATCTCTGAGATATGATATAACCTTTACTTGGATTCATATTAGCAACCATTTAAATGTTGGTAAAGTGCTTTTTAATATAATTTCAAGAAAACCAGTGTTTGTTTGTAACAAAATATTTCTTATTTATTGTTAAGAAACATAAGGGCATGTTTCTTAAGATAATATGATATTATAAAAAGTTGCATATTATACTAAAAGGTGAATAAATGATAGAGGTAAATGAGTATTTCAATGGTACGGTTAAATCAATGGGATTTAATGCAGAAGGTTTTCCTGTCAGTGTTGGTGTAATGGAAAAAGGTGACTATGAATTTGCTACAGGTAAAGCAGAAGTAATGCGAGTTATTTGTGGTTTATTAACTATTAAATTAGCAGGTCAGCAAGAATGGCAGTCATATGCTGCAGGTACTTTTTTTCATGTGCCGGCTAATAGTAAGTTTCAAGTGAAAGCTAAGCTAACTACAGCTTATCTTTGTGAATATCATGAATAATCAATTATATCGCTATAGATTAACTTCCTTGCTATTTAGTATTTGTCGTATTAGAAAAAATCGAATGAATTGCAGTAAAATGGAATGCAAGGTGTTTAGTTAGAATTGATTCAATAATTTTTCTATTGAGTATTCATTAATATGGTAATAGGAGGTGGATGGTATTTACTATCCACCTTTACTATTTAACTATTGGTTTGTTACTGTTTTATTAGCACGAATTAAGCGTATATTCGCTAAATCACTTCCTGTTGGATCTTGGAATACTCTCAGACCAAACTCAGGTAGAATAGCAAGTAAGTGATCAAAGATATCAGATTGAATACTTTCATAAGCGTTCCAGCTAATATCATTGGTAAAGCAGTAAAGTTCTAAGGGTATGCCTTCAGCGGTTAATGCCAGTTGTCGTACTAGTAAAGTCATATTTTTATGTATTTTAGGATGACTTCTTAGGTATTTCTCTACATAGGCTCTAAAGGTTCCAAGATTGGTGATGCGACGACAATTTACTTCATGGTCATCGCCATGTTCTTTATTCCAGTTTTTTATTTCTTGATCTTTATCTGCTAAATATTCTTTTAATAAATTAAATTTTCTTAAATGACCTTCTTCTTCTTTAGTTAAGAAATGTATGCTATTTTGATCAATAAATAGGCTTCTTTTGATGCGACGTCCACCTGCTTCTGTCATTCCTTGCCAGTTTTTGAATGATTCTGATAAAAACTTTTTAGTAGGAATGCTGGTGATCGTTTTGTCCCAGTTTTGTACCTTAACAGTATGTAGGGCAATATCGATCACATCGCCATCTGCATTTACTTGTGGCATTTCAATCCAATCACCTACACGGATCATGCCGTTTGAAGAGATTTGTACACTAGCTACTAATGAAAGTAGGGTATCTTGGAAAACTAACATTAATACTGCAGCCATTGCACCTAAACCTGATAATAAAATTACAGGTGATTTATCAATTAGAGCAGCAATTATTAATATAGTGGCTATCGCATAGATAAAGATTTTAACAATCTGAACATAGCCTTTAATAGGCTTATTAACAGCATCTGGGCGTTTTTGCCAGAGTACATTGATAATATCTAATACATTACCTAAGGCAAGTACTAGGGTTAAGATAATAAAGGCTGCACAGACGTTATCTACTATTTGTACAAAAACTTCAGGAAGTCCTGGAACTAAATTGATTCCTAATGCTAAAACCATAGCGGGGACTACATTTGATAGACGTGAAACTACATTGTATCTGTTTAAAACATCATCATGTTTTAAAACTGTAGCTTGTAATAGCTTGGTTATACCACGTACTAAAATTCGTTTAACAATAAAGTTTGCAACCCAAGCGATAATAATAAGTATACTAAGGCAAATAATAGTAAAAAATAGAGGATATTCTCGTAACCAACTGATCGTGTCATTGTAATACTGCATGTCTTCCTTCTCTTTATTTATTAGTAATTTATTAATTAAAGTTTTATAGCCTAACATATCACTATTCTGAGACAAGCCCAAAAATGTAATTAGATTTTTAGTGAAGTTAAAGTTGCTTTTTTTAGGGAACTTTTATTGACTTTGTTGTTTGGATAAGGTAAAAGATAACTATTATGTTTTTTTATGAGATTTCTTTCGCCTTTTCATTATTCTCCATGAAGTACCATTGGACTGGGGATATCTGAGTTCGTCTTTCTTTTTAGGGTACCTTGTTACCTTTCTTTGTTAATAACTTTTATTGGTTAAAACACATCTCGATAGTAGTTTTTCTATATCGATTTTATGTGCCTGTTATTTAGGTATATAAGGATAATAATGCGTTCTTGGATTTATTTATTGGTAGCTATTGGTTGCGAGATTATTGGACTAGTAGCTATGAAACTGGCCAGTACAAACTACCCCATGTTAGGTCATTTAGTGATGTATATAATGATTGGTGGTTCTTTTTATTTACTATCATTGGCTGTAAGAAAAATACCCTTAGGTGTAGCGTATGCATTGTGGGAAGGGATTGGAATTGTTCTAATTACAATCATCAGTGTGGCATTATTTAATGAATATTTAAATGCTTATAAAATATTAGGGCTAGGCTTGTTAGTATCAGGCATTCTACTCATCAAACTGGGTGTTCATAGTCCAAAAGAAGTAAAGCAATATGATAGCTCGGAGGCTATATGAGTGATTTAGCATGGTGGCATGTAGCATTTTTAATTTTAGCTATTGTGCTAGAAGTGATTGCTAATGTATTAATTAAATACTCTGATGGCTTTACTAAAAAAATATGGGGAGTGATCGGGATTTTATGTATTCTGGCCGCCTTTTCCTCTCTTGCACAAGCTGTTAAGGGTATTGACTTATCCGTGGCTTATGCAATTTGGGGGAGTTTTGGTATTTTAGCGACTGTGACATTAGGTTGGATACTTTTTAAACAACGGCTTAAATTACATGGTTGGCTAGGTATAGTGCTACTAGTAGCTGGCATGTCATTACTAAAATTAGCATAATTAAATAGTTTTATATTGACTTAGTAAGGTTGATTGTTGTGACACAATGTCCTATGCTGATTTTAACCTCTTTATAGGATAAAAATATTTCTTGTAGGGAGTATTTAGTTGCTATGTATTTAGCAACAACAATTAATACAGGAGTCAAACAATGCCAAAAATGAAAGCTGCTGTTTTTGTAGAAAAAAATCGTATCGTTTTAGAAGACAAACCCATTCCAGAGGTAGGTCCTTTAGATGCATTAGTACGAATAACAACAACAACTATTTGTGGTACTGATGTTCATATTCTTAAAGGTGAATACCCTGTTGCAAGAGGTCTGACAATTGGTCATGAGCCTGTTGGTATTATTGAAAAGTTAGGTAGTCAAGTTACAGGTTTTAAAGAAGGACAACGTGTTATTGCTGGTGCTATTACGCCAAGTGGTCACAGTAATGCTTGTATGTGTGGTTGTAGTTCACAGGATGGTCCTGATACTAAACATGGTTTCAAACATATAGGTGGCTGGAAGTTTGGTAATACCATAGATGGTTCACAGGCAGAATATATTTTAGTGAATGATGCCCAAGCTAACCTCTGTGTAATTCCAGATGGCTTATCAGATACAGAAGTATTGATGTGTCCTGATATTATGTCCACTGGTTTCTCAGGTGCTGAGCGTGGTGCTGTTAAAATTGGTGATACGGTTGTAGTGTTTGCATTAGGCCCTATTGGATTATGTGCTGTGGCGGGTGCTAAATTATTAGGTGCTACTACTATTATTGGTGTGGATACTGTAGCCGCGCGTATGGATGTGGCTAAAAAGCTTGGTGCAAGTCATGTAGTTGACTTTAAGAAAGGTGATTCAGTACAACAAATCATGGCGTTAACAGATGGCCGCGGTGTGGATGTGGCCATTGAGGCATTAGGTACTCAAGGTACTTTTGAATCATGTCTTAGATCACTACGTCCAGGTGGTAGATTATCAAGTTTAGGTGTTTATTCTAACGATCTTAAAATACCTTTAGATGCCTATGCTGCAGGGTTAGGTGATATCGATATTGTAAGTGGTCTCTGCCCAGGGGGTAAGGAGCGTATGCGACGTTTGATGGAGGTAGTTGCATCGGGTCGTGTCGATCTTAAACCGTTAGTAACGCATCACTATAAATTAGATCAAATAGAAGAAGCTTATGATCTATTTGCTAACCAACGTGATGGTGTAATGAAGATTGCAATTACACCATGACCTAACATAGTTGTTTAATAAGAAACCCTTTAATAAGACTACTAAAGGGTTTTTTATGGTTATAAATTAGTTTTCTTGTAAGTTATGTAGACGTTCTTTAATCCATTCAATACGACTCTTACGTTTATCTAATTGTGAACGACCAAAGCTTTCAGTAATACGATCAAGTACTACTGCTAAAAGAACAACAGCTAAGCCACTTTTAAATCCTAAACTAATATTAAGGGTATTTAAACTGCCATTAACTAGTTGTCCTAAGCCTTCGACGCCCACCATAGAAGCAATAATAACCATAGAGAGTGACATCATTAAACATTGATTTACGCCTGTCATAATAGAAGGCATAGCATTGGGTAGTTGTACTTTAAATAAGAGTTGCCAATATGTACAACCAAACGAACGACCAGCTTCTAATAGTTCTCTATTCACCTGTCTTATTCCTAAGTGGGTCAGTCGTACAGCGGGAGGCATAGCAAAAATAATGGTAGCAATAATACCCACACTATAACCAATACTAAATAACATGGTAACGGGTATTAAATAAACGAAAGCTGGCATAGTTTGCATTAAGTCGAGAATTGGGCGTACTACATACTCTACATAACGGCTTTTGGCCATACAGATACCTAATGGAATACCAATAATAAGACTGATAAGCGTAGAGCTTAATACTAAGCCTAAGGTAATCATGGTTGCATCCCAGTATCCTACAGGTTTGCCTAACTCATAAAGAAGATAAGGTAAATATAAGTAAGAAATGGCAGAAATAATATAAGTAACTCTATTTCGCCATATACTCAGTACAGATAACCAAATGGCAAGTAACGATAATTCCCAAAAGCCATTAGCAAAGCCATAGAGAATAAGCAGTAAAGCAAGCGCAGTAAAGATAGCAAAACGATAGCTAATTCGCCAAAATGCTAACCCCACAAAAACAGCAATAACTAGCCAAGGTGGAATAATAAGCAAAAAAGCTTCAATCGTTTTACCAAGATACTCTAAACTATCCCCAACAGTATTAAAAAAAGTGCCACAGTTATTTTGTAAAAAGTCGACACCACGTTCAATAGCATCGCCCAAATCAAACTCAATGGTCATTGTTGGCTCCATATAATGCACTTAATACTTGTGCTTCAGAAATAAAGCCACAATGTTTATTTTGTTCATCAACAACCAATAATGCTTTTTTATTCATAACTAAGTTTTCTATAACATCTGATAATAAAGTATTAGCAGAGATTGATTCCAAGGGAGTAGGTTGTTCTGGAGGTAATGGAACAGCAATATCAATTGCTTTAATAAAACGGGTAGTATCAATGGTATCAAAGAAACTACGCACATACTCATTAGCAGGGTTATTAATTAGTTGCTGAGGTGTACCTGTTTGAACTAAGCAGCCATCTTGCATAATAGCGATTCGTGAGCCAATACGTAGTGCTTCCTCAATATCGTGGGATACAAAAATAATCGTCCGGCGATGCTCTTTTTGCAGCTGTAAAAGCATATCCTGCATTTCCCGACGTTTTAATGGGTCTAATGCGGAGAATGCCTCGTCCATAATGAGTATAGAAGGATTGAGAGCTAATGCTCTAGCCAATCCTACACGTTGTTGCATACCACCTGATAATTCATGAGGATATTTTTTAGCAAAGGTAGCTAATCCCATTTGCTCAAGTACTTCCATCGCTCGTTTTTCACGTTGTTTACGTGGTACTTTAGCGACTTCTAGTCCAAAAGCTACATTGCCTAGCGCTGTACGGTTGGGCAATAATGCAAAGGATTGAAAAACCATACTCATTTCGCGACAACGTAATGCAATGATTTCTCTAGTATTTAGTTTGAAAATATTACGATTATCAATCAATACTTCACCTACTGTAGGTTCGTATAATCGATTAATAAGACGAGCAAGGGTAGATTTACCAGAACCAGATAACCCCATAATTACAAAGATTTCTCCCTCATTAATTTCAAGAGAAACATTGTTAATACCTACTAATAGCTCTTTTTCTTCAAGAATTTGTTCTTTTGACCATCCCTGTTGTAATAGCTCTATAGCTTCTTTGGGGCGGTTACCAAAAATCTTGTAAAGGTTGCGAACCAATATTTTTGGAGATTGCATTGAAATTCCTTGACTCTACCTAATATAAGTATCTAATGATCAATAATTTAGCCATTATACTGTATTTATACTAATATTGTGGTAGTGGTCTTGCCTTAATTTAATATTATTAATTTAGCTATAACTTCAGCAATTTAGTAAATTAGAACAATAATTTTAAGCAACTAGTATTGGCTGTTAATGTCTAATTAATCTAAACAGTTAAACCCTATATATAAGAAAGTAAAATAGATATTAAATAATAAAGAATTTAATATAGAAGTATTGATATATTTATATTGGTAGCTTATAGGAGGTGTTCTATGAGAGTCATTTTAGTAATAGTTATTGGGCTAGTATTGGCCGCTTGTACAACAGCGACTACGCAAAAATATGATGCAGTATTAAACAATTGGCTTAATAAACCAGAGATAGAGTTAATAAATAGTTGGGGAGCTCCTGATAATGTATATGAATTAGGTGATAAAAAATTTATCGCTTATTACTCTCAACATAACAGATATATCCCTAAAACTACTTATCGTTATCAGCCGTTTTTCGTAGGTGGGTGGCCTTATTATGATCCTATAGATGATACCTCTTATCAGGTTATTGCTGAAATTTGTAAAACAACTTTTACCATTGAAGCTGAAAAAATAACCAACTGGAGTCATCAAGGAAGTGGTTGTGTTACCGAATAGATTTTTACCAGAAAGTTGTTATTTATAATAAAAAAAATAAATAATAGGTAAGAAGTGTTATAACTTTATTGATATAAGGAAATAATAAATAGTTATAAGCATAATCAAATAAATTCAGTTTTTTTGATCTTGGTTGGTGTTTTGTCTTGTTACAATTTCCTATACTAAATACTCGGTTATTTTGGGAGCACGATTTGCCAATCCACTCTGAAAGTTATTAACAGTAGTAAGATTGACAGTATCAAGTTTTTGGGAATTACCGTTTTAGGCCTTTTAATAAGGTATGTTTGTTTAATAATATATTATAAAGAAGTAAATCTGGAGTTGGTTATGGCAGAACGTGAAATTGGCACTGTTAAATGGTTTAATGATGCTAAAGGATTTGGATTTATAGTGCGCGATAATGGTGTAGATGTATTTGTGCACTATCAAGCTATTCGTGGTGAAGGGCATCGTTCTTTAACAGATGGTCAAAAAGTGGAGTTTTCAGTAGTGCAAGGACAAAAGGGACTGCAGGCTGAAGATGTAGTTAAAGTATAATTAAGCATATAGTGTTACAAAATCCTAACTTAGTTAACTAAGTTAGGATTTTTTTTGTGCAATTGTTAGAATTAAGAAAGTTACTTATAATGAATAAATATAACTGAATGTGTTTTGATAACACGCTATTGTCTATTGATTATATTTTTGAATAGCCCTAGGGGATGATGTTGATGAAAAAAATATTAAGTTGTTCTATGTTAGCTCTTGCTATTGGTGTAACAGGCTGTACATCTACAAATACAACCAGTGGTGGTGCTGTGGGTGTAGAGCGTAAACAATATATGTTTAGCATGTTATCAGAGCAAGAAGTCAATAATATGTATGCTGAAGCTTATGCAGAAACTTTAAAAGAGGCACAGGCTCAAGGTGCTTTAGTAAGTAAAAATGATAAGCAAATGAAGCGTCTTCAAACAGTTGCTAATCGTTTAGTAGCGCAAGTAGGTACTTTCCGTCCTGATGCAAAAAATTGGAAATGGGAAGTTAATTTAGTTAAAAGTGATGAAATTAATGCTAACTGTGGTCCAGGTGGCAAGATTATTTTCTATACAGGCATTATTGATACATTACAGTTAACAGATGACGAAATAGCTGCCATTATGGGCCATGAAATTGCCCATGCATTGCGTGAGCATGGTCGTGAGTCAATGTCTAAAGCGTATGGTGTAGGTGCGGCAAGTGAAGTTGCAGGTATGTTTGGCGTTAAAACAGATAGCATTAATTTAGCCCAAACAGGCGTTAACTATTTAATGACTCTACCTAATAGTCGTACTAATGAAAATGAAGCAGATTTAATAGGTTTAGAACTATCAGCTCGTGCGGGTTATAATCCAGAGGCTGCTATTACTTTATGGCAAAAAATGAATAAGTTAGGTGGTTCTGGTCCTGAGTTTATGAGTACCCATCCATCTAATGATAATCGCATTGCTTCTTTACAAGCTACCATGCCAAAAGTAATGCCATTGTATGAAGCTGCTAAGAAAGCTAAATAAAAGCAGCTAGTATTAATAAAAAAGGACTAACTAAGGTTAGTCCTTTTTTATTGCAGAATTATTTTTCTATGGTTGAGTTTGAGTAGCTATTGTAAACAGCATCCCTAATATCATTAGGGAATTGTCCATACATTCCTTCTAATGCAGTATTAGTGAAAATAACAACTGCTATTTTTTTTACAGGATCGTAAAACCAATTATGACCATAAACACCACCCCATTGTATAGTTCCTTGTGATTGCGGTGTCTTAGCTAATGTAGGGTTTTCTAAAATAGCTCCACCATAGCCAAAGCTCCAGCCTAAATCATAAGATTGGGCTAAACCATTGGTTTGGTCTTTTAACATTTGTTGTACTGTAGAGCCAGTTAAAATAGGTTGACCATTATCTTCTATGGCTTGAAGAAAGTGCATAAAATCTGGAGCAGTTCCTAACATTCCTGCGCCGCCAGAAGGATATGAGTTAAGATTAGCATAGCGATTAGGCACAAAAGAAATCTTACTTCCTCCCATAATGGGTAGTTCAGTCTGTTCTTTCATGGGTTGCGGTTCTGGATTATCGTTAGTATAAGGTGTAGCTAAGCGATCAATAGCATTAGTAGTAAAGCCAGTATCTTGCATGGCTAAGGGTTTAGTAACATAAGTTGCTACTACTTCTGATAAGGGTTGATTAGTGGCTTTACTTAATACCGCTCCTAATACATCGATAGCAAGGGAGTATTTCCAATTAGTACCTGGTTTATAAATTAATGGTACACTGGCAATACGCTGTAAGTTTTCTTCCATTGATAAACCAGGTTGATCTAAACCGTCGGAAACTTTTGCTTGATGATAAGGACCTGTATCGCCTTCAAAAAAACCATAGTTTAAACCAGCCGTATGAGTAAGCAATTGTTTGATAGTAATAATTGGTGTTGTTCCATCAGCCAACTTTGGTTTGAAATTAGGTAGGTATTTAGTAACAGGATCATCCAAGCTAATTTTGTGTTCTTCAATAAGTTTTAAGGCAGCCGCTGTTACAAGAGGCTTGCTAACAGAAGATAAACGAAAGATAGTATCTAATGTCATAGGGCGCTGTGCTTCTCGATCAGCAAACCCCGCCGCTCGTTGGTAGACTAGTTCACCATGCTCGCTTACTAATACCACTGCACCTACTATGCGTTGTTCATCAATTGCTTGATCTATGACTGTATTTAATCGCTCAGTTAACTCTAATTGATTAGCAAAAGTAGTTGTAGGCAATAAAAATAATAATAGCCAAAAAAATATAGGGGTTGTAGAGTATTGCTTCATAACATTATTCCCTTTGCTTATGGTAAGTTATTTAGACCAGTATAAGCCAATAGTTAGTTCAAACCTATATATTCTTTGATTAGGCTACATTAGTTGCTACTAAAGATATTCTGATTAAATGTTATAAAATAATACTAAGATTTATTGATAATGAAGGTAGAAATAATTAATTAACTAACTATTTCTACCCTGAACATTAATCCTAGATAGTGATTGCTTGATAGATAGCAAAGCCAGCCATTGCTACAAATAATAGCGCAGCCACAATATGAATAGCTCTTAATGGTAGTTTCTCTGCACTAAAATTACCTAATAATACAGCAGGGACATTGGCTATCATCATGCCTACTGTAGTACCTGCAACTACCCAGAATAAAGAATTATATTGGGCAGCTAACATAACTGTTGCGATTTGAGTTTTATCACCCATTTCAGCGAGAAAGAAAGCAATAAAAGTGGCGACAAAGGGGCCAAACTTTTTAATAGCAGAACTTTCATCGTCATCTAGTTTATCAGGAATTAGTATCCAGATGGCCATAGCAAGGAAACAGGCAGCCAGAATCCAACTCAGTGTTGTAGGTGAGAAAAGAGCTGTTAACCAATGACCAACAGCACCAGCAATAAAATGATTAGCTAATGTGGATAATAGAATGCCTAAAATAATGGGAATAGGGGCACGAAAACGAGCAGCAAGTACTAAAGCAAGAAGTTGTGTTTTATCACCCATCTCAGCTAAAGCAACAATACCAGTAGAAACTAAGAATGCTTCCATTAGACTTTCCATAAGGGTGGGACAATTTTACTATGACACATATAACCAGCCCACCCAACAAGTCTGGTTATCTATGCCATAGGTCTTGTCAAACCGTTAGGTCGTTTACACCATGATCAGGAGGATCAAGTATGTTGATGTAAACCCAGTTAAAATGTAACTGGAGACTACTCCCCTAAGGACGAGGTGCATTTTGCCTTAAAAAAAGTTAATTTGGCAAGTGTTAATTGTGAACTGGCAAAAATTACTTATAAATTATGTAAATAATTTATGCTGTTTTATAGAAACTAATCCATATATAAATTAATTAGAGTAAACTATTATTTTTAAGTCGTATAAGTAAGTTTTTAATAATGGCTATTGATCCTTTTAATCGCTTGTCCGTTAATCAAGAAGTATTAACGGTTACCCAATTAAATCGCTGTGCACGCTCTATGTTAGAGGAGGTGTTTGCAGGCGTATGGGTTGTGGGTGAAATTTCTAACTTAGCAAAGCCAGCATCGGGTCATATTTATTTCACCCTTAAAGATCAAGATGCGCAAATCCGTTGTGCATTATTTCGCCAGCATGCATTACGAGTAAGGGAGGCTTTACGTGATGGGGTAGCCATCAAAGCCTATGGTAAAGTTTCTATATTTGAAGGGCGTGGTGATTATCAACTGATTGTTGAGCGTTTAGAGCCTGCTGGGGATGGTTCGTTAAAATTAGCTTTTGAGTTATTACAGAAAAAACTAGAGCAAGAAGGATTATTTGCTGCTGATATTAAGAAAACTTTACCACAACACCCTAAACGAATAGGTATTGTTACTTCGCCAACAGGTGCTGTGATTCGTGATATTGTGAGTGTATTTAAACGTCGTGCACCACAAGTAGAGTTAATATTAGTACCTACGGCTGTGCAGGGTAAAGAAGCTACTGCACAAATAATTAAAGCGTTACAGCTAGCTGATAAGCAGCAGTTTGATGCGATTATTTTAGCCAGAGGCGGTGGTTCTTTGGAAGATTTATGGTGTTTTAATGAAGAAGTCGTTGCACGTGCTATTGCTGCTTGTGTAACGCCTATTGTCAGTGGCGTGGGACATGAAACAGATGTAACTATTGCTGATTTCGTGGCTGACGTACGTGCGCCAACACCCTCAGCTGCAGCAGAATTATTAGCACCTCATCATCAAGACTGGTTGGCAACGCTTAATCAATTACAACAGCGTTTAGAACGAACTATTAGGGAACGCTTAACACGTTATCAATTAACTGTTGATGGATTTACTAAAAGATTACGCCATCCTCGTGACCAGTTAC
Source organism: Entomomonas sp. E7T21 (assembly GCF_058693955.1). Taxonomy (NCBI): domain Bacteria; kingdom Pseudomonadati; phylum Pseudomonadota; class Gammaproteobacteria; order Pseudomonadales; family Pseudomonadaceae; genus Entomomonas; species Entomomonas sp. E7T21. Next base: position 2,743,650 of record NZ_CP191672.1, on the reverse strand, counting down.
AACAACAAACACAGCGTATTGATGATTTAGAAATGCGTTTAATAAGAAGTTTTAAGCAGCAATTACTGACTTATCGCCAACATATTACACAGTTAGATAGTCGTTTATTAGCACAACATCCAAAGAAACAGTTACAAATTAGTCAACAACAAATTATAGTTCTACGGCAACAGTTAAAACGTTTAATTCAAGATAAATTAAAGCAAGTACAATTACAGTTGGCTAGTCAAGTACAAGCATTACAAATAGTTAGCCCATTAGCTACCCTTGAGCGTGGTTATAGTATTGTATTAACTGAAAAGGGACAGGTTGTGCAAGAGTCATCAAAAACTACAGTTGGACAAAAGTTAACAGTTAAACTCTATAAAGGTGAGTTAAAAGTTAATATATTAGATAATCAACAATATCCTGTTAATTTGTCACTATTAGAGGATTAAAGTACGTAAACTAATTCATAAGCCAAATGAATCAGTGCCACTTTTTTTCCTTGTTTATTAATTCGTTCCTCAATATCAAAAGGTGTAAAACCTAATTGTTTATAAAGTAACAGTGCAGCAGAGTTTTCATTAAAACAAGAAACCTGTACTTGATTTGCTTGGTAGTGTTCACGCGCTTTACGAGTCATGGTTTTCATAAGGTATTTAGCAATTCCTTGACCACGTAATTTAGGATTTATTATAACATTGCCTATTTTACAGCAACCACCTGACTCCCAATGGTAAAAATCTGCAAAACCTGCTATTTCTCGATCTTTTTCTATAACAGTGGCGTGGGTGCGTTGATCAATCGCTAACATCAACTGTTCCACAGTTAAGGGATAGTCTGCTTTAGGATAAAAGAAAAACAATTCTTCGGGTGTTTGTGGAAACTGGCAAATGATTGCTAAATCATCCTGTTGGACAGATCGATGTATAAGCATTATTACTACCCATAATTAAATTTATGGTTCGATTATACTCTTTTTATAGCTCAATCATATTAACAAGGAATTTTGCTATCAGTTAATCCTTTTTAACAATCAATAATATCCTGCATAATATATTATCCATTTTAATGATTAGTATTGTTTTGTTGGGGATTGGGTTATGTATAAGTTATGTTTTTATGTGCCTGAAAGTCATTTACAGCAAGTTAAGCAAGCAGTTTTTGCTACAGGGGCAGGGCAAATAGGTGATTATGCTGAATGTTGTTGGCAGGTATTAGGCAAGGGGCAGTTTAAGCCACTAGAGGGTAGTAATCCCTTTATTGGTAAAGCAAATAGCCTAGAGCATGTGGAAGAGTGGCGAGTGGAGTTGGTAGTAGCTGATGAGCTGATTATTAAGGCAGTGGCTGCTTTAAAAGCAGCACATCCTTATGAAACACCAGCTTATGACGTTTGGCAGTTAGCAGATTTTTAATAATTATAAGCCACAATCAGAAGCAAAGAATAATTCTTCAGCAATAGGTTTATTGCCTTTTTCAGTAAATTGATAGCTTAAAATTGCACCACGTTTTAATAAATCGCGGTAGCCTTCATTTTTACAAACACTTTCGGCTAATTGGCTTCTCATGGTATTTGGGAATTTACGCATTTCTTCTGCTTGTTTATCAGATACTTCAATGCGATTAATGAGGGTATTATCCTGTACAGTATATCCTTTATCTGTTAGGTCATCATTAATTTTACGAGGTATACCTTCACTACTTTTTTTAGCTACAGTTTGTAGGGTTTGATGTAAATTGTAGTCTTTTAAAGAAGCAGCATTTACCATAAAGGGTAATGCCAAGCTAACAATTAAAATACTTTTACGAATCATTGAAAATTCCTCTAGTTATATTCAAATTAGCAATATTGTACATTATTCCTTAAATTAAGATCGTGTATAGCTGGGCAAGTTTTGCTATAATTTGCTACTTTATTTTTCAGTGTACCCTGCTTCGATCATATTTCCATGAAATTTATTATTAAGTACTTTGCTGAGATTACTATTAAAAGTACTCCAGTACGTAAGCAATTTGTTAATCAGTTGGCCAAAAATATACGTTCAGTTTTAAAGAAACTGGATCCTAATATACGTGTGACTAGTAAATGGGATTATATCGAAGTTAATACAACAATGAATGACTCTGCTAGTAAGGCACAATTAATAGAAAAGTTAAGTTGTATTCCTGGTATTGGTTCCTTTTTGCAAGTGGTTGAATATCCATTAGTTGATATTGCTGATGTGATAGAAAAATGTAAATATCATTTTGCTGAGCCAATAAAGGGTAAAACATTCTGCGTACGCTGTAAGAGGGCAGGTAAACACAGTTTTACCTCCGTTGAAGTGGAGCGAGAAGTTGGCGCAGGATTAATAAAAGACAGTTCTCCTAAAGGTGTATCATTAACTAAACCAGAAGTTGAAGTACGTCTTGAAATTCGTGATCAACATGTTTATTTAGTTGAACAATCTTATAAAGGATTAGGTGGTTATCCACTGGCCTCTTTAGATCAAGTATTAGTGCTGATGTCAGGTGGATATGACTCTACTGTTGCTGCTTATCAAATGATTCGCCGTGGTTTAATGCCCCATTTTTGTTTTTTTAATTTAGGTGGGCGTGCTCATGAGTTAGGCGTAATGGAAGTAGCTCATTTCTTGTGGAGTAAATATGCTAGTTCACAGCGAGTGATGTTTATTAGCGTACCCTTTGAACAAGTAGTGGGCGAAATTCTTACTAAAGTGGATAACAGTCAAATGGGTGTTATTCTTAAACGTATGATGTTACGTGCGGCCACACAGCTTGCTAAGCGTTATGAGCTAACTGCGTTGGTAACAGGGGAAGCGATTTCTCAAGTATCTAGCCAAACCTTAACCAATTTAACAGTAATTAATCAAGCAACGGATATGTTAGTTATTCGCCCCTTAGTGGCCAGTCATAAAGAAGATATTATTGCTACAGCGGAGCACATTGGTACGGCTGAATATGCGCGTCATATGCCAGAGTACTGTGGTGTTATTTCAGTTAATCCTACTACTCGTGCTAAGCCAGAGCGTATTGAGAGAGAAGAACAACGTTTTGATTTTACAATACTTGATGAAGCGATTGCCCAGGCTAAGTGGGTGACAGTTGATCAAATTATGGAAGAGTTGGATAAGGATATTAATGTTGAGCAAATATCAGAAGTACTTGCAGGGCAAATAGTAATAGATATCCGTCATCCAGATCAGGCAGAAGATCAGCCATTAGTGGTAGAAGGGGTTGAAGTAAAGCAGATACCTTTCTATGCTATTAACCAACAATTTAGCAAATTAGACGAAAATCGCCAATATTTACTGTATTGTGATAAGGGCGTAATGAGCAGATTACATGCACACCACCTATTAAGCGAGGGACATATTAATGTGCGTGTATATCGTCCTTAAATACTCTATGCATTTTGCAAGTAGTGATCGTCACCACCCACCCGACACAACCTGCTAAAAATAACAGCGTTACCAAACAACTTATTTTATTCATTTTTATTTGAGATTTTATTGTGATTGAGAACTTACGCAACATTGCTATTATTGCCCACGTTGACCATGGAAAAACAACCATTGTTGATAAATTATTGAGACAGTCGGGCACATTAGAGCGTAAAGAATTAGATTCTGAGCGTGTGATGGATAGTAATGATCAAGAAAAAGAACGTGGTATTACTATTCTAGCTAAAAATACAGCAATTAGTTGGAATGGCTATAACATTAATATCGTAGATACCCCTGGCCATGCTGACTTTGGTGGTGAAGTAGAGCGTGTAATGTCAATGGTAGACTCTGTTCTATTGTTAGTTGATGCTGTAGATGGCCCTATGCCACAAACTCGCTTTGTAACGCAAAAGGCTTTCCAAGCTGGCTTAAGACCTATTGTGGTAGTTAATAAAGTAGACCGTCCTGGTGCACGCCCTGATTGGGTGATTGACCAAGTATTTGATTTATTTGATAACTTAGGTGCTACTGAAGATCAGTTAGATTTCCCTATTGTTTATGCTAGTGCGTTAAATGGTATTGCAGGGCTTGATCCTAGTGAAATGGCAGAAGATTTAACACCTTTATTCCAAACCATTATTGATCGTGTACCAGCTCCTAAAGTGGATGTGGATGGTTCATTCCAAATGCAAATTTCTGCTTTGGATTACAGTAGCTATTTAGGCGTGATTGGTATTGGTCGTATTGCACGTGGTAAGATCAAAGCTAACTCACCTGTTGTTGCTATTGATATGAACGGTAAAAAACGTAATGGTCGTATCTTAAAAATTATGGGCTACCATGGTTTACATCGTGTTGATGTAGAAGAAGCACAAGCAGGTGATATTGTTTGTATTAATGGTTTTGATCAACTATTTATTTCTGATACTTTGTGTGACCCACAAAATGTTGAAGCTATGCCAGCCTTAACAGTAGATGAACCTACTGTAAGTATGACTTTCCAAGTAAATGACTCTCCTTTTGCTGGTAAAGAAGGTAAATTTGTTACTAGCCGTAATATCAAAGAGCGTTTAGAGAAAGAGTTATTACATAACGTTGCTTTACGTGTTGAAGAAGGTGATTCAGCTGAGAAGTTCAAAGTTTCAGGCCGTGGTGAGTTACATCTTTCTGTATTAATTGAAAGTATGCGCCGTGAAGGGTTTGAGTTGGGTGTATCTCGTCCAGAAGTGATTATTAAAGAAGTAGATGGTGAGAAACAAGAGCCTTATGAGAATGTAACCATTGACCTTGAAGAACAACATCAAGGCGCTATTATGGAACAAATGGGATTACGTAAAGGTGATCTCTCGAATATGATTCCTGACGGTAAAGGTCGCGTTCGTTTAGAATATACAGTACCTTCACGTGGCTTAATTGGCTTTCGTAACCAATTCTTAACCATGACTTCAGGTACAGGTATTTTAACCAGCACTTTTAGCCACTATGGCAAAATGAAAGAAGGTGATGTAGAGCATCGTCAAAGTGGTGTATTAGTAGCTATGGCAGCAGGTAAAATCTTGGCCTACTCATTAACTACTTTACAAGACCGTGGACGTTTATTTGTTGAGCCTGGTATGGAGTGTTATGAGGGTATGATCGTGGGTATTCACTCACGTGGTAATGACCTTGTTGTTAACCCTACTAAAGGTAAAAAACTAGATAATATGCGTGCTTCGGGTAATGATGAAACTATTCAATTAGTACCACCTATCAAGTTTACTTTAGAGCAAGCATTAGAGTTTATTGATGATGATGAATTAGTGGAAGTAACACCTAAATCCATCCGCTTACGTAAGAAAATTCTTGATGAGAATGATCGTAAACGTGCCGAGCGTAGCAAAGACTAAAGTTAGTTTAGTTAAAAAATCCCCAGCATAGTCTGGGGATTTTTTTATAGATGCCTTAAAATTTAATGTTATAAAACAATAATTAGTGTTTAATTAAATTGTATATTGAGTCATGGTTGATTGATAGGTAAAAGTCTCCTTTTAAATGTAGGTTGGTAAAGATATGAAAGAGCCTTTTGCAGTGGATAAAACGAAGGTTGGGGCATTGGATCAGAGTTTATTAAATCAGAAGACAATATTAAATGATCAATACTTAATTAATTTACAAACTTTCATTTATGCTGCACGTTCTCTAAGCTTTCAAGCAGCTGCAGAAAACTTATATTTATCACCTAGTGCGGTTAGCCATCGTATCGGTAAATTGGAGAAACAACTAGGTTTTTTATTATTTCATCGTTTTGCTCGTAAAATAAAATTAACGAATGAAGGGGAACGTTTATACGGCGTATTAAAAGATAGCTTTGCTAAAATTAATCTAGAAATTCAGGATATTCGCAGTAATGAATTATCTGGTTCATTAAATATTTTCTCTCATCCCAGTGTTGCTGAGGATTGGCTTATTCCTCGGTTAGTCGATTTTACTCAACGCTATCCAGCAATCCAATTAAATATTCGGACAGGTAATGAACAGGCTAATTTTCAATCGCAAGCTATTGATGTAGCACTTTATTACAGTAATGGGCATTTTCCAGGTTTTAATAGTGAATGCTTTATGGAAGAAGAGATTTTTCCTGTATGCAGTCAAACTTATGCAGCTCAGTATAATTTAATTAACCAACCAGAAAATCTAGCAAAGTGTACTCTATTACATGATGCCAAAGCATGGCATTTTGCAGCTTTGGATGCAGAGTGGCATATTTGGTGTAAACAAATGCACATAGAATTACCAAATAGTCGTTCAGTCATTACATTTGATAGTTCTAGATCAGCCGCCTATGCTGCTATTTATCATACAGGGGTTGCTATGGGGCGTTTACATTTAGTACATAACTGGTTAGCAACAGGTCGGCTAATAACACCTTTTGCAATTCCAGCATTAAAAACTCATTTTCATTATTATCTTGTGTGGCCAAGACTACAACATATTCCACCTAAATTAAGTGTGTTTTTAGATTGGATCAAACAGCAAGGTGCGCAAAGTGATAAAGAACATGTGGGTTCTTTTTAAATATAATAATTTCTCCTATAAATTAATATTTTGAGTTTTAAAAAGCATTAAGCATTTAACATGCTAATCCTCCTAGCAAGATAAATACCTATATAACTAGTTCTTTAATTTAATTCTAATAAAGAGTGATATAGGTCTACAGATGAAAAATATTCAGTTATGTACTGCAAATTTATCTTTTGTTGCCCTACTTTTAAGTAAGTATGATGTTTTTGTGGAAGATTTTTAGTTAGCTAATTACTTAAAATTGAATACTTGGGGGAAATACTTTATGTCAACTACCATGTTAGTTGGTATTTTAATCGTTGCTATTGCAATGATTGTCATACTAATTGTGAAATGTAAATTACATGCTTCTATTGCTTTAGTGTTGGCTGCGTTTTTTGTTGGTATTACTACAGGGATGCCTATTGATAGTATTCCTGATGTGGTTGAGAAAGGGGTAGGTGGTACATTAGGATTTTTAACCTTAATTATTGGATTTGGTGCTATTTTAGGAAAGATGTTGGAAGTCTCTGGTGGTGCTGAACGTATTGCAAGTACCTTACTAGATAAGTTGGGTAAATCCCGGGCAACATGGGTAATGATGCTTGTTGGTTTTATTGCAGGTATACCCGTGTTTGTTGAGGTAGGTTTTGTATTATTAGTCCCCTTGGTACTGGTAGTGGCTAAAGATGCTGGTATTTCACGTTTGAAAGTAGGTTTGCCACTGGCTGTATCATTAATGACAGTACATTGTATTGTACCTCCACATCCTGCTGCCATGTCTATTGCTGCTACATTAGGTGCAGATATTGGTAAAGTTATTGTATTTGGTTTATTAGTTGGTCTTCCTTGCGCAATTGTTGGGGGACCTCTTTTTGTTAAGTTTTTCTGTCGTAATGTGCTAGATAATGAGCCTAATGATCAAATGACAGCAACTACAGCAGCTTCTTTAAATAAACAATTACCCGGTTTTGGGATTACTCTTTTCACTATCTTATTACCACTGCTTATTATGGTAGGTAAAACATTATTAGTGATTTGGGTAGCTAAAGACTCTGCATTAATGCCAATGATTTCTTTTATAGGTAATCCCATTACGGCGTTATTAATTTCCGTATTTTTTGCTTATTGGAGTTTAGGTTTAGCAAGAGGGCTTAATTTAACTGAGTTATTAAGTATTTCAGAAAAAGGTTTTACGCCCATAGCGGGTATTCTACTTATCATTGGTGCTGGCGGTGCTTTTAGTGAAGTGTTAAGTGTCAGTGGTGTGGGTAATGGTTTGAAGGAAGCACTTTCTACATTGCCAATTAGTCCAGTAGTTTTAGCTTGGTTAATTGCAGCTTTACTTCATTTTGCTGTAGGTTCAGCTACGGTAGCTATGATCAGCGCAGCAGGTATTGTATTACCAATGCTATCTGGTCACCCTGAATTAAAACCAGAAGTGATGGCCATTGCTATTGGTGCGGGTGCTATTGCTTTAACTCAAGTAACAGACAGCTTTTTCTGGTTGGTTAAAGAGTATTTAGGGTTAACAATGACTGAAACTATTAAACGATTAACAGTAGCTACAACGCTTGCTTCTATTACAGGATTAGGTGGTGCTTTGTTATTGAATATGTTTCTTTAGCTTGAGGGTAATAAAATGAAAGAGATTCATGGTAAAACATTAGAACAATGGTACAAAGATTACCCATTGATTGAAGACTTAGTAAAATTACGAGAAGCTACTTGGTTTAATCCTGCTGTTAAGAAAACTGTTGAAGCTTTACCTGATGTTGGTCTTACAGTTGAAGATATTAAGGATGCTGCTGCAAGGCTAAAACGTTTTAGTCCTTATTTGGCCAAAGTTTTTCCTGAGACTAGGCATCAATTAGGGATTTTAGAATCTCCTTTAATCGCTGTACCTAATTATCAACAAGCACTAGATAAACATTATCAGGCGACTTCATCAGGAAATTTATGGTTAAAACTTGATAGTCATTTACCCATTAGTGGTTCTATTAAAGCTCGTGGTGGTATTTATGAAGTGTTAAAACATGCAGAAGAATTAGCTATTAAAGCAGGGAAGTTAGCATTAACAGATGATTATAGTAAGTTAGCAGATCCTGAGTTTAAGGCGTTTTTCTCTCAATATGCAGTAGCAGTAGGATCGACAGGTAATCTTGGCTTGTCTATCGGTATTATGAGCGCTAAGTTAGGTTTTAAAGCCAGCGTGCATATGTCAGCAGACGCACGACAGTGGAAAAAGGATAAATTAAGAGCACATGGTGTTAATGTAGTTGAATATGACTCTGATTATTCTGAGGCCGTTGCTAAGGGTCGTAAAGAGGCTGAAAATGATCCTATGTGTTATTTTGTGGATGATGAAAACTCTAAAAATTTATTCTTGGGTTATGCTGTTGCCGCCTATCGTTTGGCTGGCCAATTGCAAGCATTATCTGTAAAAGTGGATCAAGATCATCCATTATTTATCTATCTACCTTGTGGTGTCGGTGGTGGGCCAGGTGGTGTTGCTTTTGGTTTAAAAGCTCAGTTTGGTGATGCAGTACATTGTGTTTTTAGTGAGCCTACTCATGCCCCTTGTATGTTTTTAGGTGTGTATACAGGATTACATGACAAAACCTCAGTACAAGATTTTGGTATAGATAATATGACTGCTGCTGATGGTTTAGCAGTAGGTCGTCCTTCTGGATTTGTTGGTAAGGCGATGCAATATCTATTAGATGGTTATTTCACGTTAGATGATGATGAAATGTACCGTTTATTAGCATTATTAGCACAGCAAGAAAAGATCTATATAGAACCTTCAGCTGCTGCGGGTATTCCTGGTATATATGATGTATTGCGCGATAAGCAATATATTGAGCGGATGAAATTTACTCCTGAACAATTACAGCAAGCTACTCATATCGCTTGGGTAACAGGTGGTAGTATGGTGCCAGAAGCTGAAATGAAGCAGTATATTGAAAAAGGTGAAAACTTACTTAAGCAAGATAATTAATCATTTACGTCAACAACTAAAATCCTCAGCATAGCTGGGGATTTTCATTTTATGAAAAATAATTAACAGTAAGATAGTTGTAAATAATTGCTGTTAGAATAGAAGTTATTCATTTATTGATAGGGGATAAAGATGCGTTATTCACTTTATATTGGCAATAAAAATTATTCTTCATGGTCTATGCGCCCTTGGATATTGATGAAGCAGGCTGGCATTGAGTTTACGGAAGTTAAATTACGTATGGATTACCGTAATCCTGATTCAGCTTTTAAGCGATCGATGAGTGCCGTAAGCCCTACAGGTAAAGTACCGTTATTAATTGATCATGAACAAGGTGATTTAGCTGTTTGGGATTCTTTAGCTATTTGTGAATATTTGGCAGAGCAACATCCTGATAAACAGCTTTGGCCTAGTGATCTTGTCTTGCGTGCTAAAGCGCGAAGTGCTTGTGCAGAAATGCATAGTGGCTTTATGGCGTTACGCAGTGCATTAACATTTAATATAGAGGCTTCTCTAGCGAAGCAGGGTAAATTAATATTAAGGGATCAATCAAATGTAGTGACTGATATAGAAAGAATATTTTGCCTTTGGTCAGGTTTGTTAAGTCAGTCAAATGGTCCCTTATTATGTGGTGAGTTTTCAATTATCGATGCTTTTTATGCGCCAATATGTGCTCGTTTTCGTACCTATCAAATAGCATTACCTGAGCTTGTGGAACAATATGTTAGTCGCATAGAAGCATTACCTAGTGTAATGGCTTGGCAGAATGATGCTAAGAATGAACATGATTTTTTAGCTGTGTTAGAGCCTTATCGTTTGCAAGCTGATAATTAAAAAATACATAAAGAAATCCCCAGCGAACTGGGGATTTCTTTTGTTTTTAGCATGAGAGATTATTTTGCTTAAACAGGGAGGCAAGCCTACACAGAAGTGTTAATTTTTGCCAATGAGCTAATTTAATTATTATGGTTTACTACTTATATAATAAACGTATATTAATAATTAAATAACTCAATTGATATGCTTAAAAAAATAGTTATCCAACATGAAAAAATAACTATATTATTTAGAGCATCATCAATTCTAGTATCATTTTAACTAGTTTTTTAAGCTGAAAAAATACAACTTTGGATTAGTAAAACTAGTATGATCCTATGGATAAGTACAATACACTATCAAAGTATTATTGAAAAGAATGATTATTAGATAGTAAGCATTCTGAAAATCAGATAATGGTGGTAATAATGCCTCTTTCATTACGACAAATTAAGTATTTTGTGGCAGCAGCAGAAATAGGCCAAGTTTCACAAGCTGCAATTTATTTAAATATCTCCCAGTCATCAGTGACTACAGCTATTCAAGAGTTGGAAAGAATTTTAAATGCACAGTTGTTTGTACGTACCCCACAAGGTATGGTTTTAACAGATAGTGGTCGACATTTTTTAAATCATGCTTATGCTATTTTAGGGGCAGTAGAAGATGCAATAAATGATCCTGTTCCCACTAATGCAATTACTGGAACTTTAAATATTGCAGCTAGCTTTACAATAATAGGTTATGTTTTACCTTATCATATAAAACGATTATCTTTAGCTTATCCTAATTTAACCATTAAGCTACATGAGTGCACTCATAAGGAAATAGAGAAAGGGTTAGTTAATGGCCAGTATGATATGTCAATAGTTTCTGCTTCTAATATTGATTCAGATAAAATAGTAATAGAAAACTTATTAAATTCCCCAAGACATTTATGGTTGCCTGCTAAACATCCTTTAGCAGAGAAAGATAGTATTAGTTTTGCAGATATTGCAGATGAACCTTATATTCTTTTAAATGTAGCTGAAGCCGAACAAGTGAGTGAGAAATACTGGAAACAACACAATCACTCATTAAATATTCGTTTAACAACTATTTCTATTGAGGCAATAAGGAATATGGTAGCTAATGAGTCTGGTATAACTATATTGTCTGATATGGTTTATAGACCATGGTCTCTAGAAGGGAGACGTATTGTTACTAAAAATCTAGTAACGCCTGTTCCATCTTTAAGCATTGGTTTGGCACGGTCAGAAAACATGGAAATGACACCAAGTAGACGTTGTTTCCAAGAGTATTTTAGGCGGACTTATTTGACACCACAAGTAGTGGCTTCCCGTAATTAATAACAAAAAAATGAGGAACTTAACCCAGATTCACCTGCAGTGCGTTTTTAGGGTGGTAACTATGCAGGTGCTGGGCATTAAGAAAAATAAGTAGTTATTTGAACATAAGTAACCTAAGGCCATTAAATACTACTAATAGACTGACACCAATATCCGCAAATATAGCCATCCAGAGTGTACCGTAACCTAATAGCGTAATAATTAGGAAAAGTAGCTTTATACCAATAGCAAAACTTATATTTTGTACAAGAATATGACGTGTAGCTTTGGATAAGCGAATAAACAAGGGTAGTTTTCTTAAATCGTCATCCATTAAAGCAATATCAGCTGTTTCTATTGCTGTATCAGTACCTGCTGCTCCCATTGCAAAACCAATATCAGATCGTGCTAGTGCAGGGGTATCATTTATACCGTCACCTACCATACCAATGGTTTGACCTTGTTTAATTTTAGATTCTATAGCAGTTAACTTATCATCAGGCAACAAATCTGCTTTAACTTCATCAATACCAACTTGTTGGGCGATGGTATTAGCAGTATATTGATTATCACCTGTTAACATCATCACTTTAATACCTAAGCGGTGAAGATCATTAATAGCCTGTTTACTGGTTTCTTTTAAAGTATCTGCTACAGCAAAAATAGCAATTACTTGAGTTGATGTAGCTAATAAAGTGGTGGTTTTACCCTCTTTTTCAAGCAATTGTAACTTATGGGTTAGTTCATCTGTAGCTAACCCTAGTTCTCGAATTAATCGATAATTACCCAAGTAATATTGCTCACTATTAATAATACCTTGCGTACCTTGTCCAAGGATTGCTGCAAAATTTTCTACAGTGAGTAAAGGTAACTTGGTAGCTTGAGCAATAGCCATAGATACTGGGTGATCTGAATGGTTAGCTAGACTACCAGCTATTTGTTGAGCATTAATATCAGTAAGTACTTGATAATCAGTTTGTGATGGCTTACCAGCAGTTAATGTGCCTGTTTTATCAACTGCTAACCACTGTAATTTATTACCTTGTTCAAGATAAGTCCCGCCTTTAATTAATATACCTAATTTTGCTGCTCGAGTTAGGCCACTAACTATAGTAACAGGGGTGGAAATAACTAGTGCACAAGGGCAAGCAATTACCAATAATACTAATGCTTTATAAATCCAATCAATCGTAAACTGGTTTGTATAGACCCATACAGGAATAGTAATTAATGCAATCAATAAGGCTATAGCAACAACAATAGGGGTATAGTATTTAGAGAACTGATCTACAAAACGTTGTGTGGGAGCACGACTACTTTGAGCTTCTTCAACACGCTGGATAATGCGAGCAAGAGTTGTATCATTAGCAATACGTGTTACTTTAAAAGTAAAAGCTTGGTTGCCATTAACAGTACCAGCAAAGACAGGATCGCCCACAGTTTTTTCAACAGGCATACTTTCTCCTGTGATTGCTGACTGATCAATAGTCGTTTGACCATTAATTATTTCTCCATCAAGCGCTACTCGTTGACCTGGTTTAACACGAATAATACTGTCTAACGTGATTTGTTCAGCAGCAATTGTTTGCCAAGAACCATCAACTTGCTCAACTTCTGCGGTAGTTGGCGCTAGTTGTAATAACTCGCTAATAGCATTACGAGCACGTTGTAAAGACAGTGTTTCAATATATTCAGCCAATGTGAAAAGGACTATTACCATAGCAGCTTCAGGCCATTGTCCAATAAATATAGCACCTGTAACAGCAATACTCATGAGTGCATTAATATTAAGTGCTTTATTTTTGAGGGCAATAAAACCTTTGTAATAAGTGGGGATACCTACGAATGCAATAGTAATAAGAGAGATAATAGCCACTATTAATGTAGGCATGGCTAAATAATGCATTATTTCTGCGGTAAAGGCTAAAAAGCCTGCAATAATAAGCATGATAGTGGATTTGTAGGAGGTATTTACATGCAATATTTGGCTATTATCATAGGGCACAGCTTGCATACCTAGTTCACTGATCATATGTTGTAGAGGTTCAATAGAGGTATAACTATGACGAACCTTTAATACCCGTTTTATAAGATTAAATTCTAATTGTTCTATGGCATTAACCCCCTTAAACTTGTCACGAATAAGGCGTTCTTCCGTTGGACAGTCCATATCTTGAATAAGTAGACTATCCCAGCGTAGTTGGGAAATAGAAAAATCTATCTTGTCAGTAGATTTTACTTTATTTTCTAAATGGTTATGTTTATGCTCACAGGCATGATGATGGGTATGGTTGGTCATAGGTTTGTCCCATTTTTAATAGACAGTATTATATCTTATAATCTATTAAAAACCTTATAGTAACTATAGGGTCAAGCTATTTTATAATTTTCATTAACTAATAAGTACGATATCTTTATGATTACATATCATTACCTTGAAAATGGATTATTAAAAACACAGGTGGCTCAAGATTTAGAAGCAATTCCTGCTAATACTATATGGATTGATTTATTGCGTCCTAAGCCTGAAGAAGAGCATTTTATTGAATCAAGCTTAGATATTGAGATTCCATCTCCTGAAGAAATGGCTGAAATTGAAGATTCTTCACGTTTTTTTGAGAATAAAGACAGTCTTTGTATGATTGTTTCAGTGGTCAGTGGTAGTCAAAATATGAACCCCTCTCTCACAGAGCTATCATTTATCCTCAATAAGAAGCAACTGGTGTGTGCACATTATGGTGAATTAACCTCATTTCGTTCTTTTGAAACACAATATGCACGTCAGCCACAGGTTTTTAAAACAACAGATGTGCTGATGATGGTATTAGTTGATGCGGTTGTTGATCGAATTGCTGATATTCTTGAAAAGTTACAAGATAACTTGAATAGCCTTTCAAGAGATATTTTCGATGAGTCAGAGGGGCAGCATACTGAAGGTTTACAACGTACAGTCAAACAGTTAGGTAAATATAACTCTTTGTTAGCTAAATTAAGTGATAGTTTATTAAGTATTCGACGAATGCTAATTTTTTGTAAACAATCTACTGATTGGCTAACTCCTGCAAGTAAGGCGCAGATAAAAGCGATTGAACAAGATATTGGCTCATTAACTGAATATCATGCCAGAATGTCCAGTGAAATTACTTTCTTATTAGATGCTACATTGGGATTAATTAATATTGAGCAAAATAGCATTATTAAGGTATTTTCAATTGCTGCAGTGTTATTTTTACCACCTACTTTAGTGGGTACTATTTATGGTATGAACTTTCATGATATGCCAGAGCTAGACTTTAAGTTTGGTTATCCAATTAGTATTGTATTAATGGTGCTGTCATCACTGGGCTGTTATATCTGGTTTAAGATTAAAAAATGGCTTTAATATTAAAATAAAGACACAGTGTATTAAGGTTATGGTAATAATATACTTTTAGATGAACTTGTTATTTCTCAACAAGCTATATTTGATTGATCTTTATTAAACACTGTTTTTCAGATGGAATAGAGTGGGTAGCAAAAAGGCTGTTTTATTTCAAATTTATAAAATAAAAACAGCCTAAATGATGAGCTTGCTATTTTGTACGGGGTAATGATGTTACTGTAGGATCATAGAAATCTAGTAAGATATCATCAAGTACCTCAGCAGCTCCCCAAGGTTTAGGATCATTTAAAATTGCTACTATCGCCCATGTGTCGTTATGTTTATCACGAATATAACCTGCAATAGCCCTTACATTGTTTAATGTACCTGTTTTAATATGGCCTTTGCCCTTTAAATCAGTTTTTCTTAAACGTTTGTGCATAGTTCCATCAACACCGATAATTGGCATAGATGAAATAAACTCTGCTGAGTAGGGACTTTTCCAAGCCATTTTTAGTAATTCTGACATTTCTCTTGCAGTAATACGCTCTTCTCTAGAAAGGCCTGAACCATTCTCCATTTTTAATTGATTAGAGTTTACGCCTTTACTAATAAGCCATTCATAAATTGTACGGTAAGCTGCTGCGGCATCATCCTCATCAGTGGCTTTGCGATTTCTAGCACCAATAGTTAAAAATAATTGTTTAGCCATGGTGTTATTACTAAACTTATTAATATCTCTAATTACTTCTACTAAGTCAGGTGACCAAACTACAGCTAATAGTTTGGCATCTTTAGGCATAGTTCCAATAGAGTTTTTACCACTAATTTTGCCGCCTAGTTCTTGCCAGAATGAGCGAACAATATTAATCGCGTAACGGTCATGATCAAACAGTGAAATATATTTTTGGACTGTACAGTCTTCAACAATATTACCTGAAATAGTGAGTGTTACAGTGCCGTTGGCTTGTGTAACTGGATCGTATTCAATATCAGGAATAGTAGGGCAACGGCCTTTCGCTTTAGGTTTAATAATTTGTAGATTATTAACAAGGTGAACATCTTTTAATGGTGGTTCAACAACAACTTGAACTTTTTGATTATCGGTATGACTGATAATACGAATAACTTTGAAATTAATTAATAAAGAATCAGGAGATACTAGGTAAGGGCGATAGCTTTCGTTGCTATCGTCTAAGAAAACCTTTTCTTCTGGCATATTAAAATAGTTACGATCGAGAATTAAATGCCCTGTTACTGATTTTACACCGTTATTTCGTAGTTCTCTTAGAAGCAACCAAAGTCTTTCCATATTTAATTTAGGATCACCGCCACCTTTTAAATAAAGGTTACCATGCACTACACCATCTTTGACTTCGCCATCAGTAAAGAAAGCAGTACGCCAATGGAAATTTGGCCCTAATAATTCTAAAGCAGCATAGGTAGTGAATAGCTTCATGGTTGATGCAGGATTCATGGAAACGTCTGCATTAACATAGGTAGCTTTACCTTTACCCGTTAATGGAATAGCTACTAGTGATAAAGCCTCAGGCGGTATTTTATTGGAAGCCAAGGATTTATTAATGTTTTGTGAGAAAGTAGTATTTGTTGCTGGCGCAGCTGCTAAGAGTGTAGTAAACGAAAATAATATAGCGAGAGAAGTAACACGAAATAAGCTAGTCATGAGCAACTCAATGTATAGTTAGAATATTTTATTTATAAAAGTTAATTGATCATCTTAATGACTGGTATTAGACCTGTAAAGCTAGCAAAAGGTTTAATAAGTAAATATTTTTTAATAAAGAATGTAGACTGTCCGTTATTGAACAGTCTATAAAGAGGTTAGTCACGATCAATAGTAAAGGCTGACCATGTTTGGCGTACTGGCATAATTTCAACACGATTGTAGTTGATATGGTCAGGTAATGTAGCAATATGATAAATTTGTTCAGCAATATCTTCCGCTTGTAGTGGGGAAGTGCCACGGTATAAATTATCAGATGCCTTTTGATCGCCTTTGGTACGTACTAACGTAAATTCTGTTTCAGCAAGTCCTGGTGCAATATCTGTAACTCTTACTCCTGTACCTATTAAATCACAACGCAGATTATAACTAAATTGTTTTACAAATGCCTTACTGGCACCATACACATGACTCCCTGGGTAAGGCCATTGACCTGCTATAGAACCTAGATTGATAATACTAGCACCAGCTCCTGTTGCAATAAGTGTAGGTAATAATGTGTGAGTAATGTTTACTAGACCCGTAACATTCGTATCAATCATTGTATGCCAATCTTCTAATGCTACTTTTTGAGCAGGTTCAGGTGCTAATGCTAGACCAGCATTATTAATAAGTGCTTTAATTCTTTTAAATTCAGTGGGTAGTTCTGCAACTGCTTTTTTTACTGCATCAGCATCACGTACATCAAGAGTGATAATATGTATTGGAACTTGGCTTAACTCTTGTTTAAGTTCTTCTAAACGTTCTGTTCTACGTCCAGTAAGAATTAATTTCCAGCCAGCCTTAGCAAAACGACGAGCCGTAGCACGACCAAAGCCTGATGTGGCTCCTGTAATAAAAACAATATTTGTCATGATAGATTCCTTAAATGTTTATACAACTATTAAAATACAAAATGAAAGTAGGGGCTAGTAGTAATATTGTCTAATCGATGAATTTAAGTGTTTTTGGGAGTTATTGTTTATTGACAAGCAAAATAGGCTATTAGTGCTAGGCCTAGGTAAAAATATCAGCCTATTATTCTTTGATAACAGGCTTTTTAGGAGGAGTAACTTTATTTTTAGTGTAGATTGTTTTATGCTTTGGCTTAAATAAAGCTTTAAGGTATTGCAGGTTATGCCAAAAATAACAATTGTATTAATCGCTTTTATTGCCGCTATTATTTGGGTTTTTATAATAAATGGGGATAAAAAAGTGGCTACTGATTTTCCTCAGGTAACAACAGAACAAACTACTCAATAGTTTTATTAATACCACGGAGTAATTATTTTTAAAGTACATCTTGTTTAGAGAGAATGGCTGAAATTAGCTATATTTATTACAACTATTATTAGATGATTAATCTATATAATAAAAAACCCACTAGAGAGTGGGTTTTTATAATCATTAAAGCCAAATTATTTAATTTTAGCTTCTTTATAGATCACGTGTTTACGAACAACAGGATCAAATTTTTTGATTTCAATTTTATCTGGCGTAGTACGTTTATTTTTGTCAGTTGTATAAAAATGACCTGTACCAGCACTAGAAACTAAACGAATTAATTCACGCATTTTAAGACTCCTTAAACCTTAACACCACGACCACGGATTTCTGCTAATACTGCATCAATGCCACGCTTATCAATAATGCGCATACCTTTCGCAGAAACGCGTAAACGTATAAAACGGTTCTCTGATTCAACCCAGAAACGATGGTATTGAAGATTAGGTAAAAAACGACGACGTGTTTTATTTTGTGCATGGGAAACATTGTTCCCTACTGCTGGTCCTTTACCAGTAACTTGACAAACTCTTGACATATTTCAGCCCTCTAAACCTCATGCCAAACCCGGCATGGGTTGGCTAACTCAAAAATAATGTGAATGCTAAACTTAACTATTAAAGTTCTTAAGCAAGAACCTTTAAAAAATTAGGTGCGCTTTATATCAAAAATAAGCCAATTTCGCAACTATTTTAGTTAACTAGTGAAGTTATTCATTAATGTAAAACAGTAATTATAGCATGTTTTATGTATGTGTTGATAGTGAAAGTGGATAAATAAATAGTTACATCTGTGCGTGTCATAGCAGTGCAGGGTATACATAGTAGTTTGCTACTAATGACTGATAGTAGCATTTTATTAGCTGTGTTTAAAATAAATCTAAGAATCAAAGGAATAAGTTCTTTTAATAAATGAACTGATCATGGATGGTTGTCAGTTATAACCATTGACTGGAGAAGTTATTATGAAAAATTCAACTGATAAAGATGTAAAAGCGACTGCAAAAGAAATCAAAGATGATTTTATGGCACAGTTTAATGAGATTATTGACGATGCAGAGCGTCTTTTAAAAGAAACCGCAGAAGTAACTGATGGTAAAACCACTGAATTACGTGAGCAATTAACTGGCAAGATTAAAGATATTCGTGATTCTATGGGAGAGCATGTTAAGCCAATTTGTAAGAAAAGCAAAGAAGCGTTTGAAGCAACTGATGATTATGTTAAGGCTCACCCATGGGTATCGGTAGGTGTTGCTGCTGCTACAGCCTTTGTAGTTGCACATTTTTGTCGTCGCCGTTAATAGCGAGGAGTAGATTATGGATGCACCTAAAGCGTCCGAGCCTAATAAACCCTCGCAAGAGGGGCTTATTAGAGCGCTATCAAATTTATTGAGTAGTCATGCCTCTTTATTTGTTATTGAGTTGGAAGAGGCAAAAGGTTTTGCTTGGAGCTATTTTGTACATGTTGCAATTATAGTCGTGTGTAGTGTCTTGTTCTTTATTATGTTTTCCGTAGGGGTTGTTGTTTATTTTTGGGATAGTTACCGATTGACTGCAATTTTAGCGTTATTAGGTAGTTATCTTTTGATAATTATGATTGCTCTAGTTAATTTAATACGTATTAAAAAGAAAACTAAACTTTTTATAAGTACCAAAGAGGAATTGCTTAAAGATAAAGAGGAACTGCTGTCATGATGGATAAAAAACAAATAAGTCGTTCCGAAATGCGTAAGTTACTTATTAAGCAACAGTTGCAAGAGCGAAGGCAAGAGTTAAAGTTACAAACACAGCCTTTACTAAAAACAGGACAGCGAGTAATAGGGTTATTTACACCCAACAATAACCAACAACATAGTAGTGGTAAAGTTGCTATTGTGACTGGTTTAGCAATAGCAGTAGCTATATTAGGTAAGCGTCGAGGTGGCTGGTTAGGTAAAGCAGCTCGTTATATTGTTATCAACTATCCAGGTCTATTACATAAACTGATTAAATAGCTTATTATCTCATCCATTTGCTGTTTATAATCAAAGTTTAGTGTTATTGTTGAGAGTGGGTAATAGTTGATCATGGAAAATAAATCAGTATCAGAGCCTAAAGAGCTTATAGTGATTGAGGATTTAGAAAAGACTAATAAAGAAGATTCATCGTTATCAAATTTATTGGTTATTCTCGATCATATTGAAAAGTTATTAACTAGTACAGAACAAGGTGCTGTGTTACACGATAAGATGGCTAGTTATTTAGATCAAGTTAAACCTTTGTTAAATAATCCAGAGATTAAAATACCTGAAAAAGGTAAAGAAATATTAAATAAGGCTAACGATTTTGTTCAAAAGCGCCCTTTAACAACTATAGGTATTGCGGCAGGAGCAGCAGGGGTACTATTAGCGTTATTAGCAGGACATAAAAAATAAACCATTTATATGTTTTTTATAGTCAGGGTTATTTTGCTATCTATAATTAAATGATGTATTAGAACTCATATTATCAATTTTGTAGAAAATAGTTATGGTTAATGAACTCGCCTTAGGCGAGTTTTTTATTATGTATACGGATAGATATTTGACTAAGGAGGGAAAGTATAATCATTAATTAATATAATATGTTGGATATAATTGCAAAAAGCTACTCATAAATTTCAAAATAACAATTTTTCATTTAAATGTTAAATGGACGTTTTATTAAATACAACATTAGGATGATTAAATTAAGTGCTATTAGTCCCTAAAATTGGATTGTATTTATATAAAGTGAGAGCGTAAGTTAACTACAATAATAATGGTTAAGGATAAAGAAATGAGTAAGTTATTGTATTTTAAAGAGTGGTTAACTATTAAGGAAGCCACTAAATGCCTTTCTAATGTATTTAATGAAAAAGTTAAAATGAGGGATATCTATAGATTAGCTTTAGACAATAAATTAATTTTGTCTTTACATTTTATTAATTCCACTTAATGTAGAAAAAGGAGTAAATGTAGAAACAGTAATTAATATGACAGCAGTAGTTAATGATACCCCGATTTTGTTTGAGAAAGAGTATATTCAAATAAAGTCAGGTTGTTGTTGTGATTTAGTCAATTTATACAATGGGCAATTAGTTATAAAGCAAGTGTATTATGGTGATGCATCTAATACATTAAAAATTGAACCAGAATATAATAAAGGAATTATTATAAAAGAAACTAATGAAGATAAAGATCATCCTTGCTACTATCGATTAATTAACTGCTTAGAATATAATGGGCAATTGTCAGAAGTGGTTACTACTCATTTGTTACCAGATGATGTTTTATTGGTGGTTAAGACTGAATATTTGCGTGATTTTATTAGTCATACCTGTATTACAAATAATCTCGATAAGCCATTACATAGTAAGGAACGTATAAATTTGTATAAGGTAATAGCATTATTGGCAGAAATGAATCAGTTACCTCCAACTAAAGAATTCAAAGTTGCTAATATAATTAAAACTTATGGCGATAGTATAGGTTTTGATTGTCCTAGTAGCCATACCATTGCTAAATGCTTAAAGGAAGCTAGTCATTATTTACCTATACATTAATAAATTGAATTCAAAAAATAAAAGTTGAATTCAAATTATCTATTTGTTTTTTAATATATGCTATCACCTCTTAATAAAGATGGTTGTATATTGAGTAAATATCTTTATTAGTTTTTTATAAATTGTGCTATATATTACTATTATTAGTATTAAGCATAATAATAATTCATGATAATAGATAAAGGAGTAGTAGCTACCAATATTAATAGTGAAGATGTTTTTGTTGTTAATGATAATTCGTTTATATACAAATGTACTTTTAGAATTAAGAGGTAAAAAAACATAATAACAAGGAGGAATCATGCAAAAAGTAATAACGGTACTAGCTAGCCCTGAAGAGGCTTTTTTAGTTAATACCTATGTTGAAACTTGTGCAATGATTGATGCGATAACTGCAATTAATGAGAGAACGGAATCTATATGTGATTTATTAGTGGGATGTATCAGAAATTGTCTGATTAAGAGTCAATCTTTGTGTAATATTGCTTGGCAATTACAAGCTAATATGGATTGCTTAGCATTATTTATTAAGCGCTATATAACAAGTCAACAACAGTTATGTGCGGGGTTAATTCAAGCGGCTCGGCAAAAGGCCAGTCATATTATTATGAGCTATGGGGAGAGTACTGCTAAGTTAAATGCTGTGGGGGAAATAGTAAGTTTATTGTTGGATATTAAGCAATATATTAATGCTGTTGCTGCAATAGCTTGTTACCAAAGAGATAGCGAGAATAATAACTTTGAAATAATGGCATAAAATTATTATTAATTAATAATTACAAGAAGAGTTAAATTAGGGGATAATAGATAACTTTTATTATCCCTTATTATATTTTACGATTTTATCGTTGTAGGTTTGTTTTGAATTGGCAATCATTATTATCTCCTGAGAGATTAGGTAAAGCAGTATTAAGCCCAGATGAGTTGGGACGTAGCCCGTTTCATAAGGATTATGATCGAGTTGTTTTCTCTGGAGCATTTCGACGTCTAGGTCGTAAAACACAAGTTCATCCGGTGTCTAGCAATGACCTTATCCACACCCGTTTGACGCATAGTTTAGAAGTGGCGTCTGTAGGGCGTTCTCTAGGAATGCTAGTTGGTGAGTTATTAAAAGATGAGCTACCCCAATGGTGCTTACCTATAGATTTGGGAGTTATTGTGCAATCTGCATGTTTAGCTCACGATATTGGTAATCCGCCTTTTGGGCATTCAGGAGAGGATGCTTTTCGCTATTGGTTCTCTCAGGCAGCCAGTAAGGGTTGGTTTGACTGTATGAATGAGGTAGAACTTGCAGACTTTCTAAATTTTGAAGGGAATGCACAAGGATTTCGTATTCTAACTCAATTAGAATACCATCAAAACGAAGGTGGTATGCGTTTAACTTATGCTACGTTAGGGAGTTATCTAAAATATCCTTGGACATCTCGTTATGCGGAAGCCGAGGGATATAAGAAATGTAAGTTTGGTTGTTATCAAAGTGAGTTACCTTTATTAGAGCAAATAGCAGGTAAGTTAGGTTTGCCCAAGGTTTCTGCAGAGCGTTGGCAACGTCATCCCTTAGTATATTTGCTGGAAGTAGCAGATGATATCTGTTATGGGCTAATTGATCTTGAAGATGGTATAGAAATGGATCTGTTGGCTTATGAAGAAGTTGAAGCTTTATTGTTGGATTTAGTCAGTGAACGTAATCCTAACCTTAATAAACAATTAGACTCGACTAGTAGTCGGCGACGTAAATTAGCTATTTTACGTGGTAAAGCAATTGATCATTTAACTAATGCGGCGGCAGAAGCTTTTATTACACAACAATCTGCTTTATTGAAAGGTGAGTTAGTAGGCGATTTGGCAGAGTATATGGATACTGCAAGTAAAGAATGTATCCTAAAAGCAAAGAAAATTGCTCGAGAAAAAATATTTCAAGATAAACAAAAAACATTGCATGAAATAGGCGCTTATACCACTCTGGAGATTTTACTTAATAGTTTTTGTGGTGCTGCGGTTGAGTTGCATAGTAAAGGCACATTATCCTTTAAAAATAAACGTATTTTTGATTTATTAGGCCATGATGTTCCAACAAAAGATTGGACGCTCTATCAGTCAGTCATGCGTATGATCGATTTTATTGCAGGTATGACTGATAACTATGCAACAGAAATGGCTAAAGAAATGACAGGACGATCTAGTCCAGTATAGTAAGTATAATTTCTACATAGAAAAAAACTAATTACTTTGAGTAATTGACTCATTAAATATAATCAGTGTAGCAGTTAAATTTGTTATACTGATATCTTAAGAAGATTGCCTGTTCTAAGCAATTTATTGATTATTATAAGAAAATTCTAAATCGATGATTGGTATAGTCATTTTTGATGTTAAGGGTAAAAATAAGTTATGCAAGAGCGTGAACAACTATTAGAAAAAATCCAAGAATTGATTGAAGAGAATGAAGGTGATTTACCCTTTGTTTCTCTAGATGATTTTTTTGTTGGTAATAATGATGAAGCAAGTATTGCACCTGACCAAGTAGACGATGGCAGACCTACCTTAGCTGAAATGTATAAACAATTGAAATGGATTGAGGGGCGACCCAATGTTTATTCTGTATTAGTCAGTATTCATGAAGATTGGGAAATGTCTCTTAATAATAGAGAAGTATGGCCAGCAGCAGACACAATTCATATTTATGCAATGGCTCCTTTATCTGATGCAGAAAAATGGGTGGAGGCATTACATTGTCGTATTTATGAAGGGTGGATTTATGGCATGCCTCTAGCAGCACCATCAGTACCACCGGGTTATAATGTTTATACACTTTATTGGGATTAATAAAAAAGCCATCAAATTGATGGCTTTTTTAATGATTACTTAATATAAAGTTGTTTTTTAAGATAACTTTCTACATCAGGTAGAAAGAGTGTTAAAACACCTAATAATGGTAGAAATGCGCAGAACTGAAAAATATGTTGTAAGCTTGTTTGATCAGCAATATAGCCTAAAACAGCTGCAGCTATACCGCTCATTCCAAACATAAAACCAAAGAATAATCCTGCAATCATACCTACACGGCCTGGTATTAATTCTTGAGCATAAACGACAATAGCAGCAAAGGCAGAAGAAATAATTAGGCCAATGAGGACGCTTAGTACTCCTGTCCAAAATAGATTAGCAAAGGGTAGTGCTATTGTAAAAGGCGCAGCGCCAAGGATAGAGAACCAAATAACATATTTACGACCAATACGATCACCAATAGGGCCGCCAGCAAAAGTGCCGACTGCAACAGATGCTAAAAATAAAAATAAGAAAAGCACGGCATGGTCTTTTGAAAGATTAAATTTTTCTATTAAATAAAATGAATAATAGTTACTCATACTTGCCATATAAAAGTATTTTGAGAAAATTAAAATACCTAAAATAGAGAGGGCAAGTGTGGTTTTTTGCTTACTAAAGGGTAAGGTAAGGTCAATAGGCGCTCGCCCTTTACTGGCCTTTAAGTGTTTGGCACTCCAAGCACTAATGCGCATAAGTAAAATAATACCAGCGATACCAAATACCACAAACCATAAGATATAGCTTTGTTGGTTATGTCTTAACACAATAAAACTAACTAATAAAGGACCAAGTGATGAGCCAAAGTTTCCTCCTACTTGGAAAGCTGATTGAGCAAAACCAAACTTGCCTCCTGATGCATTGCGTGCAACACGAGAGGCTTCAGGATGAAAAGTAGAAGAACCAACCCCTAGAAAAGCAGCAGCAACTAGCAACCAAGAAAAACTACTAGCAAGTGCTAACATTACTAAACCCAGAGTAGTGGAGGCCATACCGATAGGTAATAGGTAAGGTTTTGGGTGTTTGTCTGTGTAAAGTCCAATGGCTGGCTGTAAAATTGAGGCGGTAATTTGATAAACAAGGCTAATGCAGCCTATTTGTGCAAAACTTAAACTAAACCTTTCTTCTAGCAGAGGATAGGTGGCAGTGAGCATTGATTGAATGAGATCATTCATTAAATGAGCGCAGCTCACCATCATAATAATAGATAAAAATAGTTTGTTATGACTATTAACGGCTTGTTGTTGATTCATGATAATGGATAAACTTATTTTTATATCAAAAAGTAGGGGATGGTTATTAATTTATATCATACAGAATTATTTATAAATTTATAAGGTTACTTAAGATATATTCTTTTTCTCAATAAGAGGTAAAGTAAATGGATAGCTTTTGTGATAAAATGTCGCAGTAATCTTAATTAGCTATTTCTAAGTAATAGAAGAATTATTTGGATAAATAAAATAACTATTTTAAAAAATATACAATATGCTAATGTATTAAGTTGTAAATAGTCTGAATCCAATATAGCGGGTGTATCTATGTTAAATAAAGCGCTTGAAGAAACAATCAATGCAGCTTTTCGTGAAGCTAGCTTAAAACGTCATGAGTTTATTACAGTAGAACATCTATTGTTAGCTTTATTGGACAATGAGGATGCTGTCAAAGTACTGCAAGCTTGTAAGATTGATCTTAAAAAACTCTCGAAAGAATTATCAGAGTTTATAGAGCAAACCACGCCACGTATTGCAGATACTGATAAAGATACACAAACTGATGCTACATTAGGTTTTCACCGTGTACTACAACGTGCCGTATTTCATATGCAGAGTTCTGGCAAAAATGAAGTAAGTGGTATAAATGTTTTAGTTGCTATTTTTAGCGAAACGGAAAGCCAAGCTGTTTATTTGTTGAAAAAACAAGGAATTTCAAGATTAGATGTAGTGAGCTATGTTTCACATGGTATTGGTAAAACTGATATTGAAGATGTAACTGGGGAAGAAATTAAAGAAGAATCACCAGATAATGTGGTAGAGAAGAAGCCTCTAGAAGCTTATGCGACGAATTTAAATGAATTGGCAGAACAAGGATTAATTGATCCTTTAGTGGGTAGAGAACAAGAAGTTGAACGTGTTGCACAGATATTGGCACGTCGTCGTAAGAATAACCCTTTATTAGTGGGTGAGGCTGGGGTTGGTAAAACAGCCATTGTTGAGGGGTTAGCGAAGCGTATTGTTGATGGTCAAGTGCCAGAACTCTTAAAAGGCAGTGTTATTTATTCATTAGATTTAGGTGCTTTATTAGCAGGCACTAAGTATCGTGGTGATTTTGAAAAACGTTTTAAAGCTGTCCTAAAAGATTTGAAAAAGCGCACTGATGCGATTTTATTTATTGATGAAATCCATACTATTATTGGTGCTGGGGCGACTACAGGTGGCGCAATGGACGCATCTAACTTGCTTAAACCAGCGCTTAGTAGTGGCCAAATTCGTTGTGTAGGTTCAACAACCTTTAAAGAGTATCGTGGTATTTTTGAGAAAGACCATGCACTATCACGTCGTTTCCAAAAAGTAGATGTGGTTGAACCTTCTGTTGCTGACACTATTCGTATTTTACAAGGTCTAAAATCTCGTTTTGAGGAGCATCATCATATTGCCTATACTGATGAAGCCCTTAAAGCAGCGGCTGAATTAGCAGCACGCCATATCTCAGATCGACATATGCCCGATAAGGCTATTGATGTGATTGATGAGGCTGGTGCTTATCAGCAGTTACAGATACCTGATAATAGAGTGGAGTGTATAGATGTCCCACAGGTAGAAGCTATTATTGCTAAAATGGCAAGAGTACCTTCAAAAAGTGTTAATGCTTCTGATAAAGAACTTTTACGTAATTTAGAACGTGACCTTAAATTAACAGTGTTTGGGCAGGATACTGCTATTAGTTCGTTAGCTTCAGCCATTAAACTTTCCCGAGCTGGATTAAAAGCTCCAGATAAACCTGTGGGATCATTTTTATTTGTAGGGCCAACAGGGGTAGGTAAAACAGAAGTCGCCAAACAGTTAAGTCGAGCATTAGGCATAGAATTAATCCGTTTTGATATGTCTGAATATATGGAGCAACATTCTGTTTCTCGCCTAATTGGTGCCCCTCCAGGTTATGTGGGTTTTGATGAGGGTGGTTTACTCGTAGAGGCCATTACTAAAACGCCTCATTGTGTACTGTTGTTAGATGAGATTGAAAAAGCTCACCCTGCAATCTTTAATTTATTGTTGCAAGTCATGGATCATGGTACGTTAACTGATAATAATGGGCGTAAGGCTGATTTTAGAAATGTTGTATTAATTATGACTTCTAATGCAGGGGCTCAATCAGCTGCTAGAGCGTCGATTGGTTTTGCTCAACAAGATCATTCAACTGATACTATGGAAGTTGTTAAAAAAGCATTTTCACCTGAATTTCGTAATCGATTAGATGCAATTATTCAGTTTGGTCGTTTAAGTGATGATGTATTGAAGAGTATTGTGGATAAATTCTTAGTGGAATTACAGGTACAATTAGAGGAAAAACAAGTACAACTAGAGATTTCTGAGCAAGCAAGAGCATGGTTAGCGAAAAATGGTTATGATCCTCAAATGGGTGCTCGACCAATGGCGCGTTTAATTCAAGAAAAAGTAAAACGCCCTCTTGCAGAAGAAATTTTATTTGGCAAGTTAGCAGAGCAGGGTGGTATTGTTCATGTTGATATGAGTAATGAACAGCTAACTTTTAATATAGAGCAAATTGTTGAACCTGCTTAGTGAGTAGTTTTTAAGGAAATAATATGAACTATAAAGTGTTGTTGATGACCCTTGTAGTATTTGGATGGGCAGGTCAAGTTGTGGCACAGTCAAATAGGCCACCTACAGCTGTTAATGTGCCAACAATGGCTTTTGATAAAGAGCTAATGGAGAAAGCTACGGTTATTGATGAAGAATATATTCCTACTCATTTGAGAGTAAATAGAGCTGTAGTTATGTTAGGTTCTACAACCTTAACAGAGATTTCTAGTATTTTTAAAACAGGTATTCCTTTACATAATGGTAAAGGTTACTATCAATGCTATAGTTTACCTAAATATTCTCATCAGCTATGGTTTGTTACCAAAGGCACAGATTTACAAGCGCCAGTTACAGAAGTGGTAATGAAATTGGGTGGTACATTACCAACAGAGTATTGTCCATTAATTACAGCCGCTTCTTATCCTATGCTTTCTAATAAAATGCGTTTAGAACTAAAACCTAATTTACTGGAAACTTTATTTGGTAAACCTATACAAAAACAAAGAACAACTTCTGTTTATCTTCTTCAACTACCAAAATTACAAAAACTTAAAGTACAAACTCAAACAGGCAGTAAAGGTGTTGAAATGATTAAAATTACACAGGTGGGTGTGACTTATTAAGTAAATAGACAGTTAAAAAGATAATTTATTTAGACTGTTAAAAACTTTGGGAGAAAATTTTTGCCCAAAGTAAATTAGAAATTATAACGAATCCCTACACCACCATAAGCCACATAAACTCTACCAGATGCAGCATCATGCAATGTTAAAAGCCAAGCAAAGATAGATAAACTAATAGCAGCAGGAATTAATAACCATATTGAACCGTTTTGTTTTAACCAAATATAAGGTAGGTAACAACCGATTATTTCTGAGAATGCTGTTAAGATATAAAGAATAAGTGTTTTCAAATAATAAAATCACTGATTAAACGATAAATTAAACCTAAACCAAAAAGCACAAAAGCTATACCACAAATAAAATTAATTTTATTAAGCCGTTTTTGATACCAATTAGCAACCCATTGTGTAGAAAATAGTGTTGCAACCAAATAAAACCATATTAAGCTTTCTATTACAACTAATATAAACATCAATAACAAGGTATGGGGAGTTGCATTAGCAACAGCAACTGCAAAAATACTTCCAAAATAGGCCAAAGCTTTTGGGTTAGCAAGGTTAGTCATTAAGCCCTTTATATAAAAACTGTGTTGCTTATTATTGTTTTTAGCTGTTAACTGGTTTTTATAAAAGCTGCTTTTTATAGCAGAGATACCTAACCAAATTAAATAACTGCCTCCTAGTAATAACAGTAATTTATAAATGATGGGTGTATGTTCAATAATAATACTTAAACCACTAATAGCTAATAATGCCCAAATAGCAATAGCACTACACACACCCAATATTGCTAAAATGTAGCTTCTTTTATTATAGTTAGCTGCTATTTGGGAAATATAAACGAAATCAGGACCAGGACTTACTAAAGCTAAAAGATGGATAAAAAATATAGAGAGGAGTGACATATGCTTAATGCTAAGAAAATAGCTAATATATACTTAGGCTACTTAAAAGACAAAATAATTTTGAAAGTAAGTAGGGTTTTAAGTTAAAGTATGATCAATATTGAGTATGTTTAGTAAGTTATAAAAATAATAAGTAGTACAGAAAGACATCTAAATTATTGTTAACTAAACTAAAGTTGATGTTTACAACATATAGTTGGCATGAAAATATATAAAAACTTAAGATAAATATAAAAAAGAGCGTTATGAATAGTATAAAAAAACAACTTATGTTTTATGTAGTTCAATTAATAAATAAGTATATATTTGGCAAAGTAGGTGGATTGTTAGTTTTTATTTACAACTACAATGCGCTATTTTACTTGTTTCTCAGAATTTATGATCACTCCAAAATTTTAAATTCTATCTTTCAGAAAAGAATATAAAATCATTTTCCTCATTATAAGCCCGGATTTAGTTAAACCATATAAAGGAGGTATGACTAGTAATAGCCCTAATAAATCAGTCAATTCTAAAATAATAACAACTTGAGGTAATAAAAGATGGTACAAAATAACAATAATATAGCTGTTGAAACTCCTGAGCAGGAGAAGAAACGATTACGTAAAGTAGCAACTGCTACTATTGTTGGTTCTATGCTCGAGTGGTATGACTTTTACTTATATGCAACTATGGCCGCGTTAGTTTTTGGACAAGTGTTTTTTGACACTGCTGACCCTAAGAGTGCAAGTTTAAAAGCCTTTGCTACCTTTGCTATTGGCTTTATTGCAAGGCCTGTGGGTGGAATGTTATTTGGTCGTTATGGTGATCGTTTTGGCCGTAAAAAGATGTTGGTGGTTACCTTTATCCTTATGGGGGTTTGTACCACAGTCATTGGCCTTATTCCTACCTATGATAGTATTGGCGTTTGGGCTCCTATTCTGTTAGTTTTCATCCGTTTTATACAAGGTTTAGGAGCTGGTGCTGAGTTAGCGGGCGCAGCTATTACTTCATATGAGCATGCCTCCAGTAAGAAAAGAGGTAGTCAAGGCGCTTGGCCTGCAATTGGCCTGAATTTAGGTTTATTACTTTCTTCGTTTACTGTTTTTATATTAAGTTTATTTGGTGAAAATTTCTTGTTAAATGGTGGTTGGAGAATCCCTTTTATTCTTAGTTTCATATTGGTTTTCGTTGGGCTGTGGGTAAGACGCAGCTTACCAGAGACTCCAGACTTTGATAAAATTGTACATGAACATAAACGTGATAAAGCACCATTCCATGATATTTTTAAATTCCATATGAAAGGATTATTAGTCGCTTTCTTTTTGGCATTAGGTTACAACGCGTTAAGTTATACCTTTAAAACTTTCTCATTGGCTTATCTAGATCAGTATAAAGGCGTTACTGCTGATGTTACTTCTTTATCTATTACCCTTGCTAGTTTAGTTGCCTTATTTACTATCCCTTGTTTTGGTTGGATGTGTGATAAATGGAGTAGTAAGAAAGTGATGATAACAGGTGCAGTTATCACCTTATTATATATCTTACCTTTTATGTTGTTAATAGATACAGCTAATGAACATTACATTTACTTTGCATTAATTATTACTACAGGCTTCCTAACACCTATGATGTTTGCTGCACAAGGCTCATTTTTAAGTAGACAATTCCCTGTTCAAGTACGCTCTACAGGAATTGGTACAGGTAGAGAAATAGGTGGAGCATTAGGTGGTTTGGCACCTTTATTAGCGCTTTGGTTGGTAAAAATATCACCTGATAATTCAACCATAGGGGTGATTGTTATTTTATTTATCTCTGCTATTTTTGTGATCGTTTCAGGATTGTGCGATCAGGGTAGTAAATTTACAGATAATAAAAATTAATGCATAAAAAAGCCTCATTTTTGGGGCTATTTTTTTGTATTAGAAGTTTTGCATTACAATGGTTTAGTGAGCCTATGATGATCTTTATCCTGTTTATTTTTAGTGAAATTCAAGCATTGTTATTATGTTAAGAAAGGTTTTGTTAATAGGTAAATAGTAAAATGTTAAGGAATAATTAACTTTTATCAATTATGATATAACCGAATAATATATGGTGGTTGAATACTGACTTTTTATTAAATTGCAGAAATGCAGGATGCTTTTATGAAGAAAAAATATTGGCTAGTAGTTCCTTTATTGATGTCCTTAATGTTTGGGACGATATCTAATAACCTTGTGCATGCACAAACTGCAAGCCCACCTACTACCGCAGTAGATGAGTCAACATTAGCAAAACGCTATGCAGGGAAAGAGTTAAAGGTTATTGATGTTTCAGAGATTCAAGTAAATGGCGCTAGTACGCTTTCTGTTACTTTTTCGGTACCTTTAAAAACGGATCAAAAATTTAATGATAAGTTACATTTGATTGATACTAAGTCAGGTAAAGTTGATGGTGCTTGGGTTTTATCTAAAAACCAACAAGAGTTAACCTTTAATAATTTAGAACCGAATCGTAAATTGGTATTAACTATTGATGCGGGTTTAAGAGGGGTAAATGGCAAAAGTATTCCTTTAGAGTATGTCGCTCGTTTAACCACTAAAGATTTAAAGCCTATGTTAGGTTTTGCAAGCCGAGGTTCTTTATTGCCTGTTCGTTTAGCTGAAGGTTTGCCTGTAGTAACCTTAAATGTTCAACAAGCGACCGTAGAGTTCTTTAAAATTCATGATGATAAGTTACCTCAATTCTTTAGCCAATGGGGTAGAGGTGGAAGCTTACAATACTGGAGTTCTGAAGAGTTGCTAGCGATGGCTGATTTAGCTTATACAGGTGGTTTTAAGCTAAATGCAGATAAAAACCGTCGTGAAACAGTGATGTTACCGATTGGTGGAATCAAGCAGTTACAACAACCAGGTGTTTATTTTGCTGTATTACGTCAATCTGGTGCTTATAAATATAGTTTCCCTGCTACAGTTTTTACTATCTCTGATATTGGTGTTTCTGCACACCGTTATAAATCCAGTGATAATCTAACTGTTTTTACCCAGTCATTGGAAACGGGTAAACCCATTATTGGTGTTGATATCAAAGTATTGGATAGTAAAGGTAATGTAATTGAAAATGCTGCTACTAATACTAAGGGGTATGCTGAGCTAGCAAATATCAGTGATGCGGATATAGTCTTGGCTGCCCATAATGGCCAGACTACGATGTTACGTTTGAAAACATCTGCCCTAGATTTATCTGAGTTTACTGTGACTGGTCCCGAAGATGCTGCTTTCCAATTCTTTATCTTTGGTCCTCGTGATTTATATCGTCCTGGTGAAACAGTATTATTTAATGCGTTGCTACGTGATAAAGATGGTAATCAAGTTAAGGATATGCCTGTTAATGTTGAAGTGCGTAGTCCAGATGGTACTGTTGTACGTAGTTTCGTATGGAAAGCAACGCAACAAGGTTTTTACCAATATCAATTGAAAGTTTCTAGTGATGCAAAAACAGGGCGTTGGTCTTTCTTAGTAAAAATCGGTGATAAAAAGGTTCAAGATTATAATTTTAATGTTGAAGATTTTTTACCAGAACGTCTTGCATTAGAGTTAAATGTTGATGAGGAACCATTAGCACCAGCAGATAGTATGCATGTTGGAGTAAACGGTCGATATCTTTATGGCGCACCTGCTAGCGGTAACTTATTAAGTGGTCAAGTGTATGTTCGTCCATTAAGAGAGGGTGTGGCTAAATTACCAGGTTACTATTTTGGTGATTTAAATGAAAAATACTTATCTCAAAATATCGATTTTAGTGAGTTTCCTTTAGATAAAGAGGGCAAGGGAGTTATTCAACTTGATAGTCAATGGAAAGAAGTAAAATCACCTTTACAATTAATTGTGCAAGCAAGTTTACAAGAGAGTGGTGGTCGCCCTATTGTACGTCGTGTTATACAATCGGTATGGCCTGCCAAACAGTTGGTAGGTATCCGTCCTTTATTTAAGGATAAAGAGGTGGATTATGATACTACTGTTGAGTTTGAGGTGTTATTAGCTAATGCTCAAGGTGACAAATTAGCAGCTAAGAATTTAAAAGTACGTTTCATTCGTGAGCGTCGTGATTACTATTGGTATTATTCAGACAGTGATGGCTGGGATAGCAATTATAATCAAAAAGATTTAATGATGGATGAACAGCAAATCAGTATTGCTAAAGGTACTACTGCTAAATTAACCTATCCTGTTGAGTGGGGTTATTATCGCTTAGAAGTGGAAAATCCAGCGACAGGTTTAATATCTAATTACCAATTCCGTGCTGGTTATTGGTGGCAAGAAAATACAGAAGAGGGTGGTGCAGTACGCCCAGATCAAGTAAAAATTGCACTTGATAAGCCAGCTTATAAAGATGGAGATAAAGCGAAGATAACTATTACTCCACCAGCGGCAGGTAATGGTTATTTAATGGTTGAATCTTCGGATGGTTTATTATGGTGGCAAGCAATAGATGTGCCTGCTACAGGTAAAACGTTTGAGATTCCTATCGATAGCAAATGGCAACGCCATGATTTATATATTTCTACTTTAATAGTTCGCCCTGGTGACCGTAAGGTTGGCGCTACACCTAAACGTGCGGTAGGTTTGTTGCATTTACCATTAGATCGTCAACAGCGTAAAGTTAATCTTGAATTAGTTGCACCAGAAAAAATGGGACCTTCACAAAATTTAGTGGTGAAGGTAAAAGCCAAAGATAACCAAGGTAACCCTATTAAGAATGCCACTGTATTAGTTGCTGCGGTGGATGTTGGTATTTTAAATATTACTAGTTATAAAACACCAGATCCATTTGCTGGTATCTTTGGTCGTAAAGCGTATGGTGCGGATCAGTTAGATGTATACGGTCAACTGATTGAAACAGGACAAGGTCGCATAGGTTCTTTATCATTTGGTGGTGATGCTGCATTAGCGAAAGGCGGTAAAAAACCAGATACTAATGTGATGATTGTTGCGTTACAAAGTAAACCTGTAACAGTTGATGAAAATGGTGAAGCCGAAGTATCTTTAGCTATTCCTGACTTTAATGGTGAGTTAAGGTTAATGGGGCAGGCATGGACTGATAATGCTTTTGGTATGGCAGAAGCTAAAACAGTAGTAGCCGCACCTATCATTGCTGAACTTTCTACACCTCGTTTCTTAGCAGGTGGTGATAGTTCTACATTAGCGTTAGATATTACTAATTTAACTGAAAAACCACAGAAGTTAGCAGTAAATTTAACTTCAGAGGGATTTGTTACTTTAGTTAATAGCAAACCTCAAGAAGTTACTGTAGCAAAAGGTGAGCGTAAAACATTAACGATTCCTGTAAAAGCTTTGTCAGGTATAGGTGTAGGTAAGGTAACCGTTACTGTGACTGGTATTACAGTAGAAGGTAAAGCAGCACCAGATATTAAACGGACATGGAGTATAGGCACACGACCTGCGTATCCTGCTAGTTTAGAAACTTTCCAAAATGTTTTAGAAAAATCACCCTGGAATATTCCAACTGCTGTACTTAGTGGTACTGAAATGCATGGTAGAGAGGGCTTGGTACAATTAACAAGTCAACCACCCTTGAATTTATCTAAACAAATTCAATCATTGCGTGCTTATCCTTATGGTTGTGCAGAGCAAACTACCAGTGGTCTTTATCCATCACTTTACTCAAGTGCTGAGCTATTAAAACGTTTGAGTGTTACTACAGATCAAACAGATGAGCAACGTCGTAATGCTATCGAAGTGGGGATTGGTCGTTTACTAGGTATGCAACGTCATAATGGTAGCTTTGGTTTATGGAGTAGTGATAGTGAAGAGGGCTATTGGTTATCTATTTATGTAACTGATTTCTTATTGCGTGCCCGTGAACGTGGTTTCTCAGTACCTGAAGAGCCATTACAAAATGCGGTAAAACGTATTCTGAATTATGTACAAAATAACAATAGTATTGATCCCTATTATACCGATAATAGAGATGCTACACGTTTTGCTGCTCAAGCCTATGCAGGTTATGTATTAGCTCGTTCTAAACAAGCTCCATTAGGTGCATTACGTGCGTTATATGATCGTCGTAGTCAGGCACCATCTGGTCTTTCTTTAATTCAATTGTCGGCTGCATTGAAATTAATGGGTGACAATACTCGTGCAGAACAGGCATTAAAAGAAGGATTAGTAAAAACACGTGATAACTCAAGAAGCTATTGGTGGATTGGTGATTATGGTAGTGAGGTGCGTGATAATGCATTAATCCTTGCTCTTCTCCAAGAGCACCAAATGGGCAGTGCAGATACTATATATAATCGTATGTTTACCTTAAGCCAAGATGTAGCTAATAAACGTTGGTTATCTACTCAAGAACGTAATGCTATTTTCTTAGCAGGTTATCGTGTTCTTTTAACGCCTGAAAAAGCTTGGCAAGCTGAGGTTGATGTAGCTGGTAATAAGTATACAGTTACTGATAAGCAACCTAGTTTGAAACTGTCTGATGAAGAAATGCGTAAAATCACCACCTTAAAAGTAGTGAACAAAACAGCAGATGTACCTTTATATCAAACAGTTAATGTAACGGGTTATCCTAGCCAAGCACCAAGAGCTACTACTAATGATGGTCTATCTATTTCGAAAGAATATTTAGATTTAAATGGTAGGACTTTAAATCTTAAAAATGTAAGAAGTGGTGACTTAGTGATTGTGCGGATTAAACTAGCCACTAAACAACGTATCACGGATGCGTTATTGGTAGATTTATTACCAGCAGGTTTGGAGTTAGAAAATCAAAATCTAGCACAAGCATCGGCAAGTTTAAAAGATGCAGCTGACACGATTAAGGAATCTTTAAAATCAATGCAAAGAGCACGTATTGCTCATCAAGAGTTCCGTGATGATCGCTATGTAATACAGTTGGATCTTGGTTATAACTATTCTAACCAAACAACAGATATATTATATTTAGCGCGTGCAGTAACACCAGGCGAGTATCGTGTACCTCCCGCGGTAGTGGAGTCTATGTATCGTCCTAACTGGCAGGCTACCAGTGATGCACCTGCATTACTGATTGTGAAGCCTCATTAAGTATTAGGTAGTTAATTAAAAAGGCGTACTTGAGTACGCCTTTTGTTTTGTAGAGTAAGTTAACTTGGCTATTTTACGTTTTATTGGTAGACATTGGCGAGTTTGGGTATCCATTCCAATTATTATCATTGGTTTACTATGGGTGCTTGATAAGTTATTTCCATTACCTATGCCTGAAGATGGTATAGCACGTATTGTATTAGCGAGTGATGGCACACCTTTATGGCGTTTTGCTGATAGAGATGGCGTGTGGCGTTATCCTATTACTATTGAGCAAGTATCGCCTGCTTATATTGAAGCCTTGTTAACCTATGAAGATCGTTGGTTTTATGAACATCCTGGGGTCAATCCTATAGCTTTAGGACGGGCATTCTGGCAGAACTTAACAGGTGGTAAAATTATATCAGGGGGTAGTACCCTATCTATGCAAGTGGCTAGACTCATTGAGCCACACCCTCGAACGTACTGGGGAAAAGTGAGACAAGTCTTTCGTACTATGCAGTTAGAATGGCATTTGAGTAAAGATCAGATTCTTACCTTATATCTTAATCGTGCACCTTATGGTGGAACAATTGAGGGTGTAGCTGCTGCTAGTTGGGCATATTTAGGCAAGCCGCCAGATCAACTTACTCAAGCAGAAGCTGCATTATTAGCAGTATTACCACAAGCGCCCAGTCGATTAAGACCAGATCGTTATCCTGAGCGTGCTAAATTAGCCAGAGATAAAGTATTAAACCGTTTAGCTGAATTTAATATATGGCCACAGTCTGTTATTGATGAAATACAACAAGAAAGTATTTTCTTAACGGATCGGCAAGAGCCACAAATGGCACCGTTGTTAGCGAGAAGATTATATAACAACAGTCAAACGCCTATTATTCAAAGTACTATTAATGTCAGTATGCAACGCCGTTTAGAGGATTTATTAAAGAACTGGCAAGTGCGTTTACCTGAATATACTTCAGCCGCTATTTTGGTGGTCGATCACCAAACCATGGAGGTAAAAGCCTATCTTGGTTCTATAGATATTACTGATGATAAGCGTTTTGGTCATGTGGATATGGTGTCTTCCATTCGCTCACCTGGCTCAACCTTAAAGCCTTTTCTCTATGCAATGGCAATGGATGCAGGGTTGATTCATTCTGAGTCTTTATTGCAGGATGTGCCAAGACGCTATGGTGATTATAAACCTGGTAATTTCTCAGCAGGTTTTATAGGGCCTGTATCAGCAAGTGAAGCTTTATCAATGTCACTAAATTTACCAGCAGTACAATTGCTTGAAGCGTATGGCCCAAAACGGTTTTATGGTGAATTAAAAGGGGCTGGAGTAAATTTAACATTGCCACCAATGGCAGAGCCTAATTTGTCAGTTATTTTGGGTGGTGTAGGGACTAAGTTAGAAGATTTAGTCATGGGTTATAGTGCTTTTGCACGTCAAGGTAAAGTAGCACAACTGCGTTTTAAACCTACTGATGTTTTAGAGGAAAGGCCATTGTTATCTGCAGGTTCTGCATGGGTGGTAAGGCGTATTTTATCAGGTCAAACAGAACCTGATCGAGACGAGCGAGCAAGGCTAGTACAACGTAGTGTATTAGCATGGAAAACAGGGACTAGTTATGGCTTTAGAGATGCTTGGGCAGTTGGCTTAGGACCACGTTATTTGGTAGGTGTATGGATTGGTAGACCTGATGGAACGCCAGTGCCAGGTCAGTTTGGAGTGGCTTCTGCAACGCCTTTATTATTACAAGTACATGATCTTATTATTAACCAAACTGCAAGCAAAGCATTATCAGTTACTGAAAGTAATCAGCCAGCTAGTGTTGGGGTAGCTGCCATTTGTTGGCCTTCGGGACAGCCATTGCCTGTTAAAGATGCTAATTGTCGTAAAGAGCGTTTTGCTTGGACATTAGATGGTCTAACACCCCCTACCTTGCAAGCAGTAGATCAACCTCTTGGCACAGGCATTAGTCAAACTATTTGGGTTAATAGCAAAGGTTTACAGGTAGCTGCTGATTGTGATGGAGCTATTGAAAAACGCATTGATTTATGGCCTGCTCCATTAGAACCTTGGTTAATTTATGCTGAACGTCGTAACCGTCGTTTACCTAAAGCTGATAAAAATTGTCCGCCTTTACTACCCACTAAATCAGCTCCTCTATTTATTGTTGGGGTGAGAGAGGGGGATAGATTGCGTTTACCTGCCATTAATACAGAGCCGTTAACATTAAAACTTTCTTCATTAGGTGGGGCAGGGCAACGTTGGTGGTTCTTAAATGGAGAACTGATTGAGGAAACTGTACCTGATGAATCTTTTGATAGAGAATTTATAAAGGCAGGTAAACAACAGTTAACTTTATTAGATGAACTAGGTCAAACAGCAACTATTGAGTTTTCCATTCAGTAAAATGTTATACTTTTACCTATTCAATTGCTTATTTGAAAGATATGGCGAAATTAATAAAAATTCTACAATGGATTCGTAAGTTTTTTAAGAGACTATTCTGGTTTACTATTTTTTCAATAATAGGAATATTAGTTATTTCGGTGTTGCTTGTGTTAAGTATGCGTTGGATTAATCCTATTGGCACTTCATTAATGGTTGAGCGTAAAATTGAAAGCTGGCAAGCGGGAGACGGCCTTAAGTTTCAAAGGGAGTGGAAAGGCTGGTATGAGATTTCTGATAGTTTAAAGTTGGCTGTTATTGCCTCAGAAGATCAAAATTTTCCTTATCACCATGGTTTTGATATGGAGGCGATTCAACAAGCTTTAAAACACAATGCGGATGGTGGTAATCTTAGGGGCGCAAGCACTATTAGCCAACAAGTCTCTAAAAATATTTTTTTATGGTCTGGCCGTAGTTGGTTTCGTAAAGGTGTAGAAGTTTGGTTTACAGCGTGGATTGAACTGCTTTGGTCAAAAGAGCGAATTCTTGAAGTTTATTTAAATAGTGCAGAATGGGGTGATGGTATTTTTGGTGCAGAAGCTGCTGCACAATACTATTTCAACACTACTGCTAGAAAACTAACTAAAGAACAAGCTAGTTTATTAGCTGCCGTGTTGCCTAACCCTAGAAATTGGAACCCTGCCAAACCAACAGTATATATAAATTCTCGTGGTGTTTTTATTCGTAAACAAATGGATAATTTAGGCGGTAATGCTTTCTTACAGAAGCTAAGATGTGGCAATGATTGCCCTAAATAATACAATGCTAGCTATACAATAGTTAGCAGGTTCTATTTCTACTATCAATCTTACTTATATTCAATAAGCAGCTATATCTAGCTGCTTTTGCTACATCTGATTAGCTTAAATCTGGATACTTGTCTAATTAATTTATCACTTCAATAATAACCATCTCATATTTTTTAAGCGTCATTTTTACTAAAAAAATAATATTAATTCCTCTTTTTTATTAAAAATAAATCATCATAATTATTTTTTATTTGTATAACTTATTGTTTATAAATAATTTATTTTTATGTTTGATATTTTTGTCAAAAGTTTGTTTGAAAGTATGAATAAAAGCTTAATTAAATTACATGTAATTTAAATTTATTTGACATGTAATAAATCAAGCATTAATCTAACTATAACCTGTTTTGTTGGAGTACAAGACAAGATAAGGAAAACAGTTGTGTAAATAATAAAGTTCAAGAGGAACAGAACAATGCGCTATTTAGCTTTTGCCATACCTGTTTTTGCTATTTCTAGTTTGAGTAGTTATGTGGCTGCTGAAGCAGATACAGTCGTAAATAATATTTCGAATGTCACAGAACAACAGCTAATTCAAACTAAGGATACGCTTTGTCGAGTAACAACAAGTTTTCCAGTAACCGTTCAGCAGTGTGGAGAGGAATGTACAAGCTTATTAAAAGTGGGTTTGATTAAAGTAGAGAAAATAGGTGTATCACCTAGTGTAGAGCAGTATGTATTAACAGAGTTGGGGCGTAATGCTTATATGCCAGCCTCCGCGAAATTATCAGGTAGTTTAGGGAGTTTTTGTTTTGGCAATATAACAAAACATCAAGTTATTAGTGTCAGTGCTATAGATGGTGAGCCACAGATAACGATTACCTATAGCGTTCATATAAGCGATCCGCATCCTGTTCTATATGATGCTAATTTTACGGCAAAGTATTTTTTACCAAATTTACAAGAAGGAAGTACTGAATCAAAACCGATGCAAAGGATTGTTCGTATCAGCTCAAAGGGAGAAGTAAGTATTGTTAGATAGCAAATTGTTTACCCAATAGCTATGGAGGGAAAGATAGTATGAATACAACGTGTCCTAACTGTGGTTATACGCGTCAATCAGAACATACAATATTAGTAATGCCAAGAGGATTATGCATCCTATAGGTATTTACAAAAACAATTGGAACAAAAGCAATTTTGTTTTTTTAAAAAACTTAAATCAAAATTTAATGATTTTTCATTACCCGATAATGAGTTTTTAATCTACATGATATTAGTTGTTATTTACCTATTTACCTATTTACCTTATTTCTTCGCTTTTCAGCAGAAGTTATATAAAGGTAATTGAAAAAATGGATAACTGCATAATAAGCAGAAAAAGGAGTATGTCATGATTATAACGTGCCCAAAATGTAGCTATGTACGTCAACTGCAAGATACTGCAGCTATCAATCAGTGTCCAAAGTGCCATATAGATTATAGGGTTTATGCACATTTTCAAAAGGAATCAGAGAAAGAACAAAAACAACCAATGAGCTATCAAGTTATTAATAGTAAGGTTAATCATTCTTTATCAGTCGATGATGTTATGACAGGAATGGCTTATTTATTTATTGCAGTATCCGTCATTATTTTATTGATGGCTATTTTTTGATAGGGAGGATATTAAAACAGTGATTACGGCTTGTCCAAAATGTGGCTATGTTCGTCAAGCAAAGGATACGACACCGTTAAATCAATTATGTGGATTATAGTGTTTTTTTGCATTCTCAAAAGCAATCAGAGCAAAAAGTAGATAAACCAACAACACGCAAAAAAATCAAAATGCCAGTTAGTAAGTGTTCATTGTTAGATAATGAAATTTTGATTTATGGAATGCTTATTTGTACGGTTATATTCATTATGTTTTTAGTACGATCAAGAGCTTTTTAGCTGAAAGAAGAAAAGTGTGCTTAAAAAATAAGTTTTTTTAATGGTTTTTATAGTTATCCGCTAGGGGTAATCTAGTGGATAACTAAATTATAATTAATTAGCCAATGGATTACGTTCAAGGCGTTTTTTTAAAAAATAGCCCCAAGACAAGCCAATAATAATAGAAACTAAAGAGGCAAGTAATACACCAGCTTTGGCGGCACCTAATAGCGTTTCATCAGTAAAGGCTAAGGTGGCTATAAAGATAGACATAGTAAAGCCTATACCAGCAAGCAAACCAGCTAATAATATACCATTCCAAGTAACTCCTTTAGGTAAATGACAGATACCTAATTTAACGACAATAAAACAGGATAGTAATATACCTATTGGTTTACCAAGAACAAGGGCACCAATAACACCATACATGATGTGTTGCGCTGAGGTTGCTGATAAGTCGAGGCTATCTATCGTAATACCTGCATTAGCTAAGGCAAATAAAGGCATTACACCATAAGTTACCCAAGGATGTAGCGCCATATTTACACGAGTAACAGGGGGTAATAGTTCCCTTTGTACTTTATGAAGTTCGTTATAGGAAACGGTTAACTTACCATTTTGATCAGTGGTTTTGATTGTGTTGATGGCATTGGTTACTGTTTCCACATATTTTTCTTTAGAAATAGTGGCTACAACTGGTGTCATTAAGCCTAATACTACACCGGCTAAGGTTGGGTGGGCCCCTGTCATTAACAAACCAATCCATAAAATAGCGCCAGGAATAATATAAGCATAAGCAGAGCGTAGGCCTAACCATTGAAATAATAGCACCAAGAAAATACCAAAGACACCAACAAATAGACCATTAATATCTAAACCACCTGAATAGAAAAAGGCGATAATTAGCACTGCTACAATATCATCAATAATAGCGAGGGCTAGTAAGAAAACCCTGATATTAGTAGGAATAGATTTACCTAATAACGCCAATGCACCAACAGCAAACGCAATATCTGTAGCCGTAGGTACAGCCCAACCTTGTTGTTGGATAGGCGCATGATTTAGTGCTAAATAAATAATTGCAGGAGTTACAACACCACCAATAGCGGCAGCAATGGGTAATGTGGCAAGGCGAAAATTTGAGAGCGCACCATCATGTATTTCCTTTCTAATTTCCATACCCACAACAAGGAAAAAAACAGTCATTAATGCATCATTTATCCAAAAATGCAGAGACTGTGAAAAGGTAAAAGAACCAAAACTGATACCAACAGGTGTATGCCAAAGCGCATGATAACTGTTTGCAAGTGAAGAGTTAGCCCAGATTAGAGCAATAATCGCAACTACAAATAAAACAATGCCGCCTACGGCTTCAATATGTAAAACTTTTTCTATGGCAGAAAGTGAGCGCATAGTAGCGGCATGAGCTTTGGGTAAGATAGGTTTTTTCATAGGCACGAATCCTCTGCGAGGCGGCCCGACCATCGTTTTAAAACCTGTAATACAACACTATGTTGTAACACCCAACTGGAAATTATAAAACAAATAAAAAAAGGAATCTATTTTTATAACCTTATATACAAGCCTAATTAATTTATTTTATTAAATAGGTTGAGCTTGCTTAGTAGATATTTTTTTCTTCCTTGTATCATATATAACAAATAATATACTTATAATCTCTAAGATTACTAATGTAAAATTAACATACACAAGTTTATCACCACCCGATAGGCCGCTTACTTTAAATTTTTGGGGGTTATTTCGGTTATAAGCAATAAGCACAGTTTTACCAACATAGTCTTTAGTTTGCTCTAAATTAACAGCCTCTTTCCTTTTCTCAATATCTATATAAGGTGGTGCGATTAAAGCTGATATTACTTTATTTTCATTATGAACTGTTTGTTCTACATCTTCTTTATCTGTAAATACTATTGTGGAATGATAGATAATATATTCCGTAGAACCATCATACTGTTTTGACTGTTCAGTATGAATAATAGTGCCCATGGACTCATCTGTATAATCATTAGCGGCGAAAGGATCTAGTATAAAATGGATAGCAACAATGATATTAACAATTAAACAAAATATCCAACTAGAATATATATGCATTGCTGATAATTTCTCCTAAAAAATGAGCATGTCAGTATACCTTTATACTAATTTATTGGTTTTATTTCATTAATTAATAATGAATCAATATGCCTATTATTGTTTTTAGGGAGCTTGGTGTAGCAGAGAAAGAGGTTATTGTTAGCAAAGAGAGCTATTAATAACTAATACTTAAGGTTAATACTACGTTATGCCTTTAGGTAATTTATTAATGAAGGGTATTTGCTTATAGTTTATACAGCCCATATTTAGTACCTTGTTTATCCCTAGTGAAAGACTATTCCTAATACTAAATATGGGTTTATCGCGCAGATATCTTTTTTTTGCCATTAGCCTCTAGTTTATTATGGTATTAGTTCCCGTTATAAACTAGAGGTTTTTCTTTAACTAATACAAAAAATTAGTTATTTAGTTTATTGAATACATAGATTATTTATCATTGGTTAATGATTGCATCACATTAATTAAACTATTGACATCTCTTAACAATAAAGTGCTAGCAATGGCAGTATTTTGTACGGCGTAGGGTTGGGAATTGTTATATTGGTGTAATGCTCTCAAGCAAACCTAATACAGTGACTAATCGGCCTGTTGCACATTCATAGATGTCTTCTAATGAAGTATTTTCATTTT
Organism: Entomomonas sp. E7T21; assembly: GCF_058693955.1. Classification (NCBI taxonomy): domain Bacteria; kingdom Pseudomonadati; phylum Pseudomonadota; class Gammaproteobacteria; order Pseudomonadales; family Pseudomonadaceae; genus Entomomonas; species Entomomonas sp. E7T21. The sequence goes on along the minus strand of NZ_CP191672.1, from coordinate 2,699,038 downwards.
AAAACCACCTATTTAGACCAGCAAGTTATTATTTGTTTTTATTATGTTAAGTTGTGAGAGTCTAGTATTTAAGAATCTTAGTAAATTAAGGAATTAAAAAGAGCTATTTGGCTAATTAAAAATATTTTAAGAGTTGAAGGGTTAGCTAATTATTATGAGTATTAATCTATATATTGATAAGTATTTATCAATATAAAAAGATGGTTTACTTGTTTAGTAATGAAGTAATGCTTGTTATACTAATGTCTAATAAATATTATTTAAAGTATAATTAAGTTTATTTTAAGGGTATTTATATACAATAGATTAATACCAAAAATAGGCTTAATCGAAGTTACTGTTTAAAGGAGTTTGCAGTATGTTTTTTAGTGCATCTGATACACATTTTCAGCTGTTTTGGGATGAAGCAAGCTCACCCAACTCAACAACAAATAACACACCATCATCTACTTCATCTCCTTTAGCACAAAGTACTGTATCTTCAAGCAATACAGCAGGTTTTGGAGAAGCTTTAGCAGCTATAGGTAATAAGTTTTCTAGTTTTTCAGGTGGTAGTAAATCATTAGATCCATTTTCAGCATTAGCAGCAGCCAATAAGTTAAAAGCATCATTAGGTGATAATGGCGACGAAGATACAGTCCAATCAGCTTTGGATAAGCTACAAATATTAACCTTCACAGGAGTAGAAGGAATTTCTACGCCTTATGCCTTTGAAATAACCTTAATCAACAAACATATACGCTTTGATATCACCCAACTGCTCAGCAAATCAGTCTTTATAGGATTTACCCCAGAAGGCAAATCTGGTAATGGTGTGCATGGTCTAGTTCAAGCGGTTAAGCGGGGCCCTATTAGCCAACACTATGGCATTTTTTCTATTGTCATTACTCCTCGTTTTACCCATCTAATGAAGCGCGTGAACCAAAGAAAATTCCTAGCCAAAACAGTACCAGAAATTATCACTACTATTCTCAATGAACATGGTATGCAAGAGGGAGCCGAATCAGGTTTTGAGTTTAAATTAAAAGAAACCTATCCAATCAGAGAGTTCTGTGTTCAATATGATGAGTCTGATTACCATTTTGTGTCGCGCCTTTGTCAAGAGGAGGGGATAGCTTATCATTTTCAACATACTTCAAGTAATCATAAAATGATCTTTACTGATGCTATGCCTTTCTTTCCTAGTGTAGCAGAAGCAGTTAAGTTTATGAATGACACAGGTATGGTAGCAGATAGCCAAGCCCTTAAATATTTTGATGTATCTTTAGCTTCTAGAACTCAAGCAGTAGCATGGCGAGACTATAACTTCACTAATATGAAAATACCAGAAGGGACTAGTGAAGGTAAGCAAAGTCAAAAAGGTAATCAAGCTATTGAGCCTAACCTTGAAAGTTATGATTACCCATCTACAGGTATGAATAAAGCTAGAAATGACCAACTAGCTAAAATAGAAATAGAACGTCTTCGAACTGATCATTTAATAGGTGAGGGGTATTCAGATATACCGACATTCCATAGTGGTTACTACATTACGATAGAAGACCATCCAAGTTTAGATACAATGGATGCTGAAAAACCTTGGTTGATTACCCAAATTAAACATAAAGGCTACCAGCCTCAAGTGCTAGAAGCCTTTGCAGGAGCAGGTAGTGCTGCTAGTACTACACTGCCTAGCCAACTACATAAATACTTAGATATAGACACAGAACTAGAATTTCCTGTTCAAAATCAACAACAAGGCTACTTCAACGTCTTTAATGCTATACCACAAGAAGTATCTTATAGACCTGCTAGAAGACACCTTAAGTCAAGAGTATTAGGAACCCAAACAGCTATTGTAACAGGCGCAGCAGGCGAAGAAATTTACTGTGATGAATATGGACGAATCAAAGTTCAATTCCATTGGGATCGTGAAGGTACTATGGACGAAAATAGTTCCCATTGGATCAGAGTAGTTAGCAACTGGGCTCATGATGGTTATGGTACTGTAGTTATACCTAGAGTAGGTATGGAAGTAAAAATAGATTTCCTCGAAGGAGATCCAGATAATCCAGTAGTAACAGGAGCAATTCACAACGGAGTCAACAAAGTTCCTTATGATTTGCCTGCTAATAAAACTAGAAGTGTATTTAAAACGTCTAGCTCAAAAGGTGGTGTAGGTTCTAATGAACTGCGAATAGAAGACAAAGCAGGCCAAGAACAAATCTTTGTGCAAAGCCAAAAAGATTTTGACCAGCTCACCAAAAACAACCACACAGTACAAGTTAACAACAACAGCCACCTACAGGTACAAAACGAACATAGTGAAACTATAGTCAAGAATCGCTATACCAAAAATGAAAGTGAAGAGCATCATTTAACTCAATTAGATCGTAAAACACAGATCATGATGAATGATTATAAAACTGTGGGAATGAGTGAGCATGAAACCATTGGAACAATAAAAACCACAGAAGCAGGCATGGAGATTCACTTAAAGAGTGGCTTACAAACAGTAATAGATGGAGGATTAAGTTTAACCTTAAAAGCAGGGGGGCAACATATTGTATTGAACCCTGCTGGAATATGGATGACCATGCCTGTCTTTACAGGTGGTGCTCCAATGGAAGGTACTCCTGCTGAGCCTTTAATGCCATTAAGTAAGTTTATGGCTGTGGCAGGGGTTACTTCTAAGCCAGTTATGCATGATAGCTATAATTTACGGTTTCATTTTACCAATGATAATCAAATTCCTTATGCCAATACTAGTTATATAGCTTATTTACCTGATGGTAATACAGTAAAAGGAGTAACAGATGCAGAAGGGTATACTAAGAGTTTCTTTAGTGTTGAACCGCAGGATATAGATGTACATTTATTGATGGAAACCTATGTGCCAGTTTTAAATGATAATGATTTAGTAGACACAGAAAATATAGGTGACTCGCAAAATGTACGGTTCCATTTTACAGATGATGATGATGTACCCTATGCAAATACTGACTATATTGCTACATTCCCAGATGGTTCAACCAAAGAAGGTACTACAGATCAACAAGGTTATACAGAAACCTTTTATAGCGATATTGAGCAAGAAATTAAAGTCCATCTAGTATTAGGTGAAGTACAGGCTAAAAAGGAGAGTATGTAATGGCTGGGGGAAACGAGAATAAGAACAGTAAGGATAATAAGGAAATCAGTTCTGGTAAAACTGAGAGAAAACCTAAGACAACTCAAGAGGTAGAAATTTCTAATAAGACACAAGTTGTAGTTTTTTATATTGGCGGAGCAGCAGATAAAAGAGCATGGTATGGACCTGCATATATTCCAATACTTAGAAAAGTAGAGTGGAAAGAAATTGGCCCATATCATAATATTAGATATGTTAAAGAAAAATTTGAGGCTTCTTTAGAGGCAAATAAGTTAGATAAGAGCCGATATGAAGGTATATATCTTGGATACTATGAAGTTTATAAGGAAAAACAACAAAATTCTTTAGTTGAGAAATATCTTGCCTGTAAGGATAAAAAGCACTTAAAAATAGTGATTATAGGACATAGTTTGGGTGGTTGGAATGGTGCACATTTTTGTAATTATTTGGTTAATAAAAAAAAGTATACAGTAGACTTTTTAATTACTATAGACCCTGTAGGTGTCGGTGATGGAGTAAAAATTGTTGCTGATGTAATTAATAGTTTTCCTACAAAAATTAAGGTTAGAAAGTCTTGGCATAATATACTAGAAATAGGTTCCAGTTTTGGGAATGCAGTTGCTAAAGTGGGAGAGAGATGGATTCCTGGATATGGTTGGAGCCTTAGCTTTCAAAGTTATGAACCAATGGGGAGTCCAGTTATAAAGCATGGCAGAGATGATTCACAATCATTTCCTGATTTTTCCTATATCAGTGAGTATGCACATGATTATGCATGGCATGGAATTTATGACAAGGAAAAACTAAAGATAATAGCTCCACAGTGTAATGCTAAGGAAGATCAATACACAGTTATAGAAGAAACTCCTATTAAACTTTCACCTTATGATCATGTTTCAATAGCATTAAGAGAATGGTTAAAGAAATAAATGTACTGTATAAATAGAAATGGTATAGAGCTATGACTACAAATGAACTTGAAATAAAAGAGCTATCTGAGCAAGACAAGAGCTATTTAATTAATATGATTAAAGCCACTATCCTAATATTAGCAGGCGAAAGTACTTTACAGAGTCAAATTAAATTTTTAGGTAAGTATATGGCTAATGCCCCTAAAACAGGAAAAATAGGAGTTGTTCATGAGTTCAATTATAAAGACTTATTTTCACTGGTTTTTGAAAAAGATACAAAACAGAACTGGAATACAGCACAGATTTTTTTAGATAAAGAATTGTTGACAAATTTCTCTGAGGATATTTTTTTACAGATGTTGCAATTAAACTTTAGTTATACAGAAAATGCACTGAATGATAGTTATGCTTATCAATGGCAGCTTAATAATAAGGTGAGTGTTATTTTTAAAGTTAAGCCAGAACAGCAAACAAATAATGACTATCCTACGGATTTTTATCAAATAGTTATGTTTAATAACTTAGGATAATAATGTAATGATAGTGGATAGGAAAATTTGCTAGGGAGATTTTACAATGTCTAGTTCTAATGAAGAGACAATGGGTAAAACCAGCTCAACAGAAAAGAATATAGTAAAGCAAAAAATTAGTCGGCCTAAAGAGCTTATTCTTTTATTCTGGATAGATGAGGAGGATAAAAATGGGGGATATGATGGTAGAACTTTATTCTCAGAAGCAGCTCAAACACGAATGGAAAATATAAAAAAATCATCTTGGTACAATGAAAAAATACATAAAGTTCATAATCCTCCCATACAAGCTATTCATGAAATAGGTCCTATTATTAATAACTGGACAAGTAAGTATGGTGGAAAAGATAAAATTAAAACCAGAGAAATAGGTGTTTTCTCTCATGCAGCAGGAGATGGTCCTATCTCATATCATACCGCTAATATTCCGCCTGTTACAGGTTGGCCTGTTCAAATGGCTATTACAGGAGGTTGGGATGCTATAGATTTTAACTGGAAAGAACAAGGCGCTATTTGTGTATTTTATGGTTGTAATACAGGACATAATCCAGAGGGATTTGCCCATAGCTTATCCAAGCTATCCAACTTTTCTGGAGTAACAGTTTGGGGACAAAGTACATCCGCCTTCCCATCATTTTATCCTAATTATAGAGTTACTACTGTTGCCCGATCAGCTGCGGATGGTTTCTTTCCTAATATTGTCAGGAAGACAGCACAAACTACATGGGATCTAATGGGGCCAACGTATATGGTTGGAGGTAACTCAGGAGAAGGGGTGAAATCAACTTATATTTTTGGATCACTGACTAACAGTGTAAATCAATTAACAGATGAAGAACTTAAGTCATATCCACCTGCTAATGTGCTGAAGTATTTTCAAAATGGAAACTATGAGGGACAAACTCACCAAGGAGTTTTTAATGATCATAGAAAGACCAATTAAACTATTATTATTAATATTCATTATTTCGTTATATGGGTGTCATGAGATGTCAGAACCAGAGTTTAAAGTTTATGGTAATAAACAGATTTTAAATAATATGATCATTAATGTTCAATCAATTAATTATCGCTTTAATGCCAATACTCCATCTTACACAGGTTCAAGAACGCAAACATTGCTATATAATGATAAACTATTCTCATTTACAAATGATCAAGTAGATCGATACAAAATTTATTTTTCTTATGACAACCAAGTAGCTATACTTGAATTTGATAATATTATGGCAAGGTTTAATGGCTCAAAGGGACGTATAAATCATTTATATGTTTATGAAAAAGATAATAGTATATACATTGAATATTATGGTTTTGATACAGATATACCTAAAAAAATAGGTGTTAAAAGTCATATGACTATACCATTAAAAGATTTTTTTGAAGAAAATAAAATCTCTGATCCCAATGATCAATTAGTATATAAAGAAAAATTATTTGAATTCTATGAACCTAGCATACAAAAATATAAACGAGATCCTCTTTCAAAAGAGGTGAAAGCAGCATTTATGGAAGCACGTTTTGAATTGAAAAAGGATTTTAAACTGTTACCCGAAGATATAAAAAAGATGAATTTGCCTGAAAATGAGTTAAAAGAGCTTTTAAAATAATCTAAAGAAAATTGAGACCAATAAAGTTAGTGAAAAAATAGTGAAAATATTAAAGAGACTCATTGGTATTTTATTATTTACCTCCCTTACCCCGATATTAGTCAGCGGCATAGGAAAATGAAAAGATTAATGTTATTAGTTGTAACTATCTTTTTTGTTAGTTTACATTTGGCTAATGCTCAGGAATGTGAAGATATGATAGGTACTTACCGTATTATTCCATTTTTTAAACCAGTAGGGTTGGCAATAGCTACTAAAGAGCTATTAACTTCTGCGCCTTTGGGAACCCCTTTTTTAAAGTGTAAAAATTAAATAACCAAGTTTGGCATGTAGGTTTGATTCGTGGGAATAGATACCCTATTGAGTTAATATAGGTGGATAAAGCATCAAGAACAAGTTTGAGTTTGAATATAACAGGGAGTGCTGATCTTTGTTATTATGAGTTAAATAAGGGTTTTAAAATAATTAAAGTTGATTTAACAAAACTTAATAAACAACAGTTATCGGTTTTACACGATTATATGTTAAGAGAGTGGGGAAATGAGCTACTTGACAAAGCAACTGATAGCCATACTATAAAAGAATCATATATATTTGATATAGACTCTTTACAAAAGATCAAATATTTTTTCATTATACGTTATTCTGAAATTGGGGTAGGTAGTTTTGTTTTTGTGTTTCCTTTACAGAAAGTAACAGATCGTACAGAGTTTACCTTAGTAGAAAAGAAAATATGAAACATACTACTATTTTACTTAAAGTTATGATTAGGATAATCCTAATATCAGACCAAAGTAATTAGCTATGTAATAGAGCGTTCGTACTAGATGACAATTTTTAATCTCAAGAGAGATTTAATGGTTAGAGTCTGTCAATGCTAATTGAAAACTATAATGTTTGATTTAGCTTACAGCAAATAAAAATAGGGATATATTTTACTTTATTTTGCAAATACGACTTTGTGCAGCAATTCTGACAGGGGTATTATTTGCGCCATACTGATCATATCCATTAAAGCGTTGTAAGACCTCAAAGAAAAAGCGCTTTTCAAACACTTCTGAGTAGATATGTAATAAGCTACCACCTTGATTATCTTCATCGTATAAAATATTAAATTGTTGTAACCTGCCGATAAACTCGGGGCTTAAATCGAATTTAGTAGCTAAATCATCATAATAGTTATCTGGTATTTTTAGTAATTTTAGACCATTTTGTTGTAGTTTTTCTGCGGTATTAAAAATGTCATGGGTGGAAAAGGCGACATGTTGCAATCCTGAACCTTGATAGGCTGATACTGAGCGTGCAATTGAGGTATGTTTATTTTCTGAGATATTTAATGGGATTCTAACTGTGCTGTCAATGCTATGGGCTACCTTACTTTTTATTAAACCGTAAGGGTCTGCTAAGGTGAGCTCATGTTCAGTAACAAAACCAATGATTGCTTTAAAATGTAATGTCCATATATCCATTGTTTCTGCACGGATACCAATCGCAAAATGATCAATGTTATTTAAATATGAGGGTTGATTATACGGTTTAGTATTAAAATCGGTTTGATGAATATCTGCCGCATTATCTAAAAAATATTGTAAGCTACCATCAGGAGCTAATATAGCTGGGATAAATTGTTCTTTCGGCCCTAAGCGGCCTTCATAGGTATGACAACCATATTGTTTAGCTCTACTTAATGCTTGCTCAGCATTACTGACTTTAAACGCACTAGCACATAATGAGGGGCCGTGTAATAAATAATAGTTTTGAGCAAAAGAGTCAGGCTCTGCATTCAATACTAAATTAATCTCACCCTGTTGATACAAGGTAACGTCTTTAGATTTGTGTTGGCCTGTTTTTTGAAAGCCTAGTTGTTCAAACCAATTACTTAACTCATGGTTAGATTGTCCATCCACTGCAAACTCTAAAAATGCAACATTTTTATATTGAGTGACTGATGGAGGTGAAAATAATGGTTCATTTACTTTTATATAATTATATTGTAAATGATGACGTGTTAGTTCTTCTAAATATAATAATGATCTTTTAGCGTATAAAGCTGTTTGCTCTGTAGGGGCCGCACGAAATTCATCGTTAAAAATTTCTAGAGATAAAGGGCCGTCATAGCCAGCTACTAAAATGGGCGCTAAAAAATATTGTAAATTGAATTCACCTTGACCCGGAAAGTTTCTAAAGTGACGACTCCATTCTAATACATCCATTTTCAGTAATGGTGCGTCAGCTAACTGAACAAAAAATATTTTATCTTTTGGAATATAAGCTAATTCGGTGAGGTCATCTTTAATAGATAAAGTATGGAAACTATCCAGAATAATACCTAAATTAGGGTGGTTGATTTGTTTTACTAATGACCATGCGTGTCTATAAGAGTTAACATGTGTTCCCCATGCTAAAGCTTCATAGCCGACTTTAATGTTATGTTGAGTAGCTTTTTCTGCAATCAGATGTAAGTCTTCCATTAGCGTATTATCATCTTTAATACAGTTGCTTTGGGTATTGCTACATAGCAGCATTTTATTTACGCCAAGCTCATGCATCAGTTCAAATTTTTTCTCAGCACGGTTAAGGTTATGTGATAATTTTTCACGAGGAGCTCCTTCAAAATCGCGAAAGGGTTGAAAAAGAGCAATTTCTAAATTCAAGTCTTGGCAAAGGTGTTTAATATCTTTAGGTGAGCCTTCGTAATAAAGCAGATCGTTTTCAAAAATTTCTACGGCATCGAAACCAGCCGCACTAATTGCTCTTAGCTTCTCAGGTAACATCCCACTAACTGAGACTGTTGCGATACTATGTTTCATTTCAGATCCTTTAAACTAAGTGTTCTATATAATATAACTAATGGGCTGTTTAATAACGGTCTAAGCCTGTTCTAAAGAGGCAGAACATTGTGCTGCTTCAATAGATAATGCATGTTGATACCAATATTTTTTGAGCATAATAAGGCAAGAAATTAATACAGCGGGTATGATTAATGATAATAATACTTGGGATAAGCCCCAACCAGCATCTAGCATAAAGGCTCCTGCATAAGCGCTTAATATCGCCCCTACACGACCAATACCATGCATCCAGCTATTACCTGTGGCCCGTGCTGAGGTAGGAAAGAATAAACTGGATAAGGCATTCATACCTGTGTTGGCTCCGTTAAAGCAGAAACCAACAAAGAAAGCGATAAATGATAGCAGTGCAAAGTGTACTGAAGCGTAACTCATTAATGCCATAATCGCGGCACCAATGGTATAGGTGCAGGCTAATACTTTATGAGGGCTGTATCTATCCATTAACCAACCCATAGTGACTGATCCTAAGGGGCCCCCTAATTGAAAAATGGCAGCGATTATTGCAGCTTGAGATAAAGAGAAGCCTGCTTCTTCAATAATAGTAGGTAACCAGCTACCTAGTAAGTAGACTAAAAATAAGGCAAAAAAATAGGCTAGCCACAAACAAATACTACCGACAATATAGTGCTGATTTAGTACGGTTTTAATAGGATTGGCTTCAACTACTTGTATTTGTGGCAGAATAAAAGTGGTGCTCTCATTGGCGGTATTTGATTTGATACGATTGACTATTTGAATGACCTTATCTTTTGAATAGTTTTTTAAAACCATAAAGCTAATAGACTCAGGTAATTTAATGAGTAATAGAACACTTAGCATCATAGGCATAATACCACAGACAACTAATACTGAACGCCAGCCATAGTGGGGGATAAGCCAAGAGGCAATAAAGCCACCCGAAGCTGCTCCTACGGTAAACCCCGCAAAGACTATAGTGACAAAAAGTGATCTATGTTTTGCTGGCGAATATTCACTAATAAGTGTGGCAGCTTGAGGCATTACTCCTCCCATAGCCACTCCTGCTATAAAGCGGTAAATAATCAGTGATGTAGTCGTATGGGAGGTAGCACCTAATAAGGTAAATAATCCAAAGGTAAAGACACATGATACTAAAATTAGTTTACGACCAAATTTGTCAGCGATAGGGCCAGCAATCATGGCTCCGATAGCTAAACCAAATAATGCCGAGCCTAGCACGGGTGCTATTTCTATATTGGAAATAGCCCATTGTCGTTTTAATTCAGGTGCTAGAAAGCCCATGATGGCAACGTCAATACCATCCATTATAACTGTTAAAAACATTAAGCTGATGATCATAAATTGATATGAGCTGGTTTTATTATTATCTAAAAACTCGCGAATATTAATAGTGGACATAATTACTCCTGTTTCGCTTAAGTTGCTATCTTATAAGGCTTATAAATATTTAATTTGAGCTACTTCTCTTAAATGTTCAGCTGTTGTTGTGGGGAAGTTGAAAAATTCTAAATAAGCGGGGATTTGCTCAAACAACATATCTGTTCCTATTTGAGTTTTGCAACCCAGTGTTTGTGCTGCTTTTAGAAAGGGAGTTACTTCTTTTTTCATTACCACCTCACCAATAAATTGGTTGGGATTTAATAAAGTAACATCAAGAGGTAACGGGTCATTGTCATTCATGCCTAGAGGGGTAGCATTAACCACAATATCATATTCAGCTAATGAATCTGTTTGAAAGGCAATTTCGAGTTCTGGGTAATGAGTTTTTAAGCGATTGCCAAGCGATTGTGCAGATCCCTGCCTAGTATCACTTAAACATAATTTAGTAATACCTACTGCTGCTAATGAGGCTGCAATAGCACTACCCACCCCACCAGAACCAACCACGAATGCTTTTTTACCTTGGGGATTTATACCTTTGCGAGTCATCCCTCTAACAAAACCTTCACCATCAAACATGTCGCCGATAACTTTACCGTCATCAGCTATTTTAATAGCATTACAGGCACCTGCAATTTTGGCGGTGGTGCTTAGTTCGTCAACTAGGCTTATAGCATTTACTTTATGTGGCATTGTAATGAGTGAGCCACGAAAATTTTTAACTTGTAGTAGTGCTTTTAAAACAAAAGGAAATTGTTCAGGAGAAACTTCTATAGGTAATAGAATGGTATTAATATTTAGTTCTTGTAAGTAAGGGTTATAGATCATAGGTGCTTTTACACTATGAATAGGATCGCCCAATAGGGTCAAAAAATCAGTTTTTCCATTGATAATCATTTTATTCTTACTCCATAAAATACTGATTGAAAAAATTTAAGGCGGCTTCGTAACCATAAACTCCTAAACCAGCAATCACTCCGATTGCTTGATCTGATAAATAGGAGTAATGGCGGAAAGGTTCACGCTTATAGACATTCGAGATATGTACTTCAATGAACGGGATAGTCACTCCTGCAAGTGCATCACGGATAGCAATACTGGTATGAGTGTAAGCTCCTGCATTAATTATGATGCCTTGTTGTGTTTCTTTAGCAGCATGAATTGCATCAACAATTTGCCCTTCACCATTATGTTGAGTATGACTTATATTGATTTGTAGTGTTTTAGCAACCTGTTCTAAGTGTGCAATTAACTCAGGCAGAGTTTGCTTTCCATAAGTATTAGGTTCTCTTAATCCTAACAAGTTGAGATTGGGGCCATTGATCAGCAGTATATTTGCTACTTTTGTCATATTATTTCTCGTCTTTATTATTTTGATCTTTATTTATGTTTTTGAATTTAACACAGAATTTAAAGGTAAAATACCTATTGCTGGTTCTATCAGTTATAACAAAAACAGTCACACTGTTACGGATAGTTGTGATTTTAAGCGTTGTGGCGAATGGCTAAATAAATAGTATTAGCTAATGGTCTAATCTATTGTTTAATAGTGTATTAATTGATTTTTAATGATTATGGTGAATATTGGTAATAAAAAAGAAGCTTCACCATGTTTAGTAAACATGATCGGTGAAGCTTAAAGAGTGAGGATTGGTATGAAATGTTTAAAATAAGTCAGCTATGAGTTAGCTTATTCTTCACTGAATGATTCGGTATCAATTTCAGCAAGAGTTGCTTTAGGATAACGATTGCCTTGTACTGTTTGTTGATTAATTAACTGCGTTACTTGCGTTAGAATATCATCAGCTATGTCTAAGTTGATTGTTGCAATGTTTTCTTGTAAATGATTAATATTAGTAGTGCCAGGTATAGGAATTACCCAATCGCTTTGCCGTAGTAACCAATACAGAGCAAGTTGTGCTGGTGAACAATTAGCTTGTTGAGCAATTTGGGCGAATTGCTTAAAAAGTTGTTGGTTATGTGACCATTGTGGTTCTTGAAAGCGTGGCATAGCAAGACGTATGTCATTTTTTGGTAAACTATGAAGATTTATTGATGATGCTAAAAAGCCTCTAGCCACGGGGCTAAAAGCTACTAAGGCAACCTTCAGTTTTTTGCACGTTTCAAGTAAACCTAATTCAGGATTACGGCTCCATAATGAGTATTCATTTTGCACAGCTGCAATAGGATGTATAGCATGAGCTTGTTGTAAAGTATTGGCTGATACCTCTGATAAACCTATTGCTCGTATTTTTCCTTCTTTAACTAAATCGGCTAAGGCTCCTACACTCTCTTCGATAGGTACTGTAAAGTCTCTTCGATGTAGGTAATACAAGTCGAGATGATCGGTAGCTAGTCGCTTTAAGCTTTCATTACATTGTGCTTTTATAGTTGCAGGTCTGCCATCAATAACCCGTTTACCATTAACACCCGCCATACCACATTTGCTGGCTAAAAAGATTTGTGAACGTTTAGCCTTTAAGCTAGAAGTGCCTAATAAATTTTCATTAGCGCCAAAACCATATAAGGTGGCTGTGTCGAAGTGGTTAACACCTAAATCTAATGCTTTATCAATTAATGCCTTTGCTTCCTTTTCAGGCAAGGGATGATTATAAGCATGGCTTAAGTTCATACAGCCTAGGCCAATACTCATGACTTCTTTACCTGCTAATTTTCTGGTTTGCAACATTAGCAACCTCTTATAGATTATTTAGTTGTTTTTCTAAATCAGCTAGTACTCGATAGCAATTTATTACTTGCGCTACACTTGAGTTAGGTTCGCGGCCTTCACGAATGGCTGTGAAGAATTCACGATCTTGTAATTCAATGCCATTGGGGGATACAGCTACTTTAGTTAAATCAATTTTTTCTTCTTTACCGTTGACTAAATCGTCATAACGAGCGATATAAGTACCTGTGTCACCAATATAACGGAAAAATGTACCTATTGGTCCATCATTATTAAAGGAGAGTGATAAGGTACAAATAGCGCCATTTTCTGCTAATAACTGAATAGACATATCCATAGCGATGCCAAGCTCAGGATTAATAGGCCCTTGAATGGCATTTGCTTTAACTACTTTTGAGCCAGTTTGATACTGGAATAAGTCTACGGTGTGAGCGGCATGATGCCAAAGCAAATGGTCTGTCCATGAGCGAGGTTGACCTAAGGCGTTAATATTGGTGCGACGGAAAAAATAAGTTTGTACATCCATTTGTTGGATGTGAAACTTGTTCTGTTTAACTTGCTGATGAATCCATTGATGTGAGGGATTAAACCGGCGAGTATGACCAACCATAGCCACTAAATTTGTTTGTTGTTGTACCTTGAGCACTTGTTCTGCCGCAGCTAAGTTATCAGCTAATGGTATTTCAACCTCAACATGTTTACCTGCTTGTAGGCATTTTAGTGTTTGCTCAGCATGTAAGTGGGTAGGAGTACATAATATAACGCAATCCACTTCTGGCATTTTTAGAACATCATCCAAATTGTTTGAATAATGCTCAACGGCATATTCTTCTGCTATTTTTTTAACGGAGTCAATTTTACTACTAACTAGAGCTACTACTTCTGCATCATCAATATTTTTAATAGCATCTAAGTGCTTAATGCCAAAGGCTCCTGTACCAACTAAAGCTACTTTAATTTGTTTCATGGTGTTCTCCTATTAGGCAGGCTCATTTTCTAAAATTAAATGACCTACTGCTGTATTAGAGGCTGGAACGTGATAGAAACGATGCGCAATACGTGGTTTTTTAGTTAAGTTCATCGCTCCGCGTGCTACTAACCACATAACTAACTCAATACCTTCCGAGCCTGCTTCTTCAACATATTCCAAATGAGGCATTTTAGATAAGCGTTCGGGGTCTTCAATAAGTTCATCTAAAAAACAATTATCCCAAGGTTCATTGATTAAGCCAGCACGTGCGCCTTGTAGTTGGTGGCTCATTCCACCAGTACCCCAGATATGCACATTTAAGTCCTCATCAAATGACTCAACCGCTTCTCTAATGGCTTGCCCTAAAGCAAAACAGCGAGCACCTGAAGGAACTGGATATTGCACCACATTTACATGCAATGGAATAACCTTACAGGGCCACTCTTCAACATCTCCAAACATTAATGATAAGGGGACAGTTAAACCATGATCAACAGGGAGCTCATTGGCAATGGTTAAGTCAAAATCATTTTGAATTAATGATTGGCCAATATGTGATGCTAGTTCTGGGTGTCCTTTTACAGTGGGTACAGGTCTAGGTCCCCAGCCTTCATCAGCAATAGGGAACTCAGCTGCTGTACCTAAAGCAAAGGTAGGAATTAAACTTAAGCTAAAAGCATTGGCATGATCGTTATAAATCAAAAAAATAACATCAGGTTTATTTTCTTTCTGCCATTGTTTAGAAAAATCATAACCACTAAAGACTTTCTGCCAGTAGGGTTCTTTATCTTTTCCTAAATCTAAAGCGGTACCTATAGCAGGAACATGAGAGGTATAAACACTTGCAGTAATTTTAGCCATATTATTCTCCTAATGCATGTTTTGGCACAGGTTTGCGTCCACCTGCAATCATCATGTCGCGGTATTCTTGTTCGGTCATTCCAGTCATGCTGCCAGCCATTTGTTGAAACGATAGCCCATCGGTAGCTCCTATTTTGGCTAGGAAATAAATATTGCCTCCTAATGCCAAACAACGATTTAAGTCTCGGGCGATCACTGCTTGCTTTTGCTGTTCAGTCATAGGCCACTCATCTAGATAGGCTCGCTCATTATTTTTAAAGCGTAAGCGGTTTTCTGCTTTCATTAGAGACATACAAAACTGATTTAGATGGTAGCCCAAGCGTGATTGGTCTGCATCAAAAATAGTAGTGCCATGAATGTTTTTATAAGGTTTATCGAGGCTCATTATTATTCTCCTTATTTTATAGGTAGTTATCCTGCAACTTCAGGCCAATATAAGCGCATAGGATTATCAACTAATAATTGTTTTTGTAAATCAGCCGTTGGTGCAATTTGCCTTATATAATCAACCAATAAACCATCATCAGGCATATGATCTTTTAGATTAGGGTGAGGCCAGTCAGTACCGAATAATACTCTATTAGGGAATTGTTCTACCAAGTAACGAGCAAAGGGAGCTACATCTTGATAAGCATTTTGTTCTCCGCTTAAGGCTCTTGGCCCTGTTATACTCAAACGCTCTGGGCAGGAAACTTTGCTCCAAATATTTGGATTATCACGCATTAATTTAACGAACAAGCTAAACTCAGGACCGTCTACTGGTTTGCTTACATCAGGACGTCCCATATGGTCGACTACTACAATAGTAGGTAATGAGGTAAAGAAATCCCATAAATCAGGTAAGTCTTCAGCTTCAAAATAAACCACAATATGCCAGTCTAATGGTGCAATGCGTTTTGCAATGATTTCTAATTGTTCTTTAGGTAGAAAATCTACCAAGCGTTTAACAAAGTTAAATCTAACACCGCGCACACCTGCTTGGTGTAATTTTAATAGTTCTTCATCTGTAATATCAAGTTTGATAGAGGCTATGCCACGAGCCAAATCATTTGACGCTTCTAATGCGTCTACTAATGCTCGATTATCAGTACCATGACAAGTGGCTTGTACGATTACGTTACGTGAAAAACCTAAGTGATCACGTAGTGCGAATAATGCTTCTTTGGGGGCATCACAAGGTGTGTATTTACGCTCTGGTGCATAAGGAAATTTGTCATGCGGGCCAAATACATGGCAATGCGCATCGACCGCACCCTCAGGTAACTTAAAATGAGGTTTACTTGGCTTATTATAAAAAGGTAACCAGCCTTTGGTAACTTCTAGTTGCTGCATTGTAAGCTCCTTTAGTCGATATATTTTAAGCCGGCTTGTGCTAGCGGCTCACGCATGTTGTAGTAATCGAGACCTAATGTACCGTTGGCGAATAAACTCCGCTTATCGTCTTCATTGTCTGATCTTTTTTGTGCAGCTTGAGCCACTTGCATTGCTTTTGCAGCAGGCACTACCACTACACCATCAATATCCGCTATCACTACATCGCCAGCTTCTACAAGCATGCCAGCACAAATGATAGGGATATTTACTGAACCTAAGGTAGCTTTAATAGTGCCCTTGCCATAGATAGCTTTACTAAATACGGGGAATTGCATTTCTGTTAAGTCAGCAATATCACGTACGCCACCATCAATAATAAGTCCTTTGGCACCTTGCGCGCGGAACGAAGTGGCTAATAGATCACCAAAAAAGCCATCACCATTATCTGTGGTACAACCTGCTACCACTACATCACCTTCACGGATTTGTTCGGCAGCAACATGCATCATCCAATTGTCACCGGGTTGGAGTAATACGGTAACTGCTGTGCCACAAACCTTGGCTTGTGGATAAATAGGACGCATGTAAGATTTCATTAAGCCCACTCGTCCCATTGCTTCATGAATTGTAGAGCTACTGTAGTTTGATAATATTTCAACCGCTTTTGGATCGGCACGTTGGATATTACGTTTTACTACACCGAGTTGATTAAATAATTCTAATGACATATTTATAGCCCCTTAGTACGTAATTTTTTATCTAAGCGTGTGAATACTCGACGAGCATTACCCTCAAATATTTGGTGACGCTGTTCAGCACTGATATTTGCTCCATCAATGTAGCGCTTAGTGTCATCAAAATAATGACCTGTTCTTGAGTCTATGCCACGCACCGCGCCAATCATTTCGGAGGCAAATAGAATATTTTTAGTGGGAACTACTTTGGTGAGTAAATCTATACCGTCTTGATGGTAAACACAGGTATCGAAGAAGATATTATTTAATAAGGTTTCTTCAATTTCTGGTTGTTTTAGTGCCTGTGCTAAACCACGGAAACGTCCCCAGTGATAAGGTACAGCGCCACCGCCATGTGGTATTAAGAATTTTATGGTAGGGAAATCTTTAAATAAATCGCTCTTTAAAAACTGCATAAAGGCCGTGGTATCGGCATTTAGATAGTGATCGCCAGTGGTATGAAACTTATCATGGCAACAAGTGCTGACATGTACCATGGCAGGAATATCATACTCCACCATTTTTTCATAAAGCGGATACCAATAGCGATCAGATAAGGCAGGGGAGGTCCATAAACCACCTGATGGATCAGGATTTAAGTTAATCCCTACATTGCCATATTCATTAACGCACTTTTCAAGCTCGGGGATACAGGTTTCTATGGGTACACCTGGAGATTGTGGAAGCATAGCAGCAGGCACAAAGCGATCAGGAAATAGTTGTGATACCCGATAACATAACTCATTACAGATAGCTGCCCATGTTGAAGAGACTTGAAAATCACCAATATGATGCGCCATAAAGCTGGCGCGAGGGGAGAAGATAGTTATGTCAGACCCTCTGTCATCCATTAATCGTAGCTGATTTTCTGTAATGGTTTGACGAATATCATCATCACTGATTTTTAGATCAGCTACGTTAGGTTTCTCTGTTGAGGAGGAAACACTTGCGATTTGCTGATTACGCCACTGATTTAAAGCTTCAGGGGCAGTAGTATAGTGACCATGACAATCAATAACTAAACTCATATAGCACTCCTTTAATGGCTATTCATTATTTTTTTATTTTGCTTGAACGCGACTAGCAAGCAGGCAAATTTCTCCTTGCATTATTAGTCGTGCAGTCCTTAATAAGGCCGCTTTTTGTACTGCTGGATTACCTTGCGAATCCACTGCTACTTCTAGTTCAACACTAAATTCACCGCTAGGGTGCTCAATAGATAACTGATGATGTGTTTTTTGATTGATGGCTGGTTGATAGATTTTTGTAGCAACTGTATTTGGTAGTACACACGCAGTGGCTACAGTAACTGCGGCTAACACACCAATCGCATCATGGCAAACGTGTGGGATAAAACAACGAGTATTAATTGCCCCACCTTGAGTTGCTTCAGAAAGTAGGCACATTTTGGGATAGTTTTTTTGGCTAACATCACCTAAACCCATTTTTTCTGAGGCTTTTAAGCGTAATGTTTCTAATTGTTCTTTTAGCGTTTTATTTTCATTTAATTCAGTCACTGATTCTTGCCCTGTGCAGTTAAGATCAGTGGCTTTGATTAGAATCATTGGCATGCCGTTATCGATACAGGTAACTTCTAATTTTCCTATATTGGGGATGTCAAAAGTATCTGCATAGTTTCCGGTAGGCAATAAGCTGCTACATACTGAACCTGCTGTATCTAAAAAACTAATTTTAATAGGTGCGCTAGTACCAGGGACGCCATCGATTTTACAGCTACCTTCATAAGTGATCTGTCCGTTAGGTGTTTGTATGGTGATATCGCTGAGCATTCCTGTATTTTCAGTTAATACGCGGACGGTCGTTTCACCTTGATGAGCAGTGATTAAGCCAGTTTCTAGCGCATAAGGCACAACTGCTGCCAACATATTGCCGCAGTTAGGTTCAGTGTTAACGGTAGAGTTATCAGGCTGTAGCTGTGCAAATAAAAAAGAAAGTTCAGCTCCTTGTGTATTTGCTTCACACTTAGCGACTATGCCTACTTTACTGGTTAATGGATGAGCTCCACCTAAACCATCAATTTGTCGTTTATCAGGTGAACCCATAGCGGCTAATAAAACTTTATTGCGTTGTTTTATATCAGCTGGCAAATCTGCTTGATTAAAAAATGGGCCTTTAGAAGTACCACCACGCATTAAGCAGCAAGGTATGCGAATTTGTTGTTCCATAGCTTTACTCTTCTTTTTATATTAATAGTGACTATGTTAGGCAATTCATCTATTATGATAAATATGAAAAAAAAACTACTAGATATGACAAATTAGCATAGCTGAAAAATAATCATAAATTATGGAGAGTGGCTGATGAAGAAAGAGTTACCCTTGGACTTAAAACAATTAAAGTATTTTATCCATGTTGCTGAGTTTGGTAGTTTTACTAAAGCGGCTAATCATTTAGATATTGCTCAATCGATGTTAAGTAGGCAGATTAGACGTTTAGAGGTGGATTTAAGGCAAAACTTATTAGTGCGCAATGGGCGAGGTGTGACCTTAACTGATAACGGTAAAATATTATTAGAGCATGCTTATGGCATTATGCATCAAATAGAGCGCACTTATGAAGAGTTAACCAGTGGTCAATTAACAGGGAAGGTTACGATAGGTTTACCACCAACTATGGCTAAGTTATTAGCTGTACCTATTACTAAACAGTTTAAACAAGCACTACCTAAAGCCAATTTGATAATTATTGAGGCATTAACTTCTACGATTGAAGAAGGTATTTTAACGGGAAAGATTGATATCGGATTACTGCATAGTTCGACTCTTGCTGCTGATTTAGAGGTGGCTCCTTTAGGAGATGAGGATTTATGCTTAATCGCTCCGCTTGATGATAACGGTATTAAACAACAAATTTTTACTCTAGAGGAAGTAGCAAAGTTACCGCTAATTTTACCCAGCCATCCCAACTCTTATCGATCTCTTGTTGAAACTGAAATGGCTAAAATCGGTTGTAAACCTGATATTGTGTTGGAAATGAATAGTGTTAATACTATTTTAGAGTTGGTTTACGAGAAAATGGGTTATGCGATATTATCTGCCCGTACTTTGGAATTAGTCACTTATAAAGATGCCTTAGTGGCTTATCCTATTACCTCGCCAACACTGATGAATAAACTATTTATAGCGGTTTCTAATAAAAGGATTATGACTCAAACCCAAAAGACTATGAAGAGTATTATTGAGCAGCTTTGCCAAGCTAAATATTGACTAGATAGCCTATTAATTAGCTGACTATTTGATTAATTTTGTTGTTTTATAGAAAGCTGATAGGGTAGTTAAAAATAATACGGTGCTCATCAAAATTGCCGTCTTTATTCCAACTCTGTCTTAGAGTATTAAAGCGCCATTTAATCGATAAATTTTTAAGTGCACCCTGTTGAAAAGTATAGGCAAGTTCTGATTCTCGCCCCCACTCTCTACCATTACTGGTGCGTAATGTATGTACATTACTGCCTTTAAAATAGCGATGCATCATGGTTAAACCTGTAATGCCTAGGCCTGTAAAATTATAGTCA
The DNA here is from genome assembly GCF_058693955.1 of Entomomonas sp. E7T21. Taxonomy (NCBI): domain Bacteria; kingdom Pseudomonadati; phylum Pseudomonadota; class Gammaproteobacteria; order Pseudomonadales; family Pseudomonadaceae; genus Entomomonas; species Entomomonas sp. E7T21. Next base: position 2,678,543 of record NZ_CP191672.1, on the reverse strand, counting down.
TAACGTAGTTGCCATGATTTTTCTTGAGGGTTGTCGTAGCTATTAGCAAAACTATCGTTGGCTAGTGTACCGCCACTTGAGCCAGTTACTCTCATCCAAGCACTATCACCCGTTAAACGTTGTAACCCTACATAGAAAGTGTGATGATTATAGTGAGCAGAAAATAAACCAAACAACACTTTATTATCTAGTTCACCTGCTTTTTTATTACCATCTTCTTTACCAATAAAGTAGCCTGTATTGGCTCGTAACTGCCAACTACCTAATTGTTGTTCATGTTTAAAGCTAAAATAACCTTGTTTGTAAACATCTTTTAATTGAGCAAACCATGCACCTGCTTGGCTTTTATTGTCATTAAAATTGTATTCTATGCCTGAAAAATTAAACCTATCTGAAGCAGCGAATTTGCCTTTACCTGAGTGGTAAAACATATCTTCCATACTTGCATCGTTTCTTAAGCTAGTACCTCGCATCTGGCCTGCATATAGGGTGGTATTTTGCCATTGGTTAGAGGTAAGCTGTGCACCTTGAAAAGTTTGTGGTAACGAGCGTCCATCATCAGCGCGTAAAATGGGTAAAGTGGTTACCCATTCGCCTACCTTTAACTCTGTTTTCGATAGTTTAAATTTACCAGCTGCTGCTAAACGACCATATTCACGCGCAGGTTTGCCATCATCATGAATCGGTAACATGGAGGTTTTTCCAGAACCTTTACCTGCATCTAATTTAAAGGATGAAAGCCCCAGTACATCTAAACCAAAACCCATGGCTCCTTGCGTATAACCAGATTTAAAATCGAATATGAAACTCTGTGTCCATGCTTTTGATTTATTTTGTGAGCTTTCATTTTTAGGAAAGTTACGAGTAAAGTAATAATTACGTAAGGTTAAGGTTGCATCAGCATCCTCCCAAAAACCTTCCGCATAACTATAGACTTGACTTGTACTTAGTAATAAAACAGTAGTAACTGTATTTTTAAAAGAAGCATAATAATTTTTATTCATAGCGACTCTATCAATTAGTTTTACAATTTAAGATGTTTATTATTTTGATAATTTGAATTTAGCACAGACTAGATCAGTCGAATATGGCAGCATTGCACTATCTGTTATAACAATAATGGTTACACTGTTTGGCTTATTATCTGGTAATAGAAATAAAAAATAGAGAAGAGCTCACTATCATTAGGAAATAGTGAGCATTTGACGAGAAGAGATATTTAATAAATTGCTTGTGTAGACTTATTGGTTAACCAAGGTGATGTTCTGCTAACCAAGTTGTAGCGATATGATGAAGTCGTTTTGCTCTGGTTAGTGCAGGTTCATTGGCTCGGTCTTTTTCGGGTATTTCAAGAGAAATAGCGGTTTCTGTGGGTAGCATGCTTATTATATCGGCTAAGTTTGTGATATATCCTTCGCCCGGTGCTTTGCGTTGTGATCTTGCTTGAGTAATAATTTCATCCATATTTTTAACTTCTTTAGTAGGCACATCACATAACTGAATATACCTAGGCATAGTTCCTCTATAACTTGACCAGTCAGCCGTATTGCTATGGGAGCGGTGGAAATGTATAGAATCTACTAATACTGATAAGTTGCTTTGGTTAACTTTATTAACTAAGGTCACTGCATCTTTTAAGGTAGCAGTAGATAACCAAGGCATAAATTCGACATGAGGTAAAATATCGTATTGAGCGCTTAGTTCAGCTAATAGTCCTAAGTTATCTATTAAGCGTGTTTCATTTTTATCATCTGCTGCTACTAAGGCACTTCTTGCACCGAGTAATTTGGCGGTTTCAAATATTGCTTCAAAGGCTTGAATATCGACATGCTCAGTAATTCGTAAAATTTCAATATCTTCTACTTTTACATCACTTTGCTTAAGCCGAGCAAGACATTCACGCCTAATAGGGGTGTCGCCTTTAAAATCATACGCAGGCTCATTAGGTGTGGCAGGGATTAAGCGTAAGCCAACGCAGTCATAGCCAGCTTGTTGAGCGCAATCGATCATTTCAGGTGGCGTTAATTCGAGTACAGTTAATGCAGCTAATGATAGTTTTCGCATTTTTATTTTTTCCTTTAGCTATTTATAGATGAGTAGTATTTACTAGGATAACTGATCCCTAAGGATAGGGAAGAAAGCATTTGTGTTGTTTTAAGCAATGGGGTAAATAATTGATCCATGTGTTTTTCTGTGAGCCTAACGCTAGGACCTGCAATACTGATAACACCCAAGGCTCTATGAGTATTAGTTTCAAAAACAGGAGCTGCCATAGCTGCTGTACCTAACCCCATACTGTTTTGAAAGCGTGCGTGTTGTTGTTCTCGTACAATAGCTAATTGTTGGTAAAGCAGTTCAATATTAAAGGGGGTAGGTTTTTCACCCTTTTGTAGATAACGCTGTTGTTGTAATTGTATCAATTCAATAGCTGTTGCATCATCTAACGTTGATAACCAAGCCAACCCTGAAGCAGAGAACGCTAAGCGTGCTTCATTGCCCATATCGCTGTCTATTCTCAATGCATCTGTAGCACCTTGCGCTTTAGCCACAAATATTAGCTTGTTAGTATCGATTAAACTTAATCGAACCAGTTCACCACTGATAGTTGCTAGCTCATTAAGTAGTGGTTGTACCACCTGAAAAATATTATCTACAGCCAGCCGCTGAAAGCCTAATTGGGTTAGTTTTAGAGTAAGTTGATAATACTTAGTATCATCATTAAGTTGGACATAACTGTGTTCCATTAAATCTGCAAGTAACCTATGAGTGGCACTTTTGGGCATTTCTAGCCGTTCTGCTATTTCTGTTAAAGCTAGCCCTACTGGTTGGCTCGCCAATAATTCGAGTAAAGACAGTGCGCGATTAATAATTTTAGTTGACATATTTTTCTGTATAGTAAGTAAATAATCTAATTTATTTGGAATAGTTTTCTACTTTATAACTTATCTAGCTATTTTTTGCACTACTTTGTACTGCATGGTTGGCTGCAATCCAAGCAAAGGCTAAACCTGGACCCAGTGTAATTCCAGGGCCTGGATAAGTTCCGCCCATAATCGATTGCATATCATTACCTACTGCATAAAGTTTATTGATTACTTGTTTATTAGCATTTAACACTTGAGCGTTAGTATTTGTAGCAAAACCTGTGCAAGCACCAATATCTCCGGGATAGAGTCTTACTGCATAAAAGGGAGGCTGCGTAATAGTTCCTAAGTTAGGATTAGGTTTATTAAAAGCATCTCCATTTGCTCGTTGATAATCGGTAGTACCTCTTGCGAACTGTAAATCGTTACCTGTTTTCGCATATTCATTCATTTGCGCTATGCTTTGTGCAGTTTTAGCTGGATCTATACCAAGTTTGCGTGCGAGTTCTGCGATAGTATTACCTTGAATTAAATAACCATCCGCCAGAAAAGGCTGTAGTTTTTTACCACCAGGGCGAACCATACCTAGACCATATTTACGTAAACCTTCTGTGTCTGTAATCAAATAACTAGGGATAGAGTTTGTTGTTTGTTGTGCTAGACCAAATCGGTGATATGAGGTTGATTCATTTACAAAACGCTCCCCTCGTTGATTTAGAGTAATCATCCCCGGCTTACCTCTATCTAAAATAAAGTGTGGGAATACGGCAATACTGTTATCTGCTCTTTTACGGGTTGATACAGGCGCCCAAAAACAATTAGTAGGGCCATTAATGTCACCATATACAGCGCCTAACTTTTCTGCTACAACATGGGCTTGAGCAGTATGGCCGGGTGCGCCTGGACACCAGTTTATATCAATAGTAGGAGCTAAGTGTTTACGTCTTTCAATATTTCGATTAAACCCGCCCGAAGCTAGAATAACGCCGCCTTTTACCTTAATTTTCTTAGTGTTACCTTGGTGGGTTAACTCAACACCAGAGATTCCCTGTTCATCTGTAAGTAACTGGGTCATCTCAGTTTCTAATAGGATTGGTACTTGTCTTTTATCCAGTGAATAAAGTAGCGAGGCAATTAGTGCATTACCCATTACTAAGCGAGTACCTCGTGGATATCTCAGCTTATCCATTACATGACGAGCTAATAATTTAGTGGAATAACAGAATGACTTAATATTTTTAGTTAAATTTAGTAGTTGCGTTATATCATCTCTATCAATCATCATTCCGCCTAAGACAGTAAATTCTGGGATAGGAGGACGAACTAACTTAAATCGCTGACCGAGTAATCTACCATCAAAAGGTAATGGTTCGAGAGCACGGCCGCATAACGTAGAATCTTGTTCTTCTGATTGATAGTCAGGATGAAAAGGACGCGCTCTATAACGAACAGAGGAATTTTGCTCAATCTCCTCAACAGCTATTGGGCCAGCATCTAAGAAAGCATCTAGCATAGCTTGGTCAGCTTTTTCACCAATAACAATATTTAAATAATGCTTAGCTTTATCTTTTGTGTCATTAAAGGCACCAACACTTGCAGCATGATGGGTGTTGGGTATCCAAGTAGTGCCTGCAGAAAAAGCGGTAGTTCCACCTACATATTCGGTACGCTCTACTAACAATACTTTTGCGCCTTTCATGGTAGCGAATACTGCGGCAGACATACCTGCGCCACCTGCACCTATCACAACTATATCGTATTCATCATTATTATTTAGATTGTCCCATGCATTCATAATTAACTCGCTATTGTGATTATTTTGATTAACGGTTTAAAAGCTTTATTTGTAATTGCCAAAACAAAAAAATATATGCTATTTTAGAAAACTGGAACAGTATTCCATTTTTTTAAAAGGTATACAACTTATTTTTTAATTACGAATTTGTAGCAACTAATATCAATAAGAAAGGCGTAAATATGAAACAAAACTATTGTGATGTGTTGGTGATAGGTGGTGGAGCTGCTGGTTTTTCGGCAGCAGTAACCGCCGCTTGGCATGGACAAAAAGTAATTTTAATTGAAAAGTCACATTTGTTTGGTGGTGCTACCTGTTGGTCTGGTGGCTGGATGTGGGTGCCACGCAATTCACTAGCACGTGCTGCGGGTATCATTGAAGATATCGAACAGCCACGGCTATTTTTACAAAATGAACTTAAAGATAAATTCGACCCAAAGCGAGTAGACATGTTTTTAAAGTCTGCCCCTGCGATGGTGGATTTTTTTGCTAACAATACCCTACTTCAATTTGAAGACGGTAATAAAATTGCTGATATTCACGGTCATACTGCTGGTGCTAAGGATGGCGGCAGGTCGGTAATTGCTGCCCCTTATCATGGTCGTAAAATGGGAAAGTTAGTCAAAAAAATGTTACCTCCTAAATGGGAAACAGGATTTCTGGGAATGCCTATTATGGCAGGTAAGGATTTATGGAGTTTTTTAAAAGCAACACGCTCCATTTCTGCTGCGTTCTACGTGGCTAAGAGATTGGGGCTACATGCTTTGGATTGGCTAATTTATGGCAGAACTATGCAATTTGTAAACGGTTCAGCATTAATTGCTAGATTAGCAAAGTCAGCTGAGGATTTAGGCGTAACTATTCGAGTTTCAACACCAGCAAAACAATTAATTGAAGAAAATGGTAAAGTGGTAGGTGCTATCGTGAGTACCGAATTAGGTGAAGAAACTATTCATGTTAGCAAAGGTGTTATCCTTGCAGCAGGTGGTTTTTCTTATGATATTAAACGTCGTGCCGCCATGTTTCCCCATATGAAGGATCCCTTAGCACATTGGCCATTACCACCTACTACTAATACCGGAGATGGGCTTAATATGGCGGAACAGGTGGGAGCTGAAGTAGCCACTGATCTAGCTTCGCCAGTAGCTTGGTGTCCTGTGTCATTAGTACCTTATAAGGATGGTACAGTAGGTCATTTCCCACATATTATTGATCGAGGTAAACCAGGGGTTATAGCGGTGATGCATAATGGTAAACGGTTTGTTAACGAAGCTGACGGCTATTATGATTATACTGCGGCTATGGATAGTAAGACACCTGCTAATCAAGAGGTATTCTCATGGTTGATTTGTAGTCATGAATGCCAGCGCCGCTACGGTTTTGGAATGACTAGACCGTTTCCTTTTTCAACTAAGCCTTGGCTTGAATCAGGTTACTTAAAGAAAGCTGATACTATTGAAGGCTTAGCCAGACTATGTGATATTGATCCAAAGGTCTTACGCCAAACCATCGATGAGTTTAATTTACACGCTAAAGAAGGCAAAGATCCTGAATATGGCAGAGGTGGTACAGCTTATAATAGAAAAATGGGTGATCCCGACCATCAGCCTAATCCTAGTTTAGCTCCACTTGATAAAGGCCCGTTCTATGCAATTAAAGTATTACCAGGTAGTTTTGGCACCTTTGCCGGCTTGAAAACAGATGAGCATGCAAGGGTGCTAAATAAAATAGGGCAGCCAATAGAGGGACTATATGCAGTAGGAACAGATATGGCCAGTATAATGGGAGGATATTATCCAACAGGTGGAATTAATTTAGGTCCTGCCATGACCTTTGGTTATGTGGCTGCTTGTCATATAGCAAATAAAACACCTTATACTAATGAGTAGTTTTGGAGTGATACAGTCTTACTTATTGATAAGTATACGATAACGGATAGTGAAATTATTTATGATTGTGTTATGCCTTTAGTTAACCTGATTTTTTCTCGTTAGTTTAAGCAGATTTCTACAATCCAATTATCTTATTTTAAAAAGGTATTTACTGAGAATTTTAGTAACGCAAGAAAAACAATAAAGCTATATGAGATATGAACAATGTCAATGCTAAGTTTAAAAGACCTACTTTATGTTTAATGATTGGATTGTTAGCATGTAACATGAGAGTTACTCCTTTTGTTCTGATTAAAGTTTCGACACCTTTATCAAAACGGGTGGCTCTCTCTTTTGCAAGTGAGTTGTACGATTAGATCTCAATTAATCTAGGTCATTGCTAGACTTGACCGTATTATGGGGTACAGATAAAAATTCTTGGCCTCCTGTCTTAGAAGGCAACCCACATAAATAGCGGAGAAGTTGATTATGAAAAAAGTTAAAATTATTGTTAGTCTGTTTTTATATTTTTTTACATCTCATTTATTCTTTGCAAAAGAAATATTTATAGATGAGTCTTCAGGTAAAGAATATCTATTTTTAGGTAGTGTCGAAGAAAATCAAAAAAAATGGTTAGATTTGAAAAATAATAAAATAGAGTGGATTGAAAATAGTAAGTTACAGCAACAAAGTGGTCAATTAACACCCGAAGAGTTTTTTGAAAAAATAATCAAAAGTGGCCTAATATTTCATGCTGATGGATCTGAACCATTCTGGAATGCCACTATTTCTGAAAACAAATTAAACATATCAATACATGGTGAAAAAGAACAAGAATTAGCTATCAAAACAGAAATGGATAAAAAACCTTTAGATGGTGTTTTTTTATTAATGTTTCAATCAAAAGATCATGAAGTTTATGGGCTAATTAGAAAACTTTGGTGGGATACAACCTGTGATATTAGTGTTACCGATGAAACATCTACTTTTGAAGTATTTATCAATTATCGAGGAAAAATTGTTAAGGGTTGTGCTAGGTTAGATAAGAAGTAGCTTTTATGTGTATATTAAATTGCAAGTGTATATTACTTACTATTTTAATTCTGATAACAATGGTTACTAGCGGAGAAGAAGTTCAAATAGAATCAATTAAATCTACAGAAGGAGCTGGTATAGAATGTACGACAACAATGTCAGGAAATTTAACATTAGATATTATGGGAGAAATAGGTAAAAGAAGTATCTCTATTATAAAAAAAGATAAATACCTATATATAAGTGATAAAGATATTCGTTATTCTCAACCTATCTATGAAGATAGTAAAAATATTTTTTATGTATTAGAAGTTTCTAGGAATATGTACTTTTTACATGGTGAACCTGTACGTGGTACTTTGGGAGATGAAGAATTAGAAAAATCAAAAGAGTCTTATGACATACTTAAGGAAGCATTAGAGGAAGCACATGAAAAAGGAAGTTGTTTGAACTAGAAGTTATAAAATAACATTTACCATTAATAGCATATGTTCATGAAAGAGGATAAATTGATTAAAATAAAAAATATAGTATTTATAATCACCTTTTTCTTTGTATTCCCATTAATTTCTTTTAGTTTCTCTTTAGAGGATGATTATGATGAGGATGGAATTAATGATAAATTTCAAGAAGAAACAGTAGATAATACGTTACATTTAAAGATGTGGCTTTCTTCCATTGATAAAAAAAAAGTCTTACATTATGAAGCCAGTAGATGAAGATAAAATCCCAACTGTTTATCGGAGTTATAAAAAAGGATACTTAGAGTTAGATAGCACATATTATCGTGTGCAAGGGTAGATCTATATAGAATTATATAAATGGTCGCTTGAAAAACAAGACTGGATTTTAACAAAAATAATAACTGGAGAAAGACCTGATCCTGCTAATGATATATTGATCCCATCATTAGAAGTAACATATGTAGAATGTTGTTTTGCTTTAGGTAGTGTAGACCCATACAAAGAATTAACAGAATCAAGAGTTCAGAAAGATATCAACGAAAGATTAGAAAAGAGAATATCTTTATACAATAGCGGCAAGATCAATGTAGCTATCAAGGATGTTGATATATTCGATGCTGTTTCTTATTCAACACTTTTAAATGATGAGAATTTGGTAATTCTTAATGATTTAGCATTTTATTTAGAAAAAGAAAATCCCACTGCTAGTGCTCTGATTTTAGAAAAATATTAACAAAATATCCAAATAGAATAGTAGCTAAATTTAACTTAGCCGATGCATACTGGGCAATTTTGGAAGGAGGCTCTCCTAAGATTAAACAGCTTTATCAAGAATACAAAGAGACAATGATTCAGAAAGGTTTAGCCAAGAAAATACCTGCGAGGGTATTTGAGCGTACTGAATAAGGTAAAGGTTTTGTTTTATCTGTGTAATTAAAAACTAAAATTTATTTAATTTGATCTTACAGCAAATCGAAATAGAGCTATAAATCGGGGTATATATTACTTTGATTAATAAAAAAGCCTAGTTAAATTAATTAACTAGGCTTTGGATATGGAGGCCGGGGTCGGAATCGAACCGGCATAGACGGATTTGCAATCCGCTGCATAAGCCATTCTGCCACCCGGCCATAAGAGTCGGCTATTCTAGCTTTCAGGTTAAAAACTGTCAAATTATTTCCAAATTATTTTTTTGTTTTTATATCATCATTCTACCTTTGAAGCATAGTGATTATTTATGCTAAAAAGACTTTGTTATAGCATTTAAGCTAACAATTATGATAGTGAATTTGGTTTGTGATTTTGTAAATAATTTAGGCTTTTATGATATTTCTCTATTCGCTCTATATCTTTATTGGAAAGCTCTGTAAGTCGTGTTAGGTTCATATTGTCTTTTAAGTCAGCTATTTTTACTGTTTTGGCTAGTTCATTATTGCTAACTCTTTCAATAAATTCTTGGTATGTTTCATTAGGCTGTTTAGTGAGAGCTTCAATAGCTTCTATAATATCCTGTGGAAATCCTTTATTTTTTAAATCTTCTATCGTTATGGTAGTGTCTTCTATTACATCATGTAATAAGGCAACGATTTTTGACTTGTCATCCTCTAGTGAGAACATTAAACGCAGAGGGTGTAGGATATAGGGTTGACCTGCTTTATCAGTTTGCCCTTTATGAGCATTAAAGGCTATATCAAGTGCTTCTGCTAGGTATTTTGAGTTTGTGTTTGAGATTGGCATATTAATAATCAACAGATTATAGGGAGTTGTTGATTATATATGGTTCTAGCAATGAGATGAATAAAATAAAGCCGTACTTTATTAATAAGTACGGCTTATTAGGTGTTTATTGATTCGTTTCAGTTTGTGCGTCTTGTTTTGTTTGTTCTGTGCTATCTTTTAATTGTTCAGATTTTTCTTGCATTTTAGCTTCTAGGCTGTCTTTAGTATCACTAGCAGACTGCTTAGCTTTTTCCCATTGTTCAGAAGCATCTTTGCTGATTTCATCTTTGGTTTCTGCAGCAGATTTTTTAGCTTTTTCCCATTCTTCAGCGGTGGCTTGTTTAGCATTATCCCACTTGTCAGAGGCTTCATTCATTACTTTATCAGTATTTTCAGAGGCAGATTTTTTAGCATCATCCCATGTTTCAGAAGTAGATTGCTTAGCTTCTTCCCATTTATCGGAAGTTGTTTGTTTGGCTTCATCCCATTTTTCTGCAGTAGCCTTTTTAGCTTGCTCAGTTTTAGCAGCAGCTGCGTCTTTGACATTATTAGCTGCTTCTTTAAGATTTTCAGAAGTTGTTGAGGTGTTTTGAGGTGTTGTAGCGGTATCTTTTTTACCATCATCACAACCTGCTAAAGCCAATAATACTAATCCACCTAACAATATTTTTTTCATAAGAAGAACCTCAGTTAATTAATAATAAGTTGCCTTTATGATATAAATAATCAGCTATTAAGTAAGTTAGACGATGGTCATAGTGATTGCTTTGATTTAACAAGATGTTAAAAGTTTTTAGAGGATATTTAAGAGAGTTATTTTAATGATCTGCTATAGATAATCATTTATTGTAAACAAACGGCTTATTCTATTGTCTTAATGTAATAGTATATTAAGGGTGATATTGTATGGTTGCCCTTGAATAGTAGGCGTGTAGTACCCATTTAATTAAAAAACTTGAGGGTTATTACTGATATGCAATTTATTGATTATTATAAAGTATTAGGAGTAGAGCCTACTGCTGACGATAAGACGATTAAGGCTGCTTATCGTAAGCTAGCACGGCAGTATCATCCTGATGTAAATAAAGAGGCAGGAGCAGAGGATAAGTTTAAGGAAGTCGCTGAAGCCTATGATGTATTAAAAAATCCAGAAAAACGCGCTGAGTTTGATCAGTTGCGCCAATATGCACAGCATGGTGGTAATTTTGAGGTGCCACCTAATTGGCAATCACAAGCAGGTGCGGGCAATGGTGGTTTCCATTTTGAAACAGATGGAGAGATGGGGGATTTCTCAGATTTCTTTGAGTCCATTTTTGGAGCAGGTCGTCGTGCAAGCGGTGCACATGCTAATGCAGGTGGTTCAGGATTTTCTTTTAAACGAGCGGGGCGAGATATTGAGTTAGAGTTACCCGTCTTTTTAGAGGAAGTTGTTTCTGGTGACTCAAAAGCTATTAGTTATAGAGTACCTAGTTATGATACTAATGGCCAGCGTCAAGCCGATATTACCAAGAACTTAAATATGAAAATTCCTAAGGGTGTTGTGTCAGGTGAACGTATCCGTTTAAAAGGACAGGGCGCACCTGGTATTGGAGGAGCAGCTAATGGGGATTTGTATTTAATTATTAAATTTGCTCCTCACCCTGATTTTGATGTTAAAGACTATGATCTGACTTTATCGCTACCAATAACACCTTGGGAGGCTGCATTGGGTGCTAAAGTGGCTATTCCTACATTAGCAGGTAAAGTTAATATTAATATTCCTGAAAATAGCCAAGCAGGTCAAAAATTTAGGGTTAAAGGCAAAGGTTTACCTAAGAAGAAAGATGGGGAAGCTGGCGATTTATATGTGATGTTGAAAATAGTTATGCCTCCGACTTTAAATGCGGAATCTAAGGCTTTATGGCAAGAACTGGCCGCTAAAAACTCTTTTGATCCACGTGCAGGGGGTAAAAAGTAATGGTTACTGTCATTGTTTATGATGTGCGAGAGTTATGCCAAGCTATTCATATTTCTGAACATTGTCTAATTGAAATTGTAGAGCATGGTATTGTAGAGCCTGAGGGTGATTCTATTGCAGAGTGGGTGTTTGATACACAGGCATTAGCACTGGTTAGAAAAGCAGTACGTTTACAGCGTGATTTAGAACTTGATTGGACAGCTACTGCATTAGCTATTAACTTGCTAGAGCAAATAGATCAATTACATTCTGATAATGAATACTTGAAACAGCGCTTAAAACGGTTAGAGCTAGCTCAAATTAAGTTGATTTAAAATATTAACTGATTGTTAGTTGATAAGTTATCTTGTTTGAAACAAAAAAAAGGTTCATATTTTTCCGTTATTAGGTATTTTCAGGTAAACTAAGCATTGGTTTTTATCCTAAGTTTAGAGACGAGTTGAGTTTATATGTCAAACGCTCATGCCACCTTATTAATAATTGATGATGATAGAGTGGTACGTGCGAGTATAGCGGCCTATCTAGAAGATAGCGGCTTTACCGTATTACAATCAGCAGATGGTGCCGAGGGGCTAGCAGTATTTGAAAGCAAGCGCCCTGATTTGGTTATTTGTGATTTACGTATGCCAAAATTAGGTGGGATTGATCTAATACGGCATATCGTTGAGGTAGACCCGGAGCTTCCTGTGATTGTGGTTTCTGGTGCAGGCGTTATGAATGATGCTGTAGAGGCTTTACGTTTAGGTGCGGTTGACTATTTAATTAAACCTATCGAAGACTTAGCTGTTCTTGAACATTCAATAAAACGTAGTTTAGAGCGCGTTAAATTAGCAAAAGAGAACTATCTTTATCAATTACAGTTGCAAGAAAGCCTTAATTTATTAAAAGAAGACCAAGATGCAGGGCATCGGGCACAAATGAATATGTTGCCTGAAACGCCTTGGAATACTAATGGCTTACATTTTGCGCATAAAGTTATTCCCTCGTTGTATTTATCAGGGGACTTTGTGGATTATTTCCGCATAGATGATGAACAAGTTTTCTTCTATCTGGCGGATGTTTCTGGGCATGGAGCTTCTTCTGCATTTGCTACTATTTTATTAAAATTTATTACAACCAGCTGGTTGTACAAGTTGCATCGCAAAGGGTTAGTTAGGGAGTTGAAACCTTCTATTTTATTAGGCCATATTAATAAGGGACTAATAGATAGTAAAATAGGCAAGCATGTAACAATGGTAATGGGTATAATTAACGAAAAGAATAATACACTCACTTATACAATGGGGGGACATTTGCCACTCCCCGTGCTGAGTAGTGAAGGAAAAGGGCATTATTTAGAAGGAACTGGTAAGGTTGTAGGCTTGTTTGAGGATGCTGTGTTTGAAGATATTAAAATACAGTTGCCAACAAGTTATACATTAACGTTATTGTCTGATGGTATTTTGGATTTATTACCTGGTAATGATCTTAAGGAAAAAGAGCTATTGCTTCCCAAATTGGTTGCAGAAAATGATGGTTCGTTGGAGTCATTATTAGATGTATTAGGTTTGGCAGAGTTAGAAGCATCACCAGATGATATATCATTATTGTTTATACGCGGAAACGCCATATGAGTATTGAGCATTCAACAGGGAAGATTTTATACACTGAACAGGATGATCTATTTGTTTTAAAATTAACAGGAGATGTTCGTTTAACATTATGTACAGCTCTTGATACAGCAATTTCTAAGCTGTTTGCTGAAAATAAATTTAAAGGTGTTACTTTAGATTTAATGGATGCAGTAAGTTTAGATAGCACAACATTGGGATTATTAGCTAAGTTATCTATTTTAGCTAAGCAGTCAATTAATGTTTTGCCTACCTTAGAAACTTCTAATGAAGATATTATTCGTTTATTAGATTCTATGGGTATAAAGGATTCTTTTGATATAACTGAGGGTAAGCAAGAACAATGGCTTGACCTTAAAGATTTAACTTCTGATGTTTGCTCTGAGGCCTTTGTAAAGGAGAAAGTATTAGAAGCGCATAAAATTCTAATGGATGTTAACGATAACAATAAAGCAGCATTTAAAGACCTAGTAAGTACTTTAGAAGCACAATAAATGAAATGGCGCAAATTTTAATCAGAAAAGACCACTTATAAGTGGTCTTTTTTATGAGTGCTAATTTTTAACTCGTTGTAAACGAAGCCGTAATTTACGATTAGAAATATGTTGTGCATAAGCATTACCACCAATAGCGGTAGCAATACCTATAACCACGATGGCAAAAAATACTTCTTTAGGTAGGGAGGTTAAATAGCCTGTTACAGAGGCAATTACTAAGCTAACAGCGATTAATACTAAGACAACACGAGGCACTATGGTGATATAAAAGCAGGGATTACCAAAGTTAGCAAAGCGATTTCTTTCTTCTTCATCTACTAGTGCAATAGGATTTTTACAAAAAGGACAACTAATGCTTTGTTCAGCACGTAATGCTTGTTGTTGTTTGGAATTAAGATGAAAAGGTCTTTTACAGCAATCAGGTAAGCCTTGGGCTCCTAATACAAATTTAATCATAAAGGCTCAATCATTCATTAAAAAGTAAATTAATTAATAGCGGTTATCTACTATAATAACATCATAAAGTAAAAATAAATGCGTTTACTAGTAATTTAGCTGATGAGTTTAGGCAATGGCAGATAAAGTAAAACGGTTTTGGGAAACTAAGACTTTACAGGAAATGACCACAGAAGAGTGGGAAGCACTATGTGATGGTTGTGGATTATGTTGTTTACAGAAATTACAAGATGATGAGGATGATTGTGTCTACTACACGCGTATTGCCTGTAAACTGTTGGATTTAAAAACTTGTCAGTGTCAGCATTATATTGATCGTAGACAATATGTAGCTGATTGTATACAACTTACTGTAAAAGATATTGATAGTTTTCATTGGTTACCGCCTACTTGTGCTTATCGTCGGTTAGCTGAAAATGATAAATTGCCTGATTGGCATCCATTATTAACGGGTGATCCAGCAACGACCATTAAATCGGGTATTACTATGTCAGGCAAAATGTTAAGTGAAACGAATGTTAGCGAAGATAAATGGGAAGATTATTTAATTTTTAGAGTAGGATAGGCATATTATTTGTTAAATAGTGGTCATTACTTCAAACTTAAACTAGGTACGGATTAATAGGTTAAAGCAGCATGATTCAATTTCGTAATGTAGGCATTATAGGTCGTTTAGGCAGTCAACAAGTGATTGATACAGTGTTTCGGCTGAAACAGTTTTTAGCAGAGAAAAACCTACATGTGATGTTGGAAGAATCCATTGCTGAAGCGATCTCTGAGCATGATATGCAAGTAGCCTCCTATAGCCTAATGGGGGAAAGCTGTGATTTAGCTATTGTGGTGGGTGGTGATGGCAGTGTACTTGGTGCAGCAAGGGAGTTAGCACCTTATAATATTCCTTTATTAGGTATTAATCGGGGTAATTTAGGTTTTTTAACAGATATCAAGCCTGATGAATTAGAAGCTCAGATAACAGAAGTGTTAGAAGGGCGTTATATTGTGGAAGAACGCTTTTTATTAACTGCTCATTCCTACCATAACGATCAATCTACAGGTTGTGCTGATGCATTAAATGATGTCGTACTGCATGCTGGTCAATCAGCACGGATGATTGAGTTTGAGATTTTCTTGGATGGTCAATTTATTAGTAGCCAACGTGCGGATGGTTTAATTATTTCTACACCTACAGGTTCTACGGCTTACGCGCTTTCAGCAGGTGGCCCTATTATGCATCCTAAGCTAGACGCTATTGTAGTAGTACCAATGTATCCACATACACTTTCTAGTCGTCCTATTGTGGTGGATGCGCGCAGTGAGTTAAAAATAGTTATTTCTCCTAATATCGATATTCATCCACAAGTTTCCTGTGATGCACAAAATCATTTGTATTGTGCACCAGGCGATGTCATTACGGTACGCAAAAATAGACATAAAGTTAAGTTATTGCATTTACTAGATTATAACTACTATGAAATTTGTCGTAATAAGCTCGGTTGGGGCAGTCGTTTGGGAAGGGAACATGACTAATGTGGCTTGATCCAAAGAGGGGATACGACATTATAGGAGATATACATGGTTGTGCTAATGCGTTAAGCCAGTTATTAGAACAGTTGGGTTATAGCAAGCAGCAAGGTGTGTGGCGACATCCTAAGCGGATGGCTTTATTCTTGGGGGATATTGTTGATAGGGGGCCTCATATTAGAGGGGCCTTGCATATAGTTAAAGCGATGGTAGATGCAGGGCAAGCTATTTGTTTAATGGGTAACCATGAGTATTATAGCTTAGGTTGGTTTACCCCACGTCAAGATAAGCCAAGTGAGTTTGTACATGCTCATAATGCAAGAAATAAGCGCATAATAAATGAGACACTTGAGCAATTTGCTGCTTATCCTGATGAATGGCAGGAATTTTTACAATGGTTTTATAGTTTGCCTTTATTTATTGATGCAGGACGTTTCCGATTAGTACATGCCTATTGGGATCAACTGTTAATTAACCAGTTTAAAGAACTTTGTCCTAACCAACAGATTACTCCTGAGTTATTACAGCAATCTGTTTATCATCATAGTGTGGCTTATAAGATATTTGATCATTTATTAAAAGGATTGAGGTTACCTTTACTCGATGGTCAGGTATTAGTAAGCAAAGATGGTTATGCCCGTAATGTCTTTAGGGCAAAATTTTGGGCAGATCATCCTGAGACTTATCAAGATGTAGTTTTTCAACCTGATGCATTGCCACATAATGCAATGATTACCCCTTTAACTGATCAACAAAAACATAGTTGTTCAGTTTATTCAGCTGATGAGCCATTATTATTTGTAGGGCATTATTGGTGTGAGGGAATGCCTGCTCCTATCCAAAATAATTTAGCTTGTCTTGATTACAGTGCAGTAAAATATGGTAAGTTAGTGGCTTATCGTTTAGATGATGAAACGAGGATAGATCGTAATAAGTTTGTTTGGATAAATGTAGAAAGACCCCATTAGTCTTATATCAAAAGGCTATTATTTTCGATATATTTAATTTTACTTAGAAAAGAAATAACCATTTTATATTGCTCATCGCAATATGGAATTTTTACTAATGATGAAAAAAATAATTATTTTATTACTGCTATTAAATTTGAGCTGTTATTGGAATTATTTACAAGCTACATCTATTGCTTATCAATCGAATGAAGTAGTCGCAGAAAATGAATCTTTTGTCCGTAAGCTAATTAATACAACTAAGCAAGGCTTTCTAGTACAGGATTTTTACCAAGAAGGTATGAAGTATACTGATCCTTATCTATTATTAAATCAACAGCAACTAGCATTAAATAATTTTGAGTTAGATGATTATTTAAATTATCACATCGATGGCGTTTTGATTGTCTGGCGCAGTGATGGTCAAAAGTTTTTAGAAGCTAATTTTTTAAAAGGTAAACCACAGGGTACTTGGACTTATTGGAACTTTTTAGGTGGTAAAAGCCTAGAAGGTAATTATCAGCAAGGGGAAAAGGTTGGCGAATGGATATCATGGTATAACAACCAGCGAATAAAACAACGAGGTAGTTATATACAGGGCAAACAGCAAGGTCATTGGCAAATGTGGCATACCAATGGTCAGCAACAATATGATGAGTTCTATAGCAATGGCTTGTTAAATGGTACATGGCAGAGTTGGTTTTATGATGGTAAATCAGAAATCACTGGGCAATATAAACAAGGTAAAAAAGAGGGATTCTGGCAGGGTTTCTATGATTCTGGGGATAGGTTTATTCATTACTATCAAAATGGCTTTGAAGATGGTTTATGGCAACGTTGGTACGCTAATGGACAAAAAGCTTATGAAGGGCGTTATCAACAGGGCAAACGCCATGGTATTTGGCAATATTGGCATGATAATGGTCAGTTGTCAGCCAAAATAACCTATAAGCAGGGCGAAGCTACTGGGCAAGTAACGAGAATGCACCTTAATGGTCAATTAGCACAACAGGGCAGTTATGTACAAGGTAGGCGGCAAGGGTCATGGTTAGCTTGGTATGATAATGGTGAAAAAAGAGAACAGAGTAATTATCAGCAAGGTTTACAACAAGGACTTTGGACGCTTTGGTATCCTAATGGTAATAAGTTTATAGAAGCCAATTACCAAGAGGGTGAGAAGCAAGGTAAATGGTTGCAATGGTATGATAACGGTAAACCATTATTAACAGGTGAATATAATCATAATTTAGCGAATGGTACATGGCAATATTGGGCTGAGGATGGCTCCAAGTATAAGCAACAACATTATATAAAAGGTGTTTTGCAAGATTAGTACGATGTTTTACAGTAATAGCTAATAGTGATACATTAAAAATAATGTTTAAACACTAAATGTTTTCTAATGAGGGAAAGTTATGGCTGTAATATTACAAATCGATTTTACTATGTCGGCAGATATGTTGGGTGATCGTTTGGTTAATCCTGCCACAGAGTTAGCTAACAGTATTACTAAAGAACCTGGTTTTATTGCTAAAATCTGGACAGAGAATAAAGCAACCAATGAAGCTGGTGGTATTTATCTATTTAAAGACAGAGAGTCAGCCCAAAACTATGTAGATATGCATCAAAAACGAGTAGAAAAAATGGGTGCAAGCAATATCAACTATAAAATATTTGATATTAATGAGGCTTTAACAAAAATTACTCAAGGGCCACTGCATTGGGATTAATATAAAGTAATTGATAACTACATAAACAGTAGCTATTTTCCGCTATAATAGCCACCGTTTATCTTTAGTAGGAAATAGCAAATGTTAGTATTGGGGTTAGAAACCTCTTGTGATGAAACAGGTGTGGCGTTGTATGACAGCAAAAAAGGGCTATTAGCTGACGCTTTATTTAGTCAGATTGACTTACACCGTATTTATGGTGGAGTAGTACCTGAATTAGCATCACGCGACCATATTAAGCGGTTAATCCCTTTACTAAATCAAGTGTTAGCTGAAGCAGGCTGTGCAAAGTCAGCGATTGATGCCATAGCCTATACCGCAGGGCCAGGTTTAGTGGGTGCTTTGTTAGTAGGTGCTTCATTTGCTCAAGCGCTGTCTTTTGCGTGGGGTATTCCCTCCGTAGGCGTGCATCATATGGAAGGTCATTTGCTAGCGCCTATGTTAGAAGAAAATCCTCCTAAATTTCCTTTTGTTGCTTTATTAGTATCTGGTGGTCATACCCAATTAGTGAAAGTGGAAGGTATTGGTCGTTATGAATTACTAGGTGAATCTGTAGATGATGCCGCAGGTGAAGCCTTTGATAAAACAGCTAAACTATTAGGGCTTAATTATCCCGGTGGACCAGAAATTGCTCGTTTGGCAGAGCAAGGCATGGTAAAGCGTTTTAAGTTTCCCAGACCTATGACCGATCGTCCTGGCTTAATGTTTAGTTTTAGTGGCCTTAAAACCGCAGCTTTAAATGCTTGGCAGCAATGCAAAGCAGATAATGATGATAGCGAACAAACTAAAGCCGATATTGCGTTAGCATTTCAGCAGGCAGTAGTGGAAACATTAACTATAAAATGTGGTCGAGCCTTAGAACAAACAGGTTTAAATCAATTGGTTATTGCAGGTGGTGTGAGTGCTAATAAAGTGCTTCGTCACTCTTTAGAAGAAATGGTTAAACCTTTCAAGGGTAATGTATTTTATGCACGCCCACAGTTTTGTACTGATAATGGTGCAATGATTGCTTATGCAGGTTGCCAACGATTAATGGCGGGTGAACATGGCGATTTAGCAATAGAAGTAAGAGCACGTTGGCCAATGGAACAGTTACCTGCAATTTAACAAATATAAAGGGTATCGCTAATTGATACCCTTATATGTATTGATTACTTGTTATAGATTAATTTTAATTTGTAAACAAGTCCTGCTATTACGGCACCTAAGATAGGGAATACAATAAATACCCATAATTGTGATAAGGCATGTCCATTAAATAAGGCTGGGCCTAAGCTACGAGCAGGGTTAACAGAAACACCTGTTACATGAATACCAACAATATGAATAAGCACTAAGGTAAAGCCAATAGCTAATCCTGCAAATTTGTTTAATGCTTGTTCATGGGTAGAACCAAGAATAACAAATACAAAGATAAAAGTAGCAACAGTTTCAAATAATGCAGCAGCAAGTAAATTATATTGACCTTGATAACCAGCACCATAGCCATTGTGTCCAAGGCCATTAGCTAGTGTAAAATCAGGTGAGCCACTGGCAATAAGATAGAGAATAGATGCTCCTGCGATAGCTCCAAGACATTGAGCGATAATGTAAGGAATAGCATCTTTTATAGAGATACGATTACTTACTAGTGCACCAATAGTAACAGCAGGGTTTATATGACAGCCTGAAATTGGCCCTATGGCATAAGCCATTGCTACAATGCTAAGACCAAAAGCAAACGCGATACCTAATTGTCCTACTTGATCTCCAGCTAATACAGCCGCACCACAACCAAATAACACTAAAGTAGCCGTTCCAATAAATTCAGCAAAATATTTTTTCATGATAATAAATCCAAAGGTTTTTTATTATTATATACCCGTTTGATATAAAAGATATTTTTATTCTTTAGTCTAGTAGCTATATTTTTAAAAATGGCGTTCACGGCCCGCTATTAAATCACGTAAATTACGGCGATGACGCCAAAGGATTAGCACACAAAGTACTAGAATAGGTAAAAGAATAGTGTGTTCAAATAGAATGGATATCATTGTCATAACAGCAAGTGCTAGTAAGGCAGAAAGTGAACTAGTACGAGTAAAGTAAAAAGTTATTCCCCAAGCAATGATAGCAATCATACCTATAATAGGAGATACAGCAAGCACCATTCCTGCTGCGGTAGCGACACCTTTACCACCTTTAAAGCGAAAATAAATAGGGTAAAGATGGCCAATAACAGCGCCTATACCAATCCATGCTTGTTGTTCTAATGTAAAATCTAATTGTTTAGCAATAAATACTGGTAAAATACCTTTTATTAAATCACCTATTAGGGTAAAAACAGCAAGGCGCATGCCAGCTACTCGCATCATATTGGTAGCTCCAGGATTCCCTGAGCCTAACGAGCGAGGATCTGTTTTTCCTGTTACTTTGCTAAGTAAAATAGCAAAAGATACAGAACCTAATAAATATGAAAAAAGTAGTAACAACCAAAACATGTTAATTATTCCTATCCTAATTGTTGATTGTAGCGAGATATTGTAATGGTGGATATAGTTTTTATTGAAAATCTTGAGGTTAGCTCTGTGATAGGAGTCTATGATTGGGAAAGAAATATTCGACAATGTCTAATAATTGACTTACGAATGGCATGGAATAATAAACAAGCTGCGCTAGGCGATGATATTACAAAAGCATTGGATTATGCCAAGGTATCTGAAGTTATTGAAACCTTTGCAGATAGTAGTCAGTTTCAATTAGTAGAAACTTTTGCTGAGAAATTAGCAGCGTTATTACAGCAACAATTTAATATTCCTTGGCTTAGCTTAAAAATAACCAAACCTGGAGCTGTACCTGCGGCGAAAGGAGTAGGTGTGGAGATTGAACGCGGATGTCGTTAACACAAGTTTGGTTAGGTTTAGGTAGTAATATCGATCAACAGCAGCATATTTCTGCGGCTTTATTGGCTCTTTCTAATGCATTGCAGGATATGCAATGTTCTCCTGTGTTTGAAAGTGAATCTGTAGGGATTACTAGCAGTAATTTTTATAATCTGGTGGTAACAGGTTCTACTTCATTACCTCTCTTTGAATTAAGTGCTATCTTAAAGAAAATAGAAGCAGATAACGGACGTTATGATAAGAACAAGAAGTCTTTACCACTAGATGTGGATTTATTGTTGTATGGCGAGCAAGTAGGTGAGTTTGATCATATTACGTTACCTCATACAGGTATTTTAAAAAATGCCTATGTGCTATTACCACTTTCTTTGCTATCACCTTTCCATAAACATCCAGTATTGGGTATGACCTTTTCTGAAATATGGCGACACTCACAGTCTGAGATAAATCAAAAATTGTGGATGATTGATACTCCTTGGCTTTGTTTTTAAAGCTAGTATACTACAGATACTAGTTGTTAGTTTTATAGTTAGGTGTGATAATTCTAACAATATCAACAAAAGGAGTTTGCCATGAAAGAGCGTGGTACATTTGTTATTAATGCTTATGCAGGTTTTATTGTTTTAACAGTATTTATAGGGATAGCTATTTATTTATTAAAACCCATATTAAGCGAACAATTACCAAGCATTACTAATATAGTAATTGCTGCTGTATTGGTATTCGTGTCATTTTTATTGCTTACTTCTTTGCGTATTATTGAACCTAATCAAGCACGGGTTATTATTTTCTTTGGTACTTATTTAGGTACTATTCGTAAGAGTGGTATTTTTATGACGGTGCCATTGGCTAAATCGATTGATGTTTCATTACGGGTTAGAAACTTTAATAGTAATACTTTAAAAGTAAATGATATTGATGGTAATCCTATTGAGATTGCAGCAGTTGTGGTTTATCGGGTAATTGATACAGCTAAAGCGTGTTTTGATGTGGAGCATTATGAGTACTTTGTTGCCGTACAAAGTGAAACAGCCATTCGCCATGTGGCTACTAAATATCCTTATGATACATTTACTGATAGTGATATTTCATTGCGTGGTAATGCTGAGGCAGTAGCTGAAGAGTTGACTCGTGAATTGCAAGAGCGACTTTCTGTAGCGGGTGTGGAGGTAATTGAAGCACGTATTACCCACTTGGCCTATTCACCTGAAATTGCTAGTGCAATGCTACAGCGTCAACAAGCTAAGGCGATTCTTTCGGCTAGACAAATTATTGTGGAAGGTGCTGTTTATATGTCTAAAACAGCTATTGAGCAATTAGAGAAAGATGGAACCCTTAATTTACAGGGTGAACAACGTGCAAAATTAGTGAACAATTTATTGGTTTCTATTGTTAGTGATCGCGGCACACAGCCGATAATTAATACAGGTACGTTGGACTAATACTAAGGAAGAGATGAATAGTAAATTAAGGCGATTATTATTGTTTTGGGGATAAATTTATTTATGACTGTAATAGCTAATCAATCTATTCAAAACCTACCTACTCCTGATAAGACTGGTGGGAAACCGCTAATGCTTGCATTAGCGGAACGTAAAACGATTCGTGATTTTAGTGATAAGCCGATAGCAGAACAAACACTAAGTGATTTGTTATGGGCTACTTGGGGGATGAATCGAGATGGTTGGCGTACTGCTCCTACTAGTATGAACAATCAACAGATGATTGTTTTTGTGGTAAAACCAGATGGTATCTGGCGTTACAATGCTAGCCAACATCAGCTAGAGAAAGTACTAGAGCAAAGTTATTATGCCGCTTTTGGTGGTGCACCACTGACTTTTATTTATGCAGGCTCGCAAGGTAAGTATGATGCATTATCAATAGGAGCTTTATATCAAAATGCAGGCCTTTATTGTGCTTCAGTAGGTTTAGGCAATGTGATTGAAACTAATCATAATCAGGTATTAGCTAATAGATTACCAATGCCTGTGGGCTATAAGATTTACATAACACAGTCATTTGGTTGGCCAGCATAGTAGCTTTGTCTACCCCTTAATACTAAGGGGTAGACATTAAAATTTACATTAATACATCATCAACTGGGTTGATAGGTTCAGGTAGTTCTTGCCCGATTATTTCTTTTACATTAATTTCTAAATTACGGCTCATAGCATCTAAGGGTAAATCATTTTGTTGTGCGTCAAATGGGTCAGAAATTTGGTCACCTAATGCATCTAAACCAAAAAATGTATAAGCTAAAAAACAAACGGCAAAAGGAGTAGTCCAGCCAATACTATCCACTAAGCAGAAAGGTAAGACAAAACAATAGATATGTACTGTTCTGTGTAGTAATAGAATATAAGGGAAAGGCAAAGGGGTATTCTTTATTTTTTCACAACCACTCAGTACACCTGAAAGATGGCTTAGCTCACGATCAACACTGGATAATAATACAGCATTGGTATTAGTTTTTTGACAAACGTTAGCGAACTCTATGCCTAATTTACTTAAGAGATTATTAGGGATATTAGGAGACTTCTCCAGTTCTTGATATTCTTGCTTAGTAAGATAGGGTTCTAGATCTTGTAAGGGACTATTATCCCGCAGTCTATTCCGTAATCCATAACTAAAAGCAATAATTTTATTGGTAATAGCTTGTTGTTCTTCCTTAGTCAGTTGTGGAAAAAAACTAACCAGTTGTCTGGTTAAGTTACGACTACTAATTAGTAATTGTCCCCATAATGTTCTAGCTTCCCAGAATCGTTGATAAGCAACATTATTTCTAAAACTTAAAAAGATAGCTAAGGTAATCCCCCAAATAGTAAAGGGTGCCGCTGTAATAATAATCTTATAGTGGTAAAGCGTACCATGGCTTAATACAACAACTGAGCTCAGTAATACAGTGAATAATACTCTACGCCAAATAATAGGAATAATTGATCCTTTCTTGGAAAAGAGGATAGCAAAGGTAGAAGGTGTTGTTGAGTGAATAATCATAAAAGAATAACTAAGCAAGACGGATAAATTAATTTTAATAGGAAAGCAATTTTTTTCAATACAACAAACAGTTTATTTGACAATCTTTCATAATAAAGTTTACTTAGGTTGTAATTTAAATGAGTTCAAGTCTTTTTTTATCCATGGCAGTTTATGCGTTAGTAACCTCTATTACCCCAGGCCCTGTTAATGTGGTGGCATTAAGTTATGGTACTCAGTATGGAGTTAGAGTTTCCGCTATTTATGTAACAGGGCAGGCTACAGGCTATACCTTGTTATTATTGCTGATAGGTTTAGGGTTACATCATATTTTAGAGCTTTACCCATTACTGATTACTATTATTCAATGGGCAGGCATCGCATTTTTACTTTTTCTAGCCTATAAATTTTTTACTGATAATGGACAATTACAAACTAGTAAACAGCGAAATAGTAATAGGCCTTTTTTATATGGTGCATTAATGCAATGGCTTAATCCTAAAGCATGGCTTTGTGCCGTGGCAGGTATTGGAGCGTATACAATGCAAGGTAATACATTATTGGTTTGGAAATTTGCGGTTATTTATTGGATTATCTGTTTTTTATCGGTAGGCTGTTGGGCTTATGCAGGTATTTTTCTACAACATTTTTTGCAAAAGCCTAATTATTTAAAACGTTTTAATCAGTTAATGGCATTGTTATTAGTAGCCAGTGCTATCTTTTTAGCTTTATAAGTTAAGTTTGGTATTGTTTTGGTGTAGCTGATAATAGCTTTTTAAAAGTACGTTGAAAGTGTGCTTGGTCAGAAAAACCACTGGCCATAGCAGCATCGATAATATTGCTACCCTGTCTTAATAAATTTTGTCCATATTGAATACGGCGGTTAATTAAATAATCATGGGGTGTCATGCCGTAATATTTTTTAAAACTACGAATCAGGTAATAAGGCGAAAGTTTAACCTGTTCACATAGAGTATCTAAATATAGAGAGTCTGTGCAATGTGCAGAAATATAATCAGCTACCTGCTGTAATTTATCATGGGGTAGGGGTAGTTTATCTGTGATAGCAATAGGGGTAATTTGTTGTTGTAATAATGAAAAGAAATCAATAACAGCTAATTGTTTATATAATACTTCATAGTCTGAGTTAGAGAGCGTTGTATAAAGTTTTTTTAATCCTTGATAGATAACAACATTGTGGGTAATGGTTTGTGGGAACGGATAAAAACGACCATCATTAATTCCCAGTTCTTGCTGTAAATTAGATAACCAAACAATATCTACATAGTACATAAGATAAGACCATGGTTGGTCATCAATTGGGTTACAGGCATGTACTGTATCAGGATTAATTAATACAACAGTTCCAGCTTGGGTTTGATGATTAATAGTACCATCAAAATAACTGCTAGTTCCTGCTGTAATAGCTCCAATTGAAAAAGTACTATGCATATGTTGCTGATAACAAGCTTTTCTACCATCAGCAACAGCACGTACTTCTAAAAAGGGTAAAGCAGGATGACGCCAGAATATAATAGGGTTTGTTGTGTCCAATTTGTTACCTGCATTATTTAGTAGTTTACATAGTTATACTAATAGTCAGCTACTGATATGGCAAGTTAAGTTACTAAT
The DNA here is from genome assembly GCF_058693955.1 of Entomomonas sp. E7T21. Classification (NCBI taxonomy): domain Bacteria; kingdom Pseudomonadati; phylum Pseudomonadota; class Gammaproteobacteria; order Pseudomonadales; family Pseudomonadaceae; genus Entomomonas; species Entomomonas sp. E7T21. The sequence goes on along the minus strand of NZ_CP191672.1, from coordinate 2,652,587 downwards.
TGGCTCCCTGTTTAGGCAAACATAGAGAAATAATTGCTGCAATAATCAGTAAAATGCCTGCGCTACCAAAAGCTATCCAATGGTTATGGAATACTTCATAAGCCCAACCACCTAACCATGAACTGATCATGGCGCCAATTTGGTGGCCTAAGTAAGCCCAACCATAGAGAATACCTACTAGGCGAATACCATAGACATCAGCAAGAATAGCTGAGGATAGTGCTATACTACCTGACCATACTAAACCGCCAATAGCCGCTACTGTATATAGTTCCCATTTAGTAGTTACCATTACTAGTGCAAGAAAACCTAAGCCCCGCACAAAATAAATAGCGGCAAGCATGTGGCGACGTTGGAATATATCTGAGATACGACCTAGTATCACTGTACCAAAGATAGCTACTAAGCCAATTAAGCCAATGCCTAATGAACTAGTAGTTTCATCAAAGCTGTGATCTATCAGCATGGGAATACCGTGTGTACCCAGTAGATTCATACTAAAACCACAGGTAAATAGCCCTATACAAATTTGCCAGAAAGGGAGGGTACGCATTGCCTCGCTTATATTTGCATAAGCAGCAGTAGGTTGATGTATTTTACTAGTAGCGGCTTTTTTAGCTATTTGATCAGGCAGTAAATCGGTATGCTCGGGTGCATCATCACGAATAATGAGTAAAGCAGTAGGAATAGTGAGTAGTGCAAAGATGATAGCATAACCCACCATTGTAGTTTGCCAACTAAATTGACTAATAGTATAGGTAAAGACAGGCGTCATTACAGCAATACCAGCCATTGAACCTGTTGATAAGAAGAATAGTGCCATGCCACGTTTGCGCGTAAACCAGCGACTTAATACAGGTGTTAAAGCCACAGGGCTTGTAAAAGCGAGACCTATTGATAACACAATACCAAAGGCTAGAAAAAAGCTAATTAACGTATTGGCAAACACTGTCCAGATTGAAGCACTAACAACAATAATAGTTCCCAAAATAAGTACAAACCTGGTGCCATATTTATTAACTAAATAACCTGCGATGGGCATACCAATACCATAAAACAGCATACCAATGGCAATAATGGCCGATAACCAACTACGGCTAAAACCAAGATCATGTAACATAGGTAAGAAAAATGGGCCAATACTCATCCGCATACCTACTGTTAACATGGTTAATAGGGTGGCTGCGGCTACAATATTCCAGCCAAAATACCAACTACCTGAACTATTTTTAGTCAATTTAAATTCCTCTGTTATTTTTAGTTTATTACTGTTACGTTATATTTTACTTAGTTAATCGTAGGGATTATTGTATTGATTAGATCATGTAGTTAATTATCAGTATTGTTAATAAGTTATTTTTAAAATTAGCTAGATTATAGCAATCTGTTATTAGAAACTCTAATAAATAGTTGGCAAAAAAAAGGGTACAAATTTGTACCCTAAAGAGTGATAAAAATGGTTGATTAGAAAGTGTATCGATAGCCTATATTGATTTGTTGTTTATCGAAACGGTTGCCATTGGCATAGTTTAAGTCTGCATGGATAGTATGTTGCTTATTAATAGTCATACTTACACCCAACTCATTATCCCAAAAGTTACCTTTAAAGCTGTGTTTCTCTTTACTGTTGTTTAAGTGATAACTGATATTGTCACCTGTAAACTCTCTTACATAACCTGTTTTCAGATAAACATTAATAGGGTTAGCTGTGTTTTTTACTTGATAGCCCACTGCAGTACTGACTCTGCCTAAAGTAGAGTTATAATCACTTAGTTTTATATTTAAGCCATTAGAGGCATGGACAGTATCACCTTGTTGATGCATGTAGCTTAACTGTACTTGTGGTTCTAAATACAAACCATCATTAGGGTTTTGAATGAAGAAACGTTTGCCAGCTTCTACCGATAAACCATATCCATTACTGCTAGCATGTCCAGATACTTTATTATTTTGAGTATCTTTAACACTAAAGTTATTTTTAATATGGTCATATTTTAAGAGGGTATCCACATAGAAGTCACTTTCTGTGATATAGGTACCATATAATCCAAAGTTATAACTGCGTACTCCACCATTACCACCGCGGTAATTAGGATTGGCATCCGTATAACCAGCTGCAACACCAACACGGAGAGCTCCTGTTGAAAGGTTAAGTAACTTATCTGCACCTATTTGTGTGCCACGATAGTTCATATCGAAGCCACCAAGATTGCCATCAAACGAGTTTAATTTACCCGCAAAACCACGCATCCAAATATCCACATCTTTAGTGTTTTCTGTATTACGCAGGTCGCCCATTCGTTGCATAAGGTTTTGGGTGTTAATGTAGCTCATTAGGTAACTGGTATTCATAAAGTTACCTGCTGCTTGTGCGGTAGTAGTTAATTTACCACCGCCACCAGGGCTAACAGGTCCTCTATTACAATTAGCATCTGCACAAAGTACCCAGTTATTGCCTTCTTGACGTAAACCGAACTCGTAACCACCTTGTTCAACTCGGCTGTATAATCTGAATTGGTTGGCATTGCCACCACTGGTAGTTTCTACTACAGTCAGTTTATCTGTTACTTGAGCAGTAGATGCTCCATTATTAGCAATGAATAGTTGATTATTACTATTAGCATCTAATTGATTTACTTTAATTAGGTCACCAATTTGGTTACCAATATCCGCTTGCATAGCATAGATACCATTACCTTTTAAACTGTTTACATTTAAGGTAACAGGATCAAAACTATTCACAGGAATATTAGTACCTAGTTGTACGGCACCAAATGAAGCGACACCATTATTTTCTAAGTTGGTAATATTAACAAAACTATTACCTGATCCTGATAAAGCAGTGTTAGCAATTAGTTTTAAATTACTTTGACTGTCAATAGTCGCATTGGCAATATTAGAGGTTTGGCTAGCAGAGCTTTGTATTGCTAATGTACCTTGATTGGTGATGTCTAGAGTACCTTGTGAGATACCACCATCATATATACTGGTGTAACCACCGTTTACGGTTGTATCTTTAATAATGCCAGCACTATTTACAACCTGTGACGCACCTGTATTAATAGTATTATTAATGACTTGTCCACTTCCCCAAACTTGTTGTAAACCACCAGTATTAATAACGTTGTTAGTGGCTATAGAACCAGTATTCTGTACTTTTTGTGCACCACCATTGTTCACTGTAGTATTGGTTGCTAGGCCACCACTATATACTTGTTGTGTACCGCCATTAACAGTAGTATCAGTAGCTAATCCATTGCTGTAAACATATTGGCTACCACTATTTAAGGTGGTGTTTTCTGCTTTACCAGCACCATTACTACTAGCATAAACTTTTTGTATACCACCATCGATAGTTGTATAAGTGACTAGCCCATTGGCATAGACATATTGTACACCTTGACTATTAATAGTTGTTTTATGGGCTTGTGAGCCTATGCCATAAACAGACTGCATGCCATTATTAATAGTAGTGTTTTCTGCATAGCCACCACCATTTTGAGTGGCGAAATTGGTGTTATAAATAAATTGAGAGCCACCATTGTTAATAATTGAACCAATGGCTTTGGCACCAGTACCATAAACGTTTTGCCGACCACCATTAATCAAGGTGTCTATGGCTGTGCCACCTTGGGTTGCATTGGTATTGACATTACCTGTTTCTAAGTAAACGTATTGTTTGCCGCCTGTTTCAATTATAGAGCCGGTAGATATACCTCCAGCCAATACCATTTCTGTACCACCATTTTTTACAGTGGTATTAGTAAGTTCTGCTGGGAATATATCCCAATCTATACTGTCATCAACAAATGCACCAAAACCAGCTTGGCCAACCATAACCCTACCACCATTTTCTACTGTGGTATTGTTTGCTGTACCGCCAACCCGTAACTCACTACCTTGTCCTGTAACAGTGGCATTTTCAGCCGTAGCATAAAAATATTCATTACTATCAGGATTACAGTTATTATTATTACAACCTGGGAGTAATACTAATTGTCCACCATCTTGAATAGTGGCATTAATATAGTCATGGTTAAAGGCATATACACCTGGGTGAGTAACAACTTCATTTTCTGAAATTTGATTGGCTAACCTTGCAAGCGCAGGGTTTACAATTGTTAGTAGCAAAAGCGGATACAATAGAGCACTAGAAGGTGCTCTAACAAACTTTGTATAATACATTTAGGATAATACTCCGATAATTACGGCTGACTTAATCGAAATATCCAAATAAAATTAGGAAGTTAAGTCGTTTATATGAGTATACTATACTTTGGTCTATGTTTTTTATTATAAGTTTCTTTAAGTGTGATGCCGTTCACTATATGTTTAGGTATTCATAACTTTTGTTGGCTATTATTCATAAAAGTATGAATTAATAGGTTGCTTAACTTGTTTGCCTAGGGCTTTATTATAGTGAAGAGGTAATTAATTGCTGAAAGTGCTTTGTTTTAATAAATTCATTAATAGGCATAGGTTTTCCTAGTAGATATCCTTGTAGAAAACGCACCCCTTTTTCTCTTAAATAGTTAGCTTGTTCTTCTGTTTCAATACCTTCAGCAAAGGACTCTAATTTGCAGTTATGGGCTATTTCTATAATACTATCTAAAATATTTTTTGAAAGAGCATCTGATCCAATACGTGATACAAAACTTTTATCTATTTTTAAATAATCTATTGAAAAATCATATAAGTAGCTTAGGTTTGAGTTACCTATACCAAAATCATCTAAAGCAATTTTGGCATTTAAGGTATGAAGTTCTTTAAATAATAGTTTAGTGGTCTCATTTACTTCAATAAGTTCTCGTTCAGTTACTTCTATGACTAGGGTTGCTTTGTTGGTTCTTAAATGTTTAAAGAACCTTCTGCAGTCATTTATAAATTCTAAATCTTTGCAATGAAAGCATGAAATATTGAACCCAATATGAAAATTATCAGGTAATTTTTTGGCATAAGGAGCTAGGGTAGTGGCTACCTCTTTCATAATTAATTGGGTCATTGGAATAATAAGCCCTGTTTTTTCAGCAAGAGGTATAAAGGTATCAGGCATAATGATAGTTGAGTTAGAGTCATGCCAACGTGATAAAACTTCGACCCCTATTATTTGATAATCCTCTGCTCTAAAAAGTGGTTGAATATAAGCTTTTATTTTTTCATCTCGAATAGCCATATGTAATTCATAATAGGATCCAGATATATTTTTTATTACCCAACGCGTAAAAAAATAACAAATGATTGTTAATAAAGTGACAATAAAAAAGTGTTTGCCATAATAAAAAAGTAATACTCCTATGGTGGGTGGGCTAATATAGGAGGTTTCTATTATATAGGGTGTTTGTCCAAGTGACGGAGTTTTAACAGTGTAATAGTTTTTTGTATAAGGGGTAACTCCTTGGTAAGTAATATTTGTATTGTCTAATTTTAAAGTGACTAGCTGTGTATCAAGTCGGGGCTCAAGAATATGTTTAATTTCTTGATCATCTATAACCATAATAACAGCATTATTTTCCTTATTATTATTGGGATAAGGCATATCAAAAACTTGGTTAAATAAAATATAAGAGACTTTAGGTATACGATCCAGATTATTAAAGTACTGTTTAGCAACAAATTGATTATCTGATGAGCAAAAAAATTGTTTATTTTTTATTAAATCAATAGATTTGATTTCAGGATTATTCTTTACAATTGCCATTAATAGCGGACGAGTAGTTTTACAATCTGTGTCTGTAAGGTGCAGAGTAGTTGTTGCAATAGTATAGATGGAGGCCATTATTTCATCTATATGACTGATAGCCATATAGTTAGTTTGTGTTGAAAATGCTCGCCCTTGATATTTTGCATATAGGAAAATACCTGTATATCCTATGAGTCCAGTAAAAATAGCTGTTATAAAGGGATAAAGTTTTCGTAAAATAGCAAAATTTTTTTTTCTTGAAAGTTCCATGCTAATTACACTCGCCTGAATGGGTGATGGCAGATATTATTTGAATTTTATAGTTAATTTATTGTTCTATCTCTATATTTATTGAAAAAATATACAGATTAGTTGAGTTGACTTTTAAAATATGGGCTTTGGATAAAGTCTTTGATAGGGATTGGAGGAGAGAAAAAATATCCTTGTAGATAGGTAACCCCTTTTTCTTTTAGATAATTAGCTTGCTCTTCAGTTTCAACGCCTTCCGCGCAAGATTCTAATTTACAATTTTGAGCAATTTCGATGATTGCGTCTAGAATATTTTTAGAAAGAGCATCTGAGCCAATACGTGAGATAAAACTTTTATCTATTTTTAAGTAGTCAATGGCAAAATCGTAAAGATAGGAAAGGTTAGAATTGCCAACACCAAAATCATCCAAAGCAATTTTGGCATTAAGTTTGTGTAACTCTCTAAATAATTGTTTAGTAGTATCTGTTACCTCTATTAGTTCACGCTCAGTTATTTCAACAACTAGTACAATTTTATCATTATTAACTTGTTTATAGAATTGTTTACAATCGTTTATTAATTGTAAGTTTTCACAGTGTTGTCGAGAAATATTAAAACCAATATGAAAGTTTGAAGAAATACTAGAACTAAAAGGAGCTAATGTTTGTGCTACTTCTTTCATTAGCTTTTGAGTTAAAGGGATAATTAATCCTGTTTTTTCAGCCACAGGAATAAAAGTGTCTGGACTGATTATACCCATTTGTGGATGATGCCAACGTGCTAATATTTCTATACCTGTTAGTTCACCAGTTTTAACACTAAAGATAGGTTGCGTGTAAGGTTTGATTTGATTGTTATTGATAGCTGTATTTAATTCATAGTAGGTGCTTGAAATATTATTAAGAAACCAACGAGTGACAAAATATGAGAAAAAAGCTAGCAGAATAACTAATAATAAGGGTATACCATGAAAATAAAATAAAATTTGTAAATTTAATGGATATATATAGCCAGTTTCAATTGTATAGTTATAACCAATATATGATTTTTCCTCAATTGGTTGATAGATCGTTGGTGTTTCTTTATCTATGCTGTGATAAGTAATGGTATGGTCATCTAGTTTTAATGTAATGATTTGAGTAGGAATCCTAGGGGTTAAAATCTCTTTTAGTGCTTCAAAACTAACAACAGTAATAATTATACGATGTCTTTTTGTAGTGTCTACTGAGTGATCTAAGACAATATCGTTATCTAACAGCATGAGAGCTGTATCTGGTGTATGTTGCTGCAATAATAGCTTTGTATTATTAGTTGAATTTGTACCATCTATATTGTTCTCAGACGAACAATAAGGTTTCTCATTTTTAAGTAAATTAATGGCTTTTATTCTATGGTTTTTAGCAACAATTTCTTCTAAGATAGGCTTGATTGTTTCGCAGTCAAGTTCTATAAGGGGTAGAACTGTAATAGTAGTTGAGTGAAGAGAAGTCAGTAGATCATCTATTTTACTAGTTACTATGTGATTAGTCTCAGAAGTAAAATTTTGCCCTTTTGTATAGGCATAAAAATGAATACCTGTATAACCAATGATGAAAATAAAAAATGCTACCATAAACGGATAAAGTTTACGTAGACTTGAAAAGCTTTTTATTTTGGTGGATTTCATGTAATAACTTATATTTAGTTGTTAAATGTAAATAATAAATTCCTTTCTAATACTGCTTTATTTAATGATTATAACAGGATTTATAATATATTATTATTGTATAGAATTTAGGGTATTTTTATATAATGAATAGGTAGTAGATTACTAATGATAAGGAGCTATGTTTTTGCATAAAAAAGCCTGTTAGGATTTAACAGGCTTTATTTTATATAAAAGAGCTTATTGTGCTTCTACTAGGGTTGTTTCTTCAGGGGCAGACCACACACGATAACGAACTTCAACATCTTTAGGCGCATAAACTACGATAGGTAATTTACTGTTATAGCGCGTAAATGTTTGAGTTGTCATTGGGACAAACGCTTCATGTTTATCATTATTAGGGCAAGCCATCATTGTAGAGGCAGGTTGGCCTACTTGTTCTACTACATAATAACTATAACCCCAACCTTGTAAATCTTTCTCTTCAACACTACCGCCAAGCATATAGCGGTTACAGCTATCAATCATAATTTTTTTGCCAAATACAAGTTCAACTTTGTAGTTTTGTTCATCCTGTTTAGGCTCTAAGAAAATAGCATAACGTTTTTGGTTTTCAGTTGCTTCTGGATAAGGCGCAACATCTTTTAATGCCTTAGGTTTCATGCCTTGCTCTTCCTTTTGTGGAGCTTTTACATCTGTTTGCGCTGGTTTAGCATTAGTTGCTTGAGTAGGCGTATTATCATTAGCTAATGCATAAAAGCTTGCACAACCTAATACAGTGGAAAGGCAAAGAGCAGAAATTTTTTTCATAACAATACCTGTTAGTAATCATTAAATTTGAATAAACACTAATTACTTTAATAGTAATTAACTTAGTACTTAATCATACTATAAAATAATAACGAAATAGTCATATACTATTGTACTACAAGATATTAACAGTAATTATTTATTAGCCAGTATCACAGCACGTTTAGGTGCTGGTAATCCTTCTATAGTGAAGTTGTGATCATTAGGGTCTAGAAAGTCTGGTAGCGATTGAAAAGTCATCCAGTCAGTTGATCGCTGTTCTTGAATAGTGGTTTGACTGATATCAACACAGCGAATATTGTTATAGCCAGCACGTTTTAACCACAGTATTAAAGCGGGAACTGAAGGCAAAAACCATACATTACGCATTTGTGCATAACGATCTTCTGGAACTAATGCTTGTTGTTCATCACCCTCAATAATGAGTGTTTCTAAAACTAACTGCCCACCTTTTACAAGACAGTCTTTTAACTCAAGCAAGTGATCAATAGGGGAGCGACGATGATACAGTACACCCATTGAGAATACTACATCAAAACTTTCTGACTGTTGGGGAAAGTCATCTAAGGTAAAAGGTAATGTCCATACAGGTAAATCAGGAAGGTATTTTTTGATGGCTAAAAATTGGCACATAAAGAGTAAATTAGGGTCAATGCCTAATACATATTTTGCACCTGCGCCTAACATACGCCATTGGTAATAACCATTGCCACAACCTACATCTAAAATATGTTTATCTTGTAGATTAAGATGGGGACTAACTCTATTCCATTTCCAGTCAGAATGCCATTCGGTATCTATAAAGGTATTGAATGTTTTGAAAGGACCTTTACGCCAAGGCATTAGTTTGCGTAAGGCTTGTTCTAGTTGGGTGTGTTGTTGTTCAGAAATAGCGCCGTTAATAGCAAACTCTTTGGCTAATTCGATATGTTCAACATTAAGTTCTGGTAGTTCCGCGATAGCAGCTCGCCAGCGAGGTAAGTCACCATGTTCTCTAGCTAGTCTCTTTTCTACTAGTTGGGGTAGTTGGCGTGCCCATGCTTGTAGATTGGTTTTTGCTAAGAGGGGTATTAAGTCAGTTAAGTCAATCATGGTAAGGCAATAAGAGAAATAAAGTTAAGACATTGAAACCAGACAGTTACTTTGGAAAAACCAGCATCATGTAGCCTTTGCTGGTGAATAGCAAGTGTATCTATTTTCATTACATTTTCAATAGCTGTACGCTTTTGAGCTATTTCAAGTTCGCTGTAGCCATTAGCTCTTTTAAATGCCAAATGTAAATCATTGAGAATATGTTGTGCATGACTGTCATCAAAGCGAACTTTTTCGGAAAGTAATAATGCGCCTTTTTTATCAAGAATGTTATAAATATTTTTAAGTATTTCTAAACGCTGCTCAGGCTTAATGAACTGCAAAGTGAAATTCATAGTAATTACAGAAGCTGCTTGCCAATCCATAGTTACAATGTCATCTTGTATTACTTGTGTAGGCACAAGTTCTTGGTACATGGCTTGTTGTGCAGTTAAATACTCTTGGCAGCGCTGTACCATAGGTGCTGAGTTATCAATCGCTAGAATACGACAGTCTGGTTGTTTTACATGACGGCGCAAAGCTTGAGTTACTGCGCCTAAGGAACAACCTAAGTCATACAGTAAACTATAGGGTTGAGCATATTGCGCAGCGATTACCCCAATATTTTCTACAATAGTAGGGTAGCCGGGTACAGATCGTTTGATCATATCTGGAAAAACGTTTACGACATCTTCGTTAAAAACGAAATCAGGCACTTTTTCCAGAGCAGTAGCAAAAATATTATCAGTTTCTTTCATAGTGATTTAAAGTAGATAGAACGCTTTATTTTAGCATTATGCTGGTATATATTCCTAGCAATGATAACAGAGAGTATTTAATGGTAAAACTTGAGTGGAGAAAACAATAATGAAATTAAAAATGTTTCAGGTAGATGCATTTACTGATACGCTATTTCAAGGCAATCCTGCGGCAGTTATACCATTAGCAGAGTGGTTGTCTGAGTCTCAAATGCAGCAGATTGCAGCTGAAAATAATTTAGCAGAAACTGCTTTCATTAAACAGGTTACAGGTAATAAGTATCATATTCGTTGGTTTACTCCTACCGTAGAAGTACCTTTTTGTGGCCATGCTACCTTAGCCAGTGCTTTTGTTTTATTCCATGAAAATGAATCATTAAATGAAGTAGTGTTTACCACTGAGCAAGTAGGGCAATTAATTATTTATAAGGGAGAGAATGGTTTTATACAGATGGATTTTCCTAATAGAAAACCTACTGAGGTAATTGATAATCCACCACAGGAGTTGTTAGCGGGGCTAAGTATAAAGCCACAGCGAGTGGTGCGTAACGTTCAAGCCTATTTTGCTATTTATGAGAATGAGCAACAGGTACGTGATGTAGTGGCTAATGGTGAGCAACTCTGTCAGCTGGATCCTTATTCTGTAACGATCACAGCACCTGGTAAAGAATATGATTTTGTTTCACGTTTTTTTGCAACTAATCATGGTGTTGATGAAGATCCAGTAACAGGTTCGATTCATACAGGATTAGCTCCTTATTGGGCAGAGCAATTAAATAAGACCCAACTATCTGCTTATCAGGCTTCTGCGCGAGGCGGTAAGTTATTATGTGAGGTTAAAGGTGATCGAGTAGTGATTGAAGGAAAAGGCGTTCTTTATTTAGAAGGTTATATTTATTTGTAATATTTTCATAAGAATGAAGGGAAATGACCTTCATTCTTTTGGCTGCTTTTGCTTAGCTTCTATTTGTTTAAGACGTTCGACAGTTCCTACATCTACCCAATCACCTGTAAATAACTCACCAGTTACTTGTTGCTGTTGCATAGCTTCTCTTAACAGTGGAGCTAATTTAAAAGCTTTTTCAGCGCAGTTGGCAAAAAGTTTTGGGTTAATAATAGCTATACCTGAATAAGTATATTTTTGTTCAGCTTCATTTAATACAATATTATCTTGAGTGAGAGCGAAGTCACCATTAGCCACATGTTGTGGATTATTAACTAATACTAAATGAGCTAGATGATTAATAGAGCGTTTTAGTTGTATAAAAGGGTAGTTACAAAAAATATCACCATTGACTATTAAAAAAGGTTGGTTACCTAAAAGAGGTAATGCTTTTAAAATTCCGCCTCCTGTTTCTAAAGGTTCTCCTTCCGCTGAATACCGAATAGATACACCAAATTGTTCGCCATTACCCAGATAATTTTCTATTTGTTGGCCTAACCAAGCATGGTTAATGACTAATTCTGTAAAACCTGCTTTAGCCAATGCTTTAATATGATATTCAATAAGAGGTATGCCATTCACAGGAATTAATGGTTTAGGTGTGGTTAAGGTAAGAGGACGCATACGTTCACCTTTACCAGCAGCAAGTATCATTGCTTTCATTGTTTGTTCTCGGGTAATGAAAGTTGGTTTAATAGATCTTTAAGGTCATTAAGTTCGGGACGACGTTTAATCACTTCATTAATATAGTTGAAAAAGCGTGGTACATCTTGCACATAACGGGGTTTATTATCTCTATGTCGTATCCGAGCAAAAATCCCAATTACTTTAAGATGGCGTTGTACTCCCATTAAGTCACTGGCTAATAAGAAGTCATCAAAATTATTGTGAATAGTAATACCTTGTTGCTGTGCTTGCTGCCAATAGTGTAATAACCATTGTTCCACTTTTGTTTGCGGCCAACTAATAAAAGCATCTTTAAAAAGACAGGTAATATCATAAGTAATTGGCCCATAAACAGCATCTTGGAAATCCAATACCCCTGGATTAATGTTACTGAACATTAAATTGCGTGGCATATAGTCACGGTGTACAAGCACTTTTGGCTGTTGTAAAGCACTGTCAATGAGTTTTTTACAAATTTTTTCCCATAGTAGTTGCTGAGTTTCTGTAAAGACAATGTTACAATGTTTGTTAAGGTACCATTCAGGAAAGAGTAATAATTCTCTTTGTAAAAGAGTTTCATTATATTCAGGAAGCTCAGTGGATAAAGGCGCTTGTTGCAGCTTAATTAAGCTATCAATGGCAAGTGGGAATAGTTTATCTGCATTTTGCTCAGTAAGTATTTCTAGCCATGTTTGGGTGCCGAGGTCTGATAGCAATAAAAAACCTTGCTCAAGATCAGCAGCTAGAGTTTGTGGAACATTTAATCCTTGTTTGGCAAGTAAGCCAGCTACTTTGATAAAGGGTTGGCAATTTTTATTTTCTTGTGGCGGTGGGGCATCCATCACTATTAGTGATTGATTATTTAAGTAAAGTCTAAAATAACGACGAAAACTTGCATCACTACTAGCCGCTGTTAATAATATGTCACCTTCATTTAGTTTGCCTTTGAAGAAGGGTAAATCAAGGGTTAGAGAGGATAGCCAAGTGGTTAATTGGGCTAGACGTAAGTCGTTATTCATAAATTGCTTCTCCAAAAGGGCTAGCAGTTAACGTAATGATGCTTTATTATCCACTATCTTTGCTCGATCATCGAGAGTATATTTGCCTGATTTTGGGCTATAGGAATTTTGGATTATTTTAAGATGGCAGTTAAAACTACCGTTTTTCACAAAAAAATACCTTTGTTAGTAACTGGCAGCTTTTTGTTATTGCAGCCTTTGGCCTTTGCACCAGTTACTTTTGCTGATAATAATCAGTTTGCTTGCCGTCCTTCTGCATCTGGTGGATGGGATTGTTCTACAGCTGAACGTTCCGCCAGTTTGCCACCACGTCCTACTACTTCTGTAGACCCTACTGTAACTGTAGCTAAAGCAGATGGTAAAAAAACTACTAAGGCAACAACACCTTTAGCAACTGAAAATAAAGGACGTGTCTTAACTAGTCGTAGTGAAGACTATAGCCATCTTGACTGGGTACCAAGAGATCAATTAACACCTGCACAACTTGCTGAAATCGGTATGTATTGTGAAGGTAGTTATATTGAACCAAATCGTGTGGGCATGAATGATAAGACTCCTATAGATGAGGCACCCACTTATATTGCTGCTAATACCTCAAGTTATAATCAAGAAAATCAAGTGGGCACTTTGGCAGGAGATGTGGTTCTACAACAAGGTTCTTTGCAAATAGAAGCAGACCAAGCCGATTTATCCCGTCTTGATAATATTGGTACCTTGTCTGGTAATGTTAAGTTACGTGATGTTGGTGCATTAGTTGTTGGCGATAGCGCTGAAGTTAAGTTGTCAGAAGGTGAAGCGCAGGTTGAAAATGCAGAATTTGTGGTACATCAAACCCATTATCGTGGTAATGCTCGTTATATCAAGCGTAGTTCTGATGGTCTGATTCGCTTAAAAGATGGTACTTTTACACGGTGTGAGCCAAGTGATAATACTTGGACAATTCGTGGTAATAATGTTGTTTTAAATCGTGACACAGGCCGTGGTACAGCCACTAATGCTACCTTAAGGGTAAAAGATATTCCGGTAATGTATTCGCCCTATATTTCATTCCCTATTGATAAACGTCGTCAAACCGGTTTTTTAATGCCTAGCTTTAGTTCCAGCGGCGACAATGGTTTCACGTTATTAGCACCTTATTATGTTAATTTAGCGCCTAATTATGACTTTACCCTTTATCCACAACTAATGACTAAACGTGGTTTATTGATGGAAGGTGAGTTTCGTTATTTAACAGAAAGCAGTCAAGGGCAATTTGCTGCTGCTTATTTGAATGATAATGGTGATATTGATGAAGACCGTAAAGTTTATGGTGAGGATACGCGTAATCGTTGGATGTATAGCTGGCAAAATACAACAGGTATGAATTCACGTTGGTTAGCAGAGGTAGATTTTACTCGTATTAGTGATCCTTTCTACTTTGAAGATTTGGATATTAATAGTAATGGGGTAAATAGCCAGGCTTATGTGAATCAAAAAGGTAAATTAACTTATCGTGGCGATAGTTTTACTGCTGCTATTAATGTGCATGCTTACCAAATGGCTACAATAAGTAGCATTACAGCCTATGATCGTTTACCTCAGTTAACTTTAACAGGTAAGTTACCCTTTACTCCGGGTGGTTTAAACTTTGATTATGATGCTGAGTATGTACGTTTTGATCGTGACTTAGAAAATAAAACCTATGATAATTTTAACTATCAATCCGATCCTGATTTGCAATACATGACTTATCATCCAGATTATTTAATTCAAGGATTGATGAGGGCAAATGGTAATCGTGCTTATGTGGCACCTGAAGTTAGCTTACCAATGAAAGCTTCTTGGGGTTACATTACACCTTCTGTGCAATATGCTTATACCAATTATGATTTAGATTTGGATCATAAAGGTAAACAACAAATGTTAGCAGAAGGACAACGCTTTAAGAATAGTGTTGATCGTGGGGTAGCCATTTATAAAGTAGATTCAGGTTTATATTTTGATCGTAAGGTAAATTGGTTTGGTACTAACTTTAAACAAACTTTAGAACCACGTGCTATGTATCTCTATGTACCTTATGAAAAACAAAATGATATCCCTATTTTTGATACATCAGAAACTCCATTTGGCTATGATAGCTTATTTAGAACGAATCGTTTCTCAGGACGTGATCGCATAGGTGATACTAATCAAGTCTCTTTAGGCTTAACGAGCCGCTTGTTAGAAGATAATGGTTTTGAGCGTCAACGTGTAAGTGTTGGGCAAGCTTATTACTTTAAAGACCGTAAAGTGCAAATGCCAGGTATTGATTGGCGGCAAAGAAACTTAGCTACTAATGATACATCGCCCATTGCTTTACAATATTTGTATCGTTTCAATCGTGATTGGCGATTATCAGCAGATTACAACTGGAGTCCTGAAGATAGTAAGACAGAGTCTGGTAGTGTGATGTTACATTATCAACCAGAAAGTAATCTTAATAAGATATTTAATATAGGTTTCCGTTATCGTGATGATAATGTAGCTTATAATTGGTGGACAAGTAAGTGGCAGCAGTCTGGTGATATGACTCGTCATTATTATCAGTATGGTGCTTGGCGAAATGATACTATTAAAGATTACTATAAGATAAAACAAGCTGATACATCTTTTATCTGGCCAATTATTCCGCGCTGGAGTTTAATTGGACGCTGGCAATATGACTATAACCGTAATCGTACTTTGGACTCATTTGGTGGTATTGAGTATGATAGTTGTTGTTGGCAGTTCCGTGTAGTGGGACGTTATTGGCAAAAATATGATGAGAGTATTCTAAGTCGTACTAATAGTACATCTGATCGAGGCATTTTCTTCCAAATAGTGTTTAAAGGGTTAGGTAATGTTTATGGCAGCGGTGCTAATGGTTTCCTAGATAAAGGTATTGAGGGTTATCGTAAACGTGAAGATCAAAGTTTCTAATTTTTGGCTGGTATTATTCTCAGTATTAGTAGTTTTTTCTGGGTTCACCTCTGCACAAGTAAAAAGTTTAGACCGTGTAATTGCTATTGTTGATGATGATGTCATCATGAAAAGTCAATTAGATAGTAGGGTAGAAGAGGTTGTTCAGACTGTATCTAAGCGTGGTGGTGATTTGCCACCACAGGATGTTTTGGTAAAACAAGTACTAGATAGATTGATTGTTGAGGATTTACAAATTCAATTGGCTAACCGTTATGGTATTACAGCTGATGATGAAGAAGTTAATCAAGCGGTTGCTGATGTGGCAAAACGTAATAACTTAAACATGGATCAGTTTAAAAAGGTTTTACAAAATGAAGGATTATCGTTGACTGCCTTAAGAGATCAGATTCGTCGAGAAATTCTTATTAATCGTGTGCGGCAACGAGTGATTGGTGAGAAAATACGTATTACTGATCAGGAAGTTAAAAACTTTTTAAATTCTGAAATAGGTAAAGCTCAATTATCAGAAGAATATTATTTAGCCAGTATTTTAGTTCCTGTATCTCAGGGAAGTTCTTATGCTGAAATCCAAAAAGCAGAACAAAAAGCTACTGATATTTATCGACAGTTAGAAAATGGTGCTGATTTTGCTAAGTTAGCGATGACTAGCTCTAGTGGTGATAAAGCGCTAGAGGGTGGAGAAATTGGTTGGCGTCAAGCAGCACAATTACCACCACCATTTGACCAGTTAATACATGGTTTGAAAGTAGGTGATTTTACACAGCCTGTCAGTACACCAGGTGGTTTAATCATCTTAAAAGTAATGGATAAAAGAGGTGGAGCAGCTCATTTACAAGATGAGACCAGTGTTCGCCATATTTTATTAAAGCCAAGTCAAATACGTAGTGAAGAAGACACTAAAAAATTAGCTGATCGTTTATATCAACGTATTATGGCTGGGGAAGATTTTGCTCAGTTGGCTAAAAGCTTCTCGGATGATCCTGGTTCTGCACACCGGGGGGGAAGTTTAAATTGGATTGATCCTAGTACATTAGTACCTGAGTTCCGTAAGGTAATGGATGAGTTGCCTGTAGGTCAGATATCACAACCATTTAAAAGTCGTTACGGATGGCATATCCTACAAGTAGAAGGTCGTCGTTCTACAGATAACAGTGCAGAATACCGTAAACAACAAGCCATGAATATTCTTTATGGTCGTAAATATGATCAGGAATTACAAATTTGGCTACAACAGCTTCGTGATGAAGCTTATGTGGAAACAAAACTATAGTTCTATTTGTTCTAATCTAAAAAACTAGCGATGCTTTGTTATCGCTAGTTTTTTTGTCTAAATACCTTATTTTTGTCTAATTCAAATTAATTTGCTATTTATTCTTTTGAATCTATTGATAGAATTTGTTGTACATACTGATTTAATGTAAAGGGTAGATTAGTTTTGCCTGTTAAACTGGTATTAGTGGTTGTTTTAAACCATTCCAGAAGGTATATTTCAGGTGTTTGCATTTGTCCTTGGGCTGCTTTGAAATAATCTAAACAGGCCATTTCTACAGAAGGCAATTGTTTATCCATAAAGCCAATAAGTTCTTCAATTTGTTTTTGATCTAATGACTCTACACCTAAATGACGGCTATTTAAAATCATTGACTTAATAATTGTTGAGGCTTTATTTTTTAAGGCCTGGTATTCAATACCCTGCATATAGCTAGCATTACCATTAGATTCTTTAATAATAATTAAGCCAAAAATTAATAGAAAAGCAGATAGGTATTGCTCAATATAGTGGTAGTCTAATATCTCATTGCCCTGTTGTTGTAAAACAGATCGTTTAGATTGGTTGATAAGCCCCATAAATGTTTCTGTCTTATCTCTAATTTTTTCAAGTACTTTAGTATGTTTTTTAGGGCGACATAGTTCCCTTATTAACTGTATTTCAGTTTCATCAACAGCATGCTCGCTTAAATTTCTGAAAATATAGGATTGGTCTGATAAATTAATACGGCTTTTTTCTTCAAACCATGCTTGGATAGGTAAGGTTGGGTCACTATTGTATTTTTTGGTATAGTTACAATAACTAGTAATTAATTGTTTTATCTGTTGATAATTATTTTTAGTTAATTCAGGAATTCGTTCTTTCTTAGTGCCACGTGTGAGATATACTTTTTGTAAGGTAGGTGTTGTATGTTCTAGTAAGTTATTAAATTGTTTGCTAGATGTATAGTTTGCTTTACCTTTTGATTGGCGAATACCAACAATACAGAGTAGTAAGTACAGTGAGGAGATATGTAATCTTGTATTAAGTTGACGAGGATTGGTATTTTGGGATGCTAATAATGGTTCTTCTAATACTTTTTGAGCAATAGCCTGTTGTAAAGCACCAATTAAATGGGAAGCACGTTCAGTCACTTCTAATTCTATAAATTGTTGTGTATGTTTATCAGTTAGAAATCGCCAAATAAGAAAACCTATTATTAAACATGCTGCTAGAATAATAATATTATAAGTACCTTGTAAAAATACACTTGCTGCTTGCAGTGCAATAGTGATTATAAATAATATTGATAAAATCTTTTTGCCATAACTGCTTTGATCCATAAAGTCTCTTCTTATAATTAGTTAGTTTTTAGTAGAATAGTATTCTAATAGATTTATTGATATTTTGTAATATTTGCCTATAAATGATGATAGAAATCTATTTAAATATAGATTTTTAATGATATGAACAGAACCGTTATATAATAGTTTGTATTTTTTATAATAATTTATTATTGCCTGAATGGACAAAACAAATAGGTTTTACTATGACTGTGCACACCGTGACTAATTTGCCAAATAATTTCCTCCATGCTGTTAATTTATTGATACCAGAAAGTCGTCGTTTTACAGATCCGATGACTACTTTGGCTTATGGAACAGATGCTAGCTTTTACCGCTTAATCCCCAAGTTAGTAATTCGTGTTGAAAGTGAGGAAGAGATAGTAGCTATTTTAAAGGCTGCTTATAAAGAGCAAGTTGCAGTTACTTTTAGGGCTGCGGGCACTAGTTTATCTGGACAAGCTTCTACTGACTCTGTGTTATTGGTATTAGGTGATAGTTGGAATGGTAAGGATATCCGTAATGATGGTTTACAGATTCGTTTACAGCCGGGAGTGATAGGTGCGCAGGCCAATAAATGGTTATTGCCTTATGGTCAAAAAATAGGGCCTGATCCAGCCTCTATTGATACCTGTAAAATAGGTGGTATTTTAGCCAATAATGCCAGTGGTATGTGTTGTGGTACTGCTCAGAATAGTTATAGTACGATTCAAGATATTCGCGTTGTATTAGCTGATGGTACGGTACTAGATACCGAAAATCCTGAGAGTGTAGAAGCTTTTAAACAAACTCATAACTGGTTATTAGAAGAGTTAGCACAATTAGCCAAAGATACTCGTGCTAATACGGAGTTGGCGGATAAAATTCGCCATAAATACCGTTTAAAGAACACCACAGGCTTATCTATTAATGCATTGGTGGATTATGATGAGCCTATTGATATTTTAAAGCATATTATGGTGGGGTCTGAAGGTATTTTAGGTTTTATTAGTGCAGTTACTTATAACACAGTACCTGAACATCCTTTTAAGGCCAGTGCCTTTATTGTGTTCCCAGATATTGAAACTTGCTGTAAAGCTGTACCTATTTTAAAACAACAGCCAGTTTCAGCTGTGGAGATGCTTGATCGTCGTAGTTTACGTTCGGTAGAAAATAAACCGGGCTTACCAGAATGGGTAAAAACCTTATCAGATAATGCTTGTGCCTTATTAATAGAGTCACGGGCAGTGAGTCCTAGCTTATTAAATGAGCAGTTAAAGCAAATTATGGAGTCTATTAAGCAGTTTCCTACTGAGCAAAAAATAGATTTTACTCAAAACCCTGCGGAATATAGCAAGTTATGGGCTATCCGTAAAGGTACTTTCCCAGCAGTAGGAGGCGTTCGTAAAGTAGGTACTACGGTAATTATTGAAGATGTTACTTTCCCTATTGAGCGATTGGCTGAGGGCGCAAATCGTTTAATCGAGTTGTTTGATAAACACCATTATGATGAAGCTATTTTATTCGGTCATGCCTTAGATGGTAATTTGCATTTTGTATTTACCCAAGATTTTAGTAATGCAGAGCAAGTAGCACGTTATTCAGCATTTATGAATGATGTTACTCAGTTAGTAGCGGTTGAGTTTGGTGGCGCATTGAAAGCTGAGCATGGTACAGGTCGTAATATGGCGCCCTTTGTTGAGTTAGAGTGGGGAACTGAGGCTTGGCAGTTAATGTGGAAGATTAAACGGCTTTTTGACTCTAAACACATTCTGAGCCCTGATGTTGTATTATCTAAAAATAAAGAGATACATTTACAAAATTTAAAACCATTACCTGCAGCTGATGAGTTAGTTGACCGTTGTATGGAATGTGGTTTTTGTGAACCTGTTTGCCCTGCTAAAGATTTAACCTTATCTCCACGTCAACGGATTGTAATTTGGCGTGATATTCAAGCTAGAAAACGAGCAGGGGAAGATGTTAGTGAGTTATTAAAACAGTACCATTATTATGGTGTTGAAACATGTGCTGCTACAGGTTTATGTGGTATGCGTTGTCCATTAGAAATTAATACAGGCGACTTAATCAGAAAGTTACGTGCTGATACAGTAACTCATACCAAAATGGCTAATTGGATAGATAATCATTTTGCAACTGCATTAAAAGGAGCACGTTTTACTTTTACTGTAGCTGCTAAAGCACAGCATATATTGGGTACTCCAATGATGGAAGGAATTACTCATGGCTTGCGTAAGTTAAGTTTTAATCATATACCTCGTTGGTCTAATGCAATGCCTACAGCAGGTGAACCGTTAAGATTTGTACCACCACAAACAGATAATCGTCCTCGAGTAGTTTACTTTACTACTTGTGTATCTCGGATGATGGGGCCTGCTGTTAAAGATATTAATCAAGTGCAATTAGTGGATAAAACTAAACAGCTTTTACAAAAAGCAGGTTATCAAGTGGTCTTGCCAGAATGGGTGAATGATCTTTGCTGTGGTCAACCGTTTGAGTCTAAAGGGTATCCCGAGCAAGCTACCAAAAAAATAAATGAGTTAATAGAAGCCTTGCTTGTCGCCAGCCGTAATGGTGAAGATCCAATCTATATGGATACAAGCTCTTGCAGTTTACACGTGATAGAGGCAGTTAAAGCACGGGGAATTAATCTAAATGTTTATGATTCAGTAGAATTTATTCATAAGTTTTTATTAGAGCGTTTAGAATTTCATCCTATAGAAGAAGATATTGCGTTACATATCACTTGTAGTAGCCAACATTTGGCTGAAAATCAAGCATTTTTAGATATTGTAAGAAGTTGTACTACAAAACAAGTGGTTATTCCTGAAGATATTCATTGTTGTGGATTTGCGGGTGATAAAGGATTTAATACACCAGAACTCAATGCACATTCTTTGCGTCGTCTTAAAGATGCTGTTAAGCATTGTAAGCAAGGTGTTTCCAATAGTCGTACTTGTGAAATTGGGTTAAGTGAGCATAGTGGCATTAACTATCATAGTATAGTGTATTTAGTGGACACTGTTACAACACCTAAATTTATCTCTGAACAAGTAAATGTTTCAAATAATTAAAGCAAAAATATTAACCAATCTATTAGTTAACTAATAGATTGGTTATTGTTATGAATAAATAGACCTTGAATTATTTATAACTTATTGAATAATAATAAATTAAATGTTGTTTATGAGTCGATAGTTGTTTGCTTGATTTAAGCCAATATTTTTATAGCTTTTAGTCCAATAAACAAAGAAAATAGCTTGACTTATTCACAGCGCTTGAAAAATCTAGCCTTTTCTTGTCAAGTTATTTTAAATATTTTTGTATTTATATAAGTTGTTGAAAAATATGAAGAAAAATATGATTTAAAAAGTAGCCAATTTAAGCCAAAGGTACTTGTTAGCAAGGCTATAGGGAATTTTTAAACTGTTATCAACAGAATTTGTGGATAGTTTTTTAGCAATTTAAACAAACATATTATTTTTTAAGAAAAGTGTATAAATTTATTAAAAATACAACCTATTTACATGGTTACTACAATTATTTTACATAAATTTGACAGGCTGTTTTGTATTCTGCATCCATTATAGTATGACAAAGTTGGGTATAGCGTGGATTACGTTCAGCAAATTGATGAGTCAAAAAAAGTATTTGATTGGAAAGTACTTGTTTGGTCGTTGCTATTCTTTTGGTATTTTTCTGGTGTTATACAGTCACTAATCTTTTTCTCTGGTACAGCAGGTTTTGAAGGGTTAAGAAATAGCTTCTATTTAAGTACCTTATGGTTGATACCTTTATTATTAATACCAAATTACACCAAACAAATAGCAGCTGTTATTGGTATTGTATTGTGGGCTGCTTCATTAGGTAGTTTAGGCTATTACATAATTTATCAGCAGGAGTTTTCTCAAAGTGTAATTTTTATTATGTTTGAGTCAAATCCAGCAGAAGCAAGTGAATATATTAGCCAATACTTTAGCATAACTTTATTAAGTATATTGATAGCTTATACCATAGGTGGTTTTTTATTGTGGCGTAAAGTACGAGCTATTTATTTTCCTAATCAGTTAATAACTTATACAGTGTGTTTATTTATATTTATCAGTGTGATGGGCTATCCGCTTGCTAATAGAATGATAAAAAAGCAAGAACCTTTAGCTGTTGCGTCTGAAAAAGCATTTATTCGTATGGAGCCAGCAGTACCTTGGCAATTAGCGGTTGGTTATTATCAATATCAACAACAATTAACTAATATGCAAAAGTTATTAGATAATAACGCGTCTTTACCACCATTAACTAATTTGCATGATATGAATGGGGATGCACCAAGAACATTTGTATTGGTGATAGGGGAGTCTACTTCACGGCTACATATGGGATTATATGGCTATCCTCGTGATACAACACCAAATTTGCAACAGATACAAAAAACAGATAAAGGATTAGTAGTTTTTAATAATGTAGTGGCTGCTCGTCCTTATACTATTGAAATGTTACAACAGGCATTAACTTTTGGGGATCAGCAAAATCCTTATCGTTATTTAACAGAGCCATCATTTATTAATTTGATGAAGCAAGCAGGTTATAAAACATTTTGGATAACTAATCAGCAAACCATGACAAAACGTAATACCATGCTTACTACGTTTTCACAAATAGCAGATGAGCAGTTTTATTTAAATAATCAACGTAGCCAGAATGCAGAGCAACATGATGAAGTGGTTTTCGAACCTTTTGCTAAGGTCTTAAATGACCCTGCACCTAAAAAGCTTATTGTGGTTCATTTGTTAGGGACTCATATGAATTATAAATATAGATATCCTGACGAGTTTAGTAAATTTGAAGGGAGAGATAAAGTTGTTCCCGATAATTTAGATGCGAAGCAGGTCGCTATTTATAATAGTTATGATAATGCAGTGCTTTATAATGATTATGTGGTATCTACATTAATTAAAAAGTTTGCTGCAACAGATCCTTATGGCTTTTTAGTTTATTTATCAGATCATGGGGAAGAGGTTTATGGCGATCCTCAGCATAAGATTTTAGGACGTAATGAAGCGGCTCCTACGAAAGGTATGTATACGGTTCCTTTTATGGTATGGACATCACCTAGTTGGCAACAAGAGCATAAACGGAATTTACAGTCGATGGTTAATCGCCCTTATAGTTCAAGTCATTTAATTCATACTTTATCTGATTTGGCTGGTTTAACTTATGATAATTATTTACCTGAGAACAGTTTGGTTAATGCTAATTATGCAGTTAAAACTCGCTGGATAGGTGATCCTAATGGTAAATTAAAGTCTTATGATGCTTTATTTCCAGATAATACTAAACAATCTACAATGGGCAATCCGTTAGCAATAGCTAAGGAAAGGCAGTTAAAGACTAAAAGAGAGTTAGTTGATTAACAGATAGAGTAATAAAAAAGCCAATAATTTGTTTATTGGCTTTTTTGAGTATTGATTAAGCAGTATTAAAGGCGGAATTCTTGGCCTAAATATACATCTTTTACAATTTGATTATTTAAGATATCTTCAGAACTGCCTTGGGCAATAATTTTTCCTTCATTCACAATATAGGCTTTTTCGCAAATATCTAATGTTTCACGTACATTATGGTCAGTAATCAGGATACCAATGCCTCTATCTCTTAAATGATAAATAATCTGTTTAATATCGTTAATAGAAATAGGGTCAACCCCTGCAAAGGGTTCATCGAGTAATATAAATTTAGGGTTACTCGCTAGTGCCCTAGCAATTTCAACACGACGTCTTTCACCACCTGAAAGGCTCATGCCCGTATTGTTACGGATATGATTAATATGAAATTCATTCAACAAACTTTCTAAGGTTTGGTTACGTTGTGTGGCTGTTATATCTTTACGCAATTCCAAAATAGCCATAATATTTTCAGTAACAGTGAGTTTACGGAAAATAGAAGCTTCTTGAGGTAGGTAACCAATACCTGCTTTAGCACGACCATGCATAGGTAGGTTGGTTACATCTTTACCATCGATAGTGATGATGCCTTGTTCAGGGTGAATTAAACCAACTATCATATAGAAACTCGTGGTTTTACCTGCACCATTAGGGCCGAGTAAGCCAACAATACGACCACTCTCAATAGATAGGCTAACACCGTTAACAACTTTACGGCCATTATAGGTTTTAATTAAGTTACTTGCTGCGAGTGTAGTCATTAGCTTATTTCTTCTTCTCTGGTTCAAGTACCATGTTAATGCGACCTGGCTTATTGGTGGAAGTAGTAGTGGTTGTTTTATTGCCTGCACTAATCAATTTACGTGCTGTATCGTAAACAATTTTATCACCAGTAAACACATTATTTTTTTGAATTACTTTAGCATTGTCAATCAATATAACTTTTTTGTTAGTTAGCTGATATTGTATGGTTTTGCCATAGGCTTTAATAACAGGATCATCTGCTGAAGGCTTTTGTTCATAGTAAGCTGGATTACCTTGGGAGGTCATCACCTGAATTCCACCCTCTTTATTACGAGTAATGGTGACAGTATGTCCCATAACTTTCATACTACCTTGAGTAATTATCACATTACCACGATACACTAATACCCCTTTGTTATTATCCAAGTCAGCAGTATCTGCTTGAATATGAATAGGTTGTTGACTATCAGTGGGTAAAGCATAGGATGCTGTTTGAGTTCCCATTAATAATGCTGCTAATATAATTAGGTATTTAATTCGCATTCTGGCCTCTATTTATTTTTGTCCTCACGTTAGACAAAATTTGTATTCGATTTGTTTCAAAATAAGCTTTAACCCCATTGCCTGATGATTCACCATCTGCTGAAGTGACAATAGCGTAGTCACTAGACTCTGCATATTTTTTATCAGGATAGATCATTACTTGACCATATTTTATGGGGTCAGATTGATTTTTTACTTGTCCAATTTCAAAAGTATTGGTTTGACCCTGTTCGTCAATTTGAGTACCTTTGATATTATTAATTAATTTGACTTCATCACCCTTAGGGCCAACTTCACCTTTATCGCTTCTAATAAACCATGGGTGTGCAGCTTCTTTATAAATATGTGCTGTAGGATTTGTTAAGTAGCTAATATCTGTTTCTTCAACATGAGTCAGTTTCTCTGTTGTCATTTTATAATCTGTAGTGCCATTTTCATTATACTGAACAACATTTACATCATTGGCAAAGTAATCAATAGTAGGTTTATTCATAAATTTTGTATCTATTTTTATAGTATCTTCTTCAAAATACTCAAAAATAGCCACTAATGCTACAAGTAATAGCAAAATACCGATTTTATAAATAAAGCTTCTAGTCATTGTTTATAAATACTGTTGTTGGAGAGTTTCTAATTGCTCTCGTGCTAGTAATATACGTTCGCAGAATTCACGAACAGCTCCTTTACCACCTTTCGCTTCAGTTACAGCCAAGGCATGTTGTTTAACAAAATTGTTGGCATTAGCTACTGCCATACCTATGCCCGCACATCTAATGGCTGGAAGGTCTGGTAGGTCGTCACCTAAATAAGCTACTTGCTCGTAGCTAAATGAGGTTTTTGCTAATAATTCATCTAATGCAGTCAATTTGTCTTCACGACCATGAAAATAGTGTTGGATACCAAGGTTTTTAACTCGATTTTCTACAACAGTACTACTGCGACCTGTAATTACAGCGGTTTGTATTCCCACTTGCATTAACATTTTAATACCTAAACCATCTAGGGTATTAAATGTCTTAAACTCAGTGCCATCAGGTAGAAAGTATAGACGACCATCAGTCATAACACCATCGACATCAAACACAGCGAGTTTGATTTTTTTAGCGCGTTCAGTGAAATGTAACATATTTAAATGACACCTGCTCGAGTTAGATCATGAATATGTAACACGCCGATTGGGTTTTGTTGCTCGTTAACAATAGGAAGTACACTGATTTTGTGGTCATCCATGATTTTTAATGCTTCTGCCGCTAGCATTTCAGGACGAGCTGTTTTACTGCGTGCAGTCATTACTTGCTCAATAGTGAGATGACGGATATCTGCATCGCGATCAAGGGTTCTTCTTAGGTCACCATCAGTAAATACACCCAGTAGTTTGTCCGCTGAGTCAACAACTAGTGCAATACCAAGTCCTACTCGTGACATTTCTAAAAGTGCTTCTTTAAGTGGGGTGGTGAGAGAAACTTTTGGTAACTCTTTACCTGTATGCATGATGTCAGACACTTTCAATAGTAAGCGACGGCCTAATGCGCCACCTGGATGTGAGAAAGCAAAGTCCTCAGCAGTAAAGCCTCTAGCCTCTAAAAGGGCAATAGCCAAGGCATCACCTAATACGAGAGTCGCTGTAGTAGAGGAAGTGGGGGCTAGGTTAAGAGGGCATGCCTCTTGGGTAACACTGACATCAAGATTTATATTGGCTGCTTGTGCTAATGGCGAGTTAACATTACCTGTCATGGTAATTAAAGTAATGCCTAAGCGTTTAATCAGTGGTAATAGGGTAGTTATTTCTGCTGTTGAGCCAGAGTTAGAAATGGCTAATACAATATCTTGTTTAGTAATCATGCCCATATCGCCATGACTGGCTTCAGCAGGATGTACAAAAAAAGCAGGAGTACCTGTACTGGCAAGTGTGGCAGCAATTTTACGACCAATATGCCCAGATTTACCAATACCTAATACAACAATACGACCTTGTGCACCTAAAATGAGTTTACAAGCTGTTACAAAATTCTCATTAATGTGTTCTTTTAATGACTTAATAGCTTGTAGCTCTAGCTCTATAGTGCGTTTGGCTGTTTCAATAAAGTTGAATTTGTTTTCCATTTAGTAACTACAATCTGGATGATTAAAAGTATAATTATAGCAATAAATTATTTTTATACGTAAATAATATTATTAAATTTAGTGTAGATTCATTTTATATTCTGAGTTATCGGTTAGAATAGAGAGATATCACTAATTAGATTACATTAAAAAGTAATAATAATTTAAGGAGAATAGAGTGTCGCCTAATAGCAGCTATGCTGTGGAATTACAAAATACGTCCTTTAAGCGTGGTGACCGTTATATTTTTAAAGATATTGATATGACCATTGCCCATGGCAAAATTACTGCCATTATGGGGCCATCTGGTTGTGGTAAAACAACCTTATTAAATTTAATCAGTGGTCAACTGTTACCAAATCAGGGAAAAGTGATGATTGACGGTAGGAATATTCCTGATCTAAGCCGTAGTGACTTATTTGATTTGCGTAAAGAAATGGGTGTGCTCTTTCAAAGTGGCGCACTTTTTACAGATATGAATGTTTTTGAAAATGTGGCTTTCCCTTTACGTATTCATACTGACTTGCCTGAACAGATGATTAGAGACATTGTCTTTATGAAGTTACAAGCAGTGGGTTTACGAGGTGCCGCTAATTTAGCACCTGATGAATTGTCTGGTGGGATGAAGCGTCGGGTGGCTTTAGCACGCGCTATTGCTATGGATCCACAAATTCTATTGTATGATGAACCTTTTGCAGGGCAAGATCCAATTGCCATGGGTGTACTAGTACGCCTAATTAAGTTATTAAATGATGCATTAGGTATTACCAGTATTATTGTATCCCATGATATTGATGAAACCTGTAGTATTGCTGACTATATTTATGTAGTAGGCAATGCGCAGGTATTAGGTCATGGTACACCTGAGGAGTTAAAACAGATGGATGATCCACGTGTTCGCCAGTTTATAATGGGTGAACCTGATGGGCCTATTCATTTTCAATTCCCAGCTGACGATTATCAAAAAGCATTACTGGGAGCTGATTAATGGAAAGCACAAGTAAAGGTTTATTAGGTCGCATCCAGTTATTAGGACGATCAGCTATTGATATTATAGCAAGCTTGGGTAATGCGGCTATTTTTCTAGCTATGTCATTGATAGGTCGACCTGGCCCAGGTAAACATTTTCAATTATTAGTGAAACAGATTTATTTTGTGGGTGTTTTATCACTGCCTATTATTGTTGTTTCAGGTCTATTTATTGGTATGATTATGGCCCTGCAAGGCTATAATATTCTAATTAGCTATGCTTCAGCAGAGGCTGTGGGCCAAGTGGTTGCTTTAAGTTTACTACGTGAATTAGGACCTGTAGTTACTGGGTTGTTATTTGCTGGCCGTGCAGGATCAGCATTAACGGCAGAAATTGGTAATATGAAGGCATCTGAACAGCTATCAGGTTTAGAAACCTTTGGTGTTGATCCACTCAAATATGTCATAGCCCCTCGTTTAATTGCGGGTTTTATTAGTATGCCATTACTAGCTACTATTTTCGTAGTGGTAGGTATTTGGGGTGGTGCAATGGTTGCCGTTGACTGGTTAGGAGTATTTGATGGTTCTTACTGGGGCAATATGCAAAGCAGTGTTCGTTTTGGTTATGATGTTTGTAATGGCTTGATAAAAGGTGTGGTGTTTGCCTTTGTTGCTACATGGATTGCGGTTTATCAAGGATATTCTTGTGAAGCGACTTCTGTAGGTATTAGTAGAGCTACTACCAAAACTGTGGTGTATTCATCATTAGCCATTTTAGGATTGGATTTTATTTTAACAGCATTAATGTTTGGAGAGATTTAATGAATAACCGTGCCCTTGAGATTACCGTAGGTCTTTTTGTATTGGCCGGTATATTGGCGCTTGCTTTGTTAGCATTTAGAGTGAGTGGTTTAACTTTAGGAGATACCGGTCAGGGTTCTTATAAAGTAACTGCTTATTTTGATAATGTGGATGGTTTAAAAGTGCGTTCACGTGTTGCTTTTGCTGGCGTAACAATTGGTAAAGTAACAGCTATTGAAATGGCGCCTAAACAGTATCAAGCTAAAGTAACTTTGGAGTTAAATGGTGATGTTAACTATTTACCTGAAGATTCTACTGCCATCATTTATACAGCAGGCCTATTAGGTGAAAAGTATGTGGGTTTTAGCTTAGGTGGTGAAGAAGAAGTATTAAAAGAGGGTTCTGTTATTAAAGATACGCAATCAACGCTAGTGTTAGAAGACTTAATTAACAAGTTTGTTATGGGTTCTGATGATAGTGGTAAAGAGGTTGCTAAACAATTACAGACAATGAATGATACTTTAAAAGAATTAGTTAAAACTAACCCAAATATTACTAATTAATCATAAGGAACTAAGAGAATGATGATTAAAAAATACAGCTATTTAATTTTTACATGTATATTAGCTATTTTTTCAACTGCTATTTTTGCAGCAGAGCAAACACCACAACAAGTAGTTCAATCCACAGTAGATGTGTTATTAAAGGATCTTAATGCCAATAGAGCAAAATATAAAAAAGATCCTGCTACATTCCATGAGTCATTACATAGTATTTTAAGTCCTGTAGTAGACGTGGATGGAGTAGCACGTAGTGTGATGACAGTAAAATATTCACGTCGTGCAACACCGCAACAAATGGAAACCTTTAAAACTAACTTTGAAAAAGGTTTAATGCAGTTTTATGGTAATGCTTTACTTGAGTATGAGAACCAAGGTATTAAAGTATTAAGAACTACTCCTACAGATAGTCCTGATCGTGTTAGTGTAGCGATGGAGTTAAGAGGTAATAACAATACTATTTATCCAGTTTCTTATACAATGGTTAAATTAGATGGTAAATGGGTCATTAGAAATGTTGTTGTTAATGGTTTAAATATTGGTAAATTATTCCGCGATCAATTTGCTAGTGAAATGCGTAATAATAACGATAACTTAGATTATGTTATTAACAATTGGGCTGATGCAGTAAAACGTGCTCAAGAATCAGCTGATAAAGATTAAGGTATCCATTTGTGAGTGATGTAACGACAAATACTACACTAGCTACCCTGAAAGAGGGTAGTACTGGTGAGTTATTACTTAGTGGGCAGTTAGATTATCGTAGTGGTAAACATCTTTATGAGCAAAGTGAAACTATTATTAAAAATAGTTCAGCTAATGCTTTTACATTAGATTGCTCAGGTGTTACACGTACTAGTAGTGTGGGA
Source organism: Entomomonas sp. E7T21 (assembly GCF_058693955.1). Lineage (NCBI taxonomy): Bacteria > Pseudomonadati > Pseudomonadota > Gammaproteobacteria > Pseudomonadales > Pseudomonadaceae > Entomomonas > Entomomonas sp. E7T21. The sequence continues at coordinate 2,622,186 of NZ_CP191672.1, read as the reverse complement.
TTGTCACTTGTTTTATCATTAATTCGTGATGCTAAAAAAGCAGGTAAGAGCCTGACCATTAAATCATTAACCGAAGACTTGGATGAAATTGCTAAGTTTTCAGGAGTAACAGAAATATTACCTTTGGCTGATGATTTTAAGGTAGTAAATGTAAATTAAGTATAGTGGGATAAGTGAATGCAACCAGCGGAAGTTAAGAAATTTTTAGAGGAACAACTACTAAATTCACAGGTTGAAGTGGAAGGTGAAGGCTGTAATTTTCAACTAAATATTATTAGTGATGAGTTATGTGCGTTAAGCCCTGTTAAGCGTCAACAACAAATTTATAGCCATCTTAATCCTTGGATTGCTGATGGACGTATTCATGCAATTACTATGAAGTTTTATACACGTAGTGATTGGGCAGAACGTAATTAAGATCATAATTATTTAGAGAGAATTGAATGGATAAGTTAAAGATTACAGGTGGTGTTGCGCTTAATGGTGAAATACGTATTTCTGGTGCAAAAAACTCGGCTTTACCTATTTTAGCTTGTACCCTATTAGGGGATACGCCCTCCACTGTATCTAATTTACCGCACTTGCATGATATTACAACCATGATTGAGCTTTTTGGCTGTATGGGTATTCAGCCTACTATCGATGAAAAGCTTAGTTTAGAAGTAGATGCATCAACGATTAAAACCCTAGTAGCGCCCTATGATTTAGTGAAAACTATGCGAGCATCTATTCTGGTATTAGGCCCAATGCTTGCTCGTTTTGGTAAAGCAGAAGTAGCATTACCTGGTGGTTGTGCGATTGGTTCCCGACCTGTAGATTTACATGTACGCGGTCTTGAAGCTATGGGTGCGATCATCAATATCGAGGATGGTTATATTAAGGCAGAATTACCACCAGAAGGCTTGCATGGTGCTAATTTCCTATTCGATACAGTGAGTGTAACAGGTACAGAAAATTTAATGATGGCTGCAGCACTGGCTAAAGGCCAAACGGTTTTACAAAATGCTGCTAAAGAGCCTGAAGTGATTGACCTTGCTAATATGATTAATCAAATGGGTGGTCATATTGCTGGTGCAGGTACAGATACTATTACTATTAATGGTGTTGAGCGTTTACAAGGTACTAATTTTCGAGTGATGCCAGACCGTATTGAAACAGGTACTTACCTTGTTGCTGCTGCTATTACAGGTGGTAAAGTTAAGTTAAAAGATACTGATCCACATATTCTTGAAGCCGTTTTACTAAAACTACAAGAAGCTGGCGCATTTATAGATACAGGTAAAGATTGGATTGCCTTAGATATGAAAGGTAATCGCCCTAAAGCCGTTAATATTCGTACAGCACCTTATCCTGCTTTCCCTACCGATATGCAAGCTCAGTTTATTGCTTTAAATGCAATAGCAGAGGGTACAGGTACCGTAACAGAAACGATTTTTGAAAATCGTTTTATGCATGTTTATGAAATGAATCGTATGGGCGCTCATATTCTTATCGAGGGTAATACAGCTATTGTGATGGGTGTTGATAAGATAAAAGGTGCACCTGTTATGGCTACAGATTTACGTGCTTCTGCTAGCTTGGTATTAGCGGGCTTAGTGGCTGAAGGTGAAACCTTAATTGATCGTATCTATCATATTGACCGCGGTTACGAATGTATCGAAGAAAAATTACAACTATTAGGTGCTAAGATTAAGCGTGTTGCAGGTTAAATATTATAGTTTATGTAGATAAAAGGAATTTTATCTACATAACTACAAGTATTAATTATCATTATATCTATCTAGTAACTTATTTCTAAACTTATTGCTCGGATCAACTTGTTGCTTTAACTTAAAAAATTGTTGAGCATTAGGGTAAGCCCTGTTAAATTGTTCTTTGCTAGCATGTATTTGGTAGGGTAAATAATAACTACCTTGGCAACTAAGTACTGCATCAATCAATTGTCTTGTCCATTCTCCTACCTTAGCTTTTGCCTGTGCTGTGGTTGCTTGTTGATAATAAATAACAAAAGCAAATACATCTGTTTTTGCCCAAGCAAGCAATGAACCGCTATCTTGTTTAGCATGGCGAATGGAAATATTAATTACATTGACTTTATTGGCACGTAATATCTTTATTAATTTAGGATAAAAATTATCAAACTGTTCAATAGGAACAAAGTATTCTTGTAATACAAAACTGCTATCTTGGGTTGCGATAGGGCCTAACTCTGCTACATTGTAACTAGCTTCATAATTACGCCATACTACCAGTTCTTTACGATAATCTGTTTTGTCATAGAGTTTTCTTAATTGCTTACCTAGATTATTAGAGGTGACGATAGCTATTTGTTTGTGTAGTTTAGAGTAGTCCTGATTTTTGTCTTGTAGTCTATCAGTAATAGTCAGTGGTTTATTAGTCTTAATATAGGTAACTGCACGTACTTGTTTATAGTCAGGTGGATAGATAACAGTATTATGAAAAACAGCCTCTTTGTTGTTGCTGATATTTTTTAAAAAATATATTTTATATTGGTTGATGGGCATAAGTTGGCTAATACGCTCTAATTTATTATTTTCTACAAGCTGTAAAGTAGCTTCAGTAATTACACCTAAACCACCATAACCACCAATGGCACCATAAAAAATTGTTGTGTTTTGAGTAGGGCTAGCAGTAATGAGTGAGCCATCAGCAAGCACTATTTTTATTTGTTTAACTGATAGAATTAATGGACCTTCACCTACATAACGACCATGTACATTAACTCCTAATGAACCACCTACAGTAAAGTCTGCATAGCTTTGCATAATTTTAACTGATAGGTTATAGGGATCTATTTGTTCTTGTATTTGGCGCCAATTAACACCTGTTTCAATAGTAATTTCTTTGTTATCTGGATCAAAAGCAATAATATGATTAAGGTGATTAATATCTATTTGTAGTGCTTGTTCAGTAGCTGTTTGGCCACCCATACTATATTTTCCACCAGCAATAGCAATAGGTCCATGATGATTTTTTATCAGTTCAACAACTTCAGTAGTAGAGGTAGGTTGTGCTATTTTAGCGACACTAATAGGTGTTAGTTGAGTAATATCATTAACAATGACACTATCTGCAAGAACAACGTGATGCCATAAAATAAATAAAACATAGATGGCCAGTTTTTTCACTTCTCTTTTATCCTTGAGTTAAATTGTTAATGTTATAAATATAATAAGAAAAGGTATTAATAGAAACTAAGTTTTATCAATACCTTATACAAAAAATAATATTAGAAATATTTGATCAGCGTATTGGGTTGAAACAATACACTTAATTCTCTTTTTATAAGTTAACAGATATTTAATAGGGAATTTATAGCATTGTTTGCCAAGAAAAGCCATAATAACGGTTAACCGATAAAAATTTAAAAGTTAAGTGTTTATTATGTTAACCATTGCATTATCAAAAGGACGTATTCTTGATGAAACTCTGCCGTTATTAGCAGAGGCAGGGATTGTACCTACCGAAAATCCAGAAAAAAGCCGTAAATTGATTATCCCTACTAGCCAAGCTGATGTGCGTATTCTAATAGTACGTGCTACTGATGTGCCTACTTATGTGGAGTATGGTGCAGCCGATTTAGGCGTAGCAGGTAAGGATGTATTATTAGAATATGGTGGTGATGGCCTTTATGAGCCATTGGATTTAAAAATCGCCCAATGTAAATTAATGACAGCCGGTGTAACAGGTAAGCCAGAGCCCAAAGGTCGCTTAAAAGTAGCCACTAAGTTTGTTAATGTGGCTAAAAATTATTATGCTGAGCAAGGCCGCCAAGTGGATATTATTAAACTCTATGGTTCTATGGAGTTAGCGCCATTGGTAGGTTTGGCAGATAAAATTATTGATGTGGTAGATACAGGTAACACATTAAGAGCCAATGGCTTAGAGCCACAGGAAATAATTGCTTATATTAGTTCACGGTTGATCGTTAATAAAGCTGCTATGAAGATGCAACATCATCGTATTCAAGCATTAATTGATACGTTACGTAAGGCTGTAGAATCTAGAAAAGAATCTTAAAAGTAACGAGGGGAAGATAAAACAATGTCAGTTAAGATACGTCGTTTGTCCTATAACCAAGCTGATTTCTCTAAGCAAATGAATGATTTGCTTAGTTGGGAAAGTGTTTCTGATGATACAGTTAATGGTCGTGTATTAGAGATTATTAGCGAAGTAAGAAAACGTGGTGATGCAGCTGTTGTTGAATATACTCAAAAGTTTGACCGTGTATCTGCTAAATCTATGGCAGAGCTAACTTTTGATAGAGAACGTATTCAGCAATCATTAGCAAGAATTAATCCAGAACAGCGGAAATCATTAGAGTTAGCAGCCGAACGAGTACGTTTATACCATGAGCATCAAAAACAAGACTCATGGCGTTATACTGAAGCTGATGGCACGGTATTGGGTCAAAAAATTACGCCTTTAGATCGTGTAGGTTTGTATGTACCAGGTGGTAAAGCTTCCTATCCTTCCTCGGTAATTATGAATGCTATTCCAGCCAAAGTAGCAGGTGTACCTGAGGTAGTGATGGTAGTGCCAACACCTGATAATGAGGTAAATGATATTGTGTTAGCTGCTGCTGCAGTAGCAGGTGTGGATAGGGTCTTTGCTATTGGTGGAGCGCAAGCTGTTGCCGCTTTGGCTTATGGTACAGAAACAGTACCTCCTGTCGATAAAATTGTAGGCCCAGGTAATATTTATGTGGCAACTGCTAAACGCCATGTCTTTGGTAAAGTGGGCATTGATATGATTGCAGGCCCTTCCGAAATATTAGTGGTGTGTGATGGTGGTACTAATCCTGATTGGATTGCTATGGATTTATTCTCACAAGCTGAACATGATGAAGATGCACAAGCTATTTTAATTTCTCAGGATAAAGCCTTTATTGATCAGGTTATCGAGAGTATTAATAAATTACTGCCTACTATGGAGCGTGCAGAGATTATTAGAACCTCTTTGGAAGCAAGGGGTGCGTTAATTCATGTAGATACTAAAGAGCAAGCTTTGGAAGTAGCTAATATCATTGCACCAGAACATTTGGAGTTATCGGTAGCTGATCCTGAAGACTGGTTGCCAGAGATTCGCCATGCAGGTGCTATTTTTATGGGACGTTATACTGCTGAATCCATTGGTGATTATTGTGCAGGGCCGAACCATGTATTACCTACTTCAGGTACAGCACGTTATTCTTCGCCTTTAGGTGTTTATGATTTCCAAAAACGTTCTTCAATTATTTTTTGTTCAGAGCAGGGAGCTGCTGAGTTGGGTAAAACAGCTTCGGTATTAGCTCGTGGTGAGTCATTAACTGCACATGCCCGTAGTGCTGAATATAGGATGAAAAAGTAATGAATAAATATTGGAGTTCCTTAGTTAATAAGTTAACCCCTTATGTGCCAGGAGAGCAGCCAAAGTTAGCTAAGTTAGTAAAATTAAATACTAATGAAAATCCTTATGGTCCATCTCCTAAAGTATTAGAAGCTATTAAGGAAGTAGCTACTGATAGCTTACGTTTGTATCCTGATCCCAATAGTGACCAGTTAAAGCAAAGCGTTGCTAACTATTATGATTTAGATGCTAACCAAGTTTTTGTTGGTAATGGATCTGATGAGGTATTAGCTATAGTATTTCAAGCGTTATTTAAACACGATGATGAAGAGCGCCCTTTACTATTTCCTGATATTAGCTATAGTTTTTATCCTGTGTATTGTGGTTTATATGATATTCACTTTACAGCTGTTGAGTTAGATGAATTATTCCAAATCAAAGTGAAAAGTTATCTAAGACCTAATAGCGGTATTATTTTTCCTAATCCTAATGCACCAACAGGTATTCTATTATCATTAGAGGATATTGCGGAGCTATTAGAAGCGAATACTGAGTCAGTAGTAGTGATTGATGAAGCATATATTGATTTTGGTGGTGAAACAGCTGTTGCTTTAATTAATCAGTATCCTAACTTATTGATTGTACAAACGCTTTCTAAATCAAGATCTTTAGCTGGTTTACGAGTAGGGTTAGCGTTGGGTAATACTGAGCTGATTGAAGCTTTAGAGAGAGTAAAAAATAGTTTTAACTCTTATCCATTAGATCGTTTAGCACAAGCAGGTGCGGTTGCAGCCTTTGAGGATGTGGAATATTTTAATGAAATTTGTCAGACTATTATTGAGGATAGAGAGTCCTTAGTAGCAGCGCTTGAGCAATTACAGTTTAGAGTATTACCATCAGCTGCTAACTTTGTATTTGCACGTCATACTAAATTAGATGCAGAGTTATTAGCCACTAAATTGCGTAATAGGGGCATTATTGTTCGTTATTTTAATAAAGCGCGTATTAATCAATTTTTACGTATCACTGTAGGCACTTTAGAGCAGAATCAACAGTTAATTGATGCAATCGTTGAGATAATGCAAGAAACTGAATAAAAGTGATAGCCTATAAGGGATAATCATTGATTATCCCTTTTTTATAATTCATTATTTCTGTAACTACAGAAATTAAGAAAATTTACAGGTTGATTATGATGAAACTAACACCTATTACTGAGAGATTTATTCTACATTGGGGTGAAATGGGGCCAAAATGGGGAGTGAATCGTACGGTAGCACAAATCCAAGCCCTTCTTTTTTTATCTGATGAACCACTGAATGCGGAAGATATTTGCCAGATTCTTAATGTTGCACGTTCTAATGTGAGTAATAGTATTAAAGAATTGCAGTTGATGAAGTTAATTAAAGTAGTACAAAAAATTGGTGATCGCCGAGACTATTTTGAATGCCAAAAAGATGTGTGGGAATTAGTTAGAACCATTATAAAAGAACGCAAAGAAAACGAGTTTGATCCTACCATAGCTACCTTAAAAGGTTATATGGAGGAGGATAGTTTTGCTCAAGAATCAAAATCTACGCAAAAACGTATTAAAGATACTTTAGAACTAATGCAAGTCATGGATAGTTGGGTTGATGAAATGCTAAAACTTTCCCCTGAAACAGTGCTAAAAATTATGAAATTAGGTGCCAAAGTACAGAAGTTAATTCGTGGTGATAAAGAAAAAAAGGTCAGTAAATAGTTGGTGAAATAGTGTTATAGCAGGGCTATAACACTATCATTTTTATTAACGAAATGATTTATTTAGTGCAAGTTTTGTAAAAAGATACATAATCCAAATGGAGAGTGATATTGCAAATAAGAAGATACTATATATTATAAGATATGCATTAAGGCCTATCCTCTTATCTATAGCAAAAACGATAATAAATAATGTAAGAATACTAAAAAATAAATAGTGAAATATTTTATAGAAATTATTATTAACTTTGTTGGCCAGTTTAAATATGAGAATAAAGGCAATGATATAAAAGAAGATTATAAAAATAATATAAGTATGATGTATCAATTCAGCAATTTGATAGAACATATTATAAGATAATACATTTTTAATTAAGATAATGATTGCAAAGATAATAAGATTTAAAATTATATAGCATAACATGGTAATGCTATATGCTTTGACAGTATTAATAGCATAAAAATCACTGTTACAAGATGATTTTAGATGGTTATAAGTCCATGTATAAAGATAAATAGAAGCTATAATACTAGAAATAATAAGATAGATTAGATCTTTCTTAACAGCATAAGAGTAAGGGTTTGTAAATGTTGAGTAATTGGCATAGGCAAAGAATGTACAAAAGACAAGTAAACTATAAATAGTAGCTATTAAATATTGGTTCAATACTGGATTAATTGTTATAGGATTAGGGGTTATATTGCATTTTTTAAAATAAAAATTACTAATCAAACCAACACAAACAATAAATATTGTTTTAAAGGTTAAGGTAATTATTTGAATTAATAATATTGCTATAGTGAAGTCGGCCAGCTCAAAAAAAAGGTAGCTAGTTTTAGGTAATACAACAGTAAATAAAATCATCATCATAATGAAAATAGTAATAGTTGTGCCTAAAACATAAAGTATATTATTTTTAGTGATTGATATGAGCGAGTATTGCATTGTAAAAAGTAATACAACTAGGAAAAGCGGTAATAATGTAGAAAAGATTAGATTATAAGAGCAATATGAAATAAAAAATGTAAAAGGATTTATAAAGTTAGGTTTTAAAATGATGGATTTTGTCACTGGATCAAAATTCATAAAGACAGTAAATAAATAATTGTAAAGAATATAAAGAATTACTGAAAGTAAAGGAAGTATAAACAGTTTTAGAGAGTTCTTGTGCATAAGATTAATTAATCCATTATAAAAATAGCTTATATAAATAACAGGGAATATTTTAGGGTAAAAGGGTTAATTGATTATTAATCAACAGTGAAAAAATAAGGAATGATTTTAAATTATGATAATGATAAGAAATGGTGATTAAAAAAGGGCTAAAAAAGATTAGCCCTAAGAGTGATTAAACATCTACTAAGATAAGTACAATTAATTCTTTTGGGCCATGTGCACCATAAGCCAGTACCTGCTCAATATCAGCAGTTTTGGAGGGGCCAGAAATTAGTAAAGCATTAGTTGGGGTATTCTCCACCCAATTTAATTTTTGTTGGGCATCATAGAAGTTATCAACAATCTTACTGGCTTCTAAAATAGCAAAGTGAATAGGTGGCACTAGACTCATTAAACGAGGTTCTTCTCTATTTGGCCATACAATTAAACTACCTGTAGCCGCAATACCACCCAAAGTACTGGTAATACTAGATTCAATCTCAAAGAATAGTTCATTTTTCCATTCATCCACTAAGCGATCGTAAAGTTTTAGAGTAGGAAGGTCGGTATTTTGCTGCCAATAGTTATCTATTTGTTTACCCCACTCAGTAGTAGGTGCATAAAGTAGGTTGTTTACTTGTTTTTGCTTAAGTAAATCAGCAAATAAAGCTACCCAGCTTGCTTTAGTGGTTTGATGAATTTCCGTGCGTACAGATTCCATCATGGTTCGTAATTGTTTAATTTTGCCTTGCGTATCACCATACGACCAAGGTTTAGTGACTAATTCAACATTAAAATCGTCAGGGCGAGGTGTGGTACCTTCAAGGCTGGTACGCAACTTTTTTAGAATATTTTCACGAGCAGTCATTATTGTTCTCCTAAGTGCTTACGTGCTAATTCATGAAGAGTATGCTTAGCTGGCTTAGCTTTGCTATGGTTTTGTGACCAAGCCATTATATTAGGGGTTAATGCCCTAAAACGAGTAGCCAATAGGCTAAAGTTCCGATATAACGCAGGTTTGGTATTCAGTGTTTTCCAAACTTTCCACATTAATCTTTCTTTACGCGAGAAGCGTGCACCTTGCCCTTTAACAGTATGAGGTGTTTCTTCAGGCGGACGAACATCTTCTTCACGAAGTCTGCGTAATAATTCAGGGATAGGGATTTTTACAGGACAAACTTCACCGCAAGCACCGCAAAGGGTTGAGGCAATAGGTAAGTCTTCAGTTTTATCGAGTCCCATTAAATGAGGAGAGATAATTTTACCAATGGGGCCAGGATATACCGTGCCATAAGCTTGCCCGCCGATACGGGTATAAACAGGGCAATGGTTCATACAAGCACCGCAACGGATGCAATTAAGGGTTTGTCTTAATTGTGCATCAGCAAAAGCTTGGGTACGACCATTATCTAATAAGACTAAATGGACTTCTTCTGGGCCATCCAGTTCGTCAGCTTTACGTGGACTGGAGATTAAGTTTACATAGGTTGTAATGGCTTGGCCTAATGCTGAGCGAGTGAGTAAAGAAACAAGGGCTACGGTATCACGCAAGTTTTCTACTACTTTTTCAATACCTGTAATAGCAATATGAACAGGTGGTACAGTGGTAGACATGCGGCCATTACCTTCGTTTTCCACTAAGAAAAGTGAGCCTGTTTCTGCTACTGCAAAGTTTACCCCTGAAATACCGATGTCAGCTTCAAAGAATTTTTGACGTAAAATCTTACGGCCTGTTTGAATTAGGGTATCTACATCATCAGTGTATTGGGTGTGTAGTTTATTTTCAAATAGATGGCCTACTTGCTTAGCACTTTTGTGAATGGCTGGCACAATAATATGGGAAGGGCGCTCATGGTCTAATTGGATAATATATTCACCCATATCAGATTCTAACGCTTCAATACCATGATGCTGTAGATAGTGGTTCATGTTCAGTTCTTCACTGACCATGGACTTACCCTTAATAAAGTGTTTAGCTTGGCGACGCTGAGCAATTTCCAAAATAATTTGGTTAGCTTGATCTGTAGTTTCAGCCCAATGTACTTGTACACCTTGTTTAGTTAGATTTGCCTCAAGCTTTTCTAATAAATCAGGTAGTTTAGAAAGGGCTCGAGCACGAATATGGTTACCTAGTTCACGTAGGTGTTCACGTTCATATTCATCACTCATGGAAGCTAAACGTTTAGTCATTAGCGAGTCCATAGCAGAGCGCATATTATGGCGTAACTGTTGGTTGCCTAGCGCTTGGTGAGCATTTTCTTTAAAATGTTGGCTTAACGCATCAAATACAGGAATACGATGTTGATCTTGATTACTCATCACTAGTGCCTCCTGTACGTAACCAAAGGAATGTAGCTAGATGTTGTCCCCTAAGGGCTTCATTTTGCTTTTCAAAAGAACCATTAATATTCATTAAACAACCACAATCAGCAGTCACTACTTGGCTGGCACCTGAGTCTTTCAGTGCTTTAGTTTTATCTAATACCATAGCACCTGAAATATCAGTCATTTTTACTGAGAAAGTACCACCAAAACCGCAGCATTCACTTTCATGGTCATGGTTGACACGTTCTACATTATCTAGTTGAGCTAATAGTTCCCGAACATGTAAGTGAGTATTCATTTCACGACGTGCTGCACAAGAAGTATGTAAGGCAATTTTGGTATGTGGCCCTTGATCTTTAAGTTGGATTTTACTGACATACAGTAAAAACTCACCAAACTCATAAATGCGTTCACTTAAGGCATTTACTTTCTCTAGAGTTTCAGGCTCATCTTTAAATAATTCTTTGTAATGATGGCGCATCATTCCCGCACATGAGCCAGAGGGGATAACCACAGGCCAATCGTGTTCAAATAGTTTTATTTGCGCGCGAGCTACTTCTTTTGCTTCTTCGGTATAACCTGAGGAGTAGGCCGGTTGGCCACAACAACCTTGGTCTTGAGGGTAATGTACTTTGATACCTTCACGCTCAATAACACGAATGGCATCTAAACCTGCATTGGGAAACATAATATCAATAACACAGGTGCCAAATAGATAAATATCCGTTGGTTTTTCTGTTGGATATTGACGGGGTTCAGGCAGAGAGGGAGCTACACGAGTTGCATTAGGTGCAGCGTCATAAAATAAATTACTCATCAGGTTATCCTCTGGTTTTTACCAGTTTTTATCGCTATCCCCTAGCTTTTTATACTTTGTTGAATGACTATTTGTAATGTCTTCAGCCATTCGCCTTGTCTAAAAAGCTATGGAAATAACTATCTCAAAATATGTAAATCTAACAGGACAATCACGGTAGTCCTGTTGGGTTATTAATGGGTATAAATCATCCAAGGAAATACATAAGATTGTAATAAATTTATAAGTCCTACAATTACAGCAAAGAAGATACTGTGCTTCACGGTAAAACGGAATAAATCAGATTCTTTACCCACTTGGTTAGTGGCAGCACAAGCTACTGCAATAGATTGTGGAGAAATCATTTTACCTGTTACACCACCACTGCTATTAGCGGCTACCATCAGTGTGTCTGATAAACCTAATTGATGAGCAGTATTAGCTTGTAAAGAACCAAATAATGCATTAGCAGAAGTATCAGAACCTGTTAGGAATACGCCTAACCAACCTAAGAAAGGTGAAAAGAATGGGAAGGCAATACCAGTGCTAGCAAGTACAAGTGCCATTGTTACAGACATACCTGAGTTGTTAGTCACATAAGCAAAGCCTAATACCATGCCGATAGAGAATATAGACCATTTTAATTCTTTAATAGTTTCCCAAAATGTACAGAGTGCTGATTTGGGGTTAATTCTTAAAATGATGATAGAAATAATAGCAGCGATTAAGATGGCTGTACCTGTAGCCGCCACCACATCAAATACAAATAAGTTTTTAATATGGTTAATTCCCGAGCCTGTAGGATCAGCTACAGCAATGGGGGCTGATTTGGTAATTTGAATGCCATCAAATACAAATTGGGCACTAAATACACTTAAAGCATCTTTAATAGTTTTTAAAGTCCATACACTAACCATAATGGTTAGCACAATAAAAGGCGACCATGCTAAAAGAATTTGTTTAAAACTATAGGGTAGGGGTTGTTTTTCTTTAGTACCAGTAGCAATGCTTGCCGTACCATCACCATTAATAGCTAGTTCTGCACTACCTTTTGGTTGCCAAACTTGTAATAAGGCAGTTAAGCAAAGCATACTCACTAATGCCGAAGTAATGCCTGCTAGCTCATAACTGATATAGTGAGCAGTAATATATTGCACAATAGAGAAACTAAAGCCTGTCACTAATGTGGCTGGTAAGGTTTGTTTAACACCTTTGACACCATCCATAATAAATACAATCCACATGGGTACAAAGGCAGCTAAGAAGCAGAGTTGACGACTAGTCATGGCACCTACTTCGTGGGCATCAATACCGCTTACAGAACCAGCAACAGTAATAGGAATACCAAGAGCACCAAAAGCAACAGGGGCAGTATTAGCAATTAAACATAAACCAGCGGCATAAATAGGGTTAAAACCAAGACCAACTAATAGTGCTGCTGTAATGGCAACAGGTGCACCAAAACCAGCAGCACCCTCTAGGAAACCACCAAAACAGAAACCGATTAATAGCACTTGTAGGCGTTTATCATCAGTAATATAGACAATGGAGTCACGGATAATATCGAACTGACCACTTTTTACGGTGAGCTTGTATAAAAATACGGCTCCAATAATGATCCATGCTATTGGCCATAACCCATATAGAAATCCATGAGCTGCGGAGAGTAAAGCCATTTTGGCAGGCATACCAAAAGCTACGATAGCAACAATAATAGATAAGATAAGTGTTATAGCACCTGCTATATGACCTTTTAATCTTAAAACAGTTAAGGCTAAAAAGAAAAATATTACAGGGATTGTGGCTACAAAGGCTGATAGGTAAATATTTCCAAAAGGATTATAGATGTGTTCCCATATTTGCATGAGTGGCTTGCCTCTTTATAGTGTTTATTATAAAGTTAGTTCTATTGTTATTTTGGTCAATTGGTAAGACCAATTTCAATTTATGTATATTAGATTAAAGGTTTATTGACTAATTAGTCAACTATTCTTTGTAAGACTTTTGTAGAGTTTGAAGTAATAAGTTAGAATTATTCGGATAAGTTGCTTGATAGACAAGAAAGAGACATTAATGGCCCAACAATTGGTAAAAAATAGAAAAATATCTGATGACATTGTTGAACGTTTAGAACAAATGATTTTAGAAGGTATATTTGCAACGGGTACACGTTTACCTGCTGAACGTAAGTTGGCTGAGCAATTTGGTGTTTCTAGACCTTCTTTAAGAGAAGCGTTAAAAAAGTTAGCAGCAAAAGGGCTCATTACCAGTAAGCAAGGTGGTGGTAACTATGTGGCAGAAGGTGTAGGTCAATTATTTAAAGACCCTATCTTAAATTTATATGAAGAATACCCTGATGCACAACGAGATTTATTGGAGTTTCGTCATACCTTAGAAGCTTCCAGCGCTTATTATGCAGCGCAACGTGCTACAGCCTTAGATTTAGAACGTTTAAAAAAGGCTTTTGAGTCTATTGAAAAACGTTATTTAGATAAAAATAGCACACAACAGCAGGAAGCAGAAGCAGATGCTAATTTTCATTTAGTAATTGCTGAAACAAGCCATAATATGGTATTACTGCAAATTATGAGAATGCTCTGTGATTTAGTAAAACAAAATATTATCACCAGTATTTTTGGCTTACATGCCTATAGTACAGAAGCACGTGATAGTTTAATGGAACAACATAGAGCATTGTATGAAGCTATAAAAAATGGTGACCCTGAGCAAGCCAAATTAGCAGCAAGTACACATATTGATTATGTTCGTACAGTCTGGGATGAAATGGCACAAGAGCAAAAGCGTATGGCTCAGTCAGCAAGAAGGGAACGGCTTAGCCAGAAGCAATAATAGGGGCTGTTTAGCCCCTGTTATGTATACTTTAAGAAGTATGGGCAGTTATTTTCATTAATACCATACCTGAGATAATAAGTATTGCTGCTAAGATACGTAAAGCACTTATTTGTTCATTTAAGAACATAATACCTACTATAAATGCACCTACTGCACCAATACCTGTCCATATTACATAGGCTGTACCTAATGGCAAACTACGCATTGCATAAGCTAATAATACAAAGCTAGCAATCATAGCAACAATAGTAATAATGGAAGGGGTAAGGTTTCTAAAGCCATCAGAGACTTTCATGAAATATGACCAAACAACTTCAAGTAGGCCAGCGGCTAATAAAGCAAACCATGCCATATATAATACTCTCTATTAGATAGGGTCAGGTCGTCCTGAAGTTATTGCGAAAAGAGAAAGGTCGTCCTTTCTGTCAGTCATTATAACATAAAGATTGAACACTGTAGGATAGCCTTTAATAGGTTTTAGTCACCGATTTGTTGTTATAAAAATGGGTTAATATTTTTTGATTGTAAACAGCTTATTGTATTATTCTCATCATCATTATTTGAAATTATAGTATGATATTGGCAATTTTTTTAGGTTAGAGGAATGATAATGCAAGCAGATATCGTTATTGTCGGTGCAGGTATGGTTGGCAGTACGCTGGCTTTAGCATTAAAAGATTCTGGATTAAGTATTGTTGTGTTAGAGAGTAATACAACTACTTATAAAGAGTTTACCGTTGAAACACCTTTTGAACCGAGGGTAAGTGCGATTTCCATTGCTAGTCAACGAGTATTGCAACATGTGAATGCTTGGAACGGTGTGCTTGCAAGACGCTTATCTCCTTATAGCCAAATGTATGTATGGGATGGTTCAGGCACTGGTCATATAGAGTTTGATGCAGCTTCTGTACATCAGCCAATATTAGGCCATATTATTGAAAATAGGGCAATTCAAGATGCTCTATTAGAAAAATTAGAAGAAGCAAATGAAACCATTACATTATTACCTGAAGTTGAGTTGGAAAGTTTAGAGCGTACAGCAGAAGGTTGGAGTATTGTTTTAAAAGATTACCTACAGATTCAAGCTAAACTAGTTGTGGGCGCAGATGGTGCACGCTCTAAAGTAAGACAGTTAGCCGATGTAAAAACACGTGAGTGGGATTATTTTCATCAAGCAGTTGTTACCAGTGTGCGTTGTGAAAAAACTCATCAACAAACAGCATGGCAACGTTTTACAGATGAAGGCCCGTTAGCTTTCTTACCTTTATCATTAGAGGGTGATGAACATTGGTGTTCAATTGTTTGGTCTTTACCACCTACCACTGCTGAACAAATAATGGCTTTGGATGATGAGGCATTTTGTAAAAAACTCTCTGAAACCTTTGAGTATAAATTAGGGAAAGTAGAACATGCAGATCCTAGAATGTGTATACCACTTCGCCAACGTCATGCTAAACGCTATATTCAACAAGGTTTAGCTGTTATTGGCGATGCGGCTCATGTAATACATCCATTAGCAGGGCAGGGTGTTAACTTAGGCTTTATGGATGCGGCAGCGTTAGCTGAAACGTTGCTTGAAGCTGTAGCACAAAATGAAGATATTAGTAGTGTAAAAGTGTTGGGTCGTTTTGAGCGTAATAGAATGCCTCATAATTTAGGTATGATGGCAGCGATGGAAACCTTTGAACGTTTATTCCAAGCGGATCCATTACCTTTACGTTGGCTTCGTAATACAGGATTAAAAGTAGTTAATCAATTACCAGAAGCAAAAGCATTATTTATTCGTAGAGCATTGGGTATTGAGGGTTCTTTACCTAAAATGGCAATGGCTTAACTGATTATTTATAATATGTAAGCCCCTACTATAGGGGCTTTTTCTTGAAAAATATATGAGTAACATTATTAATGAAAAAGAATTTTTTTACGGTATTGCCATTAGTTATTACTTTTGCCGTTATTTTTGCATGGCAATTATATGTTGAACAGCCCACTCCAACTGTAGAACCATCAACTAGTCAAACTGCTAATCAACATCAAATAGATCATAATCCAGCTACTAATAATCCTCAGTTATTAGCTGCTTATAATGATCGGGTTGGTAAGTTACAAGTTAAGGGGCAAGGGACTATTGTTAAAATATTAAAAGATGACTTAGAGGGTAGTCGCCACCAACGCTTATTATTAAGAGTGAATGATAATCAGACAGTATTAATTGCTCATAATATAGATTTAGCGCCACGTATTCCTAATCCTGAAGTAGGAGATATAGTAGAGTTTTATGGTGAATATGTGTGGAATAATAAAGGAGGTGTTATTCATTGGACACATAAAGACCCTAGTAGTAGACACACAGATGGCTGGTTACGTTATCATGGTAAACGTTATCAATAACTTAGATGAACTAGGAATGATTTTTATATAATGGAGTTTAGATACCATGAAACCTTTGATGATAACAAAGGAAGATTTACTTGCAGTAAATAGATTAAATTGGATAAGAAACTTTCGAATTAATAAATGGAAGTTTTTAGCTTTTGAGGTAGGTGGAGGGGTTTTAGGGTTTATCTTAATATTAGGCATTTTTACAACGCCTACTGTTGGGCTTATAGTAGGTGGACTAGGGTTAATTTTATTTATACCGTTTATTATTGTTGTTAGTTGGTTTATTGTTTTTCCTTTTTCGGCTAGTCAACAATTTCGTAAAAACAAAATCCTTTCAATACCCTATATGATAAAGTGGGATGAATCTTATTTTTATATATCCAGTGACCAAACAGATGCTAAATTAGCATGGAGTGTTTTGATGGATATGGTTGAAAATGATGACTATATATTGCTTTATTCGCATACTTTAATATTTCATTTGATTGCTAAACGCTATTTTGATAGTACTGAGGAAATGGAAAACTTCTTACATACAGCTAAAGCAGGTATGAATATAAACCTTACAAGCAAATAATCACTTACATCTTGAGATGGTAGTAGTTTGGAAGTTACGTAGTTTAATCTGTAAACCTTAATCCTAATGTTTGCCAAACCTCTACCAATGCTTCTACTAGATGATGAATATGATGATCTGTATGAAGCGGGGTAGGGGTTATTCTTAACCGCTCAGTACCTTTTGGTACAGTAGGATAATTAATAGGCTGAATATAGATATTATGTTTTTCTAATAAACGTTGACTGGCTGCTTTACATTTTTCCGCATCACCTACCATCACAGGAATAATATGGGTATCGGTAATCAATTGGGGTATTTTAGCTTCTGCTAGTGCTTGTTTAGCTTTTCTAACTTGCTGTTGTTGTAACTGTCGTTCAGTATTCGACTGTTTTAGGTGTTGTACAGAAGCTTTTGCAGCAGCCGCTACTGAAGGTGGAATAGCAGTAGAAAAGATAAAACCCGGTGCATAGCTACGAATAGCGTCAATAATATTAGCATTAGCAGCTAGGTAGCCGCCCATTACGCCAAAAGCCTTACCTAAAGTGGCTTCAATCACATCAATACGTTGCATGGCTTCAACTTGTTCTGCATAACCACCACCATGTTTGCCATACATGCCGATGGCGTGTACTTCATCTATATAAGTCATGGCTTGGTATTTTTCAGCAAGATCACAAATAGCATGGATAGGTGCTACATCACCATCCATTGAGTAGATACTTTCAAATACAATGAGTTTGGGACGATCACCTGCTTCTTTTAATAATTGCTCTAAATGATTAAGGTCATTATGTTTAAAAACAACTTTATCACAATGAGATTGTTTAATGCCTTCAATCATTGAGTTATGGTTATAGGCGTCAGAGAGAATTAAGCAGTTAGGAATTAATTTAGCGAGGGTCGAGATACCTGTTTGATTAGAAACATAGCCAGAGGTAAATACTAACGCAGCTTGTTTTTGGTGAAGGTCGGCTAGTTCTTGTTCAAGTTCTACAATAGCATGACTATTGCCAGAGATATTGCGTGTGCCACCAGCGCCAGTTCCATAACGCTGTGCTGTAGTACACATGGCTTCAATAACAGCAGGGTGATGTCCCATGCCTAAGTAATCATTAGAACACCAAACGATAATTTGTTGGGCTCCTTCTGCTGAATGCCAAAAGGCTACAGGGAATTGGCCTACAATGCGTTCAATGTCTGTGAAAACACGATAACGACGTTCTGTATGTAATTTATCTAATGCCGTATTAAAGAAATCTTGGTAGTTCATTACTTAGTAACTAATCGCTGGCTGTTAAAATAAATAAAGTAGAAACTGCGTTGAGTTAGTTTATAGTTTTAAGAAACATAGTTAACGCAATTCAATAGTTATTTGTTTACTACTGTTCTTTTCAGTTGGCTAAGTATACTCTAATCTAAATTTTTTTTAATAAAAAATCCGTCATATCGTTAAAAATGTAGAAAATATTTTTGATAAGTATTGTTCTTTTCCGCTATAAGTTCTAGGATAGTGCTCATAATTTTTAACATCTATTTATAAACTCTTATAGTCGCTTAGTGTCAATAATCACTAACACACAACAATAATGGAGAATAATATGCAATTGAAAGACACCAGTCTATTTCGCCAACAAGCTTATGTGGATGGTAAATGGTTAGATGCCGATAGTGGTAAAACTATTGAAGTAACCAATCCAGCGACAGGTGAAGTAATTGGTACAGTACCTAGAATGGGTGCTGCTGAAACTAAACGTGCCATTGAAGCTGCTAATAAAGCTTTGCCTGCATGGCGAGCTAAAACAGCAAAGGAGCGTTCAGTTATTATTCGCCGTTGGTTCGATTTATTAATTCAACATCAAGATGATTTAGCTTTAATCTTAACCACTGAGCAAGGTAAACCATTAGCAGAGGCTAAAGGTGAAATTGTTTATGGTGCTTCTTATTTAGATTGGTTTTCAGAAGAAGCTAAACGTGTTTATGGTGATGTGATTCCTGGTCATATGACAGATAAACGAGTGGTTGTTATTAAACAACCTATTGGTGTGACTGCGGCTATTACACCTTGGAATTTCCCTAATGCGATGATTACACGTAAAGCTGGCCCTGCATTAGCAGCTGGTTGTACGATGATTATTAAACCTGCAAGTGCTACTCCTTATTCAGCATTGGCTTTGGTTGAGCTTGCTGAGCGTGCAGGTGTTCCTGCTGGTGTGTTAAGTGTTGTAACGGGTTCGGCAGGTGAAATTGGTAATGAATTAACCAGTAATCCAATTATTCGTAAGCTTTCTTTCACAGGTTCTACTGAGATTGGCCGTGATTTAATGGCTGAATGTGCGAAGGATATTAAGAAAGTATCTTTAGAGTTAGGTGGTAATGCTCCCTTTATCGTATTTGATGATGCTGATTTAGATGCAGCTGTTGAAGGTGCGATGATTTCTAAATACCGTAATTCAGGCCAAACTTGTGTTTGTGCAAACCGCTTATATGTGCAAGACAGTATTTACGATGCGTTTATTGAGAAATTCAAAGCGGCCGTTGCTAAGTTGAAAATTGGTAATGGGGCTGAAGCGGGCATTACCACGGGTCCTATGATTGATGGTAAAGCAGTAGAAAAAGTACAAGAGCATATTGAAGATGCAGTAAGCAAAGGGGCTAAAGTGGTTGCAGGTGGTAAAGCACTGGGTGGTAATTTCTTTGAACCTACCATTTTAGCTGATGTACCTAAAGATGCCAAAGTATCTAAAGAAGAAACTTTTGGTCCATTAGCACCTGTATTCCGCTTCAAAACAGAACAAGAAGTGATTGAGTACGCTAATGATACTGAGTTTGGTTTAGCTTCTTACTTCTATGCTAAAGATATGTCACGTGTAATTCGTGTTTCTGAAGCGTTAGAATATGGTATGGTAGCTATTAATACTGGTTTATTATCTAATGAAATGGCACCCTTTGGTGGTGTTAAAGCTTCTGGTTTAGGCCGTGAAGGTTCTAAATACGGAATTGAAGATTATTTAGAAATTAAATATTTATGTATTAGTATTTAATTATTGGTGATTTCAGAAACATTGGCAGTCGATCATCGTATGCTGCCAATGACATCTTCTGAAGTTGTATCCTAACCCGACTGGATCGATGAACAGTCAAGAGGACATTATGGCTAAACAAGTAAAATCAACTAAAACAGTAAAACAATCAAAACCAACAGCTAAAGTAGTGAAACCAGCAAAAGCTGTAAAACCAGCTGCTAAAGCAGTTAAACAAGCAAAGCAAACTAACGCTAAATTATTTAAGCGTCGTGCAGCGGCAGTAGCTAATGGTGTGAGCATGATTCACCCAGTGGCTGTAGAGCGTGCAGAGAATGCTAAAATATGGGATGTTGAAGGTAAAGAATATTTAGACTTTGCTGGTGGTATTGCAGTATTAAATAGTGGTCACTTACATCCTAAAGTAGTTAGTGCTGTTCAAGAGCAATTAACTAAAGTAACTCATACTTGTTTCCAAGTAGTGGCTTATGAGCCTTATATTGAGCTTTGTGAAAAAATTAATGAATTAGTACCTGGTAAGTTCCCTAAAAAAACATTACTTGTAACTACTGGTTCAGAAGCTGTTGAAAATGCTGTGAAGATTGCTCGTGCGGCGACTGGTCGTCAAGGTGTAATCGTATTTGATGCTGCTTATCATGGCCGTACTATGTATACCCTTGCGATGACTGGTAAGAAAGTTCCTTATGCCGCGGGTATGGGTTTAATGCCAGGTGGTGTGTATCGTGCACTCTTCCCACGTAAATTGCATGGTGTAAGTGTAGCGGATGCATTAGCAAGTGTTGAGCGTATCTTTAAAAATGATGCGGAACCACGTGATATTGCAGCAATTGTTCTTGAACCTGTACAAGGTGAAGGCGGTTTCTATGCAGCGCCAAAAGAGTTCTTTAAAGGACTACGTGAAATCTGTGATAAACATGGTATTGTATTGATTGCTGATGAAGTACAAACAGGTGCTGGCCGTACGGGTACGTTCTTTGCAATGGAGCAAATGGGAGTAGTACCAGATTTGACTACGTTTGCTAAATCTATTGCTGGTGGTTTCCCATTAGCTGGTGTTTGTGGTCGTGCTGAGTTAGTAGATTCTATCCCACCAGGTGGTTTAGGTGGTACTTATGCAGGTAACCCACTTTCTTGTGCAGCAGCATTGGCAGTAATTGATGTATTTAAAGAAGAGAAATTACTAGATCGTGCTAATAAGTTAGGTGCTAAAGTTAAGAAAGCATTAACTGCTATTCAGAAGAAACATCCTACCATTGCCGAAGTTCGTATTACTGGTGCAATGATAGCGTTTGAGTTAATGGACAAGAAAACCCATAAGCCAAATGCTGAGCTAGTAGCTAAGATTGTAGAGCGTGCTCGTGAGAAAGGTTTATTATTACTTTCCTGTGGTTCTTACTACAATATTATGCGTATTTTAGTACCTTTAACTATTTCTGATGCAGATTTAGATAAAGGTTTAAATATTATTGCTGAGTGTTTTGCAGAGTTAGATAAAGGTAAAAAATAATTTATCTAATATCTTAGTAATAAAAAACCCATCATTTTGATGGGTTTTTTATGTATAAAATAAAATTATTTTTTCTTACCTTTTTTCTTCTTATTAGCTTTTTTACTACTAGGTAATGGAAATGCTTTTTCAAAAGCATTATGAACTTCTTGTAGCTTTTTCTCATGAATATCATGGATACGTTTACTACGTTCTTGTTTAAAATTAACTAGGTTATTGTCAGTTGTTTTCTTCATAAAAGCACACTGTGTAAGCTGAACAAGATAATACATATTTTAGAAAATAGTTATACTGAGCTTTAGCTTATTCTTAGTCAATAAATAATAATGGAAATGATTATAAAATAAAAAAATTCTTATTGATTAGTCATAAGGGATTATCTTTATTTGGATAAGATTAGAGTTAGTTCGTTTTATAAATTGAATATTATCAATAAGTAAGTTTTATTAAAAATCAGAATAGGCGCTGGCTTTATTGATTGCTTTGCTCTAAAGTGATTGTTTTTAAAGATAAGTCTTGTTATTTCTTGATACAGTAATTTAATAAAACTACTTTTATCAAGCTATTTAACATGATTAAAATGATGTCCTTTTAATTGATCCTTTCTTTGTGAAGTAGGGGATAGTTTAGTGGAAGCTAAAGATTTTTATACAGTAGCAGATAATCATGTACTGAAGTTTACAGAACAAACAGATTTAACTGAGGATGAAAAATGGTTAATTGCTTTAGGAGGAATTTTTTCTAGCCTAGCAGGAGACTATGTTAATAGTATTGAAACTGGACGAACTAATCAGGAAATCAGAGAATCATTACGTAAACATTGGTTAATTAATGACAGAGCTGCTTTTGAGCATGCTGCTTTACGATTGGCTATTGGTGAAAAAAGAGATCTTTATTTATCTCGCTTAAAAATGCTACGTCGTTTTTTTGATTTTCATGATAATGCTAATGTTGCTGTTAAATTTGTTGCAAAATTCTCACCGTTATTGGCTGTGGATTGGTATCAAACAAGAACTAAAGAAGATTTACGTAAAGTTGCTAGGGAAAAATTAGAGTTAGACCGATTGGCTAAACCAGGTAATAAAAAGAGTGAAGAGTTATTTGCTTTACTAAAAAATGCTAATGAATGGCGTAAAAAATTAGACTGTGTGGCTGACTATCATCAGGTAAATGATTTGGTTGCTTGGGATGCAGTGTGTTTAGTTAATTTAGCGCGTTGTGCTACACAGATTCATTTTATTGACCGTACAGAGTTTGTTAAATATGCTGGTGCTATTAAAAAACAAGTACAGGCTGCTTATAATAGTTGGAATGAAGCTGCGCTTGCTTACTTAATGGGCACTTTCTTATGGCAATATTCTGAAAGTAAAGCAAAAACAGTGATTAGAACAACTTGTCAATATTTAGAGGATCCTAGAACCTTAGTTCACTCTGTCAAATTTAAATAACAGTATGTTCGTTAGACCAGAAGTCAGCCAAAAATTTCTGCAATTTAAGATTTAGTTGAGAAAGCCTTTAAAACAGCTTAAGTGGCAAATGGTAATGAACAAGCGTTTGCTATTCAATCACGCGTAGATATTCACATTCAATATGTTCAAAGTATATGAACTGATAGACAGTGTTCTAAAAGATGTAGGCGGTGTTGTAGATGTTGTTTGGCGCTGTTACTGGTGGGTTTTAAAAGTCATCTATATTATTAATCATTTTTGGATTTAATTGTTGAATAGCTAATTTAGCTATACTCAATACAAATTTTGCTTCTGGTGTTTGATCGTCCTCAATAAACCAAGCTGCTGATAAGCCTGCAAAAGCAATAATCCATTTGATTAGTCGAGTTCGTTCAATGCCAGATAAAGCAATAATATTGTTTAATTGTCGAGAAAAATATGCTGGGTTATTTGCAATGCTTAGGTCAGGGTTACAAAGTAAATTAGCATAATCAAATCCTCTTTCACCGATGACTCGTTTAGGATCAATAGCTAGCCAACCACGCTCGAAATCTAGAATATTACGATGATGAATATCACCATGTAACACAACAATATCTTGTTCTGTGGCTAGTAAGTCATCAGCAATATTTTTGCAAAAAGCAAAAATATTAGGTAATGCTTGATTGATCTTTTGTAAAGATAAAAAGTGTTGTTGTAGCGAAATTAGCTTAGTAGGTGGTTGTTTCAAACGAGGGCTATGTAGTTGTTTTATGGTATTACAAATTATGGCTGTTGCCTGATCTGCTTGATTATTAAGTGCCATTGTGAGCAAAGAGCGTTGGTCACGTGCTTTTTCCATAAGTAGGGCTGTATCGTGATGAGCCAATACTTTTGCTGCGCCTTCTCCCTCCCACCAGCACATCACAAGATATCCTATTTTTTCCTCTTCACAGGAGGCTAGTTTGAGTATAGCTTCATTACCATTTGTTTGGATAACAGGTACTATTTGACTGGAGGGGGTATTAATGATTTCTCCATTAATAGAGAGTTGCCAACGCTTTAAATAATATTCAAGCATAATAGACCAATCTGTTAGCAGTGACAGTCAAGCACTTTAACAAAGTTTATGATAGTTAGCTAGGTGAGTGAGTAATAATGTTATTACATCAAGAGTTATTTAAAGCAATTTTTTTAGGTATGGACATGGTTAGTCCATACCCTGAGGTTTATTGATTATTAAAGGAGTCAGGTGTTAATTGGGCTTGTTCAAGAACTATATTTTTAGCATGTAATCCTTTATTCCCTTGCTCTATTTCGAAAAGAACGTTTTGACCTGCTTTAAGCGTTTTATAGCCATCTATTTGTATGGATGAATAGTGTACAAATAAATCCTCGCTGTGTGTCTCTGATGAAATGAAACCATAACCTTTGGTGTTATTGAACCATTTAACTTTGCCACGTAGCATATACATCTTCCTTATGATTTGAGAACCCTTATAATAAATAGACTGTACAAAGTACAGCTCCCAATTTGCTGGCTTTGCTTTATATTTAGCCAGTCTATTATTATATAATGAAATAGTTAAATTTAATTTGTTTGTTTAATTGATTTGTGCAAAATTTCATTACAGAAATTTACATAATCGTAAAAATAATAATTGTTTTTTAAAAACTAGAAAATAATACTAAAGTTTATAATGGATAAATTCTTCTAGGCATAAAACTATTATTTAACAAACCATAATATTGTAGTGAGCATGGTCAATTGACATGTTATATCGTAAAATAGCAATTATTAATTGTGTACAAAATATTGGATAGACAGTAGTATAATTCTTTTCAAATAAGTTTTTTAGGAACCGTCAAATGATCACAGGTAGTATTGTTGCGCTCGTTACCCCTATGGATCGTACAGGTAATATTGATTGGGATTGTCTCAATCGTTTAGTCGATTTCCATTTAGAAGAAGGTACTCATGCAATTGTTGCTGTAGGAACTTCAGGTGAATCACCAACTTTAGAGTTTGATTCTGAGCATTTAGAGGTTATTCGTCGTGTTGTGAAGCGAGTGAATGGTCGTATTCCAGTGATTGCTGGTACTGGTGCTAATTCTACTCGTGAAGCTATTGCTTGGACTAAAGCAGCTAAAGAAGTTGGCGCAGATGCTTGCCTATTAGTGGTTCCTTACTATAATAAACCTACTCAAGAAGGGCTTTATCAGCATTTCAAAGCCATTGCAGAAGCAGTGGATATTCCTCAAATTCTTTATAATGTACCAGGCCGTACTGTTTGCGATATGCAAGCAGAAACAGTTGTACGTCTTTCTCAAATACCTAATATTGTCGGTATTAAAGATGCTACTGGTGATATTGAGCGTGGTCGTGCCCTTTTAAAGCAAGTAAGTAAAGATTTTGCTGTTTATTCTGGCGATGATGCTATTGCTCTTGATTTAATTGTTGCTGGTGGTAAGGGTAATATTTCAGTTACTGCCAATGTGGCGCCGCGTGCCATGAGCGAGCTATGTATTGCTGCATTAGCAGGTGATATTGTAAAAGCGCAAGAAATTGATGCTTCATTGGCGGAGCTGAATAAAGCACTTTTTGTGGAAGCGAATCCAATTCCTGTAAAATGGGCACTGCATGAAATGGGGTTAATTCCTGAAGGAATTCGTTTACCATTGACTGTACTTAGTGAACGTTACCATGAGCAAGTACGTCACGCGATGCGCCAAGCAGTTATTCTTGAATAAATATTATTTAGCCATTGTTATGATGAATAGCGCAACTAGCGTCAGCGTCTCAGCTATAACGCCGAGGAAATGTTTAAGGAGTTTAAAGCCATGAGACAATTGGCTAAATTATCAGTAATCGCTGTAGTTATTTCAACCACAAGTGGTTGTGGTTGGTTATGGGGAGAAAAAGGTTATTTTAAAGACCGTTCTAATGATTATTTAGATGCTAAACAGGCACCTTTAATTACAGTTCCTGCCGATTTACAACAAAATACTAAGCCATTAGATCCCCTCTATCCTATTCCTGCTAATATTCCTAATTCAACAGCAGGTAAAGACTTTGAAGTGCCTCGTCCGGTACCTTTACAAATAGTTAATGAGAGTAAAGCATTTAGCTTGCAAAGTAGTCAAGGTGTGCAATGGTTTATTGTACAACAACCAACCATGCAAGTGTATGGACAAGCTTTTCAATATTTTCAACAAGCAGGATTTCATATTGATGTTACTCGACCAACAACAGGTGAGTTTACAACCAGTTGGGTAAAGCCTAGTGCATTAACCAGTATGTTATCTAATCGTCTATTGGCTATAGATCCATCATTGACTAAAGAAGAGTTTAAGGTAAGAGTAAGAATTGAACCTGGAGTAAGTTCTAATACTAGTGAAGTTTATACATTGGTTATGGTTCGTGCAGAGGATAGTACAGCAGACGCTGCTTGGCCTGCAAAATCACAAAATGCTTCAGTGGAATCAGTATTACTAGATGAGTTAATGGCTAATATGTCTAACACTCAAGCTATGGATAGTACAGTATCTTTACTAACAGATAGTCAGGTAGAGTCTACACCTGTAGCTTCTACAACTGCTGTTTTATCTAGAGATGCACAGAATATGCCCGTGCTAGTTATGAATGGTGATTTTGATTTAGTTTGGTCACGGGTAGAGCGTGCTATTACTACGGCTAATATTAAAATTGATGATATGGATCGTAGTATGGGTGCTTATTATGTTAATTTGGCTGAGAAGGCTGATGGTAGTTCTGATGTGGGCTTCTTTAGTCGGTTATTTGGTGGTAATTCACAGGCTAAGCGCGATGCGAGGGCTGAGCGTTATATTATTAAAGTAGATAAGGTGGATAATGCCATTAATGTCAGTGTTCAGAATGCTAAGGACAGTAGTCCAGCAGCTGCTGATAAAGCTGAAGCAATACTTAAGCAACTTAAAGATAATATGAATTAAGCATATAAATTAGCCTTAATAAAGAGTGAAAATAGATGGAAAAGCGTGAAGAACTTTACCGCGGTAAAGCAAAGTCAGTATTCGCAACAAGTGATGAGGATCGTTTGATTCTTTACTTTCGTAATGATACTTCAATGATGGATGGGGAAAAGATTGAGCAGTTAGAGCGTAAAGGGGAAATAAATAACCGTTTTAATGCTTTTATCATGCAAAAGTTAGAGGAAGCAGGGATTCCTACGCAGTTTGATACGTTATTATCAACCAATGAATCTGTAGTAAAAAAATTACAGATGATTCCTGTAGAGTGTGTAATTCGCAACTATGCAGCAGGTAGTTTAGTACGTCGTTTAGGTGTGGAAGAGGGAATTGCTCTTAAACCGCCAGTGTTTGAATTATTTTTAAAGAATGATAAGTTACATGATCCCATTATCAACGAAAGTGTAGCTATTACTTTTGGTTGGGCTAAAGCTGAACAGTTAGCTCGTATGCGTGAATTAACTTATCAGGTAAATGAAGTATTAACTAAATTATTTGATAAAGCAGGCTTATTGCTGGTTGATTTTAAATTAGAGTTTGGTTTATTCCATGGTGAAATTGTTTTGGGTGATGAGTTTAGTCCAGATGGCGCTAGATTATGGGATAAAGAGACACTTAAAAAATTAGATAAAGATCGTTTCCGCCAAGGTTTAGGTGGTGTAGTAGAGGGTTATATTGAGGTTGCTAATCGTTTAGGTGTTCCTCTCTAGTTATTTTTATAAATTAAAAGGGCTATTTAATAGCCCTTTTCTTTTTCAGTAAAATAAAGTTTGGTCTATTATGGCTAAGTTTAAATACATATTCTGCTAAATAATCTATCTATTACAGGCGAAAGGATAACTACTGTTTATGGTATAGTTAGTTTAAAATACTGTGTTGAATAAGGTGTATTGGAGATAAGGCATGAATAAAAAGATTGGTTTTATTGGCACTGGTAATATGGGTGGTGCCATTATTGGTGGGTTAGTACAAAGTAAAGTATTAGCCGCTAATCACATTTATGCAATCAATCATCATCCTAAAAGAACACAAGAGTTGGTTGAAAAGTTTGCTATTAATGCAACTAGTAGTATTGAAGAGCTTACCAAAGTCAGTGATATTGTAGTAGTTGCAGTAAAGCCTAAAGTGGTGGCTGAAGTATTGGCTGAAGCAGCGCCTTTTCTAAAGAAAGATGCAATCATTATTTCAGTAGCAGCAGGTGTCACTTTAGCAAGTTTAGAAAAGGCAATCGGTTCTAAACAAAAGTTAGTGAGAATAATGCCTAATTTACCTTCATTGGTAGGTGAGGGCATGAGCTCTATAACAGCTAATGAGTTGTTAACAGAAGAAGATTTGGTGTTAGTTAAAGAGATTTTCAATAGCTTTGGTAAAGCTGAGGTTGTAGTAGAAGATTTAATTCATGCTGTAGTAGGGGTAAGTGGTTCTTCGCCTGCTTATGTGTTTATGTTTATTGAGGCATTGGCTGATGCGGCAGTACAAGGCGGAATGCCTCGTGAACAGGCTTATACCTTTGCTGCCCAGTCGGTGTTAGGTTCTGCTAAAATGGTATTGGAAACAGGTATCAGTCCAGGTGCTTTAAAAGATATGATCTGTTCACCTGGCGGTACTACTATTGAGGCTGTCTGTGAATTAGAAAGAAAAGGTTTTAGATCAGCAGTAATTGATGGAACTATGGCCGCTATGGCTAAATCTGCAGTAATGAGTAAGAAAGATTAATTATTATTGATAATTGTTATGCAGGCTAGTTTATTGACTAGCCTGTTTGTTTTGATACATTGAAAAAGAGTTGTTATTTATGTGGTTTCGTAATTTATTAGTCTATCGTTTAACCCAACAAATTCCGTTAACTGAAGAAGAGTTAACTAAAGCGTTACAAACTAAGTTGGCTAAGCCTTGTACTTTTCAAGAGTTATCGACCTTCGGTTTTATTGCTCCTTTTGGTAAAGGTGAAGATGCACCTTTAACTCATGTAAGCCAAGATTTTTATTTAATTGCAGCACGTAAAGAGGAACGTATTTTACCCGCTAGTGTGATTAAAGAAGCATTGCAAGAAAAAGTAGATGAGATAGAGGCTAGAGACGCTCGTAAGGTTTACAAAAAAGAAAAAGATCAGTTAAAAGATGAAATAGTACAGGATTTATTACCTCGTGCTTTTAGTCGTAAAAAAGTAATTTATGCAGCTATTGCGCCTAAGTTAGGGTTAATCTTAGTAGATAGCACCAGTACCAGTAAAGCAGAAGAGTTACTATCTACTTTACGTGAGGCGTTAGGTTCTTTACCCGTTAGGCCTGTTACTGTAAAAGTTGCTCCTAGCGCTACGTTAACAGATTGGATTAAGACACAAAAGTCAGCGCAAGGTTTCCAAGTGTTAGAGGATTGTGAGTTGCGTGATACTCATGAGGATGGTGGAATTATTCGCTGTAAACGTCAAGACTTAACCAGTGAAGAGATTCAAATTCATTTGAAGTCGGGCAAAGTAGTGACTCAATTAGCATTAACATGGCAAGATAAATTATCATTTATTTTGGATGATAAGTTTGCTATTAAGCGCATTAAGTTTGAAGATTTATTATTAGAGGAAGCTGATAAAGAAGGTGGTGATGATGCCGCTAGCCAGTTTGATGCAACCTTTATATTAATGATGCTAACGTTTACTGAATTTGTTCCTGCACTTTTGGAAGCATTAGGTGGTGAAGAGTTACCACAAGGTATTTAACCATTGAATAGGTAGAGAAATGTCTGATAAAAAACCAGTAGATATTGCCATTATAGGTGCTATGGCAGAAGAGGTAGAGGCCTTAGTTGCTTATTTAACAGAACCTGCTTTATATGAAAAATTAAGCAGTGTTTATTATTCAGGTAAACTAGCAGATAAAGAGGTAGTAGTATTCCAGTCTGGTATTGGTAAAGTAGGTGCTGCTGTATCAACTGCCTATGTGTTAGAACATTTCTCACCTAAATTTGTTATTAATATTGGTTCAGCGGGTGGTTTTGATCCAAAATTAAAAGTTGGTGATGTGGTTATTTCTTCTGAAGTATGCTATCACGATGTAGATGTTACCCTCGTAGGTTGTGAATATGGACAAATTCCTAATATGCCAGCAGCCTTTGAGGCTAGTAAACAGCTTATAGAAATAGCTCAACAAGCAGTTCAGCAACACTCAAACCATAATTCCATGACAGGATTAATTTGTACAGGTGATTGTTTTATGTCAGATAAAGCAGTGGTTGAGTTGGCACGTAGTCGCTTTCCAACAATGATTGCTGCTGATATGGAAGCTGCTGCCGTTGGGCATACTTGTTATTTGTATGGTTGTCCTTTTGTGGTAATTAGGGCTATTTCAGATGTGGTGGATCAGCCTGATAATAAGATTGACTTCTTTAGTTTCTTACAAGTGGCGGCTAGAAATTCAGCAGAGATAGTGGTTAATATAGTAAAGCAGCTTAATTGATATAGAAAGATTAGCTAGGTTGGGATAATTTCCCAACCTAAGTAAAAGTTACCAGTTGATACCAAAGCCAAAAATATAGCGTGTTTCGTTAATACTGGAATCACTTGCACCATTGATGATATTACGGTTTACTTTGAAGTTTAAAGAGGCCCAATCGGTAAGTTTATAACGTATTCCTATATCTGTATCTAAGGTGTATTTAGCAACACTAGTATCAAAAGGACGTGTTGCATTACCTGTAGTGAATAGTTCAAAGTTCTTACCCAATAAGTAGCGATTATAATCCCAACGGATACCATAAGAACCAAAATTTTTGCTAGAAGTGTCTTGGTATTCATAACGTGATACATTAATTAATGACGACATTGAGAAAGCACCTAAGCTGTCATCCCAAAATTGATAACCAGGACCAGTACCTAGTGTGTATTGTTTGCGTAAATCTTCTATATGGTCAAGCTTAAAGCCAGCATTAGTTTGCCAGAACCATTGTTTAGTAATAAAGTGGTCGAGTGTGTAATCTAATGCATAGTTGTTGGTGGATACATTACCATCACTACTTTTACGGTTATATTCACCATTAAGAATATGACGCCAATTGCTGTGTTCTAGCTTTGTTTGAAAATCGATATCGAAAGTTGTTGTATCTTTCTCAGCTTTTTTGCTGTCAAGCGCTATGTTAACTTTACCAGACCAAATAAGGTCATCAATTTCTACACCAAGTTTTTTGGGTTTAATGATCTGTTTAATATCTTGTAATGCGACTTCTTGTGGTTCAGTACCATTTACTAGCTGTAATTTACCTTCTTCCGCGGGTTTAATTATTTTGGCTTTTTCTTGTTTATCTTTTTTGAGTTTGACTAATAATGGACTGGAAGTCTCAATTGTGGAAACTTTATTCCAAGAAATAGTGACTGAACCAGCATAGTCTGTGTCTAAGACTAGTTTACTGTCATTCAAGAGAGAAATAGTACCTGTTAAACGGTCACCATTTTTCATCCAAACAGTGTCTGCTAATGAGGAGAGTGATAAAAAAGCAAGAAGTAAGAAAGTAAGTAAGCGTACTAACATAATAATGTTTTTTAATAGAGAATAATTAATAGATAAGGTGAGGAAAATTTAAAGATTAAAATGTAATAAATCTTTTAATAATTTGCCAATAGCTAAGGAAAGTAGATGCTATAGCTTAATTTGTCAATATTTAAATGGTATATTACGTTACATAATATAAAAATTAAAAGTTAACGTATAATATAAACTAGAGAAATCCTTAGTGAATGTGATAAGGTAAAGCGATTTGTGGAAATAGATAATTTAATTCAATGGATGATGAATAGATTGCTATGATAAGGAATAGCCGTTAGTGAGTTTTAATGAGAACTAATACAGTAAAGCATTCTGTAAGTGCTTTAAAACTTCATCCTCATTTAGTTATTTTGGTGTTGGGGTTTTCAGCAGGTATACCTAGTTTATTAATATCTTCTACTTTGGGGATTTGGTTGCTAGGGGCGGGTGCTTCTTTTGAAACAATTGGTTATTTAGGTTGGATAGGCCTTATTTATGCACTTAAATGGGTTTGGGCTCCTATGTTGGACCAATGGCGCTTACCTTGGTTGGGAAGGTTAGGCCGTCGTCGTTCATGGTTATTATTTGCACAAATCTGTATTTTTACAGGATTGGTGTGTGTTGCTTTAACAGATCCGCAGGACTATCTAAGACTTTTTATTATTTTTGCCTGTTTAGTGGCCTTTTTTTCAGCTACACAGGATATAGCATTAGATGCATACCGTTTAGAAATAGCGGATCAGAGCCAGCAAGCAAAGTTAGCGGCACTTTATATTATAGGCTTTAGAACGGCATTATTGATTGCAGGAGCAGGTTCTTTACTATTAGCTACTTATTTAGGTACTTCTGAGCAACGTTATTATTATACTGCTTGGCAAATAACTTATATGGTTTTTGCAGTATTAATGATTCCTGCCATGTTGGTAACATTATTTAGTGCAGAGCCAAATATTCATATCAAGCAAGAGGAAATTGCTGAGGCAGAGTTTAGCTTTGGCCGCCAATTATTTGCTGTTGTTTTAGTATTGTTTTTAGTAGTATCACTTCCTGTGATGATCACTGCTATTATGGATAAAGCATGGCCAAGAGCATTGCTTTATGCGTTGATTTTGATAACAGGTTTATCGCCTTGGGGAAAGTCACAAATTTTACCTGTGCGTATTTTATTAAGAAGAATGCGCCATCATTTGAAATTAACTGCACGAGCTAAAGAAATTCCTAATTTTGATTTTGTTCATCAAAGTATTTCTATTATTGTAATGCTTATTGTGTTGGTTACAATTTATGCATCTAGTAAAGCTTATATACAAGGAGCATGGCCAAGGGGAACACTGTATCTGTTAATTTTCTTTGGTTGTATTACAGCGCCAGGCAGATTCTTAATGGCTCCTATTTTGACGCCAATGGTTGAGTTTATTCAGCGCTATCGTTGGCAGGCTTTATTGATACTAGCCATAGTTTCTACTTATAAATTGGCTGATACCATGCCACTTAATATGATCGATGTTTTTTTATTAAAACATGGCTTTAGTCAAAATATCATTGCTATTGTTGTTAAAGGGTTTGGTATTGTATTAACCATTATTGGTGCTGGCTTTAGTGTCTTTTTAATTAATAAATTTAGGATTATGCCAGTACTATTTTTTGGTGGTGTGGCTTGTGCTTTTACTAATCTACTTTATATTTTGTTGATCAATGATCAGGGAAGTATTGCTGTATTGACTGCTGGTGATTATGGTTATTTTTTGGTTCATAATAGTGTTGCATTTTATGGCGCTATACAACCACTTCCCAGTATTTGGGAGCAAGTAATAAATTTTGATCCGCATATATGGACTTTAATCAGTATTGTTATTTTTGATAGTTTAAGTGCAGGTATTGCAGTGTCAGCGTTACTAGCTTACTTGGCAGGATTAACTAATATTAAATTCTCAGCAACACAATATGCTATGTTAAGTTCTGTTATGTTGCTATTACCTAAATTTATGGGTGGTTATTCAGGCAGAATTCTTACCTATTATGACTATGATTATCAAAAGTTTTTTTGGATTTGTGTGTTGTCAGGATTGCCTACTTTATTGTTTATTGGTTGGGCATGGTTGAAGCAAGGGAAACAGGGTATTAATAATTAGTAGCATAATTGCTAAGTTAAATTCCCAAATAAACATGTTAAAATAGTGGGAATTATTTTTTGTTAGAGGTTAATAGCCTCTTTTTTGTTTTTGAATTACTCAATTAAAGTGTGGATATTTATGCCTATGCAATTAAGAAAAGCCGTTTTATTGTGTTGTTTAACTATTTTCTCGATAGCGGGCTTTGCTGCTGAGAAAGCAACTAATAAGCCGGTTTATGGTCGTTATGAAAAGATTAAAATGATGGATCTTGATGGTGCTTTAATTTCTGCTAAGATTGATACAGGCGCTATGACTGCTTCATTAAGTGCTACCAATATTAAAATGTTTAAAAAAAATGGTGAAGAGTGGGTGCGTTTTACGCCACAGGTAAAAGGGCAAAAATTTAGCTCTGTAGAGCTTCCATTAGTACGTGTGGGTAAAATTAAACGTCGTGCAGCAGATATTAGTGATGTAGAAACAGATGCTGATGATGATTCAGATGACGAGGATCCAAACTACACTTATCGTCCAGAAGTTGAAATGAAAGTGTGTATTGGTGATCAGCTAAAAACTATTAATGTTAATTTAACTGACCGTAGTTCTTTTAGTTATCCTTTATTAATTGGTGCAAAAGCATTGAGAGAATTTAAAGCTGTGGTTGATCCAAGCCTAAAATATCAGTTAAAAGCTACTTGTGCAGTTAAATAGAAAAATTAGAAAAGAACAGTTTTGTTAATGGAAATAATATGCGCGCACTGACATTACATTTAAAAATTCTTATTGCTATATTAGTAGGCATTGGTCTATTTTCTATAGCTTATCAAGTATTTGTACTAAAAATTCCTGTGCAAGAGGATGAACGAGGCAATTATTGGACAATTGATGCCAAAATTGATTTTTACGTGCGAGGTTCTAAACCTGTACGTGTACAATTTTTTGTGCCTTCAGAGCAAAATGGCTATCTTAGATACATTAAATCAACTGATAGTTTATTGGCAAAAGATTATGGTAGTAGTATCGAAGAAGATGCTCATGGTAATCAATTATTGACGTTGTCGTCACGTCGAGAATCAGGCTTGCAAACGCTTTATTATCGTTTAGCGTTAACTCAGCGCGATAGTTTAAGCACACCTAAACAGATTAAGGGCAAAACTTGGCGTGAAAGTATTCCATTAACAGAGCAACAACAAGTTGCTACTAAAACATTAATTGATAATATTCGTCAAAAGTCGTTAGATACAGCAACATTTATTACAGCAGCTATTAAAGCTGTAAATGATGTAAAGAATGATAATGTTAGTTTATTATTGAATAATGATAAGACAATAGATAATAAAGTTAATGTATTAGAATTATTGTTATCACAAGCACATATTCCTATTCAGCGTGTTCATACAGTTCGCTTGATAAGAGGGACAAATCAAAAGCCTGAACTTTGGATTAGGAGTTATATTGCACCTACCGTTGTTAAATCAAATAGTGATAAAAATACCAATAAAACGACAACGGCTACAAATAATCCAGGAACATGGGTTTATTTTAATCCAGAAACAGGTAAAACAGGCTTACCAGATGATCGTATAATTTGGTGGGTGGGCGATGACGAATTATTAAGTGTTGATAATGGTAATCAAGCAAAGGTAACCTTTAGCATTGATAACTCTGAGTTAGCGGCTAAAGGTATTATTTCTCAAATGGCTGGACAAAAAGATGCGAGTAGCTTTATTACTTACTCGCTATACAGTCTGCCTATTCAAGTCCAAGAAACTTATAATGTGATGATTATGATCCCAATAGGGGTTTTAGTTATTCTTGTTTTACGAAATATTATCGGTTTACAAACATTAGGAACCTTTACTCCCGTATTAATTGCATTAGCATTTAGGGAAACGGGTCTAGGTTTTGGTATCTGTTTATTTACGATTATTGTAACACTTGGCTTATCTGTGCGTTCTTATCTGGAGCATCTAAAGTTACAAATGTTGCCTAGGTTGTCTGTAGTATTAACTTTTGTTGTGGTATTAATTGCTGCTATTAGTCTATTTAGTCATAAGCTAGGCTTGGAGCAGGGATTATCTGTTACTTTATTCCCAATGGTAATTTTAACCATGACCATTGAGCGACTTTCTATTACATGGGAAGAGCGTGGAGGGACTAATGCTTTTAAAGTAGGTATAGGTACACTTTGTGCCGCTTCATTAGCTTATTTAGTAATGAAGATACCAGCCTTAGTTTATTTCGTGTTTACATTCCCTGGTATTTTATTAATATTAGTTGGTTTTATGCTCGCTATGGGACGCTATCGTGGTTATCGCCTAACTGAGTTACGTCGTTTTAAAGCTCTGTTAAAAGAGGGTTAGGCACATGTTATCTATGTGGAAAACTTGGAAGGAGCTAAAATCTCGCGGTATTATGGGGATTAATCAGCGTAATGGTGATTATATTCTCAAGTATAATAAGCGAAAATATTATCCTGTGGTTGATGATAAGATCATTACTAAGATGCGTGCTATTGAGGAAGGTATTCATGTGCCAGAACTCTATGGCATTATTGAAACAGAGCACGATATTAGTAAGCTAGATTCCATTTTAGCAGGCCGTACTGATTTTGTTATCAAACCAGCACAAGGGGCTGGTGGTGATGGAATCATCGTTATTGCGGATAAGTTTGATGAAAAAAGATTTAAAACTGTTTCTGGGCGAATGATTTCTCATTCAGAAATTGAGTATCAAATTTCTAGTATTTTAACTGGATTATATTCACTGGGTGGCATGAGAGATCGTGCACTTATTGAATACCGTGTAACACCAGATTCTATTTTTAATAGTATCAGTTATGAGGGTGTACCCGATATTCGTATCATTGTTTTATTGGGATATCCTGTGATGGCAATGTTACGTTTACCTACTCGTCAATCAAGTGGTAAAGCTAATTTACACCAAGGTGCAATAGGGGTGGGAGTAGATCTAGCCAGTGGTATCACTTTAAAAGGTACTTGGTTGAATGAGAAAATAGATAAACACCCTGACACAAACAACTTTGTCAGTGGTGTACAGTTACCAGA
This sequence comes from Entomomonas sp. E7T21, assembly GCF_058693955.1. Classification (NCBI taxonomy): domain Bacteria; kingdom Pseudomonadati; phylum Pseudomonadota; class Gammaproteobacteria; order Pseudomonadales; family Pseudomonadaceae; genus Entomomonas; species Entomomonas sp. E7T21. The sequence continues at coordinate 2,585,350 of NZ_CP191672.1, read as the reverse complement.
TTGGGATAACTTTATGCGTCTGGCCACTCGCTGTTATGAGCTTTCAGGGCTAGGTTATATTGGCGTTGATATGGTATTAGACAAAGATCAAGGTCCTTTAATTCTAGAACTTAATGCACGTCCAGGATTAAATATTCAAATTGCTAATGACACAGGTTTAGCAATGCGTAATAAGATTGTTGAAGCACATATAGCAGATTTAAAGAAAAAACAACGTGTTGAAGCGCCTGAGGAAAGAATGCGTTTTTCCCAAGAGCATTTTGCAGTCAATTTTAATAAATAGTCTATTAAGCTACGATTATAGTACCTAAGCTATTTTATCTATTGTTGATACTTCTAATAATGGATAAGATAGCTTGGGTGTTTTTGATATAATGCTGTATATTATCGTGAAGAGTTGATTATACTTACTAATGTATTAATCACAATTATGGATTGTTGTCGATGAACAAAATAATTTATCTTGTTATTGCTATTTTAGTTATTGGTGGCATTGTTATGTTCCAAAATGGGGGAGACAACAATGCTTCAACTACTACAATAGTAAATTATAATGAAGGCGATATTATTGCTCAAAATAGTGAGTATTATCGTAAATTTATGGGTAAGAACTCTGATAACTTTTATGTTGTGCAAGATTTTTATTCAGGATTTGATACTAAACTGACTAATCCATTTACTTTAATTAGAGCTGACCAATTAACAAAATTACCGACTACAGTAGTTAAGGATAGTGGTTATTATAGCTCTCTATCTATTTATAGGACTTTTCGATTATGGACGAAAGAAGGTGATCCTATTGAAGAGTTGAATTTTATGGATGGTAAAATAGATGGTCCAGCAATCAAATGGTATCCTAATGGGCAGCAAATGTATCAACGTTATTACAAGGGTAATGTACCTGATGGTTTGTGGTCAGAGTGGTATGCAAATGGTCAATTAAAGTCAGAAGGCTTATATGCAGATAACAAACAAGTAGGCCCTTGGCGCGCATGGTTTGATGATGGAGCATTAACCAGTGAGGTTTTTTATACAGATGGTATAAAAGATGGGGCATCTGTAGTTTATAACCAAGCAAAAGTAAAGCTTGAAGAAGGTAATTATACTCAAGGAAAGAAACAAGGAGTGTGGCATTTTTCTGATCAGTTAGGTGAAAAGACATGGCAGGGAGAATATCAGGATGATGTTCCAACAGGGAAATGGCAATGGTTCTTTGAGGAAGGTAGGAAGATAGCTGAAGGTGAATATCAAAATGGATTAAAAGAAGGGATATGGACAGAATACGATGGCAATGATAACAAAACTAAAGAAATTACTTATAAAAAAGGTCAAAAAGTTTCAGAAAAAGTATTTAAAAAGTCTGAAAGTGAATAACCTAATGATCTTTAGTTACTAGTCAATTATTGTTGTATTGTATAGCTATGTAGATAAGTAAAATTTTATGTGCTAGAAGCTGTAAGGTGGAAAAATAGATTTTAGCACGATTATTTATTTTGATATTTAGATAAATAGGTGTTTATTTTGGCAAGCAAGAAAACATCGGATTATTATAAAGTAATTCCTGAGTCACTACATAAGGAAGCTGATGCATTAATAGATTATGTAAGATATTTTCCTTACCAGTTTCCTACAGAATGTCCTTATTGTGCCTATCATTCGTTTCGTCAGACAAACCATATTAATACTGCAGGTCAGCCACGTTTCGTTTGCTATCGTTGTAAAAAGAATTTTAGCCAATTAACAGGTACTTATTTTGCACAAATGAAACAAATAGAATTGTGGCCTGATTTTATTTGTTTACGATTGGCAGGTGTGTCTCTTATAAAGATACAAGACATATTGGGAATGTCGAATCATGCGGTAACTAATCGGGAAAAAGTTTTACGTCGTATGATTAAAGATCTTTTCCCTAATTTGGCAGCATGGTGGCTACCACATCATCAATGGCAAGATCGTCGTTTAACTCAACAAGTGAAAGAGGAAAAAAAGACATTTATCAGTTTTTTAGATAAATTAGTTTATCAGCAAACGATTGATTGTCCTGAATGTGGTAATAAAGGGGTAAAAAGGGTAGAGTTATCCAAACATCGCCCCTATTTTGTATGCCATCGTTGTAAAACACCTACTAACTTGCTGAAAGACACAGCCCTTTTTCGATTAGATCACATGGAGTTATGGCATTCTTATGTTGAGTGCTTAGTTAAAGGTGAAAGTAATTTAACTATTCAACAGCAATTAGATATTTCTCATAGTTGCGCATTAAATTGGCGAAAACGCTTTATTAAACAAATGCAAACAATGGGGCTGAATGAATTAGTGTACTGGATAAAGTGGCAATGGGGCCGTCGTCAAGCTGCTATTAGAGGTAAAGCTAATAAGACAGAGCCAAAACAAATATCTAAGTCAAATTCATTTAAAAAAAAGTAATTTTGTGAGTTTAGATTATATTGTTGTTTTCACAGTAATATAATCCTTCTATAGGCTATATCTTAAAAGATATTCTTATAGTATTTATCTAAATAATGCCGTATTAATAATGGATTATTACTCTGCAGTCTGTAGGGAAACAGGTATATATATCCTTAATAACTTTGTAGTAGTTGTTATAAAAATAGTTAATTATTAGTGTTTGATTTTTAAGTATGAGTTTTATGCACTATAATAATGATCATTTATTATGATATTGGTCTGTTACTAAAAAATAAGGATTAATAGTGATAAAAAAGAAAATACCGGATTACTATAAAATTATTCCAGAAACGTTACATAAGGATGCTGATGCATTAGTTGATTATGTTAGGTATTTTCCATACCAAACTCCCAGTCAATGTCCCTATTGTGGTTATCATTCATTTCGTCAGGCTACAGATATTAATGCAGCAGGGCAGCCGCGTTTTAATTGTAATCGTTGTGAAAGGAATTTTAGTCAATTAACAGGTAGCTATTTTGCGCATATGAGCCATATGGAATTATGGCCAGATTTTGTTATATACCGTTTATCAGGTTTATCATTTCAGAAACTCAGCAGATTATTAAATATTTCTGAAAATGCTTGCCAGATACGTGAAAGAAAACTCTACCAGATGATGGAAGATTTATTTCCTGCACTGTATCAATGGTGGAAACCTCATCATGAATTTAAAGATAGAAAGGTGACTGATCAAGTAGCAAAAGAACGTGCAACTTTCTTGAAGTGGTTAAAAACACGTATAGAACAACAAACAGCAAATTGCCCAATTTGTGGTAAGTTCATTAAACAGCGAGCTTTTGTTGGAGGGCATCTTGGTAAGCTTTCTCAAAATAAAAGTAGACCCTATTTTGAATGTAGCCGTTGCCGAAAAAGTTTTAGTGTTTTTAAAGACACACCAATTGATAAGCTTACCCATATAGACCTTTGGTTGCCTTTTGCGAAGGGGCTTTGCCAAGGTAAAAGCAATTATCAAATTATGGATACACTACCTACCATGATCATGAAAAAAACAGCGAGTAATTGGCGTAATAAGTTTATTGAACAAATGAAACTAATGGAACTCAATGAATTAGTATTTTGGTTAGAATGGCAGCGTAGTCGCAATAAAGGTGCAGAGACTCGTAAAGTAAAACAGCGAGAGGCTAAACAAAAAAGCAAATCCAAAAATTAGTTTTAACAACTATAGAAATAAAAACTACTCACTAATTATAACTAAAAATAATTGCCAAAATAAGAGGAGCATAGTTTCTTGATCTATTTTAGTCTTATAACTGTTAATAAAGTTAAGGATTAGGGTAAACTAGCCACTATGACTATATAAAACAGGAGGTTATTATGGCAAAAACGTTAGCAGAGTATCTAACAGAGTGTTATCAACAGTTAACAAAACATTGCTACCACAATGATGGTACACCTATTTTTGAGCAACAGAAAATAGATCGTGTAACCGTTGCTTGTGAGTTTGATTTATTAGTATTAATTAAAGGCGAGTTTTCTTCTTTAGAAAAAATAGCTATGTTAACTGCTAAAGAATACTGGTTATATGAGGCTCTAGAACTAACCCCTGTTATGCAACTGTTGGCACAAAAACTTTCAGACGGTTTAGCTTATAAAACCCCAAAAATAAGAGCAAAAAGAAAGTGTTTATTGGCATTATTACAAACAGATGGTGAAAACTTATTTGATAGTCTAGAAGCTTTCCTAGAAAACTTTGCAATAATGGATGTTCCTATGATTATGGTTAAACCTGTGTTAGATAACCATTTTGAAGGAGTATTAAAGAAAATAGATTATAGAACTAAAGAAGATAGCAACAAGTTTTCTTTTAATATAGGTTAGTATTTAGATAAAAAGCTATCTCTAACTAGATGATAAACATAATATAATGATTTTAATAATCTCACTAAAATGGAATATAAAAAATGTCTAATACAAAATTAAAGGATAAAGATTTTATATATGTAGTAAAAAAATATAATGACTTGCGTAAAGATAATCCTTGCCATAGATATGCATCTTCCGATTATTGCTTTAATTATTTTCAACTAAAACAAACAAAAGCTAAAAAATCTTTTTCTGATGATATGGAATATAGCTGTAATGTTTTAGGATTCTATTTAGCAAGTTGGGGTATGTATCGTGGTTCTAGTTACTTACTACAAAATAGTGCTTCTATTTTTAAAGGACTAATAGAGTATATAGATGAGATGGATAAAGTATACTGGACCATTGATGTTCCAGAATTCACAGATGAAAATATAGAGTTTTTAATTTCTTTATATAATCAAATTGCTAAAAAAATAAAATTAGATAATCGTAAAAAAGTTACTCTTATTACTAAAATTATGTTAGGTATTTGGGGGTGTGTGCCTGCATATGATAGCTATTTTACTAAAACTTTTTCAAATATATTTGCTGGTGAATGTGCTTTTACCTCATTTAATAAAAAATCATTAGAGTCAATTAAAAAATTTTACGAGGCTTACCAATTAGATATTGATTGTCTTGCTAAAGATGGAGATTATAGGACACTAGACTTTAATACTGGAGAAATGACTAATTTACCATATACTAAATCTAAGATTATTGATATGTATGGTTTTCAGAAGAGTTACAAATAGTGGGTAAAATTGGAAAATTGCTTTTTAATAACATATTCTTTTTTAGTTAACACTTAAACCTTTTTTAAGCATACTCTTAAATTAAGTGAAGTTTTTTGTGTAGATATAATAATTAGTAAGAAATGTTATTATGTAAAAAATGCTGTAAAAATGACTACTAATAAAGTTATGCCTAGTTGAATATTTAACTAGGCATAGATAAAATCAATGCCCATTACAACCACAGCCACCATGTCCACAGCAGTCGTCATCTTCTGCTAATGCTGCACCTTCTTCCATAGCTTCTAGTTCTAGTTGTAAGCTAACTAGATTAGTAGCCATAGGGCGTAGTACTAGGTTGGTAAATTCTGTATCATCTTCGGCTACATCAGTACCAATAAATAATTGGCCGCCAATATTTTGTACCCAAAGTTCTTTGCCATTTAGAATAATAGCAAAGCGGCCACAGTTGGTTTTTTGGGTATTGCCATCAGCGTCTTCTAGTAGTAATTCAATTGTTTCGTTCATAATCTATTCTCTTAATAAATAATAGTTAAGCTAACTTTTGGATAGCTTGTTCAAAGCGTTTTAAGCCTTCTTTAATATCGGCTTCTTCAATAATTAGGCTAGGGGCTAGGCGAATAACTTCTGGGCCTGCTTGTAATAGCATTAAGCCCTGTTGCTCAGCCGCTTGTATAATTTCTTTAGTACGTTCTTTCCATTCTGGAGTAAGTACACAACCAATTAATAAGCCTTTGCCACGTACTAGCGAGAAGATATTGTATTGTTTACCAATACGTTCTAACTCTTGTTGGAATAGGGCACGACGGATTTCTACGCCATTTAATACTTCAGTAGTGTTTACAATATCAACTACTTTGTTAGCGACAGCACAGGCTAATGGATTACCACCATAGGTTGTACCATGTACGCCTACTGAAAAACTTTTAGCTATATGTTCTTTGGTAAGCATAGCGCCAATAGGGAAGCCGCCACCTAAACATTTAGCATTGGTTAAAATATCGGGAATTACATTGTAATGCATATAGGCAAATAGCTTGCCAGTGCGTCCCATACCTGTTTGTACTTCATCAAAGATTAGTAAGGCATTGTGTTTATCACAAAGCTTTCTAACACCTTCTAAATAAGCTTGATCTGCTGGTAAAACACCACTTTCACCTTGAATAGGTTCAAGAATTACCGCACAGGTTTTATCAGAAATAGCGGCTTCCATTGCGGCTAAATCATTATAAGCTACATGTTTAATGCCTTCAATTTTAGGGCCAAAGCCACTGGAGTATTTGGCTTGGCCACCGGTGCTTACAGTGAAGTAGGTGCGACCATGAAAGCTATTAAGGGTGGAGATAATTTCATATTTATCTTCACCAAAGTTATCATAGGCATATCGACGGGCTAGTTTAAGTGCTGCTTCATTGGCTTCTGCACCAGAGTTGGAGAAGAATGCACGATCAGCAAAGGTAGCTTCAGTTAGTTTTTTAGCCAGTTGTAGTGCAGGCTCATTAGTAAAGATATTGGAAACATGCCAAAGTTTATGGGCTTGTTCGGTTAAGGCTTCAACAAGAGCAGGGTGGGCATGACCTAGTACATTCACTGCAATACCACCTGTAAAGTCTATATATTCTCGTCCTTCCTGATCCCATACTTTAGAACCTTGCCCTTTAACAGGAATAAAGCTAGCTGGAGAATAAACAGGAACGATATAACGATCAAAATCAGTACGACTTACAGTAGACATGGTAAATGCTCCTAGCAGAAAAATTAGCTGGCAAATTATAGCACTGAATTAAAACAAAAAAGGCGTCTTTGGTAAGACGCCTTTTTGAGATTCGAACAATGAATTGCTTATTTCTTACCGAAACCACCAAAACGTTGTTTGAAACGATCAATACGACCACCAGTGTCTAATACTTTTTGTTTGCCAGTGTAGAAAGGATGGCAAGCAGAGCATACGTCAATAGTGATGTCTTTGCATAAAGTTGAAGCAGTTTCAATAACATTACCACAGCTACAAGTAGCTTTGATAGCTTCGTATTTTGGATGGATATCAGGTCTCATTTAAGTTTCCTCAGTGTAAGCGTGCCGCCACTTAATTAGTATTAACAAAAACTAGGTACCGCACAGAAAATTGTGGCGTATTATACCAGAAAACGCAGTAACTGCAAGTTGCTTTTAAGCGTTAACGCTTATCTGCAATCATGCCAATAAACACCATAATAAGTAATAATATGGGGAATAAACTGTAATAATTCAAGTAGCTTAGTAGTTGTTTAACGAGTCCTGGTACATAGTTAATAATAAGACCAAACACTACCATATAAACGATAGCTAGAATAATAACCCTGAATACTATATTCATAGTACCAATTAAGCGTTGGATGTATTTGCCTAGACTAAGCCCAAATAGTACCAGTAGTACTGCAACAAGGGCGAGTGATATTTGATCTAGATGACGATCACACCAACGGGAAAGGGTGACAATAAAATCAAGTAGTGTATCCATAATTTAATCTAAAAAATATTCCAATAAGTTGTTTAAGAAAAGAAAACCTTGAGGGGTAGCTACTAAACGTTCATTGTTAGCCGCTAATAAACCAGTTTGTATTGCTTGTTGGCAAATTTTATCAATAGTGGCTAGTGGTAGGTAAGTACGTTCTGTAAAAAAGTGGCTAGGTACACCTTCTTTAAGGCGTAATGCATTCATCATAAATTCTACAGGTAGTTCTTCATTCGTTAGCCGTCGTTCGCCTGCTTGAGAAGGTTTATTAGACGCTAGATAGTCTTTAGGTACACGGGTTTTCCAATTACGGTAAATAGTGCCATCTAGTTGGGTTAGTTTGCCATGCGCACCTGCACCTATACCTATAAAATCACCAAAAGTCCAATAGTTAAGGTTATGTTTGGCTTGAGCGTTAGTTGATTTAGCATAGGCGGAAACTTCGTATTGTTGAAAACCGTTCTCTGCTAATAGTGATTGCCCTTGCTCTTGGATAGCCCATAATGCTTCATCCTCTGGCAATACAGGGGGATGTGACCAATAAGCAGTATTAGGCTCGATGGTTAATTGATACCAAGAGAGATGATCAGGCTGTAAAGCAATGGCTTGTTGTAAATCAGCAATAGCCTGTTCAGGTGTTTGTTCAGGTAAACCATGCATTAAGTCGAGATTTAAGCGAGTAAAGCCAGCTTGATGAGCCATTTCAACCGCTTTTATCGCTTCTTGTGCCGAATGGATACGCCCTAGAGCTTGTAGTTGGGTGCTATGAAAGCTTTGCACACCAATAGATAAACGATTAATTCCAAGACTAAAGTAATTAGCAAATTTTTGTTGTTCTGCTGTACCAGGATTTGCTTCTAAGGTGATTTCTATATCTTGAGCTAAGGTAAGTTGTTTGGCGATACCATTCAGTAGTAATTCAAAGCTATCAGCAGAAAATAGGCTAGGAGTACCGCCACCTATAAAAATAGATTGAATAGGGCGCTGTTGAGCTGCATCCACTTCTAAAGCAAGGTCTGCTAATAACGCCGTTATATATTCTTGTTCTGGTAACTCACCTTTTGTGGCATGTGAGTTGAAGTCACAATAGGGACATTTACGCACACACCAAGGGATATGGATATAGAGTGATAGTGGCGGTAGAGTTATAGCCTGGCTCATTAAATAGTTAAACGCTGTTTTAATAATGCCATAGCCTTAGCTCGGTGACTAAGTTGATTTTTTAATTCAGGCGATAGTTCAGCGCTAGAACATTGTTGCTCTGCTACCCAAAATAAAGGGTCATAGCCAAAACCATTAGTACCTCTTGCTTCGAATAAGATAGTACCTTGCCAAATGCCTTCACAAATAATGGGCATTGGATCATTTTCATGACGAACTAAAGCTAATGCGCAAATAAATTGAGCAGTGCGTTGATCTTCTGGAACGTCTTTTAGTTCATTGAGTAATTTAGCATTGTTTGCTTGGTCACCCGCATTGCCTGCATAGCGTGCTGAGTAAATACCAGGAGCGCCTTGTAGAATATCTACTGCAAGTCCTGAGTCATCAGCTAGGGCGGGCAATCCTGATACTTTGGCTGCATGACGGGCTTTTAAAATAGCATTTTCAACAAAGCTTAACCCAGTTTCTTCAGGTTCAATGGATGAAAACTCAGCTACAGAGTGAATTTCAAAGTGTTCGCCCAGCATTTTTTGTAGTTCTTTTAGTTTACCTTGGTTGTGACTGGCTAATACTAGCTTTTGGTGATTAGTCATTGTGTTCTCTATCTATTTACTAACTATTGGATGTTAATTGGTAAATGCCAATTTCACTCATAAGGTTTGGCCATAAACGGGTTAACATCGTATCATGATGTTGGCTATTAACTGCTAATCGCTGTAATACTTTTGCCCCTAGTTGCTTGGTTAAATTTTCAAAATCTTTGAAGGTGCAAAAGTGAATATTAGGTGTGTTATACCATGTATAGGGTAAAAATTCTGATACTGGCATTTTACCTTTTAAGCTAAGGTAAAGACGACAACGCCAATGACCAAAATTAGGGAAGGTGATAATACAGGTTTTCCCTACCCGTAGCATTTCTTGCAAGAGTTTATCAGGGTAGTTAAGTACCTGAATTGCTTGAGTCATGATTACGACATCAAAACTTTGGGTGGCAAAGTTGGCGAGTCCTTCATCAAGGTTTTGTTGAATAACATTAACACCTTTTTGTAGGCATTGGTTGATATTGGTAGAGTCAATTTCTAAACCATAACCACTCACTGCCTTATGTTTTGTTAAATAGGATAGTAGTTCACCATCACCACAGCCTAAGTCTAATATTCTACTATTATTAGGAATCCATTCTTGGATAATTTCTAAATCAGCACGCATTATATTCACCTTAAATAACAATACGTTGCATATAGGTTGTAAAGGCTTCTTGATACCTTGCAATGGGCATTAAGAAAGCATCATGACCTTGTGGTGCATCGATGTCTAAATAGCTTACATTTTTTCCTGCGGTAACCAGTGCGTCAACTATTTCTTTTGAGCGAGCAGGGGAGAAGCGCCAATCAGTAGTAAACGAAATTAAGAAGAAATTAGCTTTTACATGAGCAAAGGTAGCAGCAAGATCACCATTGTGTTTAGCTGCTGGGTCAAAGTAATCAAGGGCTTTAGTCATCAGTAAATAGGTATTGGCATCAAAACGACCAGAGAATTCTTCACCTTGATAACGAAGATAACTTTCTACTTGGAATTCTACATTATGGAAATCATAGTTTAGTTTTTCATGTTTTAAATCACGACCAAACTTTTGCCCCATCGCATCATCAGATAGGTAGGTAATATGTCCTACCATACGTGCTAACATTAAGCCACGTTTAGGGATAATACCTTGTTCTTGGAAGTTACCATCCAAAAAATCAGGGTCAGATAAGATGGCTTGTCTAGCCACTTCATTAAAGGCAATGTTTTGAGCTGATAGCTTGGGTGCAGCAGCGATAGCCACACAATGGCGAAGTCGATCTGGGTAGCTAATAGCCCACTGCATGGCTTGCATTCCGCCTAGACTGCCACCTACAACTGCTGCCCATTGTACGATACCTAATTTGTCCGCTAGTCTGGCTTGACTATTTACCCAGTCTTCTACAGTAACAATAGGGAAGGTTGAACCATAGGGTTTATTGGTTGCTGGATTGATACTGGAGGGACCAGTAGAGCCATTGCAACCACCTAAGTTATTAATACTAACTACAAAGAATTTATTGGTATCGATTGGTTTGTTGGGGCCTATATAGTTATCCCACCAACCCGGTTTTTTTTCATCTTCTGTATGATAACCTGCTGCATGGTGATGGCCTGAAAGTGCATGGCAAATTAAGATAGCATTACTATGTTGTTCATTTAATTTACCATAGGTTTCATAAATAATTTGATAACCAGCAGTCAACTCTTTACCACAAGCTAATTTTAAAGGCTTATCAAATGACATAATCTGTGGTGTGACTAGCCCAACAGAGTCCTTAGCAAAATTAGTTGTCATTGATAATTCCTTATTAAGTAAAAAATAACCAAATGTTAATTGTTAGGCTATTAGTTGTGCAATAAAGTTACTGATAAAAAACAGTAGTATCAGTGCAATCATTGGTGTGATATCGATAATTCCAATGGGTGGAATGATACGACGTAAAGGAGCCAATACAAAGTTACTAATTTGCTTAATTAATATAGCCGCAGGTGCTCTACTGTCTGGTGCAATCCATGACAAGATGGCATTACCAATAAAAATTAAGAATAGTAAATATACAAATGTATCGAGTAAAGCAATAAATGAAACAATAAGTATATTAACAAAAGCTAGGAGAACATTTTGGCCTTGTAGCAAAAGTAGTATGACAATAATAATTAGCTGTACTAAATAAGCTAGAATAATTGAAGCAAAATCTTGTCTGCCAATACTAGGAATTATTTTTCTCATTGGTTTTAATAAGGGGTGAGTTACTTTTACTATGAATTGGCTGATGGGATTATAAAAATCAGCACGTGCCATCTGTAGTAAAAAGCGTAACAGAATGATGGAAATATAAATCTTTCCTAGTAAAGCAATAATCATTAATAAAATATTTGAACCTGTCACTTGAATCTACCTAGTATTTCAGTGTGTGCTTTAAGCAAAGCATTAATTTTAAGGGAAAATAGCGAGTAATGAAACTAGCCTATTGTTAAACTTTATAATTCCTTTCACCAAAAATAGCTGTACCTATTCGTAGCCATGTGGCACCTTCAGCAATCGCAGCTTCGAGATCATGACTCATGCCCATGGAAAGTGTATCTAGAGATAAGTTAAGTTGTTGATTAATATCATCCTTTAATTTTCGTAAAGTGGCGAAGGCTAGATGTTGTGCTTGTTGGTCTTCGGTTGGCTCAGGAATAGTCATAAGTCCTTTTAGTTGCAGCCTAGGCATTTTATTAATAGCTTCTACCAGTACTTTAAGTTCAGCTGGATTGCAACCAGACTTACTTTGTTCACCACTAATATTTACTTGGATACATATTTGTAGTGGTGGAAGTGCTAAGGGACGTTGATTGTTTAATCGTTCAGCAATTTTAAGGCGATCAACAGAGTGAACCCATTGAAAACTCTCAGCAATATCTTTAGTTTTATTGGATTGGATTGGCCCAATAAAATGCCAGATTAATGGTAAACTAATTAACTCTGACTGCTTTTGTAAGGCTTCTTGCAAGTAATTTTCACCAAAATTGGTAATGCCACATTGAAAAGCTTCTCGAATAGCCATAGCAGGTTTGGTTTTACTAACAGCGAGTAAATGTATTTGCTTTGGGTCACGCTTTGCAATACTAGCAGTTTGAATGATACGTTGCTGAATAAAATCAATGTTTTTACTTATTTCTGACATTTATAACCTGTAAATCAATGTGTAATATAGTCAAGGTATGATATATTTATAAACAATTTTAACATGCTTTCACGGATTAATTGATTTTATTTGGAGGTTTAAAGCATTTATGGAAATCACTGAATTACTAGCGTTTAGCGCAGAGCACAAAGCATCGGACTTACATTTATCTGCAGGATTGCCACCAATGATTCGTGTGGATGGGGATGTACGCCGTATAAACCTTCCACCTTTAGATCATAAGCAAGTTCATAGCCTTGTTTACGATATTATGAATGATAGGCAACGTAAGGAGTATGAAGAAAACTTGGAGACGGACTTTTCTGTTGAAGTTCCAGGTTTAGCCCGTTTTCGGGTAAATGCTTTTAATCAAAATCGTGGGGCTGCAGCAGTATTTCGTACCATTCCTTCTAAAGTGTTAACAATGACAGAATTAGGGATGGGTGATGTATTTGAGAAGATTTGTAATAATGAGCGCGGTTTAGTGCTGGTTACAGGTCCTACAGGTTCTGGTAAATCAACCACACTAGCAGCGATGGTGGATTATGTGAATGCAACACGCTATGAGCATATTTTAACCATTGAGGACCCAATTGAGTTTGTTCATGAGTCTAAAAAATGCCTTGTAAACCAGCGTGAAGTTCATAGAGATACCTTAGGGTTTAATGAGGCATTACGTAGTGCATTGCGTGAAGACCCGGATATTATCCTCGTAGGTGAAATGCGTGACTTGGAAACTATTCGTTTGGCATTAACTGCGGCAGAAACAGGTCACTTGGTATTTGGTACATTACATACCAGTTCAGCAGCAAAAACTATTGACCGTATTATTGATGTATTCCCAGCAGCTGAAAAGTCAATGATTCGCTCAATGCTTTCTGAGTCATTACAAGCAGTAGTTTCACAGAAGTTAATTAAAAAGATTGGCGGTGGTCGAGTAGCTGCTCATGAAATTATGATTGGTACACCGGCTATTAGAAACTTAATTCGTGAAGATAAAGTAGCACAGATGAATTCTTCTATTCAAACTGGAGCGCAGGTAGGTATGAAAACGATGGATTCTAGTTTAAGGCTTCTAGTAGAAAAAGGCCTTATTGAAAGGATTTATTTAAAGAAAGCAGATTAATTAATAATTATTAGAATATATTTTTTTGAACGTTTATATGTATTTTTTTTTGTGTAGGTAGTGTGATGGAGTTTGAGAAATTATTACAGTTAATGGTGGATAAAAAAGCCTCTGACTTATTTTTGACAGTGGGTGTTCCGCCCTGTATAAAAGTTGATGGTAAGTTAGCTCCATTACCTGTGGATAAACTGAACGGCGATAGAATGAAAGAGTTGGCTAGGTTATTAATGACTGAACGCCAACAAAAAGAGTTTGCTTCTACACAGGAGTGTAACTTCGCTGTTAGTTATCCTGGAATTGGGCGTTTTAGGGTGAGTGCTTATATTCAGCGTAATCAAGTGGGCATGGTATTACGCCGGATTGTTACAGAGATTCCTAGTCTGGAACAGTTAGCATTACCTAAAATTATTAAAGACTTAGCCATGGTAAAACGTGGCTTAGTATTGTTCGTAGGGGCAACAGGGGCAGGTAAATCTACCTCACTAGCAGCTATGGTGGATTATCGCAATACCCATTCGACAGGGCATATTATTTCAATTGAAGACCCCATTGAATATTTGTTTAATCATAAGAACTGTATTGTAACTCAACGGGAAGTTGGGCTTGATACTGAGTCATTTGAAGTCGCTCTTAAAAATACCTTACGCCAGGCTCCTGATGTGATCATGATTGGTGAGGTACGTACTCGCCAAACCATGGAGTATGCGTTGGCGTTTGCTGAAACAGGCCACTTATGTTTAGCAACCTTGCATGCTAATAATGCTAACCAAGCATTAGATCGTATTATCAGCTTTTTCCCAACTGAACGTCATTCACAAGTATGGTTAGATTTATCATTAAATTTACGAGCTATTGTAGCGCAGCAATTAATTCCTAATAAAAGTGGTGTGGGACGGCAAGCTGCCGTTGAAGTATTATTAGGTACGCCACTTGTATCTGATATGATTCGTACAGGTCAGGTAACCGAGTTAAAAGGTATTATGTCACGTTCTGTTGAGTTGGGGATGCAAACCTTTGACCAAGCTTTATTTGATCTATTTGAAAGAGGCTTCATCTCTTATGAATCTGCTTTAGCTTGTGCAGACTCTGTGAACGATTTACGTTTGATGATTAAATTAAACTCAGAGAAAAGTGTTAAAGCTTCTTCAAGTGAATTATCAGGAGTCAAACTAAAAGACTATGATGATGAAGAGGATGATATTTGATCACTAATAAAAAATAGCCCAAATATGGGCTATTTTTTATTAAGTTAAGATGTTTACTCAATCATATTACGAATGGTTGATGTACATCTTTCATTGTTATTGCCTGTATAAATAACAGAACCTTGATCATCCCAAATACTACAATTGATATTTTTAGCATTTCTTTTTAAGTATGCTGCTTTTTGATTGTTTTTGTGCCATAAGGTAATTTCAGTGGGTGTATTATTGTTATACATAAACTCACTTTGTTTATGTTGGTTTGGATAGTAGGTAACATGAGGACCATGTAGTTTATCATTTTGATAAGTTTCTATAGCATGTTTATTACCATATTTATCCCAATAGGTACTGATACCTTCTCTTTTACCTTTTTTATAGTGTTTTTCAGCAACTTTCTTGCCTTCTTCCCAATATGAAACGGTTTCAAAATTACCTTCGATAAAGTAAATCTCTAAAGTTTTTTTGCCAGATTCATTCCAGTAAACAGCATAACCGTTTTCTTTGCCATTAATATAATATTGTTCAAGTTCTTTTTGGCCATTACTATGCCAACTGGTTAGTAAACCATCTTTTTGACCGTCCTTATAATAAGCTTCCATGTTTTTTTGACCATTTTCGTACCAAAGCGTTAAGTCGCCTTGAATACTTTTAGGCAGGCCTTCTACTAAATCAGTAGGCCGATTAAATGTAAAAGGATCAGACTGTTTTTGATTAGAATTTTGGTAAAAATCTTGTACAGTAATCCCCATGTTATTAACTGCTAAAATTTTTCTATAATAGCCATCTTGAGTAGGTGCTATTACAGGTTGCCAATCTTTATCAAAAAAGTATATCGTGCGTTGTGATGAAGATAATAGCGGGTTATCGTTAATTGTAAGGTCTTTTGAATATCCTATAACTGCCATACCGCATAGAATAATAGTAGTAAAAACTGCCCAGTTTTTCATTCTAATACTTCCTTTATTTATTTTGACAATATATTCCTTTCGTTATTTGTATTAAAAAGATTCTAGTTGTATATAAATTCCTCTAGCCTCTATGCCGAATTCTGCTGGCATTCCACAAGCTTTTTCTTGCTCTATAACAAGTTTTGGTGGTTTAAAGAAAAAATAAAGATTACAGTTTTGGTGAGGGCTAGAGTAAACACCAACACCTTGTGGATTAAATGTAGCAACACCATCTACTTCATTATAATACTGTACAGTCATTGCAGCATGAGTAGGGGTTTGAGCACTAAAAATTTTAAAATAGAATTTACCATTAATAGGGGTAGTAATATAAACATCTTTAATAAAATGTTCATAGGCAAAATAATATTGCCCAGTAATAGTTGTATCAGTGGTGTAGGGAGGGGGGAAGCTTGATTGCGAAGTGCCCTCATCAGCTAATGCCACTACTGAAAAGGTCATTAAATAAATAATAAGCGTATTAGCATAAAGAAATAGTCTATTGTTTATAGAAATATGTTGCATATTGTACTAAGAAAATAGCGTTTGTATAGGGTTAATCCGTCTATTCATCTGTTGTTATAAGGTATGGAGAAGCTAGTTAGTTGTTATTATGAAGAATATTAGCTTGAACTCGCCCTTTAGTTAAATCATTTAATAATTGTTGGAGTGTAGATATATTCTGTTTAGGTAATGCTAATAATAAAGATACTCCCTCTGCCTCAAAGTTTTGTTGCTCAATGATAGCCTCTAGATTATTTAATCTATTTTCTAATAAAGGCCATTCACTATAGTAGCAGTTGAGTTGACATAGAATACGAGGAATTAGCTCGATAAGAGGGGCCTGTTGTAAACAACGAGCAACACTCCCACCATAAGCCCTAGCAAGCCCACCTGTACCCAGTTTAATACCACCAAACCAACGAGTAACAATGGCTATTACATAATCGCATTGCTGGCCTTCTATTGCTGTTAGTATAGGTCTACCTGCGGTACCAGAAGGCTCACCATCATCGTTAAAGCGATAGTTTTGAGCTATTTTCCATGCCCAACAATTATGTGTTGCTGTTAGATCACTAACTTTTTCAATAAACTCAGAAGCTTGTTCAATAGTATTTACAGGAGCTACTTGTACAAGAAAGCGACTTTTTTTTATTTCTTCTATAAGTTGAAAGGGTTCTGATAAAGTAAAAGCCATAAGAAAAAGTGAATTGTTTCATGTTTTAAAAGATGATTCTTAATAATATCAACTAATCGCTAGTAGATGCTACTGGAATAAGTAATAATATTAGGGAAGATAATGATCTTAGTAGCAACTTTGATCATAAGTATTTGTAGGAGTAGTAGTAAAAGATGTTTGATGCAAAGGAAGTACGAATTCAATTACCTCATATTGAACTCGCAGGTTTGGAATATGGAGACCCTCAAGGAGAACCTGTTTTAGCATTACATGGTTGGTTAGACAATGCCATGAGCTTTGTACGTTTAAACCCTAAATTACAAGGAATGCGTATTATAGCTATAGATCTAATGGGGCATGGTTTTTCACAACATAAACCTGCTGGTACAGGCTATCAATTATGGGAAGCAGTGTTTAGTACAGTGGCAGTTATTCATAAACTAGGTTGGCAGAGATGTTCATTGTTAGGGCATTCTTTGGGAGCAATTATTTCGGTAATGATTGCAGCTATCCGTCCAGATCTGATTAAACAGTTAATGCTAATAGATGGTTTGGTCGCTTACTCTAAGCAACCTACGGAATTTCCTCAGCAGTTACAACAGGCTATGTTAGGCTTTGCTAAATCACTTGCTCAGCAACAAACAGTGAAAGTGTATGATTCTTTAGATAGTATGATTAAAAAGCGCCAAAAGGGATTAGTACCTATTAGTTATGAAGCTGCTAGTTTACTAATGGAGAGAGGTGTAAAGGCTGTTGAGGGAGGTTATAGTTGGCGTTCTGATAGTCAGTTAATGATTCCTTCACCTTTTCCTTTAACGGAGGAGGCCGCATGGTCTTATGCTGAACAAATAGTTTGTCCTACAAATTTAATTTTAGCTAAACAGGGATTATTAATTGATAATAAGCCTTTTATGCAACGTTTGTCACAATTAGATAATTGTAAAGTGGATATATTAGAAGGTGGTCACCACTTGCATTTAGATAATGAGCAATCTGCACAAGAAGTGGCTGATTGTTTTAATGATTTTTTAGTTTATTAAAGTTATGAAAGTGAGTTTATAACTCACTTTCATGCCTATCAATCAACGCCAAAAGCGTAATTGGTTAAGATGGTCTGCAGTTTTTGTTAATATATGGTCAACAGTAGCAGCTGCACCAAAACCTATTTTTTCTTGTAAGCCTTTCTTGATAACATAATGAACAGCATAAAGATCTGCTTGTTTAGCTTTATCCATTAGGTATTGATCGCTAGTAACAATACTATCAACTAATTGTTTTTCTAAGGCAGCAGTTCCTAACCATGTTTCACCTGTCGCTATCTCATCAATATTGAGATGTGGACGATTGGTTGCTACAAAGCTTTTAAAAAGTTGATGAGTTATTTCCAAGTCTTCTTGGAATTTCTCGCGACCTTTGGCCGTATTTTCACCAAAAACAGTCATGGTACGTTTATATTCACCTGCTGTCATCACTTCATAATCAATATCATGTTTTTTCAATAGCTTATGAGCATTAGGTATTTGTGCTACAACACCAATAGAACCTAAAATGGCAAAAGGTGCAGAATAAATACGGTTACCTATACAAGCCATCATATAACCACCACTAGCCGCTACTTTATCCACACAGATGATTAATGGGATATTAGCTTCACGAATTCTAGACAGTTGAGAGGCTGCTAAACCATAGCCATGTACCATACCTCCAGGACTTTCTAAACGGATTACTACTTCATCTGCCGGGGTCGCAATAGTCAATATAGCACTTATTTCTTGGCGTAAGCTTTCAACAGCAGAAGCTTTGATATCGCCTATAAAGTCCAAAACAAAAACTCTGGGTTTTGTTGCTTTTTCTTTACTTTTCTTAGCTTTTTGCTGTTTTGCTTTTTCTTTTTTGAGTTTTTTAAGAGCATCTTTATCTAAGATAGCTTCTTCAAGTTGGTCATGAAGTCTATCAAAATGCTCATTAACTTTTTGAATTTGTAATTGTCCTTTTTGAGCTTCATGTTTACGACTTTTTAAGCTAACAATAAATATAAGCACAGCAATAATAGCAAAAACAATTGTTAATGTTTTTAAAAGGAAACTAGCATATTCTAATAAAAAAGCCACTGTATTTTCCCCAGAATTAGTAAAGTTGTTAATTTAGTAAAAACACACATTGTACAGATTTTAAAAAAGGATAGGTATGCTAATTGTTTAGTTTAAAAGATAATTTAATGAAAAAATTATTATCTGATGTAAACTAATCACTTTTTTTAAGTTCCAATAATGGTGAAAGGAGTTTTTTAATGAGTGCTGATGAAATTATTGAACAATTAAAATCAAAATTTAACCCAGAAGCTGCTCAAGGAAAAGATTTAACTTTTCAGTTTATGATTGAGGGTTATCAAAATTATAGCTTGAAAGTAAAAGATGGCACCTGTGATATTGTTGAAGGCATAGTAGATAATGCTGATGTTACTTTGAGCATGGATAAGCAAGATTTTAAGGCGATGTTAAATAAAGAGTTAAATGCAATGATGGCATTAATGACAGGTAAATTAAAAATTGATGGTAACCCATTATTAGCAATGCAATTAAGCCAATTATTTTCTATATAGATAAGTTGAGGTATATTTGGATCCTTTTTCTCTTAGTCCTGAGTTGCTATTAATATTATCTGTTGTTGCTTTTATTGCAGGTTTTATTGACGCAATTGCTGGCGGTGGTGGGTTAATTACAGTGCCTGCATTATTAACAGCAGGGGTGCCTCCTCATTTAGTATTAGGGACTAATAAGTTAAGTGCTACTTTTGGTTCAGCCACAGCTAGCTTTGCCTATTATCGAAAGAAATTATTTTTACCTAAGCTTTGGTGGCCTAGCTTAATAGCCACAGCAATAGGTGCTGTAATAGGTGCAGTTATTGCACATAGTTTATCAGCCAGTTTTTTAGAAAAATTCTTACCTATTATTGTCTTTAGCTGTGGTCTATATTTCCTATTTTCAAAAACACCTAACAAAACAATGTCTGACAATGCAGTTATCCAGAAGCCTAGACAATGGCCACAGGGATTTACACTAGGATTTTATGATGGGATTGCAGGGCCAGGTACAGGCGCTTTTTGGATGGTGAGTACATTGCTTATGTATCCTGTTGATTTATTAAGAGCCAGTGGTGTTGCAAGAACCATGAATTTTGTCAGTAATGGTATGGCATTGGCAGTATTTATTGCTTACAACCAAGTAGCTTGGTTATTAGGGCTTTGTATGGGGCTTGCGTTAATGATGGGGGCTTATCTAGGTGCTAACAGCGCAATTAAGGGAGGCTCTAAGCTAATTAGACCTATTTTTATTTGTGTGGTAATGGCCATTACTATCCGTTTAGTTTGGAAAGGCTGGTTTGGTGGTAGCTAGTTTTTCAGAGATATAAAGATCTATTAAATACCTTGAAATGGCTTGTTTGGGGGGGAGTTCAGGGAGATTTTTGATAGAAAACCATTGAGCATCTTCAATCTCCTCAGGTTGAGGTGTTACTTCTCCAGCAGCATAATCCGCATGAAAGCCTAACATTAAAGAGTATGGGTAAGGCCAATTTTGACTACCAATATAACGTAAATTATTAATAGTAATGCCTACTTCTTCATGGACTTCACGATGGACACAGTCTTCAACTGACTCTCCAGCTTCCACAAAACCAGCTAAAGTGCTATACATATTGTTAGCAAAACGTGGTGAGCGAGCCAGTAATATTTCACTGCCTTTAGTAATAAGAATAATCATGCAAGGATTGAGTCGTGGATAAACTGTATTGTTGCATGAGGGGCAATACATATGATGCTGTTTACTGTTGTGTTGCATTCTACTACCACAACGACCACAGAATTTATAATCAATGGCCCATGTAGCTAATTGAGCAGCATAACCCAATAATTTAAAAGAAATAGAATCTATTTGTAGCATGAGTGGACGTAGTGCTTGCCAATGTGTATTGGCAAGCAATGGATACTGATTGTCTAAGATAACAAGATGAACAGGTGTATTATTCCATAAACCTAAGCTAATTATCTGATGATCAACTTGGTTGATAGTGGAGAATAGATCATCTAAAACAAAAAGAACTTGATATTGGTCTGTACACAAAAACTGGTTATTTGCATAAACCAATAATAAGTTCTTTTGAGTTGGTTGTAATGGAATATTAGCTTTTACGAAAGAGTCCAATTTTCAGGCCTTGTAAACTTAATATCATCGTCATCACTCTCTACCTTTTTAATAGGTTGAGGTTTTATCTCAGGCTTTTCTTCTTCATCTGTATCAGGTGTAGCAAGGGGCTCTAGTGATAATTTGGATGGTGCAGGTATATCTGTATGTGTTTTTTCTACTACTACTTTGGTAGTCTCAAGGGCAGGAGTAGGTGTTGGCTCTGCAGGTTCTTTAATATCCGTAACTATAGTAGCTGTTTTCTGTTCTTCTTCAGCAGTTTTAAAATCTGTATTAAAGGAAGCAAAGTCATCAAGATTAAAATCTAAGTCTTTTGGCTCTTGTAGAGTTACAGAATTATTATTTGGTGACGTTTCGTCATAGACATCTGCAAATAACATAGCAGGTTTACTATTGTTATGAGGTTTAGCTTCAGGTATTAGCGTATCTAATGTTGGAATTGTTTCAGCTTTTTTAGCTGTAACAGCCGGTGCAATCGGAGCTGTAGGAATTTCAATATCAGGTACATTAAGTGTTGCTAAACTTTCTTCTGCTAAGTCTAATACCTTGTTATCAGCTACAACATTTGTATTTAAGGTACCTGTTTCCATAAAGAACTCAAGACTAGCAAAAATATCAGCTAAGTTATCAAGTTGTTTAGTATCAGGTAAGGTATCTGTATTTAGCATTTGTGTATTAATGTAGTAGTTACATTGGCGAATAATTTTTGCAGCTCTTTCTTGGTTAAGAAAGAGTAAACAACCATAGATTTCATTTAAGGTTTGTGGCATTTTTTCTAGATATTGTTTATCACCTTTGGATTCAACATAACCCATAATATTTTGTTGAGCTGTTCCAATACCTGTTAGAGACTCTTGAATAGCCAGTGAACGACCTTGTTTAAGATATTGGTTGATTGTGTCTTCTACAGCTTCTGTATTGCTGGCCATCGATTTTTCATTATCATTACAGGAGGCATTTGTTTCATAATTTAGAATAATGCCTTCTACATGCAATATAACATCGGCTAATTTATCTAAGATATTAGAGCCTAGGCTAGTTTCATTTTTATTTAGTTCTAATATGCCTATTTGTTCTTTTAACATGGTTTCAGCTGATTGTAGGCCCACCAGCGAAAGTGTTTTAATAAGGTGTTCTAAGTTGTTTAGTAAGGATTCAGTAAGTGTTTGATGGTCTGCACTATGGCTAGTAAATGCATCTATTGAGTATTGAGTTTGTACGAGTTCTTCTCTTACAGCCGCAGTAAAAGAACAAATAGCACTTTGACTAGGACCTGCCAGTTTGTTCATTTCAGCTTCTAATACTTTATTATTATAAGGTAGAGGAGCTAAATTAAATGCACCAAATACAGTTAATGCCTTTATACCAAAGGCATTATCTAAAGATACTATGTATAGAAGATCTTTTAATAATGACTCATTAATAGGTTCATGGTTTATTTGAGCTTTACGTAGCTGTTGGTCTACACGACTAAATAGTTTTTTACGGGTAGGGTAAGCTGTCATTCTTGAATCAGTGAAGGATTCTATTGCGGCAGAGGTTACCCAGCAAAGTCTTGCAGCATTTTCATCATTAAGGTGTTTTTGTAATCTGTCCATAGATCTGGACATCATACGTAAGCTTGCTTCTCTATTTTCGTCTTTAATTAAGCCTAATAAGCCAATTTGATACATTTGGCGTAATCGACCAAAAAGAGGTAAATCAACAGCTTCTGGCAAGGAGTTAGGTAGTGGTGGCTGTATAATAGAGATATCAGCAAAATAGCTATCAGATAATGGAGGTTTTTTATCCGTTAGTCGTAACTCATTGATAACGGGAAGTAAAAGTTCTGGTAAAGGATAAGGATAATTTTCAAAGTTTTCTAAATAACGGCGTAAAGTAAAAATAGCAGTACTTAATGTGCTTAATGTATTATCCCACTGCGCATCAGCTTCTGTTGGAATAGACAGTGTACGCTCTAACATAAGGTCAGTTAATGCTGTAGCGCCAGAAATCTCAATTAATGTTAATGAACCACGGATTTGTTGTAAGGCTTGGATAAATTGTTGTAGAGAAGCATTACTCTGACGTTCAGAAATAAACATTTCTAAACAACGTTCAGCATGGTCAATGGTGATGAATAATTCACTCTTAACTAAATTAAGAAGAGTTATGATTGTCTTCATTTGTTTTGGAGCTGGGGGTGTTGCCAAATCAGTCATTGAAACTTGCCTACATAATTAAATGGGGGTAAACACATAAAAAATGTCGTAATGTAAATGTATAAGGTATTTTATATATAATCAATTCATATGGAATTATTACTCAAATGCCTTCCATTGCATCATTAATGGTTTAGCTGCTAACCGTTACTATAACAATACATCCTTACATCTTATTCTAACAAAACACATTAATTCGTTATGCTATCAAAGTCATTGTATGTTACATAGGTTAATAATGCTATTAAAGTACATTATACCTACTCCATTAGTAAATATCTAATCTGTCGGTTAATCTAGCTAATTAGCTATTTTATGAGGAATATCAATAGAGTTTAATAAATAAAAGATTCTGAAAATGGAACTATTTAAATAACTAGAGGTATATATTAATTATTAATTTCTATTACTTGTATAACAGGTTTTAAACTAAACGCATTTAATGCTGAGTATTATTTATTATGGTTGACACAACACAACAAACAGAAAGTCAGGATTTATCAGATAATGTTAACGAAAAATCAAAAAAGGTAACTTGTGCATTATTGATAGGTGCTATGGGCGTTGTCTATGGTGATATTGGTACTAGTCCACTGTATACATTAAAAGAGGTATTTCATATTGGTGGTATTACTACCAATGAAACAGGTGTACTTGGTGTTTTGTCGCTTATTTTCTGGTCTTTAGCATGGGTTGTTTCCATTAAATATGTGATTTTTATTTTAAGAGCTGATAACGAGGGTGAGGGCGGGACAATGTCATTAATCGCCTTGGCTCAAACGGCTACTGAGAATTATCCAAAACTGCGTAAAATAATAGTCTTATTAGGATTATTCGGTGCTGGACTTTTTTATGGGGATAGTATGATTACACCCTCTGTATCTGTTCTTTCAGCAGTAGAGGGGTTAATGCTGATACCTTCTTTTCAAGAGTTAGATCATTTTATTGTGCCTTTGGCTGTTGTTATTCTGATAGTTTTATTTTTGTTTCAACGGTTTGGTACAGCACATATAGGGAGGCTTTTTGGACCTATTATGATGTTATGGTTTTTAACCTTGGCTGTATTAGGTATTTATGGCATTACACATAACCCTATTGTATTGAAAGCGCTAAACCCAATGCGAGCTGTAGAGTTTATTTACTATCATAAAGCAGTAGGTTTTCTTATTTTAAGCGCTGTAGTTTTAGCGTTAACAGGGGCTGAAGCGTTATATGCTGATATGGGACATTTTGGTCGAGCACCTATTTCACGTGCTTGGTTTTTCTTTGTGTTTCCAGCCTTGGTGCTTAATTATTTTGGTCAAGGTGCAATGATTTTATTAGACCCAAGTGTTAAGCATAATCCCTTTTTCTTATTAGCACCTGAGTGGGCTTTAATGCCTTTAATTACGATTGCTACCTTAGCCACGGTGATCGCTTCACAAGCTGTTATTTCTGGGGCATTTTCCCTAACACAGCAGGCTATTCAATTAGGTTATATTCCTAATATGTTAATTCGTCATACATCTAGTGATGAGAAAGGGCAAATTTATATCCCTTTTATTAATTGGTCACTAATGGTTGGGGTAGTATTGTTGATTATTGGCTTTGGTTCATCTTCTGCATTGGCTTCAGCCTATGGTATAGCTGTAACAGGCACAATGATTATTACTACATTGTTGGTTTCCAGTGTTGTTTTATTGCTTTGGAGATGGCCGTTATGGATGGCTATTCCCTTATTATTAGCCTTCTTTATTGTTGATTCACTCTATTTTGCCGCTAACTTACCTAAAGTGCTGCATGGTGGGGAGTTCCCTATTATTGTAGGTATTGTGTTATTTATTATTATGAGTACTTGGAAGAGAGGCCGTGCATTATTGACAAAAAGCTTGGAGGAAAATAGCTTACCATTACCTGCTTTTATTTCTAGTATACGAATAGAACCACCTCATCGTATACAAGGTACAGGAGTGTTTTTAACATCAAGATTAGATGTGGTTCCTAACTCGTTATTATTAAATTTAATTCATAATCAGATTTTACATGAGCAAATTGTTTTATTAACAGTAATTGTTGATAATTTTCCAAGAGTTCATGCAAATAGACGTTTTGAAGTTGAAATATTTGGTGAAGGATTTTATCGAGTGGTATTGCATTATGGCTTTATGGAGGAGCCGGATATTCCTAAAGCATTACAGCTTTGTCACTTAAATGAGTTAAATTTTAGTAATATGACAACCACTTATTATTTAACTCGAGAAACTATTATTCCATCTAAAATGGGCATGGTACGTTGGCGTCAAGCATTGTTTTCATTTATGATGAAGAATGCGAGTGCAAGTTTGCGTTATTTTAATTTACCAATGAACCGTGTGATTGAACTTGGTACACAAGTGGAAATATAAGTGATGAGAGATTGGCTGAAAACAACACCAAAAGCAGAGTTACATTTACATATTGAGGGGTCTTTAGAGCCAGAGCTAATGTTTAAATTAGCTCACCGTAATAGTATTAAATTGCCTTGGAATGATATAGAAAGTTTACGTAAGGCTTACAACTTTAATAATTTACAGGAGTTTCTTGATTTATATTATCAAGGAGCGAATGTATTAAAAACAGAGCAGGATTTCTATGATTTAACATGGGCTTATTTACAGAAGTGTAAAGAGCAATGTGTAACGCATGTAGAGCCTTTCTTTGATCCACAAACTCATACTGATCGTGGAGTTCCTTTTGAAGTTGTTATTACAGGTATTAGTAAGGCATTACAAGACGCTAAATCACAATTAGGTATTAGCAGTGGCTTAATTTTATGTTTTTTACGCCATTTGTCAGAAGAAGCAGCTTTTAAAACATTGGCTGAAGCACTGCCTTATCAAGATCATTTTATTGCAGTGGGCTTGGATAGTTCAGAAGTAGGATTTCCTCCTAGTAAGTTTCAGCGTGTGTTTGATAAAGCACGTAGTACAGGTTTATTAGCGGTTGCCCATGCAGGTGAAGAAGGACCTCCTGAATATATTTGGGAAGCATTGGATTTATTAAAGGTTAAGCGAATAGATCATGGTGTTAGAGCGATTGAAGATGAGCGTTTAATGCAACGTTTAATTGATGAGCAAATACCATTAACAGTGTGTCCTCTGTCTAATATTAAATTATGTGTGTTTGATGAAATGAAGCAACACATTATTTTGGATATGCTGGATCGTGGTGTGAAAGTAACTGTTAACTCTGATGATCCTGCTTATTTTGGTGGTTATATGAATGAAAACTTTCAAGCGATGTTTGATCATCTAGGGATGACGCAACAACAAGCAGAAAAGTTAATTCAAAATAGTTTTGATGCTCGATTAGTTAAATAGAGTTATTTAGCTTATAACTGCCTTAGTTGATTAAGGCAGTTTTTTATCACCAAATATATAAGGTAATAGTCTTACCATATTTCTTGCATCATCGATCCCTCGATGTGCGGTACCAATAAATTCCATATTAGCTAGCTTTAACGCTTGTCCTAATCCTGGCTTTTTTTGAAGCTGCTGTTTTTCAGCCATTAATCGTTTGATATTAATATGCTTAGCACTAATAGGGTTAGCAACCTGATGATATTGGCAGTCTTGGTTTAACTGATTGTAGTCGTAATCACCCCATGAACAAAAAGCGAATTTTTTATATTGATAAAGCCATGTTTTAAAAGGGGCGATAAAGTTTTTAAAAGTAGTCGCTTTATCTACTTGTTGTTGAGTAATTGACGTTAGTTGTGTGCAGAATGTAGTTAATTTTGGATAACGTACAGGTTTGATAAAGCTCTGGAACTCATCTATTAATTGCAAAGTTTGGCTATCTACCATGACTGCACCAATCTCAATAATTTCCATTTGGTGACGAGGGATAGAACCTTGATCACAACAAGTGGCTTCAAAATCAATAATTAAATAATGTTGCATTTGTATTGTTTCTTTTGTTAATAGTATTATGTTGCTGTGTTTTATTATAACTTAATGATTCATTTAGTTTTTATGTGATTAAGATTTATGCTAAGAAAATTAAGCAAATCATTGGTTTTATGTTATCTTATACCGGTCTTAATGAGATGATTAGAGTAGATAAAATGACAGCTAAAAAGGATAATACAATTACTATTTTTGGTATTAAAAATTGTAATACCATGAAAAAAGCATTTGATTATTTAGATGAACATAATGTCAGTTATCAATTTCATGATTATAAGAAACAAGGAATTGATAAAGAGCATTTGCAAGCATGGTGTAAAGAACACGGTTGGGAAAAAGTTATTAATAAAGCAGGATTAACTTTTAAGAAGCTTGCTGATGAACAGAAAAAAGATTTAACGGAAAGTAAAGCAATAGAGTTAATGATTGCACAGCCCTCAATGATAAAACGTCCTGTCTTAGATTTAGGTAATAAGACATTGTTAGGTTTTAAAGTTGAAGAGTATGATCAAGTATTGAGTTTAAAATAATAGAGATAGAGGATTTTATGTCAAAAACATTGTTTAGTATGGCTTTTGGGGTGGGAACACAGAATCGTAAAGGGGAATGGTTAGAAGTATATTATGCGTTACCACTGTTTAGCCCTAGTACAGCATTAACTGATGCGGTAGCTCCTATGGTAGGTTACAAGGGTGGTAATGAAACAATAAGTATTACAGTAACCCAAGCAGCAGAGTTAGCAGCTGCATTAAAACTGGTTGATGAAAAGCAAGCTGGGTTATTAACACGTTTAGCTGAAAGTAATAAACCATTAGTAGCCGTATTATTAGCTGAAGACAGAGATCCTAGTTCAGTTCCTGAGGCCTATTTAAAATTACATTTATTATCACATCGTTTAGTTAAACCACATGGTACTAATTTGACTGGTATGTTTGGTTTATTGCCTAATGTTGCTTGGACTAATTTAGGGGCGATAGATGTTGAAGAGTTAGCTGAGCGTCAGCTAGAAGAGCGCATCAAAGGTAGAGACCTAAAAGTAACTTCTGTGGATAAATTCCCAAGAATGTCTGATTATGTTATTCCATCAGGTGTTCGTATTGCCAATACCGCACGTGTACGTTTAGGTGCTTATTTAGGCGAAGGTACAACGGTTATGCATGAAGGCTTTATAAATTTTAATGCAGGTACAGAAGGCCCTAATATGGTGGAAGGCCGTATTTCAGCAGGTGTTTTTGTGGGTTCAGGTACAGACCTAGGTGGTGGTTGTTCTACAATGGGTACTTTATCAGGTGGCGGCAATATAGTTATCAGTGTTGGTAAAAACTGTTTAATTGGTGCTAATGCAGGGATTGGTATACCATTAGGTAATAACTGTACTATTGAAGCTGGCTTATATATTACAGCAGGAACTAAAATAGCAATGTTATCTGGTATTAATACCGTGATTGATATTGTTAAAGCGAAAGAATTAGCAGGTCAAGATGATTTATTATTCCGTCGTAATTCTGAAACTGGACAAGTTGAATGTAAGAATCAACAACAGAAAGTTTCTTTAAATACAGATTTACATGATAATAATTAAATTATAAAAAAATCCCTCATTTTGAGGGATTTTTTTGATTAATCATTAATGTAAGTAACAGGTACATGTTCTGTTAGCCATACACCATTATCAGCCAAGTAAAAATGATAACCTTGCTGATACATTTCGGCACTATTAATTTTTAAAATAACTGGTTGGCCATGTCTTATAGCAACACTGTGAGCTGTTTCAGTATCTGTAGATAAATGTACATATTGCCTTGAGCCTGCTAGTAATCCTTGCTGTTTAATAGTGTCTAGGAAACGCGTAGCTGTTCCATGAAAGAGAGTATTAGGAGGCTGTTGAGGGACATATTCAATAGTGACTTTCTTAGTAGAATGTCCTTGGGCAGCGCGGATTCTTAAACCATCATCTGAAATAGTAAAGCGCTTTTTATCATTATTTTCCACAAGATAATTAAGTTGTTGTCTAGTGATTGGCTGTTGATCTTTAGCTAAGCTCTCTAATAAATCATGAATAATTACCCAACCTTGATTATCTAATGTTAAGTTATATTCTTCTGGTTTATGACGAAGAATATAGCTGAGTAACTTACTAATCTTTTCTTCTTGTTTGTTATCCATTCGTTTGCTGATCATGTATTTAGCTTAAGCTAATATTAAGTACAATTCTTTATTTTCTAGTTGTGCTTGTTTGGCTAACGCTCTTATTTCTTCTAGCTTTTGTTGAGCATGGGGTAATCGCCAATGAATTTCATTGTGTTCAGCCCAAATAGCGGCAGCTGAGATTAAATCTGCATCCTCTAAGGTTACTAGTGCTTTAAAAAAAGGCTCTGGTAGTCGATAGAGTATGGCATCTGAATCTATTTCAATAAACTCTAACTCATGTATTTCTTTAACTCGGCTATTGGTAAGGCTTGCCCATAAAGCACTGAGTTCATAATCAGTGAAGTCATTGAGTGCAATATAAGGGTGACTGTGTTCTAAAATATTATAGTTAACCGCATCTTCTGGATTTTTAGCAATAAAAATATCTGAAAATTCTGGCATGATAATCTCGGGTAGTTAGAATTTAATAGGGTAGTGTTTATTATAGGAAAATTAATAAATAAAGAAAGGGAGTTGAATATAGAACTTATATAGATTGCTACCCTTTATAATATAAGGGTAGCAACAACAAGTAGCTATCTTTGTAATAGTATATTGGCTGTTTGATCAAATGATCGGCAAGTTTCTTTATCAATAGCAAAACTAGTTAATAGGTTGTTGTTAGTATCATAGTAACTATATTGATAAGTAACGCCTTTGTTTATCGTTTGACGAGTAGTAGGGTTATTACATAAACCAGCAATATTCATATTGGGATTGATTTGTGCAGGTGTGATATTAGGTTGTTTAATGATGGCTTTATTCCAAATAGTTCGTTGTTGTGGATTATAGCCTACATCAGTCAGTTGAATGCTATCATTGCTAAGTGCATTAAGATTTTGCTTGATAGTTTTTGCTTCTTGAGCTAATTGTTTATCTAAGTCATCCTCTATAGCTGTTTCTGCACCAGTGGGGTTTTTGCAGTCTCTTAGATCTACTGAAAAGTCTTTGACTAGTTTATTTTCATCTTTTCCATAATATTTTAAATGAAAACTAATATATTTTTCTGTTAATTTGGAAAAATAAGGATGGTTACAGATTAAATTAATATTGTCTTCTTTTGTCATTTCGTTGATATTAATTGACTCTTTATCAGCTTTGGCATCAATTGAAATAGTCTTTTGGTTTGCATCATAATTAATATTGAAAGCGATAAATTGACTATTAAGTGGATGGGGAAGCGAGGTTTTTATTTGTGTGAGCTCTTTGTTTAACTGGCTTTCAAATTGTTTAAAGTTAAGTTCACAAGACGATTCTGTGATAACAATATTTTTTAAAAGATCTTTATTCATTCCATAATAAAAGAAACTAACAGTCATGCCTAAATTTATGGCAGAACGTAAAGTGGGGTTGTAACAAATTTCATTAGTGACCTTATCTTGCTCAGTTTTGTTAATTATGCGTTGAGGATCCAACAGTGTAGCTGTATAGATAAGGATTTGTTTTTGGTGATCGTAATTAATATCAGTTAATAATAAATCTGTAGATAGTTGTTTAGGTAAGTTTTGTTTAATTTGATTAACAGTTGTTGTTAGATCAGGCAGTGTAGTTGTTTGAGCAAAACTTAAACAAACAAAACTAGATAGTAGTATGGCTGCTAATGGTTTAAGCGAAAAAGTCATATTACATTCCAATAGTGAATTTAATGATGAGCAATTATACTCATAAAACACTAGAGTATCTAAAATTGTTTTATATACTGTGAAATAGTTAAAATTTTTATGGGGAGGGGGAGTGTTGTAAGAGGGGAAAGAATAAAAAGCAGCTAGTTTTAAAGCTATCTGCTTTTTATTTTGAAATAATCAAAGTAGTTAGATTATTTCTTACCCTTTTTAGCAGCTGGTTTCTTAGCTTGATTAACAGCTTCTTTAAGACCCTTACCTGCTCTGAAACTAGGAACTTTCTTAGCTGGGATAGTCATTGGTTCGCCAGTTCTTAAATTTCTAGCAACGCGTGCAGCACGAGCTTTAACCTCAAAAGTACCAAAACCTACTAATACAATAGACTCTTCTTTTTTTAGAGTTTCAGTAATAGTTTCTAATACAGCATTTAATACTTTATTAGCTTCAGTTTGAGTAATCTCAGCTTTGCTAGCAATTGCATTTACAAGTTCAGCTTTGTTCATACATATATTCCTTAATGATGGGAAAAGTTTAAAGCAAATAATACCCTAATAACAGAGTATGGATAAAACTACCTTAACTGCGTTAGATAATCAATACATATAATGCAGATAATTAAAGATTTTATAACTTTGTAAGCCATTTTCAAGGTATTTTTTCAAAAAAATTGGTTTTTTGCGACTAACTGCTACAGGGGAATGGTAACTTACTGATGAAGATCAATTTTTTAAGGGGTATAAATCTTTGAGGGCTACGATCTAATACTAATTAATGAGTCTTTAAGAGGTGAATATAAGAGGCATAGCCAAGAATATAATCGACAAAATAAGCTTTTACCGTACAATACACCCCTTATTTAATTGGTCGATTATGGTTTATGTCATCATTATCTGCTTCAGCAACTCAACAATTAAAGCTTTCTAGGCTACGTATTTCTATAGCTTTCTTTTTTGGTGTGGCTGGGATGAGCTTTAGTAGTTGGGCTGTTCGTACCCCTTTTATTCAGGAAAAATTACAATTAACCAAAATGGATTGGGGATTTTTATTATTATGTCCTGTTTTAAGCTCTTTTATTGCTACATTACTGTCTAGTTTTCTTATTGGTCATTTTTCTAGTAGAAGAACTACCATTATTGCTGCTTATTTAACAATACTCTCTGTGTTTTTGATTGGAATAGCACCTAATGTATGGACATTAGCTGGGGCTTTCATAGTGTTTGGTGCAGGCATGGGGTTAATAGATATTTCTATGAATGATCAGGCGGCAGCTTTAGAACGTATATATCAACGCTCAATTATGTCTTCTTTTCATGGTCTTTTTAGTGTAGGTGCTATGCTAGGATCGTTATTGGGTGGGCTATTAGCAAAGTTTGCTATAACACCTGCTTATCATTTATCTATGGTTGCGATTTTATTGATTATAGGTGTGGTTATCAATCAAAGGTATCTATTACATTCAACAGATAATATTACTGATGAAATTAGAGCTGAGATTAAGGTACCAATTATTGTCTTACCAAAAGGTAAATTGTGGATTCTTGGTTGTGTGGCTTCAGCTGCTGTATTTGTTGAAGGAGCAATGGCTGATTGGTCAGCTTTATTTTTAGAGAATATGGGTGCTCAAGAATGGTTGGCTGCACTTGGCTTAGCTTTTTTTACAGGGACTATGGCTGTAGGTCGTTTATTTGGTGATCGTTGGGTGGATTATGTGGGAGCAATCAGAGCAATTCAATGGGGTGCTGCTTGCTCAGTGTTAGGGTTATTTATTGCTTTAATTAGCTATTTTCCTATCGTTGCTATTATAGGGTTTGCTTTGTCTGGTATTGGTATGGCAATTATTTTTCCTTGTTTACTGACCTTGGCAGCCAGAGTTAAAACCAAGGAGATGTCATCTGCGGCTGCCATAGCCTCAGTTGCGATGATGGGGTATGTAATGATGTTATTAGGTCCCCCAATGATAGGTTTTTTAGCCCATGCTATAGGTTTACACTTAGCATTTATTGCATTATTTCTATCTAGTATTGTTGTGCTTTGTTTAGCAGGATTTGCTAGACCCAATAAAAACTAACTAAAAGGTTATTCTTTTAATTTAGAATAACCTTATTAGTCAAGTTTGTTATTCTTCATCCGTTGCAACATGATCAGCATCCATATTGAGTTCTTTTATTTTTCTAGTAAGAGTGTTTCGACCCCAACCTAATAGGAAAGCTGCCTCTCGACGGCGGCCGGCAGTATGTTTTAGTGTGGTTTCAATCATTACCTTCTCAAAAGTAGGCATAGCTTCGCCCAATAGATTGGTTTGACCTTGCTTAAGGGCTTGTTCGGCCCATAGTTTTAAGTTTTGTTGCCAACTACCTGATGGAGTTTCTGGTTTAGTTTGATTAAGCACTTCAGGTGGTAGATCATCAATATGTACTTCTCTACCTGATGCCATTACAGTGATCCAACGGCAAATATTTTCTAGTTGACGTACATTGCCTGGCCAAGGAAGGTTTTTTAAATATTCTTCAGTTTCTGGTTTAAGCACTTTGGGTTCTACCGCCAGTTCTTTGGCGGTATTTTGTAAAAAATGCTTGGTTAGGGCAGGGATATCTTCGCGGCGGTTAGATAAGCGAGGTATATGGATACGAATAACGTTGAGGCGATGAAATAAATCTTCGCGAAATTTTCCCTCTTGTACTAACATTTCAATATTTTGGTGAGTAGCAGCGATAATACGTACATCCACTTTAATGGGTATATGCCCACCCACACGATAGAATTCACCATCCGCTAATACCCGTAATAGTCTGGTTTGTGTGTCAGCGGGCATATCACCAATTTCATCAAGAAACAAAGTACCGCCATTGGCTTGCTCAAAACGACCGCGACGAAGTGTTGCTGCACCAGTAAAGGCACCTTTTTCATGGCCAAAAAGTTCAGACTCCATTAAGTCTTTAGGAATAGCCGCCATGTTTAATGCAATAAAGGGTGCTTTTGCTCTTGGACTATGACGGTGTAGTGCATGAGCAACTAGCTCTTTACCTGTTCCTGACTCGCCATTGATAAGTACACTGATATTTGACTGGCTTAGTCGACCAATAGCCCTAAAAACTTCCTGCATGGCTGGTGCTTCACCTATAATTTCAGAAGCAGGTTCGATAGGTTCAATAGCTGGGGTTTTATTGTTTGTTTCTTGGCTATGAATATAAGCACGTTTTACTAGTGAGATTGCTTCATCAACATCAAAGGGCTTAGGTAAGTATTCAAAAGCCCCACTTTGATAGGAGGCAACAGCGCTGTCTAAATCAGAATGAGCCGTAATGATAATTACAGGAATATCTGAATAGTTCGCTTTTATATGACCTAGTAAATCAAAGCCACTACTACCTGGCATACGGATGTCAGAAATTATGACATTAGGTTTACTGTACTCTAAGGCATTTAACACAGCATCAACATTATCAAAAGTCTGGGTTTGCATATTTGCTTGTTGTAATGCTTTCTCTAATACCCAGCGTATTGAGCGATCATCATCGACGATCCAAACATTTTCAGTGTGACTCATAATAGTGTTATTCCTTATTCTAAGGGTAGAAAAATAGAAAACTTGGTATTCCCTGATTGACTATGACATTCGATAGCCCCTTTATGCTGAGTAATAATATTTTGGGTAATGGCTAGTCCAAGACCTGTACCTTCAGGTCGACCACTTACCATAGGAAAAAATAAAGTATCTTTAATATGAGGAGGAATACCAGGGCCATTATCGGTAATATCAATATTAATAACTAGTCGATGGCGAATGGTTCCTATCGTAAATTGACGTAAAACACGTGTTTTTAGAATAATTTTAGGGTCTTCAATGGCTGAATTTTGTAAAGCTTCAAGTGCATTGCGAGTAATATTAAGTACTGCTTGTATAATTTGTTCTGCATCAACAATGATTTCAGGAATACTAGGATCATAATCTTTAATTAAATGAATATTACCTTGGCTTTCAGCAGTAATAAGTTGATAAACACGTTCTAATATTTCATGAATATTAGTCATTTGATAATTTGGAAGTTTATTAGAGCCTAGCATACGGTCTACTAAATTACATAATCTATCTGCTTCTTCGATAAGAATATTAGTATATTCTTTAAAAGAGTTATCTGTAAGGGCGCGTTCAAGTAGTTGAGCAGCGCCACGAATACCACCTAATGGATTTTTAATTTCATGGGCTAATCCTCTAATTAACAACTTATTACCTTCTTGTTGGGAGAGAATAACCTCTTCACGAGAAACTCTTAAAATATCCAGTACAATAATTTCTATCAGGAAAAGCGTCTTATTTTCTGATGTTATAGGAGTAATAATATAATCAGCCATAACTTCTTGATTATTACTAGTCACTAAGCATGCATCATGTTTGGTGCATGCTTGCCCCTTTTCGAGTACTTGTTGTAAAGTGAGCGATTCTGTTTTTTCAGAGACAATATCTGTTATTGGAAGATTGACACAGCGTTGAAAGCTTGTTGAGAGCATAATTTCAGCAGCAGGATTAATATATTTAATATGCAACTTACTATTTAATAAAATAACAGTAGTGGTTAAATTATCTAGTAATAGTTTATTGAGTGTTGTTGATAGTGTCATAACTCGTTGTCTCATTGCTTGCATAAGGTAATGCAAGAATTAAACCAATAACAAATGCCTATTATCTTTCATTAGATAAGCGGAATTTACTATGATTTCTTTGGTCTAAATTATCGTCAATTAAATTATGCACTATTTTTGTGCGTTTTCAATTTATTATGGTGCAATATAAACTTTTGCTGAACTTTGGTATAAAAAAGCGAAATAACCGATGATAAAATTATTGTTGGTAAGTTTATTTCTATATAATATAGCGGTTTATCCTTTATAAAAATATATGACAAGCTGGAGATAATTAATTATGAAGCTGGTCTCTGGGAAGAAAAAGGCCAATAAGTTTCTTAAGCAAATTAGTTTAAGCGTTTGTTTGAGTGTAGCTTTATTTAGTAATTGTTGGGCCGAAACAAATGATCCATGGCAAGGTTTTAACAGAGGGGTTTATAAGTTTAATGATACGGTTGACCGTTATACTTTAAAACCTATTGCTAAGGGATACCAATGGGTTACTCCAAAGTTTGTACAAACAGGTGTCAGTAATATGGCTGATAACTTAGGTGAGGTTCAAAATTTTGGTAATAATGTACTACAGTTAAAACTTCATGATGCTGGTGTTGATTTAGCACGTTTTGGTTTTAATAGTACTTTTGGTTTGTTAGGTTTCTTTGATGTTGGCTCTAAAATGGGACTGCAACGTAGTGATCAAGATTTTGGTTTAACGCTAGCACATTGGGGCGTACCTAGTGGTCCTTATTTAATGTTGCCGTTCTTAGGCCCTAGTACTGTTAGAGATGCTACAGGTAAAGTGCCAGATTTCTTTATGGATGTTACACCTTATATTAATGATAACGGTGTTGCCTATGGTATTTGGGGTGGTGAGATTTTAGATACTCGGGCTCGCTTATTATCTTTAGAAGGGATGATAGTGGGGGATCCTTATATTTTTATACGTAATGCTTATTTAGAAACCCGTGAATATAAAATCAAAGGTTATGTGGAAGATGACTTTTAATTAAGTTAAAAATATAAGTAATAAAAAAGGGGCTTTAACAGCCCCTTTTGTTTTATATTCAAATTATTTTTCAAAACGTTTGAACACTAAAGTAGCGTTAGTGCCACCGAAACCGAAGCTATTAGACATAACATGGTTTAGCGTTACGTTTTCTACTGTTGATGTTTGGATAGGTAAATCTGCTACTTCTGGATCTAATGTTTCAATATTAGCAGAGCCAGCAATAAAGTTACCTTCCATCATCAATAAGCTGTAAATAGCTTCTTGTACACCAGCAGCACCTAATGAGTGACCTGATAAGCTCTTAGTAGAACTAATAGGAGGTACTTTGCCATCTTTAAACATTTCACGAACTGCTTTAATTTCAGCAATATCACCTACAGGTGTTGAAGTGCCATGTGTGTTAAGATAGTCAATAGGGCCAGTTACTGTAGATAGTGCTTGTTGCATGCAACGTAGAGCACCTTCGCCGCTTGGTGCAACCATGTCATAACCATCAGAAGTTGCACCATAACCTACTAATTCAGCATAGATTTTAGCGCCACGTTTTAAGGCATGTTCTAGTTCTTCAACCACTAACATACCACCACCGCCTGCAATAACGAAACCATCACGGTTAGCATCATAGGCACGCGATGCTTTTTCAGGGGTATCATTGTATTGGCTTGAAAGGGCACCCATAGCATCAAATAGGAATGATTGTGTCCAATGTTCTTCTTCACCACCGCCAGCAAATACTATGTCTTGTTTACCCATTTGGATTTGCTCCATAGCAATTCCAATACAGTGAGCACTTGTAGCGCAAGCTGACGAAACAGAGTAGTTAAGACCTTTGATTTTAAAAGGTGTAGCTAAACAAGCAGATACTGTACTACCCATAGTACGGGTAACACGATAAGGACCTACACGTTTAATGCCTTTTTCACGAAGTGTATCTAATGCTTCCATTTGATTAAAGGTAGAAGCACCACCACTACCAGCAATTAAACCAACACGAGGGTTAGATACTTGCTCTTCAGTTAAATTAGCATCAGCAATAGCCTGTTTCATTGCTAAATAGGAGAAGGCAGCAGCGTCACCCATAAAACGTTTAATTTTACGATCAATAAGCTCTTCTAAATTAAGATCAATTGACCCACAAACATTACTGCGTAACCCCATTTCCGCATATTCTGGATTAAAACGGATACCTGAACGGCTAGTACGAAGACTAGTAGAAACAGTTTCTTTATCGTTGCCTAGGCAAGAGGTTATGCCTAAACCAGTAATCACAACTCGACGCATACGAATAACCCTTAGAAGTTGTCAGTGGAAGTAAATAAGCCAACACGTAAACTGTCAGCAGTATAGATTTCTTTTCCATCTACGCTAACACTACCATCTGCGATGGCTAATATTAATGAACGATTAATAGTACGTTTAATATGAATATGGTAGGTTATTTTTTTCGCAGTTGGAACAACTTGACCTGAAAATTTTACCTCACCAGCACCAAGCGCTCTGCCACGACCAGGATTACCTTGCCAACCCAGATAAAAACCAACTAACTGCCATAAAGCATCTAAGCCAAGACAGCCAGGCATCACAGGGTCGCCGATGAAGTGGCATTGAAAAAACCATAGATCAGGGCGAATATCAAGTTCTGCAATGATTTCTCCCTTGCCATATTTGCCCCCTGTAGAGTTGATATTAATAATTCGGTCCATCATCAACA
This sequence comes from Entomomonas sp. E7T21, assembly GCF_058693955.1. Lineage (NCBI taxonomy): Bacteria > Pseudomonadati > Pseudomonadota > Gammaproteobacteria > Pseudomonadales > Pseudomonadaceae > Entomomonas > Entomomonas sp. E7T21. Next base: position 2,546,925 of record NZ_CP191672.1, on the reverse strand, counting down.
TATTGGGCGCAGGTAATTGAGCGTTGCCCGGACCAAACAGCTCTCCTCGACTGCATTTAAGCAAATCTTCATAGGAATAACTGTGTTGTGGTGTCATGTAAACTCCTTAGATCATTTATAATTAAAATGTTGATAGCTACCTACCTAACTATTAGCTATTATGTCTGCCTATTGGCAGGGAAAGATTATAAATAATCTAATAATGTAACGAGTAGTGGCTATTGCTTAAGTATATAAAAGTTGTATTTTACCTTTTAATGATTTAAAAATACAAACATTCTAAATTATTGAATTAATAATTTAGTATTAAATGATATTGCATAGTTAGGTATTTACTGAAAATAAGTAGGTTTTATATGAGTTATCAGAGAACTGTAGCAGTAATTGGTGGTGGTAGTTTTGGTACAGCATTAGCTAATTTATTGGCAGAAAATGGCCATAAAGTTCTAATGTGGATGCGTGATGCTCAACAGGCAGAGATTATTCGTACTGAACGGCAAAGTCCCCGTTACTTAAAAGGTGTACCTATTCATGCAGCAGTTGATCCAACTACCGATTTAACAAAGGCGATTAAGCCTGACTTACTATTTATTGCTTTACCTTCTAGTGCATTACGTGAAGTATTAAAACCTATTGCCAGTGAGTTAAATAATAAAATATTAGTTAGTATGACTAAAGGAATTGAGGCTAATACTTTTTTATTAATGAGTCAGATTTTACAAGAACTTGCTCCTCAAGCCAAAATAGGGGTGTTATCTGGCCCTAATTTAGCAAGAGAAATAGCAGAGCATGCCTTAACAGCCACAGTAATTGCCAGTGAAGATACTAGTGTTTGCCAACAGGTACAAGAAGTGTTACATGGCCGTACTTTCAGAGTCTATGCCAGCAATGATCGCTATGGTGTTGAGCTAGGTGGGGCTTTAAAAAATGTTTATGCCATCATGTCAGGCATGACGGTAGCATTAGGAATGGGAGAGAATACCCGTGCTACGTTGATTACTCGAGCTTTAGCAGAAATGACGAGGTTTGCAGTAAAACTTGGGGCAAATCCTATGACATTTTTAGGATTGGCAGGTGTAGGAGATTTATTAGTCACTTGTAGTTCTCCTAAGAGTAGAAATTATCAAGTGGGTTATGCTATTGGTCAGGGATTATCTTTAGAAGAGGCTGTAAGTCGTTTAGGTGAAGTAGCTGAGGGAGTTAATACCTTAAAAGTATTAAAAGCAAAATCAGATGAATTAGGGATTTATATGCCTTTAGTAACAGGCTTGTATGCCATTATATTTGGTGGTATGAGTTTAGAGAAGGTAATCGAAAAACTGATGTTAGCAGAGCCTAAAACAGATGTTGATTTTATATCAACAGAGGGTTTTTAAAATAAAAGGGTTAATAAACCCTTTTATTTTAATTCAAACATATCGGCGTCTTGATAAGCAGGAAAAGACTCACGAAATGCTAATAGTTTACTGCCCGATAAGGTATAGTTAAAAACTCCTGCTTTATCTTCACAAGTGACTAATTGCTCACCAAGATAATCAAACAGTTGGCTATCGCCACTATAAGGGTAGCCTTTGCCATCTTTACCGATACGGTTAACACCTGCTGTATAACATAAGTTTTCTATGGCTCTAGCAGGTAGTAAACGATTCCATTGTTGACGTCGAGCAGAGGGCCAATTAGCAACATATAATAATAAATCTGTATTATAAGGATCACGACTCCAGACTGGGAAGCGTAGGTCATAACAAATAAGAGGGCGAATTTTCCAACCCTTATGTTCAACTAACAGTTGATATTCACCAGCAGAGTAGTGCATATGTTCATTAGCCATTCGAAATAGATGGCGTTTATCATATTGCACCATAGTGCCATCAGGTCTTGCCCAAAATAACCGATTAAAGTACTTATTATCATTAGTACGAATAATTAAACTGCCTGTCACAACAGATTGTAATTGAATGGCTGATTGTCTTAACCATTGAATAGTCTGACCATCTTCTGACTCAGCTAGTTTTTCTGCATCCATTGAAAAGCCAGTAGTAAACATTTCAGGCAAAACAATAATGTCAGTATTAGTAATTTGTGCAAATTGTTTATCAAAATGAGCTTTATTAGCTTCAGGGTTTTGCCAAACCAAATCAGTTTGAACTAAAGCAATATTTAAATCTTCTAAATTGCGCATAATCTCTCCGCTGCTTGACGTAGCGTGTCATCTTTTTTGGCAAAACATAGGCGAACTAATCGCAATGATTGAGGTGGTTGTTGACAAAATACAGAAATAGGAATTGCGGCTATGCTATGTTTTTTGACTAGCCATTCTACCATTTGTAGGTCGTTAAAGTCTGGTTTGATTCGACTATAGTCTAGTAATTGGAAGTAGGTGCTGGGCGTCGGTGTAAAAGTAAACTTAGAGGCTGTTAATAAACTACAAAATAGATCCCTTTTTTGTTGGTAAAAATCAGGTAGCTCTATTAAGTGGTTAGGCTGTTTTGCCATAAAATCAGCTAAGGCGAATTGGAGGGGGGTAACGGTTGCAAAGCTAACATATTGATGTATTTTACGAAACTCTGCTGTTAATGCTGCTGGTGCTGCAACATAGCCTATTTTCCAACCTGTTACATGGAAACTTTTGCCAAAAGAGCTTATAACAAAAGAACGTTCAAATAATTCATCATGAGTGAGTAAGCTATGGTGAACAGCTTGATCAAACACAAGGTGTTCATAAACTTCATCACCGATTAAATAAATATCTTTATCACGAATAATATCAGCTAATTGTTGTAAGTCTTGTGCCGTTAATGTTGCTCCACTAGGGTTATGGGGAGTATTAATGATAATAAGACGAGTTTTAGCGGTAATTGCATCTCTTAATTGTTGCCAGTCAATAGTGAAATGTGGCAATTGCAGAGGAATATGAATGCAACGACCGGCTGCTAATGTAACAGCAGGTTCATAACTATCGTAACAAGGGTCAAATACAATAACTTCCTCACCTGTTTTAATCACTGCTTGGATAGCACAAAATATAGCTTGCGTAGCACCTGGTGTAACGGTGATTTCAGTGGTTTCGTTGAGTTGCTTATTATAGAAATACTGAATTTTTTTAGCTATTTGTTCCCTTAGTGATTGTATACCAATCATTGGTGCATATTGATTATGGCCTGATAAGGTATATTCACTGACTGCTTCACGTAATGCTAGGGGACTATCAAAGTCTGGAAAACCTTGAGATAGATTGATAGCACCAGTTTCCGCTGCCAATTGTGACATCTGGGTAAAGATGGTAGTACCTAGATTAGGTAATTTGCTATAAAAAGACATAATTAATAACTCTATGGTATTTCTTGTGGTTCTTGTTGTTTAGGTGGTAAAGGAGCGAAGTATCCCACAATCAGTAATAAAATGCCCACTATAGTAAAAGAAATAATACGCGCTAAGCTACCACTATTACTTAACTCGATAAAAAATAGTTTTACTACAACCACTGCTATTAGGCTAGCGCCAATTAACCAAAGTTCCCTGTAAACTTTTTTATGACCAGCAATCATCAGTGCTAGGGCGATAGATGTCCAGAGAATAGACAGGCTAGCTTGTACTATCATTGATTGTACTTGATCTTCAAAGTGAAACGGAACATGCGCCCAATGAAATGCTGTACGGAAAACAATGGCTGTACTCAATGCAAATAGTGAAATACCTATGATAATTTGGGTAATACGTCGTGTAGTTTTTGTTGTTATCTCAAATTCATTAAGGTGCTTATATAACCACCAAACAGAGCTGGCTAAGGATAACAATAGCCCTAGCTCTAATGGGTTTAGTAAAGGAATATAAGGGATATTAGGGATATTACCCGTACTAAAAGTATTAGCTAACCAGAACCAAGCTAAAGTTAATGCAGCTATCGGTAAAGAAGCAATAAAACAATACTCTCTACTAAAGCTATTGATAGGCCACGGTAGGTTTTGTTTATAACAGATAAGTAATAGCCAACAACTAGGAATAAACATCCAAACTAACCAATGCCAAGCATTAGCATTTGTTATAGATACTATAGGTAGTAGCTGATTTAGTGCAGTGGTTAAGACAGTTATTAATAACCATAGACCAACAATATGGCAGAGAGATAAAACATTATCTGGTAATAGTTCATTTAATCGTTTTAAATTAAAGAAGTGTACAGCAAATACCATTCCCCAAGCTAACCAGCCAAATTGGCTAAAAGGAGAGAGGTAATTATTGCTGAAAATGGTGCATGCTATAGGTACAAGTAGTCCTGTTACTAGAACTAGATCTCTCCATTGAAAACGTTTAGCGATCAAGCCAGATAAAAATAGACTAATAGCTGTTGTTAATAATAACCAAGTAGATTGCCAACTTGTATCAGCAACACGTGTTATTTCACTTAAAAAAGCAAAGCCCCACCAGCCAACTCCCCAAATTAATAATATTCGAGAAATAGGTTGCACTGTTTGTTGAAGCATTTTTATTGAAATGGGTTGTTGTATTCGCCATGAGGCAAATAATGCAACGATACTAAGAATAATCGGAGTCCAGAAACTAATATGGCCAAATGCTGGTAAATCAGTTGTAGCAGGTATGTTATGAGCAAATGTTAGTGTAGCGATGACTTGTAAAGCTAAGCTAAAATAGAAAGGTAGTATAAGGTTAAAGCGAACAGCTAATACGAAAATAAATAACCCACTGATAGACCAACAACTTGCTACGATTTGCCAAGGTAATACAAATAGAATGGCAAGGTTAGTAAAAATTAATCCTAATAATAGAATAATGTTTATGTTATAGCGTAATGTTTGATTTTGTGGATTACCATTATCTTCAGTTATAAATAAGCCATTAGTGAGTAATAGTAAGCCAAATATCATACATGTAATGAGTTGATACCAATCGGCATTGATTGCAGAACCTAAATATTGACTATTTATTCCCGTAATAAACACAAAACTTGCTAGTACTTGAATGATTAACCCATAATTAAAGAAAAGAGAAGATTTGATTCTTAACCCTAACCACATTGTAACAATGCCCGCAACTGCCCAACTTACAGCAGTTCCTTGTTGCATAAAGTGCAATGGGGCTATTAAATAGATAAAGCTAAGACCTGTAATACTAAACATGGTAGTTAAGCTTCGTTCTGTGCTCTCTAAATCTGCATAATATTTCTCTGCTTGATAAAAACTAAATAGTAAAGCGATACCTAGCATTAAAGCTCCCAGTGAAGAGCCAGCTAATAATGTTTGGTTGCCTAGGTTAATTTCAGTAAGAAAAGCAATGGCTGCAGCAAATTGTAAAAATACCGCAAATAATCGACCAATTTTGCGTTGTTGTCTTAAGCTAACCCAGAAAATTCCAGCGCCTTCCATCGCCCAAGAAGCAGAAGTCCAACTAGCATTAAATGCAAGTGGAATGGTTAAACTCGTAAATACTACGCCTAGCGCTAAACAAGTTTCGGTTAGTAATGAGATACGTTTACTACCAAACTTATAGAAAGCAAAAGCTTGTAGTAAATAAAAAATACCCAAAATAAAGGAGCTAATAGCAAAACCATATTCAATATGGTTGATAAGGGAGTATTGTAAGCCAAACCCTACAATTGGTGTACCAAAGATAACAGTTGCGTCAATATAGTCAGTTTGTCGAACTGACCATTGCAATAGAGCATTACGGTCATCTGGCGCATGTTTGGCATCGTAGAGTTTTCGGCGAGCGAATAATAAGCCTATTACAATATACATAATAAAGAAAACAATTAGGAAAGGCTCAGTACTCCAGAATAAATCAGGCGTATAAGATTTTATACCCCAAGCAAAACCTATTCCAAATGTGCCTACAAAACCAATTAGATTTAACAGACGCCATGTTTTAAACCATGCAATAGTTAGAATACTAGTATTCAACAACACAAAGTAGCTAAACAAGGCAACATGGCTACCTCCACCTGATGAGGCTAAAATAGGTGCGGCAAAGCCTCCGAAAGCTGCAGCAGCTGCTAAACTAAGAGAGTTTTGGAAAATAGCGAGTAGGGCAGATGAAATAGTAATAAATAATAATAAGATAAAAACAGTATTAGCAGGTAATAATTTGTGTAAATACATGGCTGCATAACAGGTTAGATAAAGTACAGCAACACCAGTACCCTGTAAAATAAGGCCATAGTTATTCACTCTATTGCGTAATCGCCAACCTAAACTAATTAATACTAAGCCACCAATGGCAACACCTATGTAACGGCCTTCAATGGGGAAGGTCATTCCTTCAGTGGCATAACGTAATAAAAAGGCAAGCCCAAGAAATAAAATAATGGCACCTATACGTAATATAGTATTACCTCCAAATAACCAATTACGGGCCATACCAAATATATCTATATTGTTTTCATTAACTGTGGTTTTTAATGGTGCTGGTTTCCTAATAGGAGGTTGTTTCTTGACTGGGTCTATAGGTGTATTTACAGCTGGTGCTGTTTGGTTTATTGGTTGTGGCTGTTGTTGTTTAGCTGGTTGCTCTATATTTTGAGTAGTAATAGTACTGGCAATAGAAGTGGTATCAATTGTTTGTTTGGCTGGGAGCTGAATATCTTGTGTAATTATACTATCAGGAGCTTTCTCTAAAGTTGATGGTAGTGGCTTACTAATAGTATCTATATGTTTATGTTGTTGGGTATTTTGTTCTGTAATTGGTTTAATGCTTATAGGTTTAATAGAAACTGGCTGTTCTATAGGTTTTTGGTTAGCAACTATTGGTGAGGCTGGTTCTGTAAATTTAGTTTGAGAAACAACAGGTTCTGTTTGTTTATCATCGCTAGTGAAGGTGTGTAGCTGTTTATTAATATGGATAATTTGTTTAGCAATGGATTGCTGATTTTGCTCTAGTTGAGCTTTTAATAATTGTAATTCTTTTTCTTGTTTTTTATTCTCACTGGCCAAGTTTTGAATACGAGAACTAAAACCAAGTACTAATCCAAAAATTGCTCCCATTAATGAGGATACAAGGGATTGATCCATAAGTAAACCAACAGCTCCTCCAACCAACATTAAAATCCACTGCATAACGTTTATCCCTATTTATATTTTTCAAATAAATGTTTAAATAATCATAATGGTTATTTAAATGAGTAACATTAATTATTTATTAAAATTGCCAAAATTAATATATAGTTAAGTATTAAATTTGTTATAGGAAAATATCTAGCTTAAAGAAAAGCTGTATAGCGCACTGGTATTCTTTTACAATGAATGTTAATAAGAAATTATAAATAATGTTATATTGATCTAATAATATAAACTTTTACGCGCTTGTTTTATGGAGATTAATAAATGATTTACTCAGGTAAAAACATTAAAGTTTTAATGCTCGAAAATAATATTGCTGAGTTAAGTTTTGATGCTACGGATTCATCTGTAAATAAGTTTGATACACTAACTTTGCAAGAGTTACAGCAAGCAGTAGCTGCAATTAAAGTAGAGCAATCACTTCAAGGGTTATTAATAACAAGTAGTAAAGATGCTTTTGTAGTGGGTGCTGATATTACTGAATTTATTCCTCTATTTCGTGAGCCAGTAGCTAAACAAAAAGAAACCTTTACAGCTGTGCACAAATTATTTAATGAAATTGAAGATTTACCTTATCCAACCATTTCTGTTATCAATGGTTTAGCGTTAGGCGGTGGCTTAGAGATAGCGCTAACAACTGATTTTCGTGTGATGAGTACTACTGCGCAAATAGGTTTTCCTGAAGTTGGTTTAGGTATTTGTCCTGGTTATGGTGGAACTGTACGCTCAACCCGTCTAATAGGTTTAGCTAATGCTTTAACATGGATGACTACGGGTAAAAATAATAAAGCAGCTGTTGCATTACAATTAGGTGCAGTCAATGCAGTAGCTGAAAATGATCAATTGAAAAATGTAGCTATTGATTTATTAACAAAAGCGATTAAAGGTGAAATTGATTATAAAAAACATCGTCAAGTTAAACTAGACCCTGTGCAAGTAGATGAAGTAGCTCAGCAGGCGGCTTTTGAGGCAGCAGAGGTTGCTAATAGTAAAATGGCAGCTAATTATCCAGCAGCAGGTGAAATTATTAGTTTATTAAAACAAAATATTAGCTTAGCTCGTGACAAAGCATTAGCGCTAGAGGTGGATAGTTTTATTAAACTAGGTCAAACTGATGTGGCAGCTAGTTTGATTGGCCTATTTATGAATGAGCAGGTGATTAAACGTAAAGCTAAAGCCTATGTAAAGAAAGCACGGCCTGTTAATTATGCAGCAGTATTAGGTGCAGGTATTATGGGTGGTGGTATTGCTTACCAATCAGCAGCTACTGGTACACCTATTTTTATGAAGGATATTAATGACCATGCTAATGAGTTAGGTATGGCAGAAGCTAATAATATTCTTAGTAAAAATATTAAACGTGGCAAGATTACTGAAGAACAAAAAAATGACACACTGCAACGTATTCATCCAACATTAAGTTATGAAGGTTTTGATAAAGTAGATGTGGTGATTGAGGCTGTAGTAGAAAGTCCTAAAGTTAAGAAAATAGTATTGCCAGAGGTAGAGGCGAGTGTAAAAGAAACCGCTATTGTTACTTCAAATACTTCTACTATTTCTATTAATTTATTAGCACAATCAGTAAAACGCCCTGAGAATTTTTGTGGGATGCATTTCTTTAACCCTGTGCATGCCATGAAATTAGTAGAAGTAATTCGTGGTGAGAAAACCAGTGAAAATACCATTGCAACTATTGTGGCTTATGCACAAAAAATGGGTAAGGCTCCTATTGTTGTTAATGATTGTCCTGGGTTTTTAGTCAATCGAGTGTTATTTCCTTATTTAGGCGGATTAGAGTCTTTAATTGCTGATGGTGCTGATTTTGTACATGTAGATAAGGTAATGGAAGCGTTTGGTTGGCCGATGGGGCCTGCTTATCTATCTGATGTGATTGGTATGGATACTTGTTGGCATTGCCAAGAAGTATTATCTGCCGGTTTCCCTGATCGCATGAAAAAAGAAGGTAATGATGCTATTGCTGTTCTTTATAAAGCAGAACGTTTAGGGCAAAAGAATAGTAAAGGTTTCTATGTATATAGCAAAGATAATAATGGTAGACTTAAAAAAGAAGCAGATTCAGTAGCTTATGATCTGTTAAAACCATTAGTTAAACAGTCAAAAGAAGTATCTGATCAAGAGATTCTTGAAAGGATGATGGTACCATTTTGTATGGAAACAGTCCGTTGCTTAGAAGAAGGTATTGTTGAAACAGCGGCAGAGGCTGATATGGCAATACTTTATGGCTTAGGTTTTCCAAGATTTAGAGGTGGTGCTTTGCGTTATATTGATACTGTAGGGGTAGCCAACTTTGTTGCTATGGCTGATAAATATAAGGACTTAGGTGCTATTTATCATGTTACTGATAAGTTACGTGTGATGGCTAAAACAGGTCAGCGTTTTTTTGATTAATATTAAGTATAGAGTTAGCCATTTTGTGCTAACTCTATATAGAGAGGGTTAGATGTTGTTAAAAAGTTATTGTTTAGGTGCTGTAATATTAGTTTTTTGTTCTGCATGTACTACATCAAATCATGATGACTTACATAAACGACCAACTGCTTTAGTAGAAGGATCTGATGCGTGGTTTGTTTGGGTTGATAGCCAAGTAGTGAGTGCAGATACTGCAGGTCATGGTCCTGATTTAGGCTCTGTGGAATGGTGTAATGTTATTGAGGCAAAGCTATTTAATAGGTCTTCAGGCTTAAAGCCTTGCTCCGTTGTATGGAATAATAAAGTTACTCAAGAGTTACAAGCTAGAAATAAATAATTTATTGTTTAGTATTTTTTAACTCTTTAGCAGCTTGTTCCAATATATTAATAATTTTCAATTTATCCTCTGATTGAATATTAATGCTATCTAAATAGATAGAGAAACCTTTGGTTTCGTGTTCAATATAGCAGCTTTCTTTATTTAATTTGCTACGTAGTCCAACAACTTCATAAATTCTAATAGGTCTAGAGAAACCTTTTACGGTTATTTCACCTTTATCACGACAAAGAATAACATCTTTAATTAAAGCATGAGTTTCTTCAGAAATAAGAATTTCACCAGGTTGAGCAGCATTCTCCAAACGGCTGGCTAAATTTACTTCTCGTCCAATAATCGTATAATCCATACGGGTATTAGCACCAAAGTTACCTACTGTACAAAAGCCAGTATTAATTCCAATACGTATTTCTAAATGACTTGTAATACCTCGGGAGGTCCAGTAGTTACGGACATGCTTCATATGGTTTTGCATGGCTAACGCCATAGAAGTAGCAGCAATAGCATCTTTTTGTGCACCTAAACTATTAGTATCACCAAAAAATACCATAATGCTATCACCCACAAATTTATCGATTGTGCCATTATAGCTTTGAGCAATATTAGACATTTCAGTTAAATAGTGATTAAGCATTTCTGTTAGAACTTCGGATTCAAGCTCTTCAGAAAGTTGTGTGAAATCTTTGATATCTGAGAAGAAAATAGTAAGCTTTTTTCGTTGAGTTTCTATACGCTCATATTTTTTTATACCAAAAATAGATTCCCAGACTTGAGGTGAAATATATTTATTTAATTTTTGAGCAATAATTTGTTGTTCTTTTTCATTACTAGCAATAATTTGTTTTAGTTTTATTTTTTCCTGTTCACCTTGGTATATATAACGGCCACAAGCAAATAAATAAAAACCTGTACAGAGTACATTGACGATAATCAAGCTGGTAGGAGGCTGTGGAATTAAAGGCTGTCCAAATAAAATGGTAAAAACGGTAATAAAACAAAATAGGACAAAGATGGCTGCAAGCGTATATCTAGCATTACTATTTAAGTAAGCATTAAAAATAATTGTGAGAATAAATAATAAAGTAATGATATTATTTTCGCCTAATAATAAAGCGACTAGGCTAACAACAACAGCATCTAATAGAATAAGGGCTAACTGATCTTGACGGTTTTTAGTATCTGTTAAAGATGATAGATAACCAATACAAGGAGTTATAATAGATAAACAAAGTAAAACAATAAAAGTAGGACGTTCAAAATAGCCAATATATTGGCCTACAATGGCCGTTATCGCTAGTGAAAAATAGGCAAAAAAACGCAAGTGATAAAGAGAAATTTTTTGCATTAAAATATTGTCTTAAAGAGAGTCCATAATTGTTAATTAACTATAAGGTATTAAATTATAGGGAATGATAGCTTTCATTACTATGAGTTATGGCGTTATTGTTACAATTATGTGAAATAAAACTTATATTTTTAAGAAAAAATGAATATTTTTTATTTTGTCATAGTTTTTAATAAGCTTTTTGGATGACTTATTGTCAATAACACACTAAAATACTCCATTTTAATTTAAGAGGGGGCGGAATCCCCATTCTTCATTGTATGTGCTACGAGGAAAATTCATGCAAGTTTCTGTTGAAAACACTTCTGCTATTGCTCGCCGTATGACTATTGAGATTCCTGGTAATCTTATTCAATCAGAAGTAGGTAAACGTTTAAAAGACGCAGTTGGTCATGCGAAAATGAATGGTTTTCGTCCTGGCAAAGTTTCTAAAACTACTGAAAAGCGTTATAGAGACTCAATTCTACAAGATATTATGTGGGAAAATTTTGAGCAAGCATTAAAAGATCAAAATATTGCTCCAGCAGGACAACCTTCTGCTATTGAACCAGAAGATTTTGTACAAGGTAAAGATTTCAAATATGTGGTTGATTTTGATATAGCGCCAGCAGAAATTGAGCTTGTTGATCACTCTGATATTGAAGTAACTCGTCCTGTACATGAGTTAACAGATTTAGATGTAGAAGAAATGATTACTGCTTTAAGAAAGCAAGCTTCTACTTTTAAAGAAGTTGATCGTGAAGCAAAAAATGATGATCGCATCATTATTGATTTTGTTGGCAAGTTAGATGGCGAACCATTTGAAGGTGGTACAGCTAATGAGCAAGCTTTAGTGTTAGGTTCAAAACAAATGATACCTGGCTTTGAAGATGCATTGGTTGGTGTTAAACAGGGTGAAGAGCGTACTTTTAAGGTAACATTCCCTGCTGATTACCATGCTGAAAACTTAAAGGGTAAAGAAGTTGACTTTACTGTTAAAGTTTCTAAAGTAGAAGAGATTGAGTTAGCACCATTAGATGACGCTTTATTTAAGCGTTATGGTATGGCAGAAGGTGACGCTGAGAAATTTACTGCAGAAGTGCGTAAAAATATGGAGCGTGAATTACGCCAAGCACTTAAAGGTAAATTGAAAAATCAAATATTTGCTGCTTTATTGAAAAAATATGATGTAGAGTTACCAAGAGTTTGGATTGATGGAGAAGCTTCAGCATTGCGTGATCAGTCCATTAATCAAATGAATGCGCAATATGGTATGCAATTAAACCCGCAAGATTTCCCGTTTGATCGCTTTAAAGATAAAGCTAAGAATCGTATTTTATTAGGTATGATTATTAGAAAAATCATTGAGAAGAATGAAATTAAAGCAGATGAAGCGCGTGTAAATACAATGATTGAGGATATTGCTTCAGTATATGAAGATCCAAAAGAAGTGATTGCACAATTTAACGAAGATAAACAAGGTTTAGAAGGTATTCGTTCTGTTGTACTAGAAGAACAAGTAGTTGATTTATTATTAGGTCAAGCAAAAGTAACTGATAAACCAATGGATTATCAGGAAGCTGTTAGACCTAATGAAGAAATGCATCTAGATGTCTAATTGCTTATTCTAAAGATATTTAGTAATAATAAATAGTAAGCCAGCTTTATGCTGGCTTATTACGCCTTTGAAAATAGAGATTGAGGAAGAGTAAAGTGTCAAAATCCATTTTACAACAAATGAGTAGTATTGAAGCAGCTGGTGGTCTTGTACCAATGGTTGTTGAGCAATCCTCACGTGGCGAGCGTGCTTATGATATTTACTCACGACTACTTAAAGAAAGAATTATTTTTTTAGTAGGACAAGTTGAAGATTACATGGCTAACTTAATTGTTGCTCAACTATTATTTTTAGAGGCTGAAAACCCAGATAAAGATATTCATCTTTATATTAACTCTCCTGGTGGTGTGGTAACAGCGGGCATGGCTATCTATGATGTTATGCAGTTTATCAAGCCAGATGTGTCTACTACCTGTATTGGTCAGGCTGCTAGTATGGGGGCTTTATTATTAGCGGGTGGTGCAGCCGGTAAGCGTTATGCTTTACCTCACTCTCGAGTAATGATTCATCAGCCACTAGGTGGGTTTCAAGGACAAGCATCTGATATTGAAATTCATGCTCGTGAAATATTAAGTATTAGAGAACGCTTAAATGAAGTATTAGCGAAGCATACAGGGCAACCTTTAGATATAATAGCGCGTGATACTGATAGAGATAATTTTATGAGTGCACAAGCCTCTGTAGAATATGGGTTAATTGATAAAGTATTGACAAGTCGTATGGCTATTTAAGATTAGTTAACTAATTGACTTGAAAATAGTAAATTTAGCCCCATTTATTCTGTGTAATGTATAAGTAATTTGGATTAATTGAATGACTGATATTCATAATAGTGACAACAACGGTAAGTTACTTTACTGTTCTTTTTGTGGTAAGAGTCAGCATGAGGTTCGTAAGCTGATTGCAGGCCCAGACGTCTTTATTTGTGATGAATGTGTCGGTCTGTGCGATGATATTATCCGTGAAGAAATTCAGGATCAGCAAGTTTCTGGTAATGATGATCAGAAGTTGCCATCACCAAAAGAAATTAGTGGTATTTTAGATCAATATGTCATTGGTCAGGAGCGTGCTAAAAAGATTTTAGCAGTAGCTGTTTATAATCACTATAAACGTTTAAATCGTCGTGATCGTAAAGATGATGAAATTGAATTAGGTAAAAGTAATATCTTATTAATTGGTCCTACAGGGTCAGGTAAGACGTTATTGGCTGAAACATTAGCACGTTTATTAAATGTACCTTTTGCAATTGCGGATGCAACTACTCTAACTGAAGCTGGTTATGTGGGTGAAGATGTTGAAAATATCATCCAAAAGCTTTTACAGCGTTGTGATTATGATGTAGAAAAGGCACAAATGGGTATTGTCTATATTGATGAGATTGATAAGATTTCTCGTAAATCTGATAATCCGTCTATTACCCGTGATGTTTCAGGTGAGGGGGTACAACAGGCTTTGCTAAAATTGATTGAAGGTACTGTTGCGTCTGTTCCTCCTCAGGGTGGGCGTAAACATCCACAACAAGAGTTTCTACAAGTAGATACTAAAAATATTTTATTTATCTGTGGTGGTGCTTTTGCTGGCCTTGAAAAAGTAATTCAAAGCCGTTCAGAGCCTGGTGGTATTGGTTTTAGTGCAGATGTTCGTAGTAAAGATACATCGAAAAAATTAAGCCAAGCTCTGAGTGAAGTAGAACCAGATGATTTAGTTAAATATGGTTTAATTCCTGAGTTTGTGGGACGTTTACCTGTTATTGCAACGCTAGAAGAGCTTAATGAAGAAGCATTGGTTGAGATTTTAATAGCGCCTAAAAATGCTTTAACCAAGCAATATGAAAAGCTATTTGAAATGGAAGGCGTTGAGTTAGAGTTTCGTGAAGATGCTTTAAAAGCTATTGCTAAAAAAGCATTAGAGCGAAAAATAGGTGCTCGTGGCTTACGTTCTATATTAGAAGGTATTTTATTAGATACAATGTATGAAATCCCTTCACATCAAAATATCAGTAAAGTCATTATTGATGACAGTGTAGTTACTGGTGGTAAACCATTGTTGATGTATACAAATGATGAACAACCAAAAACAGCAGCATCTGATGCACAATAATACTAAGCCCTATATTATTTTTTAGTATAGGGTTTAATGTAATAAATTAGTGTTATACTGCTACACGTACTAATTCCTATTCCCTTTACATGCCAGAGTTGACTATGAATATAACACCTGACGTGCCTCTATTACCTTTAAGAGATGTGGTTGTTTATCCTCATATGATAATTCCACTTTTCGTAGGTAGAGAGAAGTCTATTGAAGCATTAGAAATCGCCATGCAAGGGGATAGAAAAATTCTGTTGTTGGCACAAAAGAATCCTAGTGATGATGAACCTTCAGAGAAGGAACTTTACACGATAGGAACCTATGCGACTATCTTACAAATGCTCCGCTTACCAGATGGCACCGTTAAACTTTTAGTAGAAGGTGAGAAGCGAGCTAAAGTTGAGTCTATTGATCTTAAAAGTGATTATTGTAAAGCAACGATTAGCTTAATAGATGAGCAAGTGCTTGAGGGTGAAAAGGTTGAGGTGCTTAATCGTACTTTAATCAGTCAATTTGAGCATTATGTACAGTTAGGTAAAAAAGTACCTTCTGAAGTGCTTTCTTCATTAAATGATATTACTGATACTGGACGCTTAGTCGATACTATTGCTGTCCATATGTCCTTGAAGATCGAACAAAAGCAAGAAATTTTAGAGATTATAGATTTAGCTGATCGAGTTGATCATGTACTATCACAACTTGATACCGAAATGGAGTTGTTACAGCTAGAAAAACGTATTCGTGCTCGTGTAAAGAAACAAATGGAGCGTAGTCAAAGAGAGTACTACCTCAACGAGCAAATGAAAGCTATCCAAAAAGAATTAGGAGCATCAGAAGATGGCACTAATGAGTTGGATGAGCTGAGTCAACGTATTGAAAAAGCTGGGATGTCTAAAGAAGCTTTAGAAAAAGCCCATGTGGAATTAAATAAATTGCGTCAGATGTCTCCAATGTCTGCTGAAGCAACAGTGGTCCGTTCTTATTTAGATGCATTAATTAATGTGCCATGGAAAGCAAAAAGTAAAGTTAGATTAGATTTGCCTAAAGCCGAGCAAATTCTAGAAGAAGATCACTACGGTTTAGAAGAAGTTAAAGAACGTATTTTAGAATATTTAGCTGTGCAAAAGCGTGTTAAGAAATTAAAAGGTCCAATTCTTTGTTTAGTTGGCCCACCGGGAGTTGGTAAAACTTCACTAGCAGGTTCTATTGCTAGGGCGACTAATCGTCAGTTTGTAAGGATGGCATTAGGTGGGGTACGTGATGAGGCTGAGATTAGAGGCCATCGTCGTACTTATATTGGTTCAATGCCAGGACGTATTGTTCAAAAAATGACTAAAGTAGGGGTAAGAAACCCACTGTTTTTACTTGATGAAGTAGATAAAATGTCAAGTGATATGCGCGGTGACCCAGCATCTGCTTTATTAGAGGTATTAGACCCAGAACAAAACCATAACTTCAATGATCATTATCTTGAAGTAGATTATGATTTATCTGATGTAATGTTTGTTTGTACGTCAAACTCTATGAATATTCCACCTGCTTTATTGGATAGGATGGAAATTATTCGTTTACCTGGTTATACCGAAGATGAAAAGGTAAATATTGCGCAGCGTTATTTAGTGCCTAAGCAATTAGAAGCCAATGGTTTAAAAGATAAAGAAGTGTCTTTTTTAGAGTCTGCACTTCGTGATATTATTCGTTATTATACTAGAGAAGCTGGTGTTCGTGATTTAGAGCGACAAATCGCTAAAGTTTGTCGGAAAATTGTTAAAAAGAATGTTACTAAGACTAAGGTTACTTTGATTAAAGTAAAACCTACCAATTTGGAAGAGTTGCTTGGTGTACGTAAGTATAGTTACGGTAAAGCAGAAGAGCAAGATCAAATCGGTCAAGTAACAGGGCTTGCTTGGACGCAAGTAGGTGGTGAATTATTAACTATTGAGGCGGTAGTGGTTGATGGTAAGAGCCAAACCATCCGAACAGGCTCTTTAGGTGATGTAATGCTTGAGTCGATTACTGCTGCTTTAACAGTGGTACGTAGTAGAGCTAATACATTAGGATTACCTAGTAATTTCTATGAGAAAAAAGATATTCATATCCATATTCCAGAAGGTGCTACGCCTAAAGATGGGCCTAGTGCGGGAATAGGAATGTGCACGGCTTTGGTTTCTGCATTAACCGCTATTCCAGTGAAAGCGGATGTGGCAATGACAGGAGAGATTACCTTACGAGGAGAAGTACTTGCTATTGGTGGTTTGAAAGAGAAACTATTAGCTGCTCGTCGTGGTGGAATTAAAACTGTCATTATACCTCAGGAGAATATGCGGGATCTTAAGGAAATACCAAAGAACATTTTAAGTGACTTACAAATTAAGCCTGTTAAGTGGATTGATGAGGTTTTGCAAGTTGCTTTACAGTATATGCCGGAGCCTTTAGTCGTTGTGGATGGAAATGTAACAACTAAAGATGAAAAGCATGATAAAGCAGATACAAAGCATGTAAGTACCCATTGAAGTTTGCTACTATAAGCATTTAACGAATATGGTATAATGGCTTTGTTTTTTTAACAAACTTGAGTTAAGAGGGATAGCGTGTGAATAAGTCAGAATTAATAGATGCCTTGGCAACAAAAGCAGGTATTACTAAAACAGCAGCTGGTGTTGCCTTAGATGCAGTTTTAGCATCTGTTACTGAAGCTTTACAAACTGGTGATTCTGTAGCATTAGTTGGTTTTGGTACATTTAGTGTAAAAGAGCGTGCTGCTCGTACTGGACGTAATCCTAAAACTAAAGAGCCTATTAAAATTGCAGCCTCTAAAGTACCTTCTTTTAAAGCAGGTAAATCTTTAAAAGATGCTGTAGTTTAATATAAGTAGTTTTGATTTCCAGAAAATCTAAAAGGCGCACTCTGGTTTTAGATGCGCCTTTTTTTGTTAATTCATTGATGAGTTAAATAGCTTAGGCCACTTTCGGAGGGGGCATGCTGCAAGAAATTAGAGATAAGTCACAAGGTTGGATTGCCAAGACAATCATTGGTGTTATTGTACTTTTACTAGCATTAACAGGTTTTGAAGCTATTTTTAGGGCGGTCAGTAATGATGGTGAGGTAGCCTCTGTTAATGGCGAGGGTATAGCAACAGCAGAATTTAATGATACTTATCAGCAGCAGCGCTATATTTTAAGTGCTAATGGTCAGTTTGATGGTACACCAGAGGCGGTTAAAGAGTTAAAGAAATTAGTAACTGATAATTTAATCAATTATCGTATTCTTGTACAAGCCGCTACCAATGCAGGGTTTAGTTATTTACCAGAAGCTTATATTAAGCAGGCAATTGAAAGTAATCCCTTATATCAAACTAATGGCCAGTTTGATTATAGTCTTTTTGAGCAAGAAATTAGAAATTATGGTTATGGATCTGACAAACAGTTTGTGAGAGATCAATTAGACCGCAATTTATTGAGTCAATTACAAAGTGGCATAGTTGATGCCAATTTTGTTACAAATGATAGAGCTTCATATCTAGCTAAATTATTAGAGCAAACAAGAGATTTCTCTTATAAAGAATTAGACGCAAACAAAGTAACCAATATTTCTGATGAAGAAATTGCAACATGGTATGAAGATCATAAAAATACATTAAAAACACCAGAGCAAGTGGTTTTAGAATATATTGAGTTAGATAGAAATAATTTTCTTGAGCAAACGACTGTATCTGATAAAGAGTTAAGCGATCTTTATGCAAAGAAAGTAGTTGAATTAGATAAAACAGCAGTAAGACATCGAATCGCTCATATATTAATTCCTATAACTGCTAATCAATCAGCAGAGCAAGCAAAAACTAAGATTGATACTATTGAAAATGAATTAAAGCAGGGTAAAGATTTTGCCACTGTTGCTAAAGAAGAATCACAAGATACAGGAACAGCTGATAAAGGTGGTGATTTAGGTTTTGTCACTACAGATGATTTACCTGATCCAGAAGCATTTGCGCCAGTATTAACTACACTTACTAAAGTGGGAGATATTTCTGAGCCTGTTCGTTCACGTTTTGGCTGGCATATTATTAAACTAACAGATATTCAAAAAGCCACTATTCCTAGTTTTGACTCTTTGCGTGAGCAGTTGGCGAGCGAACTAAAACAACAAAAGGCGTATGAAGCTTATTTGGCAGAACAAAGAAAGCTAGATTCAGCTGCTTATGAAAATTATGATAACTTAGCGCAAGTTGCTAAAGATTTTAATTTAACCTTAAAAGAAACCAAACCTTTTGGACGTGAAACGGGATACGATGTTATTACCAGTAATGACAAAGTAATCAAAGCAGCGTTTAGTGAGAGCTTACTAAAGAATGAAGAAAATAGTGGAATTATTGAAGTAACACCTAATACTTCTATTATTGTTCATGTTAAGGAGCATTTACAGCCTTCTAATATGACATTGGAACAAGCGACACCAGACATTAAAGTAGCATTACAGAAAGAAAAAGCAACATCAGAAGGTGAGCAATTAGTTGCTGATGTAAAAACTGGAAAAATAGCGGTTAATGATACTTGGAAAGCCTTTAAATCTGTTAAACAACCTTTGCAGTTATCTGCAGAAGAGTTTCAAAAGTTATCACTTTCACCTGAAATATTAGAGTCATTATTTGCAATGCCAAAACCTACAGGGGATAAACCTAGCGTTTATGGTATTACCCTAAAAAATGGTAACTATGCAGTTATTGCCTTGTCTAAAGTAAATGAGTTTACAGGTTCTTTATCTGATGGAGATAAATTACAGTACCAAACATTAGCAGATAATGATTCTGCAAATAAACTTTGGGAAGAGTATAGGCAATATTTGAAAGATAATGCTGAAATCAAATATTTTGATAGTGAAGACTAAGCAAATCATATTAAAAGCAGCAGTTAAGCTGCTTTTAATGATTATACGAAGTGAGATCAACAGTGATATTTAATGAAATTGATTGGTGTATTATTGGCATCATCATTATTTCAACAGTGATTAGCTTATGGAGAGGTTTTATTAAGGAAATTTTATCACTGATTATTTGGATAATGGCGGTAGTCGTTGCTTGGTTATATGGCGGTTCTTTTGCTAATTATCTTACACCTAGTATAGAAATTCCTTGGATACGTGTTGTTATTAGTTGTGGTATTTTATTTATTTTAACCCTGATAGTAGGAGCTATTGTAAATTTTGTATTAGCACGTCTGATTAAAGCAACAGGGCTTTCAGGAACAGATCGTTTCCTTGGCATGTTTTTTGGCGCGGCAAGGGGTGGTATAGCCATTGTGATATTTGTTGGTTTATTAATGGATACACCAGCCAGTGAGTCTGATTGGTGGAAAGAGTCTGAATTAATACCTCCTTTTTTGGTTGCTGCTAATTGGTCAAAAAATGTTGTTTTGGGTGGTTGGCAATCTGTACCGCAGCCAGTTGATATACCACTTCAACCAAATATAGATTTACCTGTATCATCATCTTCTGAGTAGCGTAGTGAGGGTTTAGTTCATGTGTGGCATTTTAGGTATTGTAGGAAAAACAAATGTCAATCAAGCACTATATGATGCTTTAATTGTTTTACAACACCGTGGTCAAGATGCAGCGGGCATTGTAACCTGTAAAGATAATAAATTATTTTTACGTAAAGATAATGGTCTAGTTCGAGATGTATTCCACACGAGACATATGCAACGCTTAGTGGGTAACTATGGTATAGGACATGTTCGTTATCCTACTGCGGGTTCCTCTAGCTCAGCGGAAGCTCAGCCTTTTTATGTAAATTCTCCTTATGGTATTACTTTAGCACATAATGGTAATTTAACTAATGTGGAGCAATTATCAAAAGATATTTATGCATCAGATTTACGTCATGTAAATACAACGTCTGACTCTGAAGTACTACTTAATGCTTTTGCGCATGAGTTAGCTAAATCTAAAAAATTACATTTGGCACCCGATGATATTTTTGATGCAGTAACAGCATTATATCGCCGTTGTAGAGGCGGTTTTGCTGTAGTTTCAATGATTTTAGGCCATGGTATTGTCGCTTTTCGTGACCCTCATGGTATTCGTCCTATTGTTTATGGCCATCGTCAGACAGATTTAGGCACTGAGTATATGGTGGCTTCTGAAAGTGTAGCACTTGATGTGTCTGGTTTTACATTAATTCGTGACTTAGCACCTGGTGAAGCATTATATATTACAGAAAATGGTGAATTATTTACTAAGCAATGTGTAGAGGTTGAGAAGTTTACACCTTGTATTTTTGAGTATGTTTATTTAGCACGTCCTGATTCTATTATGGATGGCATTTCCGTCTATAAATCTCGTTTAAAAATGGGTGAAAAGCTAGCGGAGAAAATTTTAAGGGAACGTCCAAATCATGATATTGATGTGGTTATTCCTATTCCAGATACTAGTAGAACTTCTGCTTTAGAGTTAGCTAATCATTTAGGGGTTAAGTTTAGAGAAGGTTTTATGAAAAACCGTTATATTGGACGGACTTTCATTATGCCTGGCCAAGCGGAACGTAAGAAATCAGTAAGACAAAAGCTGAATGCTATCGATTTAGAGTTTAAAGATAAGAATGTATTACTGGTAGATGATTCCATTGTACGTGGTACTACTTGTAAGCAAATTGTTCAAATGGCAAGAGATGCAGGTGCTAAGAAGGTTTATTTTTGTTCAGCAGCCCCTGCGGTGCGCTATCCTAATGTATATGGTATTGATATGCCTAGCGTACACGAGTTAATTGCACATAATCGTACTACTGAAGAAGTGGCTGATTTAATCGGTACAGATTGGTTAATCTATCAAGATTTAGAAGATTTGAAAGAAGCTGTACGTTTTGAAGGTTCTGATGTTCATGATTTTGATTGTGCAGTATTTGATGGTCATTATGTAACAGGTGATGTAAATGCCGAGTATTTAAATCATATTGAAGAAGAACGTAATGATAAAATGCTTGCGAAAAAGAAAGCAGAAACGGCAATTATTGAGTTACATAATAACTAGTAACAACGATTGAAATGAGACAGTAGTAGCATGACTGATAAATGGCAAGCAGGTCGCTTAGACAGTGATTTGCAAGATGTTGGATTAGATACTTTAGCAATTAGGGCTGGGCAAGCAAGAAGTCCTGAAGGAGAGCATAGCGAGGCTTTATTTTTAACCTCAAGTTATGTTTTTGCTTCAGCTGCTGATGCTGCCGCACGTTTTGCTGGTCAGGATGAAGGTAATGTATATTCGCGTTATACTAATCCCACCGTGCGTAATTTTGAGCAACGTTTGGCTGCTATGGAAGGAGCTGAACAGGCGGTAGCAACTGCCTCTGGTATGTCTGCTATTTTAGCGTTAGTAATGAGCTTGTGTAATGCTGGTGATCATATAGTGGTATCACAAAGTGTGTTTGGTTCTACTATCAATTTATTTGAAAAATATTTTAAACGTTTTGCTATTGAAGTTGATTATGTGCCATTGGCAAATATAGCTGGCTGGCAAGCGGCATGTAAGCAAAATACTAAATTGTTTTTTGCCGAGTCACCTTCTAACCCATTATCTGAATTAGTTGATATTACTGCATTAGCAAATTTAGCCCATAGTAAAGGTGTGCTGTTAGCTGTTGATAATAGTTTTTGTACCCCTGCATTGCAACAACCTATTAAATTGGGCGCTGATATTGTAATGCATTCTGCAACTAAATATATTGATGGCCAAGGTCGTTGTTTAGGTGGTGCTGTTGCAGGTCGTGCAGAGCATATGAAAGAGTTAGTAGGTTTTTTAAGAACAGCTGGTCCTACAATGAGCCCATTTAATGCGTGGGTTTTTCTAAAGGGATTAGAAACATTAAGATTACGTATGCGCGCCCATAGTGATAATGCGTTGTTATTGGCAGAATGGTTAGTAGGACAGCCTAATGTTGAAAAAGTATATTATGCAGGGCTTATAGATCACCCTCAACATGATTTGGCTAAGCGCCAACAACAAGGTTTTGGTGCCGTATTAGGATTTGATGTAGTGGGAGGAAAAGAAGCTGCTTGGCGTTTGATTGATGCTACTAAACTGATTTCTATTACAGCTAATCTGGGTGATGCTAAAACGACAATTACTCATCCAGCAACTACTACACATGGTAGAGTGTCACCTGAAGCAAGAGCAAAAGCAGGTATTAAAGATGGGTTGATTCGTATTGCGGTGGGTCTTGAAGATATTGAAGATATTAAAGTAGATCTTGCTAGAGGTTTAGCGGCTGTTTAGTTTAAATTTCTAGAAATAAAAAAGCAGGCTTAAAGCCTGCTTTTTTGTGAATTAATAAGCTTGTTGATAAAGAAATTCAAGCAAAGCTTTTTGAGCATGTAGTCTATTTTCAGCTTGTTGCCATACTACAGAGCGGGAATCATCTAATAACGTTTCGCTAATTTCCTCTCCACGATGAGCAGGTAAACAGTGCATAAAAATTACATCGGGGCTGGCTAAATCAAGTAACTGTTCAGTCACTTGGAAGTTTTTGAATTTTTCTAAACGTTCTGCAGCTTCATCCTCTTGCCCCATAGAAGCAAATACATCCGTGCTAACTAAATGTGCACCAGCCACAGCCTCTTTAGGATCATCAGTAATTTGTACACGGCCTTTTGCTAATTCTACAAAGCGTGGATTAGGTTCAAAGCCTTTGGGGCAGGCTACTTTTAATTGGAAATCAAATTGTACGGCAGCTTCTGCATAACTATTACACATGTTATTACCATCACCAATCCAAGCCACTGTTTTACCAGCAATATCACCACGTTGTTCGAAATATGTTTGCATATCTGCTAGTAGTTGGCAGGGATGTAAATCATCTGTAAGTGCATTAATAACAGGCACCTTTGAGTTCTTAGCAAACTCTGTAACATTGTCATGAGCAAAGGTTCTAATCATTACCATATCAACCATACTAGAAATAATAATGGCTGAATCGTGAATAGTTTCTCCACGCCCTAATTGAGTATCTCGAGAGGCTAAGAAAATAGCTTGGCCGCCCAGTTGAATCATACCTGCTTCAAAGGAAACACGGGTACGGGTTGATGATTTTTCAAAAATCATCCCAAGAATACGACCATTTAGTGTGTTGTGAGGTATATTATCACGACGCATTGTTTTTAATTCTATGGCGCGCTTGATTAGCTTCTTTAATTCATCTTTTGAGCAATCAAATAGTGACAAAAAGTGCCGTACACTCATAAAAATATTACCTTGCTGTTAATTTAAGAGATTAAATTGATTACAATTATAGTCTTTATAATAGTGGTAAGAACTGATGTAAATGAAGGATTATGTCATAAAATCTTTTATAATAAAAGAATAACTATAGGACTTTAGATTAATTAAGAGGTTAGTTAATTAATCTTTAGCTTGTAATAGTGTATAGTAGTGTTATAAGGATAATAGATATTTTAGTAATGAGTTATCAGCAGAGATTGCCTACCAAATCAGGTTATTGAAAATGGGATTTTTAAAAGATATCGCTGAGCGTAAACAGTTTAAGCGTTATATGCTAGATGCTTGGCAACAATATTCTACGTTAAAGTCTTTAATACGAGAGCCTTTAATTCTAGTAGATATTCGTACAGGACGTATTATTGAAGTTAATGCGCCTTTTGAAAGGATATTGGGCTGGTCTATGAAACAAGTAGTAGGCGTGCCTATTGCTGATTTGGGTATTTGGCAAGAGTCTTCAAGAAATAAAGTTGTCAAATTAATTCTAAAAAAACGTACAGTTAAGCTGACAGATATTCAATTATCTACTATAGATGGTGATGTTCTGACAGGCGAGTTGTGTGCCAAAATAGTTCGTCTTAATGGGGGATTAGCTGTTTTAGCTACTTTTTATTATAGTCATAGTTTAATGACTGTAGAAAGGTTTTTTAATGTTAATGAAAGAGAGTTCTCTTCAGCATTTGATCCTACTACTGATGTGGTTACTATTTCTGATTTTCAAACTGCCAAATATATTAAGGTAAATGAAGCAATTCAAAATCTTTTGGGGTATCAACAAGCAAATTTATTGAAGAAAACAGAGTTTGATATAGGCGTATGGGCTTCAGTTGAAGAGCGAACAGATTTTCTAAAGAAAGTTAAAGAAGATGGACCTCAATTATTAGAGACTGCGCTATATCGCCAAGAAGTAGGCTATATGCCTATTAAATTCGTAGTTGATATTCTTTGTACGGAAGGTAAAAATTATGTAATGATGGTAGGGCATGATGTGACGAATTTACGTAAAGCAGAGCGTCGAGCTATTCATCTTGCCTATCATGATCCTTTAACTAATTTACCTAATCGTACTCTGTTGTATGAACGTTTAGAGCAGCAAATTAAATTAGTACAACGTTATAATTTACATGCTGCTTTGCTGTTTCTAGATTTAGATCATTTTAAAAATATTAATGATTCTATTGGGCATCCTATAGGAGATGCTGTTTTAAAGATCGTTACTACACGTTTGAAAGCCAGTATTCGTACTAATGACACTGTTTCTCGTGTAGGTGGGGATGAATTTATTATTCTACTTACTCGCTTAGAAGGTGATTTTAATGAGGTAGAACGACAGGTATTAATGACAGCAGAAAGGATTCGAGAAATTTTATCAGAACCCATGCTGATTGATGCATATCGTCTACAAATTTCTACCAGTATTGGAGTAACTATTATTCCTGAGCATGGTGTTAATACTTCTGAGCTAATTAAAAGAGCTGATATTGCTTTATATAAAGCTAAAGAGCTAGGTAGAAATATGATTGCTACTTTTAGAAGCTCTATGCAATCAGCTGTTGTACAACGTATGCGTATTGAAGCAAAGATGCGTCAAGCTTTACAAAATAAAGAATTTAAGCTTTGTTTTCATCCACAGGTTTTCTCAAGAACACATGAAATTACAGGCGCAGAGGCGCTTATTCGGTGGGTACAAGGAAAAGATGTATTTTCACCTGAGCATTTTATTAATATTCTTGAAGAAACTCAGTTAATTATTGAGGTAGGTGAGTGGATTATTTTAGAAGCTTGTCGTTTATATGCAAAATTAATGGATAATAAAGCTATTTCATTATTAGATTTTAAATTCTGTGTTAATGTAAGCCCTAAACAGATACAACACGAAGGCTTTTATGACCTTATTGAGCGTGCCCTCAAACAATATAATATTCCTAAAAGAGCTATCACTTTAGAAGTAACAGAGGGTATTGTTATTCAAGAAACTAATAATACTATTGAAAAAATGTATGCTTTAAAAAAGTTAGGTGTGAACTTTGCGATTGATGATTTTGGTACAGGTTATTCATCATTATCTTATTTAAAGAAATTACCCATTGATATGTTGAAAATTGATAAGGCCTTTGTTGATACAATTACTACAGATATTCATGACTCAGGTATTGTGAGTGCAATTATTACTATGGCAAATAGTTTAGATTTTGAAGTCATAGCAGAAGGCGTTGAAACAGTTGATCAATTATCGATTTTAGAGGAAAAAGGATGTTACTTATATCAAGGTTATCTATTTAGCAAGCCCTTAACCTTTGATTCATTACAAGCTTTGCTCGTAGCGCAAAGTAGTCGACAAATTTAATAATAAATTATGCACTTTATAGATTGGAAAGGGTACAATAATAAACTTTATTTGAGACATTTTGATTTGTCGTAGTAAAGGATATATGTTGTCTATTTCAAAGCTTTCTCGAAAAACATCGGGTTTTACAGTATTAGAATTATTATTAGTAATTACTATCGTTATTATAGTGGTTGCAGGCATTGCTTTTTATGTACTAACTTTTACAAGTTTTGGTAGTAAATTATTTAATAAGCAAGATGATCAGATAGTTAGTACTGCTCCTAAAACAGTTAATATTCCTATGATAAATACGGGGCAAATCGTTATTAATTTAACAGATGAGCCTTTACAAACATTACCAGTAGATGAAAAATTACTATTTGCATTTGATAAAGATGTAAAAGTAGGTACTGAATGGCCAATGGGAAATGCTGGCTTATTGGTGAAAAGCTATGATGGAAAATACATAGAATTAATAGGTTATCGCTATTTAAAAGTAAATAGACGATTAGCTAATAGTGGTTATGATGCATTGCAAGATTTAGACACTAATTCAGATAATCAGTTAGATGAATTAGATATAGATTTTGCTAATTTGTATGTTTGGTTAGATACCAACCAAAATGGACTTGTTGATAAGGATGAATTACAAAGTTTGCAAAAATTAGGTATTAAGTCTATTAGTATTGCTTCTATGGCTAATGCTAATAAAAGTATTAATAAAAGTATTATTACTAAGCAGGGACAGTTTATACGAGAAGATGGCTCCAAAGGAGCTGTTATTGAGATAAATCTTTTTCAAGATCCTTATTACAGGGAGTTTATTAGTAAATTAGCTGTTTCTGGCAATGCTAAAAAACTGCCTGATATAAGAGTTTTTGGCTATGTAAGAGATTTACAGGAGGCAGTGACGCAGAATCCTGATTTATATCCCTTAGTAGTAGATTATTTTGCTACAGAATTAGCAGATAGAAGATTCAATCAAATGGATCAAATTGTATTTGAATGGTCAAAGACATTTGAAAGTCCTTATTTAGAGAGTCGTTTAAAAAGTATTTCAACACCAAAGTTTGATATTAAATTAGCCAAAGACTTGAATTTTGATAAATATTCTGAGATAGCTTCAGATAATCAAAAAGCAGTTACTGAACTTATGGCAATTGAAGCATTTACAGGGCAACAGCAACTATATTTTTCTAAAACAGAAGTATTAAATAGAACTACTCAAAATTGGGAGTTACATTTAATAATTAGTTTAGGAAATCAAGTAATAATGAGTCAGACGATTGCAGCTAATCAAGATGGTACTAAAAAACAAATATTACTTTCTAGTGATAGGTTGAGTTTTTCTTCTGAGCAAAGAGTAAGTATTCGTAAAAAATACGATATGATTGTAGAGAACTTATTTAAAAAGCTACAAGATTCAGAGGGGGTTGGTAAACAAAAAACTATACAATCGGATACTTCATCTGAACAACAATGGGTAGATAAAAGTCTGCAAGATCAAATTAATACAGGGGAGTATTTTAGAAAGCCGCAAAAAGCTATTGATTATCCACGTAGACGACATATGTCAGAATGTGTAAAGCCAGGCAATATTATTGATCAGCAAGTTAGAGACTGTGCGGCAGGAAAAATTTCTAAAACTTGGTAGTTATCATCTAAAACTAATTGTTAATCTTTTTTAGGAAACTTTACAGGTTAAATTATGACAAACCTAATATAGTTTTATAAATAAAAGAGAGAATTACAATGGCTACTAAATTAGTTGCTGATATTTTGGTGGAGACATTAGAACAGGTTGGTGTTAAATCAGTTTGGGGTGTTCCAGGAGATTCACTGAATGCCATAACTGAGACCCTAAGAAAACGTAACCAGATTAAGTGGCAAAGTGTGCGTCATGAAGAGGCAGCAGCTTTCGCTGCCAGTGCATATGCTGATGCAACTAATCAATTAGGTGTGTGTGTTGGATCTTGCGGGCCAGGTAATTTACATTTGATAAATGGTTTGTTTGAAGCTCAACGAATGAATGCTCCTGTGTTGGCCATTGCTGCACAAATTCCAAGTAGTGAGTTAGGGCTTGGTTATTTTCAAGAAACCCATCCTGAATCTTTATTTAAAGATTGTAGTGATTACTGTGAGCTGGTTTCAAGTGCTGAACAATTCCCAAGGGTATTAGAAACAGCCATACGATCTGCTTTAACTAAACGCAGTGTTTCAGTTATTGTCTTACCTGGTGATGTGGCTTTTAGTGAAGCTACTGTTCAAAAAGTTCAATGGTCTACACCTGTATTACCTATTGTAGTGCCACCAGTACAAGAAATAGAGCAATTAGCTGATCTGTTAAATCATACTAAAAATATTGCTATCCTTTGTGGTTATGGTTGTCGTTATGCACATAATCAAGTAGTTGCTTTGGCTGAGAAGCTTAAAGCGCCTGTAGTACACGCCTTAAGAGGTAAGCCTTTTGTAGAGTATGATAATCCTTTTGATGTGGGGATGACAGGTCTTATTGGTTTTTCATCAGGTTATCATACGTTAAAAGAGTGTGATTTCTTATTAATGCTGGGTAGTAATTTCCCATATCGTAATTTCTATCCTGAACATGGTAATGTTGTTCAAATTGATTTAAGGGGAGAGCATTTAGGTAGAAGGACGCCATTACTTAAAGGGTTAGTGGGTGACATATCATCTACCCTAGATTTATTATTACCTAAGTTGACTGCACAAACAGATGATAGTTTTTTAGTAAAGGCTTTAGAGCATTATCATAAAGCTCGTAAGTCATTGGATGAATTAGCTACCCCTAACGCAGAGGATCGGCCATTACATCCACAATACTTAGCTGCAAGAGTATCTGAATTGGCTGATGAGGATGCTTTATTTACTGCTGATGTAGGAACTCCTACTGTGTGGGCTGCACGTTATTTAAAAATGAACGGTAAGCGTTATTTAACAGGTTCTTTCTCTCATGGTTCAATGGCTAATGCCACACCACAAGCAATAGGCTTACAAGCAGCTTTTCCTGATAGACAGGTCATAGCTTTGGCTGGTGATGGTGGTTTATCTATGTTATTGGGCGAATTATCAACTTTGGCATTAGAAAAATTACCTGTAAAAGTAATTGTTTTTAATAATAAATCATTAGGGTTTGTGGCTATGGAGATGAAAGCAGCAGGGCTAATGGATGATGTTACTCATCTAAATAGTCCAAATTTTGCTGCTGTAGCCGAAGCTTGTGGTGTTAAAGGTTATCAGGTAACATCTTCAAACCAATTGGATAGCACATTAAAAGAGGCTTTCGAGTATAATGGGCCTGTGGTTGTAGATGTGCATACAGAAACACAAGAATTATCGATTCCACCTAAAATTAATTTACAACAAGCCAAAGGATTTAGTCTTTATATGTTAAAGGCTATTTTAAGTGGGCGAGGTGATGAAATTAGAGAGTTGATAAAAACAAATTTATTTAGAGCTAAATAATTAAGGCTTATCTGTTGTAAAAAGAGAAGGTTATATATGGCTAACAAGCGTCCTTTATATATTCAATATTCAGGTCCAGGTTTACTGGAAACTCCTTTGTTAAATAAATCGAGTGCTTTTACCCGTGAAGAGCGTCGAGATTTTAATCTAACTGGTTTATTACCATACACAATGGAAACGATCGAAGAACAAGTAGTGCGTGCTTATGATCAGTATAATTTGTGTAACAATGATTTAGAGCGTCATGTTTATTTGCGTTCTATTCAAGATGATAATGAAACATTATTTTTCCGTTTAGTACAAGATCATCTGGAAGAAATGCTGCCTATCATTTATACCCCAACGGTAGGGCAAGCATGTCAGGAGTTTTCAAAAATTTATCGCAATCATCGTGGTATTTTCGTTAGTTATCCCGATAAAGATAATATCGACGATATTTTACATAGTGCTACTAAAAAGAATGTTAAAGTCATTGTGGTGAGTGATTGCGAGCGTATTTTAGGGTTAGGTGACCAAGGGGTAGGTGGTATGGGTATCCCTATTGGTAAGCTATCACTTTATACGGCTTGTGGTGGTATTAGTCCCGCTTACACATTACCCATTGTGTTAGACGTGGGGACTAATAACCCTGATTTATTGAATGATCCTATGTATATGGGGTGGCGTCATGAACGTATTTCTGGTGATGAGTACTATGAATTTGTTGATTTATTTATTCAAGCTGTAAAACGTCGTTGGCCTCGTGTTTTATTACAGTTTGAGGACTTTGCGCAACACACTGCATTACCATTATTAGAAAAATACAAAGATGAAATTTGTTGTTTTAATGATGATATTCAAGGTACAGCAGCAGTTGCAGTAGGTACATTGTGGGCTGCTTGTAAAGCTAAAGGTGAAAAGTTATCAGAACAAGTGGTAACGTTCTTAGGTGCTGGTTCAGCGGGTTGTGGTATTGCAGAGCAAATTGTCAGTGCTATGGTATTAGAAGGCTTAACAGATGAGCAAGCACGCCAACGGATATTTATGGTCGATCGTTGGGGCTTACTTACTGATGAAATGTCTCATTTACCAAACTTCCAGCAACGTTTAGCGCATAAGGCAGAAAATGTTAAAAGTTGGAATGTAGAAGGTAAAGATATTTCTTTACTGGAGACAGTACAAAATGCTAAACCAACCATATTAATTGGTGTATCAGCACAACGTGGTTTATTTACAGAAGAAGTGATCAAAACCATGCATAGCCATTGTGCTAAACCTTTGATAATGCCTCTTTCAAATCCTACCTCTCGTATTGAAGCAACACCTAAAGAAATCTTAACGTGGACCAATGGTGATGCATTAGTTGCTACAGGTAGCCCTTTTAGTCCTGTACATATTAATGATAAAGAAATTGCTATTGCTCAATGTAATAACTCTTATATTTTCCCAGGTGTTGGTTTAGGTGTTCTTGCTGCACGGGCTAAACGTGTGACTGAAACTATGATGATGGTTGCTGCTGATGCTTTAGCCGCTTGTTCTCCTATTGTGTTAACAGGTGAAGGCGCTATTTTACCTGCTATGAGTGATATTCAAGAGGTAACTAAAAAGATTGCTTTTGCGGTAGCTAAACAAGCACAAAAAGACGGTGTTGCTTTAGAGATTACAGATGAGCAAATTAAGCAATCGATAGAGATGAATTTCTGGAAACCAGAGTATCGCAATTATCGTCGAGCATCTCTGTAAAGATAAGTTATTAAATAAAAAAGGCTCAATAATTTATTGAGCCTTTTTATTTGAGTATTAATAAATAGTTAACGTTTTCTTTTTAGTAAGTAAGCACCAATAATAATACACACAACACTAGGTGTTATTGCCGCAAGTAATGGCGGAAAATTAAATACTAAGCTAGCTGGTCCCAGTAGATCATGAACAATCTTAAATACAAAGCCAATGGTAACACCAATGAAGATGCGTTGTCCCATTGTTACACTACGTAGTGGTCCAAAAATAAAGGAAATTGCTAACAGTACCAAGGCTAGTGTTTTAATAGGTTGTAGTAGTTTTTCCCAGAATTTTAACCAATAGTTATCATTATTTAATTCTTGATCTTCTAAATAGTGAATATATTTCCATAAGCCAGCAATTGATAAGTTAGAAGGATTGCTATTGATAGTATTGAGTAGTTCTGGAGTGATATCAATAGGTGTAACTTTTCCTTGAATATCTGCCATCTCGCAACTAGGCGTAGGAGTTAACCAGTTTTCAGAAGTATGTTCTATGGTTTTAGTATGATCATCATTAAAGCAAGTAGTAACACTATCTTTTAGTTGCCATTCATTATTTTGGAAAATAGCTTGTTTGGCGTAGATTGCATATTTTACTTTTTGATTGTTTATATAGTAACGAGTTACACCAAATAATAGACCATTGGGTTGTACACTATTAATACGTATGTATTCATTGCCTTGACGATGCCAAGTACCTTCCAATAGGGTTTGTTCTATAACTTGTTGATCAATATTATAGCTAATAGCTAACTCTTTGTTTGCTAATGCTTTTGTTTCCGTTTTTGGGATAACATATTCACCTATTAGTACACTAGCAATCATAATAACGAATACAGGCTTCATTACTGCATAAACAATACGGCCTGTGGACATTCCTGCGGCTCGCATAATAGTGAGCTCACTACGACTAGCTAATGTTCCTAAACCAATAAGACTTCCAACTAGGGATGCCATTGGTAGGTTATCATATAGTCTACGGGGTGCTGTTAGCGCAACATATTGTAAAGCTTGTAAAATACCGTAGTTATTTTTAAAGTCGTTTACTTGGTCAACTAAGGCAAATAAAGAAGCTAAGCAAATAATAATAAAGATAATAATCAGTATACTGTTTAAAATACTACCAGCAATATAGCGTTCTAAGCGATTTCCTATCATATGCCTACTCCTTGAGGTTTACGAAATTTAATTCTAATCGTATCCCAATATAATAGAGTTAGCGCAATACTTAGAAAGATAAAATGGATAATCCAGAAAAAGAAAATGGCTAATTTTCCTTTATCCATTTGTCCTCTTGCAGCAATTAAGAGGCCTAGATATAGCATATAGAGAAAAATAGCTGGAATTAATTTAAAGAACCTACCTTGCCGAGGATTTACCTTAGCTAGAGGTACAGCAAGCATAGCAATAATTATAACCAGTATGGGCATAGAAAACCGCCAATTTAGTTCGACACGATCTTCTAATTTATCGCTTTTCATTAACTCAGTTGTCGTTAAAGCATTTGATTTTAAGTCAATATTAATTTCAGGTTTGGGTAATAAGATGCCATAAATTTTATACTCTGTAACTCGATAATCTGCCTGCCCAGGGTTACCATCATAGCGATAACCATCTTTTAAAATAAGATAACGGGAATTATCAGGTTGTATTTCAATTTGTCCTGTTTTTGCTGACAGTACATTAGTTGAAACGTGTTCTTCAGTATCTTTTTTAGTGTCTATTTGAGAAATAAAAATATTAGTTAGATGTTTTTTGTCATGTGACATCGACTCAGTATAGGTAACACGATAAGTTTTAGTAGTAGCATCTGACTTTTCAAAGGATTGGAAGTGACCAGGAATTAAGGTATTAAACTCTGTCATTGAGTCTTGAGTTTTAATAAGTTCTCTGAACTTGTTCATACCTGCTGGGCCTAAACTAAAGCACAACCAAGCAACAATAAGAGTGATAATCGCTGTAGGTAATAGGGTATAAACAAATATTTTACGAATACTAATACCTGAACTACTTAAAATTACCATTTCACTGTCAAGATACATACGTCCATAGGCTAATAAAATGCCTAAGAAGAGGCCTAGCGGTAAGATTAAGTATAGAAAATCAGGTAGTCGGTACCACATGATCCAAAGTAGAATACTAGAGTCTATACCACCTTGAGCCGCATCTTTTAAGTAGTTGGTAAAGCGGCCGCTCATAATGATAATAAGTAACACAGAGCTAATGGCAGATAAGGTCACTAGAATTTCGCGAGTAAGGTAGCGTAAAACAATCAAGCTAAATGACTCCAATCAGTCAAATGATATTTGGGTTAGAAAATACTAATCCCTCATTATCCTAAAAAAACGTGGTTTTGTCTTGATAAATTTTAAGTAGGACAGCAAGAATAAGAGAAAAATGATTATTAATTATTATATAAGTTTTATTTAACGACTAATGCGCGAGTTAACTAGTTAATTTAATAGTGTTTTGAGTTGTTGGCTATTAAAAAGTACTTATTTAAGTATATAAAAGTATTTAAATAATTATTTTTCTCTAAGATATTTAGCATATTGTATAAGTTGGTTAGGCTTTATTAAATGATAATCCATTATTTTTTAATTCAATTTGCTATAGGGAAAAGATTAGGGCTATTGATATGGCTGCTGGTATTGTTACTTTTGTTATTACTAGACGCTCAGTAAAAGAGCTTGATTTAAAAGAGGGTAGCTAAGTTATAGATAGCATAGCGTGATAAGGCTATTAAGCCTTATCGCCCCTTAATTCTTGTACTTTTTCTTGTAGTAATTGCCTAGTTACTTGCTCAGCAGGAATAGCTTTATCAGCTATTATATTGATAGGCGCTCCAAAACTTCTTAATATTTTTCGTTTTGGATTACGGCTAAATGATGTTTTCCAAAGTCCTTGAATAGCTAAAGGAACTACAGGTACAGGGGTTTCTTTAATGATCTTTTCTATACCTGCCTTAAACTCAGCAATTTCACCATCAGTAGTGAGTTTTCCTTCAGGAAAAATACAGACTAGTTGCCCCTTTT
Organism: Entomomonas sp. E7T21; assembly: GCF_058693955.1. Classification (NCBI taxonomy): domain Bacteria; kingdom Pseudomonadati; phylum Pseudomonadota; class Gammaproteobacteria; order Pseudomonadales; family Pseudomonadaceae; genus Entomomonas; species Entomomonas sp. E7T21. The sequence goes on along the minus strand of NZ_CP191672.1, from coordinate 2,512,181 downwards.
GTAAGGCTTTAGCTATTTCAATAAACGCTTTTTCAAAAACTTCTTTATCTTCGCGATATCCGGCTATGGGAATAGCATTCGCTTTGCGAAAAGCAAATTTTACAATAGGCATATTGAAAATTTTATAATGCATTACAAAGCAAATAGGTCGCTTAATGGCGCCCCCAATCAATAATGCATCCACATAAGAAATATGATTAGAAACAATAACACAGCTCCCTTTTTCAGGGATATTATCTAATCCTTGATGAGACACATTATAAACAGAGTGAGAAGTTAACCACATCATAAAACGTAAAGTGAATTCAGGTACGATATTAAAAATATAAGCATTTACTGCAATATTCATTAAACCTACCACTAAGAATAGCTGAGGTATGCTTAAACCTGCAATACTAAGCAGGATAATGGCTACTATTGAAGCCAAAACCATAAATAAGGCATTTAATATATTATTAGCAGCAATTACCCTTGCACGTTCTTCAGGAGCTGAACGAGATTGCATAATGGCATAAAGCGGTACAATATAGAAACCACCAAATAAACCAATACCAAAAATATCAATTAAAACAAACCAAGTTTGAGGGTGTGCAAGCAGTGTTAACCAAGTATTACTAACGCCTCCAACCATTGGTAGGGTATAGGAGTGCCACCACAGTAGAATACTGAAAACAGTAAGACCAATTGAACCAAAGGGTACTAAACCAATTTCTACTTTATGTCCTGATAGCTTTTCACAAAGAATTGAACCTAAAGCAATAGATACAGAAAATACGATAAGGATAAGGGTGTAAGCACTAGGATCACCATTGAGTACTTTTTCTGCATAGTTTGGCATTTGAGTAATATAAATTGTACCTAGAAACCAGAACCAAGAGTTACCTAATATAGAGCGAGAAACAGCGAGTTTTTGATTAAAGCCAAGCTGCATTGTTTTCCATGTTTGAGAGAATACATTGAAACTGACTTTAAGGTTAGGCATGGGGGCAGGACTATGTAGAATTTTTCTACTAGCAAGGTAGCCTATGATAGCGATCAGTAATATGCAAAAGCTAATATAATAAGCATAAGGACCATTACCAGTCATTAAAACGCCTGCTAATAAAGTACCTGTTAAAATCGCTAAAAAAGTGCCCATTTCAACTAATGCGTTGCCGCCAATAAGTTCAGAGTCTTTTAAGTGTTGTGGCAAAATCGAGTATTTAACTGGGCCAAATAGTGCTGATAAAACGCCCATAGCAAATAGCACTATAAGCATCAGTACGAAGCTGCTTAGAAATAGCCCTACAGCACCTATTATCATAGTGATTATTTCTGCTATCTTTATTCTTCTAATAAGTAGTGATTTCTCATATTTTTCACCCAGTTGTCCGCCTAAAGCTGAAAATAAGAAAAAGGGCAGAATAAAGACAATGGCACAAAGATTAACTAATAAGTCTTTATCTATTTGACCACCATGAAATAGACTAGTAATAACCTGTTGATCTAAAAAATTACTAAAAGTTAACTTGTAGATAATAGCTAGTATTAGTGCTTGTTTAAATACATTATCATTAAAGGCACCAGCCAATTGACTAATAAAAAAGGGAAGATAACGACGTTCCTTTAACAATGTAAACTGCGAATGTTCTGACATCAAGAATTCCTATCAATTATTGTTCTTCACCTGATTAGTGTTACCGAAAAATTGTTTCCTGTAAATTGAAACAATAGTTTCAATTATGAGAAGATTTATATACAAACAGTTATGTTTATATGTTTAAAAAAGCAGATTATAATTTAATTAATGCAAACTAGCTAAGAAAGTTATTATTTGGTTGCTAGTAATTTCTTCAATAATTATCTTTAGATATACTAAGTTTTTTCTTTGTGAGAGAAGGTTGTTAGTAATTATTTTTATCTGAATTATGAAATCATGGTAATGCTATTTTTTTGGTACAGTTAGTTCTGTGATATCAGGCTTTATAGTAGATTTGTCTTCATAAGATTTTTTATGAGTTATCTTGCCATCTTCATAGGTTATTTCTTCTCGTAATTTCCCCTCTTTATTCCAAATACTCCATACGCCTGAAGAAAGATCATCTTTAAAGACACCTTCAGCGTATTTTTGTCCATTATCAAACCAAAATGTCCATATGCCATTTTGTTTATTAGCGATATAGTGCCCTTTACTTTCTGGTTGTCCATTGTCATACCAACTTTGTGAGAGACCATCTAACCGCCCACCTTGATAGTTAGCTTCGATTGCTTTTTTACCATTTTCATGCCAATAATGCCACAGTCCAGTTTCTTGGTTGTTATCATAATTTCCTTCAGACTCTAATTGACCACTTTTATACCAAGTTTTAGAAGGGCCAATAAGTAAGTCGTTTTTGTAAGTTTCTTCAATAGCTTGTTGGCCATTGTCATACCAATATTGCCATGTAGCATCTTTTTGACCATTAATAAATTGGCCTGCAATTTCCATTTGACCATTTTTATACCATTTTTTGAAATCACCAATGGCTTTACCATTTTCGTAGTTTTCTGTTACTGATAGCTGTCCGTTTTCATACCAGTATTGCCATACACCATCTTTTTTACCTTTTATGAAATTACCTGTTGCATGTTTTTGCTGATTTTCATACCAAACATTAGTTTTGCCATCTAATACACCATCAGAAAAGTGACCAGTTGCTTGTAGTTCACCATTCTCATACCAAAAATTGTAAACACCATTTTCTGTTCCATTGCTATAGTTTTTTTCAGAGGATTTTTTACCATTGGCATACCAAAGCACTAGAGGGCCATCAATACTCTTAATACCTATGGTGGTTAGTTCATTACTATCTATTACGGTAATAGGATCGCTTTGCTTTTTATTATTGGCAAAAAAATCTTGTATAACGAAATGGCCTCCAGGTGTTTTTTTAATAAATTTGCGATAGAAACCATTATTAACTTTTTTATCAGTAGGCTGCCATTTTGCATCATAGTACTGAATAATAGAGTTTTCTTTATATTGAGCAGGCTCTGTTATGGTAATAACAGCTTCTTCTGCAATAACGAGCTTTAAAGGATTTAATAAAGTTAAGGTCAATACAGGTATTAGCCAATAGCGCATAATATTATCTACCCCAAAAATTTGTTTATTACCTTAACATATCTCTATTTAGATAGGTAATTAGAAAGAAGTCAAATATATAGTTATTATGTCTTCTTTTTAAAGATAGTAGTGTTTTTGGCCTGTCCATTGTCATAGAGCGTTTCTTGGGTTTTGTTACCTGTTTTATCCCAATGAGTAAATAATCCAGATAGTTTATTATCTTTATAAAAGGACTCTGTACTTTTTATGCCATTATCATACCAGTAAGTCCATTTGCCTTGCTTATTTCCCTCTATATATTGTCCTTGTTGGCGTAAGTTTCCATTATTATGCCAAGCTGTAAAATCACCATGTAATACACCTGTTTTATAGTTTGCTTCGGATAATTTGCTACCTGTTCTTGACCAATAGGTAAATTTTCCTTCTTTTTGATCGTCTATATAATTTTCTTCTGCCTGGATTTGACCATCTATATACCAAATATAAAGAGTGCCATGTGTTTTACCAGATTTTCTGGTTTCTTGATATTGTTTCTTTCCATTTTCATACCAACTGTGCCAAATACCTTCTGGTATTCCTTTAATATAACTTCCTTCAAATTGTTTATTGCCATTTTTATGCCATAAAATGGAGGTACCTTCTATTTCTCCATCAATGTAATAAACCTCTTGTTGTTTCTGACCGTTCTCATACCAAGTTATAGATTTTCCTTGTGCTTTACCATTTTTTAATGTGCCTATACTGTATTTTTGGCCATTAATATACCAACGCTTAAAAGGGCCATTGATATTTTTAGGGTAACCATTAAGCATGGTTGAGCTGTCTTTTAGTAGGTAAGGATCAGTATATTTATTATCATTAGTAGTATAAAAGTCTTGTACAGCGACTTGGCCATCAATTAATGTTGCTAGGTATTTGCGATAGAAACCATTATGTATTTTATAAGGTGCAGGATTTCGATTATGGTCATAATAACTAATAATAGAGTTTACTTGATATGTTTTATTTGCAGTTGGCTCATTTGATTCTGCTAGAAGGTTAGTGGCAGATCCTAATAATAGGGTAGTTAGCAGTAAAGCTAATTTATACATCTTAATATTAATCATGCAGACAGAAAATTATTCAATACTACAGTTTATGGTTGTTTCATACATTTTATCTGAAAAATTGAAAATATCCTTTTCTGAAACTTGCTGTTTTATGGATTCATCTTTATTAATAGCGGCAATAAAAATTTTCCAATCTTTTTCAGTAAATGTATCCACCATATTATTGGCAATACAGTCACAATCCTTTAATTTATCAAGTTGGCAGTGTTTAAGTGCATAGGCTTTCATCTGTTCTTTATTGTTGAGTTTTAGATTATCAGCAAAAGCATTAGTTACACATAAACAGAGTATTACGGGATAAAGATGGGTTTTCATTAAAAATTCCTGCCATACAAACTGAATTAAAATTATTTTATTATTGAATAATAATCAATATTATATAATTGGCTTAGTTCACAATAAAATAGATATAGATTAAATAATTAATTGTTAACTGTCGCTACATATTTAATACCATTATTCTGTTGTTTTAGAAGATTTAGTGCTTTCGGGATATCTGTAAAACTCATAACTTCTATTTGTGGTAATGTTAATTCATTTCTGGCTATTTTTAATAATAGTTGCTCACCCGCTGTGACTAATTTGCTCCATTGTTTATCTGAGCCATGTACATGGATCGAAGCTAGTGCTATTTCATGCAGTGAGATGCTTGTAGTAAAAGGTGGTAGAGGAGCTTGCTCAATACGATCCTGTATACAAATAAGATGTCCATAATAGCCTAATAGATTAGCTAAAGATTTAGCACTATTACCATTAACAGTATCATAAATACTAAAGATATTTTGTGAGCCTAATTGTGAACGTAATTTGTTTTGCCAATCAGTATCTCGATAATCAAAGGCACTAATTACCCCTTTGTTGATAAATGTTTCGTGATGAGAGGGGCTAGCTGTTACATAAACTTTCGCTCCTATATCAATTAGGAGTTGCGTCAAAATACTACCAACAGCACCACCAGCACCATTTACTAAAACATTTTCTGCTTGTGGATTAGGTGTTTTCTGTAATGCTTGCCATGCTGTTAAAGCAGGACAAGGGAATGCCGCCGCGGTTTCATTACTGATTTGATCAGGTACAGCGATTAATGCTTTAGCACTAACAATAGTATGGCGACTAAAGCTACCATTAAAGCGTAAGTCTGTATGGTAAGTGTAGCGTGTGTCTAAATGTATATGCTTGGCATTCTTACCTACCGCAACAACAACTCCCATACCATCAACACCAGGTATTTGGTTTTTTTGCCAAGAGTCACTTAAGCCAGCCATTAGCTTCCAGTCTACAGGATTAATGCCAATAGCATGATTTTCAATTAACACTTGATCATCTTTTAAAGAAGGAATAGCAGTGTTTTGTAAAATAAGATCAGCAGGATTTTCACTTTTTTGCCAATGCCAAGCTTCTGTTGCTGTAATCATCTGATTTCCTAAATTTAGATAAAAAATTATTGATTGGATTGATATCCTTTAACTAACAATGATAGTGGATATATCGTTAATAAATGGCTGGTAAATTGTAACTAAGTACGTTAACTACTATTTTCACTAGTAGATTTATGTTAAAAATAAAGAAAAGAAGCAACCTATTTAGTAGAAGTTAGGAAAATATGACAGCTTATAGCAAATCATCACAATCTATTTGGCAGAAAATTCGTAATATATTTACCAGTGGCTATGAGAAAGTAGCAACGCAAGAGCTACAAATCGCCAGTGCTATGCGTAATAAGTTATCAGGTGTTGGTTATACTCTTACACGTCTTGTGTTTTTTGTAGTTAAATTAGCTGCAGTAGTCGTTTTATTTTGGTTGGCTATATGGTTATTTGTTTTTATGATGGTTTGGATAGTCTTTAAATTTATTACATTTAATAGAACAGCTAAGCAATACTATAAAACAGATGAATTTTCTGCAAAGAATAGCGATAGCAAGCGCTCTAATACCTACGATAACAATGGTAATTTAATAGATTAATAGTTTTATCCTATTCTAAAATTACTATGTTTTTTTGATTATTTATCTGCAAAAATATTTGTTTACTGTGTTAGTTAGAAAATATTAATAGCTAATATGAAGATATTTATATTGTTGTTAATAATTATAGTAAACTAATAATTATTTTTTGATAGATTTTATAGATGACAGCAACACAAACAACTGAGTTACCACCCAGTTATCGTTTTTCTGTAGCCCCCATGTTGGATTGGACTGATCGTCATTATCGCTATTTTATGCGGGGCTTAACTAAACATGCATTACTTTACACCGAAATGATCACCACAGGTGCATTGCTTTATGGTGATGCAGCTAGGTATTTAGCTTATAACCAAGCAGAACATCCAGTTGCTTTGCAGTTAGGTGGAAGTGTTCCTAGTGAGTTAGCTGCATGTGCCAAAATGGCGGTACAATGGCGCTATGATGAGGTTAATCTTAATGTAGGCTGTCCTAGTGATAGGGTGCAAAACAATTTAATTGGCGCTTGTCTAATGGCACATCCTAAATTAGTGGCTGATTGCTTTAAGGCTATGCAAGATGCTGTTGATATTCCTATTACTATCAAACATCGCATAGGCATTGATGGTCGAGAGAGTTATGGTGAGCTAGTAGATTTCGTTGGGCAAAGTGTGGAAGCGGGTTGTCAACGATTTATCGTACATGCACGTATAGCTATTTTAAAAGGGCTTTCTCCTAAACAAAATCGAGATATTCCACCTTTACGTTATGAAGTAGCTGCACAGCTTAAAAAAGATTTTCCAGATACTGTTTTTATTCTAAACGGTGGTATTAATACCATGCAGGAAGCCAATGACCATCTGCAAATCTTTGATGGTGTGATGGTGGGTCGAGCAGCTTATCATAATTGTTATGAATGGGCGCAGGTAGATCAACAGTTGTTTGCTAGTGATGAATCCGTTATTGCTCGTTCAGATGCTTTTTTAAGAATGTTGCCTTATATTGAGCAACATGTCGCTCAGGGTGGCGTAGTACAACATATTAGTCGCCATCTATTAGGCATTGCTCAAGGATTTCCTGGTTCTAGACGTATTCGACAACTGTTATCTGCAGATATTCATAAAGAAGATCCTGCTAAGATATTTGCTCAAGTTTTAGCTTATTTGCAGTCAACAGAGCTAAATGGTTGAGTATTGAATTAAGATAAGCGAAAATAGCGCACCTTTTATAAGCTCAAAGAATTTTACCTATTATGTCATTTGCCACTGAACTAAAAAACGAAGTTGAAAAACGCCGTACTTTTGCCATTATTTCCCATCCTGATGCGGGTAAAACTACCATTACTGAAAAGTTATTGCTAATGGGGCAAGCTATTAGTGTGGCGGGTACTGTTAAGGCGAGAAAGTCTGATCGTCATGCTACTTCCGATTGGATGGAAATGGAAAAGCAACGGGGTATCTCTATTACTACCTCAGTAATGCAATTTCCTTATCGTGAGCATATGATTAACTTGCTCGATACACCAGGCCATGAGGACTTTTCAGAAGATACTTATCGTACTTTAACTGCAGTGGATAGTGCGTTAATGGTGTTAGATGGTGGTAAAGGGGTTGAACCACGTACTATTGCTTTAATGGAAGTATGTCGTTTACGTGATACACCTATTGTTAGTTTTATTAACAAATTAGACCGTGATATTCGTGATCCTATTGAGCTATTAGACGAAATTGAAGCTGTTTTAAAAATTAAAGCGGCTCCTATTACTTGGCCTATTGGCTGTTATCGTGATTTTAAAGGTGTTTATCATCTTACTGAAGATAAAATTATTACCTATACTGCAGGTCATGGCCACGAGCGTATTGAAAATAGAGTTATTAGTGGCTTAGATACAGATGAAGCACGTGAGCATTTAGGCGATTTATATGATGACTTTAAAGAACAGTTAGAATTGGTTCAGGGAGCTTGTCATAAGTTTGATAAACAAGCCTTTTTGGAAGGTAAAATGACTCCTGTTTTCTTTGGTACTGCATTGGGTAATTTTGGTGTAGATCAAGTATTAGATGCAGTAGTCGATTGGGCACCATTGCCATTATCACGCATGGCTAATGAGCGTGAAGTAGTGCCAACTGAAGAAAAATTTACTGGGTTTGTGTTTAAAATTCAAGCTAATATGGATCCTAAGCATCGTGATCGTATTGCGTTTATGCGTATTTGTTCAGGTCGTTACCAAAAAGGCATGAAAATGTATCATTCTCGCATTGGTAAAGATTTAAAAATTTCGGATGCCCTAACTTTTTTCTCTTCTGAGCGTGAACAGTTAGAAGAAGCATGGGGTGGTGATATTATTGGTTTACACAATCACGGTACTATTCAAATTGGTGATACCTTTACTGAAGGTGAAAAGCTAAGTTTTACAGGTATTCCGCACTTTGCTCCAGAATTATTCCGTCGCGTACGTTTAAAAGACCCATTAAAATCTAAACAGCTTCGTCAAGGCTTACAAGAATTAGCAGAAGAGGGAGCAACCCAAGTTTTCTTCCCAGAACGTAATAATGACATTATTCTTGGTGCTGTGGGGGTGTTGCAGTTTGATGTGGTAGCTAGCCGTTTAAAAGAAGAGTACAAAGTAGAATGTTTGTATGAAGCAGTCAATGTTTGGTCGGCACGTTGGATTGAATGTGACGATAAGAAAAAACTTGAAGAGTTCAAGATTAAAGCAACTGATAACTTAGCGATTGATGGTGGTGGACATCTAACTTATTTAGCACCTACACGTGTTAATTTAAGTTTAATGGAAGAACGTTGGCCTGATATTAAGTTTAGGGCTACTCGCGAACATCACTAATAACGAAAAAGGCACTAATAATCTTAGTGCCTTTTTTGACTGGTTTACAACCCTTTAGCTTTTAAACGTGCCGCATGTGCAACGTATAAATCTACTGGATCAGGGGTAATAGGATGAACCCCCGCAACTTGATTAATAGTATCAGCATGATCCATTTGGAAATCAGTACCTATTACTTTTCCTAAATGCATACTAAAACGACCCACTAAGCCATCATTTTGATGGGCTTCTTTTTTGAAAAGTGAACTAAGCACTAGTAATAAAACATGGGTTGGATCGACATGATTTAAGCCTTCGTTAATAAGATTTTTCTTAATGATACCTCCCCATGAATAGTAACGTACGCCATTACTTTCAAGCTCTTTACCTTCACCGCCCCAAGTGGTTGGTAAACCATACGGGTATTTTTTATTAAAAGCGGCTGTGCCTTCAGTGGTTAAACTGGTTAGTGAGCCCAGTGCATCTTGTGGTGCAAAGGGTTTGCCACTTAATAAAGATATTAATGAGCCAAAAGTGCTTACCACTAAATTAGCAATTTCTGTTGGCAATTTGCACTGTAGGGCATCCATTACTAAATCAGCTATTTCTGAACCGAAGTTAACGCCACTTACGGAGGTAACCGAAGCCACCAACTCTGGATGTTCCCCAGCAACGTAACGAGAAGTGGGGGCGCCTTGGCTATGACCGATTAGATTGACTTTTTTAGCACCTGTTTTCTTTAAAATTTTGTGTACTTCAGCCAATAGTTGTTCACCACGTTCTTCAGTAGTATTGGTAGCAGATACCGTGGGAATAAACACGGTAGCACCGTGTCTTCTTAAGGTAGCTGGAATATTGAAAAAGTACGGATAACCTGCAATGCGACTGAAGCCAAATAAACCATGTACTAACACGATTGGGTATTTGGTTTTAGCTTTTTTACTGAACATAGAATCTCCTAGATAGTTGTAATTAATTTACATAAAAGGCTATCTAGTAGCTCTAACCAATAAGCAAATTGATATTGGTTTGTAAGTAATAAAAAGTATTTTTAATACCTTATTGTTACTTAGGCATATTATATTATTTTGAGGTGGAAAATACTTTTTGCTAGGGCAATAACTTATGCTAGTAAAAGATTGAAATTACTATTTGATAGCAACTTCGATCTTATAAGGGAAGTGGTTTGTTACTTAGAATTACGCTTTAATTGATCTTTTAATTTGGTGGGTACTTGATGAATCAACAAAGTATCGTTCGCTTCATCATATTCAATACGCGAACCTAACAAGTGTGCCTCAAAGCTAATAGAAAGCCCTTCAGCACGACCAGTAAAACGTCTAAATTGGTTTAAGGTACGTTTGTCTGGTGGAATGGCAGGTGAAAGTCCATAGTCTTTATTACGAATATAATCGTAAAAAGCTTTAGGTGTTTCTTCATTCATTAGTTCAGAAAGCTCATCTAAGGAAATCGCTTCACCTAATCTGGCTTGAGTGCTGGCGTAACTGACTAGTGTATCAGTCTTTTGCTTAGTCTGATCTTCAGAATAATCTTCATCTTCTACATAGTCACTAAAAGCTTTTAGTAAAGTACGTGTTTCACTGGGTGCATCTACACCTTCTTGGCAACCAATAAAATCACGGAAGTAATCAGATACTTTTTTTCCATTTTTACCACGAATGAAAGAAATATATTGTTTGGATTGCTTATTATTCTGCCACTCAGATAGGTTAATCCGAGCTGCTAAATGCAATTGTGATAAATCAAGGTGTTTAGCTTCTGTAACCTCTAGACTATCATTAACAGCAACCCCCTTGGTATGGTGTAAAAGAGTAATAGTTAAGTAGTCAGTCATTCCTTGTTGATAATGGGCAATCAACACATAGCCACCCATTGAAAGATTTGATTCTTCCATTAATTTTTGTAGGTGTTCGGTTGCTTGTTTACTAAACTCTATAAAGTTTTGTTGCTGTTCTAAGTAACCTGTTAGCCAACCACTAAAAGGATAAGCACCTGATTCTTCATGGAAGTAACCCCATGCTTTATTTGGCTTAGCATTATAACTTTCGTTTAAGTCTGTCAGTAGGTTTTCTAAAGCAGAGGATTCTTTTAATTCATGCTCACTAGCATGCAGAGTAGCAGGTGTGCCATCTGGCTTTTTATCAATTAAATGGACAATGCTATGGTAAATAGGCATAGTTTTCTCATTTATGAAAGATTAGGGTGTAAAGGGAATAATATGGGTACAAAGATAATACAAATTATCATAACAAGTATAGTAAAGGGTACCCCTATTTTAATAAAATCCATAAATTTATAGCGGCCAGGCCCCACTACTAATGTATTTACAGGTGATGAAACAGGTGTCATAAATGCAGCAGAGGCAGCAATGGCAATGGTCATGGCAAATGGATAGGGCGATGCACCAACATGTTGTGCAGCATTAATAGCAATTGGAGCAAGTAAAATGGCTGTGGCTGTATTGGAGATAAATAAACCAATAATAGCTGTTAAGGCAAATAGTGCACCAATTAATAAATGAGGATTAGAGTTGCCTACCACACTTAATAGACCTGATACGGCTAAATCTACGCCCCCTGTTTTTTGTAAAGCAGCAGCGAAAGGAAACATGCCCACAATAAGGATAAGACTTTGCCAATGAATTGATTTATAAGCACTATCCATATCAATACAACGAAATGCACCCATTAGTAAACAGCCTAGCAGCGCAACAATAACGTTGGGGAAAAAGCCACTAATCATTAGACCAACAGTAATTAATAAAGCAATAATGGCATAAGGTGCTTTACTTAAAGCAGGAGCAACATTATCAATTTCTGCGGGTAAACTGAGTACTAAGAAATCTTGGTTATGTGTTTGTAGATTCTTAATCGCTTTCCATGTACCTATTACTAGTAAGGTATCACCTAATTTTAAACTTTCATTAGTAATATCATTTTCTAAGGACTCGCCATTGCGTCGTAAACCAACAACATTAAGTCGATAAGTGGAACGGAATCCTATTTCTAGAATATTTTTACCAATTAATTTTGATTCAGGGGGGAGGGAAACTTCAGCCATACCAATAGAGCGAGATTGGTCAGTAAAATAGTCACCTTTAAAGGCTAATTTAGTGAGTTGAAAAGCATTACAAAAGTCATCAACCGTTTCTTTATAAAAGAAATCTACTAGTAAAATATCTCCCATTTTAATTTCTAAGTTAGAGGAAGCATCTAGTACTTTATGAGTGATTCGTTTTTCTCTTTCAACGCCAATGATATTAGCTCCAAAGCGAGCCCTAAGTTGTAGTTCTTCAATGGTTTTACCAATCATTAGCGAGCCTGAATTGACACGAAGCCTTCTATTTCTACCAGATAGCTTATAATCTCTAATTAAATCCGTTAGGTTACGTTTACCGGTGTTGGATAAAACTTCAGAATCTTTTGGAGCTACTAATAAACGACGGGCAAAGAGCATGTAACCAATGCCCACAAAAAGAATAATTAAGCCAATAGGCGTAAAAGAGAAAAAGCTAAATGCTTCAAATCCCATTTCTTCTAATTTACTGCTAACAACTAAGTTGGGTGCGGTAGCAACGAGCGTTAACATACCACTGATTAAGGCGGCAAAACTAAGTGGCATCATCAACCGTTTAGGGTCAGCTTTCATGTGGCTGGCAATGCTTAGAACAATAGGAATAAAAATGGCTACTATACCTGTAGAGCTCATAACAGAACCCAACAGAGCAACAGAACCCATCAGTAATACTATAAGTCGAGTTTCACTATTTCTGGCTTGTTTAATTAGCCATTCGCCAACACTATAGGCTATTCCCGTACGTACTAAGCTTTCTCCAATAACAAAGAAAGCAGCAATTAAAATAATACTGCTATCACTAAAGCCTGATAAAGTTTCATTAACAGTTAAAATGCCTGTTAATGGAAAAACAACAATAACTGTTAATGCTACAAAGTCCATGCGAGGCTTATTCATCATAAAAGCAACGATGGCTATTGCTAACAGGCAAAGCACAACAATTAAATCGATATTCATAGTGACAGTATCTGCATCTTGTAACAAAAAATTAGACAAACTAATGGATATTATACTGTTTTCAGTATCTATGGTAGTTTAATTATATTAGGATGCTATTTTTCTGCAGCAAACGACATATGAATGTGTGTTTTTGTTTGCAATAAGACATATTAAGTTGTAAAAGCAACTAGCTGATTATGATTGAATATGGAATACTTTGCGTTTTTATGAAAATATGTAGTAATCTGAGAGTTAAGTTTTGAAGCAAGGTAGCTTGAATTTGTCATTGATATGAGGACTAATGAATGTTGTTAAAGAAAGTATTACTAGGATTAACAGTTAGTTTGGCTGTTTTTACAGGTCTAGCTAATGCAGCAGAGAAAACAGTAGAAAATAAATTTAAGACCATGCTACCTGATGTTGTTGTTAAAGAAGTTGGTAAAAGCCCTATACAAGGTTTTTATCAAATTCAAGTAGATAGTGGTAAAGTTTTCTATATGTCAGAAGATGGTAAATACCTTATTCAAGGGTATTTATTTGAGTTAAATGATAAAACACCAAAAAATCTTACATTGGAAACTGAAGAAAAGTTTGTTGCTAATTTAATTAATAACATTGATAAATCGTCAATGGTTGTGTTTAAGGCAAAAGATAATCAACCTAAAACACACGTTACTATCTTTACAGATACAAGTTGTCCTTATTGCCATCGATTACATGAAGGTGTGCCAGCATTAAATGAACGTGGTATAGAGGTACGTTACTTGGCTTTCCCTCGTGAAGGTTTTGCTTCACGTGGTTTTGAGGAGCTACAAAAAGTATGGTGCTCAGATAACCAACAAGAAGCTATGAATCAATTAATGCAAGAAATTCCTGTGAAAAGTGTTAAAAAATGTAATACCCCCATTGTTGAGCAATATGTATTAGGTCAAAAAATAGGTATTAGAGGAACACCTGCTATTATTTTAGAAAATGGTCATATAATTCCAGGTTACCAACCAACACCTCAATTAATTAATGAAGCATTAGCAGCAAGACCTTCCACTAAATAATATTTTTTGTTTTAAAAGTTTGTACTAAAATGAATGCATTTTAGTACTTTTATTGGAATGTTTCATAAAAGATTTGGATTGTCTTGTGATTAAGTGGATTCGCTTTATTCTCCGTTTGCTGTTATTGGTGATAGCAGTAGGTGCTGGGGCATTAAGTATTATGTTTTTCTATCAGTTTCATACAGTTACGGTTGATCAGGTTTCTGAATTGTTATCGATACTTTCCCATGAACCAGTTTTAACAATTACTGTTGGAATTGGTTTATTGTTATTTGCCTTATCAACATTGGGATTGATTATGTTACTTCAATACCAAGTGTGGCGTTATCCACTTTCAATCTTTATAGGCTATATTGCTGGTGCTGTAATTTATTATCAGTTCTATTTAATGCATCCTTTTGAAGAAAATATTTTACAGTTGAATGATGATGCTTGGTATTATCCATTTATTTTGGCAACAGCATTACTACTTAGGGCTATAATTGGGTTTAAAATCTTGAGAATAAAAAGTCAAGTAGAATCAACTAATTAAGTTAAAGTATCCGTATGTCTATTTACTATTTATTAAAGAGTGTGATAACACTATAAATAGTAAACGGCTTTTATTATCACTTTTAATATAGATTAACCTCCAAGGAAACAATAGTTATATGGGTAAGTCACTGGTCATTGTAGAATCTCCAGCTAAGGCTAAAACGATTAATAAATATTTAGGCAATCAATATATTGTTAAATCAAGTATTGGTCATATTCGTGATCTGCCTACAGGGACTACTAAAGTAGCCGCAACGGCCAAGGGAAAGAAGGTAGCAGATACTAGCGTGTCGCCTAAAGAACGAGCCAAGCAACAATTATTTAAGCGTATGGGTGTGAATCCAGAGCATGGTTGGAAAGCTCATTATGAGATTCTACCAGGCAAAGAAAAAGTAGTAGATGAGCTAAAAAAATTAGCAAAAGAAGCTGATACTATCTATCTAGCTACCGACTTGGATAGAGAGGGAGAAGCTATTGCATGGCATTTAAGAGAGGCTATCGGTGGTGATGATAGCCGCTATAAGCGAGTAGTTTTTAATGAGATTACTCAGAAAGCTATTCAAAGTGCATTTGCTGAACCTGGTGAATTAGATCTTAATCGAGTTAATGCACAACAAGCACGTCGCTTTTTAGACCGTGTTGTAGGTTTTATGATTTCGCCATTGTTATGGCAAAAAATTGCTCGTGGTTTGTCAGCAGGGCGTGTACAGTCAGTAGCTGTTCGCTTAATTGTTGAGCGAGAAAGGGAAATCCGTGCTTTTATTCCTGAAGAGTTCTGGCAAATTGTGGCTGATTTGGCAACAGCAAAAAAAGAAAATATCAATTTTGAAGTTGTGAAACAGCTAGGCCAAGCATTTCGTCCCACTAATAAAGAGCAAGCTGATAAAGCTTTACAGCTTTTAGAAAAAGCAGCTTATAAAGTTGTTAAACGTGAAGATAAACCTACTAGTAGTAAGCCAACGGCACCTTTTATTACTTCTACTTTGCAGCAGGCTGCAAGTACCCGTTTAGGTTTTTCGGTTAAGAAAACAATGATGATGGCGCAACGCTTATATGAAGCGGGTTATATTACCTATATGCGTACGGATTCAACTAATTTATCTGCGGATGCTATTGATATGGTGCGCGGCTATATTGATAGTGAGTTTGGTAAAAAATATTTACCTGCTAAGGCTATTACTTATTCTAGTAAAAATAATGCACAAGAAGCTCATGAGGCTATTCGTCCGTCAGATGTTAATTTGCGAGCTACTCAGTTATCAGGTATGGAGCGTGATGCTGAACGTCTCTATGAGTTAATTTGGTGTCAGTTTGTTGCTTGTCAAATGCCTCCTGCAGAGTATTTATCTACAACAGTCACTGTTGAAGCTGGAGATTTTGAGTTAAAGGCTAAAGGCCGTATACTTAAATTTGATGGTTATACAAAAGTACTTGCTGCTGTAGGTAAAACATCGGAAGATCAGGTGTTACCAGCTATCAGTGAAGGTGAAATACTGCAATTAATTAAACTAAATCCATCACAACATTTTACTAAACCTGCTCCCCGTTATTCTGAAGCAAGTTTAGTAAAAGAGTTAGAAAAGCGTGGAATTGGTCGTCCTTCTACTTATGCATCTATTATTTCTACTATTCAAGAACGTGGTTATGTCACTTTACATAATCGTCGTTTTTATGCAGAAAAGATGGGAGATATTGTTACTGAGCGCTTAACAGAAAGTTTTGATGATTTAATGGATTACAACTTTACAGCTCATATGGAAGAAAATCTTGACCAGATTGCAGAAGGTGACATGCCTTGGAAAAAGCTACTAGATAGCTTTTATAAGGGGTTTAGTCAAAAATTGGAGAAGGCAGAGCAGTCAGATGAAGGCATGCGAGCCAATACACCTACTTTAACCCCTTTAATTAAATGTAAAGAGTGCGGTCGGGATATGATGATCCGTACTGCTTCAACAGGTGTTTTTTTAGGCTGTTCAGGGTATAACCTGCCACCTAAGGAACGTTGTAAAGCAACGATTAATTTGATTCCTGGTGATGAAATTGCCCAAGATGACGAGGGAGAGTCAGAAGCTCGAGTATTGCATAATAAGCATCGTTGTCCTAAGTGTGGTACAGCTATGGATGCTTATTTAATGGATGAACATCACAAGCTGCATATTTGTGGTAATAACCCTGATTGTGATGGCTATCAGATTGAAGAGGGTAGTTTTAAGATTAAAGGTTATGAAGGGCCTGTATTAGAATGTGATCGCTGTGGTAGTGAAATGCAGTTAAAAACGGGACGTTTTGGAAAATTCTTTGCTTGTACCAATGCTGACTGTAAAAATACCCGTAAGTTATTAGCGAATGGCCAACCTGCACCACCTAAAATGGATGCAGTACCCATGCCTGAACTTAAGTGCGAAAAAGTTGATGACACTTATGTGTTACGTGATGGTGCTTCAGGATTATTTTTAGCTGCTAGTCAATTTCCTAGAAAGCGTGAAACAAGAGCGCCTTTAGTTAAAGAGTTAATTCCTCATAAAGCAGAGATTGACCCTAAATACCACTACCTTTGCGATGCTCCTGTTAAAGATCCAGATGGAAACTTTAGCATAATTCGTTTTAGTAGAAAAACTAAAGAGCAATATGTACAAACAGAAATAAATGGTAAACCAACAGGTTGGAAAGCTTTTTATGATGGTAAGAAGTGGCTAGTTACTGATAAAGCTACGACTAAAAAGTAACTTTGAAATTAGAGAATAAATTATTAATATTCTCTAATATTATTATATTTCAGTGTTATAGTAGTTGAATAACAATATATTTATAATATAAACTGTTAGTTATATTGATTTTATTGTGTTTGTTTATAAATAGTTTTTTAATAGGTGCTAGTTAATTTGGTAACTTAGATCAATAGATGACCTGTTAATAGCGAGTTTTTATTTATAAATTGTAATTTTTTGTTGTGGTTCTTAGAAAAGTTATTAGATAATAAGTCAAGTTATCTATATTTCTAGATACTCATATGAGGTTTACACGAATAGAGTTTTTCTATTCAATAGTGAAGGTATTAGGGATTAATCATGGTGCGATTTCATAAATTAGCAGCAGTGGGTTTAGCAGTAACATTATCATCAATGGGCAGTGCATTTGCATTAGGATTAGGCGAGGTCACTTGGAAGTCCACATTAAATCAACCACTTAACGCTGAGATAGCTCTTTATGACGTACAGAGTATTACTAATAAAGAATTGGTTGTTAAAATAGCTTCTCCAGAAGATTTTGAAAAAGCAGGGATTGACAGACCTCACGCATTGAATGATTTGGTTTTTACACCTGTTATTCGTGGCAATAAGAGCATTATTAAAATTACCTCTAATCACCCGATTAAAGAACCATACTTAGATTTTCTATTGAGTGTATCATGGGCTTCAGGTCAAACGTTACGTGAATATACGTTACTTATGGATCCGCCAGCTTATGAGCCTGCTAAAGTTGTAACTTCTAAAGCTACCGTTCAGAATCCAGTAAAGCCAACTCAGTCTAAAACAGTGGCAGCACAATCTCAAAAAAAAACTAAACCTGTAGCAGCTGCACCAAAAGGAACAGTAAGAGCTCATAGAGGTTCTAGTTTATGGTTATTTGCTGAGAGAACACGTGGTAATGCATCTGTTCATCAGGCAATGCTAGCTATTTATGAAGCAAATCCAGATGCGTTTATTGATGGTAAAATGAGTTTATTGAAAGAGGGTGCTGTATTACGTATCCCTTCTAGAGAGCAAATGCGCCAAACTGCTCGTACAGAAGCATTATCTCAAGTGCTAGCAAATGTGAATGGCACAGCATCAACAACACAACGACAAATGGTTGCTAGTAAAGTTGACCAAAAACCAGCAAATAGTAAACCTACACAAGATCAGTTAAAGTTATCAGGTGTGTCTGAAACAAATAATACTTCTGGTAATGCTTCTGATAAGGCTATTATTGCTGACTTAAACAATAAAGTAGTACAGTCTGAAGAAGAACTTGATGCAACACGTCGTAAAAATAATGAATTACGTGGTCGCATGTCAGATTTAGAAGCTCGTTTAGCTGATATGAAGAAGTTAGTTGAATTAAAAGATAATCAATTAGCATCATTACAACAAAATATGTCTAAAGCTCAAAAAGAAGTTGCTCCAGATATGGAAGAGCAATCTAATGAAATAATTGAGACTAATGATGATGTAGAAGAAAAGACAATACAACAATAAATTATATTGTTGTATTTTGAATTTAAAAAAAGCAATCTAAATTAGGTTGCTTTTTTTATGTAAAATAGATTAAGTAAAGTGATGTGGAGCCTTTAGAACAGATTATAGGGTATCTTGATAACGCAAAATATTAGAAAGTTTACGGTTAGGCTTAGTGGCCTTTTTATAAATTAAAGCTGTTTTTCCTACATTTTGTACTATTTCACAGGCAACTGCTTGTGTTATTTCTTCTGTTAATTGTTTACGATCTTCTGGTGTAGCTACTGCCAACTTGATTTTTATAAGTTCGTGATCATTTAAGGCGCGCTCTAATTCAGAAATAACTCCTTCAGAAAGACCGTTTTTCGCTATAATAACGATAGGTTTTAAATGATGACCAATCGCTTGAAAATGTTTTTTCTGTTGTTGATTGATTGGCATAATAAGGTTCTCCACTTAAAAGTGGTATAGTTTACCTGACTTTTTATAAATGAGGTATAGTGTGGCGCGTTCTAAAAGCAGTCAACGTTGGCTTAAAGAGCATTTTGATGATCCTTACGTGAAACAAGCGCAAAAAGATGGATATCGCTCAAGAGCAAGTTATAAATTACTTGATATTCAGGAAAAAGACCGCATATTACGTAATGGTATGACTGTAATTGATTTGGGTGCTGCTCCTGGTGGCTGGTCACAAGTTGTTAGTAGAGTGATTGGTGAGAAAGGAAAATTAATCGCTTCAGATATTTTGCCAATGGATAGTATTGCTGATGTTACTTTTGTTCAAGGGGATTTTACTGAAGATGCAGTTTTTGAAGAGCTATTATCTGTAGTAGGTAATGCTCCTGTAGATTTAGTGATTTCAGATATGGCACCTAATATGAGTGGTATGCGCTCTGTAGATCAAGTGAAAGCTATGTTGTTATGTGAGTTAGCATTTGATTTTGCTACAAGAGTATTAAAACCAGGAGGGGATTTTTTAATCAAAATATTTCAGGGAGAAGGTTTTGATAGTTATTTACAATCAATACGTCAAGCTTTTGATAAGGTGCAAATGCGTAAACCAAATTCTTCAAGGGGTCGTTCTAGGGAGCAATATTTGTTGGCAAGGGGATTTAAAGGTACTGAAGTTTAATGGATTTCCATGTAAAATCTATAAACATTTATTTAAAGAAATTACATGCTGTTAGGGTCTATTTATAGTAGACTCAATTAGTAGGAATTGGATACTGTAAGTTTGTTATAGCAGTGCGAGCTAAATGAAGTAAGTAGTTGTTAAAAGAAGGGTGGCTAATTGAATAATACAACCAAAAATATAATATTGTGGATTGTTGTCGTTGTTGTGTTTGTCTCAATAATGAACAACTTCTCTTTAACTAATGACACTCAATCAATAAATTATTCTGAATTTATTCAACAGGTTAATGATAATAAAGTAGAAAGTATAACTGTTGAAGGATTTAATATTACAGGTAAACGAAAAGATGGTAGTTCATTTAAAACAGTGCGTCCTTACATTGAAGATAGAGGATTAATGGGAGATCTTCTAAAAGCAAATGTTAAAGTAATCGGTAAGCAGCCAGAACAGCAAAGTATCTGGACACAACTACTGGTAGCTTGTTTCCCTATCTTAATTATTATTGCGGTATTTATGTTCTTTATGCGTCAGATGCAAGGGGGCGCCGGCGGTAAAGGTGGCCCAATGAGCTTTGGTCGTAGTAAAGCACGTATGTTATCGCCCGATCAAGTAAAAACGACTTTTGCTGATGTTGCTGGTTGTGATGAAGCAAAAGAAGAAGTTGCTGAAATGGTAGAGTTTTTACGTGATCCAGGTAAATTCCAGCGTTTGGGTGGTCGTATTCCACGTGGTGTATTAATGGTTGGCCCTCCTGGTACAGGTAAAACATTATTAGCTAAAGCTATTGCTGGGGAAGCAAAAGTACCATTCTTTACTATTTCAGGTTCTGATTTCGTAGAAATGTTTGTGGGTGTAGGTGCTAGTCGTGTACGTGATATGTTTGAACAGGCTAAAAAGCATGCGCCTTGCATTATTTTTATTGATGAAATTGATGCTGTTGGTCGTCACCGTGGCTCTGGTATGGGCGGTGGTAATGATGAGCGTGAGCAAACATTAAACCAATTATTGGTTGAAATGGATGGTTTCCAAATGAACGATGGTATTATCGTGATTGCGGCTACTAACCGTCCAGATGTATTAGATAAAGCATTATTACGTCCAGGTCGTTTTGACCGTCAGGTAGTGGTTGGTTTGCCTGATATTCGTGGTCGTGTGCAAATCCTTAAAGTCCATATGCGTAAAACGCCAATTGAACAAGATGTTAAGCCTTCTATTTTAGCTAGAGGTACACCAGGTTTTTCTGGTGCTGATTTGGCCAACTTAGTGAATGAGGCTGCTTTATTTGCTGCACGTTCCAATAAACGTACGATTGGTATGAAAGAGTTTGAGTTAGCTAAAGATAAAATCTTAATGGGCTCTGAGCGTAAGTCAATGGTAATGCCAGAGGCAGAACGTCGTAATACAGCTTATCACGAGTCTGGTCATACGATTGTTGGTCGTTTAGTGCCTGAGCATGATCCTGTGTATAAAGTATCTATTATTCCTCGTGGTCGTGCGCTAGGGGTAACTATGTACTTACCAGAAGAAGATACTTATAGCCATTCTAAACGTTCATTAGAAAGTATGTTAAGTTCGTTATTTGGTGGTCGTATTGCAGAGGAGTTAACACTTGGTTTTGAGGGGGTAACAACAGGGGCTTCCAATGATATTATGAAAGCAACTCAAATTGCTCGTAATATGGTGACTAAGTGGGGATTATCAGAAAAATTAGGTCCTTTAATGTATGGAGAGGATGAACAAGAAGTATTCTCTGGTTATCGCGATAGTGCAGCTAATGCTATGTCTGCTGAAACTGCTAAGGCAGTGGATGAAGAAGTAAGAAGGATTATTGATTTTTGTTATAATCGTGCTAAGCAAATTCTTACAGACAATAGAGATAAATTAGATACAATGGCTGAAGCCTTGCTTAAATATGAAACATTAGACAGTGATCAAATTGATGACATTATGGAAGGAAGGGAAGTTCGTCCGCCTAAAGATTGGGATGCGGATGATCATACACCTTCAGCACCAACTTCAGTTGATAATAATCACACTAATGATAACGTGGAAAATAATAACCAATCTACTTCAACAGGAAATGGTGCAACTAGCGAGCACTAAATTATGAAACCTTCAGTTTCTATTCTTTCTCGGTTACCTTGTGGTAGCCGAGATCTTGATTTAACCCAGCCACAGGTAATGGGTATTCTTAATATCACTCCAGATTCTTTTTCAGATGGTGGATCCCACAATAATTTAGGTGCTGCTTTAAAACATGCTGAAGCTATGATTGAAGCAGGTGCTAGCATTATTGATGTAGGCGGTGAGTCTACACGGCCGAATGCAGCTATTGTGTCTGTACAAGAAGAATTAGATCGTGTAGCACCTGTCGTTGAAGCAATCAATAAAGAGTTTAATGTGGTTATTTCTGTAGATACCTCTACACCTGAAGTAATAATTGAATCAGCACGTTTAGGTGCAGGAATAATTAACGATGTTCGATCATTACAAAGAGAAGGTGCTTTAGAGGCTGCTAAACAAACAGGATTACCTGTTTGTATTATGCATATGCGTGGTGAGCCTAGGGATATGCAACAACAAACACACTATGATGATTTGCTTGTTGAGGTTAAAGATTTTTTACTTGAACGGAGTATGATTTGCCAACAGGCAGGTATTAGTAAAGAAAAGATAATTATTGATCCAGGGTTCGGTTTTGCTAAAACCTTAGAGCAAAATTTATTATTATTTCGTTATATGGATCAATTATTAACATTAGGGTATCCAATGTTAGTAGGTGTATCTAGAAAGTCGATGATTGGTGGTGTACTAGGTAAAGAAGTAACACAACGTCTTTATGGAAGTTTGGCATTGGCTGCTTTGGCTGTAACAAAAGGTGCTCATATCTTAAGGGTGCATGATGTGGCTGAAACAGTGGATGTTGTAAAAATGATTAATTCAGTAGAGCATGCAGAGTGACTAGAAAATATTTTGGAACAGATGGTGTACGTGGTCGTGTAGGGCAATATCCAATTACTCCTGATTTTATGTTGAGGTTAGGTTGGGCAACAGGTGTTGCTTTTCGTAAAAAGGGTGTTTGCCGTATTTTAGTAGGTAAAGATACCCGTATTTCTGGCTATATGTTTGAGTCAGCCTTAGAAGCTGGATTAGCTTCTGCTGGAGTTAACGTACAGTTACTTGGCCCTATGCCTACGCCAGCAGTTGCCTATTTAACCCGTACTTTTCATGCAGACGCAGGTATTGTTATCAGTGCCTCTCATAATGGTCATAATGATAATGGTATTAAGTTTTTTTCTAGTAAAGGTACAAAATTACCAGATGAAACTGAATTAATGATAGAAGAATTGTTAGATCGTCCAATGGAAGTGGTGGAGTCTAATTCTTTAGGTAAGGCCTCTCGTATTAATGATGCGGCAGGTCGTTATATTGAGTTTTGTAAAAGTACAGTACCCAACCATACTAGTTTTGAGGGAATGAAAATAGTATTAGACTGTGCTAATGGTGCTACTTATAAAGTGGCGCCTAATGTGTTTAAAGAGTTGGGTGCTGATGTGGTTTCTTTATTTGTGCATCCAAATGGCTTGAACATTAATGATAATTGTGGCTCTACTCATCCAGAACAATTAGTAGAGGCGGTGAAAAATCATCAAGCAGATATTGGTATCGGATTTGATGGGGATGGTGACCGTGTAGTTATGGTTGATCATTCAGGTGTTTTGGTCGAAGGTGATGAATTACTTTTTCTAATTGCTAGAGATTTAAAAGAACAAGGTAAATTAGAAGGTGGAGTAGTGGGTACTCTTATGAGTAACCTTGGTTTAGAGTTAGCGCTTAAATCATTAGATATTCCTTTTGCCCGTGCTAATGTGGGAGATCGTTATGTAATAGCATCTTTGTTAGAAAACGGTTGGCAATTAGGTGGTGAGAATTCAGGCCATATCGTTTGTAGTCATCATACAACAACAGGTGATGGCATTGTTGCAGCATTACAAGTATTAATGGCGTTGAAGCACAGAGGGCAAACATTGGCAGAAGCTCGCCAAGCTTTACGTAAATGCCCACAAAAACTGATCAATGTAAGATTAACAAATATGGTATCTGAACAAGAGTTACACTCAAAAGATATTCAACAGTTATCTGATCAGATTGTTAATGCAATGGATGGTAAAGGCCGTGTTTTATTAAGAAAATCAGGTACAGAGCCAGTGATTAGAGTGATGGTTGAAGGACAAGATGCACCAACTGTAGAAAGTTCAGCAAAACAATTAGCTGATTTGATTCAAAGTAAATTTGCTTAAATTTAAAACAACCAAGTGAGGTGTGTTATGCAAAGATTTGATGTAAAAGGTATGACGTGTGGTCATTGTGTTAGAGCTGTGACTGAAGCTATTAAGCAGTTAGATGATGATGCTGAAGTAGATATTGATTTAGCAGCAGGAAAAATGACAGTAGTCAGTGAATTACCAGCTACTGAAATTATCAAAGCGGTTTATAATGAAGGCTATGAGGCCTATGAAACTAAGTAATTAATTATAAAAAAGCCAAGCAAATGCTTGGCTTTTTATTGCTAGACAATAACAGCGCTTTCGTCAATTAGTCCTGCATGTTTTTTTACTAGCTCTGCTAGTATTTTAATACCTTTCTCTATTTTCTCTTCTGGTACAGTAACAAAAGCTAAACGTAAGCAATTTGCCATGGTGCTGTTAGCAAAGAATGGCTCACCTGGCACAAAAGCAACTTTATTTTGTACAGCTTCTGCTAATAGTTCTGTAGCATTGAGTTCTTTTGGTAGCTCGATCCAAATAAACATACCACCTTCTGGTCTATTAAATTTGACAGTAGAAGGCATGTATTTAGTTAAAGCATCTAACATGAAATTACAGCGTGTTGCATATAATTCACGAATAGTAGGGATATGCTTTTCTAGAAAACCATCTTTAATAACTTGATAAGCAATACGTTGAGTAAGACTTGGTGTATGTAAGTCAGCTGCTTGTTTTAGCTGTACTAGTTTATTAATAAATTCTTCATCAGCTACAATATAACCAAGACGTAAGCCCGGCGCGAGTATCTTTGAGAAAGAGCCTAAATAAACGATATTATCAGGAGCAAAACTGTACACGCCAGGTATTCTATTACCTTGATAATCTAATTCACCATAGGGATCATCTTCTACCAATATCAGATTATTTCTTTTAGCAATTTCTGCTAGTTTTTTACGTCTTTCTAAAGGTAGGCGGCGTCCTGTTGGGTTTTGAAAGTTAGGAATTAAATACATAAAGCTAGCTGATTTTGCCATTTCATCTGTTATAGAGTCAGGATTTAATCCTTTTTCATCACTTTCAATAGATATATAGTTAGGCTCATATTGAGTAAAAGATTGTAATCCGCCTAGATAAGTTGGTGTTTCTACTAACACTTTACTGTTTTTATTGATAAGGGCTTTACCGATAAGATCTAAAGCTTGTTGAGAACCTGTCACAATAAGTACTTGGCTTGGGCGAATAGTGACGCCATCTCGGGATACACGTTTAGCTACCCACTCTCTTAGAGGGGCATAGCCTTCTGTTGGGCCATACTGTAAAGCACCCACTGCATCATTGCTATTAAGAATGTTATCAATAGCTTGTTTAATCTCTGCCACTGGAAATGTATTTGGTGAGGGTAAACCTCCTGCAAATGAGATAACATCAGGTTGTTCAGTAACCTTAAGAATTTCACGGATAGCAGAGCTTTTAAGAGCCGTAGCTCGATCAGAAAATGTCCATTGCATTATATTTATTAACCTTTAATTAATCATATCGAATAAACGACGGTAGGTAATACCTAGAGTCAATAATTACAATAAAGTTTCTGAGAAATAATGATGAAGACTTTTAGCAGCAACAATAATTGTTAAAAAGTCACTTGTGGTGAGTTTTTAAGCTCCTTTTATTTATTGCTTAGCCTTAATGTGAAGCAGACGTTCTATCAATACCTTCGGTAAACTATGTAACGATGATATTGTAGCGTAATAAAAAAAATATAATAAGGGTAAGCTAAAATTAATTATCAATTTGAGTAGTAATAATATATTTATTAATGTTAAGTTAAGTTTATCTTTTTAAGATAAGTATTCAAGGTTTATAATAATTAATAGATTTTATATAGAAGTCATGGATATCAAAAGGAGTGTGTATGTCTCAATATAGGAATAAATTTTTATCATCATGGCCACAACTACAAATTAGTCAGAGCTTTTGGATCATTGACGACATTATAAATGAGGAGTTTTGGTTAGTAGATATTGATGATATAACACTTGAAATTAGACCACAGCAGAATATTAAGATTACTAAGCATGCTTTTCTTGCAGTGATTGATTATTTAGTAGAGCACAATCATTTTATAGATAATTCTTGTGAGGTGAAGACAGGCGATACTTATGAACGAAGTGTTCCATTATCCAGAGTAGTACAAGAAGCAAATCCTTATATGGAAGAGTGCTGTCTTAATTATGTATTAGCTATTCTTAAAGCTTTAGATATTGTTGATATAAGTGGCACACGATTAAATCGTGTTTGGTTAAAAGAGCTACCAGAAGAAGAGTAGAAACCTTTTATACAAAAAAACTAGCACTACACTTAAGGTGCTAGAATTTTCTGTAGTTCAGCTATTGGGGTTGGTTTACTAAATAAATAGCCTTGTAAGTATTTCACACCGTGCTGTGTTAAGTATTCTTTTTGACTATGATTTTCAACACCTTCAGCAATAATATAAATATTTAAGTTGTTAGCTAAATCAATAATACCATTGATAATATATCTGGATGATAGGCTATCTTCTAAAGTACTCACAAAACTTTGGTCTATTTTTATATAATCTACTTTAAAGCTGGTTAGGTAGGATAAACTAGAATGACCTGTTCCAAAATCATCAATTGAAATGAATACTTTAAGGTCTTGTAATAGATTAAAAAGTTTTTTTGCTGTTTCTGTGGGTTGCGCTATTTCACGCTCTGTAATTTCTAAAGTGAGTTGTATATGTTCTTTTGGAAAGTGTTGTAAAAATTTTTCACAGTCTAAGGCTAATTTAGTAGTTTGCAAGTGTTTAGGGCTGATATTTATACTAATATGGAAGCCTTTAGGAATAATCTCTAGATTTTTAATAAAGTCATTTTTTACATGTTCCATGAGGTTGAGTGTAAATGGGATAATATGTTTTGACCTTTCTATGGCAGAAATAAATTCATTAGGCATGATTAACCCTTTTTTGGGATGTTGCCAACGAATTAACACTTCAACACCAGACCATTGGTCACTGTTAGAAATTTTTATTAATTGATAGTAAGGAATAAACTGCTTGTGGCGCATTGCTTTTACAATATCATGAATGGGTAATTGGATATAAACTTTTATTCCAATAGGAATCATGACAAGTGACAATATCAGTAGAAATAGCAAATAATGTTCAAGCATATATTCTAAATAGGTAGTTAAAGATAAAACCGTAATAATTTTAAAAGGATATTGATTAGAACTAACTTCTATTTGATCTGGATTTCCTTTAAAAGAACGAGAAGATTGAGCCAGGCCTTTAATATCTAGCCAGTTTTCATTTATAACTAAAAATGAGTTCTTTTCATTATTTAATAGATAAGCTAAGTAACTGCCATCAATTGCTATTAATACTCCCCATGCCCCTTTAGTTTTATGATAATACACAAAAGATCTATCAGGAGTTATATCGTTATTACTAAAGAGGTGCATTAATTCGCCTTTAGCTAAAAATGTAGATCTGTAATTAGCATCAGCAAAAGATGAACAATAAATTATACTATCTTTAGTCAGGTTAAGTGTTCGAATATAAGTATGGGTAACTGTGTATTTTATTAAGGCAGGTTCAATAATTTCACAGGCTGGATTAGATATATTAAGTAATTTTGTAGCAGAATGATCTATTTCTGTTAGTAAGTTATTGATGGTTTTTATCGATTGTTTTGAAGAGGTGATAGCTTTATTTTGTAATTTAGAGACTGTATGAAAATACAACAAAATTATAATAAAAATAATAGGCAAAATAGTCACAACTACACTTATTAATAAATGCAAGATACGTATATTCCAGAACGTTACATATAGTTTCATAGATATTATCTTTTATTATTTTTGAAATTAATTTTTTTATAAAACGACTATATAATTCATTCGATGCAGAATGGTTAAACAGCTCCTTTAATGCATCTGGTTTAACTATACATTAAAAAATACTATGCGTTAATAATTTTTTTGCGAGTAAATACAAAAAATAAGACTAATACTTAATTGATGAAGCTGTATTAGTCTTATGTATTATTTTATCCATTTATATTACAGTTGCTTGAAAGAGTTGCTGTTGATTTTCCATATTTTTAAAGGCAACAGAAAGCATCAATTTAATGCGATTTAGTTGGTTTACTTCAGAGGCTCCAGGGTCATAGTCTACAGCTGTAATATTAGCCTGCGGATAACGCTCTTTGAGTGCTTTGATAACACCTTTTCCTGTAATATGATTAGGTAAGCAGGCAAAAGGTTGCATACAAATAATATTGCTTGCGCCCTCATTAATTAGGCCAATCATTTCAGCTGTTAAGAACCAGCCTTCACCCGTTTGATTACCACGAGAGAGAATAGGTGCTGCACCAAAAGCTAGTTCATCAATGGTATGAGGTGCATGGAAACGTTTACTATTTTGTAAGGCTTTACGCATATCTTTACGATAGTATTCCATACCTATAATAGCGGCTTGAGCGGCTAAAGCCGCTAGTTTACTTTTAGATAAGAATTTATGGTTAAAGTCATAATCATAGGCACAGTACAGTAAAAAGTCCATAAGGCCAGGCATAACAGCTTCACAGCCTTCTTGTTCAATAATTCTTACTAGATCATTATTAGCTGTTGGATGATATTTAACAAGAATTTCTCCAACTAGGCCGACACGTGGTTTTTTGATATCTAATAAAGGTAACTGATCAAACTCCTTAACAATATCATAGATGTTTTGTTTAAAAGTTTTAAAATCAGCTTTGTTAAGTGATTCTTTGCAACAATTTACCCACTTAAAATACAATGCTTCAGCTGAACCTTTTGTTAATTCATAGGGACGTGTAGCGAATAACGTTTGCATTAACACATCACCATAAACAACAGACATCATTAACCGATTAATAAGGGGGAGTGATAGTTTAAATCCTTGATGTTTTTCCATACCTAAAGTATTAAATGAAAGTATAGGTACATCTGCGAAACCTGCATCATATAATGCTTTACGTAAATAGCTGATATAGTTGGTAGCTCGACATCCTCCACCTGTTTGGGAGATCATTACAGCTGTTTTGTTAATGTCATATTTGCCTGATTTGAGGGCATTAATTAATTGTCCTATAACGATAATAGAGGGATAACAAGCGTCATTATTTACAAAACGTAATCCTTCATCAATAGCATTAGTAGGTACTTCTTCCAATACCTTAAAATTATAACCACATGCTTCAAAAGCTGGAGTAAAGAATTGAAAATGCATAGGGGACATTTGTGGTGCAAGGATAGTATAGTCTTCTCGCATTTTTTCAGTAAAGCTAGAACGTTTATATTTTGGTTTTTCATAAATACGTACAGCTTGGGTTATCGCTTGATTTTTTTCACGTTCTTGTAAAGCTGCTTTAAGAGAGCGTATTCTAATACGAGCTGCTCCTAAACTATTAACTTCATCGATTTTAATTCCTGTATAAATTTTGCCATGTTGTTCTAGAATTTCTTGTACTTGATCAGTTACTACAGAATCCAATCCACAGCCAAAAGAGTTTAGTTGAATAAGATCAAGATTCTTCTTGTTAGCGACTGTAGCGGCAGCTCTATAGAGACGAGCATGGTATGTCCACTGGTCTACTACACGTAAAGGTTCATTTAGTTTGCCTAAAAAAGCAATAGAATCTTCTGTTAAAACGGCCATACCCAGAGTAGTAATAACTTGAGGAATACCATGATGAATTTCAGGGTCTATATGATAAGGCCGTCCTGATAAAACAATACCATGTGTTCCTGTTTCCTCCATATATTCGAGAACTTCTAAGCCTTTTTCTTGAATATCTTGTTTAAACTGTTCTTGCTCGTGCCATGCTTTATCTAATGCTTTGCGAATAATAGAGGAGTTGATATTAAAGGGCGTAAATATATCCACTAGGCGTTTAGCTAGTTTTTTCTTATCTTCTAGTGATAAGAAAGGCTGCATAAAATTAATATTTTGTTCTTTAAGTAAATCTATATTGTTACGAATTAGTTCAGGATAAGAGGTTACTATAGGGCAATTAAAATGGTTATGGCTATCTGCATACTCTTTGTTTTCAAAAGGTACACAAGGATAAAAAATTGTTTTTATATCTTTTTCTATTAAATCAATAATATGACCATGAACTAATTTAGCTGGATAGCAAATTGAATCTGAGGGGAGGGTATCTAACCCTTTTTCCATAAGTGGTTTAGAGGATTCTGCTGAAAGTTCTACTCTAAATCCTAATTCTGTTAAAAACGTAAACCATAGCGGATAGTTTTCATACATATTAAGCACTCTTGGAATACCAATAGTGCCATATTTAGCCTGTTCTTTTTCTAGAGGAATGTAGTTGAAAATACGTTCATATTTATAGGTGTAGAGGTCTGGGATAGCGTTGGCTGCTTGTTTTTTTCCTAAGCCACGTTCACAACGATTGCCGGTAATAAATTTACGACCATCTGAAAAACGATTCAGTGTCATTGAGCAATTGTTAGTACAGACCTTACAGCGCACCATATTATGTTTAACAGAAAAGTTGGCGATACTTCGTTGGTTAAGCATGGTGGAGTTTTCAATTCCTTGCCAACGTTCTTTGGCAATGATAGCTGAACCAAATGCACCCATTAATCCCGCAATATCTGGACGAATAGGTTCTCGTCCTGAAATAAGTTCGAATGCCCTCAGTACGGAGTCATTATAGAAAGTACCACCTTGTACAATAATTTTTTCCCCTAAGTCTTGGGGATTTTTAACTTTCATGACTTTAATAAGCGCATTTTTAATAACAGCATAGGACAGCCCTGCTGAAATATCAGCAGCCGTTGCCCCCTCTTTTTGAGCCTGTTTAACACTGGAGTTCATAAAGACTGTGCAGCGAGAACCTAAATCAGCAGGTGCTGCTGAATCCAAGGCAATTTTAGCAAACTCATTAATAGGTGTTTCCACTGCTTGGGCAAAGGTTTCAATAAAAGAGCCACAGCCAGATGAGCAGGCTTCATTTAGTAGGATGTTATCAATAATGCCATCTTTAACACGTAGGCATTTCATATCTTGCCCACCAATATCAAGGATACAATCAACACCAGGTAGAAAATGATTGGCTGCTTTATAGTGAGCAATAGTTTCTACTTCTGAGGTATCTAGTTTGTAAGCTTCTCGAATAAGTGCCTCGCCATAGCCTGTCACCGAAGAAGCAGCAATAGAAGCTGTGGCAGGTAATTGTGCGTAGATTTCTTGTAAAATATTACTGACTATTTTTAAAGGATCACCTTCATTACTACCATAATAGCTATAAAGTAATTCACAGTTTTCACCTATTAATGTTGCTTTAGTAGTCGTCGATCCACAGTCTAGGCCAAGAAATAGAGGTCCTTGGTAAGTTTGTAAATCACCACGTACTACATTAGAGTTATTGTGGCGTTGTTCAAATGCTTGTCGTTCTTGTTGATTGAGAAATAGTGGGCGTAATGTATTAATTTCTCGCTGTTGTTGATTACTAAGATTTTGAAAAGAATTAAAAATTTGTTTTAGTGGTGTTGCTTTACTGCTATCGCCATGTAATGCTGCGCCCATTGCTACAAACAATTCACTGTCTTTTGGTTTAACAATATCTTGCTCAGTAAGCTGAAGCACTTCAATAAAGCGTTTTTTAAGTTCAGGTAAAAAATTAAGGGGACCACCTAAAAATACTACTTGCCCCTTAATTTTACGACCACAAGCAAGGCCGCTAATGGTTTGCTGTGCTACTGCTTGAAAAATAGAAAGAGCAATATCCTTTTTGGCGACGCCTTCATTGAGTAAGGGCTGTACATCTGTTTTAGCAAATACACCACAACGCGCTGCAATGGGGTAAATATTGGTAGCATTTTCGGCTAATTCGTTTAAACCAATAGCATCTGTTTTTAGTAAACTTGCCATTTGGTCAATAAATGCACCTGTACCACCTGCACATGAACCATTCATGCGTTGTTCTATGCCATTGCTAAAGAATGTTATTTTGGCGTCTTCACCACCTAGCTCAATAGACACATCTGTTTCTGGAATAAACGTTTCTACTGCTTTAGCACAGGCAATGACTTCTTGCACAAAGGGGTAACCAATAATTTCAGCTACATCTATACCACCTGAGCCCGTTACAACTAATGTGGCTGGGGAAGCTAAGTTAAATAAGTTAGTTTCAGCTAGCTCATTTATACAACGAATTACAGTATCTCTAACTTCGGAGAAATGGCGAGTATAGGTTTTATAAAGTATTTTATGCTGCTCATCCATAACCAATACTTTAACAGTAGTAGAACCTATATCTATGCCTATATATAAGGTTGCCAAGGGAAGCTTAGAAATATTTAATTTCGAATTCATAGTCACTCAATTACAATTTAAATTTATTCTGTAAATCATTATATTTTAATAAATAAACTATAATCTTAGCCAAGATCAATGATGATCTATGCAGGCAAAAAGTAAATAGTTATTATGTTTAGTTAAGCAAATATAGTACTACTAAGTGATAGATAGTAATTTTGTACAGCTTTGTATGTATCAGTTGTTACAAATAATAGCTTATTTAATTGCTTAAGCAGTTACCAATAACAAGCTTTGCGGATATCTTTAACTGCTTGAGTAACGCCAGATAGATCAAATTTTGCTGTAGCAATACTACCTTGAAAGAAAGTAGTGCGTACAGTTAGTTTATTCGATTTAATGAGTGAAGGTAGAATATCGTAT
The DNA here is from genome assembly GCF_058693955.1 of Entomomonas sp. E7T21. Classification (NCBI taxonomy): domain Bacteria; kingdom Pseudomonadati; phylum Pseudomonadota; class Gammaproteobacteria; order Pseudomonadales; family Pseudomonadaceae; genus Entomomonas; species Entomomonas sp. E7T21. The sequence continues at coordinate 2,479,225 of NZ_CP191672.1, read as the reverse complement.
GGTTGATAAGCATAAGCTGTTGCAGTGTCTTTAAGATATCGCCATTCAGTGTTAGCAAATTGTTGGGTGTCTGTTTGTAAGTAAACAGACATTTTACTGCCACGGGGTACATGTTGTCCCCAGTTAATAGTAAGTTCAGTAGCTCCTTGATTGCAGAGAATATTTAGTGTTATAGGATTGCCAAAGCTAGTATCGATCATTGAGGCAGGTAGAGAGGCTGAATAAATCATACCTTTATTTGTATTTTGAGTTTTTGTAGTCCATGCACTGTTGGTGGCATTTGTTTTATAACTAGGACTGTTAGTTTTTGGTGACATTTTATTGGTATCTGTAGGCGTATTTTTTTGTTCACAGCTTAGTAAAGTAATAAAACTAAGTAAGAGTACCCAATATTTTGCCATCATTATTTTCCTATATAGCTATGTAATATAGTGTAGCAGTTTTCTTTAGTTATTTAATAATCTTCCACTAATATATAGTAGAACTAGTGATTTATTTCTTATATCTTAAAAAATTAACAACAAGATTTAAGTATTTGATTAAATCATTGAAAAGTTTATATGCACAAAATAATTATAATTAACAACTAGTTTGGAGAAATATAATGAGTATAGCTGTACAGTTATTTATAGATGGTAAATGGTGTGATGCTAAGTCAGGCAAAAAAATTGATATTATTAATCCAGCAACAGAAGAAGTTATTGGTCAGCTAGCGCACGCAGAACAAGAAGACTTAGATTTAGCATTAAGTGCAGCAGAAAAAGGTTTACAGGTGTGGAGTGAAATATCTGCTTTTGAACGTTATAAGTTAATGCGTAAAGCCGCTAATTTATTACGAGAAAGAGCAACAGATATAGCAGCAAAAATGACAGAAGAGCAAGGTAAACCATCAGCCCAAGCAAAAGGTGAGGTATTATCGGGTGCTGATGTAATTGATTGGTTTGCCGAGGAAGGTCGCCGTGCTTATGGGCAGATAGTTCCTGCACGTGAAGAGGGTGTTTGCCAATTACAAATAAAAGAGCCTGTAGGTATTGTAGCCGCTTTTACACCGTGGAATTTTCCTATTAATCAAGTGGTGCGTAAGCTTTCAGCAGCATTGGCCGCAGGTTGTTCTATTATTGTAAAAGCACCAGAGGAAACGCCTATCTCGCCAGCGGAGTTAATAAAGGCATTTGCTGATGCTGGTATTCCAGAGGGTGTTATTAATTTAGTGTATGGTGTTCCTGCCGATATTTCTAATTATCTGATACCTCATCCATTAGTACGTAAAATTTCATTCACAGGATCAACAGCAGTGGGTAAACAATTAGCCGCTATGGCTGGACAACATATGAAATTAGCAACAATGGAGCTGGGAGGGCATGCACCTGTTATCGTTTGTGAGGATGCTGATTTAGATATAGCAGTTAAACAAATGTGTATTTATAAATATAGTAATGCGGGACAGGTATGTATATCTCCCACTCGTTTTTTAATTCATTCTAGTATTTATGATCAGTTTGTAGAGCGTTTTGTTGATGGAGCTCGTAAGATTAAAGTAGGTAAGGGAAGTGAACAAGATACTAAAATGGGACCTTTGGCGAATGAGCGTCGTATACCAACTTTAGAACGTTTAATTAAAGATGCTACAGATAAGGGCGCTAAATTATTATTAGGAGGTAAACCCATTGCAGGTAAAGGATATTTCTTTGAACCAACGGTATTGGGCAATGTACCACTTGCAGCTGATATTATGTCTGAAGAACCATTTGGTCCTATTGCATTAATGTGTAGTTTTGATACGATTGATGAAGCCATAAAAGAAGCGAATCGTTTGCCTTATGGTCTAGCGGCATATGCTTATACACAAAGCTTAGCGACAGCTACATTATTGGCTAAAAAAATACAATCTGGTATGTTGACTATTAACCATCTAGGCTTAGCTTATCCAGAAGTGCACTTCGGTGGAATTAAAGATTCAGGCTATGGTACTGAAGGTGGTAGTGAAGCAATTAATTGTTATTTACAAACAAAGTTAGTTACCCAAAAAGCCTTTTAATAATGTTATACAGTAGTCAATAAATTTATTGAGTGCAGGTAAGTAATGAAAAAGATAACACTAGTGAGTGTGTTGTTAGTAGCTGTTAGTACAGTGTGCGCACAGCAAATGTACCAATGGCGAGACGCTCAAGATAAAGTGCATTACACAGATAATCCAGTAGAAGCTAAACAAAAACAAGCTAGTATTATCGAAAAAGATCAACTTAAGAAAATAAATATGATTCCTGCACAAAGTTCTACGGAAGACATATCTTATCGTCGTCAACAAGAAGCATATATGCTTCAACAGCAAAGAGAGCTGTCTGATCAACGTGAGAGGATTCGAGAGCAATGTGAAAAGGAATATAATCGCTTACAGAATATTAAGAAAGATCCTCCAAGAATGGTAGATATTAATAGTGATGGCTCTAGACATTATTATAGTGATGAAGAAATTCAGGCTTTTGTTCAAAAACGTGAATTAGAATATAGCCAAAATTGTAGTAATTATTAAAAACAGTGGATGTTATGACTTGTATAAAGGATAATATTTCAATTTTTAGAATAGTGTCCTCTTTATAGGGCTCCTTTGTGAGGGAGTATTATGAGTAATAATAATGTAGATAATGCAGAAATAGCTAAGTTTGAGGCATTAGCTAGTCGTTGGTGGGATCGTGAGAGCGAATTTAAACCATTGCATGATATTAATCCGTTACGTATTAATTGGATTGAAGAACATATTAGTTTAGCAGGTAAAAAAGTGTTAGATGTTGGCTGTGGTGGTGGTATTCTTAGCGAAGGTATGGCTAAGCGTGGCGCCATAGTAACAGGTATTGATATGGGTGATGCTCCTTTATCAGTAGCAAAGTTACACCAGTTAGAATCTCAAGTTGCTGTTGAATATTTTAAAAGTACAGCAGAAGCTTTTGCTGAAGAGCATGCTGGGGAATATGATATTGTCACTTGTTTAGAAATGATAGAACATGTTCCTGATCCATCCTCTGTGATTAGAGCTTGTCGTAAACTTGTGAAACCTAATGGTTATATATTCTTGTCTACCATTAATCGTAATCCAAAATCTTATTTATTCGCAATAGTGGGCGCTGAATATGTACTTCGCTTATTACCAAGGGGTACACATGATTATCAGAAGTTTGTTAAGCCTTCTGAGTTAGGTTTATGGTGTCGTGAAGCAGGTTTAGATGTGCAAGATATGATTGGTCTAGTTTATAACCCACTATCTAAGACATATAAATTAGCTGGAGATGTCAGTGTAAATTATATGATTCAAACACAGCGTGTTGATTAACGGATAAGAGTTTATGAAGTTTGAGGCTATATTATTTGATATGGATGGTACAGTATTAGATTCTGCTCCAGACTTTATAGCTATTAGCCAACAGATGTTGAATAAGCATGGCTTAGCAGCAGTAGATGATGAAAAAATTAGGCAGGTGGTATCAGGTGGCGCCAAAGCAATGGTTGTGGCAGCTTTTGATATTACAGAAGATGATCCACAGTTTGAATCATTGCGTTTGGAGTTCTTAGATCTCTATTTACATTCCTGTGCAGTACATTCTCACTTATATAAAGGAATTGATAAGTTATTAACTGATATTGAGAAAGCGGGCATAAAATGGGGAATTGTTACTAATAAGCCTATAAGGTTTGCTGAACCTATTTTAGAACGTTTAGGTTTAACCAAACGGTGTGCAGTCTTAGTATGTCCTGAACATGTAGACTGCTGTAAACCTAGTCCTGAACCTTTATTATTGGCAGCTGAGCAATTGGCGATTGATCCACGCACTATCTTGTATGTGGGAGATGATAAGCGCGATATTGATTCAGGTAATGCAGCAGGTTGTAAAACATTAGCTGTTTGTTATGGTTATGTCCATCCGCAGGATAATCCTCATAATTGGGGAGCAGGTGCTGTTGTCAATACTGTTGCAGAGCTACAACAGGTGATTGATAGGGCAATTTGTGGTTGCTAACCTTATTTTATTTTAAGAATTAGGACTAAAGTTATGTTAGAAGTCCGTCATTTAAAAAGCCTCTATGCTTTACGAGAAACGGATAGTTTAGTAGAAGCAGCAGAGCGCTTACACTTAACACAATCAGCATTATCACATCAATTTAAAGAATTAGAAGAGCGTTTAGGCTTACAATTATTTGTTAGAAAATCGAAACCTGTACGTTTTACCAGCGCAGGACTAAGGTTGCTATCATTAGCAGATGAGGTCTTACCTCAATTGCGAAGTGCTGAACGTGATATAGCAAGACTTTCTGGTGGCACAGCGGGTCGTCTACATATGGCTATTGAGTGCCATAGCTGTTTTCAGTGGCTAATGCCTACCATAGATCAATTTAGAGATGCATGGCCAGAAGTCGAACTTGATTTAGCTTCAGGATTTGCTTTTGCTCCTTTGCCAGCATTGGCAAGAGGGGATCTAGATTTAGTGATTACAGCAAATCCTATGCAGTTATCAGGAATTATGTATGTGCCTCTCTTTACCTATGAAGCAATGTTAGCAGTAGCTAATCAACATCCATTAGCGAATAAAACATTTATTGAACCAGAAGATTTAAAAAGTGAGATATTAATTACTTATCCAGTAGAACATGATAAGTTGGATATCTTTACTCAATTTTTAGATCCTGCTGATATAGAGCCATTATCTGTAAGAGTGAGTGAAATGACCGTGATGATGGTGCAGTTAGTTGCTTCTAATCGAGGGGTATGTTGTTTACCTAATTGGGCTTTACATGAATATAGTAGCCGTGGTTACGTAAAAGCTAAGCGTTTAGGTGAAAAGGGATTACAGGCAACACTTTATGCAGGCATTAGAGAAGATATGTTTGATGCACCCTTTATGCAGGATTTTTTATTAACAGCAAAAGATACCTCTTTTTCGACACTAGAAGGGGTCAGTATGGTTAAGCAGGATAATTAAGTAATGATATCAACAGTATTAGTAACTGGAGGCGCAGGTTATATAGGCTCACATACTTGTGTATTGCTACTAGAAGCAGGTTATTCTGTGATAGTAATAGATAATCTGAGTAATAGTAATTATGAAGCTATTAGCCGAGTGCAAAAAATCACGGGCAAAACCATTCACTTTATAGAAGGTGATGTTAGAGATAGAAGTATTTTAGACAAAATATTTGCACAATATACTGTTGATGCAGTTATTCATTTTGCTGGGTTAAAGTCAGTATCTGAGTCTATTCAAAAACCCATTGAATACTATGATAATAATATAAACAGTACCCTAGTATTGTGCCAAGCAATGCGAAAGGCACAAGTAAAGAATTTGGTATTTAGTTCGTCCGCTACCGTGTATGGTGATCCTCAAGGTAAACCAGCTAAAGAAGATTTTCCTGTAGGGGGAACAACTAACCCCTATGGTACATCCAAATTAATGTTGGAGCAGATATTAACGGATATTTATCAAGCTGATAATAGTTGGAATATTGCACTGTTACGCTATTTTAACCCTGTTGGCGCTCATCCTAGTGGTTTAATTGGTGAAGATCCAACAGGTATCCCTAATAATCTTATGCCTTATATTGCACAAGTAGCAGTTGGCTTGCGGCCTTATCTTAATATTTATGGTGATGATTATGCTACCCATGATGGCACAGGAGTAAGAGACTACATTCATGTGATGGATTTAGCTAAAGGTCATGTTAATGCATTGCAATGGCTACAAACTAAACCGGGTATCAGACCTATTAATTTGGGAACTGGGGTAGGTTATAGTGTTTTAGATATGTTGCATGCATTTGAAAAAGCGTGTGGGAAAAAGCTAGACTATAAGATCATAGAGCGTAGAGCGGGCGATGTAGCTATTTGCTACTCTGATTCAAGCTTAGCTAAAGAGCTATTAAATTGGCAAACTCAATACAGCCTAGAAGATATGTGCAAGGATACTTGGTATTGGCAATCGAATAATCCAAATGGCTATAAATAGTTAATATTACTGTTAATTTACTGATTATTAACAATATACTCTCTAATAATTGGTGTTATGTTACTAACATTAACACCAATAAAGGTCTAAGAGGGTATTATGATTTCTACTTCAGTTTTTCCTTCACGTTATGTACAAGGTAGAGGGGCTCTAAACTTATTAGGTGAAGAGCTTGCAAGGTTTGGTAAAAAAGCACTTCTTTTGTTAGATCCATTTGTAGACGATAACTTTCATCAACAGGTTGAAAAGGCTTGTGCATCTCATGTGAGCTGTGTATTTGAGCGATTTGCTGGTGAATGTTGTGACGAAGAAATTAATCGTTTAATAGCACAGTCTAAAGATAATATTCCTGATGTTGTGGTTGGAATGGGTGGTGGTAAAACAATAGACACAGCCAAATATTTAGCAGATAGCATTAATCGTCCTGTTGTTGTTGTACCTACATTGGCTTCTACCGATGCGCCTTGTAGTGGTTTAGCTGTGGTTTACACCACTACAGGTGAGTATAAGCGCGCTGTAACATTTAAAGAAAATCCACGATTAGTTTTAGTTGATAGCCAAATTGTTGCACAAGCACCTGCTCGTTTCCTTGTGTCGGGTATGGGGGATGCATTAGCAACTTGGTTTGAAGCAGAAGATTGTTATATTAGTAATTCACCTAATATGACTGGCCGTAAAGGTTCGTTTACAGCTTATAACTTAGCTAATTTTTGTTATGAAACCTTATTAGAATATGGGGTATTAGCAGTACAAGCAGTTAAAAGGCAAGTAGTGACACCTGCATTAGAAAGAGTAATAGAAGCCAATACCTTATTATCAGGACTTGGTTTTGAAAGTGGTGGATTATCAGGAGCTCACGCTATTCATAATGGATTTACAGCACTTGAACCTACCCATCATTACTGGCATGGTGAGAAGGTTGCTTTTGGTACGTTAAGTTTATTGATGTTAACAGATAGATCGCCTGACGTAATTGATGAAGCATATTCTTTTTGTGAAGCAGTAGGATTACCTACTACTTTAGCTGATATTGGCTTAACTAATGTAACTCAAGAAGAGTTGTTAAAAGTAGCGCAGTTAGCTTGTGCAGAAGGTGAGACCATCTTTAACATTGCCACTGAGATCAATCCACAAACTGTGCTAGCAGCAATTTGTGCAGCGGATGAAGAGGGTAAACGTCGTAAAGGTAAATAATCGTATTGAGTAACTAGCTATTCCGGTTGGTTACTCATAACCAAAAATAACAATAAAATACCTCTAAAGATTAATTGGTTATAAGAGCAACTAATAAGCTAAGATCAAATTATACTATATAAGTGCTTTTCTTCATTACAGAACTCACTTATAGTGTGCCACCATAATTAATTTGTTATAGTATTGTTAACGATAATTGTTATCAATAAACTAATTTTCATTATTTTTCTGTTAATTGTTAGGAGTTTTTGATGAGTAAAATGGCCACAGAGCGTGTGCTAAGCGTTCATCATTGGAATGACACCTTATTTAGTTTTAAGACTACACGTGACCCAGGATTGCGTTTCCAAAATGGCCAATTTGTAATGATCGGTTTACAGGTAGATGGTAAGCCGTTGACGCGTGCTTATAGTGTCGCTAGCCCAAATTATGAAGATCATTTAGAGTTCTATAGTATTAAAGTACAAGACGGTCCACTCACTTCTCGTTTGCAACATTTAAAAGTGGGTGATGAATTATTGGTTAGCCGTAAACCAACAGGTACATTAATTACAGGTGATTTATTACCAGGTAAAAATGTATATTTTTTAAGCACAGGTACTGGCTTAGCACCTTTTATGAGCCTTATTCAAGATCCTGAAGTTTATGAGCGCTTTGAAAAAGTCATCTTAGTTCATGGGGTACGTTATATCAGTGAATTGGGTTACTATGACTTTATCACTAAACAATTACCAGAAAATGAATTTTTTGGTGAGATGGTGAAAGAAAAGTTAATTTACTATCCAACAGTGACTCGTGAACCGTTTGAAAATAATGGTCGTCTTACTGACTTAATGCGTATTGGTAAATTATTTAAAGATATTGGCTTACCACCAATTAATCCAGAACATGATCGTGCTATGGTGTGCGGTAGTCCCTCCATGCTAGAAGAAACCTGTCAAGTGCTTGATAGTTTTGGAATGAAAATTTCACCACGTATGGGCGACCCTGCTGATTACCTAATAGAACGTGCGTTTGTTGAAAAATAAATTATTATCCGACAGTTTTTACTTGCTACTTTGGGCTAGCTTGGGTAATATTTGCGCCCAACTTAATAGACGAGGTTAAGTATGCGTCGCCTACTAGTAGCAGGTAATTGGAAGATGCATGGTAACAGTGCTAGTGTTAAAGCATTGTTAGCAGGATTAGTAAATCTTACATGGCAACAGCAAGTAGATATTGCTGTGTTTCCTCCAGCATTATTTATTGTTGAGGCAGTACAATCACTAAAAGATACACCGATTATAATAGGTGCTCAAGATTGTGCAATAGAGTCCAAAGAAGCAGCTTTAACAGGTGAAATTGCAGCTAGTCAGCTAGTTGATGTAGGGTGCCAATTAGTATTAATAGGTCATTCTGAGCGTCGTTTATTATTGGGTGATACAGATTCAATATTGATTGAAAAGTTTAAGGCTGCCCAAGCGCAACAGTTAAAGCCAGTATTATGTATTGGGGAAACCCAGCAACAGCGAGAAAATAATCAAACATTTGCCGTGATTACTTCGCAACTTAATAGTATAATGGATACTTTAAGTATTGATGTTTTGGCTAATGCTATTATTGCCTATGAGCCTGTTTGGGCGATTGGTACTGGTTTAACGGCAACGCCTGAACAAGCGCAAGAAGTGCATAGTTTTATAAGATCACTAATTGCTGAAAAGAATGAAGCTATTGCCCAAAAAATACAGATTTTGTATGGCGGTAGTGTTAAAGCAGATAATGCACAAGCATTATTTGCAATGCCTGATATTGACGGGGGCCTAATTGGTGGCGCTTCTCTCAACGCAGATGAATTTGGTGCGATTTATCGCATAGCAGGAAATAAATAATGTTATTAGAGTCAGTTATTGTTATTGTTCATTTATTAGTTGCTATAGGTGTTATTGTTTTAGTATTACTACAACATGGTAAAGGTGCTGATATGGGAGCATCTTTTGGTAGTGGTGCTTCAAATACAGTTTTTGGTAGCCAAGGTTCTGCTAATTTTCTAAGTAGAACAACAGCTGTTTTAGTTGCTGTTTTCTTTATTACCAGTATTGGTTTAGCTTACTATGCTAAATCTAAATCCTCAGCTAGTTTATTTGATAAAGTTGCTCCTGCTGTTACTCAGCCAGTTACTCAACCACAACAGCCAGTTGTAGATGAAGTTCCAGCAGTAGATCATGCACCTGCACCTAGTGCAAATGGAGCAGTAGAGTTAAACTCGGCACCTAATGTAACAGTAGATCAAACAGAAACAGATAATCAAATTAATCATGAACCAGCAAAACCTACAGAAGGTAGCTAAGGTACATTATTAATTAAACCAGATAGTGCAGAGGTGGCGGAATTGGTAGACGCGCTACCTTGAGGTGGTAGTGACCGTAGGTCGTGTGGGTTCGAGTCCCATCTTCTGCACCAAATATAAAGCCTAGTTAATTAATTTAACTAGGCTTTTTTCTTTTAAAGATTTACTTAACCCCCAATTTAAACTCTATTTTAATTTTTAATTTCGCGGGTATAAAAAAAGCCTATAGGGGCGGCCAACATAAAAAAGGGGATAACTTTTAATTATTCCCCTCTACCTAGTTAATAATTTTATAATGGTGGTTGTGGCTATTTTTAGTTTCTTCTACAAACTGCTCATAAGAAGATGAATAGGGAAAAAACTAACTAATAACATGTTTATATTATCTATTAGATTCTATTAACTCAACAAGGCATAGTTTAGATGTTTTGTATAGGCCTATTGTTAAAATCTCCCTCCCTTTTTATCAAAATAAACTTATTAACTGTTGTTTACTTTTATAGACAAAAGTATAATTAATTCGATTTAATATGAGTTATTAAGTTTATTTAAAAAAATAATTTAATATGTGCCCTGCGAAAATATCTAACTTTAAAAAACAACATAAGTTTTTTATCTTAAATATTATTTTATAAAGCTTTAAGTAATTGATTTTATATAACAATAACTAAGAAAGTTAATTGGCTTATTAGGCTAATTCTGTAATAGGAAATGTTTTTCATTCTCTTTGTAATATTTTATAGATTCTAAATCTTTTAGTTTTATTTGAAATATTCTACTGATTTAGATGAGTAAATTTAAGTTAAGAGAGGATTTGTTATTGGCAATGTGATTGATACATTGCTGGTGATTTTTTGCTTATTATAAGGATAATTATTATGAAACAAATAAATAAAAAATTTAATTATGCCCCTTTGTTTATCAGCTATTTATTAATTAACAATCCTAGTTATTCAGCCAACTATGTAGCAAATGACGGAAGAGCACATAATTTATCGTCAAAGACTTATGAATCAACTACTACAGGGTTGAATAATTCTGCTCTTGTTTCTTCCTCTAATTCTGTCATTAATGGTCTTGATTTAAATTTAAGTTCTAGTTTACAACAAACTTCTGGAGCTTACACTGCTAGTGGTGGAGAAATTAATTTAAAGGATACAACCATTACTTTAACTGCTCCCGCAGGATCAGGATCAGGATATGGTATTTTGGCTAATGGTGAATCAACGACTAAGAGATCTTCAATTACTATGGATGGAGGTTCTATAACAGTTCAAAATAATCAAAATCATGGTGTATTGGCTTATCAAGGAGGTAAAGTAGATTTAAAAAACGGGACTATTATTAAAACGACAGGTTACGACTCAGCGGCTTTGTTTAGTATGGGTGTAGGTCAATACTCTAATAATAGCTCATTAGTTTCAGCTAATAATGTAATTATTAATACAACAGGAATACAAGGTTATGGTGTTCACACTAGAGCTTCAGGAGCAATAGACCTAACTAATTCACAAATTAACACTATTGGTGATGATGCTTTTGGAATATATGCGACAGAAGGGGGGGGTATTAATGTAACCGATACAACCATAGAAACCAGCGGCACCTTTGCATTTGGCTCTGCTGTAAACAATGCAACAATTTCATTGGATAGAACAACGATTAAAACTATAGGTACACAATCTAATGGGGTTTCAGTGGGAGTTTTAGGTAATGCTAATGTAAAAAATTCCATAATTGAAGTATTAGGACAAGATGCTTATGCTTTAATGACTCAAGCAAATACTGGGACTGTAACGGTTTCTAATACCAGCTTATCATCTAAATCTTCAGTAGGAATAGCGGTTTTAAGTGGAAAGACTAATATAGATCTTGACTCAACCATCTTAAATAGCGGAATTGGTAGAGCAATAGCGGTTTCTAGGAGCGGTGAAGCCAATATCACGCTTAACAATAATACTGTAGCCAATGGTACAGCTACTTCAGTTACAGGTGGAATACTTAATTTATCAATTAATACTAATTCTGAACTTAATGGTAATACAACCAATGTTAATGAACTTAATCTAAGCAAATCAGGTAAATGGATATTTACTACCGATAATAGCATACAGTCTATGGAAAATACAGGCGGTATTGTGCAATTTAACTCCAGCTCATTCTCTACACCCATTACCCTTACAACCAAAGACCTTTCAGGTGCAGGTACTTTTGCAATGAAAGCAGATGTTGGTAACTTAACTGGTGACTTATTAAATATTACGGATAATAGTTCTGGCTCTCATAAATTATCTATTAATAATAATGCTTCAAGTCCAACTAATGGTACTGAAGAATTAATTGTTGTAAAAACAGAGGATGGAATAAGTGATTTTTCTCTAACAAATGCGGTTGAAGCAGGTGGTTACCAATATAGACTTATTAAAGATGGCACAAATTGGAAACTTTATGCGACTGGTAAAGCATTAACAAGCACCGCCAATGCAGGCGTTAGTTTCTTTAATACAGGTTACTTTTCTAACTATATAGAAAACCAAACCCTACTACAACGATTAGGTGATCTTCGAAATCAACCTGAAAACACTAATACAGGTTTCTGGTTAAGAAGCTATGGTGGTAAATTAAATTTATTTAGTGGGCAAGGGGTTGCTGGTTTCGATATGCCCTATATAGGCACTCAAGGTGGTATAGATACCAAACTTGACTTTAACAAGTCTGATTTAATAGTTGGTGGTGTCGTAGGTTATACGCAAGGTAATCCTAATTATCAAGAAGGAAATGGTACAGTAAAAAACTACCATGTGGGTTTCTATGCCACTTATTATAATAATAATGGTATCTATCTAGATACCCTACTCAAATACAACTATATCCATAACCATTTTAATGTCAAAGATACAACTGGGATGGAAATTAAAGGTAATGGCAAAACTCAAGGTTATACCGCCTCTTTAGAAATAGGTAAGCGAATAATCTTTAATCAACAAAAAGAGGGAGTTTATATTGAGCCACAAGCGCAACTTACATATGGTTATCAAAGTAGTGTTCATATCAATGCTAGTAATGGCCTTAAAATATACTTAAGTGATTACCATACTACTCAAGGTAGGCTCGGGCTAAATCTGGGTTATCAATCAACAGGCCTAACACCTTTTAATATTTACCTAAAAACCAACTTCTTTCGAGAAATGGATGGCCTTGCAGCCTATAGATTGAATGGAAGCAAGCATAACTATAAGCTTAAAGGTAATTGGAGAAGTGGTGGTATAGGTGGAAGCATTAACCTTAATAAAAATCATAATATCTACCTAGATGCAGAATATACTAAAGGTAGTAGATTTCAACAACGACAACTCAACTTAGGCTACAGCTATCGCTTTTAATATTTATGTGTTAATAAAATTGTATTAATGCGTTTTATGAAAATAAGTATGAGGTTCATCTTATGCATTACATATAAAGCCTAGTTAAATTAATTAACTAGGCTTTTTTCTGTATAATATATGTTGAAAAAATTATCTTTTCATCCCTATATGAATTTGAGCATTTTTATTAAAAAATCTAGCTTATACATATTTATCTGCTGTATCTATAAGTTTCCAATCATAATCTACTTGTCTATATTGAATGTAAATGAAAAATTGTATACAGTATCTAAAACTATATTTTCTAAAGGTGTCATATGAAGCGTTTTGCAACTAGTGAATGGAATGGCTCTTTAAATGAAGGGGAGGGCGTTATAACTACTGGCAGTAATGCTCTTAATAAATTACATCATACTTATAAAACTCGTTATATAGAAAATGTATCCAAAGAAACAAGCCCAGAAGAGCTTATTGCTGCTGCACATGCTGATTGTTACTCTTCAATGTTTAAAATAGTATTTGAAAAAGAAGGATTTGATTTCAAACAATTAGAGACTCGTGTAGAGGTAACAATTGATGATACTACACATGAAGTCACAAGCTCACATATATATGTTAAAGCAAAAATTCCTAATATTTCTAAAGAACAATTTTTTGAGTTAGCTACTTTAGCAAAAAATATCTGTCCAATAAGTAAGCTTCTAAAAACTAACATTCTATTAGACTGTGAATTAATTCAATAATTTTAATTCCAAATTACTATCTGCTTTTTAAAAATAAATCATCTATAGCTGATTAGATGATTTATTTTTTATACTGCTCATCAGTTACTTTTTCCATCCATTTCACATTATTACCATTGATATCTTCTACAACAGAAAGATGAGTCATTGAGCTGTTGGGTGTGGCGCCATGCCAGTGTTTAATATTTGGTGGACACCAGATAACATCACCCTGTTTTATTTCATGTACAGTGCCGCCCCATTGTTGAGTTAGGCCTTTTCCAGCAGTTACAACCAGTAACTGCCCCTTAGGGTGGGTATGCCATGCAGAACGGGCGTTTGCTTCAAAAGTAACATAAGCAACAGATCGTGAAGGATTATCTAGGTTAAATAGAGGATCAATATATGCATTGCCTGTAAAGTACTGTTCAGAGCCTTTTATAGCGGATTGTGACTTTAGGTTTGTAATAATCTGTTGCTGTTCAGTTATATTTTTATTTACTAATTCGGCATAACTATTAACTGAGGTTGCTATGGTAATGGATGTAAGTGTTACTAGCCAAAGTTTCATTTTTTCTTCCTCATTAGATTTTGCTTTTAGTTATTCTGTTTGGTATTGTCTATCACTAACCTGTTCTAGCCAGTCTACTGCTTTGCCATCTATTTGTTCTTGAATAGCGATATGCGTCATAGCCGTAGTAGGGGTGGCACCATGCCAATGTTTTTCCCCAGCAGGAATCCAAACTACATCACCAGGCTGAATTTTTTGAATAGGTTCTCCCCAAAGTTGTATTAAACCTGAGCCAGCAGTAACTATTAAAGTTTGACCTATGGGATGAGTATGCCATGCTGTTCTAGCACCTGGTTCGAAAGTGACAGTAGCTCCGCTAGCGCGAGCATGACCTTCAGGTTGAAAAAGTGGATCAATACGTACAGTGCCAGTAAAGTAATCGGATGAACCTACGGTAGAGGCTTGTGAGCCGTTTTGTATAATTTTCATATGACTAAACCTTTTATCTATTATTTCTTACAGTATTGATCATAAATTTAGCAGATATAATTGCCTATTATTAGATGGTATAATTAGCATAGACTTATGAGGAAAATTCATCAATGCAACGTGAAAACTTTAATGATATTTTGGTTTTTTTAGTGGTCGCAAGGGAGCGTAGTTTTACCCGAGCGGCAGCTCAGCTTGGTGTTTCTCAGTCTGCTTTAAGTCATACTATCAGAGGCTTAGAGTCTAGGCTTAATTTAAGGTTGTTAACTAGGACAACGCGTAGTGTTTCACCTACTGAAGCAGGGGAGCGTTTGTTACAAACAGTAGGGCCGCATTATGCAGAAATTGAAGCTCAAGTAGCAGCTTTAAGCGAATTGCGTGATAAACCTGCTGGAACTATTCGTATTAGTGCTGCAGAGCATCCAGCTAATATAGCTGTTTGGCCAAAGTTAAAGGAATTTTTACGACACTATCCTGATATTAATGTTGAGCTTACAGTGGATTATGGAATGATCGATATTGTAAAACAGCGATATGATGCAGGGGTTAGAACAGGTGAGTTAATAGCAAATGATATGATTGCAGTGCGTATAGGCCCAGATATGCGTATGGCTGTGGTTGCAACACCTGACTATTTTAAAGAGTACCCTATACCAAACACACCACAAGATTTAATCAACCATAATTGCATTAATTTACGTCTTCCTACCTATGACAGTATCTATGCATGGGAGTTTGAAAAAGAGGGCTATGAGCAAAAAATACGTGTGCAAGGACAGTTAACATTTAATTTAACCTCACAACGGTTAGAGGCAGCTTTGGCTGGCTTAGGTTTAGCTTATGTGCCAGAAGATTTAGCCCGTCCTTATATTGCTACAGGTGAGCTTATAAGTGTGTTGGATGATTGGTGTTCATATTTTCCTGGATACTATTTGTATTATCCAAATCGTCGTCAGTCATCACCCGCATTTAAATTGTTAGTAGAAGCTTTACGATATAAGGGGGAGTAAAAATAATTAATTAGCATAATCTAGCTTTTTAAATCTTATTTATGAATTTATTTCATAACTCTATATACGAAATGCTATCTAATAAAATAAAAATAAATCTGTTAAATTGTTAAATGTAAAAGAAATGAATACAGATCAATAGCATACCTATTAATTTCATTTATCTAGTATTGATTTTTCGTATTTCATAAAAGTTATTCATGTGGAGAAAATAATGACAATGAAAGTTCTTGGCTATGCAGCGCAAACTGCTAAATCGCCTTTAGCACCTTATAACTTTGAGCGTCGTGAGCCACGTTCAGATGATGTAGTCATTGAAATTCTTTATTGTGGAGTTTGTCATTCTGATTTACACCATGTAAATGAAGATTGGACTACAAATTATCCTGTAGTACCTGGACACGAGATTATTGGTCGAGTGCTTAGTGTTGGAAAAGAGGTTACACGTTTTAAAGTAGGAGATCATGTGGGCGTTGGTTGCATGGTTGATTCTTGTCAGCATTGTAACCCTTGTCAAGCAGGTTTAGAACAATATTGTGAGGAAGGCAACACGCTTACTTATAATAGTTTTGATCGACATGATCATATGCCTACATATGGTGGATATTCTGAAAAAATTGTTGTTTCAGATAAGTTTGTTTTAAAAGTTCCTGAGGGAATAGATTTAGCAGGAGCAGCACCACTTTTATGTGCTGGTATTACTACATGGTCGCCATTAAGGCATTGGCAAGTTAAGAAAGGTAGCAGAGTAGCTGTAGTAGGCCTTGGTGGTCTTGGTCATATGGCATTAAAGCTA
The DNA here is from genome assembly GCF_058693955.1 of Entomomonas sp. E7T21. Classification (NCBI taxonomy): domain Bacteria; kingdom Pseudomonadati; phylum Pseudomonadota; class Gammaproteobacteria; order Pseudomonadales; family Pseudomonadaceae; genus Entomomonas; species Entomomonas sp. E7T21. Next base: position 2,462,816 of record NZ_CP191672.1, on the reverse strand, counting down.
GCTAAAGGATTGGGCGCTAATGTTACCTTATTTACACGTTCTCCAGGTAAAGAGGAGGATGCGAAGCGTTTAGGTGCAGATAACATTGTTATTTCTACAGATGAAACACAAATGGCAGCGGCTAATGGTCAGTTTGATTTAATTATTGATACTGTTCCTTATGTACATGATATTAATCTATATATTCCAACTTTATCATTGAGTGGCACCATTGTATTGGTAGGTTTTTTAGGCGATATACAACCAACTTTAAATACTGCTCCTCTAGTTATGGGACGTAAAGCAGTGGCTGGTTCGGTAATTGGTGGTATAGCAGAAACTCAAGAGATGTTGGATTTCTGTGGTAAACATGGAATTACTGCTGATATTGAATTAATTACTATGCAAGATATCGATAAAGCTTTTAAACGAATGTTAAAAAGTGATGTTAAATATCGTTTTGTTATTGATATGGCTTCTCTAAAAAATAGCTAACTGAGTTTTATTTTTGTTCTATTGATTATGGTAGGAGGAATAATGAAAAAACTTATTTCTTTGCTAACAATAGTTTTTATCTCGATATTTGGTTTTATAAATATTATTGAGGCGAATACTGTGCAGGATAATAATTATAGTTTGACAGTTAAACAGCAAAAGCTTGCGCTTATTGCCGCATTAACAGCTACAGGTGATTTGCCACAGTTAAAGGTGGCACTAGCTGAAGGCTTAGATGCAGGCTTAACTATTAATGAAATTAAAGAAGTTTTAGTACAGATGTATGCTTATGCAGGTTTTCCAAGAAGTTTAAATGGTATTAATACTTTTATATCAGTAGTTGATGAAAGAAAGGCACAAGGTATTAAAGATAACCAGGGCCGTGAAGCATCTCCTATTACGGCTGAAGGTAGTAAATATGAAAGAGGTAAGAAAGTACTGGAAAGTTTAACAGGTCGGCAAGATCCTGGTAAAACATCTGGTTTTGGTGCATTTGCTCCAGAGATTGAAACTTTTTTAAAGGAACATTTATTTGCAGATATCTTTGAGCGGGATGTGCTTAGCTATAAAGATAGGGAGCTTGCAACTATTGCTGCTCTTTCTAGCTTAAAGGGTTTGGAGCCTATGTTACAGTCTCATATGAATATGGGAATGAATGTAGGTTTGACAGAAGCACAGATAAAAGAAATCTTATCAATTATTGGAACATCTGTTGGTAAGCAAGAAGCTGAGGCAGGTCTTGAGGTATTAAATAAAGTATTAGCTAGTCGTAAAAATAAATAGTAATTATAAATACAAGCCTAAGTAACCTACGTGGATAGCTTAGGCTTTATTTATAAGATATAAAGATGAAACGTTGTAAGCATCTTTAAGATAGTTCAAAGAAGGTTACTCCCTCTGTGTAAAGTGGAGGAAGTTCATTTATAAGAAAATCTTTTAATAAACATAATGCTTTTTCTTTTGGATTGCCTTTAGGCCAAACCATGTAATAACCATCACCTGTAGAAACAGCTTTTGGGAATGGAAGATATAAGTGTTGTTGAAAAAGTTCTTGTGAAACAAGCATTAAATCATTGGTGGATATTCCAATACCTTGTAATGCAGCTGAAATTCCTTGATCTAAAGTATCAAATACTTGGCCTCGTCTAATATCAACTTTATCCAGTAAATTTAAGCGATTAAGCCATCTTTTCCAATCTCTACGATCAAAAGAGGGGTGTAATAATTCCAGTTGATCTAAGTCATTAATTGTTAACTTTTTTTCCTGAGGATGGTAAGAAGGAGAGCAAATAGGAATTAGCCATTCATCAAATAATTTAAAGCAGTTATAGCTGGGTCCAAAGTTACCATCTGTTAATAATATTGCACAATCATAAGGTTCAGAGTAAAAGTCAACAGTATCAATATCCATCCATATGCTGGATAGCTGCACAGGGTAAGTAGGGTATTCTTTTTTGAATATATTAACTGCTTTTAATAACCAACGTGCAGTTAGTGTTGAGGGTACTTTAAGCCTAATGGTATTAGGATTATCTCTAAATAATAGACAAGCACGTTCAATAATAGCAAAACCAAGCTTTAACTCTTGTGCTAAGGTCTTTCCTTGGTCTGTTAGCGTTAGCTTAGGACCATTTCTTTCAAATAAATTGTAGCCAAGAATATCCTCAAGAGTTCTTATATGTCTACTAATAGCACTTTGTGTTAAAGATAGTTCATTAGCAGCTTGAGTAAAAGAGCAATATCTAGCAGCAGCTTCAAATGCACGAAGAGCATAAAGTGGGGGAATAGATTTAGTCATATTTTAATGATCATGATTAAAAGTCATAGTAAGCCATAAATTTTTGCGTTTTTCAATAGGCAAATAAATCAGCATTATCTTACGCGAATAGGAAAAAAGTCTAATTGCTTTTGCGTGAGGTGAAAATCGTGGATTCTATTTACAAATACATGATTAAACGTAATGAGTTATGTGGTGATAGCTTTTTACAAAGTCCCTTTTTTAGGGTTTGGATGCTTAGAGCATTAGGACAATTTGAAGATGCAATGGAAAATGATAATTTTCCATGTTTATTTGGTAAAAAATCTATTAAGTTAAAACAGTTCTATTTGTTTTTCTCTTCTATTAATAGACCTAGTGAAGATTTAACTAACTGTTTTCATGAATATACAGAGTTTGTAAAAAATATTCCTGCTAGGGATAGAATATATAGTCCTTTAGTTATCTTCTTTGAAAGAAATGCTTTTAGCAGTTTATCTGATGAGCACAATTATGCATGGAATGTTTTGCAGGAACTGCATGATCAAGATGAAGCGCCATGGCCGTTAGATGTGTCTCATAATACTGAAGATGAAAATTGGTCATTTTGTTTTAATGGCGTTCCTTTATTTGTGAATATAAGCTGTCCTAAACATGAAGTGATGAAAAGTAGAAATTTAGGTGAGCATATTGTTTTAGTAATTAATCCCAGAGAAAACTTTGATGAAGTTGCTAGTGCTGCTTCTAGAGGTGGAAAGACAGTTAGAGAAAAAATAAGAAAAAGAATCAGTGTCTATAATAATGGTGTAACTCCCTCAACATTAGGATTCTATGGCGAGAAAGAGAATTACGAGTGGCGTCAATATCAATTAGAAGAGCAGGGCGGACTTGAGCTTAAGAAGTGTCCATTACATATAAGGAAATAGCAGTAATGGATATGAGTTTGTTAACGATTTACGTAATTACAACATTAATGTTAATTGCAACGCCTGGCCCTGTTGTTTTTTTAGTGGTTAATACTGCATTAAAATCAGGGCCATATAAAGCTTTTGGTACAATACTTGGTACCAATTGGGCTTCTTTAGTATTAATTTTTGTTGCTGTCTTTATTATTTCAACTAGTCTTGTTATTAGTCCAAAATTATTTCATACGATTAGTCTATTCGGTTGCTTGTTTATTGGTTATATTGCTATTTCGTCAATTAAAGAAGCTTTAGAAATAAAGTCACTTGCTACAACTGAATTGACATCTGAAGATAATATAACCAGTACAACAAGTAAATCTTTTAAGAAGGGAGGCTTGCTAAGTGGTTTTTTAGTAGGACTCTCTAATCCTAAAGATATTATTTTCTTTGTGTCTTTTTTCCCGCAATTTATAAAGATAACGGATTCATTCAATAAAAGTATCTTTTTATTAACATTATTATGGATTCTGTTAGATTTTGTGATTTTGGGTATCTATATATTATTTATAAGGAAATTAGCCTCAAATAATATTAAGAATATCATCGTGCTAATATCTGGTATCGTATTATTAGCTATTGCGGGTACTGGATTTTTATATAGTTTGGCTGAGTTGGTAATCAAATGAATTATTTGTGATTTTCTAGTTATTTTTTTCTTCAGCTAAAGGCAATTAATTTTATTCTCCTATTGTTTAATATGTTTGTTATAAAAAGTAACATATTATTAGTAATATATATAAAGCTTTATTGGGGGTAATAAATGAACAATATAAGGTCTTTGAAGATTTTAAACTTTATGGCTTTTGCTTTATTGTTACTTGCAATAGTTTTCGCATTGCTATGGTTAGTGTCTTTTATATCGTTTGATAGTAAATTTGTTTGGGCTTGTGCAGTAGTAAGTATAACTAATATAGTAGCCATCTCTTTATTAAAATATTGGAAAACTTCTATTGCTGAAGAGCTTGGAGTAGGTTTATTTATTGTTGTCGCATTATTATCTAGTGCTTTGTATGATTGGGCTTTTTTTGCATTCTTTTGTGTCTATTGTTGGTTTATTATTCGTTTAATTAATTGGCAAATGGGATTAATGGAGCAATACCATGTTTCTACTATTATACCAATGACTTTAATTCTATTAATAAGTGGTGGCCTTGGCTATTGGGCAACTGTTAAAATAATTGGTTTTTAACGCGCCTAGCTGTCTATTCCTATTAAGCTCCAAATATAGTTGTCTTTTATACAGTATTGGCCTGTAATTAATGTTCCCTTTTGCCACTTATCAGATAGATCAATCAGTAATTTAAGGGTAACTTGCCCGCTAGTATTCCAATCAATGATTTCGGCATGCTCAAAATAAAAACGCTTGAGTGTAATGGGATACAATGCCTTAAATAGGCTTTCTTTAATTGAAAATGCAAGCGTAGTAAATAGACTAATATCTTTGCCTATTAGTTTTTGTTCATTTTGGTTAACAATAGTAGTTAATAGTTTTTTACTGCGTTGCTCAGAAATCAAAAATTCAATATCTAATCCTAAACATTGCCAATGTGTTTTTAGAGCTACGATTGCAGCAGCTACATGGTGACTGTGAGTGATACTGCCACAGCTTAGAAGGGGCCACTGTGGGCTTTTATCTTCACTTGATAAAGGATAGCCATTAATGTTTAAATTTTTTAAGGCTTCTCTTGCACACAGCCGACCAATTAAATATTCAGCATTACGTTTTTGGGCGGCATGATATAAAGCTGATGGCTGTTTAATATCATGCTGTTTATAAGCTATATCTGAAAAGTGTTGTTGATTAAATCGGCAGTGATATAAACAAACATTTTCCATTACAAAAGGAAAAACCCATTGTTTAGAAAAAGATGAATAAAAGGTAGGAATATTATCTGGATTCATTGTATTATTTTGCAGTGTTAATAAAAACTTTACTAGCCCATCTTGGTTTTTATTATCCAATTTATTAATTGTATTAGTATTTTATCTTTTAAATTATTTTATAAATTTTTACATGTAATGATATTGAAAATATTACATGTGAGTGATATAGTAACGCCATGGATACAAAAACATCAGCACATTATCAACGACTATACCGTCAACGTTTGCGAGAGCAGGGGTTGATAAAAAAAGAAGTTTGGATACTGCCAGAGCATGCTCGCATGTTACTGAACGTTGAAAAACAGTTACGTCAACCAGCAGGAATGACTCAATCATTATCACAGGAGAGTAATATGACAGCAGCTGTTTCAATGTGGACTAGTAATAAATTATTCGATGCTTTATCTGCCGTTGAACTATTTAAAAATGGCGGTGCTAGTGTTGAATTGGTACAGGGGACAGACCCAAGTTTACACATTATCATGCACGAGTTCGGTGATTTACCCGTATTTATTAGTGTTGTTGGTGAACAAATCATTGTAGAAAGTATTTTGTGGCCAACAGATGCAGTAAAAGATGTTAATACATTTAATGAAGAAGTATTAAGAACACATAAGTTTTTCCCCTTATCGACTATAGGTATCGAAAAACTTGCTGAAAATGATTTTTATATTATGTTTGGAGCACTAAGTTCTGAATCAAGTCTTTCAAATATAATGTTTGAAATTGAAATATTGTCAGATAACGTAATTAAAGCAACGGAAGCTTTTGAAAATTACTTAAAAGTTTAATTGAGGAGGAATGAGAGATGGGTGTGTGGAGCAAATTAATTACTGCGTTACGCGGCGGTGCTCACGAAGCAGGTGAAGCAATTATTGACACACAGGCATTACGTATTTTAGACCAAGAAATCCGTGATGCAGATGCTGAGTTACGCAAATCTAAAGAAGCTTTAGCTGAAATTATGGCTAAACAAAAATTAGCAGCAGAACGTGTTAAGAAAACACAAGCTAAGATTGATGAGTATGAAGGTTATGCATTTAAAGCGTTAGAAGCGGAAGATGAAAAACTAGCTCATGAAGTAGCAGAGAAAATTGCTAATTTAGAAGCTGCTTTTGAGTCTGAACGTGAAGCTGAAAGTGCATATTCTAAGAGTGCAGCTGATTTACGTAAAGCAATTACTCAATCAGAGGCTAATATTAAACGTTTGAAACAGCAAGTAGATACCGTTAAAGCGACAGAAAGCGTACAAAAAGCACAAGCCACTGTAGCTAGTCGTTATTCAGGCTCACAAAATAAAATGCATACTGCATTGGAGTCTTTAGAGCGTATTAAAAAGAAACAAGCTGAGCGTAGTGCTAGAATGGAAGCTGCTAGTGAAATAGAAAGTATGGAAACAGATGATGCATTAGATAGCAAACTTCGTGAGGCAGGTTTCTTAGCTAAAGAAGGTAGTGCCAATGATGTGTTAGAAAGATTGAAGAAAAAGCAGCAAGCTAAAACTTCATCTTAATTTATGGAAAAAGAAGCCACTTACATGAATTAAATCTATGTAAGTGGCTATTGCTAGGATAGAATAGTTGAGCTATTTATTGGGGAGGCTCAGATAATAATGGAACTTTTTTTTAGTACTATCTCTTCTTTTCCTACAATTATTTATACTTTTCTGATATTTGTAGCTGTTATTTTCTGGGGAGTTGCTGCCTTAGGTCTATTAGATATTGATGTCTTAGATTTTGGTGGTGTAGATACAGATATTGGTGGGGTAGATGGCTCAGATGGTCATTTAGATGTTACTCATACGGGTGATATTCAAGGTGGATGGTTCGCTGGCTTTTTAATGAAGTTAGGTTTGGACTCAGTCCCTTTAACCATTATTTTGACTGTATTCTTTTTTATTGGTTGGGCGCTTTGTTATTTTGCTCAGTTACTGCTTTTTAGTATACCGCTTGGGATATTACAAATTCCAGTTGGTATCGTTATTTTTTTAGCCTCTATCTTTCCTGCTGCCTATTTAACCGGATGGACATGTAAGCCTTTACGTAGAATCTTTAAAAAATTAAATGAAGAGCAAAACGCAACTTCAGCAGCATCACTCATTGGACAAGTTGCCATTGTTAGATCGGGTAAGGTAACAGAAACATTTGGGGAGGCTATTTATGATGATAAAGGAGCTGGACTTCATTTAAGAATTAGAGCAGATGAATCATTAACTTTACAAAGAAATGATAGAGTTGTATTGATTGAATATCTAGAAGATGGTGCTTATAGAGTGGTTAGTGAAGATGAGTTTAATGGCTTATAGTAGGGGAATAGAGTGACTGCTTTAGTTATAACCATATTCATATCTATAATTCTATTAGTAGTGGGTATTATTGTTTTCTTTAAACTATTTTATACCCAAGTGCCACAAAACTTTGCATTGATTGTAAATGATCAAAAAGTGTATTTTTCAAATGTAGTGACATTTCCTACCGATAAAAAGCAGTTAATGGAGATTTTACCAGTACAGATTAAAACAGCCTATTTGGATAGTAATGGACTGTTTTGTAAGGAAAAATTGTTATTAGATATTGTTATTAGTTATAACTTGTGTGTTAATTTTTCTCCTGAATCAGTATTAATGGCTGCTAAAAGAGTGGGTGTGGCTGATGTGGCAAATGCGTCAGCGGTAAGTAAGGCGCTGACTCCTATCGTAACTAATATTGTGAGAAAGCTAGTAGAACAACTTCCTTTAGAGATGTTGGAGAAAGATCAGGGAAAGGTGCGTAAAGCAATCATTGCACAATTAGCTAATCAATTAGACGGTTATAATCTGGAGTATATGAATATTGATAAAGTAGAACTAACCTCATTGGATAAGTTAGAACAAACTAATCCAAAGTTATTTGAACAGCAACAAGAAGCCCGACATATGTGGGATGTGGAACAGAAAAAAGTATTGGAAAGACGGTTAAAATTAATTATTGAGCAGCAGCAAGATTTGTCTAGAAAAATCAAACAAATGATAGAGAGTTATCAAGCAATTATTAGAAAGAAAATTAAATTCTTTTTGAATAGAGAATTACTTGAATAATTAGTATATTGCTGAGTTTTTAAATTGATTGTTATAGTTGGTTGATGTACAAGATTTAGAGAGTTCTTTGAGGTTTAGGGTTGGGGTTCTTATATTAGTTGGAGAGGATTTAAATGGCTATCTAATAGAAGAGATAGCTATAGGTTTTCTGAAACAATAAATATCCTAAAGAAAGAAAAAATTATTTCTTAATGAGTTATTAAGAAATAATTAAAGTTACTTATTTAAACTAAAACAAGTTTTAACATTGTTATATTTGGAGTAGGAGAGTCATTATAATGTTTTCGTCAATTTTAGCTGTTGTTGGCATAATAGCTGCGGCTGTTGTAGGGCTTATTATAGTTAGTGTACTTATAGTAAAGTCTTTTTATATTAAAGTGCCACAAGGTACAGCATTGATTGTTAATACCTTATCTTCAATACCTAAAGTAACTTTTACTGGTGCATTAGTTTATCCAGTGATTTATAAAAAGGAATTTATGAAAATTTCTTTGATTACTTTGGATATTGATCGCCGTGGTACAGAGGGTTTAATCTGTAAAGATAATATTCGTGCTGATATTACAGTAGCTTTTTATCTTAAAGTAAATGCCACTCAAGAGGATGTGTTGAAAGTAGCTAAATCAGTAGGCGCTGACCGTGCCTCAGATCATACAGCAGTAGCTACTTTATTTAATGCTAAATTTTCTGAAGCATTAAAAACAGTAGGTAAGAAATTTAATTTTGAAGAGTTATTTGCTGATCGTAAGCGTTTTCGTGATGAAATTATGCAAGCAATCGGTGAAGATCTTAATGGTTATTCACTAGAAGATGCTGCGATTGACTACTTAGATCAAACACCAATTGAGCATTTAAAGAATACTAATATTATGGATGCAGAAGGTATCCGTAAGATTGTTGAAAGAACTTCTTCTGAAATTGTTAAAACGAATGAATTGGATCGCGATAAAGATTTAGCGATTACTAAGAAAAATGTTGAAACTCAAGAGGCTACTTTAGCTTTAGAGCGTCAAAGAGCTGATGCTGAAAATAGACAAAAACGTGAAATTGAGACTACTAAAGCACGTGAAGAAGCTGAAACTCAGAAGGTTCAAGCTGAAGAGCGTACTAAAGCAGAAGTGGCTCAAAAACAAGCTGAACAAGAAATTGGTAAAGCAGATATTAATACTCAACGTGAGTTGGAAGTTACCGAGTTAAATAAAAAGCGTGTGTTAGTTGAACAAGAGGAAGGTGTAACTCAAGCTCAACAAGAAGCCATTGTTAAGCGTGAGCGTGAAGTTGAATTACAACGTATTGATAAAGAAAAAGCCTTAGAAGCAGAGCGTACAGCGATTGCTAATATTATTCGTGATCGTGTGGCTGTTGAACGTACGGTAGCTAAGGAAGAAGAAGCTATTAAAGAAGTACGTCAAGTTTCAGAAGCTGACCGCTCTAAACAAGTAAGTATTATTGATGCACAAGCAGAAGCAGAACGTGATTTAGTTCGCCAAGTGAAGCAAGCAGAAGCTGATGCAGAGACATCTAAACATAAAGCAGTTGAAATTAATAATATGGCACAGGCTGAACTAGAGGCGGCTGCGAAAAAAGCGGAGTCACAAAAACGTTTGGCAGAAGGTGTTCAAGCAGAGCGTGCGGCACCTGGTTTGGCGGATGCAAGAGTTCGTGAAGTACAAGCTTCTGTACGTGAAAAAGAAGGCTTAGTAGAAGCAAAATTAACGGCTGAAAGAGGTATAGCAGAAGCTAAGGCTGTTGAAGAAAAAGGTTTAGCAGAGGCGCGTGTTATTGAATTTAAAGCAGATGCTAATGAGAAGCAAGGTCTTGCTGAAGCTAAAGTACAAATGGAGCTTATGCTATCTGAAGCAAAAGGTAAGGAAGAGCAAGGTTTTGTTGAAGCTCGTGTGACTGAAGCTGCTGCTGTTGCCAAGGAAAAAGAAGGCTTGGTAGAAGCTAAAGTGATGGAAGAAAAGCTATCTGCTCAAGCACGTGGTGAAGAACAAGTAGGTATCGTGAAGGCCAAAGTAAGCCGTGATGTAGGTGATGCTGAAGCGGAAGTACTATTAAAACGTATGAGAGCAGAAGCAACGGGTCTTGCTGAGAAATTTACTTCACTTAATGCTCTTTCTGATAGTGCGCGTGCCCATGAAGAGTTCCGTTTACAATTGGAAAAAACCTTCGAACAAGCAATCACTGCAATTGCTGCTAATAAAGAAATTGCTAAAGATCAAGCAGAAGTATTGGCGGCTGGTCTGGCTAAGACGAAGATTGATGTTGTGGGTGGTGAAGGCGAATTCTTTGAGAAATTCTCTAAAGCATTGGCTGTGGGCAAGTCACTTGATGGCTTTGTAAATAGCAGCTCTGTTGCTCAAGGAGCAATTCAACAGTTGTTATCAGCAACTGCTGAGCGAGTAGCGAGTAGTGGTAAAAAAGACACACCAAAAACTGATGATTAATGGATTAAATTAACTCCAAGGATGGAGTAGGCTTAAATAATCTGGCTGACTTTATATTTAACAGGCCATTGTAGTAATAATTAAGGCGGCCTAGGTCGCCTTGTTAATTAAATGGGGCATTAAATGGTTGATTCCCAAGCAGTAGCACAAGAGCAAGAATTACTAGATAAAGCAGTTGCTGAAGGTGGCGCTTATGAAGTGTTAAATAAGCGTTTACAAGATCAAGGTCAGCAATTACGCAAGCAAATAGAAATTATTAATCAAAAGCGTTTAGATGAGTTTAAACGTAGTGACATGGAAGTGATTGGGCGAATTCGTATTCGTACTGAAAATAATAGTGTTGCTCGTGATATTGTGCGCGCAGGTGATTGGTTACTGTTTGGATACAATGTATTTTTAGGCCTTAAAAAAGAAACTCGAGTTGAAGATGTTTTTTCACTGTATAAATTAATTGAGGTAGAAGAAGGCTTTGATGTAGAGCACGTAGAGCTAGAGGGCACTTTTTTAAAAGACCCTAATTTTGTACGAGATTATACAGAGCTTTATGCATACTATAAGGATGCACGTTTATTACAACTGACCCAAAATAATGGTAAGTTATTAGCTAGCTTCCAGATGGGTGACAAGATAACGGATATCCGTGTTTTCCGTTGGGCACTGTCTGCAGATCATAAGCAAATTAGTTATATTGATAATCGTGGCGAGCGTGATATTGCTCTGCCTGCTCCTTATGATTTTGAGTGGCAAAAAGCTAACCGCGATATGCGGGTAAATGGTAAGTTTCCTCATATTAATATTTTAGATACTGTGTTTGTAGAAACTACAGGTGGTGATCTAACCATTAAAGTAGAGAATAATACAACAACAGGTTTAGGTATCTATAGCGAACCTGTAACGGATAAAACACAGTCAGTAGATGACGCGATCATCGAATATGCTCAATTAGGTAGTTTAGTTTTATTAAAAATATTACCTTATAGAGAAGATATATGGCGTTATCTAGTTTATAACACCATTACACAAAATGTAGAGCGAATAGATGCTATTGGTCAGTCTTGTGTTCAATTACCAGAGGATCATGGCATTATTTTCCCTGGTGGATATTATTTGCAAAATGGTGAGCATAAAAAGTTTGATCAGTCTATGGAGGGGATGCGATTCAAGCGTTCTGTAAAATCTCCTAATGGTGAAGATGTACTTTATATCTTTTATGAACCAAGTGAAGGGCGTAGTGCGTTATTTACCTATAATATGATTGAAAGACGCCTCCAAAATCCTATTTTGGGGCATGGTTATGCGCGTTTTGATGATGGCAAAATGGTTATTTTTGCCAGTGAAGGTAGTGAACCTATTCGTGTTCATCCAATGCAAATATGGCAAACACCTTATCTTTCAGAAGAGTTTGCTGCCAGACAACCTACCCGTAATACATTTTGGGGGCGTATTGGCAATCCAGAATTAGTAAGAGGTATTTCTGATCTTTATAGTTTAGGTCGAGACATTGATAGTAAATCTGTATCAGTTAATCACTATAACTTGATTCGTGAAAATATTCGTAAATTATTAGATAGTTATAGTTGGTTGACTGATAATCATTGCGGCGATATTGTTCAATCAGTTCGAGAAATTGCTGCAACTAGTGAAGCGGTGTTAGATGAATATGAAAAAGTAGAAAGTATTCGTCGCCAATCTGCCGAAACACTAGTACAAGCAGAAGAACAACAAAAAACATTAATTACTTCATTACGTCCAGATAGTTGGGAAACTATTCAGGAGTATGTAGATGCATTGCATGCTATCACTAAGCAATTAGGATACTTACTAACAATACGTGACTACCGTTATATGGATGTGGCACGTGTTGATTTTTTAGAAGAACAGTTAAAAAAATCACAGTTGCATATTTCAGAAGCAACAGGTGTATTTTTATCAACACCAGAAGCATTAGAACCATTCTCAGAAAAGTTAGAAGCTTTAGATGCTGAAGCGCAAGCTGCTACAACAGTTGTGCAATTAGAAGAACCGTTGACTGGCTTAAAAGGGCTAGGCGATGATCTTGACACACTTTCGCAATTGATGAGTACATTAAAAATTGATGATGCGAATCAACGTACTTTAATTGTAGAGGCTATTTCAGCCATTTATGGCCGCTTAAATCAAGCTAGAGCGAGGTCTGAACAACGTCGTAAGTCATTACGAAGTAATGAGTCAGTTGCCCAATTTGGTGCTCAATTTACACTGTTCACACAATCAATTACTAATGCGTTGTCTTTAGCAACTGACCCTGAGCGTTGTGATGATCAATTATCTCGTTTATTAGTACAGTTGGAAGAGTTAGAAAGTCAGTTTAGTGATAATGAAGAATTTTTGACTGATATTCTAGCTAAACGTGAAGAATTATTAGAGACATTTGATACTCATAAACAAGCTTTATTGGATGAAAGACAACGTAAAGCACAATCTCTACAAGATGCTGCACTACGTATTTTAGAGAGTATGAAACGTCGTACAGAACGTTTCACTAATCAAGAAGAGTTAAATGCATTCTTTGCAGGTGACCCTTTAGCTTTAAAGTTACGTGAATTATCAGACAAATTAAGAGAGTTAAAAGATAGCGTAAGGGCAGATGATCTTGATGCCCGTTTAAAATCAACTAAAGATCAGGCTATTCGTAGTTTAAGAGATAAGTCAGAAATCTTTGAAGCGGGTGGTAATGTTATTAAATTAGGCCCTCGCCATCGCTTTAGTGTTAATACGCAAGAGCTTGATTTAACCATTATGCCACGAGGTGAGCAACTTTATACTCACTTAACAGGTACTGATTATTTTGAATCATTAGGGGCTACGGAGTTAGATGAGCTACGGGACTATTGGCAATATACTACAGACTCAGAATCACCTGATTTATATCGTGGTGAATATTTAGCTGGACTTATTTTACAAACAGCAGAACAAAATAAAGATGGTTTAAGCATTGATCTGTTAGAGCAACAGTTAAAAGATCCTGCTCAATTAGAAAAAACGGTACGTGATTTTGCAGCTCCTCGTTATCGTGATGGCTATGAGCGAGGCATTCATGATCATGATGCTTGTTTATTGTTAGGTAAATTAATTCCATTACATCGTAGTGTTGGTTTATTACGTTACCCACCATTAGCACGTGGTTTTGCAACGCTATTTTGGGGACGTTGGAAAGAAAATATTGAAGCTGAAAAATGGCCTGAACGTGCTCATACTGCAATGAATATGGCTAAGTTATTTGGAAGCCAACAAGCATTAAAAGATTTACAAATAGAAATTGCACAAGCAATGGATAGCTATTTAGAAGTTCATGGCTTACCTGTTGATAAGCAAGAGCGTTCGATGGCAGCTGAATATTTAGTAGCTGTGCTTTCTGCTGGTGTAAATGTTGAGTTTACCTTTACTCGTTATGCTAAACAATTAATGGAAACACTGCAGAAACGTTTAGAAGCAGCACAAATGTGGCTTGGTTTTCAACAGTCATTAGCTAACTTACAAGGCCGTACTTTAGCTCGTTGGGAGTTAGCGGAAAGATGGTTTACTGCACTTTGTCAGGCTAATGATAATGATGTAGTGATTGAAACCGATGATGACTTAACTGCTTTACAAAGCTATATTCCAGAAGCAGTAGCACTTAGCTTATTGGATAGTAGTGTAATTTGGCGTTTTACAGAAATGGATTTGCGTTTCTCTGTTGAAGGTTTGATGGGAGAACATTCGCGCATTCAAAATACCAAAATGATTCTAGGGATTGATGATTTTTATGAGCGCTTTGGTTATCAGCAACAAGTGTTTGTACCTAATTTCAAACGTTATCAAGAATACCGTCAAGAAGTTATTAATCGGGAAAGAAATGCCCTGCGTTTAGAAGAGTTTAAGCCAAAGCCATTGAGTTCATTTGTTCGTAACCGCTTAATCAATGACATTTACTTAGGTGTGATTGGCGATAACTTAGCCAAACAAATGGGTACAGTGGGGGAGAACAAACGTACTGACCTTATGGGGTTATTAATGCTTATTTCTCCACCCGGTTATGGTAAAACAACCTTGATGGAGTATGTGGCTAATCGTTTAGGTTTAATCTTTATGAAGATTAATGGCCCTGCAATTGGTCATGAAGTTACTTCAGTCGATCCAGCACAAGCACCTAATGCTACTGCTAGACAAGAGTTGGAAAAACTTAATCTAGCATTGGAAATGGGTAATAATGTAATGCTGTATGTGGATGATATTCAACATACTAACCCTGAGTTTTTACAAAAATTTATTTCGCTTTGTGATGGTACTCGTCGTATTGAAGGTGTTTGGAAAGGCCAAACTAAAACCTACGATATGCGTGGTAAAAAGTTCTGTGTCATCATGGCAGGTAACCCTTATACAGAGTCTGGTGAAGTCTTTAAGATTCCTGATATGTTAGCTAACCGTGCGGATATCTATAATCTAGGTGATGTATTAGGCGGCATGGAAGATGTATTCCGTCTTAGCTATCTTGAAAACTGTTTAACTTCTAATCCTATACTAGCGCCTTTAGCTACTCGTGATATGGCAGACCTTTACCGTTTTATTGATAAAGCTGAAGGTAAGCCTTTCTCAAGTAATGAATTAAGTTATGATTACAGTACAGCTGAAGTTAATGAAATTGTTGCTACCTTACAACACTTAATGAGAGCTCGTGATTTAGTATACAGAGTAAATTTACAATATATTGCTAGTGCCGCCCAAGCTGATAAATATCGGGTTGAACCGCCATTCAAGTTACAAGGTAGTTATCGTAATATGAATAAGCTGGCGGAAAAAATTACGGCGGTAATGAATGAGCAAGAGTTGATGCAATTGCTTGAAGACCATTATCAAGGTGAAGCACAGCTATTAACGACAGGTGCTGAAGAGAATCTACTTAAACTGGCTGAAATACGCGGTAATATGACTGAGCAGCAACAAGAGCGTTGGGAACAAATTAAACGTGATTTCTTGCGTAATAAGTCGATGGGTGGTGACGACAATATTGGTAACCGTGTGGTAGCTCAGTTAGTTGATCTTTCTGAGGGAGTTAAAAATATTGCAACACGACCTGAGCCTGAGCGTGCACCATGGGAAAGTGTAATAGGGCAGTTTGCTGAAATGATAGCTGCTTTAAAACAAAAACCAGAACCAGCGCCTTGGGA
Organism: Entomomonas sp. E7T21; assembly: GCF_058693955.1. NCBI lineage: Bacteria > Pseudomonadati > Pseudomonadota > Gammaproteobacteria > Pseudomonadales > Pseudomonadaceae > Entomomonas > Entomomonas sp. E7T21. The sequence continues at coordinate 2,447,025 of NZ_CP191672.1, read as the reverse complement.
TAAAATGCTTTCTGGTATAGCCCATATAGCCGACGTAATGGATAAAGAGCCAGAGCCAGCCCCATGGGATAAAGTGATAAAACCATTAGCTCATATTAGTGAGGCTTTACAAGATAAGCCAGAAACTAATATTCAAGTGGTAAATCAACCTGTGCCTGGTTTAGACGCAGTATTAACTACATTAGCTGAAACACTAGAATATAGCTTTATGCCTATGTTAAAAACCATGGATAAAAAGCTAGATTTAGATTTACGTAATCATCAGCGTATGCAAGATATTATTACAGAGCTGAAGCTATTAGGACAGCATGTAGGTATGCACCCTAAACAATCGATTGATACGAAAGTAAAAGCAGGTAAACCTACAGAAAGTTCTTATCAAGAAGATGCTGAGTAAACAAGTACGGATAGTACTGGCTATTACCCTATTAATGGTAGGTGTTCAGATTATTAATATGGTTTTAGCTGGCGGCTTAGCAAATTATGGTGTTATTCCTCGTAGGTTAGATGGATTATGGGGAATTTTTACTTCTCCTTGGATTCATAGTGGAGTATTGCACTTACTAGGCAATTTATCTTGTTTTGTGGTTTTAGCATGGCTTTGTATGTTGCGTTCCATACGCTATTTTATTGTCGCTAGTATTTTTATAATTGTTGTGGGTGGCTTATTATTATGGTTGGTAGGGCGAGCAGCCTCCCATATTGGTGCTAGTGGTTGGATATTTGGTTTATGGGGATTACTGTTGGGTAATGCTTATTTTGATAGGACTATAAAAAATTTCCTAATCTGCATTATAGTAATAATGTTATATGGTGGTTTTGTTTTTGGTTTATTACCAAGTGCAGAGGTATCCTTTGAGGGGCATATCACAGGAATGTTGAGTGGTATTTTGTTTGCTTGGCTAACAGTAAATAATCAATCTCTAAGGGCATTAGCCCTTAGAAATGAAAGCTAGTTTATTTTTTCAAAAAGTTATCTACTAATAAACTAACTACTTCTTTACCTCGACCTGCCAGAGTTGCCTTTGCTCCATATAAAGCCATGCCCATAACTTGCCCCATTTCTATTTGAGGTGGCATAACTAGTTCATAGGGACTGGTATGTACATCCAAGAGGGCAGGGCCTGATTGTGCTAAGAATTCTTTAACAGCTACTTCTAAGTCTTGTGACTCTGTAACTTTACGTCCATAAAACCCTATTACTTCTGCCAGTTTTGCAAAATCTGGATTTTTTAAATCAGTATAGTTATCTACTAAACCTTCAACTTTTTGCTCTAGTTCTACGAAGTTCAGTGAACCATTATTAAGTACTACTATTTTAATAGGTAGGTTTTCTTGAATAGCTGTTAATAAATCACCTAGTAACATAGCTAAACCACCATCCCCTGAAATAGAGATAACTTGGCGATTAGGAAAGGCTTTTTGTAAACCCAAAGCTTGTGGCATCGCATTAGCCATTGTGCCATGCTTTAAGCTAGTAAGGGTACGGCGTTTACCATTAGTATTAATGTGACGCATTAGCCATACCATGGGAGAGCCACCATCGGCTGTAAATAGAGCATCATCTGTAGCATATTGATCTAGTAGTTCTACTAGATATTGAGGATGAATTTGGCCACTTTTAGTACTTTGTGCTTTTTTATCTAGTTTAGTGGTTGCATTAATGTGCATTTTTTGATGTTGTTCTAAAAAGCTAGTATCTTCTCTTTCACTGATTAATGGCAATAATGCAGTTAAGGTTGCTTTAATATCACCTACTGCACCAAAAGCAATAGGGTGACGTCTACCTAAGTGAGAAGCATCTTTATCAATTTGAATAATATTGGCTTTATCTGGATAGAATTGTGACCAAGCAAAGTCTGCACCTAGTAGTAGTAAGGTGTCACAGTTTTTTACCATGTGAAAACCAGACTCCATACCAAACATACCTGTTAGACCTACGTTATAGGGGTTATTATACTCTACAAAATCTTTAGCACGTGAGGTATGTGCAATAGGTGCTTTGAGTTTTGCGGCTAAGGCAATGAGTTCATCATGAGCATATTGACAACCAAGGCCGGCGTAAATACCTATTTTTTTACCTTGTTTTATAAGACTAACTATTTGCTGTAACTCATCATTATTAGGTATAGTAATAGGATTAGGATGATAAGTTTTAATAGCAGGTATATCAACTACTTCTGCTTGGCTGATATCAGCAGGTAAAATAATAACAGCAACCCCTTTTTTGTTTAGTGCAGTTTGTGCAGCCATTGTTGTTATTTTTCTAGCTTCTTTGGGATTAATAATCTGTTCGCAGAAAACCGAGCAAGTACTATAAACTGCTTTAAAGTCTACTTCTTGTGGGAAATCAGTATTTTGTTGAGCAGTAACAATTTGACTGGCTATTAGTACCACAGGTGCACCATTACGATGCGCCTCAAATAAACCATTAATAAAATGTAAACTGCCTGGGCCACATGAGCCAGCACAAGCTGTAAGGTGTCCTGTTAAATAAGCCTCTGCACCTGCGGCAAAAGCACCTACTTCTTCATGGCGAACATGAATCCAATCAATCTGGCTTTTATGAATAGCATCAGTAACATAGTTAAGTGTATCTCCTACAATTCCATAACAGTGCTTTACGCCAGCTTCTTGTAGAGTTTCTATGACAATTTGTGCAACTTGCTTAGTACTCATTAATATTTCTCCGTATAATAGGACATCTTTAATATTGATAAGTAGTAGGATGATTGGTTCGATTATCTATTACGATGGTCGTATAAATATATTAGAAATTAGTTAAATTAAGTTACCAGAATAGAAGTAGTTTGGTAGTTGTTAGGATTAATAAGAGAATTTATGTTAGTTCCAGCTAAATGGTTTTTTGCTAGTCGGCTTAATTTATGGGGACTAGTTTCAATACGAGTATTAGTATTGTCTTTACAGATTATTTCAGTAGCTATTTGTTATATTTATAAGCTATTTGATTTGCCTTGGGATGTGCTTATTTTTTCTTTTGTTGGGTCAGCTATTTTATGTATTTTAACCGTAGTTCGATTAACTTATATTTCATGGCCTGTTTCTGATATTGAATACACTATACAGCTCTCTTATGACCTAACCATCCATTGTTTACTTTTATATTGTACAGGAGGGGCGACTAATCCTTTTGTATCTTACTTTTTAGTGCCTATTACTATTGCCGCTGCCACCTTACCTTGGTTCTATACACTGTGTTTAGTGGGGTATGCTATTTTAGGTTATAGCTTATTATGGATATGGAATATTCCTTTGCAAATCCAGAGTGTTTGGGCGGGCGATACCGAAACATTGTTAATTAATTTGCATTTAGTAGGAATGTGGTTAAGTTTTACATTTTCTACTGTATTGATTGGTTTTTTTGTAAGTCAAATGGCGATTGCTTTACGACAACAAGACCAGAAAATAGCAGAATGGCGTGAAGAAGGTTTGCATGATCAACAGTTACTAGCGGTAGCAGCACAAGCAGCAGGCGCTGCACATGAGCTAGGTACTCCACTATCTACCATGAATGTATTATTAAAGGATTTACAGGATACTTATACTGATAAAGCATTACAGGATGATTTAGCATTATTGCAAAGCCAAGTTCAGCTATGTAAAGGTAGTTTGCAACAGTTAGTCCGAGCTGCGGAAGCTGAACGACTACATGATATAAAACTGCAAACGGTTACTAGTTGGTTACATACCATTTTGCAACGTTGGCATTTGATGCGTCCAGAGGTAAGTTACCACTATCAGCTACTAGGTAAGAGTGATGAGCCTATATTTAAACCTCATACTATTCTTAGTCAGGCACTATTAAATATTTTAAATAATGCCGCTGATGCTTGCCCAGAAGAGATAGACATTGAGTTAGCATGGACTAAAAATGATTTTACTATTAGTATTCATGATAAAGGATCAGGTATACCTTCGTTTATGGAAGATGGCATGGCTAAGCCTTTTGTTTCTTCTAAAGAAAAAGGTTTTGGTTTAGGTTTATATTTAAGTCAGGTGAGTGTTATTCGTGCAGGTGGTAGTTTGAAGTTGTATAATCATAAAGAAAAAGGGACAATAGCAATATTGCAATTACCACGCATAAAAAATCAATCATAAGAGAGTTATTATGACAGAAGAAGTCTTATTTGATGGGGATGAGCAACCACATTTATTATTAGTGGATGATGACGAAACCTTTACTCATATTATGGCGCGTGTATTGGCTCGAAAAGGTTTGCGTGTTTCAATTGCTAGTACTTCTGATGAAGCATTAAAAATAGCTAATGAAGATACACCAGAATATGCTGTTGTTGATTTAAAAATGAATGGTGAATCTGGTCTAGTATTATTACCTAAGTTACTAGAAGTTGATGCTGAAATGCGTGTTGTGATTTTGACAGGCTATTCTAGCATTGCTACCGCAGTTGAGGCCATTAAAAGGGGTGCTTGTAATTACCTATGTAAACCAGCAGATGTAGATGATGTACTAGCAGCACTATTGGCTAAGCATGTGGATGTTGATAAGCTGATTCCAGATAGTCCAATGTCAGTTGATCGTTTGGAATGGGAGCATATCCAACGTGTGCTTAGTGAGTATGATGGTAATATTTCTGCTACTGCTAGAGCATTAGGTATGCATCGTCGTACATTACAACGTAAACTACAAAAACGACCAGTAAGACGTTAATAATGACACCTGCTATTGCATTATTAAAGAAACAAAAGGTAAACCATCAAGTGGTTACCTATGAACATGATCCGCAGGCTGAGTCTTATGGTTTAGAAGCAGCTGAAAAATTAGGTGTACCAGCAGAGAATATTTTTAAAACATTGTTGGTGACTAATGATAAAAAAGAACTATTTGTAGGTGTTGTGCCTGTTTTAAAGAAGCTTGATTTAAAAGAAATAGCGCATGCTGTGGGTGCTAAAAAAGTAGAAATGGCGAACCCTGAGGTGGCACAAAGAGTAACTGGTTATTTAGTAGGTGGTATTAGCCCATTGGGACAAAAAAAACGCTTAGTAACTGTTATAGATGATTCAGCAGAAAAGTTAGATATGATCTATGTAAGTGGTGGTCGTAGAGGGTTAGATATAGCTTTAGCACCAAAGGATTTGGCTGAGTTATTAAAAGCTCAATTTGCGCCTATTGGTAAAGGTAAAGAGTAATGTCCCGCTATATTTTAGCGATTGATCAGGGAACGACAAGTAGCCGAGTTATTATCTTTAATCAGTTAGGTCAGCCAGTCACTACAGCGCAACAGAATATTACCCAATCCTTTCCTGATGATGGCTGGGTTGAGCATGATCCACAAGAAATCTGGCAAACAACATTAGCCCTGTGTAAACAAGCTTTAGAGCAAGCAAAACTAACAAGTGATGCTATTGTTGGTATTGGTATTACTAACCAACGTGAAACAACCATTGTTTGGGATGCTGCAACAGGTAAGACCATTTATCCTGCTATTGTTTGGCAAGATCGCCGTACCGCTGACTATTGTAGTGAGTTAAAAGAGCAGGGTTATGAACAGCAAATAATGGCTGCCACAGGTTTATTAATAGATCCTTATTTTTCAGCAACTAAGTTACGTTGGATACTAGATAATGTTGCTGATGCTAGAGAAAAAGCTAATAAAGGTGAATTACGTTTTGGTACAGTAGATAGTTTTCTGTTATGGCATTTAACGGGAGGAGAGTCGCACTATACAGATGCTACTAATGCCGCGCGTACCATGTTATTCAATATTCATACCCAACAATGGGATAAACAGTTATTAGAGTTATTTAATATTCCTGAATCATTGCTACCAAAAGTATTAGACTGTGCCGCAGAGTTTGGTAACACAAAACAAGATTTATTTGCTACTAGTATTCCAATTTTAGGTATAGCAGGGGATCAACAAGCTGCTTTAATTGGGCAAGCTTGCTTTAAAGAGGGTATGGTCAAAAGTACTTATGGTACTGGCTGTTTTATGATTAAAAATACGGGGGATGACCCCGTTGCTTCTACTAATCGTTTACTGACTACCATTGCTTACCGTTTACAAGGTAAACCAACTTATGCAGTAGAGGGTAGTATTTTTGTGGCTGGCGCTACAGTGCAATGGTTACGTGATGGTTTACGTTTATTTGATAATGCCGCAGATGCAGAATTAATAGCGCAAGCAACCCTTGATACACGAGGTGTGTATTTAGTTCCTGCTTTTACAGGGTTAGGTGCCCCTTATTGGGATCCAAAGGCTAGGGGAGCTATTTTTGGTTTAACCAGAGATACAGGCATTCAAGAGATTGTGACAGCTGGCCTAGAATCGGTGTGTTATCAAACATGTGATTTATTATTGGCTATGCAACAAGATAGCACCAGTCCCTTAACTACTTTACGTGTAGATGGTGGTATGGTAGTTAATAACTGGTTAATGCAGTTCTTAGCTGATATATTGGATATTACCGTAGAGCGTCCTGAAGTGAGTGAAACTACTGCTTTAGGTGTGGCTTGGTTAGTGGGTTTACAAGCAGGACTTTATAAGAGTTTAGATGAAATAGCTGGCTATTGGCATTTACAACGTCGCTTTGATCCTGTAATGCCTGTTGAAAAACGCCAACAACTCTATCATGGATGGTTAGAGGCCATTAAACGCGTGCGTACGGGCGTATAGCTATTACCATTTAACTTTTGTGTTGATTTACTTTGCAGTACTGGTTGTACTGTATTCAGCAAGTTGCTTTATCTAAAATTAAATAGTAACAGCTATATAATTATTTAAAACTTTTCTTATAGAAAATATCTAATGAACTTGCAGCACCACTAGCTGCTTCTAAATAAACTGTTTTAGTAAGTTTATAACGGAACATTAAAGTATTAAGCGAGTTAAAAATATTAACGCCATAGTGAATACTTAAGTCTTCTGTAATTTTACCACTTGCTGTAATGCTGGTATCATCTCCAGAGCCTTCTGTATCAAGTTGGAAATCTTGAATACCTACTTTACTTGCAACATTTGCAACTGATTCTGAAGAACCTGCTACCCCCATAGCAAGTGCTGCTTGGGCGAGTACATTATTATCACCTGATGACATGGGGCGACCAAATATAATATAAGATAACGCTTGATCTTGATTCATCGGTGGATTGGAGAATACTTTAGCTGTAGGCTCACTGGTTGGGCCTGTTACACGTATACCCGCTGTTACATCACCAACCTCTCTTATTGCTTCGATATCTAAAGTGGGTTCTGTGAGTGAACCAGTAAATAAAATTCTGGCTTTGCTAATTTTTAGACGTTGTCCATAAGCACGATAAATACCATCATTGAGATTAACAGAGCCTTGTGTAAATAAGTCTCTGGTAATTTTTAAGTTACCTGTAATATTAGATGTTAGACCAAAGCCTTGAAAACTAAGGCGATCACTTCCAATAAGCACTTCAACATCCATATTTAAGCGAATAGGTGCTTTAGTTTCAGTAGATTGTGTACTACTAACAATGACTGCATCAGAAGAAATGGTTACTGTAGAGGGAGGGAGATCCCTAACTTTAATAGCACCTCTAGGAATTTGAACAGTACCACTAACATTTAAGGTTTCAGTATCCATCTGTAATTTTAGATTAGCGCCTGCTTCTAAATTAGCATAAGGCGCTACAATGACAGGTAAATTATTGGCTTGCACAGCCATATTGATATTAAGGCCATTACCCCAATTAACATTGCCATTAAGTTTTGCATTACCTTGTTGACCACTACGCCACGAACCATCAAGTTTAAGGCTTTCGCCTTCAATTAGAGCATTTACTTGCAGTTGTTCTAAGCTAACAGGTATATCACCTAATACCGTGCCATTATTTAGTGTTACTTTACCTGATACATAGGGTTTCTCTAAGAATCCTGTGATTTTGCCTTGGCCATTAATTTTACCTTCGAGTTGATTAATATCAGGAGCAAAGGGTTGGAAGATACTTATATCTAAGCCATTAATAGAGAAATCACCAGCAATCGGTTTATTAGCTGCTAATGGATTGATGGTAAGTTGGCTTTTTAAGCTACCTAAGTTGCCACCTATAAAGTCTAAATGTGAGGTGATTTTGCTTGGTGTTAAATCTGCTAATAATGAAAGTTTTTGGTAGGGTAGGTCATGCCAACTTTCTTCAGAGTTTTCTCTCAGTTGGAAAGTACCACTATTAGCATTTATTTCAATTTTTCCAGTAGGACCAGATTGTGGCAGTTTTAATACAATGTTAGCTGCAAGAATACCTTTCCAATTGAAATTTTCAGGATACCAAGGTTTTAAACTGTCTAAAGGGAAATTAGCTAACTTATAGTTAATTTGTGTCTCTGGCAGTAATTTTTGTTGCTCAATGGCGCAAAGGGTTGCCTGACCATTTTGTAGACAATGACTGTCAAGAGTAAGCGCGCCTACGGCACTATAATGTAGTTTAGTTGGGCTTTGTAGCTGCCAGTCTTGACCTTGCGAGGCTAACTGTAATTTATTAATATCAACAATCCAATTATGTTGTTTGTCTTGCTGACTTTTTATAGCAGTTATTAGTTTAACCAGTCCATCTGTTAACTGTAATGTTAGTTGTTGATTATTGATATTACCATTACCCTCTATAATTAAATTACCTAACTGGGTAGTACCTGATCTAATATGATTTGCTTGTAGTTTGACAGTGGCTTGTTGTTGAGCATTTAAATTGGCAGTTAGTTGCAATTGGTTAATGCGTTGTTGTTGATAAGCTAATTTTTGTCCTGTTAAGTTAACACTGCCTTGTGGTTGTTGTAAGCTACCTGCAAGTTGGGCTTTGCCTCTTAAATTACCCGCTAATTCTGGTAAAAGTTGGTTGAGTGAAGGCATATTAATATCTAAGTTAGCTTGGATATTTTTGTTAAGTTCAGCATGTCCTGTAATCTGATTATTTCCTACTTTTACCAGTAGCTCAGGAATTTTCCATATTTGCTGTTTGGCTAAAACTTGAGTTTTAATTTGAGTAGGCTGATTACGTAAAGTCCCTGTAATATCAATTTTACTATCTGTTTCTATGGCACTATTTACTATCGTACCTGTACTATGAATATTACCATTTAATAGTCCTATTAAATCTGGTACCCAATAGTTTGGATTAATTGCTTTTAGATTAAGATCAGCTAGCCATGTAATAGTAGGATCAAATGTTACTTTTGCTTTGCCTGTGATATTGCCATTATCTGGTGTATCTACTTGTAATGTTTCAAGGGTAATCTGTTTTAAGTCACCTAGTAATTTCGAGGTGACAGCAAAATTACCAGCCGGCCCCGTTAAGGCAGCTTTGATATCCGCTTGATAGTTATTGTTTTGATATTGTAGGTTTGCTAGTAATGTACTTAGATCAACAGGAGGCGAGGATTCTAGTGGATATAACTGTTGCCAAGGAAAATGTTGGTAATCAATAGTAGCTTTCGCTTGTAGGCTAGGCTGAAAATTAGCTTGGCCAGTGATTTTTACAAACTGTTGTTCTGTGGTATTGAGAGTAAGTGTTTGTAGTTCTGCTTGTTTATCTGTTACTAAACTTTGTAAGGTTACGTTTACAGGGGTTGTTTGCCCTGCGAGTGTTGCATGGCTTGTAATACTAAATCCTTTCGCTAAATCACCTTTCGCGTTGAGGTTTAACTGCTTGATAGTTAGGCTTTTGGGTAAGTCCGCAACATTACTAGGAAAGAAGTCATTAATATTTACAGTTATATCAGCAGGTAAATCTTTTTCTAAAACATGTGCAGAACCATTGATCTTGGCTTGTAGATAGCCACTGCTTTCGATGGCTAAATTTAATTGTTTTTGTAGTTCACCTTGGGCATTCAGTTTAATTTGCCAAGGTGTTTCAAGTAATTGATCCAACTGTAACTGCCCTGCAATATTCAGTGGCCAATTGTCCGCTAATTGAATATTACCTTGTAAAGCTATATTAGCTTTTGCTTGAGCACTATATAACGTCAATGATTCAAAACTTACACTAGCATTACTCCAATGGGTATTAGTTAATAAGGTTTGACTAATGATTTCTTGGTTATCAAGTATTAATTTATCCAGTTGAATAGTTTTAATATCAATGCTGACAGGCAAATGGATGGTAGGTAATTGTATAGGTTCATCACTGGCTGACTCATTAGAGGCAGTGTCTTTATTATCTAGTAGTTTAATATTTAATTGTTCAACACTAAGTTTATCAATACACACATTAGCTTTAACCAGACAGCTCGCATACCAATCAAGGATAGGATGGTTAATAGTTACTTTAATACCATCATTTTGCCAAACTAATTGTTCTGCTGACCAGCCTCCACTCAATGTACCTTGAGGGTTGGTAATTGTTAAACCGGGTACAATATTAAGTAAGTAACGACTTCCTGTCTCGGTTTTTACAGCAAATGACAGGGCTGCAATAAGCAATAGGATTAAAATAAGTAAAATGATAAAAAAGTATTTTGCTATTTTACGTGTTAACTTCATAATTCAGGCCCCATTGAAAAGTGGAGTCTAACCGAGTTATCTTCAACACCATGGGCAATATCCACTCGAATAGGGCCAACAGGCGATACCCAACGTATACCTACACCTACCCCTGTTTTTAGGCCCATTGTCCATGAGTCACCAGCATTACCTTTATCAATAAAGGTAGCTGCGCGCCATTTTTCAGCAAATTGATATTGATATTCCATGCTACCAGCGATCATATAGCGGCCACCTATCTTTTTGTGATCATCATCTCTGGGTGAGAGTGTTTGATAGTCATAACCACGAACGCTCTGGTCACCACCTGCATAGAAACGTAATGAGGGCGGTATTTTTTCATAGTTTGGGCTATCGATTCCGCCTACTTCAATACGGCTTAAAAAACGATGCTTATCAGCAAAGGTGTAAAGACCTTTTGCTGAACCAGTGTAACGAATAAAATCGGCAGCAGATAAGAGACCTTCTTTGCCACCAGATAAACCAAATTGCAACCGATAACCTTTAGATGGATCAATACTATTATCAGATCTTAGATAAGAGTAATTAAAGCCAGGCATTAGAAACATACGAGTAGCATCTTCTTCACCTACTTTATAGGTTTCATTTTGCCAACGTAAAAAGAGTGTACGCATCCAACCGCTATCAAGTTTCTTGTTACGTTCTACTCCTAAGGTTAACAAGGTACTTTCAGTGTCTACAATATCTTCATGTTGTAAACCGGCAGTAAAACGTACATTGTCAGTTAATGGGTCTTCCATGGGGATTTGATACCATGTGGTAATATTTTGTCTAGGCCCTGAAACTTCTGTATTAAAACCTAGTTTATGGCCCCTGCTGTTAATCCATGGGCGTTCCCAGCCAAATTGTGTTCTCGGTCCAATATCTGTAGAAAAACCGAGTCCCATACTTAATACTCTTGATTTAGTTGCTTTAACTTGGGCAGTAACAGGCAGTTCAGTATGTTCTTTGTCAGTAGGGATGGCATCAATCCGTACATCTTCAAAATAACCACTAGATTGTAGGTTATTATTGAGTTCAGCAATTAGGTTTGAATTGTAAGGAGTCCCTTCTTTAAAATTTACAAAACGGTATAGTAAGTCTTCATCAAAGGGGTTATCTTCTCTACTGAACGTAACTTTTCCTAGTGTTGCTCGAGGGCCACTTTGGTATTTAATATTGATATCAGCTCTTTTTTCTTCTGGATTAATCAATAGTTGATGTTGAGTAAATTCACCAAAAAAGAAACCATAGTGTAAGGCTTGTGCTTTGATTTGTGATTTTGCACCTTCATAGACACCATGATTTAAGATGGCGCCTGTTGTTAAGTCTTGGCCACTGGGTATTTTAAATTCTTTAAGCGTAGCCGCATCGCCTTGTATATCAATATTTACATTTCTTAAATAAACAGGATCACCTAATAAAACCTTTATTTTCAGGGTAGGGTGATTAGTTTTTTTGCCTCTTACCCTTGTATGTACTTGAGTATCATAGTAACCAAGTGCTTGAGTAGCCTCTATCGCTTGTTTTTTTACAACAGTTTGCAGACGTAATAGAGTAGGTGTATCTTGGTCTTCAAAAGTACCAATGTAGGCTTCAATATTATCTTTAATGGCTTTATTTTCTGGTATAACCTCTACACTAATTTGGTTAGCTACTAATACTGTTGAGTAGCTAACTAAAGTAAAAAGTAGGGTGTTGTGGAAACGCATAGTGAAGTTAGACCAGTATTAGTAGTACAAGCAGTTATAATTTGTAGAAAACTATGTTTAAGCGTTGGATTAAAACAAAAAATAATATCAAAAGATATAGTACGTTCTGTTATAGATAATATTTAAATCGATTCTAAACCCTTTATCTATAAGTTAATTACCAATGTATTCACAGCCGCTGGTGCAAGTTTCTCTGATACAAATTTTAGAGAGTTCAGGTAGTAGTGGTTTTAGCTGTTGCCAAATCCAAATGGCTAAATTTTCACTGGTAGGATTTTCTAAACCTGCAATGTCATTAAGATAATTATGATCCAGTTGTTCATAAATAGGTTTAAAAATAGCCTTTATTTCAGCAAAGTCTTTTATCCAACCCATTTTAGGATCAACCTCACCTTGAACATAGAGGATGACTTTAAAAGAGTGTCCATGTAAGCGTCCACATTTATGCCCTTCTGGGACGTGGGGTAAACGGTGGGCTGCTTCAAATGTAAATTCTTTAAATAATTCCAAGGTAGTTAACTCGTTAAGCTATTAAAAGTGATATTGTAACAAGGAGCCGTTATTAACTCTATGCTTTATATTGAAATATGAGTATATAGCAACAGCTATAAAGTAATAGATTCTGTTTTTAAAACAGAATCTATTAAAACTTAGAATTGATAAGTGGCTGCTACCCTAAAGTTTCTACCTGGTTCGCTATAGTAGTCATAAGGTTGTAGGGATGTAGGCATACCACTTGAATCAGGAATATTTAAAGCATTCCAATATTTTTTATCCATTAAGTTGAATACGCCAGCTTGTAAACGCAGTCCTTTAACAGCTGATGGTTGCCAGTAGGCTGTTAAATCTACAACACCATAACCAGGTGCTTTGAAGTCAGCATCATTTTCGACTTTGTTTCTTCTTGCTGCACTGGTCATCATAATATCACCACCCCAATTATCACGTTGGTAGTTTAATCCTATGATTCCTGTTAGTGGTGCAATAGAGTTTAGATATTGATGTGTTTGTTGATCTTTACCTACAGCCCAAGCTGCTGAACTCCAAACTTTCCAATTGTTGGCAAATTGCCAGTGGGCAGTTGCTTCTGCACCATAAATATGCACTTTGCTGCGATTTTCCCAACGATCGACTCCATAACGATAGGTGCTTGGATCAAGTCCTAAACTTTGCATTGTACTATTATCAACAGTAATACTATCAATGAAGTTCTTATATTTGGAATAGAATAAATTAACTGAGCCACCTAGTTGTTCATTACCTAAATTTGCACCTAATTCGAAATTGTTACTTTCTTCTGGTTTTAACTTAGCATTGCCTAATGTGGCATAACCTACACCTGTGTTGATATAGTTCATATACAACTCTGTAGGGTCTGGCGCTTTAAATCCTTGTGACCAGCGAGCATAGGCTGTTAGCTGATCAGCTAATTGCCACTTAATGGTAAGACTACCTGATACTTTTGAATCTTTATTTGAACTACTGGTGTTTTGATTAAGTACATTACCAGCCACATAGTCTTTAGTATTTTGTGGCGTATGTTTGTAATAATCATAACGAATAGCAGGCGTTACTGTTATTTTTTCATTAGCAAAACTAATTTCATCAGCTAAATAAACAGCCCATTGTTGACCATGTGTTTTAGGCATATCTGATTGATTGGTATGTAATGAGCTACAGGCCATATAAAGAGCAAAATTAGGATCCCAAGGTGATGGCACAGAGGTAAATACAGGGCAGTTATCGTAACCACTAGCTGTTTGTTTAGCATTTAACTGATACCATTCGCCACCTATGGTTATTTTTTGATCAATATTTCCTTGGTTGAAAATCTTACTAATACTACCTGCAGTACCATACATTTCTTTTTGTAGTTGGTTATGGCGCATGTAGTTACCAATAGGTCTGCTGTTACGATAGGCTTGTTGCTTATTACCTCGTTCTGCATGTTGCCAATAAAGAACAGCATCAGCTTCATCTAACCAGCTATCATTGGAGGTTGTACGATATTTATAATCAGCAGAAATTCGTTGTCGTTTAACAATTTCTCTACTGTCATTATTATCTATTGCATAAGTTGTACCTTGACTGGTACGTAAATCTATATCTTTAGTTTTTGTGAATTGTTCACCTGTAAGGCCAATTTGATGACCAGAACCTAAATCCTGTTTTACTTTTAGTAGAAAGTTCTCTTGTTTAGTATCTGTAGGTTCAGGAGTAGTGCGTTGATTTCCATATAAGTTGCTATGGCCTTTGTTATCAAGCTCATGACCATGACGCTTACCTGCTTGAATAAGTACTGAAGTATTTGAGAAGCGGCCTGCCACGGCCATATTAAGTCCATAACTTTGATCACTAGAGTCATAGTCGGTTTTAAAAAGGGCACCATAATTTTTATCTTTGGTAAGTAAGTCTTCAGGGCTTAGGGTATAAAGATTAACAGAGCCCCCTAAACTACCAGAGCCTGATTGTGAGCCATTGGAACCACGAATAATATCTAATCTTGATAAAGTATTAAAATCAATACTATCAACACCACCCTTTTCACCACGAATACGATCATCTAAGTAAGGAAGGCGTATTCCATCAACTGTGGTAAGAACCCTGTCTTTTTCTAAACCGCGGATATTAATACTTTGGTTAGTTCTATTGAAATTAATCCCTGGTTCAGCTCTTTTAGCTAAATCTTCAAAGTTTCTAATGAAACGTTGGTCAAGGGTTTTATTTTGAATAGAAGAGACATTAGGGGGAGGTTGGTCTTCTAGTTTTTCACTGATTTGTAAAGTAGGTAATGTTAAATGGTTCTCTTTTGGTAATTCTTTTGCCACTACTAAACTTGGTACAACTAGTGCTACATATAGATGTTTCTTAAACTGGGACCTGCTAAAAGTGAACATATTTTTTCCCTGATAAAAAATTAACTATTATTTTTAGGAGGGCAAACTTTACATAAATAATAAACTTAATGCAAATAGTTATCATTTAGATTTACATTTAAATGGTTTTTAGGTAGTATTTTCTAAAACAACAAAACAGCTTTTAGGAAATATCAGTATGAAAACTGCAACACTGTATGAACAATGGTCTTCATTAAAAGAAACGCAACCTCAACTCAGAATATTGGATGCAGCTAACCAACTAGGTGTTAGTGAGGGTGAAATTGTTGCCAGTAGGGTTGGCATTGATACAATCAAATTATTACCCGAATGGGGATTGTTAATGCCAGCTATTGAAAGCTTTGGTCAGATTATGGCATTAACTCGTAATGAGTATTGCGTACATGAACGTAAAGGGGCTTATATTGATACGGCAATAGGAGAAGATAACAAAGTAGGGTTAATTGTTTCTCCTGATATTGACTTACGTTTCCTCATGAGTAATTGGGGAAGTGTCTTTGCAGTTGTTGATAAAGTTCCTGAGAAAATAGTTAAAGATGGAATTTTGCGTAGTATTCAAATATTTGATAAACAGGGTGTAGCTGTTCATAAAGTTTATTTGATAGAAGGCAGTAATATTGAAGCATGGACACCCTTTATTGACAGGTTTAAAGATCCAGAACAAAGTCAAACATTACAGTTAGAACCAAAACCATTAAGTGAGCCAACTATTGCTGATCAACAGTTAGATGTAGAGGCATTTCGAAAAAGTTGGGCCGAGTTAAAAGATACTCACCATTTTGTACCCATGTTAAAAGATTATAAGTTGGGTAGGGTGCAGGCTTTAAAATTAATAGGTAAAGAGTGGGCTGAGTCTCTAGCAATTGATTTATTACCTGAAGTATTTGAAAAAGCATCTAAGCTAAAGCAAAAAATTATGGTGTTTGTGGGCAATGATAATTGTGTGCAGATTCATACGGGCTTAGTGGAAAATCTTAAATGGGTTAATGGTTGGTTTAATGTATTAGATCCACTGTTTGATTTACACCTTAAAATGGAAGGTGTTGCTGAGTTGTGGCGAGTAAGAAGGCCAACTACAGAGGGCATCGTGACTAGTATAGAAGCTTATGATGCAAGTGGCAGTATTATATTACAGCTGTTTGGTCCACGTAGGCCTGGGATTCCAGAGCGTAAAGGATGGCGTGAGTTAGCAGAATCATTTCCTAGTCTTGAGGATAAATAGAATGTATCGTTGGTATTTAGCATTATTATTTCTATTAGGTATTGTATTAACAAGTTATGCTCATTCAGAACCTAAACATATTGTAAGTGTGGGAGGTTCTATTACAGAGTGGGTAGTGTTACTAGATGCTGAAGATAAGCTGGTAGGTATTGATACTACTAGTCTTTATCCTAAAAAAGTAACCAGCCTACCTAAGGTTGGTTATCAAAGGCAGTTGAGTGCAGAAGGTGTTGCTTCATTAAAACCTGACTTATTAGTAGGTAGTGCCGAAATGGGGCCTAACACTGTGCTGCAACAGATAAAAGATTTAGGTATAGAAGTTAAGGTATTATCTGATAAACCTGACTTAGAAACACTACAAAATAACTTATCTATTTTAGGCCAATTACTTAATAGACAAGCAAAAGCTAATGAGTTATTTCAAAACTATCAAAATAAACTTAATCAATTGAGTCAAGCTATAGATACTGCACGACAAACTCAAGCTACACCAAAGGTGTTGCTAGTAATAGGTTTACATGGAGGATTATTAGCTGCAGGTAAACAAACATCTGGTGATTGGTTAGTAGAACAAGCAGGTGGTAATAATGTAATGGATTTTAATGGTTATAAAGTGGTTTCTAATGAAGCATTAGCAGCTTTAAATCCTGATATTATTATTGTGGCAGATAGAGGTGGCAGCACTCAACAAGCCTTGATAACCAATATTAGTAAAACTGCACCTGCATTAACTATTACTAATGCTGCTAGGAATAATAAAATAGTCTTATTAGATGCTTCATTATTAGTGGCAGGATTAGGTCCTAGAATCCCTGAAGAGGCAACAAGGTTAGCTCATATATTCTATAATTTTCCTTATGACATTGCTGTAATTAAACAATTGTAATTATTTAACAAAATATACAAAGATATTATAAATGGCTAAACTGTTACTATTGAGAACAGATTAAACATTATTTTGTCGTAAGATAATTAATATATTTGATGATGAACACATGATTAGTAGAGTTGCTATAAAGCCTCTTTTTATAGGATTAATTTTGTTATTAATCCTTGTTTTTGCGCTATCTCTAAGTATTGGTGCGATACCTATTTCTTTTAAAGAGCTTTGGTATGTGTTATTCACTTCACAACCAGAGGCTTCTCAAAACAGTTTAGTCATTTGGCAAATTCGTATGCCACGTACTTTGTTAGGAGTAATGGCTGGTGCTGTACTAGCAATTTGTGGGGTAGCAATGCAAGGGTTATTTCGAAATCCTTTAGCAGATCCAGGGCTAATAGGTGTATCGAGTGGTGCTGCTTTAGGGGCAGGTATTGCTATTGTTTTTGGTACATCTTTAACTATTCCTTTAATTATCGAACCTTATCTATTATCTATTTTTGCTTTCTTAGGTGGAATAGTTGTTACGTGGTTAGTGTATAGATTGGGATTACGTAATGGTAGAACGGATGTTGCTACAATGCTCTTAGCCGGGGTTGCTATTACTGCTTTATCAGGCGCAGGGATTGGCCTATTAGCTTATATTGCCGATGATAGTATGTTACGTAAACTAACTTTCTGGAATATGGGTAGTTTAAATGGAGCTGTATACCCTAATTTGTGGCCATTATTAATAGTGACGATTGCTATTTGTATTTTTTTACCTTTTCGCGCTAATGGATTAAATGCTTTGTTACTAGGGGAGTCTGAAGCTCGTCATTTAGGCGTTAATGTAGAGCGAATAAAAATTGAATTGATTGTTTGTACCGCATTAGGTGTAGGTACCGCAGTTGCTGCAACAGGTATGATCGGTTTTATTGGTTTGGTAGTACCTCATCTTATACGATTATTAGTAGGTCCTAATCATCGAATATTATTGCCTGCTTCGGCAATAGCAGGTGCTTGTTTGCTTTTACTTGCAGATATTGTGGCGAGAGTAGTTTTAGCACCAGCAGAATTACAGATAGGTATTGTAACAGCGCTATTGGGTGCACCATTCTTTTTATATTTGCTGATGCGTAGGAGGTTTTAGTGATCAAGGCTGAAAACTTAACTCTCCAACGAGCAGACAAAACAATTATTGATAATATTGATTTAACTTTGCAGAGTGGTGAGTTGTTAGGTGTATTAGGTACTAATGGAGCAGGTAAAAGTACTTTACTAGCAGGGTTATGTGGCGAACTTGCCAGTGTAGCAGGGCAAGTGACTTTAGATGATAGACTGTTAGCTGATTGGCAAGCCACTGAGAGAGCCTGTCGTTTAGCTGTATTACCGCAAACAGCTAACCTGAGTTTTGCCTTTTTGGTCAATGAAGTAGTGGGTTTTGGTCGTTTACCTCACAATACAGGGTTTAAAAAAGACCAAGCTATTATTGAGGAAGTACTCGATTTAACAAACATTAGCTATTTAGCAAAACGTAACTATTTGGAGTTGTCAGGTGGTGAGCGACAACGAGTTCACTTAGCACGCGTATTAGCACAATTATGGCCTATTAATAATCAGTCAGTGTTGTTATTGGATGAACCTACCTCCATGCTAGATCCATTACATCAACATACTTTACTTAAAGTTGTTAAGTACTGTGCACAACAAGGTGCTACAGTAATGGTAATTCTACATGATTTAAATTTAGCTGCTTGTTATTGTGATCAACTAATATTTTTACAGGAAGGTAGAATTTTTACTAAAGGAACACCTCAGCAAGTATTAACTATAGAGAACGTTAAAACGATATTTGGTTTGGATGTATTAGTCCAGAAACATCCAATACAGGGATATCCACTAGTTATTGCATGTTAATTTGATATAGCTCTAAACAAAGTGATTCTCCTTTTGGTAGTTAAATTAATTTATATTATTATACCTAGCAGTAATTATATTGGTTATTTGAGTTACTACTATTTAAATGAAAGCTTCAAAAATCCAGATTGAAAATGAAGATGATAATTTCTTTAGTTTAAGTATTTGGTTTAGTAAAGATAGTTTTCTTAACTATATTATTATTTGCAGGGATGTATTAGATGATCCTGATACCATTGTGTATACGGAGTGTTTAGATAAACTTTATTATTTACAAACAACAGCAGATGAATTCTCTTATCAATTTATTGATAGTGTTTTACAGTTTCAACTAAGCACTGCAACACCTTTGCATTTTTTTACTGATAATAGTAAATTACAAGAGATAGAGTTAAATATTAATGACCTTAATAAAGTTCAAAATATATTAACGGATATATTTCAACCTAAAATGGATTATAGGAGGATACATTAGTATTAAGTAACCGCTGTAAGATTTTTAAAACACATAATATTATTTATTGATGTATAAGGGATTATAATATGAAAAAACTTTTATTTGTTTTTATTCTTTGTAGTGTAGGTACTTTAGTTCAAGCTCAAGCATATAAATGTAAGCAAAATAATGGGCAATATCTCTATTCAGATAAACCTTGTGTTACTTCCCCAGTACAAGTAAAAAAAACCGTTATGGCACCCAATGGAACAGTTGTTCAGCTAGCAAATGGTCTAACACC
Source organism: Entomomonas sp. E7T21 (assembly GCF_058693955.1). NCBI lineage: Bacteria > Pseudomonadati > Pseudomonadota > Gammaproteobacteria > Pseudomonadales > Pseudomonadaceae > Entomomonas > Entomomonas sp. E7T21. Next base: position 2,427,196 of record NZ_CP191672.1, on the reverse strand, counting down.
AATTCCATTACCTAGCGTTATTGTTACTGAGCTTTTTACAAATATAGAAAATGCTTGTAAAGCAAAAGATGGAGATGCTTTATTGGATCAGTTTTCTCAAGAAATGCAACAAGATATTAAAGAGAGGGCAGGCAATAAAACTATCTATGAAACAGTTTCTTCTGTTTGTAGTAAAATGAAAGTGATTAAAGAAGAGTTAAGTACATCCTCAGAGCAAACACTATTTGCTAGTAAAATGCCAAGTCAAACAACTATATTGTGTTTTTATAAAGAAACTAAGGGATTAGATAGTTGCATTGGTAATATTCAGATTACAGCCGAAAATAATAAATTAAAATTAAATGGTTACTAAATAGCAATATTATTTATATTAGGAAGTTGCTAATAGCTCACTAGTTGTTTTAAGCTAGTGAGCTGTTTCTCATAACATCATTAAGCAATGCAACCAGTAAAACAAAGCGTTAATATTTTTATAGCATTATGGCGTGTTATTAAATTATGTTTACATTTTAGTGTAGGTGCCATAAGAATATTCTTTTTTATAAGATTCTATGATGAGGCCAAAACTGCCAAAGTGCTTCGTGCATGGTCATCTAAATTAATGAAGATACTGGATATCAGGTTAGTGATTGAAGGTAATCTTCCACAACAATTACATAATACTTTGATTGTAGCTAACCATATTTCATGGCTAGATATTTTAGTTATTTTTACTGTAATAAAGCCACGCTTTGTAGCAAAACAAGAAATTAGCCATTGGCCTATTATTGGTAGATTGACTAAATTAGGTGATACTGTTTTTCTCGAGCGAGAAAATAAACGCGATATTATGCAGGTTAACCAGCAGTTATCAAAAGAGTTAGCTACAGGAAATTGTATAGCCGTTTTCCCTGAAGGAACTACTTCTGAAGGTTTAAGTGTAAATAAGTTTAAACCTTCATTATTTAAACCTGTTTATTGTTCAAAGGGTTGGGTAATACCCATTGCTATACAGTATTTAGATGCCCAAAGAAATATCACAACACGACCAGCATTTGTTGGGGATATATCTTTGTTACGTAGTGTTTGGAATGTATTAACCTGTTATCAATTAACTATTAAAGTTATTTTTAATGAAGTATTAGATAGCCATCAATATACTAGCCGAAGCCACTTAGCTAACACAGCACAACAACAAATAGCCAAGCATTGGATAACATATAATGGATCTAAAAACTAGATGGATAGATAGTTGTCAGCAGCTAGGCGTAGTAGCAGATCAAACTATTTTTATAAAATTAGTTCATTATTATTCACAGTCAGACCGTCATTATCACACTTTACAGCATTTGCAAGAATGTTTTAGTTATTTTGATTTAGTAAAAGATCAGACTGAAATACCTATAGCTATTGAAATGGCATTATGGTTTCATGATGCTATTTATAATGTAAAAGGTCATAATAATGAGCAGCTTAGTGCTAATTGGGCGGCAGAGTGTTTGCGATCATTGAATGCTAAACAAAGTATTATAGATCAAGTACAGCAATTAATTCTGATAACGGCTCATCAAACAATGCCACAAACAATCGATGAGAAAATAATTGTAGACGTAGATTTGGCTATTTTCGGAGCTACACCACAACGTTTTGCAGAATATGAACAACAAATTAGAAAAGAATATAGTTGGGTTCCTTATTTTTTATATAAAATGAAACGTAAGGCTATACTCAAGTCTTTTATAAAACGACCAGCTATTTATCAAACAGCAAAGCTATTTGACTTATTAGAGCAACAAGCCAGAGATAATCTTAGTAAAATAATTTAAGATTATGCCAGTTTTGCTGTTGTTAAAGATGGGGTGTTAGGTATCGAAGGTGGGCCTTTAGAATCTTTGGCAAGTTGCCTTATCTAAAATTAAATAGCATCAGCTATAATGTGCTATAGCTTAGAAGATTTTCTCTAACGTTAAACTTTCTGATATAATTATTGTTTTGATAGAACCCTTGGAAGTTTCCTCATGCAGCCTATGTTAACCATTGCATTACGTGCCGCCCGTAGTGCAGGCGAATATATTTTTAGAGCAACAGAACGTTTAGATAGTCTTAGCCCACAGCAAAAAGAAACGAATGATTATGTTTCTGAAATCGATAGAAATGCTGAAGAAATTATTATTACTGCTTTACAAAAAGCTTACCCTAATCATGGTATTTTGGCTGAAGAGCGCGGTTTGATAAAAGGAACAGCAGAAGGTGCTGACTATTTATGGATTATTGATCCGTTAGATGGAACCACTAATTTTTTACGTGGTGTTCCTCACTATGCAGTGAGTATTGCTTGCCAATATAAGGGGCGCTTAGAGCACGCTGTGGTGTTGGATCCTGTGCGTCAGGAGGAGTTTACTGCTTCTCGTGGTCGTGGGGCAGCAATGAATGGCAAACGTATTAGAGTAAGTGCTCGTAAAAGTTTAGAGGGTGCTTTATTGGCTACAGGTTTCCCATTTAAACAAGACCAATTAGATGGTTTAGATAGTTACTTAGCTATGTTTCGTGACTTAATAGGTGCTACTGCAGGTATACGTAGAGCTGGAGCGGCTAGTTTAGACTTGGCTTATGTAGCAGCAGGCCGCTATGATGCATTCTGGGAATCTGGTTTGTCGCAGTGGGATATGGCGGCAGGAGCATTATTAATTCAAGAAGCAGGTGGATTAATTAGTGACTTTAAAGGTGGTCATGACTTTTTAGAAAATGGCCAAGTAGTAACAGGCAATCCTAAATGTTTTAAAGCAGTTTTACAGACCATTCAGCCACATCTTCCTAAAAAATAGTATCTCTTGTATGGATTTGCTTTTTACGAGGCAAATCCATTTTTCCTTTTACATTCTTTAAGTATGCTATTAAAAGTTTAGCGTATTTATTCTAGTTGATTTATTACAATACATATTATTAGAAATTTGTATATAACACCTCATCAGGAAGTAGCTCTGACCATGCTGTAAATTGATGAGGATATACTATGAAAGTATTGTTAATTGATGGAGCAAAAGCATTTGCAGGCACACGAGGCAAATTGAATGACACTATGTGTGAAATTGCTAAAACAACATTAAAAGAATTCGGCCATGAAATGCAAGAAACGCGTATTGATAATGGTTATGATGTAGATGCCGAAGTGCAAAAGTTTTTGTGGGCAGAAATGATTATTTATCAAATGCCCGCATGGTGGATGGGGCCACCTTGGATTGTTAAAAAGTACATGGATGAAGTTTTTAATGCCGGTAATGGTATTTTTTATGAAGATGAAAAAGAAATATCCCCAGATCAATTAAAACCTTATGGTAAAACAGGTTTATTGCAGGGACGTCACTATATGTTGTCTGTTACGTGGAATGCACCAGCTGAAACTTTTTTAGAGTATGATCATTTTTTTGATGGACGAGGAGTGGATGCAGTTTACTTAGCTTTCCATAAGGCTCACCAGTTCTTAGGTTTAAAAGCATTACCTACTTTTTTAGCTGCTAATGTTGATAAAGACCCACATGTTGAGCAGCAAATAGCTGCTTATAAAACACGCTTATCTAGAGTAATTTGGATGATGGCGAAAAAGAATCTCCATGATTTGTAAAATTCTGTATTGATTTATAAGGCTAAATTTTATGTTTAGTCATATAGATAACAGATTTTTAGCGAGAGAATATTTATAATTAACATCATATTTTAAAGTATTTATTTTTGAGGTAATTGTGAAAATATTATTAATTAATGGTTCTCAAGTATTTGCTCATTCTGGTGGGCAACTTAACACAACTTTACATGAAGTGGCAGTTAAAACTTTGTCTGATTTAGGTCATCAAGTTAAAGAAACTCATATTGAAAAGGGTTATGATGATGCAGAAGAGGTAGAAAAAATACTGTGGGCTGATACCATTGTTTATCAAATGGCAGGTTGGTGGATGGGTACACCATGGAAAGTAAAAAAATATATGGATGATGTTTATACTGTTGGTCATGGAAAGCTATATAAAAATGATGGTCGTACACGTAGTGATCCCACCAAACAATATGGTACAGGTGGTATGTTAGAAGGTCGTTGTTACATGTTGTCAGTAACATGGAATGCGCCTGTAGAAGCGTTTGAAGAGTTTGGAAACTTTTTCGATGGCAGAGGGGTAGATGGCGTGTATTTTGCCTTCCATAAATCCCAGCAATTTTTAAGCCTATCAGCGTTACCTACCTTTATGGCGAATGATGTGATAAAAGAGCCAAATGTAGAGGCAACTACTGCTGCTTATAAAGCGCATTTGACAAAAGTTTTTGGAAAAGTGTAAATCTTTAAGCAATACCTTCATTTACTGATGTGGCTTGTTGGTGTTTTGCAGTTAGGTAAGTAATGATCATACCAATTGTGACACTACAAGCTAACATCAGTGCTGCTGGATAGGCAGTACCATTTTGTAACCAAGCAGTTAGACCTGATAAGCTTGCGGCAATAGCAAATTGTATCGTACCCATTAGTGCTGAAGCACTACCTGCTTGACGAGCGTCCACAGCCATAGCACAAGCAGTAATATTGGGTAGTAATACACCTAATGATCCCATAAAGATAATAATTGGAATGGTAAATAACCACACAGGGGCTTGTAGATAGTGAGCGAGTATCAATAAAAGCGCAGCAGTAAGTGATACCCAAAGTACTTTAGGAATCCAATAAATAGAGTTATGTTTAGCTAATAATAAATGGTTAAGTTGTGCAGATAACATAATACTTAATGAGTTAAGTGCGAATATCCAAGCATATTGAGTATTACTAAGACCGTGTAATTCAACAAATAAAAAATGAGAGCTGCCAATATAGATAAATAAGCCTGCTAATATAAAACCACTGACTATGCTATAACCTAGAAAGTTACGTTCTTTAAATAAATGTTGATATTGCTTGAAAGCACTGCTGAGTGGTGGGCGAGGAGCATTAGGTGGTAGTGTTTCAGGTAACCAAAATAGCGCAGTTATACCAATACTAATAGCAAAAATAAAACAAAAGTAAAAACTAGCATGCCAAGAAAAATAAACTAATAGTAAACTACCTAGTAAAGGCGCAACCATTGGTGTAATACCGTTAACTAACATAAGTTGCGAAAATACTTTGGCAGCTGTGTTAGGATCACAAAGATCTCTTACTACTGCCCTAGAAATAACCATTCCAGCACAGCCACCCAATGCTTGTAGAAAACGTAAAGTGATTAGCCAGTTAAGGCTAGAAGCTAATGCACAGCCTAATGAGGCAACAATAAATATACATGCCCCAACAATTAAAGGAGACTTTCGGCCTAGTTTATCAGTTAATGGGCCATATAATATTTGCCCTATTGCAAGACCAATAAGGTAAACAGAAAGACTAAGTTGGACATTGTCTGTTACTGTGTTGAAATCATTAGCTATTAAATCAAAAGAGGGTAGATATAAATCTATAGCTAGTGGTCCAAAAGCATTTAAACCTGCTAGGATTAGGATAATTCGTAAAGTCATTAACGCATTTTATAATAAAATGTAAAACTGTGCTGTACTAAATCATATAAATTACATACATCTTGTTTGTAAATAGATTAAAATAGTCATTCAAAATAAATAGAGGAACAACGATTAACTATGCGTCGAACTAAAGAAGAAGCTGAAAAAACAAAAATTGCGATTTTAGACGCAGCAGAAACCCTTTTTTTAAAGAAAGGGGTCTCAAAAACCAGTTTAGAAGAAATAGCGCGCGCAACAGGTATGACAAGAGGGGCCGTTTATTGGCACTTTAAAAATAAAGACCATTTGATTAATGAATTAATGAGTCAAATTTTTCAGCCAGTAGAACAGGTTTTTGAAGAGTTTATGGCAATGGAAGGCTCTGTTATCCATAAACTGTTTGGGTTATTTAAAAATATATTTGATGCGTTATCTAATGATGAAAAAACACGCAATATATTTACTATTTTATTAAGACGTTGTGAGTATACTGAGGAATTAAGTGAATCAGAGGCACGCTGCAATAATATGATAGAGGCATTTATTAGTCATTGTGCTGAGTTAATTAGTGAACCTGAAACTGCTAGCCGATTACGTTCTGATATTACTCCTGATTTAGCGGCTCACATGCTACATATTATGACTACAGGTGTTTTAAATGATTGGGCGCGTGATCCTAAACAGTTTTCTGAGGGTTATAATTCTGAAATTATTATCAAAGCATTTTTTCGTGGTATTTTTGTTGATTGGGAATAATACCAAACACAATATTTACAAGAAATAAGTGATTAAACTAGTAGTATTAACCTACTAGTTTAGTTCTAACCAAATAGGGCAGTGATCAGAAGGTTTTTCCATTCCTCTAATCTCATAATCAATGCCGGCAGCTTTAAGCCTATTCTGTAATGCGGTAGAAGCAAGAATTAAATCTATTCTTAGGCCACGTTTAGGGATATCCTCAAAACCACGACTACGATAGTCAAACCAGCTAAATTCATCATCAATATCTGGGTAAAGAGTACGAAAACTATCAATTAGTCCCCAATTTTTTAAATTACCCATCCATTCACGTTCTTCAGGTAAAAAACTACATTTTCCTGTACGTAACCAACGCTTAGCATTTTGCTCACCAATACCAATATCACAATCTTGTGGTGATATATTAAAATCTCCCATGATTAACAAGGGTTGTGTAGGAGACTGCTGGGCATTTAATAGCTGTAATAAATCAGCGTAAAATTTTTGTTTAGCAGGGAATTTTACAGGATGACTACGACTTTCGCCTTGTGGAAAGTAGCCATTCATAATAGTGATAGCCTGTCCTTGTGAGTCCTCATAAACACCTGCAATAAAACGGCATTGCGCACCCTCCACATCCGTAGGAAAACCACAATACGTTTTTAATGGTGGGCGTAATGATAGTAAGGCTACCCCATAATGGCCTTTTTGGCCATGATACTCCACATGATAGCCAAGATTTTGGATATCTTCTAAAGGGAATTGTGGGTTATCTACTTTAGTTTCCTGTAAGCCAATAATATCAGGTTGATACTTATCAATAATGGCTTTTAATTGATGGGGACGAGCGCGTAACCCATTAATATTAAATGATATAATTTTCACAATAATAACTTTTATTTAATAAGACTTAAAAATTCAGCACGTGTTGTCGCTTTTTCACGAAATGCACCCAACATAACCGAAGTGGTCATTGTTGAATTTTGTTTTTCAACACCACGCATCATCATACACATATGCTTTGCTTCAATAACTACAGCTACACCCAATGCTCCTGTGATTTTTTCAATGGCATTGGCTACTTCATGAGTTAAGTTTTCTTGAATTTGTAGGCGTCTCGCATACATATCAACAATACGGGCTATTTTAGATAAACCTAATACCTTACCATTGGGTAAGTAGGCGACATGTGCTTTACCAATAAAGGGTAACAGATGGTGTTCGCAGAGTGAGTAAAGTTCTATATCTTTGACTAATACAATTTCACTATTATCAGAGGTGAATAAGGCACCACCCACTACTTCTTCTAACGTTTGTTGATAACCTTTACAAAGATATTGCATCGCTTTAGCGGCACGTTTTGGAGTATCTATTAATCCTTCACGCTGAGGGTTTTCCCCAAGTTCTGTTAGGATAGCTGTATAGTGTTGTTGCAAGGACATGAGATTTCCCATTTAAGGTATTAAATTAAAGTGTTAATAGTACCTCAATCTGTTTATTGATAAAACTCAAATTTTATATTAATTGTTCAGTGAAAATATCAATGGTTAATATATTTATCCTTGTATAATAAAGATATAGGATGTAGTAATGATGCTAAATAATTAGGAGAACTTCATGACGGGATTACCTAAAAATATTGTTATTTTAACAGGAGCAGGTATTTCTGCTGAATCAGGTATTGATACTTTCCGAGATGAAGGAGGAATATGGGATAATCATCGTATTGAAGATGTTTGCACGCCTGAAGCATTTAAGCGAAATCCTGAGTTAGTACAAGAGTTCTATAATGTGCGACGTGCAGCTTTGTTATCTCCAGAAATAAAGCCAAATGCTGCTCACTATGCCATTGCGGAGTTACAAAATGAACATTCAGGAACCGTAACAGTTATTACGCAGAATATTGATAATTTACATGAGCGTGCAGGTTCCACAAAAGTTATTCATATGCATGGTGAATTATTAAAAGCACGTTGTATCAAAACAGGGCGTTGTTATGATTGGAATACTAATATTGAACAGAGTGATATCTGTCCTTGTTGTCATACTAAAAACACATTACGTCCTCATATAGTCTGGTTTGGTGAAGTGCCTTTAATGATGGATGAGATTTATAAAGCAATAGAGAAGGTAGACTTATTTGTTGCTATTGGTACTTCTGGCAGTGTTTATCCTGCTGCTAGTTTTGTAACAGAGGCAAATGCTAGGGATGCAGATACTTTGGAGATTAACTTAAAGCCGGGTCAAAATCAGAGTTTATTCAAACGCGCTATTTATGGTTTAGCTACAGAAAAAGTGCCTTTTTGGGTAGAAAGTTTGTTAAAAAATAACGTTAGTCGTCGTTATCCTGGGCTGACTAAAAAGAAATTTGATTAATGTCAGGTATTTATTAACTAATAATGGCTTTTAAATTATTGATTAAATATCAGTGGGTTATAAGTTTTTTGATTATTAATAATATTGTATCGCTAGATGAAATCAGTTATTGTTTTGTGATATGATAATAGCTTATTAAAGGATTGAAATTAGCATTTATATAACGCTATCAATCATGGTCTTTAGTAGTTCAGTAGTTATAAGTTCATTTTATATAACCCACTGTTTATTTGCTAAATAGTGGGTTATATGATGTTGATAGTATCTATTATCTGAATGGTTTATAGATTGTAAAATGGTTGTGTATATATTGTAATAATTACTATGGATGGTAACAAAAAAAATAATTGTGAGTTTATTGAGCTTAGGAATAAGTGAATAATTTATAAAGAGAAATCACTATGCAGAAAAAACCAATATATAAGTCTTTATATTTCCAAGTCATTGTTGCCATTGTAATTGGTATATTATTAGGACATTTTTCCCCCACTATAGTCGATCCTGTAACCAATGCTGTGGTCGAAAAAGGATGGGGTGAAGCAATGAAACCATTAGGGGATGGTTTTATTAAATTGATTAAAATGGTTATTGCTCCCATTATTTTCTGTACTGTAGTTAGTGGTATTGCTGGTATGGAAAGTATGAAATCAGTGGGTAAAACAGGTGGTATAGCTATTCTTTATTTTGAAATAGTTTCAACTGTTGCATTAGTCATTGGTTTAATTATTGTGAATGTTGTACAACCAGGTGTTGGCATGAATGTAGATGCATCAACGCTGGATATTAAAGGCGTTCAACAATATATTGGTAAAGAACAAAGTACTATTGAGTTTATTATGCATATCATCCCTAATACTGTAGTGGGTGCTTTTGCTAGTGGTGAAATATTACAGGTTTTATTCTTTGCAGTATTATTTGGTTTTGCTTTACATCGCTTAGGGGATTTTGGTAAACAACTATTAAATATGATTGATCAAATTGCTCATGCTATGTTTAATGTAGTTAATATGATCATGAAATTAGCACCTATAGGGGCATTTGGTGCTATGGCCTTTACCATTGGTCGTTATGGTATTAGTACCTTGTGGCAGTTAGGGCAATTAATGCTTTGTTTCTATGCTACTTGTTTAATCTTTATTTTCTTTGTATTAGGTGCTATTGCACGCTACAGTGGTTTTAGTATTACTAAGTTAATTCGTTTAATCAGAGAAGAGTTATTAATTGTATTGGGTACTTCTTCTTCTGAGTCTGTATTACCTCGTATGTTAAAGAAAATGGAAATAGCAGGTTGTCACAAATCAGTGGTAGGTCTAGTTATTCCAACAGGTTATTCTTTTAATCTTGATGGTACGTCTATTTATTTAACAATGGCGGCTATTTTCGTTGCACAGGCTACAAATACACCACTAGACTTAATGCATCAAATTACCTTATTACTGGTATTGTTGCTTTCCTCTAAAGGTGCTGCTGCTGTAACAGGTGGTGGTTTTATTGTGTTAGCCGCAACCTTGTCGGCAGTAGGGCATATTCCTGTAGCAGGTATTGCACTTATCCTAGGTATCGATCGTTTTATGTCAGAAGCACGTGCACTAACTAACTTAGTGGGTAATGCATTAGCGACGGTGGTAGTGGCTAAATACTGTGGTCAGTTGGATGTGGAAAAACTAAATTATGCATTAACTAATCCAGCAGAAGTTGATCAACAAATGGCGACTGCTGTAAGATAATTAAGTTTTATTGAAGTTAAAAGTGGATAATATCTTGGTGTATTATCCATTTTTTTTGGCAATTAAAATTAACCTAAAATTAAGTATATTTGTATATATTATTGTTGCTTATATACAGTAGGGTGATCACTTGTGAAGAAGAATATATTTTATAAAAGCGTTTTATTAGTTATGAGTATGATTCTAGGGAATAGTTTTGCTCAGAATATACAACAAGCAGATTATCAAGAAGTTGCAAAGCTTAATCAATATTTCCAAGAGCAGGATAAAGTTGTTGCCAGTAAAATCGATTTTACTAGTTTTATGAAACTAGCTGAGGAAGTAGAACAGTATAGGGCTAACAGATTATTAGGTTTAGATGATTTTTTAGCAAAGGCAAAACAGCCTAATACTGTTATTTTAGATTCTCGTTCTAAAGCAATGTATGATAGAAAACACTTAAAAGGTGCTATCCATTTAAACTATTCTGATTATAATCAAATCAGTTTATATCAACTAATTCCTGATAAAAATACCACTATTCTTATTTATTGTAATAATAATTTTATTGACGACCAGCAGAGCTTTGCTAGCAAAATGGCAGTAATACCAAAGGATTTGGATGGTAAACAAACTTATGCTAATAATCTTACGCTCGCCTTAAATATTCCTACTTTTATTAATTTGTATGGTTATGGCTATCGTAATGTCTATGAGTTAGCTGATTTAGTATCAGTTAATGATAAACGTCTTCAATTCGAGGGAACAGCTGTTACTACAGTTGAAGAAAATATTAAGCAAAGCATAATTAATTCAATTGTCCAATAACTTACTATATCCTTCTTGATAGCTAGCATAATAGGGGGTCCAGCCTGTTGTTTTTGCTAGCTTATTAGAGAGTCTTTTACTACCTACACGACGCTCACTGTACTCATCAGCAAGTTCAGTGATATTTAGTTTATTTCTTATCCAAGCCAATGTTTCTTGAATAGGTGCTGGATTATCGTCAACGCCAATATAGTAATTATTTAATATATTACCCGTTTGCTGATATTGAATTAGCTGTTGTATAAGGTTTGCAGCATCCTCAATATGAATTCTATTAGCATAAAGAGGAGGCTGATCGGGATAATGTACGCCCTGTTTAGCCTGATTAATTAGGTAAGTACGATTAGGTCCATAAATACCTGACAAACGTACACAGGTGCTAGCTAGATTACTTTGCAATGCTAATTGTTCCATAGCTAACATGGTTTTACCCTGTACATTATCAGGAGTAGTTGGGCTATTCTCATCAAGCCATTGTCCATCATTTTGCGCATAAACCGCTGTACTAGAAATAACAAACAGTCTTTTAGGTACTTGTTGGCATTGTTGCAACCAATTTAGAGTATTTTGTAGGCCTTTATAATAGAGGTCATAATATTGATTATGCTCAGCCTTACTAGGGGCTACACAATATACAATATAGTCCAAATGATGTTGTGGCCAATTTATTGGTAAGTTTTCTTGGTATAAGTCAAGACCTATACCTGAGATTGCATTCGGTAGTTGGCTGATATTTCTTCTCGCACCATAAACTTGCCAACTTTCATTGGCCATCTTTATACCTAGTCGTGTACCTAAATCACCACAGCCTATAATAAGTAAAGAGGGTTGTTTATTGTTCATTGTCAGTGGTTCTTCTTTGTTGTATATAGAATAGTATCCATATTAGTAATGCAACTGTGGCAGTTGTAGCTCCAACAATGGTAACACCAATCCAACCAAAATGAGCAAAAATCCATGTAGAGCTCAGCGAGCCTGTAGCACCACCTATAAAATAACACAGCATATAACAAGCATTTAAACGATTTCTGGAATCAGGGTTTATTTTATACACTTGATTCATGGTAGTAACATGAATAGATTGCACAGCTAAGTCTAATATTAAAATACCAATAATTAATAAAGTCACCGAAAAAGCTGTAAAAGCCAAGGGCAGCCAAGAGGCAATTAATAAAATAAAGCCTAGTGTAATGACTAAATTGCTTTTACCATGATCTGCTAATTTACCAGCATAAGGGGCCATTAATGCGCCTGCTGCACCAATTAAACCAAATAGACCAATGACTAAATCACTATAGTTATAAGTATCAGCTAAGATAAGAGCAATGGGTGTCCATAACAGACTAAATACAGCAAAGTTTAGCGCGCCCAATAGTCCATATACAATTAACTTGGGGTATTTAATAAATTGCCCTATGGTAGAAATAAGTAAATGGTGGTAAGCCATTTTAGTGGAGGCTGGATAGCGAGGAAGTGTTTTTAATAATAAAATGATGATAATAAATAAAGTAACCGCCGCAATAAAATAAATGGTACGCCAACTTCCTATATATGAACAAAATCCAGCTGCTGTTCTTGCTAATAATATTCCTAGCAATAAGCCACTCATAATAGTGCCTACTACTTTTCCTCGTTCAGTGGGTGAGGCTAAACTAGCAGCAAAGGGCACAATAACCTGTGCAACTACAGCAAAGAAACCAGTTATTGCCGTACCAATTAATAACCATGTCATATTCTGTGCAGTGGCAGAAACCAGTAGACCTAACATTGAGGTGAGGGACATACTTACAATAAGTCCTCGTCTTTCAATAAGGTCTCCTAAAGGCACCAAAAATAATAATCCTGCTGCATAGGATAATTGAGCAACAGTAATAATAACGCCTGTACTACTAAGAGGAATATGCAAATCATTCCCTATAGTATTCAATAATGGTTGAGCGTAGTAGTTACTAGCTACGCTTACTCCAGTTGCGATTGATAATAGCAATACAAACCAAGAGGAGAGAGGTTTGATGGAAGTCATATAAGTATTTCTATTTAAAAATTAATTGATTGTTTGTAGGAGTAAATGTAAAGACTATGATTAATAAAATAATGCTTATGATACTCATAAATATCTAAGCTAAGGCAAGTGAACTAAAGTATTGTAATATGATACCAGTAATCAAGGGAAATAAGGAGGTGTTTAAATAACCAATGCCTTGTAGAAAAACTTCTAACTCATATTGGTTTGCTCTGGAGTATTAAGATTATCCATAATGACAAAAAAAGGTTATCAACTAGTTAAGTCTATTTCGGAACCTTATGTTGCATACCCACATAAGATTGTCAGTTATTTATACCAACAAGAACATTTAACAGTACCATTATAAAAGCTAATAAAACATTGATAATGAATTAGTAGATAAAAGTAACAAAAAAGTGGGCGTTAATTAGTAAAAATATTATTATAATCACTAAAAGTAGAATGGAGATATTAGAATGCGGATAACATTAATTTTTACTATGGTTTTAGCTACATTGGTGGCTTGTAGCAGTACTTCTCCTGAGAAAAGATATCAAATGGGGCCATGGGATGGTTTATTTGGCGTTCAAATGGGCATTACTAAGGAACAAATAGAACGTTATTCTCCTTTAGCAGGTCTTGGTAATGATGGGCAAACCTTTGCTGGTAATGCATTACCTAATAGTTATGGTTATCAATTTGAGTCTATTGTATACACTATTAATTCCATAGAAGGGTTATGTGCATTATCTGTAGTTAGTGCAAGTGATGATGATACTGCTCAAATACGCTATAAAATAGAAGATCTTTATGGTAAACCAACAATTGAACGTCCTAATAAATATGTCACTTGGGATAAAAAGAATATGACTCCTGCTGCGGTAATAGTGATTAATTATGCACCTAACAATAATGTTATTAAGGTTTTTTATCCTAATGCTGATCGCTGCCGATTACTTTAAATAATATATTGATTATTAGTCACACTCAATTTTAGATTTTATGTTGCTGTAAAAGCTAAAGAGGTAACTTTTGACTACTAGAACATTAGTTGTAGGTGCTGGTATCATAGGGTTGTTAACTGCTTATACCTTAGCAAAGGAAGGCATAGAAGTTATTTTGTTAGAGAGAAATAGTGCTGTAGGAAGAGAGTCTTCATGGGCAGGTGGTGGTATTATTTCTCCATTATTTCCTTGGCGACAACACTCCTCCATCACTAGTTTAGTCAATGTTTCGCAAGATAATTATCTAGCGTTTATCACTGAGTTAAAAAGCCTTTCAAACATTGATCCAGAGTATTATATAACGGGATTATATTGGTTAAATTTAGAAGATGAGCAACAGGCACTGGACTGGGCTCAGCAATACCAACGACCACTTAATAAAGTGGATATTGTTGAGGTTGAACGAGCTGTTAGTGTTTTAGGAAGTGGTTTTACCTCTGCTATCTATATGGATAATGTAGCTAATATCCGTAACCCACGATTAATTAGGGCATTACATAGTATTCTAGTTAATATGCCTAATGTACATATTCAAGAAAATTGTATGTTTACTGATATTATTCAACAGGGAGGGCGTGTTATTGGTGTTCATACAAGCCGCCAAGATTATTATGCTGATAATGTTGTAATCTGTACAGGAGCATGGTTAGGCAATTGGTTGCATTCCTTAGGGCTTAATATATCGGTAAAACCTGCTAAAGGACAAATGATTTTGTTTAAATGTGCAGAGAATTTTTTACCCACTATTGTTTTAGCTAATGGGCGTTATGCTATTCCTCGTCGTGATGGACATATTTTAGTGGGGAGTACAATGGAATATGTTGGTTACGATAATGAACCTACATTAGAAGTGCAGGAAAGCCTTCGACAATCAGCTATAGAGATGCTGCCTGAGTTGGCTAAAGCACAAGTGATACAACATTGGTCAGGGCTTAGACCAGCAGCGCCTGAAGGTGTTCCTTATATTGGGGAGGTGCCAGATTATCCCGGTCTATGGTTAAATTGTGGGCATTTCCGTAATGGTTTTGTTTTAGCACCTGCTTCATGTCAGCTATTAACAGATTTAATGTTAGATAGACAGCAAATAGTAGATGCTAATCCTTATTTACCAGTTAATAGGCTTTAAAATATTAGTTAATAGTGATTAAATAATATGAGTAACATCATATATTTTATAGGCAATAGCAGACAACATAGTAATAGCACCTAACCACATAATAGCTATCCCCCAATTATATTGACGGAAATTAAAGCCAAAACCTAATAAACAACAGGCAGTAATCAGTAAAATAAGCACTATCTCAAAAGTTGTCATTGTTTTATCCTTATTTTTTCGGTAACGGTGTTAATAAATTAGCAGGTGGAATTTTTCCTTCTAATTTTTGACCTAATAAAGTCTCAATATTAGGTAATATAAAAATATCATCCTCTCCTATTAGACTAATAGAGATACCTTTAGTTCCTGCTCGGCCAGTACGGCCTATACGATGTACATAATCATCAGGAGTTTCTGGTAGATTATAGTTAATGACATGGCTGATACCATCAATGTGGATACCTCGGCCAGCTACATCGGTAGCAATCAATACCGCGATTTTGCCTGCTCTAAATTTTTCTAATGTTTGTACACGTTTGTTCTGTGCAACCTCTCCTGACAATAGGGCAGTGCTAATGCCTTGGTATTTCAGTTGTTTTTCAATATCTCGTACTTGGTCACGACGATTAGCAAAAACAATAACACGTTGCCAATTGTTTTGTTGTATTAGGTTATAGAGTAAAGTAAGTTTATCAGTTTCAGATACGGCATATATGTGTTGCTCAATAGTATCACTGGCAACAGTTTCTGGCGTTATCTCAACAATAGCAGGATCAGTGGTCCATTGTTTAGCCAAATCCATTACATCATCAGTGAAAGTGGCTGAGAAAAATAGGGTTTGTCTATCTCGTTTGTGAGGCGTATGGCGAATAATTTGTCTTACTTGAGGAATAAAACCCATATCTAACATTCGATCAGCTTCATCAAGAACAAGTATTTCTAACATGTCTAAATGAATTTCATTACGCTGCTGAAAATCCAATAAACGACCAGGTGTTGCTACCAAAATATCACAATAATTGCTCTCTATTTGCCTTAATTGCTTGTTAAAGTCCATGCCACCAACAAAACTCATCACATTAAGGGATGTGTATTTTGTTAATGTCTGTGCCTCTTTAGCTATTTGTATAACGAGTTCTCTAGTAGGGGCGATGATTAGAGCTCTGGGTTCCCCCATATAGCGTTCAGTAGGTGGAGAGGTTTCTTCTAGTTGAGCAATAATAGAAATAAGAAAAGCAGCCGTTTTACCTGTACCAGTTTGTGCTTGTCCTATACAATCTAGCCCTTTTAAGGTATGGCCTAGTACACCTGCTTGAATAGGTGTGCAATAAGTGAAACCAAGATCGTATATGGCATGCATTAGAGAGTTTGATAGGAATAAGTCATGAAAACGAGTCTTGCCCGCTTGTGGTTCTACAACAAAGTCTTCTACCTGCCATTCCATTAATAGGGTACTTGTTTGCTTTTTGTTTGTTGATTGTTGTTTTTTAACACGAAGCTTTTTATGAGGTGTTTTTTTCTGTTTATTATTGTGTTGTGAAGCGTTTTCAGATGGAGCTTTATTAGCCACTTGTTGAGGGGGAGTAGCTTGTTTTTTAGTAAAAAAACTTTTTAATGCTTTTAGCAAAGTATTTATTCCATTTATTAAGTAATAACTTCTGTATTTTAACGTAGATTAGCATTATCTGCACTATGCTAATGCTTTTTTAAAGTAAACTATTAGTTTGATTATAATATATTTCTTGGTAGTATCTTTTAATATGTATCATTAATTAGTTGTAAACAATTAGCTTAATTAGCTGGGATTATTTATAGTATGCTTTTTTATCAGCATATATAAAGGCAAAAACTATGAAATTAAAGTTATTAGTTGTGGCAACAATGCTTACTTGTGCAACAGCGTGGGCAGAAAAGACGCCAAGTACGCCAACATTAACAAAAGAAGCTGTTTTACAAGAATTAAAAACGGGTTGTTTACAAAGTGGTAATACTGAAAAATCTTGCGACTGTTCCATTAAAAACTTTGATGACAAGTTAGCAAAAGAAGAGTGGGATTTATTATTAACACCACCACAAAGCATTACTCAAGAAGATATTACTAAGTTTAAAAATGTTGAGACTAAAATGCTTCAAGTAGTAAATGATTGTGGTGCAAATAAGCAATAGTCTATATAGAATGAAATAAATAAAGCAGCTTAGGCTGCTTTATTTATTTGAGGCAAAATTCATTTCATGGTCTTCAATTAATACTTGTGGAATATTTAATTTATGACCATAGATAACTGAATAGAACAATACATTTTGCACATATTGACGGGTTTCATTAAACGGTATGGTTTCTATCCATACATCAAAATCTACGTTGTTAGAATTTTGTAGCCATTGTCTCACTCTGCCTGGGCCAGCATTATAGGCGGCGGAAGCTAAGATGCGATTGTTCTGAAAGCGTCCATACATTTGACCTAAGAAAGCGGTACCTAATTGTATATTAGTATTAGGGTTTAATGCCTCTTGAGGTTTTGCTAATGGGATATCAAATTTCTTGGCAGTCTCTTTTGCTGTAGCAGGCATAAGTTGCATTAATCCCATAGCACCAGCATGTGACTTAATCCGATCATTAAATGCACTTTCTTGACGCATAATAGCAAAAGCCCAGTTAGGACTAATGCTCCTATTATCAGCCTCTTTAACCAGAATATCTTTATAAGCAATAGGGAAACGGATAGTTAAATCATCCCAATAACTAGTAATAGCCAAGGTACGTATCGCGTAGAAATAAAGATTCATATCATAGGCTAACTGTGAAAGGGCAAGCATCTCTTGTTTAGAAAGATTGCGTGTGAGGTTATGCCATTCAATCCAAGCTTCGTTATCCATTCCCTTATACAAGTACTCTATAGCTCTTTGTATGGCAGGCATATTCTTTATTCTTAGCACCATACTATTATTAACAATAATAGGCTGATGGTTAAATTGATAGTCAGCATTAACTCGTTGCGCAGCTAAAAAGCCGTAAAAATCTCTTTCTTGGGCTAGCTTGTTATACTGTTCTATAATTTGGGGGGCTTTAGGGTCTATATATTGTGCTACCCTAATTTTCCAATACTTCCAACGATTAGTTTGGGCTAATTGCTCAGGTAAGCGATTAATTAAGTCTTGCGCTTGTTGCCAACGGCCTAATCGTAGTAATAATCTTACATGCCATTCGCTTACATCATCATGATCTAGGTTGGCATCATATTTTGCTAAAATTGGTAATGCTCGATCGTCATAACGACGTGCAAAAGTTAAGCCTATATCGTTAGCTAAAGCGACTTTTTGGTCATCAGAAAATTGTAAACGAGTTCCATAGTATTGTAGTAATGATAATGCTTGTTCTGGATCTTGGCGTGCTAAACGTCTTAACCCTAAACCAACAATATCACCAGTAATTTTATCTTTACCCTGAAAGTTTTGGGTTTTAGCGATTAATGTAGGGTTTTTTGCGACATAGGTAAACTCTTTACCTTGCTCAGTTAATGAAGCAGGTAATAATCCTACAATATGATTAGCTAGTCTATACTCCTTTGCTTCAAGAGCCATTTTTAGACGCTGCCAACGTATATCAGCAGTCATTTTGCCTTGTTTTTTCCAATAATTGAATACTACATCACAAGCATTGGGTTGGGAATGAGGTTTTAACCAGAGTTTTTCAGCTAATTCATTTGCTTTAGTTGTTTGTTTATTTTGATAGAGGTATTGTCCGTAAAAACAATCAAGCTCAGAAAAGGTATCAGGTTGGTAATACTTTAAGAAAGTATTCCAATCACCTCTTTCCGCCACTAGGCGTAACCAACGCATTTCTAACCAGCGTGTTTGTGGTAAATCTTGGTGCTTTTTTACAAACAGTATAACTTCCTTATCAGAGGCGAGTTTTATACGTTTGTTGAGTTCTAAGTAGGCAAGATAGGGTTCTAATGGGTAACCTTGTAATGCTTTTTTATGGCTATAGTAAACAAGCGGATTATTTTTATCTAATGCAACTTTTGCTTGATCAAAATAGTTACGTTGCTCTTCTAAAGTGGCTGCTTGCAAAGTAAAGCTGGCTAATAATAAGCAGCTTACTGTAGACACATAGCGAATCAATGCGTTAGCCATAATAGTGTTAGACCTTTATATTTCATGAAAATACTATAGCTTACCTTGCTAATTAAGAATTTGCGAATACTTAAATAATACAAATTATTGATTGCTAGTTTTGGTTATAAGTAATGCCTGTTAAACTATCTAGCTTGATGTTTGGAGATAACTATGGCATTGCTGAAATTTACTGATGTATCATTGGCTTACGGTATGACACCTTTATTAGATAAGGTGTCATGGCAAATAGAAAAGGGCGAGCGTGTTTGTATTATTGGTCGTAATGGTACGGGTAAGTCTAGTTTATTGAGTTTAGTAAAAGGGATTAATCAACCTGATGATGGTGAAATATGGCGAGCTCCTGGTTTAAAGATTGGGGAGTTACCTCAGGAGTTGCCTAAAGCTGATAATCGCATTGTATTTGATGTGGTAGCAGAAGGTTTAACAGGGGTAGGAGAGTTATTAGCTCGTTATCATCATTTAAGCCAACATATTAATAATGATGACGATTTACAGCAGTTAATGCAAGTTCAACAACAATTAGAAGCGAAGGATGGCTGGCGATTACAGCAATTAGTAGAAACTACTTTAACAAGATTACAATTGCCAGCCGATAAAAAATTAGCAGAATTATCTGGTGGTTGGCGGCGTAGAGTTTTACTAGCCCAAGCGTTAGTGGCTGAGCCAGATTTATTATTATTAGATGAACCAACTAACCATTTAGATATAGGGGCGATTAATTGGTTGGAAAATGCTTTGATGGATTTTAAAGGCGCTATTTTGTTTATAACCCATGATCGTAGTTTTTTACAGCATTTAGCTACACGTATTTTAGAGTTAGATCGTGGTTATTTGATTGATTGGAAAGGTGACTATGCAAGCTTTTTAGTGCATAAGGAGCAACAGTTAGCTGCCGAAGAAACAGCCAATGCTTTGTTTGATAAAAAATTAGCTCAAGAAGAAGTGTGGATTAGACAAGGAATTAAAGCTAGGCGTACCCGTAATGAAGGACGCGTACGTGCTTTAAAAGCTTTGAGGCAGGAGCGTGCTGAGCGTAGAAATGTGCAAGGTAAGGCAAGTTTCCAATTAGATAGCTCTGAGAAATCAGGCAAGCAAGTTATTATTGCAGATAATATTAGTTTTGGTTATGAAGATAAGCCACAAGTAAAGGATTTTTCGTTGATTATTCAACGAGGTGATCGTATTGGCTTATTAGGTGCAAATGGTACGGGTAAAACAACCTTATTAAAATTATTATTAGGTGAGTTAGCGCCTAATAATGGACAGGTAAAGCATGGAACAAAGCTAGAAATTGCCTATTTTGATCAACTACGTAATCAATTGGATGAAGAAAAAACAGTATTAGACAATGTCGCTGAAGGGCGTGATTTTATCAGTATTGCAGGTCAAGAAAGACATGTGCTGAGCTATTTAGGTGATTTCTTGTTTAGTCCACAACGCGCAAGAACTCCTGTAAAGGCATTGTCAGGCGGTGAGCGAGCACGATTATTATTGGCTAAACTCTTTAGTAAACCAGCTAACTTATTGGTACTGGATGAGCCTACTAATGACTTAGATATAGAAACTTTAGAGTTACTAGAAGAAGTATTAGATAGTTTTCAAGGAACGGTTCTTATTGTCAGCCATGATCGTGTCTTTTTAGATAATGTAGCAACCAGTACTCTCGTGTTTGAAGGCAATGGTAAAGTCATTGAATATATTGGTGGTTATGATGATTGGTTAAGACAGGGTGGTTCACCTAAGTTGCTAGGTGTGCAAGATGAAAAACAAACAGCAGTAATGATTGAAACTACTGTGCAATCAGCTAAGTCAGTAGTGACACAAGAGCAATCTACAAAGCGAAAATTAAGTTATAAAGATCAGCGCGAACTAGATGCATTACCTGCCAAGATTGAAGCATTAGAGTCTGAGTTAGAGATATTGCAAGAACAAGTCAATAATCCTGATTTTTATCAGCAATCAACGGACGTAACCAGTGTTGTATTAGAAAAGTTAACTAATATGCAGCTTGAGTTAGATGGGTTATTAGAACGTTGGTCTGAGTTAGAAGGATAATAACTATATAAAAAAGCCCAGTACTTACTGGGCTTTTTATTGAAAATAGGTTTATTTTTTAAACATTCCCATAAGATCCCAAGGATATTCAGTAATGACACGAAGTTCATTGATATCATCTGAGAAGCCTGAAGAACGGTAAATAGCATAGCGAACACGTACACTGAGGTCTTTAGCTGGGCCTGTTTGTACTACATATTTCGCTTCAATATCATGCTCAGTTTCTGTTACCTTACCGCCTGATTTATTGCTATCACGTAGGTATTCAGAAATATTAGTACCACGAAGATATCTAGTCATAAAACTTAGGCCAGGTACTCCATATTTGCTCATATCAAGATCATAACGAGCTTGCCATGAACGTTCATTTTCATTATTAAAGTCTGAGTACTGTACAGAGTTAGCTAAATAAATAGCTCCACCACCGTCAACACCATAAGGATTACCTGGCCCATCTCCTGTTACACGTTGATGAGCTAAAGTAAACTTGTGGGCATCATAGGTATAGGAAGCTTGTAAACTCCATACATTAGAGTTGATTTTATCACCGTTATATACTTGACGACTTAGGTGTTTTACAGGGCCTTGACTTTTGGTATTGTAGTAATTAAAAGATAGGTCTACTGCTTGTTTATCATCAATTGGAATAGCGTAATCAACACCTACATATTTTTTCTTCCAGAAGTCTTGTACATCTGAATAATAAAGTGAAGCAGATAGATTATCAGTAAATTGATAAGTACCCCCAATAAAGTCAGCACGTTTTAAGCCAGTGCCTCTATCATTGTATAGTCCCCAATCATTAGACCTTGAATCCCGGTAGCTTTGATTCATTGCACGTAATGAGGTAAAGTGTCCAGCATTAATAGTAAGATTTTTAATTTCGTTACTGGTTAGTAAAAAGCCTTCTGCTGTTTCTGGGAATAAACGGGCATCATCCACAGAGAAAACAGGCGTGTCTACCATCTGTTCGCCATATTTTAAAACAGTGTTGGAGATACGCATTTTTACAGCACCGCTGCCTTTGCTATAGTTATCTTCAGCTCGTCCATGGCTATCAATCGGAAGTAATCCTGCACCATTACGTCCTCTACCTGTGTCTAGTTTAAAACCATACATACCAAATGCATCAACACCAAAGCCTATGGTTCCTTGGGTGAAACCAGACTCATAGGTAGCCATGAAGCCTTGTGCCCATTCCTCACGATAGCTTTGACGTTCTTTGCCATCTTGAGTCATATTTGAATTACTAGAGTTACGAAAATCACGCTTAAAATAAACGTTACGAATAAGCACATTTAAGTTACTGTCTTCTACAAAACCAGCAGATTCAGCTTGAGCGTTTTTATTAAGTATAGAGTGAGTTGAGGTGTCCTGCTGCTCTTCAGCGATGGCTAAAGTTGGTATAAGTGTTGCGATGGTTACTGCCAGCAAGTTATGTTTGGCTTTATTCATTTGCTAGTTTCCCTATTTCAAGCATGAGCTAAGTTTTTGTAATATCGGTTATTAGATGTATTGTTGTAGCAAAAAACTATGTAATAAAATAAGTAAGATCTTTTTATTAAATTTAAAAATATAATCATATTACCTCATTTGTTAAAAACTATAGCATTAAAGACATTGATGTAAAATAAGTAATTAAAATTTTTATGATTTAATGCAATTAGTATGCCTTTTGTGCTTTTTTGTTATAAAAAATGATAATTTAATTGTTTATAGTGATTGTGATTTTAAATTATTGTTATGAAAAGATAATCTCTAAATGATTTATGTTAGAGTTTTTTTTAATATTTTAAGTTAAATTGTTAATATAGCGTAAACTAAGTTACATACTGTTTTTAATAATAGGAATTGATATGTTTATATTAGATGAGTATTTAAATAAAGATTGTATTGCAATTGGCAATTTCCCACTTTGCCAATTACTACTAAAGGATGATAAAAAATATCCATGGTTTATTTTAGTACCAAGACGTAATGATACGATGGAAATATTTGACCTGTTACCTGATGAACAACATCAGTTATGGGCTGAAGTGACAGCTTTCAGTGAATTAGTTAAGGATGTTTTTAAAGCTGATAAGATCAATATTGGTGCATTAGGTAATATTGTTAGCCAATTACATATCCATGTAATAGCACGTTATAAAGATGATGTAACTTGGCCTCAACCTGTTTGGGATAAATTACCTGCAAAACCTTATGATGAGAGTGAAATAGACGCTATTAAAAAGCAGTTGCAAGAAATAATGCCTGTTACCTTTTCATTTAAGTGATTAATAATGAGTGATTTAGAGGCGCGTGTTAATGACTTGGAAAGTCGTCAGGCTTTCCAAGATGATACTATTCAAGCATTGAATATTACTATTGTAAAACAACAACAGTTAATAGACCTTTTAGAAAGAAAAGTACAGTTACTGATTAAAGGTCACAATGAGTTATTAGAGCAGTGGCGTGAGATTGAGGACAATATACCACCACCTCATTATTAAAATTTGTGTTATGAAGGGAACTTATTACCTTTTTAACTTTCTGTTAGAGGACAGAATCCTAAAAATCTGAAAAGTAAGTTTGAAGAGAAATAATAAATTTCTCATATATTTCTCTTTTTCTTATCTCTAGTAACTTTATTATAGAAAAGAAGCTAATTACTTTATTTAAGTAATTAGTCAGTGTTTTGTGTGTTTGTGAAAAATTAGGTTATAAATTAATTGATATTAAGTTTAATAAGGGGAGTTTAGCGCATTTATGTATGCTTTATTACAACCCTTTATTTGTCCAAGTTTAGATGCTGTAAAATTCGCTATAAAAGTGTCTATTGCAGCAGGGGTAACATTGTTTCTTGCTTTTTGTTGGGATTTAAATCAGCCGCAATGGGCAGCTGCAACTGCTGTGATTGTAGCTCAGCCTCATTCTGGGATGGTCGTAAGTAAAGGCTTGGCTAGGCTAGTAGGCACTATAATGGGAACAATAGTGGCATTAGTAATTACAGCATTGTTTAGCCAAACACCATGGCTCTTTATTGCTGCTATGGCTATTGTCTTAACCCTTTGTACTGCAGCTTCTACAGTTATTCGTAGTATTTGGTCTTATTCATTCGTGTTAGCAGGTTATACTACGGCAATTATTGTTTTACCTGATATTTTTAAGCCACTTTCTATTTTTGATTATGCCATTGCAAGATGTACAGAGATTTGTTTAGGGATTATATGTACTTCTGTAGTGTTTGCTATTTTATGGCCTGTTCGTGTTCATCATAGCTTAGTAACAGAGGCTTCTAATACGTGGAAGGCAGGTCTATTATCTGCTTGTAGCGCATTGAAAGGGCAAAATGTTAATGAGAGCTTATTAAATAGCCTTGCAAAAATTGTAGCTGTAGACGCACAGCGTGAACATGCACTATTTGAGGGCGGTGATGGCAAAAATCGGGCAAAAGCTATCCAGGATATGAGTCATGATATTCTGGCATTATTACGTGCAGCAAGGGGTGTGGCGAGACAATGGAAGTTTCTATCTAGAGAAAGCGCTGAGCAGTTGCAACCTTGGCTTGATGAGTGTATTGAGAAATTAACTATTCCTACCCATAAATCTTTAACTCACTTAGCAAAAAGCCTCTATGAAGCAGGCCGTATTAATAAAGAGATGGAACAAAAAGATATTCTAGCTCGATTAGAAATGGTTATTCGTTATGCTATTGCGGCAGGATTAGATTTGTCATCAGTACGCAGTGGTAAATTGCACAGAAGAGCAAAAGCTACTTATTTATCAATACATAGAGATTATTCATTAGGGTTATTCTTTGGTTTGCGGACAGGGCTAGCTTTTATTGTATTAGCTGCTTTTTGGATGTTATGGGGCTGGCCTATTAATGAAGCAAGTGGTGCTTTAATGATGGTAGCTGTTACTTGCAGTCTCTTTGCCAATAGAGAAAATGCGGCTCAGATAAGTATGGGATTTTTGCGTGGGATTTGCTATGCAGTGATCGTAGCTTTTGTCGTTTCTCAACTTATTATTCCTTCTTGGAGTGGTTTCCCACTATTGTGGTTGGCTATAGGTGTACCACTATTTTTTAGCTCACTTGGTCTTGTTAAACCTGAGATAGCTGGTACTTGTACTATATTTTCTATTAATATTGTAATGTTATGTAGGCCAACTAATCATGGCTTTCAATCTACCGAAATGTTTATTAATCAGGGTTTAGCCATGCCATTAGGCATTATAGCGGCGATGCTAGCATTTCATTTGGTTAAAATTAACACACCTTATTGGCAGGGCAGATATATGTTAGGAGCTATGCTAAAGGATTTAAGGAAACTGACGCAAAGTTCGGTGGGTGGCGCTGAAACATGGTTTGGTGGACGAATGGCGGACCGTTTAATTTTGTTAGCACGCCATCGAGAAATAATGGCAGCAAAAGCTGAGGAACGCTGGAATGATGCCTTGCATGTAATGGATATGGGTGATGAGATACTTAATCTACGTAGTAGTTTAGTGGGGCAAAAAGTATTACGTACAGATTTAGCTGATTATTTAGCGGTATTAGTGAAAGTATTTGAGAAAGAACCTGATAGTATTAATACATCTCTTTTAGATGAGGCAAGTGAGAAGCTTAAATCTGCTATTAGGAAAAAAGATGTTGATACTAATTCATTATTAGCATTGTCATCTGTTAAACAGTTACAACAAATTTGGTCTGCTTGGAGTCAAGAACAATCTAGACAAAAGGAAGAAAATTATGGGGTTGCATGAGGTGGCTATTGGTGGTATTTATATCAGTCCGCTACTAGTTTTTGCAATATTAGCATTACCTATTACCAAAGGTGTGTTAATGCTTATTCAAAAAACCCCATTACCCCGATGGATATGGCATGAAATGCTATTTATTTGTGCATTATATTTATTGATTTTTTGTATACTGACATTAATTGTTGGCGTCTTTTTTTAGGGTGAGGTAAGTGTGCGTTCAGTTATACGTGTAGGTGTGACTCTATTTGTAGTAGTGCTTGCTATTATTGCGGCCATTTTGTTATGGCGGTTCTATATGTTATCACCATGGACAAGAGATGCTAGAGTTAGAGCAGATATTGTAACCATAGCGCCTGATGTGGCAGGTTGGGTTATTGAACTTAAAGTTAAAGATAATCAGCAAGTGAATGAAGGTGATATATTGATGACGATTGATAAAGATCGTTATCAGGCGGCTTATGATCAGGCAAAAGCGATTGCTGAAACTAAAAAACAACAAATGTATTTAAAACAACATGAAGCGAAACGCCGTCGTATACTTGGTTCAAAAGCAATTAGTGCAGAATTATTAGAGAATGCTCAAATAGAAGCAGCTATTGCCAAAGGTGAGTATGATCAATCATTGGCACAACTTGAATTAGCCAAACTTAATTTAGATCGAAGTATTGTTAAAGCTCCACGTTCTGGACAAATTACTAACTTACAATTGGTGCAAGGTAATTATATTAAAGAAGGCCAAGCGGCTATGGCGATTGTGGTGAAGGATTCTTTATATATACAAGCTTATTTAGAGGAAACCAAATTACCAGGTGTTCAGGCTGGAATGCCAGTAGCTATTCGCTTAATGAGTGGTAGTAAGTTATTAAAGGGACGTGTTGAAGGTATCAGTCGTGGTATTACGGATCGTAATGCTACACCAGATGGACAATTATTAGCGGATGTAGAACCTACTTATAATTGGGTTCGTTTAGCACAGCGTATCCCTGTTCGTATAGAGTTTGATGAAATACCAGAAGATATCCATTTAGCAGCAGGTATGACAGCCAGTGTGCGAATTGGTGAACCAAGATTTGCTGATTTATTTATTTTATGGTGATGGTTTACAGCTTCTCTCATAAGGCAGGGATGGGAGAAACTGTCAAAATGAGAGTAGATTAACCAATAGCAACTTTAGGTAATTCAGCCATTTCTATTTCAACGCTTTCATTGGGAAGTAAGGCAGTTGCATCACCCACTACAATACGTTTATTACGTTGATTAAATACCTTAGTAGATAGGCGCACTTGATTCTTAGGTAACTTTTCTAAAACTTCAATTTCAATTCGTAAAGTATCACCAGCATGAACAGGGCGTAAAAATTCTAAGGTTTGTGTTAAATACACTGAACCTGGGCCTGGTAGATGGCAAGCCATAGCTGCACTGATAAAACCGGCACTCAACATCCCATGTGCAATCGGTTTTTTAAAGCTAGTAGTGGCTGCATATTCAGCACTTAAATGAACAGGGTTGTTATCACCAGATGCTGCAGCAAATAATAAAATATCTTTTTCTTCTACACTTCTTTCAATAGTAGCTTTTTGACCGATCTCAATGGCATCATAAGTAATGGTTTGAATTGTATTTGGCATGATTTACTCAATGTAATGTCAATTAAATCGTTCATTTTAACTAAAATTAATCACTAGTTTAAATAAAATTGTTGTTTATTTTGGTTTGGTTAAGTAATTAGAAAGTCTTACTTAGACATATTATTAATTTGAAATAAATAACTATTAGTTAATATCAGTCGTTGGAAATGATATAATTCAACATTACATAATTAAAAAATAGCTGAGTTAATTATTCACTTTCTATTAATAGCTGTATCATACTAATTTACTAGTTTTTTGCATAATGGTGTTCTTATTGATTTTAGTTAATAAGAATTAATAAGTAAGGTTTTTTTGTGGCTGAATCAACAACAGAGTTTAATTACCCTAAACTGGATAAAGTAACCGTAATAGGGCTAGGTCTTATTGGTGGCTCTTTTGCTAAAGCAATAAAAGAGCGGGGTCTTAGTCAACAAGTAGTAGGCTTTGATAAAAGCGTTGATACTTGCCAAATAGCTATACAAAATCAGGTAATAGACCATTCGGCTGCGTCTCTTATTGACGCTTGCCAAAATGCAGACCTTATAGTATTGGCTATTCCTATTCTAGCAGTAGAAAAACTTTTACCACAGTTAGCTGAACTTGATTTAGGAAAAGCAGTTATTACTGATGTGGGGAGTGTTAAAGGTAATATAGTTGATGCTGTGCGTTTAGCAATGCCAGATCAGTTATCTATATTTGTTCCAGGGCATCCTATAGCAGGTTCTGAGCGTAGTGGTATAGAAGCTGCTAACAGTGAGTTATTTGTTAATCATAAAGTGATTTTGACACCTAATGATCAAACCAGTTTAACTGCTTTACAGTTAGTAACAAGTATTTGGCGGACATTGGGTGCCGATGTTGAGCAGATGTCTGTTGAACATCATGATGAAATTTTAGCAGCCACTAGTCATTTACCCCATTTATTGGCTTATGGCTTAGTAGACTGTTTAGCAAAAAATCATGATAACTTAGATATTTTTCGTTATGCCGCGGGAGGTTTTCGTGACTTCACCCGTATTGCGGGCAGTGATCCTATCATGTGGCATGATATTTTTCTGGCAAATAAAAAAGCAGTGCTCGCTGTTTTAGATAGTTATATGCAAGAGTTAAATGGGCTCTATAAAGCTGTTGAGGAAAAAAACGGCACAGAGTTATTAGATGTTTTTACTCGGGCAAAAGCAGCACGTGGTCATTTCAATAAGATTTTAGAAGATAGAGCTAATATGAACAATAAATCTCAACAACCAACAGATTTAATTTTTATTGCTAAACCCGTTAAAAAATTATCAGGTCAATTACAAGTTCCAGGTGACAAATCTATTTCACATCGCTCTATTATTTTTGGTTCATTAGCGGAAGGTGTAACCACCGTTGATGGCTTTTTGGAGGGTGAAGATGCGTTAGCTACCTTACAAGCTTTCCGTGATATGGGGGTGACTATTGATGGGCCTGATGAGGGTAGAGTGGTTATTCATGGTGTTGGAATGCGAGGCTTAAAAGCGCCTTCTGGAGCAGTATATTTAGGTAACTCAGGTACTTCAATGCGTTTATTGGCAGGTTTATTATCTGCTCAAGCCTTTAGCTCTGTATTAACAGGTGATACTTCTTTATCAAAACGTCCCATGAATCGTGTGGCGAAACCGCTTAGAGAAATGGGAGCTGTTATTGAAACAGGAGCAGAGGGAAGACCACCTCTAAGCATAGAAGGCGGACATCTTTTAACTGGTATGCACTATGATATGCCCATGGCGAGCGCACAAGTTAAATCATGCTTATTATTAGCAGGTATGTATGCTTCGGGAGAAACATCCGTTACAGAGCCAGCTCCTACTCGAGACCATACTGAGCGTATGTTAAGAGGGTTTGGTTATCCTGTTGAAGTTAATGGTTCAACTGTAACGATTAAACCAGAAGGTAAACTAACCGCAACTAATATCCATGTACCTGCAGATATTTCCTCAGCTGCCTTCTTTTTAGTAGCAGCAACGATTGCTGAGCAGGCAGATTTAACATTGACCCATGTAGGTGTCAATCCAACACGGACTGGCGTTTTAGATATTCTGAAGCTAATGGGTGCAGATATTACTCTGGAAAATGAAAGAGAAGTTGGTGGAGAGCCAGTAGCTGATATTAGAGTGCGTAGTGCAAAATTAAAAGGTATTCAAATTCCAGAAGAGCTAGTTCCTTTAGCGATTGATGAGTTCCCTGTATTATTTGTAGCAGCTGCTTGTGCAGAGGGAACAACAGTATTAACGGGTGCTGCTGAACTAAGAGTAAAAGAGTCTGATCGTATCCAAGTAATGGCTGATGGCCTAATCACTTTAGGTATTAAAGCAGAACCAACAGCTGATGGAATTATTATTGAAGGTGGACAAATAACCTCAGGAGAGGTGTGGAGTCATGAAGATCACCGTATAGCAATGTCTTTTGTAGTTGCTTCTATTCGTGCACAAGGTGATGTTCGTATTCGCGATTGCGAAAATGTGGCTACTTCTTTTCCCAATTTCTTAGAATTGGCTCAACAATGCGGTATTAATGTAAAACAGGAGTAGAGTGGATGGCAGTAGAGCAAATACCTTTAATCACCATTGATGGGCCTAGTGGTTCTGGTAAGGGAACCATAGCTACATTGCTAGCTAAAAATTTGGGCTATAACTTATTAGATTCAGGTGCTATTTATAGGGTATTGGCAACAGCCGCTGAAAAGCATCAGATTGCATTAGACGATGAAAGTGCATTAGTTCAGTTAGCAGAAGATTTAGATGTTGTTTTTAAGGTTGATACAAACCAAGATAAACAATCTATCTTGTTAGAAGGCCTAGATGTGTCAGACAAGATTCGTACTGAGTCAGTGGGTAGTTGTGCTTCTAAAGTTGCTGCTTTACCAAAGGTAAGAGAAGCCTTATTACAGCGGCAAAGAGCATTTTTAACAATGCCAGGGTTAGTTGCTGATGGTCGTGATATGGGAACAATCGTATTTCCTACTGCTCCTTTAAAATTCTTTTTAACAGCTAGTGCTGAGGAAAGGGCTAGAAGGCGCCATATTCAGTTGAAAAAAGCCGGTGAAGATGTTATATTGGGGAGTCTTATTGATGAAATTAGAAAGCGTGATGAACGGGATACTAATAGATCTGTTGCTCCTCTAAAGCCAGCAATTGACGCTATTGTTATAGACTCAACCACGCTAACGATTGAACAAGTGTTGCAAGAAATTTTAACTGAAGTATCTAAGCACACTATTTTTAGTTAGTTTAAAAGTAATTTTTTCATACCAAAGAAACCAGCTAAAGTTCTTTGGTATTTTATTAACTAACCCGTATTTAAGCTGGAGATACGGTTAGACGATTTATCGTCTTTAACTACAGGTATGAACATGAGCGAAAGCTTTGCAGAACTTTTTGAAGAAAGTCAAAAAATCCAATTAATGCAGTCTGGTTCTATTGTAACAGGGACTGTGGTTGATATCGCCGGTGATTGGGTTATCGTTGATGCTGGATTAAAATCTGAAGGTTTTATTCCTTTAGAACAATTTGTAAATGAACAAGGTGAAGTAACCATCAAAGTTGGGGACGACGTTCAAGTAGCTTTAGAAGCTGTTGAAGATGGTTGGGGTGAAACCAAGCTTTCCCGTGAAAAAGCTAAGCGTGCTGAATCTTGGCAAACGCTTGAAGCTGCATTCGCTGCCGAAGAAGTGGTTAAAGGCCTTATCAATGGTAAAGTTAAAGGTGGCTTTACAGTTGATGTTAATGGTATTCGTGCTTTCTTGCCAGGTTCATTAGTAGACGTGCGTCCTGTACGTGATACTTTACATCTAGAAGGTAAAGAGCTTGAGTTTAAAGTTATCAAGTTAGATCAAAAACGTAACAACGTTGTGGTTTCTCGTCGTAGCGTATTAGAAGCTGAAAACAGTGCTGAGCGTGAAGCATTATTAGAGAACTTACAAGAAGGTCAAGAGGTTAAGGGTACTGTTAAGAACTTAACTGATTACGGTGCATTCGTAGACCTAGGTGGTGTTGATGGTTTATTACATATCACTGATATGTCTTGGAAACGCATCAAGCACCCATCAGAAGTAGTTGCTGTTGGTGATGAAATTGATGTTAAAGTATTGAAATTCGATCGTGAGCGTAACCGTGTATCTTTAGGCTTAAAACAATTAGGCGAAGACCCATGGATTGCAATCAAAGCTCGTTATCCACAAGGCACTCGTGCAATGGCACGTGTTACTAACTTAACAGACTATGGTTGTTTTGCTGAGTTAGAAGAAGGTGTGGAAGGTTTAGTTCACGTTTCAGAAATGGATTGGACTAACAAAAACATCCACCCATCTAAAGTGGTACAAGTGGGCGACGAAGTTGAAGTTCAAGTGTTAGAAATTGACGAAGAACGTCGTCGTATTTCTCTAGGTATCAAACAAACTAGAACTAACCCATGGGAAGACTTCTCTACTCGTTACAACAAAGGTGACAAAATCACCGGTAACATCAAATCAATCACTGATTTTGGTATCTTCATTGGTTTAGAAGGCGGTATCGATGGTTTAGTACACCTATCTGATATTTCTTGGAATGAAACAGGTGAAGAAGCTGTTCGTAACTACAAGAAAGGTGATGAAATTGAAACTATCATTTTATCTGTTGATGCAGAACGTGAGCGTATTTCTTTAGGTATCAAACAACTTGAAGCTGATCCATTCCTTGACTATGCTGAAACTCATGACAAAGGCACAGTAGTTAAAGGTATAGTGAAAGAAGTTGATGCTAAAGGTGCAATTATCACTTTAGCTGAAGAAGTTGAAGGTCAACTAAAAGCTGCTGATATTTCTCGTGAGCGTGTTGAAGATGCGCGTACAGTATTGAAAGAAGGCGAAGAAGTTGAGGCGAAGATCACTAACGTTGATCGTAAATCTCGCGTAATCACTCTTTCTATCAAAGCTAAAGATGTTGAAGAAGAGAAAGATGCCCTTAAAGAGCTTCGTAAACAAGACGATACAGCACCAACTACATTAGGTGACTTATTCCGTCAAAAATTAGAAGATCAAAATAATTAATGATCTGCTAATAAAGTAAAAAAGGGCGATTTATTCGCCCTTTTTTATTGTTTATTCATTTATATAAATATATTAAAGATAATAATTACAGCATGATAGAGTTAAAAAATGAATTATTTCAAATAGAGCTAATTGATGAAAGTACGTTTACTTTAGACTCTACGGATAATAAGGTCTATAACAAATTATTTAACCCTATAAATTTAAAAAGAAGTGATTGTTATAACCTTATAGTTCTTTAATAATTATATTGTAGAGATTGATTTAATAGTATTAGAAGTATTAATTGTAAGCAGTTTTCTGATCATGAAATATTTTTCTCTATTAATTACTTTAGTGGAGGGTATCTTATATATGGTGAGCTTGAAATTATAAAATTAGATAATGGATTTAATAAGGAGTGGATATTTGGCTATAGTGATGTATTTATTAGCACTACTGGTGAGGAATCATTTCAAATTAAAGATAAAAAAATACATCTTCTTTGTTGGGATGGTAATAAATTGATATTGGATAAAGATGGCAATCTTATACAACAACTATCTAGTTCTATAAACTAACCTATATTAGCTGGTTGGATGAAAATAAATCATATATTTTCTAGAAAAAAGCTTTACAAAAATTAAAAAACCTCTATAATGCACAACCCATAAAGCCGGTATAGCTCAGTCGGTAGAGCAACTGACTTGTAATCAGTAGGTCCCGAGTTCGACTCTTGGTGCCGGCACCATATATAAAGCCTAGTTAATTGATTTAACTAGGCTTTTTTTATTTAATAGCTTTTATTAACCCCTAATTTAACCCCTATTTTATTTTTTAACCTACCTTAATTAAGTTAAATTTCAGTTTTTAATTTTGCGGTTAAATAAAAAAGCTAGAGATACGGTCACCACATTTTAAAATAATAAGTTTTATCCTACCTCTCCCATACTTAACTAGATATATTATTAATTAGCTTTTTGCTGATCTAACCATTGTTGCCTTTCTGTTATTTCTTTTTGTAGTCTTGGGCTTGGTTGTGTCCATTTTTCTTTAGGTAAGGGCATAGACCATGCTAGGATGGTTTCATCTTTAAAGTCGGGGATTTCATTTAGTTTCCAACTGTCATAAAAATCCACTAAAAACTCACCCAAAAGTACAATGCTACCTAAACTACAAATAGCCCCTATTAAATCGCCTTCTTTCCATTCCATAATCATTCGCCCTATGCGCCCATCTTTTATAGGATGTTTATTGCCAATACTAGGCTCTGGACAATCCTCTGCGCCTATTTCCATAAAGCTACGGATACATTCCCATTGGGCAAAACCACCCTCAGCAAACGCACAATTAGACGAAAACACCGCCACATATTGCTTTGTTTTGGGATGAGGGGCATAGAGATTAAAAATAGCCTGAGTAATTACCCCATGTCGACCATAGGTATTGATTTCTTTGGTTTCGGCTTTAATTTTTTCCCAAGGGATAAACCAATCCTGTTTTTTATAGCGTATATACACTTCTCGTCGCTGACGGTTAAATCGTATTCTAGGTAAAGGGGCGGATTTAAATAGGGCATAGATACTGCCTAATATAATAGGAAAGCATACAATAAGTGAGATAATGACTAAACCACCACCTTTTGAAAAATTTTCCCATCCCATTAAGTAAACAATTAAGCCTATTAGCCAAGAGTAACCCCATAAAAAAACATAAACACCAGCAATAGCATATTCAGAACAAATATCTAAAATATTATGAGTTTTG
The DNA here is from genome assembly GCF_058693955.1 of Entomomonas sp. E7T21. Taxonomy (NCBI): domain Bacteria; kingdom Pseudomonadati; phylum Pseudomonadota; class Gammaproteobacteria; order Pseudomonadales; family Pseudomonadaceae; genus Entomomonas; species Entomomonas sp. E7T21. The sequence goes on along the minus strand of NZ_CP191672.1, from coordinate 2,392,591 downwards.
CGTCCAATAATCCCCCTATATCGCCTGCGGTATGGCCAGTAGGGATAGGTGGCGGGGATAATTGAACGGTTTTCATTAGGCTATCCTTATGCTTTAGGGGTTAATTGTTGTGAGGTTAAGGTTACTAAAGTATCTCTAGCATTTATAAGCTCACAGTTGCTAGGGTTGGTTAATTCTTCTACACCACTGTGTTGTATACGGAAATAATAATCTTCCACTTGTAGATTTTTAGCTATTTCGGCTATCTGCTTATTGTATAGTGTGATAATAGGATTAGTATAGTAAATATGCGCTTCTAGCTGTTCGATTTCTACAGCCTCAAGCTCTGCTTTTAATACAATACCTTGCCCTATCTCATGGGGTATCCACTGCGCTTTACTACGTTTTTGCCAAGCAGGGGTAATAATATTAATATCATGATTATAGTATTTAGTATGTTTAGCTTTTAAGGTAAGCATCACTTCTGCGCTATGATCGGCAGCAGGCAGATAAATAGTAAGCTGTTTAAGGCGATTATAAACAGAGGCAAACTCACCATCACGATAATGTCTTGTTGGCGCATTGGGATTACTGGCAAGTTGGTATTCACTTACTAAGGTAGGTTTAAAAAGTAGTTTAACCAATTCCGCTAAATCTTCTACTAATTGACTAGCAGTAGGATTAGTATATTTAGGGCGAGTACCCCAACAGCAACCACTTAAAAAGTGTTGTAAAGGCGTTTCTTGTTGTGCAATCATAACAATAGCTTTTTGGGTATTAATATACTCTAGGCGGTTTTTGTAGTTTCTTTGCTTATCGTTCATTCTGATAACCTCTAACGATTATTAGGCTTTTAACTTTTTTAAAGACAATAAAAGTCTCTATTAGCTAACCAAAGGGTTAGCTAATGATTAATGTTTATAATGAGTTAATTGATTTTTGTTTAGCTAGCTTTACTATGTTGTCTTTCTGCTAAACGTTGCTCTATCCATTCTTGGATTTCGTTATATTCCCAAAAAGTTGATCGACCAACTTTAGTGTATTGGGGAAATATACCTGCATTAACATAGTTATATATGGTAGCTCTTGATAAGCCTGTAATAGATATTACTTGAGAGAGTTTGATAAATTTTTTAGTTGATAGCATAGCTAAATTCCTTAACTGGTAAGAGTAAAGGCAGTCTAGCTACTCGGAAATATATAATATCGAAAGGTAGGTAATAGATAGAATAGGTTATCAAGTAACTCCATGCTGTTTGCATTGTTCAATATCTATGTCCTAACAGTTTGTAATTATAAATTATTTTGCTAGGGTAGTCTTGTGTTTTCTTGTTATTGCTAAGTATTGCTTAGTAAGTTTATCGCTTTTTATTAATAATATTCATGATGATATTAAGTTTTATATTTTGGTAGCTGTACAAAGACAAAAGACTCTTTATTGATTAGGTTTTTACTATAAAAATATTTCATGGTTCTTTTACAAAAAAATAGATTTATATGGTATTAGTAGATATAAATAAACCCGCCTAAAGCGGGTTAATCTCTAATGACAATGTTTAGTACCCGCTTTTCTATCCATATGACAACCATTTTTATCCGTGCGACCAGAATGAGCACTGTAAGACTGCTTGCTAGTAAGCCAACCACTATAATAGCCAGTATTAGCTTTTTCATTGAAACATCCTTTTTTGGGTTTTAATTAACTTATCAATATATCAAAAGGATATCTTTTTTAATAATTACTTTAGATATGTAATAGCATGAGTTTTTTATGTTTTCTTATATATAAGTTAAGCGAATAGAATTAGAAGATAATTAAAAATTTAACTTACAGATAATAATTAATAATGAAAAAACTATTATTAGTTATTTTTTCTTATATAGGGAGACTGAATGTTTACCACCGTATCAATAATCATCTTGGTAAGTGTTTTATTTGTACTAAAAGAGCTTCTAAGATCAAAAAATAAGAAAAACTCGAAGAGAAGCAGTTGGGGTCCTCCTTTAAGAGAACAGACAATTCAAAAGCCTAGCCCTAACATTAGAGATAAAGGAGATCAGTTAAAAATCGTATCTTCTGAGAGTGTAGAGTTTTCAACTAGAAAACTTATGGGATTCCATGAGTATAAGGTTTTTAATTTAATTGAAAAGGAAATTATTCCAGATTTTAAATATTGCAGAGTATTTGCTCAAGTAAGTCTTGGTGAGATCTTAGATTCTAGCTATAACTTGGCTCGTAGATGTATTAATAGTAAGCGTGTAGATATCTTAATTATTGATGGTAGTGGTAATCCTTTGCTAGCTGTTGAATATCAGGGATCAGGTCATTATAAGAGCGATGCAGCTTTGAGAGATGCTGTAAAAAAAGAAGCATTACGTAAAGCAGGTGTTGGTTATATAGAAGTTACTCCTGAGCATACAAATGATGACATTAAATATATTGTAAGAAGATCACTTGAAGGTCGAGTAGTAGTGAAAAATAATACTGAACAAAAGCCAGTTGAGCAGTTTTCTGTATAGTTGGCTAATAACTTAAGGTAATGTAGTAGTCACGACCAGATCGTACAGTAACCCATTTTAAAAAGGTGTCTGTTAGGTTAGATCTGGTCTAAATTCTTTTCTAACCAGATCAGTTTTCCATCAAGTAATGTTTCCATAGGAGTTCTTCCACAGCATATTTTACCTTGATGAGTTCGGTTATTATTGTAGTAATCTAGCCATTCGTCCAGATCTTTTTGCAGTTCCTCTAGATGATTATAAAGCTTTTTCCTAAAGGTAATTTGGTAAAACTCTTGTGATACAGTCTTATGGAATCTTTCACAAATACCATTAGTCTGCGGTGACATGGCTTTAGTTTTAGTGTGATCAATATCATTGATCGCTAAATAGAGCTGATAATCATGGTGTTCTACCTTTCCACAATACTCTGTGCCTCTATCAGTGAGTATTCTCAACATAGGCAGTTCATGACTATTATAGAAAGGTAATACCTTATCATTAAGTATATCCGCTGCGGTAATCGGTGTTTTAGTGGTGTATAGCTTACAATGAACTACCTTTGAGTAGGAGTCGATAAAGGTTTGTTGGTAAATTCTACCTACACCCTTTAAGTTACCTACATAAAAGGTGTCTTGGCAACCTAAATAACCAGGATGAGCAGTTTCTATCTCACCACTCGCTTCATCATCGTGCTTTTTCTTTTCTAAAGCAGCTATTTGTTGATCGTTGAGAATAATACCTTCAGTAGCTACTTTTTCTTCTAATGCTTTAAGACGTTTTTTAAAATTCTCTAAGTTATACCTAAGCCAAATAGAACGAACACCGCCACCTGAAACAAATATACCTTGCTTTCTTAACTCGTTACTAGCTCTGTGTTGACCATAGGCAGGATACTCTACAGCATAAGATACTACTGATTGCTCTGTTGTTTCATCCACTCTATTTTTTAGATTAGGTACTCGTCTACTTTTTGAAATAAGCGAATCGATATCACCTTGCTCTACAAGTTCTTGGTAGCGATAAAAGGTATCTCTTGATACCCCCATTACTTTACAGGCTTTGGATACGTTTTGTAGTTCTTCTGCTAAGTTTAAAAGACCTACTTTATGTTTAATGATTGGATTGTTAGTATGTAACATGAGAGTTACTCCTTTTGTTCTGATTAAAGTTTCAACACCTTTATCAAAACGGGTAACTCTCTCTTTTGCAAGAAAATTGTACGATCAGGTCTTAACTATTCCATATTATCAGATATATTTGGGGTAACACTGCTTCCTCTAGGCCCATAGTTTTTACAGCCATTTTCCAGATCATTTACAGTAAAACCTGCATAAGAGGTTGTAGATAAAAAGGTAGTTAATACTATTAATATTATTTTTTTCATATCTCTCTCCTAGAGCTTCCTTTGAATTAAAATAACTTATATATTTTCAAGTTATTATAAACTTAGAATAATCTATTAATAGCATTTTCCTTTATTAGACTTTAGTATTGGAATTATTTGTTTTTTCTAAACTTCCTAGGAGCTATAGCTTTTTGAGACCATAGACTAATCTTATTAGCTCTAGCTTGTTCTTCTGCTTTTTTGTATTGCTCGTTTTTCTTCCCAAAAGGACAGTACCAAGCCATTCCTTTTTGAATCATTATAAGATTAACATCTTCATAACATGAAGGTTCAAATTTTGTTAAATAGGTTGGTGCGCTATATTTGAACAGTAGAGCATGATAGTTCCTAGAGTATATCTATACCTATCTTTACCATGAGTATCTACCCTCACAGTTTTATTGAATATAAGATCAGATAAGGCTTTTCTGGACGCAGTGCCAAAATCTTGTTTACGTTCAGGCGCATCTATTTGATAGAGCCTAATCTTATGTTGAACTTTATCAGCAGTTAAACAGGTAATAGTATCACCATCAGCAATAGCTACTACTTTACAAGTGAGAGTATCAGCAAAGGAAATAATTGGGCAGAGTAATAGAATGGAGAATAGCTTCATATTATTTGTTTATCAATGAGATATACGACTATAGTATATAGCCTATAAATAGAAATTACACTATTTTGATTAATAAAAAAATATTTAATGAAAAATAATTTATATTTAATAAGGTAATGATTTAATTGATTTTTATTTTTATTGACACCTAATATTATTTCAAAGCAAAATGGTTTTGCTTGCAAGCATAAATGTAAAATTTCAAATAAAAATAATTATCTATTTTATAAGATAATGCTAGCCTCTCAGGAGAACTAAATGAAAAAGATTATGATCGCATTTATAATGTCATTATTTACTTTAATATCAATTAATTCTTATGCACAGGAGCAAAGATGGACAAGTTGGAAATTAATTGCTGTTGGTACTGTTTATTGTGCATATGAGCGTGTTTTAGAGGAATATGATCCAGTAGCAGGGGTATGGGTTGCTACAGATACTAAAGAAGTAAAATCGATAATGGCAGTTTATGGCTGCCCAGCAACTCTTTAAATACAATAAGCCCATCATATGATGGGCTTATTTAACTACTGGTAACTCATCCCATCTAGTAGTATAACGTTTACTTAGCAAATCCCTTTTGATACTCCAAGCAGCATTTTGTCTAATACCACCTATTCTAATAGTATCTCTACCCATTTTTCTATTAATTGAATCAATGGTATTCATTAATGTATCTGATTTTTGACGTTCTTCGCTATCCTGTGATGCTGAAAATATATCAAACTGCTCAATATCCTTATCAGTTAGATCAAGCATCATGACACCAGCTTTCATAAACAAATAGCCTTTTCTGTAAATAGCTTTTAATCCTTCTTGAGTTGTTTTAATGATCTCTCTCGTATCATTAGTTGGATAAGGAAGAGGAACAACTATAGAAGGGTTATACTGGGGTAAATCATCCCTAAAACGATTGGTTTTTAAGAATACTAATACAGCTCTAGCAACAGAGTTTTGTTTTCTTAACTTCTCAGCTCCACGACTAGCATGAACTCTAATAGCTTCGTGTAGGTCGTAGAGACTACCTGTTAAACGTCTAAAGCTATGAGAAGTCATAATATTCTTTTTAGGTGTATCGAGATCATCAAGTTCAATGCATGGAGTACCTTGTAATTCCAATGCTGTACGTTCAAGAACAACTGAGAATTTTTTTCTAATAAATTTAGGATCAGCTTCTTTTAATTGCCATGCTGTTTTTATGCCCATTGCCTGCAGTTTGTTAGCTATTCGATAGCCAACGCCCCATATTTCACTAACAGGCAACTGCTTTAATAGTTCTTCAAGTTTATAATCAGAAGGATGCAACCAACATACGCCCTCATAATCAGGATTTTTTTTAGCCACATGATTAGCTATTTTTGAAAGAGTACGTGCCGAGGAAAGACCAATACTGACTGGAATACCTGTATTGCGTTTAATAATAGCCCTTAAACGTTTACAGTACTCCACAGGATTACCAAAGCCTTCTAAGTGGATAAAAGCTTCATCTATTGAGTAAATCTCTAAATCAGCAGTATGTTCTCTGACTGTATCAAAAACTCTACGACTCATATCACCATATAGCTCATAATTAGAGCTTAAAAGGGTAATCTGTTTACGAATATTAGGCGGAATTTTAAAAGCAGGCATACCCATAGGCACAAGAGGCTTAATCTCATTAGAACGAGCTATTACACACCCATCATTGTTGGAGAGAATACCTACGGGTTTGCCTTCAAGCTTTGGATTAAAAACACGCTCACAAGAAGCATAAAAGTTATTGCAATCAATAAGGCCAATCACTAACTTCTACCCCTTAAAGAATGAATAGCATGTATCACAACGCCCCATATATGAACATCTTTATCCTCTAAAGGAATAGTAGGGTATTCAGGATTGCCAGATACTAAGCAAAGCGAATTAGGCATATAAGCCAATTGCTTACAGGTTAACTCACCATCTATAGCTACAATTACAATATCACTAATTTTCGGCTCAAGAGAACGATCTACAATCAGTAGATCACCACTAAATATACCGTACTCAATCATAGAGTCGCCAACAGCCCTAATATAATAAGTAGAACTAGGGTGTTGTATAAGATGTTCAGTAAGGTCTAACTTAGTTTCAAGATAATCATCAGCAGGGGAAGGAAAACCAGCCCTAACAGGACTATTTACAAATGGCAGATACCGATTTTCAGATTCAAGTACACCACCAAGCACAATAAAACCAGATTTGTGCAAGTTAAAATCTCCAAAAAAACTATAGAAATCCTGTAGACTAAAAATCCCTAAGCGGCATCATGCTCATTGTTGGATTATTAAAAGAGATAGTATGATTAAAACTACATACTACTATGAGTTAAATATATAGATAAATATTTATGGCGGTCAAGTTAGCTATTTCTCTAAAATAGTCAAAAAAGGGAAAGATAATCTAGAGTTGATAAATTAAGAGAGTAACTGCCAGCTTATTTATTATTAATTTTTGAATTGATAGGGGGCTATGTAGCCATGTTCTTTATTATAAGTAATATAGTTGCTCCACCATTGCATAATATTAATACGTTCTTCTAAATTCATCTTTATCATTGTCAGGTTTTAGCACACCTTTCTCATAAGGGTAAATGTCAGATAGTGAGACGAACCATGTTGTATCATTAATCGAATATGAGGTAAATACTCTTAATTTAGCTGCTTGTTCAGAGTTATTCATAGTTGGTTCTGTAGCTGAAGCATAACTATAGATACCGTTTAATAATCCAATAGAAAGCATATAGAAAAAGGATAAGATATTTTTTTTCATTAATTCGTATGCTGTATACAATATTCTAAAATAGAGTGTAAAGTGATAAAAAGATAAATCACTTTATCACAGTTATTTCAAACTAAATAAGCGATTTATAAAAAACTTAAGTGTAAGTACGCTCAAAACATGGATACAGGAGACTAATAAGTTTTTCCAGAGCTATTACAACAAATTAATCCAGAACAAAAGATAGAGGCTATTTATACTGATGGAGCTTATGATACCAAAGTTTGTTATCAAGCCACCACAGAGGAAGTTTAGTAGAATCTAAAATGCACTGCATAAAATGTTTAGGTGAAAAAGTGATGTCTAGCTCCTTTGTCGCTAGGTAGCAGGGCTTACTATAAAAGTCGCCCCATTAAATCAATTTACCTTAATTAGATAGAGCTCTCACTATATGTGTCTCTTGAGTTTGTAGGGGTGTGGTAAACTTACTCTAAATTTATTAGAAGCTAAATTTGCTGTTAGAAAAATTAAAAACAGAAGCTGAAAACAAATAGAACATGAGGTAAACAGCGTAAGGAAAAGGTCGTTTTTCAACAGTAGAAACTATAAAAACAACCTTATTAAAGCACTGTACTAAATGAATTTTTAAGCTATAACCAATAGGTTTGGAGATTGCCTCTTGAAGCTAATGATTGAGAAGGTAACTCACTAAATAGCATATGATAGTCCATCGCGAATTGACTCATATGCCAAAAGCCCCAAGCCATAGCTGCATCTTGTACAGTTTTATGTTTCGAGTAACGGCTTTCTAACTCTCTGCGTACAGCATTGAGTCGGATTGCTTTTAAATAAGTATTAGGACTAATTCCCCAAATAGCGTGAAAGCAATTTTGTAGGGTGCGGCGACTAACATGAAGATATTCACAAAGATTAGCGACAGTGATAACGTCTTGTGGATGTCCTATTACATAGTCACGGGCTTTAGTAACAATCTTTTGGTAATTTTCTCGAGTACGAGAGCGCTTATTATCAACTTGATGGGAGTTGAGTAATAAGCCTGCTAGGCTATCTAATAAATCCTGCCGGAGTGTTTTTAATGTGGCTGGGTTAGTGGTTAACTCTGAATATTGTGCACCCGCAATTAATGCTTGTTGAATAAGATGGCAAATATATTGTTTCTGGAATGCGTTAACTTGTAGTGTTGTATTACGCATTAGAGGAAATAAGGTATCTTGTTGCTCTTTATAGAGAGAGCTTATATGGTTTGTTAACAGCTCTAAGTCTACTACTAAGCCCATGATGGTATAGTCATCGGGCGTGTTCAATTCAAATTCTTTACCACCTTCTCGAATAGCTATTGTCTGCGGTGAAATAGCTTGTGATCCAATATAACCATCAGTGGTTTCTGTATCAGGTGGTATACCTAGCCAAACTGCATTAGGCCAAACCATACAAGATTGACGTAATGCAGAGCTAGTATATTCTTTAAAGAATTGCACACCCTCTAACCAACATTCATCTAACTGACCAGTAAATTGGCCAGGTTTTAATTGGTCATAAAGTTGCTGCCATGCAGTGATATTACACGCATGTTGATAAACATCATCAGTTTTACGCACATTGACATTATGTAAATCAACAATGGGCGTAAAGTTTTTTTCGTCAACAGTAGACTTGCCGTCGATAGGATCAACAATTAAATGGTGTAAATCAATATCCTTGATTTTATTATTCATAACAACCACCATAGATAAAAAAACAGTTATCTATACTATAGCAGTTGTTGCCATAAATCTCTATGGGGTCTTGGTACAACCATACTATAAACAAGTAATCCTTTTTCACCTGCATTAGCACTGGCAGTGTTCACTGCAGTAGTAGTATCAGCTACATCACCTGTTAATACTAAGTAACATTTTCCACCAATACCAAAGGCCATATGGATTCTAATTAATGTGACATTGGCTGCTTTTACTGCACTATCAGCTGCTTCAATACAAGCTGCCACACTATAAGTTTCTACAACACCTAATGCCTGTTGTGAGTCAACTTGTGTAACACCGCTAATAGCAGGTAATACAGAGTGGTGAATATTAGGTAAGATGAATTGATCAACTAATAGATGACCACCTTCCTCTGCGCCAATTTCTACAGATTGCTTAACTGCTGCTACATCACCACCTACCATGACAATATATTTACCTGGACAGATAGTTTTTGCAGTCAGTAAAGTAACATCAGCTGTTTTTAACATTGCATCTGCAACTTGTATGCCTTTAGCAATGCTATTTAGTTCTACTAACCCAATTGCATGATGCATTTATTATGACTCCTGAGCAATAACAATATTTTGGTCATCAATGTGTTGTACAAAGCCTGTAATACTAGCGTGAAGAGGTACACCAAGTTGTCCCTCTGCCATCTCTGCTAATAATTGCCCTTTGGTTACTTTATCACCTACTTGAATAACTGGTTTTGCAGGTGCGCCAATATGTTGTCTAACGGGCAAAGTTACCTTGATAGGTTGCCAACTGGTATCAAACCAAGGTGCTTTATGGTTGACCTTATCTAAATCTAAGCGGCTGATAAGGCGCTTAATAGGTAATAGACGATAACGTGCCATTGGATCTGCTGGACGAAGTTCACCTTCATAGCGACCACCTTGTTCACGGAATTGTTTCTTTAAGGCTTGATTCAAACGCATAGGTGAAATATCAACAGGGCAGGCATAGGCTTCACAAATACCACATTCTGAGCAGGTAAGTGCTGATAGTAGAATAGAGGCCTCGTCAGCTTTTTGATAATTAACTGCACGTACAATTAAGTGAGGAGGTAATTCATGCCCAATTAAATGACGTGGGCATAGTTCTGTACATAAACAACATTGTTCACATACTGTTCTGGCCATCGCTACCACACTTTGCATATTTTGCTTACGACGGCGAATCAATAAGTGATCATCAGGTAATACCAATAAGCCACCTGTTGTTTTAGTAACAGGTTCATCTAATGATTCTACTAATGCCCCCATCATAGGGCCACCATTAATAAAGGCAGGATTACTAATAGTGGGGCCACCTGCTAAATCTAAAACTTGCTTTAGGGTAGTACCTAAAGGTACGGTTAGAGTAATAGGTTGTTTAACCATACCGTTGACGGTTAAAGTACGGTCTGTTACAGGTGTTTCATTTTCTACGGCATAGGCAACATTGATTAATGTTTGTACATTATTTACTACCACACCTACTGATAAGGGTAGGGCAGCAGGAGGTACTCTACGACCTGTTGCTAACCAAATGGTAATAACTTCATCACCAGCTGGGTAAATATCTTCTAATATATGTAAACGAATATTAGCAGGTAATAAAGGTTCAAGTTGAGTAATAGCTTCTTGATATTTAGCTTTTAAAGCAATAATACCTTCTTTAGCACCTGTAGCTTTCATGGCATATTGCAAACCACGGACTAGATCATCAGCTTGCCGAGCAGCTAGTTGTTGATCTACTTTTAATAAAGGTTCGCATTCAGCACCATTCACTAAATAAATTTCAGCTTCAGCGTTTAATTTAACATGTGTAGGGAAACCTGCGCCACCAGCACCAACAATACCTGCTTGTTGTACACGTTGCCGTATGGTGGCAGCATCAATTTCAGTAATCATTTTTTAGCCTCAATGATATAGTAGCGATTACCTTTTCGACGTAATTTACCATCACCAACACAATTTTTTAACAACGCACTAATTTCTGTCTTAGAAACATTAAAATGGTTCATAAGATCAGTTAAATTACGGCCTTGTGGATGTTTGGCAATAAGCTTGATAAGCGCTACTTCATTTATCTCATCAGATTCGGTAACTTTAAGTTCAGTAGTTGTTTCAACTACTGGCTTAGCAGCTTTCTCTGGCGCTGCTTTAGGCGTAGCTTTGGTCACTGCGACTTCTGTAGCAGGTGTTACTACTTTAGGCGCAACAGGTTTAGTTGTTGGCGCTTTAGCTTCACTAACAGCAGTTTGTGGTTGTTGAAGATTAAGAACAAACCATTCTGTATCTGTTTCTGGACGGCCTATCTCTTTACGTATAATAACTTGGCCTAAACGACTGGCTGCTGCTGAGCCTGCATCCAATGCAGCACGGCAAGCAGCTAAATCGCCTTCAATCACTAAAGTAATCATCCCAGGCGGGGTTACGGTTTGACTGATTAGACGCACTTGAGCTGCCTTCAGCATTGCATCGGCAGCTTCAATGCTGGCGGTTAAGCCGCTTACCTCCAACAGTCCTAATGCGTTTATCATATTAACTCCTTGCCTAAGATTGGATAGGATTACGACCTACTTCTAAAACTGCTTCAGCAAATGCATCACAAGCAGATTTACAGGCAGCTTGGCTACCTCTCAAAAATGCCGCTGAATAGTTGGTTTCAGATGGAGGTGGTACATAACAAACTAAGTCAACTTCAGCTGCTTTTAATGCAGCATCAATTCCAAAAGTAGCTTCTAGTGGTGGTGCTACCAAGTAGGCAATAGGATCGCCTAGTGGAATGTTAGCCATTTCCGAAAGGTAAGAACCAGTGCGTGATACTACATGCGCTAAGAAAGCAGTATCTTCTTGGTCGTTTGCCCATTGGAACGCTGGGCCATCTTCAATAGTAGCAATCATCGCGTTTAAACCTGCACGAACTTCAGCAGGATTAGGACCACCTAACATGATTAATACTTCTCCAGCAGTTGGTGATGGAGCATTTGCAGCACCTGCGTATAATGAGCGACCATATACCACTTGTACTTGAGCTTGTTTGGTCGCTTCATCTGCTGCAATATAAGTCACGTCATCAGAGTCAGCTGTGATTAAACCTAAACTACGGATATGATCGGGTAGTTTTAGCTCTTTGCGAAAATCTTCTTGCAGTGAAGCAATTAATCTAACGGCTTTAACACTGGGTCTTATTAGGTCTAATGTAGGCATGATATTGCCTCCTTATTAACGGGTTAAGCCAATGCCAGACGCTTTCTTATCTAGCATACGTTTAACTAAATCAACAATAACTGCTGCTGCTTCTACAGGTGGAGTACCTGCACGGTGAATATTTGAGATACAAGTTCTATCCGCTTCAACAGAGTCAGCTACAGTTGGGCTATAAATAGCATAACAAGATAAACTTTCTGACTGGCCTAAACCTGGTCTTTCACCCACTAACATAACAACTGTTTTAGCGCCTAGTACTTCACCAATTTGGTCTTCAATTTTTACTCGGCCATAACGGACGAAAAATGGAGTACCTACATCTAAACCAGCACTTTGTAAACCAGCTAGTAGAGGAGGTAGAATTTCCTCATAGTTAGCAAGGATAGCATCAGTAGATAAACCATCTGAAACCACTACTTGTACTTGAGGATTTTTTTTGCATTTCTCAAGTAAAATTTTAACAGAATCATCACTTAAAATACGACCCATATCAGGACGGGTTAAGTATTGATCTTTATCGTGAACTTCAGATTGTAACTCTAATAAACCTTGTTTTTGTACCCACTCAGAAGGTACTTCTTTAAGTACTGTATCTTTTGAGCGAGAGTGATCAGCTAAAAAACGTAGTAATGAATTTGTCCTAGGTCTAACACCTGTACGACCAGAACCAACACGTGATGCAGTATTGTTTTTTAACGCTTGTAACACTTCTAGATTATGAGGGTGTTGTACACCAATCCATTGTTTAGCTTCCTGAGAACCTAAGTCAATAGAGCAACTTTCAACCGCTTCATTAGTCACATTATTACTAGCCTGCCCAACATTTTGAGTGGTAGTAAAAGATGTGCTATTACCTTTCACATCAAGTTTGCTCATTACTTCTCGAACAAGCGCATCAATTTGTTTTTGATCCATGATTTATTACCCCTCTTAGAAGAATAGTGAAGCGTCACCAGCAGCACTGGTTAAACGACCGTTACTCATAATACCCATGCTTTCTAACCAACGTTCAAACTCAGGAGAAGGGCGTAGGTTTAGTAATTGACGTATCATAGCAGTATCATGGAACGCAGAGGTTTGATAGTTAAGCATAATATCATCACCTAAAGGCATACCAATAATAAAGTTACAGCCAGCAGATGCTAATAAGATAGAAAGTGTTTCATTAACATTTTGATCTGCATTGGCATGATTGGTATAACAGCAGTCACAACCCATAGAAATACCACTTAATTTACCCATAAAGTGATCTTCTAAACCTGCGCGCATAATTTGACGACCATCGTAGAGATACTCAGGGCCAATAAAACCAACCACGGTGTTCACCATAAAAGGATCATAGTGACGAGCCAGTCCATAGTTACGAGCTTCCATGGTTACTTGGTCAGCACCATAGTGGGCATTTGCAGAAAGAGCAGAGCCTTGGCCTGTTTCAAAGTAGAAGAAGTTACTACCAGCAATACGATTATATTCTCTACCAATTGCTTGTGCTTCATTTAACATTTCTAGGCTAATACCAAATTCTTTTAAGCCTTTTTCGCTACCACAAATACTTTGGAAGATTAAACCACCGGGAGCACCTTTACGAATAGCTTCCATTTGAGTGCTAACATGACCTAAAACACAGCCTTGGGTAGGGATTTTAAATTTATCAATAACTTCATAGATGGTATCTAAAACACGACGTAAGTTTTCCACATCGTCCGTTACAGGGTTTACACCAATTACGGCATCACCTGAACCATAGGATAAACCTTCATAAATCTGCGCTTCAATACTTTTAACATTGTCACGAGTATCATTAGGTTGTAAACGAGCAGCAAAATGGCCTGGTAAGCCGATAGTGTTATTAGCTCTTTTTACTACAGGGATTTTTTTTGCACCATAGATTAAGTCACCGTTAGAGCATATTTTAGCAACTGCCGCAACTACTTCAGATGTTATACCTTTACGTAAGAAAGCGATATCATCGTTAGTGGTGTCATCACAGAGAATATACTCACGTAACTCACCAATGGTCCAATTTTTGATACTGTTATAAGACGTCTCATTCACATTGTCTTGAATAAGGCGAGTAACACAGTCCTCTTCATATGGAACCACTGGATTCATACGAACATCTGCAATAGTCATTTCAGATAGCACTTGCTTTGCCGCCACACGTTCTTGTGATGATGTGGCAGCAACACCTGCCAACTCGTCGCCAGAGCGTGGCTCATTAGCTTTTGCTAAAACTTCTTTAACATCTTTAAATTGATAGCTTTGACCAAAAAGCTGGGTTTTAAGTTTCATTAATTACGCTCCTTTAGGAAGGAAATGCCAATGATTTAACGGTGATTGGTACAATTTCCCCGCCAAATAATGGGTTGCCAATATCAATATAATCGCCTTCTCGGGTTACTACTTCATCAATGACGGCCAATGTTCTACCCCCTAAGTGTGGTTGTAGTAACATCCCTAGTACTTTACCGAGATCCTGTTGAGCAATCACGATAAGTGGCTGAGAATTGGGATAATGTTGTGAAAAATCACCTAGTGCTTTAACACATAACTGAATAGCCTGATAAGTTACAGGTGTATCAGCAGGGAGCGTTAAAGCATAAGAGTCAGTTTCAGCAGATAAATCATGTTGTATTAATGCTTGTTGCCAAGCTGTAAGAAGCTCCTCTGGGTTAAGTGATACACCACTTACTCTGGTATGAATAACTGGAATATTACGAATTGGTAAAGGAACTTCTTTTAACCAAATAGTACTACCAGAAAGTGATAAGGTATGTGCACCAGCTCCAATGACAGTAGCTCTAATAGTTTGTTTAGGTGCTTTTAAAGGCAACTTAGCGAAACCAGCATGCTTCGCAATAGCACGAGCTAGTAATGGGCCAATGTCCCCAAATTTAAATAGTTGATCGTCGGTTACTGGCTGATAAACGCAAGTACCAACACCACCTGAAATAGTTAATGCATTTAACAATCCTGAAGTGGGGAGGGCATCTGTCATTAATAGTTGTTTGGCTAGATCAGAAGGTTGTCCTATAGTCACTTGATAAAGTAAATCAGCCATCAACTCTGTCACTTGTACAAGTTGTTGTCTATTAAGTGTTAGTGGATCTTGATTACCAAACAAGGCTTGGCAGACTAGTTTACCAGGAGCATGTGCACGTACCACACGACCCTGTTGATCTGTTTCTAATAAACGTCCACCAATATTAAGACAAGCAGAGTCAACCACCTCGCCATCTTCAAATAATACATAGTTAGCAGTGCCACCACCGATATCAATATTTAATACACGACCAATGGTAGTGCGTGATAATTCACTCGCTCCTGAACCTTGTCCTGCAATGATTGATTCTAAGTGTGGGCCTGCTGTGGCTACAACAAAGTTGCCTAGTGTTTCTGCTAGTTTCAATACTGCAGGGCGTGCATTACGTGCTTTGGACGTTTCACCTGTGATGATGATAGCGCCAGACTGAATTTCTTCAGGGGTAACACCAGCAGTACGGTACTGATCTAGAATAAATGACAATAGCTCTTCTTCACGAATACGTCCCTCAAAATCTATAGGTGTAAAGATTACAGGACTTTCGTAAAGAATTTCACGTTTAGTAAACTCGTAGTGAGGTACTTGTGATACAGCGGCACGATTTACTAACTCTAGGCGAGAGAAGATCACCTGAGTAGTGGTAGTACCTATATCTATACCTACACTACGAATTACTGTGGTAGCCATCTTAATATTCCTTATTTAGCTTCTGCTTCAAAAGAAGTTTCTTCAACAACAATATCAACTTCTTCTACCTTCATTGGAGCAGAGGTTTTAGGTGCAATCATCATCGCTACACCAACAGCTGTAATACCACCGACTAACTTACCTACGATCATTGGGAAGATCATGGTGGATACACCAATACCTGCAACAAAACCTAAGTGATCACCTAAGGTGAAGGCGGCAGATACAGCAAATGCACAGTTAATAATTTTACCACGCTCATCCATTCTGCTCATCATACTGAACATTGGGATATTGTTTGCTAAGGTAGCGATCATACCGGCTGCTGCAATGTCATTCATTTTCAATAGGCCACCCACTTTCATTAAAGGCTTTCCAAACCAGCGAGTGATTAGGAATACCATTGGGTAAGCACCTAGTAAGATACAAGCAATGGAACCAATAACTTCCATGGCGCGCATATCATCAGCAGCTGGTGATTGAGTACTGAAAATAGGATCCATACCAGGAATAAAGGTCCAATCTGTTGTAAACTTTAATACTGCTGCTACTAAGCCAACAGTGATGATACCCACTAAGATTTTTGCAAAAACTTGGAAGCCAGAGATCATTTTTTCAGGGAATAGTTTTAAACCTAAAACAATCAGTGCTGCAATAATGATTACTGGAATCATGTTGACTAAGATAAATACGAAAGTAAACGTTGCAGGGCGGCCATCAAGTTCTACACCTGAGAACATGGCTATTAAACCAGCAGCAATACAGCCTACTGGGATGGTGACGATACCTGCTAAGACACCTAAAGCTAGGTAACGTCTGTCAGATTTATCAATGATGCCAAGTGCTACAGGGATAGTAAATACAATGGTTGGACCCATCATAGCCGCTAAGATGATACCTGAATATAAGGCTGCGGCATCTGAAGTGGCTAATTGTTTAGCAAGGAAGAAACCACCCATATCGCAAGCTAATATAGTGCCAGCAAACATTGATGGATCAGCACCTACAGCTTCATACAGAGGTTTAACTAAGGGGCCTAAATAAGTGGCAATAACAGGGGCTAAAGCAGTGATTCCGACCATTGCCAACCCTAAGGCTCCCATCGCCATAAAGCCTTCTTCAAATTGACTACCTGAACCGTCAATACCTTTACCCACTTTCCCTAAACCAATCTTGCTAAGAATAGATTCTGAGCCCCCAAACTGGTTAAGGATACGATCAAAGGCTGCTATTATCATAAAGGCCATCATGATATAGACAATAATTTCATTAATACCCATTAGCCGAACTCCTACTCATTATAAAAATTAAACCTTCTTGTTAGTTTATTAAGAGGCTAATGCATCTTGATAAACTGCAATTATTTGCTCTTGTGTTACTGTCCGAGGATTAGTTGTTAAACAGATATCTTGCATAGCCGCTTCGGCAAGCTGCGGGATATCCTCAGGAGACCCTCCAAACTCTCCTAATTTTTTACAAAGTCCAACGTCATATATAAGCTGTTGTATAGCTTTAATAGTGTCTTCTGCTTCTATTTGTTTACCCGTTAATGCATGACCGATTTCAGCATATTCTTTCTTGCAAACTAATTGGTTGAAGCGCATAACAGCAGGCAACATAATGGCATTACACATGCCATGAGGAATATGGTATTTACCACCAATTTGGTGTGCCATTGCATGGCATAGACCAAGTCCTCCATTGGAGAAAGCCATGCCTGCCATATAAGAGGCAAGCATCATTGATTCACGAGCAGGAATATCATTACCTTGGCCTACTGCATGGGGTAGTGCTTCACCAATTAAGGTAATTGCTCTGTAGGCAAAACCTTTGGTAAGTGGTGTTGCATGACAAGCTACATAGGTTTCAATGGCATGAGTAAGTGCATCAATTCCTGTAATCGCAGTAATTTCAGAGGGCACACCTAAAGTTAAGCAAGCATCAATAATAGCTAAGTCAGGTATTAGTTGTGGATGAACTAATACTTGTTTTACATCATTTGTAGTATCAGTAATAACTGCAATATTAGTTGCTTCTGAGCCTGTTCCTGCTGTAGTAGGAATAGCGATCAGAGGTAGACGTTTTTTTAATTTAATGGCTTTATTGGCTAAATTCTCAATAGGTAAATCAACATTAGCTGCTAACATAGCAGTCGCTTTAGCGGCATCTAAAACAGATCCACCGCCTAATGCAAGTACACTATCGCATTGCGCAGCTAACAATTGTTTAGCTGCTGCTTCAACTATTTGAGTAGTTGGTTCACCACCAGCATAGGTGATGATTTCATATTTAATATTGGCGCCTTCTAAAGAGCGATATAAACCTTCATCTATGCCTTGTTTGTGTAGGAAACCATCAACCATCACAAATACACATTTCAGGTCGCGCTCAGCCATAGCTTCGCCGCAACGTGCTAATGCACCTGCACCAATAAAGGTTTGTGGTGGCACAGTAAATTCACGTACTGACTGGGCATTAATTAAATCAAGAGCACGATAAATTACATGGCTGACTTCGTTAATCTGCATGATTATCCTCCATTCCACAAACGGCAATGGCTAAGGGAGTAATGAAGATAGGCAAGGTAGGTAGTATTACTTTTTGCTCAGGAAATGCTTGGCTAAATAACACACCAACACCAGGTAGTGCACAAGAACCACCTGATAAATAAATCTCTTCTACTGGATATTGCTGTAGATGATCGTGAACAATATCAGTCATTTTTTCAAAAACAGGACGTACAATAGGCCAAATTTCTGTACCTTGTTCTTTTTTCTTTGTTTCTGCTTGTTCAATAGGTAGATTAAGGTTGCCTGCTAAAGTCAGTGAAACATGATGACCACCCGTGGCCTCATCACCTGAATAGACAACTTTACCATTTTTAATGACAGCAATACCGGTGGTTCCACCACCAATATCTACTACAGCCGCACTTTTTAAGTGCAACATATTAGCAACGGCAGAGGGCTCATCAATTACATGAGTCACCTCAAGTCCAGCTGCTTCTAAAACATTGACAGAGATTCTGGGGTCTGTCCCAGGAGGAAAAGAGGTTGAAGCTTTGGTAAACTCAACACCCAATTGCTCCTGTAGGCTAGCGAGTTGTTTTTTAACAATCGATACAGCCCCAAAGAAATCCCAAACGATACCATCACGCACTACATCAGCCTGATCAAGGCGAGTAGCTATCGGATTAGCATCTTTATCTATGACGATTGATACAATATTACAAGTACCCAAATCGATACCTAAAAACCACTCCTTGAGAGGGTGCTCTGGTTTTTTATCAGATTCACGTAGTTGCTTCTCCGCTAATTGTAAGCGGTGATTTAACCATTGATCGATATCTCTTTGGGACATGATTTTTCCTTATTACACAATACGGAAATGTTCAGTTAGAACACAACGACGTAACCTTACAAAGGTACGTGCACAAGTAACACCTTCGCCTGTAGGAGTAGTGATTGTCATTGTTGTCCAACCTTCACCACCAAAGCCTAAGCCAGCGATACATGGACCGTTTTTAACAAAGATACTGGTATCGATAGCATTAGCCATACGATCTAAGTTGTCTAGGTTACGTGAGTGCATGGATGCTGTATGATGACAACCGCCCTCAAGCTTCACGGCTAAATCAATTGCTTGATCAACGTTTCTAGCACGAACAATCGGTAATACAGGCATCATCATTTCAGTAATGGCAAAAGGATGGTCAGCAGGTGTTTCAACAATCAGTAAACGAGTAGTTTCTGGAACGTTCAAACCAATAGCAGCAGCAATTTTACAAGCATCACGTCCTACCCAATCACGACTCACTGTACCTCTACCTTGTTCATCAATTTTAGGTAGTAGTAAAGGTTGTAATTGTTTAGCTTGTTCTGCTGTTAATAACACTGCATTATGGCGTTGCATAGCAGCAACTAACTGATCAGCTACTGAGTCAACAACAATAACTACTTTTTCATCAGCACATATAATGTTGTTATCAAAAGAAGCACCATAAACAATTTTGTCAGCTGCTCTGTCAATATCAGCTGTTTCATCTACAACTGCAGGAGGGTTCCCAGCACCAGCAGCAATAAGACGTTTATTAGTATGCTTACGAGCAGACTCTACAACGGCATCACCACCAGTAACCACTAATAAACCAATACCAGAGTATTTGAATAAACGTTGCGCAGTTTCAATATCAGGATTAGCCACAGTAACTACTAAGTTAGCAGGGCCACCAGCCGCAACAATTGCTTCATTAATAACAGTAATAGCACGTTGTGATACTTTTTTAGCAGCAGGGTGGGGTGCAAAAACAACACTGTTGCCTGCAGCAATCATGCTGATAGAGTTGTTGATAACAGTTGCCGCAGGGTTAGTAGAAGGTGTTACTGAAGCCACTACACCCCAAGGAGCATTTTCTGTTAAAGTAAGACCATTATCACCTGTTAATACTTCGGGCCTTAAACATTCTGTACCAGGTGTTTCACGTGCTTGTAATAAGTTTTTAGCTGTTTTGTCGTCAACACGACCCATGCCGGTTTCAGCAACAGCTAATTCAGCTAATTCTTTTGCATATTTCTCGCCTGCTTGACGAACGGCAGCAATAGCAAGATTACGCATTTTTACAGTTTTTAATGCTCGTTGTGCTTCTCTTGCAGCAGCAACAGCATCATCTAATTCGTTAAATACGCCTGCGGCGATTTGTTGTGATGCAGCGGATGTTGGTTTGTTAGGCTGACCACTACCCATTGAAGTCAGTACCGCTCTGACCACTTGTTCAATTTCTTTAGGATTTATGTCCACTGTAATACCTCACTTATGGTAGAAAATTTTACCATTAACAACAGCTTCGTCTACAATACCTACCACACTGGCATCAACAGGTGCTTCCACGCCATTAATACTGTGAATAGTTTTACGAGCTGCACTACCACTAACAACCAAGACCCACTCACCATCGCCTGCGCCTACAGAATCAGTAGCGACAAGCCGTTCACCTTCTGGTAAACCGTTTTTATCTATCATGTCTACAAGCAGTAGGCGTTCTTGCTCAAACCCAGCAAGTTTTACGGTACTAACAACTTGTCCTACGACAACGGCTAATTTCATGAGTCCTCCTTTATTGCTATGTTACAAAGGCAACAGTAAACAACACTGACTTGTTGTACTAATAATTAGAACAACAATACCTTTTGTAGCATGCAATACGTCAAAACCAATTGGATAATAGAGGTGTGGAATTATTATTAATAAAACACACACCTCAATTCGGGTGAGTTATTGCTCAGTCCAATGGTTTCTCAGCAGACATTTTGATTGGGAAAATATCTTCCAAATCGCTATGTGGGCGTGGGATAACGTGAACTGCGACTAACTCACCACCAACACGTTGTGCAGCCGCTGCACCAGCGTCTGTTGCCGCTTTACAAGCTGCTACATCACCACGTACCATTGCAGTTACTAAACCACCACCAATTTGTTTGTAACCAACTAGTTTAACTCTAGCTGCTTTCACCATGGCATCAGAGGCTTCGATTAACGCCACTAAACCTTTGGTTTCAATAATGCCTAAAGCTTCCATTATAAATTCCTCTCAGTTAGCCTCCCGTAATGGGAGTTAATACAAGTGGCAAGCCACCCAGTTAATCTTTTTATAGAAATTTTAACTGTTCTATAAAAAGTGGTAATCGCGTTTTCTTACAAATAAAACGCCATATCTCTTATTTAGCACGCATTTTTGTAGCAAGCATGGCTACTTGAACCATATCTTGCCAACTACAACCGCGTGATAAGTCATGCATAGAGCCATTTAATCCTTGAATAAGTGGACCAATAGCTTCGTATTTACCTAATCGTTGTGCAATCTTGTAACCAATGTTACCTGCTTCTAAAGAAGGGAAGATTAACACATTGGCTTTACCTGCAACTTGGCTATCAGGTGCTTTTTGTTTAGCAACACTTTCCACCATTGCAGCATCAAATTGAAGCTCGCCATCAACTGCTAAGTTAGGCATACGTTCGCGCACTATATCTGTTGCTAGCTGCACATTATTTACAGCTTCATGTTTAGCACTACCTTTAGTAGAGAATGATAACATCGCAACACGTGCAGTTTGTTCTGTTATTGCTTCAAAACTTTGGGCGGTACTTATTGCAATGTCTGCCAACTGCGCCCCTGTAGGTTGTGGAACAACCCCGCAGTCGGCAAATCCGAGGATTTGATCTCCATTTGGAGAGATCATAATCATGATCGAAGATAATGTTTTGTTATTAGGTGCTAAACCCAATACACGTAATCCAGCTCTCAATACACTAGAAGTAGAGGAGAGGTTACCTGCAATACAGTAATCACTTTTACCTGTAGCGATCATTGCTGCACCAAACCATAGCGGATCCTTGATATTTTTCTTAAGGTCTTCTATTGGTTTATCTGGCATACGTTGTGCTAAATAGGCTGTAAACTCAGGTAACCATTCTGATGTTGCTGGATCAATAATATTTAATTGATTAAAAGGTAAATTATGTTGTTCACACAAATTACGTAAATCAGCAGGGTTAGCTAACAGCCAAGGATAACCTAACTGTTGCTGTTGAATATGAATAGCTGCTTGAATTGCTCTGATATCTACTGCATCAGGAAATACAATCCAGCTTGGATTATCTTTTGCTTGCTGTTGGCAGCGTTCAATAAGATTCATTATTGTGCTCCCAATTTAGCGAGTAACATTTCTGTAGTAGGCCATTCTTTACCTGTTTCATGGAGTACACATAACAACATTAATACATAAACTGCACTGGATAGCCGATTTAAACCTTGCATAAGATCAGGTCTTGAAACTACCAAATCGCGATCAATAAATATAGAGGCTGCTGAGGTTTCAGTTTCACGAATTTCAGTACGTAATAAGTTCAATAAACAAGCATTACGACCATGTTCTACCGCAGGCACAATATGATCGTGTCCAATATATTTAAGTGGTTGGTGAGATAGCTTATGAATAGCTTTTTCATCTAACCCAGCAATAACAAAATCAGTTAAGGTTTCATTTAATACATCAGCTCGCATAATATTGCCTAATACAGAGCGAATATCTGCTAACCAGCGTTGTGGTTCTGCAGTGGCTTCGACTTGTAACCAAACAGCCATTGCGATACAACTATCTAACTTAGCTCTAAAAGCTAAGCGAGGATCAGATTTAGATACTAATGTGTGAGCGTTTAAGTGAGTTAGTGTGTCTGGTTTTTTCGCAACAGCTTGATGACAAAGCTGACATTCAGCAGCGACATGCCCCTGTTGACTGGTTAAACCATGTACCTGTTTTAATTTAGGTTGATAAGTACTGTTGTTATTTGTTGGTTTATCTTCTGTTGCTTCAACAAATAACCGTCCTTGTTCATCATGAAATTTTACTACTAAATGATGATCAGTAATCAAACCACGAGCAGCAGGCGTTAATTTGCAATCAGCAGGT
This sequence comes from Entomomonas sp. E7T21, assembly GCF_058693955.1. NCBI lineage: Bacteria > Pseudomonadati > Pseudomonadota > Gammaproteobacteria > Pseudomonadales > Pseudomonadaceae > Entomomonas > Entomomonas sp. E7T21. The sequence goes on along the minus strand of NZ_CP191672.1, from coordinate 2,369,218 downwards.
AAGCGAATCTCTGTGCCATCGCTTAGGCTGTAGTTTGCTCTTAGCCAGTCTTCTGTTATAAAGTTACTCATGATTATTCTCCATGACGCTACTATTGGTCTTGCCAATTAGCAGGCCATGACACATATACAAAACGAACTTTAGTAGGTGTGCCAAATTGAATAGAAGAACCTTTAGGGATAAAGATTAAATCTCCCGCTTTGGCTATTTTAACTTCATTGTTGTGACAAATATGTAACTCACCTTCAAGTACAATATTTATTTCATCGTAGTTTAATGTCCATGGGAAGAAAGCATTTTCCCATGCCATATAACCAGCAGCCATATTGCTGTTATCAGCAGTGCCGATCATATCAGCGATACCAACTTGCTTTTCTATACCAGCCCCTTCAAAGATTTCTAATTTAGCCATATTGCCTTTTACTAACTTGACAGCAGAAGGTTTTTGGTTAGAAGCTTTAGGTGCAGCAGCATGTTTATTCTCTTGAACAGCTTTACACACTAATTGATCTATCAGTGCATCGCTAATCATGGCACCTTTAGGTAATTGTTCAATAATTGCCTGTCTAATAGTTTTTAACTCTGCTTCAGTCAGTGAGGAGGAGCAATTACCTGTATTAGGTTTTTTGACTGCTTGAGCTTGCGGACAATTTTTATCCACTATACGGATACCTAACTGTTCTGCCACCTCTTTTGCTTCAGGTGTAATAATGCAATTAGTTAAGCTAACCTCAATTTCAGTTTGCCCCTTAGCTTTTATCTCGCGGATATTGTCAGCTGTAATTAATTGTTTACTCATTGCGCTTTCCTCTTAGATGGCACATCCTGCTCAAGAAATGTTGCTAAAGCTTGAACACTAGTTGGATCTTGTGTGCAGATTTCAAAAATAGGTTCCTTTAAGCCATGCTCTAACAGCATTTGTTTTATTGCAGGTACATCAACATTAGGTAGATCTATTTTGGTAATAACAGTAATAAGGCGTTTGTTTTGATAAACTTCGAGTAGTCCGGTAGGCAGACGACAAATAGGATCGTTTGCTGCGTGGACATAAATAATAGCTTCTGCTTCAGTGGTAGTACTAATCAGTGCACGATATAGGCGAGGGTGATTAAAAAACTCTCCTGGAGTGTCTACACCACCTTGTTGGTCAAAAGCTACAGCTTGAGTTTTAACAGCTAAGCTATAGTCGTCATTGAGTGCATTAAACAAAGATGTTTTACCTGCACCAACGGGGCCGACTAACACGTAGCGCTGTTGTAACATGGTTAGCTCCTAGTTACAGTACAGACAGCATAACCTAAGGCTGTGCCCAGATTACGTATTGTGTGATTAAGTGCTTCTTCTACAGCACCGACTGAACCATAAATTACTAAAGCACCACTAAAACGATCAAGAAAACCTATTTCAACATTGGCTGCTTTAGTTGCAAAGTCACCTGCAATCATAGCTGTTTCACTGGGAGTTAAGGTCATAATGCCAATAGCTTCTGCATCGGGTACACCAATCTTCTGTGCTAAATCTTTTCCAGGATGAGCAATAAGATGTGCCAATGTGACTTGTTTACCAGGCACAAATTCTTGGATAATTCTCGTTTGGGTTTTTTCAATATCCATCATTACCTCCTAAGATGTAATGAGCTTAACAAGGAAATTCGCGGAGCGAATATCAAAAATTGGCAATTAATTTATAAAATTGTGCTAAGTCATATTTATTGTGTACTAAGCCATATTTATTTTGTGTCTAGCATGCTCTAAAGTACTTTTTATTTATATTAGCCAATTGTCGTATGTGTATTAAATATACTGGGTATTATTTTATTTTTTTAGAAAATGAATAGATGTAATCAGCGGTAATATTTGAAAGGATTTTATTTAACTAATTGAAAGAATATTAATTTAAGCTAGCATTGAATATACTAGCTCAAATTTCAAATATACTAATTTTGTTTTGCTCGACGAACGGTAATACTTTCTCCAGCTATTCCCCAATTATCTTGATTAATTTCATCAATCACGACAACAGTAGTAGCAGGATTTTTATTAAGTACTCTTGCTAGTAATTCCGTTACGCCTTTAATTAATTCAGCTTTTTGTTCTGTAGTAGGGGCTTCATTACCACCTGTAACCTTAATATTAACGTATGGCATGTTGTTTCTCCTTAGCTAGTTGAATGTGGTTATTTATAATATGTTTAAAGATAAGTAGGCCAGCAGCTAGAAATAAACTGATAGCAGATAGAATAAAGGCAAACTCAAAACCTTGATCATGGGAAATTAACCCTGCTATAGATGGCCCCATAATCTGACCAATCCCATAAACACCTGTTAATATAGCAATGGTATGCGCACTGGGTTTACCACTTAAAGTAATGCCATATTGTAGAGCAAGTACGGTAATACCCATAAAAGTTCCTCCTAATAGCAATGCACCTAATAAGATAATAGCAGGTGTATTAGAAATAATAGGTAAAACCACGCCAATACCTTGTAATAAAAAAGCGAGTATTAACATTGGTTGATAACCTTTTTTTGCTGCATAACGCCATAGTGGGGCACTTAATGCGGCAGCAATGCCTGTTATTATCCAAGCTGTACTAGCGAGGGTGGCTGATTGAGTAGTAGTTTTTACCAATGTTACTAAGAATGTAGTACCAATAATGTAGCCAAAACCCTCTAAAAAATAGATAAGTATTAATAGATAATAACCACTTTGTACCTTTTGTGGATTCGTTGTAGTTGAGTTATTTTGAAGGCTTAATGAAAAATTTTTAGTTGGGCGCAAATAGATTAGTGCTATTAGTATTAGCGGAATACAAAGTAATGCAGTGGTTATCCAAGCACCTTCAACACCTAGTGCATTTACTAAAGGTTGACTGCTTAGACCACTTAGTGCGATACCTATACCCACACCGCTATAAAGGATACCTGCAAGTATAGGTTTATTGATGGTAGCTAAAGTATCTAATACAATAGCAGAACATAAAACAAAACAGGCACCAGAAGCAACACCTGATACAAAACGTATAATATTCCATAGATAAACTTGTTCTGTTAATCCCATAGCTAAAGTGGTTAAGAAACTAAAACATAGAAAAAAGCTAAGTAATAGATAACGACGTAACCCCGCTTTTTCGTTAAACACGGCCAGTACACCAATTAGATAGCCAGTATAGTTCCATGCAGCCATTGTTCCTGCTATTTTTTCATTTAACTGATAGTTATCCATCATATAAGGTAACATGGCGGTATAAGCAAAGCGTCCAATACCCATTACTACAATAAGTACACAAAGCCCGCCCAATGTTTGCAGTAAGCCATTTTTATAAAATGGGTTCATGGTGAAATCCTATACTGAAATTATTTTGTAAAGCTTGTTAATTGTTTTATGAAGCAATTCTAGTTAGAATAATGATTCAAGTAAATTGAATAAAATCGAAATATATATTCGATTTTGGAGAATGTTTTGTGGAGCTTTCTTATTTAAAAACATTGATAGCTGTTGTTGAGCAAGGGGGAATAACCCGTGCAGCAGAATACCTAAATAGAGTACCTTCAAGTATTACAACCAGAATAATACAATTGGAGGATAATCTTGGGGTGCAGTTATTCATTCGAGAAGGTAAGCGGTTATTAGTAACTGATAAAGGACAATTACTCTATAACTATGCTAAACAAATTGTTGAGTTAGCAAATGAAGCAGAACTACAAATAAAAAGTGCACTACCTAAAGGTAAGTTACGTATTGGTGCTATGGAAAGCACAGCGGCAGCTAGACTACCTAATTTGTTAGCAAAATTACACTTACAATATCCGCAAATAGACTTAGAACTTACGACTGGAACCAGTAATTCACTGTATGAGGGATTATTGTCTAATCAGCTAGATGCAGTGTTTATTGCAGATACACCAGCAGATGATCGATTGGATAAGTTAGGGGTTTTTAAAGAGCAATTGGTAATTGTTGCACCTAAAGATCATTCTGTTATTAATACACCACAAGATATTCACAAAAAAACATTACTAGTATTTAAAGATGGTTGCTCTTACCGTGATAGATTAGTTAGGTGGTTTGTAGAGCATGATGTAAAAACTGAACGTATCGCAGAGTTATCTTCTTATCATGCTATTTTAGGTGGAGTATCAGCAGGAATGGGAGTGGGGATTGTTCCAGAAGCGGTACTTAAATTATTTCCAGATAAACAAACCCTAAGTGTTCATAAACTATCTAAATCTATTGGTAGTGCAGTAACTGATTTAGTGTGGAGAAAAGGTATGTTATCCGCTAATATTGCAGCATTACAATCCTGTTTGACGACGTAATTTAAAATTGTATAGTTACTATATTATGAGAGAAATGATTAGCAAAATAATACTACTATCTTTCTTTAAGTAACTTTATTAGCATGACTAACTTAGTGACCTTTTTGCTAATAAAAATAATGTAATAGGAGTTACTTTGTGAAGTCTACAGAAGCAGTGATAGTTATTCATGCAGAAACAGATTCAATTGGTAATTTAGCAGATTTATTACCTGAGTTAGGTATTGCTTATAAAGTGATAGCTGTTACTGATAATTTACCTAAACCTGATGAGTTACAGTTATTAATTTTATTAGGTAGCCCTGCATCAGCTTATGATCATCGTTTGGCTTGGGTTCCCAAAGAGTTAAATTGGCTTAAGCAGGTACAACAAAAAAATATTCCAACCTTAGGGATTTGCTTTGGTGCACAAATATTAACCCGCGCCTTAGATGGTCAGGTTTTTAAAAATAGTCAACCAGAGTTAGGTTGGACAGATATCAATATTGTAAATGATCGATGGCAACATGCAGGCCCTTGGTTTAACTTCCATTATGATGCTTTTACTGCCCCTAAAGATGCTATTTTATTGGCAGAAAATGATATAGCGCAGCAGGCTTATAGTTGGGGAAGGGCGTTAGCTGTACAGTTTCACCCTGAAATGTGTAATGCTATGTTCGATTGTTGGATGAAAGAATGGCAAAGTAATCAAACTGGGCAAAGATTTTTAGAAAAAATGGCTGATCTTCCAGAACAATGGCGTAAAGAAATTGAGCTTAGAGAAGCAACAAATCGTCAAAACTTTAAACAATTATTAATGGCGTTTTTAAAGAGTATTTAACTAACTAGAGGTTTAACAATGACAAAATTAACAGTAAATGATTGGGAAAGCCGCGCTAAAAACTTAACTATAGAAGGTAGAGCTTTTATTAATGGTGAGTATGTGACTGCGGAAAGTGGTCAAACTTTTGAGTGTATTAGCCCAATTGATGGCAGAAAATTAGCTGATGTAGCCAGTTGTGATACAGTTGATGCGATTAAGGCTGTTACTAATGCCAGAGAAACTTTTGAATCTGGTATATGGTCACAATTACCTCCAACCAAAAGACAGGCTATTTTAATTCGTTTTGCTGACTTAATAAGAGCTAATAAAGAAGAATTAGCCCTATTAGAAACCTTAGATATGGGAAAACCTATTAGTGATTCTTTGGCTATAGATATTCCTGGTTCTGCTAAATCGATTAGATGGATGGCCGAAGCCATTGATAAGGTGTATGGAGAAGTTGCCGCTACGCCAGAAGATCAACTCGGGTTAGTAACCAGAGAGCCGGTAGGTGTTGTGGCAGCTATTGTACCTTGGAACTTCCCATTAATGATGGCTTGTTGGAAATTAGGGCCTGCGTTAGCTACGGGCAATTCAGTTATTTTAAAACCTTCTGAAAAATCGCCATTAACAGCTATTCGTGTAGCACAATTAGCCATTGAGGCAGGTATTCCTAAAGGAGTGTTCAATGTATTGCCCGGTTATGGTCATACTGTAGGTAAAGCGTTAGCCTTGCATATGGATGTGGATACTTTAGTGTTTACAGGTTCTACTAAAACCGCTAAGCAGTTAATGATTTATGCGGGTGAATCCAATATGAAACGTGTTTGGTTAGAAGCAGGGGGTAAGAGTCCGCATATCATATTTGCCGATGCCCCTGATTTAAAAGAAGCTGCACAAGCCGCTGCTACAGCCATTGCCTTTAATCAAGGAGAGGTATGTACAGCAGGTTCTAGACTATTGATTGAACGTTCTATTAAAGATCAGTTTATGCCATTGTTGTTAGAGGCGATTAAATCATGGAGACCAGGTAATCCTCTTGACCCTGCAACGAATATAGGAGCGTTAGCGGATGATACCCAAATGAAAACTGTGATGTCCTATATTGAAGCAGGTAATCAAGAAGGGGCTAAGTTGGTATTAGGTGGACAACGTATTGCTGAAGAAACAGGTGGTATGTATGTTGAACCTACTATTTTTGATAATGTTACCAATGATATGAAAATAGCTAAAGAAGAAATCTTTGGTCCCGTATTGTCTATTATTACTTTTGATACAGTAGAAGAGGCTGTGCAAATAGCTAATGATACTCAATATGGTTTAGCGGCAGCTTTATGGACAGCTAATTTATCTAAAGCTCATCGTGTAGCACGAGCTTTGAGAGCGGGTAGTGTGTGGGTGAATCAATATGATGGTGGTGATATGACAGCACCGTTTGGTGGTTATAAACAATCAGGTAAAGGGCGTGATAAATCACTACATGCCTTTGATAAATACACTGAAGTAAAAGCAACATGGATTAAGCTATAAGTTTATAGCGGTTATAAAAAAGCTCTACTTTTAGTAGAGCTTTTTATTTTAAATTACTTAAGTAATTCAATAATACCTTGGCTTTCTAATTCAGCAATTTTTTCGTCAGATAAACCAAGGTGCCTTTTTAATACATCCTTAGTATGTTCACCTAAACGAGGAGGTGTGAGCTCATAAGTAATAGGTGTACCAGAAAGTTTAAGTGGGCAACCAACCATTGTATAGTCTGTACGTAATGGATGGGGCATGTTGACTTTCATACCACGTGCTTCAATTTGTGGCTCTGCCATTGCTTGGCCTACATCGTTAATAGCGCCAACAGGTACTTTTGCAGGATAAATAGCAGCTACCCATTCATCGGCTGTTTTAGAAAGAAAATGTTTAGAGAGTAGTTCTACAATCTCCGTACGGTGCTCCACACGTGCTGCGTTAGTAGTAAAACGTGGGTCTTGTGGTAAGTCAGGCAAACCAATAGCTTTAGAAAGTGAAACAAATTGGCTGTCATTACCGCAGGCAATAATAAAGTCTCTATCAGAAGCACGAAATACTTGATAAGGAACGATATTAGCATGAGCATTGCCATAACGACCAGGTACTTTATTAGACGTTAAATAGTTCATACCTTGGTTAGCAAGCATAGCTACTTGAGTATCCAGTAAAGCTACATCAATGTATTGGCCTTTGCCTGTTTTTTCACGGCTATACAGAGCAGCCTCAATACCTACTGTCGCATACATCCCAGTCATTAAATCGGCAACTGCAACCCCCGCTTTTTGAGGGCCGCCACCAGGTAAGTCATCACGCTCACCAGTAATACTCATTAAACCACCAAGACCTTGAATGATAAAATCATAACCAGGTTCAGTAGCTCGAGGGCCAGTTTGACCAAAGCCAGTGATTGAACAGTAAATAAGTCTTGGGTTTAGTTTAGCTAGATCATCATAACCAAGACCGTATTTAGCTAGATCACCTACTTTATAGTTTTCTATTAAAACATCTACTTCACAAGCCAATTTACGGATTAACTCTTGACCTTCTGGAGAAGCGATATTAACTGAAACAGACTGTTTACCTCGATTGGCAGACATATAGTACGATGACTCTTTAGTTTTATTACCATTATCATCGTTCATATAAGGAGGGCCCCAGCCACGTGTGTCATCTCCATGAACGGGGCGTTCAATCTTGATAACTTCTGCACCTAAATCAGCGAGAAGTTGACCACACCAAGGTCCTGCTAAAACTCGGCTCATGTCAAGGACACGAACTCCTGCTAATGCTCCCATTGCTATACCTCTTTTGTTTTTGTTTAAATGCGCTCAATAACCATAGCCAAACCTTGACCTACACCAATACATAAACTAATTACTGCATAACGTTGACCAGTACGCTGTAACTGTCTTGCTACTGTTAATGCTAAACGTGCTCCAGATGCACCCAGTGGGTGACCTAAGGCAATAGCTCCACCATTTGGATTAACACGTGAATCATCTAAAGCTACACCTAGTCCTTTTAAGCAAGATAATACTTGGGTAGCGAATGCTTCGTTAATTTCAATAATGTCCATGTCATTTAATGTTAAACCAGCGCGTGCTACTGCCTTTTTAACCGCTTCTACTGGACCAACTCCCATAATACGGGGTTCTACTCCAGCTGCCGCCGCTGATAAGATACGGGCTATTGGTTTTACACCACGTTGTTCACCCATTTCTTGGCTACCAATCAATAAGGCCGCTGCTCCATCATTAACACCAGACGCATTACCTGCGGTCACTACGCCACCTTCAAATAATGATCTTAGTTTTGATAAGGATTCAAAGTCAGAGCTAGGACGTGGATGTTCGTCTTCAGTGACAATCTTTGGTGGTGTTTTTTTACCAGTAGATACTTCTACAGGACAGATTTCGTCTTTAAAGAAACCAGCTTGACGTGCTGCTTCATATTTAGCTTGTGATGCAGCCGCAAATTTGTCAGCTTCTTCGCGGCTGATACCAAATTCTTTGGCTACGTTATCTCCTGTTTCGGGCATACTGTCATTGCCATACTTAGCCACTAAACGAGGATTAGGGAAACGTGAACCAATGGTTGTATCATAGATAACCGCAGCACGACTATAAGCTGATTCTGATTTAGGAATCACAAAGGGAGCACGTGACATGCTTTCAACACCACCTGCTAAGTATAAAGCACCTTCGTTACAAGTAATCGCACGAGCGGCATCAATAATTGCTGCTAGACCACTGGCACAAAGACGGTTAACTGTTTGACCAGGAACGGTATAAGGTAAACCTGCTACTAATAATGCATTACGTGCAACGTTACGAGAATCTTCACCAGCTTGGTTGGTAGAACCTAAAATAACATCTTCAATATCTTCTGCATTGAATTTACTTCTTTCGATAAGTTGTTGCATAACGCCTGCAACGAGATCATCGGGACGGATGGAAGATAATACACCTGCATGGCGTCCAAATGGTGTACGTAGTCCCTCATAAATATAAGCATTGAGCATTATTCTTCTCCTAATTTTTAACTGTAATAATTAAGACAGTTTCTTGTTATATAGCAATATGTTCTTTTTAGTGTACTTATTTATCATGATTAACATAATAGTGATTGAATAAATGGTACAAATTTATTTTGAAAAATGTACTAATTACTTTACCTCTTTGCAATGTTATTGAAGATTTATTTTATTTTTGTTGTGTTTTTAATCTAATAAATTGTTTGTTATTTTCATTTAAGTAAATGAATTTATTTAAGGTTATGTCTTTTTCTCAATACCAAATGAAAGTTATATTTTTTTATGATGAATGGTTGAATATTTCATTATGCGAAATGTAATTTTGTTTTTGTTGATTTTTGTTAATAATACGGTTTATGATAGGTAAAAATAAAAGATCAACTATATGGAATTTTAAAGTGGCAAAAATAATAAACTGCCCGCCATTCCAATGGTTGTCTATAACAAAAGTATCTTGAAGGAGGATTGATTTAGTGACTCAGTCGTATCTACACAGATTTGTTAATACACGGGCTAAAATTAGTATGCAAACTTCAAATAAAGACTTTAGTACTATAAAAATATAAGTATTAATTTTTAAATGTTTAATAATTAATAATATTTTTCATTTAATTAATAAGTAAAACAAACAAAACAATCAGCAAATGTTAGGAGATTAACATGATCCGCGACCAAGAAACATTAGATATTTTACTAGACTCTATTCGCAATTTTGTTACGAATGAGTTGATGCCTAGTGAAAATGAAGTAGCAGAAACGGACCAAATTCCGGAACGTATTGTTTCTCAAATGCGTGAAATGGGGCTATTTGGCTTCTGTATTCCAGAAGAGTTTGGTGGATTAGGTTTAACTATGGAAGAAGAAGTAAACGTGGCTTTTGAGTTAGGTCATACTTCTCCTGCATTCCGTTCACTTTTTGGAACAAACAATGGCATTGGTTCACAAGGTATTATCATTGATGGTACGCCAGAGCAAAAAGCACACTACTTACCAAAATTAGCCACTGGCGAATTTATTTCTTCTTTCTGTTTAACAGAGCCTGATGCTGGTTCAGATGCTGGTTCATTAAAAACTACGGCTAAGCGTGACGGTGATTTCTATGTGTTAAATGGAACTAAGCGTTTTATCACTAACGCTCCACATGCTGATATCTTCACAGTAATGGCACGTACTAACCCGGATATTAAAGGTGCTGGTGGTATTTCTGCATTTATTGTAGAGCGTGGTACACCAGGTTTAACTGTTGGTAAACCAGATAAAAAAATGGGACAAAAAGGTTCTCATACTGCTGACGTAATTTTTGAAAATTGCCGTATTCCTGTTTCACAATTAATTGGTGGAGTGGAAGGGGTTGGTTTTAAAACAGCAATGAAAGTATTAGATAAAGGTCGTTTACATATTGCTGCATTCTCTGTAGGTGTTGCAGAACGTATGTTAAATGATGCTTTACACTATGCTTTAGAGCGTAAGCAATTTGGTAAACCTATTGCTGAGTTCCAATTAATTCAAGCAATGTTAGCTGATAGTAAAGCTGAAATTTATGCTGCAAAATGTATGGTAATTGATGCTGCACGTAAGCGTGATGAAGGTAAAAATGTAGGTACAGAAGCTTCATGTGCAAAGATGTTTGCTACAGAAACTTGTGGTCGTGTAGCTGATCGTGCAGTACAAATTCATGGTGGTGCGGGTTATGTCAGTGAATATAGTATTGAACGTTTCTATCGTGATGTACGTTTATTCCGTATTTATGAAGGTACAACACAAATTCAACAATTAGTTATTTCTAGAAATATGATCAAGGAAGCTCAAGGTTAGAAATAATAAAGAGGGGAGTTGTTGCCCCTATTAATAAGGGGCAACAATAAGCAGTTTCATAAATAATGAGATAAAAACAATGGCGTCTTCAAATAATTCAGTAAATGCACCTGCGTCAGTTGAGCAACACAATAAAATTTGGATATTGGTTTTTATATTTTCTTTCCTAGGCTTATTAGTTGATGGAGCAGATTTATTATTTCTTTCATTTAGTTTAAGTTCATTAGAAGCTGAGTGGGGACTCAGTCAATTTGAGAAAGGCATGTTAGGTTCTTATACCCTAGCAGGTATGGCGATTGGTGGTATCTTTGGAGGATGGCTAGCTGATCGTTTTGGACGAGTAAAAGTAGTGGTAGCTAGTATTTTAATATTTTCTATTGGTACTGCTATTTTAGGTGCAACACAAAGTTATTTTCAATTTGCAGTCATGCGCTTTCTTGCCTCTCTCGGGCTTGGTGCATTGTATGTGGCTTGTAATACGTTAATGGCTGAATATGTACCTACCAAATACCGTACTACAGTATTAGGTACTCTACAGGCAGGTTGGTCTGTAGGTTATATTGTTGCTTCATTACTAGCAGGTTGGATTATTCCTAACTATGGCTGGCGTTGGTTATTCTATGTGGCTATTATCCCAGCATTTATGGCTATTGCTATGCAATTCATGGTGCCTGAGCCTGCCGCATGGCGCGCTGCAAAAGCAAAACGTGATGCCGATAAAGCTGCTGGTGTTGATACTAGTAAGCAGAAAGAAAATGCGTGGACTGTGATTTTTGCAGATAAGACCACCCGTAAAATGTTCTTATTATGGGCGGCTACAGCTGGTTTCTTACAATTTGGTTACTATGGGGTAAATAACTGGTTACCTAACTATTTAGAGAAAGAACTGCATTTAGATTTTAAAAAGGCGGCTTTCTTTTTAGTAGGCTCTTATACTGCAATGATCTTAGGTAAGATTTTAGCAGGTATGGCGGCAGACCGTTTTGGTAGACGTGCTGTATATGCTTTTGGTGCGATAGGTACAGCAGTCTTTTTACCAGTAATTGTAATGTTCCATAGTCCAGTAAATATTGCTTACCTAATGGTACTGTTCGGTTTCCTTTATGGTATTCCCTATGGTGTTAATGCAACCTATATGACTGAGAGTTTTGAAACTAAAATTCGTGGCACAGCAGTAGGAGGTGCTTATAACGTAGGTCGTGCAGGTGCGGCTATTGCTCCAGCCTGTATAGGTTTTATTGCATCACATTATTCAATTGGAGCAGGTTTCCTTGTAATGGGTGCCGCTTATTTCTTCTGTGGTCTTATTCCTGCATTATTTATTAAAGATAAACTATTTGATCCTCAAAAATAATTAGTTAATGTAAAGACCCACTATAAAGTGGGTCTTTATTAAGACTTTGCAGTATAACCACGATAAGCTAATGGCATAAAAGCAACTAATAGAGCAAATATGGCTGTAATGCTTACATAATAAGCAGGAGCCATTGCATTATGGTGTAACCATGCGCCTGTAATCATGGGAGTTAGCCCACCAAAAATGGCATAAGACAAATTATAAGCAAAAGATAATCCTGTAAAACGAATAGCAGGTGGGAAAGCTTTAGTACCAACTATGGGGGCTGTAGCAGTAGAACCAGCGAAAAGTCCCATTAGGCCATAGTTAAAGATTAAAGTACCTGTACTTATATCACTATGTAGTGAGCTATAAAAATAAAAACTTGTGATAATTAGGCCACCCCATACTATTGAAAGCGTTAAGCGAATACCTAATTTATCGCATAAATAGCCCCATAAAATACAGCCTAGGGTCAGTGTTAAAGTAGCTACACAATTAGCTTGCAGGGAAGTAGTACGATCAATCTGATACATGTCCTCTAAAATAATAGAAGGTGTCATTAATATAGTCACTACAATGGTTGTAGATAGTGCCCAAGTTAAAATGGCGGTAATAAAACAAGCTGTTTTATGTTGTTTAATAACGGTGAGAATAGGTAGGGTAGTAGCTAATGCTTGTTTTTTTGCCATTTCTTTGAAGACAGGTGTTTCCTCTAAAAAACGACGTAAATAAACAGAAATAAAGCCAAAAATTCCACCTAATAAAAAGGGGATACGCCAAGCATATTCTTTGACTTCTACATCAGAGAAGTTTTGTTGAATAATAATGGCTACAATTGAACCTAAAAAGATTCCACCAGTAATACCCGATGTCAAGGTACCAATACCAAGCCCATAGCGTTGTTTAGGGGTATGTTCTGCAATAAAAACCCATGCGCCCGGCATTTCTCCACCAATAGCAGCACCTTGTAGAATACGCATAATAAGTAATAAAAGAGGGGCTAATACACCTATGGTTTCATAGGTAGGTAAACAACCAATAACAAATGTAGGCAGTGCCATTAAGAAAATACTTAATGTGAACATGCGCTTACGACCTATTTTGTCACCAAAATGTGCCATTATAATGCCACCAATCGGACGGGCTAAATAACCAGCAGCAAATACCCCAAGTGTTTGCATCTGAGCAAAAAATTGATTTTCACTAGGAAAAAATAGTTGTGTCAGTATATTGGTAAAAAAGACAAATATTACAAAGTCATAAAATTCTAAAGTACCACCTAATGAGGATAAAGCCAGTGTTTTATAATCACTTTTATTAAGTGGTCGAGCATGAGGCTGTCCATTTATAGCAACATTTGCTGTATTTATCATAATAGTCCAATAAACTTGTGATGTATGTGTTGTATTAGAAAAGCTAACAAGTTGTTTAATATTATTTAAATAAACTTATAAGTGTTAGTTTATTTTTTTATTATATAGCTTGATGTCCCTACTCAAAAGCCTATTAGTAGAATAAATTTATTATATATAGGGCTTTTTCAATGAAATAGTTTCCGATATTCAGTTCGATCAATAGCGTTTAAGCCAAATGATGTTTTATATACGGTAAGATCAATATGAGGTTGTTGTTCTTTATTATAAGTACGGTATTTGGGTGATATTTTTCTAGTAAAATATAATTGAGTATTATCTCTACTTTGCCATGTTTGTTGTTGATTATCCTCAGTAGTTATTATAAATGTTGTTTGAATAGGTGTTCCAATAAGTTGCGGAAGAAGATTGGTTACAGGAAGCGTTAGAAAAGCTGTAGTGGCTGCAATGAGTAAACAGGGAATAATAATATATATTTTTACATGCCGCATATACCAAATTGAAAATAGTACAACAATGATGGTTGCTGATATATACCACCATAATTGGTTAATACTGTCTAATAAAACAGTAGATAGAGTAAAAAAAAGCAATATAGCTATTGTCATTATAAATAGAGCTGCATACGTAATATGTTTTACTTCTTTACCCAAATCTAAAGAAGAAAGATCATTTTGTGTTTTTTTATATAATTCATTAGTGGGTGAAATTTGTTCAATAGATTGGTAGTAATATGCTTCAATAACTTCTAATAAATTATTAGGAGTAGTTTGATTAATAAATATATCTTGTTGTTCTGTTTTAATAGTTAAGGTATATCTTTTACCATTATTAAGAATAAATAATAGTTCATTATTTAAATACTTATGTCGATCTTTATTATTAATAACAAGATATAATTTGGATAAATCAGTCCACAGGATTTTTTTTGGTACGTTAAAACTAATACAATCTATAAAATTGATGCCTTGCTCATTAATAATAATATGTTCTTTTTGATTAATGACTTTGAAAATAAACCAACAGAAAGGAATCATAATAGAGTAAAAAGCAATTCCCATAATGATAAAACGAGTACTATTTTTTATAAGAGCGACGTTAATTGTGGATATAACAGCAAATAGTATTATGGCACTAAATCCGATATTAAAAATTGTTTTATGCTGTTTGGTCATATTAAAAGTAAATGATTTAATAGATAAATTATTTGTATTTATGTTTATAGAGGGTTTACTCATATCATTAAATCCATTTTCTAAACTACTTAATTAGTTTTTTAATTATCATATAAGATAATACATTAAATAAATACTGTTAGTAGCATTATCTACTACTTCATTATTATAATAAAAATTGTTTTATTGGCTTTATATATTGAAGTTCTTTTTAAGAATTATTTAATATAAAGTTAATGCTTAAAAAGCAAATGAAACAGTACTACCCACTAGCCAATTTCTTTTGGCAGCAGGTTCATAAAAATAACCATTTCTTTCATTAACAATAACAGAACCAACGTAGCGACGATCCAGTAAGTTATCGATTCTAACAAAACCATTTATTGTCCAGTGGTCGCCACTTTGCCATGTGTAACCAGTATAAGCAGAGCTGGTAAAGTAGGAAGGGGCGGCTTCAGAGTTATTGTCAGTGACATAGATTTTACTCATATATTGCCCATCAATGCCTACATACCAACCTGTATCTGGTTTCCAAGTAATAGCTCCATAGAGTGTTTGTTTAGCTATACCTGGAATATAGTTGTTACTTCTAATATCAGCAGAAACATTATCGCGGTAGTAAGCGTCTATCCATGTATAAGATAATTGTGTTTTGATATTTTCAGCAAAGTCATTATTCCAAGCTAATTCAAAACCATTACGACGTGTTTTACCACCATTTTGGTAAGTACTTCTACCACCAATATTGCCCGCGGTGATAATTTCGTCCTTAGTATTGATTTGAAATAAGCTAGCTGTAATCATGCCGCGAGGTAGCATTATTTTAGTACCAAGCTCATAGTTGTCACTGACAGATGGTTTAAGGTTTAAGTTTAAACCTGCATCGCCATCAGGACGATAGGATAATTCAGTAAAGGTAGGGGTTTCAAAACCTTTAGCATAGGAAGCATAAAGATTAATATCAGAAGTTATGGCATAGCTTAAAGCTGCCATTGGTAATATTCTATGGTAAGTTTTAGAACCACTATCATCGCCATTGGATATATACTTGTCATCTGATTTAAAGCGAACGGTGCTATAACGAACACCAGTATCTAGTTCCCATTTAGAAGCAAATTGCCAAGAACTTTGCATATAAGGATCAATATTATAAAGTTTATTATTTTCTTTACGTCGTAACTTTCCTTTTTCTCCATAAATAGGATTAGTGGCGGTACCTAGATAGTTTTCATAACCTTTACGATTATCTTTCATAAGGTCATAAGAAATACCCGAGATCAAGGTAAAAGGGCGATCAGCTAAACTGAGATGAGATATCCAACGTAAGTCAGCACCACCGTAGTTACGTTGAAAATCGATTACACCACCCGCATGGCCAGGATTTTGTTGTGCCGCAAAAGGTATTGATTGGTATTGCACATTATCCCTTACACCATAATAAAGCATGGCTTTTAGTTCATTATTATCATTAATATTTTGTTCGTATAAAAAGCCACCTTGGGTTTGGGTGACTTTTTTGCGCGTATCAAATTGTTTTGCTTTGTCAGCATTTTTAGGATCATGTTTAAATTGTTGGCGTGTTACTCCTAAAGGATCTTGAGCCTTTAAGTCCACATTGTTAAGAACAAAAGTAATTTTTCGATCAGGGTCTATTTGCCAGCTAAATTTAGCATTTTGTAAGTTTTTCTGGGTATCACTATGATCGCGATAACCAGTGGTTGAAAAATGGCTACCACTTAATGTGTAGTTGAAACTACCTGTTTCAGTAGGTATTGAGCCTGTTCCTTTTACATTATTGCGATAGGAGTTAAAACTACCAATGGCTGTACTTGCTTCAAGAGCGGGACGTTCAGAACCATCTTCTGTAAAAATTTGGATAACACCACCTGATGAATTGCCATAGAGTGATGAAAAAGGGCCTTTTAATACTTCAATATGGTCAACACTGGCTAAATCAATATTAGAAATTTGTCCCTGACCATCAGGCATTGAAGCAGGAATACCATCTACGTAAATACGTGTGCCTCTTACACCAAATGCAGAACGTGCACCAGCACCCCGAATAGATAATCTAAGGTCTTGTGCATAGTTATTACGATTTTGTATTTGTACCCCTGCAACACTTTGTAGGCTTTCTGATAAATTAACTTGTAACTTGCTATCACGAATATCTTTACCTTCAATAATATCCACAGCAGCAGGTGTATCAAAAACTGTTGTTTCTGTACGGGTACTACTAACTTCTACAGTAGGCAATACAATATCATCTGCAGCAACTACATAACTTGTTGGTAAAATAATATTGCATAATAGGTAGATAAAGGCTTTTTTTTCTTTCCGTAATAGCTTTTTCATATTATCCGTAAAGTTTTAAAAGGAAGATCTAATCTCTAAACCGCCCACTACAGCATTGCGGACATGTGTCACGCCACCTGGATTTTTAACATATTGAAGGTTAGGGCGAACAGAAAGCCATTTAGCGATATTAATAGCATAATAAAGCTCTGCATTGTATTCTGCCCTTTGAATAGGTGTGTAGTCGGGGTTGTCATAGCCTAAAGCACCATTATTGGCTTGATAAATTTCATTAGCTAAATGTTGCCCACGACGTGTTCTTGAACCTACATCAATCCTTGCTACAGCTAAGCCTATGCTATCTTGTGGGCGAAAGTTAAAAGGCCCTTTATAAATACCACCAATGAACTGATTATTGGTAACAGCATTAGTGTTTCTATCATGCATACTAAAGCCAGCAAACAGCACTAACCCTCGAGATGTATCTTTACCGTGAGAGGTAACTTGCTGTTGACCAATAAGCCACCAACCATGTCTATTG
Source organism: Entomomonas sp. E7T21 (assembly GCF_058693955.1). Taxonomy (NCBI): domain Bacteria; kingdom Pseudomonadati; phylum Pseudomonadota; class Gammaproteobacteria; order Pseudomonadales; family Pseudomonadaceae; genus Entomomonas; species Entomomonas sp. E7T21. Next base: position 2,351,507 of record NZ_CP191672.1, on the reverse strand, counting down.
CTTCTAGTTTTTGCATGATTACCTGTTATAGCAATGGGGGAACCATATTCATCTTTATAAACATCATTTTGATTAGCAGATGAATAAAAATAACCAACCCTGTACTCACCAGGTAAACCATTGTTACCTACTTTAGGTGTCCAAATAAACTCCATAGGGAATAGTGCACCACGGCCACCGCTCCCATTTAATTTAAAACCATTACTTTTTTCTAAGACAGAAGGGTTTTGTTCAAATGCGCCAATTTGGAAAGCAAAATGAGGGGTGAAATCATATTTAATTTTAGCTGCCCATTGGCCAATAGGGCCGTTATACCATGAGTTTACCCAGTTACCCACTTGTGAACCACAAAAGGCTAAGTTTTGAAATTCACAACCTAAATCAGCAAATGTATTAAAGTCATCACCAACACCATAACGACCAGCTTTAATAGACAAACGATCAAAGAATTTTTGTTGATACCATAAGTGAGTAAGGCGTACTGTTTGACCTCTGCCATAAATTTCTTGGGTATTAGATAACTGTCCTGTTCGGGGATCTGCTAGGCGATCACTTGATAATGATCTGCCATTACGGGCTGTTATAGTTACTTGAAATTCAGCAATGGGCAAACCGAAAATTTTCTCTAAATCTAAATGGCTTCCTAATGTCCATTGGTCAGCATAACGTGCCGTACGATCATTATTGTAACCGCCACCTAAGTTAGCAGAGGTTTCAGATAAATAATTAAAAGAAAATTGATAACCTTTTGCCTGTAAATTTGAGCGAACACCGCCCCAGTCACCTAGCATCCAAGGGGAGTCTATATCAAAAGGTTTAGCCTGAATAGCTGAGCTAAAAAGAACAGTATTTAATCCTATTACCACTAATGTTTTTATGATGTAGTTATTAGTTTTTGGTTGTATAGGTATCATAATGTTCCTTCAGCATTATTTATGTTTAGTTATTGGTTTCAGGTAATGCATAAGCAATAATGTAATCACCCATCTTAGAGCCAAAAGAACCATGACCACCCACCACTAAAAGTACATATTGGCGACCATCCTTACCTTTATAAGTCATAGGTGTCGCTTGACCACCAGCAGGTAATCTTGCTTTCCAAATCTCTTCACCTGTAGCTACGTTATAACCACGAATATATTGATCAAGTGTACCGCTCATAAAAGCAACACCACCTGCTGTTGTAATAGGGCCACCCATAGCAGGTACACCTACAGGAAAAGGCATAGGAATAATTGGTGTATTGTCTCGAGAGGTACCGTTATGATGTTTCCACACAACAGAGTAATCAGTGAGGCTAATACCTGCAACGTCTCCCCAAGAAGGCGCTTGGCAAGGAAAGCCTAATTTAGACAAAAATGGATGCATTATAACTGCATAGGGAGCACCTTTATTAGGCTGTAGTCCTTGTCCTTCGGAGGCTTTTTTAGCATCTTTAGCTAATTGTGAAGCAGGTACAAGTTGTGAAACAAAAGCCATGTAATTAGCGGGTGTAAAAATAAGTTGTCTTTCAGGGTCTACTGAAATACCCATCCAGTTAAATACGCCTACATTACCTGGATAAATAAGGCTGCCTTGTACAGAAGGAGGGGTATATTGCCCTTCATAACGTAAGGATTTAAAACCAACTCGGCAGGTTAATTGGTCAAAGGGTGTTGCGCCCCACATGTCTTTTTCAGTTAAGTTAGGACGTAATAAATTAAGTGCTGATCTTGGTTGAGTTTTTGAAGCCCAATCACCTTCAACTGCACCTTGTGGTGTTTCAATATCATGAATAGGAACGATAGGTTCTCCTGTCTTACGATTTAAGACATATAGGCTACCTTGTTTAGTGGGTTGTATTACTGCAGGTTCAATACCAAGTTTTGTTTTTAAGTCTATTAACACAGGCTGTGCAGGTACATCCATGTCCCATAGGTCATGGCGAGTAAATTGGTAGTTCCAACGAACTTTACCCGTTTCTATCTCTAACGCTACAATACCAGCACTAAATTTTTCAGCACCTTCAGTACGTTTGGCACCATATTGATCAGGAGTTTGGTTACCCATTGGTAAATAAACCATGCCTAACTTTTCATCGGCACTCATCACAGACCATACATTAGCTGAGTTACGTGGGTATATTTCTCCATTAGCAATAGGTTCCGTTTTGTCTGGTTGGGTACTATCCCAGTTCCATACTAAATGACCATCAGATATATCAAAGGCTCTAATAACACCTGATGGCTCATCAGTAGACTCATCATCTGTTACATGAGCACCAACAATAATTAAATTGCGTGTAACAACTGTTGGAGAGGTTGGATAGTATCCACCTGGTGTAAATGGACCTATATTTTTAGTTAAATCTACGGAGCCATTATCACCAAACTCTGAACATATTTCGCCTGTGTCAGCATTAAGTGCTATTAAGCGAGCATCAGCAGTAGGTAAAATAATACGACGTGGACAAGAACTGTTTTTAACTTTTTCTGCAATAGTATTATCGATTGTTAAATCGTTATCTGGTGTAGTTTCTTGATCTAGTGATAAATATTTATCCGCATCATAATAAGAAACACCACGACAAGTCATATGTGCCCAACCTTTGAAATTTTCAGCACCTTCTAAGCTTATTTTAGGATCATACTCCCAACGAGTTTTACCTGTTTCTGGTTCTAACGCTAAAACTTTACTATGGGGTGTACAAGCATAAAGAAGGCCATTAACTTTCAATGGAGTGTTTTCGTTGGTAATTTCTAAAGGGTCATTTTTACTAGGTATATCACCTGTTTGAATACGCCATACTTCTTTTAAATTATGAATATTATCAGGTGTAATTTGATTAAGAGAAGAGTAATGGAGCCCTGCATTAGTACCACCATAAGCTATCCAGTCATCACTTGCAATTTGGTCAGGATTAATATGGTTTGCTTTAGGATTATCTATGATGCCTTTAATTGTTGTATTTGGATCTGTAAATAAAGGAGCTACTATAATAATAGCACTAACTACAACAGCAATACTAAGAAGAATAGGTAATTTTGGTTTTTTAGTTTGTACTTGTAATGGTTTCCACCACCAAGGCAATAACAGCATAACCCCTAATACGAACCATACCCATAAGCGTGGTACTACTAACTGCCACCAATCTAAACCAACTTCCCATAATCCCCAGCCAGTAGAGCCTAATAAAAATAACGCAAACAAAATAAGCGCTTCTTCATGGTTAAGCACAATTAAAATACCTGTAACAATTAAGGTAATACCTGCAATTAGATAATAGTAAGAGCCACCTAATGAGACCAGATCGATACCTCCGATTGATAAAAATAATCCCATCAGAATGAAGATTATGCCTGTGGCTATCAGTAATTTATTTTTGCTAAACATTTATTAACCTTCATAAGTAAGTTTGATTTTCTGAAAAGGGGAAAATGACAAATTTAATTTGTACTGTAATGATGTTCAGAAATATAAAGTTATTTAATCTTGTTATATCAAAGTAGTAAATTAACAATAAGTAGCAATTGGAATTTCATAGCTTGAGAGAACTTCATATAAGTAGTCCCTATTAAGTAATGTATGAACTAAACCCAAGCAACTAGAAACAGGGATATCCATAAATTTTGCAAGCTCACTTAAAAAAAGAGGTCTTTGCTGAGTGGCAAAAACCTCGACTAAGTCTAGTCTTATAGCAACCAGTTTTACCGTCATATTATTTGTTCTCTTAACAGTGTATTAAATTAGAAAATAAATTCATGCTCGTAAAATGTTGTACCGTGTTAGTTTAAGATATCAATTAATTACAATTTTTGTTTAAGAGAGCATTTACAACACGAAAACCATTTTTCTGCCTATTTTTTGGAAAATAGTCTGGTCTGTTCACAAATATGTGTTATTGCATTATGGACTGCTTTTTGGTCATCATTTAATTGAAAACTCACAACGATATCATCTTATTATTTTACTTTTTAAAAAATAAAGTCAACTGTATTTGTTTATGAAAAAGAGTAATATTTAGAGCGTCTTATAATATTGACAAAATATAATTCTCAACTTTTAATATGAAAAAAATTTATAAATATAAAAAGGTAATAATAAATGCGAAATAAGATCTATAAAACAGCACTGGATGCAATCAGTGATGTTATTCATGATAATCAATTAATAGCTGTTGGTGGTTTTGGTGCTTGTGGTGTGCCATTTGCTTTAGTCGATGCGTTGTTAACAATAGGTGTAAAAGATTTAACCGTTATCTCCAATAATGCAGGAAATGATGGCAAAGGACTAGGCAAGCTGATTGATAGTCGCCAGATAAAGAAAATGATTTCTTCTTATGTAGGTGAGAATAAAGAATTTGAGCGTCAATATTTAGACGGTGAACTAGACGTTGAGTTTACACCACAAGGTACTTTGGCAGAAAAGTTAAGGGCAGGTGGCTGTGGTATTCCTGCTTTTTATACTCAAACAGGTGTGGGAACAGTAGTTGCAGAGGGTAAAGAAACCAGAGAGTTTGATGGTAAGCAATATTTATTAGAGCAAGCATTGCATCCAGAAGTGTCGTTAGTTAAAGCTTATATAGCAGATAAAGCAGGTAATTTACGTTTTAGAAGAACAGCCTGTAATTTTAACCCTGAAGTGGCAATGGCAGGCAAAATCACTATTGTAGAAGTTGAACAGTTAGTTGAGGTGGGTGAACTTGATCCTGATGATATTCATTTAGCAGGTATTTATGTTCATCGAGTTTTCCATAATCCACATGCACAACAAGATAAATATATAGAACAACGTACAATAAGAGAAAGGGCTTAATACTATGGCTTGGACAAGAAATGAAATGGCTGCTAAAGCAGCACAGGAGCTAACCGATGGTGCTTATGTTAATCTAGGAATAGGTATTCCAACCCTTGTCGCAAACTATGTGCCTGATGGTGTTGAAGTGTGGTTACAAAGTGAAAATGGTTTATTAGGTATAGGCCCTTTTCCTACAGAAGAAGAAATTGATCCTGATTTAATCAATGCAGGTAAACAAACCGTCACCACTATCGCAGGTTCCGCCACTTTTTCATCGGCGACCTCTTTTGGCATGATTCGAGGCGGTAAAGTTGATTTAGCTATTCTTGGTGCAATGCAAGTAAGTGAAAAGGGCGATCTGGCAAACTGGATGATTCCTGGCAAGCGTGCGAAAGGCATGGGTGGTGCGATGGATTTAGTGGTAGGTGTTAATCGCATTGTGGTGATTATGGAGCATGTTTCTATTAATAAAAAGGATGGAAGTACAGAGTTTAAAATAGTACCTGAATGTACTTTTCCTTTAACAGGGGTAGCAGTGGTTGATCGTATTATTACTGATTTAGCGGTATTAGATGTAACGCCAGAAGGGATTAAATTAGTAGAATTAGCCCCTAATGTAACAAAGGAAGAAGTGCAACAAAAAACAGCTGTGAAATTACTCTAAGGTTTAAGAAAACACTGTTAATTTTAGAGCTTATAGTTGTTCTATGACTCAGAAGTACGATTAGCATGAGTGATAAAGTAATAAGTATATTTATAACTAGAGATTTTTATAAGTATTTTAAGAGTATTGATATATAAGGATAGTTTTATATATAGTCTTTTATTTATTCTGTGTAAGTGTTTCAATGAGATGACCATTACTTATTTCCAAAATATGTTCACCAAATAGTTCAACATCCTCTATGTCATGGGTAATAAGGATAATAGGGATATCTAGCTGCTGTTGCAGTTCATGTATTTCCGTACGTATTTTTTTGCGTAAAGTTTGGTCTAATGCTGAAAAGGGCTCATCTAATAATAAAATACTTGGATTAGTAACTAATGCTCTGGCTAATGCGGTACGTTGCTGTTGACCGCCAGAAAGCTGGTGAGGGTAGTGATTAGCTAGTGATGCTAATTCAAGATTATTTAACCACTTAGTGACTTCAGGAAAATGAATATTTTGACTAGGATTTAGCAATCCTTTTTTAAGGGCAAAGCTTACGTTCTGTCTAACCGTTAAATGTGGAAATAAGCTATAGTTTTGAAAGAGATAAGCTAAGTTTCTTTGTTGGGGCTTTAGATTAATTTTTTTATCAGTATCAAATAGTATTTTATCAGCCATTTTTATATAGCCTGTATCAGGTTTGATTAAACCAGCAATACTTTTAAGTATCATAGTTTTGCCAGCACCAGATGGGCCAAAAATAACGATACGTTTACTATTCGAAGAAAATTTTACATTTAGTTTAAAAGTATGTGTAGCAGAGTTTAAAGTTTTCTGTATATCAAGTTCAATTTGCATAGCCAATTAACAAGGTATCTTATGTGAAGTTAAACGTTTAGCTAGCAATAATACAATAATACAGACAATAGAGGTAATTAAAACAAGGGTATTTGCAATACTATCTTGTCCTGCCTGTACAGCTTCATAAATAGCAACTGATAAGGTTTGGGTTTTACCCGGAATGCTACCTGCTACCATTAAAGTAGCACCAAACTCACCTAGCGCACGGGCAAAAGCTAATAATACGCCTGCTAGAATACCGCGCCATGCAAGGGGGAGAGTTACCCGAAAGAAAATAGCTAATTCAGAGATGCCTAATACTCTCGCTGTTTGTTCATATTGTTGATCGATACTTTCAAAAGCAGCTCTAGCAGGTTTAAATACTAATGGAAAAGTGACTACCACTGAGGCAATAACAGCTCCTTGCCAAGTAAAGATGAGATTAATATCAAATACTTCTTTTAGCCATTGGCCAATCCAGCCATTACGACCTAAGAGAACTAGTAGGTAATAGCCTAATACAGTAGGTGGCATTACCATAGGGAGGGTAAGAATAGTATCTAATACCTCTCTGCCAAAAAAACGTTTGCGAGCTAGTAAGTAACCAACAGATATGCCTAGTATAAGGTTGATAAAAACAGCCCAGCCGGCAACTTTAAGAGAAAGAAAAAGAGCTGACCAAGCTATATCCATAATAATTCAACTATTGATTGATAGAGGAGAAACCATATTTAGCTAATATTTGTTGACCTTCTGTTGATAATACAAACTCAATAAAATTATTAGCTAGTTGATTATGCTTGCTCTCTTTTATTTGTGCAATAGGATAGGTTACAGCTGTTTTTAAAGACGCTGTTAATAATATTTTTACTTTATCTTGCATAATAGCCGCATCACTACCATATACAAAACCAACATCTACTTCATCTCTTGCAACATAATCAAGAGCTTGACGGACGTTTTGAGTATAAATAAATCTGTCCTTTAACGACTGCCATTGGCCAGTTTGTTCTAATGCTTCTTGAGTATAACGGCCAGCTGGTACATTAGCAGGATTGCCAACAGCAATACGTTTTACAGTATCTAAGTTAAGATCAGTTAACTCTTTAATAGTTAATGAGCTTGCAATAGGGGATATTAATACTAGTGTATTTTGGGTAAAGTCTTTACGGGTTTCATTGTTAATTAACTGTTGTTGTTCTGCCTGATCCATTGTTTCCTGATCAGCAGAAGCAAATACATCAACAGGAGCGCCTTTGGCTATTTGTTGAAGTAGGGTACCTGATGCTGCAAAATTAAAAAGAATTTTGTCAGCAGGGTGTTTCTTTTCAAACTGAGTAGCAATTTCTTTAAATGCATTATTTAAGCTAGCTGCTGCTGACACAACAATTTCTTCAGCTTGAACAATTGAAGCAAAGGATAAACCAATAACACTAGCTAGTAATTTTTTTGTTAAGTTTTTGCTAATCATGATGAAATCCTTTGAATTAAAAAAAGTACCCACCTAAATATGGTGGTGGGTACTAAGTGAAATGCTAAGAACGAGGCCTTACAAGTTGCCATGCACGTGTTATATAAGTGACAGCAGCAAAGCCACTAAAAACATGAACTAGTCTTGTAAAAGGGAAAATTACAAATAACCCCATCCCCATAAATATATGTAATTTGAAGATGATAGATGCTTCAGCGATAAAACTAGCCGCATCACCACGGAAAGTTACGATATGTTGTGCCCAAGTCATTAGTAATACCATTTCATGACCATCTAAATGTTGGGAAGATACAACAATAGTACTAAGGCCAAGTAACAAGGTAATTAATAGCCAAATCAAAACTAACTTATCACGCCAAGTACTATTGGCTAGTAATCGGTCACAGGTAAAGCGACGATGGATTAGAATAACTAATCCCACTAAACACATAGTACCCATTATGCCACCAGCTGTCATAGCTACTACTTGTTTGAATGAGTGGCTAATACCAAGTGTATCCCAAACCACTACTGGAGTTAATAAGCCTACTAAATGTCCAAAGAATAGGCCTAAAATACCCACATGGAATAAAATATTGCCTAAACGTAATTGCCCTGCATAAAGTAACTGGCTTGATTCACTTTTCCAAGAGTATTGTTCCCGTTCAAAGCGAACTAAACAACCTACAATAAAAATACTCATGGCAATATATGGATAGATTCCAAATACAAATTTATCAATATAATTCATTTTGCTTGCCTCTCTAAAGTAGTACTGGCCATACAGGCGTTGGAGCTATTTATTTGTAAAAGTGGCTCTATACCTTCGGGATTAGGGCCGAATTTTTCTAAAGCCTCATCCATATCCCGTATGGGAGGAGTAGTTAAAGGTTTTGGTTTGACAGGTGAAAGTGATTCCAACACTTGAAAAATACCAGCATACACAGAGTTGTCAGCAGCTAGTTTATTACCAAGATGGCTAATAACATCAATAGCTTCACCTAATAGGGCTGTTGCTTTATCTTCATCACAAATAGTTAGAAATTCTAGAAATAATGGTAAATAATCAGGTAATTCATCCGAAACTACTTCAAAACCTGCTGATTTGTATTCTTCCATTAAATCTACCATTGCTTGACCACGAATGCGGTCTTCACCATGGATATGTTCAAACAAATGCAAAGAGTGTGTAGGTGTGCGGTCAAAAGTCTGTACATAATTCTCTTGCAAGGTGATGATGTCAGTTGTAGTTAATTCAGTTAGCAAAGGCGTTAACTGATGAGTAGCTACTTTTTCATCTGCTAGTAGTTGCTTGATAGTGGGAATACTATCAAGCAAATCCTGTTCAGGATAACAAAGTAATACAGAGATTATTTTGTAGATTGCCATTAGCTATTACTCTCCTTGTTTCTATTAGCCTCACGATCTTGCATTGCATCACTGAAGATAATAGGAGAGGCTTTTTTCTTGCCAAATAGACTAGGTTTGCTAGCACCATCTGAACAGCCATTGCCAAATGTAAAGCCACAAGAACCTTTGTCATTAAATGCTGTTTCAACCATTTCTTTATGAGAGGTAGGAATAACAAATCTATCCTCATAATTAGCAATAGCCATAATTTGATACATTTCATCTACTTGCGCAGGTGACAAATGAGTACTTTTTAAAGTAGACACATCAGCTTGTTTATCAACAGATTTACTACGCATATAACGACGCATAGCAATCATTGTTTCTAGAGCTTTTAAAACAGGTTCTTCTTTACCAGCAGTTAACAAGTTAGCTAAATAACGTAAAGGAATACGTAAATCTTTAACATCAGGAATAATACCGTTTTCACCAATTAGACCATTCTCCATTGCTGATTGAATAGGAGATAAAGGTGGGATATACCAAACCATTGGTAAAGTACGGTATTCAGGATGAAGAGGGAAGGCCACTTTCCATTCCATTGCCATTTTATAAACAGGTGATTTTTGTGCGGCATCTAACCAGCTTTGAGAAATACCTTGTTTAAGTGCTTCTTCAATAACTTTTGGATCGTTTGGATCTAAAAATACACCTAGTTGAGATTCATATAAGTCTTGAGTGTTTTCAACTGATGCAGCTGCTTCAATTTTATCCGCATCATAAAGTAATACACCAAGATAACGAATACGACCCACACAAGTTTCAGAACATACCGTAGGTTGACCACCTTCAATACGTGGATAACAGAAGGTACATTTTTCAGCTTTACCTGATGTCCAGTTATAGTAAATCTTTTTATAAGGGCAGCCAGAAATACACATTCTCCAACCACGACATTTATCTTGGTCAATAAGAACGATACCATCATCTTCACGCTTATAAATAGAACCTGATGGGCAACTAGCTACACAGGTAGGATTCAAACAGTGTTCACATAAACGTGGTAAATACATCATAAACGTATTTTCAAAAGTAGAGTGAATCTCTTTTTGAATACCTTCAAATAACATATCTTTAGCACGTTTCTTGAACTCTCCACCTAAGTCATCTTCCCAGTTTGGACCCCATTCAATTTTGTCCATTTTCTTGCCTGTTAAAACAGAAACTGGGCGAGCTGTAGGAGGGGTTTTTACATCTGGTGCATTTTGTAAACGCTCATAATCATAGGTAAAAGGTTCATAATACTCATCGATTTGTGGCAAGTTTGGGTTAGCAAAAATATTACCTAAGATTTTTAACTTACCACCTTGTTTAGGTTGTAATTTACCACCCTTAAGTACCCAACCACCGTTATATTTTTCTTGGTTTTCCCATTCTTTAGGAAAACCAATACCAGGTTTGGTTTCTACGTTGTTAAACCATGCGTATTCCACACCGTCACGGCTAGTCCATACGTTTTTACAAGTTACGGAACAGGTATGACAACCGATACATTTATCAAGGTTTAACACCATGCCGATTTGTGCTCTAATTTTCATCAGCTAATCCTCTTCTCTTATAACTCGACTTTAGGTTGTTGTACGGTATCGGCTTGTTCTAACCAATCAACTTTCTTCATTTTTCTAACTACTACAAACTCATCGCGGTTTGAGCCTACTGTACCGTAATAGTTAAAGCCATAAGCAAGTTGCGCATAACCACCGATCATATGGGTTGGTTTAAGTACTGTACGAGTTACTGAGTTATGGATACCTCCACGTTTGCCAGAAACTTCTGCACCAGGAACGTTCACGATTTTTTCTTGGGCATGATACATAAGTGTCATGCCTTCAGGTACACGCTGGCTCACAATTACACGAGCGGTCAATGTACCGTTTAGATTAAATACTTCGATCCAGTCATTATCAACAATACCCGCTTTTTGAGCGTCTATTTCAGATATCCAAACATGCGGGCCACCACGGGATAGGGTAAGCATTCTTATATTGTCTGAATAGGTACTATGGATACCCCATTTTTGATGAGGTGTAATAAAGTTAAGAACAACTTCTGGATTACCATTACTATGCTGGCCTAAGACTTTCTTAGTAGTTTTTAAGTCTACAGCAGGTTTGTAAACACAAAGTTCTTCACCAAAGCTACGCATCCATTGATGATCTTGATAGAACTGCTGACGGCCAGTGATAGTGCGCCATGGTATAAGCTCATGGACATTGGTATAACCAGCGTTATAACTCACTTCTTCACTTTCTAAACCTGACCATGTAGGAGAGGAGATAATTTTGCGAGGCTGTGCTTGAATATCTCTAAAACGAATACTGTCATGTTCACGTGGCTTAGCAAGATGTGTATGATCAATACCAGTGATTTTAGAGAGTGCGCCCCATGCTTTAACAGCAATATGACCATTAGTTTCTGGCGCCAGTGTTAAAATCATCTCAGCTGCATCAATAGCCGTATTTAGTTTAGGTTGACCTTGTGCTACACCTTCTTGAACAACACTGTTTAAACCACGTAAGATATCAACTTCATGCTTAGTATCCCAGCTAATACCTTTACCACCATTACCTATTTTCTCTAATAATGGGCCGATAGAAGTATATTTTTGATAAATAGCACCATAATCACGTTCAACTACAGTCATAGCTGGCATTGTTTTACCTGGAATAGGTTCACATTCACCTTTTTTCCAGTCTTTAACATCAAACGCTTGGCCTAGTTCTTGAGGTGTATCATGCATTAGCGGTGTTAATACAAGGTCTTTTTGTACACCTAAGTAGTCTTTACCTAGTTCAGAGAACTTCTTGGCAATACCTTTATAAATTTCCCAGTCAGTTTTGCTTTGCCATAAAGGTTGTACTGCTTCACTTAATGGGTGAATAAAAGGATGCATATCAGAAGTATTTAAGTCATCTTTTTCATACCAAGTAGCGGTAGGTAATACAATATCACCATACAGGCAAGTAGTAGACATACGGAAATCAAGTACTACTAATAAATCTAATTTGCCTTCTACAGCAGGGCGAACAGTAATTTCAGTTGGTTTAATACAGTTTTCTTCTTCAGAAATAACGGCATTTTGAGTACCTAATAAATATTTTAGGAAATATTCATGGCCTTTGCCCGAAGAACCTAAAATATTAGAGCGCCATACAAACATATTGCGTGGGAAGTTAACAGGATTATCTGGGTCATTACATGACATATCTAACGAACCATTTTTTAATCCATTAACTGCATATTGAATAGGATCTTCACCATTGGCATTAGCTTGTTTGGTTATTTCTAATGGGTTAGTGGCTAGTTGTGGGGCAGAAGGTAACCAACCCATGCGCTCAGCTTTAGCGTTGTAATCAATTAACGCCATTTTGGTGAGTTCACTGCTGGCAGTAGGTGCAATAATTTCATTAACACCTAATTTTTCATGGCGCCATTGGCTTGTGTGAGCATAGAAGAAAGAAGTACCATTCATTTGACGTGATGGACGGTGCCAGTCTAGACCAAAGGCTAGGGGAGTCCAACCTGTTTGTGGGCGTAGTTTTTCTTGGCCTACATAGTGAGCCCAACCACCGCCACTTTGTCCAATACAACCACACATCATCAACATATTGATAATGCCACGATAAGTCATATCCATGTGATACCAGTGGTTTAATGCAGCTCCGACAATTACCATGCTCTTACCATGGGTCTTATCTGCGTTTTCAGCAAACTCACGCGCTACTTGAATAACCATTTCTGGTTTAACACCAGTATGTTTTTGTTGCCATTTAGGTGTATATGGAACATCATCCATATAATCTTTAGCAACATTACCGCCACCTAAACCACGATCAATACCATAGTTAGCTATCGATAAGTCAAAAACAGTAGTAACTAATGCTTGCGTACCATCTGCTAAGGTAATGGTTTTAGTAGGTACATTGCGAACGATTTGCTCGCTGTGTTCATCTCCAGCAAAGTAGCTGAAAGCAACAGGAGTAGCTTGGTCGTGTTTATTGAATAAAGAAAGTTGCGCTTTAATTTCACGATCTTTGCCATCTTGCTCTTGTAGATTCCATTTACCAGATTGTCCCCAACGGAAACCTACAGAACCTTTAGGTGCAACAATATCACCAGTATTTTCGTCAATAACTAAGGTTTTCCAATCAGGATTATTTTCTTCGTCTAAGTTATTGGCTAAATGACTAGCACGTAAGAAATAGTCAGGAATATATTTTCCATCTTGCTCTTTTAACATGACTAACATTGGCATGTCAGTGTATTGACGACAGTAGTCAGAGAAATACTCAGAAGGATTATCAAGATGGAATTCTTTTAAAATTACATGCCCCATTGCCATTGCTAAAGCGGCATCGGTACCTTGTTTAGGCGCTAACCAAATATCACCAAACTTGGCCATTTCACCAAAGTCTGAAGAAACGGCTACGGTTTTAGTACCTTTATACCGAACTTCTGTATAGAAGTGAGCATCTGGGGTACGTGTCATTGGTACGTTAGAACCCCATACCATTAGGTAAGTAGAGTTATACCAATCGGCTGATTCAGCTACGTCAGTTTGTTCACCCCATACTTGAGGGCTTGCTGGAGGTAAGTCACAGTACCAGTCATAGAAGGAGAGAGGCACACCACCAATTAATGATAAATAACGAGAACCTGCTGCGTAACTTACCATTGACATAGCAGGGATAGGCGAGAAGCCAATAACACGGTCAGGTCCAAAGTTTTTTACAGTGAAATTATTAGCCGCTGCAATAATCTCATTCACTTCATCCCAGTTAGAGCGAACAAAGCCACCTAAGCCACGACGTGATTTATAAGATTTTGCTAGCTCTGGAGTTTGGCTAATATATTCCCATGCAGCAATAGGATCTTTCGTTTTACGAGCTTCTCGCCATAACTTGGCCATTTGTCCACGTAACATAGGGTATTTAACCCGTTGTGCAGAGTAGACATACCAGCTATAAGATGCACCACGTGGGCAACCACGAGGCTCATGGTTAGGTAAATCAGGGCGTGTACGGGGATAGTCGGTTTGCTGAGTTTCCCAAGTAATTAAGCCGTTTTTAACATAAACTTTCCAGCTACAAGAACCTGTACAGTTAACACCATGGGTTGAACGAACAATCTTGTCATGTTGCCAACGTTGGCGATAAGCGTCCTCCCATTTTCTATCTTCTTCAACAACAGCACCATGGCCATTAGAGAAGGTACTTTTTACCTTCCCAAAGAAGTTTAAACGATCTAGTAAATGGCTCATAATATCTCCTAATCACGGAATTTTTAATCTATCAAATCTATTAATTATTATTTAATTAGCAAGGTGCTTCAGCATTTTTACGCGCGTAGAACCACCAATTAATTAGTACACAAGTTATATAAAAACCTATGAAACAATAGAATGCCATTGCAATGGAACCAGTTTGATCAATAGACATACCATTGATTCTAGGGATAGCAAAGCCACCATAAGCACCAATTGCTCCAATAAAACCTAATACTGCACCTGACTCTTTATTTGCATTAAGCATGGCATGTTTTTGAGCATCTTCACCTTTGCCTGCTGCTAAGCGTTTATGAAACTGTATAAAGATATTGGGTACTTGGGCAAAAGTAGAACCATTACCCACGCCAACAAAGGCAAATAATAAGAGGAAGCTAATTAAGAAGCCTGCAAAGTTACCGCCTTGTCCTTGATGAGGTAAGAAGAATAAAACAGCACCCACACAAAGGATCATAGCAATGAAGCTCCATTGTGTTACACGTGCGCCGCCAATTTTGTCAGATAAGAAACCACCAAATACACGGAAGATAGAACCTAATAATGGGCCTAAAAATGCATAGGTTAAAGGATTAACAGCAGGAAATTCATGTTTAATCAGTAAAGGTAAAGCAGCAGAGAAACCAATAAATGATCCAAAAGTACCCACATAAAGCCAACACATAATCCAATTATGTTTACGTTTAAAAATGGTTGCTTGATCTGCAAAAGAAGCTTTAGCTGAAGCGATATCATTCATACCAAACCAAGCAAAAATAACCACTAAACTAATAAATGGAACCCAAACAAAACCTGCGTTTTGTAACCATAAATAAGAAGTAGCACCATCATGTGTCCAAGTTTGTGGGCCACCAGCAATGGCACCAAAAATACCAATGCCAATCACCAATGGTACAATAAACTGTACTGCGGAAACGCCAAGGTTACCTAAACCTGCATTTAAACCAGTAGCACTACCTTTTTCTGCTTTTGGGAAAAAGTAGCCAATATTAGCCATTGATGAACTAAAGTTAGCACCACCAAAGCCACAAAGTAAGGCAAGAATAGCCATAGTTGAAAAGCTAGTAGTTGGATCTTGAATACAGATACCTAAACCAACAGTAGGAATTAATAAGCTAGCAGTTGAGACGGCTGTCCAACGTCTACCACCAAAAATAGGTACCATAAAAGAATAGAAGATTCTTAGCGTAGCACCAGAGAGGGCAGGTAAAGCAGTTAACCACATAAGTTCATTAGGCGTATAGTTAAAGCCTATACGGGGTAGATAAACGACAACAACACTCCACAGTTGCCAAACAGCGAAGGCGAGTAGTAATGCTGGAATTGATATCCATAGATTACGTCGGGCAATGGAGCGCCCTTGTTGTTCCCAAAATTTTGGATCTTCAGGATTCCATTGAGTGAGTACTTTAGCCATGTGCTTTTCCTATTTATTAGTTAGAAGCTAATTTGCCAGATTTTTGTAAATTCTTTATTTGCATTGATTTAAATGAGAAGTGCATCCAAATCAAACTAACGGCAACAGTACCGAATAGAAGCATAAAGGAACTAGAGCGAATACCTGTAATATCAACAAGTGCACCAAACATGATTGGCAGCAAGAAACCGCCTAAACCGCCAGCAAGCCCTACTACACCAGATACAGTACCTATATTGTCTGAAAACTCATCAGAGATAAATTTAAATACAGAGGCTTTACCAATCGCCATGGCGATACCAGCAAAGAATAATAGAACAGTGAACCAGAAAGCGTTAATACCGATAGTCATACTTAAAGGCTCATCTGGATTTACAGTACCAATTAACATTTTGGTTTGAGGGTAAGAGAGAATAAAAAATACAACTAAACAAACCCACATTACTGCCCAAGTAATTTTATAGGCACCATACTTATCAGATAACCAACCACCAAAGGCACGTAATACACCACCGGGTAATGAGAAACATGCGGCTAAGAATGCAGCAGTAGTTAAAGTAAAACCATACTCATCCACATAATAGTGAACCATCCATAAAGATAAACCAACATAGCCTCCAAATACCACAGAGTAGTACTGGCAATAGCGTAATACAGCAGGATCTTTCATCATGGCTAGTTGTTGTCTTAATGTTACTGTAGTAGATGAAACAATATGTTCAGGTTTGCTATAACTAAAAACAAAAAATAAGATAGCAGTAACTAGCATGACAATGGCATACACATTAGGAACCATCTGCCAGCCCCAAACGGCCACAATTGTAGGGGCAATTAATTTATTGACTGCTGCGCCTGCATTGCCTGCACCAAAGATACCCATTGCGAGACCTTGGCGATCTTTAGTAAACCAACGGGCAACATAAGGAGTACCTACTGAGAATGAACCTCCTGCTAAGCCAACAAATAAACCAATAACAAGAAGTTGCCAATAAGCTGTTGCATATTGCAGTAAGAAGATAGGGATAACACAACTCATCATTAAGATGAAGAATACTATTCTGCCGCCAAAACGGTCAGTCCAAATACCTAGTGGGATACGAATAAGTGAACCAGATAAAACAGGAAGGGCAGTTAAAATACCAAATTGTGTTTCAGTTAAACCAAGCTGGTTTTTAAGTGGAACACCGATAACAGCAAACATCATCCAGATCATAAAGCAGACAGTAAAGGAAACTGTGCTAGAACTAAGTACAATATAAGGCTTATAATTTTGCTTAACCATTGTAGTACACCATCAGGCTGAAATTGTTACTGTATACCTTACGTTTTTTAATGATAATAACCAATTGGTCAAAAGCCCAGTAGACTTTAGTAGCTTGGTTTATAAGGGACTAATCACTTTGGCCTAGTTTATAAAATAGTTATTTATGCTTATGGACAATAGTAAAAATTGATTATTATGGTTTTAATAGAAACACTGATTTTAATGTGATTAATTATTTATGAATGATCAACAATTATTGCGCTACAGTAGACATATTTTATTACCGCAGTTAGGTATAGAGGGACAACAAAGAATATTAGACAGTAAAATATTGGTAGTTGGTTGTGGTGGTTTAGGATGTGCGGCTATTCCTTTTTTAGCTTCAGCAGGAATAGGACAACTAACTATTGCTGATGATGATAAGGTAGATTTTTCTAACTTACAGAGACAAACCCATTATACCAAACAAAATATTGGCCAATCTAAAGTGGAGGCCATGGCACGCTATATTTTTCAACAAAATAAGGAAGTAAATATAACTGCTTTAGTTAAACGTCTTGAGTTAGATGAATTAATTGAGCTTTGTAATGAACATGATGTTGTTTTAGATTGTAGTGATAATTTTGCAACCCGTAAGGCAATAAATCAAGCTTCAGTAATCACTAAAACTCCACTGGTATTTGGTTCTGCTATTCGTTTTGAGGGACAGTTAAGTGTATTTGATCCTCGCAATGAGGAATCGCCCTGTTATGCTTGCATATTTGATGGCGATGATATAGCACAAGAAAGCTGTGCTGCCTCTGGTGTATTTGCACCTTTAGTTGGTGTTATTGGTGCTAAACAAGCAGCAGAAGCATTAAAAATAGTGGCAGAAATTGGAACAACGCCTGTAGGTATAATGCAAAACTATGATGCCTTAGACTTAAACCATTATCCTGTTAAATTTCAACGAAATCCGAATTGTAAGGTGTGTGGTAAGCAGCATTAGTTAGTGATTAGTTTACTATCTCCCATGGTTGTACATCTCCAGTTACCAATGTAAACAAGGGATGTTGCTTAGGTGTTAAAATTTCTTTGTACTCTGCAAATAATTGAGGGCTACGTATGGCTAGCTTTTTTAATAAATGCTGCCATTCATAATTTAATTGACCAGTGGTTTCAGTAATTTCTAGAGTAGGATTGGGGTAAAGAATTTTTGTTTTATCAAAGCAATAGTTTCTTTTTGTTGCTTCATTAGCAATTTCTGTCAAAAAGGCACCTATTGCCTGTAATGGTTCTGGATGATTTTTAAATCTAAAGAGTTGTGGGTGATTAGTGTAACCCTTAGTTTCACCCAATAATACTTTTTGTGCTAACAGACCTTCTCGCCAGGCAGCTAATAACCCTTTAGTATCTAAATATTGAGGATGTACTGTCCACAAGCGCATAGATTAACTAGCCTTAAAGTTTATCTAAACCATGTTCAATAGCATAAACTGCTGCTTGTACACGGCTATGTAAGTTAAGCTTTCTTAATACATTTTGAACATGTACTTTTATGGTGCTTTCAGTTAAATCTAATGAACGGGCGATTTCTTTATTACTAACTCCTTTAGTAAGCCATGCTAAGGTTTCTTTTTCTCTAGGTGTTAATGTTTCATAAAGCTTGTCAATATCTTGAGTCGTAGGGGCTCGTAATTGTGTGATTAATTTAGTAGTCATTTCTGGAGATAAAACACTATCACCATCTACTGCTTTACGAATGCTGTTGAGTAAAAAATCAGAGTTTATATTTTTCAGTAAATAGCCTCTGGCACCTATGCGCATACATTCAGTAAGATCACTACCATCTTCAGAAACAGTTAACACTAATACAGCAAGACCAGGTTGAGTACTTAATAGTTGTGGAAGAGCTTCTCTGCCTCCCATAATCGGCATATCTAAATCAAGTAATACAACATCAGGGTGAAGTGATTCAGCAAGTTTTATACCTTCTAAACCATCAGCTGCCTCACCAATGACTTCAAAATCATCTTGTGTTTCTAGGAGAAAACGTAGGCCACTACGAAACAGGGTATGATCATCAACAAGTAGAATCTTGGTTTTATTATTTGTCATAAAATGCCTCGTTGTTCTTTTGGAATAGTAAGTGTTATTGTAGTCCCTTGATTAGGGATAGAGTTAATTTCGATAGTTGCAGAAATTTGCGCAGCGCGTTCTGCCATAATTGACATACCAACATGACGTGGTTTTTTCCGTTCAATAGCTTCTTTATCAAAGCCACAGCCATTATCAGCGATGGTCATTATAAATTGTTCATCATTTTTAAAAGCAACTTTTACTAGACTACATTTAGCATGTTTACGAATATTAGACAGTGCTTCTTGTAGAATAAAAGTAACCTGTAGTTGCTGTTGTGGATTAAGCGAAGGGCCATTACCAGAGCTTGTAACTTGTACATCTACTTTAGTTTGTAACTTAAAACGATCAAGTAGCTTTTGTACTACTTCGCTGAAGTCTTCTTTGTTAATACGTGTTCTGAAATTTAATAATAATTCACGTACATCTTCATAAGACTCTTGGATACCTTGTTGAATAAAATTAAGATTTTTTTCTACTTGTGTTAGTTCATTGTTAGCTAATGCTGTTTGTAGCATTTGAACCTGTAAATTAAGGAAAGACAAAGACTGTGCAATACTGTCATGTAGCCCCTGTGCTATAAGGTTACGCTCTTTCATAACAGCAAGTTGTTTATCACTAAGTGCTAATTGTTGGTTTTCTAATGCAACTGCTAATTGTCCTGTTAGTGTTTCAATTAGATATTTAGTTTGTGGTAATAATTGAAAATCCTCTGTTTTAAAATACAACGTCATAATACCAATTTCATGGTTACTATGTTGAATATGAAAAATGATAAAGTGGTTAAAATGATTTTTAATACAATGTGCAATTGTTGGTTTTGTATCAGGTAAATAAAATACTTGAACATTTTCTTGCGTGGCAGTTGTACCACATAAACATTCAGTAATGGAACTGCATTTAGGTGAAGCTAATAGCTCTCCAGGTAGTCCCTGACTGGCGATATAGTTCAATCGATAGTGAGTTTCATCTAATAAGCGAATACTACCAGCATCAGCATCACTGAGTTCTATAATATTATTTAAAAAGCTTTCTGTCATAATTTCTTGTGTGTGAGACTCATGAAGAAAGGCTGTAATGTCATAGAGCGCTGAAAGTTCATGATTTTTTTCTTCTAGTGCGGCAGTTTTTTCCGTCACTTTTTGTTCTAAGTTAGTATATAAGTCTTCTAGATTGCTTGCCATTTTATTAAAGCCAAGTGATACCGTACCAAACTCATCGCGGCTAGTAATGGTAATACGTTTAGATAGATCACCATGGCTTACATGAGTAATACCGTCCTGTAATCGGCTTAATGGTAAAATTACCAACCGATAGAGGAGGTAGATAGCTGTAAATGCTGAGAAAATAACCATCATAATTAAAACGCTTTGGATAAAGCGTAACCAACTAATATGTTGGGTATTTTGTACTTCAATAAATTTAACTAAAGCATCAATATCAGCCACAAATTGATCAAAATAGGCGAGGTCTTTAGTTAATATTTTTGAACCAGCTTGATTATAGTGATGGATGAGGGGTAATACTTTTTCTTGCCATGACTGATTAATATTAAATATTTGAATATCTATACTAGGATTTTTAGGCAATAAAAAACTATTACGATCAAGGCTTTTAAGGTTCTCTAAAATACGTTCAAAGTTTGCTTGTTCTTTTTGTAGCTCGGTTTGATCCTGCTGTTGGGATAATAATGTAACAATATGGTAGACCCTCATACGTAAGCTACCAGCATCGTTAATAGCAATGCCACCACTTTCTAATTGCCACAACAGTGCAAGCGTATAGCCTGTAAAAATAAGTGCGCACACAACCCATAGCACTACTGAAACTAGCAGTTTAGTAGAAAGACTATGGCGTCTTAACGTGCTTCTCATCATTTTATCATTCCGTTGCTTGCCATAAGCCGCTTTTGCCACCTTCTTTTTTTAATAGATGAATGGACTGAATACACATACTTTTATCTACCGCTTTTAACATATCATATACAGTTAATAGGCCAATAGAAACAGCATTTAATGCTTCCATTTCCACACCTGTTTTACCAACTGTTTCTGCGGTTACTTGAAGGTGTAAACATGAGTTTGCTTCATCCGCATTAAACTCCACACTAACATGTGTTAATGGTAAGGGGTGGCAGAGAGGAATTAAATTAGAGGTTTGTTTAGCGCCTTGAATAGCTGCAATACGGGCAATACCTAATACATCACCCTTTTTACTAGCATTATGACCTAATAATTGGAATGCTTCTGCTGACATCTGAATAGAGCCTGTTGCTATCGCTTGTCGTTTAGTAGGTTGCTTTTCTGCAATGTCAACCATATGTGCTTGCCCAGCAGCATCAAAATGAGTCAGCTTTGTCATAAAATTATCCTATAGGTATAAATTACAAAAATTACCACGCTATGTCATTATACGCAATTAGCCGAAGTGGTTAGTTACATAGGACAAATGGTGAGTTGTTTATCTAGTAATATTTTATTATCCTTACCAGTAGTTTGGAAAGGGTGGTATATTCTATTATGATTAAGATTCGTTATTTTGGTTCGCTAAAAGAAACTTTAAATACTACAGAAGAACAACTTGATTGGGAAAAAGGGCTTACTACAGATAAGCTACTACAAGACTTAAGACAAAGAAATGAAGTCTGGGCAGAAGCTTTAGCTGAAAAAAATGTTTTTAGGCTAGTGGTTAATCAGCAAGTTGTATATCAGCCAGTAGCTATTAAAGAAGGTGATGAGGTTGCTATTTTACCTCCTGTAACAGGTGGATAAAATGATCTCCGTTAGCATACAAACAGAACCTTTTAATAGTTTACAAGAAGAGCGCAAGTTACAAGCAACTGCTAGTGACTGTGGTGCTATGGTCAGCTTTAAAGGAATGGTTAGAGGTCATGATCAACAACAGCCATTGTCCCATCTTTATTTAGAACATTTTCCACAAGTTACTGAACAAGAAATAGAACGTATAATCCAATTAGCGCAAGAGCGCTGGCATTTTTCTAGCTGTATAGTTATTCATAGAATAGGTAAACTAGCAGTAGGAGAGGATATAGTTCTGGTTATGGTTGCCGCTAAACATCGTAAGGAAGCCTTCCATGCTACTGAATTTATTATGGATTACTTGAAAACAGAGGCACCTTTTTGGAAAAAAGAATTTTTCCAGAATGGTACTAGTCAATGGGTTGTCGCAAAAGAGTCAGATACAAAACAAAAACAACAGTGGTCTAATTAATGGTTAACTCACAATATAAAATTATTGGATTAATTTTAGCAGGTGGTCAAGGTCAACGTGTTGGGAGACAAAATAAAGGACTACTTAAACTACAAGGTAAACCTTTAGTACAGCATGTATTAGATAATTTATCTCCACAGTTAGATGAAGTAGTTATCAGTGCTAATGAGGATATTAAAAGTTATCAAGCACTAGTGAATTCAGTATTTACTGATCATCCTATCTGGCAAGGTAAGGGGCCTTTAGCCGGTATTATAAGTGCTACTCAAGCATTACCAAAAGATATAGACGCTATTCAAGTTGTTCCTTGTGATACCCCCTTTTTACCTAATGATTTAGTGGCACAATTGGCTAAAGCATTATTTAGTGATCCACAAAATGAAATTGCTTATGCAGCTACTGAAAACTGTATACATCCCAGTATTTTCTTATGTAAACCTTATATAAATGATAAATTAGCTGATCATTTAGCTAATGAAAAATATAGTTTAAAGTCATGGATTTTTAGTCATCATGCGGTAGAAGTATTTTTTGAAGATGAACAAGCTTTTACTAATATCAACCATTTAGAGACTTTAGCTAGCTTTCAATAAGAGGTTACCATGTTAGATTATTATCAAGCATTACAAGAGTTATTAGAAAAGCTATCTCATACTGCAAAAGTAGAGCAACTAGATTTATTAAAGGCAACTAACCTAATATTAGCAGAAGATGTACCTGTACAATACAACGCCCCATTGTTTGATAACAGTGCAATGGATGGTTATGCAGTAGGTGGAGAGCTTGCAGGTTGTGAACAATGGCAAATTGTTGAACGAGTTGCAGCAGGGGATACTGCTGAAAATATTGCTTTAACTACAGGGCAAGCAGCAAGAATTTTTACGGGTGCACCTATTCCTAAAGGAACTACTGCAGTTATTCAACAAGAAAATACAATCGTTGAAGGTAATATTCTAAAAGCTACAGCGTCTGTTAAGAAAGATCAAAATATTCGTTATTGTGGTGAAGAGTTAACTAAAGGCGGACAACTATTGCCTGCTCAACAACGGTTAGTTCCCGCGGCAATTGCTCTATTGGCAAGTCAAGGATATAGCCAAGTTAAAGTATATAAACCACTTACTATCCATGTTTTTTCCACAGGTAATGAGCTAATAGAGCCAAATCAAACACTTTCTACAGGCAAAATCTACGACGCTAACCGCTATTTATTATTGAGTTGGTTGCAGCAATCACCTCATCATATTATTGATGGCGGTATTTTACCTGATAATCAACAACAAACAGAGAAAGCTTTAGCCGAAGCAAGTAAAAAGGCAGATGTAATTATTACTTCTGGTGGTGTATCTGTTGGTGAAGAAGACCATGTGCGAGCAGCTATACTGCAATTGGGTGAGTTAGTTTTCTGGAAACTAGCGATTAAACCAGGCAAACCATTTGCATGGGGTAATATTGATGATAGTAAAGTATTTATGTTACCTGGTAATCCTGTTAGCTCATTGGTTACTTTTCAACAATTAGTTGTACCTGCTTTAAGGGTTATTGCAGGTGAGTCAGCTAGCAATGCTATGGTTAAGCCGATGATGGCCAAAACCAAGTTTGCGGTCAATAAAGTACAGCCTAGACGAGAATTTTTACGTATTGGCTTAGCCAATGATGAGGCAGGATTTTGGGCAGAGAAGCTAGAAAATCAAGGCTCTGCTATGTTGGCAACTTGTATTACAGCCGATGCATTAGCAGAAATCCCTGCAAATGTAGCAGTTAATGAAAATGATTTAGTTAAGATCTTTCCTCTTGATTACAAGGTGTAATGATTATGCAGCATATAAAAATAGGGTTAGTTTCAGTAAGTGATAGAGCCAGTACAGGCGTTTATGAAGATAAAGGTTTACCTAGCCTAAGAGAATGGCTAGATGAGGCTGTGCTGAATCCAAAAGAATATATTGAGCGTTTAATTCCTGATGAACAAGATTTAATTGAGAAAACATTACTTGAGTTAGTGGATGAACATCAGTGTTCATTAGTGCTTACTACGGGCGGTACAGGCCCTTATCCACGCGATGTTACACCTGATGCTACATTAGCAGTGGCAGATAGATTAATGCCTGGTTTTGGTGAGCAAATGCGCCAAGTAAGTTTACATTTTGTGCCTACGGCAATTCTATCAAGACAAGTAGGTGTTATTCGTAAAAACAGTTTAATCTTAAATTTACCAGGTAGACCCAATGCGATCAGAGAAACATTAGGGGGAGTTAGAGACGAACAAGGAAAAACATTAGTACATGGTGTTTTTGCTGCGGTGCCATTATGTATTGATGCAATAGGTGGCCCATTTATTGAAACTGACGCTGAGGTTTCAAAAGCTTTCAGACCTAAGAATAGTTGATTTAACCACCTGTGGCAGACATGATGCGTATAATTTGAGTAGGTTTATCTAAAAAGTTATGCGCCTCAGGTTTTAATCTAACAGCTTGCTTAATAGCTGATTCTAATTCATCATCACTGCAGTTATCCCGTAATAGGGGGCGTAATTCAAAACTGTGATTTTGTCCTAGACACATATAAAGTGTACCATCTACCGCTAACCTGACTCTGTTACAAGTTGCACAAAAGTGTTGCGACATGGGGGTAATCAAGCCAAGAATAAACTCACCATCAGGTGTTTGCCAGTAGCGAGCAGGGCCACTACCCATAATTTTAGTAGAGGGCATTAGATCAAATTTAGGTTTTAATTGAGCAATGACTTTTTGTAAATCAACATATTGGGAGTTTTGCCCAGTAACACCCATGGGCATAACCTCAATTAAACGTAAGATAAACTTATTTTCGATACAGAATTGTATCATTTGCTCAATATCACCAATATTTTGATTGGGTAAAGGCACCATATTGATTTTAATTTTATCAAAACCAGCATTTTTGGCAGCTGCTAGGCCATTTAAAACTTTACTAAGGCTATCACTACCACTGATTTGTTCAACACAATCACGACGTAGCGAATCTAAACTAACATTTAATCGATGAACACCAGCCTTATAAAGTGTTTCTGCATGCTTAACTAATTGTGTACCATTGGTAGTCACAGAAAGATCATTAACACCTTCAATTTTAGAGAGATTATTGGCTAGTTCAGCGAAGTCCTTTCTAAGAAGTGGTTCTCCACCCGTTAGGCGAAAATGGTTAGTACCTAATTTGGCAAATGTTTTTACTACACGCTCTATTTCTTCAAAGGTTAACCAGTTTTTGGGTACTTCGAAATCTTTAAAGCCTTTAGGAATACAATAACTACACCGCAAATCACAGCGATCAGTTACTGACACTCTTAAATAACTAATATCTCTACCAAAATCATCGGTCAACATAGCACTAACCATAATATATAACTTTATATTAGTATAGTGGGAAACAAGGCCTTAGCAACTCCCCTATAAGTAGGATAAAACTAACTATTTAGTATTAGAAAAGAGTTAATAAGAATAAATAAGGCTACGTTAAGTAGCCTTATTTAGAACGTTTAATAACGAACAATAACTGATTTTAGTTCGGTATAGTCGTCAATAAAATGACTACCAAACTCACGACCAACACCAGAGCCTTTAGCGCCACCAAAGGATATTGCAGGATCAAGTGCGAGGTGCATGTTAACCCATACTGTACCCGCCTCAACTTGTGCCACTAAGCGCATGGCTTTACTTAGATTATTTGTCCAAACGCTGGCGGTTAAACCATAGGGTGAATCGTTCATTAGTTTTACTAACTCTTCATCTGTTTTAAAGGGGAATAGGGTTAGTACAGGGCCAAATGTTTCTTCGTGTAATAAAGCACTTTTTTCATTTTTAGCACGGATAACAGTGGGGTACACATAATAACCTTTACCCTCTACTTGTTTGCCACCAAAGACGATTTGATCACCTTCTTGTTTTGCCTTTTCAAAGAAAGAGAGAATCTTTTCAAAATGTGGTCGATTGGATAGTGGGCCAAATTGATTTTGTGGGTTTAGTGGTGAGCCAATTTTCCAGCTAGTCAGTGCGCTGATTAGTTTTTCTGTCACTTTATCAATAATGGATTCGTGAATATAGAAACGTTCAGCAGAGGCGCAAATTTGCCCTTGGTGTGATAATCCTGCTGCAATTATGCCTTGCACAGCCTCATCAATATCAACATCACCTAAAAAGCCAGCAGCATTTTTACCACCTAGTTCTAAAGTAAAGCGCTTAATGTTGTTTTTAACAGCACCTTGACCGATTTTAGCACCCGTAGACATAGAACCTGTAAAACTGATTTTAGCAATAGATGGATGGTCTATTAGTGCTTGGCCTACATTACCTAAACCATTAATAACGTTGATAACACCAGCAGGAATGCCTGCTTCCTCATGAGCTATTTGTGCAACACGTAACATAGAAAGAGGAGTGAATTCACTTGGTTTAATAACAATGGTACAGCCACAAGTGAGTGCAGCGGCTAATTTCCAAATAGAAATCATTACTGGGAAATTCCAAGGAATAATACCACCTACTACGCCAATGGGTTCACGACGGGTAAAACCTGTATATTGTTCGCCATTTATTGAGGGTTGAGAGGTCTGTGCAACAGTCTCACCAGTAATTTTTGTTGCCCAACCTGCATAGTAGCGTAAGAAAGAACAGCTTTGATCAATTTCAAAACGAGCAATATCAATCAACTTACCTGTGCAAAGTGTTTCTATTTGTGCTAATTCTTCTTTATGATTGGCTAATGCCTCTGCAAATTTTAATAGACTATTTTGTCTGGTCTCTGGTGTAGCTATCTTCCAAATATCGTTAAAAGCATTATAAGAGCTTGTTACAGCTTGGTTTATTTCGTTGTCTGATGCCATAGGAACTTTAGCGACTATTTCTTCAGTAGCTGGATTAATAACATCTATTGGTTGCTCACCTGTATTGTAAAATTTACCATTAATATAGTGGGCATGGCCTTTAGCGAGAAATTCTTTAACTTCTGGTAGTATTTTAATATCAGTCATGTTAGTTTCCTTTTTTATAGTCAGTAATAATAAACTCAGCAGCCCGCTCAGCAATCATGATGACAGGAGCATTAGTATTACCACTGGTGATATGGGGCATAACAGAGCTATCAGCAGCTCTTAAATTGCTGACACCTCTTACTTTAAGTTGTAAGTCAACCACCGATGTTTCTAGTGAGGAACCCATTCGGCAAGTACCAATAGGGTGAAATACTGTTTTACAATATTGTCTGATAAACTCTTCTAGTTTTTCATCTGTATCATAGCTTGAGTCAGGAGCTATTACCTCAGTTACAACACTTTTTAACGATGGTGCTTCAAAGAATTTAAGACCAAATTTTACAGCCCTTAATTGAGCGCTCATATCATCTGCTTCTGCTAGATAGTTACCTTTAATACGAACCATATCGTTAGGATCTTTACTACGTAGCAAGACTTCACCACGAGATTTGGGATATACATGACCTAGTTTTAAGGTAATACCATCGCCATCTAAGTCTTTTCTAGCATCTAAGTTGTCAAAGTTATCAATGACAGGTAGTGCATGAATCTGCGTTTCGGGTTTGCCGTCACCATCTAAATCAAAGAAACCACCAGACTCTAGAATATTGGAAGTAACCACACCATGTTTATAAGCTAACCATTCAATGCCATTAGCAATTTTTTTAAGACCTTTGGATTCTTGTAATAGGCTAGGTGTATTAGCTGTTTTAGCATTTAATGAAAGGTGTAGATGATCTTGGTAGTTTTTTCCGACATTAGGGCTATCAACTTTTAGTTCAATCCCTAATTCTTGTAGGTGATCTTTGGGACCTATACCAGAGAGCATTAATACTTTTGGTGTACCCATTGCGCCTGCTGTTACAATAATTTCATGGTTAGCCTGTGCTGTGATAGTTTGCTTGTGTTTATGTTTATATTGAACAGCTACAGCCTCACCATTTTCTATAATGATTTGTTCTGTTAGTGCATCAGTAACCACTGTAAGGCGATCATTATCGATAACTCGACTTAAATAGGCATAAGCTGTACTAGCACGTTTTCCCAAGTGGGTGGTACTTTGAAAGTAGCCAGCACCTGCTTGTTCAGCACCGTTAAAGTCTGTTACATAAGGAAAACCTAACTCTTGTGCTGAGCGTATGTACGCCATACTTAAAGGATGTCTATAACGATTTTCACTGACCCATAAGTGACCTTTAGTACCGTGATAAGACCCAGATAAGCTTTCATTATTTTCTGCTTGGATAAAGTAGGGGAGCACATCTTTATACCCCCAACCTGTACAGCCATAAGTTTGTTGCCAATCGTCATAGTCTTGAGCATTACCACGTACATAGATCATACCATTAATGGAGCTGCTACCTCCCATTACTTTACCTTGAGGAACAGGAATACATCGATTGTTAGCAAAAGGCTCAGGATCTGTCACATAACCCCATGTACAGCTTTGCATAACAAAAGGAATACCAGCAGGCATGTGAATAAAAGGATTAGTATCTTTTGGTCCAGCCTCTAGTAATAGTACAGTAGCATTTGTTTGCTCAATTATTTTAGTAGCAATAACACAACCAGCAGAACCCGCGCCAATAACAATAAAATCATACTTTTTGTTCATTATAACCTCTAAATTGTTTATTATTATGTGTCTTGTTGGACAATAGTTTTTGTTGGTTTACTTCATTTAAATCTAAACAAACAGGTTATTTATATTAGATAATGTTGCAGTATTAATACGGTGACATTAGTTTATTATGCTTCGTTAATAATCTGGTCAAGATTGTCATAGACATTGGGATACAATTTCTTCAATAAAATTGAATAAATAAAACCACCCACAGCCGTGCCAAATACTAATACAGGAATGAGATAAATTAGCTTGGAATGCACACCACTTAAAATATCCAGATTTACTACTACAATCCATAAAAAAGCACTCATAAAAATAGCGGATAAAATAGGGGCATAGAGGACTTTCCATTTCGGTAATTGTAGTTCAGTATTTTTTCTAAAATAAGCTATCACAGCTAGAGAAACCAAAGTTTGTAGCAGTAAAATAGCCATTGTGGTAATGGCTGAACCCCATGTAAAAATATCGGTAAGAGGATTTTGATTGCCAATTACTAATACCGTAATAATTAAAATCATAGTAATTGTTTGGCAGATACTAGATAAGTAAGGCGTACCTTTTTTAGGATGCAATTTAGACAGTTTTGACCAGAATAGGCCGTCACGAGAAATATAATAGAAGTAGCGTGCAACATTGTTATGGAAAGATTGTGTAGCAGCAAATAGACTAGTGATTAAAAGAACATTAATCACTAATACACTCCATTTGCCTAGGGCTGATTGAGCTAAATTAAATACGAATAATTCGGGGTTTTTTGCTACAGCTGCTTGAACATTAGCTACGCCATAAGCTTGAATAAGGCCCCAACTACAAAATGCAAAAAAAGTAGTGATAATCACTACTGCGATAATAGTAGCCATAGGGATTGTTTTTTCTGGATTGCGGCATTCTTCTGAATAAATAGCGGTTGCTTCAAAGCCAATAAAGCCTGCTACAGCAAATACTAAAGCAATACCTACATTACCACTAAAAACAACGGTTGGATTGAATGCTGTAAAGTCTAAAGCGCCTATTTGTGCATGTTTATAAACTGTTACTACTGCAATAATTAAGGCAATACCTACTTCAAGTAGCATTAAAATACCTAGTACTTTACCGCCAATTTCAATGCGCTCAATGCCAAGTAAACATACCACTAATAACATAGCAATGGTATAGACCCACCAAGGTAAATCTATACTGAAATAATCATGAAAGAAGATTTGGGTAAACAGGCCAAAGATTGCTGCCACAGCTATTTCAATGGAGACATAAGCTAGGATAGCGACACCTAGACCGCTAACCCCCAATTTATTGCCTAAACCTGCTGAGATATAAGCGTAAAAAGCTCCAGAGTTTTTAACATAGCGACTCATGGTAATAAAACCAATAGAGAATAACAGTAGTAACGCTCCCGATAAAATATAAATGCCCGGAATACCACCACCATTGCCTTCTAAAATAGCAATGGGCATACCGCCTACTAAACCTGTTAAAGGGGAGGCTGCTGCTACAACAAAGAAGACTAGTGCAGCTAAGCCAATACTGTTTTTCTTTAGATGAGTTGCAGAACTCATGTGAATACTCCTATTTATTATTTTATTAATGGTCATTTAATTGTGATTATTATTTTGTTAATAAAATAGAAGTATTGCTCTATAAAAAATAGAAGAAATCGGTAATGTAGTTAAATATTAATCATATGTAATGCGTTTTTGATAGAAACTATGTTGTATTTCTGTGGTAAATTTTTTAGGTGATATCGCTGCAAATTTTTTAAACTCTCTTAAAAAATGAGATTGATCGGCATAACCAAGATCAATAGCGAGATCAGTTAAGTTTTTGAGTTGTTCTTGTGCAGTTAAATTAAATAGGGCTTGTTGGAATCTTAAGATTAAACAGTAGAGTTTAGGTGATATGCCAAATTGTTCAGTAAATATTTTATAGATATAGCGCGCTGAAAACCCTGTCAGCTCTTCTAGTTCAGTAATTCTAATATCACCATTATACTGATACATTAACTGACTAAGTTGTTGGCATAAGTCAGACTGTCTATTGGCTAGTCGATCAGTGTAGTTTTGCATAAAAAAATTAATCTGATTTGCAAAACAGTGGCTAGAAGCAATTTTTTCGATTAAAGGGGAGGCGTTAGGGTCAATATCTGCTAAGGCAATTTCTGCATCTGTTAGTTCTTTGGGGAGTATCGAGGAGAAGTCAGGTGCAAAGCCTGGTACAAAACGAACCCCAAAATAGCGTTTGTTTTTTTGTAACTCAACAAGTTTAGCCGATATAGTGCTGCCACAAATCCGAGCAGCAGGGGTGGTAGGATCACATAAGAATAAGATATCGGTACAGGCATCTGGTACAGCAAATGTATAACCTTCTGAATTATCAGCAACAAAACTATAAAAGTGAGAGATAACAGAGTTATCTACCATCTTTTTACGATAGGTAGAGTGGGTACTTAATACAAAATAGGGTTGTATATTTTTTGTTTCTAGTGCTTTATGAGAAAAAATAACGCTCATGTTTTACCTTTTTGCTAAGCTTTTTTATTGTTGTTTTGAGTGCGTATTATATTTACAAAGTTAATGTACATCTGAAATTAGATTAACGTATAACTTGTTTTATATATATTTTTCTAATTTATCAGTAGTACAGATTTATTCTATTTTTATCTTAGCACGGTCAATAGAATTAGCTACAACTAAAAATAAAAAATTAATTTATAAGCTAATAGCTACAAATAAGGATAAAAAATGTTAGAAGTAGAAACGCCTACCTATTACACGGCTACTAAAAAATATAATTTGAACTTTCCTTCGCTTGAGAATGATATTGATGTTGATGTTGTTGTTATAGGCGGTGGCTTTTCTGGAATTAATACAGCACTTGAGTTAGCTGAAAAAGGTATTACCAATATTGCTGTATTAGAAGCAAAATACCTCGGCTATGGTGGTACAGGCCGTAATGGTGGACAAATTATGGCTGGGATTGGTCATGATCTTGATGCTATAAAAAAAGATGTTGGTGAAGAAGGACTTAAAACAATTTTTGCCATCAGTGATCAAGGCTCTAAGATTATTCAAGAGCGGATAAAGAAATATGATATTCAAGCAGATTTTTGTCATGGCTATGGTTATTTAGGCTTTAATGCTAGGCAAACTAAGACTCTACAAGAGTGGGAAAAGGGATTTAAAGAGTTAGATAAAGAAAATGAGATTTATCTTCTAACAGGTTCAGATGTGCAAAAAGTTGTGGGTTCTACTGCTTATGAAAGTGCTTTAGTACATATGGGGGCAGGTCATGTGCATTCGCTTAATCTGCTATTAGGTGAGGCTAAAGCTTTATCTTCCTTAGGTGCACAGATTTATGAATATAGCCCTGCATTAGAAGTGACCTATGGTTCAACAATTAAAGTAAGAACAGCCAAAGGTACGGTTACTGCCAAGAAGATGCTATGGGCCTGTGATAGTTTCATCAATAAAATGGAGTCACAATTAGATAAAAAAATTATTAATACTTATGCTTTTCAATTAATGACAGAACCATTATCAGATGAATTAATAGAACGTATTAGCCCTATTAGAGGGGCTTATAGCGATATTAGGCCTATTATCGACTACTATCGAGTAACTAAAGAAAACAGTTTGTTATTTGGTAGTGCAACAAGGTTTGTAGAGCATATCCCACATGATTTAAAACAGTTTAATCGTAAACTTATGCTGCAAATCTTCCCTTATTTAAAAGATGTGAAGATTGACTTGGCGTGGGGTGGGCCAATGGGTTGTAGTGCCAATTTATTCCCACAAATAGGTAATTTGCCAAATCAGCCTAATGTTTATTATGTACAAGGTTATTCAGGGTTTGGTGTTACACCGAGTCATATCATTTGCAAAATTCTAGCATCAGGTATTGCTGAGCAATCTGAATATTATGATCTTATCAGTAAAGTTCATCATCGAAATATTATTGGTAAACAGTCAATTCGTCCACTTCTGTTAACAGGTGCTAAATGTTGGCATCAATTATCAGGGTTTTGGACTGGTCGTAGATAATTTTTTATAGGAGATAACACAATGATGTTAAAAATAAATAAAGACCTTACCTTAGAACAATTAGACAGCTGGGGAACAGTGATTGATTTAGGGTCTGAATTAATCGAAGGTGATGGTAAAGCCTATGGTAAATTCACCTTAGGTAATCCAGAGTTACCATCAAGTGGTGGTTATTTTGGAGTGACTAAAAGTGTTTTTCGTATGACTTATCCTTTTTCTGAGCAGGCTACTATTGTTAAAGGTCAAGTGACTTTAACCAATGAAGATACGGGTGAAAAGTGGACTTTTAAAGAAGGTGAAAGTTGGATTGTAGAGAAAGGTACTAAGGTACTGTGGGAGGTAAATTCTGATTACTTTATTAAGCATTATTTCTCAGCAAATTAGTTTAATAAGGTCAAATAAGTTATAGCACGTTCAAATTAATAATCAATGATTACTATATGGCATGGAAAATGGAGTTTTCATGCTTGTAGTAAGCAATAACACTATCAAAATAATAAAGTTAATTGAGGTAAGAAACGTGGGAAACAAGCGCATATATTTAGCTACATTAGTAGCTTTAGGGTTGTTCTGTGCACCATTACAAGCTTATACCTTGTATAAAGATGATCAAACAAATTTAAATGCAGATGTACAAGCTGTATTTGGAATGTTTAACAGCAGAAAGAATTATGATGGTAGATCAGGAGGATCTACTTGGCGAGAAGGTTTTATTAAATATGGTGTTAATGGTGATCATCGTTTTACTAACTCTATGCAAATCTATGGTACGTTAAACTGGGTTAGTTCTGCTACTTGGGGCGATGGTGATGCTGCAGGTAATACAATAGGTGATGAGCGGATCACTAAAATAGAAGATGTGTTTATTGGTTGGCGATCAGGCAATATTTTCACTGCATTAGGCGATGATGGAGTTGATGTGTCCTTTGGTCGTCAAGTAATTACTATTGGAGATGGTTTTTTAATTAATGATGATGGGCCTAATTTAGGCAAGGGTCCTATGGATGGTAAGTTAAATCGAGGCGGAGCTTATTATCTGGCAGCAAGACATGCTTTTGACAAGACAGCTGTAGTACGTTTGGGAGGCCAAAAGGGTTTGCGTAGTGATTTGATTTGGTTAAAGTCAGACAATAGAGCACAAGCTAATACAGGACTGTTAATAGGTACTTTGGAATATGTAGTGGATCTAGGTACATTAGGTTTTACTTATATTCATGGTCGTAATGTAGATAAAAAATATGCTTCTGATATGCAGTTAGCAAGGGATGGCATGAATGTTTACAGTATTAGAGGCGTTGGTAATTTAGGGATTCATAAAGACCTTAATCTGTCCTTTGAGTATGCTAAGCAACATAAGGATAGGTATACAGATGGTCAAAAAATATCAGGTAAGGATAATGAAACTGCTTGGTATGCAGAAGCTGGTTGGACTTTTTCAGAAGTACCTTGGTCTCCTAATATAAGTTATCGCTATAGTCGCTATTCATCACAGTGGGATTCATTATTTAATGGTCTTAGTAGAGGTTATGGAACTTGGTTTCAAGGCGAGGTGGCAGCAAATTACGCAGGGCCATATAACTCAAATACAAGTATTCAGCATGTGGCATTTAAAGTAACGCCTTTGGAAAATGTAACAGTAGGGGCACTTTATTTTGATTTTAATACCTTACATAAGAAAAATAATCTTAATTTAGATGCACAAGAGTTAGATTTATTTGTGGATTGGGCGGTTAATGATCATTTAGTCATATCGCCCTTAATTGGCTTATATAATCCTAAAAAATCGGAGAAGAATGGCGGTAATCAAGTAAGTAGTAGTGGTACAAACGTCTATAGTCAATTAGTAATGGCAGTTTCCTTTTAAAAAGTATAAATAGTAGGTTAATTAATATAAGTGGAGTTATTTTTATAATAAAAAGATTTTTAAGTTTAAATTAAAGTAACAATGAGATTATCTAAAAAAGTAGTGTTTATCTGACTATAAATACTAGGCTTGTTGTAGTAAATCAGTAAACGTAGTATTTTTTTAAGATATTCTGAATTCAGATAACATGAATAATATTGTTAGTTTAATAGTTGAGTAGCTTATGCGATTTACTCTAAGTTTTAGTTTGGTTGTGTTTAGCTTAATTATAGCCGCTGGTTGTTTATGGGTAGCTAGTTATTTAGCTTGGTATTGGGCAATATTAGCTATTTTTCTGTTTGCCCATATTAATAATATGCCCTTCTCTATAATGCATGAAGCAGCACACGGTGTAGCCGCTAACTCTAAATTAGGTAATCGTATTATTGGAGTGATGAGTAGTTGGGCTTATCCCACTTCATTTTTATTACAAAAACAAGCACATCAAGGACATCATGAACGTAATAGGACAGATTTAGATCTTTATGATTATTATTTGCCCCATCAGTCTAAATTCAGACGCAATATAATTCTATATGGTGGTAATTTATTAGGCTTATATTATGTTTGTGTAGTATTTAGTAACTTCGTTTATTTGATTGCTAGTGGTTTTTATCGATCAGCTTTTTTTAAAAAGAAAGTAGCTACTAATTTAGAGTGCAGCCATTATATAGCAGATATTTCTAAACTACCTAGTTTACAGGTATGGTGTGAGATAGCTCTTTCTTTTGGTTATCAGGCTTTATTAGTTTGGGTTTTAGATTTAACCTTTTGGGGTTATGTGCTTTGTATGTACGCATTTGCATTACATTGGTCTGTTTTGCAATATGCGGATCATGCGTGGAGTAGTCGGGATATTAAAAATGGCGCATGGAATCTAAAGGTGTTACCTATTTTTCGTTGGCTTGCTTTAAATTATCACTATCATTTAGCTCACCACCAACATCCTACAGTGCCTTGGTATGATTTACCTAAGTATGTAGATAAGCAAGAATTACAACCTAGTTTTTGGCGAGTATATTTTACCTTGTGGAGAGGGGTGCGCCCAGCTCCACCTATGGGCGCTGCTGCCGACTTAGACTTTCTTTTTCCGGAATATAAAGAAACCAAGTAATAAGCCTAAAATTAAGCCACCTGCTAAACCTCCAATTAACATTTTATTAATTGCAGCAGAGGCTTCATCTAAAATAGGGTTATTTAAGAAGTCTGTACCCATATGCATGGTTCTAATTTTCCATGCACCATCTTCTAATGCAACAGTGGCTGTCCAACGAGTTTTTATATTATAGATTCTACCATCGCTTAGGGTATATTGTTCATGTCCACTACCGTAAGAGATACCCCATGTTTTATCAGGTGAAATCTCTGTGAGTTGATCAGGCGTAAATTGTATGGTTAGTTTTTTCAGAAATTTGTCTGAACCAAACCATGAGCGCATATAAGGTATTATAGCTTCTCTACCATTGATAAATTCTTGTGTAACAGGTGTGGCTCGCATGTCTTTACTAAGTACAGGTAGCATCTTGTCATAGTCACCTGTATTAATCGCTTCAGTAACTGTTTTTAATACTTGTCTTAATTCATCATGAATTGCATTATCTTGCTCCTCTGCCATTATATTAAAACTAATTAACACCAGTAGAGCGGCAATAATCTTTTTCATAGTATCTTCCTATAATCATATGAACTAATAATGACAGACTAAATCCTGTAATTACATCTAATAAATGATGTTGATGCACTAGTATTGTAGAGCTAGTTAAGCCGATTAACCATAAATAAAATAGGTAACTTAAATATTTTTTGGTGTTTGCTGTAATAATAAAAACAATAGTAGCAGAATAAACGACATGCAATGATGGTACAAGATTATAAGGATGGTCTAGATTAAATAGTTGGCTATATAATAGATGATACAAGGGCTGCTCTGGAATAGTTCTTGTGAATCCCAAATGGCAGGGTATTAAAAGAAAAATAAAAGCAGCAATTATAGTAGCTATGATTAATTCTATAGCTAATCGTTTTAATGCCGTAGTATTTAATACAAATACAGGTATTAAGAGTACTAAATACATAGAAAAATAAGGCCAAATAAAACTAGCAACAAAAGGAATTTGTAATTCAAAGGGTAAGTAGAGGCCAAAAGTATGTTGTCTTT
Organism: Entomomonas sp. E7T21; assembly: GCF_058693955.1. Lineage (NCBI taxonomy): Bacteria > Pseudomonadati > Pseudomonadota > Gammaproteobacteria > Pseudomonadales > Pseudomonadaceae > Entomomonas > Entomomonas sp. E7T21. The sequence continues at coordinate 2,314,323 of NZ_CP191672.1, read as the reverse complement.
CACTGGCATACCAGTTTAACAATGGATATAACCCAAAAAAAGCAATACCAACCAATGTTCCCCACATAAGAAAAATTTTAAGACGTTGGCTGATGGGTTCTAGTGTATATTTAAGAAGGTTCAATGTTTACTTTTAAAGTTAAATTAATAATTTATTATAATAATTTTAATTGTGAAAATAAAAGCATATTAATTGAAATTAAGTTTTAAATAAGGAAGTAGATATATAAATGTAAAATAAGTGCATATGTTAAAGTTAAAGTATCAAGTGTGTTAGACTGACAAAGATAATTATTAGAGTGATTGAGACTTTTAAGAAAATGAATTATCAGGCCTACTTTCAAACAGTAAACTCCATTACTGCTAGTAAAAAGCAACAAATGGCCGCTATTTATTTTCAATATTATCAAGGTAGCGATTTAGAGCGTTTTTACCAAGATTTAGACAATAAAAATGAAGTGCTTTTTCTAGAGCAGCAAGGGCAGATGGTTGGCTTTACAACCATAGAGTTTTATTCTTTTCAGCAAAAAATGATTGTTTATTCAGGTGATACTATTGTAATGCCTGAGCATTGGCAACAACAGTCATTGCATTCTGCTTGGATTCAACGGATGGGTAAATTAAAGCAAGATAACCCTACGACTCCCATCTATTGGTTTTTATTAGTGAAAGGCTATAGAACTTATAAATACTTAATTGTATTCGCAAAGAGTTTCTATCCACATTGGGATGGATTACAACCAGAATTAAAACAATTGGCTGATCAGTTAGCAGTAGCTAAGTTTGTAGAGCTTTATAATGTGCGGACAGGGGTTGTGGAGTGTCCTAGTGAGTATGGCTATTTAAAAGAGGATTTGACGGATATTGCATCCCATGAGCAACAAAAAAAGTCGAGTCAATTTTTCCTTAGTAAAAATCCTTATTATTATAAAGGCCATGAGTTAGTTTGTTTATGTGAGCTAAGTGCTGATAATTTACAGAGTCGTGCTCAAAAACTATTTTTAGATACTAATATTGAGTACCGAAATGAATAATCCTTGGCAACATTTTGCTCAATATTTAGCGCCAATAGCGCAGTCCACAGTTGTTGTACAACAGCAGTGGTTAGCACAATGTTTAACCCATAATCAGCACTCTGTTTATGGTCAGCAATATCAATTTGCTAGTATTAATAATATAGCGGAATATCAAGCACGTGTTCCTATTACTAATTATGAAATGCTATATCCTTGGATTGAAAAATTATTACGAGGTGAAACTAATCAATTATTTAATGGTGAGGTAATCGCTTTTGAAAGGACAGGTGGTAGTCATAGTGGCGGTAAGCTATTTCCCTATTCAGCAAGAGGTTTAGATGACTTTCGGAGAGCTGTGTTAAATTGGTTAGCAGAGTTAATTGCTCAATATAAAATTACTAAAGGTAAAGTGTATTGGGCACTTAGTCCTGCTACTGCAGAGCCACAGGCCACAGCAAAGGGAGTAGCTATTGGCGGCGGTGATGTGCTTTATTTAGGGCATGAAAATCTAGCCGCTTTTATGGCACTATCTGCTGTTCCTTTTTCTGTTGGACAGGTAAGTAATGTAGAGGATTGGCAATTATTAACACTCTATTATTTATTACGTAGTGATGATGTAACGGTTATTTCCATTTGGAGCCCTAGCTTCCTTATCCAGTTATTAAAGGCTTTACAACAGCAACAGAATAAGCTTTTAGATTTATTAAATAATGGTGGTATGGTTGCTAACCATGTCTTAGCAAAAGATATAGAGGCTGCTCAGCGTTTACAGCAGTATTTAAGTCAACAACAAACACAAATATTATGGCCTGATTTAGTAGTAATAAGTTGTTGGGCTGATGCGTCTTCGGCTATGCAGGCCAAAGTGTTAGCAGATTATTTTCCTTATACAAAGATACAACCTAAAGGCTTATTATCCACCGAAGCTGTAATCACAGTACCTAATCAGCTAAACGAAACCCTGCTTTGTACAGCAAGTAATTTTTATGAGTTTTTAGATGAGCAGGGAAAAATACATTTAGCTCATGAGCTAGAAGTACAACAGAGTTATCAGGTAATAGTTACTACTAATAGTGGACTTTATCGTTATGACACCACTGATATAGTCACTTGTTTAGGCTATCAGCAAGATAGGCCTATTGTTAAGTTTATAGGACGAGCAGGCGTTGTTTCTGACTTAGTGGGTGAAAAATTAACAGAAAGTTTTGTTAATCATTGCTTAGCACCACTTAAAGGGTTTGCAATGCTTTGCACAAACAAACCAGAATGTAGTTATATTCTGTTAACAGATCAAAATTATTTTGACGAGAATAAACATATACTAACAATTATTGAGCAAGCGCTATGCAATAATCCACAATATGATTATGCTAGGAAGTTACAGCAACTGGCACCACTAACGTATAAAGCAATTGATGCGCCCAATAAGCAGTATTTAACGTGGCAATTAGCTAAGGGTAAACGATTAGGTGATATAAAGATTCCAGCTCTGTTTTTGGGAGACTGGAGAAAAGTATTTCAAGTGTAGGTAATAAACAATGGAAGTAAAATATAACAACGATCGCAAAATGAAATTGGTACTAATTTCTCCAAAAGGGCCGTTATATCGTAAGAGTGGTGGGATTTTTAAAAAATCCTTACGTTACCAACCGTTGACTTTAACAACCTTAGCCGCACTAACACCCAAAGAGTTACCTATTGAAATTACCTTGATAGATGAAGGTATTATGGAAATACCTGCTGATTTACAAGCGGATTTAATAGGTATAACAGCCATTACTGGAACAGTAATAAGAGCTTATGAGTTGGCAGATCAATTTAGGGCAAAAGGCATTAAAGTATTATTAGGTGGCCCTCATATTACTTTAATGCCAGAGGAAGCGACTGAACATGCGGATGCTATTTGTATAGGCTATGCAGAGAAAACATGGCCGCAACTCATTTATGATTTTTTTGCTGATAAATTACAACCTGTTTATAAACAAAGTGAATGTTTTGACTTAAGTAACAATACATTACCTTTCCCTGAAAGAGAACGTTTTGATAGTAAATACTTTCTAACTCAGGCCGTATTTGAAGCGACTCGCTCTTGTGGTCATGACTGTGAGTTTTGTGTGGCACCTACTGCATGGGGGCGTAAGCAATATCAACATCCAGTGTCTTGGGTAGTAGAAGATATCCGCCAATTTGTAGCGAAAACAGGCAAACGAAAGCTTATTTTTGTTGATTTAAATTTAGTATCAGATCTTGAATATGCTAAAGAGTTATTTACCGCACTTATTCCATTAAAAATCCAATGGTTTGGTCTATCAACTGTATTAATTGCTCATAATAATGAATTAATGGAGTTAATGGCTAAGAGTGGTTGTAAAGGATTATTGCTAGGCTTAGAAACTGTTACTACTGGTAGTTTAGGGGATGCAGGCAAGAAATTTAATTCTTCAGTTAACTATAAAGAATTAATAGGTACATTACATAAATTAGGTATCTCTATTCAAGGTTGTTTTGTCTTTGGATTAGATCATGATACGTTAGATACCTTTGATGCAACCGTAGAGTTAGCCATAGATGCATGCATTGATTTACCACGTTTTTCTGTATTAACACCTTTTCCAGCAACACCTCTTTATAAAAGATTAGAGCAAGAAAATCGCATTTTAACGAAAGATTGGTCACTCTATGATGCACAACATGTTGTATTTGAACCAAAGTTAATGACCGTGCAACAGTTATCAGATGGGCATGAAAGGGCTTGGAAGAAGATATATCAATATAAAAATATTTTTAAACGCTTATGGGGGGCGCGTAATTTCCAATCTTTAGCATTAACAGCTAACTTGGGTTATAGATTTTACGCACATAACCTGCATAAGTTTTATACCTGTGATTGGCCTATTGAGCGTAATCCTTCTAAAATTATTTTGCAAAGTAAATAACTATGCGGTTAACTTTTGTACATCCAGCTATTGGTCATCGTTTAGGTGAGTCTTATTTGCGTTCATGGCAAATGGAGCCTTTACCAATTGCTGCGTTAAAAGGGCTTACGCCTGATACTGTGGAAACACGTTTCTATGATGATCGATTAGAAAAAATTTCCTATGATGAAGCTACTGATGCTGTAGTTATTTCTGTAGAAACCTATACAGCTAAACGGGCTTATCAAATAGCCAGTGAGTATAGACAGCGTGGCGTACCTGTAGTTATGGGAGGTTTTCATGTTACCCTCGTACCAGAAGAGGCTAGCCGTTATGCTGATGCTATTATGGTGGGCGAGGCTGAAGGGAAATGGCTAGAGTTAATTGATGATTTACAACATCATACACTTAAACCTTTATATCAAGGTATTCAAACGGATCTTAGTGGTGTAAAAGTAGATAGAAGCCTTTTTAAAGGTAAGCGTTATTTACCTATTGGTTTAGTTGAAACAGGTCGAGGTTGTCGATTCCCTTGTGAATTTTGTGCTATCCAAACATTTTATCAACGCAGTTATCGTAGACGTGATCCTGACCAAGTATTAAAAGAACTAGCAGAGCAAAAGTGTAGCAAAAAGATCTTCTTTTTTGTGGATGATAATTTTGCAGGTAATATCCATGAAAGTAGGGTGTGGTTACCTGAGTTAGCCAAATTAAATATTCGTTGGATTACCCAAATGAGTATTAATGCCGCCCATGATGAAAGCTTTTTAAAAGAGCTTGCTCAGTCTGGTTGTAAAGGCGTGTTAATAGGTTTTGAGTCACTTAATGAAGATAATCTTAAGCTGATGAATAAACGCTTTAATACCATGAAAGGTGGCTTTTCTCAGGCATTAGCTAATTTAAGAAAATATGGTATAGCGGTTTATGGGACTTTTGTATTTGGTTATGATCATGATACTCAAGAATCCTTTAGTCAAGCAGTTGCTTTTGCTGAGCAAGAGGGTATGTACATTGCTGCTTTTAATCATATGACACCTTTTCCAGGTACGCCTCTTTATAAACGATTACAACAAGAAAATAGATTGCGCTATGAACATTGGTGGTTAGATGATAATTATCGTTATAATGAGGTGCCGTTTTATCCTACCCAATTAACACCTGAGCAAGTCACTACAGGTTGTGTAAGTGCTCGTAGAGATTTTTATAGTTGGCGCTCTATTTTTAAACGTAGTTGGAAAAATCGCAGCGACTTTTTTATGTTTCGTAATTTTTTCCCAATTAATGCGTTACACAGAAATGAAATCAGTTCACGGAATGGTTATCCACTAGGCGATGAAGCGTGGCAAGGTAAGTTGTTGGAGATTAAATGATTAATTTCCATGCTGTATCTGCAAATAACCAGCAACACTTTGTTAAATTGCTAGAAGAAAATGCGATGCAAGGTTGGGTGGATATGCTGATGACTCGCCAGCCAAATTATTTAAATAAGCAACATTATTTTGGTCAAGAATATCCAGTGTTGGCAGAACAAGAGGGAGTTTTTTTAGGTTGTTGTCAACTGACTAAACAACAGGGTTTTGTAAATGGTCAACGGGTAGACTTAGGCTATCTTAATAGTTTAAGAGTCAGCGAAAATTATAGAAATAAAATACGTGTACTGAAAGAGGGGTTTAGTTATCTTAAAAATTTTCTTAGCCCTCTTGCTTATTGCTATACCAGCATAGCCAGTGATAATAAAATAGCCCGTAGAATATTAGAAAAAGGTGTTGCAGGATTACCTAAATATCAATTATTAGGTGAGTTATCTACCTTTGTTATTGCTAAGACAAGGGCAAAGCATTTAGGATTATGGCAGAAAGTAGGGCAGTTACAAACTATTGTTGATTTTTATAATAAGCAGGCTAGCCAGTACCAGTTAGCTCCTTATTTAGCAGAAGATTGGCTAATAAAAGCCGATTTACCTGTATTAGGTTATTACCAGAATAATCAATTAAAGGGCTGTGCGGTATTGTGGAATCAACAATCATTTAAACAGATTATAGCTAGTCATTATCATCCTCTTATCAATCTTTTAAGACCTGTTTATAATGGTTATGCTAAGTTGACTAATAGACCTCAGTTACCAAAGCTTAAGCAAGTATTAGATCAAAGCTTTTTAAGTTTTTTTCAAGTGCAAGATCAACAAATGATCATACCTTTAATAAAAGATGCCTTACCTCATTGCCAAACTTCTTTATTAACATTCTCTTTAGCTGCTAATCATCCACAAGCTCACGCTATTATTGATACATTTAAACCATTGGTTTATAAAACGAGAATTTATGGGGTTGAATTAGTGGCTAGTCCAGTATGGGAAAAACAAATGCTTAATCCAGAAGCAGCTATTTTATGAAAATAGTATTATTAAGACCTAATATGGGTGATTATCGAGCAACTGATGCGATGCCACCATTAGCTATGGGCATATTAGCAGCCAGGGCTGAAGAACATGATATTCAGTTTTATGATGATCGTGTGGAGGTTATACCCACAGAATTAGAAGCAGATTTAATTGCTATTTCAGTAGAAACATTTACGGCTAGGCGCAGTTATCAATTAGCTGACTATTATAGAGAGCAAGGTATTAAAGTAGTGATGGGAGGTTATCATCCTACTTTCTTACCAGAAGAAGCCTTGCAACACGCTGATAGTATCATTGTTGGGGATGCTGAAGGCGCTTGGGAACAGTTATTAAAAGATTTTCAGCAAAATAAATTACAAACTATTTATTATGGTAATCATGATTTACCTTTAGATGATTATCGATTAGATCGTAGTATTTTTAAAGGTAAGAAATATGCACCTGTAGATTTAATTCAATATACTCGAGGTTGCCGTTTTACCTGTGACTTTTGTTCTATTCATGGTTTTTATAAAAATGGTGTAAGGGCTAGGCCAATAGCATATTTTAAAGAAGAATTAGTTACTTTAAAGCCCAATCGTTTTTTTCTGTTTGTGGATGATAATTTATTTGGTAATAGGTCTATTTTAGAAAGCTTGTTAACTATGTTAAAACCTTTGAAAAAACGTTGGGGTTGTCAGATTAGCATTGATGTGGCGAGAGATGAAACACTACTAGATCAATTGGCAGAGGCAGGTTGTCGTTTTGTGCTAATAGGCTTTGAAAGCCTTAATTCAGCCAACTTAAAGCAAATGGCAAAGCCTTGGAATAAAGTGGCTGGAGATTATGAAAAAGTAGTAAAGGCATTACATAATAGAGGTATTAATATTTATGGTACTTTTGTATTTGGTTATGATGAAGACACAGAGGATACGATAAAACAAAGTCTTGATTTCGCGTTAAGCAATAAGTTAGAAATAGCTAACTTTAATCCTCTTACTCCAACACCTAGTTCAGCGCTTTATAATAGATTACTAGCAGAAAAGAGGCTTATATCACCTGAGTGGTGGATTGATCCCAACTATTGCTATGGAAATCCAATTTTTCAACCTAAAAAAATGGCTGCTGAACAGCTAACAGAACTTTGTTTTGAAGCGAAAAAAACATTTTATAGCTATTCATCTATTGCTAATAGGTTATTTAGCTTTCAGAAAAAAACAAAATGGCTAGATAAAGGCGTAACCCTATTAGCCAATATTATTTCTCATCGAGAAATTATTAAAAAACAAGGCAAGCAATTAGGAGGGGTACAACATGAAACTTACCCTCATTAAGCCAACAATAGGGCGTAGAGAACATAGTTTATATGTTGATGAAGGACGTATGGAACCGCTAATGCTTGGTGTGTTAGCCGCGCTTACGCCTGATGATGTAGAAGTAGTAATGTATGATGATAGAATGGAATCTATCCCCTATGATGAGCCAACCGATCTAGTGGCTATTACTTTAGAAACTTATACTGCTCGCCGTGCCTATGAGATAGCGAGTGAGTATCGGCAACGGGGAGTAAGGGTAATTATGGGGGGTATCCATGTTAGCCTATTACCAGAAGAAGTATTACAGCATGCAGACAGTATTTTCTTAGGTGATGCTGAAACATTATGGGCAACCATGATAGAAGATGCTCGCCACAATAAATTAAAACCTCGTTATGAAGCACCTGTTGGTGTAGGGCAGGTCAATCATTGTGGTGATAAATTGATTGCAAGACGAGATATTTATCAAGGTAAAGGATATTTGCCTATTTCTCTTATGCAGTTTTCTCGTGGTTGTCGTTTTGCCTGTAAGTTTTGTGCAGTAAGCCAATATTTTGGAGGTAATTACTATTTACGACAAATAGATGAAGTGGTTAGAGAAATAGCCAGTCAAAACCGTAAATTTATTTTTTTTATTGATGATAATATCGCTACCGATCATAAAGCATTGGCAGAACTATGCCATGCGTTAATTCCCTTAAAAATTAATTGGATTAGCCAAGCTAGTTTAGATGTTACGAAAAATCCTCAATTAATGAAGCTAATGCAACAAAGTGGTTGTTGGGGCAATGTAATGGGCTTTGAATCTATCAACCCATTGAGTTTAAGGGATGCAAAGAAATCGCCTAATATAAAAGATTTTAACCATTATTTGCAGGAGATTAAAGTTCTTCGAGATCATGGTATGCAGACATGGGCAGCTTTTACTTTAGGGTATGATCATGATACTGTTGAGAGCATTGAGCAAACAGTAGAGTTTGCGTTAAAAAATCGTTTTGCATTTGCTGCTTATAATATTCTTATGCCTTATCCAAATACACCGCTTTATAGTCAACTACAGCAAGAAGGGCGTTTATTATTTGATGATAAATGGTGGTTACATCCTGAATATCGCTTTAACCAAGCAGCCTATATTCCTAAGTTAATGACACCAGAGCAACTAACAAAAGCCTGTCATGATGCCCGTAGTCATTTTAATAGTATCCCTTCGATTATAAGACGCTTTTCTGATTTAAGAGTCACTGTGCAATCAATGAGCCGAGTTCTTTCTTTTTGGCGTTATACTTTTTTATTTAGAAAAGAAGTCTATAAAAAACATGGTATGAAGTTTGGTCTTAAATGAAAAAATTATTACATATTTATCCCTATCTAGCTGCATGTTTACTATCTCCATTAGCAGCCTATTTATGGTGGCAAGAATACCAAAACTTATTTCAAATGTTATTAGCATGGCTTATCCCCGTATTATGGGCTTATATTGTGCCTGGTGTGGGTACTAATATTTGTAAAGTGTGGGAAGTTAAGTCTAAATTTAATATAGGGCGTTTTCGTATTCAACATGGATTTGTATTTGGTAGTGCCACTGCGTTACTTTCATGGTTAACTCATCAATATACAGCACAAACGATATTAGATATATTTGTCTCTGCATTAATACTTTGTTCAGTGATAGGTTTTTGGAATATTCTTTATGATATTGTGGCCATTAAAGCGGGTATTTTATTTGTATATAACGAACCTTGGGCAAATAATAAAGAAGCAGAAACTATAGTACTTGATTATGCCCCTTGGATTTTTGGTGGGTTTGGTTTTTGTTATGGTTTAATGATAAGTAGCTATGAATATATAGTCTATTGTTATGGACAGCAAAGTTATTTATTTTCTACTGTGTTTTTCATTATAGGTTTATGTTGTTGTATTGTTATTCCTGTATTAGGTGTGATGAATTATTCTTATAAAAAATATGGTCACACAGGCACTAAGCCTATTATTCATAATAGTAAGATTTTAAAATAGAGAAAAATCTTTTTTTCTCTATCAAACTTTTATTTAATATAACTAGACTAAGATATTAGAGTAATTTTTTAAAAAAGTTATTATGATTTAATAGCTTACATTGTATAAATAGAAGTTCTTTGTAAGTAATAGCGTCAAAAAATAAGAGTCCATATGCGTTATTTCTTTTTAGGTGATTGTCATGAAAATCAATTCTATGATTTTAGCAAGCTTAGTGTTAGGTTCTATTAGTTATGTAAATGCGGCAGGTACAATTTCTGGTCAGTTGGATGTCAGAATTACGATAGGTCAAGGATGTTCAATTACTCATGGTGGTGGTATTGGTACTTATAACCAGTTTGGTACACTGGATTTTGGTGTGCAAACAAATTTAAGTACAGCTGTTGATGCGAAGGCTTCTGGAGCAGGTGGGGCTAATACAGTTGGTGTTATATGTTCTCCTGCATTACCTTATACAGTCGCTGTAGATAATGGTGTTAATGCAACTGGTTCACAACGTCAAATGCGTAATCAAACCACAGGATTAACAAATAATTATATTGCCTATAATCTTTACCAAGACTCTGCTCGAGCCACTGCATGGGTCTCTGGAACACCTGTTAGCCGTGCAGGTACAGGTTTGGCTCAATCTCTAGACTTCTATGGTCGAGTTCCTGTTGTAACACCAGCCCCTGCCGCAGGTACTTATACTGACGCTGTTGCTGTAACTGTTAGTTGGTAGGGAGATGAGAGTAAGTAATCGTATTAGTATATTAGTAATAGGGTTACTTACTAGCATTGTTGGATATTCAGCAACTAAAACTGCCGTAATTAATATCAACGCTAATGTTGTTGCTGCTTGTGAGGTAGGTTCAACGAGTACAGGCGGAAGTATATCTTTCGGTATGCTTGATTTTGGATATGTATCTGATCTTAGTACGAGTGTTGCTGTTGTTGGCCAAGCTAACAGTGGTGGTATTCGTATTAAGTGTAGTAATAATACACCTTATATTGTTTATATGAGTTCAGGGCTAAATAGTCAAAGTACAACTGTACGTTATTTAAGTAATGGTTCTACAGCAGTTAGGTATAACCTATATATTGATTCTGCTCATACAGTGGTTTGGGATGATATTAAAGGCCTTTCGGGCACTAGTAATGGTCAAGAAACTTGGTTACCTATTTATGGATTTATACCTCAACAATCAGTATCTGAAGTAGGTATTTATACAGATAGAGTGAGTGTGACTATTACCTATTAATATTAGGACTTACATGAAGTATAAAATAAAAAAAATATTTTATATTGTTTGTGGAGTGTTAGGGTTAACTTCTGTGGTATTGGCTGATACAGGAGTTGACGATAAAACTGTTTCACAGTCTTTTAAAGTACAAGCAGAAATTATAAAGGGATGTTTATTAGGTAGTGGTGGTTCAGATACCAGTAGTTTTGGAACTATAAGTTTTGGAAACGTATCATTACTTAACCAAAATAAGGACGTTATATCAAGCAATAATGCAGGTTCAATTATTGTTAAATGTACGCCTGGCATTAATGTAACTATCAGTTTGAGTAGTGGTGTTAATAATAGTGGTTCTATTGCTAATGGACGCTTATTAAAAAATACAAATACGAATGAGATATTAAGTTACCAGCTATTTCAGGATGCTAATTTCAGTAGTATCTGGGGTAACGGTAGTAATGGTGGTAGTAGTAAAACAATTAGCTCCAGTGGTACAACAGAATCTTATCCTATATATGCTCGTTTATTGGCAGCTTCTACCATGCCAAGTGTAGGGACATATACAGATACTGTAACAGTCACAATAAGTTATTAATAAATCATTGTCGTGAGATGAATAGATAATTATGAAAATAATACAAGCGTATAACAATAAAATTGAATACATGATTTTTATTTTATTGATGGGGTTTTACAGTAATATTTTTGCCGCTAGTTCAATTTTAATTTGGCCACTTGGTCCAACTATTGAGGATACAGATAAAGCTACTTCTTTATGGATACAGAATAATGATAAACAATCTGTTTTTTTACAAATTCGTGTATTGAAATGGCAACAACAAGATGGTGAGGAGTCATTAGTTGAGCAAACAGAAATTGTTGCTAGTCCTCCAGTGGCTGAAGTACAACCAGATAAAAAACAATTAATAAGATTAGTTAAAAGTATTAATATTCCTGCCAATACCGAGAATGCTTATCGTGTTTTAATTGATGAAATTCCAAGGGCTGATATTAAGTCAGAAAATATAAGTCAGGGTTATGGTGTTGCATTTCAAATGCGTTATTCTGTACCTTTGTTTGTACAAGGAAATAATATTTGGACAAATCAGGATTATAGAAAGCCACGTGATATTAATAAGGCCACATTACCTGTTTTAGATTATAAGATACAAAATAAAGAAGGTAAATCTTGGTTAGTTATTACGAATAAAGGGCAAGTTCATGCACGACTTGCCAAAGTGTTCTTTAAACAAAATAACCAAGTGTATACTGTAAGTGATGGATTATTAGGTTATGTTTTGCCTAATCGTTCTATGTCTTTTCCTATTCCTGCCAACGTTAAAGCAGCAGGAACATTATTTGCTAATATTAATGAAATGCCAAACCCAATTACTATAAATCATCAATAGTATTGGCATTTTATGAAAAATAAATTTGTATATTTATACACAAACATTACCTGCATTATTAGCATTTTTTTAGTGATTAATATGTACAGTATGGTATTGGCCAGTGATGAACAACTACCTCAGTTTGATCTCCCAGATACAGTACTATGGTTAGAAATTGTTATTAATGGTAAGCCTTCTGGACATATTATAGCGGTAGATTATCGTAATAAGCATTATTGGTTAACTGCAGAACAATTAGACCAAATAGGTTTATCAATGTTAAAGCCTAAAAACCAACAGTCTATAGCTATTGATCAAATAGTTGGTGTTAATGTGGGTTATAACGCTGAACTACAGCAGTTAATGATTGATTTACCAACTTCATGGCTTCCATCACAACATATTACTGTTAATAAAACGATGTATAAACAAGTTGAAGCAAAAAGTAGTCTAGGCGCTTTAATGAACTATGATATATATGCTACTTCTCCAGAGCAAAAGAATGCTTCTGATAATCTATCATTATGGACAGAGCAACGTGTTTTTGATGGTTTTGGTGTAGTTTCAAATACAGGAATTTATCGCAAATCATTTGGTGGTAAGCAGAGTAACAATCAAAGTGATCGTTATGTACGTTATGATACACAGTGGAAGTACAGTAATGAAAATAGCATGATTAGTTATTCTTTTGGAGATGTTATTACAGACTCATTACCATGGTCTAGTTCTGTACGATTAGGTGGTTTTCAAATTGCACGTAACTTTGCTACACGTCCTGATTTAATTACTTATCCATTACCACAGTTTATGGGTAATGCTGCTATTCCTAGTACAGTAGATCTTTATATTAATAATTATAAAATGGATACACAGTTACTGAATCCAGGGCCATTTACATTAGAAACACAACCTTATATTAATGGTGCTGGTAATGCTACTGTAGTGACAACAGATGCATTGGGAAGAAAGGTTAGTGCTACAGTTCCTTTTTATGTGGCCAGTAATTTACTAGGTAAAGGTTTAACAGATTATAGTTTTTCGTCTGGTATTCTACGTCGTAATTATGGACTTAAGTCCAGTGATTATAGTAATGCTGCGATGAATGGTATAGCGAGATATGGTGTAACTGATTGGTTGACAGTGGAAGGTAGAGTAGAGGGCGCTCAATATCTTTTATCTTCGGGTATTGGTGCAGGTATTCGGTTAAGCAATTTAGGTGTACTCAATCTTTCAACGAGTGGCAGTCAGGCTAATGATAAAGCATGGAGCAAAGAGAAAAGAAGTATTCAATCTTATTATAATCCTATAACGGGAATGATTGATTACAAGGATATTTACACTGACAATGTTCCACAAAAGAATAAAGGTACTCAGGCTGTAGCGGGATATAGTTATAACAATCAAGTTTTTAGTGTGAATGCGCAACGCATTGTGCGTTCAGAGGGATATGCTGATTTATCTAATTATCGTTCAGACTATCTTTTAAGTAGACGTCAAGATCAAGTGACTACCAGTATAGGAATAGGAAGATTCGGAGCTATAGGTAGTGGCTATTTTGCAACACGCAGTGCTAGGGGAGATGAAACTAGAATAATTAATATTTCATGGAGTGCGGCAGTATGGCGTAATGTTAGTTTATATGCATCTATTAACAAAGAAATTGGGTGGTCAAGGTGTTAGTGCTCAGATTATGCTTTCACTTCCTTTAGATGACTGGGGAACAACAAGCATTTCATCCAGTAGAGATACTAGTAATCATTGGGTAACAAGAACAAATTGGAGTAGAAGTGCACCTACTGATGGGGGCATAGGTTGGAATTTAGCTTTTGCTAATGGCGGTAGAGAATCTGATAAATATCGCCAAGCAGATATAACATGGCGTTCAGATTATTTTGAAACAAAGGGTGGAATGTATGGTAACAAACATGATTATACTCGTTGGGCAGAAATGACAGGAGCTGTTGTTATGATGAATGGAGATATGTATACAACCAATACTATTAATGATGCTTTTGCACTTGTCTCTACAAATAGTTTTGAAGATGTACCAGTATTTTATGAAAATCAGCCTATTGGTAAAACTAATGCAAAAGGTTATATGCTAGTACCTACTGTAACCTCTTGGTATCCAACTAAACTTAGTATTGATTCACTAAACTTGCCCGCTGATGTGGATATTCCTTCTACAACTTATGAGTTATCAGTGCGTGAAAAAAGTGGTTTATTAGTAGATTTTAAAATTAAAAATATTCAATCCGTTAATCTTACCTTATTAGATAATAATGATAAGCCTCTTCCTAAAGGTAGTACTGTTAAGACACAAGACAATAAAACCAGTTGGGTGGGTTGGGATGGGTTAGTGTGGCTACAAGATATAAATGCTAATAACCAACTTACCGTAACGCGTGCAGATACAGGAAAAGTTTGTAATGTTATCTTACATATACCTAAGCAAAAAGGCATTATTTATTTAGGTCAACAAAAGTGTCAATAGGAACTAATTAAATGATAGTTAAATCTATAAACCTATATATATTTATTTTTTTATGTTTAACAAACACTGTTGTTGAGGCGGCTTGTAGCGTAGGTAGTAATGAAAGTATTAATTTAGGACAGAATAGCTCCTTTACTGTTTATAACAATTCTATTGCCGCTTCCAACAATGTTGGCTTAAGTTGCTCTGGTTTACTTGGTTTAGGTATCCTTTCAGGCGATCAAATTATTGTGACATTAAAAAATAGTGTTAATAATTTAACGTTAAAAAATAATGATGGTTCAGGTGATGTTATCCCTTATGGTATTTATGCAGATAGCACTTATCAGCACCAATTTCTTGTTAATCAAGCAATTAATTATAATAGTATAGGTTTATTAACACTTATTTTAGGTGGAAAAAGTTTTAATATTAAGTTTTATGTAAAAACCTCTCCAGGAGCTAATGTTCGTGCAGGAACATATTCAGATAGCTTAACGTTTAATTGGAACTATAATATTTGTTCATTATTAGGAATATTAGATATTTGTGTAGGAGTACAAAAGGATAATGTTGATCGAACAATAACAGTTACTGCAGTGATTGATAAACAATGTGCTATTAATAATGCTCCAGATCTTAACTTTGGTAGTTATGCATTAGTAGGCCAATTTAACCCAATTACCCAAAATATTAATTTGACCTGTACTAAAACAGAAGGTTATAAAGTTTCTTTTAGTGATGGTAATAATAGATTAGCTAATAGCTGGCGACGTATGACTGACGGGCTGGGACATTATTTACAATATAATATTTATCAAACAGATGGTGTAACTGTATGGGATACAACCAATAAACTATCAGCATCTGGAACAGGTTTATCTCAAACGATACCCTATAAAGCAATTATCAATCCATCACAAACAGAATTACCTGCCGCAACTTATACAGATCAAATTACAGTGATTGTAGAATATTAAAAAGTTTATAAAAATTCAAATATTGTGATGAGGTAGAAAGGATTAAATTTTATTAAAGATAATTGTATATACATATACTATTTTCTAATGGTTTAGTAAAATCCTCTTTAATGATTGTTTTTTAAGAGGCTCTTTATTGTGGCGCAGCCAAAAGATTTATTTGCTAGTAATATTGGGAGTTTTCCTGCCCCTCTTTATCAGCGTGTTAAACAAATGATTGTACAGCAAATTCATTCAGGGGCATGGCCTCCTCACTATCGCATTCCTTCCGAAGCTGAATTAGTAGAGCAGTTAGGGTTTAGTAGGATGACCATTAATCGTGCATTACGGGAGTTAACTACTGAAGGTTTGTTAATTCGTATGCAAGGCGTGGGGACTTTTGTGGCAGAACCTAAAGGACATGCCGCTTTATTTGAAATACGCAATATAGCTGAGGAAATAGCAGAAAGAGGGCATCACCATTCTACGCAAGTAGTTGTTATGGAACAAATCAAAGCTAATCAAAAACAAGCAACTGATTTGGAGTTAAAAGTAGGAGATCGTATTTTTCATTCGGTGTTAGTACATTTTGAAGAGTATATTCCTATTCAAATTGAGGAGCGTTATATTAGCTCTAAAGTTGCACCAGATTATTTAAAGCAAGATTTTACTCAGCTAACGCCTAACCAATATTTAACTGAACTTGCTCCCGTTACAGAGGGTGAACATGTGGTTGAAGCTGTTTTGGTAACAAAGCAGGAAAGTGATTTATTACATATTAAACATGGCGACCCTTGTTTATCTATCCAACGTCGTACTTGGTCTGGTGCTTTAGTTATTTCTAGTACCCGTTTACTTTATCCTGGTAGTCGTTATCGTTTAGAGGGTAGGTTTGGCCTATGATAAAGTTATTAAAAGCTCAAGACTACATAAAAATGCCTTGGAAAAATGGAGCTGGTATAACAGAGGAAGTAATCAAGGTTACTGATTATAATATAGATAATTTTTTATGGCGTGTTTCGATTGCTGATATAAAAGAAGACGGTACATTTTCTTCATTTATAGGATATCAGCGAATTATTAGTGTTTTAGAAGGAAAAGGAATGGTGTTAGAGGTGGACGGAAAACTTTCACGTCCATTATCTACTTTTGATCCTTTCGCATTTAAAGGTGAGTCTGAAGTTTCTTGTAAATTATTGAAGGGTCCATTAAGAGATTTCAATCTTATTTACAACCCACTTTCAATAGCTGCTAATTTACAATGGATTGTTAATGAGCAACCAACCAGAATTTTTACCAATGCTGAAGATATAGTGTTATTTAATGCAGGTGATAAGGTAACAGTTAATATCTCTAATCAAGAGATTGTATTAGAACATTATGATACTTTATGGGTAACAAATCAGGATGATTTAAAAGAAGTGTATATAACTACAATAACTAATTCTTTTAAATGCTGTTTTATATCTCTTACCTCTAAAAATTAAGATATATTTATTAAAACAAAATACTTAATTGTTTACGAAAAGTAACGCTTCAGTAACAGTGAAATAATAAAATCTCCATTTATGGTGTATTAATGCACTTGTTTAGTGCATAGATTTTCTAAAAATATTCTTGTAATAAAATTAGTAATTTTTCTCTTTATTTAATTTTTTATTAATTAATAGGTTAGCCAATTCATTAATATTTTTTTATTGGTTTGGCCTTTAATTTGCATATAATTGTATATACAAGTTAGTACAAGTAAATATCTGTCTAGGAGAAAGTAATGGCTAAGCAAGACCGTTTTCGTGATGTAACTATAAGAGCGCCAAGAGGTACAAAGCTAAATGCTAAAAGTTGGTTAACTGAAGCGCCACTTCGTATGTTGATGAATAATCTTGATCCGGATGTCGCTGAGAATCCTAAGGAATTGGTTGTGTATGGTGGCATAGGTCGTGCTGCGCGTAATTGGGAGTGTTACGATAAAATAGTCGAAACATTAAAAAAATTAAATGAAGATGAAACATTATTAGTTCAATCAGGTAAACCTGTTGGGGTATTCAAAACGCATAGTAATGCGCCACGCGTACTTATTGCTAACTCTAATATTGTGCCACATTGGGCGAACTGGAAGCATTTTAATGAGCTAGATGCTAAAGGTCTTATGATGTATGGTCAAATGACCGCAGGTAGCTGGATTTATATTGGTAGCCAAGGGATTGTACAAGGTACTTATGAAACCTTTGTGGAAGCAGCTCGCCAACATTATAACGGCAGCTTAAAAGGACGTTGGGTAGTAACTGCTGGTTTAGGTGGTATGGGTGGTGCACAACCATTAGCAGCTACCTTAGCAGGTGCTTGCTCATTAAATATTGAATGCCAACAAAGCCGCATTGATTTCCGTTTAAGAACACGTTATGTGGATGAGCAAGCTAAAGATTTAGATGATGCCATTGAACGTATTCGGAAATATACCGCTGAGGGTAAGGCTATTTCTATTGCGTTATGCGCTAATGCAGCAGAAGTGTTACCTGAGTTGGTACGTCGTGGTGTAAAACCTGACTTATTAACCGATCAAACCAGTGCCCATGACCCATTAAATGGTTACTTACCTAAAGGTTGGACGTGGGAAGAATATCGTCAACGTGCCCAAACAGAACCAGATTTAGTGGTAAAAGAAGCTAAAGCATCGATGGCGGATCATGTACAAGCAATGCTTGATTTACAAAAAATGGGGGTGCCTACTTTTGACTATGGCAATAATATTCGTCAAATGGCCTTTGAAGAAGGTGTGAAAAATGCCTTTGATTTCCCTGGTTTCGTACCTGCCTATATTCGTCCATTATTCTGTCGCGGTATTGGTCCTTTCCGTTGGGCTGCTTTATCAGGTGAGGCAAGCGATATTTATGCAACAGATGCTAAAGTAAAAGAACTTATTCCTGATGATAAGCATTTACATACTTGGTTAGATATGGCGAAAGAGCGTATTAGTTTCCAAGGCTTACCTGCACGGATTTGTTGGGTAGGTCTAGGTGAGCGTGCGAAGTTAGGTTTAGCCTTTAATGAAATGGTACGTAGTGGAGAGCTAAAAGCTCCTATCGTTATTGGTCGTGATCATTTGGACTCTGGTTCGGTAGCAAGCCCTAATCGTGAAACTGAGTCTATGCAAGATGGTAGCGACACTGTTTCTGATTGGCCATTATTAAATGCTCTATTAAATACTGCTAGTGGTGCTACTTGGGTGTCTTTACATCACGGTGGCGGGGTAGGTATGGGCTTCTCGCAACACTCTGGCATGGTAATCGTTTGTGATGGTACTGATGAAGCGGCTGAACGTATTGCGCGAGTGCTGCATAATGATCCTGCTACAGGTGTAATGCGCCACGCTGATGCTGGTTATGATATCGCCATTGAATGTGCTAAAGAGAAAGGCCTTAATTTACCGATGGTTAAATAACCATGCTAAGGGGTGGATATGTCTGATGATAATAAATTCAAACCTCTTACTGGCATTAGAGTACTCGATTTAAGTCGAGTACTTGCTGGCCCACACTGTACAGGTATGCTGGCAGATATGGGGGCAGAGGTAATTAAGTTAGAAGTACCTGAGCATGGTGATGATAGTCGCCATTTAGGGGCTTTTGATGAGACAGGTTACAGTATTTACTATGCATTGATTAACCGAGGTAAGCGTAGTATCGAAATAGATTTTAAAGATGCGGATGATTTAAAACGTTTTTATCAGTTAGTTGCAGAGTCTGATGTAGTCGTAGAAAACTTCCGACCTGGGGTAACTAAGCGGTTAGGCATTGACTTTGAAGTATTAAAACAACATAACCCAAAATTAGTTTATGCCAGTATTTCTGGCTTTGGGCAAGAAGGGCCGCTTTCTAAACATCCTGCTTATGACATTGTTGCACAAGCTATGTCAGGACTTATGAGTGTAACTGGCTTCCCCGAAGCAGGGCCAACCCGAAGTGGTGAATCATTAGGTGATTTATGTGCAGGTGTTTATGCTGCATGGGCTATCAGCACAGCTTTATTTGCCAGAGAGCGTCATGGTACAGGGGCACAATATATTGATGTAGCCATGTTTGATGTACTTGTTAGCATGCAAATGACAGGTTTAGCTGGTTTATTAGCAAGAGGTAAAGCTCCTGGTTTAGTAGGTAATAGGCACCCGATTTCTACGCCTTTTGATACTTATAAAGCGAAAGATGGTTTGGTAGTTATTGCCATTGCGAGTGATAAGCTATTTTTTAAATTTTGTGAGTGTATTGGTAATAAGACGTTAGCTACTGATCCACGATTTGCTAATGATACTGTGCGTACCGAACATCAGCATGTGGTTAAAGCTGAAATAGAGGATTGGACTGGAAAGCTTACTGTACAGGAAGTCTGCGATACTTTACTAGAAGCAGGTATTCCTGCTTCACCTGTATGGGATTTAAAACAAGCCACCGATTGTGAACAAGCTAAGTTAAGAAAACTATTTGTACCTGTTGCAGGACAAGCTTTTCCTATTGTGCCACAGCCTGTTTATATCAATGGTGTAAAACCTCACAGTACCACTCATGCGCCTGTGTTGGGCGAAGCTAATAATCTTTTTGGATTATCAAAAAAATAAGGGGAAACAAAATGGTGTTTAAATTAGATGCTACAGAACAAGCCATTGTTGAGTCCGTTCAACAAGTAACAGAAGATATATTAAAAGCTAATGCTCAACAACTAGATGAGAGTGAAGGATTTTGTGGTGATAACCTAAAGACTTTAGGTGAATTAGGTTGTATGGGTATTAATTTACCTGAAGAATATGGAGGATTAGGTATTGGTAGTTTAGCAATGAGCTATATTGTAGAAGCAGTAGCTAAGGCTTGTGCTTCTACAGCTTCTTCGCTAACAGCTCATTTTTTGGCGACTGATTCTATTCTGGTTGGCGGTACTGAAGCACAAAAGCAAGACTTATTACCACGAGCAGCTACTGGTGAGATTTTAGGTGCTTTTGGTTTAACTGAGCCAGCCGCAGGTTCTAATCCTGTTGATATGCGTACCAAGGCAATTAAAGAAAATGGTGGTTGGCGTATTCGCGGTAGTAAACATTATATTACTAATGCAGCTGAAGCTGATTTTATTGTACTTTACGCGAAAACTGATCCGGAGGCAGGAGCTAAGGGAATTAGTGCTTTTATTATTCCTAAAGGTACAGAGGGTGTTACATTTTCTAGTCCTGAGAAAACCATGGGATTAAGAGGTAGTACTATTTATGAGTTGGCATTGGATTGTTGGTTACCAGAGTCAGCTATGTTAGGTGAGGAAGGTAAAGGTTTTCATACCGCTATGCATGTACTTGATCGTGGTCGAGTGGAAGTGGCAGCTATGTCATTAGGTATTGCTAGTGCAGCTTTTGAAGATACTATGAAATGGATTAATGAGCGACAAATTGGTCCGAAACCTTTAGCTGCTTATCAAGGTACTCAATGGAAAGTAGCTGATATGTATAGTCAATTAGAGGCTGCTAGATTAATGACAGCAAAAGCTGCAATATCACGTGATAGTAGTGATAGGTTTAGCTTAGAGTCAGCTACTGCAAAATTATTTGCAGCTGAAGTGGCGGGTTTTGTAACAGATGCAGCGTTACAGTTGCATGGTGGTTATGGTTATATTCGAGATTTACCATTGGAGCGATATGTGAGGGATGCACGTATCTTACGGATTTTTGAAGGTACTTCAGAGGTTCAAAAAATAATAATCTCAAGGGCTGTAATTAATCAATATAAATGACAATAGATAAGCAAGGTATAAATAGTCTATCTTGCTTTTTTTATCACTGGTTAACAATAATAAATTAGCTGTGGTGTGGGGAGTATGATATGACATTAAATACTGAAAATAAAACAAGTAAATTAGTTGAAACCCGTTCTATTGATTATATTCCCGAAGCAGAGCGACATGGCAGTGTATGGAGTCAATTTACATTATGGTTTGGTGCTAATCTACAAATTACGGCTATTGTTACAGGTGCATTAGCTGTTGTGTTAGGTGGTGATGTATTTTGGTCACTGATAGGCTTGTTTATTGGTCAAGTAGTAGGTGGTGCTATTATGGCTCTGCACGGTGTGCAAGGTCCTAAATTAGGGTTGCCACAAATGATCTCAAGTCGCGTGCAGTTTGGTGTTTATGGTGCAGTTATACCTATTGTGTTAGTGTGCATTATGTACATTGGTTTTTCTGCTAGTGGTTCAGTGCTAGCGGGGCAGGCGATAGGTAAGTTAGTCCATGTATCTGATAATTTAGGTATCCTAATCTTTGGGATACTATTGGTTATTTTTACTATTTGTGGTTATAAAATTATTCATGGAATGGGGCGTTTGGCCAGTGTGGTAGGTGTTTTAGCTTTTTGTTATATGTTCTATCAATTAATGACCAAACATGATGTGATAGCGTTATTAAGTATTAAACATTTCTCTTGGGCTAGTTTTATGTTGGCGGTTTCATTATCTGCCTCATGGCAAATAGCCTTTGGCCCTTATGTAGCAGATTATTCACGTTATCTGCCTAAAAACACCTCTAGCTTTAAAACTTTTCTAGCAGTAGGTTCTGGTAGCATTATTGGTACTCAAATTTCTATGATTTTTGGAGTGTTAGCAGCAGCTCAAGCAGCCCAAAGTGGTGGTGCTTTTAGACATCATGAAGTTGAATATATTGTAGGTCTAAGTGGGGTTGGGTTAATAGCTGCATTACTGTATTTTATTATTGCCTTTGGTAAGGTGGTAATTACTACCCTGAATGCTTATGGTAGCTTTATGTCAATGGCGACTATTATCAGTGGTTTTCGTGGTCATAGTGTTATTTCAAGTAGATTACGTTTTATTTATATTTTTATTATGGTTGGTTTGTCTGTAGTTATTGCTTTATTAGGGAGAGGTGATTTCTTAAATAATTTCTCTGCTTTTTTATTATTCTTACTCACTTTCTTTACACCTTGGAGCGCAATTATTATTGTTGATTATTATCTAGTGACTAAGCAACGCTATGATATTCCTGCGCTATCAGATCCTAATGGTCGCTATGGTAAATGGAATTGGGTGGGCATAGGTGTTTATATCTTTGGAGTATTAATTCAAATGCCATTTGTTGATACTAAGTTCTTCACAGGCCCTTTAGTACATTATTTACAAGTGGATATTTCATGGATTATTGGTTGGATTATTCCTGCCATTGTATATTTTATTTTAGCGCGTAAGTTTAGTTATGAAATACCTCATCAATTAATTATCCCTGATCATGAAACTGATGACAGTGAACAAGATGATAATTTTCTAAAGGACATAAGTAATGTGGCAGTCAACTGATAAAAGTATTTGGACAGGAAGAGATGATAGCAGTGAAGGAGCATTAGCGCTTCGGTTATTTCAGACAATTATAGTGGCTAATGAGTTTGCCCCCGTACAATATGCTAATCATACAGCACTATTAGGTTTTATGTGTGATGAAGGTGTTCGACTTAATAAAGGAAGAGTAGGTGCACAAGAGGCTCCTAATGTTATTCGAAAAGCAATGGCAAATTTAGCAGCGCATAATAGTCATAATAAATTAGTGGATTTAGGTAATGTGCTGTATCAAGATACTTTAATTGCTAGTCAACAAGCTTTAGCCGAGTGTGTAACACAATGCCAACAACAGCAACTTAAAACTGTAGTGCTTGGCGGTGGCCATGAAACAGCTTTTGCTCATGGTATGGGTATTTATAAGGTATTTCCCAATAAAAAAATAGGCATTATTAACTTTGATGCACACTTAGATATTCGCTTATCAAAAGAAGGTTCTTCTGGCACACCTTTTAAGCAGTTGGCTGATTATTGTCAAGAAGCTAATAGGCCTTTTAATTACCTTTGTATAGGGGCTAGTTTGGCTGCTAATACAGGTTCATTATTAAACACAGCTGATGAGTTAGGCGTACAGATTATTTGGGATACTGAATGCAATAACCAAAATCTAGCAAATATATTGGCAAGGGTAAAACAGTTTATAGAAAGTGTTGATATTGTCTATTTAACTGTTGATTTAGATGTACTGCCACTGTCATATATGTATGCTGTATCTGCACCTGCAGCTTATGGTGTAGGTTTAGATTTTTTAATAGCAGTTGCCGATTTTATTAAAAATAGCGGTAAATTACAGGCAGCAGATTTTGTAGAGTTTAACCCTGCATTAGATAATCAAGGACTATGCGCTAAAGTTGCCGCACGTTTTGTATGGCAAATATTATTAAATTGGTAGTGACTATAATTTAGTTTAGATAAAGTAAAGAGTTGGAGTTTATGATGAAAACCCTATGGCAACATTTTCATGCAATCACTATGCAAAATGGTAACTACAATATTATTGAAGATGCTGCCATGATTACTGAAAATGGTTTAATTAGCTGGATTGGTAAAAGGGCAGATAAACCTCAAGTAGAAGCTAAAGAAGTTAATCTTAATAATGCATGGGTAACACCAGGATTTATTGATTGCCATACCCACTTAGTATTTGGTGGTGATCGTAGTGGTGAGTTTGAAAAACGATTACAAGGTGTGAGTTATGCTGAAATAGCTGCGCAAGGTGGTGGTATAGCAAGTACTGTCAAAGCTACTCGTGAAGCTTCAGAACAAGAGTTATTAGCTTCTGCTTTAAAGCGAGTTAAACATTTATTAAGTGAAGGAGTAACCACCTTAGAGATTAAATCAGGTTATGGTTTAACGTTAGAAAGTGAACGTAAAGTATTAAAAGTTATCCGTAAGCTTGGAGAAATATTGCCTGCTACAGTAAAGGCTACTTGTTTAGCTGCACACGATATTCCACCTGAATATAAAGGAAAAGCTGATGACTATATAACACATATTTGTGATGTGATGTTACCAACTTTAGCCAAAGAGGGGCTAGTAGATGCGGTAGACGCTTTTTGTGAACATTTAGCTTTTTCACCAGCTCAAGTAGAAAAAGTATTCCAAAAAGCACAAGCACTAGGTCTACCTGTTAAGCTGCATGCAGAGCAATTATCATCGCTACATGGCTCTAGCTTGGCTGCTAAGTACCATGCCCTTTCCGCTGATCACTTAGAATATATGACAGAGTCCGATGCAATTGCTATGGCAAAAGCAGGAACAGTTGCCGTATTATTGCCAGGAGCTTTTTATATGTTAAGAGAGATCCAATTACCACCTATGGATGCATTACGTAAGCATGGGGTAAAAATAGCTTTATCAACCGATTTAAATCCAGGCACATCACCTATGTTATCACCTAGGCTATTGTTAAATATGGGCTGTACTCTGTTTAAAATGACTCCAGAAGAGGCCTTAGCAGGTGTTACCATTAACGCAGCACAAGCATTAGGTTTAGAAACAACACATGGCAGCTTAGAGCAAGGCAAAGTAGCAGATTTTATTGCGTGGGATATTAACCAACCAGCTGAACTAGCCTATTGGTTAGGTGGGCAATTAGCTACACATATTATTCAAAAAGGACAGTTTGTTAAGTCTTTTTAAGAGTAAAAATATTGTATTGCCAGTGAGTAGAGAAGAGGGTTTTGGGTTAGATTTAGTGTGTTGGTTAACATCTAAGTTAGCCTTAAAATTCAATCTAATATTTGTATAGTAGAAGAGTTAAATACTTTTGTTGAGGGTAATAATTGTATAATTGATTATTGGTACTAATGCCTTTATTAAGTTTCATATTTATTAATCTCAATGGTGATATGAACTAACTCCTCATGGATACTTAATAGATTACGAAAATAATCAGGCGAAATATTTTCTGAAGTTACTAGTCCTACAATACAAGCATACTTTTCTTTACCAACACGCCATACATGTAAATCACTTATTTTTGCCTTAATGGGGCTTTGCTCAATCACTTCTTTTATTTCTTGAACAACAGGAGTATCCATTTCGGCATCTAACAGTATTTTTCCAGAATCACGGATTAAACCATAAGCCCATACTGATACTAAAATAGCGCCTACAATACCCATAACAGGATCAAGCCAAGCTGCACCCCAAAACTTACCAGAGATTAGTGCAATAATAGCTAAAACAGATGTGGCAGCATCAGTAATCACATGAATATAAGCAGCCCGTAAGTTCATATCATGATGATGCCCATGAGCATGATCGTGTGAACCATGATGATGGTGGTGATCATCTTTTAATAACCAAGCACAAGCAAGATTAACTAGCAAGCCGATAAAGGCAATAATAATTGCTTGGTCATAATGAATTTCGGCAGGATTAACTAATCTTTCAATTGAGTGAGAAAACATCAGTACAGCAATAAGGGCCAGCAATATAGCACTGGTAAAGCCACCCAAAACTTCAATCTTCCATGTACCAAAAGCAAATCTATTATCATGTGCATATTTTCTAGCAAATACATAAGCTAATACGGAAAGCCCTAATGCTAGAGTATGGGAGCTCATATGCCAGCCATCCGCTAGTAGAGCCATTGAATTAAA
This sequence comes from Entomomonas sp. E7T21, assembly GCF_058693955.1. NCBI lineage: Bacteria > Pseudomonadati > Pseudomonadota > Gammaproteobacteria > Pseudomonadales > Pseudomonadaceae > Entomomonas > Entomomonas sp. E7T21. The sequence goes on along the minus strand of NZ_CP191672.1, from coordinate 2,288,154 downwards.
TGCATAACCACCAATGATTTCAGCTATCATAGTGATAAATGTTAACAATACCGCTAGCTTAGTTTTTTTCTCAGCAAGAGGATTACCTTCATTAAATAGATGAGAGTGTTGCCAATTAGTAAGGTCTTTATTTGCTGACATTAAATATTACCTTTTTTTCTGTTGCTTAATATACTATACCCCAGTATAGGGGCTGTTATAAATGAGAATTATCTATAACACAACGTCAAATGGATACTGAATAAGTAGTAACTATTTTGCGGTCTTATCTAAAATAGGCTTTTTAAAAGCTATTATCTTGTATTGAAAATACTTTATAGGTTAATCATAAGAAAAAGACATTTATTCTAAATTACAGTAGAATTTTCTGATTACTTTTTTAAAGGATTTTTTATATGTCACTTGGTTATTTTGAAAAACCTCGTTGGATGCGTGATTTAGTAAGATTTTTACCATTGAAAAGCCAATTTGTCTTATCTGGTAATATCCGAGATTTACAGGCATGTGAAATTACACCAAGTGTTGTTACACCACAATCTTTTGAATTGACCTTATATCGCACTTTAAGGGAAGCAGGGTATAGTCAAGTGGTTATGTGGGATCCTTTAATAGGTTTTCAATGTTTGCAAACCCCTGATTTACCTGCCCAAAATACTGATCAATTGCTACAGCAGTTAGGGTTAACTCCTGAGAATGGCTGTGCAGCAGGTGGTTTGGATTTATTAAGTAATGTTATAGAACGATTAGTAGGACTAATGGGTGATCCTATAGCATTGGTAATAGATTTTGCTTCTCAGTTAAGCATTCGGGCAGATAACTTAAGCGCTGTAGAGCATCAATTATTTACTCGTGCGTTAGTGTTATCGCATCAAGCGAGAATGCGTCCTGCTGGTGCTAATCGTGCTCCTTTTTTTAATACGATATTATGGTTAGTAGAAAAAGAGGGGGATTTACCTGATTGGTTATTAGTTAATAATCCAAAATTACGTCATATTCCTGTATCTAAACCAGATAATATAGCACGGCGCGCTTTAGCATTGCCGTTGATTAAAGGAATTCCAGGTTCACAACAGGCTACAGATGAGGCATTGCTTAAAGCAGAAACAACTTTTGTAAATAGTACAGAGGGAATGCTGTTATTGGATATGAATGCTATTGCTACTTTGGCGCGTGTGGAACAAATCAATATTGATAATATAGGTGATGCTGTACGCCATTATAAGGTAGGTGTAACAGAGGATCCTTGGCAAAAAATTGATCGAGAAAAAATAAAGCAAGCTGATGAGTTTGTGTATAGGCGAGTCAAAGGGCAAAATCATGCAGTGACTCATATGCTAGATATCATTAAGCGAGCAATTACTGGTGTTGGTACTAGCCGTAAAGGTAATAGACCGCGCGGAGTAGTTTTTTTAGCGGGGCCAACAGGGGTGGGTAAAACAGAATTAGCTAAAACAATTACCAGTTTATTATTTAATGATGAAAGTGCTTATATACGTTTTGATATGTCAGAGTTTAGTTCAGAGTTCTCTGATCAGCGTTTAATAGGAGCACCTCCAGGCTATGTTGGCTATGATATGGGTGGAGAGCTAACGAATGCTATTCGTGAAAAGCCGTTTAGTGTGGTGTTATTTGATGAGATTGAAAAGGCTCATCCAAGAATTTTAGATAAGTTTTTGCAGATTTTAGATGATGGTGTGTTAACTTCAGGAAGAGGTGAGCGAGTTTATTTCTCAGAAGCTTTAATTGTATTTACCTCTAATCTTGGTATCTATAAGGTAACAGAAACTGGTGAAAGGATATCTAATGTGTCAGCAGATGATCCTTTTGAAACAGTACAAATAAGAGTACAAAATGAAATTGAGCGCTATTTTAAATTTGTGCTAAATCGTCCAGAAATATTAAATCGAATGGGAGAAAATATTATTGTTTTTGATTTCATTCGTAAAGATGTTGCAGAGCAAATCTTCCAACAAATGATAGATAATATTATAGAAGATTTAAAAACTAATGGATTAGCTTTAGCATTTACTATAGGAGCCCTAGAAAACTTAAGAAAAATAGCTTTAGCTGACCTTTCAAACGGTGGACGAGGTATTCGTAATCAAATAGAAGCACATTTATTGAATCCTTTAGCACGTAAGTTATTTGAGTTAAATCCACAAGTAGATCAAAAAGTGACTATTACTAGATTACAAGCTGGCTCTTTAACATTGGAGTAGTTAGTGTGGTTAAGTTGGGGTTGTCTCGTGTACATTTTCCTGTTTCTACTTTAGGGCCAGGTAATAGATTAGGAATCTGGTTGCAAGGTTGTAGTTTAAGGTGTCAAGGTTGTATTTCTGCTGATACATGGGCAAAAGCTAAAGATTTTATAGCAGTAAATCAGTTTGTAGAGCAAATAACACCTTGGTTAATACAAGCAGAAGGTATTACAATTTCTGGTGGTGAGCCATTTGAACAGCCAGAAGCATTATTAGCTTTATTAAAACAACTTAAACAAAAAACATCGGTAGATATTTTGTTGTATACAGGTTACTCCATTGAAGCGATTGAGCATCACATACAGCAAGTGAAACCTTATGTAGATGTGTTAATCTCAGATCCTTTCCAATATCAAACGTCGCAAACATTGCGATTACGGGGTAGCGATAATCAACGATTACATTTTTTTACCACGCTAGGTAAGGAACGATTTAAAGATTATCAGCAAGAGATAAGTAAGCAAGATCAAGTATTAGATGTTATGTTTGATGAAGATGGCACAGTATGGTTTGCAGGTATACCCAAGCGTGATGATTTTTTACGATTACAATCTTTTTTAGAGCAACAAGGTCACCAAATAACAGTGACTGCGGATAAATCCAAGCATTAAGGAAATTATTTATGGCAATGATGCGTTTTTGCCCTAACTGTCACTCAGAACGTTCACTCTATGAGATTTTTTGTGAAGGAGCAATTGACGGTACTCCTTGTGGCTGGGATTTATCAAACGAGCCTATTCGCGAAACTGGCTGGCGACCACAATTAGTTGTTACGGCTGAAGAGGCGATAATTGAGAATTTAATACCTCATTGTACTAATGGACACCCAATGGAAGAGGGTGATTTAATTTGTATAGTCTGTGGTGCAGATTTAGCAGAACAAACACCTGTAACTGCAGCTGTTACAGAAGAAGTAATTGAGCAATCTATAACAACAGCTACTACTGATGAAACAATAGAAACAGTTGTGGCTGGCTGGCGTCTACTAAATACTATTAGTAGTACAGATGGTACACGAGTACGTTATTTAGCTGAAAGAGAAGAAGATAATCGTAGAGCAGTATTAACTTTGTATAGTGCTGGCGCAGAGCCAGATATTGCTGTTTATGATGTTTTAAAAGGTTTACCTCGTGAGCACGTACCAGAAATTATTGCAAAAGGACGTTGGAACTCACAAGCCTATGTGGTTGCAGAAGAGTTAACGGGTGGTACGTTATCTGATTTAGGCATTGTTATTAATGATTTAGCTACTATCCGCCATGTGATGACAGAGTTAGGGGGAGCATTACAAGCTTTTGCAGAAGTTGGGTTACGCCATTGTGATTTAAGGCCAGAAACGTTATTAGTGCGTAGTCGAGAACCTTTGGATTTAGTAATTACAGGATTTGGTTCAGCACGTTTATCTGAATTTGACTTAGAAGTTATTTCACCCTTAACAACAACTTTATACACTGCTCCTGAAGTTGTAGCTGGTGGTGTAAGTGCTGCATCTGATTGGTGGAGTCTAGGGGTTATTCTGTTAGAGCAGCTTACCCAAGGTAAGTGTTTTGAAGGTGTTAATACTCAAGCGTTTTTAATACAAGTATTAACCAATGGTATTGATATTCCTAAAGGGCTTGATCTTAGATTACAGCTTTTATTGAGGGGGTTACTAGCAAAGGACCATCATCAGCGTTGGCAATGGTCACAAGTAAAAGCATGGATTAATGGTGAAGCAGTTACCGCACCAGAAATAATAAAACCAACTCAAGATACTGAATTGGGGGCTACTATTACCTTAGCGGGTAAAGCTTACCGTAGTCCTAAATTATTTGCATTAAGTGCAGCAGATCCTATTAATTGGCAAGAAGCGCAAACCCATATGTTGCGTGGTAGGGTTGTAACATGGCTAGAGCAAGCTGAATTTGATCAACAGGAATTAGCAAAGATAAGAGAAGTTTTTCGTCAACAAGATTTATCCCCAGATATACAGTTGATGCTAGTATTAAAGGTATTAAACCCTGATATGCCATTAATTCTGAAGGGGGATATTGTTACTCCTAGTTGGCTATTACAGCATCCTTTAGAAGGTTATCAATTAATTGCTAACTTTATATCCAACTTATTGAAAGACTTGGAGGGTTGGTTGTGGCGCTTACATGAGCGTGCTAATACTGTTCGAAAAAGAGCAAAAAATTTACATATTAAGTTAGATGAAGAAGTTTTAAAAATTCATTTACTCTCTACTTCAAGGGCACAGTTAACGGCTTTATGGGAGGAACGTTGGGCAATTTTACCTGATGCTAGTAATGTAGGTTTATTGTCGCTTATGGAGCGACGTATTATTAGCGAGGAAGACTTAATCGTTTTATTGAGTGCTGAGATTGGCCAGTTTAAATCTGTAGATACGGTTATTGAAGAAACAGTTAAATTAGGTGAAAAGTTTGATATTTTAACAGCTGTAGAAAGTGAATTAAGGCTATTGATTAACCAACCACGTTTAGCTTTATATCAAACATTAACTGAACGAGTCGAAGGGTTTGCCAATACAGGGCATGAGCAAGTAGATAAATGGGCTGAACAATATCGTTTAGAGAAAAGAATGCCATTAGCTCGACTATTGTTATTATTAAGTGTACCAGCCGAGCAATGGTCTAAACCGCATAAACAACAATATGTTTCACAGATTATAGATTTTTTTCATAAAAAAGTTACTACAGCCGTATTGCAAGGTCCATTAGTTCGGATGTATATGGGAATGTATACAGGGCGTGTAGATATTACATTATTAGGAACAGAGCGTAGATCAGCAAACCACCTGTTAGACCATATTTTAGAACGTAATAATCGACAAATTAGTATTGATGTTACAGCTTTTCAAAATAGTAATTACCTTGAATATCAATTAAACAATCTTTATCGTCAATCCAATTTGTATAAAAGAGATACAGGAATTGATGGTCTCTATATGGGGTTTCCTTTTTTACTTTATCAAGAGCCACATAGTTATAGGTTACCAAGAATTGCTCCGTTATTATTATGGCCAATAAAATTAAATTACGATATGGGATTGAGAAATCGTATTACTTTGGCTTTTGATAGTGATCGGGAAGAAATCCGTATTAATCCAGCATTGGAAGGGATATTAGGTAAAGAGCTTTGCCAAACTTGGAAAAAAGTACTGGATGATTTATTAGCTCGTTCTGCATTAACATCTGTTGAAGTAATGGATGCGTTAAGTTTATTAGGTAATGTATTATCGCAACAAGCACAGGCATTGCCTACTAATCTTGAGGTGAGTCGAGGAGAGGTGCATTTTGCCTGTTCGGCTGTATTATTTGATGTAAACTTTATGGGACAGTCGATAGGGGAAGAGCTTAATCGATTGAAGAAAATGTCTCCTGTAGGTACGGCTTTAGAAACTGCATTACGTTTAAAACCTTATCAAGCAGTAGCAGAAATTCCTGAGAAGCCAGCAGAGTTAGATCGTTATTTCACTGTTGACAGCGATCCATCACAGGAGAATGCGGTATTGCAATCACGGCAAGAACCTGGTTTATTAATAGAAGGGCCGCCAGGTACAGGGAAGAGTCAAACGATTGTAAATATGGTAGGTGATGCTATTGGTCGTAATAAAACAGTATTAATTGTTTGTCAGAAAAAAGCTGCTTTAGAGGTTGTTCACAAAAGATTAGTTGCCGAGGGATTAGGCGCTCGCAGTGTAATGGTTAATGATGTCAATGGTGATAGAAATGCTGTCATCGGAAGTGTTAGAGATCAGTTAGAGAAGTTATTTAGAGCACCACAAAAAACAGATTGGCAAGTAAAACGTGAGCAAGTTGCAGAAAAAATTACTAAGTTAGAAAAGCAATTAGATAGTTACCATGAAGCTTTGCATTATCAAGATCAGCAAACAGGCTTAACTTACCGAAAATTAATTGCTGAACTTATAGGTTTAAATAAAGAATATAGTTTGTTTGCCGCACCTCAATTAAGGCCAATTGTTAGTCCTTTAAACATTCAGCGGTTAGCTGAGCTGGAAGATGAGTGTGCCCCTTTAATTCGTTATTGGTTACCTGCAAACTATGAAAACAGTCCATTGGCAAACTTGCAGGCATTTTCTCATGATTTAGCAACCGTAGAAGATTTTAAAAACTTTTTTGAGCAGTTTTTAGCAGTAGAACAATCAAGAATAGATACATTAAGTGTTAATAGGGCGCGTTTTGAGTTATCTAACCCAACGCCTTATCAACATTGGATTGATACTGAAAGTAATGCTTTCTTAAGCATCTCTGAAAATTTAAGGGCACGTTTAATTAAATGGTTACCTTTCTTTAAGGTAGATTCAAATAAAGAAGCTACCTTAGTAGAGGGTGATTTGCTGGTTAATCAATTAAAAAGCTTACAAGAACAGTTAGCTATTGCTAAAGAAAGTGGTTGGTGTGATTTATCAGCTAAACTTTGTTTACTTGAGCAAGATCTTTTAGATGAGCTTTTACAAAAGGCTAGAGTTATTGTTACACCAGCTCCTTGGTATAGCTTTCTGAGTATTAAGCGTTATAAAGCAAAGCGTAGCTTATTAGATTTTTTAGCACTGCAAGGAGATATTCCTGCTAAAGAACGGATTCCTATGCTCTACAACGCATTAGTATTAGAACATGAATATCGACCCATTCGCAAAGAATTACAAACAGTTTGTGCCAAATTACAGTTACCTGTTCCTGAAAATACCATTGGTTCTAAAATGAAACAGGTTATACAGGATACACTAGGTTTATTGCTAGAAATAAAGGAGTGGTCAGAGAAAATATCAGCAGCTCCTCGTTCAGAGGATGTAGAGGCAGCTATTATTAAAAACAGAATGGCATTTGAACAGTTACTTGCAGATTATACATCAGCATTTAATAGGCATTTTGCTCGTAAAGCTTCTTTAGAGAAATTAGCTTTATTGGCTAACTATTTGATGGGTCCTTTATATGATGCTTGTAAAGTAGCTATTGAGCAAAATACAGCAACACCTTTAGATATTATAGATATAAAACGTTCCTTACCAACTACTACTGCTTATCAGTATTTTAGAAAACGGGTAGAGCAGTTAACACCTATTGCTATAAAACTATTTACAAAGCTACGGATATATCAACAAGAGCTTGAGCAGTTTGCAATAACTGATTTAGATAAAAAGTTTAGACAGCTGATTAATTATGAAGCTAGAAATACATGGAAGGAACGTTTAGAACAAAACTATCCTGCATTATTAGTTAATTATGAGGAAACACAGCAACGCATAGCTTCTTTAGCAGAGGCGGATACAGAAATGCGTGATTTAAACAGAATACTGTTAGAGCAAAATATACCTGTTAAAGAGTTAGCTTCTGCTAGAGAATGGGAAGATATTACAAGGTTAACAGGACAAAGAGCAAGGCGTCTGAGAGAGTTTATTGAGCAAGGTGAAAAATTAGGCTTAATGAAGTTGCGTCCTATATGGTTAATGAACCCTGATGTGGCCAGTAGATTACTGCCTCTTAAAGCTGGACTTTTTGATATGGTTATTTATGATGAAGCCTCGCAAATGCCGATAGAGTATGCTATTCCTACTCTTTACCGTGGCAAAATAGTCGTGATAAGTGGTGATGAAAAACAAATGCCACCCAGTTCTTTCTTTGCTACACAAGTGGAAGTAGATGAAGAAGATATAGATTTAAAACTTTCCTTTGAAGACTTAAGTGAAGAAGAGCAACAAGAAGCACTACAGGGAAAATGGAATAGTAAAGAAATTATGGACTGTCCAGATTTATTACAATTAGCACGTTCAGTATTACCAACAACAGGACTACAAATTCACTATCGCTCTGCTTATCGGGAATTAATAGATTACTCTAATGCAGCTTTTTATAGTAATCAATTAAATATACCAGTACGTCATCCATTAGAAACAGTTAAACAAGCTCAACCTATTGAGTATTTAAGGGTTAATGGTACTTATGAGGATCAAACTAACTTACTTGAAGCTAAAAAAATAGTGAGTAAAGTGGCAAGAATTTGGTTACAACCTAAAGAGCAAAGGCCATCGTTAGGCGTAGTAACTTTTAATAAGAAACAGGCTGATTTGATTGAAAGTTTATTTTATAAAAGAGCTAATAGAGATAAAAACTTTGCTGCTGCTTATAAAGAGGAAAGTCAACGGGTAGAGTCTGGTGAGGATATGTCAGTCTTTATTAAAAATGTGGAAAATGTACAAGGTGATGAGCGAGATATTATTTTATTTTCCACTACTTTTGGGCGTAATAAGGAGGGTGTTTTTAGACGTAACTTCGGTGTGTTGGGGCAGCAGGGAGGAGAAAGACGTCTTAATGTTGCCATTACCCGTGCGCGTAAAAAAGTGATTTTAGTTTCCTCTATGCCTATTGATGCAGTTTCTGATATGTTAGCTGCACAACATTTACCTAGTACACCAAGAGATTATTTACAATGTTATTTAGAGTATGCGAGGGCTTTATCTGAAGGCGAGTTTGATAGTGCTAAAGGTATTCTTAATAGGGTTGTTACAGTTAGTCATTCTCGTGTAGAGACATTAGTTAATAAACAGAAAGATGCTTTCTTAGATGATGTGGAAGATTATATTAAATCTTTAGGTGTTAACTATACACGTAACTCTGGCGCTGATGTTTTTGCTTTAGATTTTGCTATAGAAGACCCTAAAACAAACCTATATTGTATAGGGATAGAATGTGATGCGCCTATTAATCCTTTATTAAGTAGTGCACGCTCCAGAGATATTTGGCGTACTAGTGTATTAAAACGAGCTATTCCAAATATCTATCGTATTTCATCACATGGATGGTATGAATATAACGAACAGGTGAAGCAGCTTCTTAAACAAGCTATTGAAGAAATATTACAAGTAAAGGAGACTGCTGTATGAGTGGTCCTAAAGTTGTTCGTATCGTTACAGTGGAAGAGGTGATTGATATTTGTCAGGGGCATTTAGCACGTTTAGACCAAGCTATTCAGCAATGGCAAAATAGTATGGATAAAATAAATGAACAAGATGAAGATTTTTATAAAGGTATTGTAAAATGTCGTGAAAATTTTAATCAAATGCTAGCTGAAGAAAGATTTCTTGATTTACAAAAATTAGTACCTATTGAAATAGATCATTTAGCAGAAGATATTGAACAACGTAAAAAAGATAAGATTGAACAAAAAATACAACAACGTATAGAAAATAGGCAACTAAAGGAAAATGTAAAAACTATTTTAAAATCTATCTTAGATAAGAACCTTTCTATTCCAAATGATTTAGATGAAAAAATACAACAAATTATAAAAAATGATTATCAAGGGAATGTAAATGAAGTATTAAACCAAGCCTTTCTATTATTGACACCTAAACAAGATAATCAACTAACTGATCGTCAACAAGCATTACTTGATCGAATGGAAATTGATAATACTAAGCAAACTTTTCATGATTGGTTTAAACAACAAGGTCAAGTATTACAACGTGATCCTCGTATAGTTCAGGTAGACAACTATTTAAGCGAGTTAGCGCTTGAAAATATAGCAATATATGAGGTTTTTAGTAATCGATTAATCAATATAGAAAAAGAAACTCAACAAAGCCGTCAAAATCTATTATTAGATAGTTTAATATTAGATTTAAGTAAAACAGTAAAAGAAACGAAAGAGCGTAATGCTTTATTAAATCAACTGGAGTTGATATTAGCAGAGCTACGACAAACAACAGCTAATCCATTAAATATTGATATGCAAGCTTTAGATAAAGCAACTATACAAGAACTTAAAGAATTAATTAACAATTGTGAACTTCAATTAACAGAGATTAGACAAGCAACAATAGCTACTTACCGACAACAAACAATCTTACAAGGATTGGCAAGTCTAGGGTATGAAGTAAGAGAAGGAATGCAAACGCAATGGGCGAAAGAGGGAAAATTAGTCATTCGTAATCCTGCCACTCCAGGATATGGTATAGAGTTAGCGGGTAAAGCAGAAAATCCCAGACTTCAAATACGTGCAGTTAGGTTTACTGCAACTGAAAATAGACAACGAGACACAGATATTGAAACTTTATGGTGTGGTGACTTTGGTAAACTACAGACTTGGTTAGCTAAACAGGGCAGTGAGCTATTATTGGAAAAGTCATTACCTATTGGGCAGGTTGCTTTGAAACAAATAGTTGAAGTAAATGAAAGTCCTCAACAAGGATATACACAGACAAAGTATTTATAGGTTAGGTTAGTAATATTGTGTTTGGCAGCATAGTAACCATGATTTCTGATTGGGTATTATGAGAGGAAGCTATGGAAAGCATATATTGGTCTTGAAAGCTTTGGGAATATAAGTACCAATTATTTTCTTTGATATTTATTTGACGATGATTAGTAAATGGAAAAGGTATTTCAAAGGAAGTAGGAGATAAAAAGAAGCCACTGCCTTCTGCTTTCATAATGGCCTCTTTTAAAGTCCATAATTGAAAAAAATCAATATTGTTATTGTTTAGAAAAGCGTTATATTCATTGTGGGTTAGTGCTTGCTGGTATTCATGAATATTAATAGGTACTATTTTTTCGATATCTACTCCTATAGCTCCTTGATCGTTATAAGCACAAACTACCCAATTATTAGAGTGCGAAATATTAAAGCCACCTTGCATAAAATCAATAGATGGTTTTCGATAATTATTGTAACTGATATCAGGTAGAGTGTTTCCTTGAAAGTTCTCATGTTTTTTTAGTATATAAAGTAATAGCATTTTACCTATTAAAGATCGATATTTATCTTCGTTAAATCTAAATTGTTCAAGATCTTTTTGAGACGAGCTATTAAGTATTTTTTTCTGAGACTGAAGGTGAGACCAGTCCAATCCTTTTATAGAGGCACAATAAATATAGTTCATAATATATAAGAAACCCCATCAAACAAAAAGTAATTGTTTGATGGGGTATGGAATAAAGTGATTAACTGACTAATTCAGTGATATAGCTTATAATCTCTTGTTCCTTTTCAAGTATTTTGTAGTGATTAGAGTCTATTTCTACAAGTTGTAGTTGATTAGGATAAGTAATATAAGCATCAATATTATTTAATGGATATCTCTGGTAGAGTTCTGTAGAACCATTAATTTCTTTAGCTTTAAATAATACAACTTGAGTTTTTTTCAGCTTGTTCGATAAAGGTTGTACAGAAAGTTTATTATCAATCTCCATCATGGATTTTACTTTGGGTTTTAAATATGCAGGTATATTTAGTTCCTCCATTATATTGATAAGATCAATGGGTTGATCATTTAGTTTTAAATCATCTTCATTTAATAGCCATGTATCCAGTAGATAAACTTTAATATCTTTTATACCTCTTGCTTCTAAATTAGCGGCTAATTCTAATGCAATTTGTCCACCTAAAGACCAACCGAGCAAGGTAATGGGTTCATCTTTATTAAGTATTGTATCAATATGCTCTAAGTAGTATTGAGTTAATAAAGTTAGATCATCAATTTTTTGCTCATGATAGAAATTATATGAATCAATTCCATAACAGTAATGATGTCCACTCAATTTATTGGCTAGGGAGTTGTAAACTTCACAGCCTCCCAGACCTGGATGAATCATAAACATTTGTGGTTTGTCTTGGGCACTATTTAATAGCATTATCGGATTAAACTGCTCTTTAGCATTGGCAATTTTTATAGCTAATTCTCGAATAGTGTTGGTAGTTAAAATATCCACTAAACGTAGTTTAATTTTAAAAGCTTCGTTAATTTTATTGTTTAGTAACATTGCTAAAATACTATTACCGCCTAATTTAAAGAAATTATCTAGCATACTAATTTCAGTATTTGAAATTTTTAAGACACTAGAGAATACTTGGCAGAGGGTATTTTCAATAGCATTTTCAGGTGCAACATAGGTAATGGTTTCAGTAAAGTTCGGCTTTGGTAAGGCTCTCCTATTTAGTTTTCCATTGGAGGTAATAGGTAGTTCAGTTAAATGCATAAAGTAACTAGGTATCATGTAACTAGGTAAATTTTTATGCAAATAGTCGTGTAGTAGTTGTGAGTCAATCTCTTGTGGTGATGTATAGTAAGCCACAAGGTATTTACTGCCTGATGAATGCTCGTATGCTATTACAATACTATGATTGATTGCTGGGTATTGTGTTAGACGTGCTTCAATTTCACCTAATTCAATTCTAAAACCACGGATTTTTACTTGGAAATCATTACGTCCTAAGTATTGTATATTGCCATCTGGTAAAGAACGAACAAGATCGCCTGTTTTATAAATACGACTATTATAGTGTTGCTGTTTTTCCTCTGTTGTTTGGAAAGGATTAGCAATAAAACGTTCAGCGGATAGGCTAGCGTTATTTAGATAGCCTCTAGCGACACCATCACCACCTACATATAGCTCACCAACAGCTCCTATAGGAACAGGTTGTAGTTGTTCATTGAGAATATAGGCAGATGTATTAGCAATAGGCTTACCAATTAGTACATCAGTTATATCAGGATTGTTACAATCGTAATATAAAACATCTACTGTGGCTTCAGTAGGACCATATAGATTGTGTATTTCACAATTAGGTATCAAGCTATGGCATTTTTTAACTTCGTAAAGATTTAGTGCTTCACCACTACAGAATAAATACTTTAAGTTTTGTACTTTAGATTGTAATTCTGTTTGGGTGGCTAATGTTTCAACAAAAGCTACTAGCATTGAGGGTACAAAGTGTAATACATTTACTTGTTCGCGTTCTATTAACTCAGCTAAATAAAGATTATCTTTATAAAGTTCTGGATGTGCAAAAACAATACAGGCGCCATACCAGTTTGCCCAGAACAATTCCCATACAGATACATCAAAGGTATAGTTAGTTTTCTGTAAGATATGGTCTTGCTCGGTGATAGGATATTGATTATGCATCCAAACAATACGATTAACCACGCCTTGATGTTCTAACATTACACCTTTTGGATTGCCTGTTGTACCACTGGTATAGATAACATAAGCTAAGTTGTTAGGTTGTGCTACTGTTGTTAAATCATCACTACTGTAATTAGTAATTTCAAGTATTGTTTCTGGTGCTTGTAAATTAATAACTACTTGATCTGTAGTCGCTAATGCTTTGACCTTATCATAACTTGTGTTGGTGGTTAAAACGACCTTGGTTTTAGTATCTGCAAGCATGTAGCTAATACGCTCAGCTGGGGCTTGTGGATCCATAGGAACATAAGCACCACCTGCTTTAAGGATAGCTAAAATACTAATTAGCATATGTTGTGAGCGGTCCAAACAAAGTGCTACCAGATCATCTGCTTGTATTGCAAAGTTATCTCTTAAGTAGTGAGCTAACTTATTGGCGCTTTGGTTGAGTTGTTGATAAGTTAAGCGATTATCTTCATACACCATCGCAATATTATTAGGTGTTTTTTGCACCTGCTTTTCAAAAAGCGCATGAATAGTCATATTTTTAGGATAATCGCATTGCGTTTGGTTCCATTGATAAATGGTTTTTGCAAAGGTATCTCTGTTTAAATAGTTTAGTTGTGTAATGGTTTGTTGTTTCTCACATAAACTAGCAAATTGCTCAAGTATGAATTGATAAACAGTAATGTAATGCATTATGGTTTGTTCATCAAACAACCGTGTAGCATAGTTAAATATACCTGTAATAGCTTCTTTAGAGTCATCTAACATGGTGGTTATATCAAATTTAGCTACTTGATACTCAGTACCCGCTGCTTGATAAGGAATAAATAACTGTTCTGTGTCTGTTGTTAGATTATTACCAAAAGACTGTACACCAAACATAACTTGGAAAATAGGATGTCTTGAGGAGTCTTTTTCAATCTGCATAACATCTACTAGTTTTTCAAAGGGTAGATCTTGGTGCTTTTGTGCATCGATGATTAATTGCCCTGTATGTTGAATAAATTCAACGAGTGTTTGCTCAGCTGAAATCTGTTGTCTTAATGCTAAGGTATTAACAAATAAACCAATGGTTTGTTCGATAGCTTGATAATGTCTTCCTGCAATAGGTGTGCCAATGACAATATCTTGTTGATTACTGAAAGCACCCAATAATAGGTAATAACCACTTAATAATACGCTATATAAACTTACATTGAGTTCAGCAGCTAAAGAGCGTAGTTGTTGGCTGAGTTTAGCATCTAGCTGAAAATTAATATCTTTACCACTGTAGTCTATTTGTAACGGACGTACATAATCAGTTGGTAAATTTAATGGTTGATAATCAGCTAATTGTTGTTGCCAATATTGTAGTTGTTCATCTAATACTTTACCTTGTAGATACTGACGTTGCCATAGAGCATAATCTTTATATTGAATATCAATAGCTGGTAATAACCATTGCTCCGCTTGTTCAATTTTTCCTTGCTGTAGGGCAGTAAGGTATTGATAATAATGTGTTAGCTCTTTAATCAATAGTTCTATTGACCAACCATCAAAAGCAATATGATGAATAATCATGCTGATATAATTATCATTACCTAGTAAATAATGGTTAACAGCAATAGGCAATTCTCTATCTAGCTTAAATACGCGATGTATATGCTTGTAAATATGTTGATCTAAATCTTCTTGTGAGGAGCATATAAAGGTATCAACCACAAAAGGAGTAGTAGCTAATGGAAGTATCTGCTGATAGCCTAAGCCATCACTATTAGTTTTAATGACAGAACGTAATACTTCATGTCGTTCGATTACTTTTATAATGGCCTGTTCCAGAATAGCAAGATCAATAGAAGATGCTAATTTAAATATCAATGGAATATTATAAGCATTACTGCCATTCTCATAAGAGTCAATAAACCATAAGCGTTCTTGGGCAAACGATAATAGTTGTTGCTGAGGATTATCAATAACGGGAGCGACTATACAAACATGTTCACCCTGTGACTCTTCAACAAATTTTGCTAAAGCTTGCACTGAACGATGAGCAAAGATATCAGCTACATGGATAGGTTTGGCGAATAATCTAGTAATTTTGCTGGCTAACTTAATCGCTAAAATACTATTACCACCTAACCTAAAGAAATCATCTGAGATACTAATAGTTTCAGCTGCAATACCTAAAAACTCTGCATAACTTTCTACTAACTGTTGTTCAGTTTTTGTGTTAGGGGCTATATATAGCTCTTGGCTAATTAATGATGGCTTAGGCAAGGCATGGCGATCAATTTTTCCATTGATAGTAACAGGGAAGGATGTCAAATGAACAAATGCAGCAGGTAGCATGTAATCAGGTAAAAACTGCTGTAAGTAGCTCAATAGTTCATCGTCGGTTATAAACTCCTCAGCTACATAGTAAGCGGCTAAGTATTTATTACCTGTAGTGCTATCTAATGCTAAGACAATAGCTTGTTTAATGGTAGGGTATTCATTTAAACGTGCTTCAATTTCACCCAATTCAATTCTAAAGCCACGAATTTTAACTTGGAAGTCGTTGCGGCCAACATATTCAATATTGCCATCTGCTAAATAACGTACAAGATCACCTGTTTTATATAATCTACTATTATAACTTTGAGCCTTTTCTTCAGCAGTTTGCAGATGATTATTAATAAAGACACTATTAGTCATTTCAGGATTATTTAAATAGCCGCGACCAACACCAGCACCACCGATATAAAGCTCACCTATCACACCTGTAGGTACTGGCCGTAAATATTTATCTAAGATATAGGTACAAACATTATGAATTGGTTGACCAATATTGGTATTAATATCATCTTTTTTGTAAGCATGAGCAGTTGCCCAAACGGTAGTTTCGCTAGGGCCATATACGTTAATTAATTTTACACCCTGTTGACAATATTGATTAACTAATTCCTTACTAGTCGCTTCACCACCTACCGTTAAAACAGGTAGTTGTAGCGTTTCATTTTTATCTAGTAAAGCAGGTGGTATAAAAGCAAAGTCTATATTGCGATCTTTTATATAAGTAGCTAAGGCTGTAAAATCTAACCGTTTATGTTCTGCTAGAACATGTAAACAATGACCATTCAATAAGGCGTTGTAAATTTCAAAGGCATGAGCATCAAATACATAACTGGAATACCAGAGTACATTTTTAGGTTTGTGTTGTAGATCACAATGCGCTAAATCTAAAATATCTTGTTGTACTGTAGCAAGATTGGCCAATGTATGATGCTCAATCATTACACCTTTGGGAAGGCCTGTAGTACCGCTTGTATAGATAATATAAGCCAAGTTACTGGCTTGAGTTTGGCTAATAATATTTTGTTT
Organism: Entomomonas sp. E7T21; assembly: GCF_058693955.1. Taxonomy (NCBI): domain Bacteria; kingdom Pseudomonadati; phylum Pseudomonadota; class Gammaproteobacteria; order Pseudomonadales; family Pseudomonadaceae; genus Entomomonas; species Entomomonas sp. E7T21. The sequence continues at coordinate 2,271,623 of NZ_CP191672.1, read as the reverse complement.
ATCTAATTTTACTAGTGTATTGATTAATGTTGGATTATCTATATCTATTATTTCAGTATTATAATTTTGGACTATACTATTTAACTTACTATAGTAGTGCTGATTAGTTAATACCGCTTTGCACTGTGTATCTGTAATCATTAGTTGAGTACGTTCAACAGGCGTTTGTGGGCTCATAGGCACATAAGCTGCACCAGCTTTAAGTACAGCTAAGATACTGATGACCATATGCTCAGATTTATCAAGATATAATCCTATTAAATCATCTGGCTCTATAACAAACCGTTGTCTTAAATAATTAGCTAATTGATTGGTGTAGTCATTTAATGCTTGATAGGTGAATTGAATATCTTCATATACTAATGCAATATTATTAGGTGTTTGTTGAACCTGTTCTTCAAATAACTGGCTAATCAGTTTGTTTTGAGTAAAGGGTACAGTTTTTGCTACTTGATTTTGAATAAGTTGGGTGTGTTCCTGTGCTGTTAACAGTTTTAATTGGTTAACATGGATATTAGGATTATTAAGTAGTTGTTCAAGTGTTAATTCAACACCTTGTAAGATCCTAGTAATAGTTTGTTGATTAAATAGCTCACCCGCATATTTTATTTTAAAGTTAATTTCGCCTGCTTTTTCATAAACTACGATACCTAGAGGGTAGTCTAATTTTTCTTTACCTTCTTTAAAGATTATTTTAAGTTGCTCATTGTTGCTATCTGAAACAGGATAGTTTTCAAAAACAAATAATGAGTTAAAAAGTCGATTAGCAGATTTTTGTAATTCTGTAAGACTTACGTTACTGTGATTATTTACATTATTAATATGGGTTTGTAAATTTTTAACAATACTAATTAATGTATCTTCAGTATGCTCTAAGGTAATGGGTAGGGTATTAATGTAAAGACCTACTGATGTTTCTATGCCATCAACAGGCAGGTTTCTACCTGAGACAGTCATACCTAGTGTTGTAATATCTGTATTACCATAAATGCTTAGTTGTTGATGCCAACAATATTGCATCAATGCATTTAAGGTAAACTCATGTGTTTTACATAACTGTATAAGTTTTTCACCTTGCTGTTTAGCAATAGTTATAGAAAGTTCTTGAGGGTCTTCAATATAACGATGTTCATTTAAGTTTATATGACGCATCTCTGGCTTAAGAAGACTTTCTAAGTTTTCTTGATTATCTTGATTAAGGTAATTTTTCCAAAACTCGTCTGTTTTATGTGTTTGTGCTTGTAAAAACGCTTGCGCCGCTAAATAACTTTTATCTTCCTGTATATTAATAGGTTGATTGTTAAGTAGTGCTAAATAATTTTGATGGACATCCTGCATTAAAATAGGAATACTCCAACCATCTAGAATGGCATGATGATTATTAAAGATACAACGGTAATGTTGCTCTTTATATTTAATTAGATAGATTCTAAATAATCCCCCTTTAGAGAGGTTGTAATTAATTTGACGATCTTTTTCTAATAAATTGGCCGTAGTAGATAATTGTTGCTCTTCTGATTGATCAGTTAAGTCAATAAACTGCCAGCCAAAGCTATTGGTTTTATCAACAATTTGGATAAAATCTTCATCCCAAGAAAATCTTAAGCGTAATGTGGGATGTTTAGCTTGGGAAAGTTGCCATGCTTTATGAAGTAAATCAGTTTGTAATGCATTGTGGTAATCCCAAATCATCTGGATACGATAAGCATTATCTAATTCACCTTGGACAATTGCGTGGTATATAAAGCCTTGCTGTAAACTATTAGCAGGGTAGATAGCAGTTATTTCATTATTGTGTTGAATTTTATCTAATAAATTTTTAGAAATTACATGATTAGTATCTGATACAGTTAAATAGCTACGATTTAGAAGTAATAACTCAGTAATTAAACATTCTAACTGTTGAGTAAAGGCAACAGAAAAATATTCAAGCTGTGCACTATTTAAATAGCCTTCCACTGCGAATTGTAATTGTCCATTTAGGATGCCACCATTCAATGCTAAGAAATCAGTATTGCGATTGTCTGGAGACATCGCTATTCCTGAGTTTTCATTACTGAATGTCCAGTATGAGCTTTGCTCATCACTATCAAATTGACCCAAATAATTAAAACAGATAGCAGGTAATGGCTGTTTGGTATAACCCACTAATACGCCATACCCAAAACCATGATGTGGAATGCTTCTTAAGTAATCTTTAATAATAGGTAAATTTTGTACAATTCCTTGCTCTTTAACATCAAGTTTAACAGGGTACATACAGGTGAACCAGCCAACAGTATTATTAATGTCAATATCGTTGAATAAATCTTCTCGGCCATGTCCTTCAAGGTGGATATAATGCTGATTAAGATTAAAGACAAGTTTTAAAGCACTGGCTAATGCGGTGAGTAAAATATCATTTATCTCTGTGCCATAGACTTTATTTATATCACGTAGCAATACCGTCGTTTGTTCTTTTGATAGTTGAATTTTAGTTTTATTAAGTGTATCAGTCCGATAAGAGGTTAACTGTTGATTATAATTATCTAGCCCTCTAACTATTTCATGCCAATAGTCTTGTTCATTATCAAAGCCTTGTACAGTAACAATTGGATAATTTTGTTGGTTATTAATCCATTGACGATAGCTAGTACCTTTATCACCTAAAATAGTGCTAGGATCAATGGCATTATTTAATGATGCATTTTGTTCACTAAAGTACTGATAAAGTTTTTGTAGATCATTTTTAATAATTCGCCAACTCACTGCATCAATATTTAAATGATGGACTGCAATATGAATACGTGCGCTATTATCTGCATAACCTTCAAGATAACCTATATGGAAGAGTGGGCCTTCAGTAAAGTTAAATTGATTTTGCCATTGGGTTAACTGTTTTGTAATTTGTGCTTCAGTAAAGCCTTTGATATCTATATGATCAAAAGGTAATACGGTGATAGTTGAATGATAATAGCCATTCAAGGCGTCTTGATAAGTAGCTCGCAGTATATCGTGATATTCAACCAATTTACTAAGGCTTAGTTGTAGTAATTCAATATTAAGTTTTGGTACTTTAATTAAAAATGCTTGGTTCCAATGATGATAAGCAGGTAGTTTGCCTAATTCTCTATTAGCAAAGAACCATTGTTGGATAGGTGCTAAAGGAATATTACCTTCTAAAATACCTTGTTCAGATTGAATAGTAGGTATTAAATTATCTTGGTTTTTAATTACATGGTCGCTTAACGCTTTAACTGTACGATAAGTAAAAATATCTTTAATAGATAGATAATAATTTAATGATTGTCTAATGCGATTAGCCAATTGAATACTGCTAATACTATCACCACCTAATTTGAAGAAGTCATCTTCTATGCTGATAGTGTCATTCTGTAATCTCAGTACTTCAGCAAATGTATTACAAAATAGAAGTTCTGTATTATTAGTTGGTGCTAGGTAGTTTTTAGCATTAGTAAATACTGGCTTGGGTAGCGCCCTATAATTCGCTTTACCATTACTGGTAATAGGAAAGGCATGCATATGTATAAAAACAGCAGGCAACATATAATCAGGCAAAAATTGCTGTAAATAATTTAGTAATTCATTATTATCTAAAGCCTCATCAGCCACATAGTAAGCAGCTAAATACTTATTGCCTATATTATTATCTAAGGCTAAAACAATAGTTTGTTTAATACTAGGGTAATTACTTAAACGTGCTTCAATCTCACCTAATTCGATTCTAAAGCCACGAATTTTAACTTGGAAGTCATTACGGCCAATATACTCAATATTACCATCTGCTAAATAACGTACAAGATCCCCCGTTTTATACAACCTGCTATTGTAACCTTGAGCTCTTTCTTGTTCAGTTTGGAAAGGATTATTAATAAAGACTTTATTCGTCATTTCAGGGTTATTTAAATAACCACGACCCACACCTGCACCACCAATATAAAGCTCTCCGATAACGCCAACAGGAACAGGCTGTAGGTGTTCATCCAATATATACACGGTTGTATTAGTCAGAGGTTTGCCAATGGTAACTGTTTGTTTAAATGGCACAGTTGCTTGATTAGTTAAGTAGGCTGTAGCGTAAGTGGTCGTTTCTGTAGGGCCATAAACATGAACTAAATTAACATTCGGGTAGCATTCTCTAAATTTATTAACATGGATGGCCGAAGAGGCTTCGCCACCAAATAATACATATTTTAACTGAGCTAAATTAGTTAATTTAGCATCTACTAACGTATTGAAAAAAGCAGTGGTAGAGAAGAAGTTTGTAATTTGATAATCAACAATCAACTGATTAAACTTCTCTAAATCCAAGAAATTATCTTTAGTAGCGATTACTAAACTAGCCCCATTAAGTAAAGAGCCAAAAATATCATAAGTAGAAGCATCAAATTGATAACCAGAGATACTTAATAAATGATCGTTTTCGTTGATCTCAACATAGTTAGCATTAATAATTAGACGATTAATATTATGGTGTTCAATCAACGTACCTTTTGGGTTACCTGTAGTACCACTGGTATAAATAACATAAGCTAAATCATGGGCAGTAGTATCAATAATAGGGGGAGTGCTTGGATACTGTGCTAATGTATTTACAAAAGCTGGCTGATCAATACAAGATACAGGGATGTCTATGGCTAAAGAAGTTACCTTATCTTGATAGTGCAATTGAGTAATGATGGCTTTTAGTTTGGCATCTTGTATGATAAAGCCATTACGTTCATTGGGAGCATCAGGATCCATAGGAACATAAGCAGCACCCGCTTTAAGGATAGCTAAAATACAGACAACAATTTGTTCTGAGCGATCAAGGTATAATCCAACTAAATCATTAGGCTGAAGCTGATAAGTAGTCTGTAAATACTGTGCTAATTGATTTGCTTGCTGATTGAGCAACTCATAAGATAGTTTAGTTTGATTAAAGATAACCGCTGTATTATGAGGTGTTTTTTGTACTTGTTGTGCAAACAACTGAACAACCGTTTTATCATTTGCATAGGGTTTTTGAGTATTATTTCTACGATAAATTAATTCTTCATAGGTTTCTGTATTTAAGAATTTTAATTTGGCAATAGCCTGCTGCTCTTCACACAAGTTAGTAAATTGTTTAAGTATACATTGATAGACAGTAATGTAATTTTCGATGGTTTGTTTATTAAATAGAGAAGTAGCGTAGTTAAATACTCCTGTAATTGCTTCATTAGAATCATCTAATGTGGTAGTAATATCGAATTTAGCTACTTGATACTGTGTATCTTCAACTTGATAATGTTCCAATAAACCATTAATTGCTTTTAATTGAGAGCTACCAAATGATTGTACGCCAAACATTACTTGGAAAATAGGATGTCTTGAAGCATCTTTTTCAACTTGCAGAGCATCTACTAATTTTTCAAAAGGTAAATCCTGATGTTTTTGGGCTTCACTAACTAATTGTCCTGTTTGTTTAATAAAGTCTACTAGTTGTTGCTCAGATTTAATTTGTTGTCTTAGTGCTAAGGTGTTTACAAAGAAACCTATAGTATTTTCAATAGCCTGATAATGCCTTCCTGCAATAGGTGTTCCTAAAACAATATCTTTTTGACTGCTTAAAGTACCTAATAACAGATAATAACCACTGAGTAGTACAGTATATAGGCTAACATTTAAATTCGTAGCTAACGTTCTTAACTGTTGGCTTAATTGACTATCCAATTCAAAATGAATATCTTGGCCTTTGTAATCAATCTCTAATGGCCGTACATGATCTATTGGTAAATTTAATGGTTCATAGTCAGCGAGTAGTTGTTGCCAATAGTGTAATTGATCATCTAACACTTTGCCTTGTAAATATTGACGTTGCCATAAAGCAAAGTCTTTATACTGGGTTTCTACGGCTGGTAATACTAACTGTTTAGCTTGTTCATTAGCCCCTTTTTGCAGGGCTTCAAGATACTGGTAAGCTTGGATAAATTCATTAATAAATAAATCAAGAGACCAGCCATCAAAGGCAATATGATGGATAACAATCGCTAGATAACATTCATTCGCTAATTGATAGCGGTTAATAAAAATAGGGTATTCTGTATCTAAAGCAAATATATGATGGATATGTTGATAAATAGTACTTTGTAAGTCTTGTTGTGAAAGGCATAGATTAGGATGAATTACAATAGGCATGGTTTGTAAATCCATTACCTGTTGATAACCCAGTCCTGCTGAATTTGTTTTAATTAGTGAGCGTAATATTTCATGGCGTTCCATTACTATTATAATGGCTTGTTCCACAAGGCTAAAGTCAACTACAGGGTTTACTTTAAATACTAAAGGAATATTATAAGCATCACTGCCACCTTCATAAGAATCAATAAACCATAACCGCTCTTGTGCAAAAGATAATAATTGTTGTTGAGGGTTATCAACTACAGGGGCTATAATAGAAATCTGCTCACCCTTAACATTATCAATAAATTCAGCTAAGGTACGTGCAGAGCGATGAGCAAAAATATCAGCCACATGGATCTGTTTAGTAAATAATCTAGCTAACTTACTCGCTAATTTAATGGCTAAAATACTATTGCCACCTAATCTAAAGAAGTCATCAGTGATACTAATACTTTCACTTGCAATACCTAATAATTCCGCATATGCTTCAACTATCTTTTGTTCAATGGTTGTACTGGGTGCTATATATTGCTCTTGAGTAATTAATGAAGGGGTAGGTAAGGCACGTCGATCAGTTTTACCATTCATATTTACTGGGAAAGCAAGTAAATGAACAAAAGCAGTTGGCAACATATAATCAGGTAAAAACTGCTGTAGATAATTCAATAACTCATTATCAGCTATGGCTTTATCAGCTACATAATAGGCAGCTAAATATTTATTATTGGTAGCACTGTTTAAGGCTAAAACAGTCGCTTGTTTTATGGCAGGATGATTATTTAAGCGAGCTTCAATTTCTGTTAATTCTATTCTAAAACCACGGATTTTAACTTGGAAGTCATTACGGCCAATATACTCAATATTACCATCTGCTAAATAACGTACTAAATCCCCTGTTTTATACAACCTGCTATTATAGCCTTGAGCTTTTTCTTGATCGGTTTGGAAAGGATTATTAATAAATACCTTATTTGTCATTTCAGGGTTGTTCAAATAACCACGACCAACACCCGCACCACCAATATATAGTTCCCCTATAACGCCAATAGGAACAGGCTGCATTTGCTCATCTAATATATAAATAGTCGTATTAGTGAGGGGTACGCCAATGGGAACACTATGATCAAAAGGAGCATTTGCTTGATTAGCGAGATAAGCTACAGCAAATGTAGTAGTTTCTGTTGGGCCATAACCATTAACTAACTTTACGTGAGGGTAAAGTTTTCTAAATTTATTAACATGAACTGCAGAAACTGCTTCACCACCGAATAATACATACTTTAATTTAGCTAGATTGGTTAATTCAGCATCAACGAGTGTATGGAAAAAAGTAGTGGTAGCAAAGAAATTAGTAATTTTATAGTCATCAATTACTTTATTAAATTGTTCTAAATTTAATAAATTGTCTTTACTGGTTATAACTAAGGCAGCACCATTAAGTAAAGAACCAAAAATATCGTAAGTAGAAGCATCAAATTGATAGCCAGAGACACTTAATAAACGATCAGTATCAGTAATATCTACATAATTAGCATTAATAATTAAGCGATTTATATTATGATGTTCAATTAATGTGCCTTTTGGATTACCTGTAGTACCACTGGTATAAATTACATAGGCTAAATTATGTGGGGTCGTAGTGTTTACAGGGTTATGCGTTGGATATTGTGTTAGTGAATCCACAAAAGCTGGTTGATCAATACATAATACAGGTATTGATAACGCTAAATTATTTACTTTGCTTTGGAAATGCTCCTGAGTAATGATAGCTTTTAGCTTAGCATCTTGCATAATAAAGCCATTACGTTCATCAGGCGCTTCTGGGTCCATAGGTACATATGCAGCACCCGCTTTAAGGATAGCTAAAATAGATACTATGATTTGTTCAGAGCGATCTAAGTATAATCCTATGAGGTCGTCAGGTTGGATATTGTAAGTGGTTTGTAAGTGATGAGCTAATTGGTTTGCTTGTTGATTGAGTAGTTCATAAGATAGTTTGTTTTGATTGAAAATAACAGCAATGTTATCAGGATTTTTTTGAGCTTGTTGTTCAAATAGTTGAACAACGGTTTTATCATTAGCATAGGGTTGTTGAGTATTGTTTTTAGAATAGATTAGTGCTTGATAGGTTTCTTTATCTAATAAGTCAATATCTTTTGTTAGGGTATGGGTAAGGTCATTGACCAGATAGTCTAGCAATTGAATAAATAGTTTTTGATATAGCTGAATAAATTGTTGTACAAGGTGCTTATCTAATTGTTGATCATCAAATTTAACGCGATAATTAATATGATTATTATGTTCTTCCTGTTCAAAAATTAATTTATTAGATAAGTCTATTTGTAATTCATGATTTATTTTTTCGCCATGAATGCCATTAAGATGAGTTTGATGGTCACGGAAAAAGGTTTGTACAAAAGCAATATCTAAAATATTAGGATTATCAACATAAGACATAATCTCGTAGATAGGCAAATACTTACCACTAGATTTTTTAAGGTCTTTATAGTATTTGGTAATGTTATTAATAACAGCTTGTAAGGTGGTGTTATCATCAAAATGGTAATTAATTAATAATGTATTAACATGGGCACCATAAAATAAATCTTTACCTTCTAACATAGCAACTGGATAAACAAGAGGGATATTGGTTTGTCTTGTCATTTTATGCAGTAGTAAAGCCATTACTAACTGGCCAAACATGTAAGTAGTAATTTTATATTTACGACGTAGAGTTTTTAGTTGCTTATCTACTTGCTCATCATAACTAAATAAATACTCGGTGATAAAAGGTATACTTTGTTTTTTAGGGACAATATTGGTTGTTTTTAAAAAAGATAAATCAATGCTTTGTACTTCTTCTAAATGTTCTTTCCAGAACGATTCCATTTGCTCTTTTTGAGTGGTGAGTATATGTTGGTAGGTATTATGAAGTCCTTGATGCATTTCTGTTTGAGTTTCAAGAGTAGGGATTTCATAATTAATGCCATTATAATTTTTACGAATCTTTTCCCATATTTCTTGGGTACTAATACCATCTACAACAATATGATGAAAAACGAATAGTATCCGATATTGTTCATTAGCTAATTTGATTAGATGTATTCTTGCTAAAAGATCTTTTTCTAAATTAAAGGGAGAGGTAACGATGTTATAAAGTTCATCATCAGTTAGCGGCGAATCATGATAGGTAATAGCATTTTTAATAGGGGGAGAGGGAATCCAGCATATGCCTTCTGGTTGATTGGAAATGGTATGGCGTGTTATAAAATGTTCATTAAATATTTTATTAAAACAGTCAGCAAATCGTTGTACATCTATTTTACCTAATACAGTATTATCTATCACAATATTATAATCACTGCGCAAAGGATTAGATAACCACTCATAATAGAAAATTGACTGATAAGGGGTTAGTTTAACATTTTTCATTTTTTTATAACCTATAAACATTAAGACATAATAAAGCCACATTGATGCAATGTAATTATCATGTTTATGACGGAAGCTAATATCAAAGAAATTGGATAATGTTTTGCTAAAACCAAGAATTATTTAAAGTATTAGTTTGAGCGAATGAGGAAAGATTTTCTTAGGTCTGGTTATATGCAGAACTAAATAGTTTCCTTAACATTGTAGGTTTGATAAGCCAGATATATTGATACTCAAAAAGTATATAGTGATAAAGAGAGGATATTTTGTTAATGGATTTTATAAAAAAATAGAATTTTTTATTTGAGTGATTATTATTTAAAATAAATAATGATAGTGTTTTTTTATCTCTTAGTCCTTTTTTTATTAATGAATAAAAAGTTTTTTCATTAATTTTATTGATCATCCTAATACTCCCTATATTCCTATTAAAAACTGTTATTAAGGATACCAATTAAAAGATAATACAAAACTATACTTTGGTATAATATAGTAATAATATTAATATATTAGGTAATATTTTACTAAAGAAAAGGTTTGTAAATAGCGTGCAATTGTCAGCTTTTTTGGCAAAGATAGGTCTATAATTAATTAAGTTGGAGTAATTAAATTTTTTGATAGGTAACATGTTAATTTAATTGGTTATGTCATTTGAGTTATGGTTTTTCTAAAACGTGCTAGTGTAAAAGTGAAAAACTAAGACCTAAAATAGTTAACCACAAAAAAGGCACCTATACTGTTTTAATACCTGCACCTTGGAATAAAATAGCTTGACCTAATTTTACAACGTGAGTTGTCGGAGCAATTAGCATAATATATTGTAAATGTCTGTTTGCATGATAACGAATGGCTGATCCTTTTTAACAAAGTTTCCTTCTTTTACTAGTATTTGTTCAATATGTGTAGCTAGTTTAGTTGATATATTGATTTTAGTTGCTTTTATGTAACAAAACTCTCACCAAAATTTTGATTATGTATACGACTCCATATTAAGTAGTTTATTATCAAAATTAAAATAATAATTATGGGTATTAATATTGGTTTTTTTACTTGAACTTTCATAATATGAAGTCTTATCACTGAAAATTATAATGCTGGTAGAACACATGCATTGAGGTAAGGGTGACGGTGGGATTCTTGGTTGGTTTGTTGAATAAAACGTGGTGGAATTTGGAATCTCATATAGGAACTACATGTACCTGAGCAGATAGCATCAGATGGGGAGTCGAGGATATCAATAAGTAATTGGGTTATATTATTTCTAGCATTACTGTAGTGGTGGTGAATTTGTTCTAAAGAGCATAGTAAGCGTTGTCAATTAGAATAGCCATATTACGTTCAAGTGCTGCTGTAATAAGTTGTGAAAAACTTGTGCTGCAAGGCTTGAGGTCTATCGGTAAATGATAAAACAAGCTCTTAGACTAAAGTATACTAAAGTAAAATATCCTGTTCATATATGCTTTACTGGAATGGAAAGGTGGTTGTAGTGTTTTTTGCTTCAAAGGAAACTCTAGGAGAGATATTATGAAGAAAATAATTATTGTTTTATTTGCATTAAGTTGTTCTTTATTATCTATGCAAGCGTTTGCAGCAGTACAATGGGATAATATGGGTTGGATTTATAGTCAATATGAATCACAAAGTTTTGATAAAAAAACCAATTATAGAATATGTAATTATAGGCACACAAATAAAGGTTTTGGTGGCGGAGATATTATCACACAAGTAACATATACAGCGAATGCTCCTTTCAAACCACAATTTTGTCCACCAACAAGATGGGTTAACTGGTAATATACAATTATAAGCCTCTTTATTTAGAGGCTTTTTATCTTTGGTTGTCATCACTTACTCCTTAAAATAGTCATGATTTTTAATGGTTGGAGTAGGTTTTATAAAATTTCTTATTTTAATAAGTGTCTTATATGAATGTATAGTATTGTTTGCCAAATTTTATTGTCATATTAAATAGATATTTTAATATCTATGGAGAGAGTTGATATGAAAAATATATGATAATGTTATTTGCTTTAACTTTTATATCAGGATTTGCTATCGCGCAAAAATCTACGCACTAACCTTTGAGAGCTTTAATTTTTACAGGTCAAATGACGACATTTTTGAATTCTAAAACTTGTTATTACAAAGAGGTCATATTGCCGGGCTATAATCCTTTCGGATTTGGTAGACAAAGAGTTTTTAGTGTGAATGTAGCATGTCCAGAGATTCTTTATGAGTATGAATAAGTTTTATAAGTGATTTAATATCCTTTGAAGTAAAATTATCAACTTGACAAGAAGCCCTAGCTAATAGTGCTTTTTTATAACTACGGCTAGGCAAACCTTCCCAAAAAGCATGCTGTCTATAATCATATAAATAATTAATAAAGTATTCAGCATTTGTTATATTCAAGTTAATTAAATTACAGAAAAAATCCTTATGTGTAATAAGGATTACTGTATGAACACTTATCCGTCGATCATAAATGATACCTATTAATCAGTGAATGATTATCATAGCTTTATGGTGGTAAAAAGTTAAGCCAGAATTAGAAAAGAGAAAAAGGATAGTTGATATATTTAATATAACATCTGTTTAATTACTAAAACATACGTTAATAGATCAGTTTGATTTAATAGAGTTAGTCGATAAGAATTTAATTATAGTGAATAGCATTATAGAGGAGGTATGTTTTTACTTTAATTTTTTGGTGTATTTTTAAAATAGTATGATATTTAGGTAAAAGTTATCGAAAATAATGGTTGTTTTATCTGCATATTAGCTTCATTAATTTAATATTGATATAAGTCATTATAAAGTAATATATTTGATATGACACATTGGTAATAATAGATTGTTTTGTTAGGTCGTTTGTTAGTCTACATTACGATAACTAACTTTATAATATTTAAAAATAAATTAACAGGTCATATATGATATTTAACTGTCATAGTTAAAAAGATGACATAAATGTGTGTATTAATAAAAAATACTCTTTATCGTTTTGCTAGCAAACTATTCGGCAGATTTTTAAAAGAATATGGCAGTATATTTATAAAAAAGTTTTAGTTAATGCCCTAATACTAAAGTCTAATATTTATGTGAAAAAATAGTTTTATATTGTTTCGCAGGGAGAAATAAAATGTATAAAGGGAATAATAAAACTATTTGAGTGAAAGGAGTATCATTATGTTTCATAATGCTAATGAAACTATTTGTGCACTTGAAATTGAAGGGCTAACTAATACGGGTTTACAAGTGCTTGGCTTTGATGGTATTGAATCAATAGATGCTGAGTATGCCTTCGAAATTACCCTAGTCAATAAGCATATTCGTTACGATATTACAAAATTATTAAGTAAGCCAGCTTATCTGTCTTTTGCTAAAGAAAACAAAGGAATTCATGGAATTATTCATTCTGTAAAAAGAGGGCCTGTGGGAGGACACTATGCACAATATACTGTGATACTAGCCCCTCGGTTTACACATTTATATAAGCGGGTTAATCAACGCACTTTTGTGGGTAAAACAGTGCCAGAAATTATTACCGTTATTTTGAATGAGTATAGTTTACAGCAATCAGATAAAAACGGTTTTGAGTTTAAATTTAAAGATCAAGAAGTTTATATACCAAGGGATTTCTGCGTTCAGTATGATGAAAGTGATGCACACTTTATTCATCGTCTCTGTGAAGAAGAGGGTATTGCTCAACACTATGAGTTTAGTCAAGACAGTCATCAGCTAGTATTTACTGATTCGCAACCATTTTTCCCATCTATTGCTAACACTGTAAGATATGCCAGTGATACAGGAATGGTGGCAGATGATCCTGTATTTAAGAAGTTTGATGTTAATTTAGCTAGTGCAACAACTTCGAGCTGTTACCGTAATTATAATTTTGAAAATATGAAAATTCCTGAGGGTAGTGCAAAAGGGATATTAAATGAGAAAGCTAATCAAGCAGTTGAGGCTGAGCTTGAATATTATGATTATCCTCAATATCATTCAAACCAACAACAAGCACAACGTTATGCAGAGATACAGATAGAACGGTTAAGAGTGGATCACATACAAGCAGAAGCTTACTCAGATGTACCTGATTTACATGCCGGTTATTTTGTAACTGTAGAAGAATATCCAGTTTTAGATAGTTTAGATGCAGAACAACCTTGGTTGATTAAGCAAATTAAGCACCAAGCTAGACAGCCTCAAGTACTAGAAGCGTTAGGTGGAGAAGTGTCAGCGGCTGGCCTTGTACCTACACAATTAAATAAATATTTTAAATATCCAATAGCAGAAGAATTACACTTCCCTTTTGATAATTTCAGTCAAGGCTACCGTAATTGTTTAGTAGCTACACCACATATGGTTGTCCATAGACCTAAAAGCTTACATCTAAAACCTAAAGTTTTTGGTGTTCAAACAGCCATTGTGACTGGACCAAAAAATGAAGAAATTTATTGTGATGATTATGGTCGTGTTAAAGTACAATTTCATTGGGATCGTGAGGGTACTTATGATGAAAATAGCTCACATTGGATTCGTGTAGCAAGCAATTGGGCTCATAATGGCTACGGAAGTGTTGTTATACCTCGCATCGGTATGGAGGTTAAAGTTGATTTTTTAGAGGGAGATCCCGATAATCCACTAATTACAGGGGCAATTCATAATGGTGTTAATAAAGTACCTTATGAATTGCCAGCAAATAAAACGCGTACAGTGTTTAAGACCAATAGTTCTAAAGGAGGCAATGGGTCTAATGAGTTACGCATAGAGGATAAAAAAGACCAAGAAGAAATTTATATTCATGCACAAAAAGATATGAATACCAAAGTGCTTAATGATATGAGAACTGAGGTTTTACATGATAAAACAGTAAAAGTGCATAATAATTTAAATACTCAAGTATTTAATGTAATGAATACAGAAGTAAAGGTGGATCAGAATACACGCGTACTTAATAATATAAATGTTGAGGTATTAAACACCAAATCTACACAAATTCGTAATAATGAAATACTAGAAGTTACTAATAATCGAATGCATCATATTGTTGGAGACGATAACTTATTTGTAAATAGGGAGCGTCGAGTACAATCTAATTTAGATTTCTCGGTGATTACTGATCAAACCTTACATATGCGTGCAGCGGTTAATTATTTAGCTATGGCTGGAAATGAAATTCATTTTCAAGCAGGTAGTAAAGTAGTGATAGATGCAGGCGCAGAAATTACTTTACAAGCTGGTGGTAATTTTCTAAAAATTGATGGTAGTGGAATAAGTAGTAGCCCCGCAGTACATTTAGGTATTGGCGTACCCGGTGTGGGTACCCCAGCAGTACCTAGACCACCTATTAGTTTAATGGGAGTGACACCTCCAAATTATTATCAAAGTGTAGCAGGTAATGAATTTGGCCAAGCAGTACCAATTAATTCACCCAAAATTGTTATACCTGAACCCTTATTAAATGAAGCTGAGGGTATGAGTGATTGCATGTGTCCTAATTCTCCTTTAGTGGGAGGCCCTGTTAACCCTATTTTAGGTGCTAAAGTATTACCTGCTAAGGTAGATTTTTCACAGCCAGCACCTACTCCTTTTGTATTTAGTCGTAGTTATAATTCAAGAGATGGCCGTTGTAGTAGCTTAGGTCAAGGCTGGTCAATTACGGGTGAGAACATTGGATTGGAAGTTTATGATAATAGTACGATTGTGATTGATACAGTAGGTCGTCGTATTCATTTTAGTGCACTTCAGCCAGGTCAAGGTTTATATTCTGCTTCAGAACAGTTCTGGATTCGTCGTGGTGGTACATCTGATATTGTATTGGTATGGGATGAAATGTGGCATGTAGTACCAGAAGAGCTAAGAGAGGATAGTACGGCTTACTTTTTAATGAAGGAAGGTAATGTATCTGTAATAAAACAAATTGCTGGGAAATGGCGTTTACAGCAAGAATTGTATAAAAATGGACATAAAACACTTTATCGTTGGAATGAATTTGGTCATTTATATGCTGTACAAGACAGTGCAAATGCTATTTATATTTTCTTTTATACACAATACCCTACTGCTGTTGAGCACGATACAGGGCACCGTTTACACAGTGTAGGCTTATTAAAAGATGTGACTAAATTAGAAGATGTTCCTTTACAAATTAATAGCGAAACATTAGATATTACTTGGTTAGTACATTACAGTTTTAATGAAGAGGGTGACTTAGAACAAGTTTATAACAAGGATCGTGAGTTAGTTGTAAGCTTTGAGTGGGAAAGTCATATGATGACTAAATTAAGCCAACCAACAGGTCGCACTATCCGCTATAAGTGGAACCATTATAATCCTCAAGGTAAGGTAATTGAACAAGCAGAGGAAGATGGCTTAATTTATTACTATACTTATCAAGATAATCACACAGAAGTGAAAGATAGTCTTGATCGTATAGAGCGTTACTATTTTAATGGTACAGGTGGTTTACAACGTTGGACTGCCTATGAGCGTGCAGATGGTAGTCGTATTGAGTATGAGTATGATCGATTGGGACGCCTTGTAGCTACTGTAGACCCATTAGGTCGCAAGAAATTAAACCAGTTAGATGAGAAAGGTCGATTAATTGGTATGACTATGCCTGATGGTGGACAGTGGACTTATAAGTTAGATCAAAAAACTGGAAAGCCTTTGGAAATTATCGCTCCAGAAGGGCAGTTTACTCAAATGGTGTATGATAAACAAGGTAATCTAATTTCTATTACTGAACCTACAGGAGCAGTGACTAAGTATCAATATGATAATCCTACATTGCCAAATAATCCGACACAGATTATTGATGCTAAAGATGGAGTGAAAAAATTAGAATGGAATGAAGTAGGTCAGTTAAAGAACTATACCGATTGTAGTAACAATATGCTACAAAAAGATTATGATGCCAATGGTCGCTTACTTAGTGAAACCAATGCACAGGGTGAAAAAATCAGCTATGAGTATGATAATAAAGACCGTTTAACCAAAGTAAAAATGGCTGATGGAAAGCAGATTGAATACCAATATGATATCTTAGACCGTGTTATTGCTGTGATTGATCCTAAAAAATTGAAAACACGTATGGAGTATGACCGCTTTAGCCGTGTGATTAAAACCATTGACCCTGCTGGGCTTGAAGTTAAATACAGCTATGACAAAGCAGGCCGTGTAGTTCAAGTAATTAACGAAAATGAGGCTGTGGCTAGTTTTGAGTACGATGTACTAGATCGGCTAGTGCAAGAAAAAGACTTTGATGGCACAGTAAAACAATACCAATACAACGTAGCTGATGAAATGGTAGCAGTAACCGATAGTTTAGGTCGTAAGATCAACTATAAATACGATCCTATGGGGCGTGTAACTGAACGCCAGCTACCAGCTACAGATGTACATGGGGTGTTAACTGAGCATTTCATCTGGCGTAAAGATGGCTTATTAGCTTCAGCTATTAACTTAGCCGTATCGGTTGTTTATGATTATGACCGAGCTGGGCGTTTGGTGCGTGAATCACAAACTCACCTAGACGATAACTGGTATTATCAGGTGGATCAAACTTTTGATATTATGAGTAACCTTGAAAAAACAGCCTATAACAATGCCCCTGCTGTTTCTTGGATGCGCTATGGGCCAGGCCATTTACATGGACTCATGGTTGATCAGGTGGAAGTGCTCTTTGAGCGCGACCAACTACACCGAGAAATTGTGCGTAAGGCAATGGTAACGGGAGCAAAAGAGCCATTATTTGAAGCCCATACTAACTACAACCCATTAGGTCAACTAGCAGATACAACAGTGATGATGGGCGCTAACCAATGGCAACGCCAATATCAATACGACCAACTAGGCCAACTTAAACAAATTGCTGATAACCTATTGCCAAACATTCAGTATCAGTATGATGACTCAGGCCGTTTAGTGGGTAGCCAACATAATGATCAAGCCTTTAACTACCACTTTGACCCTGCAGGGAATCGTTATCTCCCTGTAGATGGGCCACGACTACTAACCACCAAGCAAAAAACGGTGGTGGAGGATGAGGGGGATGAGCTACTAGCAATTCTAAACCCAGAATTATTGGCGCAAAAACTTCATCAACGTTCTGTGACAGCTGAGAAAGTTAAGGGTAAAAAAGTCAAGGCTGCAAAAGCCGTATGGGCAACTAACCAAATTACCGAACTCAATGGTAATCAGTACCAATACGATAATGCAGGAAACCTAAGCCGCATACAACGTGCAGATGGGACACGGTTAGATATGAAATACGATGCACTTAACCGTCTAATTAAACTAACCCGCAGTGGTACAGCAGAAATACTACACACAGAGTACACCTACGATGCCTTCTCAAGACGAATCCGTAAAGTCATTGATAACGGCCAGCAAAAAAATACAATCCGTTATGGTTGGTTGGGTGATACATTGTGCTCAGAAACTAAGAATAATAGGGAACGTACCATTGTGTACCAACCTAATACCTTTGTACCACTATTGAGTATTGAACATGATGAAATGGAAGTGCCCATTGAAATACGTCAATGCCGTAGACAGTTTGAAGAGGCCAACTTAGAGTTACCGATGGATTTAGTATTTAAGCCTGAAAACTTACAAATTGCTTTCTATCATACCGATCACTTAGGTACACCACTTAAATTAACCAGTAGTACGGGTGAAGAACTTTGGAGCGCTGAAGCAGATGATTGGAAAGCAGTAAAAAATATAGTGGGACATATCGACCAACCTATTCGCTTCCAAGGTCAATTTGAAGATGAAGAATCTGGGCTATACTATAATAGTAATAGATATTACCTGCCAGAGTTAGGGCGTTATGTGACTCATGACCCAATTGGATTTAAGGGAGGATTAAATACTTATATTTATCCAAGTAACTCTATTAATTATGTGGATCCATATGGATTAGATATTCGTTTAGTTAATACAAATGCTGTAGGTGGCTGGCATAGAAAAGTTGAAGTTTTTGATCCAACAACAAACACCTTACAAAAAGCAATTAGTTTTGGTGTAGATGATGCTAATGCTAAATCCTCAGCTAGTAATAGTGGTGGAGTACTAGGATCCTCTGGATCATCAAGGCCCTCTGGCTCTTCTGGTTCTGGTCAGCCAGCTAGGGGTGGTAAAGGATCGGGAGTTGTTTATGAGGATTGGGATCCTGCAACTAAAGTAGTAAGTACTTTTGCTACTACACCAGAAGAAGATCAGCTAATAATTGATTATATGGAAGAGCAGGTTGGAAATAGGGCAAAATACAATGTGCTTACTTATAGTTGTAGAGACTACTCAGCACAGCAGTATCATCATATTGTTAACATGATTCAAGCTCGTAGAGGGACTGGTATATAGTTATGCAAAATATTTTAGTTAGTGTATTAGGTTGTTTATTTTTTTGTCAGGCTGAGTTTCCTATTCAGTTACTACAGAATAATTTTCAGTATGAATTATATGAAGCGGGTAAACGAATCGAACAGCGCCCATTTGTTATGACAGAAGATATTATTCAGTTCTTTGAAAAGGAGAAAGCGGATTGGAAAAAAGATAATGTAACTTATGCACCTCATTATGTATTAGTTTCACAGAACATAAAGATTAATATTTTTACACATAAGATTATTGTGAACTACCAAACTAAAGAAGGTAAGTTTGCTCAGTATACTAAGGAGATTGATACAAAAGAGCTGTTATTGATGATTAACAGTAGTAAGTAGCAGGAACAACGTTTTCTTCAAATATTTCATCTTTAAGCTTTAAAGATGAAATATTAGGCCTAAATTATGATTTTGAAAGAATAGGAGGCCCAGTAGATGTTAATTGGATATTTTATGTACTACAGGATGTGTTTTTGGTAGGGTGCTAGGTGTTGTTAATGCAAATTATTTTATGGGTAAAGCATTATGGAATGTGTTAATAGTAAACATCATAATAGGCATTTTATTAAATAAAAAAAGCTGTAAATCATGATATTAAGTAATTTATAACAGGTTTGAACTAAGAGATTTCAATAGCCTTATTAAAGAGTTTAGTTATAGAAGGGGAATAAATCATGCCAACAGAATTAGTAGCAGCTATCGCAGCTCAGTTAGGTACAACAACTGCAGCTACAGTTTCTTCAGCAATAGCGCCATTGGTAGCGAGTAATACATTGACAGTGACAGCCGTAGCAGCTCAACTGGGTATTTCCGTAGCTGCTGCATCAGCAGCTGCAATTACAGTTGCAGCAACGGCTGGATTACCATTATTAGCCGCAACTGCTTTGCTGGCTACAGCTAAAGTAATTAAAACAGTGTTAACTATTGTAGTAGTAATGGTGGTATTGGCGATTATTATTGTAATAGTTGGTTTACTGGTTAAAATAATTCAGACAATTCTGTCTTTAGGTGATATTACAGATCATGGTGGCAGAGTAATTAGTGCTTTTGCTGGGTGTGACTTTAATGGTATTCCATCTGTTGGCATTGGTGATAAGGTATATTGTCCTTGTCCTGACTGCCAAGGAGTCTATTCAGTTATAGAGGGGGCTGGTGGTATGGGCTTTACTCAAGTACCTATTACACTAACTAATATGAAAACATCTTGTGGTGCTAGTTTAATAGGGTCACAAGGTGGTTTTGGTTTTGCTCCTTAACTTAGCGTAATTAAACAACTCTCTTCTATGAATCTTGTAGAAGAGAGTTGTTCTTAATAGTTAATGTAAACTAGCTTCCTAAGCTGTTAATGCTGATATAAGGAGAAGCGTACATTGTTGGTTATTAGAGTAACACAGCTCTGCACTCTCCAGATTTTTCAATAACCTCTGCTACTTTAAGTATTAAGTCTTCACTTATTTTCCAGCCCTTTGTTTGGTCTCCATACTATTTTACAAGTATTTTTCTTAAATCTTTTTTTGTTAGCATATCCATTATTAGCCTCTCCTTGATTGATAAGTGCTCATCATTGAATCCACTTGCTCTATAGTGAATAGTGAGTCCTTTGATTTTAATGAAATCAACACGTTTACCTTTTTCATCAATAATCAACACTCTTAAAGGTTTATCATTAGCTTCATTTATAATAAAAACCTTGCTCTTATAAGTGATTAAGAGTTTTATTTGAGTAACGTTGCAATTGATATTATGTATATCTCTAATTTTTAGGATTTCTTTATCATCTTTTGATACGTTTTCTAATCCTAATGCATTTATATAGTCTTCAGTTGAGGCGATCTCTATAGCTGACAGATAGACTATGTATTTAGTTTTATTGTTATAGAATATAAATTGTAGTCCTTCGCTAAATGTAACGCTTTCTGCTTGCGGTGCAAAAAAAGTTTATTCAGGTGCGTAAATTTGGAATATATTATCTTATGAGGCAGGATGTTCTCTAACTGCTGGTTTGCAAGTTATCCGTATATACTAATGAAGCAGAACATAATAATAGAGAAAATAGAAATCGTTCCATAAACAAATATCCTTAAAATACTTATAGATCATCTTATTTAATTACGATTATAGTGTATTAGAGGAAAGTATTATTATTGTTCGGCATAAAAACTAAATGCTAGAAATTAAATGTAGTGTGGAAGCTAGTAAACAATTAAAATAATATTTTTAAAGTATGGTTGTTTACTCTCTCAACCATACTTTTACTGAAGTTATATTGGAAGTATAGCTGGACAGCTTAAAATAAGTGGGAATTGAGCCTCTACGCGGTCTTCTTTATATTCATTATTTTCAATCCATTTTTTAAGATATAAGCAACTCCATACCTGATGACCATCCATTCTTGTAACAATTTCTTGATGATATAAATGATATAAGCCATCGTATTCGTTAGCTTTTACCATTCCGTTTGATAATGTTAAAACTATAAAACTTGTTAATAATATTTTTATTATATTTTTCATAAAATTCTCCATGACTTTTTACGTATTTTTATACATCAGTAAGTATTGCTTTTTTAGACTATTAGTATTGTTTTAGATGAGATATAAGACAATAGTATTGTTCTGCTCAAATGAAATTATAGTTTTTTGATTTTTAAGAATATTGATTGATAAAGTATTTATTTCTCTAATGACTTGAAGTCTATTAGTTCAAATTTACATTTAATAAAAGAGGTGGAGCAAAGGGCCAATAATTAAATGACACCTTACTCTTTGCTATCATCTTTTTTAGTGTTAAACCTACTGATTTGCCAAATACCTAACTACAGATTACGGCTACGAATATTCCCGCTACGCCCACAAGTAATAGCATAGCTTCAATTTCTCCACCTGGATGATGTTACACAGTGGAAAGATCAACCAATCTTAAACTTGCTATACCGAATAATTCAAGTAGTATGCCAAAAAATATTTTTATATAATTTTCTTTTTTTGCCTAGTATAAAGTTATCTTCAAGTGAGTTAGAATTGATTAAAAAATGGACAAAATAGCAGGCTTTATAAACATTAGTGTGGGACAATACTAATTTTGTGGGATTTTGAGAGGATTAAAAATATAGCTGAAAGCATTGGTGTAATTGGTGGGTCGTATAGGGCTCGAACCTATGACCAATTGATTAAGAGATAACCTGTCTAATCACTATAACTAATTGATAAATAATGTAATTTGCTCTTTTTTGTTAGGCAAAATTTACAAAAATAACAACATTTTGCAAACGTATTTGCAAGGCTTTCAGAGCGAGTTTTGAGAAAAATATTTGATGTTTTTTGTTGTTGTTAAGCATAAAAATCAAATGCTAGCATGAGTAATATTCATTATATTAAGTAGTTTAATGACAAGTTACGAATTAGATTTTTTAGGCTCATTATCTAAAGATAATAAGTTTATTCCACTGGCTAGCTAGACTGTAAGAGCTGGCATTCCAAATAGATGAAATATCTTTAAGAAAAGTTGTATACAAAGAAGATCAAGTATATTTAACTTCGCCTAATCTGCCAGTTATAGAGTTTACAGATCGTGATTCTCAAATATGGGGAGTGGTTAGGTTTAATGCTCATTCATTTAAAAGAAATAATATTAATACACATTTGTAATTTATCATTTGTTAAATTAAGAATTCAGGTAAAATAATTATCATATGAATGATTTAAAAAAGGACTAATTCAAAGGAGTAATTTATGCCAGATATGATTGACGTTAATGCAATTCTTATTCAATTTCAAGAAGCTTTGCTAGAAAATAAAATTGAGCTATTTCCTTCTGAGAAGTACCCAAACCTATATATGATGTTAGATGATGCAGATGGAAATTCAAGAATGACTTATGCTTTTATTGAAAAAGATTTAAAAGTCAAAGCAATTGCTATTTATTTGCATATGGAACCAATTGGATATACAACCTGTGTAGGAGTTTCTTATGCTGTTGCAGAAGATTTTAGAAATCAGGGAATTGCTAAGTTAATTCTTGAACAAAGCATTTCTGATTTAACAGACAAAATGCCAGAGTATATAAACGAAATATATATTGAAGCTATAGTTGGCATATCAAACATACCATCTCAAAAGGTTGCTGAAAAAGTGTTATCAAGTACACCAAAGAAAACTGTAGATGCATTTTCTAACCAAGATGCTTACCAATATGTAAGATTGGTAAAAAAATAAGAGTATAATATACATGTTAGCAGTTATATTTACATGTATAAAATTAAATTACAGAAACAAAAAAGCCTTATATGTAATATGTAGTAGTCACGACCAGATCGTACAGTAACCCATTTTAAAAAGGTGTCTGTTAGGTTAGATCTGGTCTAAATTCTTTTCTAACCAGATCAGTTTTCCATCAAGTAATGTTTCCATAGGAGTTCTTCCACAGCATATTTTACCTTGATGAGTTCGGTTATTATTGTAGTAATCTAGCCATTCGTCCAGATCTTTTTGCAGTTCCTCTAGATGATTATAAAGCTTTTTCCTAAAGGTAATTTGGTAAAACTCTTGTGATACAGTCTTATGGAATCTTTCACAAATACCATTAGTCTGCGGTGACATGGCTTTAGTTTTAGTGTGATCAATATCATTGATCGCTAAATAGAGCTGATAATCATGGTGTTCTACCTTTCCACAATACTCTGTGCCTCTATCAGTGAGTATTCTCAACATAGGCAGTTCATGACTATTATAGAAAGGTAATACCTTATCATTAAGTATATCCGCTGCGGTAATCGGTGTTTTAGTGGTGTATAGCTTACAATGAACTACCTTTGAGTAGGAGTCGATAAAGGTTTGTTGGTAAATTCTACCTACACCCTTTAAGTTACCTACATAAAAGGTGTCTTGGCAACCTAAATAACCAGGATGAGCAGTTTCTATCTCACCACTCGCTTCATCATCGTGCTTTTTCTTTTCTAAAGCAGCTATTTGTTGATCGTTGAGAATAATACCTTCAGTAGCTACTTTTTCTTCTAATGCTTTAAGACGTTTTTTAAAATTCTCTAAGTTATACCTAAGCCAAATAGAACGAACACCGCCACCTGAAACAAATATACCTTGCTTTCTTAACTCGTTACTAGCTCTGTGTTGACCATAGGCAGGATACTCTACAGCATAAGATACTACTGATTGCTCTGTTGTTTCATCCACTCTATTTTTTAGATTAGGTACTCGTCTACTTTTTGAAATAAGCGAATCGATATCACCTTGCTCTACAAGTTCTTGGTAGCGATAAAAGGTATCTCTTGATACCCCCATTACTTTACAGGCTTTGGATACGTTTTGTAGTTCTTCTGCTAAGTTTAAAAGACCTACTTTATGTTTAATGATTGGATTGTTAGTATGTAACATGAGAGTTACTCCTTTTGTTCTGATTAAAGTTTCAACACCTTTATCAAAACGGGTAACTCTCTCTTTTGCAAGAAAATTGTACGATCAGGTCTTAACTATTCCAATTAAAAGCAACTAAAAAACTTCCTTTCCAATCTCTTTCCCAAATATTTGTGCCTAATGTTTGAATGTTCTCAATAATATCTACAATATCTTTAGTAAGAGAATTTTGTTTAGCTTGCTTAATGACTACCTCAAAAAAGGCATTAAATATCCCACGCCAACTTTGAGCAAATATATCTTGCTTGTAGAGCTTTATGGTTTCTTGAACCAAGCCTGTAGCAAGGTTTGCATATTGTCCTATTTGATTTGGAAAAAGCGTTTCAATTAACTGCTGTTGTATACGTTGATTAGAGAGCACAGTTTCTAATAACTTACTAATAACACTTTTATAACCTGACTGACTATCATAAGCTTTTAATAATACATACAGTAAATCTAATGAAGCCTCATCAACCCCAACCCCTGAAGTTATTTCACCAAGTTTACGTGTACCTAACTTATCCAATGCCCAAAGGGTTTGTTTTAAAAAAGAATCCTGAACAGGAAAATCCTTGATTGCTGTTTGAAAAGCATAAGCTCTTTCTAACTGAGTTGTAATTTGAGGGGGTAAATAAGGAGCTATTAAATTAACCACCCACCCTTGATTAAACCCTTCTGCTAACCAAGCGAGTTTTTTATTACTATCCGCTTCAGCAGGATAACGATTAAAATAGCTTTGTAGTTTATTGAATTCAGGATGACTTTTAAATTGAGCAATATCTTTGGCTTGTAACCAATAATGATTGAGGGTTTGAGTAAGCTTTAGAAGAGGTTGTGCTGACTCAGCAATAACCTCTTCTAAATGAGGGTGATTGACTAAGCTGGAGAAGTACTGTTGATAGCTGGTATCAGGTTCAAGTTCCTCTAGTGATTTTGCAATTCCTATGCTCAATTGAACCTGATCTAATCCATACTGCAACGCTTCAAAGTGAGGATGTTCACCAAGCATATCCAAATAATTTATCTGCGTTGCAATATCTTTTACTTGAAGAACTAACTCATTAATCTCTTTAAATATCCTCTGATTACCCTCAAAGTTTTTAATTGCCTCCAAAAAGTGTTGAGTTTTATCATAAATACTTAAAGCTAACTTTAAATAGTTAATAGAAGTAGCAAGAGACTCCTTCGAGATGTCTTTAGTTATACTGTTAGATTCTAATATGCTGATGATCTTATTAGTCTTTTCAGTCAAAGATAATGTTGAATCATAATAGAGTGCTTTAAGATCACTATATAACACAGTAGCACTTTTATATTGCTCAATAACAACCGCCATTATCTGCTGAACATAACTGACAATGGGTTCTATAACTCCAATCCCTGTTAACACATTAAAGTAGTCGGTATAATTAGCATTATTAGGTAGTTGTTGAAAAGCTTGAACGGCAGTAATTAATTGTTGAATCGTGGTAATAGCATTAATAACTATATTCAACACTTGAGAATCAAATGAATTATAAATGATCTTGGAGTGGAACAGAGACTGTATTTGTATAATCAGGATTTGTATAGCTTCTAAATCAGAGTGATTTTGTATTAATTGATTGACAGAAAGATTGAGTTGAACAATCAGTTTTACTAACTCAATAATATTTCTTTGATCCTCTATACCGATAGTGAATAACAAATGGTTGGCTAGCTTAAGTCTTTCATCTAACGAAGTATTTGGATTAAGAAGCTCTTGTAAATCTTGAGAGAGTGATGGAAACTGCTGATAAAGCTCAAATAATTGGGGATGATATACTCCTAAAGAATCAGATAACTCATTGAGAACTACTGTGGCTAGATTGTTGATCAACAATGTAATAGATGGATATCGAGTAGATGGTTTAGATTGTGATGCCATTATGTGAGCTAAGAGTAAAGCTCTTTCTTCATAATGAGTAAGGGGAGAGGTAATAGACACATTAGAGCCTAAAGTATTAGTTGTGTCTTGATGATCAATCGCTATAGCTATTTGTTCTGATGGTTGTTCATCTTTAGTGTTAATATGAGTGTAAACAGGTTTAAGCATCTGGTTACCTAGTTATAGTCATTGGGTGATTAAGCAATCAGTTCTTAATGTGTTAAATGATATAAAAGTATTTAACTTATTAATGAATAAATAAGCTTAATATAGTTATCTACTACAGGATATACCATTGCTTTTTTGGAAATAGTAAATTGTGTGTTAACGCTATAACTTAAAAACTAAAAAAACTAACAGAAGAAATAACTCTTAACAGAGTATTCAATGTATTTGACTTTATCTCTAAAAAAGTAGGTATAAGAGTTACGCATCATCGATTTAGACATACATTAGAAACAGACCTAATGAAAGATCCTGATCGTAATCTGTATTCAGTCAAAGACTTAATGGGACATACTAATATCAAAACCACTTTAGAGTATTTTGAACCTGATATAAAAATGATCAAACAAGCCTTAGATAATCGAAAGGTATCTCCAAGTTTATTAATGATTAACCAGTGGAGATTATAAAAAATGGCTATTTTTAATAGTGGTCAAATACTTGCAAAGTATGGAAGTACGAGCTTGGCTAGTTAAGTGTTTCCCTTATAAAGAATGTCTACTACAGATCAGATATGAGCCTATCTATTTTTAGGACGCATCTGTTAGTTTAGATTTGAGCTAACTGTTTCTCAGCCCAAATCATCTTTCTATCAGGTAATGTATGCAGTTAGATATTAACTATTTCAATTAATGCACTTATTTATTACCACTCTGGATATTTTTTATTAGCTATTAAAGGCTCCTTGTTGTAAAGCTAATATTTTTAATGCATCTAATAATATGTCAAAATCTTCTCCCTCTTCAGATAAACTTAAATCTGCAGGATGAACGGTTTCTAAATCAAAATCATCAAGAGAATCAGGAATATTTGGAGTACTTAGAGTATTCTGCTCAATTTCTGGCGTCTGTGTAGGTGTAGGTTCATTCGTAGTAGGAGCAATATTTACGCTTCTCTTCTGAATACTATCAAAAAGATATGGATGATCTGCAAAATATTTAGAAAATTTTATGATGCTAATAGCAATAGGATCTGCTGTCATTAAAGTTGCATTAAGTCTTAACCTAGGTAATGTAAATAGTCTGACTCTTGCTTCAGCAATTTTAATAGGATCCAATAGGCTTTTTTGATCACGCAATGAAGGTGGATAATCCTCACCTAATAAAAAAGCTGTTGAATCTGCTAGGTCACCTTTTGCAGTATGTAAATACTCATAATACAGTGAATTTGTAATAGCTCTTAAAGGAGTTTTATCTCCAACAGAGGTATTTACATAAAACAAATCAAAAGATGAAGGAGATAGATGGCTTAGTTCATGTATAACTGTTTCGCGAATATCATCTTTGATTAATGTTGCATCAATATTAACAAAGATCCTTTTTAAAGGATCAAAAGGATATACAAAAGCAGCTGCTTTAGAGTTTTTATCATAGAAGTATTCAACATGTTTAAAACTATTATCTAGCTGGTAATTAGCATCAGAAATCAATAAATCGATCAACTGTTTATAATGTTTATACACTTGTATTATAGTTTTTTTATCTCCATTTAAATGGAATGTTTTATTAAATAATGAAAACAGTTTACTTCGTATCCTCTTATTTGTTTCTGCTGTTTCCAAAATGTCTTTAAATGCTTCCAATTTTTGACTTGCCCTAAAGAAACTACTTTCAAACTTTCTTTTTGCTTGGGCATATTTAGTTGTCTCTTGTGCTGTAAATGCACTTTTATTGCTTTCTTCATAAATACGGAAACCCTGTTTCTTTTTCTCATTTATGACCTCTTTCATTTTATCTTCTGTTATAAATTCCTGTCTAGACTTAATTGGCCTAAACTCATCAATATCCTCACTGAGAGGAACTTTAAAATTATCTATGTTTGTTTTCCAATTAGTTAATTTTAGTCTCGCTTTATTTGCAGATCTTGCTTCTTCAAGTGCATCATCAAGACTATCTTCTAACCTAACTTCGGCCTCCGAAGAGTCTTCTACAGAAACACTGATATCTTCTTCTAAACTAGCATCTTCTAAATGAGCCTCATTACCTGTATCTGGATTTACTCTTTCATGGGGGGAAGGATCTTGCCTATGTGATGGCCCTTCGCCTGGGTCTATTGGCTCTGGAGGAGGTGGTCTTCGTCTTATTCTATCTCGCAAATTATGCCACCACTTTTTAAATGAGAAAGGTCTTCTACCAGGAGGTTGCCCATCACCAGCAAAACGACGTAAATCATTTATTTCATGCCAAGTTACTTCAAAATCTCTAAATATCCCATCCTCATACCAATCAGAGCTAGTAAGTAACCTAACATCTCTATTAAAACCTAATAAGCCGTCAGCAAATTTATCTTTTGCTTCTTGAGCAGTAG
Organism: Entomomonas sp. E7T21; assembly: GCF_058693955.1. Lineage (NCBI taxonomy): Bacteria > Pseudomonadati > Pseudomonadota > Gammaproteobacteria > Pseudomonadales > Pseudomonadaceae > Entomomonas > Entomomonas sp. E7T21. Next base: position 2,242,800 of record NZ_CP191672.1, on the reverse strand, counting down.
CTCCATCAGCATACTTGCTGAGTAAAGTTCGATCTTGTATATTGTTCTGATTTTTCCTAAGCCAATTACCTTCCTCTTCAATAGCAAGTGTTTTAGAAGATATATTGGGCTCTACTACAAAATTAGGTTCACCTTCCTTTTGTGCAATTATGGTATATCGATAATTAGCTTCACTATCAGCACTATTCCAACTGGCTATTGTACGTACTTGGCTCTTATAACCCTTATTATTTAGATAACTATTTAATTTATCTAGCTCTGATTCAATAGTATTATTTTCTAGAAGTAACTGTGATTTAATTTCTTCTTCAATTAACGCTGATAATCTTTTGAAAGGTTGAGTAATACTTTCTGCACTTACGCGAGTCGGGGTAACGATCCGTTCTATAGGTAAATCATCAACAGTCCTTGTGATTAAAGGAATGAGTTCATGACTAGATGAAAGTGATTGACTACGTAAATGTTTAAAGAGCCGAGTGACTCTAGATAACAGAGCTTTCCCTGCAGGCGCAGCAGCTTTTAAAACAAAAGGCAAGAACATATCAGAAAATATTGAAATTACTAATTCTTGTTGATACTGGTCTTTATCCAGTTCTTCGGCAATAACATTTTGGGCAATTAAAGAGCCATAATAGAGAAGAGCACTCACAGCAACAAATCCTACACTAATCGTGGTAGGAGCAGCTATCCCTAGAGTTGCAAGCGTTATAGCTGCCAAAAGCACACTAAGTCCAATAATTAAAGCTACATTTTTTGCTATATCTAACCACTTATTTACTGCGTCCCAATATTTTTCATCATCAGTATGAATTAAAAAATCACTGATTTTTAATATGTTCTCTAAGCTTATTTCCACTAGTTTTTTATTTATATTTTCAACTGCTTCCTCTTCGATATTAATTTGTGAGGTATAAATTGGCGTACCCACCAGCGGATCTTCTTCTCGATGTGTATGCATGTCGTATATAGTTGGGGTATAAAATTCTGCTGGTATTCTTTGCCCTATATCAATGCGAACATGTTCTTGTAGGAATTTTTGAAAGGCTGGTTTGTTTTCTTCATCGATATATTCTTTGATAAAAGTAGCATCACGATTTATGGTAAATCCCGTGTCTACAACATAATAGGGTATCTGATCATTAGCTCTAAGTGTAAAAATAATACCCCTTTTTCTTTGTATATCAGGGTAGTTTCCTTCTTCTAAGGGTACAAAAAATATTTCAGAAGCCCACTTTCCTTCGCCCTCTGTAGAGAGGAGGACAGCTCCAACATCCAAACTGGTAAAACGTCCAATTTTAATAGGCTTAGCCTTTACCTTTCCAGCTTGGTAGTCTTCAGCTAGTTTTTTAAATTTTGGTTTGTCTGATTGACTAAGATTGACTCTATCTTTCTGTAAATCATCTAAAAAACGATTTACGGCCACTTTATTAAGCGTTTGATAATAATATTCATAATATTTTTTATACTCATCATTTTGCTGAGCATCGGTGTATTTTTTTAAGAGAATAGTTTCAATATCTGTGTTCTTTAAATCATTAAGTAGGTCTTGCAAAGCGCCCTCTTGTTTAAAAACTATATCGCTATTGTTATACTCTTTAAATACTTCATTTTTATATTTTCGTGTAACAAGCTCTCGTAGTGTAGCTGGTCCCAATAATACTTCAGCGCCATCTTTAATAGTAATAGCTGTAAAATCGGTATCTGGGGTAAGATTCTTATCTTTTAACTCAGGATATTCATCGATTTTACTCTTAATGTATAAATCCACTGGAGCAAGAGGTGTCCATCCCAAGGAGGTAAATTCTTGGAAGTGTTTAAGTAGCTTAACACGCTCAGAAAGTGCTTTTAAATCGTATTTAGATTCATCATCCCAACCATAATAATTTTCAGGAGTTGAACCAAGAAATCTTTCTAAAAATGAACGACTAATTATTTCTTGATCAAGTATTTGCTGCTGATCAGGATTTTTTGGCTCTATTCCAAAAGGTTGTATACTAAGTTGTGTTATTTGTTTTTGGCGTAATTGTTCAAATTGTTGTTTTGCTGTTGGAAAAAACTTAAATACATGCTCATTGATAACTCGGTAAAATTCTTGCTCAAGTTTTTCAAACTTGCTATAGGGCTCTTTTAGCCCTTTGGCTTTTAACCGCGATAAATGATCAATTAATAGCAAATCTGTTGTAGTATAGAGTTTAACCAGATCTAATTTCTCAGGTTTATCTAGTGCTTCATTATTTATATCAAAAGAAGCAAAGATTAAATAGAATAATAGTTGAGAAACTATTTCTTCATCAAACGAATCTAGATTTAGTCTATCTAATAATGCTTCGCGACCTTCACCATGAAAAATCGTATTCCATGAAACATCATAATTAGATAAGATGGGAGTATTTTTATGGGTAGGTGTACGCCTTTCAGCATCGAGGGCATTAAATAAACTTGCTGTTTCTTGGTGAATAGTTGCTATTCTTTGCAATAATTCAATATAGAAAATATTTTCCTCTAAGTTGGGTAGTAGTTTGAGTAAAATTTTTCTCCAATTTTCAAGTCTTATTTTAATTTTTAATAGAATGTATATATTTGAATAAAGGTGTGCTTGTGCTGCTTCAGAAATACCTTTATTGATTTCCTCTAATAGGCTGAAATAAAACAGTGGTAACGATATAGTCTCATCATTACTAGTAGTAGCATCATAAGCAGCTTTGTAAACTATTTTACGGATTAAGTTCGTAAAATTAAGTTGCTGTGTTTGTGGTCCTGTTCGTAGGTAAGTTGTAAAATAGTTAATCAGTTGAATTACTTTGAATTGAGTTGGTTCTGAGGTATTGGCTTCTCCAACGACTTGTTTAAATTTATTTACTTCTTTGGTAACATTTTTTGAGTTAAGGAAAGGATTGATTTCCTTAATTAATTCTTTCTTATAAGCTTTAACCTGTGTTTCAACAAGTGTATCCTGCTTAGTATTGTCTTGATTATTTATACGTTGTTTTAATTCTGAAAAACCTATTTTTATAGCATTATAAATATCTTTTTGTGCTTTTATAGCAGATTGTAAAGTATGTTGATTTGATAACCCTTGAGACAATAATTCTAAATTTACTCTATCTTCTTCTAAGAACAAATCATATTGCGTCATAAAGTCTATAGTTTTAATCTGTACTGAGTTTGGATTAGCTTCAAACACATGTTCAATTTCATTAATAATTTCAGAATGAATTTGAAAATATTCATCAGCCATTTTTAATCGTAAGTAAACATTATTGTTAACACCTTTCTTTAAATTTTGAGCAAGTGTATGGATATCTTGTATGCTTTCTGGAGTTAAATTATAGATATTGTACCAACTACTAGTCGTCATATCTTGTGCATTTAACAAAGTTAAATAGATATTTCTAGTTAAATCTTTGACCTTAACAGATAGATCCTCATTATTTATCAATTCTAATGCTACTGATAAAAATGAAACCATTTTATTTTTATAATTTAATGTTAGTAGAATATTGTCTAATCCAGTCTCATCTAATGTGCTACTCAATACTACCAAAGCGTGTAACAAATAGATGTAATTACTAAATGAACTCAATACTTCTTGGTCTGTAAAATTATCCTGATCAATAAATGGCTCTAATGTGTCTTCTAGTAATTGTTGAATAATACCTTTTAAATAATTTAAAAAGTTAATAGGTTTATCAGGAAGATCATTAACTCTTGTTTTGCCCCATTTTGCTAATAAATAACCTTGTGCCTCTTTTTTAAAATTATTATTACTTGCTAATCGTGGGTCCAGTTCTAATAGTGTTTTAATGAAAGCCCCAAACTCTGCCTTAGTAATTGTTTTAGAGGATATTTGTGGTGAAGAAGCTTGTTTAGTATTAGATGTTTGAGTAGAGGTTTTTTCACTTTGCCAACGTGCTTTTATTTGGCTAACAGTTTTATTCCATTGACTCCGAATATTATCCCAACCTTTTGATTCATTAGAAAAAAGATTTGGGTAGATTTCTTTAAAACCATCTAACCATTGTGAGTAATAATTTTGTGCACCACCATATATTATATAATTTCTATAATTGTGTTGTTCTATTGCTTCATCTGCTTTACTTTTTAATGAATTACTTAATTTGTTTAATACCTGACTCAAAAGAACTTCATTTTTTGTATTTTTATGAGGTGCTTTTTTAATTAATTGTTCTAAGTTATTTTGTTCTGTTGTGTCTAATTCAATAATTTTTGCTAAATGAGTTTTTAAAGTAGTTGTAAAGTAATTGATGACATCGTTATAAAAAATGATAGGAATATGTTTTTGTTGATGAATATATATTAACTGTTTAAAACTCGCATATTTATTGGTAACACCGCTTAAATAGCTTGAATGAGGGTTGTCATCATCTTTTGATTCAGGAAAAGGTTTCTCAATATGAGTTCTACTCCACTTCCAGAAAGCTAGAAAACTAGTAATTCCGCCAAAAGCTAAAGTTGCAATAGGAGCACCCCATTGTCTTAATCTAGAAGTTTGAGTATTTATTGGAGGAGGAGGGGCTCCAGTTAATGGGGTCGCAAAGTCTTGTAGCTCTATATCATCTGATAGCGGTACCCTATGATAACTGCCTTGATAGCCTCTCCAAGCAGCTACTAAAGCTGCTAAGGCTGTTGCACTTCCTGCACCAACTACGGCCCATAAAGGTATTTGCCATTCTTGATCTAAATCCTCAATTGCCAGATCTTCCTCTGTTAGTCCCCAAGTTTCATTTGTATTTGCTTGATTACCTGCAATGAGTGTGCTAAATACTAACCCACCTAACCATCTTCCCCAACGGCCTCCTTGGTTAGCTAAACTTGTTATGCGATTATTGCTAACATTAGTGTTCTCATGTTCAATCACTATACTAGAGGCATCAAATGCCTGCCAGCTCTTGTAACCTGACAGTAAGGTTAATACTGTTGTTAATCCTAATCCTATTTCTAACCAAGGTAAATTTTCGAGTAGCCCTTCTTGTTGTTCGTCACTTTCATTCTCCCAGTTGTCTTCCAAATCAGATTGCCACCAAACCTCTGGTTGTTTTTCTCTAGAGAACCAATGACTTACTGATTGTTGTGTTTGAATAATTTGATTGGCAATCCACTTTGAAAATAATCGATTAAACTCTTTATAGGTACTATGCAATGTCATACTCTGACTACTGCTAAGCACTTCAGATATTTGGTCTGCCCAACCTAGCCAAGAACCTGCCTGAGGTAACTGTTTATAATGATTGACAGCCTTACGTAAAGGGGCAAGATATGTTAATAAATTTAATGCGTGACCAGCCGCAGAGTCTTTTTCAATTCCTAAACGAATGCTTAACTCTTGACTCAGTTGGCTCAATTGTTTTTCTTGTTCGGCTATATTTTCAATTTCCCATATACTATTAACTTTCCATGTTAGGCTGAGGGCTGAGTAAACTCGGCATAAGGCACCATATGGCTCTGGTAAACCACTAGCTACTTGTACTACTTCATCTGCTACTTGCCACCAAGTACCGTTTATTAATGCCTCTATTAAAGGACCTATACGATTTAATCCTTGTACTGTAGGATGTTGTTGAACAGCTCTTTGTAATTGTTCACCTGCACTTTGCCAACCTTTATGTAGGTAACTATGACCAATTTTTAAGGCTTGGTTAATATAAGTGCCATAGCCTGGCAACCAGTAATCAAGTGCTTTTTCTTTTATAAAGTCACTAAATACAAAATTTAGTATCTGTTGTACCAAAAAATTAGAGTTACCAGATTCTTGCACAGTACAAACTATCGTATAAAGCCAGTTAAGGGAGTCTTCTGATAACCATGTTTGATCTTGACCTATAGTCTTAGTAAAATCTTTAAGACTGTTTGTAGGTAGTTGTTTTAAGGCCCATTGAGTTTGTTCTAAGAAACTACCTCTTATAGGAAATTCTTCTGTTAGATTTTGTAATTTTACAAATTGCTGTAAGGCTTGACTTAATCCTGTTGGTAAATAAAGGCTAATAAACCCTGTTACTTCACGTTTAGTTAAACCATCAGTTAACCACTTTAATTGCTCCTTGATTGAGCCATTTTGTGGATACTGCTCAAAATAGGCTGCAACTATAGGATAATCTTCAGCTAAAACAGTTTGATAGTTTTGTTGATTAGCATTCCACAATCGCCAGAGGGTTTGTAGGAACGATATAAGTGGTATAACATTTTCTGGTAGTAATTCTTCTAAATGAGGATCATTAAATATCTTATCCAGATATTGATTATAGTTTGAACCAACCTCTAGTTCACTAAGCGATTCTACTATCGCAATCCCTAATTGAGCTTGATGAATTCGTAATTGACTGCTTTGAGTAGCTTGTTTACCCAGCCATGATTCTATTTCAGCTGTTTTACTCCATTGTTCAAATTTACTTAAAATAGTTCGTATATCATTAATTTTAAAAGGCTTATGACCAATTTGATGCGTTGTTTGCAATATATCCAAACCAATACTTAGAAAAGTGATTAAATTGTTAGCCTGTCCTTTATTCAATACACTCTGCATAACCGCATCTTCTATAAGATTATTTAAGCGATTAGTTTTTTCCTCTATATTCTCATCACTCTTAATTATCTTATATGCTTGTTGATAAATCTGGTGATTATTCTCTAATAGGCTAAGTCCTTGTTGAATGGTATTTTCTACATCACTTGTTAATTCTTGTACATATTTAGTGCCTAGTATTAACTGAAAATACTCTAAAACACCCGCCTGCTCAGGCAGTTGTCGATATCTCTCCACTATCCCCAGTAATTCCTCAATAACCACTAATGCAATAGTTACAGAATTTTGCCAAGCAGTTATTGTTTCTGTGGTAGATGCTTGTTTATCTAACTTTTCCCGTAATTGAGAAACAATCCCTTTAATAGCAACTAACCCATGTTCACTATTAAAATGCTGAACGCTTTCTATCAACCCTTGAATTAGCTCAAGAATATGAATCCACCATTCAGCAATTTCACGTTTATGCGTTGCAAAAATAAGTCGCTTGGCTGAATCAATTCGTAACTCTAAACTATTTTCAGGATTTATAATAATCCGAACTTGCTCAATCTGAGTTACCTCATCTTCTTTTAAATTTAAATAATCATTAGCGATCTCTACTAGTATTTCCAATAAAATAGACGAACTTATTGTTTTAAGTAACTCTATTAATACTGGATATTTTTGTTGTCCCTGAATTTGCAATAATAATTGTTGTGCCTGGTGGATATCTCTATTGTTAATGGCAGAAGTTAATAAGGATAGATCAACTCGTTGTGAAATAGCTGAGCCACTTTCTAATAACCACAACAAAGCTACCCATATTTTTTGTTGTTCTTGTGAAAACTCCTTAGTATTCTTAACAAGATCATTAATTAATGCAGGCATATGTTGATAATTAGATGAAGGCAGATCAGTGTGAGTTATTTTAGATTCAGACGAAATAGTATTTTCTTGTTGTTCAGTATTATTATGAGAGGTAGTGGCTATAGAATAAGTAAATGAAAGCATATATACTGTCTACCCAATGCAAATTGATAATCTAATTGAAAAAACAAACTTATTATCTAATATTAACTTTTGTCATCATATAAATTATTTATTAGAACTACTATTGCTATTTTAGTAATAGCTATTATTATTTTTAATAACTGAGTGACAATTGACTGTGGAGCAAAGTGTCTGACATCTACTCAACCAGAAAATATATTAGATTACAAATTGTTAGCTTTGATGGAATAGAGGATTTAAGATCAAAATGGCAAGTGAGAAGCCCAAGACTTTGCAGGGTTGAGAAACGTATTGAAGTTCTTATGCTAAATTTAAAAGACCTACTTTATGTTTAATGATGGGATTGTTAGTATGTAACATGAGAGTTACTCCTTAAGTTCTGATTAAAGTTTCAACACCTTTATCAAAACGGGTAACTCTCTCTTTTGCAAGAAAATTGTACGATCAGATCTTAACTATTCCAATTGAGTCTATGTACACCTTTCATTTAACTTCATAGGGCGGAAATCCTGTGAAAGTCAAGAGTAGCAGTTGGTGGGGTGTGTAGGGCTCGAACCTGTGACCAATTGATTAAGAGTTTATAGTTCTTCCTACAAGCTTTTTTTCTTTTTATAAAAGTGACAATTTTATTTTTAACCATTCAATTATCAATCAAAATAACTAATACTATTTTTTTTAGTAAACGTTCCTTTTAATCAGTTTTAATTCGGTTGATTAGAAGACTTAGAGGATTATTTAAACCAAGATAACTCGCCTAAAGAAGCTTGGTCAAAATTAACTGAAGAAAAATTAATAAGACGAGAAATTGCAAGATATTTAACTGAATACTCTCGACAAGCCTATACTGTTGATCAGGAAAGTGTCACTGCTGAAGAAAAAGAAACAGATATAAGATTGAGAACTACATCAGGATTACAAGCTGTAATTGAATTAAAAATAGGTGATAAGTGGTCAGCTACAGTGTTAAAGAATACGATTAGAAAACAACTAGTAGACAAATATATGGCGCCAGAAAACAGTCGTGCTGGTTGTCTATTAGTGACAATTATAGATAGGAATAAAAAATGGAAACATCCGAATAAAAAAGTATTAATTGATATTAATGGTTTAGAAAATTTGTTAAAAGAAGAAGTTAAACAAGTAGAAAAAGAGATAAGTATCGTGTCTCCAATCTTTTTAGATATATGGATTCTTAATTTAGATCATAGACTTTAAGCAAAAGAAAATATTTTTGAGTCACTGTTTGATTTTCTAAGCATAGAAAAGTTAATTAAGATAAAAAAACAACGCCTACGAAAAATTACAAGAAATATCTTGCAAAATTTCTGTAGGCGGTATATTCTGAAAAGGTACATTGTATATTGAGTTCATGTACACCTTTCATTTAACTTCGCAGGACTGCAATCCCGTGAAAGTCAAGAGTAGCAGTTGGTGGGTCGTACAGGGTTCGAACCTGTGACCAATTGATTAAGAGTCAACTGCTCTAAGATTGTTATTGGTGGTACTTTTGCGCTCACAGTTTTTTATTAAAACTGAGAGACATGAGCCATGCAAAATTCAATATTATCTAGCACTAACCGTGCAAAAGTTATTTCCATTGTTTCAACCAAAGGTGGAGTAGGTAAGACTACTACTGCTGCAAATCTAGGTGCTGTCATCGCTGATGCAGGTAAAAAAGTACTGCTTATCGATTTAGATACACAGCCAACATTATCCAGTTACTTTGCATTAGAAGATGAAAAACAAAAAGGAACATATGAGCTTGTAGCACAAGGTGATACCAGTTTTGATAATGTATCTAAAACCAATATAAATAACCTAGATATTCTTATATCCAATGACTTTAAAAGTGAACTAAATGATTTAGGCGGAAGTGGCTTAGAAGTTAGATTAATCACGTTATTAGAACCATTCAAAACTCACTATGACCTTATATTAATTGATACACAAGGAACACGATCACTTACTCTAAAAATGGCTATTCTAGCTGCTGATACTACTATCTCCCCAGTTCCTCCTGAAATGCTAGCTGCTAGAGAATTTGGTAGAGGCACTGTGCAGCTTTTTAAAGAGCTACAAGAAGCTTATCTACCTTTTGGTATTAAAGTACCTATAGTTAACTTATTTATTAATAGAGCAGATTTCACCTCAACAGACAGCCGTTTAATCTCGGATTCGGTTCGTGAAAGCTTCAGTAATTTTGATAACGTCAGAGTACTAAATACTGTTATTCCTTCTATTGCAGTCTATAGAAAAGCAGCTACTGAAGCTAAACCTGCCCATCGTTATGAAACTAAACGTCCACATGGTCGCAAAGCACCTTCAGCACTTGAAACCATGACAGAACTAGCTAAAGAAGTTTTTCCAGAGTGGGTAGAGGAATTAAGTGCTTTAAATCCAGAAACCATTAAATCCATAGCAGGGACAGAGGTAATCCAAGAAGCCTAGGAGAATAACAACATGGCAGGTCTAAAAAGCTTGGCCTATTGTGATGTTATCTTTAAAGGCATCAAAAAGAATACTCACAATGGCTATGATATTGTTTTTATAAAAGATGGTGTAGAACAACGTCTACCTTATTATTGTTCATATACACGTACTAAAGAAGATAAAAAGTACGATAAATTTGTGGTGGGTAAGATTGGCTCAATACAACCAGTAGTATGTTGTACGGGTTATTGGTTTGAAATTTATACAGATCAAAGCCTGAGACGTGCTCCTGAACTGGATATGGATCAAATTGATATTGATCAGAATCCTGAAATCATTGATACCATTGGATGGCGTAATGAGCGAAATCCACAAGGCTTTCGTTCGCCTGAAGGTATTATTCCTTATTGTTTTACTCCAAAACAAACACCTTCTGAAAGAATCACCTTAGATATACCACAGGGATTTGAAACTATCTGTGAACAATATCATTTGTCACCAGAAAAAATCCTCCAAGATTTTATCGAAGGCGTTTGTGTGCAAACAACAAGCCAATTATCACTTAATCCTAATAGGGAGGTTTTAGTTACTAAACACTACCTTCAAGCACGTTATGGTAAAGCAGAGGAACAATTGATATGAGTTCAAAAATTGTTCCACCTTCATCTATGGAAGCTGAACAAGCTGTATTAGGTGGTTTGATGTTAGAAAACAGTACCTATGATGATGTAATGGAAATCATTTCAGAGCATGACTTTTATAATTTTGATAACAAAATTATTTTTAATGCAATCCATCTTTTACATATAGAAAATAAGCCATTTGACCCCGTTACATTAAGCGACAAACTTATATCAACCCAACAACTACCTCATATTGCAAATGTTTTAGCCTATGTGGTGGAGTTGTCACGTAGCATTCCTTCAGTAGCCAATATTGTTGCCTATGCCAAAATAGTAAAAGAGCGTTCTACTCTTAGACAATTGGCGAACTTAGGTCATGAAATAAGCCAAGCAGCACATCAAAAAAGTACCAACAGTACTGAAGTGATGGCAGTTGCTGACCAAAAACTATTTGAAATCACTCAAAAACAAACAGGTCAGAAAGATTTTATTAATCTAAGAGACTGTTTAAACGATGTCTTAAACGATATAGACCAACACTTTAATGATGGTAATCCAATCACAGGCGTACCATCAGGATTAACAGACCTTGATGACTATACATCAGGCTTCCAAAACGGTGATTTAATTATCCTTGCTGCTAGACCTTCAATGGGTAAAACAAGTTTAGCTCTAAAGTTTGGTTTGAGTGCATTAGAGTCCAAAACTGATAAACCAATACTTGTTTATTCTTTAGAAATGCCAGCAGAGCAACTACTTAAACGCTTAATTGCGCAAATTGGTGGTTTAAACCTAAAGTCAGTAATGTCGGGACAACTAAATGCTGATAATAATGGCGTTAATGAATTTAATCTACTGACATTGGCTTTCAATCAACTGACACAATATGAAAATAGACTCATCATTGATGACACAGCCTCATTAACCACTTCTGCCATACGTGCACGAACCAGACGTTGTACACGTAAATTTGGCAACCCCTCACTAATTCTCATTGACTACCTGCAACTGATTGCTGAATCAGGTAAATACGAAAATCGCAACAATGCAGTAGGAGCGATTACCCGTGAACTAAAAGCGTTAGCTAAAGAGTTTGAATGTCCTGTGATTGCCTTATCGCAACTTAACCGAGATGTTGAAAAAAGAACCAATAAACGTCCAGTGAATGCAGACCTTAGAGACTCAGGTTCGATTGAGCAAGATGCAGACCTAATCATGTTTATCTATCGGGATGAAGTTTATCACCCTGATAGTTTAGAAACAGGTACTGCGGAAATAATTATCGGTAAACAACGTAATGGTCCAATTGGTACTGTGCGGACAACCTTCTTAGCTGCTCAAACTGATTTTAAAGACATCTGTCGCACTACTTATTACTAAGGAATAGGGGAGTAAGTTATGCCAAATAAAAATACCCAAGAACAAGCTGTTCTAACTTTTACCAAAGAAAGTAATGATATTTACAAAATGATCGCTAATTTTACCCCAGTAAATAGCTTAAACAATGAAGTTTCAGTGTTTCATAAACATGTTTTAGCAATAGCAGCAGAAGTGATGGGAACCACCTTATTACTAGCTAATTCAGGTGAAATCTTTGTACTTAGCAATACACCTATTTGGGTAAGACCTATTGCAGTGGCATTAAGCTTAAACAGTCAAGTTTTAGAAGGAGTATAACAATGCAATATAAACCAATGGCAATATTTCCAGAACTAATCAATGGCTTATTTACTGGCAATACAAAACAAATTAGAACTCTATGCGAACCTGCAAATATAGCCAACTTAAGCTATATAGAGGAAATTGATAGCAACAAGTTTGATGATGAAGAAGGTTATTTAACTTTTGAGAGTCCTTACCAAGTTGGCGATAAAGTTTGGTTACAGGAAGAGTTTAAAGTAGGTGCTTGGCGGCATGATGGACGTATAGCAATAGATTACTTAGCTTCACCTGAAATACGTCTGACACCTTGGTTATCACCTCTAAACAATGCAGACAGAGATATTATCTATCTATGGCAAAACGAAACTCTGATAGATGTCATGGACAGTGACTTAACGTCTGATGAACATGGTGATTTTTATTGGCAACCAGGTAAAGCTCCTACCCGTATAAGACCTGCGATTACTATGCCCATGTTTGTCAGTCGAATATGGTTTGAAATTACTGATGTGCGTGTTGAAAAACTACATGAGATGACTGTTACAGATGCTCTTAATTCAGGCATTACCCCACAATTCTATAATCAATCAGTACGCGGTTATAAAAATTTTCAGTTGCAAGACCGTGCTAATGATGAAGCTACCTGCTTCAGATCACCTATAAAAAGCTACGCTAGTTTATGGAATAAACGTATTGCTTCAAATACGCCTAGTTTAGCGTGGGAAAGTGATAACAATCTATGGATATGGGTTTATGAAATCCAACGCATTAACAGTCCGTTTAATTGATGTAAATACAGGGAACACGAGCCATGAACATGAATATAGGCCAATTAACAGCACAACAGCTTTTAGAGCTTTGTTTAAAAGCTCATGTATTAGGTAGTGAACCTAATGAAGCTGTGATGATTACAGAACAAGAATTACCGCTATGGAAAATCTTTGGTGATATTGTTGTGATCACAGACATAACTAAAGATATGGCCATTAAAGGTAATCAAGTTAGCCATTATAACTACCAAATAACTGTTAATAGCAAATATCAAGGGGATGCAGGGGTTATGCTGATTAGCTGCTTGTACAATGAATTTTTACCTCTGTATTACCTTGATCATCACTATAACTATGTCAAAAACTTTAACAAGATTGAAGAAGATGTAATAGAAGTCCCTCTGCTTGAACAACCTTTTAATGCGAATGAGCACTCCAATAAGGAGGCGACTTATGAATGAGCATAATCGTAAAGATTGGGCAATAGACAAAATAAAAAAATGTTTAGCCTTATATGCCAAATCGACAGGCAATGAAGCTGAGACTGCATTGCGTCAAGCTAAAAGCTTAATGGAAAAATATGGTCTTAATGAGACAGATATAAAATTAGATGACATTAAAGAATGTGATGAAGCCATAGGTACTGGTAGTGGAAATATCCCTCAATGGATAACCTCTTTAGCAACAGTAGTAGCGTATTGTTTTAATTGTCAGGTAATTTTTTCCTATAAGACAGTGATAAAAAACTATCGTTTTAGTACTGTTAAACTAGTGAGTTTTATCGGTATTGATTCCTCGCCTGAACTAGCACAGTACCTCTTTGTGGTACTTAAAAGACAATTGAATAAAGATCGTAAAAAATACCTCAATACAGTGAGCCCTTTATGTCATTTAGCGACTAAACGTAAAAAAGCTGATTTGTTTGCAGATCACTGGATTGAAGCAGTAACAGAAATAATTGATAGATTTACTGAATTTAACAAAGAGTTCTATCAATTGATTACTCAATACAAAGATATTAAATACAGTGATCGTACTAAAATTGAAGAGAAACCAAAAACTCAGGATAAACGTTTTGACTCAGCACGATTAGCAGGTCACCTATCAGGAAAACAAGTCAAAATACATCATGGTATTAAGTCAGATAAACCTACTCAACAAACATTAAGTTGGGAGGAACGTCATGTTGGTTGAACAAAGTAAATTGAATTGGTTTAATCAGTACCAAAGCATTAACTCCTGTGCAGTACGTTATCATGGAGGCAAGTATAGGTTAGCACCTCATATTGTAAGCTATTTTCCAACTCACAATACCTATGTTGAGCCTTATGGAGGAGCAGCTAGTGTATTACTTTATAAACAACCTAGTTATGCTGAAGTTTACAACGACCTAGACGATGAAATAGTCAACTTTTTCAGAGTACTTCAGGATGAACAACTGCTGCAAATATTGGTTAAAAAAATAACAGTTACACCTACTGCACGGAAAGAGTTTGAACTAGCATGGCAACCTACAGATGATCCAGTTGAACGGGCAAGAAGAACGATTATTCGTGCTCAGTTTGGTTTTGGAAGTGCAGGTGCTACACAAGGTCATACAGGTTTTAAAATCGACACTAAACGTGAATACAGCCTTAGTTTTCATTTATGGCGAGACTATCCTGAAAATTTAGTGGCCATTAGAAATCGTTTTATGGGCATTCTTATTGAAAATAAACCTGCTTTAGAAGTGATTAAAAATCATGATCGTAAAGATACCTTATTTTATATAGATCCACCTTATCCTAAATCTACACGCTCCAGAGAAAGACGTAATGCGTATCGCTATGAAATGACTGATAGCGAACATCAACAACTACTTGAGCTACTTAACGAGATACAAGGCATGGCTATTATCTCGAGCTACCCTAACAAGCTTTATAAAAAGCACTTAAAACATTGGCACTATATTGAAAAATCAGCAGCCATTTCAGGTAATAAAGGCACTGCGACAAGAACTGAAAGTCTATGGTTAAACCCTGCCTGTTATAACTCTTTAAACCAACTCGCTTTACCCTTAAGGATGGTCTTATGAGCAGTACAAACCCAAAAAACCAAAAAAACTTACAACAACAAAAAGTAACGCAAAGTTTAATGTCAAAAACCTTTAAACGTGGAGAAGAGCAACCAGGTAATAAAACGCCTGTGAATGATATTTCAATCATTGTCACTTTAGACCAACTAAGAGCCTATGATCATAACCCACGTAAAAGTGTTAATCCAAAGTTTGCTGAGATTAAAGAGTCTATTCGTACACGTGGTTTAGATCAGCCACCTACCATAACCAAACGTCCTGATGAAGAACACTATATTATCCGTAATGGAGGTAATACACGACTTAAAGCCCTTAAAGAACTATGGACTGAAACAGGCGATCAACGTTTTTATCGTATTCAATGTTTATTTAAACCTTGGGATGGTGAAATAGCAGCACTGGTTGGGCATCTAGTTGAAAATGAGTTACATGGTGAATTGTTATTTATCGATAAAGCAGTGGCTATTAGCAACATGCGCGAGTTTTATAATAGCCAAGCTAACAAAAATCTCTCACTACGTGAACTGGCAGAATGTTTTAGAAAAGATGGCTATCCAGTATCACATACCTTAGTAAAAAGAATGCTAGATTGTGTTGAGTATATCTACCCTTATATTCCTGAATTGCTATTTGAAGGGTTAGGTAGACCCCGTGTAGAAGAATTAATTAGCCTTAAAAACCAACTCTATAAAATATGGAATAAATATATAGAAGATAGCAATCCAATAGATCCTGATGATAATGAAATGTTTCTTGGCTACTGGGGAGTATCTTTAAGCAAATTTAATGACCTTAATGTTGACGACTATAATTTTAATCGAATTAAAGATGAATTATTAGGTGATTTAGAGTTCTATACAGGGCAAGAATACAGAATGCTTGAACTCGACTTACTTAGTTTAACTAAAACCAAAGACCCTATTGAAGCAGAGACACAAGCTCCAACAGTGTTAGCAGATCCTGTTAAAAATGCAACAGTACCTACAGCTACAACAGAAACAACTGGCTCAGTAAATACCCCATTAACCACACCTACACTAACCACAGTAGCTAAAGATGCTGCAACACAGCGTCAACAACCATCAACGAGTGATGATGGTGGATCTGCTGCTGAAGCAGTCATCCTTCATAATATAGCCATTGACCAACCTTCAGAAGAACAACAACTCTCTACTGAAGAACAACAATACCTTATTGAAAAAACCACTGTAAAACCTGTAACAACCTCTTCAAAGGTACAGCAACTCAATGCCTCATTAGAAAAAAGTCTAGGAGGAGAACTGCCCGTATTTAAAGAAGAAGTGGTTAAATCAATTCCTGTTGAAGCTGGTGGTGGTTTGGCGGAAGTATCCAATATTTGGTATATCTCTAAACAAATTGAAAACAGTCCTGAACTAATCCGAGAAGAAATATTCAACCTAGCTTGTGATATTGCCAAAGAAGGTAACTACCAATCATGGCTTATTAAAACCAATGAAGGTCTAGGATTTGGTATGCAGCCTATGGCTACGTCCAATACTGACCAGTCTGAAGCAATAGGCTTATTGCTGACCTCACTATTAAGAATGTTAGATGGTGTACAAACAACACAAGCACTTCCGAATGCTTTGTTCTGCCAACTCTTGATAGGTGGTTATGACATCCAGATTGGAAATAAACCACCTGAAGCAACAGGCCTCGAAAGATTATCAGATGTATTACTTATTAAATTATTTAGATTAATAAGGCTAGCTAGACACCTAGTCGATCTAATTAAAGAAAATTAATGGAGGGCCGTAGCATGGAACTTAAGGAGTTTTTACCTGCGAGTACACCGCTTAACCAAGCGGTACTCAGTCAACTCATAAAAGATATTAATCAAGGTTACTATAATCGTTGTAGAGCGATGGGTATTAATGATGAAGTGATCAAAATGATTGAGACATTACCTCCTAATGCACTATTTGAGCTAATGGGAACTCCTGTCGTTTGGGCTAAAATTCAAATTGATGTCAACATGCTACAACGTGTTATACAACTAACTGAGCAAAAAGAACAACATAAAGAATTGATCGATAAGGCTATTAGAAATAATGCGTCAAATCGTATTCTTAATGAATGTTTTGGTATCACCAGTACGATAGCGGCTATTAAACGCAAAATGATGAATATCCAAAAGAGCAAAGGGAGAGTAACACGCCTTAATGATGAGCAGAAAAAAATTCTATGGAGCGAATGGAAGCTCTTTCTAAGTACCGAACCTGTGATTGACCATATCAAGCGTATGGAAAAACTAATTGCCATTGCGGAACAGTATAACTGGGATCTCACCTCATTATGGTGTGAGATTGAAGAAAATAACTTAGAAACCAAAGCAGATCAAGAACTGTTTGAAAAACTAATGATGCTTAGAGCAAAAATTGAAATCGTTACTACCTTTTTTAATGTTTCTGATCGAAAAATCAGTGTAACAAGAAGGTTTATCAATAGTGATAACCAAGATCGTCAGCCTTTTGGTAGTTGTGATGAACAAATTAAAGGAAGTGTAAAGGACGAGTGGCAATACCTTTTGAACAAAACCAAAGTAAAACACCTTCATCAATTGACACGTGAACATCTTAAAAAGTTAATTAGTCTTTCTGATAAATATCGGATTGACTTTAATACCTTATGGAATGCATTAACTAAAGGGTTACTAGGGGAATGAAATGACTAAAAGTATTTGGTCAGAGATTGTTGAACAATGCATTAAAAAAACCGATTCACAGTGGCCACAAAAGATTACCTCTGATCGTCCTACACCTGAAGGAAAATCACCCAATGGAGTGAGTGGCATTATATACAGTGGTAACATCCATGAGACGGTACCTAAACGACTATTATTAGATAACCGTTTAACACCGATTGAACGTAATGCGTGGCAAGTATTTAAACTACTGCTTGATAAAGAAGGTTTTGCTGTACCTCATTATGAAGATCTACAGCCTTATCTATCAATGGTACCTTATGGTGAAAAAGCCTCCAAAGAAACCATCGCTAGAACTATCCATATCCTACGTTTAACTCGTTGGCTCAGTTTAGTCAGTCGTGGCAGAGATAAACGAACAGGACAACACCTTGGCTCATTATACATACTCCATGATGAACCCATTACTGTAGCAGATGCGGTAGAAATTGATAAAACTTATATTGAACTTGTAGCGAATAGTCGTAAACATGCTAATAAAAGCGTGAGAATTGTAGCTGATGGAGCAATGGATGATCTACAAAGCTCAGAACATGAAGGTGTGCAAACACGTCTAGCATTAATGGCAGAACGGATTAGCTTACAAAGCTTGTCTAAAACTAATGAAATGCACCAGTATCAAACATCTAGTTCGGAATCCAAACCCAGTAAAAATAGCCGAGTTCGGAATCTAAATAACCCAAGTTCGGAATCCGAAATCAGCAAAAATCACCCAGTTCGGATTAATGATTTACTCAGTTCGGAATCCGAACCAAAGCTAGAGCCACCTAATAGCAACGGAGTTCGGAATCCAAACCTATATAGTACTAGTACTGTATTTATAAACAATAGTACTAGTACTGTACTGGATAATAAATATTTAACTGAGGCTACAGCACAACAACATAAAAATATTAACGAGCTAATCAAACAGATTGAACCTGATCAAATACCTTTGGTGATTCAAGAGTTTAATCAACGTTGTGCTGAAGGAAATATTCAAAGCCCTATTAAATACTTATTTGGTTTATTAAAACGTGCTGTAAACAATGAATTTAAGCCTTGGGCAGCTAAAGCAGAAAATAAGCTACCTGCGCAACAGCTTGTGAAGCCAAGTATACAGCCTTTAAAAAATTATCGAAGGGATATAAGCCAACCTATACCAGAGGATACTAAGCGACAACTTTCAAGTTTAAAAAATCTGTTATCCATGAATGGCCTTAAAAAATGATTAAGTTTTGAATTTTTTTAAAATATTTACTTGTTAACACTGTTAACAGCAATCAAAAATTAGTTTAGGAAAATAGCTGATGATTAGCTTAATTTTAATATATTCAATATTTCTTTATTTTATGTTGAGTATTTTTTTTGAAGTTTCAGAGAGGAAAGCAATTAGTTTTAGTATTGCCTTCTTTATACTTTTAATAGTAACTGAAATGATTTTTAATAACTATTATGATAATAAACTTTCAATACAACTAGCCATAAACAAAAAAATAATAGCTGAACATCATGAGTTTAATATTATAAAAAATAATACAACATTTACTGATCAAAATTCGACACTAATATTCTCAGAACTGGTTGAACCTAATGATGCTGCTTTACCTTATAACTTTAATGAACAGACAAAAATACTAGTCAATAATCTTTACCAATCTACTATTACTAATAACTTCTTTTGGTATAGATATGTCGTTTTGAATAGTGAAGTTATAGAGGAACAAATTGTGACAGTTGAAGAAGATGCTGTTAAAGAGTTTTTATTAAAAACAGATAAAGCAATTTACCTTAAAATATTTGGTGAGCCAAATCCTTATTAATACTGTTAACAGTGTTAACAAATTAACGAAAGAGAATTATATGAAACATAAATCTTTACAAATGTTAATAATAGAGTCTGAAATTAAAATTCAAAGCAAATTAAACGCTTCATTGAAGAATAGCAGCTTATTAAATTATGCTAAACCTAAGATAACGATTGTAATTCAAGAGTTAGAGAAAATAAAAAATTCTAAATCATAAAACTAGCAATTAAAAAGTTAGTTGTTAACAGTGTTAACACTGTTAACAATATTGTGTACAAAGTACTTACCGTTAATAGGTTTTGACCTATTTCTATTTAACCGCAGTTTATAGAGCGTTTTTAGTAGACATTATCATCATAGTTAATTTTTTATCATATGAGGTATAACTATGGATGTAACAGAAGATGATGTTTATATTGAGTCAGAAAATAGAATAGGACCATTACAAAGTCAAGTTGTAATTACACTTCATACCATACAAGCTATGAAGCTATGGGAAGGTAGGAAGGCTACTGATCCCAAGAAGAGAAATGTAATTATAGGATTACCTGGTTTTATTAGTCGTTTAAATGCTATTCATTTTACAGCAAGTTTTGATGATCCTTATGCAGATTGGGACCTGATTAAAATAGAAGATAAATATAATAGTACTAGACGAGAGCTATCAAGACTGATTAACACTATTAAGCAAATCAAAGAAAAAAGATTACCTAAGCAAATTAAGGTATCTGAAAACTTAAATATTAATCCCTGTGAGCTGATGTTAATTAGTAAGTCACCGCTTGGTTTTAGTGGTGCTTATATGCTAGTTGAGTATGACGATTTCACGAAGGGAATACTGCAATTAAGGCATCTTGGACTAATTGGTCGAACTCAATCTGAAGATTTTATTAATGAAGGCTCATCACTCATGAGAAGTTTCTATAGTGTTGTACGTAATTATAGAAACTCTGGTGCAACTCGTGATGACTTTGCAGCAAACAATGCAAGAGCAAGACAAGCATTAGAGCGAATGGGAGAGCTACCACCTAAAGAAATATTGGAAGGAAGGAAAAGATCTGAATTTGCTCCAGTCATTAAAAAACGTAAGTTAGCTAATATTGAGCCAGTTATAAAAGATGACAAAACTGAACATTCGATTCCTCAGTTGGAGGCGAATGTTCAGTTGGATAACGATCAATTGAATGAAGAATAAAGGTTAAAGAATGCAGAACTCTGAACAAAGTGCTTACAAACTAGCTGAACAAATTGTCTCCAGTTCGGCTGAACAAATTGCCTCCCTAAAAGGCCTTTTAAAGGGTAAGGGGGAGCATGAGGACTCAGCATTGTTAATCAGTCATGCTAAATACTTAAAACCTAAAATTTTTCGACTAATGGAGGAGCTTCTCGTAATAGTTAATCAACCCCCTTATACATTATTCGATTTGAGAATGAGAATACAAAATTCAGCAGGTGATAATTCCTATCTTAGATGGAGAAATAGTGATTTCACATTAATGGGGGTACATATATGGGAAAACGCTATGTTAAATCCACCTGTAAGAAATGAGCAATCCTTAAAGTGGTTAAATGATTTAGCGTATTTTGAGATTGCTCGATTAGAGCTTAATAAGCATATGAGCTATTTATCAATATTAAGCAAACAGCATAAGGAGCATTTGCAAAACTTAGATAAAGTAACAATGGTTTTAAAGAAATCTACAGAACAATTTAAAAGGTAAATACATTTTATTAATTCAATACAGGTTTGTTAACAGTGTTAACACAAAATTAAATTTAGAGGGTTAAAGTATGTCAACAGTATTTTTAGGTGAAGGTAATATTGGAAGTATTAATAATAGAACGGTAGCCAATGGTAATGAAACACCGCAAACAGTAATATCTTTAAATACCCATTTTGATAATTTAGTCAGAAATAAAAAAACAGATGAGTTAGAAGATCAAGGTGGATTTTGGGCACCTGTGGAGTTTTGGGTAAAAGATCCTGATGAAGCTAGCCTGTTAATTACTAAGATTTTTAAAAAAGGAATGCGAATTAAAGTTGATGGTGTTCTGGTTCGGGAAGAATTTGAAGCCAAAGAAACTGGTGAAAAGAAAGTTATTATGAAAGTACGTACTTTTAGAAGTGGTGTAAGTATCTGCTTACAACGTTTAGAGTCTGTGACTATGAAAGATAATAATAGTGCTGCTGTCAATCAATCTACTTCTGAACAAAAGTCGTTTGAAGATAGTAATTTAGAACAGGAAGAAGCTTTTTAATTTTTATTGTAGGGTGATGGTAATTGTAATAAGAGAATCTATTGAACATGTAGGTTCTCTTTTTTGAGTTTTGTTAACAGTGTTAACAAGAAGAATAAATAATAACTACATAAAGGAAAGTTAATAAATGCCTTGGATCAAAATACCCATCAAACTAAAACAAGAAATAATTGTTTTGCATGAAGAAATAAGTAAAAGAGGTGATTTCTTAATATCTTATGGGATTACATCTTATTCTAGTGGCTCAGAAGATATGGACGCTTATGTAGAAAGCTCAAACTATCATATGCCTGTTAAAGTTACTTTAAAGCCCACAAAGCGCATTAAGGAAAACTGTGATGACTCATCATGCGTAGTATCTTTGAAAGATATTAAACAATATATAAATGAGTTAAAAATGCTGTTGAATATCTTAAAAAACAAAAGTAAATAAAGTAACGCGTTACTTTTAATGATTTTTGGAGATAAGTATGTGGAATAAATTGAAAATCGTAGCAAATAAAAAATGGCCTTTTAGTGACACAATGACTTTATTTGGGTTAATAGTTGGGTTTATTTGGTTTATGTATTTTTATATAGCATGGGGAAATATTTGTATTAAAGATATTATTGAACTCAGTATACCATCTACAGCTGTTCTGTTATTTGCAAAATTAACTGCAAGTTACACAGATGATTGAATATAAGTTATGAAAAAAGATAAACAACCAATAACACCTGCCGAGCGTATGAAAGCTAAGAGGCTTCGTGAAAAAGAATTACACCAACGATTAGGTGGTAAAGAAAAACGAATACACCTCTATAACTATTCAGTAGAGCATATTAAAACTATTATGGAAAAGTGTGATTATAGTTGTGAGGATGAGGCAATAGTGGATGCTTTAGCTGTGGCAACACAAGTGGTATTACAAAATGAAGCTGACTTTAATAATTATTTATCAATGAGTCGTAAAAAATAGTAGTAAGCAATTTTGTTAACAGTGTTAACAGATAATGTAAGTAAAAATCTAAATGAATTAATCCAATTTCCTATTAACTATAGTCTACCTAACTAGAATTAGGTGATTCTATTCTTATTTTAATAATAGGAGTAGATTATGCAACTTATCTTATGTGAAAAACCTGATCAGGGAAAAATAGTCGCTAAAACGTTAGGTATTACCCAGTCGAAAAATGGCTATATTGAAGGAAATGGTATAACTGTAACTTGGTGTATAGGTCATATTTTGGAACTGGCTCAGGCCTCAGATTATGATGAGAAATATAAAAAATGGGCGTTAGATTGGCTTCCCTTTATTCCGAATCAATGGAAATATAACGTAACACCAAAAAAATCTGGACAGTTTAAGATTATTAAACAGTTACTAAAACAAGCAACTGAAGTCATTATAGGTACTGATGCAGATAGGGAAGGTGAGTTAATTGCGCGTGAAGTTATGGTATTGTGTGGTTACAAGGGGCCTGTTAAAAGACTTTGGTACAGTGCTTTAAATGCTACAGCGATTAAAAAAGCTTGGAATGAAATGCAAGATGGTCAAAAAACCTATCCATTATATCTATCTGCTTTAGCTCGTAGTAAAGCAGATTGGCTTGTAGGATGTAATCTTACTTGCTTATTTACAATTTTAGCACAACAAAATGGATATAAAGGCTTTATACCAGTAGGCAGAGTACAAACTCCTACTTTAAAGTTAGTGGTTGATAGAGAGCTAGCTAATACTAATTTTGTTCCAATTCCCTATTGGTTGATAACGATTAAACTCACCAGTCAGGGACAGTCTTTTAAGGCTGCATGGGATGTGCCTAAACAATTTACAGATGAAGTAGGGCGTTGTATTAAACAAGAAGCAGCTATCCAAGCAACTAAACTTTTTCAAACCACAGGACAGGCCACTGTTACCTCAATTACTACAGAGCGTAAAAATACTAATCATCCATTACCTTTTGATTTGGCAGGACTACAACTGATGTGTTGTAACAAATACGGTTTTGATGTGGAGGAAACCCTTAATATTGCCCAATCACTGTATGAGAAACATAAAGCAACTTCTTATCCAAGAACAGAATGTGGTTATTTACCGACTAGTATGTTTGCTGAAGCACCTGTTATATTTAACACATTAGCCAAAACAGATCCTAGTATCAGTAATCTACTCACAAAATTAGATACCACCATTAAATCTAAATCATGGAATGATAAACAAGTGGATAAACATTCACATCATGGCATTATTCCTACGGATGAAATCGTTGATCTTTCAGCTATGACGGAAAAAGAACTACAAGTCTACAAATTAATTAGAGCTAATTACCTTGCCCAGTTCTTACCACTACATGAATATGACCATACAACAGTATTACTGGACTGCAAAGGGCAAACACTGGTAGCAATAGGTAAGAAAATAATAGTTAATGGTTGGAAAGCTTTATTATCAGGAGATATAGATGATGATAATACTGAAACAGAAGAGAGTACAGAGCCATCTGAAGCTAAAAATCAAACACAAATACTACCACCTCTTCAGCAAAATATGACATGTCAGATTAATCAAGTGGATTGTCACTCTAAGCAAACCACTGCACCACCCTTATACAATGAAGGTACGTTAGTAGTAGCTATGAAATCTGTTGCTAAATTAATTGATGATCCTAAAATCAAACAAAAGCTAAGAGAAACGACAGGTATTGGAACACAGGCGACTAGAGCAAATATTATTAAAAAGCTTAAAGACAAAAAGCTAATTACTAAAAAACGAGGTAAATTAATTGCCACAGAAGTAGGGCATTCTATTATAAAGACTGTACCAGATGTTATATCTAATCCTGGTACTACAGGTATATGGGAGCAAGCACTAGATATGATAGAGCAGGGGGAAATATCAATAGATGCCTTTTTGCATAAGCAGTCACAGTGGTTAGCTAGCATGGTTCAGAAGTATGGGAATACTACCATTGAGATTAAGCAACAACCTATAGCAACTGGTGATCCTTGCCCTAAATGTGGCAAACCTACCATAAAACGTAAGGGAAAAACCACTACATTTTGGGGATGTCCTGATTATCCTAAATGTGATGGTGTTATATTTCCTAAAACCCGAAAGAAGAAATATAAAAAACAAGAATAAACAACTAATAACTTTTGTTAACACTGTTAACAGTGTTAACAAAAAAGAGATTAGATAAATTAATCAAACACTATTAAGGGGCACTCTCTTGTAATCTTTTTAAATCGAGAGTTGCCATTAGGTAACCGTTATCAAGAGCTTTTTTATACCAGTATATTGCACTATCTAGGTCGTTTAGTTTCTTTTCATAAATATAAGCAATATTAGCCATTGCATACATATTACCTTTTTCAGCAGCTTTTTTATACCATACTATAGCTAGTTCATAATCCTGTTTAACATATATTCCCCACTCATATAGGGAACCCATATTATATATGGCTTGAATATTACCTTTATCAATAGCCTTTTTATACCATGCCAAAGCTTGTTCACTACTATGTTTGACACCTTCACCTTGAGAATACATATAACCAATATTATACATAGCTGTGCTATTTTCTTTGTCTACACCTTTTAGATACCATTGCATAGCTTGATCGTAATCTTGTGTTACTCCATAACCTTCTTTATACAAATAAGCAATATAATTGATGGCCTCTGTATATCCGTTATCATTAGCTTTTAAAAACCATTGCATAGCTTGTTGATAATCTTTCTGAAAATAATAGACAAGACCAACATGAGCCATAGCTTTACTATTTCCTTTATCTGCTGCCTTAAGATACCAAGGTAAAGCTTGCTGATAATCTTTTTGTTTAAAATGACTTTCAGCCTTAATCATAATCTCATCAATAGATTGATCATCATTTCCATAACTAATAGAACTAAAACAAACAACTATTAAACTAGCTAAAAGGAAATTTAATAGTTTAATAAATATAGTTTTCATAGAATACCTTGGTTTTTTAAAGTATTTATTTAGTCATAAAACAGTTGTATTAAAGGTATGTTAACAGTGTTAACAAAAAAAGAGTAAGAAAAAACTATTTAATATCATAACAGCCAGTAGAAGAATCAACCTCAAGTTCTCCATCAGCACCTATAGGATACTCTGTTTGTATTAAGGTTATATTAATTGAGTTACCACATTTAGGACACTTTGTATCTATTGAGACCCAATAATTAATACTAGGTCCCATGTCACAGTCAGAATCAAAATCTTGGTCAAACTCCCAATCGTTAAGATCTTCGGTTCCTTCAGTATTACACTTGTTACATTTAAAAGTTATATTAGTCATTGAGTCTATCCCCTGTTAACAGTGTTAACAGCAAAAATTACTTATCCATATTCTTTTTTACATAATAATCTACAAGTCCTTTGAGCATTTCAGCCATTTCTTGATTTTTTTCTAGCTGCTCTTGTTCATCTTCAGTTAATTTGATTTTCATAATTTGTACAAAATGAGCCGAATTATTTAATGCTTCTTGTTTTGCTAGGGCAACTCTTTGTTCACCATAATTTTGGCCTAATCGAACAGATATAATACAAATGTCACATTTATGTTTAATGCAGTAAGCAAAGTTTTCTCTGATGAAATCAGTATGATCACCACATGTAGCTATACCTATATTTAAACCATGATAATTATTAATAACCATTTTTCTATCATAATCATTAGCCTGATACTTTTCTGCTTTATCTATGTCATAGTTTGGATCTAGTAGTTTAACCAATTGTAAAAGTGTTTTTGATTTACCTCTAAAATTAAGACCAGTGAGCGCAATAACTGTTTTCATAATAAAAAATCCCTATTTATTGAGTTTATTGAAATAAGACTTGTCAGTTAAATATTATTTTAACATAATAAACATGTTAACCACGTTGACTACTAACGTCATTTAGTAGTACCCCTGAACTGATAACTTTATCGATGGCTCGTGTCGGTTATTAGTTCAAACCTAAGACCGAAAAAGCTTCAGGTGGGTCGGTCGGTGCTTAAATGTAGTTTAAGGATTGAAGCTTTATTCTCTGAGGGTATTTTGGTTAATACCCATTTATTCTTTGATTTATATTTATTATAAATATTATCTAGGTGGATGCTTTAAAAATTTTTATTGAGAGTTTTTAAAGCATCCACTTGGATGCTATTCAGATCCAGGCCTAACTGGATAAACATTTAGGAACCTTTTGTGCCAATTGAGGTGCCAGCTGGATACTAGGTCCAGATAATTGATCAGCTACACATAGGATCAATGGTTGAAAATACTGACAGCGATGATAACTGGATAATGATTGACGAGGGATTATTTGGTTTATTTGAGCTAATCATGTAAACATACTTTGTAGCTTTTTTCTGAAAATTGGTTAATTACTTTACAAACTTGAATTGCCAATCTATTTTATATCAAGGCTACAGGCTTTAATTAGCACAGTCTTTCAAATTATTTTAAAAAAATGCTTGACAAGTGTTTTTTTATAGATATAAATATTAGGCATGGATTGTTAGCGTTGCTAACAAAACCTGCCCAGTGAACCATCGATCTTCAAGGTTCAGTACAACGTAGTTGTATGGTCACATAAAGTCGATAAAAGCGCACGGTAGCATCGACGATTACTAAACTGAGTAATGTGTGCTTCTTTTCTACAAATTCTATTTAGCTTATTGCATGAAATGTGTATAAGTTATTTCATTGAAATTCCATTAAAGAATACCGAATGGGGAAACTTTTTTCCTCATAAAGGAATTCATGTTTCTCCTTTATTTATTTTATTTAAGTTTTATATTGGAGAGACAAATGGCAGATTTAGTGAATGAAATTAAATTGAAATCAAATATTGTTAAGTTATTGACTAGATCAAGCGATCCTGAGTCAAAACAAACAGTATTAAAGTTTCAAGAAATGATTGTAACTGATGTAGTTAATTTGGCTTATAAGGATGTGATTGAAAATAATCACAGAGATCTTGAGCAATTAGATACATTAGGAATAAGTAAGCTTTATGAACTTGAAAAAGCTCGCTTACAAAGTGGAAGTTTTGCTATAGCGTGTTAACACTGTTAACAGCAAAATGAACTAAAAATTTTTTATAAAATTGTTTTTGAACCCAATTGGGGAAATACTTTCCCTTTGGGATTAGTCTTTCTCCAATTTTTTTTGAGAAATATTATGAGTAATCGAACTCTACAAGCTATTTGGAGAAATATCATGACTAATCAAACTCAACAAACTACTCAATACTTCAACGTTCACACTACTGGTCTTGGTTATGTAAACCGTATTCGTGAAGTAAAACCTGAAAATGGTGGTAAGCCATTTTGGTCTTGTACTGTTGCAGTATTAAGAGGTGCATCTGATAACGTTAAGTATACCTATATCGACTGTCGTGTTTCTGGTGAAGAAGCGTTAAGTTTAGTTAAACGCCTTAAAAAGACAGTTGATGAAGCTATCAAAGAGGGTAAGGCTGAACCAAAGCTATTAATCGGCTTTACTATTGGCGATATCTATCCTGAATCATTTACTTATGAATCAGGCGATAAAAAAGGTAAAACTGGTGTAAATATCAAAGGTAGACTACTTCGTATATCTTCTATCAAAAAAGATGGTGAAACAGTTTATCAAGCACCTAAGAAAGAGGAAGCTGATCCAGAAGTTCCAGTAGATAATATTCCTGCTGAACAAATAGAACAAGCTCAACTTCAAAATGATGTTCCAACAACTCCAGCACCTTCTGAGCAACCTGCTCAAGAAGAAGCTGAAGAAATGGCAGCATTTTAATTAACTATTAATAATCAAGGCCTCTTCTGAGGCCTTTTTATTATAAATTTAACCCATTGGGGAAATATTCTTTCCCTTATGGAAATAGTGTTTCTCCAGTACTTAATTTTTTATTTATTGGAGAATGACCATGACTGATTTAACAAGAAGAGAAGTACAGCAAGCTTTTAATACCTATATGAGTAAGCGATATGATACTTGTCCAGATATTAGAGGTTGTAGTTTTCCTTTGCCTAGTAAGAGTAAAGCTTTAGCACCAGGTAGACATATCGTCATTAATACAGGTGTATTTGAGAAGGAGCAAGGTTTTGTAGAGTTAAGTGAAGATTTTTGCTCACAAATGTCTAAACCTAGTAAGCATTTTGATAGAAAGACAAGAGCTTGGTTTGTAGGTCAATATTACATGGGGCAGTATAAAAAGGTTTTTTCTTTTTCAATAAGGTGTTCACCTTATTTCACAGGAGAAGATGCTCCATATGCCGCTGAAGCTCTTGCCAGAAAATGTAGAAAATTTGGCTACATTGAAGCTTTAAAAAAAGAGGGGTTATATGACGATTTTATTAACAATGTGAACACTGTTATTGATAGTAAAATATAACACTTACTTTAATCCCAAGGGAAATTTCTTCTCTTGGGAAGGTATTTCCCTGTTATTTTGGAGAAATACCATGTTTTTAAAAATTGTTGTTCAAGAAAGTAGGGTTAAATCTAAAACTATTGGAGCAAAGGTTAAAACAGATATTGAAGGTGGTATAACTTACGCTCAACATCAAGTTAAATCTATGCTTTCTTATTTAATTGATAACAAAGTAATACAACCCAAGTTAGTAAAGTTAGTAGCATTTATAGAGGGACCAAAAGTTGTGCCAGGTGTATCCTCATTAATAGAGGCTACTGTTGTTTCAGGTAAAATTTTAGAAACAGGAGACATCCAATGGATGATACCTCCAGTTACTAAAGAGGCTGAAGATGCTCTATTTAGGAGTATGCAAAAGCTTGAAAAAGATCCTGATTTAAAAAATACTGATGAAGCTTTGTATTTACAAGGTTTTGATATTTTTTATAAATTTAGTGAACGTGTTGCTGAAGTCTTAAAAAATCTTAATCAACCTATGTTGTATTTAGATATTAATAAGGTGGGTAGTGGCACTATTAAGCTCAAGTAATCATTCATTAAAAAACTTTCCTATGGGGAGATACTTTCCCTAGGAACAGTATTTCTCCTTATTTTTTTATTTGGAGAAATAATATGTCAGTTTTAAACATTTCAAAAAACCAACAACCTATTAAGGTTTGTAATGAGGAAACTACAACTCAAAGTTTAGAGGAAAAGCTACGTAAATTATTGGTCTATAAAAGGCTCTGTAGTCGAACAGATAATAGAAGGGCTGAAGCAAAAATAAAGCATGATGTAGCTATATTTAAGCAGTTTAATATAGACTCGATAGATATATTTTACTTAGCAATACCTGAGACGTTAACTCAATATCCTAAGCTGTTTAAACAGTATGGATTATTAACATTTCATAACTATTCAGTGTTGAATGAATTAAATATTTTAGAGATAGACACTGGTTTTGTTATAGGTACAGTAACCTTTTTTAGAGGGTTTGGAATAAAAGATAGAGTACGATTATTGCGTGAATCTATTGAAAAATTCGATACTTATGATGAAGCAAGAGTGGCTTTAGAAACTACTAATTGGACACAATGGGTGCTACTAGATAATTATGAAGAATCAATTATTGATACAAGTAATTATGATTGGTCACTTTTAAGAAAATAGTCTTTTTTTAAATCAGAATGGCTAACCCAATAGGGAAATACTTTCTCTATTGGGAAAGTGTTTTTCTAGTAATTAATTCGCTAATTATTGGAGAAAAATTATGTCTGTATATTCAAATAAACCAATGCATATTTGTGCTGAAGCATTTGAGACTATTGATAAGTTTGAAGGTTTTGGTGGAAATGTAATCGCTGATATTGAAAAAGCAATTAATCATTTTCAAGATCAGTTCAAAGGTATTTATTTTCCTGTAATAACAGAAAATACCGTTATATTGCGACCAGACTTAAGGTCAAACATGATTAAACCTAAAGTGGTAAGTTTATTCACTTATATAGGGGGTAAACCTATCTCTGAAGGTGTTATTGAACTACTACGGGTCACGCTTTTATCAGGTGTTGTCTTAGAGAATGGTAATATTCAGTGGATGTTACCAATCACTGATGGACCTAATAATAATGATCCACGTATAGAAGAAGCTGAAAATGCATTGTATGAAAAGGTTCTTGAATTAGAACAAAATCCTTTTACAAGAATGAGTGACGAATTTTTGTATTTAAGAGGGTTTGAACCACATTTTCGTTTTAGTGGTGTTGTCAGAAAAGTATTAAATAAACTAAATCAACCATTATTAGTTTGTGATATTGATAAATCTGGCAACTATACAATCAAGCAAAGTCAATAATACTTAGCTAATCATCAACCCAATGGGGGAATACTTTCCCCTTGGGCTTGGTGTTTCTCCATTTTTTCATTTTATAAGTTAATTTTGGGGAAATACCATGTATGAAATTCCAGCTATAGCCTTAGCTCCTGGTCGTCATCAAATTGTATCTACACAAGATGAAGAGGATCAAGGATTTGTAGATTTATCTTTAGAGTTATGTAAAGAGATGTCAAATCCTAGACTTTATGAACATAAAGAAAAGGGATATTACTTTGCATACTACTATCAGGGTAATAAGATAAACGTTAGGTTCAAGGTGATATGCTCACCTTATATTAAAAAAACAGATATTCAGAAATTTCTTGAAGTAGCTAGAAAGTTTGGTTTTGCAACTGCTTCATTAATGTTTATGGAAGGTAATAAACAATGATTGCTGATCGTCAAACTCCTGCTATCTGTTTATCTAGTCATCAACTTAAGGCTTTATGTACTAATACACATCCATCTGAAGAACAGCTTAATGCTTTAATTAGATTATGGATTGTAGCACGTAATAGTACTTCTCAAAATAAGCGTATAGCATCATTTTTACTAAACTTTTGGGGTGGTAGTTACTATAAGTTTGATATGACAGAGTTAAAAACAATGGAAAAGGACTTATTGGATGACTGTTTAACAGTAATTCAGTTACTAAGTACGAGTAGCCAATCACTGACACAGCTTTTAGGTGTGACAGAAGATATGCTTCAAGCTCTAGCCAATCATCATAAAATAAGACCTTTCTATATAACTAAGAAATAAATAGGGCATCTTCGGATGCCTTTTTTATTAGAAAAAGAGCAGTTTCTATTTACCTGCATCATTAATTCATAATAGCTTGCAACATAGTTATATTCACTAATAATTATCTGAGTGGCATATGACTATAGAGATCGAGAAACTTTCAACTAAATATTCTGCAAGCCAAATAGAACATGCATTACTATGGAAAGAACGATTTAAAAAATGTGCAGATAATCCTGATAAATTTGAAAAAAACTTTCTTAAAGATTACTTAGACATAACTAATAGACACTACTTCTGGTTTTACCAGATTAGTGATACAGAAGTTATATTACGTCTCTTTGATTATTTCTTATATTACGATGGTCAATTTATACGTGGTGTAGCTAATACCTATCGTAAAGCCAGTCCTAAAAAATTAACCAAAAGATATATAACCCAATGTAAAGAGATGGTTATAGAGCAAGGTTGCTACTATGATCCGCTTATCCCTAGTACAAGCTTTACTGACAAATTTCGAGAAAATATAGCGAGCTATACGAAATATATTTATTACACATTGCTTGTTAAGAAGTATTTTAAAGTAGTAGATAAGCATTATCACAATGCATACAATATTGATAAAGAGATATGGAATCAGTTTCATACTAATACAACGAGGTTTATCAGAGGTAAGAATTATTATTTTCTTCGTTTGGCAGCCTTTAAGTTAAAGCTTTTTAATCAAGCATTAAACCCCAATATTTTAAAACTTATACGATCAGTTAGGTGTCCTACCTATCGGTTGTATAATTGGGTTGCTGAAGGCAACTCATCTTATCGAGAACAACTGATTAGGGCACAACCTGTATTGGTACCTATGCTAGTATTACATGATGTGACAGATATACACCCATTAAAAGAACTTTTACTTTATTTACAAACCAATAACTACCCTTGGAAACTATTAAATAACATAAAGAAACCTGATCTAATTGAAAAAGATTATATTGATTATAAGTTACCCTACAAGATTAAAGGTGAACCACAATATTTGTTCAACTTATTTGGAGTAGTAGCAGATAGACAGCTACCTTTAAATGAAGTATTAAGTTTCTTTTTTAGAACACCCTCAATTAAAGAGATTAGCTATATAGGTAAAATGAGAGTGTATGATCTAGGAGGAGCCATTTCTTATACTCATTATAATATCTATGATTGGTTATTTGATGGTACTAAACTGGGTAATATAAAACCAAAAAATAAAAAAGAGTGGCAAGCATGGCGAAAATTATATTGGAAATATGAAGAATTTATAACAAAACGTCCAGATTTGATTAGTTTTTTCAAAGGAGTCAAAAACCCTCTGAATGAAGGGATGTTTGATGAATATAAAAGAACTAAAGAAGATTATATGGAAATGATACGTAATTTATCTACTACACGTTTAGGGGGTGATAATCTCTTTTATGAACTAAGAGATAAATTAGAAAGTCATTTAAGCTACATCCAATTAAAAAATATTCTAATTAAATACCATAAAGTATTGCCCAAGCTACAGGCTAAATTGACACAGGAGCTAACAGGCCTTAATCAGGGTAATTCATGGCAACCCATGTTAAACCAAAATAATCTAATAGCACCCAACAAAGTGGTTATCACAGAATTATTAACACCAGAAGCTTTAGAGAAGGAGGGACGTAGTATGAAACATTGCGTTGCCTCTTATTTTTCATCCTGTTTTGAAGGATATTGTCGGATTATTTCTTTTAGAAAAGAAGGTAAATCATTAGCTACTGCTGAGTTTAATATTCAGACTGTTCAACAGGGTGATAGTTACATTGATGAAATACAATGTAGGCAATTTAGAGGCTTTGGTAATAAAGAGACCCCTAAAGAAGCTGACGAGGCATATAGGTGGTTTAGCAAATATTATCTAAGTACTTCATCATCTATTATTAACCTAGACTGGCCAGATGAAAGTTATAAAATTGATGGACTACGTTATTTTCGTAATAAACTTTCGGATGAATTAAGGCATTGGTTAAAGGGTATTATCTTATAAAAATTTACCCTTGAATAATAGGTTTTGGCCTATTTCTATTTAATCGCATAAAAAAAATAACAGCTATGTAAAAGTTAACTTATTTCAAACATGTCAATCATGGAGTTAACTGAATGAAACAGTGCATTGTAATCATCTCACTAGGCTTATTAATCAGTCTAACAGGTTGTTCAAGTAAAGATACAACCCAAAAATCAACACAACAACCCAATATCATTATTACAGATAATGACCAAAATGGTGGCTTTCGTAATCCTGAGCCATTAGCCCCTGATCTTTATCCACAAGGTTCTGAACCAACACCAGAACCTATTATTCGCTATGGTCGATATAATTTAGCCAGTGCCAAGCCTACAGCAGAACAACAAGATTTGATGGCACAAATTATTACTACCAATATTCCCATAACTATTACTAATCCAACTGTGATGGATGCGATGGATTATGTTATGCAAAGATCAGGATATAACCTTTGCCCATCTAGTACGAGTAAAGAAATTCGTACTCTCTACTCAAGAAACTTACCTGCTGCACATTACAAGCTTGGTCCTATTACCTTAAGAAATGCTTTACAAGTTTTAGCAGGTCCTGCTTTCCAAGTGAATGTTGATGAAGTTAACCGTAAGGTTTGTTTTGATGTTAGGGAAGATTACAAATTACCAGAAGCTACATCTAGCATTAAACAAATCGCTGCTAACGATGCTTACTTAGCTACACAGTCCACATTAAAAAATAAAAACAACAAACCTGTAGCAGAGCAAAAAGAAGGGGATAACAACAAATGATTAATTCAGAAAAAATCAAGAAATCATTTAGAGGCCTTACATTTAAGCAGATTTGTTTAATTAGTTCGGCTGTATTCGCTATTTTGTTTCTTACTCTGTTTATTTTAATGAACATTTCTGATAATTCAGCTATAAATAGTTTAAAAACACAAATAACAAAGTATGAGACAGAAATTGAATCATTAAATAACCAAGTTATTACCAGTAAGGAGCGTGTAGAGCATTTTAAAAATGAACTCACTAAAATTATTACTACCAATGATAAAATTAAAGACACAATAGCTAGTCTCAACCGTAGGTTAGAAGAAGTACAGCAGTTCCAATTAGACCAATATTTAAAACAAAGCCAAGCAACTGAAGATTCACCTTCAAAAGATGATATAGCTAACCTACAAACTCAAATTACCACACTACAATTTCAGATAAGCAGTGTTAATCAAAAGATTTACGAACTCAATAAGCAAAATATAACCAGTGTTGTAAACAACCAAACAACAAATACTGGCAACGCCACTACAACCACTGCTAAAACTGTAGTAAGGCCATTAAAACCAAATTTTGCCATCGTTGGTATTGAATCTAGGGGTGGACAGCTATTTGTGGCAGTAGCTCCTTCTTCTTCAGCAAAACTCAACCAAATTTCACTATTACGTGAAGGTGATAGCTATCGTGGTTGGCAATTAAAAACAATTCGTACCAATGCCGCAGTTTTTAATGTAGGTGGTCGTCAACAAGTCATCAGTATTCGTTAGGGGATAATCATGAAATATAACTATTTACTAGCTTATTGTTTATTAACCGTTTCACTGACAGCTTCAGCACAACTATCTGTAACTAGTGATAAAGAAAGTTTTAGTTTTCTTAATCAACAACAACTGCAAGGACAGACTCACGCTGAGACTAAGCAAACTCAGTCGCAAATTACCAATAGCCTTAAACAACAATATGCAGAACAAGCAGCCCAATGGTCACTTACTGAACAAGAATGGGAAAAGTTTGAGGCAATTAAGAAAGGTCCTAGGGGATACTGGAGTCCTAATCTTGATCCATTAACCGCATTAGGTATGGAAGCTGAAACAGATGAGGAACGTCAACGTTATGCAGAAACTCAAGTAAAAATGGAAGTAGCCAGAGTTGAGCGAGAGCTAGCTTATCAACGCGCTTATAACGCAGCCTTTAAACGTCTTTATCCCAATATGCTACCTGTACAAGGCATGGGAACAACTAAACCTTTAATGAGTACTAGTACAGCTACCAGTAATCGTTTAACAGTATTTGTTAAACAAGACTGTAAGCCCTGTGAAGCAAAAGTTAAAACATTGCAAAAAGCAGGTACTGGTTTTGATATATACATGGTCGATAGCAATAACAAAGACGATGTAATCAGAAAGTGGGCCAATAAAGTTGGTATCCAACCACAGCTTGTTCATCGTAAACAAATTACCTTGAATCATGGAGAAAAGCTTTGGAAACAAGTAGGGAGGGAAACGGACAAATTGCCTATTACCTATCTTCAGGCTAATGGGCAATTGGTTCGTCAAAATTAAAAATTTAAGTTGTAGGTAGTAGAAAGTATGAGAAATAAATTGTTATTAGTTTTACCCTTATTTATGACGAATATAGCAATAGCAGGGAACTGGTCTACCATTTTAGATGTTGAGGTATATGGTGACGGAAATGGCAATAACCAGTCGCCATACTCCGTAACAAATGGTTATAACAATACCTTAACAGACATAGACCCTGGTGGGGAAACAAGAAGTTCAGAGTCGAGTATGGTCACAGGTTCTGGTAACTATTTTGGTACGGGGGAATGGAATAGTGCCTTTGGTAATAATAATACCGTCAGAGGCTCTATTTGGACAAATGGAGCTAATATTTTTGGCAACAGTAATAGTACCAATACTGCACACTCTAACACCATTGGCAATAACAACACTGTAACAGGTACAGGCAATATTACTATAGGCAATAATAGTACCGTTTCAGGAACCAATAGTATTTCGTTAGGGAGTAATAATAGTGCCTCCAATGGTGGTATAGCAATAGGTAGTAATTCAACTGCTAGTCGAACAGATGAAGTTAACTTTGGAGATCGTCAACTCACTGGCATATTAGCAGGGCAAGCGGATACTGATGGTGTTAATGTCAGTCAAATGAATAGTAAAGCACTGGAAGTATTGGATGATGCAAAACAGTATACCGATGATACCTTTGAAGATGCAAAATCAGTAGCCAATAGCTATACAGACCAAAAAATCTACGAATTGCTAAATGACAGCACTATCGACTTTTCCAAAGACAATGCTTATACCACAGGGCGTATTAATCAACTAAATAAAAAACTAGAAAAGATACAAAAAGAAGTCAATGCAGGTATCTCTTCAGCTATAGCTTCAGCCTCAGTACCCCAAAAATTAGGCAAGCAAGTTAGTTTCGGTATGGGGGTAGGTACCTACAAAAATGAAATGGCTTATGCCTTGGGTGTTAAGTGGGGTATTACCAAAAGAGTTGCATTAGGATCATCTATTGCTTTCAACACCCAGAAAGATACAAGTTTATCGTTATCACTGGCTTATGGCTTCTAAAGCGTAAAGCCAATGGCAATTATTTATTAGATTTACAACGTTAGAGTGAAATAAGGTGTTTTATGAAAAATGTTAAAAAGAAAGGTTTATTTATTATTAGTGTATTAGCTTTAACAATTGCTAATACTCATGCTAGAACAGTTAATGTGGTTATGCCAGATAATGTGCTACATGGTGATGGCAATGTCATCACTAATGCAGATAAAAGTGTCAATATTGGGTGGGGTGATCGCATTACAGATGTAACCAATACTAACAGCATTGGTTCAAATAATACGATCAATACAGCGACTGATAGTAATGTTAATGGGATTGGAAATAATGTAGAAAATGCCACTGGCACCTCGGCAATGGGCAATAGCAATACAATTAAAGATACAGAAAATAGCCAAGTTATTGGCAACAACAATACTGTTTCAGGTTCAAACAATATTGCTATCGGTAACAACAATAATGTATCAGGCGAAAATAGCATGGCCATTGGAGGTGGTACTGCTAGTAATGGGGGTATTGCCATTGGCAGTGGGTCAACAGCCAATCGAGAAGATGAAGTCAACTTTGGAGATCGTCAACTTACTGGTATCAAAGCAGGTGTGGCAGATACTGATGCAGTAAATGTTGGTCAGCTTAATAGTAAAGCGAGTGAAACACTTCAAAATGCAAATAACTACACTGATAGCAGAGTACCTACTATTATCAACGAAGCTAATCAATATACTGATTACCAATACAATCAGGCAATTGATCAACTTTTTCAGAAAAATCGTGGCTATATCGATAGTCAGATAAATCGCTTAGATAAAAAAATTGATAACTATCGAAATGATGCTTTTGCAGGGGTGGCAGGTGCGTTAGCTATTGCTTCTATTCCGAAAAAGGAAGGCTATCAAACCTCTTATGGCGTAGGTGTTGCTAACTTTCGTAATCAACAAGCCATAGCAGCTGGCATTGAACACAACACCAGTACTAGAACTGTCATGAAATTTAACTTCTCCTCGGATACTAAAGGTGGAATCGGTCTAGGCGCAGGTTTTGCCATAGGGCATTAATGCCATTTGACAGGGAAGTCTTTTTTATCTCTTCAATGCAACGTTGTTAACACTGTTAACAGTGTTAACAAAATCTAAAGGTGAACAAATGTACAAACTCCCTTTATACCTTTTTATTAGTTTCACAAGTTTAGTAGCTACAGCCAATGATAAGCTAACCATTGTAGCTGATCTTGGAGGTGAGTCAGCACTTCAGTACTATCAAACACTTAATATTCAAAATGATAAAAAGCCAGTTAAGCCCATTCCTCTTGTAAAAGTTCCTTATGATGAACGCTCAGTACTACCTATCGTGAGTAAACGATTAACACCAGGTAAGGTTGAGCCACGTTTGATCAATGCTAATGGCTTGATTAGGCCTTTTTTTCTCGTAGGTGATGATGATTATTCCTATCAATGGTTACAAAACAGGGCTGACATACTTAGACGTTTAAAAGCGGTTGGATTAATCGTTAATGCCAACAATGAAGCTTCATTAAAAAAGATCCGCACCTTTCTTCCTGATGTCACTTTATTACCTGTCTCAGGAGATGACATCGCAGATCGCTTTAAATTGACTCATTATCCAGTATTAATCACTGCCACTGGTATAGAACAATAAAAAGGCTTTGACGAGGGAAAAGGCTATGGCAAAAAAGCATATCTTAGAATCAAAATTAAGGCCTCCTGTAGAGTTGTATACTGCAACTGTTTGTTTTGGTAGTGCAGCACTCTGTTTGCATTCTCCTTGGGCGTTAGCATTATCACCACAAATAGGTATTTATACAGCAATAGGATTTGGTTGTTTAGGTACTATTAGAGCTAAACAAGGTTATGAAGTGCTGCGTTACCATCGTAATATAAAGCGACTGCCTACCTATGAAATGACCTCAAAGCAAATACCTATTAGCAATAAATTCTTGTTTATGGGCAAAGGTTTCATGTGGACAAGAGAGCATACGCAACGACTAATCGATTCTGATGATCCCAATGTTCAAAAATATGTTACCCCTTCAAGTTTCTTTAATTTAGCTCGCTATTTAGAGAAAAAGTTTGAAAATACCTCACTAGCACCACTGACTAAACTCACACAAACAGACCATTGGCTTAACCCTGTTAGACCATTACCACCTGTGGGGGGTAAATCAACCATACATGGTGTAGAACCCAATGAAGTAGATGCTTATTTACCATTAGGTGAAAGAGTTGGACATACAGTTGTTTTCGGAACTACTCGTGTAGGTAAAACTCGTCTATGCGAAGTTTATGTTACCCAAGATATACATCGTGGAGAAGTGGTAATTGTATTTGATCCTAAAGGTGATGCTGATCTACTGAAGCGAATGTATGCTGAATGTAAACGTGCAGGTCGTTTAAATGAATTCTATATGTTCCATCTAGGACACCCTGAAATATCAGCACGATATAATGCCGTAGGTCGTTTTGGACGTGTATCTGAAGTTGCTTCAAGGGTAGCAGGGCAACTTAGTGGATCGGGTAATAGTGCAGCGTTTAAAGAATTTGCTTGGCGATTTGTTAACATCATAGCCAGAGCACTGGTAGGTTTAGGTAAGCGTCCTGATTATTCATTAATTGCCCGTTATGTAATTAATATGGATGAACTCTTTGTTGAATATGCCATGACCTACTTCAACAAATACCAACCTAATGCTGCTGAACTAATTGTCAAAATTGAAGGAGGCCTGAACGATAAAAATATACCCATGAATATGCGTGGTCGTGAAAAACGAGTGATTGCTATTGAACAATATATCACTGTAAGCAAAACCTACGACCCTGTACTAGATGGTCTACGTTCAGCGATACGCTATGATAAAACCTACTTTGATAAGATCGTAGCTTCCTTATTGCCCCTGCTTGAAAAACTAACCTCTGGTAAAACAGCCGAACTACTAGCACCTGATTACACCGACTTAAACGATGATCGTCCAATCTTTGATTGGCAACAGGTTATTCGTAAGCGTGGTGTAGTTTATGTTGGCTTAGATGCCATGTCAGACTCAGAAGTGGCAGCAGCAGTAGGTAACTCCATGTTTGCCGACTTAGTATCAATGGCAGGGTGGATTTACAAACATGGTTTAAATGAAGGCTTACCAGGGCAAGCAACCAATAAAAAAACACCTATTAATATTCATGCAGATGAATTTAACGAATTAATGGGCGATGAATTTATACCCTTAATCAATAAGGGGGGTGGTGCAGGTATTCAAGTGACTGCCTATACACAGACACTAAGTGATATTGAAGCACGTATAGGTAATGCTGCAAAGGCAGGGCAAGTAATAGGTAACTTTAATAACTTACAAATGCTTAGAGTACGTGAACCTAAAACAGGAGAACTACTCACCAACCAACTGCCTAAAGTTAATATCCTAACCAATACATTAGTATCTGGTGCAACGGATGTGGCTGATCCAACAGCCAACACACAGTTCACATCATCCTCTCAAGATCGGGTAAGTCAAACCAGTGTACCTATGTTAGAACCTGCCATTATGACCAAACTACCTAAAGGTCAAATGTTCTCTTTACAAGAAGGTGGACAGCTTTGGAAAGTTAGAATGCCATTACCTAAACCAGATCCAGATGACATTCTGCCTGATCGTTTACAAGACCTTGTTAACGACATGCGAAAGAACTACAACGCTAATGCAGGGGAGTGGTGGAAGTCCTCTATCAGTGCACCTTCTAGTATTGAAGGCTTTGAAGATTTACTTAAATCATACAGTACACCACCTTCAGTAATAGATGATGGTATAGATGATGAGCTTATGTTTTTTGGTAGTCAAATGACTGAACAATCTTATGAAGCAACTGCTGACTTGCAAGACTAAGGACAACATAATGCAAATGGCCGAATGCAACCACAGCAAAACGATTATTAACTCTATTCAAGTACATAGTTTAGAAGTTGATAAAATTGCTTCAGATTACCTAAAAACACTGCTCAATAAACTCTTATTTCATTCTGACACAGAAGAAAGCTTAATCAAACAACTCATAGAGCTAGGATTAAAGCCAACAGTACTTGAAGAAGTAAGTATTGCAACAAAGGCCCTTATGATAGACGACCCTGATGTAGGTAAAGCAGTTCTCTATCTTAATGAAATCACTGTTAGCATACATTAGGAAAAAATATGAGTAGCACAGTATCTGAAGCACAAAGAATACAAGCTAAACCCAAAGGTTTTATTGGAAAAACAATCAACTTACCCTTTGCAATATTAGGACTACTGCTAGTCTCATTATTACTCTCCATTGTCTTTGAATGGATCGGTATATTCTTCTTTTGGAGTGAAGAGGGTTGGCATCATAGTCAAATGATGTTTAATACAGAATTAGGATGGTTGAATGATAACTTTAAGCAATCATTGGTAGTGAGTGAACCAGGCTCTACAATTGTTTGGCTATTAGAATTAATTTATGAATGGTTATTTGTTAAAACAGGATTTGTAGATTTTACCTCTAGTGCAAGGGTTAGCAGTCAACAAGGCAATGATGTAGCGACAATCTATATTCTGATTGAAGACTACTTAGTTGCCATTATTTATGTCACCTTAACCTTTATTGTAAGGGTAATGGTATTAGTTCTATCAATCCCTTTATTTATGATGGCCATGTTAACAGGCTTTACTGAAGGACTAGTAAGGCGTGATTTAAGACGTTTTGGAGCAGGGCGAGAATCAAGTTTTATCTATCATAGAGCTAAACGATTGATTACCCCCTTATTGATAGCACCTTGGTTCATTTACTTATCCTGTCCAGTATCTGTCAATCCTGTATGGGTGTTAATACCCTGTGCCATTGCATTAGGTATTGCAGTTACAGTGACTGCTGCTACCTTTAAAAAATACCTTTAATTTATCTTACTTCAGGAGTTACTATGCAACGTTACCGACATACCACTAGTTATTTTAAGATTCCTCATGTAGTAAATAAAACAGGCCTATTATTTAAAAAGCAAGAACAACCTAAAGAACCTGATGATAAATTAATATTATCAGAGCTTGAAGCGCATGTGAATCAATATGAAAAGCAAGGGTATGAACTTATCAATACCCAAGCTGTTTTAAAGGCAGTTGAAATGCAAGTAACAGAACAATCTATCACCAGAGGCACAGCCTATAATCTGACTGATGGCATTATATTGTTTTGGAAAAGAGCTATTTAGTCTGTTAACACTGTTAACAGTAAATATATAAAAAAGGTATTACCAAAATAAGTAATACCCCTTAAAAATAGTTATTTTTTCTTTTCAAATTGATTTTTATTCCTGCTAATAGCTGAAGATACTTCATCTTGGGTTAATTTTCTTTTGTTAGTATCTTTTCTAGTCTGTTTACCAATTTCTTGAAGCTTCTCACGATTAGCTTCGGTCTGTCTGAGTTCATGTTTTTTAAGTTGATAATTTAATTCGTGGTCTTCTTGAAAGTTAACAAATTTGTTGTCGGTCATTTTTCCAACTCCTATATTACTTTAAAAAATAAATATAGGGATAAAAGAATGGCTTTCAAGTATGGTTTTGCTTTATAAAAACTAATTGGTGATCCAAGTCATCAATTGTATTTTTTACAATAACTACTTAGTTCTCTTTGGCATTATGTTTTTGATCATCATTAGAAGTTTCTACATAAATAATAGCTATATCTGAGTCTTTAAAGGTAATGCAGTTTTTAAGTCTCGTATTTTTTGTTAATTTGTGTGGTGGGAAAGGTTTTTTACATAGCACACGATTATTTCCAAGAAAGTATTGAGTGTAAGCAGGGAAGATATTACTTTCTAAGAACTTAGCTTTTATTTTAGTTTCATCATTAACTTCATCTTTATCATAATTATCAGTTGTTAATAGCTTTGTTAAAATTGCTTTTTTATAACTGTCATTAATTAATAAAAAATGTTGTTCTTGATCGTTATAAATGCCTGAATTTTTTAAAATAATAGTTTTATAGGCTAATGGAGAAACGATCAGGCTCAATATGGCTAGTATTACTATAATGACAAGAATTTTTGTAATGATACTAGCAGCCTTATGATTAGAGCTTTTAAGTGCAAGATAAACACAGCCAGGGATATATCCTAATATTGAAGTAATAATAATAGAAATTCTTACGGGCTTACTTTCTAAGGAGTCTACAAAAAAATTATTTAAACTTGCGAAGTTTGGAATTGGTAGTATGGTGGCAATAAAGATAAAAACGATGATGAATAAAAATTCAATTTTATTCTTTTTTGTTAGACTGTGATAAATGGAAAGCCAGATAGTAGTGTATGGTTTAAAATTACTAGGAATAAATAGTACACCTATTAAGATTAGAGCTACTATGCAAAGGATTTCCTCGACAGAAAGAGTTTTAGTAAACTCCCAAGATGACCAAAAATAAATAATAAATGCTAAAGGGGTAAGAAAATAAGCCATTATAAGTGAAGTGGGAATTTTATTTTCGTTATAGTTAGTGGTTACTAGCATTGTAGCTATTATAGTAGGGGTAAAAACAAGAACACAGAATGTAAAAGCAAAGATAAATGCAACCAAAACAATACTAAGTAAGCTACTAAATGAAGCCAGAGAAGAGTTATATAGATCAATTGCATCCAATTTTTGCAATAAATCAAAAATAATTAAAGCAATTATAAAACTAAAAAAACTTGTTAAAAGTGTTAAGGATTGTAGAAAAAAACCTGCCCAATTGTAGAGAGTTTGACTTAATGAAGAAGGAAAGATTTGTTTCTCATACTTCTTATTAGACACAATATCTATTTTGTTGTTAACAGTGTTAACATGTTGGTTATTTTGTGTTACTGGTGGTTCAAGCTTATTGTTGTTATTAACGTCTGTCATTAACAAAATCCTTGTATATAAGTCATGTCTTAAATAATTAACCTATTAATATAGCTGACTGTAGCTACTTTGTAAAAAACATAACTGCATAATAAATTCCCTGTTTGAAATCTACCCTCAATTAATAGGTTTTAGCCTATTTCTATTTAACTGCATAATTTAAGTCCATTTTTTAGGAAGCTTATTAAACGCTAAAACATCATTGTATGGAGTTTGTTTAATGAGCATTTTTTGTCGTCAATTAGTAGTTATTGTTTTTAGTTTATTAGCATTTAATGTAATGGCTAGTTCTGCTTATGAGCGTGAGCAATTACGTTTAATTTTAATTCAACTAGATAATGCAGAAGTTTTGGCAAAGCAAAGTAATGCCAATAAATCTACATCTGTTAATGATCGTTTTAGTTTCGATTACCAACAATTCAACAAAGACATACAAGCTATTCGCCAAGGTATTTTGAATTACCTTGATCCTTCTCGTGCACAACCAAGAGAGCTTTACGAATTAAGCACAGATTATCGTGCTGATAGTAAGGAGTAACTCATGAATGAAGCACAAAAAGCAGCTTTCACAAGTTCTTCAGGAATGGCCATCGATAAATTAGGACTACTTTGTCTTAGTTTTGTTTGTGCGATGGCTTTTATATGGGCGGCTTGGACCGTAGTAACGCTTTATCGAGGATGGGCTGCTGGCAATGTACCGCTAGGTAAATTGATGGGTGGAATGGTGCGTATGGCTTTTACGTTGGGAATCTTATTTTACGTTGTGCTTTAAAGCTTAAGAAATGGAGAT
Organism: Entomomonas sp. E7T21; assembly: GCF_058693955.1. NCBI lineage: Bacteria > Pseudomonadati > Pseudomonadota > Gammaproteobacteria > Pseudomonadales > Pseudomonadaceae > Entomomonas > Entomomonas sp. E7T21. The sequence goes on along the minus strand of NZ_CP191672.1, from coordinate 2,197,823 downwards.
ATACGATGCTAAAACGATTAAAAACAACTTGGCGTGAACATATTGCACTATTTATGTGTGCATTAGCCACTGCTCAGGCAAAGGCTGCTTTACCCCAAGCGCAAAGTCCAAATGATTCAGGAGGGTTGCTAGATCAAATATTTGAATGGCTAAAAGCCAGTGCCAATATTTTAGGGATCGGTATCTGTGTCATTGCTTTTATTGCAGTGGCTTATTGGTCTGTAGTGGTATTTGGTGAAGTTCAAAAAGGCAAGAAAACATGGGGTGATTTAGCTATCTGCGTCATTATCGGTGCAATCATTATTGTTATTGCTATTTGGCTACTTAACCAAGCCAATGATGCAGCTTCCAGTCGTTAAGGTAAAACAATGGATGATTTCAGTAACAAAGAAGGTACTGTTACATTCTTACCTGAAAATCTAAATAGGTTCCCCGTAGTAATGCGGGGACTTACTTCAGATGAAGTAATAGCCACCTTTGTGATAGGTATTGTGATAGGGCTAGTAGCAGGGATTATTACCTTTTTAATGTTTGGTAAACCTGCATTGATTCCAACTGTTATGTTTGTGATCACAGGGTTTATTTTAATGTCTACCTCAAGCTTATTAAGACGATTAAAACGTAATAAACCAGATACATGGTTTTACCGTAAGGTTCAATGGGTAATACAGTACAAACTAGGGTTTAAGTTTGGTAAACCATTAATTACTCGTTCGGGTCATTGGACAATTAGACGTAGTGAACCATCACGAACAAAACTTCTTCAAAAAATAAGTGGGCAAACGAATGAGTAGGTATAAGAATTTTGCTGACGCACAGAAAGCACACATTTTAACACTAAGAATTATAGTCATAGGCTTAATAGCTATCTGTCTCTATTTTGGCTATGGATGGAGTAAAGCTCCTGAAAAACTAACTGTACATGTTCCTCCTGACTTAAGGGCAGGGAGTACAAGATTATGGTGGGATATTCCACCAGAAAATATTTATAGCTTTGCCCTGTATCTATTTACCCAAATAAACCGTTGGCCTACTAATGGTGAAACGGATTACAAAAAAAATATCAATGCTTATCAAGCTTATCTAACAAGTAGCTGTAAAGCGATCTTAGAAGATGACTTTCAAAAAAGAAGCTATGCAGGGGAACTGCGTAATCGTGTTCGTGGTGTATATGAAATCTTAGGTCGTAGTTACGCTGAAGATCCTACCTTAAGAGTGAAACAACTGGATAAAAATACGTGGCGAGTCAACCTAGACCTTAATGCTGATGAATACTACATGTCAGAACCAGTTAAAAGAGCCGTAGCACGTTATCCATTACGGGTGCTGAGATTTGATGCAGATCCTGAGCATAATCCATTTGGGCTTGTACTCGATTGTTTTGACTCAACTCCACAGAAACTAGAGATACCAGAGGGGAAATAAACCATGATCAACTTTTTTAAACAATGGCTATTAGTCAGTATGCTCCTGATTGTCTCTTTCTCAGCTTCAGCAGTAGAAATACTAAAATGGCAACGACTACCACTTGCTGTTCCCTTAGTGTTAAATCAAGAGCGTGTGATCTTTATTGATAAAAATGTTCGTGTAGGAATGGATGCTTCATTAAGAAGTAAACTACGTGTGCAATCCACTGGGGGTGCATTATACCTACTAGCTACTGAACAAATAATGCCTTCACGCCTACAAGTACAAGTAGTGGAAACGGGAGAAATTATTATTATTGATGTGGCTACGATCAATGGTGAAAATGCCTTAGAACCCGTTAAAATCATCGATGAAAAAGACGCTCAGCTTAATTTAACTACTGAAGAACAGGTAGCACATAATCAACAAGTTACTGAGTCACTTAAAATACCTGCACCTATAGCATTAACACGCTATGCTGCTCAATCACTGTATACACCCTTACGCACCATAGAACCTTTAGCAGGGGTTAGTCGAGTTCCTGTCAAAGTTACCCATGCTCAACTAAAGACCCTAATGCCTACCTATCCAATAGAAGCTAAAGCTTTAGTGGCTTGGCGTTTAGGTGATTACTATGTGACAGCGATAAAGCTCACTAATAAAGGATTTAATCGTATTGATTTAGACCCACGCAAGTTACAGGGTAATTTCTATGCAGCTACCTTTCAACATACCTATTTAGGTGAAATTAAGACCGCAGAAGATACTACCACCCTTTACCTAGTTACTCGTGGTGCTAGCCTTGAGAAATTTCTCTTTACCTCTATTGTGATTGAGGAGAAAGCTTAATGAAAAGCAATACACTACTGAAGGTCATTGTAGTAGGGGTAGTGGCTTTTATAGCCGTATTTATTTTTAGTACTAGCTCCTCTAAAAATACCAATAACAACCTTGATCCAAGCTTAGAACTCACTGCTGAAGAAGCACGTGCATTGGGTATTGAAGGTGACACTGCAAAAGACACCTTGGCTACTCTATTAGGACAGATGAAAGCAACTCGTAGTGAAATCAAAGATGTTAAAGACAAAAATGATAACCTCCTTAAAGAAAATGCTCGTCTCAAAGAGCGTGAAGAACTGTTTGATCAACAAATTCGTAAAGCAGTTAGTGATGCAACCTTAAACGCCCGTAAAGAAATTGAAAAAGCACAAGACGCAGCCAATAAAAACTTTGATAATAAAACCAAAGGGATTATGGATAAATTCAATTTTCTGCAAGGTAAAATTGGTGATCTAAACAATACCCAACAACAAGCATTACCTATTGGGGGTTCTTCAGTAGAAGAAGAAACAATTGGTACTATTTGGATAGAACCTAATGATGCACAAATAGTTGACCCTAGGACAAGTCAAAAAAATACAGGGTTTGCGTTTCCTAATGCGTTTAGTAGTACCGTATCAGAAAAACAACAAAGCTTTAATGACAGCTTAGACCAAGTGAAAAAACCACTGGAATTACGCAAAGTACATTATACCGATGCTGATCGTTTTAAAGACGAAAAGCCTATCTATACCATCGCTCAAAACTCCACCTTTATGGGATCTTTGGCGATGACAGCATTAATAGGTCGAGTACCTGTTGATGGCACTGTTAACGACCCATATCCCTTCAAAGTACTGGTAGGTAAAGACAACCTTGCTGCTAATGGTTTTGACTTACCTGAAGTAACAGGAGCAGTCATGTCAGGTACCGCAACAGGAGATTGGACACTTTCCTGTGTTAGAGGCCAAATCGAATCTATTACCTTTATCTTTGAAGATGGCACTATTCGTACGGTACCAGAACCAGAAAAAGTAACACGTTCCAATGGTAACAGTAATAACTCATCTAACGCTAATACAAGCAAAATTAAAGGAGGACTAGGTTATATCTCAGATCCTATAGGTATTCCTTGTGTATCAGGTGAGCGTAAATCCAATGCTAAAGAATATATTGGTACCCAATCCTTAATTACTGCCGCAGGTGCAGGTTTAGCTTCCGTATTAAGCAAAGATGATAAAGGCAGCAATGGTGGTTATTACAGCAGTGGTAATAACAGTACCTCCAGTGATCGTAATGGTGCATTAAATACCATTCTTTCAGGTGGTGTAGAAGATGTCCGTAACTGGATTAACAAACTATATGGTGAAGCCTTTGCAGCTATTTATGTCGCTCCTCATGCTGAAATAGCAGTACATATAGACCAAGAAATTATGATTGATTATGAACCTAATGGTAGAAAGGTAAGACACAATGAACAAGTTTTCAAAAATACTCATCTTGATTAGTTTAATGACTGCCTTAACAGGCTGTTACACCAGTAAAGATAAAATGTTTCCTAATGATGGTGTAACCATGCAAGAAATATTTAATAGCTCTGGCAGTGCAGGGACTAACCAAACATTAATGGATGCTCGTTCTATACTTAGACGCTCGATGGAAGTACCCCATGAACTGCAAGAGCCTTATAGTCGTACTGCCATTAATGAAATCAATAGCCAGTTTCAACGACTGCCTAATCCTGATTTAATCATGTACGTTTATCCCCATTTAGCAGGTGCTGAACAAGCTCCTATACCAGGTTATTCAACAGTATTTCCCTTATATACCAAAGTGCAGTATGCACTACCTGGTGAGCGCACGGAGGATTATTGATGTTAACTAGTTTAAAGCAACTCTTTAACAAAAAGCAGACACCCATTGAAGAGAAGCAACAACCAAACGAAGTGACTAATGAAGCCATACCTGAAGAACAGCATTGGCGACATTCTAAACAACGTAGAGCTACTAAACTGGATGAGCAAACTAAACTCTATAGTCATGAACCAGGCTTTACTGATTATCTACCTTATGTTGAGTATTTAGAGGATTCTCAATGCTTTTTGTTAGAAGATAATCAATCAGTGGGTGCGATTTTTGAACTAACTCCTATTGGTACTGAAGGAAGAACCGCAGAATGGTTACAAACTGCTAGAGATACAGTAGAAGATGTACTACAAGATAGTTTTGATGAATTTGATACAGCACCTTGGGTTGTACAGTTTTACTGCCAAGACGACAACGACTTTACCCCTTATATTAGAAATCTTCAAAACTATATTAAACCCCAAGCTAGAGGCACAGCACTAACAGAGCACTATATCTCCGTGATGGAACACCATACACGCACTATCGCCAAACAAGGAGGCCTGTTTGAAGATACCCGAATTACCAAATTGCCTTGGCGTGGCAAAAATAGACGCGTGCGATTAGTCATCTATCGTTGGTTAATGCCTAATCATAAAGTGAAAGACAGTACTCAGAGTCCTGAACACAAACTCAATCAAGCCTGTGAACGTGTGGTAGTTGGTTTAAGTGGTGCAGGGGTTAAGAGCCAACGCATGAATGGACATGACTTCTATGATTGGCTAATGCCTTGGTTCAATCCCAAGCCGTCTCTAACCGATGATGATCCCATTGATTTCTATCGTAAAGTACAGCATTTAGAACCCAAAGCCAATGATCCTGACGATCCACAACTATTAGACCTACCATTTGATCATGACTTTGCTGAAAGACTATTTTTTAGTGAGCCTACCAGTGATGTTGATAAAGGAGTCTGGTACTTTGACAATATCCCTCATACGGTAGTATTGGTGGATCAAATTCGTAATGCGCCTAAAATAGGTCAGATCACAGGAGAAACTCACACAGGTGATCAGCTTAATGCGTTATTTGATCAGTTTCCTGAAGATACCACCTTAACCATCACCATGTTAGTAACACCCCAAGACATTCTTGAAGATCGTCTTAACATGCTAGATAAAAAAGCAATTGGCGAAAACTTGGCTTCAACCACTACCCGTAGTGATGTTAAAAAAGCGCGTCATATGATTGCTTCAAAACACAAACTCTATCGAGGTAGTATAGCCTTTTATCTGAAAGCAGCCGATGAAAGAACACTGCAACACAAAGTTATCTTACTCAACAATATTCTAACTAGTGCAGGTCTACAGCCTGTTAAAGAAGGAGAAGAAGTAGCAGCTTGCAATAGTTATCTACGTTGGTTACCAATGGTCTTTAATCCTAATGAAGATCCTAAACAATGGTATACCAGACTTTATTTTGCTCAACATATTGCTAACCTATCACCCTTATGGGGTAGAACCACTGGAACAGGTCATCCTTGTATCTCATTTTTTAATCGAGGAGGAGGTACCGTAACCTTTGACCCTCTTTCACAACAAGATAGATCGATGAATGCCCATATGCTAATTTTTGGTCCTACTGGATCAGGTAAATCAGCTTCCCTAGTAGCGTTAATGATACAAGTAATGGCCGTTTATCGAGCTCGTATCTTTATTGTTGAAGCAGGTAACTCCTTTGGTCTATTGGGACAATTCTTTAAAAAATTGGATTTAACTGTTAACCAAGTATCATTAAAAATGGGTAGTGGTATCACCCTAGCGCCTTTTGCTGATGCAAAGTTATTAGTTGAAAGGCCTGATATAGTCGCTAATCTTGATGTTGATGCAGAAGCACCTGAAGTAGAAGAAGAGGATGAAGAAGGCGACTCACAACGTGATATTTTAGGTGAAATGGAAATTATTGCACGACTCATGATTACAGGCGGAGAAGCCAAAGAAGATCACAAACTAAGCCGCGCAGATCGCAGTCTAATCCGTCAATGTATATTAGATGCTGCTACCAAATGCGTAAAAGAAAATAGACCCATACTTACTGAAGATGTGTATTTTGCCTTAAAAGAAGCAGCTCAAGATCCTGTCATTAAAGAAAACCGTAGTGAACGAATCAATGAAATGGCAGAATCCATCCTTCTATTTACCCAAGGGTTTGATGGTGAAATCTTTAATAGAGAAGGGGCTAGCTGGCCAGAAAGCGATGTTACCATCGTAGACTTAGCTACCTATGCACGTGAAGGTTACGAAGCACAGATGGCTATTAGCTATATCTCCCTAATGAACACCGTTAACAATATTGCTGAACGTGATCAGTATGATGGTAGACCTATTATCATGGTAACCGATGAAGGTCATATTATTACCAAAAATCCATTGGTTGCTCCTTATGCGGTAAAAATCACTAAAATGTGGCGAAAACTAGGTGCATGGTTCTGGTTAGCCACCCAAAACTTAGCAGACTTTCCTAATGCAGCCGAAACGATGTTGAACATGATCGAATGGTGGACCTGCCTAAATATGCCTCCTGATGAAGTGGAAGCTATTGCGAGGTTTAAGAGCTTAAATACCCCACAGAAACAACTACTTCTGTCAGCCACTAAAGAACCCCGTAAATACACTGAAGGTGTAGTGCTTTCAAAAACCAAAGAATTAATGTTTAGAGCAGTACCCCCTAGTTTAATCCTTGCATTAGCTGAAACTGAACCTGAAGAGAAACGAGAACGTTTTGAAATCATGAAAGAGCATAACTGTACTGAGCTAGAAGCAGTCTTTATCAAAGCAGAAATGATGGATAAAAGCAGAGGAGTGGATACTTTACCTTGGCGGCATTTTTTTGAAAGTGAGAAGTGAAACAGAAATGGCTTAAATTTAAATGATTTTACAATTGATACACTAAATATTTTTTTATAAACGATTTACTTTAATAAATAATAGGAAGAAATATATTATGACTGATTTTACACAAAAGTTTTATGACAGGATTGCTCCAGTTATTGATTTAAGAAAAGCACGAGAAAGTTTAGCAACAATAGTAGAAAGTACCTGTTTGCAGTATTTGCCTGAATTAAGGATAACAATAATTAGTTAATATAATTCAATGTGATATAATTTTTTTGCAAAGATATATTTTTTTAGGAGTAAGTAATGAACAAAGCTGAACTTATCAAGGCAATAGGCGAAAAAGCAGATATTCCAAATACTGAAGCAACCAAAGTTCTTAATGCTTTTTTAGAAACAGTGACTGAAACCTTGCAAACTGGTCAATCAGTAGTTTTAGTAGGTTTTGGTACTTTCCTAGTAAAAGAAAGAGCAGCACGTATGGCTAGAAACTTACAAACTGGCAAACCCATTAAAATACCTGCTAAAAAAGCTCCATTATTTAAAGCAGGTAAAACACTAAAAGAAAGTGTAGCAGCAGCTAAAACAAAAGCGAAAACTAAGAAACAATAGTTAATATGTATTAGTGTGATTACCAGGCGATTTTGACGTGAATTAGTTAAGATCTAATCTGACAGACTGCTTTGTGCCACAAGCAGCCGTAGCAATGCCGAGTACAACGATGGTCTTCTGTTGCTGTTTCCGCATATGTTGGTTGAATTATGTTCTTAAACACAGCGTCAAACATTAGGGAGCTTTAATTGTCTAAAATAAAAAAATATGCACTATGGCTATTAGTGCTGTGCATTATTGTTGTGGTGAGTGCAATTCCTGCAATAGTCTTTTTTATTAACTTCAGTGGCGATTTATCCAGTGATTCTTCTAAATGGGCTGATTTTGGATCTTATATGTCAGGAACAACAGGGTCTCTTCTTTCAGCGTTAAGTATCCTAGCCTTAATCTATACATTGTTTAAGACATCACAAGATAATAAAGCTTCACATGAATTGACTATGAAGTCAATTGAAAAGGCAGAGTTTCAAACAAAAATCATGGAGAGAGAGTTTAGAATAAATCTCCTAAGAAGCTATATTTCAAACTTAAATCGATCGCTAGCAGATAAGATCTTTTATGATGTTAATGGGAATAAAATCACCCAATCATCATTTGTTTCTGAATGCTATCGTAGATTAGGAATATCTATTTGGGCGAGGATGTCCAACACTATTGTAGAAAACCGATGTGGTTTTGATTTTTACTTGCTAAGTAGCATATTGTCAGATTGTAAAACAACATTTCAGTCTGAAACAAAGAGTTTATTTTATGTATTGGATTTGATATATCGATGCAATGATGATGAGTTAAAAACATTACTTATTAAAACTTATCATTCAGACATCGATGAGGATATTGTATTCTGGCTTAATGGGTATGCGTATATTCATAATTCACATATACAGGAGATTTTTGAAAAAAATATGGGTTCTCTTCTCTTTATTACAGAAAGGGCTGCTAATGAAATCAATATTGGTACAGAGCATGCTGATAAAAATTTAGGCCCTCCTCATAATAAGCAAGGAACTTAACAAAAAATCTATGAATGTCTAATCTAAGGCGCATCTTGGTAGGCGTTATGTCAGCTCCTCGCTCGTTGCCGACTGTCGGGGTTAATCACATCAATACATTTAAATAGCTGACTATCTACAAAATGTCTAATAAATTAACCCCTAATAAATAGAAATTGACCAATTTCTATTTAAACGCTGTATTTTTTCTATAAGATATTAATCTGGATCTCATCATGATAAACAAGAGGTCCAGATTACATGTCTATTCTTACCAAACCCATAGCACTTTTCATGCTACTTGTGGTAGGTGTTCTATCTACTGCGACAGGCAATGCTGAAGTACTTATCTTTACTGATCAAAAACACCCTGTTTACAACGTAGGTAATTATAAAGTCATCTATTTGGATGAACCATCCAACATTGAACAAATACTTTCAGAGGGATTATCCAATAAGCCAGAAGAAGCAAAACTACAAGCAACAGAACGCATAAGCAATCCTACGCTTCAAAAATCATTAATAGAAAGCTACTTACAAGTTGCTAAAGCTTGGCAACTGGGTATTACCAAAGTACCTGCAGTAGTAAGTGAAAACTATGTGGTATATGGGCAAGCCGATGTTAGCCAAGCCCTAGTTTTAATCAATGATTATCAAGTGAGGAACTGAAAATGAAATGGATATTCAGCTTACTGTCTATGCTATTGCTTGTAATAGCGACACCTGTTAATGCTCAAAAATTAGGGGGAGGTGGAACTAATACAGCAGAGATAACCAGTTCAGCGATGTCACCTTCTTGTATGCAGTGGACACCAGTAGGTGTTTGTTTGTGGATGGAGTGCAATCCAAAATGTAAAGTAAAAACATCAGTGAAAGTCAGGCATTTTGTACCTGAAGCAGTAGTCTCAACCTATGCTGATACAGGTTCAAACCCTTGGCAAGAGGTAAGTCCTATGTCTTTACCTGTGCCTGGTGCTGAAGGAGGTGGAGGCATGGTTCAAAGTGATGGAGGACGGAATAATCATGCCAAATTCAAAAATGCTGATGTCATTGGTCACCCTGGTGGCTATGCCTATAGTGCAGTAGATGGTGGTTATACCTGCGAATCAGCTACCCAACCCTTTTATCCCTATTTTTTAAGTACCTTAGATACCATTGGATGGCGTTTTGGTATTCCTGAAATGATTTATCCAGAAGCTTTAGCACCTGGTATGCGAGAAGTAGGGAGCATATTCTCTGGCAATATGTGGGGTAATGTTTATCCAAGAGAAGGTACCATTGTTCAACCTGATGATTATAAATCAGCAGCAATGGCAGCTCAGAGAGCAGCCGATATTACAACACGATCAGGACAACCACATGTCTATACCCAAATAAAAGGACATGCCCGTGATGGCTATTGGCCACCAGAACAACCCGTTATCGAAAATGATGATAGTACCCATACATGGCAACAAATATCACCCTCTACTGAAAAAACTTGCGATGTATTTCCTAATACCGAAATGACAACACGTAGTGCCAATGATGCTTATGTTTTTGCTCTATGGCGACCTTACCGTTGTTGTAAAAAAGTAGGCGATATTTTCTTAGGCTCAATAGGTAATTAAACCTCCCAATATTAAAAGGAATAGTGATGAAAAAAACATTATTAGCTTTATTGATTGCTTCAATGGCTAGCACATCCATAGCCAAAGACTACAGTGTTACTACTTCAGGAGAGGTAGTAGAAGATTATGTTATGTACAGTATAGGTGGTGGTAATGCTTCAGGTGTACCACTTACTTATACCAAACCAAATACTATTGGTCTAGGTTTAGAGTGGAACTCCAATCTTATCTGCGGAAACATGGATATGATGGCCACTGTACAAAACCAACTTAATGGAATAACTAATGGCTTTCAACAACTAATGGGCGAAGTTGTTGACTCTGCAACAGGGGCAGTACAAAGCCTACCTGCGATGTTAATCCAACGTGCTAATCCTGGTCTTTATGAACTACTAAGCAATGGTGTACTGCAAGGCAGATTAGATTTTGATAAATCAAAACTAGCTTGCCAAGCCATGTCTGCCAAACTAGCAGATGTAGTCACTAGTGCTGCCTTTGGAGCTGTCTCAGATGGTCAAGCTATGCAAGATATGTTAGGTGCAGCAGATGGAGCAGTTACAGGAGCATTGGGTGATGGCTCTGGTGTTGACGCAGTATCAGCTATGAAAGGCCTAGAAGAAAATTTAGGACAAAATGGTATGGCATGGTTAGGAGGAATGGCAGCAGGTGGGGTCAACCAAGAACCTATTAAAATTACTGCGGATAGCGTCAAAGCAGGTTATAACGCTATTAATAACCGTGATGAAGGCGATACCTCCTCTATTAGCACAGGTGATTGCAAAGGAGGTGCTGCTTGTACGATGTGGAAATCTCCTGAAGAAGCTACAGAATTTGCTCAACGTGTAGTAGGAGAGTCTGAACGACAAACCTGTCGTACTGAAGGATGTAAAACTTCTGACTCAACAGGTGGGGTAGGATTGACACCACTGGTACAAGAAGAATATGAGAAACGTTTGGAACTTATGCAAGAATTGTTATCAGGTGCTAAACCCATTACCCCTGAAAACCTAAAAGAAGTATCCAGTGATATGTTACCAGTGACACGTGGCGTGATAGAGGCCTTAAAAGACGATCCTGATCAAGGTATCCTTGCACAACGTATAGCTTCAGAAACAGCGTTATCCTCTGTTTTAGAAAAAGCCTTTATGCTATTACGTTTAATGCAAGCAGGGTCAAAAAATCCACGTATAGAAGAAATGAAACCTGTTTCCATTGCGGTAGCCAACAATATCAAACACCTCAAAGATGAAATGGAAATCATCAAAATGGAGCTAGATTTAAGACAAACCCTAGCTAATAACACTGCTCGCATGGTACTAGAGCGTCAAGCTTACAATGCAGCCACCTCAAGATCTATTGAAGCAGCAGATCCAGATAAAGATCGTTTCAATAAACTCAATACGACACAACAATCAACAGGTGGTATCGATGAATAAATTCTGGCAATACTCCAAGAAAATACTAACCAGTGTGTCAGGCCTCTGCCTATTAATGCTAATAACAGCCCTATTAATCTCATCAATAGGTACCTTATTATCGGGTGGTATTCAACAATGGCAAACAGTACTCAATAATGCTGCTTGGTACTTTCTTATTTGGCGACTAGTCATCTATATAGTGGTGGGGTATTTCTGGTATGCCACCATAAAAATCTATCATAGAAAAAATAACCAAGAAGGTGTTGAGAAAATGCACAAGTTAGGTTGGTTAGCTGTAATCATGATCGTCCTAGTAGAAGGCTCAAAACTATGGGGAATGATCAATGACTACTAATAGTTTTTTAGAATACTACCTAACCTTATTAGCTTGGATTATCAACAACAGTATTTGGAATACATTAGTAGCAACAGGTTTATTTGCTATTCCACTTATTTCCATTATTATCAACGAATGGATTACAGCACGAGGTGAAGGGGCAGACGAAGGTAACAAAGGAGCATTAGCTTTAGCAAGGGTTGAAAATAAACTTTTTACTGCCTATGTGGTGATCTTATTTTGTTGTATTCCGATGCTTAATATCTCACTAGAACACATGAAATTTGACTCAAGTCGGAGTACTACCTGTGGAGTGAGTGTACCTGAACCTAGTAAAACAGGCTATGCCACTAGTTTTGAAACAATAGGTGATCAGTCGGCTAGTGTGCCTATATGGTGGTGGCTCATTCATGCAATTAGCAAAGGAATTACTTCAGCAGCTACAGCGTCTATTCCTTGTGCTCCTGATATTAGGCAAATATCAATGGAAGTTGATACAACACGTATTGAAGATCCAATCTTACTGCAAGAAGTTTATGACTTTACCAACGATTGTTATGGTCTTGCTAGAGCTAGGCTTTTCAATAACAAACCTTCTTTAACGGATGCACAAGCCTATGATGTGAAATGGATAGGATCTGACTACCTACTTAATACACCTGGCTATTATGACAATGCTTATTCTAAATTACCGCGTAAGAATTGGCCTTGGAATGAAGCCAGAGATACAGCACGTGCACGTACCGCTAATGGGGGAGGTTATCCAACATGCAAACAATGGTGGTCTGACTCATCAATTGGGCTTCGTGATCGTTTAGTAAATGCAGTAGACCCTACCTTATTAACTCGCTTAAAGGGTTGGATTACATGGTCCAGTAGTAAAGAGGTTGAAGATGCTACATTACGTCAACTGGTGAGTCCAGAACACCAGAAAAAAGCCTTATCTACAGGTGAAATATTTCAAGGATATGGTGCAAGTGGTAGACCTTCTATTGCTAATAATGTTGGTCATGGCATTAACAATACTGTCAGTAATGTGGGATTATTTGCAGAAAAAGCACAATTTTATCCTAAGATGAATGCTATTAGAACTGCATTACCGATGGTACAGGCTTTTTTAATTATGGCTCTTATTATTACCTTGCCTATTTTAATGGTAATCAGTACCTATAATTTGAAAACTGTCTTTACAATAACTTTTGGGATGTTTACTTTGCATTTTATGACCTTTTGGTGGGAATTAGCTCGATGGGCTGATTCATCTTTATTAAGTGCTTTATATAAAAATGAAAGTTGGGGATCAATGGCAAAAGGCTATTTTTTACCTGTCTCAATCGTTTCAGATGGTACTGTACAATCTCAAGTAATGGATTATGTAAATGGTGCAATGTTTTTAATATTACCCATGTTTTTTGTTTCTACAATGGCTTGGGCTGGTTATCATGTTGGAGGAGCAATAAGTGGTTTATTAGAGAAGGGAACAGCAGGATCAGGTGCAGCAGCAGCTACTGGTGCAAACACCACAAAACAAATAGTAGAAGGAGCAATAAAAGCAGCAGCTAAAGGAAAACCAGGTTAATAAAAAAGGCTGAATAATCAGCCTTTTAGTTTATTTGTAATTACCATCCTCATCATATCGCCAAGGATATTTATGGTGATGTTCTGATGAGCCAATAGTTTCTTCTAGTATTTGTTGTGAAGTCTTACTATCAGAAAACCAAAATGCCATGATAGCTAGAACTCCAAATAATATCCAACTACCTATAAATACTAAAAAAACAATCAGTGCTAGTTTAAATAGTAGACCTAAAATACGAGTTAAAATATAACCACAAGGTATTTTATTTTGTAAAGCTCTAGCAATTTTCAGTTCTTGAATCGTAATTAGTTCATAACCACGACCAAGCACTCTGCGAGTCCTTTGAAATATTGTTGGTCTGGTTTGAGTAGTCATTGTTTGTACCATGAATTAAATTACTGTTTGAATTATTTATACCACTATTAAGTAGAATAATAAAGTGTTTTCAGCAAAAACTTTTGGCTTGATTTTGTAACGAATCTATTAGTAATAGATTCGTTCATGGTGATAAATGAGAGTATAGAAACTCTGATGTGGAGAAAATATAAATAGCAGATTTTAGCAATAGAGATTAGAAAAACATTGACATAACAATATATTTGATTATATTAAATAGTTATGGATTACTAGTGTTACTAGTACCTACCCAGTGAGCTAAAGACCTTTAAAGCTCAGTACAATTTGACTAGATTGTATGGTCTATCCGCAAAGTCGATATAAGCGCACGGTAGCATCGACGGTTACTAAATATTAGTAATGTGTGCTTTCTAAATTGTCAATTTATAACCCTATGGGAGCGTTCCCACTAGGGCACCTCCCATGTATTACATAGGAGGCAAATTATGTCAGCATTATGATGCAGACACACTAACAATTTATTAGATATAAAGCTGTATATTATTATCTAAATTATTCAATCAATTATCCACCCACCTAGACGGGGAAATACTTTCCCTGTTAAGCGGTGAGTGTTTCTCCGTTTATATCGGAGAAACAAATGGATAACGCTTATACACTGCAATTTAATGATTGTAGGGCAACTGCTAATCAAGTTGAACCTATAAAGATAAGCATCATTATCTGTAATGTGGTTTGTCATTATATCAATGATAACCAAATAACCATTACTTTTACTGATGCGATTACTTGTCAAATGGCAAGGGACATTTTAGGTGACGAAGATTGGCAGTTTAAAAGTGAGAAAATAATTTATGGTACTCATGTCAATGAACTTGGTTACAAGATTCAACGACATTATTTTAATTCACTGTCAGTATTAACTGACTTTTCTGAAGTGAAATAATGACCATAAATTTTAACCCATAAGGGGAATACTTTTCCTTTATGGGAGTGGTATTTCCTTAAGTTTTTAAAGAGGAAATACCATGAAAGTAATTAATTCTATTTATCTTTTTATCAAACATTTATTGCTAAGTGTTTTTAGGACTAAAAAACGATTATTTAGTGATGAGGAGCGAGAAAGATTAGATGCTTCGTTTAGAAGGATTTGTGCTATCCAGTGTGAAATATTTGCAGATGAACCTAAATCTCAAATAAAAGGTAAAAAGTTTCTGGAGTGTTCAGAGGGTATTTTTATATTACCTGATAATTTTACAAAAGATGACTTTTTAGCAATGCAAGGACTAGTACAAGTTAAACCAGAGACAAAGCATAAAAAAGAAAATTGCTAATTTGCAATTACTTACCCATAAGGGAAATACTTTCCCTATGGGAGTGGTGTTTCCCTTTTATTTAATTAAATGGAGAAACACCATGAGAATTACCAGTAATGATGTACAAACATTAATGTTATTAGTAAAACGTTTCATGTTAGCACTAATGATGGGCGTTAAATATGTAGCAGTAGGAAATAGTGCTGCACTTAATGAAATAACTTTAGGTAGTGACCAGGTAGAGAAAAAGCCAACACCTTCTAAAAGGAGAGTAAGGCAATTTTCACCAGTGGTTATCAATCAAGATATTTATGATATACCTGCAATGGTAAGGCTTCATAAAGTTAAATTAGATAAGTGGCAAGAAGAAAATCTAAAACCTATTGCATTAGATAAAATCTTAAAAGAACATTATGAACAATTGACAGCCAAAGGTTTAAAACCAAGCAATCTATATTTGGATGTTTAAATTGTTATTAATTGTTATTCGATAGTAATCAAACCTATAGCCGATCATTTGATCGGCTTTTTTAATATTACTTGATGCAGCTTTAGCTCTTAAAGTTAACTTAAAGCTATTGACACAACTAGATATTTAGATAAGAATAAAGTTTCACAGCGTCATCGTTGATGACACTGCCCAGTGAGTCAAAGACCTTTGAGACTCAGTACAATTTGACTAGATTGTATGGTCTATCCGCAAAGTCGATAAAAGCGCACGGTAGCATCGACGGTTACTAATTTTAGTAATGTGTGCTTTATACATACAAATTCTATTACTGTTAACAGTGTTAACAGAAGATCAATTCACCCAATTGGGGAAATACATTTCCTCAATACTGGGACTCGTGTTTCTCCAATATCTATTTATTTTATTTATTGGAGTTAAATATGATTACTATCCCAGGTACACTTACCATTGTTACATTGGATGGACGTTTTGGTCCATTTAATACAGCAAAATTGACTACATCAATAGGCGAATTTGTTGTCAAAGACAAAGAACTTGACCAGTACAAAGCAGGCAAGTATCAAGGCCAATTTGTGATAGATAAGATTCAACCTTCACATTACTGTTATGGTAATCGTTTTGTCGTTGAGTGTCGTGCTTATTTAAATAGCTTCGAACTTAATGAAAATGATGACTTAACACCTGAAGAAGAAGCTGCTTTTTCTACGAATGCACAAGATCCGTTAGAAGAAGAAAAGCCATTTACTTCAGATTCCTCTAAAAAATATTCAAAAGCAGCACCTAAACCTGCTAAGAATAAAGCAAATTCTAAACAAACTAATGACTCTACAGCAGAAGCTGCAACAGATAAATCATCTGATGATGAAAAGCTGTTTGGTTTACTATGGCCACTTGGTAATAGTATAAAACTAGATTCAACTTGTGATCGTGAAACAATGCGTATGCAGAAGGCACGATTAGAAGAACTTGGTTATGAATTTGATTTTCGTACACAACTTTGGAATTTAATTACCGCATTCTAATTCTAAACCACTTCACACTATTAATCCCGTCAGGGTAACTCCCTGGCACGAGCACGGGATTACGCTGACCAAACGATGAGGAAACAAGCATGGGATGGTTATACTGCGAACATTCAAAACAGTCTTTAGTAGAAAGATTAACTAAACCTTGGGAAGATAACGATTGTTCAGTACATACAATTAAACATTGTATTCGTAAAGAACGAGGAGAAATCATCTTGTGGACAGTTAATGAGTATACCTTTAAAAAAGATAATGATTTTTATGGAAATCGACAAGTTGGTGATAAGGCCAAAGTGATTCATTGCATTATTATTTCTCAACATCCAGATTATTCATCTGGTTGGAACAGTTGGGGGTACAATGCGATGAGTGAATCAGCAGGTCCTTATTATTATCGTTGTCCCATGAGCTATTTAAGACTTGCTGATGCAGGTATTGATAGCAAATGGCGAGAAGAAGTAAAAAATTATCACCAAAGACTACGAAACAAACAAAAATTTATCATGCAGTTAATTCAAAAGTAGACTGCTATATAAATTAACTTCACCTTACTGAAGGGTAGCTATAAATCCTTCAGGAAATATATCTGCCCTTTATATTTCTAAAGGAAATTAATAATGGGCGTAATGTTATTATTTGAAAAAACACCTTATGCTTCAGTTGAAACAGTTGGAGATTTCTATAGTCGAGCAATGCTACATTGGTTAAACAAAAATGTTTGTTTAGTCGATGCTGCTGTAGATGTAGAGCTTCATAAAGGACATATACATCATTTAGTAAATGACCTTAATCGACTGACTACTGAAAATCGTGATCAGATTTTTCCTCTATCTTGGGGAGAAAATGAAGAAGATTATTGGAAGTATGTGGCAGAGGTAAAAACTTGGGCAGAAAAAATACTAAAAGAGTTTGATTTTAGCAGTAATAAACTCAGTTTTTCTGCCTCTTGGTAATCTACATTAAAACTTAACTAACCCTCTAGGGGCATTTGCCTCTAGGTAAATGCTTTTAGATTTATTCATAGGAGTATTTACAATGGGTTTAGATATAACAATGAGCTATAGGCCAAAGTCAGATTATGCAGAGCTGACAACATTTGGATATAACAACCCGTTATTTGCATGGGTTGAAAAGCACATTATAGAAGAAATAGATATTGATACAGAGGTCTTAATTACTCTAGAAAATCTCCAAAAGTTAAGAGATACATTGGAACAACTTAATGAGACTAATTGTCAGGAGCTATTTCCTGTCGATGATGACTTATATTATGGTGTTCAAGAGTATAACCAAGACTATTGGAATTGTGTAGCTGAATTAAAGCGATGGGTAACAGATACCTTAAGCACATTTGATTTTGAAAAAAATGATCTTTTATTAACTGCTTGGTGGTAAAACACAAAGCTAATACACCCCTAGGGGCATTTAATGCCCTAGGCGTTGATGCTCCTTTTATTTAATGAATAATTAATTGGAGCAGATTATGTATACAACAAATGCAGTCAGAAAAGAGGAGAATACTACTTCTCTTGAAAAACACATGCACAGGTTAGAAGAAATACCTGACTTAATGTGTGATGCTTGTGTGGTAGATAAATACAACAACTTAGTCTTCTTATCAGTATGGGGACGTGATACAGCACTACAAGAGCTCTATTCACGAATTACTCTTGCTAAAAAAGACAAAGAATTTGGATTGGAATACCTAACCTTTAAAATACAGGGTGTACGTACACGGGTTTATGTTGGCAATGTTAAAGAGCTAACAAAACGATCCACTAGAACGTATAAACAAACCAAGTTTGGCACCTTATTACATACATGGATATTTGATAAGAGTTGTATCAAGCCTGACAAAGCTAATCATACTGCAACAGTACTTCTTGAAGGAGAAATACCAATAGAAGAATTTGCTCAGTATCATTGGTCAGTCATCAAAGATATATGCCCGTTACCTTTGTTAGATCATTGGCGATCAGAAATCACACCATTATTGATTGATCATAAAATGTGTGAAGATCTGAAAACCTTTTTTGGACAAGTGGGAGGAGTACGTCTAATACTAGATATACCCAAGCTCGAAGAATCAATGGGAGATCTTATCCTACGTGATAGATTAACCACATATCCAACACACCATACTGGCTTACAGCATTAATAAGGAGGCTAGATATGGCATTAATATTTCCAAGAGTCGCAGCAAACTTTGCGAGAAATGGTTATTATCCAACAGATGAACCTACTATTGAGCGTATTCTAAATGCGATAGCTGCCAAAGACCCAAACCAACGTATCAGGATCATTGATCCGACAGCAGGTGAGGGGGTAGCAATAGCTGAAGTAGCGCATCATTTAGGACGTGAAAATGTTGAAGCTTATGCTGTGGAATATAACCGTGAACGTGCTGATCATGCCAGTACCTTAGTAGACCACTGCTTACGCAGTGATCTGATGGATACAGTTATCAGCAACACAAGTTTTGGATTCTTATTTTTAAATCCGCCTTATGGTGATATGGCCCCTGGTTACAACGGAGCTATTTATGACCAAAGTAAAGGGCGTAAACGATTAGAAAAACTGTTTTATCAAAAAAGCTTTCCGATGCTTCAGTATGGTGGAATATTGACCTTCATTATTCCCTATAACCAACTGGATGACGAACTAAGCACATGGCTTTGTAACCACTTCTCACAACTGAGAATTTATGAAGCAGTCGATAAGCAGTTTAAACAAGTAGTGATTCTAGGTGTTCGCACTAAAAAATCCGATCTTGATTTAGCTGATCGTAAAAAAATGCTAGGTGTATTCAAAGCAATATACCTAGGAGAAATGAAAGCAGAAGAACTACCTCAAGATTGGCCTTATGATCCTTATCTTGTACCTAGTAGTAAAGCTGAACTACAAAACTTTTATCAAATAACTATGGACCCTGCTGAACTAGCAAGAGAAATAGCTAATTTAAAAGGATTGTGGCCAGAATTTAATCTGCACATGAAATACAAACAAAGTGTTCCAAGAGCACCTGTGACCAAACCTAGAGACTGGCATATTGCAATGGCTCTATCCGCAGGTGAGATCTCAGGCCCGATTCATTCATCTGAAACAGGCCAAACACTGATAGTAAAAGGTGATACCCATAAAGAAAAGGTAGAACACACTGAGTGGAAAACCGAGCAAGATGGCAGCAAAACATTTATCAGAACATTGATAGATAAGTTTGTACCTGTTATCAAAGCATGGGATATGACCGATGGTTCACCCTATAAGGGCAAAATCATCACTATCACTACAGTAAAAGATCCAGAGCCAGAACAAAACGTTAATAACGATGGAGTAGATCTATCTAGTTTTTTATTTCCAATAGGTAGATTGCTAATGACCAGAGGTATTGATGATCTAGTTCAACAAGGCCTTGATTTATTGCCCTATGTTACAAGGCATGGTCAAGGTGATTGGGGTGATGGTTATGAATCTGATAACAAACAAAATGATCGAGCAGTTAAGGCGATGGTTGATGGACACCTTTATGAACGTGTCATGTCAGTTTATATCATTGATCCTGAAAATGACTTGAAAATTTGGATTATTACCGAATGGCATGGTGATGATGATGGGCATATAACCACAGTGTTATTGCCTTCAGAATACTAGCTATTTATAAAACCAACCTGTTAGAGGGTATGAAAATACCCTCAAGGTATTTCATACCTTTTTTTATGAATTTTTAATGAAATGAGAGGTATGAACATGACTATTCCAACAGAATGCTGTAACAGCATACATTTAACTAATGCTATCGAGATTGATGGAAAAGTATCACTTATTGATATATTTCTTAATGGTGTTGTACGTGTCCGTGTTACAAATGAAGCGGGCTACGGAAAGCAACTAAGGGTGACTTTTAACAGTGAGCAATCAATGAAATTTGCATTAAAGCATACTCATTGGGCACGCAAACCAGCAGAAGTAAATACCATAGCAGCAGACATCCATGAGAAAGGTATTCGAGTTAAGAGGACTTTCTATAGAGACTTTGATCTTCTATCCAGTTTATCGGAGGGATCGAAGGATGTCTGATAGTAGCCAAGCCACAGCACAGCAATTGCAGTTTACTGGTTGTGATAATGGCTTTTTAAAAAATGAAAAGATCACTATAGAAGGAGTGATCAATTTAACATTCAGTGAGTTTAGGGGATGCTGTGCAGTTTCAATAATGTTTGAGTCAGCAGAAGCCTGTTTTATGGCAAATGAAAAATTGTCATGGCGATATGCAGATCCAACGTATGCTCCTAATACTTTAAATGGCACATATGAAAGACAAAAAGGTTTTGTTATTCAAGGCTGTTATTTTAAAAGTATGAACTATGATGAGTGATATAAATTAAAACTAACCTATAGGGTATGTAATTACCCTTGGGTACATTCATACCCATTTTTTAGGAGTATGTAATGTGTACTAATGATAAAAGATTAATTATTGCCTTATCCAATGGACATGACCTAGATGGAGAGCTTGTTGTAGACGAATGTGTACTTAAGGGTGTTAAACATATTTCATTTAACTATATGTTTGATACAGACAGTACCATAACAGTGCAATTTGATTCTGAAGAATCCTTTCAAGAGGCCTTAAAGCTGACTGATTGGAGGTTGTCTTTGAATCATAATCACAGTCTAGGTATTAATTGTGCTGAAGGTGGGGTAAGAATAGCTAATATTGTTTATGAAAAAATAGATGTATTACTTGATACTCAAGGAGCTACATCATGATTGTTTTTAAGCAAAGCAATAAAAAACTAAAACCTTATCGTTTAAGGTTTTATGGTTGTCAGGATAAACATGATCAGGATAAAGAAATTATTATTGAAGGTGTTATAAGACACTTATCTTATGTGGATTATAAAAACCACTATATCAATGTTAGTTTCCTTAATCTAGATTGGTATCTATTAGGACTTGAAGTATTAAGTTTTAATCCTTTAAGTTCTGATGCGCTGCCTAATACATTAGTTGGCATATTTGATCGTAGAAAAGGTGGTTATTTTATTAAAGGCCAATATTTTAAGTATTTGGAGCAAAAATAACGACAGCTGATCATTAAGCTACAACTTAAACCTACAGGGTATGAAAGTACCCAAGGGTTAATTCATACCCTTTTAACAGGAGTATGAAATGCAAATAAGTCTTTTTAGTGGTTATTTTCCTCCAGAGGACGATGACGAAGAACAACTAAAAGAAGGGCCAGTAGTTAAAAATATCGTAAAAATGGATTACATGATTACGGTAGGTTTAGCAGTTTGGTTTAGTAATTTAACCGATCTTGAAATTGCATCTCAACAAACAGGGTGGCCTAGAGATAGCGAAGAACTTTGTTTAATCGTGCAAGAATTCTATGATCAAATTGTTATTAAAGACAGAGAAACAGACGAAGTAACTTATTACGAACGTCTTTTTATACACGAAAATTAATTTAAATCCCACAGGGTATGAACAATACCCTATGGGAGTACTGTGTTCATACCTTGTTTTTCTTATTTTTTGGAGAAACAACAATGAACACAGCAATACAAAACATACCAGGTAAGGGACTAGTACAAGATTTAAGCGTATTTATTAATACGTTTAAAGGGCAGTTACTAGACTCACTAGGACAATCTAATCCACCTGTGTACACACCTGAAAAAGCCAATCCTATTCGTCAAGCGATTATGGATAACCTTATTCGTCAGCCATTCCCTGCCCAAGCAGAGATAGTGCAAGCAGTTTGTGCACTGTTAATAGACAGCAACGAACCTGCGGCTATTATCAATGCAGAAATGGGGACTGGTAAGACAATGATGGCTATTGCGATTGCAGCGGTATTATTTGCTGAAGGCTATAAACGATCACTGGTTATATCACCACCCCATTTAGTTTATAAATGGCGACGTGAAATACTAGAAACAGTACCTCATGCCAAAGTATGGGTATTGAATGGTCCAGATACATTAGCAAAGCTTCTACAAGCGAGAGAGGCTTTAAAGGTAAAAAGTGAAGATGTACCAGAATTTTACATTCTAGGTCGTGTCAGAATGCGTATGGGCTACCATTGGAAACCTGTATGTAAAAATGGACGATTTGTAGAGCGTTATCTGGATGAAGATTCACAAAAGACCTTTACAAAAATAAGACCAGCAGCCTGTTGCCCAGACTGTTTTAGTCACATCATTAATCCAAAATCAGAACAACCTTACACACCTGAAGAGTTTTGTGAGATCAAAAATCAACAACAGTGTGAAAGTTGTGGTAGTAAGCTTTGGACATTAATGAATGGTAAAAAAGTTGAGCATAAGCAAGCTGACTCAGAAGCTGAAGAAATCGAGCAACAAGATTTTCGGAAGCAACTGGTTAAAGAAATGTGCAAAATCCCTACGATTGGTACTGCAACAGCTAACAAACTTATTAATACGTTTGGAACTGATTTTATTGCAGAAATGCTCGTAGACAATGTACATAACTTTATTAACTTAATGGATGAAAAAGGTGACTTAATCTTTAATGATAGCCAAGCAGTCCGTATGGAGCGAGCTTTAGGGAAAATAGAGTTTAGTTTTGGGCAAGGTGGATACCAAGCTTCAGAATTTATTAAACGCTATCTACCTCAAGACTACTTTCATCTACTGATCGTGGACGAAGGGCATGAGTACAAAAATGAAGGATCTGCACAAGGTCAAGCTATGGGAGTACTGGCTAGTAAAGTAAAAAAAATACTGTTACTGACAGGTACACTCATGGGAGGCTATGCATCAGATCTCTTTTACTTATTGTTCAGAGTTATTACGAGCAGAATGATTGAAGATGGGTACAAACCCAATGAGCGAGGTAGTTTAGCTACTGCCTCAACAGCATTCCAACGTGATCATGGCATATTAAAAGACATCTTTACTGAAAAACAAGGGGAAAGCCACAAGACAGCTAAGGGCAATAAAATGGTCCATAGAACGTCAAAGGCTCCTGGTTTTGGTCCTAAAGGTATTTTACGGTATGTACTACCTTTCACCGTTTTCTTGAAATTAAAGGAAATAGGGGGAGATATACTGCCAGAATATACCGAGGAGTTTGTTGAAGTAGATATGACAGACGAACAACAAGACGCTTATAGCTACCTTGTTGGTACCTTAACTACCTTACTAAAAAAAGCATTAGCACGTGGGGATACCTCACTGCTAGGCGTAGTACTTAATACCTTACTAGCATGGCCTGATTGTTGTTTTAGAGAAGAAACAGTAACGCATCCTAGGGATACAAACGATGATGGTACACCTAAAGTATTGGCAAAAGTAGAAAGCCTATTTACGCCAGTGAACATCATGCCCAAAGAAGCAGAACTGATTCGAATTTGCCGAGAGGAAAAAGCGAATAATCGAAGAGTCCTTGTGTACTCAACCTACACACAGACTAGAGATACAACGCATAGACTCAAGACTATTCTAGAACGAGAAGGTTTTAAGGTAGGTGTCTTAAAATGTAAGCCAGAGGAACGTGAAGACTGGATTTTGGCACGTGTAGAGGAGGGCATTGATGTACTTATCTGCAATCCAGAACAAGTTAAGACAGGCCTCGATTTACTGGACTTTCCTACTATTGTTTACATGCAAACAGGATTTAATGTTTACACCATGATGCAAGCAAGCAGAAGATCTTGGCGGATCGGGCAAACACAAGTTGTTAGAGTAATATTTTTAGGTTATAGGGATACGACACAGATAAACTGTTTAGAACTTATGGCCAAAAAAATAGCGGTTACCCAAAGTACATCGGGCGACATACCAGACAGCGGTTTAGATTGCTTAAATCCAGATAGTGAGTCAGTAGAAATGGCATTAGCTAAACAGCTACTGGCAAAAGCTGCTTAATAAAACAACTTACCCACTAGGGAGAAACTTCCCTGGTGGAAGTTTCTCCTTATTACTAGGAGAAAATACATGTTAGATCTACCAAACACTGTGTATAACAGTGATTATACTAAGTTAGCCTATTTAATTGCACAAAGCTTAGCTGATCTGCGTTATTCATTGCCCAATGATGATCAACTTCTCAGTGTAATTAAAAATTGTGATAGCTCAGTTGAAGTAGCACATGCTATTAACAAATACTACGTGTCACTACTAAATGAAGCATTGCTTAAAAGTGCAGGAACAGGTAAAGCTGCTGTTGCAACGCTATTAAATGTTCAATACTGGAAGCATGACGGAGATCCAAGTGGAGATCGTTGTAGTATCCATTTTTTACAGTACATGTTTGAAAATCCAACGAGAGAAGATATAAAAACATTCTGTAAATACATGGATTATTACATTTTAAACCTTCACTTAGGTGGTTTTAATGGTCATACAACCTTTTCAGTGACATTACCTCAAAAAGCTCTTAATCAGCTAACAGAGGAAAAACTGGATAGGTATATGTGTCCATTAATGTTTCGTAGTGGTGAAATAAATAGTCAGCCTACCATTACAGGCTATCTATTAGATGTTGGCCTTATGCGGCAACATGATACTGAAACTAAAAATCACTTTGGCTTTGTTCAAAGAACATTCGATGTGATTAAGGACTACAACCGATTTATTCTACATGCAGAAGATTTTTTACCTGATTATTTGATAATTAATCTAGCTGAAGAATAAAAAACTTTAACCAACACCCATTGGGGATATTCCCCAGTGGAGTATCTCCAAGTTTATTACTAATTAACTAATGGAGATTATAAAAATGGCAATTTTTAATAGTGGTCAAATACTTGTAAGGTATGGTGGTACGAGCCTAGCTAGTTACTTATATGAGTTTGTTTGTAAGATTGAGCGTAAATGTAAGGCCTATAGAGTTCCTACAATGACGGATCTTTTGAATGAAGTAGTTGAGCATTCAAGGGATGAAATATCTTTAGCCCATAACATCAATCAATACATGATGGAACAAGCGGTTAAAGTTATTTACAGAAGTATTAATCGTGATTGTAGAGATATTATAGAGCAACAGTTACAGGTTAATAAAAAATTTGATGCAACAAATCCTGAATTTGATAATTGTGAGTTTGTTTTTTTACATCATCGGGTTCTAGGAACAAATGTAGAGTTATTAATAGAGCTTCAGAAGTATATTGAAGAATATGCAAAGAATCTTGTTAGTAACGGTATTCAAGCAAATGTGACTTTTTCACTCACCGTTCCACAACTGGTATTAGATAAGTTAAATAAGGGAGCTGTAAGTAAATATTTAGATCAGGTAACTAATCCGAATATTGAAAACAAAACTATTCCTAATACCTATTTATTACGGTTGGGAGAGATGAGGCGAAAAAAAACACGAGAGCAGGGTGTTTATTGTTACCTTAAAGCAGCAGATATACTTTGGGCACATAATGATAGTTATTGTGATGTCCCAGATGAAAATCCTGATTTTATAGTGTTAACAGTAAAGTAATGTTGTTCAATTAATTTTATACACCCATTGGGGAGATATTCCCCAATGGGGAGTATCTCCATTTTTTATTATTTTGGAGATTAATATGTCAAAAACAATAGCAAGAATTGTTGCTTTAGGTTATTCAGAACTAGCTAATGATCTATATGATTTTGTAAAAAGTCGGGGGCAATTACCTGATGAAGAAACAGTCCTACAGATACTTAAGGGTAGTACTGATTTTAATGAAATAGGTAATCAGCTAAATCACGTATTCTTAGAATGTACCAGAGAAGCCTTATTAAATGCGGTGTCTCAGGAAAACAGAGAAAAAGTACGTGCCATGCTACTAATACGGGAAGATCTACACGAAGATTCTACTCAAGATCAGTTTGAAATTAGATTTTTAGATAGAACTTTAGGCTATGTAGATACTGCTGTATTAGATGATTTCTATTTTTCATTACAAAGGTATGAGCGAGATTATCTAGCTAATAACCTTACAAGAAAAGTAACGTTTTCATTGGAGGCTCCTAATCAGTTGATTGATTCATTGTTAGCAATAGAGGGATTAAATACCTTTCTATATCAAACAGCAGTTGAACCAACGGATAACAGAGAACATGAAACTTACATTTTGCACCAAGGACTTATCAGGCAGTTATGGAGGTCACAGGAAGTTAGCTTTGAAAAGCTGTCACAGCTTCATAGCTTAATACGTCCCTATATGGGGAGATTAAGAGAGAATTCTGTTACACATCCTTTTAATGCTGAATTTATTGTGATCAATGTAAAGGCTTAATAAACCTTAAATAACCCATTGGGGATACGTCCCCAATGGGGAGTATCTCTAAATTTATTTTGGAGATAAAAATGTTAAAAGCAATGGAAACTATAGTGGCAACTGGCTATTCGAAATTAGCTGAAGAACTATATTACTTTGTGAAAAGTCTAGGGAAACTCCCTGATGGAAATGTAGTACTACGTATTTTAAACAGTGGTACTAGCATGAGTGATATAGGTAATAAGCTTAATTATCTTTTTTTGGAGGCTACAAAAGAGGCACTACTCAGTGGTGTATCTGATGAAAATCGAGAGAAGATAACTAAATTGCTAACATTAACCATTAATTTACAGGAAAACTCTAGGAAAGATAGCTTTCAAATTGGTTTTATGGGAACAATCGTAAGCCATGCAGATAGTGAAAGACTAGTAGAACTATATTACGCAATTAATAGATATGAAAAAGAGTTTTTAATTGCTGATTTAGAACCACAAGTATCATTCTCATTAGAGGCTTCTCAACAATTGATAGAGAAGTTGTTGGCAATAGATGGACTAGATAGTTATCTATTACAAACAACAGCAAAGCCTTGCGATAAGCAGGAGTTTGCTACTTATATTTTACAAACAGGACTTATTTATAAACTTTATCGTCAACGCAAGAATACTTACCTAATACGCCAAGTTAAAGCTGTCTTTAACAAGTATTATCGTAAGAGCCATTGGAGATTAGCTCACTTTAGTAAAGCTAATTTCTATGTGATTAACGTAAAAGAGAACTAAGTTCTTAAACACAACCCACTGGGGAAGCATTATTCCCTAGTGGGAATAGTGTTTCTCCAAATTAACTATTATTTATTTGGAGATTTTACTATGAGTCGTGTCATCGTGGCATTAACAGAAACTGGCTATTCACCTATTGCAGATAGTCTTTATGAGTATATTCAACTTCATGTAGATATGTTACCTGAAGAAGATGAAGTTATAGCGTTATTTAAAGAAAATGCAGGTAATTTATCAGAATATGGTCACAAGCTAAATAGATTGTTTATAGAGCGTGTACAACATATTTTATTAAGTGGGGTATTTTCACCTAATAAAGAACAGGCTAAAAAATTACTAAGAGTTGAGGAAATTTTCTGTGAGGAAGATTCCAGTAAAGATAGTTTTAAAATTAGCTTTGCTGGAATAACTTATCAAGATCCGACTACTGAAGAATTAGAAGCTCTTGATAAAATCATTGTAAATTATAGCCATACTTACTTACAGGGCAATGTAGAAGTAGCTAATACTTATACCTTATCAGTTCCTGCGGAAGTAGTGACTAAAATAAAAGAAATTGATACCGATGGTATTTGTGAGCAGATAGTTGATTACAGCTGTGGCGTATCCAGTACTCATATTATTGAGACAGGGTATCTACGAGAAAGTGGTGAAACATTAGGTCATCA
The DNA here is from genome assembly GCF_058693955.1 of Entomomonas sp. E7T21. Lineage (NCBI taxonomy): Bacteria > Pseudomonadati > Pseudomonadota > Gammaproteobacteria > Pseudomonadales > Pseudomonadaceae > Entomomonas > Entomomonas sp. E7T21. The sequence goes on along the minus strand of NZ_CP191672.1, from coordinate 2,169,468 downwards.
GGCCCTTGAGTACTATGACGCTATTTGGAAAATAATCAGTGATTATATTCCAAACTTTATGGAGATTAAGGGGCATAAGCCTGATTTTTTAGTTCTTTATGTATCCTATGCAGATTAGGGGGTATTTATGAAAAATAAACTCTACTTTACACTGTGTCAACTAGAGGGTGCTCATATTGCACAAAATATCTATCCATTTTTGGTAGATTCAGGTCTTATTCCTGATGTTGAAGATACATTAGAGTTAATGTTTGATGCTTATTCAAGTGTTGAAGGTAAAATGACTACTGATGAAATGGCAGCATTTATGAATGTAGACCTAAGAGAAAGACTAAAAACATACATTGAATGTCATTTAGTCCAAGTGGAGAACAGAGAAAAATTGAGGGAGGCATTAGTTTATGATGAATACACTAATGTTAAAAATCCTAGTCAAGATCTGTTTTGTATATTTTTTCAAGGTAAAGGTTATAGTCCAACGGTTGAAAACATTGAAGCATTATGTAGAGCAATCAATGAGTTTGAACAAGCAATATAACTATTAACCATCTTTAAACATTTAACTTCTCCTATATACATAGAGATTTTATGATGAATGTCAGGAATTTTGATTTACTTATATCATATTTAAGAGAATACCATACTTTATCCAGTATCATATTCTATAGAGTATGATGCTTTTAAATTACTCTATTAAGGTGAAAATAAACTAAACTATGAGGTTAATTACTTTAATACTTGTACCTTTAGCCGCTCAAGCACAGCCAAGTACTTTCTTTGAAGCAAAGCAACTAACTAATCAAATCTACTTTGATAACAATACCGAACTTTACTGTGGATGTACCTACAATAAACATAAACAAATCGATTTAAATAGTTGTGGCTACAAAATTCGTAAGAATACCCAACGTAATCGTGCTGAAAGAGTAGAGTGGGAGCATGTAGTACCTGCGGCAGTGATAGGAAAACAACGTCAATGTTGGCAGAAAGGCAAACGTAAATATTGCCAAAATAATGATCCTGAGTTTGCTAAAATCGAAGCAGATCTGCACAACCTTATTCCTGTGATCGGAGAAGTGAATGCTGATCGTCAAGACTTCATGTTTGGATGGCTACCTGGTCAACCTTCTAAATATGGTCAATGTCAAACCATCATAGACTTTAAAAAACGTAAAATAATGCCTAGACAAGAAGTAAGGGGTATTGTGGCCAGAATTAGTCTCTATATGTATGATCGTTATCATTTACGATTATCAACACAAGATAAACAACTTTTTCAAGCATGGAACAAAGCTTATCCTGTTACTCACTGGGAAAAAACTAGAAATCAACGTACTGCTTGTATTATGGGATGGGGCAATAACTATATTTCAACAGTTGATTTAACTAAATGCCAAACAAAATAAATTAAAAAAATAATATGAGTTTTATGACGTACTAGAATAATTAAAAGTCGTTATGTAATTTAAATAAATTCTATAAAATGTATGGTTAATTATCATTAATGGTGCTGTTAATGCAGTAGGGGGATGATAATTATATGAGGAATTACATACCTATGTACAAGTGATAACATAGGTTCGAAGGAGTAACGAATTGTTTTATAATGCTAGTGAAACTCATTTTCAATTATTTTGGGACGACTCTTCTGCACAAAATAATCAACTATCAATAGCTGAAGAACAACCTAAAACAGCAATAGATAAATTACAAATATTATCTTTTCAAGGAGTCGAAGGTATATCAACACCTTATGCTTTTGAAATAACCTTAATTAACAAACATATCCGTTTTGATATTACTCAACTCCTAAGTAAATCAGTCTTTATAAGTTTTACTCCTGAAGGCACATCTGGTAATGGTACGCATGGAATTGTACAGAGTGTTAAAAGAGGGCCTATAAGCCAACACTATACAACCTTCTCTATTATCATTACACCACGTTTTACTAACCTAATGCGTAGAGTTAATCAACGCAAATTTGTTCAAAAAACTACCCCTGATATTATAAAAACCATCTTAGAAGAACATGGTCTGATGGAAGGAGCTAACACTGGCTTTGAATACAAATTCAAAGAAAGCTATCCAGTCAGAGATTTTTGTGTTCAATACGATGAATCTGACTACCATTTTGTGTCGCGCCTTTGCCAAGAAGAAGGTATTGCATATTACTTTCAACATGAAAGTAATGGTCATAAAATGATTTTTACTGATGCCATGCCATTCTTTCCAAGCATAGCAGAAGCAGTTAAATACATGAGTGATACAGGCATGGTTGCAGACCAACAAGCCTTAAAATACTTTGATGTATCACTTGCTTCAAAAACTCAAACAGCAGCATGGCGTGACTACAACTTTACCAACATGAAAATCCCTGAAGGGGCTAGTCAAGGTAAACAAAGCCAAAAAGGTAACGAAGCCACAGAACCAAACTTAGAACACTACGACTATCCAAGTTCAGGTATGGACAAAGCCAGAAATGAACAACTGGCTAAAATACAAATTGAACGTCTCAGAGCTAACCACCTAACAGGTGATGGATATTCAGACATTCCAGATCTACACAGTGGTTATTACATCACTATCGAGGGACATCCTAGCCTAGATACAATGGATGCTGACAAACCTTGGCTAATTACCCAAATAAAACATAAAGGCTATCAACCACAAGTTTTAGAAGCCTTTGCAGGAACAGCTAGTGCAGCCAGTACCACTATACCTAGTCAACTGCATAAATATCTTGATATAGATACCCAGTTAGAATTTTCAGTAAATGACCAACAACAAGGTTATTTCAACGTATTCAACGCCATTCCACAAGATGTGCCCTACAGACCTGCTTTAAGACATCCAAAACCCAAAGTACTAGGTTCGCAAACAGCCATTGTAACAGGCGCAGCAGGTGAAGAAATCTACTGTGATGAGTATGGACGAATCAAAGTTCAATTTCACTGGGACAGAGAAGGTACATACGATGAAAATAGCTCCTACTGGATCAGAGTAGCAAGTAACTGGGCGCATGATGGCTATGGTACAGTTGTTATACCTAGAGTAGGTATGGAAGTGATGGTAGATTTTCTGGAAGGAGATCCTGATCACCCCATAATTTCTGGAGCAATCCATAATGGCGTTAACAAAGTCCCTTATGACCTACCTGCTAATAAAACTCGATCAGTATTTAAAACAAGCTCATCCAAAGGTGGTGTAGGCTCTAATGAACTAAGAATAGAAGACAAAGCAGGGCAAGAACAAATCTTTGTACAAGCACAGAAAGATTATGATCAACTCACTAAAAATAATCATACCGTACAAGTTAACAACAACAGCCACCTACAAGTACAAAACGAACACTCAGAAACCATAGTAAAAAACAGATACACCAAAAATAAAGCTGAAGAACATCATTTAACAGAGCTAGATCGAAAGACTCAAATAATGATGAACGACTACAAAGATGTAGCTATAGCAGAACATACCACAGTAGGTACAGTAAAAACTACAGAAGCAGGGATGGAAATTAATCTAAAAGCTGGAATGCAATGTATTATTGATGGTGGCTTATCCCTAACCTTAAAAGCAGGTGGTCAACATATCGTACTAAACCCCGCAGGGATATGGATGACAATGCCAGTATGGACTGGTGGTGTACCAATGGAAGGAACACCTGCTATACCAGTTCCACCATTAGCCAAAGAAAATGCAGTGGCACCGACAGTAGCTCCACCCATTATCTATAAAAATGGTTTTAAGCAAATAGCAGAAAAACAACAAGGAATCTATAGAGGAACGCTTACGCTTATCGACAACAAGCAAACCCCCATAACTGACAAATACTACAAAATAGTCACTGACCAAGGTACTGTTTTAGCTGAAGGTTTTACTGATCAGCAAGGTAAAAGTATAGAAGTAGCAACTAATGAAGGACCAGGGGCTAAAGTATATATAGGTCAAGGTGGTTGGACATTCTCAGAACAAGTGCTGCTAGCTGACAGAAATGAATGTTCAGGGTGTAGTAGTGAAGACACTCAATACAGAGGGCAACTAAACCTCGTAGACAAAAATCAAAATCCTATAGCAGATGCTTATTACAAGATAGTAGGTAGTAATGGCGAAGTATTAGCTGAAGGAATAACAAACGAACAAGGTCAAAGTGAAGAAGTTGTATCCTATACTGACTCTGAAGCAAAACTTTATTTAGGTCAAGGTGGTTGGGTACTAACAGAACAAGTAACTATTGAAGAAGAGTGCTGTTGCTAAGGAGTAAAAAATGACAGATCACAGCCAACATAACCACAGAGCGACTGCACGAATACAATTTATGGGACAGTTCGAACCGATAGTAGGAATAGGTTATCGCTTTAAATATTCTTCTGAAGAGCCTATAGAGGGTAAAACAGATGATGCAGGATATACCAAAACCTTAATAGCTGATAACAACATAATAAATGCGAATGACGAATCAATGAGCTATATCAAAATGGATTCAGACACTATGCCTATCACACTTGAAGTACAACGTGATGATGGATCTTGGAAAGAAATAGGTGATTTTCAACTAGAAGCTGATAAAGAAAAAACCATTACAGCACAAATAGAAACCATTGTTTTACCTTTTAAACTAGAACTTGTAAAAGGTCTATAAGGCTAATGGAAAAGGAATTGTAGAGCATGACAACTACCGTAGCAGAAGCACCTCAAAAAACAACAGTTGGAGCGAAAGTAATAAGCAATACCAAAGGCGATAATTTGGTACAGTTTGATGTGACTTATTATATTAAATTCAATGTATATCTGGGAGGAATGATCCTTTCAGCGGGGAACTCATTACCCTATATTTGGGTATGTTCAGATAGCCCTAATAGTGGAACATGGACTGTAGCTAAAACAGGAACGACCAATGGAGGGGTGACTTTACCAGTAAGTAATACAGGGCAATATCGTCTATATATAAGAGAACCCCAAACATCCGATAAAGTGGGGGGCAAATTTACAATTCCTTTTCATGCATCTAGGTACGTTAGTTTACCTGCTAGAGCAGTACAGCCTCTATATGCAATTGATGTAACTGATGCAGCTGACGGTCTGGAAATTAAACCATTATTTCCTATTGAATATCCTTCTAGGCCGACAACAGGGGCAACTCAGAAAGTCTATCCAAAATTAGGTGCAAAAAAAGCACTAAATAATAAACATACATTAAAAGCTCCATTGAATATGGGGGATTACAAAATAACTTATCAACTATGGGCTGATGCAAGTCAAGCTTATGGAATACTTAACTCTTATATTGCAAAAGCTAAATATAGTGATGCTTTAAAAATTTTATACAATGGTATTTTCTTGCCTGAAGTAGTGAATAAGCAAGAAACAAAAAATGGTTGTGTTTTATTATTTAAAGATGGAAATATAGAGCGAAAATTGATCTTTCAAGACAATTCTACACAAAATGCTAGAGGATATAAATCATTTGCTAGTGATAAAACAATGGCAGCAGAAGAGGCTATTAGAAGAACTCACCCATCCGTATTTGATTACTGGCTTAAAGTGATGAGTGATTTTAATATGGTATCAGCAACAGTTAGTAGTGCTTGGCGACCTGCTATTGGATCTATATATCATCGTTACTCATTGGGGTTAGATATTAATAAATTTACTGCTAAAGTACTAAACCCTACTACTAAAAAAACTGAAGAAGTTAATGTATCCTTAACACGAGAAACTGGAAATAATGGTGCCACATGGTCACCCGTAAAAGTTAGTGAATTAACATCAAAAACTAGCATGGCTAAAACACTAACTACAAAATTATATGTTTATCTAGCTCAAGATAGAATATCTTCTACTAGAGAAATAAAGATTGAAGCTTTAGAAATGAATTTTAGTTTTTTAGGTATGCCTAAATTAGGATGGCTAGGTGCTCCTTGGGCAATGACATATACAGACCTTGGAATCAACTACAAAAGTGCAAAACCTGCAATAGCAACTAATTATGACCATCGTCATCATCTTCATCTAACCATTAAAGATGATTTGGAATAACTATTATGAAATTTATAAAATGGCCTGTTTTTATATTAATATTACTATTGAATAATGTTATACATGCTAATGCCTATAACCCTGAGTGTGAAACCTCTAGGGTTAATTGTGATACACCATTGCCTTCTCCACCAAAATCTTCTTTAAAAATGACAAAAGAAGATATCAACAGGCCTCTTAAAATATCACGTGTAACGAAATGGGATATAAGAGCCATAGTTGCTATCGGAGCAGGGGTATTTGAATTTGATCAACAAGCAAATGTAATTAATAGCAACGGAGAGCCTATGACAGGTTATCTTGTTGAATTCTTAAATGAAGATAATAAACCTTTATGGAAAGGGAATGATAAAGTTTATTATTGGTATCGACCAGAAAGAGATACTGGTGACAATTTTAATGATCAAAGTTTATTAACAGCAGGAGATGGTATTTTTATTGATGCAGGTAATAGAATATGTCCTGCCAAATGGATAGCTGAAGAATATACAGCTTTTGAAATTGATTACGCAGAGTATTATTTAGATGGTAACTGTACAAAGGCTACAAGAAAGAAAATTGGAAAAAACACATTCTGGATATACCCAATAAATGAAGAGCAAGACTCTTTTTATTGGTCCATTCAACAGATTAAAGATCCTATAAAACCAATGTATGATGCAGATGGAGATTGTTTACTGTATTGTGATAAATTGTGAAGTATAAAATCTTACTAAGACCATTACAGAGTATTTTGCATATAAGAGCATAAGCAGTTTTTGTTAAGTCATAAAAGGAACAAAGAAGGTGCAATTATTAAGTTTCATACTGCTTACTCTAATGGATAAGTTTAAGCCAACTCCAAAACTAAATGTCAGCATGCGGCCTAAAATAAAGCCAAAACCTCGTAGAAGAACCAATAAATTAGGTATTTTTCTGGTTCTAACAATCTTCTTGTCAGTGCTTGGAGTGCTAGCATTAGGAGTTAAATTCGTTGTTAAAAAAATTAAAAACAGAAATAAAAAACGAATAGAGCAACAGACAACAGAGTAAGGAAAAGATAATACTACCTATTTTTTAAGAGTTAAACTTTAACAACGGGTAGTTCATTCCATCTGGTTGTAAAACGCTTACTGAGAAAGTTTCGTTTTATACTTGTGTTAGCACTAGCTTTAGTACAACCCACTTGTATAGTACCTCTTCCCATCTTACTATTAATCTTATCAATGGTACCCATCAGTTTATCACGACTTTGTTTCTCAACTGGTTGTGAAGAATTAAATAAGTCTAATTGCATACGATCTTTATCTATGAGATCCAGTAACATAATACCTGTTTTCATAAATAAATAGTTCTTACGATAAATAGCTTTTAATCCTTCTTTAGCGGTATTAGCAATTACACTGGTATCATCAGTAGGAAAGGGTAAAGGAATAACAATAGAAGGATTGTATTGTGGGTGACTTTCTTGAAAGCGATTTGTTTTCAGAAAAACCATTACAGCTTGTGCAACAGAGTTTTGTTTTCTTAACTTTTCAGCACCTCTATTAACATGTAATCTAATGGCTTGACTCAAATAATAAAGATTACTTGTAGTATGTGACAAACTTCTTGAAGTCATTATATTCTTTTTGGGAGTCTCAAAATCATCTAACTCAATACAAGAAACTCCACGTAACTCAAGAATAGTACGTTCCAAAAGTACTGAAAAATGCTTTCTAATATACTTTAAATCGGCCTCTCGCAACTGCCAAGCAGTTTCTATTCCCAATGATAATAATTTAGTAGCGATTCTACTGCCAACACCCCATATCTCTGAAGTAGGTAATTCCTTTAATAGATCATCTAATAATGTATCATCGGCATTTAAAAGACAGACTCCCTCATATTCAGGATTCTTTTTTGCTACATGATTGGCTAGCTTCGCGAGGGTTTTACTGGATGATAGACCAATACTAACGGGTATACCTGTATTACGTTTAATGATCTTTCTTAAATGCTTACAATAATCAACAGGATTGGCATAAGCTAATAAATGAATAAAAGCTTCATCTATTGAATAAATTTCCAAATCTGAAACTTCCTCATTAATCGTGTTAAATACCCTTCGGCTCATATCTCCATAAAGCTCATAATTAGAACTAAGTAAAGTGATATGTTTACGAATATCAGGAGATATTTTAAAAGCAGGCATTCCCATAGGCACAAGAGGCTTAATCTCATTAGAACGAGCTATGACACAGCCATCATTGTTGGAAAGAATACCTATGGGTTTACCTTCAAGTTTTGGGTTAAATACACGTTCACAAGAAGCATAAAAGTTATTGCAATCAATAAGACCAATCACTAACTTCTACCTCTTAAAGAATGAATAGTATGTATGACGACACCCCATACATGAACATCTTTATCCTCTAAAGGAATAGTAGGGTATTCAGGATTGCCAGAAACCAAACAAAGTGAATTAGGCATATAAGCTAAACGTTTACAGGTTAACTCACCATCAATAGCTACAATTAAAATATCACCAACTTTGGCTTCAAGAGAACGATCAACGACTAGTAAATCACCATCAAATATTCCATACTCAATCATAGAATCACCTGCTGCTCGAATGTAGTAGGTAGCACTAGGATGTGGAATTAAATGTTCTGTAAGATCAAGTTTAGTTTCTAAGTAGTCATCAGCAGGTGAGGGAAAACCAGCTCTAACGGGGTTATTAACAAGCGGTAGGTAACGTTCAACGACCTCACGGACACCGCCAAGTACAACAGCACGGGTTATTCTGTCCAAGAGAAAATCTCCAAAAAAATTAATACAATACAAAGTCCGTAGGCCAAAATCCCTAGGCATCATGCTCATTATTTTTGGAAATGAATGCGATAAATAGAGTTATCAAAGAGGATAAAACAAAAATCATAACTGAATGATATAGCTATAAATTTATGTTAGTCAATAAGAATTATACGACTTTGGTCTAATATCAGCATTTTATGCACTGAAAAATAAAATATAATGTAATTATTGCGAATATGTATTTAGGTAAGGTTTTTAGATAGATTACATTAAGGAAAAGAAATGACAATACAACAGACTGTTACTAAAGAGACATATGATTTTCTAAAAAAGTTTGAAAGCAATTTCTGTTCTCTTCCTAATGAAGAACTGCTATCTATTAATAGTTTTAGTCTTTTATGGATGCTCTTTGAAAATAGACTACTAAATAAATCTGCTTCAGCCCAAAAAATTATTGATAAAGTTAATGAATTGAAAAAAGATAATAAGTTATCTAGTATATTTTGGATGCCACATCTTAATTATTTTCAAAATAGATACATTTCAAATGATGGTACAAATTATTTATTTGATGATCTGTATTTTCGTAAACCTGATAAAAAAGAACTAGTTAAAGCTGTTTTGTTGGGGGAAACAAATGAACCTGAAGAAACGCTTGCTGCAATATTGATAATTGTTTTACGTTTACGAAATAACCTGTTTCATGGAGAGAAATGGTCATATGGAATTAGAGATCAACAAGATAATTTTAAACAAAGTATTGATCTATTAATATCCTGTTTAACAAGGTTTATTTATGAGAAAGATTTGTGAGATAAATCCTTTTCTTAATTCAACTAAAGACATGCGCTCCAAGTATTCTTAATACATTATCTGCGTCATTAATATGTTTTTTCCTATAATTATGCTTTAAAAAAATAACACATCTTTCAATAAGCATTTATTGGTAATAATAAATCTCAAGATTATAAAATTAGTATTACATTAGTTGAAAAAAAGAACACAGTTAAATGGAAATGAGTAATTTCTATTTAACTATATTCCTACGAGGGTAAAAGGCGTAAAAAGGTCAAAAGGCTTCTAAAAGGCTAAAGGGAAGGGTAATTAAGGGGTAAGGGGCTTACCCTAAAAAGGCTTAAGGACTAATTAAAAGGCCAAAGGGAATATCCTCCACCTCGCTGCGCTCGTCGGAGAAATACATGCTCATTAAACTACGAACACTACTTGGGTTGGTGGATAAAAAGACCATACCCAGTGAAGTTAAACATAACTTGCAACAGGGTTATTTACAGCCATTATCGGCAAAAGAACTACTGCAAACAGACCTAAGACAAGCGATATTAAGTCATATATGGCAGCATACCTCCTTATCTAAAGAAAACTTCTACACCATCTATCTACTGCCTATAGAACGCTATGCTCAACTGGTACAACAATTCCCTGCCTCTGAAAGCCACCACCATGCCTATTTAGGTGGAATGCTAGATCATGGTTTAGAACTGATCGCCAATGCCCTAAGATTGCGTCAAAGCTACTTATTACCACCTGGAGCACCACCAGAAGACCAAGCTGTCCAAGCCGATGCTTGGACAGCAGCTATCGCCTATGGAGGACTACTCCACGATATAGGTAAAATTGCTGTCGATATACATGTACAGCTACAAGATGGAACACACTGGCATCCTTGGATGGAACCAATCAAACAACCCTATCGCTTTAAATACATCAAAGGACGCGACTACCATCTACATGATGCAGCAGCAGGGCTACTCTACAACAAAATCATTGCACCAGAAATAATGAACTGGTTATCCAACTATCCAGAACTGTGGAGCAACCTACTTAACTTACTAGCAGGGCGTTATGAACAGGCAGGTGTGTTGGGTGAAATTGTTAACAAAGCGGACAAAATCTCTACTGCTAAAAATATTGGAGCTAATCCTGACAAAGCTATCCAAGCTCCTAACAACTCACTTCAGAAAAAACTGATTACAGCCTTACAACACTTGATTAAAAATGAATTGATCATCAACAAAACACCAGGTGATGCATGGTTAACCAACACAGGCTTGTGGTTAATGAGCAAAACAGTAGCTGACAAAGTAAGAGCCTACCTACTAAGCAATGGATTTGAAGGCATTCCTAGCAACAACACCAAACTATTTGACGAACTACAATCCTTTGGCATTATCCAAGCCACAGAAGAGGAAAAAGCTATATGGAAAGCCACTGTGAGCGATCAATCAAACAACTGGCAACAAGAATTCTCTCTGATCAGAATATTGCCTACCTTAATCTGGAACAATACAGAACAAACACCTTCAGTATTTGATGGAACTATTGCTTTTAGTGAAGATAAACCAACCAAAACAACCAATGAACCAGAAATAAACCTATTGGCTGAACCAACTGTTAAGCAAACAAATTTAGACACGGGTCAAGAACATAATCTAATCAATAATACTGATAACACAGTCAACCTATTAGAAGATACGCCAAGCAATATACTTACTCAGTCACCTGTCAAAGAAACCAAAAACTTTGAACTTAATACTGAAGATGATACAGATAACATACTTGCGCTATTTAATGATGATATAACCCCAGAAAGATCAGAAATAAATGATGAAATCAATAATACAGAATGTAAAGAAGTAGTAAATAAAAATAAACAATCGTTTGAAATAACAGAAAAAATAGACAACCCAGAAAAATCACAACCAGCCTTTATTATCAATGCACAGCAAGAACTTTCACCCAAAGAAATAGGTAAACACTTTGTAAATTGGCTTCAATTTAAAATTGAACATCATAAACTACCTATCAATGACAGCAACGCCAAACTACACATAATCGAACAACAGCTCCTCATAGTTTCACCAGGTATCTTTCAGCGATTTACTCACGAACACCCTGAAATAGAACAACTTAAAGCAAAATCGATCAAACTGGAAACATGGCGTTGGGTACAAAGAGGGTTTGAACAACAAAAACTCCATAAAAAACGACCCGATGAACTCAATATATGGCAATGCGAAGTCAAAGGGCCACGTAAAAAGGGCAAAATCATTCAAGGCTATTTATTAAATTCAGAATCGTTTTACAAAGAATTTATACCTCATGACAACCCCTTTTTAACCTTAAAAACTGAAACAGAGACACAGCAAGATAACTTAAGCAATTAATGTGCTATATGATTAAACATCAGGAAATTAGATAATGGTACCCGTTATATATACCTGCCAAGAACTACTTGAAGAATTTTTATTCTCCCGAATTATTCGAAAAGATACAGTCAGCAGCTATCGTAAAGCTATCAACAAACTACAAACACTCCTTAATGAACACCAAGGAATGGATATCCATAGCATTGAGCCTAAACTACTACTTACATGGCGAAGAAAAGAACTTAACCGAGGATTAGCCTATGTGAGTTGGAACACCTATATTAGGCACCTAAAAGCCATCTTCAACTACGGTATAGAACACAACCTACTCCATTATCCTAAAAACCCCTTCTTAGAACTCACTGTTCCAGTACCTAAAAAAAAGAAAAAAACCATTACTGAATTTTCAATCGTACTGGCTAGAGAATATTTAGAAGAGACTCAAGCAAAGGATCAACAAGGGCAACCTGTTGGCAAACTACATCCTGTATGGTTTTGGCGAACAGTCTTTGAAACTTTCTATTATACAGGTATTAGACGTAACCAACTCATTCATTTGAGACTCAGAGACGTAGACCTAAGAAACCAATTAATTAACATACGATTCGAAGGCTCAAAGACTCATCGAGAATACCAAGTACCTATCTGCGATAGCTTATTGCCTTGGCTAGAAAATATTATCCAAATAGCTGTTCGCAAAGGGTTTAACAAAGATGACCAACTCTTTAATGTTAACCGCTATACCTTAAAAGCTAGAAAAAACCTAACCAAAGAAATGACCTTAGACAGAGTATCTAATGTCTTTCAATCCCTTTCCATAGAACTCAGCAGCAGAATCACCCCACATCGTTTCAGACATACACTAGGAACAGACCTGATGAAAGACCCTGATCGTAATCTGCATTTAGTCAAAGATTTGATGGGGCATACTAACCTAAAAACCACCTTAGAATATATAGAAACGGATATTAGCTCCATCAAGCAAATATTAGATACTCGTAACACATTGAAAGGACGAAAATTTAGTCAGGTTTAATTGCTTGTAATACTAATAGCTAATATATTTTAGATAAATATTCTTATATTTTAAAAAGTTTTTTAAATTAATGCGGAAATAACTCATACTATCATGAGTCTAACTCATTATAGTACTCTATTCAAAATTTAATAAAACTCTATAAAACACAATATGTAGTAATATTTATTTATATTTCCTCAATATGGTGTGTTTAAAATAAATAATTAATAAATGGTTATTAGTCTCATACCTCATCTGAGATTATTTGACGCACATGAATATTTTTGGATACATTATTTACAGAAACAAAAAGTCACATTTTGTTACGTTTTGTTTCTAGTCATAAGGGAGGAATGGACTAAATAACTGTTATTAAAACCATTCCAATTGTGATGTTATAAAAAACGAAATCACTTTAGGTGATGAAAAAAATAAATATATTCTGTTATTACAGAATTTACAGATAAGAGTGTGAAATTATGTCGTTTTCATCCAAAATATCATCATTCACTTGTCAGTCGCTTGTTGAGTATTTTTTATTTAATAACATATTAAGACCAGAAACCAAAAGGACTTATCGTAAAATGATGAGTAAGCTACAAAGTTTACTTATAAAACATCAAACATTTAGTATTTATAACCTTGAAAAAACACTGCTTATCAATTGGAGAAGAGAAGAGCTAGACAGAGGACTAAAAGCTTCCAGTTGGAATAGCTATGTTAGACATTTAAAAGCCATCTTTAATTATGCCATCAAGGAGGGCATATTAGAGTATGAGAAAAATCCTTTTTTAGAACTCTCTGTTCCAGTACCTAAGAAAAAGAAAAAAACATTGACTGCATTCTCTATAGTCAATACAAGACAATATTTTGAAGAAATCCAAGCAAAGGATGAACAAGGACAACCTGTTGGTAAACTGCACCCTGTATGGTTTTGGCGAACAGTTTTTGAAACCTTTTACTACACAGGTATTAGAAGAAACCAACTGATCCATTTAAGACTAAGCGATGTTGACCTAAGAAGTCAACTGCTTCATATTCGCTTAGAAGGCTCCAAGACTCATCGAGAATACCAAGTACCTATCTGTGATAGCTTATTGCCTTGGCTAGAAAACATTATCCAAAGAGCTACTATAAAAGGTTTTAATCAAAGTGACCAACTCTTTAATGTTAATCGCTATACATTAAAAGCAAGAAAAAATCTAACAGAAGAAATGACCTTAGACAGAGTATCCAATGTGTTTGAATTTATCTCTAAAAAAGTTGGTAGTAGGATTACCCCTCATCGATTTAGACATACATTAGGCACAGACCTAATGAAAGATCCTGATCGTAATTTACATTTAGTCAAAGAACTGATGGGACATACTAATATAAAAACCACTTTAGAATATGTTGAACCCGATATAAAAATGATCAAACAGGCTTTAGATAACAGACGAGTAGTGGGGTATTGTAAATAATCATTTAGATATAAAAGAGGAGAAAAGAACAACGCCTACAAAAAAAATTACAAGAAATATCTTGCAAAATTTCTGTAGGCGGTATATTCTGAAAGAGTACGTGAATTGTGAGCGCACGTATATCTTTCATTTAACTTCACAGGACGGCAATCCCGTGAAAGTCAAGAGTAGCAGTTGGTGGGTCGTACAGGGTTCGAACCTGTGACCAATTGATTAAGAGTCAACTGCTCTACCAACTGAGCTAACGACCCAATTAAGGGAAAAATAATATACTGCTATTTTTTTTCAAAAGCAAATATTTTTGTTTATTTTTAAATTATCCTTTTTATCAATAGTTTTAATATTTACCATTATATTTCTATCCAATTAATAAAAGCGTAGAATGGCCATTTTTTAATAGTTATAGGTAAAATAGTGTCTTGTTCTTTGTCTACACGTAAGGAGTTCATAAGAGGACTCGTTGCAGCTATTCCTATTATGATTAGTTTTATTCCTTTTTCTTTGGTATTAGGTGCTCAGGCTATACAAAGAGGAATGGTTACAGGTGAAATAGGCGTAATGGTAGCTATGAATTTTGCAGGAGGATCTGAGTTTGTAGCAGTGAATTTATGGACTTCTCCGCCTCATTTGTTGTTAATAGCTTTTATGACGTTATTAGTAAATAGTCGCCATATTTTGATGGGAGCAGCATTAACGCCTTATTTAAAAGAATTACCTAAAAGAAAAGTGTTATTGGCGCTGTTTTTTATGTGTGATGAGAGTTGGGCAATGAGTTTTGCTGAAGCTAAGAAGTCTACTAGTCAACGATTTAACTATCACTATTATATTGGAGCAAGTTTAGGACTTTATCTTACATGGGTTATTTTTACAACAATAGGGGCATTGGTTGGCCCTTTAATAGGTGATGTAACTCATTATGGTTTTGATATGGCTTTTGTGGCTGTGTTTTTAGTGCTGCTAAAAGGCATGTGGAAAGGAATTATTGCTGCTATTCCTTGGTTAGTTAGCCTTATTGTGGCTGTAGTAAGTTATTTGATATTACCAGGTGCATGGTATGTTTTATGTGGGGCTATTGCTGGTCTTATCATTGCTTTTTTAATGGCGCATTATGATTGATTATTTTGTTTTTTTAACTATTTTAGCAATGGCTACTGTAACTTATTTGACAAGAATTACAGGGTATTTGTTGCTGCATAATAAGGTGCTTAATCCACGCTTAAGTAAGGTATTAGAGGCAATTCCAGGCTGTGTTCTAATTGCTGTAATTGCTCCTGTTTTTGCTACTACTAATATTGCCAATTTATTAGCATTAGCCATTACATTACTATTGGCTAGTCGTTTTTCATTATTACCAACAGTTATAATTAGTATTGCAGCTACGGCATTATTACGTCACTATATCCCGTACTAAAATTTTATCTTATACAGGTTAAACTTTGTGATTTTAAATAAGCTACATAAGTTTTTAAAAAATCTTCCTGTTAGTCGCAAATTAATGACAGCATTATTTGTGCTATTAATTACCGTTATTATTATTTCTAATTTAGCATTTATTACGGCAAGTTATTGGATTACTCAACAAAGTATAGCTCCTCAAGGATTAAGAACCTTAGGTAATTTATATGCAACGCCTGCCTTAAGTAGCCAATTATTAAACTCTCAAGAAACCGCAAATGAAGCATTAGGACAAATGGTAGATTATATGCCTTTAAGAGGTGCTGCCATTTATAGTGCAGATGGCATTTTGCTAACAAAGTTTCCTTATAAAAATTCGCCCGCCTTTCCTGCAAATGTGTCTGACTTAGATAATTGGATGATGTTACAGTTTGGTACAAGTTACTCAACAGATTTGGAGGGTGAAAATGGT
Organism: Entomomonas sp. E7T21; assembly: GCF_058693955.1. Classification (NCBI taxonomy): domain Bacteria; kingdom Pseudomonadati; phylum Pseudomonadota; class Gammaproteobacteria; order Pseudomonadales; family Pseudomonadaceae; genus Entomomonas; species Entomomonas sp. E7T21. The sequence continues at coordinate 2,153,139 of NZ_CP191672.1, read as the reverse complement.
GAACTAGGGCGTTTAGTATTATTGGCCAACAATAATTTGCCAGTGGCATTTTATACAGGAATTATTACTGCAAGCTTAGGTATTTTATTCCTTAGTATTTTGTTGTGGTTACTTTTGTCTAAACAGGTAAAACGTCATATTACAATACCTATTCAAGAGCTAGAAACATTGGCGCTACGTGTAACCCGTGAAGAAAATTATGCATTGCGTGTGATTCCACATAGTCGAGATGAAATAGGTCAGCTAGCTACTGCTTTTAATACAATGCTCAGTCGCATTGAGGCAAGGGAGCAGTTGTTGAAATCAGCACGAGATGAAGCTGAGGATTTAGCAACGGAAATGCGAGAAACCAATGAGCAATTGGTTAAAGAGGTAGATGTTCGTAGTAAAGTAGAGAAAAAATTAACAGGTTTTCAGCATTATTTAAATAATATTATTAATTCGATGCCTTCAGCATTAATTGCAGTTGATGGTGAGTTATATGTTACCCAGTGGAATCAAGAGGCTACTAATTTATCGGGTTCTATGCTTGAGGATGCAGTAGATCAGCCTATTTTTCTAGCTTTTCCCCATTTAAGGCCTTATGCAGAACAATTAAAGCGTTGTGTTGAGCTTAACCAAATAGAAAAGGTGGAGCGAGTTTCTTGGATGCAAGAGGGTAAAATTTGTCATTATGCTTTAACCTTTTATCCGCTAGCAGGTGATAATGTATATGGTGGCGTGATTCGAATTGATGATGTGACAGAGCGTCTAAATTTACAAGAGTTAATGGTGCAATCTGAAAAAATGCTATCTGTAGGTGGTTTGGCAGCAGGTATGGCACATGAAATTAACAATCCGCTAGGTGCTATTTTACATAATGTGCAGAATATTCGTCGACGCTTATCACCCACGTTAGAGAAGAACAAAGAAGTTGCTCAAGATGCTGATGTGTCTTTAGAGGGCATAAATTATTATTTAATGTTGAGGGAAATTCCCAATTTATTAGATGGTATTTATCAGGCAGGAAGTAGAGCCTCTAAAATTGTGACTCATATGTTATCTTTTAGTCGCCGCAGTAAAAGGCAATTAGTTAGGACTAGTTTAGTTGAGGTTATTCAACAAACTTTAGAAATTGCAGAGGCAGACTTTCATTTAGGTGAGTCCACAGATTATAAAGATATAGAAATTAAACTCGAATTGGATGAAAGTTTGAAACCAGTAGCAATCGTTATTAATGAACTTGAACAGGTGTTATTAAATTTATTAAAAAATGCTGCACAGGCTATCTTTATGCGAGTTAACCCTACTACTCAAGGATTAATTCAAATACGGCTTTATCGTCAACAACAGTGGGCTGTTATTGAAATAGAAGATAATGGAGTTGGCATGAATGAAATTACTGCAAAACGTATTTTTGAACCTTTTTTTACTACAAAAGAAATAGGAAAAGGAACAGGGTTAGGTCTATTTGTTTCTTATTTTATTATTACTAATAACCACAAGGGTGAGCTTTCTCTTAAATCGAAACTAGGCCAAGGTACTTGTTTTACTATATGTTTGCCTTTAAATAATCCTTTAATAAAAGAATAATATTATGAATAGATTAACTAAAATTTATACTAGACAAGGTGACCAAGGACTTACTAGTCTTGCCACAGGTGAAAGAGTACCAAAAGATCATCTTCGTATTCAAGCGATAGGTGAAGTAGATATGCTTAATAGTCAATTAGGTCTATTACTCTCTTATTTATCAGAAAGAAAAAACGATACATCTAGTTTGCAACAGATAATAGATCAATTAACGCCTTGTTTACATAGATTGTTTGATGTAGGCGGTGAGTTGGCTATGCCTGAGTATCAGGCTATTAGCGAAGATCATATTAAATATCTTGAAAGTCTAATTGATGGTTGGAATGAACAATTAAAACCATTGAAAGATTTTATTTTACCAACAGGTTCAGTAGCTGCTTCACAAACTCATGTTTGTCGAAGTCAAGCAAGAACAGCTGAAAGAAGTTTACAAAGCCTACATAAGGAAGAACCATTAAGAAAAGAGTTACTTGCTTATTTAAATAGAATTTCAGACTTGTTTTTTGTAGCAGCTAGAATAATTAATCATTATCAGCAAGTGCCAGAAACACTGTGGGAAGCTGCTAAAAAGCTATAAGTAGCTTGTAGAAAGGTAATAAGATTTTATATTACCTTTCTATCTAATATAATTTGTTATTTTTTTACAGCATATTGTTCTACAATACCTTGCCATGTTTGGTCGGCTGCTTTTACAAGGTCATTAAAAGCCAATTGTTCTGCTTCAACACGTTTTTTATCAACAGTAGCATCGGATGACCAAGCACTAGTAAGCCCTGTTGCTTTAGCCGTTGCATCGGCTGTGCCATAAGTAAAGCCTGTACGTACATCAGTAAAAATAGCTGTGGCGGTAGCTGTTACATTAGCGTTTCTATCAGGCATCATACCTAAGGAAAGCATGGAGAAGGAAGAATGAAAATGGTTATTGATATAAAATTTTGTATCGATTGTGTAAATCATTAGCACATCTGCTTGTAATTTTGCAGCAGCTAATCGTAAATCATCAATAGATTTTGCATCGGCAGGGATAAGTAATGAGCTTACAGGTACGACCGTAGTCACTTGTGGCCATTGTTGAATTTTTTGTAAGGTATTATCTATCGTTAGCTCATGGGCAGGGATAATAGAAAAGCCACCATATCTTTGTCCCTCTTCTGTATAGGAAACATAATTAGGTGCTTGAATACGTATTACTGCAATACGAGCAGGGAAGTTTGGTGATGGTTTACGAGAAACTATTTCTGCTATATCTTCACGATTAATATCGGCAAAGTTGGCAGGTTCACCCGGAGTAACATAAGAGGATGCACATCCTGTACAAATAACAATAACTGAACATAACAAATACTTTAGTAAAGTAGGCATATATTGATCCTTCATTAATCTTGTCTCAACAACATATGCTATTAATATATACTATATATTTAATTGTTGGGAAGAACCGTTAATATTCAATTAAGATTAGCAATATAAAAAGGAGGCTTGAGCCTCCTTTATTCATTTACTGTGCTGTTAATACCTCTTGATCTTCACTATCAAATCGTTTTTTATTGGTTTTTCTAAGTAGTTGGCTGGTAATAGTGCCAGCAGTCATTGAACCATTAACATTTAAGGCAGTACGTCCCATATCTATCAAAGGTTCGATAGAAATAAGTAAGGCTACTAAGGTGACAGGTAATCCCATTGTGGGTAATACAATGAGTGAGGCAAAGGTTGCTCCACCACCAACACCAGCTACACCGATGGAGCTTAAAGTTACCACACCTACTAGTGTTGCTATCCACATTGGATCAAAAGGATTAATACCAACAGTAGGAGCTACCATAACAGCTAACATTGCAGGGTATAAACCTGCACAACCATTTTGGCCGATAGTTGCTCCAAAAGAGGCTGAAAAACTAGCGATAGATTCTGGTACACCAATACGTTGTGTCTGTGCTTCAACATTTAATGGAATACTGGCTGCACTAGAACGGCTAATAAATGCAAAAGATAGTACAGGCCATACTTTTTTAAAGAAGCGTAACGGATTAATACCCGTTAAAGAAAGTAAAATAGCATGAATGGTGAACATAATTAATAGCCCTAGATAAGAGGCTATAACAAAACTACCTAATTTTATAATATCCTGATAGTTAGCATTAGCCACTACTTTGGCCATGAGGGCCATAACACCATAGGGTGTTAATAACATTATAATACGCACTAATTTCATTACCCATGCTTGTAATATAGCGATAGCACTAATAACTTTTGCACCTTTCTCTTGGTCATCTTTAAGTAATTTTATGGCGGCTAAACCAAGAAATATTGCAAAAATAACAACGCCAATAATAGAGGTAGGGCGTACTCCTGTCAGATCAGCAAAAGGATTAGTAGGTAGAAAGGATAAAATAAGGTTAGGGGTTGTTAAATTGGCTAACTGGCCTTGATAATGAGTTTGTAGTTGGTTTAGCCGAGTAGTTTCTTGTGCACCCTGTATAAGACCTTCTGCATTTAAGCCAAATAAGTAAGTTACAAAAACACCTACTAACGCTGCAATCAGCGTTGTAAATAATAATGTACCAATAGTAAGAAAACTAATTTTTCCTAGTGAAGAGGCATTATGTAAATTAGCGACAGCACTGAGAATACAAGCAAATACTAACGGCATGATTATCATTTGTAAGAGCTGAACATAGCCATTACCTACAATATTAATCCATGAGATTGTTTGATTAATAATGATATAGGAGGAGGCTTCTCCATACAGTAAATGTAGCCCAGTACCATATAGAATACCTAATAATAGGCCCGCCAATACTTTTTTAGCTAATGACCACTGGGTACGTCGAGTCTGGTCTAGTACAACCAATAAAATAATAAAGACAGCCAAATTAATAATTAATGGCAGATTCATAAGTACCTCTAATGATGTTGCTTTTTTGCTGCTATAAATAGCTAATAACTGTGTATAATGACGTTTTTTAGAATAAAAATAAATACGGCATAAGGCTAACATTACTTATCAAAGTGAATAAAACTAAAGATGATCTTTAATAATTTGAGTTTGTTTCATGTTTGCTGATTTATGACAATGGACTCCATCTATAAAGAGGAGTTTGATTTATATGGCATTGGCACATAACTTAGGTTTTCCACGAATTGGTCGTGATCGAGAATTAAAAAAAGCTTTGGAAGCCTATTGGAAAGGAGACATCAGTGAAGCAGCTTTACAGCAGGTAGGTAAAGAGTTACGAGCTGCACATTGGAAAATACAGCAACAAGCAGGTATCGAATTACTGCCTGTAGGAGATTTTGCATGGTATGATCAAGTACTTACCCATTCATTAATGTTTGGTGTCATTCCAGAGCGTCATCAAAATAAAGAAGGCAAGGTAACGTTAGATACCTTATTTGCTATGGCGCGTGGTGTTGCTAAAACTTCTTGTGGTTGTAGCTCTGGCACTCAAGCACAAGAAATGACTAAATGGTTTGATACTAATTATCATTATTTAGTGCCTGAATTTACTAAAAACCAACAGTTTAAACTATCTTGGAACCAATTATTTGATGAAGTAACAGAGGCTAAAGCTTTAGGCTATGCCATTAAGCCTGTTATTATTGGCCCATTAACTTATCTTTGGTTAGGTAAAGAGAAAGAAGCTACCTTTAATAAACTAGATTTACTTGAAAGATTATTACCATTGTATGGTGAAGTATTTAAGAAGCTAGCGGAGCAAGGGGTAGAGTGGGTACAAATTGATGAACCTATTTTAGGTTTAGATTTACCACAAGAGTGGAAAGCAGCTTTTGAGCGTGCCTATAATCTATTGCAACGTGAACCTACTAAAAAATTAATAGCTACTTATTTTTCTGGTTTGGAAGATAATGTTGGTTTAGCTGCTTCATTACCTGTGGATGGATTACATGTTGACTTAGTCCGTGCCCCTGAGCAATTTCCAAGTATTCTTGACCGTGTGCCTGCCTATAAAGTTTTATCATTAGGTGTGGTTAATGGTCGTAATGTTTGGCGTGCTGATTTAGAAAAGATTGTGGTGATATTAAAGCAAGCGGCTGACCGTTTAGGAGACCGTTTATGGGTAGCTCCTTCATGTTCTTTATTGCATAGCCCAGTTGATTTAAATCGTGAAGATAAGCTAGATGATGAATTAAAAAGTTGGTTAGCTTTTGCTGTTCAGAAGTGTCAAGAAGTTGCTATTTTAACTAAAGCAATCAATCAGCCAGAAGCTGATGAAGTAATAAAAGCCTTAACTGAAAGTAAACGTATACAAGAAAGCCGTGCCGAATCTTCACGTATCCATAAATCAGCTGTACAAAATAGATTATCAGCAATAACAGCGCATGATAGTCAACGTTTATCATCATTCTCAGCACGTATTCAGTTACAGCATAAGCGTTTACAGTTACCTATTTTTCCAACGACGACGATTGGTTCTTTTCCACAAACTAAAGAAATTCGTACTGCACGAAGTGACTTTAAACAAGGTCGTATTAATGAGCAAACTTATACAAAATTAATGCAGTCAGAAATTGACCAGGTGATAGCTTTCCAAGAAAAGATTGGTTTGGATGTGCTAGTTCATGGTGAGCCAGAACGTAATGATATGGTTGAGTATTTTGCTGAGCAATTAGATGGCTATTTATTTACACGCTTTGGTTGGGTACAAAGTTATGGTTCACGCTGTGTGAAACCAGCCATTATTTATGGCGACTTATCGCGTCCTAAAGCAATGACAGTGGATTGGATTAGTTATGCGCAAAGTAAAACTAATAAAGTTATGAAAGGAATGTTAACAGGACCTGTCACTATGCTTATGTGGTCTTTCCCTCGTGAGGACGTTTCTCGTGAAGTACAGGCCAATCAATTAGCATTAGCTATTCGTGATGAAGTGGTGGATTTAGAGTCAGCAGGTATTAAGGTTATTCAGATTGATGAGGCTGCTTTTCGTGAAGGACTACCACTTCGTCGAGCAGCATGGCAACATTATTTAGATTGGGCAGTAAATGCTTTTAAATTATGTTCTGCTGGTGTTAAAGATGAAACCCAGATACATACCCATATGTGCTACAGTGAGTTTAATGATGTGATTGAGTCTATTGCTGCCATGGATGCGGATGTGATTACAATTGAAACATCACGCTCCCAAATGGAGTTATTAGATGCCTTTAAAGCATTTAATTATCCAAATGAGATTGGTCCAGGTGTCTATGATATTCATTCACCACGAGTACCTAGTAGTGATGAAATGGTAGCATTACTAAAAAAAGCAGTAGAATTAATTCCAGCAGAGCAATTATGGGTTAATCCTGACTGTGGTTTAAAAACTCGAGGTTGGGTCGAAACAGAGGCGGCATTGGTTAATATGGTTGCAGCAGCTAAAATAATGAGAGGTTAGTTGCAAAAAATCCCTTATGTATTATTTATAAGGGATTTTTAATTAATATTAATTTATTCTTTTAATTTCTATAATTCGATTACGGCCACCCTCAGCTAAAAGGTATTCGTCTTCATTAATTTCTAGGAGCTGTTGTGGGGCTCTTAAATGGCTAAGAATAACTTTTAAGTTACCATCAGGTTGCAATAACATTAAACGAGCTCTGTGAGTAGAGTCTTCTGTAATCCAAAGTCCTTGGCTGTTACATTTTAAGATACTTGGCTCTTTAGTTTGTGTATAGTTTAAAACGATAGGATCTGAGCCATCATCGGTTAATAATCTTACTCTATTAGCTTCTTTTTCATTATAATATTTCTGACCATTAGGGCAGATTGCTAATGTTTCTGCTTCATTCAGGTTATCGCGAATAGTTTCTATGGTTTTAGTGATAGAGTTATACCGTAAAATTTTACTTTGTGGACCACGATCCTCTACAGCATAGAGATATTTTCCATCAGCAATTAAACCTTGTACATTAGTACCTTCAAAAAGGTTGTGTACTTTACCGTTTTTTAGCCAACTAACAGGGTATTCACCACCTTCTTGGCTAAAGACAATACCACCAGCAAATGCGGTTATTCCATCTGGTTTATTCAGGTTGCTAAATAGTGTAGTACGATCACCATTAGGGGCAATACGAATAATTCGTCCCTGACTTTTATTAAGCTCTTCTGCAACAATAAGGCTACCATCGGCTTCTTTATAAATGGCACTTGCTTTTGTTATATCAGAATGTAAAACTCGATATTGCCATTCTTTGGCTGCTACCACAGGAAAATAATGTTGCCATAATAGAAAACCACCACCAAAAACGATGGTAAGTATAATTAATAACAATAAAAGTTTTAGCGCTAGAAGCAAGAAGGATTTTGGCGAGTGTAGTGATAAAGTAGAAAACACAAAATAAGCTCAATTAAATATTTGAATATAACAGAATATTCGTATTCTATGTTAAAAGAGTAACTCAGTCATTTAAAAATTGTGTTTTTTTACATATTTATACAATTATTAAAGGGAATAATATTTCCCTTTAATAATATAGTATTTTAATAAATTATAATTGTTTAGCTAAAACGATAATAACAGGGTCTGTAGGGACATCACGTGCACCTTGTCTATATGTTGTTCGAACACCTGCAATTTTATCAACAACATCCATACCACTAATTACTTTAGCAAACACAGCATAACCAAAATCGCGTTTGCCATGGTTTAAAAAATTGTTATCTTTTACATTAATAAAAAACTGGCTTGTAGCTGAGTCAACAACTCCAGTACGTGCCATAGCAACAGTACCACGATTATTGGCTAGACCATTATCAGCTTCATTTTTAATAGCATCTAAGGTCGATTTTTGTGACATGTCTTCAGTAAAGCCACCACCTTGAATCATAAAGTTAGGTATCACACGATGAAAAATAGTACCATTATAAAAGCCACTATTAACATAGTTTAAAAAATTAGTTACAGTAATGGGGGCTTGCTGTGGATATAGTTCAATTTCTATATCGCCCATATTTGTAGATAATAGAACTCTTGGGTTTGTTTCTGCGAATGCTGGTGTGGTGAGCATAAATATACAACAGAAAGAGAGTAATAACTTTTTTAACATAATGATCATTTCCAAGGGTAGAGGGTTAAGTTTGTTATTCTAAATGAATAACAGTGTGCAATATTAATTAATTTCAGAGTTAATTGATACAAGATGAAAAATGAGGCTATATGATTACTTTATCAACTTTACAAAAAATGAAGAAAGAGCAACAAAAAATTGCTATGTTAACGTGTTATGAAGCAAGTTTTGCAACATTACTAGATGAAGCAGGTGTTGATATTTTGTTGATAGGTGATTCATTAGGCATGACTGTACAAGGCCATTCTTCCACTTTACCTGTTACATTAGAGCAGATGTGTTATCACACAGAGATTGTTGCTAGGGGTACTAAAAATGCATTAGTGTTAGCCGATTTATCTTTTGGTAGTTACCAACAAAGTAAAGAACAAGCATTCGACTCAGCTAGCCAATTAATGGCGGCGGGTGCTCATATGGTGAAGCTAGAAGGTGGTCGCTATATGGTAGAGACAACGCATTTCTTACAAGAGCGGGGGATTCCTGTGTGTACCCACTTAGGTTTAACGCCGCAGTCGGTGAATGCTTTTGGTGGTTATAAGGTGCAAGGTAAAGGAGATGCGGCCGCTAAACAGCTATTAGAAGATGCTGTTGCGCATGAACAAGCTGGCGCAGCAATGATCTTAATGGAATGTGTACCAGCCGCTTTAGCGAAAGAAGTAACTGCCGCATTACAGTGCCCAACAATAGGTATTGGCGCAGGAGTTGAGTGTGATGGGCAAGTGCTCGTGCTACACGATATGATTGGCATCTATGCGGGTAAATCCCCTAAATTCTCCAAAAACTTTATGGATGGTCAAACCAGTATTCAAGGTGCTATAACAGCTTATGTGAAAGCAGTAAAAGACAGCACATTCCCTTCAGTAGAACATTCTTTCTAAGAGGTAAGTTAACACAAGGAGGTGTTATCTAATCCAATTAGGTAATACGATTGATCGATCGAATATGGTATAAAACTTTGCTAGCTTTTTAGTTATAGTTTGTACTATTCTAGCCAGCTTGGGTTTTTGTTTGTTTGTTTTTTTGATGTAGAGACAATAAGAATGAGTAATACACTTCCGCATTATACTCCAGAAGAGCGCCGTAAAAGAATCTATGGCATTGTAGGGGCTGCTTCAGGTAATTTAGTTGAGTGGTTTGATTTTTATATTTATGCTGTTTTTGCTACCTATTTTACGGTTGCATTAACAGGGCCAGCCAATGGATCAAAGGGGACTTTTTTTGTTTGGGGTGCTTTTGCCCTTAGTTTTTTTATGCGTCCATTAGGTAGTTGGTTATTTGGTTGGATTGCCGATAAGTATGGTCGTAAAAGATCAATGCTCATTTCTATTGTAATGATGGGCGCGGGTTCATTTTGTTTTGCGTTATTGCCTACTTATGAACAAGTAGGTATTTGGGCTCCTATTTTATTATTGGTTGTCCGTTTATTCCAAGGGTTATCCGTAGGTGGTGAATATGGCGCGGTAGCCACTTATATGAGTGAAGTTGCATTAAGAGGACGTAGAGGATTTTATGCTTCTTTCCAATATGTAACGCTTTCTGGTGGACAATTACTGGCAAGTCTACTCGGGGTTATTCTTTTAACATTTCTAACTAAAGAACAATTAGATGCAGGTGCATGGCGTATACCATTCTTTATTGGTGGATTAGCTGCATTAGTTTCTTTATGGGTTCGTCGTACATTAGAGGAAACAACAACGGCAGAGCAACGTGAGTCTAAAGAGTCGGGCAGTTTAATTGCGTTATTTAGAGATCACTGGAAACAGTTTTTCTTGGTGGTAGGCTATACAGCAGGGGGATCTTTAGCTTTCTATACTATTACAATTTACTCAAGAAATTATATGATGGGTATGGGGGTTGACCATAAAGTTGTTGGTTATATTATGACTATTGGTTTATTTATTTTTATGATAAGTCAGCCTTTATTTGGTGCTGTAGGCGATAAAGTAGGGCGTAGAGTCTCAATGTTACTTTTTAGTTCTTTGGGCTTCATATGCATTTATCCTGTCATGGTTTTAGCTATGCCAGCTGTTAAAGATTCAGCGTTTATGTTGGGTGTATTACTTGTTGTTATGATGTTTATCTTAAGCTTTTATACTTCTATTGGTGGTTTAGTAAAAGCTGAAATGTTTCCAACAGAAGTTCGTGCTTTGGGAGTTGGGCTATCTTATGCCGTAGGTAATGCTTTATTTGGTGGCACTGCTGTATCAATTGCAACAGAGTTTAAAAATATAGGACATGCTGATTATTTCTTCATTTATGTTGCTGTAATGTTGGTTATTTGTTTCTTATGTAGTTTTGCATTACCTAAGAAGCCTAAATATTTAGAAAATGATCATTAGAATTATATAGTCAATAAAAACCCCAGTTTATACTGGGGTTTTTATTGACTATAAATAGTTCAGCTGTTTAAGCGAAAGGATGGCGTAAGATAATAGTTTCTACACGATCAGGGCCTGTTGAAATAATATCAATGGGTGCACCTACTAATTCACCTAAACGTTTAATATAAGCTACTGCATTAGCTGGTAAATCATCTAATGATTTAGCACCAAAAGTAGATTCAGACCAACCAGCAACTTCTTCATAAACAGGTGTTAAGCCTAAATAACTATCCGCATCAGTAGGCGCATCACATAATAAGTTACCATCAGCATCTTTATAGCCAGTACAGATTTTGATGCTTTCTAGGCCATCTAATACATCGAGTTTAGTTAGGCAAAGGCCAGAGATACTGTTGATTTCAATGGAGCGACGTAGAATAACCGCATCAAACCAGCCACAGCGACGAGCACGACCTGTTACTGAACCAAACTCATTACCTCTTTCTGCTAAGCGTTCACCTACATCATCAAATAGTTCTGTAGGGAAGGGGCCTGAGCCAACACGGGTTGTATAAGCTTTGGTGATACCTAAAATATAGTCAAGGTACATAGGGCCAAAGCCAGAACCAGTTGCTACGCCACCTGCGGTAGTATTGGAGCTAGTTACATAAGGATAAGTACCATGATCAATATCCAGTAAAGCACCTTGGGCGCCTTCAAACATAATGTTTTGACCTTGGCGACGTAACTCATGCAAACGCGCAGTAACATCCATTACCATAGGCTTAATTTGTTCGGCATAGGCCATACATTGCTCTAAAGTTTCTTGGAAATCAATAGTTTTAGCATGATAGAAGTTTTTAAGTGCAAAGTTATGGTAATCTAATAATTCACCTAATTTTGCAGCAAAGCGCTCACGGTGGAATAAATCGCCAACTCTTAGGCCACGACGGGCTACTTTATCTTCATAAGCTGGGCCAATACCACGACCTGTCGTACCAATTTTAGCCGCACCTCTAGCAATTTCACGCGCTTGGTCTAAAGCAACGTGGTAAGGTAAAATTAATGAACAGGCAGGGCTAACATGTAAACGATCACGTACGTTTACACCATTATCTTCTAATTCTTTTACTTCTTTAAGGAATGCATCTGGAGCAAGTACGACACCATTACCGATTAAACACTGTACGTTGTCACGTAAGATGCCAGAAGGGATAAGTCTTAAAATAGTTTTTTTACCATCAATGACTAAAGTGTGGCCAGCATTATGACCACCTTGATAGCGGACAACAGCAGCAGCATCTTCAGTAAGAAGGTCAACGATTTTACCTTTACCTTCATCACCCCATTGAGTACCAAGTACAACAACATTCTTACCCATGATTATTTCCCCGCAACGATTGGCTTTACTTGCCAACTATTTTCAATAAATACTAAATATTGGTCACAACCCATTTCAGTGGCTTCTGTTAATGTTTGATTTGGCAGTGCTTGAATAACTCTTTGTCCTTGTTTACGTAATTCAGCCATTTTCTGACAAAGTGCTGGCTGATTTTCATAAGGTGCCCAAATGGCTTGTTTGCTATTAGTAAAATCAGCTTGCCCTAAGTTAACTAATGTTTTGAGGTCTGTTGAAAAACCTGTAGCTGGTCTTGAGCGCCCAAAAGCAATACCTGCACTATCATAGCGACCACCTTGTGCGATAGATTGCCCTACATTAGGTACAAAAGCAGCAAATACAATGCCTGTATGATATTGATAGCCACGTAGCTCCCCTAAATCAAAATAAAGGGTGATATGGGGGTAGCGTAAGGTAATTTGTTTAGCAATTTCAGCTAACTTATCAATAGCTTTTAATACAGAGGCAGGTGCATTGGCTAATACTTGTTTGGCATTGGCAATAACTTCCTCACCACCACAGAGAGTGGTTAAGGCACAAAACATAGCTGCTTCAGTTTTAGGTAGGTCAGCTGTTAACTGGCAAACTTCATCAATGGCTTTGCGTTGTAAAGCGTCAAATAATAGGTTTTCTAGTTCATTAGATAAGTTAGATGCTTGAGCTAGTCCTCTAAAAATAGCCACATGGCCTAAGTCCATATGGATATTTTCAACTTTGGCTAACGCTAGTGTTTCTAACATTAGGCTTATAATTTCGATGTCGCTAGCAGTGCTTTTATCACCATACAGCTCAGCACCTAATTGGATAGGGCTACGAGAGGTAGTGTGTGCTCTAGGTTTAGTTAATAGAATACTACCAGCATAGCAAAGGCGAGCAGGGGTTTCTTCTTTTAACCAATGAGCATCAAGTCGAGTAACTTGTGGTGTGATATCACTACGAAAACCTAATAACCGTCCAGATAATGGATCAACAGTTTTAAAGGTTTGTAAGTCAAGGTCTTGAGCTGTTCCTGTTAGCAGTGCATCAATATATTCAACATGTGGCGTAATAACTAAATCATAACCCCAACATTCAAATAAATCTAATATACGGCGACGTGCCGTTTCTATACAAGCAGCCTCATTGGGTAAAACTTCTTCTATACCATCAGGTAACAGCCAGCGATCTAGCTTAGTCATCTGTGTCCTCTGCACTCACTCAAATGGACGTAAAAAAGCCGGGCGTTCCCGGCGAAACGTTAATAATAACATGTTTTTTATCAATTAAGGGAGTTATTGTCCTTTAATTTTATCAACAATAGCCGTTGTAGAACTATTTTCTACTAAGCCTAATACATTCACTTCACCACCGTAGGCTAGTACTATATCAGCACCCACCACCTCATCTACAGAGTAGTCGCCGCCTTTTACTAGAACATCAGGTCTGATTTCTTGCAGTAGGCGTTCTGGGGTTGAATCAGCAAAGCTAGTTACCCAATCAACAGCACCCAAACCAGCCAATACAGCCATACGGCGATCTACTGAGTTAATCGGGCGGCCAACACCTTTTAATGCCGTTACAGAAGCGTCATCATTTACGGCTACAATCAAACGGCCGCCTAAGGAGCGTGCTTGTTCTAAATAGGCAACATGGCCTGCATGGAGAATATCAAAACAACCATTGGTGAATACAATTTTTTCACCTTGCGCTCGTGCATCTTCTACCGCAATTAATAACTGATCTAAACTAAGCACACCTTTACCATTACCCGTATCACGTTGAATAGCACGGCGTAATTCAGGTGCGCTAATACAGGCTGTGCCTAATTTAGCGACTACAATACTAGCTGCAAGGTTGGCAAGGGCTACTGCTTCAGTGAGTTCCTCGCCAGCTGCTATAGCTGCTGCAAGGGTAGAAATAACGGTGTCACCTGCACCAGTCACATCAAACACTTCACGAGCACGGGCAGGTAAATGTAATTCTTGTTGGTTGTCACGTAACAAGGTCATTCCTTGTTCACCACGAGTAATTAATAAGCCACCTAATTCTAAATGCTCTATTAGTTGTTGTGCTTTTTCGATCAGTTGGTTTTCATCAAGACATTTGCCTACAATGGCCTCAAACTCTGCTAGATTAGGTGTTAATAAGGTAGCCCCTTTATAAATAGTAAAGTCATTACCTTTAGGATCAACTAACACAGGAATATTATGTTGTTTAGCTAGTTTTATTAACTGTTGATGGTTTTTTAATGTGCCCTTACCATAATCGGATAATAATAGTACTTTTACAGAAGGTAAAAGTTTTTCGACTTCACTGGCAAGTGCATCTTTATTAATATCAAAAGTTTCTTCAAAATCAACGCGAATAAGTTGTTGATGGCGACTCATTACCCGTAGTTTTATAGTAGTTGGTTGTCCTGCAATACGTTGAAAGTGTGTTTCTACACCAGCAGAACCCAAACTATCTGCTAACGAGTCAGCAGCCTCATCTTCACCAGTTGCACCAATTAGCCATGTTTTAGCGCCTAAAGCTGCCATATTTAGGGCAACGTTGGCTGCACCACCAGGTCGATCTTCTCGCTGATTAATTTTAACCACGGGTACAGGTGCTTCAGGAGAAATACGGGAGGTACCACCATGCCAATAACGATCAAGCATTACATCACCTACTACTAATACAGAGGCTTGCTCAAAGTGGGGCATGGTCAGTTTCATTACTTCTCCTAACTATTATTGAATGGATAGTTTATTGAGTCATATAAAAATAGGTGTTCATTATATAACAATTGAAAGTTAATAACGAAATTATCTAAGGTCCATTATTAAGGTATACTATTACACCGTAAATAATCTGATGAAATTAAATTAAAAAGTGTAAATAACCAAATGCAGTTAATTAACTTAATAGATGCTTTGTTGCCCCAAACTCAGTGTACAAAATGTGGTTATCAAGGATGTAAACCCTATGCAGAGGCAATAGCTAATGGTGATGCTATTAATAAGTGCCCTCCGGGGGGAGAAGAAACAATCAATGCCTTGGCAGCATTATTGGATAGGCCAGTTATTGCTTTGGCTGAAGAGCATTCGCCAGCTCAGTTGGCTTATATAAGAGAGGCTGAATGTATTGGTTGTACTAAATGTATTCAAGCTTGTCCTGTAGATGCCATTGTTGGAGCTGCTAAATTAATGCATACAGTAATTGCAGCTGAATGTACTGGTTGTGAACTTTGTGTTGCTCCTTGTCCAGTTGATTGTATAGATATTATTTCATTACCAACTAAGTTAGTGGCTTTAACAGGTGATTCTGCTATTGCAGAAGGGCAGCGAGTAACGAGGCAGTTAAGAAGAGATCATGCGCGAAATCGTTTTGAATTTCGAAGTACACGTTTAGAGAGAGAGGAAAAGCGTAGACAACAGGAACGTCAAGCAAGATTACAGCAAGCAGCAGTAACTCCAACAATACAAACATTTGACCCTAAACAATCAGTTATTGATAAAGTAAAATCACAACAACCAACTGCTACTGCCTTAACAGCTGAGCAGAAAAAGTTAAAAATAGAGGTTGCAATGGTACAAGTTGCATTGAATAAAGCAGAGAAACAGTTAAAGCAATACAACACCCCAGAATTGCAACAACAAGTAGCTAATTTAAAAGTTAAATTAGCAGAGGCACAACAAGCTTTTACAAGTGCTTTAACTGAGTAACTTAAGGTAGAGTTAATAGAAGAACATTATAGTAGCGTTAAATCTAATGTTGGAAAAACTTGATGCGTAAAATAGTTATACTACTCTTAGTAGTAGTTTTAGTAGGCTGTGGAACTGTTAATGAACGAATGAGGAGTAGCGATAGTACTGGTGAGCCATTTGCAGGCGTTAAGTATGATAAAGATGAACTATCCAATGCTTGGGCTGCATTATTTACATTTGGTATTTATCCACTTATTCATATTGTTTCTATGCCTATCGATTTAGGTGTGGATTTGACATTATACCCCATTGATAAATACCAAGAAGTTCAGTTTACTAAACAATATAATGCGGCTCGTGCACCGTTTCAGTTTATTAATGCAGTTGGGGTAAATTTATCCTCTTATAAGGATTTTGAGTTTAAAACCTCATTGCTGAATGAGCAAGTTCCCTACCATACAAATAAAACAGTTACTACTGCAAAAAACTCAGAGGGTTTTTCTTGGTATCAAACAACAAATATAGCTTTGCGTAAGGGAGTAATTAATAAGCTACAAGTAAATTGGACAACTAATACTGAGGACCCTTTTGGTTATAAAGATAACCCTTATAAACTTTACAGTGATGATTGGTATAAGTGGCTAGAGCAATATAAACAAGCACATACATTCAATCATCAACAGGAGCTAATAATTCCTGCAATTACTGGTGAGGTGAAACAGCAGCTATTGGTTTTGCTATTTTTACCCTGTAATCGTCTAGTGGCAGTGGTTGAACCAATCACTTCTTATGATATTCAAACGTATCAATTAGTGAAGAAATTACGTACTAGAGGAGACTATCAGTCATTAGTTAAATTGGAACAAAACAACCAATGTCCTGTTCAATAATTAATGACCAATTCTTTTAGGTTTAGCTAACCAAGCAACGAATACAAGCAACATAAAACCACAGCCGAGCATAAAAAAGTAATCAATCGTAGATAACATATAGGCTTGGTTATTAACAATATTTTCTAGCTGAGCATAGTTTTCTAGAGTTTTACCACCCATTTGATTTAAGGTATGTTGCGTAATAGGATCATAAAGGCTTATGCTTTCAGTCAGGTAGGCATGGTGTTCACTGGCTTTTCTAGTCCAAATCCATGTGGTTAACGAAGCAGCAAAACTACCCCCTAATGTTCTTAAAAATGCTGCTAATCCAGAACCTTCAGCAATTTGATTTTGTTTTAGGTCTGATAGTACGATACTCATCACTGGCATAAAGAATAATGCTACCCCAACCCCCATAAACATTTGCACTAATGCAATATGTTCATAGTTAACTTGAGTATTGAAACCTGCACGCATAAAACAACTACCAGCAATAGCAGCAAAGGCAAAACTTGCCAGTAAACGCATATCAAAATACTGTGCATAGCGACCAAGGAATGGAGTGAGTAATACAGGTAATATCCCAATAGGTGCAGCTGCTAAACCTGCCCATGTGGCAGTGTAGCCCATTTGAGTTTGTAGCCATTGTGGTAGTAGTAAATTAATACCAAAGAAGCCAGAATAACCTAAAACCAATAAAATACAGCCAACACTAAAATTATAGTTAGTAAACAGTCTTAAATTAACAATAGGGTGTTTATCGGTTAATTCCCAGATAATAAAAAAGATAATACCAATCACTGCAATAGCAGAACCAATAATAATAAAATTAGATTCAAACCAATCTAAATCATTGCCTTTATCCAACACTACTTGTAGTGCACCGATACCTATTACTAAAGCAATTAGGCCAATATAATCAATGGGTGAGCGTTGGGTCTGCTCAGGTTTGCTGCTTAGTTGTTGATAAGCAAAAAAAGCGGCAAATAAACCAAAAGGAACATTAATGAAGAATATCCAAGGCCAACTGTAGTTGTAAGAAATCCAACCACCCAAGATAGGGCCAGCAATAGGAGCTACCACCGTTACAATACTTAAGATGGCTAAGGCAACGCCGCGTTTTATGGGAGGGTAAATAGCTAGTAGTAAAGACTGTGCTATAGGATAGAGAGGACCTGCTACAGCACCTTGTAAGCAGCGGAAAATAATCAATTCAGTCATGTTGCGGGCGATACCACATAAGAATGAGGTAATTACAAACAGCAACACCACCCAAATAAATAACTTTACTTCGCCTAAACGCCTTGATAACCAGCCAGTAAGGGGTAGGGTAATGGCATTACAAACAGCAAACGAAGTAATAACCCATGTGCCTTGCTCCGCACTTACCCCTAAATTACCTGCAATCGTAGGTAAAGCAACATTGGCAATGGTGGTATCCAATACCTGCATAAAACTAGCTAGTGATATAGCAATGGTTGCTAAAGCTAGATTGGCGGGCTTAAAAACAGCTTGTTGAAGGCTCATGATTTATTTGTTGTCACCAGCATTTTGTTCAATTATTTTATCAATTAGTTGTTTAGCTTCTGCCAATTGTTGTTGATAAATATCAGTTGATAATATCGGTTTAGTAGGAGGTTGTTGTGGGAGCATTGGCCCTGATTGATCATGCAAATCTACCTTAACTGTCATTGATAAACCAATACGTAAGGGGTGTTTGTCTAATTCTTTAGGGTCCAATTGAATACGTACGGGTACTCGTTGGACGATTTTAATCCAGTTACCTGTCGCATTTTGGGCAGGTAATAATGCAAAAGCACTGCCTGTGCCTACTCCTAAACTTTCCACATGGCCGTGATAGACCACATCACTATAAATATCAGCTTCTAAAGTAACAGGTTGACCAATGCGCATATGTTCTAATTGAGTTTCTTTAAAGTTAGCATCTACCCATACTTGGTGTAGAGGAATAATAGCCATAAGCTGGCTACCTTTTTCAATATGCTGTCCTACTTGCACACTACGTTTTGCAATAAATCCTGAAACGGGCGCTGTGAGATTGCTGCGTCGTTGATCTAAGTAAGCTTGCTCAAATTGAGTAGCAGCAGCTAGTACATCAGGGTGGGTACGTAACTCAGTATTATCAACCAGTACTTTATTGCTCTGTAATTGTTGTTTGATATTGATTACATTAGCTTGTGCTTCTTGTAAGGTGGTGAGTGCATGAGAAAGTTCTTCACGAGAAATAGCCCCTTGTGCTATCAGTTTTTGACGACGATTAAAATCTTCTTGGGCTTTTTGTAAACCGGCTTGGCTACTTTTTAATTGTGCTTCAAAACTATCTACAGTGCTATAGAGGCTACGTACTTTACGTACGGTGTTGGCTAAATTAGCAGCAGCTTGCTGTAGTGCAATTTCTGTATCACTAGGGTCTAGTGATACTAAGGTTTGTCCTTGCTGTACCAGATTACCATCATCTGCACCAATACTTACAACAGTACCACTGACGAGTGGAGTTACTTGTACAATATTTCCATTTACATAAGCATCATCAGTGGTTTCATACCATCGCCCAAATAGTACATACCAGAAAATAACAAGCAGTATTGATACAATAACAACTGTGGTTAGTATCAATAGCCATTTTCTGCGTTGTCTAGCAGGGTTTAAGGGGATTTTTGTGTGTGTTATTTCAGTTTTTTCAACTGGTTCGGTTGTTTCGGTAGTCATCTTTGTTAATCTTTAATCAATTTTGTTAAGTATAAAATCATCAGGTTGGTAACCATTGGCTAGTAACATTTTTTTTAATAGAATTTGTAATTGATCTACTTCATTAGTTGTTAATGACAGCGTTAATTGATTTAGTGAGTCAGCCACAATGGCTGGTATTTTTTTACTGATAGCTGACCCTTGTGGTGTTAATAAGATATTGATCTGTCGTCTGTCTTGTTCATTTCTTACACGCTGTAACAAGCCTTTATTTTCTAAGCGATCAAGTAATCTTGTTACTGCGCCATTGTCTATTCGTAGTGCTTGACTTAATACTGCTGGGGTAGTCATCTTTCTAAAAGTAATGCATAACAAAGCCTTGAATTGAGCAGCAGTGAGGTCATAAGCAGCTGTATGTTGGTCAATTATTTTATCTTTGCAGTTATTGGCAAAATGTAACAATTGTCCTAAGGTGCTGCCTTCAATGATGGTTTTAGGTGTAAAATGCATTTTTTTTAAACCATGTGGAAGAAAAATAAATTTATTTGACTAGGCAATAATTGTCAAGTCAACTAAAGTAGTTATTTAGTCTATATAGCTGCTATATGTAAATATAAAGTAAAAACACTTTATTTTAGTGAGAGATAATTATAGAGTTGCTTAGTTTAGGATGACCGTAGATTGTAATAATGAATGATAAACAAGATAATATGCAAACCAACCAAGTAAATTCTAAAAAGAAATGGATAATTATTAGTGTAATTATCATACTCCTTATTATTGGAGGTGTTTGGTGGAGTAAATCCACTTCTTCCAATTCCCCCTCAGAAAAAGAGTCATCACCCTTTGGCCGGAGGGGCATGTTCAGTAATATAGTGCCTGTAAGGGTTGAGCCTGTTAAAGAAGGTGAATTTGCAGTTTATTTAAATGCTTTAGGTACAGTGACTGCTTATAACACTGTTAATATAGTAAGCCGTGTACAAGGTGAGCTAGTAAAAGTATTATTTACTGAAGGGCAACAGGTTAAAGAAAATGACTTGTTAGCAGTGATTGATCCAAGACCTTATGAAGCAGCCCTGCAGCAAGCAAAGGGCGCTGTTCAACAGAATCAGGCTTTATTGCAGAATGCACGTTCTGAATTAACTCGTTATCAAAAGTTAATTAAACAAGACTCCATTGCCAAACAAACTTACGAATCGCAAGTAGCATTAGTTAATCAATATCAAGGTTCAGTATTAACGAGTCAGGCACAGTTAAAAGATGCGGAGCTTAATTTAGAGTTCACCCAAATAAAAGCGCCTATTACAGGCCGTTTAGGATTAAGACAAATTGATATTGGTAACTATGTGAAAGTGGGAGATACCACACCTTTAGTAACCATTACCCAAACCCAACCAATTTCTACAACCTTTACTTTACCAGAAGCTCAATTACCTGAGGTAGTTAGTCGTTTAGCAAAAGGGGAAGATTTAGTTGTAGAGGCTTGGGATAGTACTAATACTCATTTATTAGCCACAGGTTCAGTTGCAACATTAGATAACCAAATTAATACTAGTACAGGGACAATTTTAGTTAAAGCTCGTTTTGCTAATGAAGATAGTATGTTATTCCCTAATCAATTTGTGAACATTAAGTTAAAACTAACTACTTTAGATAAGCAATTAATTATTCCTACTGACTCTATACAATATGGTAATAAAGGAACTTTTGTGTATGTGGTAGAAGGGAGTAAAGTTCATCTACGTTATATTACTTTAGGTCGTAGTGATGCGGATAAAACCATTGTTATAGAAGGTTTAAAAGTAGGAGAGAAGGTTGTCCTAGAAGGAACTGATCGACTACGAGAAGATAGCCAAGTAGAAGTGGTTAATAGTGAAGATATACCAACTACTTTAGAAAATACAGAAGAGAAGCCTCAACCTTCAGAGAATGCAGAAGTAAGCGAGTAATAATAATGAATATTTCGCGCCCATTTATTCTGCGTCCTGTTGCTACTACTTTGATTATGATAGCGTTATTACTATCAGGTATTATCGCCTACAAAATGTTGGCAGTAGCAGCCTTACCTCAAGTAGATTATCCTACAATTCGGGTAGTCACTTATTATCCAGGTGCTAGTCCTGAGGTAATGAGTAGCGCAGTAACAGCACCTTTAGAAAGACAGTTTGGGCAAATGGCAGGACTTGCACAAATGTCATCTACCAGTGCTAATGGTGTGTCCATTGTTACTTTACGATTTTCATTAGATACTGAATTATCTGTTGCAGAGCAAGAAGTACAGTCATCTATTAACTCAGCGACTAATGATTTACCTAGTAATTTGCCTGCACCTCCAGTCTATAACAAAGTAAACCCAGCTGATACACCTATTTTAACCCTTGCTATTACTTCAGATACGTTGCCATTGCCTACTGTTCGGGATTTAGTTGATACCCGTATGGCACAAAAAATAGCACAAATTTCTGGAGTTGGTTTAGTTAGTATTGCAGGGGGACAAAAACCAGCCGTTCGTGTCAAAGTAGATCCACAAAAATTAGCTGCTTATAGTTTAGGTATGGGTGATGTTAGAAACTTAATTACTACTGCTAATATTAATCAGCCAAAAGGTACTTTAGATGGCCCTACACGCCAATCAATGATTGATGCTAATGACCAATTAGCTTCCGCCAAAGCTTATGAGGATTTGATTTTAGGGTATCAAAATGGTGCAGTATTAAGATTAGGTGATGTTGCTACTATTAGTCATGGACGAGAAGATGATCGTTTAGCCGCATGGGCTGATCAAAAAGAGGCAATTTTATTAAATATTCAACGACAGCCTGAAGCCAATGTTATTAATGTTGTTGATAATATTAAAGCAGTATTACCTCAGTTAACCGCTACGATGCCTACAGGGGTAGATGTTAAAGAATTAACAGATCGAACTATCACTATTCGTGACTCTATCAGTGGCGTACAACATGAAATGTTTATGGCCATTATGCTAGTGGTATTAGTTACCTTTTTGTTTTTACGTAATGTATCAGCCACTATTATTCCTTCCATTGCTGTACCTTTATCTATTGTAGGTACATTTGGTGTGATGTACCTTGCAGGTTTTTCGATTAATAATTTAACATTAATGGCATTAACTATTGCCACAGGGTTTGTGGTAGATGATGCAATTGTAATGTTAGAGAATATTGCTAGGCACTTGGAAGCAGGAGATAAACCTTTAGAAGCGGCATTAAAAGGCGCTAGAGAAATTGGTTTCACATTAATTTCTTTAACGTTTTCGCTTATTGCAGTATTAATTCCACTATTATTTATGGCTGATGTGGTAGGGCGTTTATTTAGAGAGTTTGCCATCACCTTGGCGGTAGCCATTTTAATATCATTAGTGGTGTCTTTAACATTAACTCCCATGATGTGCGCTGAGTTATTAAGGCATACGCCAGAAAAAAAACAAGGCAAGTTTTATCAAAAAAGTGGTGAGGTTATTGATTGGTTAATCAAACATTATGCCACAGGATTAACCTTTGTATTACGCCATCAAACAGCCACTTTATTAGTGGCTGTAGCTACGTTTGTGTTTACTGTATTGCTTTACTTAGTTATCCCAAAGGGTTTTTTCCCTGTACAGGATACAGGTGTTATTCAGGGAATTTCAGAAGCACCACAAAATATTTCTTTTAAAGCAATGGCTGAAAGGCAACAGCGTTTGGTGGATGTGATCTTAAAAAATCCTAATGTGGTGAGTTTATCTTCTTATATTGGTGTGGATGGTGATAATACAACGTTAAATAGTGGACGTATTCTAATTAATTTGAAAACTCATGACCAACGCAGTGTAACAGCCGCACAGGTGATAGAAGAACTACAGCCAGAATTAAATAATGTGGTGGGTATTCGCCTGTACATGCAGCCTATTCAGGATTTAAGTATTGAAGATAAAGTAAGCCGAACGCAGTATCAATTTACTTTAAACTCACCTGATGAAGTGTTATTAAGGGAGTGGACACCTATTTTAGTTGATACTTTAAATCAACAGTCAGCATTAGTTGATGTAAATAGTGATTTACAGGATCAAGGTTTACAAGTTTATTTAAATATTGACCGTGATATGGCAAGTCGTTTAGGGCTTAAAGTATCTGATATTGTTGATACACTTTATGATGCCTATGGGCAACGACAAATTTCTACTATTTTTACTCAAGCCAATCAATATCGTATTGTGCTAGAGGCTAATAATGCTAATACAGAAGGTATTGAAGCATTAAAGAGTCTACATGTAGTAACGGCTAATGGTGATAAAGTGCCGTTAACTAATTTAGTAAAAATGGAGTCTCGACCTGCTTCATTAGTAATCAACCATATCGGTCAGTTCCCAGCGGTTACTCTATCATTTAACTTAGCCAGTGGTGTTTCTATTGGTGAGGCGGTAGAAGTCATTAATAAAGTTAAGGCGGATATTGGTTTACCTGATTCGGTAGAAATGAAATTACAAGGGGTAGCAGAGGCTTTCCAAGCTTCACTCTCCAGTACCTTATTCTTAATTTTAGCTGCTATTGTCACCATGTATATAGTATTAGGAGTGTTATATGAAAGTTATATTCACCCAATTACTATTCTTTCAACACTGCCTTCGGCTGCGGTTGGTGCGTTATTGGCATTGATAATGAGTGGCAATGAGTTAGGATTGATTGCCATCATTGGTATTATTCTTTTAATTGGTATTGTGAAGAAGAATGCCATTATGATGATTGACTTTGCTTTAGAAGCAGAGCGTCATCAAGGCTTAACAGCAGAGCAAGCTATTTATCAAGCGGCATTATTGAGATTTAGACCTATTTTAATGACCACATTAGCGGCCTTGTTTGGAGCAGTTCCTTTGATGTTGGCTACAGGCTCTGGTGCTGAATTGCGTCAACCATTAGGTTATGCAATGGTAGGGGGCTTATTATTAAGTCAATTGTTAACCTTATTTACTACGCCTGTTATTTACTTATTCTTTGATAGATTGTCACTTAATACACATCCTAAGCAACATGCTATGGCTGAGGAAGTATAAGTATGAACTTATCAGCCCCATTTATTTTTAGATCAGTTGCTACAATGCTATGCAATGTAGCCATACTGCTATTGGGGATATTATGTTTTAAGTTACTACCTGTTGCACCTTTACCAGAAATGGATTTTCCTGTAATTACTGTAAATGCAAATTTGCCAGGTGCTAGCCCTGAAGTAATGGCAGCTACTGTTGCCACTCCTTTAGAGCGAGCTTTTGGGAGTATTTCAGGGGTGCAACAAATGAACTCTAGTAGTGGGCAGGGTTCAACACGAATTATGCTTGTATTTGATTTAAAGCGTGATATCAACGATGCTGCAAGAGATGTACAAGCTGCTATCAATGCTGCACGTGATTTATTGCCCAGCGGTATGCCTAATAATCCTACTTATCGTAAGATTAACCCTTCACAAGCCCCCATTTTGTTGGTGACCTTAACTTCAGATATTTTAAGTAAAGGGCAGTTATATGATGTGGCCTCTACCATCGTTGCACAAAAAATATCACAAGTAACAGGTGTTGGTGAAGTACAAGTGGGAGGAAGTTCTTTGCCCGCTGTGCGTGTGGAATTAGAGCCGCATTTATTAGCACATTATAATGTTTCTTTATCTGAAGTAAGGCAAGCGATTGTTAATTCAAACTTAAGAAAGCCAAAAGGCTTTGTAGAAAATGATCGATATCAATGGCAAATTACAGCTAATGATCAATTAACTAAAGCGGAACAATATAAACCTATCGTAATTCGCTATGATAATGGCGCAGCTATTCGTTTGCAGGATGTGGCGAGAGTTTATGATGCTGTAGAAAATAGGTATAATGCTGGCTATTATAATAATGAAGATGCCATTTTGTTAATTATTAACAAAGAATCAGGGGCTAATGTTATTGAAACCATTAAAGGGATTAAAGATGCATTGCCGCTGTTAAAGGCCGCTATTCCTTCAAGTGTTGAATTAAATATAGCGATGGATCGTTCGGCAGGTATTCAAGCTACTTTAAGTGAAGCAGAACATACCCTTATTATAGCAGTTATTTTAGTGATTTTAGTGGTGCTATTGTTTTTAGGGCATTGGCGGGCAGCACTTATTCCTGCATTAGCTGTACCTGTATCCATTATAGGTACATTTACAGTAATGTATCTAATGGGATTTTCACTAAACAACCTATCATTAATGGCTTTGATTGTCGCAGCAGGTCTGGTGGTTGATGATGCCATTGTGGTACTTGAAAATATTGCTCGCTATATTGATAAGGGGATGAGTCCTCTACAGGCTGCATTACGAGGTACTAAAGAGGTTGGTTTTACTTTAATATCGATGAATGCATCATTAGTTGCTGTGTTTTTGGCATTATTATTTGCTGGTGGTTTACTGTCTCAATTATTTAAAGAGTTCGCTGTTACTTTATCAGTAACCATTGTGGTTTCTTTACTTGTGTCGCTTACGCTAACCCCGATGTTATGTGCGAGATGGTTAAAAAAACAAGACTTAAACAAGAAGCCTAACCGTTGGCAACAAGGATTTAATAATTTCTTTGGTAAAGTAACTGATTATTATCGTGTTAGCTTAGGTTGGGCATTAAGACACTCTAGGTTAATGTTGATTATTTTATTTATTACCATTGGGGTGAATGTTTACTTATATATAGCTATTTCTAAAACATTATTGCCTGAACAGGACACAGGGGTTTTGTGGGGATTTATACGAGGTGACGATGCTATGTCATTTCAAATTATGCAGCCAAAAGTAGACAAGCTAAGTAAGTATGTATTAAGTGATCCAGCAGTAGAAAATGTAGCAGGCTTTATTGGTGGTGGCAATAGTGTTAATAACTCTATAATGGTAGTACGTTTAAAACCGAAAAGTGATCGTAAAGAAAGCGCTCAAGATATTATTAATAGATTACGTGATAATGCACCAAAAGTAGCAGGTGCTAGAATGTTCTTAATGGCTGCGCAAGATATTCAGTTAAATATGCGCCAAAACCAAAACTCAGAGACTGAATATCAATTACTAGGTGATGATCTTGATTTATTAAGAAAGTGGACAATTAAGGTAGCGGATGCTTTTCGTGAAATTCCTCAGATTACCAATGTGGATGCTGATGATAATGAAGGAGCACAGCAAATTTCTTTAACCATTGATCGAGAAATGGCTAAGCGTTTAGGGATAGATATGAGTGACGTGATGGATGTGTTAAATAACTCATTCAGTCAGAGACAAATCTCTACTATTTTTAATAGCCTTAATCAATATCGGGTGGTGATGGAAGTCAATCCAAAATATGCTCAATACCCTGATATGCTTAAGGATTTGCAGGTAATTACGAAACAGGGTAAACGGGTACCGCTGTCCGCTTTTACCCATTATGATTACAGTCTTCAACAAGATCGTGTACAACATGAAGGGCAGTTTGCTTCTTCTTATATCTCTTTTGATTTAGCAACTGGTGTTAATTTAGATGAAGCAATCAAGGCAATCGATCGAAAAGTTGCCTTATTGAATATTCCCAAGGAAATTCAAGCAAAAATGGGAGGTGCAGGCAGTGCTTTTCAAGCCTCAATGGCTGGGCAACCGCTAATGATTTTTATGGCGCTTATTATTGTATATATCGTATTAGGTATTCTTTATGAGAGCTATATTCATCCTTTAACTATTCTTTCTACATTACCTTCAGCAGGTGTAGGAGCCTTATTAGCATTAATGATGTTAAAAACACCCTTTAGCCTAATTTCATTATTGGGGCTATTTTTATTAATTGGTATTGTTAAGAAAAATGCTATTTTAATGATTGATCTTGCTTTGCAATTTGAACGAGAACAAGGTATGGATTCACGAACTTCTATTCAAGAGGCTAGTATTCTAAGGTTTAGACCTATTTTAATGACTACAATGGCTGCTATCTTAGGTGCAGTACCTTTAATGTTGGGTGGTGCAGAGGGTGCAGAGATGCGTCAACCGTTAGGTATCACAATTGTTGGTGGTTTGATTTTGAGTCAATTATTAACTTTATATACCACACCTGTGGTTTATTTATATTTTGACAGCTTAAGTAATTGGTGGCGTCGTCGTCACCCCAAAAAAAATGCTCATGATGTCTCGGGAGAAACAGCATGAACCAAAGATTTTATATAAAAACGTTATCAATTGTATTGGTAGGTGTATTGGCAGGCTGTGCCATTGGTCCTGATTATCAACGACCATCCACAGCGCAATCAGCTGATTTTAAGCAGGTTGAAGGGTGGAAGTTGGCTACCCCTGCAAATACAACTTTACCAGAAAGTTGGTGGACCTTGTATAACGATGTTGAGTTAAATCAGCTGCAACAAAAACTATTAATGGCTAACCAAAATTTAGCACAATATGAGGCGCGTTATCGGCAAGCTATTGCTTTAGTGAAAGGTGCTAGAGCAGCTTATTTCCCAACAGTATCTGCTAATGTTAACTCTACCAGGGCACAGCAAGGTAAAGGCAATACAGTAACTGATAGTTATGACTTAGGTCCTTCTGCCTCTTGGGAACTAGATATTTGGGGCAAAATTCGTCGTCAAGTTGAGTCTGCTAAGGCAGATGCACAAGGTAGCCAAGCAGATTTAGCTGCTGCAAAGCTTAGTTTGCAGTCTGAGTTAGCACAAACTTATTTGCAACTTAGAATTATGGATATCCATCAACAGTTGTTGGATCATACAGTAGAAGCTTATAGAAAATCTCTCACATTAACAGAGAATCAATATAATGCAGGAATGGTTGTTAAGTCTGATATGACACAGGCTAGAACACAGCTTAAAAATACTGAAGCACAGGCAATTGATATTAAATACCAACGAGCACAACTAGAGCATGCGATTGCTGTATTAATTGGTGAAGCACCTGCTAATTTTAGTATTAAAGCAACCTATAAAGTTCCACCATTACCCGTTGTGCCTAAGGTTCTACCTTCCCAGTTATTAGAACGTAGGCCAGATATTGCTTCTGCCGAGCAACAAGTTATTTCTGCCAATGCTCAAATAGGTGTAGCAAAAGCTGCGTGGTTTCCAGATTTAACCTTATCAGCGGGTGCAGGATATTCCAGTAATAGTTTTAGTCATTGGATTAATAGTCCAAATCGTTATTGGTCATTAGGACCAAAGTTTGCTATGACATTGTTTGATGGTGGTTTAATTCGTTCTCGTTATGAGCAAGCTGAAGCAGCTTATGATGAGAAAGTAGCTAACTATCGACAAACGGTATTAAATGGTTTTAAAGAGGTAGAGGATTATCTTGTACAACTTTATATTATGGAACAAGAGGCCATTGTTCAGAAAGAAGCCACAGATTCAGCGAAGGAGTCATTACAGCTAATTACCAATCAATATGAAGCAGGTATGATTGATTATCTTAATGTGGCAACAGCCCAATATTCTGCATTGAATACGGAGAGAACAGGTATTACCTTATTAGGTAATCAACTAACAGCAAGTGTTAAATTAATTGCTGCTATTGGTGGCGGATGGGATATAACAAAGTTAACTAAGGAAGAGTGATAATGATAGTACCTAATTATTGGGCAGAAGCTATTATTAAATATAAAGAAGGTAGTCGAAAAGTTACCATCAAACGTTTTGGTTGGTCTGATATTAATCAAGAAGATGCTCAATTAGAAGCTCAAAAGCGTGCTGATGATGCTCTGAATGATTGGTTAGCAGGTAAATTAATTACATTCCGTGAGAAAAAAATATACTATAATGGTGCGGATGGCTTACCTATTAGAGAACAGGTGATTAGTAGGCATAATGATGTAGTAATTACTAGAAATAGTTATGGTGCACTGTGTTTAAATACACCTGATGTTATGTTTGCGGATATTGATTTTGACGGCGATTTTTCAATAGAGGGCAGTTGCTTATCACCGCTTTTATATTTTATTTTTTCAATAGCTTTTATAGTTAGTTTATTAAAAGGATACTATGAAGCAGCTGTTTTATTTACTGGATTATTCTGTTTACTATTTATAACTAATAAAATAAGAAAAAAACTGGAAAAACCTATTGAACATAACAATAGTAAAATCATAGATGATCATTTAAAAAAGATAGAGTTATTTTTAGAAAAATATCCAAAATGGGGAGTAAGAGTCTATGAGACTCCAGCTGGATTACGCTTACTAATTACTCATAAGACAATGCAGCCCAATGATTCAGAAGTAGATTTGTTTTTTAAATTAATGGATGTTGATCCTGTATATGCAAGAATGTGTAAAAATCAACAGTGTTTTAGAGCAAGGGTAACTCCTAAGCCTTGGCGAATTAATATGAATCAACATATTACTCCTCAATCAGGAAATTGGCCAATTAAGGAACAATATTTGACCATTCGTGAAGATTGGGTGAAGGAGTACAGTAATAAAGCGAAAGATTTTGCAGCCTGTCGTTTTATTAAAAGTATAGGAAACGCTACAGTAGATGATAAAGTAGCTGAAATTATTAAATTACATGATGAGTTAAGTAAGGCCAATACAGATTTAGCTATTGCTTAATATTTTTATCAGCCTAATGTATATTACAATTTAAATCTAAATCTAAATCTTTTAGGATAGATTCTTAAATAAAATAAAGGAGATAATAATGAAAACAACTTTAACACTTATTATGGGTGGATTATTAGCATTGCAAGCACATGCTGCTAGTATCGAAGTACCTATGTACTTAACAACAGAAAAAGGGGTAGGTGATTCAATCGGTACTGTAACTATTACTGAAACAGAATATGGTTTACTATTTACACCCCATTTAAAAGGATTGCAACCAGCAGGTATGCGTGGTTTTCATATCCATGAAAAAGCTAGTTGTGAGCCAGCTGAGAAAGATGGCAAAATGCAAGCTGCTTTAGCAGCGGGTGGGCATTTTGACCCTAACAAAACAAGTAAACATTTAGGCCCTTATGATAAAGAGGGACATTTAGGTGATGTACCACCACTCTATGTTGCTCAAGATGGTACAGCAACTTATCCAGTATTAGCGCCACGTATTAAAAAGTTAGAGGAAATTAAAAATACAGCACTAATGATTCATGCCGGTGGCGATAATAATAGTGATCATCCAATGCCTTTAGGTGGTGGCGGTGGACGTTTTGCTTGTGGCATTATTAAATAATATTTTTAATAATCAGTATTTGGAAAAGGATGATTGATTATAATCATCCTTTTTTATTAGCTAATGATTTATGCGATAGCTTATAATATATTCCTTATACTATTAACTTCTAAATGTTATTTTAAATTATCATGGAACGTCGTACGCGTATCACTGTACTGCTTGATAAGGTTACTTTTGAAGATAATGCCCTACGTAAGTTAGGCTATATCATGGCATTTATTGCTGGCGCGGTAAATGCAGGTGGTTTTTTCGCTATTGGCTATTATACCTCGCATGTAACAGGCGAAGTGTCTGCGATGGCTGATCACTTAGTATTAGGTGATATTCAGTTAGTTATTTTATTTTTTTGCATGTTACTCTGCTTTATTGGTGGTGCCATGCATTCTACATGGTTAATTATTTGGGCAAGGCGTAGTCGTTTTCGTAGTGGCTATGGTATTTCCATGTGTGTAGAATCATTTATTCTTTTACTATTTGGTACGCTAGGAATAACTTTAGGGACGGAATGGAAGTTTTTATTTTTTTCGCCTACTATTATGTTGCTGTGTTTTATTATGGGAATGCATAATACAGTTATTACTATTTTGTCTAATGGCTTGTTACGTAGTACACATATGACAGGGATTGCTACAGATATCGGTATTGAATTATCAAAAGCTATGTATTTCCATAAAAATCCACTTAAAAAAGTTGCAGCCATTAAAACCAATAGACGTAAATTAGTATTATTTATTGGTATTTTGTTTTATTTCTTTATAGGTGGAGTAGTAGGTGCCTTAGGTTTTAGACATCTTGGGTTTCAATTTATTTTGCCATTAGCTATTTTATTATTTGTCTGGGGAGCACTATCGATCTCTCATGATTTAAAGGCACGTACTCGTTTAAGGAATTATAAAAAAGTAGCTTAGAAACAGAAAAGCCCAAATAAAATTGGGCTTTGTAATGAATTATGCTTTAAAAGAATCTTTACGAATAGCTATGTAAACCATAATAAAGCTTACACCCTGCATTAATAAATCAATGCCTATCATAATACCAAAAATTGTACCGCTGACAGGCCATGCTGCAATAATGATGATACCGAACAGAATATTTAAAAAGCCTGTAAGATATAACCATTGACTACCAACCATTTTACGTAGTTTATAGCTATAAAATAAACGGCTAATGCCAAATGCTATTAATAAAATAGCTAACAGTAAAGCGAGATAAAGTGCTGACTCCATAGGAATGATAAGCAAACAAATGCCAGCTACTAAATAGCTAACAGACCATAAGATAGAAAGCACAAAAACAGCTGTTGTCTGTTTAGCATAAAAACTATGAAATAGTTGAATTAGCCCTGTTGCAATTAAAAAACCACCTAAGAAGTACATAGCAACAATAGTAGTAATAAAACTATAGGTTAGTGCGAAAAAACCGCCTACTACTAATAATACCCCTAAAATAAGGAACCAAATACGGTTCATCTGTAGCTTTTGTATTAGCTCTGGGTATTGATTGTCATTCAACATAATAAGAATCCTTTTAAGATTATTTATATATTAGAGAGATCATTGTAGTTTATAGTTCTTAAATAGGTTAGAAATACTATGACTAAATATTAATAGGAGTGTTTGTACAAATTATTACATTGCATTTATGGTAGAAATTAAACTTTTTTTTCAGTTATTAAGTCTTATAAGAATATTTGCCTATAATAATTGGTATTCTAATGTTAAACCGTATTGTGATGTTATCCCTGTTATGTGTTAGTTCGATCAGTTTAGTATTGGCGGATGAGCAACCGTTATATAATTTTTTACAGCCTTCAAGTAAGGTAAATTTATTTACTCAAGGAGTAACTTTACCTAATAGTGAGCTAGAGTATAACCAACAGCATGAGTCATTCAGAAGATTAACGTTTGCTAATAATATAGATAACCCAAGTATTGCCTTGCAATTTAATCAGCCAATTAATCTTATCAATCAAAAGGCATTAAGTTTGCGTATGCAAAATGCAATGGATTGGGATTTAACATTATATGTTGATATTAAGGATACAGACCAAAAAACTGTACTTAGGGCGACAGTTGCATTACCTGCTGGCCCTGCTCAAAACTTACTTATTCCACTTAAAGAAACATCTGGACGTGCATGGGGAATGCGAGAAGGTATAACCTCATCATGGCAAAGAGATAATACACGCTATTTATTACCTATTAGTGTAGTAGGTAAGATAGATATAAGTAAGCTAGCAAGTATCACCCTTACAATGGTTAAACCAGCTATCCCACAAAGCCTATTGATAGGCAATATTAAAGCTATAGGCGATGATGTAGACTATATGGCCTATCATCATATCGTGGATAAATATGGTCAAAATAATATTGTTAAATGGTCAGATAAAATTATTAGTGATAAACAACTACAACAAGTAGCTCAAGCTGAACAAGCTCAATTAAAAGAGTGGTTAAGTCATCAGTTAATACAAGATAAGTTTGGTGGTTTAGGCTCTAAACCTCAATTTAAAGCGACTAATTACTTTAGAACAGAAAAACATAATGATAGATGGTATTTAGTGTCTCCAAAGGGACATGCATTTATTTCTTTGGGGATTAATACTGTTGTGCCTGATCAAAGTCAGACCTATATAGCAGGGCGTGATTTTATGTTTGCTTCACTGCCTGAGAAAAATACGCCACTAGCTAATTTTTATGGTCATGCTAATACCAATAGTGGTAATGCAGCACAAGGAGGCAGAGGGATAGATAAGGGACAGTGGTATGATTTTTATCAAGCCAATATGTATCGTGTATCTGGTAAAGCTATTTTAAAAAATTGGCGTAATCGTACCATAAATCGTTTTAAAGCATGGGGATTTAATACTATTGGTAATTGGAGTGATAAACAGTTAATTGCAGAAAAACGTTTACCCTATACCATGCCTATTTTAATTAAGGGTGACTATGCCAGTGTTCCATCAGGTATGGATTGGTGGGGGTTTATGCCTGATACATTTGATCCTAAGTTTACTGAAGCTGTGGAGAAAGCAGTAAAGTTAGCTACTGAAAATAGAGTGAATGATCCATGGTTAGTCGGATATTTTGCGGATAATGAATTATCATGGGGAGGGCTAGATAGCTCACCAGCAGCACACTATGCTTTAGCAATTAATTCGTTAAGTAGAAATAGTGAAAGTCCAGCAAAGCAGGTATTTATAAAACAATTAAAGAATAAATATAAAGAGATTGATAAGTTAGCGAGTGCTTGGGGGATTTCTATTAAATCTTGGCAAGATCTGGAGCAACAAAGTTTTACTGCTCCTTTGCCTAGTGCTAAATATACAGCAATTAGTGAGGATTATAGTTATTTTTTGAGAAGTTATGCAGATAATTACTTTAAAACAGTAAAAGAGATGCTCACTAAATATGATCCTAACCATTTATTTTTAGGTAATCGTTTTGCAGTGAAGTTACCTGAAGTAATAACCTCTTGTGCCAAATATTGTGACGTAATTAGTTTTAATACTTACACATTATTAGCTAAGCAAGGCTATGATACTAAACTAGTGGCCAGTTTAGATAAGCCTATTATGATTACTGAGTTTACTTTTGGTTCTAAGGCTACAGGGGCTTTATGGGCTGGTCCTGTGGCTGTCACAGATGATAAAGCGCGTGGCGATAGTTATCAGCAGTTTGTTGAAGGTGCTTTTGAAGATCCGCATATGGTGGGATTACATTGGTTTCAGTATATAGATGAACCTATTACGGGACGTTTACTGGATGGTGAAAATGGCCATATGGGATTAGTAGCTATTACGGATGTGCCTTTTCATAAGTTTATTAAGAAAGTAAGGGACGCTAACTTAACTGTTTTAAAGGAAACATTAAATAAATTATAAACTAATAGCTTAATTTTTAGTTATTAACCTGTACAATAGCACTAGTTTTTGTATGGAAATAGTAATAATGTCAAATAAGCGTGTTTATTTTGAAACGAATGTAGTAGAAATTAAGCCTGATGAAACTGTATTAGATGGTTTTATTCGTAGTGGCGTTTCAATACCTTTTTCGTGTCGTGGTGGTTCTTGTCAAACTTGTGCTGTGCGTTGTTTAGAGGGTGATATCCCTGCAGAAGCACAACTTGGCTTGTCAGATTACCAAAAAGAAAAAGGCTATGTATTGACTTGTCGTTGTATTCCAACAACAGATATGACCATTGCACCATTAAGTCCTGATGATGTTATCACAGATGCTTTCTTAATGGCTGTAGAGCAGCCGACAGCAGCACAGCCTAAATATCGTTTTACGATTGAGTTAGGTAGAAGTCGTAAGTTTGAAGTAGGGGATACCTTTAAAATCATTGATGGTACAACTGATGAGGCGGTAGTTAAAGTAGTAGAAACTGATGGTGAGTGGGTGCTTACTGTTGAGTTATTAGCTGATACAGCCCCTGCAACATTAACTTGGCTACAAGGTGAATTACAGCCAGATACAATGATTCAAATTCGTGGCCCTTATTCACAACAAATACCGATGTGGCTAACGGAAGAAAAGCCAGACCCAGAACCAAATTTAGAGGTGTGGCATCAGTTAGATGATGGTGCGAAAGTTAGGACTGTATTGATCGATTTTTATGATCGAGTTTATGAGGATGAACGCTTAGCTCCTTTTTTTGCTAATGTGAGTAAAACACGTTTAGTTGAAAAACAATTTTCTTTTATGAAGTATTTGTTTACTCGTGAACATGTTCATTTTGGTCAACGTCCTCGTAATTTACATCATTGGATGGTGATTTCAGATGATTTAATGGATCATCGTCGTGTTATTTTAGATGATACCTTCAAAGACCATGGTTTAACGGATGAGCAACGCCATGTTTGGCACCAGTATGAAGAAAAATTCCGACCTGATGTAGTAAAGGATAAACCATGGCCCATTAAAGTAGGTGATGAGTTTGTTGACTTAGAATCATTTGATAAAGAAGTATTAACTTGTGCTACTGTATGTGATCATTGTGGTGAGCCAGTAGATGAGGGAACAGAAGTGATCTATCATCGTCGCACAGGTAAAATCAGTTGCCCTAATTGCAGCCAATAAATTTAATTTGATATTGTGGAAAGAGTAATGAGTGATTATTTAGAAACCCTGTATCCTGATTATGGTCAACGTTTTAGTATTGATGAAATGTTATTTGAAACCCAAACAGACCATCAGAAATTAGTCATTTTCCGTAATGGAAAAATGGGCACTGTAATGGCCTTAGATGGTGTTATTCAAACTACAGAAGCTGATGAATTTATTTACCATGAAATGATGGCTCACCTTCCCATTATGGCACATGGTAATGTGAAAAGTGTATTAATTATTGGTGGTGGTGATGGGGGAATGCTGCGTGAGGTATGTCGCCATGCAACCATAGAAAAAATTACTATGGTAGAAATTGATAGAGGGGTTATTGACCTTTGTACTAAATATTTACCTAATCATTCAGCTGGCGCTTATCAAGATCCTAGATTAGAGCTTGTGATTGGCGATGGTATGGAGTTTGTGGCTAATACGTCACAAAAATATGATGTAATTATTTCAGACTCTACAGATCCTATTGGGCCAGCAGAAGTCTTATTTACTGAGAATTTTTATCAAGCTTGTCATCGTTGTTTAACTGAAAAAGGTGTATTGGTTACTCAGAATGGCACACCTTTTATGCAATTAGATGAAGTAAAGAGTACAGCTAATAAAATGCAAGGCTTGTTTGCGGATTGGCATTTTTATCGTGCAGCGGTGCCTACTTATATTGGTGGTGATATGACTTTTGCTTGGGGGAGTAAAGACAAAGAATTACGCTATACATCCCTTGATGAGTTAAAGGCTCGTTTTAATAAAGCAAATATTAAAACTCGTTATTATAATCCTGCTATGCATTATGCCGCTTTTGCTTTACCACAATATGTATTGGAAGCAATTGGTAAACAAAATAATGATTAATAAATTATCCCTTAGCTTTATAAGCTAAGGGATAATCTTATTTATATTTGATGCCTGAGTTCATTTCAGAGCGTTTGTAGTCTGGCAAGCACCAAACTTCACCCCAATCAAAAAACTCTGTGCCTTCTTTAAAAGGACGTGATAGTTGAATTCTGTATTCAATTAAAGCCAATAAAACAGCTTCATCAACAGTTGCATTAGATGACCAACCAGCTGCAGAACGATCTGAGTGAACTGGAACAATAGTGATTTTTGCTTCAGTTAGAACGCCATGATCAATATATAAGCCCAGTGTACAAGGGCATTCACTAAACTCTATTTCTTCAAAAAACATCCATTCAGTGCCATTTTTATAGTCAATATTAGAACGATAGAGGTGTGTTAAAACGGTACCTATTTCTTCTCTAGTAGTCCCTTTTTTAAGTACTATAGGGTAATTCTTTATTGTTAGTGATCCATCTTGTTTATTAATTTGTAACGTATTTTTATTCATCATAACTAACTTACCTGTTTTATCCATGAACATGTAACATATTATAACAAGTGTAATATAATAATATCTTGTATTTTGTCACTATTTTGTAGTTATTTTTACATAATTATAAATATTAATAGTAATTGATATTAATAGCTTATCTTAATATACTGTTCAGCATTTATTAACTATGTAATACGACATGTTAAGAGTTAGCTCACTATGAAAAAGAAAGCATTGTTGCTGTATTCAACCATCGATGGTCAGACATTTGCAATCATCTCTAAAATAGTTTTACGCATGACTGAAGAAGCTGAAGATATTGAACATGAAGTTTATGATTTATGGAAAATGCCAGAGTTAGATTTGAATGAATACTCTACAATTCTAATGGGGGCAGCAATTCGCTATAACAAATTTGATAAACCTTTTTTGGATTTTATTGAAAAGAACTATAAAACATTGAATGAAAAAAACTCGGCTTTCTTTTGTGTTAATTTGACAGCTAGAAAGCCAGGAAAAGATACACCTGAAACCAATGGTTATGCTCGTAGATTTTTAGCAAAAACACCATGGAAACCCACTTTAAAAGGTGTTTTTGCAGGTTCTTTACGTTATCCACGTTATACTTGGTACGATAAGATTTTAATTAAGTTTATTATGTGGATGGATGGTGAAAAACAAGATTTAAGTAAGGAATATAATTATACTAATTGGCAAAAAGTGGATGAGTTTGCTAAAGAGTTTATCGCGCTAACACGTAAATAGTAATATTAATACTGGATAAAAGGTTCAATTATTTGAACCTTTTGTTGTTTTGGCTATTAACTTTATATTTTAAGGATAATTTAATGACAGATAAGCCAGTTGTTGCTGCCTTTGATTTTGATGTTACTATTACAACAAAAGACACCTTTGTTCCCTTTCTTTACTGGGCATTTGGTAAAGTGAAAGTTTATAAAGTATTTATTAAATTACTACCTGAAGCAGTTAAAGTTGTTTTAAAGCTATCTAATCGTGATTTTTTTAAAGAAAAAATAGTAGCAGCATTGTTTACTAATCAATCGGTTAAGCACCTAAAAGTATTAGGAGCGGGCTATGCGAGTTCTTTCACTCCTTTGATTAGACCCAAGGCACTTAAACGTATTAAATGGCATAAAGAACAAGGGCATCGTTTGGTAATGGTGAGTGCGTCATTGAATCTTTATTTAGAAAAAGCTGCAAAAGATTTAGGTTTTGATGATTTGCTTTGTACAACCCTAGAAGAACAAGACGATATATTTACTGGTAAGTTGCAGGGAGCTAACTGCCGTTGCCAAGAGAAAGTAAACCGTTTACAGAAATTGTTAGGTGATTTATCCCATTATGAGCTTTATGCCTATGGTGATTCAGAGGGGGATAAGCAGATGTTAGAAGCGGCTAACCATCCTAATTATCGTACTCTTGAGTAAGGATACATATTGGCTTTAGATTTAACAGATGTTATTAAGATTAAATGGTTTGACTTAATATTTTTTTTAGCTATAGATGGAAAAGGTTAGTAATATAAATAATTATTATAATTAAAATAAAAATAGGGCCTTAAATGATAAGACCCTATTTTTTATTAGTTACTAATCTTTCTTGTCAGTATTTTTACCTTCAAGACGTGATTCATACCATAATGCATTGACTACAGCTAATAGTACAGCGAAGCCAACACCTAAAAACCAAGCAAAATACCACATAATGGTTCTCCTTAATATAAAGTTTTGTCGTTTGCTTCGATATACTCAACATTTAATTTACCACGCATTACGTAGTAAGACCATGCGGTATAAGTAAGAATCATAGGTACAAAGATAATTACCACGATTAACATAACGACTAAGGTGTAATAGCTTGATGTACCATCCCATAATGTAATACTCATACTAGGGTCAACCGCAGATGGAAGTACAAATGGGAATAGAGCAACAGCGGCTGTTAGGATAGTACAAGCTACAGCTAAAGATGAAGTTACAAAGGCTAATAAGGTACGTTTCATCGCTTGTAAGCCTAATGTGGTAAGCACCATTACATAAACTAGTACAGGTATAATCCATAGAGCAGGTATTGCTTTATAGTTATTTAACCATGCACCCTCTTCAACATGAGCTGTTTTCATTAATGGGTTAATAATTTCTTTAGGATCAGGCATAGTATCAATTACTATTCCTTTCAGAAAGAATACCCAAATGCCTGCAATACTAAAGCAAATCAACATAACAAGACCTGCTATGCGTGCTGCTTTAATTACACGAGCTTGTAATGCACCTTCAGTACGATGTGCCAAGAAGGTAGCACCTTGTAAGGTTAATAACGTCAAACTTACTACACCACAAACAAGAGCAAATGGATGTAATAATTGGAAGAAGTTACCATCATAGAAAGAACGCATATTATCATCTAAGTGGAATGGAATACCTAATAATAGGTTACCAAAAGCCACCCCAAATAATAATGAAGGAATAGCACTACCTACGAAAATACCCCAGTCCCAATTTTTACGCCATCTATCGCTGGCTATTTTAGAGCGGTATTCAAAGCCAACAGGTCTAAAGAATAAGGCAGCTAATAAAAGTAACATAGCCCAATAAAGACCAGAGAAGGCAATGGAATAAACCACTGGCCATGCCGCAAATACACCTGCACCTGCAGTAATAAACCAGACTTGGTTACCATCCCAGTGTGGTGCCACACTATTAATTATAATACGGCGTTCTTTATCATTTTTTCCTAAGAAAGGAAGCAATGTACCAACACCCATATCGTGTCCATCCATGATGGCAAAACCGAATAAAACAACACCGATTATTAGCCACCAGATAAGTTTTAGTATTTCATAATCTAACATGATTTATCTCCTTGCATCCTACTTAACTGGTTCAGTTAGCACAACAGGGCCTAAGCGAGCATATTTAAACATCAAATACATTTCCGCTATTAGTAAACCTGTATAGAACACAATAAAGCCAATTAATGATGCTAGTACAGAACCTGCACCAACAGAGGAAGGTGACAGATAAGTAGGTAATACACCAAATACAGTCCAAGGTTGAC
The DNA here is from genome assembly GCF_058693955.1 of Entomomonas sp. E7T21. NCBI lineage: Bacteria > Pseudomonadati > Pseudomonadota > Gammaproteobacteria > Pseudomonadales > Pseudomonadaceae > Entomomonas > Entomomonas sp. E7T21. The sequence goes on along the minus strand of NZ_CP191672.1, from coordinate 2,112,828 downwards.
GACCATATTCAGCTAGGAACCAACCGCACATGATGGCAATCCATGGTAATGGGATGGAGTATAAGCAAACTTTAAGGAACCAACGTTTTTCTTGCATGGTATCTTTAATTGAAAGACGGAATGCATAGATAAACATGAAGATAAAGAGGAAGCCTAAGGCAACCATTACACGGAATGACCAGAATAGTGGAGCCACTTTAGGTACACTATTGTGAGCAGCCTGTTTGATAATGGCAGGTGTAGCATCCTCAACTTTTTCAACGTATTGGTGAACAAGTAGACCATAGCCTAAATCTGCTTGATGCGCTTGTAATTGTTGCATTGCCGCATCATGCTCAGCTGTTCTAGTTTTATCTTTTAGAATATTTAGTGCTAAAACTGCTTGAATACCACTAGTAATACGTTGCTCATTTTGAGCGCGAATATCTTTAATACCAGGTAGTTTAGTATCAAAAGAACGTGTAGTAATGATACCTAATACATATGGAATTCTAATTTCATAGTGGTTAGTCTCTGCTTCTTCATCAGGAATAGCAAATAGAGTAAAGCCAGCAGGAGCTTCTTCACTTTCCCACATACCTTCTAATGCTGCTAATTTAGATTTTTGAGATTGAGTAACAGAGTAACCCGATTCGTCACCTAATATCACCACACTGAAAGCTGAGGCAATACCAAAGGCAGCTGCTACACAGAAAGAGCGTTTAGCAAAGTCTATATATTTGCCTTTTAATAAATACCAACCAGAAATACCAAGCACAAACATTGAGCCTGTTACATAACCTGCAGAAACAGTATGAACAAATTTCTCTTGTGCCATTGGGTTAAAGACGATATCAGCAAAACTATTTAACTCCATACGCATAGTAATAGGGTTAAAATGCGCGCCAAGAGGGTCTTGCATCCAGCCGTTGGCAATCAGAATCAATACAGCAGAGAGGTTGGAGCCTAGTGCTAATAAGATTGTGACCAATAAGTGTTTACCTTTGGATAGTCTATTCCAGCCAAAGAAGAATAGGCCAATCATGGTAGACTCTAAGAAGAATGCCATTAAACCTTCAATAGCAAGTGGTGCACCAAAGATATCACCCACATAATGAGAGTAATAAGCCCAGTTAGTACCAAACTGGAATTCCATAGTAATACCAGTAGTCACTCCTAGAGCAAAGTTAATCCCGAAGAGTTTTCCCCAGAATTTGGTCATCTCCTTATAAATTTCTTTACCAGTAATAACATAAACAGATTCCATAATAACTAGAATCCATACCAACCCTAGCGTTAAGGGTACAAAGATAAAGTGATACATCCCAGTGATTGCAAACTGCAATCTGGCAAGATCAACAGCACTACCGTCTATCATGATTTAGCTCCTTCTGATAAAAACTGACCTGATTGCACGTTATAAATATCGTGAACATTAAATTTCACTTTATAAAGACGAACCAGTCTGTACCAGAGACAATAAAGTATCAGTACTTTTATAATTACGATTAAAAGCAAATGTTTGCTTAATGGTGGAAACCATTGTTCTCGATTTTTCATCAAAACTCTCCAATCGAGTATGTAATTAACAATCACGGTGCTTTTAATTTATGAAAGCTTATGTAGGCAGAAATGCTACAGTGCAAAACATGGCACAAACTTTCTATCAATTAAACAAACAACAAATTTATTAATTAACTATAAAAATAACGTTGAGAATATGAAAATTCTTACTAAACAATTGCTTTGGTTGAAGGAGGAGCTCTACTAAGAATGGACCAGTAGTTAAGGGAAAGAAGGTAAGGATCAGTAACCCTAATAATAGGTTGTTGTTTTGGGGGGGTAAATATGGTTGTATAAAATGCTACTAATATTGAGGCAGTATGCAATAAATCACAATAACCACAATTTACAATGTTATTGCTGTCTTCTGTATTGTTAGAGGTATCCTTTGAGAAAAGAGGTGGTTCTGTTTTAGTCTCTAAAAAATCACTAGGGTTTAGATGATTCTCTTTGTAAAACTGAGAGGCACATTCAAAATGGTTTAATGAAGGTGCATGATTAGGTGTATTTTGAGATGACTCGCCTAATAGAGCGATCGTTTGAGTAATTACTGGACAAATTGTAATCAGTAATATGGCAAACAAGCCCAAGTAAATGTTAAAACGCTTTAATGCCTTGCGTTTAAACACTGTACTCCTCCAGCGAAATAAAATGTTAATATTTTATATGCGACATTTTCTCACATATGGCTTATTACTTATATGGACAAAATGTCGCATTCCTTTATTTTATACATTTTATTACTGCTTGTCATGTTTATAAGTTATAGATAACAGGAGATTCTTATAAAAGGGATAAAAAATATCCCTTTTTATAGATTTAAGCGGCTAAAATTTTATTAAGATCTTGTTCTGCGATTGTTGTTGGATGTAAATCAAATTTTTCAACAATAATATTAATGAGGTTAGGCGTTAAAAAAGCGGGTAAGGTTGGTCCTGCATAGATGTTTTTAACGCCTAGTGATAATAGTGTGAGTAAAATAACAATAGCTTTTTGTTCAAACCAAGAAAGCACAAGTGTTAATGGCAAATCGTTAACTGTACAGCCTAATCTTTCTGATAAATGAACTGCTAGTATAACGGCTGAATAGGCATCATTACATTGCCCGACATCTATTAGTCTTGGTAGACCCTCAATGTCACCAAAGCTTTCCTTATTAAAACGATATTTGCCACAGCCTAAGGTAAGAATGGCACAGTCTTGCGGAACATTCATAGCGAAGTCATTATAGTAATTACGCTCATCACGACTGCCATCACAACCACCTACTAAGAATATATGACGTAATTTTTGTTGGCTAACAAGGTTAAGAACAGTATCTGCTGCACCTAATAATGTTTTACGAGCAAAGCCTATAGTGATTGAGTGTTCTACCTCTGTATGCTGAAAACCAGATAAACTCAAGGCTTGCTGAATAACTTTTGAGAAGTCTCTATCTGCTATATGGTTGACTTCAGGCCAGCCTACCATGCTACGTGTCCAAATACGATCTTGATAGTTGCCTACATTAGGATCAATAATACAATTGGATGTCATGATAATAGGGCCAGGAAAATCAGCAAATTCTTTTTGTTGATTTTGCCAAGCACTACCATAGTTACCTACTAGGTGTTTAAATTTATGAAAAGCAGGGTAGGCATGGGCAGGTAACATTTCACCATGGGTATAAACATTAATACCTTTGCCTTCAGTTTGTTCTAGTAGTGCATAAAGATCTTTTAAATCATGACCAGAGACAACAATACATTTACCTTTTACAGGCTTGGTATTCACAGTGGTTGGTACAGGATCACCAAAGTTACTGGTTTCTCCCTTATCTAATAATTCCATGATCCCAAAATTCATTTGACCAATAGCCATTGCATTATCTAATAATGCATTGATATCTGTTGGTTCAGTTCCAAGCCAACTCATGATTTGATGGTATTGTAAGTGTATATTATTATCAGCTTGATCTAACACATGGGCGTGTTCCATATAGGCGGCTGCGCCTTTTAAACCATATAGGCAAAGCATTCTCAAACCGTGTACATCTTCGCTAATTTCTTTTTTTGATTTTAAAGAAAAATCTTTAGCTTGTTGTTGTAATGCTTCAATGGTATTGCCCTGCAATTGTAATAAAGCAAGGGGATGATCTAATTGTACAGTAGCATCTTTAGTTTGACATTGCTTGATAAGTTGATCTCTTAATTGAATAGCTTCCATGGCATATTCAATAATACGGCTAGAATCAAAGTTAACATTGGTTAAAGTGGAGAAGAAAGCCTTAGGAGAGAAAAAATTAACTTCTGTATCAATGATATTGAGTTCATTTGCCTTAATAGCCCATGCTGATAAGCTTTGTAAAGTAGCTATTAGTAAGTCTTGTAAATCTGATGTTTCCGCTGTTTTACCACACATTCCTTTAGCATAAGCACAACCATTTCCTTGTGGCGTTCTCATTGTTTGTTCACACTGTACGCAATACATATTGAAGTACCTCATCATTTACTTGTAATAGATTTATTGTTTGTAGTAGATGAGTTATCAATTATTATACCAAAGTATAATAGTATAAGAATCAATATGATAGTGATATGATGGGTTATTATGACTAAAGTATATTGTAGTCATAATGATCTTTAGAGTTTTTTTGACATAATGAACAAGATGTACAAGTTATAGATGGCTATGTTTACTTCATATATCAATGAGTTATTGCTTGGATTGTTGTTGCCAATAATTAGCTTTTTGTAGGTCTTTTTCTACACCTAGTCCATGCTGATAGATATAACTTAATGATTGCATTGCTGCATTATTACCGAGTTCAGCAGCTTTTGTAAGCCAGTAGTAGGCTTGCTGATAGTTATGGGTAATAGATGCATCGTTCAAATAAATATTTGCTATATTAAACATGGCCTTATCATTATTTAAGGCAGCCGCTTTCTCAAACCATTGTATAGCTAATTGATTATTTTGTGCTACACCTTGACCTAGTAAGTAGGCAGAACCAATAAGATTCATAGCTTGATCATTATTTAGTTCACTAGCTTTTATAAACCAATTAATTGCCTGTTGGTAGTCTTGAGTAATGGGAGCTGTGCCATTTGCATAAAAATTACCAATGTCAATCATGGCATGGCTATCACCATTATTGGCAGCTTTGTGAAGCCAAGTAATTAACTGTTCATTATCAATTTTTATCTTAGCTGTAGCACATAAGTTGATATAGTTTTTAATAGCTTGGCGATTACCTGTTGAAGCCTCTTGTATATATTGATTAAGCTGGTTGGTATTAAGTTGATAGGTAGCTTGTTCATGACCTAATAAACTGGCTTGTTCAAACCAAGACTTTGCCTGACTTAGGTCTTGCTGGAGACCTTTGCCTGTTTGATAAATGATGCCAAGATTGTACATAGCATCACTGGAGCCAATTTTGGCGGCTTCTAAAAAGTAGTCTATTGCCTTGCTATAGTTTTGGGGTGCTACTTCACCAAAATAGTAGATGGTCCCCAAATTATAGGCGGCTTTTGCATTACCTTGCTGGAAAGCTTGCTCTAACCAATAAATGGCCTCATTAATATCTTTATCAATGCCTTCACCTGTTAGATATAAAATACCAATATTTAACATGGCTACATCATTATGATTTTTCGCTGCTTGTAAATACAAGTTAGCTGCTTGTTTAGGATCTTGTGAAGTACCTAATCCGTTATCATACAAAGTAGCAAGGTTTACCAGTGCTTTAGTATTGCCTAGCTCAACCGCCTTTTCATACCAGTATTTAGCCATTTGATAATCAGTTTCAGTAATATCACCTGCTAAATAGTGATTAGCTAGCTCATACATAGCTTCATGATCATTTTGTTCTGCTTTTTGCTCTAACAGAGAGATGATAACTTTATTGATTGTTTGGATTGCCTTGGGTTGTCCAAGTTTGGCTGCTTGTTGATACCAAGAGAGTGCTTTTTGTAAATCTTGCTTTATACCTACACCCCGATAATAAAGTGTTGCAAGACTAAACATAGCATCAGGATTTTGATTATTTGCAGATAGCTCAAACCAATAAATAGCTTTTACTAAAAAATTCTCTTGTTTGGTTGCAAAATAATGGCCAGCTATTTCTAGTTGAGCTCTACTATCACCTTGTTTAGCTTGTTTTAAAAGAGTAGGAGATATGCCTAATGCATACATTTCCTTTTTACTATTAAAAGCGAAAAGTTGTTTTATAAACGATGTAAAAGACATGAATAACACCTAACAAATATAATGATGTTATGGCAATTGTTAATGAAGTTTTAGTTTAACTAATATCAATAACTATAAAAAAAGCTGTTTATATTGCTATAAACAGCTTTTTAAAAATTTATAAAACAGTACTAAAAATAATTATTGATTATCAGCGCTGTATGCTTTATGAGTGGTTGTACAACCTAAGCAACGAGCAAAAGTTAATCGAGCAGGCTCAGCCACTAAAGCATCAGCTGCTTCACCAACATTACCACCTAATGCTGAGAAAGGTAAAGTAACTAAGAATACACCTGTTCCAATTACTGTTAGTACTGCACCCATAGGGCGAGCAATTACTAAATCACCAACCATTGCATAAGCAGGTGGTGCATTAACATCAAAACGAGGGTCTTCATATTTACTTTGTTCTGCATAGTCTGTAGCAGCATAAGCAGGCGCAACAATTATGCCTAGAGCAAGAATAAATGTAGTAGCAATCCGGCGAAGAGTATTCATTAACTCGATCCTTCTTTAAAGAACAATTCATAAACTTGTTGAAAACATTATAACATAAAGTTAATACTAACTAACTATTAATGCAACATTTTTAGCACTTATATAACTAATTTACTACAATATAGATCAATATTTTTGTAATAAATAAGCAGTTTGTAACAAATTATACAATATTTTATTAAAAAGGAGCAGGACTTTCAAAGAATAATCGTTCTTTTGTAGTTGGGTGTGTGATGGATAGCTCAGTAGCATGTAAACATAGTCGTGGTTGCTCTTCTAGAGCATCTTCATGAGCATATAACTTATCACCTAAAATAGGATGGCCAATAGATAATAGATGTACCCGTAGTTGATGAGATCTTCCTGTAATAGGGGTTAGCTCTAAACGGCTATGGTAATCATGGCGTTCTAATACTTTCCAAAAGGTTAGGGCATGGCGGCCTTGTTGATAATCTATAATATGGCGAGGTTTATTAATAGGATCATAACGTAACGGTAAATCAATAGAACCACTGTCTAAATTAGGTATTCCCCAACATAGTGCAGTATAAGATTTTTGAGTTTCTCTGTCTTGAAATTGTCGAGAAAGTTCTCGATGGCTATCAGGGTCGCGTGCTATAACTAATAAGCCAGAAGTTTCCCAATCAAGTCTATGGACTATCAATGCTTCTGGATAACCATTTTGTTGTAGGCGAGTGATTAAGCAATCTTTATTATCTTCAGCTCGACCAGGTACAGACAGTAGGTAGGGCGGCTTATTAACAATAAGAAAAGAAGGGCACTCATAGATTATTTCGATAGAAGATAACGGCATAAATATCTCTTTATATCAAAGTGCAAATAACTATATTGAGTAGTAATGAAGAAGGCGCTAATAAATTAGCGCCCTTCTGATTCAGGTAGAGTAATATTTAACTCAAGTACTGAACAGTTATCTTGAGTAGCTAACTCTACTTGTATTTGATCCTGTTCAATAGGAATATATTTACGAATTACATCTAGTAAATCTTTCTGTAATTGTGGTAAATAATCAGGTTGTGAATGTCTCCCTCGTTCGTGGGCAACAATAATTTGTAAACGTTCCTTAGCGATAGATGCACTATTGGGTTGCTTCTTGCTTCGGAAGAAATCTAGGATACTCATTCATTACCTCCGAATAAGCGTTGAAAAATTCCTTTCTTAGGTAATTCTAAGAAGCGATAAGGTACAGTTTTACCTAGCAGTCTATCTACAGCATCATTATAGGCTTGGCCTGCATCACTTTGATCATCTAATACTACAGGAATCCCTTGGTTAGAAGCTTTAAGAATAGCTTTTGATTCAGGGATGACACCAATTAGCTCAATGGATAGAATTTCTTTTACATCTTCAATACCTAACATTTCACCTTTTTCTACACGCTCAGGAGAGTAGCGAGTAACTAATAGATGTTCTTTAATAGGTGTTTCATTCTTTTCAGCACGACGTGATTTGCTCGCTAAAAGACCTAGCATACGATCAGAGTCACGCACTGAAGAAACTTCTGGATTAGTCACAACAACAGCTTCATCTGCAAAGTACATGGCAAGATGGGCACCTTTTTCAATACCAGCAGGGGAGTCGCAGATAATATAGTCAAAAGTTTCAGAAAGTTCGTTAATGACTTTTTCAACACCTTCTACGGTTAAGGCATCTTTATCACGTGTTTGGCTTGCTGCAAGAATAAAAAGGTTTTCTACACGTTTGTCTTTAATCAATGCTTGGGTTAGCGTTGCATCGCCATTAATAACATTAACAAAGTCATATACCACACGGCGTTCACAGCCCATGATTAAGTCAAGGTTTCTTAAACCAACATCAAAATCAATAACAGCTGTTTTTAAACCACGCAAGGCTAATCCTGTACCTATTGCTGCACTCGTAGTTGTTTTCCCTACGCCACCTTTACCAGAAGTGACTACAATAATTTTGGCCAAGCTTCCACCTCAATATAATAAATTTAGTTAATAGATGATAAAACTATAAAATTGCTGAACATAATAACCTTTTATAAACACCTTTTAAAGTCTAATCATACTTAAGAAAGGGGGGTAATAGTTAACTGATTTTCTTCGAGATATAACTGAGCTGGTTTTCCCCATAAAGGGTGCCGTCTTAGTTCTTCCTCAGTAATCATCTGTCCTGCAATAGAAATAAGTTCACCCGTTAAATGCGCGCAAAAAATACGTGCTTTGTTATTGCCATGGAAGCCTGCCATGGCTCTTCCACGCATAATACCGTAAATATGAATGTTACCATCTGCCATTAGCTCTGCACCAGTACTGATATTAGAGGTTACAATTAAGTCACAGTCATCAGCTTTAATTTGTTGACCACTACGCACAGGTGTTGCAACAATCATAGTAGGTTTTGGTTGATGTTTAGATTTAGTTGTTTCAGCATGTGTGGTTACATTAGCTGCAATAATCTCTCCATTGAGAGCATCTCCCTCAGTGATTATTGCTTCATTGGTTAGTTCAGGTATATTCTCATTAGTAACAATAGCAGTATCTATAGCTTGCTGTGCTTCTTCTATAGGGAGTTGCTGTTGTCCATCAGCAGATACTTGTTGTTCTGGCTCTGGCGTTTCAGTTATAGGCTCTGTTGAGGTTGGTTCTGCAACAATAGGACGATTAACTGCAATTTCAATAAGTTTTTCTCTAGCGCCTGTTGGAGGTAATACAACTAAACCTAATTTGTGGGCTGTGATCACTGATTTTTCATCATCTGTACGCAAGCCCATTAGTTGAATATTGAATTCTTTAAAAAGAGTAATTAACCCTTTAAGTTCTACTTTTGTTAAAGGGATATCTAGTTTATCAATACTTAGTACCATTGGAATGGTACCAAAAAACTCTGGTGCTTCTTTAACCTTAGCAGTGAGTTCTTTTGTTAGACGTTCAATATTAAAATGAGCAAGTTCAAATACAGTGATGGCCAGCATAGTTCCTTTAAGTTGAAAGGTTGGCTGTTGAGAGGTATCAGAAAATGGTTTGCTCATACTATGTCCATTGTCAATTTAAAATTTAGTGCGAAATTATAGTACAAATCACTGGTTAATAGATAATAAACTTAGGTTTTATTTAAAAGTTTGTGGCGTTCTAGCAATTGTATAAATATCCACTCTGGTAGCGCCTGCTTTATAGAGTATTTTAGTTAAAATATTAGCTGTTGCACCTGTGGTAACCACATCGTCAACAATAGCTAAATGTGCATTGTTAATATTGATAGAAGGATTAATATTAAATGCATTTTTTAAGTTTTGTAATCGCTTTTTAGCAGAAAGTTGTTGTTGGGGTGGTGTATCTATCACCCTAGTAAGTAAATGGTATTGGGTGGGTATAGTTAAATTTTTACCTAACCATTTAGCAAGCATTTCTGCTTGGTTAAAACCTCGTTGTCGTAATCGTTGTTTAGACTGTGGGACAGGGATTAAATACTGTGGTTTGGCTAAGCTATTATTATAATTTTGCTGTAAGTATTCTATTAATAGTGATGCTAGTAGATACCCCATAGGCCATTGTTGTTGGTATTTAAATTTAGCAATAAGTTGGGCAATAGGGAAGTCATAACGATAAGGGGCTATAATCTTATGATAGCTAGGAGGTTGTTGTAGACATTGTCCACAAATACCCTGATGTGGAATAGGTAAACCACAATATTGACAACCTTGTATTATAGCAGGTAAATCTTTTCTGCAATCGTCACAAATAGCTAATGTGCTGTTTTTAATTGTTGTTAGGCACAGTAAACAAGTAGGTCGTAGGGTAAGCCAAAAAGGCTTAAGTTTTTTAAGAACCGCAAACAAGCTATTGGTCATAACATTTAATAAGTTATATCTAGAATATACCAACGTTTAATACCCGTTGGTGTTTGTACCATTACTTCTGCATCTAATGTTTTTCCTAGTAATGCTCTGGCTAGAGGAGAGTCAATACTAATATGATTGTTTTTTAAGTCTAATTCATCGGGGCCGACAATACGGCAACGCATTTCTGTACCTTGTTCATCCTCTAAACTAACCCATGCAGCAAAATAAACTTTTGTTTGATCGGTAGGTGGTTGATCTACTACTTTTAATGCTTCTAGACGTTTAGTTAGAAAACGTACACGGCTATCTATTTCCCGTAGCATTTTTTTGCCATAGGTATATTCAGCATTTTCAGAACGATCACCTTGGGCAGCTGCTTCACTAACTGATTGGGTGATTTTGGGGCGTTTTACATGCCATAACTCATGTAGTTCAGCCCGTAATTTAGCTTCACCTTCTGGGGTAATAAGAGCAGTACCAGCTTTTCGTGGTGGACGATAACGACTCATAGATTCTCTAAAATATTAGCATTTTTAAATAAATTAACCTTCGCGCAATACTTGTAGGGGGCTACTATTAATGGTACGTCGAGTGCCCCATACACCTATGCAGCCAATAAGTATCGCCCCAATCACAGGTAATATCAATAACCAAGGATGAAAGTGCCAACTAATTTTTAAAGTAAAGTGGTACAGTAATCCACTAATCACTTCACAACCTATTGCAGCTAAACCACCAGCCATAGCACCTAATAAAGCAAACTCTGCAATTTGTGTTTGTTTTAGTAGTTGTCTTTTGGCACCTAATGTTCTTAATAAAGCACCTTGGCGAATACGATTATCTAACGTGGATTGTAAGCCAGCAAATAGCACCGTAATACCTGCCAATAAGACAAATAATAAAATATATTCTACAGCAATAGTCACTTGAGAAAGGATGGTATTTAATTGTTTTAGTAACCCATCAATATCCAGCAAGGTAACAGTTGGAAAATTTCTTGCTAGTTCAACAATTTCTTTATCGTGCCCAGTAGCAATATAAAAGCTTGTTAAATAAGTAGCAGGTATGTTTTGTACACTTTCTGGATCAAAGATTACAAAGAAGTTTGGTTGAAAATTATCCCAATTAATTTTCCGTGTACTGGTCATAATGGTTTTATATTCAACACCACCAATTACAAAGGTCAGTTGATCACCTATATTGGCTCCTAAACTTTTTGCTAATTCGTCTTCTAAAGAAACTTTAACTAATGTTTTATCTTCAGTTGAGTCAGACCACCATGCACCACTGGTAATGATATTTTCACTGGGCAGTTCTGCTGTCCAAGTCAAGCTAAGGTCACGGTGGGTAGCATTATCTCCACGACCTGTTAAGTTTAGTTGCGCAACAGGCGTTCCTTTTACTTCTGTTAAGCGTCCAGCAATAATTGGATAATAGGGAGCAATATGGTTAGACAGTTGCTTTACCTGTTCTTGAAATAGCGGTAATTCAGCATCAGTAATATTCATAGCAAAATAGTTAGGCGCATTTTTCGGAAGTTGCTTTTGCCATGTATCTAATAATTCACTACGTAGTAAGATAATCAAAGCCATAGCCATTAAAATAACACCAAAGGCTAAAATTTGACCAATAGCACGTATTGGATAGTGGAGTAATTGTCCTAATCCTAATCGCCAAGGTAAAGAGGCTTTTGTTAATAGTTTTCTTAAACCTTTTAATCCCCATAATAATAGGCCACCTAGCATAGCAATAGCTATTAAGCCGCCTCCCATTAGTGAAAGAGTTAACCTAATATCTAAACTAAGTCTCCACATGATAATGGCTAAAGCTAGGATAGCAAGACCGTAAACAAACCAACTACGAGGAGGTGTAGGGAAAATGTCTTGGCGTAAGACACGGATTGGTGGTGTATTACCCAATGCGGCTAAGGGCGGAATAGCAAAGCCTGCCAAAGCAATTAAGCCTGTAGCTATACCAGCTAAAGCTGGAGATAGGCCAACAGAAGGAAGAACGCCACTAACTAATCCAGCAAGTAATTTAAATAAACCTAATTGTACTAACCAACCTAAAGCAGCGCCTAAGATACAGGCGATTAAGCCAATATAAGCAAGTTGCAGTGTATAAAGTATTAGCACTTGCTTGCGTGATAGACCTAAACAACGCAGTAATGCACTACTATCAAAACGTTGAGTAGCAAACTGATTGGCTGAGAGAGCAACTGCTACACTGGCTAACAAGATAGCTACTAAGCTAGCTAAGTTTAAATAGTTTTCACCTCTACTCAGTGTATTGTTTAGCTGAATATTGCCATCTTTCCCTGTTAAAATACGTTGGTGAGGGGCAATGGTTGGTGTGATTTTGGTGTGATATTGATTGATGGCTTCTGCTGTACCTGCCCAAAGTTGCCGATAACTAGCACGACTACCAGGTTGTATGGCATTGGTGGCAGGTAGATCAGACATATTCATAAGAATATGAGGGTTTAACGTATAAAAATCCATTGAGCGATCAGGTTCATAAGTTAGAATTTTGGTGACGCGTAATTGAGCATTACCAATATTAATCATATCCCCTAAGTTAACGTTTAATGCGATAAATAAGCGTTGTTCAGCCCATACTTCACCAGCAGGAGGGCCATTAGATGTTGTTTGTTCTGTTATATCAAAAGCAGTTTTGTATTTTAGTTGTCCACGTAAGGGATAGTTATTATCTACCGCTTTAACACCTACTAACTGCATCTCATCTTGATTAATGACAACAGTACTAAAAGAAACTGTTTTGGCTTGTGTTAAGCCTAGTTTTTCACCTTCATTAATTTGTTCAGTGGTTGCAGGAGAACTACCACTAATAACAAGGTCTGCCGCTAAAAATTCACCAGCTTTTGTCTCCATTGAAGCTTGTAAACGAGCACTAAAGTAACCAATAGCGGTGCTACAAGTAACAGCTATCATTAAAGCAAAGAATAAAATTCGTAACTCGCCTGCTCTTATATCTCTTAACAGTTGCCTAAAAGCGAGAGAGAATAATTTGATAGGAACCAGCTTACTCATCCTTAGTTAGCCTCATTTGTAAGTTGACCCGCTTCAATTTGAATTTGTCGTTGACAACGTTTCGCGAGTCGTTCTTCATGAGTTACTAATACTAGTGTTGTAGATTGTTCTCTATTAAGTTCAAATAATAAATCGCTAATATGTTCGCCTGTATGAGTATCTAAATTACCTGTTGGCTCATCGGCAAATAATATTTTAGGGTTTGAGGCAAAGGCACGAGCAATAGCAACTCTTTGCTGTTCACCACCTGATAGCTGTTTAGGGTAGTGATGCAGGCGATGTTTTAATCCTACTCTTGCTAATAATTGGTGTGCTTGTTTGTTAGCATTACTATTTCCCTCTAACTCCAAGGGTAACATGACATTTTCTAATGCTGTTAATGTATCAAGCAATTGAAAAGATTGAAAAACAAAACCAACATTCTCAGCCCTTACGGCAGCACGCTGATCTTCATTTAATTGATTGAGTATTTTTCCTGCTAATGTAATAGTGCCAGAGCTAGGTGTATCTAAACCAGCAAGTAGTCCTAATAATGTTGATTTACCTGAACCTGAGCTTCCTACAATGGCTAAACTATCACCTGCTTTAAGATCAAAACTAATGTCTTGTAAAATGACAAGGTCTTGTTCACCCTTAATCACTTTTCCAACTTGCTGTGCACTCAAAATCATACTGTTATAACCCCTTGTATATAAATAAAAATATAAGGACGACAGGTAATATTTTTATTTATATTCCCATTCTATTTTTTAATTTAATAACTATTTTAAAAAGTATATTAAAGTAACTACAATATTTAATATGTATATATTTAATTCTAATGTTTAATTTTAAAACTATATAACACATGGTTGTATGGTTATTAAATAATATAACTATTCAATATCAAATAGTTACGCTCGGCTTTTAAGAAGTTATAAAAATACTTAATTATCAATAGGGTCGGTGTAATATTTAGACAATAAAGGATGGTTGTAAAGAGAAGGTATCTTGTTTTAAATTGAAGATACTTTTGCTTATAGGATTGCTCAGATGTTTAAAAGAATGCTAATTATTATCATGGCATTATTTACTATACCTATTGCTAGCGGCAAAACATTGCTTATTGTGGGGGATAGTATTAGTGCAGGTTTTGGTATTGAGGTCAGTCAAGGCTGGGTAAATTTACTAGAGCAACGCTTAAAAGATAAACAATATAATTACCAATTAATTAATGCATCTATTTCGGGTGATACTTCAACGAATGGTGTTGCAAGGTTACCTAATTTATTAGAGAAATATAAGCCAGATGTGGTGGTAATTGAATTAGGTGGTAATGATGGTCTGCGTGGAACACCACCAAAATTAATTGAAAAAAATTTAACACAAATGGTAAGTCTTGCTAAACAACAAGCAACAGTATTATTGGTGGGAATACAATTACCACCAAACTATGGCCAGCAATATTTAGATCGATTTGTAGCTGTTTATCCAACTGTGGCGAAGGAACAAGAAGTGGCTTTATTACCTTCTATTGTAGTGAATACAGGGGGTAATCCAGATTTAATGCAGACGGATGGGGTACATCCTAATACTAAAGGGCAAGCAATTATAATGGAAGATGTTTGGCAGAAGTTACAACCATTATTAAAGTGAATATAAACAAATAATTAATAACTTATAAAATTGTTGTAGTTTATTACTATTTAGTACTATAAGGTTGATTATAAACTGGTTAAAATGGCGAACATTTTAAAATAGCCAAAATTTTTAATATTATTAATTTTTAGGTTGAGTGGGGTGCATGGTGCGTTTGTCTAGAGTTATTATTAGTAGTCTTTTATGGGGTGCCTTGGCTACTAATGTATTTGCAGTTCAGTATAAATTGCCTGCAGAAGGTGAAGATTTAATCGGACAGATGCAGATTATTAAAGCTAAGTATGAAGATACGTTTGTTGATTTAGGTGATACTTATAGCTTAGGTTATAGTCAAATGATTGCCGCAAATCCTGGTATAGATGCTTGGTTGCCTGGTGAGGGTACAGATATTTTATTACCTACTCGCTATATTTTACCTGATAGCGCTCGTGAAGGTATTGTAATTAATTTGCCAGAGTATCGTCTCTATTATTATCCAAAAGGTCAAGATATTGTCTATACGTTTCCATTAGGTATTGGTCGTGAAGGTTGGGGCTCACCTTTAGGCGCTACTAAAGTAGTGGGCAAAGTTAAGGATCCTTCTTGGGTTCCACCTGCTTCAATACGCAAAGAGCATGCTGAAGATGGTGATCCACTACCCGCAGTAGTACCACCAGGTCCAGATAATCCATTAGGCCCTTATAAGATACAGTTAGGATTTAGTGGTTACTTAATTCATGGTTCTAATAAACAATTTGGCATTGGTACACGTACTAGCCATGGTTGTTTTAGAATGCTGAATCCTGATGTTACTTATCTATTTGGTATTTTACCAATGGGTACAAAGGTTACTATTGTGACTCAACCTTATAAAATAGGTGTTGAGAATGGAAAGATTTATTTTGAAGCACATAAGGCTTTAGATGAACATCCTGCACCAGATGTAGAGCAATTTATCTTGAATGCTCAGAAACGATATAATAACCCTAATTTTGTGGTAGATATGTCGCTTGCTAAGATGGTTGCTAGTCACCACGACGGTATTCCTGTGCAAATAGGTAATACGGAAGGAATTCCGATGCAAACACAGGTAGTTGAAGAAGCGCCAGCAACACCTGAAGAAGGTGCTAACCATGCTGAAAATGCAGATCAACAAAGAGAAGAGCATAAAGAGCAAGAAGCACAAAAGTTAAATGATTTATCTGAAGGTATAGAAGAATAATAAAGTATTAATGGGTAGTTAGTAAATTTAGATGACTAACTATCCATTAAAAATTAATTAGTTTAGAGTAGGGTAACTACATAATCTGCTATAGCCAATGAAGCAGTCAACCCAGGTGACTCTATTGCAAATAGATTAATTAATCCATTAACTCCATGAGTTGTTGAACTATCTATTCTAAAGTCCGCAGCTGTTGCTCCTTGGGGAGTGATTTTAGGCCTTATACCACTGTAGGCAGCCTGTAATGTATCATCAGGAAGGTTAGGCCAATAATTACGAATAGCCGCATAAAATTTATTACAACGCTGTTGATCTACTGAGTAGTCAAGTTCAGTAATCCATTCTACATCAGGGCCAAAGCGAGCTTGGCCTGCTAAGTCAAGTGTTAGATGTACCCCAAGGCCACCTGCTTCAGGTACTGGATAGATTAAATGAGAAAAAGGTGCACGTTTTGCTAAGCTGAAATAACTACCTTTTGCATAATACTCTTTAGGGATATATTGCTTTGGCAATCCTGCAAAGTTTTGAGCTAATTGAGTAGCATAAAGTCCAGCACAATTGATCACCTTTTTAGCTAATAACTGAAAAGGTTCGTCTCCAGCGATTGTTAGGATAATCCCTTCAGCAGTTAATTTGGCAGATTGAACAGGACTATTAAGCGCAATCATTCCACCGTTAGCTTCTAAATCACCTTGTAAGGCAAGCATATAACCATGACTATCAATAATACCTGTGCTGGGTGAAAGTAGAGCGCATGTAGCATTAAGTTCAGGTTCTAATGCGGTAACTTGATCTTTATCTAACCAAGTTAATGGAGGTACATTGTTAGCAGACGCTTGTCTTTGAAGCGCTTGTAATTCTTTAATTTGATTATTATTAGTGGCAACAATTAGTTTGCCACAACGTTTAAAGTCTACATTATGCTGTTCACAATACTCATAGAGTAATTGATTACCTTGTACACAAAGTTTTGCTTTTAACGAGTTAGTAGAGTAGTAAATACCTGCATGAATTACTTCACTGTTACGAGAGCTTGTTTCAGTACCAATAGCTGTTTCTTTTTCAATAATAATAACATCATTACCAATTACAGCTAACTTTCTCGCAATAGCTAGGCCAACTACACCAGCACCAATTACAACGTAATCTATTTTATCCATCTTTAGTTATTCGTTAATTATTTTGATTAGTAAATTATATAAAGTAGTAAAACTATTAATTAGGTTAATAATAAAATAAATAATTATAATTTTTGAGCTTTTTCATAGGGTACTAGTAAATTAAGCAAAACAGAAAAAGAGTCAGCTACAAAAACTAGTTTTGATTCATCAAAATCTATAAGTGATAAATCACTGAAATTATATAAGTAAATAGGGTTTGTTCCATCAGCTTTTAGTCCCATTAAATACTCATCACCACCCAGTGAGCAAGCAATAGGTAGGTAGTTGTAACGATCATCTTTGAAGAAGTCTTTTTTGTTAAGAACTAACAGATCATTCATTGAGCTAGTTTGAAATGGACAGTTAAAAGGGTAAAAGTGATCTACTGTACTCTCAATAGTAGGAATATAATAGTAATTTGGATATCCACCATTGATAGTGAGTAAAAAGTTAGAATAATCTTCTGGTAATTGAATATTAGTTTGTTCTTCAAATAATGCTATATCTTCAAGTGTTGGCAGAGGTTGATTATAAGCTTCTAATAGTTTCTTTTGAAGTTGCAAATTGCTGTTCTTGAAGCCATTAATATTTTTTACAGTCTCTGATGATTTTGAAGTATAACCAAATTTTTTAAATGTTAAGCTCATTACTCTAAACCTGCATTGTAGCAATGGGACGCTAAATTTGTACAATAATAAACGGTTTATGGAATTTATTTTAAGTTATTAATTGATGATACTAATTTAGTAACTTATAGAGTTATTATTGCATAAGTTATAAGTTTGTTATAGAGGAATTTATACAGAAAATGTTATTTTTATATTACAGCGCCACTATGGAATCTGAAAGTATTATCAGGAGTTAGAATGGCTTGTTTTTCTATTTCTGCAAAGAAAGCCACACGTTCATCAATTGGTTCAGGAGAGTACTTTTCAGCTAGTTTTAAATAGTCTTGGTAGTGACGACCTTCTGACTTTAAAAGAGATAAATAAAATTTTGCTAACTCATCATCTACATAGGGGGCAACCCGATAAAAGCGCTCACAAGAACGAGCCTCGATAAAGGCACCTATAATTAAAATATCAATCATACGTTCTGGGTCAGGTTTTCTTAGATGTTTACGTAATCGTTGAGCATATTGTGCTGCTTCTAAAAATACATATTCGATATTACGCTTTTTCATGATGGCAGCTACTTGCTCAAAATGGCGTAATTCTTCACGGGCTAAGCGAGAAAGTTTATATTGTAAATCTTCGAATTCAGTATAACGGACTATTAAGTTTAATGCGGTAAAAGCAGCTTTTTTTTCACAATTAGCATGATCAATTAATAAAATAGCTTCATTTTCTTTTTGCTTGGCTTGTTCTAACCAAGAATCAGGTGTAGGACAGAGTAAAAATTGTTCTATTTCAGGAAGTAGCTGTATAGTCATTATTAAAATATAATTAATTGATTGAAAGTATAGAATTTTAGCATTCTTACTATTAAAACATAAAGTGGGTTTTTATAAAGAGTAAATGATAGATGATAAGCGTCAAGGGAAAGGAGTTAAGAATATTACATTGGTTGAAGGGTATTATTGTTATTTTGATTTGTTTGCCTATTTTTAGTTGGGCTAATAATGTTCAAATAGCAACAGCTGCTCAAGATCAAGTAGGTAAAACCCTTATATATGATCCTAGCTATACATTATTAGCTTATCCAATGGGTGATATTCCATTAATACGGGGTGTTTGTACCGATGTGGTAATTCGAGCTTTAAGAAGTAGTCATAAGGTCGACTTACAGCAGTTGGTTCATGAAGATATGCGTCAGCAGTTTGCGGTATACCCTAAAACATGGGGATTAACTAAGCCTGATAAAAATATAGACCACCGCCGTGTACCAAACTTAGAAGTATTTTTTAAGCGTCAAGGAAAAAGTTTACCAATTACTCAGCAATCTCAAGATTATCAGGCAGGTGATATTGTTTCATGGCGTTTGGATAATGGTCGACCTCATATTGGTATTGTATCAACTAATATGAATGACAATGAAACACGACCACTGATTATTCATAACATAGGTTGGGGCGCACAAGAAGAGGATGTGTTATTTGACTGGCAAATGATTGGTCATTATCGTTACTATAAATAGCGCTGTCACATAGCTTATAAGGGTTTATACATTTAGGTTGGTAATATGCTGAATGCTTTGTTACAAAATGAATATAACTAAACTTAAATCAATGACTAGGATGTGATAGGATGTTACGATTTATAATATCCTGAAAACATCCTTAATTTGCCCTGAAAGTATTATGCCTATATTTAATTCAATGAAAGCTGTGATGGCTAGTGTGTTATTAACAAGTCTCTTAACTGCTACTGGCTGTTCTAGCCCAGAGCCTCAACAACAGGTTATTCAAGTAAAAAGGGGTGGAGTAACTTATACCTCTACCTCGATTAATGAAGCTATGGTTAAACAAGCGATAGCAGGCTCTAAATTTGTAATGGAAACAAGGGGTGATAGCATTGTAATTGTTATGCCTGTAAATGCTAGCTTTAATGCTAAGCGGCAAGATGTTTTATTACCAGTGACATTAACACCATTAACTAAGATTGCTAAATTAGTGAAGCAAGACACTAATAGTGTGGTAGTTATTGTAGGACATACTGATGATACAGGTGGGGCAGCTGTTAATAATGAACTGAGTTTAAAGAGAGCTAAGAGTGTTGGTTCAGTGTTTAATGTAGCAGGATTACCACGTAGACAGGTTTTTTCTACAGGTGTAGGCTCTAATCAACCAATTACTACTAATAAAACTTCAAAAGGCCGTGAGCAAAATAGACGTGTTGAATTAATTATTGTTCAAAAGCAAGATAGGGATATAGCTACGTTAGCCAATTTATATGCAGTAACAAATTATCAGAAAAATAATTAATTTTTTGTTTTATTATTAGCTAAAAATATGATCAGTTTAAATTGAGTTTATTAAACTGTAGGCTAAGTTACTGCTAGAAATTATAAGAGTTGAGAGATAGATGATTGTCACTAATATTAATGAAATAACTGATATTAAGTTAAATAGATCAATTATTTTGATGGGAATTTAGTGAAATGAAAAAGTTGTTAGTCACTGTATTTATTTGTTTAAGTGTTAGTAATACAGTGAGTTATGCTCAAGAACAGACAACTACTGTTACAGAAAAAGAATCTATTACAGCCAATAAAGCTAACAGTGAACAAGAAAGTGTCATTGAAAGTGAGTCAGTCGTTGTTAGCGAAGTAGTTGAGACAGATGATAATAAAAATATAGATCAACATGCCAATCAAGTGGTATTACACATTTTAGTACAAGGTGATGATTTTTATCGAATTGATAAAGGGCAAAAGGGTATGTTTTTTATTATCCAAGATTTTTATAATTCAGGTGAAAAAAGAACAGATCCCTATTTAATTACTAATATAGAACAGGCTAAACATCAAAATTTTGATGCGGTAAATTATGACCATATGGATGTTAATGGTTTGTTAATTGTCTGGTTTAAAAATGGCCAAGTTGAACAAAAGGGTGTATTTGACCAAGGACAACGAAAAGGCTTATGGGTATCTTGGTATGAAAATGGTCAAAAGAAATCATCAGGTCACTATAAAGAAGGGCTAAAAGAAGGACAGTGGACCGTATGGTACCAAAATGGTAGAAGAATGCAAAAAGGCTATTACAAAACTGATAAAAGGGAAGGTGTTTGGATTTATTGGTATGGTAATGGTAGGAAAAAAGAAGCTGGTCGCTATAAAGAAGATCAACGAGTAGAACGTTGGAGTCATTGGGATGATACAGGTAAGTTAGTTAAAGATGTAATAAAAGAAACTGTAGAATAGAATGTCAATACAGTGACATTATTGAATTAAATACCTTAAAAATTTTAAGTAGAATAATTAATAATAAACTATTATATGATTTGAATGTGAATCGATCTCTAAGGATTACTTTTTATCGGCTTAAATAAAACAAACTTACAATGATATGATAGTTATATCCCTTAGATTGAGAAAAGGGCGTTTTACATAAAAATACAGATCTATGGAATAACAATTAAATGCGAACTCCTCGTTGGTTAAAAAGATGGTTTAGACGAATAACTAGGGCTGTTATTGTTATTGTCATAACACTTTTAATCATTCGTATTTATGATACGCAGCGAGGGGCTCCTTTAGAACTGTGGCATACAGTAACTCTCCATGAGCTGACTGCTAGACAAATTGATAGAACAGATTGGCAGGGTTATTTAAAAGCAGAACAACAAGTATTTGATGAACTAAAAAATAAAGTAACTGATAAAATGCATAATGATGGTCGATATGCATTAAACCGTTATGCAATAAATAGTTCAATTTATCCAGAACACTTTAAACAAAATTGGAATCGTTCTTTTTTATTAAAACCTGAAGGTAAGCCCAGCGGTGCAGTGGTTTTATTGCATGGTTTAACGGACTCTCCTTATAGTTTAAGAAATATAGCATTCCACTATCAAAGGCGAGGGTTTGTCGTAGTAGCTGTTCGAATGCCCGCACATGGTACAGTTCCAGGTGCTTTGACAGAAGTGCATTGGGAGGACTGGTTGGCAGCTACACGTCTAGCTGTTAGAGAGGCACAACGTTATATTGAGCCATCACAACCCTTTCATATTGTAGGTTATTCTAATGGTGGTGCATTAGCATTAATTTATACATTAGACGCGCTTGATAATTCTCAGTTAGCAAAACCTGATCAGGTTATTTTAATATCTCCTATGATAGGGGTAACTAGTTTTGCTCGTTTTGCTGGTCTAGCAGGTTTACCTTCAATATTTCCTCCTTTTGCTAAAGCTGCGTGGATTGATCTAGTGGCTGAATATAATCCATTTAAATATAACTCTTTCCCTGTTAATGGTGCGCGCCAGTCTTATGAGCTAATCAATGCCTTACAG
Organism: Entomomonas sp. E7T21; assembly: GCF_058693955.1. Classification (NCBI taxonomy): domain Bacteria; kingdom Pseudomonadati; phylum Pseudomonadota; class Gammaproteobacteria; order Pseudomonadales; family Pseudomonadaceae; genus Entomomonas; species Entomomonas sp. E7T21. The sequence goes on along the minus strand of NZ_CP191672.1, from coordinate 2,090,731 downwards.
AAACGTTTACTGAATATTGGAGATGAAAAAATAGCGCAACTGCCTCCCATATTAACATTTCAATCTGTGGTAGATAGTACAGTTACTGCTCATTCAGTAATAACGCTTTATAATTTGTTATCGAATACTCATCATGAGTTGGTATTGTTTGATGTAAATAAGACTGTCAAATTGGGGCCGCTATTAAAAGATAAAGCCTATAATGCAGTTACTGAGTTATTACCTAAGCCACCAAGAATATATCAAACAACGGTTATTACTAATAAGTCTCCAGATACTAATGAGGCGGTGGCTTATATTACTAAGCCTTTACAAACAGAACAGCAGATTTATGATTTGGGTTTAGATTATCCAGCGGATATTTATTCACTTTCACATATTGCCTTACCATTTCCAGAGTCTGATTCGCTTTATGGACGTTATCCAGAAAAACGAGCAGAATTTGGTATTAGCATAGGCGTATTAGCTATTCGTGGAGAAAGAGGAGTGTTAGTGACAAGTTTAGATAATCTATTGCGTGCTTCTGCTAATCCTTTTTATCCTTATTTATTAGAGCAAATAGATAATAAGATTGATACATCATTGCAGAAAAAACAGCAATAATGCCAATTTAATTGTAAAATTATTATTCTTTACTTGTTGTTGTATTCAATCATCGTTACCATTGCGCCTTATTTTTTGTTAAGCATTATTTCTATCCATGCGTGTTGCTGATTTTAATTTTGAATTGCCAGATAATTTAATCGCTCGTTATCCTTTACAAAACAGGACAGCTAGCCGTTTGCTTGTTCTTGATGGCCCATCAGGAAAGATTGATCATAAGCATTTTACAGATTTATTAAGTTATCTTAATACTGGTGATTTAATGGTATTTAATAATACTAAGGTAATTGCCGCACGTTTGTTTGGCCAAAAAGAAACGGGTGGCAAAGTCGAGGTATTGATTGAACGATTATTGGATACCTATAAGGTGCTTGCGCATGTAAAAGCAAGTAAAGCCCCTAAAGAAGAAACAGTCATAGTATTTAATGAGCAAATACAGGCTACTATGTTAGCAAGACATGGTTCGTTATTTGAATTGGTTTTTAACCAACCCGTATTAGAAATATTAGAGCAAATTGGACATGTTCCATTACCGCCTTATATTGATCGCAGTGATGAATTAGCAGATAAGCAACGTTATCAAACAGTCTATGCGAAAAATGAGGGTGCTGTTGCGGCTCCTACAGCAGGACTACATTTTGATGAAGCATTATTAGCTGCAATTAAAGAAAAAGGTATAGATACTGCTTTTGTGACATTGCATGTAGGTGCAGGTACTTTTCAGCCTGTACGAGTGGAAACTATTGAAGATCACCATATGCATAAAGAGTGGTTGGAGGTTTCAGCACAAGTAGTAAAGGTTATAAAGGATTGTAAGAAAAGAGGCGGACGAGTTATTGCGGTAGGGACTACCAGTGTGCGTTCGTTGGAAACAGCCGCTTTAGAGGGGGAGTTAAAACCTTTTAGTGGTGATACTGACATCTTTCTATATCCAGGTAAACCGTTTCATGTGGTAGATGCGTTAGTGACTAACTTTCATCTGCCTGAGTCTACTTTATTAATGTTGGTGTCTGCTTTTGCAGGTTATGATGCTGTAATGGAAGCATATAAAGTTGCTGTAGCAGAACAATATAGGTTTTTTAGTTATGGGGATGCGATGTTTATTACTCGTAATCCAAAGGCATAAGGAAGGTTAATTAATGTCTTTTATGCAATTTGAGTTATTAGCAACTGAAGGTAAGGCTAGACGTGGTCGTTTAACTTTTCCTCGTGGTACAGTGGAAACTCCTGCTTTTATGCCAGTAGGTACCTATGGCACAGTAAAGGGAATGTTACCGAGAGATATTAAAGATATTGGCGCAGAAATTATTTTGGGTAATACTTTTCATCTTTGGTTAAGACCAGGCACTGAAATTATTCAAAAGCATGGTGATCTCCATGATTTTATTCAATGGGATAAACCTATATTAACTGACTCAGGTGGTTTTCAAGTGTTTAGCTTGGGTGCTTTACGTAAAATTAAAGAAGAGGGCGTTACTTTCTCTTCACCTATTGATGGCGCTAAAGTGTTTATGGGGCCAGAGGAATCTATGCAAGTTCAACGTGCATTGGGTTCTGATATAGTGATGATTTTTGATGAATGTACACCCTATCCAGCAGACTTTGAGACAGCTAAACAGTCAATGGAGCTTTCCTTGCGTTGGGCTAAGCGTTCAAAAATAGCCCATGCTGATAATCCTGCTGCATTATTTGGAATTATTCAAGGTGGTATGCATCAAGACCTTAGAATGAGATCATTAGAAGGTTTAACGGAAATAGACTTTGATGGTTTAGCAATCGGTGGTCTTTCTGTTGGTGAACCTAAAGAAGAAATGATTAGGGTGTTAGATTTTTTACCTACCCAAATGCCAGCAGATAAACCACGTTATCTAATGGGTGTGGGTAAACCTGAAGACTTAGTCGAGGGTGTAAGGCGTGGTATCGATATGTTTGATTGTGTAATGCCTACCCGTAATGCTCGTAATGGTCATTTATTTGTGGATACTGGAGTAGTCAGGATTAGAAACTCTATTCACAAACATGATACAACAACACTGGACGCTACGTGTGATTGTTACACTTGTCAGAATTTTTCTAAATCCTATTTACATCATTTAGATAAATGTGGCGAGATGTTAGGCGCCATGTTAAACAGTATTCATAACTTACGATTTTATCAAAAGTTAATGAATGATTTGCGTAATGCCATTTTACAAGGTAAATTGGCAGCTTTTGTAGATGAATTTTATAATAAGCGTGGATTAGTTACGCCACCTTTAAACTAAATCCGCATTTTTGTGTTAAGGAGTTGTAATTTATGAGTTTTTTTATTTCCTCTGCTTATGCTCAACAAGCAGCAACAACGGGTGCTGCAGGTGATCCTAATGGCATGTTTACATGGATATTCCTAGGCGGTTTTATCGTTATTTTTTACTTTATGATTCTACGTCCGCAAATGAAGCGTGGTAAAGAACACCGTAATTTATTAGGTTCTTTACAAAAGGGTGACGAGGTACTTACCACAGGTGGTATTGCAGGTAGAATAGTAAAAGTATCTGATGAGTTTATCGTATTAGCTGTATCAGATAATGTACAGTTAAAATTTCAAAAATCAGCAATTGCTGCAACCTTGCCTAAAGGTACTTTAAAAGCGATTGATGAATAATAACAACTGACATTATGGTTATATAAAATATTTAATCATAGTGTTTATTATTTTTTTGATAGATGGTTGGCATCATGCTTAACAAATATCCTTTATGGAAATATATCTTAATCTTAGTCGTGTTGACTATAGGATTATTATACTCTGCACCAAATCTGTATCCTGACGATCCTGCCGTTCAAATTACGGGTACTGATGTAAACTTAGAAATTAATGACGCTACTGTAACTAAAATTGAACAGATTTTAAAAAATGCTAATATTGAAGCAAAGTCAGTAGCTATTGAGAAAAAAGATGGTGTTTTAATTAGACTAACTAAATTAGCTAGTCAGTTACCTGCAAAAGCAGCTTTACAAAAAGCATTAGGTGATGATTATGTAGTGGCTTTAAACTTAGCACCTACTACCCCCGCATGGTTAACGAAAATAGGTGCGCGTCCTATGAAGTTAGGACTTGACCTATCTGGTGGTGTTCACTTCTTGCTTGAAGTGGATATGGATAGAGCCATTAAAACACGTCTTAATATGTATGATGGCGAAATCAGAAACTTATTACGTGAAGAGCGTATTCGTTATCGTAGTATTCCTAGTAAAGATAGCAGTATTCAATTTAGCTTTGCAGACGCAGAGACAGCAGCTAAGGCTGAAACACTAATTACTGGTAAATTTAATCAATTTACTATTACAACAGTTGCGGAAGAAGGGGCTCAAGTACTTAAATTAGTAATGTCGCCTAGTATTATCTCTGACTTATCAGAGTATGCTGTTTCCCAAAACTTACAAACTGTTCGTAATCGTGTTAATGAGTTAGGTGTTGCAGAGCCTATTGTGCAGCAACAAGGTTCTAATCGTATTGTGGTAGAACTGCCAGGTGTGCAAGATACCGCTGAAGCAAAACGTATTTTAGGTAAAACAGCTAACTTAGAGTTTCGTTTAGCGGCTAAGCCTGATGATCCTGCTATTTCTACGGAACAGTTTGATTTTGAAGGTCGACCAGTTGCATTAGAACGTGCAGTAATTATTACAGGTGATCAAGTTTCCAGTGCTAAAGTAGGTTTCGATCAACGTAATAATCAACCACAAGTAGAAATTGAGTTAGATGGTCATGGTGGCGATTTAATGTTCAAAGCTACCCAAGGCAATGTTGGGCGTAGCATGGCAGTAATCTTTATTGAGCAACGCCCAATTACTCACTATGTGAAAGAAGAGGGTAGTAATAAAGAAAAAGCTGTACAAGCTTATATAGAAGATAGAAAAATTATTAGCTTGGCGACTATTCGCGATGTATTAAGTAGTCGTTTTGTAATTTCTGGTTCTAAATCTACTAAAGAAGCTTCAGAGCTAGCCTTATTATTAAGGGCTGGTGGTTTAGCAGCACCTATGCACTTTGTTGAAGAGCGTACTTTAGGTCCAAGTCTAGGTGAAGAAAATATCAAAATGGGTATTGATTCGACTATTTGGGCAATGATCTTAATTGCTATCTTTATGGTCATCATTTACAAGTTCTTTGGCATAATTGCTACCGTAGCTTTAGCGTTCAACTTAGTATTATTAACTGGACTGCTTTCAATTATCGGTGCAACACTCACCTTACCAGGTATCGCAGGTATTGTACTGACATTGGGTATGGCGATTGATGCTAACGTACTGATTTATTCTCGTATTCGAGAAGAGTTAAATAATGGTTTATCAGTACAAAGAGCAATACATGAAGGTTTTGACCGTGCCTATACAGCAATTATAGATAGTAACTTAACTACATTATTGGTAGGGGCTATCTTATTCCAAATGGGTACGGGGCCAATCAAAGGCTTCGCGGTAACACTTTCACTGGGTATTATTACCTCCTTATTTACAGCCGTAATGGTTACACGTGGTATTGTGAACTTGCTGTTTGGTGGTCGTAATGTTAAGAAATTGTGGATATAAGGTGATATTACTATGATTAAGTCCACTATTCATTTTATGAAAATCCGTAATGTTGCTTTTGTCATTACGGTACTTATTACTATTGTAGGTTTAGTAAGTCTGTTTCATAAGGGTTTAAATCTTGGTTTGGATTTTACAGGGGGTACTTCTATTGAATTACTCTATGAAAAACCAGCTGATTTAGAAAAAATTCGTTTAGAGTTAGCTACTGCAGAGCCAGGACAAGAGCAAAAGTTTGATGATGCGATTGTGCAAAGCTTTGGTTCTACCAACAGTGTGTTAATTCGTTTAAAAAATGATGAAGCAAATGTTGGTAATTTAGTAGCTGCTAAATTACATCGTATAGACCCTGATAATAAGTTTGAACTAATTAGTGCGGAGACTGTAGGTGCACAGGTTGGTAAAGAGCTTTTGGATAAAGGGGGGATTGCCTGTTTATTAGCATTAGCAGGTATTCTGATTTATTTAGCATTTCGTTTCCAATGGAAATTTGGTTTAGGTGCTATTGCTTCATTATTCCACGATTTAATTGTAACGCTTGGGGTTATTGCTTTTTTCCAAATACCTGTAGATTTAACAGTATTTGCTGCAATATTAGCCATGATAGGTTATTCCTTGAATGATACGATTATTATTTATGATCGTGTTCGCGAGAATTTCCGTGTATTACGTAAAGCAGATATTATTGAGAATATTGATGTTTCTGTTACACAAACCTTGCTAAGAACCATAGCTACTTCAACTTCAACGGCTATGGCGCTGATTGCCTTATTAATCTTTGGCGGTCCATCTTTAGGTGGTTTTGCATTGGTTATGTTAATTGGTGTATTTGTAGGTACTTATTCTTCTATTTATATAGCAGGTCCCGTGTTAGTGTGGTTAAAATTAACTCGTGAAGATTTGCTGCCACCACCTAGCTCACAAGATCTTAAAGAGCAACATCCTTAATATTAGTGTAATAATAATTAAACTTCCCTATATTTTTATAGGGAAGTTTTTTTTTAATCAGTTATAATAAGTAAATTTCTCGTCTTAGGTAATAAAAACAGTAATACGACAAAGGGAGGGGGAAATAACTGAAAATATAAATAAAATAGTGAACTTAACCATATATCTAGTTGTCAATATAGAAATAACCGACTATACTGTGCGGCTATCTGCCACATAAGGCGGTGAGGTTAATCAAAGCTAATAATATTGACCTTTGAGTAGTTTAATTCTTTCCAATAACCGCTCCCACTTAAGGGGCTTATAAAGATGAATAGAAACGTGAATAGCCAACGACCCGTAAATCTTGATCTTCGGACTATCAAGCTACCTATTACAGCTTATGCGTCCATTCTGCACCGTATCTCTGGTGTTATCCTTTTTGTTTCACTTGTTATCGCGCTTTTCTTACTGGATAGATCACTATCTGGTCCAGAAGGCTTTGCCACAGTTAAATCGTGGATGTCTAACTTTTTTGTGAAGTTTATCGTTTGGGGTATGCTCTCTGCGTTAATTTATCACTTAGTTGCAGGCATTCGTCATTTGATTATGGACTTAGGTATTGGTGAATCTCTTGAGGGTGGCCGTTTCGGTGCTAAAGTAGTATTAATCGTTTCAGTAATCCTTATCGTGATTGCAGGAGTGTGGATAATATGGTAACTAATGTCACGAATTTTTCACGCTCAGGCTTATTCGATTGGATGGCACAGCGTGTATCGGCCGTTATTTTGGCAACATACTTTGTTTTTTTAGTAGGTTTTGTTATTTGTAACCCTAATCTTGACTATTCACAATGGTATAGTCTTTTCCACAATAAATGGATGCGTACCTATAGTTTACTAGCACTACTTTGTTTAAGCGTTCATGCTTGGGTAGGTATGTGGACAATTACTACAGACTATTTAACACGTATGGCTTTAGGTAAGTGGGCTACTGGCGTTCGCTTCTTAGTGCAAGCACTATGTGGCATGTTAATGTTTGTGATTTTTGTCTGGGGTATACAGATTCTTTGGGGTGTTTAAAAAACTATGTCTACTATACGTACTCTTTCTTTTGATGCTATTGTTGTTGGCGGTGGTGGTGCAGGTATGCGCGCCGGTTTACAATTATCCAGTTCTGGTTATAAAACAGCGGTTGTAACTAAAGTATTTCCAACACGCTCTCATACTGTATCAGCACAAGGTGGTATTACCTGTGCAATTGCTTCTGCCGATCCTAATGATGATTGGCGTTGGCACATGTATGATACTGTTAAAGGTTCTGACTATATTGGTGACCAAGATGCTATTGAATATATGTGTTCAGTAGGTCCTGAAGCTGTATTTGAATTAGACCATATGGGTTTACCATTCTCACGTACTGAAACTGGTCGTATTTATCAACGTCCTTTTGGTGGTCAATCTAAAAATTTTGGTGAAGGTGGACAAGCAGCACGTACTTGTGCAGCAGCGGACCGTACAGGTCATGCCTTATTACATACCCTTTATCAAAATAACTTAAAAAATAACACTACGTTCTTAACAGAATGGTATGCAGTTGATTTAGTAAAAAATCAAGATAATGCTGTAGTAGGTATTATTGCTATCTGTTTAGAAACCGGTGAAACTGTTTATATCCGCTCTAAAGCAGTGGTATTAGCTACTGGTGGTGCGGGTCGTATTTATGCTTCTACCACTAATGCTCACATCAATACAGGTGATGGTGTTGGTATGGCATTACGTGCAGGTGTACCTGTACAAGATATTGAAATGTGGCAGTTCCACCCAACGGGCATTTATGGTGCTGGTGTATTAGTAACCGAAGGTTGCCGTGGTGAGGGTGGTTATTTAATTAATAAAGATGGCGAGCGCTTCATGGAACGTTACGCACCGAATGCTAAAGATTTAGCAGGTCGTGATGTGGTTGCTCGTTCAATGGTTAAAGAGATTTTAGCAGGTAATGGTGTTGGTCCTAATAAAGACCATGTATTATTAAAACTTGATCACTTAGGTGAAGAGGTTCTACATAGTCGTTTACCTGGTATTTGTGAGCTTTCTAAAACATTTGCTCACGTAGATCCAGTGACTGCTCCAATTCCTGTAGTACCAACTTGTCACTATATGATGGGTGGTATTGCAACTAACATTCATGGTCAAGCATTAACTCAAGATGCTAATGGCAATGATGTAGTTGTAGAAGGTTTATATGCAGTAGGTGAAGTTGCTTGTGTGTCTGTACATGGTGCTAACCGTTTAGGTGGTAACTCATTATTAGACTTAGTAGTATTTGGTCGTGCAACCGGTTTATACCTTGAGAAAGCATTAAAAGAAGGTATTGAATACCGTGCAGCTAGCCAAACTGATATTGAAGCTGCAAGTAAGCGTTTAACTTCATTAAATGAGCGTGTTGAAGGCGAAGAAGTAGCTCCATTAAAACGTGAACTACAAAATTGTATGCAAAACTATTTCGGTGTATTCCGTACTGGTGAATACATGGAAAAAGGTATCAAAGAGCTTGCTACTTTACGTGAGCGTATTGAACATGTGAAAATCACTGATAAGAGCATGGCATTTAATACTGCACGAATGGAAGCACTTGAGTTACAAAACTTATTGGAAGTTGCTGAAGCTACGGCGATTGCGGCTAACGTTCGTACAGAATCTCGTGGTGCTCATGCTCGTGAAGATTATGAGGAGCGTGATGATACTAACTGGTTATGTCATACACTTTATTTCCCTGGGGAAAAACGTGTAAGTAAGCGAGCAGTGAATTTTGCTCCTAAGACTGTACCAGCTTTTGAACCTAAAAAACGTGTTTATTAATAGGGGATTGTCATGCTCTCAGTAAGTGTATATCGCTATAATCCTGATCAAGATAAAGTACCTAGTATGAAAACTTACCAGATTGATACTGGTGGTAAAGATTTAATGGTGCTTGACGTTCTTGAGCTTGTAAAAGAACAAGATGAAAGTTTTTCATATCGTCGCTCATGCCGTGAAGGTGTTTGTGGTTCAGATGGTATGAATATTAATGGTAAAAATGGTTTAGCCTGTATTACTCCATTGTCAGAAGTGGTAAAAGCAGGTGAGCAATTAGTTATTAGACCATTACCAGGTTTACCTGTTATTCGTGACTTGATTGTAGACATGAATATTTTCTACAAACAATACGAAAAAGTTGAGCCTTATTTACAAAATGATACGCCAGCACCAGCTATTGAGCGTCTTCAAAGTATTGAAGAGCGTGATAAGTTAGATGGTTTATATGAGTGTATTCTTTGTGCTTGTTGTTCAACTTCATGTCCTTCATTCTGGTGGAATCCTGATAAGTTCTTAGGTCCATCTGCATTATTGCAGGCATATCGTTTCTTGGCGGATAGCCGTGATACTTACACGGAAAAACGTCTAGCAATGATGGATGATCCTTTCAGCGTGTTCCGTTGCCGGAGCATTATGAACTGTGTTCATGTTTGCCCCAAAAACTTGAACCCCACACAAGCGATAGGACATATCCGCAGTATGTTGTTACAAAGCGGAACTTAAAAAAATTAAAATGCCTCTTATAATAGTAAGAGGCATTTTGCCATAGGCGCAAGTGTTTTACTTGTAGTTAATTTGTATTTTGAATAAACCAAAGGAGCACTGAGCTGGTTTTTACACTGACTAAAGTCCACGCTGCTTTTATCTCTTTGCTTAATAAAAATAAAAACAGAATGGTTTTTCTTTCAGTGCAGTGCTTTAATAGAAGGTGACCTGACATGCCCGAAAGCATGATGCAACAATTGTGGGATAGCGCTTATTTATCTGCGGATAATGCAGACTATGTAGATGAGCTTTATGAACAATATCTGCATGATCCTAATGCAGTTCCTGAAGAATGGCGTACTTACTTCCAAAAGCTGCCTGCTGCCTCAAATGGTGCAGATGTACCGCATTCTCCAATTCGTGATTATTTTGTAATGCTGGCCAAGACCCAAAACAGAGCACAACCTGTTGCTGCTGCCAGCGTATCTAGTGATCACGAGAAGAAGCAAGTAAAAGTACTGCGTTTAATTCAGATGTATCGTATGCAGGGACATCAGGTTGCTAATCTTGATCCTTTAGGTTTGTGGCAGCGTCCAGTGCCAGAAGCATTATCTTTGCATGATAATGAGCTTACTGAGGCAGATTTAGATATTACCTTCTCTTGTGGTGATCTATTCACTGATAAAAAAGAAGCAACACTGCGTGAGATAATTGCTACTTTAAAAGATACTTATTGCCGTACCATTGGCATGGAGTGCATGCATATTATTGACACAGAACAGCGTCGTTGGTTATTACGCCGTTTTGAGCATGTCAAAGGTCGTCAACAATACTCATCAGATGTTAAAAAGCATTTATTAGAACGTTTAACGGCTGCTGAAGGATTAGAGAAATACCTAGGTAATAAATATCCAGGTGCAAAACGTTTTAGTTTAGAAGGTGGTGATGCACTTATCCCGATGGTTGATGAGTTGATTCAACGCTCTGGTACTTATGGTGTAAAAGAAGTTGTCATGTCAATGGCACACCGTGGTCGCTTAAATGTGTTAGTTAATACCCTCGGTAAAAATCCACGTGAATTATTCGATGAGTTCGAAGGTAAGAAGCGTGCTAAGGTTGGGGTAGGTGATGTTAAATATCACCAAGGTTTTTCTTCCAATGTAATGACTCAAGGTGGAGAAACTCATCTAGCGTTAGGTTTTAACCCATCTCATTTAGAGATTGGTTCGCCTGTAATGGCTGGTTCAGTGCGTGCTCGCCAAGACCGTAGAGCGGATACAACAGGTGAAGCTGTATTACCTATTACTATTCATGGTGATGCCGCTTTTGCTGGGCAGGGTGTGGTAATGGAAACCTTCCAAATGTCACAAACCCGTGCATATAAAACAGGTGGTACGGTTCATATCGTAATCAATAATCAAATCGGTTTTACTATTAGCCGTCCTGATGATGCTCGCTCTACAGAATATGCTACTGAAATTGCAAAAATGGTACAGGCACCTATTTTTCATGTAAATGGTGATGATCCTGAAGCTGTTTTATTTGTAACGCAAATGGCCTTAGATTTCCGTATGCAATTCCATAAAGATGTGGTGTTAGATCTCTTCTGTTATCGCCGTCATGGTCATAATGAAGCTGATGAGCCTAGTGGAACTCAACCACTTATGTATCAAGCTATTGCTAAACACAATACACCTCGTAGTTTATATGCTGATGAATTAGTAAAACAAGGTGTTATTACAGAAGCAGAAGCACAGCAAAGAGTGGATGAATACCGTGATGACTTAGATAATGGTCGTCATGTGGTAAGAAGTCTAGTCAAAGAACCTAACAAAGCGTTATTTGTAGATTGGACACCTTATATTGGCCATGAGTGGAATTCTTATTATGACACAACAGTAGATCTTAAGAAGTTACAAGATCTAGCTACAAAGATGACCACAACTCCAGAAGGTTTTGTGTTACAGCGCCAAGTTAAAAAGATCTATGAAGATCGTGAAAAAATGACAGTAGGTTCTTTACCTATTAATTGGGGTTATGCAGAAACCTTGGCCTATGCTAGTTTATTAGCCGAAGGTTATCCAGTGCGTATGACGGGGCAAGATATCGGTCGTGGTACTTTCTCACATCGTCATGCTGTATTACACAGCCAAAAAGATGATTCTGTTTATGTTCCATTACAGCATTTATTCGATGGTCAGCCAAGAATGGATATTTATGATTCATTCTTATCTGAAGAAGCGGTGTTAGCCTTTGAATACGGTTATGCTTCAACAACACCTAATGCTCTAGTTATTTGGGAAGCACAATTTGGTGATTTTGCCAACGGTGCGCAGGTTGTTATCGATCAGTTTATCAGCAGTGGTGAGCTTAAATGGGAACGTTTAAGTGGCGTTACTATGCTGTTGCCTCATGGTTATGAAGGTCAAGGTGCAGAGCACTCTTCCGCACGCTTAGAACGTTACTTACAACTTTGCTCAGACCAGAATATTCAAGTATGTGTACCTACTACACCAGCACAGATATTCCATTTATTGCGTCGTCAAGTGGTACGTCCAATTCGTAAGCCGCTAGTGATAATGAGTCCGAAGTCTTTATTACGTCATAAACTAGCCATTTCTACTTTAGAAGAATTGGCAGAGGGATCATTTAAGCTTATTATTCCTGAAGTGGATGATATTAATCCTAAGAAAGTAGATCGCCTTATTTTATGTAGTGGTAAAGTATATTACGATTTATTGGAAAAACGTCGTGCGGAAGGACAAGACAATATTGCTATTGTTCGTATAGAACAACTCTATCCATTCCCTAATGAGAGTTTAGATAGAATTATGGCAACCTATCCAAATCTAAAACGTTTAGTATGGTGTCAGGAAGAACCTATGAATCAAGGTGCATGGTATTGCAGTCAGCACAATATTCGTCGTGCGGCAGCCGAATACAATCCACCATTAGATTTACAATATGCTGGCCGCGATAGTTCTGCGGCACCTGCTTGTGGTTATCCATCAATGCATGCTGAACAGCAAGAGAAATTATTGCAAGACGCATTTACTGTTTAATACTCGATCAGATGGGCGCATGGGCGCCCTCTAATAAATTTAAGGAATTTTACAATGGCTCAAGAAATTAAAGCGCCTTCTTTTCCCGAATCCATCGCTGATGGTACTATTGCTAACTGGTTAAAAAAATCTGGCGAAGCCGTCAAGCGTGACGAATTGCTGGTCGAGATTGAAACTGACAAAGTAATGTTAGAGGTAGTTGCCCCTGCTGATGGTGTGTTAACTATTGTTAAAAATGAAGGTGATACTGTTTTAAGTAATGAAGTGATTGGTAGTGTTGATGAAAGTGCTACAGCATCAGCTGCTCCAGCTGCTAAAGCTGAAGTTACTCCAACCGCAGCTCCTGCATCAGTAACAGAAACATCTGATGAAGATCCAATTTTAGCTCCAGCAGCACGTAAATTAGCAGAAGAGAATAATATTGACCCAGCTACTATTAAAGGTACAGGTAAAGGTGGTCGTATTACTAAAGAAGATGTAGTTGCAGCGATTGCTAATAAATCATCTGCACCTGCTGCTTCTACTGCACCAAGAGCAGCTACTACAAACGTTCAAGTAGCAGTTGGTGATCGTGTTGAAAAACGAGTGCCAATGACACGTTTACGTGCTAAGGTAGCAGAGCGTTTAGTTGAAGCACAATCTTCTATGGCAATGTTAACTACTTTTAATGAAGTTAATATGAAGCCTATTATGGATTTACGCTCTAAATATAAAGACTTATTTGAAAAGAAACATGATGGTGTGCGTTTAGGCTTTATGTCTTTCTTTGTGAAAGCTGCTACTGAAGCATTAAAACGTTTCCCTGGTGTTAATGCTTCAATTGATGGTAATGACGTGGTATATCATGGTTATCAAGATATTGGTGTAGCTGTATCAAGCGACCGTGGTTTAGTAGTACCTGTACTTCGTAATGCTGAGTTTATGAGCCTTGCAGAAATTGAAGGTGGTATTGCCGATTTTGGTAAAAAAGCTAAAGCAGGCAAATTAACTATTGAAGAAATGACAGGTGGTACATTCACTATTTCTAATGGTGGGGTATTCGGTTCATTACTTTCAACACCAATTGTTAACCCACCACAAACTGCTATTTTAGGTATGCATAAAATTCAAGAGCGTCCTATGGCTGTAAATGGTCAAGTAGTTATTTTACCGATGATGTATCTAGCACTTTCTTATGATCACCGTATGATTGATGGTAAAGAAGCCGTTAGCTTCCTAGTAACAATGAAAGATTTATTAGAAGATCCTGCTCGTTTATTGTTAGATGTGTAATGTATAATTCAAGCCGCTTAGCGGCTTGAAGGTTTATTGCGGTTTTCTAAAAAGTATAGTAGTAATGATGCATTAGTTAACATCATTCTTAATGAATTAAAGTCACTCTGTTGTAAGAATATACACATACAAGGGATAAAATTATGAGTCAAAAATTTGATATCGTTGTTATTGGAGCAGGCCCTGGTGGTTATGTAGCTGCTATTCGTGCTGCACAAATGGGTTTTAAAACTGCTTGTATTGAAAAATATCAAGGTAAAGAAGGCAAGACCTCTTTAGGTGGTACTTGCTTGAATGTTGGCTGTATTCCTTCTAAAGCTCTATTAGATAGTACGTGGAAATACCACGAAGCTGAAGAGTCTTTTAAAATTCATGGTATTGCTGTAAAAGGTTTAGCCATGGATGTAGGTACTATGATTGCTCGTAAAGATACCATTGTTAAGAATTTAACAGGTGGTATTGGCATGTTATTTAAAGCTAATGGTGTTACCTTATTAGAAGGTCATGGCAAATTATTAGCTAACAAACAAGTAGAAGTAACAGGCTTAGATGGTAAAGTAGAAACTGTTGCAGCTGAAAATGTAATTATTGCTTCTGGTTCTCGTCCTATTGAAATTCCACCTACACCATTAAATGGTGATACTATTGTAGATTCTACAGGTGCATTAGACTTTACTGCCGTACCTAAGCGTTTAGGCGTAATTGGTGCGGGTGTAATTGGTCTTGAGTTAGGTTCTGTATGGGCACGTTTAGGTTCAGAAGTTACTGTATTAGAGGCAATGGATAAATTCCTGCCAGCAGTAGATGAGCAAGTAGCCAAAGAAGCTCAAAAAGTATTAACTAAACAAGGTCTTAATATTAAATTAGGTGCCCGTGTAACAGGCTCTAGCACTAAAGGTAAAACAGTTACTGTTGAGTACACAGATGCTGAAGGCGAGCAAAAAATCACTTTTGATAAAGTAATTGTAGCTGTTGGTCGTCGCCCAGTAACTACTGATTTACTCGCTGCGGATAGTGGTGTGAACATGGATGAGCGTGGCTTTATCTTTGTTGATGACTACTGCACAACTAGCGTACCAGGCGTTTATGCAATTGGTGACGTAGTACGCGGCCCAATGCTAGCCCATAAAGCTTCTGAAGAAGGTATTATGGTAGTAGAGCGCATTGCTGGTCATAAAGCACAAATGAGCTACGATTTAATTCCAGGTGTTATTTATACTCACCCAGAAATTGCATGGGTTGGTAAAAATGAACAAACCTTAAAAGCAGAAGGTGTTGAAATCAACATAGGTGTATTCCCATTTGCAGCTAGTGGTCGTGCTATGGCAGCTAATGATACTACAGGCTTTGTAAAAATCATTGCTGATGCTAAAACTGATCGTATTTTAGGTGGTCATGTAATTGGCCCAAGTGCAGCAGAACTAGTACAACAAATTGCTATTGCAATGGAATTTGGTTCAAGTGCAGAAGATGTAGGTATGATGATCTTCTCACATCCAACCGTTTCTGAGGCTGTTCACGAAGCCGCACTAGCAGTAAATGGACATGCTATTCACGTTGCTAACCGCAAAAAACGTTAATAACCGTCTTCAAATGGGGCATTTATTGCCCCATTTACTCGCCAGAAAGTAGTCAATAAACAAGCTGGCAATTAGGTGGTGGTACGATTCCGTATCATCTAAACATAGCAATACCAAAGAGATAGTATAGCTTATGAATCTCCATGAATATCAAGGTAAACAGTTATTTGCTGAATATGGATTACCTGTATCGAAAGGCATCGCAGTAGATACACCAGAAGAAGCCGCTGCGGCATGTACAACTATTGGTGGTACTGAGTGGGTTGTTAAAGCTCAAGTACACGCAGGTGGTCGTGGTAAAGCTGGTGGCGTAAAATTAGTAAAAGACCCAGCTGATGCAAAAGCTTTTGCAGCACAATGGTTAGGTAAAAGATTAGTTACTTATCAAACAGACGCTAATGGTCAACCTGTTAGTAAAATTTTAGTAGAAACATGTACTGATATTGATAAAGAATTATATTTAGGTGCAGTAGTTGATCGTTCAAGCCGCCGTATCGTATTTATGGCGTCTACTGAAGGTGGTGTTGAAATTGAGAAAGTAGCTCATGACACCCCAGAAAAAATCTTAAAAGCGACCATTGATCCATTAGTAGGTGCACAACCTTTCCAAGGCCGTGATTTAGCGTTTAAATTAGGCTTAAAAGGCGATCAAATCAAACAATTTACTAATATCTTCTTAGGTTTAGCTAAATTGTTCCAAGATTATGATTTAGCGTTATTAGAAATCAATCCATTAGTGATTAAGAAAGATGGTAACTTACACTGCCTAGACGCTAAAATTAATATTGATGGTAATGCTTTATATCGTCACCCTAAATTGCGTGAAATGCACGATCCATCACAAGATGACCCACGTGAAGCACACGCTGCACAATTTGAACTTAATTATGTAGCATTAGATGGCAACATCGGTTGTATGGTTAACGGTGCTGGTTTAGCAATGGGTACCATGGATATTGTAAACTTACACGGTGGCAAACCAGCTAACTTCCTAGACGTTGGTGGTGGTGCTACTAAAGAACGTGTAACCGAAGCGTTTAAAATTATCCTTTCTGACTCAAATGTTAAAGCCGTATTAGTAAATATCTTTGGTGGTATCGTACGTTGCGATATGATCGCTGAAGGTATTATTGGTGCAGTAAAAGAAGTAGGCGTAAAAGTACCTGTAGTGGTTCGTTTAGAGGGTAATAACGCTGAATTAGGTGCTAAAGTATTATCTGAAAGTGGCCTAAATATTATTGCTGCAAGTGGTTTAACTGATGCTGCACAAAAAGTGGTAGCGGCAGCGGAGGGTAAATAATGAGCGTTTTAATTAATAAAGATACTAAAGTTATTTGCCAAGGTTTTACTGGTAGCCAAGGTACATTCCACTCAGAACAAGCAATTGCTTATGGTACTAAAATGGTGGGTGGTGTTACTCCGGGTAAAGGTGGTACTACTCATTTAGGTTTGCCTGTATTTAATACAGTAAAAGAAGCGGTAGAAGCTACAGGTGCAGATGCCAGTGTTATCTATGTACCAGCTCCTTTCTGTAAAGATTCTATTTTAGAAGCTGCATTTGGTGGTATCAAATTAATCGTTTGTATCACTGAAGGTATTCCTACTATCGATATGTTAGAAGCTAAAGTTAAGTGTGACGAATTAGGCGTGGTACTTATTGGCCCTAACTGCCCAGGTGTTATCACTCCGGGTGAATGTAAAATTGGTATTCAACCAGGTCACATTCATTTACCAGGTAAAGTGGGTATTGTTTCTCGTTCTGGTACGTTAACTTATGAAGCGGTGAAACAAACGACTGATGCTGGTTTCGGTCAATCTACTTGTGTTGGTATTGGTGGCGACCCAATTCCAGGTTCTAGCTTTATCGATATCTTAAAGCTATTCCAGGCAGATCCTAAAACTGAAGCAATTGTGATGATTGGTGAAATTGGTGGTAGTGCAGAAGAAGAAGCAGCTGCATTTATTAAAGCTAATGTAACTAAGCCTGTAGTTTCTTATATTGCTGGTGTAACAGCTCCTGCTGGCAAACGTATGGGCCATGCGGGTGCAATTATTTCTGGTGGTAAAGGTACTGCTGATGAAAAATTTGCTGCCTTAGAAGATGCTGGTGTTAAAACTGTGCGTTCTTTAGCAGACATTGGCAAAGCGTTATCAGAGTTAACTGGTTGGCCAATGAAATAATTATTAGCATTGCTAATAAGTAAAAAAGGCCAAGCATTAATGCTTGGCCTTTTTTTATAGTTATATCACAAGAGAAAGAGGGATTAGTAGAAATATTGTGCGTGCCAAACTAATAGAGTATGGCTATTAGTAGTTAATAAACGAGTTAATATTGATTAGTAATAAAGTATTTACAGTGGAAAACTATTGTTTTTCTAAAAAAACAAAATCCAAATTGTCACTTATTTTTTGCCTTTTAAATTCCTTATAACCATTTTTAAGATAAAGCGCTAAGTTTTTTTTGCTTTTAGTACTGGTAAAAAGTTCATAACGTAGCTGAGGGTAGTATTTCTCTATAGTCAGTAAAAGCAATGTGCCCAACCCTTGATTTTGTTGATTAGGGTGTACTATAAGTTTGCCAATATGGAGGGTATTGTCATTTGTATAGCCTCTTACAGAACCAATAATTTGATGATGGGTAAAATAATACCTTTCTTAAACTCCTCCTCAACATTTATAAGTGTTTGTTTAAGCGGTGGTATATTAAAATTATTGAGTAATTTGGCTTCGCTTTGATAAGCTAATTTTTGCAGTTCTAAAATGGCAGGCAGGTCAGTTATAGTCGCTGGTTGAATAAGCATTGATCATTCCCTTTGCTAGTGTGTTGAGATACTATACATAGACAAAAAGTGATTAGTAAAGACAAAAGTATTGTCAGGAAATATATGGAATTAGTTTTTTTAGGCACTGGAGCAGGTTTACCCACTAAAGAACGTAATGTTACTAGTTGTGTGCTTAATTTAATGGCAGAGCGTAATACATTATGGTTGTTTGATTGTGGGGAGGGAACTCAGCATCAATTCTTACAGACAAGATTAAAAATTAATAAAATAGACAAAATTTTTATAACTCATTTACATGGTGATCATCTCTTTGGTTTACCAGGTTTATTGGGTAGTCGCTCTTTTAGAAATGAAGCAGGTGAGTTGACTGTATATGGCCCAAAAGGGATTAAACAGTTTTTAGAAGTTGTACTAAAAGTTTCTGAAAGTTATATCCCATATCCCCTTAATGTCGTAGAAATTGAAGAGGGTGTTATTTTTGAAGATGAGCAGTTTATTGTTACTACAGCTCTTTTAAATCATAGGGTGGCTAGCTATGGTTATAGGATTGTTGAGAAAGATAAATTAGGGCATTTGGATGTTGATTTATTAACAACTATGGATATCCCATCAGGCCCCCACTTAAAATATCTTAAAGAGGGACAAATAGTTACCTTGGAAGATGGCCGTGTTATTAATGGTAAAGATTTGCTTAAATCACCTGACAAAGGAAAAGTAGTTGCTATCTTTGGTGATACAAAGCCTACACCATCATCTATCATGTTAGCCAATAATGCAGATATTATGGTACATGAAGCCACTGTAGAAGGTTCATTAACAGAGGGTGCTGAAAAATATGGTCATTCGTCTACTACCCAAACAGCTACCATTGCCAAACAAGCAAATGTTAAAAAATTGATTATTACTCATATTAGTGCACGTTATGAGCTTATAGATAATGGACGTTTAGTCGACGAATGTAGGGCAATATTTGCCAATACAGAAATGGCAGTGGATTTTGCAGTATTTAAAGTATAAAAAAGGGGATTAAAATCCCCTTTATATTAAGCTTTTGGTAAGGTAACACCTGTTTGACCTTGGTATTTACCACCACGATCTTTATAAGAAATTTCACATACCTCATCAGACTCTAAAAATAACATCTGTGCCACGCCTTCATTAGCATAGATTTTGGCAGGTAAGTTAGTGGTATTAGAGAACTCTAAGGTTACATGACCTTCCCACTCAGGTTCTAACGGCGTTACATTAACGATAATGCCGCAACGTGCATAAGTACTTTTACCTAAACAAATAGTCAGTACATTACGTGGAATACGAAAGTATTCAACCGTACGAGCAAGGGCAAAAGAGTTAGGTGGAATAATACATACATCGCCTACAATATCAACAAAGCTTTTTTCATCAAAGTGCTTGGGGTCAACAGTGGCTGAGTGAATATTGGTAAATACTTTAAATTCATTGGCACAACGTACATCGTAACCATAACTAGAAACACCATAAGAAATAAGCTTTTCAGCACCTTCTGTACGAACTTGACGTTCAACAAAAGGTTCAATCATGCCATGTTCTAATGCCATACGGCGAATCCACTTATCTGCTTTTATACTCATGCCAAAGATTCCAGTAGTTGTTAAAAATAAGGGTTAATTTTAGCAGAGACTAAAATGAGGTTCTATCATTTAAATTAACTAGCTATTGATTAGTAGGGGTAGTATTAAGTAATTAAAGCATATAATTACTAATCAATAGGCTTTAATAGATAAAAATAATAAATAATGCGTAGATAACATACCATAATATGGCTGATCTAATCAGTAGATTCCATAATATGTCCAAAGAAGATATTTGTTCTCCTTCTTCACTAACTTCTTGTGTTTGTACTGCTGCAATACCTGCTTTATTTATTAACTCTTTAGCAGATAGTTTTTTATTAAAAAGCTCTTTTATAAGCACATCAAAGCAAGTGGTAAAGTGACCAACTAAGCAAAAGCTATAAATTAGGATACGGCTAGGCAACCAGTCTAAATAATAGCGAATAAAAGAGGCCTTTGCTCGTAGTTGTTCATTAACGGTTAAATCGTCAACAAGAGCAATCAAACGATAGAAAAGAGGGATAAGAGGACCTAATAACATGTACCAGAAAATAACAGCAAAAAAACCTTCATAGCTCTGCCATAATAGTTTGCTTTGGGCTTGATGAAGTAATTGGTTAGGGTTTTCTGTATCTATATCAGTTAAACCAAGATCTCGTTCAGCAGCAATTTTTAAGCCTTCTTGGTCATCACGTCGCCATGCATCACGGAATGAACCAAAGCGTTGTACTAAATCACCACGCCCTAATGCGTAAAGCATAATCGCTATATCAATAAAGAATAAGAAAATGCCGTGAAATATATTGTGAAGCAAGAAAATGATAATACCAATAATAATGACAGGTAATATGGTTAGCTTGAATATTGCATGGTTTGCACTACTTGCTTGAGAAGTTTGATTTTCACATTGTTGTAGCTGGTTTAACCAAAAGGAATCTTTTTGGATGCGATGACGGCCATTAGAAAACTTTTCTACAGCAATTAAAATAAGTAACACCAAAAAGGACATTAGTTTCTCCTAAGGGGATACAGGATAATTATGGCTAGATTTGTATCATAACTTAAAACGATAAGTAGTATGAGTAATTTATTAGTAATTGTATAACGTTTTATACAGTGCCATATAAGTAAAGAATAGAATCTTGTTTTTAATCATCAAGATAATTTTTAATCACTTTAATTGCTACAATCGCTATAATAATAACAATCACTATAGTGATTGATAGGGATAAAATATCGGAAGTCATTAACTTATTTCCTATACTTGCTCATAACTTTGGCCGCTAATTTAATACAGTTAGTCACTTGTTACAACTCTTGTTTATGATTTATGCGAAGGATTAGACAAGGCTATTAATGGAAATTTAAATAAGTATATTAATATGTCTAAAGTAATTATAAAACGGGTAATTATTGCTTTTATTTGTGTAATAGTGATTCCAGGTAGTTTTTATATGTTATTGAAAGGATTTCATAACGCTAGATATTATCAACGCTATTTAGAAGCTCCTAAATTAGCATGGAATCAAATGAAAACCATTGAGGCTACAAATTTACCTAGTGATGCACTAATAGAAGCTAATTTAAACAGTAAAATAATAGATTGGTCTGTTAATGGTAAAAATATTAATCGAATTGTTCGTTTATTTAGTTTTAAAGAACTGGCGATAAAAGAGCAAGAAAATAAGTTATTACTCTGTGATTTACAACGTTATCGTTTAAAACACCCCATAACAAAAGATTATTATGATGTACTTTTTAATGATAATGCTAAAGATAATAAACAAAATATGGAACAATTAAAGGCAATATATATACAGACAGTTAATAATGATTGGTTGCAAATACTTAACCTTTCTTGTGAGGCTAAATAACCATGAAAAAGAAAGTAATTAATTATTTGCTAGTGCCATTGGTTATTGTTGTTGCTTATAGCTTTTTAATGCAGCAAGCAATAGAGCAGGGGCGTTTTTATCATGCCCAAGAAGATTATTTATTAGAAGCCTCTTTGTTAGCCTACAATCCTGTGTCAAATTTATTAGAGCAAGAACAGCAAGATCTAACAACAAAAGAAAAGTTTTCAGTATTAAATTATATGCAATTTTATGATTTCTTAATTCGTAGTGATAATGTACCTAAAACTAATTCATTAGGAACTGTATTAGGGGTTGTTAATGATCAGATTGATACCGCCCCAGATACACAAAAGCAACAACGTCAAATGGTGCAACAAGTTGTCCCTTGTCGTTTGTTAAATCGTAAACAAAAGGGGATAATCCCTGATGGTAAGCAGCTGTTAAGAGATTACCAAAACAACTTTGTTGATTTATTAAAATTACAATTAGATGAAAAGCAAATAGTGACAATATGGTCAAAATTAACCTGTAATTAATTTTACTTAGTTATAATAAATAACAATCAGAATTATAAAGAATTTTTTACTTTATATTAGACCATGATACTAATTGATGTTGCTAACCTTATAGGTTAGTATGAGTCGTAAAGTATTAATATTTAGTAAGTTTGTTATGGTTATACAAAGTAATATAAAGAGGGAGCGATGATGACTATTAATAAATGTCCAGAGTGTGGTGCAAAGTTAGTCAGGGATAGGAAAGATTTTACCTATGCTTATAAAGGTGAAAGTGTAACCCTCAAAAAACTACCAGGTTTATATTGTACAGGTTGCGATGAAGTTATCTATGATATGGAGATTAGTCGATTAATTAGTGATGCAGCAACCATTTTAAATAAAAAAGTAAATGCTAAAGAAATAAACCCAGAATTTATAATACGGGTTCGTAAAAAGTTAGAGCTTACTCAACAAGAAGCCGCAGATATTTTTGGTGGGGGTGTAAACGCTTTTTCACGGTATGAAACAGGTAAGGCTGTACCTCCTGTATCTGTAGTTAAGTTATTGAAAATATTAGATAAACATCCAAATTTATTAGAGGAAGTGAAAGGAGCCTAGCACACAAAAGTTAGCCTAATGTTTACTATAATAAAAATTGAAGTTTTATCTGTATGATAATGAGGTTTTATTAATGAAAAAAGTAATAGCAACAGGTTTTGGGTTACTACTAGCTATCAATGTTTTTGCTGAAACTCCCTATGACACCGTAATGGTGAGATCAAATCAAGGTGAGTTAAGTGCTGTTTCTGTAGGTAATAAAGTATTTTATGTAAAGAGCTTTAATGTGGAGTTACTAAATATTGGGCCAAAAGCTGTAGATTTATCAAAAGTGTGCTTTAAAGCTTATGATGATAAAGGCAAAGAGTTTAAGGTAGATACTATTGATGAAACGTTTACTACAGGTATGTTAAAGGCACAAGGTCATATTAAGAGTTTTATTGAGTTTGCCTCAGAAGATGACTCTGTTTATAAGGCACAGATTGTAAAATTAGCAACTAAGTGTGATTAATATTTTATTATGAAAAAGGATTGAGCTTGATGTAAGCTCAATCCTAAATTCTTATTTAATGTCTAAGCCTTTAGCAACACCTTCGCCATAAGCCTGATCAGCTTTCAAGAAATGCTCAATTTGACGACGTTGAATAGTCTCATCAATCCCTCTCATTGAATTAACAATGTTATCAATTAATAAAGCTTTCTGCTCATCATTCATTAATCTAAATAAAGCGCCTGCTTGGCTGTAGTAATCTGTATCTTCACGATGATCATACTGATAAGCTGGGCCTGAATTAGATTCAGGGTAAATAGGTTCTTTAATATTAGTTTGTTTAGGTGCATCTTCAAAACTATTAGGTTCATAGTTTGGCATACCACCACTATTACCATCAAAACGCATAGAGCCATCACGTTGATAGGTATGATAAGGGCATTTAGGCCCATTTACTGGTAATTGTTGATAATTAGTACCAATACGATAACGTTGTGCATCAGCATAAGCAAAAACACGACCTTGTAACATTCTGTCAGGTGATAAACCTGTGCCAGGCACAACGTTGCTAGGTGCAAAGCCAGCTTGTTCTACTTCAGCAAAGTAGTTTTCAGGATTACGGTTTAATTCAAATTCACCCACTTCAATTAATGGGAATTCTTTTTGTGACCACACTTTAGTCACATCAAATGGGTTTTCAGTACGCTCACTGGCTTGTTTCTCAGTCATTACTTGAATATAAACCCCCCATTTTGGATAATCTCCACGCTCAATCGCATGGAATAAATCATCTTGAGCCCAATCTGGATTAGTACCTGCTAACTCTTCAGCTTTTTTAGGATGGATGTTCTTAATACCTTGTTTAGTTCTAAAGTGCCATTTAACCCAAGTACGAACCCCATCTTGGTTAATTAAGCTATATGTATGACTACCAAAACCATGCATATGACGATAACCATCAGGAATACCACGATCTGAGAATAAAATAGTTACTTGATGTAATGACTCAGGAGAAAGTGACCAGAAGTCCCACATCATACGAGGGCATTTTAAGTTAGTTTTTGGGTCACGTTTTTGAGTATGAATAAAGTCAGGGAATTTAATAGCATCACGAATAAAAAATACAGGTGTGTTATTACCCACTAAATCAAAGTTACCTTCTTCAGTATAGAATTTTAACGCGAAACCGCGTGGATCACGTGCAGTATCGGCAGAACCACGTTCACCACCTACCGTAGAGAAGCGAGCAAACATTGGTGTTTGTTTGCCTACTTTTGAGAATAGTTTTGCAAAAGTATATTTAGTGATATCGTTAGTCACTGTAAATATACCATGAGCGCCTGAACCCTTAGCATGAACACGTCTTTCAGGAATATTTTCACGGTTAAAGTGAGCTAATTTCTCAACTAAATGGAAGTCGTCTAAAGTCACTGGACCACGCTTGCCAGCAGTACGAGAGTTTTGATTGTCAGCTACAGGAGCACCGCTAGCTGAAGTTAAAATCGTTTTATTAGTCATATTATCTCTCCAATGAGGACTGTTTTTGAAAACTTGTATAAAGTATAGGGATATGTGATTAATTATAAAAATTAATAAAAACTAACTATATGATTTATTTTTTATATCGATTGTTGTTTTTAAATAGTTTTTAGTGTTAAGAGATTGTTATAAAAGGCTTTAAAATTAATAAAATAAATTAAAATAGTCATTTTAGTATATTTTTACTATTTATAATTAGCTAACAAAATATTTTTTTGTTTAATAAATAAACAAATGTAAACCGATGATATAAAAATAGTTGACAATAACTAGGATAATCCTATTATGATTAGTTAATTATTAGCCTGTAATTACTATTATTAAGGATACTTAGATGACATTAGGTGCTATTCGCCATGATTGGGTTTTAGCAGAAGTTCGCAATTTGCTTACGATGCCTTTTAATGATTTAATCTTCCAAGCTCAAACAGTACACCGTCAGCACTTTGATGCTAATCAGGTACAAGTATCTACCTTGTTATCTATTAAAACAGGAGCCTGTCCAGAAGATTGTAAATATTGTCCACAATCAGGCCATTATGACACAGGACTTGATAAAGAAAAATTACTAGAAGTACAAAAAGTTTTGGAAGAGGCTAAGGCCGCCAAGGAAATAGGCTCAACACGTTTTTGTATGGGGGCTGCGTGGAAACATCCAACTGTTAAAGATATGCCTTATGTACTAGAAATGGTAAAAGGTGTTAAAGCATTGGGTTTAGAGACCTGTATGACATTAGGTCGTTTAAATCAAGAGCAAGCAATGCAGTTAGCTGATGCTGGACTAGATTACTATAACCATAACTTAGATACTTCACCTGATTTTTACACCAATATTATTACTACCCGTACTTATAGTGAGCGTTTACAAACATTATCTTATGTTCGTGAAGCAGGCATGAAAATTTGCTCAGGTGGCATTTTAGGTATGGGGGAGTCATTGGATGATCGTGCTAATTTATTAATTCAATTAGCTAATTTACCTGAGCATCCTGAGAGTGTACCTATTAATAATCTAGTAAAAGTAAAAGGTACGCCCTTAGAAAATGCAGAAGATGTAGAGCCTTTTGATTTTATTCGAATGCTTGCCGTAGCAAGAATTATGATGCCTAAATCACATGTACGCTTATCAGCTGGTCGTGAGCAAATGAATGAGCAAATGCAATCCTTAGCCTTTTTAGCAGGTGCTAACTCGATTTTCTATGGGGATAGATTATTAACAACGGCTAACCCCCAAGCAGAAAAAGACCGTGCCTTATTTAAAAAGCTAGGCATTAAGCCTGAGCAAAGACAAGATCATGCTGATGAAGTACATCAAGCAGCCATTGAGCAAGCAGTATTAGAGCAACGTCAGTCCAGTATGTTTTATGATGCTACTAAAGCTTAATTAGGAGTTATCATGAGCTTTGATTTGGCTGCTCGTTGTGCTGAGCAAAAAGCTAAACACCTTTATCGAACGCGCTTGAATTTACAAAGCCCACAAGCGCCAGAAGTTAAGATAAATGGCCAGAACTACTTGGCATTTTGTAGCAATGACTACTTAGGTTTAGCTGCTCATCCTAAAGTAATTGAAGCTTTACAAATAGGTGCGAAACAGTGGGGAGTGGGTGGTGGTGCTTCTCATCTAGTTATTGGTCACAGTGAACCTCATCATCAACTAGAGCTTGAATTAGCAACATGGACGAAGCGTGAGCGGGTATTATTATTTACTACAGGCTACATGGCTAACCTAGCAGCAGTTACTAGTTTAGTGGGAAAACAAGATACTATTTTAGAAGATCGCTTAAACCATGCTTCATTGCTAGATGCAGGTTTATTAAGTGGTGCTCGTTTCTTTCGTTATCAGCATAATAACCCTGATAATTTACAACTACGTTCAAAAAGAGCAGTAGGTGATACGCTGATTGTAACTGATGGCGTATTTAGTATGGATGGTGATCTAGCTAACCTGCCTGCTATTTGTCAAATAGCCAAACAACAACAAGCATGGGTAATGGTAGATGATGCTCATGGTTTTGGTGTGTTAGGTGAAAATGGTGGCGGGATTGTTGAGCATTTTGGCTTAACCACCGCAGATGTGCCTGTATTAATTGGTACTTTAGGTAAAGCCTTTGGTACATCAGGCGCTTTTATTGCAGGTAGTGAGGAGTTAATAGAAACACTTATCCAATTTGCTCGCCCTTATATTTATACCACTAGCCAATCACCTGCTATAGCAGCAGCTACCTTACAAAGTCTCCAGTTAATTCAAGAGGAAGCTTGGCGTAGAACACATTTAAATAAATTGATTAAATTATTTAGAGAAGGGGCAGAGCAAATAGGTCTGCCTTTAATGGATAGCCAAACAGCCATTCAACCTATTCTAATAGGCGCAAGCGAACAAGCTATACAGTTTTCTGAAGCTTTAAAAGAACAACATATTTTAGTGACAGCTATCCGTCCCCCCACTGTTCCTGATGGTAGTGCCAGATTACGTATTACTTTAACCGCTGCACATACTGAGAATCATGTTGAACAACTATTAGAGGCATTAACTATTTGTTGGCAGCGTTTTAAAGGTTCTAATAAATGAAACAATCAATCTTTTTAGTAACAGGTTGGGGAATAGGAACAGTACCATTAGAAAACCTAGCTAATCAGTTAATAACATTAGGATATGAAGTTAAGCTGGCTGATTTACCTTATTTAGTAGATTCTACACGGTGGGTATCTAGTCTTGCAAAACAGTTAACAGAAAAAAGTTATTGGTTAGGTTGGTCTTTAGGCGGGCAATTACTCAGTCAAATGACTCAACAATATAGTGAGCAGTGCTTAGGATTGATAACTTTGGCTAGTAATACTTGTTTTAAAGCCCAAATAGATTGGCCTACGGCAATGGCAGAAGATACATTTATAAATTTCCAACAAAATTATCTTCAATCACCACAGCAAACAATAAAACGTTTTCTACAGCTAGTTGCTCAAGGTTGTGCGGATGCTAAGCAACTGGTAAGGCAATTACAACAAAGTTTACCAGATTATTCTACAGAGCAAGCTAATGCAGGTTTAGATCTTTTGGCTGTATTAGATACACAACAGGCATTAAAACAGTATAAAGGGTCACAATACCACTTGTTAGCAGAGTTAGATACATTAGTTCCAAGTAGCTGTAGCAAGGCAATAATTGATTTGTTACCAGAGGCTAGTGTAGAGTTACTAAAAGGTACTGGGCATGCTTTTCCTGTACAGTCATACCAATTGATAGCCGAAAAAGTAGATCAATTTATTAAGGCTAACTCATGAATGCAATAAGCAAACCCAGTAAATTGGATATTGCCGACTCTTTCTCCAAAGCAGCTACTAGTTATGACCATTCTGCGGAGTTACAAAGGACTATTGGTAAAAATCTATTAAACAGGTTACCAGATGCTTTCCAAGCTAATAGTATTTTAGATCTAGGCTGCGGTACAGGCTATTTTACTCAACAATTAAACAAAAAGTTTCCACAAGCAGCTTTATGTGGCCTAGACTTAGCAGAGGGAATGTTAAAACAAGCTCAACAATCTGTAACAATCAATAGCTGGATAGCTGGAGATGCAGAACAGCTCCCTATAAAAGATAATAGTATAGATCTTGTTTTTTCTAATTTAGCTTTACAGTGGTGTCATGACTTTTCAGCTGTACTTGATGAAGTGTACCGAGTTTTAACACCGCAAGGTATCTTTCTATTTACCAGTTTATGTGATGGTACATTAAGGGAGTTAAAACAAAGTTGGCAAGCTGTAGATAGTTATATTCATGTTAATAGTTTTATTAACTATCAACATTATCAACAATTAATACATAGTAGTAGATTCATCATTCAAGATACTCAATGTATTGCTGAGAAAAGTTATTATCCTAATTTGAAATTATTAATGAACGATTTAAAGGGAATAGGCGCACATAATATTAATCCACAACGTCATAAAGGATTAACAACTCGCCAGCAATTAAATACTTTAATAAATGCATATGATAGTTTTCGTACAACACAAGGGCTACCTGCAACTTATCAGGTTATTTACGGCTATTTAAGGAAAGGATAAAAACGTGTCATCACAAAAACCCTTTTTTATTACAGGTACAGATACAGAAATAGGTAAAACAACAATAGCATGTGGTTTGTTAGCTGCTGCCAAAGCCAAAGGATTATCAACCGCAGCAGTAAAGCCAGTGGCATCAGGCTGTGAGAAAACAGTAGAAGGTTTACGCAATGAAGACGCTTTAGCATTATGGGAGCATTGTTCATTACCTTTAGCGTATGCAGAAATTAATCCCATCGCTTTTGAGCCAGCAATAGCTCCCCATATTGCTGCGCAAGAAGCTAGGGTTAATTTGTCGGCAGTTAAATTATTGCCAGCCATACAGGTGGTTTTAGATAAAGGGGCTGATTTTAATGTTATAGAGGGCGCTGGTGGTTGGCGAGTACCTTTAAATGATAGTGAGTACTTATCAGATTTAGCTAAAAATTTAAAAGCTCCTGTTATTTTAGTTGTTGGAGTTCGTTTAGGTTGTGTTAGTCATGCGTTATTAACTAAACAAGCTATTGAACAAGATGGCTTGCAAGTGATTGCTTGGGTAGCCAATATTGTTGATCCTAATATGTCACGTTTAGATGAAAACTTACTAACATTACATACGCATTTAGCTTTACCTTGTTTAGGTGTTGTACCTTATATAGAAAATATAAAGGCTGAACAGATTATCAGCCATATAGATATTACCCCTTTATTATAGGAGATCGATGTGAGTTTAAATGATCAATGGATGCAACGAGATTTAGCAGTGTTATGGCATCCATGCACACAAATGAAAGATCATGAGCAATTACCATTAGTGCCTGTTAAAAAGGGTGAGGGTATTTGGTTAGAGGATTTTGATGGTAATCGTTATTTAGATGGTGTCAGCTCATGGTGGGTCAATGTGTTTGGTCATGCTAATCCTCGTATCAATGAACGAATTAAGCAACAAGTTGATCAATTAGAACATGTAATAATGGCAGGTTTTACTCACCAGCCTATTATTGAGTTATCAGAACGTTTAGTTGAGTTAACGCCAAAAGGATTAGATCGTTGTTTTTTTGCTGATAATGGCTCATCTTGTATCGAAATCGCTTTAAAAATGAGTTTTCATTATTGGTTAAATCAAGGCCAACCAGCTAAAAAGAAATTTATTACCTTAACCAATAGCTATCATGGTGAAACAGTCGCTGCTATGTCTGTGGGTGATGTAGCCTTGTTTACAGACACTTATAAGGCTTTATTATTTGATGCTATTAAAGTACCTTCACCTGATTGTTATCTAAGGGCAGAGGGCGTTACAGCAGAACAACATTCTTTAATGATGTTCAAGGAAATGGAACAAACTATAGCAGATAACCATCAGCAAGTAGCTGCCGTTATTGTTGAACCATTAATACAATGTGCTGGCGGCATGCGCATGTATCATCCTATTTATTTACAAAAATTAAGAGAGGCTTGTGATCGTTACAATGTCCATCTTATTTTTGATGAAATTGCAGTAGGATTTGGTCGTACAGGTACAATGTTTGCCTGTGAGCAAGCAGGTATTGCGCCTGATTTTTTATGTTTATCAAAAGCTCTAACAGGTGGCTACTTACCCATGTCGGTATGTATGACCAGTAATCAAACTTACCAAGCCTTTTATGATGAGTATAAAACCTTACGCGCTTTTTTACATTCCCATAGCTATACAGGTAATCCGTTAGCTAGTGCGGCCGCGTTAGCTACCTTAGATATTTTTAAAGAAGATAAGGTGATAGAAAATAATCGTCATTTAACTACTTGTTTAGCTAAAGCTGCTGCTCATTTAGCTGACCATCCTCATGTGGGCGAAGTACGTCAAACAGGAATGGTGTTAGCTGTGGAAATGGTGGCAGATAAACAAACTAAAGCTCCCTATCCATGGCAAGAGAGAAGAGGGTTGCAAGTGTTCCAGTATGCTTTAAGTCAAGGGTTATTATTAAGACCTATCGGTAATGTGGTTTACTTTATGCCACCTTATATTATTACTACAGAGCAAATTGAATGGATGGTTAAAGTCGCTGCTGAGGGTATTGAGCGAGCAACTAGTAGACCGGTTACTGCTGTGGGTAGTAATTCAATTAACTACAAAGATCCAGCTTAAATAAAAGCACAGTTTATTACTGTGCTTCTACTTTTTGACGTAATTCAGCAGAAGCTTGCTTACGCTTAGTTAAAGAATCATTGTTATTTAAAGCGGATAGGTTATTCATACCCTGTCTACGCATAAATCGCTCTTCCATCAATTGTGCTCTTTGGCGAACACGTTGTTCAGCAATACTCATTTGACGAGAGTCATTATTAGCTACTTGTTTTTGATTAACTTTATTAGCTGTTGCCTTTTGTTGATTTGGCTTAATAACAAAATTTACTCTTTTATTATTAGCTGCACTATTAGTTGCTACTGCTGGTTTAGCAGGGTTTGGGGTGGCCGAGCTAGAGGGCGTTGATGTTTTAAAAATTTCACCATGAATATCTACATTTTGACATTTGCCACCAGAAGGTCCTTCTAAGCAGGCTATTTCTGCATGAGCTAATACAGGAATTAAGCATAATCCAAGTAAAACTTTTTGCAACATAATCTAGATTCTCCAAAGGGTTTGTGCTATTTAATAACATATTATCAGGATTTGTCTATTAGTTTCGTCATTACCTAATAAATTTACTACTATTTATTGTTTTATAAGCCGCTCTGAACTAAAAAACATAAATAAAGTAATAACTATTGCTGCTGAACCTGCTACAACCGCTAAAGCTATACCATAATTACCACCAGTTTGGTTGGCTATATAGACTTGTAATGTTAAATTAATGGAAGCCAATAGATTACCCAGTTGATAAACAAAACCAGGCAATACTGCTCGAGTATTTTCTGGCATTAGCTCATTTAAATACACAGGAACTACACCCCAAGCACCTTGTACCATAAATTGCATAAAAAATGCGCCAATACCTAGCATAATAGAGTTGGTAGCAAATGCCCATAAAGGAATAGCAGGTAATGAAAGGAGTGCTGCGATAATAATTGCCTTACGACGACCAATTTTCGCAGATAGACTACCGAATAATATGCCGCCTAGAATGGAAGCGATGTTGTAGCAGATAGCTATAATACTGACCATATGTGGTTCAAAACCATGTTGTTTTTCAAGGAAAGTAGGATAAACATCTTGCGTACCATGGCTAAAAAAGTTAAAACAGGTCATTAATAAAATAGCATATAAACATAGTTTCCAGTGTTTTTTAACAATAGGCAGCAGTGCAACATTAGTTTTATGCTCATTTTTAGAAGCTAACCAGACAGGTGACTCTTCCACTTTAAACCAAATAAATACAGCTAATAAGATAGGTATTGAACCAATAATAAATAGTTTTTCCCAACCAATTAAACTAAATAGTGAGCCATAAACAATGGCTGCAATTAAATACCCAGCAGGGTAACCAGCTTGAAATAGACCAGATACAAAGCCCCTTGCTTGTTTGGGAGCAGTTTCTAAGGCTAGAGAAGAGGCTACACCCCAAATCCCTCCCATAGCAATACCATAAATACAACGAATGGCAATAAAGATAAAGAGTGTTGGAGCAAATGCTGAGGCTGCTTCTAGAATAGAGAATATAATAATATTGGTGATTAAAACAGGTTTTCTACCTACTTTTTCGGCCATACGACCAAATATTAATGCACCTATCGGTCGAACAGCTAAAGTTAGAAAGACAGCCAAAGAGACTTCTTGAACTGTCACATTAAAACTTGCTGCAATATCTTTAAGGACAAAAACTAAGATAAAAAAATCGAATGCGTCTAGTGTCCAACTGGTTACTGCTGCAAATACAGCGTTTTTTTGTTTTGAGGTCCATTGAGTCATAGCAATTACTCTCCAACAGATTTGTATTATTATGATATTGAGAACAGGGTAATTGACTAATAATTATAATTTTAGTTTCACACAGTTAGACTTTTTACCTATAGGAATAAAATAAGTTGTTAGGTAAAAATATAGAGACTGGCTAGAAATTTATTTTTCATATAATGGGGGTGGTATTATGGATACTAGCTTCTGGAAGAATAAATACCCAGCAGATGTTGCTTATACAATAGATCCAACGTGTTACAAAAATATTTTGGATGTATTCAGTGCATCCTGCCAAAAATTTGCGCAACAAGCTGCTTTTACTAATGGTAGTTATACCATTAGTTATAGGCAATTAGATACTTTATCCGTGCAACTTGCAGCCTATTTACAGCAATTATCAGGTTTACAGAAAGGTGATAGAATTGCTATTCAAATGCCTAATGTACTGCAATATCCTGTGGTTGTGTTTGCTATTATTCGTGCAGGTTTTGTGGTGGTTAATATTAACCCTTTATATACTGCTCGTGAGATGCTACACCAGTTTAATGATGCAGGTGTAAAGGGTATTATTTGCTTATCAGCTATATTACCTAAATTAGAATCTATAATTGCCAAAACGTCCATTCAGCACATTATTATAACGGAGCTAGATGATTTATATTTATCTTCGTTTCAGCAAATCATCAATTACACATTACCTAATAGTATTCATTTAACACAAGCCTTTATACTTGGCCAGTCATTACCTTTAAAGCAGGTTAATTTACAGCCTGATGATATTGCTGTATTGCAATATACTGGAGGGACTACAGGGGTTGTTAAAGGTGCTATTTTAACACAGCGTAATTTAGTGGCTAATACCTTGCAATGTAAGGCTTTACTAGAAAGGACATTAGAGATAGGTAAAGAAATCGTTATTGCACCATTACCTATGTATCATGTTTATGCCTTTACTATTAATTGCATGGCTTTATTGATGTTAGGTGTCAATAATATCCTGATAACTAATCCAAGGGATACAGCAAAATTAATAGAAGAAATAGCTAAGTTTTCATTTACTGTTTTTATTGGAGTGAACACATTATTTGCCGCTTTATGCAATGATAACCAATTTAGAGAATTGGATTTTTCTCATTTAAAATTAACCATTTCTGGAGGTATGGCTCTACAACCTGCTACCAATACTGCATGGAAAAGAATTACCGATACTGATATTTGTGAAGGCTATGGCTTGACTGAAGCAAGCCCTGTGGTAAGTTTTAACTATGTAGAAAATATCCAATTAGGCTCAATAGGCATGCCTGTTGCTTCTACGCTTTGTAAAGTGGTTGATGACAATGATAATGAACTACCTTTAGGTGAATGTGGAGAGCTTTGTATAAAAGGCCCACAAGTGATGCAAGGTTATTGGAGGCAGCCTGAAGAAACAGCCAAGGTTTTAACCGCCGATGGTTGGCTTAAAACAGGTGATATAGCAGTGATTCAGCCAGATGGATATATGCGTATTATTGATCGTAAAAAAGACATTATTTTAGTATCTGGTTTTAATGTTTATCCTAATGAGCTAGAAAATATTTTGGCAGAATTACCAGGTATAGCTATGACGGCTGCTATTGGTGTGCCAGATCAAAAATCAGGTGAAGCGATTAAGTTATTTACGGTGTTAAAAGAGGGCATTAAATTAACAGAGTCAGATATTATGGCCTATTTGCATGATAATTTGGCAAGTTATAAATGCCCAAAATATTTAGAATTTAGAGAGCAATTACCCGTTACTAATGTGGGTAAAGTATTACGTAGACAGTTAAGAGAACAAGAGTTAAAAAATTATCATTAGACTATTGTATATCATCCCCCTTATGCTATACATTCTTGTATGTTTTTAATAAATTTTACACATCAATAGCATATTCTTATATTAGCTGTGGTAAATTTAATAAAAGTAAAACAATAGTTTTAAAATAATGGTTAATTGAATAGAAGGAAGATGCTATGTATAAGGGGTTTTGGCAGGATAAGTATCCAGAAGTTATTCCAGCTGAGATAGATGTTAATGCCTACAGTAGCGTGCTAGATGTTTTTCACGAGTCGTGTGACAAGTTTGCAGATAAACCTGCTTTTACCAATATGGGGAAAACTTTAACTTATCGTGAAGTAAACCAATTATCAGCACAATTCGCAGCTTATTTGCAAAGTATTCCAGAACTTAATCCTGGTGATCGTATAGCTGTACAACTACCTAATACGTTGCAATATCCTATTATTATATTTGGTATTATTCGTGCGGGTTTTATTGTTGTAAACACCAATCCTATGTATACCCTTAGGGAAATGGAACATCAATTTAATGATGCTGAGGTAAAAGTGGTTATTTGTTTATCCACGACTGCACATATGGTACAAGAGGTTTTACCTCATACAAAAATTAAACATGTCATTGTTAGTGAGATAGGTGATTTTTTACCCCCTATAAAACGATTCATTACCAACTTTATAGTAAAAAATGTTAAAAAACTCGTTAAACCTTATCAAATTACTAATAAAGTATCTTTTAGAGAAGCATTAGCTATAGGAGCGAATAAACCGTTTAAAGAGATTACTCCAAGTCCGGAAGATGTCACTATTTTACAATATACGGGTGGTACTACAGGGATTGCTAAAGGCGCATCATTAACTCATCGTAACCTTGTGGCCAATATGATGCAGTCCAAATATTTTATGGGGGTAGGGCTTTCTGAGGGAACAGAAATTGTTATCTCACCATTACCTTTATATCATATTTATTCGTTTACTATTCATTGCATGGTAGTGATGGTATTAGGTGGCCATAATATTTTGATTACCGACCCTCGAAATCTTAAAGGATTAATTAAAGATGTTGCTAAGTATCCATTTACTGTATTTATTGGTTTAAATACATTGTTTGCTTCACTTTGTAATAATGAGGAATTTAAAAAGCTGGATTTTTCTAACTTAAAACTTTCCTTATCAGGTGGTATGGCATTACAGCCAGCCACTAATGAACGTTGGCAACAATTAACGGGCTGTCAAATTTGTGAAGGATATGGTATGACAGAGGCAAGTCCTGTTATTACTGCCAATCCACCTTTGCCTAATTGGGTTAAAACAGGTTGTATTGGCCTGCCTTTACCTTCAACCCAATGTAAAATTGTTGATAATGAGGGCAATGAAGTACCTATTGGCGAGCGTGGTGAGCTTTGTATAAAAGGTCCACAAGTAATGAAAGGCTATTGGAATAAGCCAGAAGAAACCGCAGAAGTGATTGATAGTGATGGATGGCTACATACAGGTGATATAGCGATTGCCCGTGAAGATGGTTATTTAAGTATTGTTGATCGTAAGAAAGATATGATTGTGGTATCAGGTTTTAATGTTTATCCCAATGAAGTGGAAGATGTGGCTGTACAGATAGAAGGTGTGTTACACACAGCAGCTATTGGTATTCCTGATGAAAAGTCAGGTGAAGCTGTTAAATTATTCATTGTGGTTAAGCCAGACACTGTGTTAACTCGTGATGAAGTAATGAAATATATGAAAAATAACCTTACTGGCTATAAGCGCCCTAAATATATTGAGTTTAGGGATTCTATTCCAATGACTAATGTGGGTAAGGTGTTGCGTAAGGAGTTGCGTGCAGAAGAGTTAAAGAAACTAGCAGAAAAATAAGCACGTTTTATAGGAGAGTTTTTAACTCTCCTATAATTTGAGACTATTTCAATTTGGTAGCAATTTCAGTAACACGTTTACCTAATGCTTTAGCAGCTTCTAAATCACCTTTGTGTGGTGCTTCTTCTGGTGATGCATCAGAAGGAGAGATAGCCATTACACCAATTGAACCACCAGACCAGTTAATATCAGCAGAACTATGTGCTTTGGTGTTAGAAGGTAGTAAACCTAAACCTACCCAAATTTGACCGTGTTGTTGTGCTAAGGTAAATAGATAATTTAAAGTTTGGCCTTTATCACCATTAGCAGAAGCTGAGTTAGTAAAGCCTGCTGCTACTTTATTTTGCCATTGTCTCATAAACCAAATTTTAGAAGTAGCATCAGCAAATTTCTTAAATTGCCAAGCAGGGCCAGCCATGTAAGTGGGGCTACCATAAATAATAGCATCAGCTTTACCAATTTCTTCAAAATCACTTTCTGGTAAATCACCTTCTTGAGAAATAGCATAGAGCTTAACATTTGCACCATTGTCTGCTGCACCTTGTTGTACTGCTTCAGCTAGTTTTTTAGTGTGGCCATAACCACTAAAATAAACAATTGCTACTGTAGTCATATTAAATCCTTATTTATTTGCTTAAGTATATTTTTGGAAAAACATGGTATCTATTTTAAGTGTTTTTTAAATAACAATAAGCCCTTTATATGGATATCATTGTTCCATATATGCAACAAACAAGTCGATATTAACTAGATTATTACTAAATAGTATAAGAAAATCCTTATAAGAAAGAATAGAAAAAAGTGATAAATTTTAACTTACCCCCCCCTCCTATAAGATAATTTTCTTCTTAAGAAAAAAAACTAATAATTAGCTTCGTATGATTTAAAAACCATACTATTTGATCATGAATATTAAGTAGTTACTAACTGGTTATGATGGAGAAATCTGATGAAGCTTTTTAAATTACGTCACCTTAAGTTATATAGTAGCTTTTTAGCTACTTTGGTTTGCTTTATAGCAACCAGTGATGCTTGTACTCGTATAGTTTTTTTAGGTGAGAATCAACAAATAATTACCGCACGTTCTATGGATTGGAAAGATGAAATTGATACTAACTTGTGGATTTTTCCAAGGGGAATAGAACGTAATGGTTTGGTAGGTGAGCAATCAATCAGTTGGCAATCAAAATATGGTAGCGTTATTGCTTCAAGTTATGATGTGGCAACAACAGATGGTGTTAATGAAAAAGGGCTAGTCGCTAATTTATTATGGCTAGCAGAATCAGAGTATTCGACAAAACCTGCATCAGGACATGCCTTATCAATTTCTATATGGGCACAATTTATGCTCGATAACTTTGCAACAGTAGCTGAGGCAGTTACTTATTTACAACAGCATCCATTAACTGTCATGACTGATAATGTTCCAGGTCAAAGTCGTTTGGCAACGTTACATTTATCGTTATCAGATAATACAGGTGATAGTGCAATTATTGAGTATATTAATGGGGATCAAGTGATCCATCATAATCGTCAATATCAAGTAATGACTAACTCTCCAACATATGATAAACAGTTAGAGATGGAAAAATATTGGCAAGATATTGGTGGACTAGCATTTTTACCAGGAACTAATCGTGCGGCTGACAGATTTGCTCGGGCTTCTTTTTATATTAATAGTCTCCCTAAGCAAATAGATGATAATACAGCAGTAGCCAGTGTCTTTAGTGTTATTCGTAATATTTCAGTTCCTTATGGTTTGACAACAGAGGCATCACCAGAGATTTCATCAACAAGATGGCGTACCTTGTATGACCATAAGCGTCGTTTATACTTTTTTGAATCAGCTTTAACTCCGAATGTTTTTTGGACTAATCTAAATCAAATTGATTTTTCAAAAGAAACAGGAACAGTAAAAACGCTAAAGTTAGGGCAAGGACAGCGTAATATCTTTTCAGGCAATGTTAATAGCCAATATAAAGCAAGTGAACCATTTAAGTTTCAAGGTTTAACAGCAAAGCAATTAAGCTATTAAAATTAGCTGATGGTTAGTAGACAGTAAGGAAAATATAAATTTTCCTTACTGTTAGTTCAGGGTAGGTTAATGGATACCCAAAAAAAATTAGTTGGGTAATACGCGACATAGTAATGATTTAATATAGCGTGTTTCCATAATAGCTGGATGCACAGGGTGATCTGGGCCTTGTGAACCACGTTCGATAATTTGCATAAAACGATCATTATGGCGTGCAGCACCTTGCACAATATCTACTAATGTTTCTTCAGCTAAATGCATAGAGCAAGAGGCGCTAACTAACAGACCATCTTTTTCTAATAGCCTAACTGCAAGTTCATTTAGACGATGATAGGCTGCTTGTCCATTTTTAAAATCTTTTTTACGTTTAATAAAAGCAGGGGGATCAGCAACAATAACATCAAACTTCTCATTATTGGCTTTTAACTCTTTCATTGCTTCAAATACATCACCTTCAATACAAGTGATTTTTTCTGCTACTTTGTTTAAGGTAGCATTGCGCTCCACACCATCTAAAGCAAAAGCAGATGAATCTATACAGGTAACATCTGTTGCACCATTAACAGCAGCTTGAATACCCCAGCCGCCAATATAACTAAATAAATCCAAGACACGTTTACCTTTCACATAAGGCATAAGATGGGCGCGATTAAAGCGATGATCATAGAACCAACCTGTTTTTTGACCTTCAAGAATGGGGGCTTCGAAAATGACACCATTTTCTTCTAGAGAGGCCCATTCAGGTACATCACCGTAAGCAACTTCAACATAACTAGGTAATGATTCAGCATTACGAGATGAGCTATCATTTTTCCATACAATACCTTTAGGTTTTAATACTTGAATGAGTGCAGCTTGCACTTCGTCTTTATGTTGTTCCATAGCAGCTGAGTTTAGTTGTGCTACCAGAATATCACCAAAACGATCAACAATAAGACCTGGTAATAAATCTGAGTCACCATATACCAAGCGATAATAAGGCTTGTTAAAAATGCGTTCCCTTAATGATAGGGCTACTTGAATACGATGTACTAATAATGACTTTCCTAATGTATGCTCTGTGTTTCTAGAAATAATTCTTGCACAAATAAGGTTGTTAGGGCTTAACACTACAACACCTAATGGCTTACCTGTTGAATTTTCCAAAATAGCTTGATCACCACTAATAAATCCCTGTAAGGGAGAAACTTGATTATTTATTTCATTGCTATATACCCATAAATGTCCTGCACGGATACGACGGTCAGCATTAGCATTAAGGCGAAGGATTGGTAATGTCATAATTTAACTCGTTAGAAATAAAATTCTTTTAATTTGATAATTTAATTAAAAGCCTATTTATATTATTTAGTGGAACTGTATTCTATGCTGAAAGTACTGTTATAGAGAAGTTTCTTTTTTAAAATATTAATTGAGATTTATTAATCTTCTTATAAAACTAAATTTAACAATTATACTTTAGGTTTATTTATTTTATTAAATTTTGGTGTAATACTTTTTTTAAATTACATAAAAGTATACTTATAAATTATTGTTGTTTTTTATTAAAAGGGAGGGGAATAGCATGTTCCATAATGCTAGTGAGGTTCATTTTGTTCTGGATATTGGGGGAATGGAGAATACAGGCTTACAAGTACTTAGCTTTGATGGCAAGGAAGCAATCAATAAACCCTATCATTTTGAAATTAATTTAATTAATAAAAATGTTAGATTTGATATTACGACATTGTTAAATAGACAAGCATTTCTTGCTTTTACACCAGATAAGAAGAAAGGCATTCATGGAGTTATCGAATCAGTTAGGAGAGGGCCTGTAGGTGGAGAGTATGCAGAGTATCGTATTATTTTGACGCCTAGGTTCAAACATCTTGAAAAACGTTATAATCAACGAATATTTCAACACAAAACCGTACCACAAATTATTTCCCAAATACTGTCTGAATATGGCATTCTAGAAGGGACGCAGCACGAATTTCGTTTGGGGCCAGTTAAATATCCGGAACGAGAATACTGTGTACAATATGATGAAACAGATGCTTGTTTTATCCAGCGCCTTTGTGAAGAGGAAGGTATTCATTATCATTTTGAACATTCATTATCAGATCATAAAATGGTTTTTGGTGATAGTCAGCCCATTTTTCCAAGTCTTGAAGAAGCTATTCGTTATGTAGCTCATAATGGATTTGTAGCAGATAAGCCTGTAATTAAAGCATTTGATGTAAATTTAACAAGCAAAACTAAACGTGCAACCTGGCGTGATTATAATTTTAAAAATACTAAAATTCCTGAAGGACAGGTTGAAGGCAAGCAAAGTATTAAAGCAAATGGTGCTGTAGAGCCTGATATTGAGTTTTATGATTATCCTGGTCGATTTGATAATGGTAATAGGGCAAAGTATTTAGCGAATATTGCTGTTGAAAGATTACGAAAGGATCAAGTATTAGCTGAAGGATATAGTGATGTTCCTGATTTGCATTCTGGTTATTTCTTTTCTATTGATGATCATCCGAGTTTAGATGCAACAGATCCTTGGCTAGTCAATAATATTCGTCACCAAGGGAAGCAGCCACAGGTGCTTGAGGCATATGGTAGTGGGCAAACAGCAAAGCTTAAAAATATTGTAGATGATGATTTTGAATTTATATTTATTGATGATTTTGAGCAAGGTTATCGTAATATTTTTACTGCTACTCCTCGGGATGTAGTATGGCGACCCGCATTAGACCATCAAAAACCAAAAGTATTAGGAGGTCAAACGGCAAAAGTAGTTGGGCCAGAAGGGGAGGAAATTTATTGTGATGAATATGGCCGAGTAAAAGTACAATTTCATTGGGATAGGGAGGGTGATTATAACGAGAACTCTAGTTGTTGGGTTCGTGTGGCAAGTAGTTGGGCACATAATGGTTATGGTGCTGTTACAATCCCTCGTATTGGTATGGAGGTGGTTATTACCTTTCTTGAGGGGGATCCGGATCAACCATTAATTACTGGTTGTATTCACAATGGTACTAATAAATTACCTTATGATCTGCCTGCTAATAAAACAAAATCAGTGTTTAAAACCAATAGCTCTAAAGGTGGTTTAGGTTCTAATGAGCTACGTATTGAGGATAAAAAATTTCAAGAAGAGATTTATATTCATGCACAACGTGATATGAATTTAGAGGTCTTGCATAATCAAACTAATAATGTTGGTAATGATCGTATTCAATTTATCCAAGGCTCAGATCATTTACGAGTTACTAATGAACGTCGAGTTCAAGTTTTAAATGATTTATCTGTTTCAACCAGTAGTAATATGCATATGAAAGCTGATAACAGTTATTTGCTATTGGCTAATAATGAGATTCATCTTCAAGCTGGAAATAAGGTAGTGATCGATGCTGGTAGTGAATTGACTCTGCAAGCTGCAGGTCATTTTATTAAGATTGACGCCAGTGGTGTAAGTAGTAGTCCATTAATCCATTTCGGTGTAGGGGTTCCTGGTGTGGGTACTCCTTGGACTGGTAAATTTCCTAACCCTTTAATCAGACAAGGACAAAAATATTCACCTAATACAGATATACCTCTTCCTAAAATACCTGTTACTCAGCCAATCTTAAATGAAGGCGAGGGTGTTAGTAATAGTATGCACCCACATAGTTTATTAATTGGTTCACCTGTTAATCCTATTTTAGGTTGTAAAGTATTACCAGAAGAAATAGATTTTAAATTAGCCGCACCAATGCCTTTTGTATTTAGCCGTAGTTACAACTCAAGAGATATAAGAGTTGGTAGTTTAGGGCAAGGTTGGTCAATTCCGGCGGAAGGAATAGAGTTAGAGATTAATGAAGAGCAAACAATTGTTATTGATTCGGTCGGGCGTCGTATTCAATTTAGTGGCTTAATGCCAGGCCAAGCAATCTTTTCTGGTAGTGAGCAGTTTTGGATTCGTCGGGGCGGTTATTCTGAGTTAGCCATAGCTTGGGATGATTCTTGGGAGGTGATTCCATCTGAATTACAACAAGATGCTAATTCCTACTTTATATTTTATGATACTGAAGTATTTTTATTTCAGAAAGTTATCAATAAATGGCGCTTACAAACTATTTTTGATCGTAATGGCCATACAACAGAGTTTTATTGGTCAAATCAAGGATTAATTAATACGGTTAAGGATAGTGCAGACCGACTATATGTGTTTTTAAATACAAAATATCCTACATTACATCAAGGGGATTCAGGCTATCGTTTAGACGCAGTGGGATTAATAGATAGTCTAGATTTACAAGGTACACAAATAAATAATCTTAGCCTTGAGTCACCACAAGTAGAGTGGTTAGTAAAGTATGAGTTTTATGAGAATGGAGATTTAAAATTAATTAAAGATTCCAAAGATAATATAGTTCGAATGTTTACTTGGGAAAATCATATTATGGTTTCTCATAGTAAACCAAATGGCCAAACGGTCCGTTATGTGTGGGATGAATATACTGCTCTTGGTAAAGTCATTGAACAAACTGAAAATAAAGGTTTAACACGTTATTACCGTTATTGTGATGATCATACTGAAGTGAGGGATAATTTTAACAGAGTTGAACGTTATCATTTTTCAGGTAAAGAAGGTGCAATACGCTGGACAAAACATGAGCGTTTTGATGGTACTTGTATAGAATATGAATATGATAATTATGGAAGATTAGTAGCAACCACAGACTCATTAGGTAGGAAACAAGTTAATCGAGTAGATGATTATGGTCATGTTACACAAGTTATTCAACCTGATGGGGGGGAATGGCATTACCAATTTGATGTGGTAACAGGTAAACCAAGTAAAGTGAGAGCACCTGAAGGTCAAACAATAGAGATGGCTTATGATAATAAGGGTAATCTAGTCACCTATACGGAAGCTACAGGAGCTATTATAAGCTATCAATACAATAATCCTGATATTCCACATTTACCAAGTGAGATTATTGATGCTAGTGGCGGTATTTCTAAATTGGAATGGAATCAATTAGGGCAATTGGCTAGTTTTACTGATTCAGCAGGAAAGGTAACTAAAAAGCAATATGATTCTATAGGCCGTTTAATCAGCGAAACAAATGCTAAACAGGAAACCACAAAATTTGAATATGATACAAGTGGTCATTTAATTAAAGTACAGTTACCAGATACAACAGAAATTAATTATCAATATAATAACTTGGGTAAATGTGATGCTATTATAAGTGTAGATCAATCAGTAACTCAGTTTGTTTATGATCATTTTGGCAATGTGGTAAAAGTTATTGATCCAGCAAAGCTTGAAATTAACTATACTTATAATGAAAAAGGTCAATTAGTTAGTGTCATTAATCAGAATAATGCAAAAGCTAGTTTTGAGTATGATGAATTAGGACGTATTGTTCAAACTAATAATTTTGATGGTAGTGCAAAATATTATCAATACAATGATGCGGATGAGCTGATAGAGTCCAAAGATTCATCAGGTAGAGTAGTTAATTATAGCTATGATGTTATGGGGCGTTTGGTAGAAAGAAAATTATCTGCTACAGAATCTTGTGGGGAAATTAACGAAATTTTTGTATGGCGTAAAGATGGATTATTAGCCCAAGCTATTAATCCTTTCGTTAAGCTGAATTTTACTTATGACAAAGCTGGTAGGCTTATTCAAGAAGACCAAACACATCTTGAGGATAGCTGGTATTATCAGGTAGATCAAAGTTATGATGTATTAAATAATCCTCAAACAACCATCTATAATAATGCACCCTCTATAGATTGGAACTATTGTGGTAATGGCCATTTACAAAGGTTGCAAGTTGCTCAGATAGAAATGTTATTTGAAAGAGATAATCTCTATCGTGAAGTCAGCCGAAATGTATCGTTTAGTGGAACTAATAGTCCCTTATTTAAAGTACAAACTACCTATAATGAATTAGGGCAGTTAGCAAAATGGGCAATGA
Organism: Entomomonas sp. E7T21; assembly: GCF_058693955.1. Taxonomy (NCBI): domain Bacteria; kingdom Pseudomonadati; phylum Pseudomonadota; class Gammaproteobacteria; order Pseudomonadales; family Pseudomonadaceae; genus Entomomonas; species Entomomonas sp. E7T21. Next base: position 2,046,252 of record NZ_CP191672.1, on the reverse strand, counting down.
GTGGTAATAATCATGATTGGCAAAGACAATATCAATATAATCAACTAGGTTATATCAAACAAATTAAAGACAATTTATTACCTGATGTACTTTATTCTTATGATAACTCTGGACGTCTGATAGAAAGTAAGCATGACCTTGAAAAATATCAATATCACTTTGATCCAGCTGGTAATTGGTGTATACCAAATCAGCAAGAAGAATTAGTAGAAAAAAGAGTACATCAATCCTCGACATTATATGATTTAAATATAGGTAATCGAGATTTTGATGACCTTATAAATATAAATTACCATCCTAATATTCAGAAAAATAAACTAGCTACTAAAGCAAAATGGTTTAATAGCCAAATAACAGAATTTAACGATAACCGCTATCAATATGATGAGCTAGGTAACTTGACTCATATTACCCGTAAAGATGGAAGTCAAATACAACTGCAATATGATGCTTTAAATAGAGTAGCACGGTTTATAAAGCTTAATAATGGTCATATGGAATTATATGCTGATTATTATTATGATCCATTTTCACGTCGTATACGGAAAGTAGTAAAAGCTAATAATGTAACAAATGTAGTACGTTATGGCTGGCATGGTGATAATTTATGTACAGAAGCTAAAGATAATAAAGAAAGAACAATTGTGTATCAACCTAATACGTTTATTCCCATGTTACGTATAGAACACAAGGCTATAAGTGTGCCTATAGAATTACGTCGTAGTCGCCGTCAAATAGAGCAAGCAAATATTGAGTTGCCTAAAGAGTTACAGTTTACCCATGAAGATTTGAGAATAGCTTTCTATCATACAGATCATTTAGGTACACCACTTAGGCTGACTAATGAGTTTGGTGAAGTTCTTTGGTCTGCTAAACCAAATGATTGGAAAGCTATTACTGATCTAGATAGTAAAGTTGAACAACCAATACGTTTTCAAGGTCAGCTAGAGGATGAAGAATCAGGATTCTATTACAATTATCATAGATATTATTTGCCTGAGTTAGGAAGGTATAATTCACAGAATCCAACAAATTGGTCAAATATTAGTAACCTGTATCAATATCCACATAATCCTATTAATGAAGTTAATCCAATAGGCGTGGGAGATGCTTTATGTGTTAATGTTAAAAACCATCATTTAGTTATTAATCATAGTGGTTTAGATTTAATTAATACAACTTTAACAGTCAGTGCTGAGCATGTAACTTCAAAAAATCTTAAAACCATAAAAAGTGAAAACTATATTTATTTTGAGGAAAAACTCAAAGCTTTAAGATTCAGACATAAAAAGAAAAAACAAACTATTAAACACTATAAACGGAATGTAAGTACATGCTGGCAAAAGCATGTTAATTCTAATTGATAGTGAATAAGTACTTATTAACTAACTATAGGCTATACAGGTTTGTATCGGTATTTATCTTTATAGTTGGTTAATAAATATATGAAATAGTTATTAATACTTATAGAAATCTTGGAGTGTCTGTATGCTAAGTTTAAAAGCATTAGCGACTATACTAGCAAGTATAGTTTTAATTACCTTGGCCATTGTTGTTACGCCACCTGCAATAGTTATAGCTATTTTAATTGGAATTGTTGCAATTGATACATTAATTTTATTAGCTATATTAGCAGTACCACCTGCAATATTAATAGCGGCGGTATCTACAGTAATAGGTGTATTAGTTTTAGCTACTATTATTGTAATTGGAGCTTATGGCATTGTTATTGCCCCACCTGCAATTGTTGTGATTGCAGCCATCGCTTTATTAATAGCGTTAGCTATAGCAATATCTTTACTGTTACCAGGATTGAGCATACCCCTTGCGTTAGTTTTATTGGCTGCGGCCGCTTTATTAGCTTTACTGGTATTAATTGCAGTGACTGTACCACCAGGTATTGTGATTCTGGCTTTGATTTTATTAGTGGCTTTGTTGCTTGTTGCGACCCTAATTTTACTAGCAGCTTATGCTCTAATTTCTGCTATTGTAGCCATTATTTTAATTGCTGCGGCAGCTTTGATTATTTTAGTTTTATTAGCAGCTTTGGCAATTTTGGCTGCTCCGTTGGTTATTTTATTAGCCGCTATTGTTGTTTGTGTCGCTATAACAGCTTTAATAATAGCAGCGATTTTAGCTAAAATCGCTGCCGCTGCCGCTACTGCAGTTGTTGCAAAAGCTGCCGTTACTACCGCTGCAGCTGGTGCAGTAATAGGTGCTGTTGCTCTTCCGCCATTGGTAGCTGGTGCTGCAGTTTTGGTTGGTGCCGCAGCTGGTAAGAAATGTATAAAACCTGTTATTTTATTGGGAGATCGTACAGATCATGGTGGTAAAGTTATTACAGGTTTATCAGGATGTGAATATAAAGGACAGCCTGTAGCTTGTGTTGGTGATTTAGTAGACTGTCCTAAATGTGATGGTGTTTACCGCATAGTAGAGGGATCAGGTTGCCTAGATCATAAAGGTGTTCCTGTAGCTGTTGAGGGGATGAAAACAGGTTGTGGAGCAAAATTGATAGCAAGTCAATATGATTATGCTATGTTTGAATAAGTTAATTTAACATGAGTTCTCATAGTCCATAAATTGTTTTATGGATTATGAGTTTCTTATTTATAAGTGTAAAAATAAAAAGATCTTTGTTTTTAAAATCATTTATAATTTCTTAATTGTTATCTATGGTATTAGTCTATACTAAACAGTTCAAATCATAACTAGCGAATAAAAATGGTTTTCTATTAATGGATAAAATCGATTTCTCTTCACATACTCCTATGATGCAACAATACTTAGGGATAAAACAGGACTATCCAAGTCAATTATTGTTTTATCGAATGGGAGATTTCTATGAGCTATTTTTTGAAGATGCCAAAAGAGCTTCTAAGCTACTAGATATTACCTTAACGGCTCGTGGTAATTCAGCAGGTAATCCCATTCCTATGGCTGGTGTACCTTTTCATTCGGTAGAAGGTTATTTAGCTAAATTGGTAAGGCTTGGGGAATCTGTCGTTATCTGTGAACAGGTGGGAGATCCTGCTACCAGTAAAGGGCCTGTAGAGCGTAAAGTAGTTCGTATTATTACCCCTGGTACAGTAACAGATGAAGCGTTATTAGAAGATAGAAGAGATAATTTATTAATTGCTGTACTGGGTGATGAAAAATGCTTTGGTATAGCTGTATTAGATATTGCTAGTGGTCGTTTTTCTGTTCAAGAGTTACAAGGATGGGACAGTTTATTAGGAGAGTTAGAAAGATTAAATCCTGCTGAACTGTTGTATCCAGACGATTGGCCTATGGGCTTACCGATTGAAAAACGTAAGGGAGCACATCGTCGGCCGATTTGGGATTTTGATAGAGATACTGCTTTTAAAGGACTCTGTGAGCAATTTGGCACACAAGATCTAGCAGGGTTTGGTTGTCAACATTTAAAGTTAGCTATTGGTGCGGCAGGTTGTTTACTTATCTATGCGAAAGAAACGCAACGTACAGCGTTACCCCATATTCAGGGGCTTCACCATGAGCGTATAGAAGACAGCGTAATTTTAGATAGTGCAAGTAGACGCAATTTAGAAATAGATACTAATCTCAATGGTGGTTTAGATAATACCCTGTTAGCAGTACTAGATCGTTGCCAAACAACCATGGGAAGTCGTTTACTGGCTCGATGGTTAAATAAGCCGTTACGCCAAATTAACGTTATTCAATCAAGACAAGCGGCTATTGCTTGCTTATTAGATAACTATTGTTTTGAACCTATCCAGCCACTATTAAAAGAAATAGGGGATATGGAGCGGATATTAGCTAGAATAGGTCTACGTAATGCGAGACCAAGGGATTTAGCTAAACTACGTGATTCACTGATCATTTTGCCTGCGGTACAAGCAAAAGTAACCTGTTTAGAAAATAGCAAATTACAAAAGCTCACTCAATATATTACAGAGTACCCTGAGTTATCAGCTACCTTACAAAAAGCTATTATTGAAAATCCACCCGTGGTAATTCGTGAGGGAGGCGTATTAGCAGAAGGATATGATCAAGAGCTAGATGATCTGCGCAATATCAGTGAAAATGCAGGTCAATACTTAATGGATTTAGAAGTTCGGGAAAAAGAAAGAACAGGTATAGCCACCTTAAAAGTAGGGTATAACCGTGTTCATGGATATTATATTGAAATTTCTAAAGTTCAAGCTGGTAATGCTGAAATTCCCGTTGACTATATTCGTCGGCAAACTTTAAAAGGTGCCGAGCGTTATATTACTCCTGAGTTAAAAGAGTTTGAGGATAAAGCACTATCTGCTAAGAGCCGTGCTTTAGCCAGAGAAAAAGCACTTTATGATGAGTTAATAGAAAAGCTTATTCTACAATTACAGCCATTACAGAAAACAGCAGAGGCGGTAGCAAAATTAGATGTACTCTGTAATTTAGCAGAGCGGGCATTAAACCTAAATTTAAATTGCCCTGAATTTGTAGAAGAAACAGGTATCGCTATTGAACAGGGTCGCCACTTAGTTGTAGAGCAAGTGCTTGATACTCCCTTTGTAGCTAATGATCTTACATTAAATGATCAAACCCGAATGCTGGTTATTACAGGGCCTAATATGGGTGGTAAATCTACCTATATGCGACAAACAGCGTTAATTGTATTATTAGCTCATATTGGTAGTTATGTGCCTGCACAAACTTGTAAACTTTCCTTAGTAGATAGGATTTTTACTCGTATTGGCTCAAGTGATGATTTGGCGGGCGGTCGTTCTACCTTTATGGTGGAGATGACAGAAACAGCTAATATTTTACACAATGCCACTGAGCAAAGTTTAGTATTAATGGATGAGGTAGGGCGTGGCACCAGTACTTTTGATGGGCTTTCATTAGCATGGGCGGCAGCTGAATATTTAGCTAAACTAAAAGCTTTCACCTTATTTGCAACGCATTATTTTGAGTTAACTACCTTACCGGAAACTCTAGCAAATGTAGCAAATGTTCATCTTAAAGCCGCAGAATATAACGATACTATTGTGTTTTTGCATCATGTAATAGCAGGGCCAGCTAGTCAAAGTTATGGCTTGGCAGTAGCCAAATTAGCAGGTGTACCACAAGCTGTAATTAATAGGGCAAAAGACCATTTAGCTAAGTTGGAAGCTACTGCTATAGATACGACTGTTGCTAGTCAAACATTAGTAAATAATATCGAAGCTACTGTTGCAACACCTATTCAGGCGGACTTATTTAGTACGCCAACTCACCCAGTCATAGAAGAGTTGGCAATGATTAATCTAAATGAGTTAACACCTTTCAAAGCCTTAGAATTATTATACGGATGGCAAAAGAAAATTAAGTAGTTTTAATTAGGATAAGCAATGGTGAATACAGCCGTTCCATTGCTTTGTTCTTTAGAAATCTACCATCATAAATTTATCATTACTATATAAATAATTGAACTATATTATTGATAATACTAACCTATTAAAAATACTTAAATTGATTTTATACAACACTATTGAAAATAATAATGTGTATTATTATTCAAAGTCTGTATTTAAATAATGAAGTGTTTATAGGTTAAGTATAAATAACTTCGGAAGTGAGGTGTAATTCCTCCGCAGCCCCCGCTGCTGTAATGCTGACGAACCTGAGTAAGCTCACTGGATATTAATCTGGGAAGAGTCAGGTGAGGATGAGGCTAAGCCAGAAGACCTGTTTAAATACCTTGATTTTTTCTTCGGTGGGAAGGAAAGCAATAATTTTTATTATAATCACTTGCTGTATAGGTGATTATAATGCTATTGATTGCCTTAAGAGCCTGCCTGTTTACAGTCAGGCTTTTTATTTTATAAAAATACCTACCTTTTGCATTATTGTTATAGCTAAAGGTAAAGAATATGATACTTAAAAGAGTAGTTATTATTGGGGTAATGGGAATATGTTCTACACCATTAATGGCAGAGGAGACCAAACGGGAGGATGATTTATTAATTTTAGATCCAGTTATTGTTACTGCTTCGGCACGTTACGAGGATTTAAAAAGTGCTACCTCAACCGTACAAGTTATCGATCAAGCACAGATAGCACGCTCTAGTGCGTCTGATTTGACCAGTTTATTGGCTGAGAATGCAGTAGGCTTTTTTAGTGAATGGACGCCAGGGCAAACATCAATCAATATTCGTGGTGCATCTACTGATGGACAGGGCAAAGATTTTAAAAGCCAAGTTTTAGTGCTAATCAATGGTCGTAGGGCAGGCACAGCCAACTTATCTAAGTTATCACCCAGTGATGTGTATCGAATTGAAATTGTTCGTGGCCCCGCCTCAGTTATCTATGGTAGCCAAGCCATTGGTGGGGTTATCAATATCATTATGAAAAATGGTCATAACACCAAAGGCGGCAAGGTTACTTTAAAAGGAGGCTCCTTTGGGCTAGCGTATGGGCATGGCGAATATGGTTGGCAAAGCGAAGATGGACAGTTTACTGGCTATTTTGGTTTCAATAGCGCTACCCAAAATGATTATGATGCTGGTCAAGGTGGTGGTAAGCAGCATAATACCAGTTGGAAACGACATGGTTTTACAGGTGCTTTTAGCTGGCAGCTTGATGAAACTAATTTAGTGGATTTATCCGTACGTAAAGATGGTGTTTATGATGTAGGTTTTCGTGGTTCAGCCGCTAACTATCATGCAAAAGAAGATCGTTATAATAAATCAGCGGATCTTATTTGGAAACATGGCACTGATAGTGATCGACTCCGCTGGAAACTACATAATTATTGGTTTGAAGATGTTGATGATTTTAAATGGGCGTCCCCAAGTACAGCAGGTACTAGCCTTGACCATAATAAACGTAAATTAAGTGCAGTAGGACTTAAGTTTCAACCAGAGGTTGATTTAACCAGTAGCAATACCTTGTTATTAGGTGCCGATCTAGAAAAGAATAAATTGCGTTCTACACGTTATAGAGTTGGCTTAAATGGTGCGCCAATGACTCAAGTATCGCCTTATGACAATAATCAAAGAGAAAAAATGTATGCTTTATACTTTGAAGATGCTCAACGATTTCTTGATGATCGGTTAGTTTTTAAAGCAGGTGCTCGTTATACAGATGGTAAAACCTATTATGATAGAACACCTTATCTGCAAAATCAGCAAACTGGTTCTACCCATTATTATAAAACTACTTGGAGTACAGGATTAAACTTTCAAGCCACCGATTGGCTAAATTTAAAAGCCAGTATGGGGACTGGATTTAGAGCACCTACAGCATCAGAGTTGGGTGCAGATTATACCACTTTAGCTGGTTCACAAATTTATGGTACACCAGGACTTAAGCCAGAAACCAACAAACAGTATGAATTAGGAGCTGTTTTTTCAGGTGATAGCTGGTTGGTAGATGTGGTTTACTTTGAGAATAAAATTAAGGATCGTATTATTACCAAGCCACGTAGTAACACCAGTAATATATCAGATTATGTCAATAATCCTGATGATGTGGTCGTAAGAGGGATAGAAGTAAACAGCCGCTTTATGATGCATGAGTTACTAAGTTGGCAGAATAATTGGCAATGGAATGTCGAGGCAAACGGTGCTTGGAATTTCCATATGGAAGATAAAGGAGCGAAAGATCGCAATACTGATAAAGTACAACGTATGTATCAGTATCAAGCATCGATAGCCAATAGATTTGGACAAAGGGAAGTAGCTTATCCTTGGTTTATTCAAGTAACAGGAATTTTACGTGGTCCTATGTGGTATGATACTGAAGAGCGTTTAATCGCTGGTGCTGAACCGTATCGCAATTATATTCACCGTAAGTCACCTTTTATGGTGTGGAATATAAAAGGTGAGGTAGAGGTTTATAAGAATTTAACTGTATTCGCTGAAGTAAATAATCTATTTGATAAAAACCAACATCCTATTTTTATCGCTATTGATAAAAAGCCTTATATTCTAGATCCTGCTGCTTCTAATGGTGGGTTAGGTACTTCAATGATGGGTAGAGCAGTATATGTGGGCAGTACCTACCGTTTTTAAATGGTCTAAGTTGTTGCTAGTTGGGGTGCTGTGGTTAAGTAGTTATTCCAACTATGCCGCAGATTTTCCAGTACAAGTAGTTGATGCTATGGGGCGAACTGTGGTTATGCAACAAGCTCCACAACGTATTGTTACAGTATTTTCTTCTAATACAGAAATAGTGGCAGCTTTAGGATTAAGTAAACTAATTATAGGAATTGATGGTTATACTTATTATCCTGATAGTATTAAAGATGTGCCAAAAATTGGTGGGCGATTGGGGTTTTCATTAGATAGTATAGTGGCACAAAGTCCTGATCTAGTAATTATGACTCCCGCTCGGCAAGCTACCCATCAGCTTATTCCTGCACTAGATAAACTAGGTGTAACTAGTCTAGTAGTTAATGGTGGTTCGATTGATACTATTCTGCAAAATATCTTATTAATTGCCAAAATTACAGGTGTACCCAAAACAGGTGAACAGCTTGTTGCTTCAATACAGCAAAGATTAAAAGCTGTGTCAAAATTATCCCATTGTCCTAAGGTGATATTAATTACAGGCAGAGTAGGTAATGGCTTATTGCTAGTAGCAAGGCGTTATGCTTCTTCAGTAAATGCTTATACTGCAGATATTGTACTTAAGGCAGGTGGTTGTTTAGTGTTGGATGAAAATAGTTCTGTATTACCCCAGTTAAATCAAGTATCGCCAGAAGTTATTTTAGCAACTGATCCTGATATTATTTTATTTGCTGGCAGTGATACAGAGTTAGCAGAATTAAGTAAAGGTGTAGTGGGGTGGGGTGAGTTGAAAGCAGTTAAAACAGGTTTTGTAAGAGCTGTTTCACGCGCGGAGTTATTAATTTCTGGGCCACGAGTTATCGATGGTGTGGAATCACTGTCTACAATTTTTCAACAATGGGATAAGCAATAATGAAGTTATACGGTAAATTGCTTATTTGTTTGTTACTCACTATAACACTAGCTATTTGTGCAGGTCATACATGGGCTAATCCTATAGAAATTATGCAAGCATTAATGGGTGATAATTCTCTTTCTGCTCGTTTACTAGCACAGTGGCGTTTGCCTAGAGTATTGACCTCTGCCTTAGTAGGTGGTTTGTTGGGATTGAGTGGCGCTATTTTTCAGGGAGTATTTCGTAATCCGCTAACCGAACCTTGGTTATTAGGTGCATCGGGTGGTGCCGCAGTGGGTGCTACTATTGCTTTATTAGTTCCATTAGCAATCCCCATGGCTATTAGCCTACCCTTATTTTCTTTTGTTGGCGCTTTTGCCACTATTTTATTAGTGTTAAGTATTGCAAGGTTAACGGGTTCGTTAGATGTTACTACCTTATTATTAACAGGTGTTGCCATTAGTGCCATGTTAAGTGCGATACGTTCGTTTTTAATGATGTCGCTTTCTAATGAAACTATTAGTTTGCAAGTAGTTTTAAGTTGGCTTATGGGGGGTATTCAGACTCCCAGTTGGACAGGGCTTATTATTGCCACTGGTCTTTTTATAATGGGTTTAGTTATTGCATTACGCCTAGCCCATGGCCTAGATTTATTAGGGTTGGGTGAAAATATGGCTACCACAATGGGATTATCCGTTAATCGTTTTATTCTCTTAGCATTATTAGTGGGTTCTGCTATTACTGCTTGTGCTGTAGCCTTAGGTGGCATTATTGGTTTTGTTGGCTTAGCGGCACCTCATATAGCGCGTTGGTTAAGTGGTAGCCAACATAAACGATTATTACCACAAGCAACTATTATTGGCGCTATTTTAGTAACTTTAGCAGATGCCTTAGCGCGTAGTTTACTATCACCAGGAGAAATTCCTTTAGGGGTAATTACAGCTATTGCAGGCACACCTTTATTTATTGTGCTATTAGCTAGGCGGAATAAACGATGATTGATATCGCCAATTTAGCCATTAGCTATGGTAATAAAACCATCCTCAATATAGAGTCACTACAATTAGCTGAGCAGGGTGCTATCGCTTTAATTGGTCCTAATGGTTCAGGAAAAACGACTTTAATAAAGTGTTTGACAGGTATTCAAGAAATTAATGTAAATGCTAGGCTATTACTTAATAATAAAGTTTTTACTAAATACACTAATAAGCAGCGAGCACAATTGTTAGGTTATATTCCGCAGAGCTTTAATCCCTGTTGGAATCAGACAGTTTTGGAATTGATTAGCCTTGCGGCAAGCCGCAATGTGGTTTCACAACAAGTAATTACCAATACTTGTCAGCAGTTTGAGTTAGAAACTTTATTGGATAGTCATTGGGATATTTTGTCAGGGGGGGAACGAGCTAGGGTATTAGCTGCAATGGCTTTAATGGGTAATCCTCCTTTATTAGTAGCTGATGAGCCTGGTGCTGCCTTAGATATTAAACATCGTCTACAATTAGTTGAACAGCTCGTAGAGTATGGTAAACAGCAACTAGCCATTATTTGCTTGCATGAGTTAGATTTAGTTTTTCGCTACTTTAAAAAAGTCATTCTACTAAATAAGGGAGAAGTAGTTTTTTATGGTAGTACTGATCAGCTTATTAATAATCCATTATTAGATCAAACTTTTGGGGTTACGTTTAAGCGAGTTCAGCATGGTGAGAGGTATGTTTTATACCCTGAGTTATAGTTTTCTTGTAGACAAACAAGAAAATAAAAGTGTATGTTAGCGTAGATGATAACAGATGATTTATTTGAAAATGATGAGGAACTTAATCAAATAAGATTAGGTGAAGGGACACTACTAATTCGTCATTTTATTAATGAGTATACTGCTGAAATCATTACTGAAATAGAGACAATAACCAAACAAGCTCCCTTTAGAAAAATGTTAACACCCAATGGTCATAAAATGTCAGTGGGTATGACTAATTGTGGGAATGTTGGTTGGGTAACTGATTTAAAAGGTTATCATTATAGTCAACAAGATCCGATCACTCAGCGCCATTGGCCTAATATGCCTAGTTTATTTAGAGAGTTAGCTGTACAAGCAGCAGGTTTAGCAGGTTATCCTAATTTTCAACCAGATGGTTGTCTAATCAACCGCTATCTTATAGGAAGTAAATTATCACTTCATCAAGATAAAGATGAGAAAAATTTAAATGCACCTATTGTTTCTTTTTCTTTAGGTATTCCAGCTACTTTTCAGTGGGGTGGGTTAAAACGAACGGATCAAACAGAAAAACTCGTATTATCCCATGGAGATGTTTTAGTGTGGGGTGGAGTGGATAGATTGCGATTTCATGGTGTGTTACCTATTAAGAGCAATAATCATCCATTACTGGGTGAGCAACGTATTAATATTACATTTAGGCAGCTCAGCTAATAGCCTAACTACTTATTAAAAATGTTATAATCGAAAAATTGATTATAATAATATAACTAAAAATATGGGCACAATCTGCCAAAGTTGTTATAAAAACTGTTAAAATTGCGTCCGCTGCCGTGAGCGTTAGGAGAAATTGAATGTCCTTTATTGTTACTGATAATTGCATTAAATGTAAATACACAGATTGTGTAGAAGTTTGCCCTGTTGATTGTTTTTATGAAGGGCCTAATTTTTTAGTTATTAATCCAGATGAATGTATAGATTGTGCTTTATGTGAGCCAGAGTGTCCTGCTAAAGCTATTTTTTCAGAAGATGAATTACCTGAGAATATGCAACAGTTTGTTGAGATAAATACTGAGCTATCGGCTACATGGCCAAATATTACAGAGAAGAAAGATCAATTGCCTGATGCTGAAGAGTGGGATGGTGTAAAAGATAAACTACAGTATTTAGAGCGTTAAGAGGTATTTATGTAAAAAACACCATTGTCATTTAAAACAATGGTGTTTTTTTATTTTATAGAAGTTAATGTAGGGGTATACAATGCGTGATGGTTTTGCTTGGCTTGAGAAACATTTTTATCAAGTTAAAGATACTAAAGATCAGCAACAATATGCTGCAGTTATTGAACAACTACAAATATTTATAGATAAATATAGCAATGTAATCGATGTAGAAGAGCAAGTTATTGTAGCGAAAGCATTAGAATACCAATTAATGTTATATATTTTAAATAACCAACAAGAACAAGCGGAACGTGTTGAAAGTATTCTTAATGAAGATTTTTATGGTATTCATAAAATTGGTAAACCTATAGATGTTAATCCAGATGCGCCTGTTACAAATGGTAGATTAAATCTTGCTAGTAATTTGCTTGATATGAATCGTTTAAAACAATTTGCAATTAAACAAAAAGGTACAAATAGGCCCAAATTATTAGGTTGGGTATTAAAAATAGCAGGATTATTGCTCATTGGCTTAGCCGCATGGTTATTTACGATTAATTGGCTATGGACACCTCTTATTATAGGTATTATAGGGGTGTTTTTGAGTACTATAGGGACACAAGTAACTAATGTTGTTAATCGTTTTTTTAGCACCATTGCTTTTAACTTAGGTACTATTATTCCAGGTATTATTAAAGTGGAAAAAGATAGTTACCAAGCTCTTTTTATGGCTCCCTTAATGAAAACAAAAAATCAGCTTCCACGTTGGGGAGTGAAAGTGGTTACTTTTAAAAAGGCTGTAGGAAAATTTAAAGAAGGGAGTAGGTTGGCAGGTGTTTGTGTTTGTAGTCAAGGGCCAACTGACTATTATCAAGATTTTATGCCAAATCCAGTATGCTTAGGATATCGTAATGAAGTGATTCCATTTAAGGCAAAGCAAGTTATTAGTGCTGAAGATTGGCAACGTTTAGAGAGTGTAGTCGAGATTTTTAAGAGCCACTCTGACAATAAAGATTTATTAATTGTAGATCAAGATTTGCAAAAGATTAGTTAAGTATTGAGCAATAAAAAAGGTAGCTAATTAGCTACCTTTTTTATAATCTATTTGTTTTGTTCCCTAGCAATTGCACGATAACCAATATCTTTACGATAGAAGCAGCCATTCCAATTAATTTTTTCAGCTAATTGATAAGCATTTTGTTGCGCTTCTAATACTGTATTACCTAGAGCAGTAGCACAAAGTACGCGACCGCCACTAGTGACTACTTTACTATCTTTTAAGGCTGTGCCTGCATGGAATACTTTACCATTATTAGCGACAGCTAAATCTAGACCAGTAATCTCATCACCTTTTGGATAGTCAGCAGGGTAACCAGCAGCAGCTAGCACTACACCTAAGCTACAACGATTATCCCAATTTGCTGTTGTTGTATTTAGTTGTTTTGCTAAAGCAGCTTCTACTAAATCTACTAAGCTAGATTGCAAACGCAACATAATAGGTTGCGTTTCAGGGTCACCAAAACGGCAGTTAAACTCGATAACTTTTGGCGTACCTGCTTTATCAATCATTAATCCTGCATAAAGGAAACCAGTGTATATATTACCTTCTTTGGCCATGCCACGAACAGTAGGATAAATAACTTCATCCATTACTCGTTGATGAACTTCAGCAGTGACTACAGGGGCAGGAGAGTAAGCACCCATACCACCTGTATTGGGGCCAGTATCACCATCACCTACGCGTTTATGGTCTTGACTGGTTGCCATTGGTAACACATGTTCGCCATCAACCATTACAATAAAGCTGGCTTCTTCACCTTCTAAAAACTCTTCAATAACAACCCGTGCCCCAGCATCACCAAACGCATTACCAGAAAGCATGTCTCTAACAGCAGCTTCTGCTTCCTCTAAGGTCATAGCAACGATAACACCTTTACCAGCAGCTAAACCATCCGCTTTAATTACAATAGGCGCACCTTTTTCTTTTAAATAAGCAAGAGCAGGTTCAACTTCGGTGAAGTTTTGATAACTGGCAGTAGGAATATTATGGCGAGCTAAGAAATCTTTAGTAAAGGCTTTCGAACCTTCTAATTGTGCTGCTTCAGCAGTAGGGCCAAAACATTTTAAACCACGTTGTCTAAATAGGTTTACTACACCTTTAACTAAAGGAGCTTCAGGGCCAACAATAGTTAAATCGACATTTTCTTCGGCAAAGTCAGCGAGTTTTTCTAATGCTAATACATCAATGGTTACGTTTTCACATTTGTCCTCAATAGCTGTACCTGCATTACCAGGTGCTACAAATACTTTTTCTACTTGTGAGTCTTGCGCTACTTTCCACGCTAAAGCATGTTCACGACCACCACTACCGATGATTAATACATTCATTGTCTAGCTCCTATTAGATTAGTGACGGAAATGGCGCATTCCTGTAAATACCATAGCGATACCTGCTTCATCAGCAGCATCAATGACTTCTTGATCGCGCATTGATCCACCAGGTTGAATAACGGCAGCAATACCTACTTTTGCAGCATTATCAATACCATCACGGAATGGGAAGAAAGCATCACTAGCCATTACTGCGCCTTTAACTTCTAGGCCAGCATGTTCGGCTTTGATAGCAGCAATCCGAGCAGAGTTTACACGGCTCATCTGGCCAGCACCAACACCTATTGTTTGGCGGTTTTTAGCATAAACAATGGCATTAGATTTAACAAACTTAGCCACTTTCCATGCAAAAATAAGATCGTGAATTTCTTTTTCAGTAGGAGTGCGTTTAGTGACTATTTTTAGATCGTCAGTAGTAATCATTGCAATATCGCGTGTTTGTACTAAAAGTCCACCATTAACACGTTTAAGGTCTAAATCTCTTGGGCGTTCGGCAGGCCATTGACCACATTCTAGTAAACGTACATTGGCTTTACTAGCTACCACAGCTTTTGCTTCTTCGCTAATTTTTGGAGCAATAATGACTTCCACAAATTGACGATCAACAATAGCTTTAGCAGTTGCTGCATCTAGCTCTCGGTTAAAAGCGATAATGCCACCAAACGCTGATTCACTGTCTGTTGCAAAAGCTAGATCATAAGCTTTAAGGATACCACCTTCATTTTCTGGAACTACCGCAACACCACAAGGATTAGCGTGTTTTACAATTACACAGGCTGGTTTTACAAAGCTTTTTACACACTCTAATGCGGCATCAGTATCAGCAATATTATTATAAGACAGTTCTTTGCCTTGAACTTGTTTTGCTGTGGCAATGCAAGCTTCATCAGGGTTGGCCTCTACATAGAAAGCAGCTTTTTGATGAGGGTTTTCCCCATAACGTAGATTTTGAGCTTTAATAAATTGCATATTAAAGGTTTGTGGGAATTCAATACGATGTTGGGTAGTTAATGTCTCAGAAGCTTGATCAATAGTACCCAGATAGTTAGCAATCATACCATCGTAAGCAGCAGTATGTTCAAAAGCTTTTAATGCTAAACCAAAACGTTCTGCATAAGTTAAACCACCTTGTTTTAGACTATCAATAAGTACAGAATAATCTTGGTGATTTACTACAATTGCAACATCTTTATGATTCTTAGCAGCACTACGCACCATTGTTGGGCCGCCAATATCAATATTTTCAATCGCTGTTGGTAAGTCACAGTCAGACTTTGCTACTGTGGCTGCAAATGGATAGAGGTTAACTACAACCATATCAATAGGGTCAATTTGATGTTGTTGCATTACTGCATCATCTGTACCACGACGACCTAAAATACCCCCATGTATTTTGGGATGAAGGGTTTTAACACGGCCATCCATCATTTCAGGAAAGCCTGTATATTCCGCCACTTCTTTAGCATTAATTGCATTATCTTTTAATAACTTGTAAGTCCCACCTGTAGATAAAATTTCTACATTAAGTTCACTAAGTTGTTTGGCAAATTCAACAATACCTGTTTTATCAGATACACTAATAAGTGCACGACGAACAGGAAGACGCATTGTTTGGTCAGTCATGATCAGTCCATCAAGTTAGAAGTTATAATTTATGAAAATTAAAGTAAGTTATATTGCTTTAATTTTTTACGTAATGTACCACGATTCAAACCCAAAAGTTCTGAAGCTTTACTTTGATTACCCTTTACATATTCCATAACAGTAGCAAAGAGGGGGGCTTCAACTTCTGATAAAACTAAATCATAAAGATCGATAGTATTTTGTCCATCAAGCTGAGCAAAATATGTTTGTAGTGCTTTTTCAACGCAGCTGCGTAAAGTTTGACCTTCTATGTAGTTTGTACTGAGTGGTACAGCTTTGTGCACAGTACTTGTTACCATCTGTCTAAGTCCTTCATGTTTATCATGTTCTAAGTAGTTCATTGAGTAAAAATATTTTTAATATAGGTATATTGTTCTTGCGCGGATTCTAGTTGATTAAATTGCTGTTTAAAAACTATACCTTCGGGTAGGTAAGACAAGTACCAACCCATATGTTTCCTTGCAATCCGCATTCCCATAGCTTCACCATAAAGGATGTGTAAGGCTGTTAAATGCTCTAACATTACTTGCTTTCTTTCGGTAAAGGTAGGGGAAGAATAATAATGCCCAGTTTCTAAAAAATAATTAATTTCCCTAAATAACCATGGATTACCTTGCGCGGCTCTACCAATAAGCAAAGCATCTGCTTTTGTATAGTTTAATACAAATTGTGCTTTTTCTGGAGAGGCAATATCACCATTTGCAAAAATAGGTAAGTTAATTTGCTGTTTTATTTCTGCAATAGTATCGTATTCAGCTTCTCCATTATATAAGTCTGTACGGGTTCTACCGTGTATTGCGATAGCTTTAATGCCAGATTGCTCTGCTATTTTAGCAATAGTCAGCGCATTTTTATTTGAGCTATCCCAACCAGTACGCATTTTTAAAGTAATAGGCACATTAACAGCTTTTACTACTGCTTGCAAAATACTCTCAACCAATTTTTCATCTTTCATTAAGGCTGAACCTGCGGCTTTATTACACACTTTTTTGGCAGGACATCCCATATTGATATCAATGATTTGTGCACCCAATGCAACATTAGCTTTAGCAGCATTAGCCATTTGTTCTGGTTCAGTGCCAGCTATTTGAATTACTCTAGGTTCTAAATCATCTTGATGAGGTAAGCGATGTTTTGATTTGTTACTGTTCCATAGACGTGTATCACTTGTTACCATTTCAGATACAGCTAATGCGGCACCAAAACGGCGACATAGCATGCGTTGTGGCCGATCAGTTATACCTGCCATAGGAGCGAGTATAAGACGGCCACTTAGTTGATAGGGGCCAATACGAGGAAAAGTAACTAACATTATTTAAGGGGGGTAAATAATAAGGAGAAATATGATACTGGGTTTAGAGCGGGGAATAAAGTAAAAATATGATAAAAATCATAAATAAAGAAAGCAGATAGATAATTCTATCTGCTTTTTCTTATAAAATTAAGATTTACCTGTTAAGGTTTTATATTCTTTTTCTGCTTCATCAAAACGCTTTAACATACGTTCTGTAGGTTTAGTTAATTTACTACCAACAAAAATAGCAATAATACCTAAGATAAAACCAGGAACAATTTCGTAAAGGTTGAACCAGCCATATTGTTTCCATATCAATACTGTCGCTGCACCAATAATCATACCCGCTAATGCACCTTCTTTAGTCATGTTGCGATAGAGCAATGATAATAAAATCACAGGACCAAAAGCAGCACCAAAACCTGCCCATGCATAGCTAACCATACCAAGTACTTTAGAATCAGGGTCACGTGCTAAGAAGATAGCAACAAGGGCAATAACTAATACCATTGCACGTCCCACCCAAACCAATTCTTTTTGAGAAGCACTTTTACGTAAGAATGGTTTATAGAAATCTTCTGTTAAAGCACTAGAGCAAACTAATAGTTGGCAACTTAAAGTACTCATTACAGCTGCTAGAATACCTGATAGAACGATACCAACAATCCATGGATTAAATAATGCTTTACTTAACTCGATAAAAACATATTCAGAGTTCTTTGCTACAATCGCAGCGCCAGGCAAGTCAGGATTGTTTGCAAAATAAGCAATACCAAAGAAGCCAGCAGAAACAGCACCACCTAAGCAAAGAATCATCCAGCTCATGCCAATACGGCGAGCATTAGGAATATTTTTTACTGAGTCTGCTGCCATAAAGCGTACAAGGATATGTGGTTGTCCAAAATAACCTAGTCCCCAAGCCGCTAGAGAAATAATGGCAATAGTTTTAATGAGAACCGTATCTCCTTTTACTGCAAACAGGTTAAATACATCAATATTTTCTCTTACTGTTTCAATGGTTTGAACAGTGGAGTTCCAGTCAGATAAAGAAAGAATAACGAAAACAGGTGTTAATAGCAGTACAAATAGCATTAATGTAGCTTGTACAGTATCAGTCCAACTAACAGCTAAGAATCCACCAATACAGACATAAATAATAGTGGCGGTTGCACCTAATAACATAGCAACTGTATAGGGTGTTAAATGAAGTGCTTCTGCTAAAGGGGCTAAGTTAAAGAGACTTTCAAATAATCGAGCTCCTGCAACAACACCTGATGCGCAATAAAGAGTGAAGAAAATTAAGATGATAAGGGCTGAAAAAATACGTAATAAACGAGTATGGTCATCAAAGCGAGTAGTAAAATAATCAGGTAAGGTTAATGCATTATGGTTATGTTCAGTATGTACACGTAATCTTCCAGCAACAAATAACCAATTGAGCCATGCACCTATTGTTAGGCCAATGGCAATCCACGCTTCTGATAAGCCTGATAAGTAAATAGCACCAGGTAAACCCATTAATAACCAGCCGCTCATATCCGATGCGCCTGCAGAAAGGGCAGTGACTAAACTACCTAAACTTCTTCCCCCTAGAATATAATCATCAAAGTTTTTTGTAGAACGGTAGGCGTACAGCCCAATTATGATCATTAAAATAATGTACAGTATAAATGTTACTGTCGTTTGATAGTTTGCTGACATGCAGGTATTACTCCTGATTGTATTGTAAATATTAGTTATTTATTAAGGTTGCACCTTTAGTTAACTTAAAGAAAAACTTAATATATTTCTTAATGAATCTATTGTTTATCTAAAATATAATGCTTAAGTTAACCTGACTTTCCTGTTTTTTTCTCCCTGTCTAAAATAACTTGCAATAAGTGTGCCGAACAAAGGTGCAACCTTAAAAAATATCGGTTGCACCTTTTGGCATGGATATTGAATGATATTTTCCAATATTTTTACAATGGGTAAAAATAACACAAAAAAGTAAGTGGTAAAAACTAACTTTTTTATTATTTAGATTCTTTTTTATAATCTTGTGGAGTTTGACTATGGCTTCAACAACTCTGGGTGTTAAGTTAGATGATGCAGCGCGCCAACGTTTAAAAGAGGCAGCAAAGCGAATTGATAGAACACCTCATTGGCTGATTAAGCAAGCAATTTTTAGTTATTTAGAAAAAATCGAACAGGGAGCATCCATTGATGATTTGCTAGGTGTTCAAGCCAATGCAGAAATAGATGAGTTACCTACTAATAACAATACAGCAACAGTTGCAACTCAACCATTTTTAGAGTTTGCTGAAAGTATTCATCCACAATCAGTATTGCGAGCTTCAATTACTGCTGCTTATCGTCGCCCTGAACCAGAAATTATTCCTTTAATGCTTGAGCAAGCACGCTTTAATGAGCAAGACTCACAATCTGTTCATAAAATGGCTTTTGATATTGCTAACAAATTAAGGAACCAAAAAAGTGCAGGTGGTCGTTCCGGTTTGGTGCAAGGATTGTTACAGGAATTCTCACTTTCATCTCATGAAGGTGTAGCATTAATGTGTTTAGCAGAAGCGTTACTTCGTATTCCTGATAAACAAACTCGTGATGCACTAATTCGCGACAAAATTAGTAAAGGTAATTGGCATCCACATGTTGGTAAAAGCCAGTCAACCTTTGTTAATGCCGCTACTTGGGGGTTGTTAATTACAGGTAAATTAACAGCTACTCATAATGAAACTAAACTAACCAGTTCTTTAAATCGTATTATTGGTAAGAGTGGTGAACCGCTCATTCGTAAAGGCGTTGATATGGCTATGCGAATGATGGGAGAGCAGTTTGTAACAGGTGAAACTATTGGCGAAGCATTAGCTAATGCAGGTAAGTTTGAAGCCAAAGGTTTTAGATACTCCTATGATATGTTAGGTGAGGCAGCATTAACTAAGAAAGATGCTGATAACTACTATATCTCTTATGAACAATCTATTCATGCTATTGGTAAAGCGTCTAATGGTCGTGGTATTTATGAAGGGCCTGGTATTTCCATTAAACTTTCTGCCTTACATCCACGTTATAGCCGTGCCCAGTACGATCGAGTAATGACAGAGTTGTACCCACAACTTCTTAATTTAACCTTATTAGCTAAACAATATGATGTTGGTATTAATATTGATGCTGAAGAGGCTGATCGTTTAGAGTTATCTTTAGATTTATTAGAAAAACTTTGTTTTGAACCTGCGTTAGCAGGTTGGAATGGCATTGGTTTCGTTATTCAGGCTTACCAAAAACGTTGCCCTTATGCGATTGATTATGTAATAGATTTAGCGCGTCGTAGTCGTCATCGTTTAATGATTCGTTTAGTAAAAGGAGCTTATTGGGATAGTGAAATTAAACGTGCTCAAGTAGATGGTTTAGAAGGTTATCCTGTATATACACGTAAGTGTTACACTGATATTTCTTATTTGGCTTGCGCTCGTAAGTTATTGGCTGTACCAGAAGCCATTTTCCCTCAATTTGCAACACATAATGCCCATACGTTAGCGGCTATTTATCATATTGCAGGTAATAACTATTATCCTGGTCAATATGAGTTCCAATGTCTACATGGCATGGGGGAACCACTTTATGAACAAGTAGTGGGTAAAATAGCTGATGGTAAATATAACCGTCCATGTCGTGTTTATGCACCAGTGGGAACGCATGAAACATTATTAGCTTATTTGGTCCGTCGTTTACTTGAAAACGGTGCTAACACTTCATTTGTAAACCGTGTGGCTGATCAATCTATTTCAATTAATGAGTTAATTGAAGACCCAGTGGAAACAATTGAAAAATTAGCTCATCATGAAGGTCAAATGGGTTTACCACATCCACGTATTCCATTACCAGTAGAGCTTTATGGCAAAGGTCGTGCTAACTCTAGAGGGATTGATCTTTCCAATGAAAACCGTTTAGCCTCTCTTTCAAGTGCTTTATTAAATAGTGCTACTGAAGAGTGGGTAGCTGCTCCCATGTTAGGGGAGGATGTTACCTTAGGTAACGCACAGCCAGTAACAAATCCTGCAAATCACAATGATATTGTGGGTAAGGTTTATGAGGGAAGCGAACAGGATGTTGATGTAGCTTTGAATTGTGCAGTAGCTACAGCGCCTATTTGGCAATCCACTCCACCACAGGAGCGGGCAGCTATTTTAGAGCGTATTGCAGATCAATATGAGTTTGAAATGCAGACATTGATTGGGATTATTGTGCGTGAGGCAGGTAAAACCTATAACAATGCGATTGCAGAGATTCGAGAGGCAATAGATTTCCTACGTTATTATGCTGAACAAGCAAGAAGTGATTTTGCTAATGATTCTCATCGACCTCTAGGCCCTGTAATATGTATTAGTCCGTGGAACTTTCCTATGGCTATTTTTACAGGTCAAGTAGCAGCAGCCTTGGCAGCAGGTAACACGGTAATTGCTAAACCTGCAGAACAAACACCATTAATTGCCGCACAAGCTATTCGTATTATGTTAGAAGCAGGTATACCTAAAGGTGTAGTGCAGTTATTACCTGGTCGTGGCGAAACTGTTGGTTCTAAATTAACTGCTGATCCTCGTGTAAAAGGTATCATGTTTACAGGTTCTACTGAAGTAGCACAAATTATCAATAAAACTATTGCTGGTCGTTTAGATGATCATGGGCATACTATTCCATTGATTGCTGAAACAGGTGGTCAAAATGCTATGATTGTTGATTCATCTGCGCTTGCAGAGCAAGTAGTAGTTGATATCGTAGCATCTGCTTTAGATAGTGCAGGGCAACGTTGTTCCGCTTTAAGACTGCTCTGCATTCAAGAGGATGTGGCTGATCGTACGATTGAAATGTTAAAAGGCGCGATGGATGAAAATCAATTAGGTAATCCAGAGTTATTATCAGTAGATATTGGTCCGGTGATCGATGCTGATGCTAAAGCAATTATTGATAAACATATTGAAACCATGCGTAATAAAGGTCGTACGGTTTATCAATCAGCTATCTATAGTAATGCGGTAATTAAAAATGGTACTTTCGTAGTGCCAACGTTAATTGAATTAGAAAGTATTACAGAGCTACAACGTGAAGTGTTTGGTCCTGTGTTACACGTAATTCGTTATAACCGTAAAGATCTAGATAAACTACTTGAGCAAATTAATAAGCTTAACTATGGCTTAACCATGGGTATTCATACCCGTATTGATGAAACTATTGCCCAAGTAATTGATAAAGCGCATGTAGGTAATATCTACGTAAACCGTAATATTGTCGGTGCCGTAGTAGGTGTACAACCTTTTGGTGGCGAAGGTTTATCTGGAACAGGTCCTAAAGCAGGTGGACCACTTTATATGTACCGACTATTAGCAACTAAACCAGAAGATGCTGTAGCTAAATCACTCATTCGTCGTGATGATGGTATTGCCACAGAAGATATAGGTAAAGCCGCTATTGAAGAAGTAATCAAAAGCTTCAAAACATGGGCAGATAAGAAAGAATATGCTGGTATTAGTAAACTAGCAGACGATTTCTATCATATTGCTCAAGCAGGGACCTTGCGTATATTACCAGGCCCAACAGGTGAGCGTAATAGTTATGAATTATTAGCAAGACAGGATATTCTTTGTTTAGCTAATAATGAACAAGATTTATTAGTACAATTAGCTGCTGTCTTATCTGTGGGTGCAATTGCATTATGGTCTGATGAGTATGCTAAATTACGTTCTCAATTGCCTGAAAAAATACAACAGCATGTTAAATTTATTGCTGATTGGAAAAAGCCTGAGAGCCATTATGATGCAGTGCTTTATCATGGTGATTGTGATCAATTAGCAGAAGTTTGCCGTATTGTAGCTAATCGTAAAGGTGCTATTGTTAGCGTTCATGGTTTAGCACAAGGTGAAACTAGTATTCCATTAGAGCGTTTATTAATTGAGCGTTCGATTAGTGTGAATACTGCTGCGGCAGGTGGTAACGCAAGTTTAATGACAATTAGTTAGCACGTTATTAATACTGAAAAACCGTTATGTCTTTTGTCATAACGGTTTTTTATTGCTTACAAAATTTTAATTCAATCTACTTAATACCATTTAATAGATTATGTTCAATTGTTCCTGTTGATATGCAAGAAAATTTCTCTGTCTTATAAGGTTCTGTCGATGTAAATTTGATTTGTTCTTTTTCAATAGGCAATTCTGTTTTATCGGCTTGATTCGTAGATGTTGTATTACGATTTAATGTATATTCAACATCGATAGTTACAGTAGTAACTGAACCAGATTCTGCCACTTTTGCAGTAATGGTGGCATCAAGATCGGTTTCTACTTTCGCATCATAATCCTGTCTGTTCTTTTCATAAATATATTCTGTAGATTCAGCATAATTATAGGAGTATTTTTTAGTTACCTTTTCCTTATCAATATAACTACTAGTTACTAAACCACAATCAATATAATTAGCAGGGCGATCTGTTTTAAAGGTAGCTACAATAGTACCTGTTGCTTTATCTGAGGATTGAACAGAAAAAACATTATTAAATAATTGATTAAAAGTAGCAGTCCATGCCTTATCTTTAGGCATATTAACAAATTTCTCATTTTCAATAGTTACCGGATCTGGTTGTTTATGAATATAAGAAGTACAACCAGCCAAACTGGTTGCTATTAGTAAGCTTAAAATAGTTTTTTGCATATTAGCATTGCCTAAGTTTATGTTTGTGATTATCTTGCGAAAGTTCTAAAAACATTATCTCATCTTTAAATGATTGGCAAGATAAATTAGTAGAAGCCTTTGAAAGAGATTTTGGAGAGAATGCTCGTTAGTAATATCATTCATTGATAAAAAGCCAGTATATTTATTGATAATACTGGCTTTCTTTTACACTATAGAACTAGTGGGGACTTGATGTCACTCCCACTCAATTGTTGCAGGTGGTTTGCTTGATACGTCGTAGGTTACTCGTGAAATATTTTCTATTTCATTGATAATACGATTAGATACTTTTTCAAGCAATTCATAAGGTAAATGCGCCCAACGTGCGGTCATAAAGTCAATGGTTTCTACAGCGCGTAATGCTACTACCCACGCATAACGGCGACCATCACCTACCACGCCTACTGATTTAACGGGCTGGAATACAACAAAGGCTTGGCTAACTTTATGATACCAATCTGCTTTGTGGAGTTCTTCAATAAAGATATGGTCTGCTTGGCGAAGTAGATCAGCGTATTCTTTTTTGATTTCACCAAGTATACGAACACCTAGACCTGGACCAGGGAAGGGGTGGCGATATACCATATTGTAGGGTAAACCTAACTCTAAACCGATTTTGCGGACTTCATCTTTAAATAGTTCGCGTAGCGGCTCAACTAATTTTAATTTCATATCTTCAGGTAAGCCACCGACATTGTGGTGTGATTTAATTACATGGGCTTTACCTGTTTTAGCACCTGCTGATTCAATGACATCAGGATAGATAGTGCCTTGTGCTAGGAATTGAATATTGGTTAGTTTGTTAGATTCTTGATCAAAAATTTCAATAAAGGTATTACCAATAATTTTGCGCTTTTGTTCAGGGTCTGATACACCAACTAATTTATCTAAAAATAGTTTTTCAGCATCGGCACGGATAACTTTAACACCCATGTTTTCAGCGAACATAGCCATTACTTGATCACCTTCATGGAGACGAAGTAAGCCATTATCTACAAATACACAGGTTAGTTGATCGCCTATGGCTTTATGAAGTAGGGCAGCTACTACAGATGAGTCAACTCCACCTGATAAGCCTAGTAATACGTTAGCATCACCTACTTGTTCGCGCACTTTATTAATCATATCTTCGATGATATTGGCAGGTGTCCATAGTGCTTTACATTGGCAAATATCTAAGATAAAGCGAGAAAGTATGCGTTCACCTTGTTTAGTATGAGTTACTTCTGGGTGAAATTGTACGCCATACCAATGACGCTCATTATCAGCCATACCTGCATAAGGACAGCTTGGTGTGGTAGCTAGAGGTATAAAACCTTGGGGTAGTTGGCTTACTTTGTCACCGTGACTCATCCATACATCAAGAGCAGGGGTACCATTATCTTTAATAATATCTTCGATGCCCTCTAATAAGCGCGCTTTGCCAATTACATCTACTTGCGCATAACCAAATTCTCGTATAGTAGAGCTTTCTACTTTACCGCCTAGTTGTTCTGCCATAGTTTGCATACCATAGCAAATACCAAGAATAGGGATGTTTAGTTCGAATACAATTTGTGGGGCTCGAGGGCTATTGGCTTCGTGTACTGATTCAGGGCCACCTGATAAAATCACGCCTTTTGGATTAAAGTCACGAATGGCTTGTTCATCCATGTCAAATGGATGTAGCTCACAATAAACACCTATTTCTCTTACACGGCGAGCAATAAGCTGGGTATATTGAGAACCGAAGTCAAGGATAAGGATGCGATGAGCATGAATGTCTTGAGTCATGATTGATATCCATCAAGGCAGAACATAAAAGGAAAATCCCCTTATTTTAGGTAAGGGGAGAGATTTTTAACCAACACGGTAGTTAGGTGCTTCTTTAGTAATTTGCACATCATGTACATGTGATTCAGCCATACCTGCGCCAGTAATACGTACAAACTCTGGACGAGTACGCATGGTTGGAATATCGCCACTACCAGTATAGCCCATTGCTGCACGTAAACCACCAATCATTTGGTGAACGATTGCGCCTACAGCACCTTTAAAAGGTACACGGCCTTCAATACCTTCAGGCACCAGTTTTTCAGTGCCTGCAGATGTGTCTTGGAAGTAACGATCACTTGAGCCATGAGCTTGTGCCATAGCACCTAATGAACCCATGCCACGATAGGATTTGTAAGAACGTCCTTGGTAAAGTTCAATTTCACCGGGGGCTTCTTCAGTACCTGCTAACATAGAACCCATCATAACAGAGTAAGCTCCTGCTGCAATAGCTTTAGCTAGGTCACCAGAAAAACGGATACCACCATCTGCAATTAAGGGAATATCTCTATCTCTTAAAGCAGCGGCTACATTAGCAATAGCAGAAATTTGTGGCACACCAACACCCGCTACAACACGTGTAGTACAGATTGAGCCAGGACCAATACCTACTTTAACACCATCTGCACCTGCATCAGCTAAAGCAATGGCTGCTTCACCTGTGGCAATGTTGCCACCAATGACTTGTAGATTTGGATAGGTTTGTTTAGCCCAACGAACGCGATCAAGTACACCTTTAGAGTGGCCATGAGCAGTATCTATAATAATAACATCAACACCTGCTTCAACTAAGGCAGCAATACGGTCTGGAGTTTCTGCGCTTGTGCCTACTGCGGCACCTACACGTAAACGATCTTGATCATCCTTGGTGGCTAATGGATAAGTTTTTGCTTTTTCAATATCTTTTACCGTCATCATGCCTTTCAATTGGAAGTCATCATTAACGATAAGTACTTTTTCAATACGGTGTTTGTGAAGGAGTTGTCTTACTTCTTCTTTATTAGCGCCTTCTTTAACTGTCACTAATTTATCTTTAGGGGTCATCACATCATGAATTTTGGTATTCATGTTGCTTTCAAAACGAATATCACGTGAAGTAACGATACCTACTAAGTTACCATTAGCAAGTACAGGTACACCCGAAATATTATATTGTTTAGTGATTTTTAATAGGTCACCAATAGTTTTATCTGCTTCTATAGTGATAGGGTGCTGTACAACGCCTGCTTCAAAACGCTTTACTTTGCGAACTTCTGAGGCTTGTTGTTCAATAGTCATATTTTTATGGATAATACCAATGCCACCTTCTTGCGCCATGGCAATAGCAAGTCGAGCTTCGGTAACAGTATCCATAGCAGCTGAAATAAGTGGAATATTGAGTTCGATCCCACGGGATAGCTTAGTTCTAAGGCTAACTGTATTAGGCAGAACTTCAGAATATCCAGGGATTAATAAGACATCATCAAAGGTAAGTGCTTCTTGATTTATGCGTAACATGGCAACTCCCAGCAGGGAAAAAATGAAGCACGTAATTATACCGAAATAACTTTAATCAAACAATCATTAATAAAGGTTTATTGTTAAGCTTAATCACAATATACTAATAGTCTTTTAACTGTCATTTATTATAGAGAATGGATCAAATCAATGAAATCATTAGTATATGTACATGGTTTTAATAGCTCTGCTAAGGGATTTAAGTGTCAACAAGTTAAAGATTTAATGTTAGAAAGAGGTCAAATTAGCCACTTTAGAGCACCTAATTTACCTGTAAGTCCACTAGAAGCTATTGATCAACTTAAAGAAGTAATACTTAGTTTAGAAAAACCTACTCTAATAGGTAGCTCTTTGGGTGGTTATTATGCAACTTATTTAGCTGAACGGTATCAATTAAAAGCTGTATTGATTAATCCAGCCGTTTTACCTCATCGGTTTTTGGGTAAAACATTTAATGAGCAGGAAAGCTTGCAAGATAGTCAGCTCTGGGCTACTGATGAAATAGGGAAAATATTAAAAGACGCCTATGATAGTGAGCAGGCTTTTGTAGAGAGTTATATTAAAGAGCTTGCTACATTAGAAACACCCATGCCAACAGATAAAGAACGTTTTAAAGTATGGTTAAAAACAGGTGATGAGGTAATAGATTATCGTTTTGCCAAAGAATGGTATAAAAACTGTGATTTAACTATTGACGAGGGTGGTGATCATAGTTTTGCAGACTTTGCTGAACGTGTACCTGAGATTTTAGATTGGGCAGAAATACCCAATAAATAATTGGTTTTAGATTAAAGAGAGTATATGGCGAACACAACTTATACAGCTGAGGCAATTGAGGTTTTATCAGGTTTAGACCCTGTTCGTAAACGCCCTGGTATGTATACAGATACAACCAGACCTAATCATTTAGCCCAAGAAGTTATTGATAATAGCGTTGATGAAGCATTAGCTGGCTTTGCAAAAAATGTGCGAGTTATTTTGCATACTGATCAATCATTAGAGGTAACGGATGATGGTCGAGGTATGCCTGTAGATATTCACCCTGAGCAAGGTATTTCAGGGGTAGAGTTAATTCTCACTAAGCTCCATGCAGGTGGTAAATTTTCTAATAAAAACTATCAATTTTCAGGTGGTTTACATGGTGTGGGTATTTCTGTTGTTAATGCCTTATCTCATCGAGTAGAAGTACATGTAAAGCGTGACGGTAATGAATACCGTATGGCTTTTGAAAATGGCTATAAGGCATCTGAATTAGAAGTCATTGGTACAACAGGTAAACGCAATACAGGAACTAGCGTGCGTTTTTGGCCAAATGCCAGCTATTTTGATACAGCTAAATTCTCATTATCACGTCTCAAACACCTTTTAAAAGCTAAAGCAGTTCTTTGCCCAGGCTTGACGATTTCTTTTGACGATTTAAATACCGAAGAACATATTGAGTGGCATTATGAGAATGGTTTAAAGTCTTATTTAGCTGAAGCTATGCAAGGTTTTGAATGTTTACCAGTAACTTCCTTTATGGGGAATCTAGAGGGAACTAAAGAAGCGGTTGAGTGGGCAGTGCTTTGGTTACCTGAAGGTGGTGAGTTATTACAAGAAAGCTATGTTAACTTGATTCCAACACCGCTAGGTGGCACCCATGTTAATGGTTTACGCCAAGGTTTATTAGATGCGATGCGAGAGTTCTGTGAGTTTCGTAATCTATTACCTAAAAATATGAAGTTAGCTGCTGAAGATATTTGGGAACGTATCAGTTTTGTACTTTCTATGAAAATGCAAGACCCTCAGTTTTCAGGGCAAACTAAAGAACGTTTATCTTCCCGTGAAGCAGCTGGTTTTGTAGGGGGGACTGTTAAAGATGCCTTTAGTTTATGGCTAAACTCTAATCCAGAGATTGGTCAACAACTAGCTGAATTTGCTATTAGTAATGCAGGTAAGCGCTTACGTGCAGGTAAAAAGGTTGAGCGTAAAAAGGTTACACAAGGGCCTGCGTTACCCGGTAAATTATCAGATTGTGCCACCCAAGATACTAGCCGTTCAGAGCTATTTTTAGTAGAAGGTGATTCTGCAGGCGGTTCTGCTAAGCAAGCAAGAGATAAAGACTTCCAAGCTATTATGCCATTACGTGGTAAAATCCTTAATACTTGGGAAGTAGATGGTAGTCTGGTATTAGGTTCACAAGAAGTACATGATATTGCAGTAGCTATGGGGATTGATCCAGATTCAGATGATTTAAGCCAGTTACGTTATAACAAAATTTGTATCTTAGCTGATGCAGATTCTGATGGACTACATATCGCTACTTTGCTTTGTGCCTTATTTGTTCGACATTTTAGGCCATTAGTAGAAGCAGGGCATGTTTATGTTGCCATGCCACCTTTATATCGGATTGATATTGGGAAAGAAGTATTCTATGCCTTAGATGAAGGTGAGCGAGACGGTATTTTAGATCGTATAGCTGCTGATAAGAAAAGGGGTAAAGTACAGGTTACGCGCTTTAAAGGGTTAGGCGAAATGAATCCTTCTCAATTACGTGTAACTACTATGGATCCTAATACTCGTCGTTTAGTACAATTAACCTTAGATCATTTTGAAGAAACGCGAGAAATGATGGATATGCTATTGGCTAAAAAACGCGCATCTGATCGTAAGCAATGGTTAGAAGAAAAAGGAAACCTCGCTGAGGTATTAGCTTAATGCTAAATAGAAGTTTAGCATTGTTATTAATAGTATTATCGATTTCAGTTTATGCTGAAGTTGATAATACTATAATTGCACCACCTAAATGGCCAGAGCTTAAATTACAAACCGAATATGCAGTTGATAATATGCCAGATGGTAATTTATCAGGTATTGCTGTGTGTGGTGATGAGTTATTAGCTATTTCGGATCGTAGTGATACGCAGCTCTATAAATTGGTTAAACAACAAGATAATAGCAAGTTGAATAAAGTTTCTATTTTAAGGGCAGAAGCAGAAACTTTCGATCCTCCTTCTGTCCCTACTAATGCTTTGCCTGTTTGGGGTGGTTTAGCTAATTTAGGGATTGGTATGGTGCGTGGAGGTGCTTACGATTATGAAGGTGTTACTTGTGATACACAGGGTAATCGTTATATTGTAAGTGAAGCCTATCTAGCCGTATTAAAAGTACCTAAGCAGGGTGAACCAAAATGGTTACCTTTACCTGATTATTTATGGCAACAAGCTAAACAACAGGGGTTATTACAAAAGATCAATCAAATGCTAGAGGGGATAGCTATATCGCCTGATGGTCAAAGATTGTGGTTAGCGGCAGAGCGTAATAAGCGCGGTATATTAGCTGTGCAATATGACGCTGAGCAAGGTTGGCAATGTCCAAATCAACAATGTGTATTATTAGTAGAGGGTGATAGGGAGGCTTTCCCTAAGCAGTTTCGTCGAAAAAATCGTGTTGATGCCAGAGACTTTTCTGACTTAGTTTTTTATAAGGAAAAATTATTTACTTTAGAGCGTGGTGCTTTTCGAGTTTGCCGTCGTAACTTGAAGGCGGAAGTAGAGCAATGTTGGTCATTTGCTGAGGAAGGATTACAACCACAACGTCAATATAGAGCATATGGTATGCCTGAAGCATTATGGGTTGATGATATAGGTGCATGGATTGGACTTGATAATGATAATGCGAATAAACGGATAGATGGAGAAGATCGCCCTATTGTTTGGCGTTTTGAAGTACCAAACAAAGGATGGTTAGCAACAGAGGGAATGCTAAATGACTGATCAAAATCAGCAACCAGCAGGCAAAGGCGCTGGCAAAACAATGATGATAATTGCTTGGTTAGTAGGTATGTTATTAGCAGTAAAGTTCTTTGCTAGCTGGGAAGAGGGAAAAATGAATCCCAATAAAAATCCTCAATCAACCTATGCTAGTAATTATATAGAGGTGGTTTTAGACAGTGGCCGTGGTGGCCATTATATGGCTACTGGTCATATTAATGGTCGAACAGTTACATTTATGTTAGATACAGGAGCAACACAAGTAGCTGTGTCTGAATCATTAGCTAATAGATTAAATTTGAAAAAACAAATGCCGGTTGATTTATCAACTGCTAATGGTATGGTTCGTGGTTGGGCAACAGTATTGGACACTGTGACTTTAGGTGGTATTGAAATACAAAATGTGCGTGCAACTATTGCCCCAAATATGGATGATGAAGTGCTATTAGGTATGAGTTTTTTAAGGCAATTAGAGTTTACCCAACGTAATAACCAATTGATATTACGTCAGTATAAGAGTAATTAGTAATGAGTGAAATAATAGATATGAGTTTAGATGGTGTTGAGCGCCAATCGTTAAAAACATTTACTGAGCAAGCTTATCTAAACTATTCCATGTACGTTATTATGGATAGAGCTTTACCTCATATTGGTGATGGCTTAAAACCAGTACAAAGACGTATTGTTTACGCCATGAGTGAGTTGGGCTTATCAGCTGATTCAAAACATAAAAAATCGGCTCGTACGGTAGGTGATGTATTAGGTAAATATCATCCTCATGGTGATAGTGCCTGTTATGAGGCGATGGTATTAATGGCGCAACCATTTTCTTATCGCTATCCTCTAGTCGATGGGCAAGGTAACTGGGGTGCTCCAGATGATCCTAAGTCTTTCGCAGCGATGCGTTATACCGAAGCAAGATTGTCACGTTACTCAGAAATACTATTAAGCGAGTTAGGACAGGGTACTGTTGACTGGCAAGCAAACTTTGATGGCACAATGGATGAGCCAGTTACACTACCTGCTAGATTACCTAATTTATTATTAAATGGTACAACAGGCATTGCAGTAGGTATGGCTACTGATATTCCACCCCATAATTTAAGGGAGGTGGCTAATGCTTGTGTTCATTTAATTGATAATCCACAAGCAACATTAACTGATTTATGCCAGTATATTCAAGGCCCTGACTTCCCAACAGAAGCAGAAATTATCACACCTCAAGCAGATATTCAGAATATATATGAAACAGGGCGTGGTTCTGTAAAAATGCGCGCTGTTTATAATGTAGAAGATGGCGATGTAATCATTACTGCATTACCACATCAAGTTTCTGGTGCTAAAGTATTAGAGCAGATAGCAGGGCAGATGCAGGCGAAGAAATTACCAATGGTGGCTGATTTACGCGATGAGTCTGATCATGAGAATCCAACTCGGATTGTGATTGTGCCACGCTCTAATCGCATAGATACTGAAGAGTTAATGCAGCATTTGTTTGCTACTACAGAGTTGGAGTCTAGCTATAGGGTCAATATGAATATGATTGGCCTTAATGGTAAACCACAGGTTAAAAGCTTGCTGTTAATGTTAACTGAGTGGTTAAAATATCGTATTAATACGGTACGTCGCCGTTTACAATTCCGTTTAGATAAAGTAGAGCGTCGTTTACACTTATTAGAAGGTTTATTAATTGCTTTCCTAAATTTAGATAGGGTAATAGAGATTATTCGTACTGAAGAGCAACCTAAACCTGTCTTAATGGAAACCTTTAATTTAACTGAATTACAAGCTGACTATATTCTTGATACTCGATTACGCCAATTAGCACGTCTTGAAGAAATGAAAATTCGTGGTGAGCAAGATGAGTTACAAAAAGAGCGTGAGCAACTACTTAGTTTATTAAATAATGAAAACAAATTACGCTCATTAGTTCGTCAAGAAATTATTCAAGATGCTGATACTTATGGCGATGAGCGTCGCTCTCCAATAGTACAACGTACTGAAGCAAAAGCACTTTCTGAAAATGAACTATTACCTACTGAACCTATTACCGTGGTACTTTCTGATAAAGGTTGGGTGCGTTGTGGTAAGGGACATGATTTAGAACCTGCAACTTTATCTTATAAGGCAGGGGATGGTTACTTATCAAGTGCCATTGGTCGCTCTAATCAAGCAGCGGTTTTTATTGATAGCACAGGGCGTAGTTATAGCATTGCTAGTCATACGCTACCTTCAGCGAGAGGACAAGGTGAGCCATTAACAGGCCGCTTAAATCCACCTGCAGGGGCTAATTTTGAATGTGTATTATTACCTGAGGACAATGCTTTATATATTATTGCCTCTGATGCGGGTTATGGCTTTGTCGTTAAAGGTGAAGACTTACAGACTAAGAATAAAGCAGGTAAAGCCTTATTAACCTTACCACAAAACGCTAAAGTAATTACTCCACAGCCAATTAAGAATGTGGAACAAGATATGATTGCTGCAGTAACCAATGAAGGCCGTTTATTAGTTTTCCCTTTAGCTGATTTGCCACAGTTAGGTAAGGGTAAAGGGAATAAGATTATTAATATTAGTAGCAGTCGCGCAGCGAATCGTGAGGAATATATGGTGAGTATTGCTGTATTACCTCAAGAAGCTAGTCTTATTTTACAATCAGGTAAACGTACAATCTCTTTAAAATCTGCTGATCTTGAGCATTATCGTGGTGAGCGTGGTAGACGTGGTAATAAATTACCTAGAGGCTTCCAACGAGTTGATGGAATGACGGTGGAAGAGGTTAAAGAGAGCAAAGAAACTACTAAAGAAATAGTTGATACAGAATAATCTTAATAAACCTTAAAACTGTCAATTAGTTGATGGTTTTAGGGTTTACTTCTTACTAAATTTATAAAATAAATTAGGTTCACTTACTATATATAAATTATCTTTATCATCCATGGTAATACCTTCTGGTTGGCGAATATTACTTAATAAGCCATGTTGATTTCTTATTAATGGCATACAACCTACTATTTGATTATCTGCAGCTACTTCTAAAATAAGTTTTGATTCATCAGATAATACTAACAAGTGTTGGTATGGTTGGTAAAAGTGTAAACCTGAAATATCATCAAGCAATAATGACCAGTTTCTATTAAGCTCGGTTACTGTTATATTTTGATTTTCAATAAAACCTGTTACTTTATAGATGGTAATAGGATCAGATTCATTAGAAGCATAAATCGTTTTTGATTCGCTATTATAAGCTAATCCTTCAAGCCCTTTATTAAACTTTTGCACTTCACCCACTTTCATTTGTGGTAATGAATGACCATCAATTAGAGTCGTTTGTTTATCAATAGTGGCTTTTAATAATTTATGATGGCGTTCATCAGCAATAATAAATTGATTATTACCAATATACTCAATGGCTTCAGGGTCACGAATCCCTTTTGTTGTAATAATTCTTAGTAACTCACCAGTAGTAGATAGTTCAACAATAGTGGGTGGCTTATTTAAGGTAGCAAAGAGGGTCTGAGTATCTTGGTTCCAAGTAAGGGCAGAGAGGTTACTAGCAATACCTTTCACTGGTTTTTTATTAATAACAATATGATAATCAGCGAGTTGTAGCGTATTAGGTAGATTTAAAGTTTGTTGTTGGATTTGTAGACAAGTTTGCTGTTGTTGAGTTTGGCAACCCACTATCAAGATACTTAATGATAATAGAGATAATTGGATTGCCCTTAATAACATGTTTTTAGCTAGTTCTAGCTTCTTCAAAAGCATTAATGTAAGGTTTGGCTAAACGTTGATCAGCTATTAAATCAGCAAAGTTTTTGCCTTCATCATTCTGGCAATCTAACGATAGGCCTTGTTGCTTAAAGAAACTTAAAAAACGTTCGAAGTCTTCTATACGCAGACTATGATAAGCACGCATTAGTTTATGTAATGGAGCAGAAGCATCAGCAGTAGGTTCTGCGCTTAGAAATACTTTAACTTGCTCATCTGTCATGGGTTCGCCAATGATTTGTTTTTTATCTTTACGCATTGGATATTGCCTTTCAAAATATATTAAATGATTATGTTACTGGTTTTAAATAATTTTAGCCTAATTGTTTAGTCATATCCTTATGACTTTAATTAATAACCATCCAGTATTTATTCGTATCTTAACGCTTCAGCTGGTTGAGTTTTAGAGGCTCGATAAGCTGGATATAAAGTGGCTAAGAAACTTAATACAAGTGCAGCAATGCATACAGTAATAATATCACTCATTTGCATATCTACGGGTAAGAAGTTGATAGCAAATACATCACTAGAAAATACTTCACTGCCTGTTAATTTTTCATACCAACCAGCTACTGTATTAATATATTGAGTAAGTAGAATACCTAATACAGTACCTGAAATAATACCAATTAAACCAATAACCGTACCCTGTATCATAAAGATACTCATAATCTGTTTGGGTGTTGCTCCTAGCGTTCTTAGAATAGCAATATCTAAGCGTTTATCAGATACAACCATAATGAGTGTAGCAATAATATTAAAAGCCGCTACCGCGACAATTATCATCAATAATAGACCAATCATGGTTTTTTCCATTTTCATGGCACTAAATAGGCTACCCTGAGTTTTAGTCCAGTCTTCACCTTGATAATTAGCTCCTAGTTCTTGAGCTAGTTTTTTTACAACAGTAGGTGCTTTATAAAGGTCTTTCAGTTTTAAACGTATACCTTCTACTTGATTAGGCTGCCATTGTTTAATTTTTGCAGCATCACTGTAATGGATGAAGGCAAGGCTATTATCAATATCAGCATTAACGCGGAAAGTACCTACAACAACTGCTTTTTGCATACGCGGCGTAATACCACTAACTGTATTACTGGCAACAGGTACAATTAAAAGTAGGGGAGTACCCACTCTTAAATTTAGATTGCCTGCAATAGCTTCCCCGACAATAATGCCAAATTCGTCTGGTTTAAGATCGCGATAACTACCAAAGGTAATATGTTTACTTAGAATAGAAACCTTATCTTCCTGTTCAGGATCAATACCACTCACCATTACAGGGCTCATTTTACCTCGATAGGAAAGCATGCCTTGTAATTGTGTTATTGGAGCAACGCCTTCTACATTAGGATTGTTGATAACTTGTTGGGCTATAGTTTGCCAATTATCAATAGGTTGTCCTTGATGGGTAATAATACCGTGTGACACCATGCCTAAGATACGACCACTCATTTCTTTTTGAAAGCCATTCATTACGGATAGTACAGTAATCATAGCAATCACACCTAACGCTAGGCCGATCATAGAGGTTAATGAAATAAAAGAGATAAATTGGTTACGGCGTTTAGCTCTAATATAACGTAAGCCAACAAATAGTGTAAAAGGTCTAAACATAGCTTATCCTTTTACTTCTTCTATTAGTTTTCCTTCTGTCAAACGTAATGTTCTATCCATTTGACTGGCTAACTCTAATGAGTGAGTAACGACTAAGAATGTAGTACTTAATGATTTACTAAGCTCCAACATTAATGCTTGGATACTTTGTGCTGTATGTTGATCTAAGTTACCTGTCGGCTCATCAAGTAATACCAGTTGTGGTTT
Source organism: Entomomonas sp. E7T21 (assembly GCF_058693955.1). Taxonomy (NCBI): domain Bacteria; kingdom Pseudomonadati; phylum Pseudomonadota; class Gammaproteobacteria; order Pseudomonadales; family Pseudomonadaceae; genus Entomomonas; species Entomomonas sp. E7T21. Next base: position 2,009,757 of record NZ_CP191672.1, on the reverse strand, counting down.
ATTGACTAACGCTCTAGCGATAGCAACCCTTTGTCTTTCACCACCTGATAATTCAGAAGGTTTATGCTTCAAGCGATGTTCTAAACCAACGCGTTTTAATAGTTCTGTTGCTCTTTGTTCAGCCTCATTAATATCAGTTTTACCAATTAATAATGGCATAGCTACATTTTCTAATGCTGAAAATTCAGGTAATAAGTGATGAAATTGATAGACAAAACCTAGTGCTTTATTACGTAATAAACCACGTGCTTTTTCATTTAAAGCTGAGAGTTCTTGACCTGCTAACCATACACTACCTGAAGTGGGGGTATCTAAACCTCCTAATAGGTTGAGTAAAGTACTTTTGCCAGCACCGGATTGGCCAATAATAGCCACTCTTTCACCTGCTTGTAAGTGAAGTTCAACACCTGATAATACTTGCACAGCATTAGGACCTTGTTTATAGGTCATGCCTAAATTTTTACAACTTAATACTAAAGAATCACTCATAGCGTAATGCCTCTGCAGGTTGAATACGTGCTGCGCGCCAAGCTGGGTAAAGAGTAGCTAAGAAGCTTAATAACAAGGCAGCACCGCAGATAATCACAACATCTTTTATCATGATTTGTGAGGGGATATAGTCAATAAAGTAAATTTCCGAATTAAGAAATTGATGACCTGTTATAGTTTGTATCCAAGCTAATATATCGCTGATTTTTAAAGCGGCTAAGACACCTAAAATAGCACCAATAAACGTACCAATAACACCAATGATAGTACCTTGTACCATAAAGATACTCATAATCTCTGTTGGTGTTGCACCTAGCGTTCTGAGAATAGCAATATCTGATTTTTTATCAGTAACGACCATCACTAAGGTGGAAATAATATTAAAAGCAGCCACAGCTACAATTAACAACAACAACATGCCAATCATATTCTTTTCTAAACGAATAGCCTGATATAAACCGCCATAGCTACTTTTCCATGTGGTTGCATAAAAGCTACGAGGGTTAGGTAGGTTTTTTAATACATCCATAGCTACTTCATTAGCTTGGAATAAGTCTTTTAATTGTAAGCGTAAAGAAAGTGTTTGGTTAACAGGCAAACGAACTAAACGATTAGCATCTTGAATATGAACCATGGCAAAGTGATTGTCTAATTCACCTGTTCCTGCATGAAAAATGCCTTTAACAGTAAAGCGTTTCATACGAGGAAATATACCAGCAGGCGTAACAGATGCCTCTGGCATAATATAAGTAATTTTATCACCTATTTTTGCATTTAATTTTTTGGCAATACCTGAACCAATAATAATCCCAAATTCACTAGGTACTAAATCATCTAATTTACCTTCTGTGAAATATTGACTAATAATGGATACATTATTTTCTGCTTGTGGATCTATACCATTTGCCAATATAGATTCAATCTGACCATTAAAACTTAACATACCCTGCATTTTTAAAAAGGGAGCCACACCAATTACTTCAGGGTTTTGTTTAATGTTTTTAGCAAGCACTTGCCAATCATCTATAGGTTGGTAGGTTTCAATGGTAGTTTGAGGAATCATACCTAGTACACGTTCACGCATTTCACGATCAAAGCCATTCATAACAGATAATACTAAGATCATTACCATTACCCCTAAAATAAGTCCTAGCATAGAGGTAAAAGAAATAAATGACACAAAATGGCTACGGCGTTTAGCGCGCGTATAACGTAATCCAACAAAAATGGGAAAAGGTTTAAACATAACGGTTAGTTAATACCAATTTTTAATATCTTATAAAACCGTTAATACTACCTGTATTCATATAAAAATCACACTATTATTTGTAAGTAGAATTATCTTTTTATTATAAATAGAGAGAAGGAGAGCGTAAGGAATAGCGGGACAGTTAAAAAATGCTTTCCCTTAAAAATAGAAAAATCACTAATTTTTAAGGGAAAGAGATCCTAATTTGCTACGATCAAATTAGTTATTAACCTTTAATGAAAGCTAATAAATCCTCGTTTATTTGATCTTTATGTGTACTACATAGACCATGAGAAGCGCCTTTGTATACTTTTACAGTTGCATTTGGTAAAAGTTTAGCTGCTGCCTCACTTGAAGATTTTGGTGGTACGATTTGATCATCATCACCGTAAATAACTAATGTTGGAATAGTCATTTTTTTCAAATCTTCACGTTGATCGGTTTCAGAAAAAGCTTTTACACAATCATATAAAGCTTTAATTGAACCCATCATACCTTGTAGCCAAAAGCTCTTTTTCAAGCCTTCAGCAGATTTTGAAGGCTTATGATTAAAACCATAGAAAGTATCAGCTAATTCATAGAAGAATGTAGAACGGTCTTGTTGTACACCTTTGCGAATATTGTCAAATACGTCTTTGGGTAAACCATTAGGATTAAAGTCTGTTTTAATCATAATAGGAGGAACTGCACCAATTAATGAGGCCTTAGCAACACGTTTTGTACCATGACGTGCAATATAACGTGCTACTTCACCGCCACCAGTTGAATGACCTACATGGATAGCATCTTTTAAATCTAATGCTTCTGTTAATTCAGCTAGATCATCAGCATATTGATCCATATTGTGACCTTCCCAGGGTTGAGAAGAGCGGCCATGACCACGACGATCATGAGCGATAACACGATAGCCGTGAGAAGCTAAGAATAACATTTGATCTTCAAAAGCATCACTTGATAAAGGCCAACCATGACTGAATACAATCGGTTGTCCTGATCCCCAATCTTTATAATAGATAACTGTGCCATCTTTAACGGTAATAGTGCTACCACATAATTTGTTAGAACTCATGATTAACTCCAAACTTTTTTGAAATGTGGAATTAATTTATTTCATTGAGTTTATTAACTCTATTATGCTTTAGACTAAAATATTCTTGTATTTGTAACAAAGTCTTTAACTTAGAAAATTAGGTTATTTTAAAATTTTTTCAACTTATTGTTTTTTATGGCATCGTTTTTCTATAGATAATGCGTCCTTTGTATAGTTTAGTTTGTATTTTCTATTGTTAGATAAATGTTACTCTATATTTAAAGATATACTATTAGGAGAATATTTTTACTATAAAGAAATCATAACCATTTAAAATATTAAAGAGTAAAGCACCATGAAAAATGAAAATATTAATGTAGCAACTATTATTCATACTGGTGCTGGAGAATATGATTGGTTAATAAGGGAATTTGTTAATGAGTTGAAAACAGCAGGCTGGAACGTGCAAGGGCTTTTAACCAAACATAGTAGAAACCCAATGGTTATTTATAATTTAAATGATAACCAAGAGTTTACTATTTCTCAACAATTAGGTAAGGAATCACTGTCCTGTTCTTTAGATTTAGGTGAGTTAGCTGCTGCAGCTTTTGTACTACGTAAGGCATTAGCAGATAAAGCTGATTTAGTGATTATTAATAGATTTGGTACAGCAGAGGCAGAAGGTAAAGGTTTTATCGCAGAAATGCTTGCTTTAATGAGTAATGATATTCCAATACTAACATTAACAAATAAAAAATATTTAACTCAATGGAAGGAGTTTACAGGTGGGTTAGCTGTTGAGTTAAAACCCAATAAGCAAGCACTCCATCATTGGTTTAAAATATTAAAAAATAATTCATAATTTAATAATTTTTTTGGCTATCATCTACTACAGCTAGCAAACAAAGTTTATTTATCATTAATAGTTATAAACATTATGCTAACTTGAAATTTGTGTATAAATTTTGAGAGTAGATAAATTGATAGTTTTTCAAATGTAATACCTGAACAAAAACATAACAACTTGTAGAATATAGATATTTAAGCCATAAGTATAATGTTAATCACTTAGAAAACGAAACTAAAATAATTACATTAACTAGGAATAACAAGGGACGAGTCTAATATTTTTTGTTGGAACTAGAAAGGCGAGAATTTATATACTCCTATTAAACTTAATTAAGGTGCTAGCTTAACTAGCATTGATAGTAGTAGTTTATTTAGTACTGTAGTAAATGGTGTAGTTTTTAGAGTTATTCATGTAGTTATAAATTTTCATTGTTTCATGTATGAAGCAAAGTAAGGTTATTTATAAATCATGGCTACAAAGAAAGATATTCATATCTCTCTTTAAATTAATGCCATTTATGGAGTGTACTAATGAACAGAATCTTTCACGTGGTATGGAATCATACCCATAGCACTGATGTGGCTGAATCTGAAACTAAAAAATGGCATATGAAAAGTTGGGGGCGTACTGCATCATTAGCTATGGCCTCAACCTTAATTATCACAGGCGCATTTGCAGATGATGTTGAGTGGTCAACGGCTTATCCGTCTTATTTATTTCCTGGCTCAATAAATTATGATCAGATTACTGAAACAGGTATAGCCTTTACCATTGATGGAGATACAAGCAAAGCTAATCATTATGCAGCGGGAACTACTTTAAATATTACTGGACCTATTCCTGTTATTACCCCCGGCTCTAATGGAACTACCACTTCTATATTAGTACGTGACGCGCTGTCTGACAGTGCAGGGACTAATGCCGACCCTGGAAGAATAACCACTATTTATGCTACTGATTCAAATGGTAATACTACACCTATAACTTCTGCTAATATTGATCAGTTTAGCTATTCTACTAATCCCTCTATACCACAACAAAATCAAGAATTAAATGTGGTTGTGCCGGGGCTTGAAGGGGGTTACTCAGTAGTTAAAGTTTACGATTCATCTACTTTTTCATCACCAGGTACTTCGCTAGTCGGTGATTTGTCATTAAGTGTATATGATCCAAATTCTTTTCGCATTTATAACAACTTTGGTATTGCAAAAGTAACCTCTGTTGGAGGTACCGCTAATATCAATATTGGTGCTGATACAGAGAGCTCAACCCCTATTGCTGCAGCGGCAAACACGATTGATCTATTAGCAAAAAACTCTACTTTGGCAAGAGCAGAAGGTACTGGCTCAGCCAAAAGTAATGTTAATTGGATTTCAGATAATTATATTAACTTTGCTCCTGCTGTAGTATTACCAACAGAAGAAAAATCTCAACAAGCAGTAAGTTCTCACTACAGTGATAGTATTACGTTACCAAACTATATAAAGGTAGGGAATTTTGTTATACGTAATCCTTTACAGCCTACTATTACCTTTACTATCAATTCCGCACAAGATATCTCTAAAGTTAATGACTTTCTATTAGGTCAAGGAGATTATAGTGGTAGAACAGGCCAAGTTCAGTTGTGGTTAACAGGTAAAGTTACTTTGCCTGATTATAATTCTGCAGTGATAGATTCAACAGCAATTGCACAAGGCGTTTATGACAGTATTATTCAGGGGTTGTTAGCAACAGAAGAGCAAAATCGTGTAAATTTAACTTATTATGTTTGGGATGATAAAGGGGTACATATCAATAATGCTACATTGGCTACAGGGGATTTGAATGTTATTTATGCCACAGGTGCAAATGCTACTGGTACGGTAACCAGTCAAGGTAGTTTAGCTGTTAATGGTGCTTCAGCTGTTATGAGGGGAGATAGTGGCGCAACACTAACTAATGATGGCAATATAAATATTTGGCGTTCTAGTAGCTCTAGCCCAATGGCTATTGGTATGCAGGTTACTGATTCAACGGCTACTAATAATGGGGTAATCAATGCAGGACTCTTCCTTGAAAAAGATGGTTCTAACCAAAATGTTAATAATCAAGGTAGTATAGGTATTCTTGCCACAGGATCAAGTACAGTAAATAATAATGGTTATATTAACGTTGCTCTAACCGATGGCAATACAACTAATACCATCGGTATACAAGCGCAAGGTTCAACAGTTGCAAGTAATAGTGGCACTATTGCCGTGGTAGGTAATAGTAATAATGCTAATGGTAGTGCAACAGGGTATGGTGTCTCTGTTTTTGATGATGCTACTTTTACTAACCAAACCAGTGGTCAAATTTATGTAGGTAGTAAACCTATTACTAGCTCATCTGGCTACAATCCTGATGTGATGGTAGGTGGTACCAAACAGTCTGCAGGTATTTTTGCAACAGGCACTGGACAAGTTGTTAATAATGGTACCATTACATTAGGTGAGAATACACGTAATGCTGTAGGTATGTTAGTTGATGGTGCTACTGGTCAGGTTACTAATAATGGTACTATTAATGTACTTGGTAAATTAGTTAATGGTACAGCAGCTCCTAACTATGGTTTATCTGTAATTGATACAAACAATGTAACTAATAATGGCACTATTAATGTATCTGGTGATAATAATATTGCTATCAATGTACAGGCTCAAAATGCCGCAGCTACGGTAGAATCTACTAACACAGGTAAAATTGTCGTAGGTGCAGCAGGCGATGCAGGCGGTAGTGATAATAATCCTTATACTTATCGTAACTATGGGGTATTTGCTGAAGGGCTTGGTGGTAATTTAGCAACAGCTAATGTTAACTCCACGATTGAGTTACAATCAGCTGGTGCTATTGGTGTACATGCACGGGGTGATGCTACTATTAATGTGGGGCCTGATTCTACACTTACATTTAATAATATCAATCAAATAGGTTATTACGCCTATGGACAGAATTCACAAATTAATCTTTCTAATGCTACCTTAAATGATAATGGTCAGTTAGGTTCCATATTATTCTTAGTTGATCATGGTGCGACATTTGATGGTGACTCTGGTACTTCAGCAGGTGCTTATGATTTAACAGTTACAGGTACTGGGTCTATAGGTGTATTTGCAAATGGTTTTGATAATGGTGTAGATGGTTCTGGCGGAACCGCTGATGATGTTTTAACGACACTTAATACAGGTGATGCAACCATTACAGTGGCTGGTGATAAAGCGGTTGGTGTAAAAGTTACTGGCGGTGCTCAAGGTACTATTAATAATGGTGGTATTATTCTTGCTCATGATAATACCACAGGGGTGGTAGTTGATGGGCGTACTTATACCATAGATGGAAAAATTGGTACGGCAGATAACGCATTAGATACTAAAGTAGTTTCTAATGCTGAAACGATAACCACAGACTCACAAAGTGGTATTGTAGGTTATGATGTTTCTTATAAAGGGCAAGTTACACTTAATGGTAATGGCACTAATGGCATTAATTTAAGTGGTACAGATAATATTGGTTTATACCTACATAATGGTGGTATTGGTATTAATAATGCGCCTTTAAATGTATCAGGAACTGATAATATTGGTGTGTATATTAAAGACCAAGGTACTTTAACTAATACTGGTGATATTACTGTAAGTGGTGCAACGGGTAGTGGTAATGTTGGGGTAAAAGTTCAAGGTGCAGGCGCAATAGTTACTCAATTAGGTAATGTAACCGCTAATGGTGGTTTGGCCGCAGTACAGTTAATTGATAATGGTGCTAGTTTAACCATTGAAGGTACCAATAATCATATTGTTGCTTCTGGTGGTGCTGATGGTATTCGTATGGATGCGGGTGCTTCATCATTAACAGCTAGTAATACAGTGATTGATATTACTGATTCAGGCGCAGGTATTAACAATAATGCTGATACTTCCAATGTTGATCTTAATAATGTCACTATTAATGCGGATGATGGCCCTGCTATTCGTACTGCTGTAACATTTGCCGCGGAAGGTACGGGTAATGTTCTTAATGTTTCAGGTAGTGGTTCAGGTTTTGCCTTTATGCAAGCGGATGGTAGTGATACTACAGGTAATTTGACGATTGGTACAGGCTATACCATTAATGTAACAGGTAATGATGGTGTTGGTATTTTAGCTAAAACAGATGGTAATGTTGTATCTGGTGCTAATATTACAATGAGTTCAGGCAGTGGTGCTGCGATTGTTGCACAAAATGCTAATACAGTGACTAACAGTGGTAATATTCAGACAAGTAGTGATGTGCACAGTACTATCCTTGCTGATAATGCTTCTAACTTTACTAATAGTGGTACTATTAATTCAAGTAGTACGCTCAATCCAGAAGCTTTAATTAAAATTAATGGTTCAGCCGCTAATCGAACAATTCTTAATACAGGTACTATTACAGCTAATAGTCAAAATTCAACTGTTATTGATGCAACAGGTACTGCTAATAATACCGTTACTAATCAAGGTATATTACAAGCAGCAACAGATACAGCATCTGCCATTCTTACAGGTTCAGGTAATGACATTATTACCTTAGCAGGTACACTTACTCGTGGTGTAATTGATGCGGGTAGTGGTACAGATACTTTTATTTGGAATAATGGTGTTTTTGAGGGGCAAGTTGATTTCACTGGTGCAGACGGTAATGATACTGCTCAGATTGGTGATGTGGATATGGCTAAAACTCGCCATATTCTCACTGAAGGAGGAAGTAATAGTACTCTAACCTTAACCAATACGCATCTTTGGAATGGTAACACATCAGGTTCTGCGTTGATTGGTTCACTTGCCAACGATGATCTCTCTGTTGCAACTAATATTGGTACAGGCTGGAGTCAACTTAATGTTACGGGTAGTTCAGCAGATGTACGAGTAGTAAATAACCTTGAGTTATCAGGTGTACAAAAAATTAGTGTGGCAGATGGAGCTACCTTACGTACAGGTGATAATACAGTCAATGCTGATTTGGCTACTATTAATAACTATGATGTTGAAACAAGTGGTGCTTCTAGTAAAGTTATTTTTGATGGAGCTTCTGCAGATCAGACTTATTCAGGTATTATCAGTGGTAGCGGTGGGGTAGAGCGGGCTACAGGCGGTACAACAACATTATTAGCCGATAATACTTGGACGGGTGATACGCTTATTGATGCAGGTGGTACATTGCAACTGGGTAATGGTGGCAGTACAGGTGGTCTTTCTGAAGTTACTAATATTATTGATAATGGTCTTTTTGTTGTTAACCGTAATAACACTGTGCAGTTAAATGGTGCTATTACGGGCACAGGTGCTTTCCATCAAATTGGTACAGGTTTAACTCGTCTTAATGGTAATAATGCTTATCAAGGCGAGACACTAGTTAATCAAGGCACTTTAATTATCAATGGTGATCAGTCGGCAGCAACAGGCGCTACTACTGTAGCGAGTGGTGCAACTTTAGGTGGTAATGGAACCATTGGTGGTGATGTTACTTTTGCAGGAAATACTACGTTAACTCCAGGTGATGGTGGTGTTGGTACACTAACCATTAATGGCAATTTAGCACTTGCAGACACAACTAATGTTAAGTTTGAGTTAGGTCAGGCTTATACTCCTGGCGGCCCTCTAAATGACTTAGTTGATGTAAAAGGGGATTTAGTATTAGATGGTGAGCTTAATGTAACTGAATCTGCTGGCGGTGCATTCCTTCCAGGAGTTTATCGTTTATTTAATTATGGTGGTGCATTAACTGATAATGGTTTAGAAATTAGCTCTCTTCCACCTGGAAATTCAAGTATATACACAATACAAACAATACTAGCAAATCAAGTTAACTTGGTGTTAGGGTTTCCTGAAGACGGTCATAAGTTACAATATTGGGATGGTCCTGATGTTGCTGGACATCATGGCGCAACAGGTATTGAGGGTGATGGTGTTATTGATGGTGGTGATGGTATTTGGCAGTCTAATGCAGTAGGTGATACAAATAACTGGACTACATCCAATGGTGTAGGAAATGCTCCTTGGGCTCAAGGGGATTTTGCAGTATTTGGCGGTGAAAAAGGAACTGTAACGATTAGCGATGTCAATGGTCCAGTCATTAGCTCTGGTATGCAGTTTCTGACAGATGGATATGTTATAAATGGAGAAACTAATGCGACATATCCTGATGGTACAGTGCCTTTAGTAATTGATGCAACCACTGATGTAATTCCTTCCGTTAATTATGCAGCAGAAGGTGAAACAGTAGCTGATGCTTATTATGCAATCCGTGTAGGTGCAGGTGGAGCGGGGGCGGATGTTACAGCAACTATTAATGCAGATTTAGTAGAAAATACAAATTTTACAGATTCACTAAAACTATTAAAGTATGATCCCGGTCGTTTAGTCTTACGTGGTAATAATACTTATAGTGGTGGTACAGAAATTTATGGCGGTACTTTAAACGTTGCTAGTGATAATAACTTAGGTTTAGGTGGTACTTCTATACTGATTAATAATAATTCCACATTACAAATAGGTGCTGATTTTGATACAGATCGTGCTATTTTCCTAAGCGAGACTGGCGGTGGGAAATTTGACTTGTATGGCAATACATTTACACCATCGGGTTTGATTGGTGGTGAGGGTCAATTAACTGTAATGGACTCTACAACTGATGGTGCTGATAGTACCTTAGAGTTAAATCGACAAAATACCTATCAAGGAAGTACCACAGTAACGGGTAAAGATGGTAATGGTAATGTGGTTGTTAACGCTAATACCACAGGTGTATTTGGCCTTGCTAGCAGTGATATAACTATTAATCATCAAGGAACTATTAACTTTAATAATGATGCAGCAGCGGAGAGTCATAATTTTAGTCTTGATGATGGTCTTTTAAACTTTAACAATACAGCATCAGCTGCTGATAGTGTTACTGATGCAAAAAATGGTTCTATTATCAATTTCGCTGATACGGCTAATGGTGGCAATGGTCTTTTTACTTTAGCTACTAACACCACAATGAACTTTAAAGATCAAACCAATGCAGGTAATGCACAAATTGATAATACTGGTTTAGTAACATTTGCTGATGATGCACAAGCTGAAAATGGTGTTATTACCAATAATGCAGGTGGTATTGTTAATATAGCGGGTGCTAATAATACCACTACCATTGGTTCTCTGTCTGGTGCAGGTAATGTAGAACTAGGTGCTACAACCTTACGAGAAGGAACACTTAATCGAGATGATACTATTAGCGGTATTATCAGTGGTAATGGTGGTAGTTTAGAAAAAGTAGGTACTGGTACCCTTACGTTAACAGGTGATAATACTTGGACTGGCACTACTTCTGTAGAACAAGGTGTATTATTAGTTAATGGTAATCAGCAAACCGCTACAGGAGATATCTCTGTTGCAGCCAATAGCTCATTAGGTGGTAATGGCACTATGGGCGGTAAAGTCACTGTAGCTGATGATGGCCACATAGCAGCAGGTGCCGATTTAAACAGTGTAGGTACCTTTACTGTCGGTGGTTTAGAACTTAGTCAAAATTCTCAAGTTGATTTCCAGTTTGGTCAACCCTATGCTGTTGGTGGAAGTCTTAATGACTTGATTAATGTTAATGGCGATTTGGTTCTTGATGGTAAGTTGAACATTACTCAAACACCAAGTGGTAGTTTTGATGTGGGTGTATATCGTGTATTTAACTACACAGGTAATTTAACAAACAATATTATGGAATTTGGTGATGTGCCAGGTGCTGCTGATGACCTTTATATTCAAACTTCAATTGCTAATCAAGTAAACTTAATTAATAAAGCTGGTCTAGAGTTAAGATTCTGGGATGGTACTGGCGGCTCTGGCGGTGTATTAAAAAATAATAGTGTAATTGATGGTGGTGATGGCGTTTGGCAAAACAATCTAGGTAATGATAACTGGACAACGGATGAGACCAATCCAGAAGGTGCGATCAATGCATCTTTTAGTAATGGATCATTTGCCGTATTTGGTGGTGAGAAGGGTAATGTTACTGTTGATAATAGCCTAGGTAAAATTTTGATTAGTGGTATGCAATTTACTACAGATGGTTATGTAATAAATGATGGAACAATTACTGCTAATGCCACAGATACTATAATTCGGGTTGGTGATGGAACGACACAAGGTGCTGATTATACTGCAACTGTTAACTCTGTTATTGATGGTACTGGTAGTGTCGTGAAAACAGACGCAGGTACATTAATTCTTACTGGTACAAATCTATATAGTGGTGGTACACAGGTACGTGGTGGTATCTTAGAGGTTTCACGTGATGAAAACCTAGGCCAGTCTGGAACAGGTATTACTCTAAATGGTGGTACATTACGCTATGGTGATGCTTTTGATACTAGCCGTACAGTAAGTGTTGTTGATAATGGAGGAGCTATTGATACGAATGGTAAAAATGTTTCCTTATTAAGCTCCGTAGTAGGTGATGGTCAATTAATTAAAACAGGTGACGGTACTTTAACATTAACCCAAAACAGTCAATACACAGGTGGTACTACCATTGCCAAAGGTAACTTACAATTAGGTACAGGTGGCACAACGGGCAGTATTATTGGTGATGTGGTCAACTATGGTGTGTTACAAGTAAATCGTTCAAATACGTTAGAGTTGAATGGTAATATTTCAGGTACAGGTCAATTATGGCAACAAGGTACTGGTACTACCGTGCTTAGTGGTAATAATAATTATTCAGGCATTACGTTAGTAGAGAATGGTACGTTATTAGCAAAAGGTGCTAATAAATTGAGTGCAGCATCCGCACATGCAGTTAGTCAGGGTGCGTTACTAGATACAGGCGGTGATAATCAGGTAGTTGCTGGTTTAGTTAACCAAGGTACCATTAATTTGCGCGGTGGTGATATTGGATCTGCATTAACTGTTAAGGGCAATTATGTGGGATTAGGTGGTGTAATACAACTTGCTGCCCAACAATATAGTACAGGTATCGCTGATAAGTTGGTTATTGATGGTGGTACAGCATCAGGAAACACTTTACTAAAAGTGGATGCCAGTCGCTTAGGTGCGTCAACTACAGGTGATGGTATTGTGGTAGTGGAGGCACTTAATGGTGCTACAACTACAGCTCAAACTACAAAAGATGCGTTCACTTTAGGTGCTCCTACTATTCAAGCAGGTGCTTATCAATACAGCTTACATGCTGCTGATGCTTCAGGTTTAGGTGAAAATTGGTATCTACGTGCTTCTTTCCGTCCAGAAGTATCTATTTTTAACAGTATAGGTACTACCGTACGTCAAGGCGATCTTGCTGTATTAGGAAACTTACATTTACGGGTGGGTGATGAATTAACCTCTAGTGACGACACTTATGTATCAAAAGATGAAGAAAATAACAGACGTTTTTGGATTCGTTATATACATCAATCAAACCGTCAACGTCTAAGTGATTCTTTAGGTACAGAAGCTAACTCTAATATGAACGGTATGCAAGTAGGTTTTGATCTTTATAGCAATCGCAATTGGAATGCTGGTCTCTACACTACCATAATGGATACTGATACCAGTATTAGTACTAGAAGTGCAGGATCGTTAGGTGATAACTCTGCTTTATCAACCTATGTGGGTGGCTATGCAACATGGACAGATGATAATGGATTCTATGTTGATAATGTATTGCAATATGGACATCATCGTATTGATCTAAAGCCTAAACAAGGTAGTGAGAAATACCATCCAAATGCTAACAGCTATGTTGCATCTGTTGAAATAGGAAAACCATTCTATTTTGGTGATACTAGTTGGGCAGTTGAACCACAAGCGCAATTAGTTTACCAACACAGTGACTTTAAAGATGTTAACTTAAAAGGTTATGCAACCACACGTGTTAAAATTGATACTGATGATTCTGTCATGGGGCGTTTAGGTCTTCGGTTAACAAAAGATATGAATACTGATTATGGTAAAATAAAACCTTATGCTCGTGTTAACCTATGGCAGCAATTATCAAATGGTAAAGATACTGTATCGTTTGAAAATTTAGCTAGTACAGATGGTAAAACAATCATGAAAACTGAACAACGCTATAGCACTACTGAACTAGCTGTAGGTGCAACTTGGGGTATTACTAACAATGTTCAGGTTTATACTGAAATGGGTAGAAGCTTCCAAAATAGTGGTCATAAAACAAAAATTGAAAATGATTTTAATGGTTCTGTTGGGCTTAAAATTCGTTTCTAATATAGTATCTTAAGCATTAAGGGCAGATCAGAATACTTTGATCTGCCCTTAATTTTATATTTACTTAATGGTATTAAATCCACTTCAGAGAATGCCATAAACGAAGTACTTAGAAATGTAGGGTATGACACCAAAACCGAAATATGCGGGATGGCTATTGAACCAAATTTTCAAACGTTACAAAATAACGCTTTTTGTCTAAGTGTTACAATATAAGCCTTGCAATACTTGCATTATAAAGGCAACTTTTACAAAGTAAGGGCTTTTTCTACCATTGTCTAAAAATCTGACATTAAAATAAAAATAATATTGCTATAATTCAAAATTATCACAGTAAACTATAATTAGTTAAAAATTAATGGCAGGGCGAACTTTATAGTTTTATGTTATGAAGATTTTTATTTATGTACAGAGGTAAATTAGTTTTGGAAAGATTAATAACTGCTTTAACAGGCATTGCTGTATTGCTCATAGGTTTTTATTTATATAATAAACAAGACAACATGTACAAAAATGGTATTCCAGCTATAGGAATAGTTACTGAAAAAGATACTAATATCCTCTCTACCAGGAATAAAGGCTCTCGTTTAACAATAAGTTTTACAGATAAACAAGATAGTAATTATGATTTCCAAACCTCTAGAGATACAGCATATAATAGCTTTAAGAAGGGTGATACTGTACGAGTACTCTATAAGGAAGATAATCCCAATTATGTTGTATTAGATAATGGAACTATTTCTATGAAAGAAATAGTAGGATGTACTGTAATAGGTATTGCTTTAATAATCTTTTCAATATTTGGAGACATAAGTTCCTTATTTAAAAAAAGATGATTTTTTAAGAAATAAGACAGACAAACCAGAGTATTAGCCATAGTCAAAAGTAATATAGGACGTGGCATAAATAATCATTTAGCCAGTATTCTAAAGGCAGCCCCTACTATAGGATTTTTTTATACCTGTGAAATTAAAAATTGAAATTTAACTTAATAGGATAGGTTAAAAATAAGATAGGGATTAAATTAGGGGTTGATAGAAATTATATAAATAAAAAACCCTAGTTAAATTAACAAGCTAGGGTTTACATATGGTGCCTCGGGCGAGACTCGAACTCGCACGTTATCGCTAACAACGGATTTTGAATCCGCCGCGTCTACCAATTCCGCCACCGAGGCAGGCGTTGCGTATTCTATGTTCTGAATTAATCAATGTCAAATCATTTCCCTATCGATTTATAGCCATTTCCCCAACTATTAGTGTTCTAAAGGTTCAGCTTCTTGTCCTATCCTGATATAGCCTTAGAGATAATCTAACTACTTGACTATGAGGATGGGGAATGGAAAAATTTCTATAATTAAAAAATCCGTTCATAGAAAGCCAGCTTGATTGTTGGTTTTTTTATGTCTTTTTTTCTTGCTAGAGCCAAAAGAATAAACACTCCTATATTACTAAAATGAAATCTCCATTAATAGTAAAAGGAGATTTTAAATTGAAATTAAAATATATGATGATATCCTTACTCTTGGGGATCACAATATCATCTTTTCAAATACAAGCTGCTGGATTAGACCCTGATCGTATAGATTATATTGAAAAAATGGCAGTAAGTGAGGCTAGCTATCTTGCACGCCCATTTAGACTTTCTATGAGTGATCAATACTCAAATACATTAAATTGTAAATTGAGCTTTATTACAAAAGAGTCAATTAGACAAAATTTAGCATTAAGTTCTTTTGTGGACGAGATTGACGCCAATGAGGACTGTACAGTGAATGTAAAGTTTGTTAATCATACATATATGCCTAGTTTAAGCAGTCAAACACTTACTTTTAAAATGAGCCCCACTTCTGCTGGTTATATGTGGGATTGCTCTTTTTCTGGCCAGTCTGGAAATATACCTAGCTACTGTACATCAAATTAATTAATACATATAAGCCGCATCTGATAACAGGAGGGGCTTTTTTTATGCCTGTTTATTCTTGCTAAAGCCAAAATAAATAATTGTATTAAATGACTATTATGGAATTTCCAAACTAACAAAATAAAGGAAATTTCATAATGCCATATGTTAATGAGTTTACAAGAAGCTCAGCTTTGAAAGTTGAGAGAGAAACAGAATGGGTTCTTGAGCCTAATAAACATGTATATAAAGTAACTGTCCCTGTTGCTATGTCAAAAATAGTTCCAAATGATGATGTTTATAAAACTCATGGAAGTAAACTGTTTCTTCATACAGAATTTGAATTTAAAATAATCGCAAACTCTAATGCTTCTGTTGTAGAGATTGAGAGTCAAGCAAAACAAGCGTTAAAATCAATGCTGGCTACAGATATTATATTTAATCTTTAAAATTAAAAGCCCCTTTCTAACGATAGACTGGGGCTTTTTTATCTGCATTAAGGTATTGCAATTCAATATTATCACACATTGATGTGTTGAAATAATACAACTTTACTTAAGAGAATTTATGCCAAATAAAGATCCTAATCTATGGCAATCAATTTACCTAGCAATAACAGCTTCAGCTACATGGCAAGGTGCAATTATGGCCTCAATTATAGCAATACTACGTATTTTATATGATGGTAAAGAAACAAAGCCTTTAAAAATTATATTAGAGGCAGTGATTTTTGGCGCTTTATCGCTTTGTGTAGTAAGTATTTAAGCACAGTAAAATAGAGTTTATATCACAGGGCTAGAAGCTAAACGAACTGAGACAGAGAAACAAGCTACTAAGCTAGTTCAAGACAAAGAAATATGAAAATCAAACTATTAATAACTGGATTGGTCAGTCTTTACCTAGTGGATTTTACTAAGGGGGTTAGCTGTGGGCTTGCAGTCATTAGCGTTTAATAATAAGGGCATAAAGCAGAACAAATAATTAGAAATCGTTTCATAAGAGAATATCCTTAAAATATTTTTGGGTTATCAGATTTAATTACGATTATAGTCTATTAGAGGGATAATATTACTGATTATTAGTGGATATAGTATTAATTTAGACTGCAAAAGCACTCAATATTACTTAAGTGCTTTTATATTTGAAAAATAATAAGAACCATGGAGTTACTTAGGTAGACCTGCTTGTGCAACAGATGGACATGACTTATTAAGTACATATATAACATAATATTCATTCTGTAAGCTACCATAACCAGCTTGCCAGCGAGTTCTAGAGTAAGTGCATTGGTATTGCATATCAAAGCCAATCATACTTGCTTTACTTGATTGAAAATACCATGCGCCATAAGTGATTTCACCTGCTGCATTAGCGGGTAAAGATGTTAAACCAGCTATAACTCCTACAGTTATTACGAATGTAGTCATTAGTTTTTTCATAATATCTCTCCTAGAAATTTCCTTTGAAGCAAAAAGCACTACTTCTTTTAGTGCAAAATGATAATAAACTAATTAGGAAAGTTTATTATTAGACCTATGTATTATGACTAGAAAATTGTTCACTACTATTTTTCTAAAATAGCATAATATTTCTTTATCCCTCTAATGGCTTGAAGTCTATTAGTTCATATATATGATAGTTTTCTTTATCAGCTTTAAGTAGCTGTAGATAAAATTATTAATTTCCAGTTGATTATGATGTAACCATGAAATCAATATTTATTTAACAAGCTTAAGTGAAGGTCTTTTTAAATTATATAATTTATCTATTTCATATAGTTAAGATGTAAGGATTGTTCTAATTCTTCGTAAGAGTATCTAAGATCAAGAGTAAGGTTTGTGATTAGGGCAATCTATAACAGATGTTTTTTATGCTCAAGATTTAATTCTGCGGGTTCTCTAGTTCTATAGCGCTTTGTTGACATTGTTCTCCATAGGTATCCAGATTGTCCTTTTGTAATTCGTCCTAATGGTTTAGGTCTAGAGGTTCAGCTTCATTATCCTCCTATAGAAAAATTAAGGACAAGTTAAGATAAGACAGATTATTTAGCCCTTTAGCTGTTCGAATAGAAGCTAACTTAATACTATTATTAATGTTCTGTAATAAAAATATCTTTATTATTAGAAATAAAATAGCAACAAGTATTGTCTATCGTTATAATTTATTAAAATCTATTTAACACAAGGCTGAATGACTATTATGTTTGGGTTTAAAAAAAAGAACACAACAGATGTAGCTGCACAACAAAAAGCTGTGATAGAACCTAAATCTAACACTAAACGCTGGGTAATAAGAATTAGCGCAGGTGTTATAGGTATTTATTTGCTGGTTTGTATAGTAGTAGGTATGTATTGGAGTAATGAGCCTGAGATGTTTTCTGTAAAAGAAAATGCTCAACAAGCTGCTGTTGCTTTGCAGTTAGACCCACAAAACCTCCCTGTTGGTTTTACAACAGTGGAAACTTTAAAAAGAGTGGTTTCTACAGTTATTCATAAACCAGGTGGTTATCTTAATAATGATATGTTTCCTCCAGGATTATGGCTAGATAATATTCCTAGCTGGGAAATAGGTGTTTTAAAACAAACTCGTGATATGACATTGGCCATGCAAAGGGCTTTTTCTCGTTCTCAGTCACAGTCTTCTGAAAATATTAACCTATCTAAAGCGTTTGAAAATTTTAGTACAGAGCCAACACGTTGGTTATTTCCAGCTGCTGAAGAGCGTTATCAAAATGGTATTAATTTTTTAACTGCTTATGAAAAACAATTATTAAATCCTGATGATTCTAATGGTAAGTTTTATGCTAGGGCAGATAATCTTGCTGCATGGTTAGGGCTTGTAGAAACGCAATTAGGTTCAATTTCGCAACGTTTATCAGCTAGTGTTGGACAACAAAGTGCTGAGTTATCCGCTAAAGATATTACTGATGATCCTTCTGCTAAGGAAAAGATTGATAAAACACCTTGGTTACAGATAGATAATGTGTTTTATGAAGCACGTGGTCAAGCATGGGCTTTAGCTCATTTGTTACGTGCAGTTGAGATTGATTTTCAAGATATTTTAGCTAAGAAAGGTGCTTTAGTAAGCATAAGACAAATTATTCGTGATTTAGAAGCTACTCAGCAATCTATTTGGAGTCCAGTTATTTTAAATGGTAGTGGTTTTGGTTTTTGGGCTAATCACTCATTGGTAATGGCAAGTTATATTTCACGTGCTAATGCAGCAGTAATAGATTTACGTCGTTTATTAGAGCAGGGTTAATAGTGTGGCTAAAAAACTATCTTCTTTAGCAGATTTAGGTGGTTTAGTTTATTCAACTGATTCAGGGCGCCATTGCCCAGATTGTGGAAAACCTGTCAATCAATGTGACTGTAAGCAACAGTTAGTGATTGAAGGCGATGGTGTTGTCCGTATTCGCCGTGAAACTAAAGGAAGGGGAGGCAAAACTGTTACAACTATTACAGGTATCCCTTTACCAGAGTCAGAGTTAAAAGATTTAGCAACAGCTTTAAAACGTCGTTGTGGCACAGGTGGAACTTTAAAGGAAGGCATTATTGAAATTCAAGGTGAGCATGTTGAGTTGTTAATGCAAGAACTTGTTAAGCGTGGTTTTAACGTTAAGAAATCAGGGGGCTAAAACCCTATTAAATAATAAGGGCAAGTAATGTCAACAGTTATTAAGCGTACCCGTAAAGATGATGGTAGTGAGTGGACTGTAGCTGATACGCGCAGTGTTTATGGCGTTAGGCATTGGAGCGCTGGGTATTTTTCTATTGATGAGCAGGGAAAGTTATTAGTTCATCCGCAAGGAAATAATACCAGCAATATTGATTTACGTTCACTTATCAATCAATTAAATGAGTCTGGCTTACAGCTTCCTTTATTATTGCGTTTTCCTGATATTTTACAAGATCGTGTACGTCGTTTAACAGGTGCCTTTGATGAACAAATTGCCCGTTTAGATTATGCTGGAAAATATACAGCCGTTTATCCTATTAAAGTTAATCAACAAGAAGCAGTGGTAGCCAATATTATTGCTACAGAGCAAGTTTCTATTGGCCTTGAAGCAGGTTCTAAACCAGAGTTAATGGCTGTGTTAGCTTTAGCACCGAAAGGCAGTACTATTGTTTGTAATGGTTATAAAGATCGTGAGTTTATACGTTTAGCTTTAATGGGTAAAAAGTTAGGGCATAATGTTTTTATTGTTATTGAGAAAGAATCTGAAGTCCCTTTTGTTATTGAGGAATCTAAAGCCTTAGCAGTAGAACCACAGATTGGCTTACGTGTTCGGTTATCTTCTTTAGCCTCTAGTAAATGGGCTGATACAGGTGGAGATAAATCTAAGTTTGGTTTATCTGCTGCACAAATTTTTAGCGTAGTAAAAAGATTCACTGATGCTGGGTTAGCGCAGGGTATTCGCTTAATGCATTTCCATATGGGATCGCAAATTTCTAATCTTGCAGATTATCGTCGTGGCTTTAGAGAAGCTATTCGCTATTACGGAGAGTTACGTAGTTTAGGTTTACCTGTTGACTATGTGGATATTGGTGGCGGTTTAGGGGTGGATTATGATGGAACACACTCTCGCAATGATAGCTCTATTAATTATGATATGGAAGATTATGCAGCAAGTGTAGTAGGGATGATTAAGGAGTTTTGTGATCTGCAAGAGTTGCCACACCCTAATATTATGTCCGAAAGTGGTCGTGCTATTACAGCACATCATGCGGTGTTAGTAGTTAATGTTACAGATGTAGAAAAACATAATGATCAATCTCCTGTTATTGATAATTTGCTTGAACAGCCTGAAATTATCCAGCAATTAGTAGAGTTATTGTCACCCACTGACCCTGAGATGGTAACGGAGATTTATTGGCGTGCAGTACATTTAATTGAGGAAGCGTCTGCTCAATATTCAGTGGGTAAATTGGATATGGAGCAAAAGGCTGTGGCAGAGCAATGTTATTATGCTATTTGTCGTCGTTTATCTGACCAGTTAAAAGCCCGTCAAAAATCGCATCGTCCTGTTATGGATGAGTTGAACGATAAGTTGGCTGATAAATATATATGTAATTTTTCTGTTTTCCAAAGTTTACCTGACACATGGGCGATTGATCAGGTATTACCAACTATCCCTTTACAACGCCTCACAGAAGAACCTTTACGCCGCGCAGTATTACAAGATTTAACCTGTGATTCTGATGGTAAATTGCAACGCTATATCGATGAGCAAAGTATTGAAAGCACAATGCCAGTACACGAAATAGTTGATGGTGAAGACTATCTTATTGGTATTTTTTTAGTAGGTGCTTATCAAGAAATTTTGGGGGATATGCATAATTTATTTGGTGATACTGACTCTGTAAATATTTATCAACGTGCAGATGGTAGTGTTGAATACTCAGGTATAGAAACCCATGATACTATTGAAGATATGTTGCGTTATGTGCATATGTCACCTGAAAAACTGATTAATCTTTATCGAGATAAAGTAGGTAGTGCACATTTAACATCTTATGAACGTAATCAATATCTTGATGCCTTTCGTTTAGGATTAACGCGCTCTTCTTATTTAGCTGACTAAAAAGTAAATAATACAATAATATTACTTGTAACTTGTAACATTCTATTTTAATGTAAGCATCTGATTTTGCGTTAGGAAGTGGGAAACAGGTGATTCATTAAAATCCTGTGCTGCCCCCGCAACGGTAATTGATAGCTAAATTAGCACTGCTCTCTAATATAACCACTGTAATTTTTATGGGAAGGTGGAGTAAGCAGATCATAAGCCCGGAGACCGCCCTAAATTACTTATTTATAGGTATAGCGCAATTTACTACTGGTGTAGCGGAGGGTTCCACCAGCAGCTAGGGTTTATGCTGCCTGTTTTACCCTCCTCAAAAGCCGAATTATACTTTTGAGGGTTAACATGAAATTATCTTTTCTATCAGTATCTATTTTATTCTTATCCACTACTAGTACGACATTTGCCCAAGAAACAACTAATAAAGAACCTCTTGATGATGCTTTAAAATTAGATACCATCGTTGTGACAGCTAATAGGGATATTCAACCCCGTGAGGAAACAAATGCAGCTGTTACTGTATTTACTCGAAAAGATATTGATCGTTTACAACCTTCTAATGTTACAGAGCTTTTAAATAAAGTGCCTGGTGTACAGATTACTCAATCCGGAGGAATGGGAAGTAATACAGGCATTTTTATTAGGGGAACTAAAACAGCACAAAGTTTGGTACTTATCGATGGACAACGTATTGGTTCAGCTTCAGCAGGTGGGGCTGCATTACAACATTTAGCTATCGATCAAATTGAACGTATTGAGGTATTACGTGGCTCTCGTTCTGCAATATATGGTGCAGATGCTATTGGTGGTGTTATACAAGTTTTTACTCGTAGGGGAGATGGCAATGGTATAAAACCACGGTTGCGTATTGCAGGTGGTAGTAATGGGACTTGGGAGAAAAGTTTAGGTGTTGCAGGCGGTAATGATAAAACACGTTTTAGTTTAAATACTTCTTTATATGAAACTCAAGGCATAGACCGTACTCGTCGTTCTTTTCCATCAGACCATGATCATGATGCCTATCGCAATAAATCATTTAGTTTTACCTTTAGTCATCAGTTAACTGATGACATTGATGTTGGTTTTAATGCATTAGATCAGCGTGGTAAAACTGAATATGATAATCCTTATGGTCGTTATGATCCTGCAACTTATATGAGTTATCCAGATACTAAGCCTTATGATGATTTTAGTTTAAGTAGTACATCTGGTTATTTTAATTATCATATTAATGATTTTTGGACAACACGTTTAGAAGCAGGCCATGCTGAAGACAAAATAAAATCTAAAGATAAGTATAGTCCAACCAGTACTGTTTATAATACTTACCGTGACTCAGTAACTTGGTTGAACACACTTAATTTGAATGAAAAAAATACAGTTCTATTAGGTGTAGATTATTTAAACGATAAATTGCATAGTAGCACCGATTACGAGAGAACAAGCCGTTGGAATAGAGCTGGTTTTATTCAGCATAGTTATCAAGGTGATTTTGTCTTTACTGAGTTGGGTTTACGACACGATAAAAACCAACAATTTGGTAGTAAAAATACTTGGAATGCCAGTTTAGGTTTTAATATTAATCCTGATAATCAGTTAATTTTCTCTTATGCCGAAGGTTTTCGTGTACCAACATTTAATGATCTTTATGCACCACCTGGCTGGGGAGCAAATCCAAAATTAGATCCTGAAAAGTCTAAAAGCTATGAAATTCAATGGCGTAATCAACTAGCTGAAAAAACGCATTTAGAAGCCTCTGTTTATCGTACAGTGATACGTGATGCTATTGTTTCAGATAGTAGTTATAACATGCAGAATATTGATAAAGCACGTATTAATGGTTTTGAAGCATCGTTACAACAAGAGTGGCAAGGATGGATAGGTGTATTGGCTGTTAGTATGATTGATCCTAGGGATGCTAAATCAGGTCATACCTTACCTAATCGAGCAAGAAGAACTTTAAATTTAGATGTTGATCGAAAGTTTGGAGATTTTTCATTTGGTGCTAGCTGGTTAGCTGCTAGCTCTAGTTATGGTAATACAACGAATACTGCTGATATTCCAGGTTATGGTTTATTAGGTATTCGTGGTAGTTGGCAAGCAACTCCAGCCATTAAGTTTGATGCTAAGATAGATAACTTATTGGATAAATCCTATTATCGTAATACTTATGATTATAAGGCTGATCCTAATAATTGGGCTGCTCCTGCAACTACTTATGGATATAGGGAAGAGGGTATTACCGCAATGCTTGGGGTTACTTGGACACCTGATTTATTTTAATCAATAAAAAAGCGACCTTAATAGGTCGCTTTTGTTAGTTAATGATTGCTATTTTTTCTGCCATTTTCCGCCAACATTAATATATTGTCCTGCAGGTGTCTTTTCTTGAGCTTTTTGGCCTGCCATAGCTTCTACATCATTTAAAGTAATACCATTTTTCTTAGCTAAATTTTGGTATTCTTTTTTACGTGCATCATTAATTAGTTGTGTAATTACTGCTGCATTACCTTCATTTTTGACGATGCCAAGATAACCATTAGCCATTTCACCTACTTGTCCACTGGCTTTTGCTTGCCCTAAAGCGCTCATGGCCTCATTTAAATTCATTGCAGCAACAGGCAGTGATAACGTAGCTGCTAATAGTGATACTGTGATTGCCTTACGTAAATTCATGTTAGTCTCCTTAGAATAGACCACTTGAGCTGTTAAAAATATTATCTAGTTCTTTATCTACTTTAATATAAATTTCATGTTGAATTTTAACATTCAAGTTGATATTAATAGGCTCACTAGGTGCTTCTACTTTAACGGTAGGTGTACAAGCTGCCAAAAAACCAGTTAAAAGAATAGAAATGCTGAGTAGTCCTATTCGCATGATAACCCCTTTGCTTTTAAAATATAATTTGTCCATCATAACGATCTTTATTGATTTTTACTAGAACGTTGTTGTAAACGTTTTTGTACACGATCACGGATAGTTTCACTGACACGATCACTCAATTGTAATGTTGTCATTAATGCAGGAATATCTTCTTGCAAGGTGATATTTAAATTGATCGGTTGCCCATTTTTTACATTGGGGTTTCTACCATTAATTTGTAATCCAAGAGTGGCAGTACCTTGGTCATAAGAAACTTGGCTACTTAATACAGTATATTGAAAGTTTTCTAGTGCTTCAGTTACTAAATGCATACTAGGGTTATTTTGTCCCATAGCTTTAATAGAGGGAGAGTCAAATTTGATAAAGCCCGCTTTACGAGCACCTAGTTTACCATCTTTTACATCAATACCATTTTTACTAATAATAATGGGTAATGTTCCATCTAATATTCCTTCACCATCAAGTCCTTCTGTAGGATAAGCTTTTAATATATCTGTTAGTTGTAAGTCTTTTATTTGCAAATCTAATTGCTGTGGTAATTTAGCTAAGTTTAACTGGCCTGGTTTTAACCATACTTCTCCTGTAAACATACCTAACTCCATTTTTGTCCAATTAATTGTTCCTTGATCTAGGTTGTTAAGAGGGGCTGTATAATCTCCTTTGAACTGTGCAGGCCCCATAACAAAGCCTGGGTTAGCCTCTGTTAAAGTAAGATCTGAAGAGCTTACTGTTAGTCGATTATTTTGTAAGTTAATGGTTGCTGAGCCTGATAGGTCTCTAAACTCACTACGATCATAAATACCAGAAAGGCCACTAAACTTTGCAGTTGCATTCGTTTTTAATAAACCCTTATCAATGGGAATAGTAACGGAACCATTGAAGCTTATTTTACCTGTAGCAATTTCTAATAGCTCAGGCCAATCTTTAAACGTTTTGGCAAACATATTAGAGGTTCTAAAAAATAGATCAGGGGTTTTTGCGGTAATAGCTAGCTGTTTACTGTAATCAGTTTTAACGCTGATATCAGCTGATAAATCAGCCCCATTAGTAATTTTTCCTGTAAAACTTGTTTGTGTTAAATCAGTAGCTAGTTGACCTGTTAGTCGCCAACTAATAGGTTTTAATAATGTATGAGTTAATGATGAGGTAGAAATAGTAATAGGGCTGGTAGCAGTTAGTTTGATATTATTTTTATCTTCATAATTGATCGTTGTTTTTAAGTTGTTAGCAGCTAATTGTAAGTTTTTAGCATTAATTTCTTTGTCAGTTAGTTGCTGTAATGTAATTAATGTTGTGTTATCAAAAGTTATGGTTGTTTGTTTAGGATTTACTGTAGCTGTAAAGGGTAATGATAAACGACCATTTTCTAAATTATATCCTAGCACTGTTAGTTTTTTAGTATTTGCTTGTAATAATGCCTCTTCAAATTGTATTTCAGCTTGTTTAGTATTAATAAATATATTGGTAGTAAATAAGCTATTTAATGTACCTTCTATATTTAAATGAACCGTTAAGGCTCTATCAGCTTCAGTATGTTGGTCAGTAATGGCTAATGGTTGTAGTTTTAAACTAACACTGTTAGGTTGTAAGTCTTTAGGCAATTGTTCGAGTAAACTTTGATCCAAATTTGTTAATTTGAGATCAGTGTCTAATTTTTCTATTCGTGGACGGTAATTATTAAGGGTAACTTTGGTTTTCATAATCCCTTGTAAGTAACCTAACTTAATAATTGGCCATGGGTTAGGTAAAGATGCATCTAAATTAAAGTAACCTTGATCAGGTTTAAAGTCAGTCATGCCATTGGGAAAATGTAGTTGCCAATCAGCATTGATTTGCATTGCTTGTGGTATTTCAGTAATCGTTTGTTGAGCAGGTAACCACTCATGTAACCAACTAAATAAAGCTCGGGTATCATCTATTTTAAATAGTTTAAGTTGCCCACGCCAATCCCTAAGCTGTTGGCTATCAATTTGTGTAGTTAATGCTAATAGTGGTTGTGTATTAAAATCTGTGGTTAGCTGTAAATCATATTGTTGATCTTTGTTATAAAGATTAGCATTGATTGACAAATTGTCATTATTATTAAATAGATTAGCTTGTAAAGAGAAGGGTAGATTTGTTTGTTGGTTTTGTAAAAGGGTTACAGTTCCTGTTGTCTTACATTGTCCCATAGCACAGGGTAAAGTGACTATTAATTCATCAATCTTAATAGTATTAGGTGCCCAGCTTAAGTTATTTAATAAAGAGGGGATATCTAGTGGTTGCTGGTCTTCTTGAATGGTATTTTGGGCGATAAAGTCTCCTTGTTGCCATTGTACAGATAATTGTTTCATGGTCAGTGTAGACCATGAAAGTACAATATTTTGACTGTTGATAGTTGTTAAATTACCATCAGTTGTTTGTTGAGTAGCTGTTAGTTGTTTAATGGTTAAACCTTTAAAGCTAACACCTAAATCTTGCCAATTAACTTCTAAGCCAAGATCATGTTTTAAATTTTGCCAACGACTCCAACCATATACCCCTAGCAAAGCGAATAGTAGAAGGACTATAAGCAACACTCTTAGTATTTTGGTTAAGCGAGTCATAATAGTTTAAGCCTGTTTTATCCTATTAGTTTATTTTAACAATAACAAAAATGATTGAAAGAAGAACTATTTTTAAAAAGTAACATATTGTTAATATTAATAATTGATTATGGCTATTAAAGTATATTAACAACTTATAAAATAATAGTTACTAGCAAATATAAAATATTTAGAATATGAACGAATGTACTATTTTTAATAAAAAGCTAGCAATCTACAATAAAGTACGTAAAAATAGACAGATACACCTTCTTCAAAGTAATAGAAAGAGATTTTTAAACGATAATAATGAAGTTGTATTTATTTAATTAATGAGGAAAATTTAAAACACATGGCCAATTGGCGTGATCTTGATCCTGAGGCAAAAAGAGAAGCCTCAAAATACGAAAATCCTATTCCTAGTCGTGAATTAATTCTTAAACATTTAGAAGAGCGTGGGGCTCCAGCGACTAGAGATCAATTAATAACAGAGTTTGCATTAACTAACGAAGATGATATAGAGGCTTTAAGGCGTCGTTTACGTGCAATGGAACGTGATGGGCAAGTTATCTATACTCGTCGCGGAGCTTATGCACCTGTTGATAAGCTAGATTTAATACGTGGCCGTGTTATCGGTCATAGAGATGGTTTTGGTTTTTTAGTACCCGATGATGGTAGTGATGATTTATTTTTAGGTCCTGGTCAAATGCGTTTAGTATTTGATGGTGATAGGGCGTTAGCTCGTGTCTCTGGCTATGACCGTAAAGGTCGTCGTGAAGGGGCTATTGTTGAAGTAGCAGAACGTGCTCATGAAACATTGGTGGGACGTTATTATAATGAAAGTGGTTTAGGGCATGTAGTGGCGGATAATCCTAAGATGCCACAGGAGATTCTTATTCCTCCTTCTAAACAAGGAGCTGCTAAACATGGTCAATTTGTTGAAGTAACCATTGAACAATGGCCTACTGTATTTCGCCAAGCTCAAGGTACAATAACCAATGTGCTTGGTGACTATATGGCACCAGGTATGGAAATAGAAGTTGCATTACGCAGCTATGATTTACCCCATGAGTGGCCAAAAGCTTTACTAAAAGAAGCTGCACAAATCAAAGAAGAAGTAGCAGAAAAGGATAAAAAGAAGCGGGTTGATTTAAGAAAACTATCTTTTGTTACTATTGATGGCGAGGATGCTCGAGACTTTGATGATGCAGTTTATGCAGAAACCACTAAGCAAGGTTGGACACTTTATGTGGCTATTGCTGATGTTTCTCATTATGTGAAAATTGGTTCTGCCTTAGATGAAGAGGCAGAGAAGAGGGGAACTTCTGTTTATTTTCCTGAACAAGTTATTCCTATGCTGCCTGAAGTATTATCGAATGGACTTTGCTCACTTAATCCATTGGCGGATAGGTTAGCAATGGTTTGTGAGATGAATATTAATAAAAAAGGAGAAATGACGGATTATTTCTTCTATGAGGGAGTCATTCATTCTCATGCACGTTTAACTTACAATAAAGTGAGTCAATTATTAGAAAAACCTAATAGTGCAGAAGCTAAATTTATTCGTAAAGAAATGCCACATTTAATGCAACCTTTAAAAGAGCTTTATGCTTTATATAAAGTGTTGTTAGCAGCTCGTCATAAACGTCACGCTATTGAGTTTGAAACCCAAGAAACACGTATTGTATTTGGTGCTGATCGTAAAATTAAAGAAATTGTACCTACTGTTCGTAATGAAGCACATCGTTTAATTGAAGAATGTATGCTTTGTGCAAATGTGGCATCAGCATTATTTTTAATGAACCATGATATTCCTGGCTTATACCGTGTACACGATGGTCCTACAGAAGAAAAACAGCAAAAGTTACAAGCATTTTTAGGTGGTTTGGGGCTATCACTCTCTATGGGATCAGGTGATCCAACGCCTGAAGACTATGCTAATTTATTAGAAAAAATTAAAGATAGATCAGATTTTAGTTTAATCCAAACGGTTATGTTACGCTCAATGGGACAGGCACATTATACCCCAGAGAATCATGGTCACTTTGGTTTGAATTATGAAGCCTATACACATTTTACATCGCCTATTCGTCGTTATCCTGATTTATTAGTACATCGTGCCATTCGAAGTATTATTCGTTCTAAAAAGCAATCAGAGCATGTACGAAGAGTAGGGGCTACTAGTTTAGTTAAACAAACTATTTATCCTTATGAAGAGGCGCAATTAGAGAAATTAGGCGAACACTGTTCATCATGTGAGCGCCGTGCTGATGAAGCTACCAGAGATGTAGTAAACTGGCTCAAATGTGAATATATGCAAGAGCGAGTAGGTGAAACTTTTACAGGTATTATTACTGGGGTAACAAGTTTTGGCTTATTTGTTGAATTATCTGATATTTTTGTGGAAGGTATGGTTCACGTTACCGCATTACCTGGTGATTATTATCATTTTGATGTTATTCATCACCACCTAAAAGGTGAACGTAGTGGCCGGACTTTTAGATTAGGTGATACTATAGAGGTTATTGTTACACGTGTTGATATGGATGATCGAAAAATAGATTTTGATTTAGCTGAAAATGCGTTAAATTTGACAATACCTAACAAACGTAAAAAACAATTACCTAACTCAAAAACAAGAGCTAATACCTCTAATAAACGTCCTAAAACTAAATTAAAAGTTGCTAAAACTAATAATGAAAGTAAAACAGTAGATAACGAGTTATTAGAAAAAGCAGATAGTTTATTAACAAAATCAACATTAAAAACAAAGCGTAAAAAACGTTCTGTAAAAGTTAAAAAAGCTCAACAAGTTCTGGCTTCTGAAGTTGCTATTCTCCAGCAAAAGCCAAAAGCAGTTACTAAAAAATCAAAATCATCCACTAAAAGAAAAGCTAGGGTGAAAAAGCTATGAGTCAATGGGAAAAAATTTATGGTATTCATGCAGTAGAAGCATTACTTAATCATCATCCTAAACGTGTTAAGCAACTTTTTATATTGGAGGGTCGACAAGACCCCAAAATACAGCATATTATTGAGTTAGCTAAAAAAAATCATGCTAAAATACAAATATCTAGCCGAGATGAGCTAAATGAGCTAACCGCTGAGGATGCTGTACATCAAGGTGTAGTTGCAGAGGTTTCGCCTAGTCAAGTATGGAATGAGGCTATGCTAGAAGAGTTATTAGAAAAACTAGCAGAACCACCTTTATTATTAGTATTAGATAATATAACTGATCCACATAATCTAGGCGCTTGTTTACGAACAGCAGATGCCGCAGGCGTTCAGGCTGTTATTATCCCCAAAGATAAATCAGCTACATTAAATGCTACTGTACGAAAAGTAGCTTGTGGTGCTGCGGAGGTTATTCCTTTAGTCACTGTCACTAA
This sequence comes from Entomomonas sp. E7T21, assembly GCF_058693955.1. NCBI lineage: Bacteria > Pseudomonadati > Pseudomonadota > Gammaproteobacteria > Pseudomonadales > Pseudomonadaceae > Entomomonas > Entomomonas sp. E7T21. The sequence continues at coordinate 1,979,575 of NZ_CP191672.1, read as the reverse complement.
TCTTGCACGTACTTTAGAAAAACTACAGCAACGTGGTTTATGGATTGTTGGTACAGCAGGTGAAGCTGAACAAGAAATTTATCAGCAAGATTTAACTATTCCTACTGTCTTAGTAATGGGGGCAGAAGGAAAGGGGATGCGTCGCTTAACCAGAGATCATTGTGATTATCTTGTAAAACTGCCTATGCTGGGTAGTGTAAGTAGTTTAAATGTTTCTGTAGCAACAGGTATTTGTTTATTTGAGGCCGTTCGGCAGCGGAAACTTATTTAATATTATAACTACAATTACTTAGAATATTTATTAACACTTATAGGTATTTTATAAATACCTATGTGTGGTAAAATAGTATCAATCCTTTGAATTTTTGTGGATTAATACTATGACCAAGAAAAAAAACTTTCCTACCCATCCTAAACATCCAGAAAGGATTTGTTGGGGGTGTGATAAGTATTGTTCTGTTAAAGAATTGGGTTGTGGTAATGGTGCAGATCGTACACAACACCCAGTAGAGCTATTTGGAGAAGATTGGCTTGAATGGGAGCTACAGTCCGACCGTTTAATTAATCAAAAAGATTATTAGTTTTGGAAAGATTAAGTAAAGAACAAATCCTTTTGTTAAAATTAAATTAAAGATCAACAATAAACTCTTTAAATAAATCAACTGGATCAATAATTTGGTCTGGATCATTATGGCAGGTATATATTTTCCCTGCTTTAGTATGCATAGAAACTTCGCCAGAATCAGGGTTATAATCAATACTTTCTATTTCTGCCAAATTGATAAAAGTTGTTCTTTGTCTGCCTTCAGGTGTTTGATATCGGTATTTTATAAATTGCATAAAACCTCCATAGTTAATTGATTATTGATTCTATTATTTTATTATAAATTCAGTGTAGTTATTCATTTCTTATAAAAGGATAATAATTTTATTTTGGAGTGACAGCAAGCATTATTGTGGAATACTTAAATAATTACTCATGATCCGCATATTCTAATCAATGTTATGTTAGCGTAGCCGAGCAGGGCGAGAAAAAGGCCTGTAGATAATACTGCCACTAGCTACAGGCCTTTTTTAATATAACATGTGTTATGTGAAGTTATTTATTTATCTCTTCATTAATAAACTCTGTTAAATCTTCATTATCAGTCATTAAAAAATACTCTCTTCTTTCTTTATCTTCATGTTGCCCCCATGGTTGGTCTACAACTGCACCTACTGCGATTTTGATTTTTATTCCTTTATAATCAAACTCTTCTGACAATACATTTTTGTGTGTTTTTATATATTTTATTTTAGCTATTATTTTTTGTAACTCTTGATCATTATCGTAACTCATATATTTTCACTTTTCCTTATGCCCTAAAGGACATGATAGGCGCATACACAAGGCTATTTTAAGGACAACAGGACTGATGCGCCAAGACCTCCTACCTTATGTTAATTTATTACTAAAGGCCTGATTATACGCTAAAAAGATGGTTATTTGCGATAGCCTGAGAGAATAGCTCAAAACATGTCTAATCGTGCCTGATTAACAAATTGCTAATTATCAACATGTTATAACTATCAAGCATTAAAACGTTAATACAATCAATAGATTATAGCGAGTGAGGACGCGGCGCGGCAGGACAAGGACGAACGAGCGCAATAGTTAAAGGTAGGTGTTCGTAATACCTACCTTTTGTGCCATTTTGGCAGTAATTAATTATTCTCTTTTATTCTTTAAGTCTTGGGCGGCTTCATTTGCATAGTTATCGAACATATAAAATGCTAGATCAGTCCATTTTATAGGTTTTCCTACCTTGTAACTAACTCCAATATTTAGACCAGCTATTGAAATATTGTCTAAAAAAATAACCAATCATACGCAGCAACTGATGAGAAGTTTAAATTAGATAATGTGAAATTCATTATAAGTATATTGCCTGGATAAAAAAATATGCTTACTGATGGATTAGATTAGACTCATACTATAGTAATAAAACTTCGCATAATGTAATGGTGTTATGTTAGCGAAGCCTTGCAACGCAAGAAAAGGGCGTGAAGATAATAGCCAAAACTTCACGCCCTTTTTAATATAATTCATATTATGCGAACCAATCAGAATAAAAAGAATATGCGAAGCATGATAGACGCCTACACAAGGCTATTTTAAGAACATTAATAATTACCGCGTCGTAACAACCTAAAGTATGTTAAAACCTCGCAAAAGAGATGTTACAGCCAATAAAAGGTTAATTCGTCTAACAAGGTCATACAACTAAAATTAATCTGCTTTCGCCCTGATTAACCCTAAAAACTAGAAAACTGGTACCAAGTTTCAGAATGAAAATAGATGTGTGGGTGCTAGTAACACCCACACTTTGGTACGAAAGTCCGTACTAGTTTATTTAAGATTTTCAGCTACTTTCGTTGAAGCATAACGTTTCTAACATTTTTATAAGATTTTATATTAGTGTTATTTTTAGCTGTTTTTTAGTTAATTTTTGTATTGCTATATTTATTATTTTGTTTTACAATTGCGCTCATATGCATGCAATGTATATGCAGGATTACACAAAGTTATTATATGAGGTGTACAAATGAGTAAGGGTTTAGACGGTTTTTTAGATCGTGTAGATAAGCGTAGTAGTGCCACTCGGACATATCAAGGCGATAAGGCAATAGAGCGTGTTGGTGTTAATTTAGATACTAATATCAATTTTCGAGTTAATTCTGCTTTAAAAGATGAGTTTGATCATCTGTGCAAACTTAATCATACATCTATGGCTCGTGAAATTAAAAAATTCATGACAGAAGCCATTAGATTGCAACGCTTAATCTAGGCATATTTGTGTACGCAATTTGAGCGTGGCGAAAATGCGTACAAATATGCTTGATTATATTTCAATTAAGAGGCTATTAGTTTGTGATAGGCTGTTAATTAAACAAGTTAGAAGAGTGCGTATGTGCTCTTAGACAAATCTAGCTACCTAGCTAGTAGGCGTCATCCCTTAGAGTTGAGACCTCTTAAGAGATGACTAATCACAATGTAACTAATAGGAGTTCATTATGACTAATCATAATTCTATCCAAAATACATCTGCTACAGGTGTAAATCATTCTGCTAAAACTGTGTTAAGTGCTCGCCAATATGAAAATATTTCAAGTTTAGAGCAGTTAAATAAAAGTAACGAAATATTTCAAGAAGTATTTTATTTTATTAGATTGATGTCTGGTTATCATCAATTTATTAAAGATTGCCTTTTAACTCATCCTGATTTAAATGATTTTACTTTATCAGTAGAAGCTATCCAATTAGATATTGATAAACGTTTAAATAGCATTTTACAGTTAGTTACAAGTAGTTGATAACATGAGCGCGATGCAGAGCGCAGCGTCGCCGACGTCGCGCATTGCAGAGCGCGAACAAGTGACAAGGTTATACTGATATGAATCCAGAGAACGTTATTATTTTATTACTAATGATATTAGTAATAGCTTTTGCATTAATTGTTTTAAAGCGGTTTAGATAATCGAGGTTCGCATAATATAACAAATCAAAACTAGGGTTTTGTCTCTTCAGTAAAGAGGATCGCTATAATGAGCATAACAGTATTTGTCGCTCGGCAAGCTTTTAGATATTCGTCAGAACAACCAACTTTATTAATTACTAAATGCAAGCAAGGTTTTACATTGTGCATAGCTCATGCAGTTTTAGAAACTGCTAGAGGTAAAATTAGATACTTTAAGAGCATAGAAGCTATTGCAAACTTAGTTGAGTACATACTAGATAGAAAGAGCTTTGTATTTATGTACGCTTTTGAAAATAATTAAAAGGTTCGCATAATGTAATGATGTTATGTTAGCGAAGCCTTGCAACGCAAGAAAAGGGCGTGAAGATAATAGCCAAAACTTCACGCCCTTTTTAATATAATTCATATTATGCGAACCAATCAGAATAAAAAGAATATGCGAAGCATGATAGACGCCTACACAAGGCTATTTTAAGAACATTAATAATTACCGCGTCGTAACAACCTAAAGTATGTTAAAACCTCGCAAAAGAGATGTTACAGCCAATAAAAGGTTAATTCGTCTAACAAGGTCATACAACTAAAATTAATCTGCTTTCGCCCTGATTAACCCTAAAAACTAGAAAACTGGTACCAAGTTTCAGAATGAAAATAGATGTGTGGGTGCTAGTAACACCCACACTTTGGTACGAAAGTCCGTACTAGTTTATTTAAGATTTTCAGCTACTTTCGTTGAAGCATAACGTTTCTAACATTTTTATAAGATTTTATATTAGTGTTATTTTTAGCTGTTTTTTAGTTAATTTTTGTATTGCTATATTTATTATTTTGTTTTACAATTGCGCTCATATGCATGCAATGTATATGCAGGATTACACAAAGTTATTATATGAGGTGTACAAATGAGTAAGGGTTTAGACGGTTTTTTAGATCGTGTAGATAAGCGTAGTAGTGCCACTCGGACATATCAAGGCGATAAGGCAATAGAGCGTGTTGGTGTTAATTTAGATACTAATATCAATTTTCGAGTTAATTCTGCTTTAAAAGATGAGTTTGATCATCTGTGCAAACTTAATCATACATCTATGGCTCGTGAAATTAAAAAATTCATGACAGAAGCCATTAGATTGCAACGCTTAATCTAGGCATATTTGTGTACGCAATTTGAGCGTGGCGAAAATGCGTACAAATATGCTTGATTATATTTCAATTAAGAGGCTATTAGTTTGTGATAGGCTGTTAATTAAACAAGTTAGAAGAGTGCGTATGTGCTCTTAGACAAATCTAGCTACCTAGCTAGTAGGCGTCATCCCTTAGAGTTGAGACCTCTTAAGAGATGACTAATCACAATGTAACTAATAGGAGTTCATTATGACTAATCATAATTCTATCCAAAATACATCTGCTACAGGTGTAAATCATTCTGCTAAAACTGTGTTAAGTGCTCGCCAATATGAAAATATTTCAAGTTTAGAGCAGTTAAATAAAAGTAACGAAATATTTCAAGAAGTATTTTATTTTATTAGATTGATGTCTGGTTATCATCAATTTATTAAAGATTGCCTTTTAACTCATCCTGATTTAAATGATTTTACTTTATCAGTAGAAGCTATCCAATTAGATATTGATAAACGTTTAAATAGCATTTTACAGTTAGTTACAAGTAGTTGATAACATGAGCGCGATGCAGAGCGCAGCGTCGCCGACGTCGCGCATTGCAGAGCGCGAACAAGTGACAAGGTTATACTGATATGAATCCAGAGAACGTTATTATTTTATTACTAATGATATTAGTAATAGCTTTTGCATTAATTGTTTTAAAGCGGTTTAGATAATCGAGGTTCGCATAATATAACAAATCAAAACTAGGGTTTTGTCTCTTCAGTAAAGAGGATCGCTATAATGAGCATAACAGTATTTGTCGCTCGGCAAGCTTTTAGATATTCGTCAGAACAACCAACTTTATTAATTACTAAATGCAAGCAAGGTTTTACATTGTGCATAGCTCATGCAGTTTTAGAAACTGCTAGAGGTAAAATTAGATACTTTAAGAGCATAGAAGCTATTGCAAACTTAGTTGAGTACATACTAGATAGAAAGAGCTTTGTATTTATGTACGCTTTTGAAAATAATTAAAAGGTTCGCATAATATATATTATGTTAAATTGATAGTGGTCAAGCTTGTGTATCTTTATTTATATTTGTTATTATTAGTTCCTGTAAATAGGATTTAGATTAATGACAAAATATTTATTACTAATATGCTCCTTACTCTTTACTCCATTGATGTGCAACGGGGAAATAATCATTGGTGATCTAAAAATAGATGCGACAACAAGAAATAATGAAATAAGGATTACCAATATTAGTAAAAAAACGATAGAAAATATTCAAACTGATGGTAGACCTACTGATTTTACTAGCTTAAAGCCTAATGAAGAGATTTTAATGACCTTTACACCATATGATGAAGAGGCAATGGAGTCTGAACTAAAAGAAATAGAAAAAAGAATAAATAAACAGAGAAAAGATTGGTTAAAAACTTTTAATAAACCTTAAAAATGAGCTAAGGGAAAGTATTTTAATCCTTATTGCCGCACACTTCGTCAGCATCCTCTGTGCGATGCACTACTCTACACCGATTTACAAAAAGAGATCACAATTTTATTGCGAACCCTTTTTGTGATAATTCTAATTAGTTAGAACGCATATTCAATACCTAATGTTGTTGTTGTGTCTTTATAAGAATCATGTCCAAATTGATGGCTAGCATTTAGCAATAATTTAGTGTTTTGATTAATATTACCTTCTATACCTGCTTTAATCTCAGCTATATTTTTAGTACCAGCCTGATCTATTGATACATTATTCATATCAACAGCATAGCTTCTTGTGTTATGTAGCCAATTACCTTCTAAAAAAGGTGTGACTGAAAAGGATGATATATCATTAGCTTGTTTTGGAACAAATAATAATCTAGTACCTAAACGAGTTTGTATATTTTCTCTATTCGCGGTTACTAATGAACCATTTTTTTCTATATGTTTATCTGCTTTAACACCTTGCCAAGTTATTTGGGCTTGAGGTTGTATCCATACTTCATATTCTTCACGTGGTTTGCCTGCATTAACTGTATAGCCTAGCTCAATAGATCCTGTTACACCTTCAAGGTGATATTTTTCTCTTTCTAATTCTTGACCATTTACTTTAGCTGTAAATTTATTCCAAAGAACCCAGCTATCAATATATAAACCTGTTTTATCAACAGCATTTTCATACCATGTACTATATAATCCCATACTATGCCCTTTTATTTCATTACGAGCAGAATAATTGGTTATTTTGGATTCTGAACGTCCATGAGCATAGCCATAGCCAGCCATAATACCTAAATGTAAACGATCATTGTCATTAGTTGTCCATTGGGCGATATCACCACCTATTTGGAAAATATTTCTATTGCTTTTAGTCGTTAAAGAACCTGTTGTATCATTAAACTCATTATGGCCATAATTATGACGAATCCATAATGTTGTGGTCTTTGTTTTACCTGTTATAGGGTCTTTGTAGTTTCTTTCCACTTGACGATCATGTAGCCTTAGATCAAACATATTATTTGCTAATGCTAAATTACTTAAATAAGCCATTGCTTCTGGGCGGATCTGCCCTCCAGAACCTGAGCTGCCCCCCCCCAATAAGCTAGGATCATAAACGCTCATTAAATACCAGCTTTGTTCATCTTGTCCTGTTGTAGAGCCTTTTATTAAACTATAATCATAAGCTCCTGCCACAATTCGACCATTTTGTATAAAGGCATTGGTATCTGAAATACCTTGTACATCTATGATTTTTATACCTTCTATTGTTTCTGCTCCAGAACCACCTAAGTTTTTAACTGTTACATAAGTTGTTCCTGTTGCATTACCTTGAATAACTAGTTGATCTGTTGGGGATATATCATCACCAAGTTCTGTTCCTATTACAAGATGACCATTTTGCCCCACATAATTACCTGTAATCTTTAATGTTGCACCTGCCATATTTCCAGATAAATCGGTTGTGCCTGCATTAGTTAGTGTTGGTATTATTTGATTGTAACCTTTAAGGTTCATCCCACCACCTGAGCTAATGCTATAGATAGAGTTACTACTAAAGGTATTATTAGCACCTGCTTGTAAAAAAGCACCACTTTCAATTGAAGTATTACCTGTATATGTATTAGCACCTGTTAAAGTAGTAACGCCTGAAAGTACTTCAACTGTTCCATTACCAAGGATAGGTGCCGCTAAGGTAAAATCATTGCTTGTGTGATTAAAAACCAGCGTTCCTTGACCTGATCCAAATTTAATAGAATTAGCTGTAACTGTGCCAGCAGCCGTTGCTTGCTCTCCCTTACGACTACCAATAGCTAATTCTCCTACCCCAGTGCTATTAGAACCAATTATAATATCTTTAGCTACAGATAACTCTGCTTTATCAGAAACAACTAGTGTACCTTTACCATTTAATCCTACAGCTACACCACCATTAGCTACTGTTGCTGTAGTATTTTCACCTGTAATAATTAATAAACTGTTGTTAGCTGCTGCCTGATGCCCAATCACCAATGCATCAGTTCCTGTACTGTTCATTGTAAGTTTTGCGCCATTGGAAATTTCTGCCTGTCCATTATTATAAGCGCCTACAAGAAATCGCCTTTCTGTTAATAGTTCACTACCTGGCCCCGTTACTGTGACATAACCTTTTGTTGTTACGCCACCTCGCGAACCTAGAAAAAGATCAGTACTTGATGTAAATTTACCACCATCAGTAATATTGATATAACCTTTTGCTCCTTGATTTCCAACAGTTATATCTCCACCTCCCCCGTTAACAATAACCTCACTACCAACTCCTGAGATGTTTAATATACCTACAGAGTTAATAGATCCATTATCACCCGTACTATCTCCAGAACCACCGATACCAAAAGGATAAGAATAACTATTATTATTGTTAATAATAATTTTGCCACCCTCTATAACATTTACTTCACCAGAACCACCATTAAAACCTACCCGAAGCATTGTTGTTGTCCAACTTCCTTGATCAGTAGCAACAGTAAACTTTCCATAATTATTGTTGGTACCAACCTCTGTTATATCCCGTCCAATTGTGCCCGAGTTATAATCAACATACTTATCTTGATTAATGGTTTCAGCCATAGCATTATTATGTGTTAATAACAGACAGTTAATTGTTAGAAAAAGCGCATTATATTTCATAAAGTAAAATCCATAACCCTTTGATCCTTATGCATAGATTCTGTTTCTATGCATTTATACTACTTTAGTATATTGATAAATTTAATAATTTAATAATTAATTTTATATTTATTAATCATAAATATTATCTATCATGAAAATAAACTGATTCTGAAATGTATTTTTTAGTTTTATTAACTTACGCACCAGATTTTAATGTAACAATAAATCGAGCCCCTCCTAAAGAGCTAGTGACAACAAAAGCGCTACCATGATGAAATTCTGCAATTAATTTTACATAAGCTAAACCAAGGCCATACCCCCCAGTAGTTCTTGTTCGACTATTATCAAGTCTTGAAAAAGGCATAAATACTTTTTCTCTAGCATTAATAGGAATCCCTGGGCCATCATCATCTACTTCAATGACTATTAAATCTTCTTTTTTACTAAGATTTAGTATGGTTTTATTTGTTGCATATTTAAAAGCATTAAGTAGTAAATTGGTAACAATGGTATCAGCTAATTGGATATCAATTAATGCTATATCATCTTCGACTTTACAAATCAGTTTAAAGCTATTCGGTTTAAATAACTTCAATGAGTTACACAATCTATTGCTCCATTTAGTTAAAGATACTTCAGATAAATTGAGCTCAATTTTGTTTTGTTGCATTTTAAAATAATTTAGACTGGCATTTATTAATGACTCTAACTCATTAATATCATCATCCATTCCTTTACAAAGCTCTAACTTTTCTTGTTCGTTATTAGCTTCATAGAACATATCAAGGCCAAAACGCATACGGGCTAAAGGGGTTCGTAACTCATGTGCCATTGCATGGGAGATTGTTTGACTGGATGTAACCAAGTACTCAATATGTGTTCCCATATTATTTAATACGCTTGCTAAGGGCTTAAATAACCAACTTTTTGCTGATTTTGCCCTAGCCTTCAAATTACCCTGACCTAATTGCTCTGCAGTTTGGCGAATATTAACTAAATCTTTCCAAAACTGTGCAAAAGCAAAATATATCAAAATAAAAAATATGGCTGCACTAAATAATGACCAAAGAAATAAAAATAAACCAAATGACATAACATCTGATTCAAGAATATCACGCATTAAAATAGGTCCTAGTACAAGCATATGACCATTATCTAAATTTGCATATAAGATATCTTGTGTCTCGTCATAAGCATAGTCATATTGATCAAATTCTTTTTTCACTTCTGGAGCTAATGTTGTATCAATAGATACAACATGGATTGGATAACCAAAATAAGGCTGTAAATTATCAATAACTTGTTGGATAGGTATATCTTTATGCTCATCAATTTGCATACGAATTAAATTAACTGCACCTCGTTGAGAGTCACGCTGTACAATATGATCTTCTGGTACTCCTGTTATAGACTGGGGTAATGCATCAAAAACTAATAATGCGCTGTAAGCAATTAGACATTGTAAAATTAATAAAATAACTAAATAGACTATTATTCGTTTATTAAATAATGCCTTGATTGATAATTTATTCAATGACTATCTTCCTCTCTTAAGAAGAGATAACCTTTACCTCTAACCGTTTTTATACGGCGGGGATTATCTGGATCATCAAGCAATTTCCGACGTAAACGGGATATTCGCGCATCAATTGAGCGGTCACTACCATCAAAATCAAAACCCCTAACTTGAGAAAAAATATCATCTCGTGACAAGATTTGTCCAACATGTGTAGCAAGCAACCACAATAAATCAAACTCTGCCGTAGTTAAATCAATTTCCTGCTGATTCAGTGTTACTTTACGGTTTTCGTAGTTAATTATTAGTTCACCAAATACTAATAAATTGTCTGTACTAATTAATGGTTTTACAGTTGTTGTGTCAATATATGTTGAATCTATTTGTTTACGGCGTAATAAGGCTCTAATTCGAGCAAGCAATAGTCTTGGCTCAACTGGTTTTGCTAAATAATCATCTGCGCCAAGTTCTAATCCGACGATTTCGTCAATATTATCCTCACTGGCTGTCATAATTAAGATAAAACCATTAAACCAAGACTGTATATCTCGGCAAATATCAAACCCTGATTTGCCTGGTAACATTACATCCAGAATAATTAAATCTGGTTTTAAATCACGAATTACTTCCTCGGCAGTATCCCCTCTTTCATGCCATTGAACTTCATAATCATGGTGCGAAAGATAGGTTTTGATAAGGTTAGCTAGACGATTATCGTCTTCTACAATTAATATTTTTTCAGTCATTGATTTCATTTTCTCCAAACTACTTACTAGCCTAGTTTGTTTGATAATCCCTTGCTGTTACAGAATATATACAAAGCATGAACAAACATTAATTTCAAATCTTTATAATATACTCCTAAAGTCGTAGATTAATTCTACTTTAATTTTAAAGATTTGGTAAAAAGTATGAACAATTTCTTATCAATTTCAGAAAATATTTTCTTTCAATCTCTTCCTGTTTACGGCGTTGAGTCACAAAAACCAATAATTCTTTGTGACTTTGATGGCACAATTAGCCTAAAGGATGTGACAGATATTTTATTAAGTCATTTCGGTAAGGAGGGTTGTGAGGATTTAGAGGAACAGTGGCTTGCAGGTGTTATTGGTTCTCAAGAATGCATGAGTAAACAAATAGCATTAATGGATGCTAGTCTTGATGAATTAGATAAAGTATTAGCACAAGTAGAGATTGATCCTGACTTTACAGCATTTGTTCATAAAGCATTAGATGAAGATATTGTGGTTCATGTTGTAAGCGATGGCTTGGATTATGCTATTCAATCTATCTTAAAACGGCATAACCTCAGTATGTTGCCAGTTTTTGCCAATAGACTATTACATGATAATAATCGCAGTTGGCGTCTTGACTTTCCATATGCTTCATCAGGATGTATTAAAGCAAGTGGTAATTGCAAATGTGCTCATCTGCAAAAACAACGACAACATTTTTACAATGTATTATATGTTGGGGATGGTGCCTCTGATTACTGTGTTTCTCATAAAGTTGATTTAGTTTTAGCTAAAGATAAATTAATCAATTATTGTGAGCAACACTCAATTAATCACTATAAAATTCGTAATTTTGCTGATGCACTAACGGCATTACCTACAATCTTAGCGACATCGGCACATAATGAAGTAAATAGCAGACACCATACTATTGCTGCTATGTCTATAGAGTAAGTAAGATGATACAAGATTCAAGCTATTTTATGCCAGGTAACCGAAATGGTGTATTGTTAATTCATGGATTAACAGGTACCCCTAATGAGATGCGGATTGTTGCCAAAGGTTTAAACAAAGCTGGTTTTACTGTTTATGGTATGCAACTAGCAGGCCATTGTGGTGATGAAGCTGATTTATGTAAAACGACTTGGCAAGATTGGTATAAAAGTGTTGAGGATGCGGCTGATTTCTTAGCGGAGAAAGTTGATAATATTTTTGTTGCTGGCCTTTCTATGGGCGCCCTACTTTCATTAAAACTAGCCGCAGAAAGACCAGAACAGATTAAAGGTGTTGGTGTATTTGGCCCAACCTTTAAATATGATGGTTGGAGTATGCCATTATGGGCTAAGAAGTTGTTTTTCTTATTAGTTTGGTTTAAAAAAGTTGGCATTTTTCAACAAACATCTTTTATTGAAAAACCACCTTATGGTTTAAAAGATGAACGTATTCGAGCTACCGTTTCAGAAAGTATGTTAAATGGTGATAGTGCCGCAGCAGGACTTGCTGGTAATCCATTCCCAGCTTTAGCAGAAATGCAATTATTGGCTAAATTAGTTCGTAAACAATTACCACAAGTAACAAGTCCTTGCTTGATTATGCATTCTGCCCATGATGATGTTGCTAATATTAATACAAATGCTCGTTTAGTAGAAAAATATGTGTCAGGTCCAACAAAACTTGTTGTATTAAATGATAGTTATCATTTGATAACTATTGATCGTCAGCGCCGAGATGTTATTAAAGAGTCTGTTTGCTTTTTTGAAAAGCTTGCTCAAAACACCACTAATAACTATTCAGTTGAGAGCTTACAGGAGACAGAGTTGTCATGTCCCCTTTAGTTATTACCCTATGGATTGCTAATGTTTTTTTTGACACTATTGGCCAAATAGCCTTCAAATTTGCTGCAGTTGCCCCTAATAATAGAGAGGGTTGGCATTATTGGCTAGATCTATTTCGTAATTATTGGTTATGGATTGGTATTGGTGCTTATGTCTCAGAGTTCTTTTTATGGTTAGCTTTTTTAACCTTAGTTCCCCTTTCTCAAGGTATTTTATTAGGCTCTATTAATATTATTGCTGTAATGATTGTGGGACGAATTATATTTCGTGAACTCCTTACTCTCCATCGTATTATAGGTATGGTTTTAATCACTATTGGTGTTATTTTAGTAGGGGTTTCATAATGCGTAAATTTTACCTAATAGGTTTTGCCTTATTATTGCTATTTGATACCCTTGGTCAGAGTAGTTTTAAATTTACTGCTATCCATGCAGAACCCCTTGAGGCTAGCCTTGACTGGGTTATTCGTGTATTTACTAATCATTGGGTATATACCGCTATTTTAGGTTATATTGGTGCATTCTTTACTTGGATGATTTTATTAAAAAAAGCACCTATTGGCCCTGCATTTGCTGCTTCACACCTTGAAGTAGTCACTGTAATGATTGCTTCTGTATGGTTATTTAATGAACAAATCACTTGGATTAGATTTATTGGAGCAGTATTTATTGTTGTTGGTATTGTATTCTTAGCATTAGCAGAAAAGAAAATTAATAAGCAATTTTTAGAGGAAGTTGATAAACAACAAAAGCAAACTAATACAGAATTAAACAACTCTTAATTGCTTTAAAGGGGCTTCTGATGTCAGTGTTTCAACGCTACCATGAAATTCCACCTACAGCGGGCTTGCCTGCTCATTGGAGTGATTGGCTGCCAACAAACAAGGATCTATCCCTGCAGATTGGCCAACTTTTTGATCTTCCTCCTTTACAACTTACATGCTCAGGAACAGCTGCTTTAGTTATTGCGTTAACTACATTATCTAACAATAACTCACAACGAAAGTATGTGATTATTCCTGCTTACACCTGTCCCTTAGTGGTTTTAGCTATTCATCATTGTGGGCTTCACGTAAAATTATGTGATTTGACTGTTAATTCTTTTGATTTTGATTTTACTCACTTAGAGTCATTAATGAGTGATCAAATACTTGCAGTTATTCCTACTCATCTTGGTGGTAGAGTAGCTGATGTGCAACAGGTTAAAAGGCTTGCAGAAGCTTATGATATAACTGTTATTGAAGATGCTGCACAAGCACTAGGGGCAAGTGTAGGTATATATGGTGATATAACTTTTTTTAGCTTAGCAGCTGGGAAAGGGTTAACTTTATATGAAGGTGGATTATTAACTGCTCATGATTCTATTTTAAGAAATCAACTGGTAGAAACTGCTCAATCAATTATTCCAACCAATATAGCTTGGGAATTGCGCCGCTCTATTGAATTACTAGGTTATACAGCATTATATAATCCTTTTGGGTTGCATTTTGTTTATGGTAATCCAAGACGAAAATTGCTAAAAAATAAGCAATTGATTGAGGCTGTGGGTGATAATTTTAGTTTTAAGCTGCCACTTCATCAAGTAAGCAAGTTTAGACAACATATAGCAGCTAAAGCTGTTAGTCGGCTACCCTACTTTATTGAAAAAACTACAAATCAAGCATTATGTCGTATTAAACAATTACAAGAAATAAAAGGAGTACATGTTATTGAAGAAAATAATAATAAGGGTACATGGCCTTTTTTAATGATATTGCTACCCTCAAAAAATATTAGAGATGATATTTTAAATAAATTATGGCAAGAGCCACTGGGTGTTAGTCGCTTATTTATTGATAGTCTTCCCAACTATCAATATTTAAATAAAGTTGTACCACAAATACCAATGCCTAATGCACAAGATTTTGCTGATAGAATGTTAACTATTACCAATAGTCTATGGCTTGACAATACACATTTTAAAGCTATTTGTCAGACTATAAAGAGTTGTTTATAACGAATGGTTGTGACAGTTGCTTAATGCTTCTACCAGTTGAGTATTTAATTTTTGTTGTGCTATTTGCCACTGTTGTAAAGTCTCTATTGGAACTACTGGTTGTCCATCAAATGAACTCAAAAGACGCTTCCACCAACTTTTACACTGCCAGCTAGAAACATCACCTGTAATATCGCTACCAATAATTCGACTAGACAATGCAGAAATACTATCAAGTATATGATAAGTCTGTAACTTTCCTTGATCCCAATTAGTCCGTATAGTTTCCTCACTGAGTACATCTTTATCAATTGATAAATAGATTGGTTGTGAACTATGGTACTGATGAAATAAAAAATCTGCAATGAGCTCATCAGGGGAATTAAAATGATGGAATGCTTTACCTAACCCTAATCTTTTAGCCCATGAAGTATCAACATCCATACACCAATAAGATAATTTATTACCCAATAATGGACGTAATCTGTTTTCCCATAGGTGGGCTACTCCAATATCATTTGACGTAATACCTAATACATGGACATGACTCACAAAAGGTAATTGTGCAACATAACTAACCCATGAACCACAATGAATACCAAATAAATAGCGCATATTATCGGGATGGTTATCAAAAACAACAACTTGAATAGGATTTTTAGGATTATAAAGTTTCTTTAAACGTTCAATTAATAGTAATGTAATATGGTGATAATCGCCACTACCCATCAATACGGTACCATAGGTCTCCGGTAACAATTGCTCAAGCTGAGTTGCTAATTCTTTATATTTGCTCATTGAACAGCCAAACCGAATTGAATCTTGCCAATCAGTTAAATCAAATGTCAGAGCATCTTTTATATCACCAATGCTTTGATCAAAATTAAGAATAATGGGGCTATACATGTTTACCCTCCTTATTATTAATATTGGTATGTGAATCACGCCATGTGCGATCACTCTCAAATCGACTGCTTAATTTACGTAGAATAGCCCTTAATAATGGGTTACGTATATACACCATATGTTGAGTAAAGGAGAATTGTGCACCTAAGGAAGCTTTGACTTGTGGATCTGTCCAACCTGCAATATAGTATTTTAATCCATTCTGCTTAGCATATTCTAAATTATGAAACCAACTAATATAATAAAGATTAAAATCTCTAGCCGCTGGGTATACAAGACCAATATACTTATCGACTAGCATATCATTTACTACAAAACAAATATTATAGCCAATCAGCTCGTTTTGATGATGGTAAGTAAAAATTTTAGTTCCAGTTTGCTTATCTTGTAATAATTGAGTAAAAAAAGCTTTAGTTAATAAGTCAAAATGAACTTCACTTTGTTCATAAACATTTAAATATAGTTGGTAATAGGTATCTAATATTGATTGTTCAAAAAAACACTCATCCCCACCCTGCAATACATTGATATCAATCTTTTCACGCAATTTTAGCTTACGTCGAAAATCTTTACGTCGGCTAGCAGAAAATTTTGATAAATAATCATCAATATTTTCATAATCCACTGGTACCCATGCTAATGCTTGCCCTTCTATCTCAATAAATCCATTGCTCTTTAAAGCTTTAATAAATGCTTGAGAGTAGTCATTAGCTTGTTGACTTTGTAAAGGTGAGTTTTGGGGAATATCTTTGACAATCAAGAAAGGGAAATCTTTAGCATATTGTTGTTTGATTTGATTGGCTAATAAATCAGCTTTGACTATATTTGTTAATAATGAGTATTCAGAAACAGTAGTACCAATAAAGCACGTTTTTGGTTGTAATAATTTAGACCATTTAGTATAAAAAGGTATCTTTTGAATTTTTTGGCGGAAATCACTATCAGCTGTGGTTAATAAGTCAAATTTAGCAGAAAAAACAGGCACTCCACCCTCTGCTAACCAAGCATTAAAATTGTTAGGTGGATTAGTCAGAAAATTTTCGATTAATCCGTCTGGTTCAAGTTGATTAATATATTTCATTGTTTTTATAGGATAATAATATTAGGCCATAAAACAGCCTAATATTAATTATCTTTCAACTTATTATAACTCTTTCTTAGCTCTAGTAATTAACTGATCAAGTAACTCTATACCTTGATCAATCTCTTGTTTAGAGATAAGTAAAGAAGGTGCAAAAGTAATAACATTTTTATAGTAACCACCGATATCTAGTACTAAGCCCATTTTTTGGCCATTCCAATCAAGGTCACCTGACATACCAATATCAACCATTTTATCTACTAATGCTTTATTAGCTGTAAACCCATCTTCCGTACAAATTTCAGCACGAAGCGCAAGACCTAAGCCATCAACCTCACCAATTTCTTTATGGCGTTTTTCTAAGCTTCTTAAGCCCTCAAGGAAATATGCACCACTTTCCATAACCATTGTTTCATAGTCATGTTCAGCCGTCATTTTTAATACTTCAAGCCCTACTGCTGTACCCAATGGGTTAGATGCAAAAGTCGAGTGAGTAGACCCTGGCGGGAATACTGTAGGATTAATTAACTCTTCACGAGCCCATAACCCACCTAGTGGATTTAAACCATTGGTTAAGGCTTTAGCAAATACCACCACATCAGGTTTTACATCAAAATGTTCAATAGACCATAATTTACCTGTACGATAGAAACCCATTTGAATTTCATCGACCACTAATAAAATGCCATATTGATCAAGTACTTTCTTTAATCCTTTAAAGTAATTTGGTGGTGGAATAATATAACCACCTGTTGCTTGTAGAGGTTCAGCATAGAATGCTGCGTACTCAGCTTGGCCAACTTTAGGGTCCCAAACACCATGATATTCTGTTTCAAATAAGCGAGCAAAATCATCTACTAAATATTCGCCGTATTCTTCTGCTGTCATACCTTTAGGTCGACGGAAAGGATATGGAAATGGAACAAACATCGCTCGATCACCAAAATGACCATAACGACGACGATAACGATAACTAGAGGTGATAGATGAAGCACCTAAAGTACGTCCATGATAACCACCTTGGAAAGCAAACATAAGCGTTTTGCCACCCGTAGCATTTCGTACAACTTTTAAAGAGTCTTCAATACACTGTGCACCACCGACGTTAAAATGTACTCTTCCATCATAACCAAACTTTTGTTTCATGCCTTCAGCAATCGTTTTAGCCAATTCGATTTTAGTAGGATGAAGATATTGGCTTGCACACTGTGGTAAAGTATCTATTTGGTTTTTAAGTACATTATTTAAACGTTCATTAGCATAACCAAAGTTACAAGCTGAATACCACATTTGTAAATCAAGGTAAGCTTTACCTTCTTTATCATACATGTAGCTGCCTTCACAGCCATCAAAGATCTTTGGTGGTTCAACATAGTGAACAGTATCACCAAAAGAACAGTATTTTGCTTCATCAGCTAAAAGCGCAGCATCATCAGGACGGCTATTTACCATCTCTGGGGTTGGTTTACTCATGAGTTACTCCAAAATCCATCTTTATTTAATAATTAGAACATGGAGCATTATCAAAAAAAATTCACATTTAAAATATATCATTAGTGTATAGGTTTTGTGACAAAAGTTACTTATTCTGACAGATATATGAATATTTATTATTGTTAAAAGGTGTATTACACACTATTACTGATTATTAGCTATAATTTCTAAAATTTAAGCGCTAGAGAAAAGCAAATGACTAACACAGCCTGCCCTTGTGATATTAATAAGTTATATAGTGAATGCTGTCAGCCTTATCATGTTGATATGAAATTACCAATGACTGCTGAACAATTAATGCGTTCACGTTATAGTGCGTATGTCTTAAAATTAACAGCTTATATCAATAATACATGGCATAAAAGTACTAGACCAAACATTGCTACCTTAGAGAATGATCAATCTATTCAATGGATAAAGCTTATTATTAATAAAGCATGGGATAGCAATAATGCCAATGAAGCTTTTGTAGATTTTGATGCTTTTTATGAGGCGAATGGTAAGCTAGAAAGAATGCATGAGGTGAGTCGTTTTATTTATAGCGAACAAAAATGGTTTTATATTGATGGTAAAGTATCTTAAAACTAGCTAATTTATAGCTAGTTTATTTGTTCAGTCGTTTATTAGTTAAATGCTAAAATAGCCTTAGCAAGAGCCATATCATCTACTCTTTTATAATCTGGCTTTTCATGACGTAATAAATTAAATGCAGCCTCTAAATAAGTACCTTTTAATTGACCATTAGTTGCTACAAAGGTAGCGGCATCGTTTTTAGCATTATAGATAATTTTTGATTTGGCGCCAAAGGCTGTTCCTGACCATTCAGAAGGTACTACTACAATAATAGTTGTTGTATAGAATGGGCTTAAAAGGATACATAATCCAGAAACAATAGCTTGACTAGAACAGCCTTCTGTTATTTCTTGCACTATTTCTGCTTTTGACGTTGTCGTTGAAAATAAAGCAAGTAATGCAGAGAAAGCTATTACTTTCTTAAATGATGATTTAACTATCATATTTAGACTTAAGTTCCCTTTCTAATGATTCGTGTTGCAATTATTCTATCATTATCTTATATAAAATATATAGTTACTTATAATAATTTATGGATAATATGAGTAACTTAATGAAAGTTTAATATATAATTCTCTAAACTAATCAATTATTGAGCTAATAATTAATGAAAAAATCTTTAATAGTAATAAGCTGTTTATTGCTACTAGTGGCTTGCCAACACAGTAATAAGACAACTAATAATGAATCAAGTATTCATCCTCATATTAATGGGGTTGTAAAAAAGCAAGGAAATACTGTTCCCCATGTACAGATAACTTTATCTTCCAGTATTTGTAATACAGCAACAGTAGTCACTGATGCTCAGGGAAAATTTACATTAGAGCAATTTTGTGAGGTAGCAAACTCAGGCCCTGGAAATATCTTAGGTGCTCCTACTTATTTATTTGATGTGAATGTAGTGGATGGTGAAAAATCCTTTATTTGGTCTGTTATCAATCCTTTTGATATGTCTGTAGAGTTTGATCTTACTGAACAGATGGTTTGTGTGACCAATGGTCAAGAAAGCCGTTGTAGCAACTTAGTGAAAAATGGTATACATTAATGAATTATAATAAAATTAAATTGATTACATGAAAAAATATTTATTAGCTCTATTTATATTAGTTGCTGGCTGTCAGCAGACACCTAATAATAACATGCAAGTTTATTATAGTTCTCCAGAATTAGTAGGAGTTCTTTCTTTTGATAATCAACCTGTAATAAATGCCAGAATATATTTGTTGACTACTTGTGATGATAAATCCACAGTAACTGATCTAACAGGATATTTTTCACTATCCCCTGCTTGTATGGGTTTTATAAAACAAGTACCTGATGATGAGTTAGGATTTTTCTATCAATTAATAGTAGATGCAGGTACAGAACAATTTTTATGGCAAATATCTGGCTTAGGATATGGCTTGAAATATATAAGGGCTAATATAGATTTATCCACTAAAACAGTTTTTTATCAAGTAAGTGATGATATAAATCCACCTTATGAAAAAGTAGATGAGCTGGTTTTATTTAACCAATAATTAGAAAATTACTTTATTATTTTATTCGCTTACATTTTCTATAGTTATTCGCTATAATCTTGCCCCAAGACGTAGGAGAGAGGAATTTTTCACAATTCCCGCCGAAGGCGCATACTCCCATAATCGCTCAGGCCTTATCTAATGATAATAATAACTGCGTCAATATCAGCCGATCTGGAGAGAGGTCTTAACTGACCCGCCGAAGGGGCACGCAGTCATACTGCTAAACTCTCAGGCAAAAGGACAGCGGGAGCGGCAAAGAAATTATTGTTACATTGCTTAGCAATGGTTTCTCTATCGCTGTTTCTGGAGTTCTATTTAATGTTATTGCATGTTATTTATTTGATCGCAATTACTGCTGAAGCCGTGACGGGTGCATTATCAGCAGGTCGGCAACGTATGGATCTATTTGGTGTTGTTACTATTGCTTGTGTTACTGCACTAGGTGGTGGTTCTGTTCGTGACGTTATTTTAGGACATTACCCTTTAGGTTGGGTAAAACATCCTGAATTCTTATATTACACCATTGGCGCAGCACTTATTACTACTTTTGTGGCTCGCTGGCTACATTATCTGCGCACTATTTTCTTAATACTAGATGGTTTAGGTTTAGTAGCTTTTACTCTGATCGGTTGTGCTATTGCTAGAGAGCTTAACTGCCCTACAATGGTTGTGCTAATTGCTGGAATGCTAACAGGAGTATCGGGTGGTGTATTACGTGATGTATTGTGTAATCAGGTACCTTTAGTTTTTCAAAAAGAACTTTATGCCAGTGTATCGCTTTGTACAGGTGTAGCGTATTTAGCTTTATTACATTTTCAAGTTAATGACAATACAGCCACTTTACTTTGTTTAAGTGGTGGCTTGTTATTAAGATTGTTAGCTATTAAATACAGTTGGCGAATTCCTACTTTTACCTACGATGACAATATGCATTAAAGACCACTAATAACAGATACACTATATTATATAATGTATCTGTTTTAATCTTATCAAGCTTGTCGGGGGGTACGCATAGTTACAAACTCTTCAGCAGCCGTTGGATGAATACCAATCGTTTCATCAAAAACTTGCTTTGTTGCCCCTGCTTTTAAAGCAATCGCTAATCCTTGAATCAAATCCCCTGCTCCTTCACCAATCATATGGCAGCCTAAAACGCGGTCCGAATCTTTATCTACCACAAGTTTCATATAAGTTTTTTCAGTACTTTCTGTTAAAGTTAGTTTTAACGCACGGAAATGACTTTCAAAAACAGCAATATCATAACCGGACTCTATGGCTTGCTGCTCTGTTAAACCAACAGTAGCTACATTTGGCAAACTAAACATTGCCGTAGCTACCTGAGTTAAATCCACTGAACGGTATTGTTCTGGTTTAAAAAGGTGTCGTGCTACCGCCATACCTTGTGCTAATGCAACAGGTGTTAATTGAATTTGTCCAATAACATCACCAATCGCAAAAATACTTGATTCAGCAGTAGTGTAATATTTATCTACATCGACAAAACCTTTGCTATTTAAGGTAACTTTTGTATTATCTAAACCTAAATTATCTAGTTTAGGGCGACGTCCTGTAGCATAAAATACTAAATCGGTTGTAGCAGTTTCATCATTATCAAATGTAGTGATTAAACTATTATCAGCTTGTTTATCAATTTGCTTAATATCTGTATTAAATTTTAAAGTAATACCTTTTTTAGTTAACTCTTCAGCTAAATGCTTACGTATATCATCATCAAAGCCTTTTAAGAATAGCTCACCACGATATATTAAAGTAGTATCAACCCCTAACCCATTAAAAATAGAAGCAAATTCAACAGCAATATAGCCACCACCAACAATCGTACAACGTTTAGGTAGTTCTTTTAAATAAAACGCTTCATTAGAGGTAATAGCATATTCTTTACCCTTAATATCAGGTACGTTTGGCCAACCACCTACAGCAATTAAAATATTTTTTGCAGTGTAAATCTTGCCCTCTACGCTGATTGTATTAGCATTAACTAATTGAGCATGCCCTTCTATTAAAGAGACACCACTATTGACTAATAAATTACGATAAATACCATTAAGCCGTTCAATTTCTTTATTTTTATGTTCAACTAACGTTTGCCAATTGAAATTAGGCTTATTTATTTGCCAACCAAAACCTTTAGCTAACTCAAACTCTTCCTCAAATTGTGAAGCATAAACAAATAGTTTTTTAGGTACACAGCCTACGTTAACACATGTACCGCCTAAGTAACGCTCCTCAGCAATAGCTACTTTTGCACCAAAACTAGCAGCAAAACGTGCTGCTCGCACACCACCAGAACCGGCACCTATTACAAAAAGATCATAATCAAAAGACATACCATACCTCTTATTAAGACAGGGGTTTCCTTATCTTGTTATTTCAGCGGTTTTATTTAAACAATTTTGTTTAGTTTAGCAAAGTAATGAGGTTAATGCGAAGAGGCAGGTACTTTATTAGTGACCCTGGTAGCTAGCCAACAAAGTAAAGAACCTATGGTAACCATAATAACACCATACCAAAATGATATAGTAAGAGGCGTTTTTAGCCAAATAGCTGAAAATAACACGGAAGCTATAGGCGTAAAATAAGATAATATGGCCAATAATAGCATATTACCTTTTTGAATACCTATTTCCCAAAAAGCATAAGCAACAGCAATAAGAATACCTACTAAAATAAGTTCAGCTATTGCAGAAAAATCAACCTGCCCTATTTTTTCTGAACCTAATAAAAATTTAGTCCATAGTATTAAAGCAATAGCAATGAAAAATAAAGGAACACCATTATTACCATTATTAAAACGTTTCGATAAATTACAATATAGTCCCCATAAAAAAGCAGCTATAAAAGCAAGTAAATAAGGAATGGGATCAGTTGTAATATTATTGATTAAATTATAGATATTAAAACCATACTCTCCTGATATAGACCAAGCTACCCCAATAAATGAAAGAACTATACCAGGCCAGAATAGCAAACTTACCTTTTGTTTATTAATAAATATAGACAGAAATACAATAAGGCAAGGCCATAAATAATTAATTAAACTCACCTCAATAGATTGTTGACGACTGCTAGCGAGCCCCACCGCGAAAGATAGCAAAATTTCATAAATTACAAATAAAATGCCACACCCTAATAGATAACTTATAGGAAATTTTTTAATATTGGGAATCCCTCTATTATATATACATAGAGTGATAGCTCCTATTGTATAAATAAGGGCTGCACCAGCTACTACACCAAAGCTTTCTGTTAATGTTCTGATAAGAGCTGTGAAACAGCTCCATATTAAAATGGCTATAATACCCAGTATGGAAGCTTTAATTGAGGTCATTAAATTTTAAGGAAAACTTAGCTGTTTAGAGCGTATAAAACCGATTATTATATGTTTTTTTCTTAAAAAAAGAAATAATTGTTTATTATTAAATAATTAGTTAATAGTTTTATCAACTTTTTTCAAAATAAACTTAAAAACCATTTGCTATTTTTAATGTTATCGCGCATAGTATTGAACAGCGGTTTTAAGGTTGTGTTTGTCCTCTGGTATATCTGTTTCTTTCTAGTAGCAATTTTCCGAATCCTCAATCTCAGTCTTGATCCTCGCCTAGTGTTACTGGGGGCTTAACTATCCCCTATTATTTTTTAAGTTCTATAGGATACATAAGATGCAAACTGGCATTGTAAAATGGTTTAACGAAACTAAAGGCTATGGCTTTATTACTCCAGAAGATGGCAGCAAAGATTTATTTGCCCACTACTCAGAAATTCAAAGCGCAGGTTTCAAAACCTTAACTGAAGGACAACGCGTTTCCTTCACTGCTACTCAAGGCGCAAAAGGTCCACAAGCTTCAAATATTCAAATAATTTAAGCTTTCCTTTTAATAATTACGTGGTTATTTTAAATCACGTAATTATTTAATCTCCTATTAAACATACTCTCTTCTCTTTTATATTCTTTAAAATTATCATAAACAATTCATATTAAAGATGATCTTCTTATAATAGCTGTATACAATAGCCTGTAAATTTATTAATTAGGAATAATTATACGCATGCGCTCTTGGATACATACGTGCCTTATATTGCTGCTACTTTCTTTTACCTCAGCCATTTATGCTGATAATTTTGCTACTTTTAAACAATTAGCGAAACAAGGTGATGTGGTAGCTCAATATCTAGTAGGTATGATGTACCAACAAGGCAAAGGAGCTGAAAAAAGCAAACCTGAAGCTGTAAAGTGGTATATAAAATCTGCAAAACAAGATTATATCCTAGCCCAATACGCATTAGTGGTTATGTACCAACGTGGTGATGGTATTGCACAAGACCATGAGCAAGCACAATACTGGTATGCTCAAACCTCTGAAGCACGCAATCTAGTTACACTAAATAAACAACAACAAAGCCTTAAACACATTATTGCATTATTAAAGCCTCTAGCTATTAATAATGATACTAATGCGCAATATTTATTAGCTAGCTTATATGGTAATAATAAACAAGAGAATACTGCAAACTATTGGTTTTTGAGAAGTGCTTTAGCAGGTGATAGAGATGCTCAATACTATATTGGTGTGACGTACGAAGATAAACAGGGTTTTTTTAATACCATGCAAGCATTCTATTGGCTAGAAATGGCTGCTAAACAACAATCATTAGATGCTCAAATTGTGTTAGCCTCTCTTTATGAGCAAAATAAAGAAATAGTGGCTAATTTTGAAAAAGCAGCTTATTGGTATGAGCAAGCAGCCAATCAGGGTGATAGAGAAGCACAGTCATTTATTGCTGGAATGTATCGTGATGGCAAGGGAGTCCCTGTTGATAAACAAAAAGCATTTACTTGGTATGAAAAAGCAGCAAAACAAGGTGATGCTTTTAGTCAATATAATTTAGGACAGATGTATGAAACTGGTAATGGCGTTCCTTATGATCGTAATAAAGCAATTTATTGGTATCAACAAGCTGCTAAGCAGGGACATCCGGCATCACAATTAAAATTAAGTACATTACAAGGTAATATTCAATAGCTTAAAAGGTATCGTCAGTGCTTAAATCATTGTCTTATCAAAACTTTAGTCGAACAGTATATTTACTGTTAATGCTAATTATTTTCTGTGGCTTTGTTTCTACAAGCCATGCTGCCCTGCCTAACCCTTTAAAATCAAGCTCTTCTTCTGAGTCACAACCTACAGTTACTAACGCAGAAATGGCACAGTCGCTTGAGGCATTGATTAAAACATTAGAAGATAATAAACAGCGCCAGCAGTTAGTTATTGATCTAAAAGAATTACGTGATAGCTTAAAAGCCGCAGCTAAAAAAGATGAAGATGAAAAAGTTAAGGGTTTATTAGCGGGCATATCTGGATTAGTCGATAGTTTAAGTTATGGTTTGGATGGTGAAACACCCATCAGCTATTGGACAGAGCGCAGTAAATTAGCTTTTTTAGAACTACAAATCCTAACACCTCCCATTAAAGAGCTATCCCCTCTTTTTTATGGCTTCTCCTTTATTATTATTTTATGGTTTGTTATTGCACAAATTCTACTTTGGTTAATTAAACGTATCAATATTCGTTATAAATTGCCTTTAACACTATCCAATAATCCTAATACATGGGAATTATTACTCTATGCAGTTGAAAAGTTACTACCTTGGGCTGTAGCGTTTTTTATCACCCTGTATAGCTCACAAATGCTCCCAGAAACAGCTCCACTAGGGAAAAGTGTTGCACTATTGATGACCTATTCTATTTTAGGCGGTGGTGTATTTGCTGCACTTTGTTTTATTTCCCTGTCTTTATTAAGTGGTGACCATCGCTGGGGAGCTTTGCGAATATTACGTAAGCGAGCGTTTAAGCCATTATTCTCCATTGGATTATTTGCTGCATTAGGTGATGCTTTAACTAATTATCAAGTTATTGGCTTATTAGGTGGTAATCTTAGCCTAGTCTTATCAACACTTAATAATTTAATGGCAGCCCTATTAACAGGTTGGTTTGTTATTACTTTCCGTCGCCCTATTGCTCATTTAATACGTAATCGCTCTTTTAATTATCGTAGAAAAAGAAAAAGCTCCTATGATTTCCTGCGTTTTTTAAGTGCAGTTTGGCATATTCCTATTTTAATGCTTGTTTTAGCTTCATTAGTTGCTACTATTTTTTCTGGCGACCCTACTTCGGCACTACGTAAAGCCTTACTATGTACAGCATTATTAATTGTTGCTTTGGTTTTAACTGGGTTAATACAACGCCATGCAACAAAACTCCAGCAAAAATCAAAACGTACTCAAAATGCACTGTACTTATTACGTTTAATCCGTTTTGGATATACATTATTGAATTTTGCTGTATGGATAGTATTTATCGACTTCGTATTAAGAGTTTGGGACTCTTCCATTCTGCAATTTGAGCAAGGTGCTGGTCATGATCTAACCATCATTATTATTACTATTGTACTCACTATTCTTATTACTCGTTTAGTTTGGATTTTAGTTGATACAGCAATATACCGTGCACTTACAGGCGTTGGGAGAAATGGCCCTAGTACCCGTGCATTAACCATGATGCCATTAATTCGCAATACAGCTCTTTGTATTATTTTAGTGATTGCTACTATTGTTGCCTTAGCTAATTTAGGTATGAATGTAACCCCTTTACTTGCTGGTGCGGGTGTTATTGGTTTAGCGATTGGCTTTGGTGCACAGTCTTTAGTATCTGATTTAATTACAGGTTTGTTTATTATTGTTGAAGATTCATTAGCAATTGGTGACTATGTCGATGTAGGCAACCATAAAGGAACTGTTGAAGCTATCACTATCCGTACAGTGTGTTTACGTGATATTGATGGTATTGTTCATATCGTTCCCTTTAGTGAAATTAAAACAGTTAAAAACTATTCCCGAGAATTAGGTTTTGCCATCTTCCGTATCTCAATAGCTCATGATATGAATATTGATGATGCCATTAAAGCGGTACGTAGTGTTGCTAATGAAATGCGTTTAGACCCTATATTACAAAGAGATATTTGGTCTCCCATTGAAATACAAGGTGTAGAAAGTTTTGATTCAGGCAACGCTGTATTACGTGCTCGTTTTAAAACAGCACCATTAAAACAGTTTGAAATATCTCGTATTTTTAATTTACGTCTAAAACGCTATTTAGATGAGCATGGTCTAGATCTAGGTGTACCTAGACGTAGTATCCGTATTTTTAATGAGACTTCAGAAGCACAACCTCCTATTCCATCAGAATAGTATTTAATACCCTTAATCTTAGGTTTTATAAATCTAAGATTAAGCTTCTGGTAATAATTTGTTATTGGCTCGAATTGAGCCACACTCGGTAGCCAGTAAATGTAAAGTATAGGCTCGTAACTCGCCTGTAACCTTATCAGTAACTAATTGTTCTATTAGCTCCCATAAGTCTTCTAAAGAACGTCTACATAGATAAAACAACATAACAGATTGATTGATTTGAAAATGAGGATGTTGCTGCTGATAACAATCTATAAAATCCTTAAAAAAAACTTTGTTATAAAACATAAACAAGTCTGCTTCGGCAGGTGCCAACTTTAATCCTTCCCAATCAAGTAATACTAAATGATGGTCAGCTTGCATTATATTCCAACCATGAATATCGGTGTGACAAAGTACAAACACTAGCTTTTGCTGTTGTAAGTTTTTAGCTAACTCATCAATATCATTAATTTGTTTTAGAATATCTTGTAAATAAGTTAACTCTTGTTTTAAAAAATAAACTAATTGCTTAATAAAAGGTAATTCAAAATGTTCTTTAAGATGGTTTATAGCAAATGGTATTTGCTCATTATAACTATGTAAATTAGCTACAATTTGTGCTAATTGTTTTACTTGTAATACTGTTAAAGCATTATCTGCAACAACATAGCCAGTAATATATTTAAATAACACATAGATATAATCATCATCTTCATATTTATAATCTAAATGTTTAGTTAATACAGGCTCAACTATTTGCCCAGTTAATGAGTTTTTACCCAACCAAGTTACTACAGAAAGGTAATCATTTAAATATTGAGTTAGTTTCTCTGTAGAGGCTCGTTTTTTTTCATAGACTTTAAGAAAATAATTGCTATTTTCAGTAATCACTTTATAAGCAAGTG
Source organism: Entomomonas sp. E7T21 (assembly GCF_058693955.1). Taxonomy (NCBI): domain Bacteria; kingdom Pseudomonadati; phylum Pseudomonadota; class Gammaproteobacteria; order Pseudomonadales; family Pseudomonadaceae; genus Entomomonas; species Entomomonas sp. E7T21. The sequence continues at coordinate 1,951,021 of NZ_CP191672.1, read as the reverse complement.
ATACCCATCCTCCTTTCTCTTTTACTATAAGGGTAGGAATTACATCATATTCATTAAGTAAAACTTGATAAAAAACATTTAAATCAGTCATTGTTATATAAATAATAAATTTTAGAATATTGTTTTTTAGTGAGTAACTACTCTATTATGAGTAGTTTATTTATTATCATACATTATTTTTATTGGAATACGCTTACTATGTCATCACTTTCAGCTACATTACAACTGGCTTTTGATCTTATTAGTCGTCCTTCAGTTACCCCAAAGGATGAAGGTTGCCAACAAGTAATGACTGATCGGTTACAAAATATAGGCTTTACTATTGAACAAATGCCTTTTGCAGATGTACAAAACTTTTGGGCAAGTCATGGCAATAGTGACCCTGTATTTTGCTTTGCAGGCCATACTGATGTAGTGCCTAGCGGTGCTGTAGATAAGTGGCATAAAGACCCCTTTACTCCTTATATAGATGAGCAGGGTATGTTTTATGGTCGCGGTACAGCTGATATGAAAGGTAGCTTAGCGGCAATGGTTGTGGCTACTGAACGCTTCATTAAAGACTATCCTAACCATAAAGGGACTATTACTTTTCTTATTACCAGTGATGAAGAAGGCATTGCACAACATGGTACACGTGCGGTAGTTGAAACATTAGCAAAACGTAATGCTAAAATTGATTGGTGTATTGTAGGTGAACCCTCTAGTGTTAACCAGTTGGGTGATATGGTAAAGAATGGCCGTCGTGGTTCATTAAACGGAGTCCTAACAGTAAGAGGTAAACAAGGTCATGTGGCTTACCCCCATAAAGCCAAAAACCCTATTTTTCTTGCCTCTCCTGCTATTACGGAACTAGCTGCGGAGCATTGGGATAGTGGTAATGACTTCTTTCCTCCCACTAGTTTCCAAATTTCTAATATACATGCAGGTACAGGCGCAAATAATGTAATACCAGGTGAACTAGTAGCAGAATTCAATTTTCGTTTCTCCACTGAATCAACAGTTGATGGACTTAAACAACGTGTAGAGCAAATTCTAAATAAGCACCAATTAGATTGGCATATTGACTGGTCACTATCAGGACTTCCCTTTTTAACTGAACCAGGACAACTACTGGCCGCCATTAGCGAAAGTATCCAGTCAGTAACAGGCCTTACCACAGAACCTTCCACTAGTGGTGGTACTTCAGATGGTCGTTTTATTGCTACGTTAGGTTGTCAGGTAGTAGAGCTTGGGCCTGTCAATGATACCATTCATCAAATTAATGAATGTGTAAAAGCAGAAGACTTAAATCAATTAACTGAAATCTACTACCAAACACTAGAACGTTTATTAGCGGAGTAATAATTCACTATGCTAATCTGCCCGCTCTGTAATGAAGCATTAGTAGTTGCTGATAAAGTTGTTAACTGTTCAAATAATCATAGTTTTGATCGAGCCAAACAAGGCTATTTAAATTTGTTACCTGTGCAACACAAAAATAGTCGAGCACCAGGTGATAATTTAGAAATGGTTATTGCTCGTCGTGATTTTTTAGCAGCTGGTCATTATGCTCCCCTAGCCTTACGTTTTGCAGAATTAGCAAGCCAACAGCACCCTAACAATTGGTTAGATGTAGGTTGTGGTGAAGGCTTTTATACCCATCAATTAGCAATGGCCTCACCTAATACTGTAGGTTATGCCCTCGATATTTCTCGAGATGCCATTAAACAAGCATGCAAATTTAATAAAAATATACAATGGTTAGTAGCTAGTATGGCGCGGATTCCATTAGCTAACCAAAGCTGTAATCTGATTGCTACCATTTTTAGTCCTTTTAATTGGCAAGAAGCATTACGTGTAGTTAGCCAACAGGGAGGGATATTAAGGTTAGGGCCAACTAATCAACACCTTATAGAGTTAAGAGAAAAACTTTATGATGAAGTACGTCCTTACCAAGATGATAAACATCTACAGCAAGTACCTAATGAATTACAATTAGTTTTTACTGATTATTTAACATTTTCCTTAACACTAAATAATGAGCAAGACCGTAAAAACCTTTTAGCCATGACACCTCATGGTTGGCGAGCCAGTGCAGAGAAAAGAAAACAAGTAATAGAACACCCCCTAAAAGTAACTGTTGCTGTACGATATGACTATTTCAAACTAATCTGAGAGTATTTATGAAACAAGATGATATTGAAATTTACTTAAAAGACACCGATTTATCCATTGTTACTGAATGGCTAACACAATCTTTAGGTGAGTGCAGTGAATGGCAACAAAAAGGTAAGGTTTATAAATGCCATAATATTAAAAATAATATTGCTATTACTTGGTATCCTAAAGCGGTTGGTAGTTGGCATGGCTTACACATAGCAAGCAATCAAACGCCTTGGGAAAACGATTTAGCCTGTGCTAAAGATGCCAATCGTTTTTTAAATATAGAAGTACGTTGTGCTCCAGATAATTGGACAGAACAAGCAAATGAATCAATAGAACAAGCTGATCAATGGCTAAAAGTAGTAAATCAACAAGTAACTACTATTATTTGGCGGACTTAAATTATAAAAACTGTGTCTAATATAATTATTTTCAAATTCACTATACGAAAATTGTAACCTGTTTTATTAATATTCTTACTATTTATTAGCTATATTTTAAATATATAACATTTTATTATATCCTAATAATGAATATTAAGTAAGAGGTATTATTGCCTCATATCATAAATAACTTAAAATTAGCTTAAAATAAGGAAATCATTAAATAAAATATAAAAGATTTCGCTAAATGATTTTACTTAAATTGAAATCGGTCTTAGAATAGCCGGATAAATTATTAGCCAAGATGATTAAGATTGAACTTTAGTCGTAAATTTCTATCTTAAACAGAATTACTATAATGAAAGGAGTGGAAAAGTTTTTCTATGTCTGAAACAGCAATCGCGACACTCTCCCAAAATTTAGGCTTTGCCGTTTATGTCTTTGCCGTTCTCGCCTTAGTAGGCTTTGTAGTTGCTTTTGCGGCGCTTCTCGGTGGCAGAGCTTTTGGCCGCAATAAAAATACCCCTTTTGAGGCAGGCCAATTACCTACAGGTAGTACTAAAATAAGATTCTCTGCTAAATTCTATTTAGTAGCTATGTTATTTGTCATCTTCGATATTGAAGCACTTTTCTTATTTGCTTGGGCAGTTTCATTAAAAGATGCTGGCCTATTAGGATTTGGTTGGGCAAGCTTTATCGAAGCCACTATTTTTGTTTTAATCCTATTAGCCGGTCTTGTTTATATTATGCGTTTAGGTGTCCTAAATTGGGCTCCACAAGGTCGTCAAAATAAATTGAATAAATAAGAGTACCATCAATGAAATATACACTTACCCGTATTGATCCTAATGCTGCTAATGAAAAATACCCCATTGGAGAAAGGACAATTGTTGATGACATGTCAGAAGATCTTGCCAATAAAGGCATTTTCATGGGTAAATTGGATAATGTATTAAACAAGGTAGTAAATTGGGGACGTAAGAATTCATTATGGCCTTATAACTTTGGTATTTCTTGTTGTTACGTAGAAATGACCACTGCCTTTACTGCGGTACATGATATTTCGCGTTTTGGTGCAGAAGTTATACGTGCATCACCTCGTCAAGCAGACTTCATGGTTATTGCTGGTACTTGTTTCGTTAAAATGGCACCTGTGATTCAAGAGTTATATGAACAAATGCTTGAACCTAAATGGGTTATTTGCATGGGTTCTTGTGCTAATTCAGGTGGTATGTATGATATTTACTCTGTAGTACAGGGTGTTGACAAATTTTTACCTGTTGATGTCTATGTAGCAGGTTGTCCCCCTCGTCCAGAGGCGTTCTTACAAGCTTTATTGTTATTACAAGACTCTATTGCTGCAGAACGTAGACCACTTTCGTGGGTAGTGGGTGATCAAGGTGTTTACCGTGCTGAGATGACTCCACAAAAAGTAAAATTAAGAGAAAAACGTATTAAGGTGAGAGAGTTACGTACTCCTGACCAAGTTTAAAACTATTATTAACTGTGATTTTAGAATAAGTGGCTGAAACTATGACAGTAGAAATGGCGAAGTCCGTTCCGCCTTATAAAGCCGATGATCAAGTAGTTGTTACAGAGTTACTAACTCGTTTTGGTGATCAAGCGCTAACCATACAACCTCAGACTAGAACAGGCTGCCCAATTGTTTGGGTGACTCGTGAACGTCTAATGGAAGTAATGCGCTTTCTTCGTGAGTTACCTCGTCCTTATGTTATGCTTTATGATTTGCATGGTATTGACGAGCGCTTAAGAATTCACCGTGAGGGACAACCTGAAGCTGACTTCACTGTGTTTTATCATCTGATCTCTATGGAACGTAATAGTGATATTATTATTAAAGTTCCATTATTTGATGGTGATTTAAACCTTCCTACTGTTATTCCTATATGGCCTAATGCTAACTGGTATGAGCGTGAAACCTATGACCTTTATGGTATTCATTTTAAAGGTCACCCTCGCCTATTCAGAATGCTATTACCTCCTACTTGGGAAGGTCATCCACTTCGTAAAGACTACCCTGCTCGTGCTACTGAGCAAGAGCCTTTCCAACTAACTGTGGCGAAACAAATTCGTGAACAGGAAGCAATGCGTTTTAAACCAGAAGACTGGGGTATGAAAACGCATGATGAAAACTATGACTATATGTTCCTTAACGTTGGTCCTAACCACCCATCTGCGCATGGTGCTTTCCGTTTAGTATTACAATTAGACGGTGAAAACGTTTTAGATTGTGTGCCTGAAATTGGCTATCACCATCGTGGTGCTGAAAAAATGGCTGAACGTCAGTCATGGCACAGTTATATTCCTTATACTGATCGTATTGACTACTTAGGTGGAGTAATGAATAACCTCCCCTATGTACTAGCCGTAGAGAAATTAGCAGGTATTACAGTTCCTGATCGTGTTAACTGTATTCGTATTATGATGTCTGAATTCTTCCGAATTCTAAATCATCTATTATTCTTGGGAACAATGGTACAGGATATTGGTGCAATGTCTCCTGTATTCTATACCTTTACTGATCGTCAAAAAGCCTATGATGTAGTAGAAGCTATTACTGGTTTCCGTATGCATCCTGCATGGTTCCGTATTGGTGGTGTTGCTCATGACCTACCAAGAGGTTGGGATAAATTAGTTCAAACCTTTATTGATTGGTTCCCTAAACGTCTTGATGAATACCAAAAAGCTTGTTTAGATAACAGTGTTACCATTGGTCGTACTAAAGGTGTTGCTCAATACAATACTAAAGAGGCCTTAGAATGGGGTGTCACAGGTGCTGGTTTACGTGCTACGGGCTTTGATTTCGATGTACGTAAAGCTCGCCCCTACTCTGGTTATGAAAACTTTGACTTTGAAGTGCCACTAGGCCATAACGGTGATATCTATGACCGTATTATGGTAAAAATGGGTGAGATGAGAGAAAGTACTAAAATTATTGAACAGTGCTTAAAAAATATGCCTGCTGGCCCTTATAAAGCAGACCATCCATTAACTACGCCTCCACCTAAAGAACGTACGTTACAACATATTGAAACCTTGATTACCCACTTCTTACAAGTATCGTGGGGACCTGTAATGCCACATAATGAATCATTCCAAATGATTGAGGCAACCAAAGGTATCAATAGTTACTACTTAATCAGTGATGGTAGCACCATGAGCTATCGTACGCGGATTAGAACACCTAGTTTTGCCCATTTACAACAAATACCTTCTGTCATTAAAGGCAGCTTAGTTTCTGACTTAATTGCTTATCTTGGTAGTATTGACTTTGTTATGGCAGATGTGGATCGTTAACAATGAAAGATCAAATAATACAAACAGACCGTAAGCCAACTAAACCCTTTGAACCTACAGAGGCACTAAAGGCAGCTATTGAACATGAGATTCATCACTACGAAGACTCTCGTGCTGCTTCTATTGAAGCGTTAAAAATGGTACAAAAACATCACGGATGGGTACCTGATGAAGCCATTAGTTATATAGCTAACATTCTTAAGATTTCTGCTGCTGATGTAGAAGGTGTAGCTACATTCTATAGTCAAATTTTCCGCCAAGAAGTAGGCAGACACATTATTAGAGTATGTGACAGCATGGTTTGCTATATGGGTGGTCATGAAGCAGTTTTAGAAGCTATTACTAAAAAAATAGATGCTGGTTTAGGTGAAACTTCAACAGATAATCGTTATACATTGCTTCCTGTTTGTTGTTTAGGTAACTGTGATAAAGCACCAGCTATGATGATTGATGATGATACCTATGGTAATTTAACCCCTGAAACAGTGGGTGAGATTTTGGAGGCTTATAAATGAAACAACCAACCTCCTTTGGTCCTGCTAACACATCTGCTCGTCCTTACGAAACGCACCCATTAACATGGCGTTTGAGAGAAGATGGTCAACCTGTTTGGTTAGACGAATACAAACAGAAAAAAGGTTATGAAGCAGCCCAAAAAGCACTAACAGCTCTTTCTAAAGACGATGTTATTCAACAGGTTAAAGATTCTGGCTTAAAAGGTCGTGGTGGTGCAGGCTTCCCTACTGGTGTTAAGTGGGGCTTAATGCCAAAAGATGAATCATTAAACATCCGTTACTTACTTTGTAATGCGGATGAAATGGAACCTAATACGTGGAAAGACCGCTTATTAATGGAACAAGAACCTCATTTATTAATTGAGGGAATGTTAATTTCTGCTTTTGCATTAAAAGCTTACCGTGGTTATATTTTTCTACGTGGTGAATATGTCGATGCAGCCAATAACTTAAATAAGGCCATTGAAGAAGCCAAACAAGCAGGTTTACTAGGTAAAAATATCTTTGGTAGCGGTTTTGATTTTGAGTTATTTGTTCATACGGGTGCAGGTCGTTATATCTGTGGTGAAGAAACAGCCCTTATTAACTCTTTAGAAGGTCGTCGCGCTAACCCACGTTCTAAACCACCCTTCCCTGCAGCGGTAGGTGTATGGGGCAAGCCTAGCTGTGTAAATAACGTAGAAACCCTTTGTAATGTACCAGCCATTATTGAACGTGGTGTTGATTGGTACAAATCACTCGCCAAAGAAGGCAGTGAAGATATGGGTACTAAATTAATGGGCTTCTCAGGTAAAGTAAATAATCCTGGTATTTGGGAGGTACCTTTTGGTATCACAGCTAAAGAGTTATTAGAAGATTATGCTGGTGGTATGAAAGAGGGGTATAAGTTAAAAGCGTGGCAACCAGGTGGTGCTGGGACAGGTTTCTTATTACCTGAACACTTAACAGCACAGATGCACTCAGCTGGCATTGCTAAAGTAGGTACACGTATGGGTACAGGTTTAGCAATGGCTGTGGATGATACAGTAGATATGGTCTCTTTATTACATAATATGGAGATTTTCTTTGCTCGTGAATCTTGTGGTTGGTGTGCACCTTGTCGTGACGGTTTACCTTGGACTGTACAAGTACTAGCTTCTTTAAAGAAAAAGCAAGGTAAAGCAGAAGATATTAATTTACTGGAAGAACTTGCTAAGCAAATTGGTCCAGGTCTTAGTTTCTGCGCACATGCTCCTGGTGCTACTGAACCACTAGCAGCAGCTATCAAATACTTTAGAAGTGAATTTGAAGCAGGCATTGCAGAACAGCAGTTGCCAATTTTATAAAATAGGTAATTGTTATTTGAATTATCTAATTTAAATAACAAATAAAATTTTTCCATTAGCCAGTCTCGTTTCGACGAGCAAATGATGAAGAAAAAAGAACCATGGCCATTATCCATGTAGACGGTAAAGAATACGAAGTTAACGGAGCGGACAATCTATTACAAGCTTGTCTATCTCTAGGACTTGATATCCCCTACTTCTGTTGGCATCCAGCATTAGGTAGTGTAGGCTCTTGTCGGCAATGTGCTGTTAAACAGTATAAAGATGCAGATGATAAAGTAGGACGTCTTGTTATGTCCTGCATGACGCCTGCTACTGATGGTGCTTGGATATCTATTGCAGATGAAGAAGCGAAAAAGTTTCGTGAGAATGTCATTGAATGGTTGATGACTAACCACCCTCACGATTGTCCTGTATGTGAAGAAGGCGGTCATTGTCATTTACAAGATATGACAGTAATGTCTGGCCATAGCAAACGTCGCTATCGTTTCGAAAAACGTACTCATAATAACCAAGATTTAGGTCCTTTCATTAACCATGAAATGAACCGTTGTATTGCCTGCTATCGCTGTGTCCGTTTCTATAATGACTATGCAGATGGTACAGACCTTGGTGTATATGGTGCTCATAACTACGTTTACTTTGGGCGTGTGGAAGATGGTTGCTTAGAAAGTGAATTCTCAGGCAATTTAACAGAAATTTGCCCTACTGGCGTGTTTACTGATAAAACTCACTCAGAACGCTATAACCGTAAATGGGATATGCAATTTGCTCCTAGTATTTGTTATGGTTGCTCGATGGGTTGTAACATTTCTGCTGGCGAACGTTATGGTGAAATTAGACGTATTGAAAACCGTTACAATGGTGAAGTAAATCGTTACTTCCTTTGTGATCGTGGTCGTTTTGGCTATGGTTTTATTAATCGTGAAGATCGCCCTTTACAACCCATCTTAGTTAAAGAACAAAAAGTACTTACTATTGATGAAGCACTAGATAAAGCAGCTGATTTACTAAAGAATCAAAAAGTAATAGGTATTGGCTCCCCTCGTGCTAGCTTAGAAAGTAACTTTGCTTTAAGCAAATTAGTAGGCGTAGATAATTTCTCAACAGGTATTGCAGCTAACGAATTAGAGTGCATTAATCTTGCTATTAAAATTATGCAAGATGGCCCCTTACCTACCCCAACAGTAACTGAAGTTGAACAACATGATGCTGTCTTTATTTTAGGTGAAGACCTTACCCAAACGGCCGCACGTTTAGCATTAGCTGTACGTCAAGCTGTAAAAGGTAAAGCCATTGATATGGCCCACCAATATGAACAATATGGTGTACAACCTTGGTTAGCAGCAGCCGTAAAAAACATTGCACAACATGCTAAAAATCCATTATTTATTGCTAGTGTAGCTAATACTCGTTTAGATGATGCAGCAGAAGCAACTATACATGGTACGCCTAATGAATTGGTACAACTAGCTTGCGCTATTGCACATGAATTAGATAGTACGGCACCTGTTGTATCTGGCTTATCAAACGCATTACAAGAGAAAGCCAAACAAATTGCAGAAGCATTAATTAAAGCTAAAAAGCCATTAGTTATTTCAGGTTGTTCTTTAGGTTCAAAGGCCTTATTAGAAGCAACAGCTAATATTGCTAATGCGTTAAAACTTAAACAAAAAGATGCTGCACTAAGCTTAGTATTCCCAGAAGCAAACAGCGTTGGTTTAGCTCTACTTGCTAATAAACCATTAGAAGATAGCTTTGCTGCTATTACTGAGAACAAAGCAGATGTAGTTATTGTTTTAGAAAATGACCTTTACCGTCGTGCTGGTAGCAAAACGGTCGATACTGTATTAGCAACAGCTAAATCAGTCATTGTTATTGATCATCAAGCTACAGCTACTACTGCTAAAGCAGATTTACTACTTTCAGCAGCTAGTTTTGCTGAAGCAGATGGTACACTAGTAAGTCAAGAAGGTCGTGCACAACGTTTCTTCCAAGTATTTGATCCTACTTATTATGATGCAAGCAATTGTGTTAAAGAAAGTTGGCGTTGGCTTCATGCGGTTCATAGCACTTTAGAAAGTAAGACAATTGATTGGACACAGTTAGACCATGTAACTTATGCTTGTGCTGATGCTAACTCCCTGTTAGCTGGTATTAAAAATGCTGCACCTGATGCTTCGTTCCGTATTAAAGGTTTAAAACTAGCTCGTGAGCCACATCGTTATAGCGGTCGTACTTCTATGCTAGCCAATAAGAATGTACATGAACCAAGAGCGCCACAAGATATTGATACTGCATTTGCGTTCTCTATGGAAGGTTATGCAGGTACTTCCCCAGAGCGTCAACAAATATCTTTTGCTTGGTCACCAGGTTGGAACTCACCACAAGCATGGAATAAATTCCAAGCTGAAGTGGGTGGACATCTACGTGCAGGCGATCCAGGTATTCGCCTATTAGCCAATAAAGGTGAATTACTCCCTTGGTTTACTGCTACTACAGAGTCAGCAGAAGGTCTTTATGTTGTGCCTTTATATCATCTGTTTGGTTCAGAAGAAATGTCTGCTAAAGCAGCACCTATTCAAGAACGCATTGTAGAACCTTACATTGCTTTGAATACAACAGATGCGACGCATTTAAATGTACAAGAAGATGAACAAGTTAAACTTACGATTAATGGTCAAGAAATAGCCTTAACAGTACGTTTAAATATGGGTTTAGAAAAAGGTTTAGTTGGTCTACCTGTTGGTTTTGCTAATATTCCAGTACAGTTATTTGGTCAACGTATTTCTAGCCTACAAGAATTACAGGAGAAAGCACAATGATAGAGTGGTTAACTTCTGATGTAGTGCTTGCAGTTATTATATCTGCTATTAAGGCCATTGTTATTATGCTTGTGGTGTTTGTGTTTGCAGCGCTACTTAGCTGGATCGAACGTCGCCTCTTAGGCTTATGGCAAGATCGTTATGGCCCAAATCGGGTAGGTCCTTTTGGTTGCTTACAATTAGCAGCAGACATGATTAAAATGTTTTTCAAAGAGGACTGGATTCCACCCTTTGCAGATAAACTACTGTTTACCATAGCACCTCTTATTTCTATTTGTACTATTTTAATTGCATTTGCTATTGTGCCAATCACGCCAACTTGGGGTGTAGCAAGTAATACCAGTATTGGCCTACTCTTCTTCTTAGCCATGGCAGGTATTGCAGTATATGCTGTATTATTTGGTGGTTGGGCTAGTCATAATAAATTTGCCTTATTAGGTGCTGTGCGTGCTTCTGCTCAAACGGTATCTTATGAGGTATTCTTAGGTTTGGCTTTAATGGGTGTGGTACTACAAGCTGGTTCATTTAATATGAATGAGATTGTTAATGCTCAACAAGGTCTATGGTTTATTATTCCTCAGTTCTTTGGTTTCTGTACTTTCTGTATTGCAGGTGTAGCTGTTACTCACCGTTTCCCATTTGACCAACCAGAAGCTGACCAAGACTTAGCCGATGGTTATCATATTGAATACTCTGGTTTGAAATGGGGTATGTTCTTCGTAGGTGAATATGTAGGTATTGTGCTTATTTCATCATTGATAACTGTGCTTTTCTTTGGTGGCTGGCATGGCCCTATATTACCTGGTATCGTTTGGTTTGCTCTCAAAACTTTATTCTTTGTGATGATGTTTATTTTAATACGTGCTGCATTACCTAGACCACGTTATGACCAAGTAATGCTATTTGGCTGGAAATTCTGTTTACCATTAACGTTAATTAATCTATTGGTTACAGGTTTCTTCGTGTTATTGGCACAAGGGGCTTAAGGAGACTGTTATGAAATATATATGGCATGTTATCCACGGTGCTTATACACAGCTAAGAAGCATTGTGATGATTTTTAGTCATGCTTTCCGTAAGCGTGATACAATCAACTACCCAGAACAAGAAGTATATTTACCACCTCGTTATCGTGGTCGTATTGTTTTAACCCGTGAACCAGCTCCTGAAGGACAACTAGGTGAAGAGCGTTGTGTAGCGTGCAATCTTTGTGCAGTAGCCTGCCCTGTTGGTTGTATTGCACTACAAAAAGCTGAACGTGAAGATGGCCGTTGGTACCCAGAATTCTTTCGTATTAACTTTTCACGTTGTATATTTTGTGGAATGTGTGAAGAAGCTTGCCCAACAGCAGCAATTCAATTAACACCTGATTTTGAATTAGCTGAATTTAAACGCCAAGATATGGTATATGACAAAGAAGATTTATTAATTTCTGGTCCAGGCAAATACCATAACTATATGTTTTATACCTTCTCAGGTATGGCTATTAAAGGCAAACCAAAAGGTGCAGCAGAAAATGAAGCTGAACCTGTTAATGTAAAAAGTCTTTTACCTTAAAGGACAACAGATTATGGCAGCATTTTGTTTTTATCTTTCTTCTTTCGTTGCAATAATTGCGACACTATTAGTGATTACTAATAGTAAACCTGTACATGCGTTGTTGTATTTGGTTGTTTCTTTATTAGCTGTAGCAATGATTTTCTTTAGTTTAGGCGCACCTTTTGTGGGCGCTTTAGAAATCATTGTATATGCTGGTGCTATTATGGTGCTCTTTATCTTCGTGGTAATGATGCTTAATCTTGGTACACAGACTGTTAATCAAGAATTACAGTGGTTATCACCGAAAACATGGGTAGGCCCTGTATTATTATCATCTTTGCTTTTAATTGAGTTTATTATCATTATTTGTATGGGTGATACAGGATTAACTATAGGCAATGTTACTGTACCGCCTATAGATGTTGGTTTATCGCTATTTAGTAGATACTTATTAGCAGTAGAACTAGCCTCTATGTTATTACTGGCAGCACTTGTGACTGCTTATCATATGGGACGTGAAGAAGCGAAGGACTAAAAATTATGTTTGAAAATATTCCTCTTGAACACGGCCTGATAGTTTCAGCCATCCTATTTAGTTTAGGTTTAATAGGTTTGCTAATACGTCGTGATTTATTATTTATTTTAATGAGCCTTGAAATCATAATGAATTCTGCTGCTTTAGCTTTTGTGGTAGCTGGTAGTGCCCACACTTCAGTAGTAGTTGATAAGGTTGTTGCAGGTAAACATATATTAGTTCATGCAGCTGATGGTCAAGTAATGTACATCATGATTATTGCTTTAGCTGCTGCTGAAGCTGCTATAGGTCTAGCATTACTATTACAACTTTATCGTCGTTTCCATACCCTTGATATTGATGCAGCAAGTGAGATGCGCGGATGAACCCAGTATATTTAACAGTCGGTTTCCCTCTTCTTGGCTTTTTATTATTAGCTTTCTCTAGAGGGCGTTTAAGTGAAACAGCATCAGCAGTCATTGGTGTAGGCTCTATCGGCCTTGCTGCATTATCTGCTGCTTGGATAACTTTCAATTTTGTAAATGGCAATATTACAGAGCCACATGTACCTTTATGGTCATGGATTACGGTAGCTGACCCTACTAATGCTGAAAACCTTCTATTTAATCCAAAACTAAGTTTTTATATAGATGGCTTATCAGTTACTATGATTTCTGTAGTATCAGGTGTTGGCTTCTTAATTCACCTATTTGCTTCTTGGTATATGCGTGGTGAAGAAGGTTACTCACGTTTTCTAGCTTATATGAATCTATTCGTTGCCTTTATGTTAATCCTTGTATTAGGCGATGATATTTTATTCCTCTATTTTGGTTGGGAAGGTGTAGGCTTATGTAGTTATCTATTGATTGGTTTCTATTATACTGAACCTAAAAATGGTGCAGCTGCCTTAAAAGCCTTTATTATCACTCGTATTGGTGATGTATTAATGGCTATTGGTATGTTCATTATTCTTTGGAAAGTACCTGAATTACTTTCTTTAAGCGTACGTGAAATGGCAGCTAATAGTGATATGATTTTAGATAAACTAGCCGATCCTTACCTTACTGCTGCTACCCTATTCTTATTTGGTGGTGCAATTGGTAAATCTGCACAAGTACCATTACAAACATGGCTTGCGGATGCAATGGCTGGTCCTACACCTGTGTCTGCGTTAATCCATGCTGCAACCATGGTTACTGCAGGTGTTTACTTATTAGTTCGGTTAAACTTCCTATTCTTACCTGCTACTTTCACCTTAGAAATAGTAGGAATTATTGGTGCAATTACTTTATTACTAGCAGGTTTCTCTGCTTTAGTACAAACCGATATTAAACGTATCCTTGCTTACTCTACTATGAGTCAGTTAGGTTATATGTTCTTAGCTACTAGTGTTTGTGCTTGGAATGCTGCTATTTTCCATTTAATGACCCATGCATTCTTCAAAGCCTTACTATTCTTAGCTTCTGGCTCTGTAATTCTTTCTTGCCACCATGAGCAAAATATTTTCAAAATGGGTGGTTTATGGAAGAAATTACCATTAGCCTATGCTAGCTTTATTGTTGGTGGTGCTGCCTTATGTGCCCTACCCTTTATAACTGCAGGTTTCTATTCTAAAGATGAAATTTTATGGGAAGTAATGGCTGCCGATCATCCAGGTTTATTGATTGCTGGTTTAGTAGGTGCCTTTATGACATCTCTCTATACTTTCCGTTTAATCTTTATTACGTTTCATGGTAAGCCAGCTAATGAGCATGCAGCTCATGCTACAGCAGGTACTGGTCTTGCTCATGCAATACCTTTAGCAATATTGATTGTGTTATCTACAGGAATTGGTGCTTTAATTACACCACCATTAGGTGCTGCTTTTGCTTCACCTGAACATGCTGCAAGTACTGATGGCAAGCATATGTTAGAGCTTGTTTCAGGTATTATTGCAATTACAGGCATTTTACTAGCAGCTGCGTTATATTTAGGTAAACGTAGTTTTGTAACGAAACTCTCTGAAAGTGCCATAGGTCGCTTCTTTAGTTGTTGGTGGCTAAATGGCTGGGGATTTGATTGGGTTTATGACAAGTTATTTGTAAAACCTTACTTGTTCATTACCAAAGTACTAGTAAAAGACCCTTGTGATAAAGCCATTGGTTTAATCCCTTTAGTAGTACGTGGCGGTAATAAATTAATGACTTTAACAGAAACAGGTCGTTTACGTTGGTATGCACTTTCTCTTGTAGGTGGTGCAATAGTACTGATAGCTATAATGCTTATTACTTTTATGTCATCAGTAGCCTGATTTAAACTTATAAAAAGGAATAGATATTGTCATGTCGTCCCTATTGTTACCTTGGCTAATCCTGATTCCGATAATCGGCGGCTTTTTTTGCTGGATTTCCGAACGGCTCAGTAATATTCTTCCACGTTGGATAGCCCTATTTACGATGGTGCTTCTTGTTGCTTTGTCCCTATATTTCTGGGGTACAGGCAATTTCCAAAATGCACCTAATTTACAAACATCATTTGCAATAGCTGATGGTCAATCAAAATGGTGGGCTTTCTACTTTCATTTGAACTGGATACCACAATTAGGTATTAGTATTCACTTAGGAATGGATGGTTTATCTATTCTATTGATTACATTAACAGCTATTTTAGGTTTATTAGCTGTACTCTGTTCATGGAAAGAAATTAACAGCCGTGTAGGTTTCTTCTACCTAAACCTTATGTGGATTTTAGGTGGTGTAGTTGGGGTGTTTGTTGCTATTGACCTATTCCTCTTCTTCCTATTCTGGGAAACGATGTTGATCCCTATGTTCTTCCTAATTGCCTTATGGGGACATAGTGGTTCAGATGGTAAAACGCGTATTTACGCAGCTACTAAATTCTTTATCTTTACTCAAGCTAGTGGCTTGTTAATGTTAGTGTCTATTATTACTTTAGCACTTAAACATTACACTAATACAGGTACTATGACTTTTGATTACATGCAATTGCTAGGTACTAATTTAGGAGGTCTTGAGTTTATTTTAATGCTTGGTTTCTTTATTGCATTTGCAGTAAAGCTTCCTGTTGTACCTATTCACTCATGGTTACCAGATGCTCATGCGCAAGCACCAACAGCAGGTTCTGTTGATTTGGCAGGTATTCTATTAAAAACAGCTGCCTTTGGTATCTTACGCTTTGCAATTCCTTTATTCCCTAATGCCTCCCATGAGTTTGCGCCTATTGCCATCTGGTTGGGTATTTTCAGTATTATTTATGGTGCCATTTTGGCGTTCCAACAAACGGATATTAAACGTTTAATTGCTTATACCAGTATTTCACACATGGGTTTTATCTTAGTAGGTATTTACTCAGGTAGCCCGCTAGCACTACAAGGTGTGGTTATACAGATGATTGCGCATGGTTTCTCAGCCGCTGCACTATTCATCTCTAGTGGTCAATTATATGAACGTTTACATACGCGTGATATGCGTTTAATGGGCGGCTTATGGGGTAAAATTACCTACTTGCCTGCCATTATGCTGTTCTTTAATGCTGCTTCGCTAGGTTTACCAGGTACAGGTAACTTTGTGGGCGAGTTTATGATTCTTATTGGTGCCTTCCCTGCTGATAAAGTTGCAGTTTCTATTGCAGCCTTTGGTTTAGTGTTAGCCTCTATTTATTCATTAATTGTTATGCAACGTGTTTTCTATGGAACAACACGTGGTAATTTTCATGAACCAATCCAGGGACTTTGTAAACGTGAACTAGGTATGATGTTTATATTGATTGTGCTGCTTATATTATTGGGCATTTATCCACAACCAGTTCTGGATACATCAGCAGCCACTATGAATGGTGTGCATGCTTGGTTCTCCCCTAACCTCGTTTCTCGGTAGTCGCTCATGGAACAAATACAATTAACAGCAAATCACTTTATAGCACTACTACCAATTTTGGCAATTAGTGCAACGATTGTCGTGACCATGCTATCCATTTCATGGCAACGCAATCAGACGTTAACTTCTATAATAGCTATGTTTGGTATGGTGCTTACTTTAATAGCTATCATTCCAGCACTAAAAGTAGTTAATGCCGAAGGTGGCTCAATTGAAGTTACCAGTTTATTAATTTTTGATCATTATGCTTATTTTGCTAGCCTGTCGTTAGTATTAGTAACTATGGCTTGTACTTGTTTTGCCCATATTTACTTAGAAGGTTATAAAGGTAATAGAGATGAGTTTTATTTGTTATTACTTCTTTCAACCTTAGGTGGTATGGTATTAGTAAGTACTAAGCACTTATTAGGCTTATTTATTGGCTTAGAATTATTATCAATTCCAATGTATGGTTTAATTGGTTATGCATTCTTCCAACGCCGCTCATTAGAAGCTAGCATCAAATATATGGTGTTGTCAGCCGCAGGTTCTGGTTTCTTGTTATTTGGTATGGCATTAGTCTATGCAATAACAGGCCAACTTACTTTCCTATCGATTGAGCAAGCTTTTAATACAGCAAATCACTCTGTCTTAGTTGATTTTGGTGTTGTATTGATGATAGTTGGTTTATCTTTCAAATTATCATTAGTACCTTTCCACTTATGGACACCTGATGTTTATGAGGGTGCCCCTGCTCCTGCTTCTGCTTTCTTAGCTACAGCCAGTAAACTAGCTATTTTTGCTATGTTAGTAAGATTTATGGAGTTCATTCCAATTCATCATAGCTCTTGGATTTATTTAGCTATTACTATTTTAGCCATTGCTTCTATCTTAGTAGGTAACTTATTAGCGTTATTCCAAAATAGCTTAAAACGGATTATGGGTTACTCTTCTATTGCACATTTTGGCTATCTATTAATCATTCTATTAGCTAGTAATGAAATGGCTACAGCAGAAGTTAAAGTAACTGCTGCCAAAACAGCAACTATCTATCTATTCACCTATATTGCAACCACTATGGGGGCATTTAGTGTGGTAACTGTGTTGTCGTCACCTTGTCAAGATCGTGATGCTGACGCTTTATATAGATATCGTGGTCTTTTCTGGCGTCGCCCATTATTAACCATCTCTTTATCTGTAATGATGTTATCTTTAGCAGGTGTTCCATTAACTGCCGGCTTTATCGGTAAATTCTGGTTATTAAGAACGGCTGTTGAATCTAACCTTTGGTTATTAACTGCAATGGTAGTTGTTGGTAGTGCTATAGGCTTATACTACTATTTAAGGGTGATGATTACACTTTACTTAGCTGAACCTACTGCTAATGCTAATGAAGAAAAAGATATTCATTGGTCACATCTAACGGCTACTATTGTTTTATTAGCTATTGCTGTGATTGTAATCTTTGTAGGTGTATGGCCATCACCGCTTATTTCAATTGCAGAATATGCAGGTGTACCTTCTACATTGATTCATTAAGCATTAATGATAGTACATAAAAAAGGCAACTTATTAGTTGCCTTTTTTTATTCTATCTCAATTATATAGGTAGTAAATGAGAAACCAGTAATTGTACACTTTGCTGTCCTTTATACTCATTTACCATTAACTTATAGACTATATTGGCTTGTTTTATTGTGCTATTAGGCCATATATTTTTATCAACATTAAATGCTATGGCTTCTAGTTGATGTTGTTTGTCGGCTGTTCTTAATACTAATTTTAGGTGTTTTTCTTTTAATAAACGTTGTTGTTCAATCCAAAACACTCCATCAAAAAGAGGTTCAGGAAATCCTTGCCCCCAAGGGCCAGCATCCATTAATAATTGTGCCTGCTCCAAGCAGAAATCTGCTTTGTCTAATGAACCATCAGTTAAAATAACCTGTTGTAATTGCTCTTCAGTGATTTGTTGTTGTGCTTCTTGGTTAAATGCTTCTTGGAATAATGTTAGTTTTTCTCTAGCAAGTGTTAAACCCGCAGCCATTGCATGACCACCAAACTTATCTATTAAATCAGGATAACGACTGGCAATATTTTGTAGTGCATCTCTAATATGGAAATTGCTAATAGAACGAGCAGAACCTTTAATAATACCTTCTTGCTCTGTTGCAGCAAAAATAATAGTAGGTCGGTGATATTTATCTTTTAAGCGTGAAGCCAGTATACCAATTACTCCTTCATGCCATTGTTCATTAAATAAACAAATGCCATAGGGTAAATCATCCAAAGTAATATCTTTTAGTTTATGTAACGCCTCAGTTTGCATTGTCTGCTCAATACTGCGGCGCTCTCTATTTAAGGCATCAAGTTGACTGGCTTTTTGATAAGCATCTGCTTCATTATCAGCTAATAGGCAATCAATCCCTAATTTCATATTATCTAGCCTACCCGCTGCATTTAAACGAGGCCCTACAATAAAACCTAAATCTGTTGCAGTTATTTTTGTGTAGTCTTTACCTGCTAACTGTAATAAAGCTTTAATACCTGGTCTAACTTTACCGTTCTGAATACGCTTTAACCCTTGATATACCAATGTTCTATTATTGCTATCTAAAGCAACCACATCAGCTACTGTACCCAATGCTACTAAGTCTAATAGCTCAGCAAGATTTGGCTCTGACAAATTATGGTTAGTAAAATAGTTTACTTCCCTTAATTTTGCCCTTAAAGCAATTAATACATAAAACATAACACCTACACCAGCTATAACTTTACTAGGAAAATTACATGTTGGCTGATTAGGGTTAACCATAGCATCTGCTTCTGGTAAGATTTCACTGGGTAAATGGTGATCAGTAATAAGAACGCTTAAACCTGCTTTTTTAGCAGTAGCCACACCTTCAACACTAGAAATACCATTATCCACAGTAATTAATAATTGTGGATTAAATTGTTCAATAGCTAATTCTACTATTTCAGGTGATAGGCCATAACCATATTTAAAACGATTAGGAACTAAATAATCTACATGCTTTGCCCCAAGCATTTTAAGACCTAAAACGGCTACGGTTGTTGCGGTAGCACCATCACTATCATAATCGCCAACAATAACAATAGCTTGTTGCTTATTTAAGGCAGTAATTAATAACTCGACTGCTTGCTCAATACCTTTTAAGGTTTGATAGGGTAATAAATTAGCAAGCTCTTTAGTAAGTTGCTGACTATTTTGAATACCTCGTGCTGCATAAATACGTTTTAATAAGGGTGATAAATGAGGTAATTCAACTGCATTCTCTGATAATAGGCGTTGCTTTATTAACATTAATAGTCTCAACTATTGAAATATCTTATAAAATACATAACACTATATATTGTATCTGACTAATAGTTAAAAATCTTAGAATTTACACTTCTAATAAAAAAATAACATGGCTATTGTAAGTTCAATGAATAACAGTAAATATCCATAACATATCCACAGAATTATCCACAGTACTAGTTGTTCTAATACTAAAATATCACTATATTGTATATTCAAGTCAATATATAATACTATATATAGTAATAAGCTAACCCATACCTAGTAATTACTTTTCTAATTTTAGATAAGCTCTGACAACCTAAAAAGTCTATAGAAGTTGTTCTTATAAGACTAATAGGGAGCTTTCTCTAGGAAATAAAGTAGATACTATATATTGTGTTTAGTGCTTTATCATTGTAATAAATTTTAGGAGACATAAATGTTAAGTGGTGTATCTCGTGATGACAATAACACGCTAGATAATGAATTAAACGCCCCTATTCCAGGGCAAATTAATGTTATCAAGAGAACAGGTACGGTTGTCCCTTATACTGATGATAAAATTGCTGTTGCTATTAGTAAGGCTTTTTTAGCAGTTGAAGGCGATAATGCTGCCGCCTCTTCGCGTATCCATGATGCTGTTAAACAATTAACTGAGATGGTTACTGCTACATTTAAACGTCGTATGCCTTCAGGTGGTGTAATCCATATTGAAGATATTCAGGATCAAGTTGAATTAGCATTAATGCGCTCTGGTGAACATAAAATCGCACGTGCTTATGTACTTTATCGTGAAGCTCGTAAGCAAGAGCGTGCTAAAAATACTGTGCAACAAGCTCACCCTAGTATTCGTGTCACTAATGCTAAAGGTGAATTTGCACCTTTAGATTTAGGCCGTTTAAATACCATTTTAAAAGAAGCTTGTGAGGGTTTAGAGGAAGTAGATCCTAGCATCATTGAGAAAGAAACCTTAAAGAATCTTTATGATGGTGTAGCAGAAAAAGATGTCAACACGGCTCTTGTAATGACTGCCAGAACATTGGTTGAGCGTGAACCTAACTACTCTTTTGTAACTGCTCGTTTGCTATTAGATAAACTACGTGCTGAAGCTTTAGATTTCTTAGGCATAGCTGATCGTGCTACTCACCACGAAATGGTAAATTTCTATCCACAAGCATTAAAAGTTTATATTGAAAAAGGTATTGAGTTTGATTTGCTTGATAAGCGTTTAGCGCAATTCGATTTAGCCAAATTAGGTCAAGCATTACAGCATGAACGCGATCAACAATTTACCTACTTAGGTTTACAAACCCTTTATGATCGCTACTTTATCCATAAAGAGGGTATTCGTTTTGAATTGCCACAAGTATTCTTTATGCGTGTGGCAATGGGTTTAGCCTTAGAGGAAGCAGATAAAGAAGCACGTGCTATTGAGTTTTATAACTTACTTTCTTCTTTTGACTATATGTCATCTACCCCTACTCTATTTAACTCAGGTACAGTACGTCCACAACTTTCAAGTTGTTACTTAACAACGGTACCAGATGACTTATCAGGTATTTATAAAGCTATTCACGATAACGCTATGTTATCTAAGTTTGCAGGCGGTTTAGGTAATGACTGGACACCTGTGCGTGCTTTAGGTGCTTACATTAAAGGTACTAATGGTAAATCACAAGGTGTTGTGCCATTCCTTAAAGTAGTAAATGATACTGCTGTTGCGGTTAACCAAGGCGGTAAACGTAAAGGTGCAGTATGTGCTTACCTCGAATCATGGCATTTAGATATTGAAGAGTTCTTAGAACTTCGTAAAAATACAGGGGATGACCGTCGCCGTACTCATGACATGAATACAGCGAACTGGATCCCTGATTTATTTATGAAGCGTGTTTTTGAAGATGGCTCATGGACACTCTTCAGTCCATCTGATGTACCTGATTTACATGATCTTTTTGGTAAAGCCTTTGAAGAGCGTTATGAGTATTATGAAGAACTAACCAAATACGGCAAAATTAAAGCATTTAAAACAATGCCTGCCCGTGACTTATGGCGCAAAATGTTATCCATGGTATTTGAAACAGGTCACCCTTGGGTAACTTTTAAAGATCCTTGTAATATTCGTAGCCCACAACAGCATGTTGGTGTGGTACATAGCTCAAACCTTTGTACTGAAATCACCTTAAATACTAATGAAGATGAAATTGCAGTATGTAACCTTGGCTCTGTTAACTTAGTAAAACATATTGTAGATGGTAAGTTAGATACTGAAAAACTAGCGCGTACCGTAAAAACTGCAGTACGTATGTTAGATAATGTAATCGATATTAACTACTATGCAGTACCACAAGCGAAAAACTCTAATGCTAAACACCGCCCTGTTGGCTTAGGTTTAATGGGCTTCCAAGATGCACTTTACTTACAGCATATTGCTTATGGCTCTGAGGAAGCGGTTAAATTTGCTGACCAATCGATGGAAGCAATTAGTTACTATGCTATTAAAGCTTCTTGTGAATTAGCACAAGAACGTGGCACCTACTCTACTTTTGAAGGCTCTTTATGGTCTAAAGGTATTTTACCGTTAGATTCTATGGATCTTCTAATTGAAGAACGTGGTAGCAAATATATCTCTGTAGATAAAAGCACTACTTTTGATTGGGCACCTATTCGCAAGTTAGTGAAAAAAGGTATTCGTAACTCTAATATTATGGCAATTGCTCCTACTGCAACTATTGCTAATATTACGGGTATTTCTCAGTCGATTGAGCCTACTTATCAAAACTTATTTGTGAAATCTAACTTATCAGGTGAATTTACTGTTATTAATCCTTACTTAGTGCGTGATTTAAAAGCACGTAAGTTATGGGATAATGTAATGGTAAATGATCTTAAATACTATGATGGTAGTGTTCAACAGATCGAACGTATTCCTGAAGACTTAAAGAGACTTTATCAAACTGCTTTTGAAGTAGAACCAAAATGGATCATTGAGTCAGCTAGTCGTCGCCAAAAATGGATTGACCAAGCTCAATCATTAAATATCTATGTGGCTGGAGCCTCTGGTAAAAAGCTAGATGTTACTTATCGTATGGCTTGGTATTTAGGTTTAAAAACCACTTACTACTTACGTGCCTTAGCTGCAACCAGTACCGAAAAATCTACCATTAATACTGGCACCCTAAACGCTGTATCATCCGCTATTGAAGAACCACAAGCGCCTGTTGCACCTGCTCCAGTACCAAAAGCTTGTAGTATTGATGATCCAGATTGTGAAGCTTGTCAATAATCGCTGTACAACTATTTTCATATTATGCATAAGCACTATCAATCTGATAGTGCTTACACTAAGGAGATTAACTTATGTTAAGTTGGGATGATTTTGATAGTGAAGATGCCCCCAAAAAAACCACTAAAACGGCAGAAATAAACACCGCTACCAACCCTTCTGAAGAACAACTAAACCATGTAGGTGATGATTTAGCAATGGAAGCACGTGCTGTTCATGCTGAAGACTCAGAAGATGTTAAAAGAGCTAAAGCAGCCCTTGATGAATTAGATATTCAAGAAGGTCTTGATGATTTAGAAGGTACTTCAGGTCGTGTACAAGTTGATGATAAACAAATGATTAACTGCCGTGCAGACTTAAACCAATTAGTACCCTTTAAATATGATTGGGCTTGGCAAAAATACCTAGATGGCTGTGCTAACCACTGGATGCCTCAAGAAATCAATATGACGGCTGATATCGCTCTTTGGAAAAGCCAAGACGGTTTAACTGAAGATGAACGCCGTATCGTAATGCGTAACCTTGGTTTCTTCTCAACTGCCGACTCATTGGTTGCAAATAATCTAGTATTAGCCACTTATCGCTTAATTACTAATCCAGAATGCCGTCAATATATTTTACGCCAAGCATTTGAAGAAGCTATTCATACCCATGCCTATCAATACTGCATTGAATCATTAGGCATGGATGAAGGTGAAGTATTTAATATGTACCGCGAAGTACCTTCAGTAGCTAAGAAAGCAGCTTGGGGTCTAAAATATACACGTTCTATTTCTGATCCCACCTTTAAAACAGGTACTGTTGAAACTGATAAGCAATTCTTACGTAACTTAATTGCCTACTACTGTGTATTAGAAGGTATTTTCTTCTACTGTGGTTTCAGTCAAATTCTTTCAATGGGTCGTCGTAATAAGATGACTGGTGTTGCTGAGCAATTCCAATATATTTTACGTGATGAATCAATGCATTTGAATTTTGGTATTGATATGATTAATCAAATCAAAATTGAAAATCCACATTTATGGGACGAAGGCATGAAAGATGATGCCCGTCAAATGCTATTACAAGGTACTCAGTTAGAAATTGAATATGCTCGTGACACTATGCCTCGTGGTGTATTAGGTATGAATGCTAGCATGATGGAAGAATATCTAAAATTTATTGCTAACCGTCGCCTCGTACAAATTGGTTTAAAAGAAGAGTACCCTAATGTGACTAATCCATTCCCTTGGATGAGTGAAATGATGGATCTCAAGAAAGAGAAAAACTTCTTTGAAACACGTGTTATTGAGTATCAAACTGGCGGTGCTTTAACTTGGGATTAATGACCATCCCCCTCTTAATAAAAAAGGTGCTAAATTTAGCACCTTTTTTTATGCTGGCAGTTTATAATACTATATAAAATACCTTATTCTATTTTAAAGCATCAGGGTAGAGCTGCTATGTTAGATCTAATAAATAAACTTAGAAATACATTTAAGAGGGATATCTTTGAGGTAAAAGATAAGCCCGAACAAACTAAGGATAAAAATTTAATAACTGACATTAAAGCTAAAGAAAAAGTAATAATCACTATTAATCAATTAAAGCAAGACTATCCTGCCCATATTCGTCAAAGAAAAAATGTATATAACTATCTCAATAAAAAGCTAGATCTTGATATTGCAGTTTATGACTATGATGATACAGGGGAAAATACTATATTATCATTAGACCCTACTGGTACACAGCAAGGTGAATACAATTATATTGTTGAAAAATTTACAGTCGCGTTAAAAGATAAAAAAGATTAAATATCTTTGCCTTAAACTAAAGAAATAAAAATATTTGTCTTTATATTATTCTCAATCACTTCAAAATTTGAGGCGTATTTCCCATCAGCTTTTGCTACTTCTAGCATGGTATTAATATCAATACCTCTTTCTTCAAGTTCTTTTAAGGCTGCTTTGGGTAAAAATTTAGCAGATAAATTAATTAATAATACAGGTACTTCAAAACTTTCAATGAGCTCACCTGCTATTGTTTTTTCTATTTTAATTTTTTTCACTGACTTATTTCCTTTTAAAGTAAAACTATTCAATTTAATAAATAAGTGGGAGTATCCCTCCCACTTATTAGAAGTTAACGTTTTCTTAATGACTCCAACCTATTACCTCCTGCTTTCAAGCGATGCATATCAGCAATAAACTCTACCAATACACTAGCAGCCTCCATTGGAGGTAAACCTCCTGCATAAATATTGGAAACTACTGATACTTCGTATTGAATATCAGCATTACCACTAAAGTTAATGGCAGCTTGGCGGGTAGCATCATCAGTAATATGATAATTTAAATAAGCAGATAAACTACGAGAAGCTAACGCATCACCCCCTGGACGTTCTCCTAATAAATTAACTACAATTTTCGCATTGACAACATTACCGACATCTTCAGCTAGTTTTACTCGACCATAAGGTATTAACATAGGTTGCCCTATAGTAAACCCTTTGGCTTTTAAACCATCCATTAATACAGGTAATAATTCAATAATATTATGGTGTGTCGCTTCAGCACTAAGACCATCAGAAACAATAATTTGAATATCATTATTTTCTGCAGTCAGTTTGTTACGTGAATCTTGGGATAAATGGCTACCTAAATCGGGATTATTTAAGTGACTTTCTTTATCAGCAGCCCCTGTGCTTAACACACGGAATTGAATATCTCCTAGTTTTTCTTGTTGCAAATCTGCATAAATAGCTTCTCTAGCAACTGCCTGATTAGCTCTTAACAAACGTATTACTTTATTGGCTGGGCGTGGACCTGCATTTTCAAAACCATAAGAAGCAGGTAAATTCTCTTTTAAGCGTTGATATTCACTATCACTGCTACAGAAAATTCTTGGGTTACCCCAATTAGGGCCTCGTTGAATATTGCCATCTTGGTCTTCGATAAAAATACCTTTTTCAACACACCAACGTAAATATTCAGGAGCTGGTTTTAAATTGTAAATTTCACGCATGGTTTGGTCATCATGACCACTGGTATCAAAATAAGCTAACATTCGGTCAGTGTTTAAATAAACATCCATATAGTAGTTAGCCCCTGCAGCCGTTAATAGCTCAATAGCCATTTGCTGACCTTCGGTAGTTACTTTTGAATGTAACGTGAAGCAAGGCGCCATACCCATTGGCAAGCCAAGTAATTTACCCATTAAATGATCTTGTAAATTAGAATAGATCATTTCAAAATTATCAAGATGGGTTTCAGGGCCAATAAAGCCTGTTACGTTATTCACCATAAAGGGTTTATAGCGACGAGCTAGTCCATAACAAAGAGCTTCGGTGGTCGTCATATCAATGCCATTATGCTTGTTATAACTAACTTCACTACCTTGCCCTGTTTCAAAATACATCCAATTTTTAGCTATATCTTTTAAAGGACCTTTTTCCTTCATCGTCATGTAGGCTTTATCTAATAAGTCTACCGTAACATCAAATTCTTCTGTTAATACTGCTTCAGTTCCTGCAATACTTTGGAACATGATTTCTACAGGTGCCCCAGAAGCTAAACATTCAAGCTGTGTTTTAATATGAGAAAGTACACAAATTTGAGTAGGCACGCCAAGTTCTTCACGAACCTTATTAAAATGATTTAATACGGCATTGATATTATCAACTGTATCAATGGCAGGGTTTAGACCAAACATACAATCACCCGTACCCATGCTTAACCCTGTATAAAGTAACATGGTAATACTATCGAGATTGTCTGTTGGATGATTAGGTTGTAGGCGTGTTGAAAGTGTACCTGGTAATCCTAATAACGTTCTTGCTTTAGCAGAAGCGCCTGTTTTTAATTTTCGCGCTAAAAAAATCATTTCATGAACGTCTAATAATTTGGTAAGTGCCGCAGCCATAACACCTGTTAACGCTGTACCATAACGACGTATTTCATTACCAGTAGAGCGCATTAATAAATCTTTAAACTCACCAACCGTTAATGATCCAATTTCCTCAAAAACAGCATGGTCGATGGCATAGTTTACGCGCATTACTGAATCAACTTTACCATTATTATCAATTAATGGATTATCAAAAATATGTTGTAAGGTTAGATTAGATAATACTGCTCTTGCAGCCTCTCTGGTTGCCTCATCAGCGGCTGCCAAATTAGCAACACGATCCCCTGCTTTGCTAATATCAGCATTTCCTAGCACTTGTTTTAAATCTTTAAATGAATAATGCAGACCTAACAATTCTATTTGATAAGAGTGTGCTAGGCTAGGCTTAGGCACAAAGATATCTGCTATGGGTGGCAACTCTGTTGAATATATTTGAGTTGCTGTATTAGCAACAGTTTGCTCAGCTACACCTACCCCATTAGCAGCTAAGGCCGCTACTACTTTATTAACAACTTCATCAAATTCTTGGCTATTCATATTAATTAATCCATCATAAAGATACTAATTTATTTAATTCCATAAAAAGAAATAGGTATAACTTGCTGATGTTGCCTTCTTAAGTTAACAAAACTAGCATCCTTTAACAGAACCTCATCAACAACTATTAAATTCAAAGCTAGCTTCCCCCACTGGGTAGCATAAGCACCTAAACTTTTACCTATATTACAATCAACTAGCAGTACTATAGGTACACTCTTAGCTGGTTGTAATTCCTCTAATATTTCATAGAACATCTGACCTAATGTCCGAATCATGTTTACTTTATTCGTACGATAACCTATAGAGTCAGCAATAAATATTTGTAAACAACCTCCCATATGATTTTGGCAAATGAGTTTTAATGCTTCATATAACTCAGGTTTACTAATATCTCCTGAACAACGACTTACAATCGGTAAATGTTTTATTGGTAAAACATTTGGATCAGGTAAATACAAAGTAGCACCAGAAACTTCTGTACTGTGCAGAGCTAAGCCATAAACAGTGGCCCGTCCTTCATTTTCGGGAATAATAGTTGTTAATGAGCGAGATAGTATTGGAGAAGCCATAATGGCTTTGGCTAGATCAATCCCTAAATCACCATAAAATGTAGTTGGAGGTAAACCTTTTCCTGCCATAGCTTGGTAAATTAATTCACCAACACCACCTGAAAAAGTAATGGCAACTGGATTAGCTGTTAGCTCATAACTAAAAGGAACTTGTTGTATTGGTAATAACTCAGCAGAATTAAAGAATGCTATATTGCCTTGAGCAATGTTCTCTAATGCCTGCACATAGAACACTAGGAAATTATTAACTTCTTCCAAAGTTAAAACATCATTAACCTGCTTATGGATATTTAGACGTTTAAATAAAGTAATCGCTTCAGGGGTTAAAGCACGAATTCGATAGCTACCTGGCTCAAACTGTATATGTCTTGCCCCAATAAAGTAACAACCTGTGTGAATAACTTTGCCATTAAGACCAATCGCTGGATTAGTAGTGCCGCCACCAATATCCAAATTGACAATGGGTGTAGTGCTACGGTAACGGCTTAAAGCACCACATCCCCCTATAAAGGCTAACCATGATTCAAAATTAGGATCATCTGCTGTGGCAACTAGGATTTCTCCCATTCGGTCTTCAATTAACTTGGCCAAAAACTCTGCATTCTTTTGTCTTGCGGCTAGCCCTGTAATAATGACACCACCAGCAAAAAAGTCTTCAGCTTGATAGCCACATTGTTCAAACCATAAGTCTAATAGTTGTGTTACTTTCTTTTCATCAATATGGTCATTAATAAAAGGGGTTAAAACAATTTCTGAACGAAAAATTATCTTAATATCACCCAGCTCCATATTGCCAGTGATACTATTAGTAAGGATATGAGAACGAGCAACTAAAGCACTGCTAGTAGTTGATCCAAAATCTAACCCTAACAGCAGTACAGAGGAGTTTTTAGGCACTAAATGGCTATTACTTGCTCTGCATGGAGAAGTAGCAAAAGTAGTTAATGGCATACCTTTATCCAAGGCCATAATTCACTTCCTGTTACTTTTTGCTGGTTATTTATGTTTATATAAAAACTAAAACAATTTTAAGGAGACTAATAAATTTTTTTATTTGGTGATATCAAATATTGGCAAATGTTTCTTTATTAAAAGAATTATTGCTCTAGGTCTAAAATAACCTATAAAATCCCTATCTAACATTTAATTAATAATGTTGTTCTTTATTGTGTTTATTAAATAATTATTAAATTTAGCCATAAAAGAGCCCCAATATTTAGGGTTCTTTTATATTTAATATACTATTGAAATGCTTTTGCTACTTCTTGCATTTGTAATGTTAAGCTCTCTAAACCACCACCAGATAAATACCAAAGATCTGGCGTTAAATAGATAATATGTTTATTTTTATAAGCATTGGTTTCTTGCATGCTGCTATCTTCTACAGTATTTTTATCTAACTTACCCTCACCTATTGCTTCATTACGATCAATTACAAATAAAACATCAGGATTTAAATAGGCAACATCTTTATTAGATAACATTAAACGTTCTGCATTGTTACCCTTTCTAACACTTTCTAAACCTATAGCTTTAATACCTAACCAGCCATGAATAAGCCCAGCATAATTGCTCTGTTCAGAGGCAACTAACTTACCATTATAATGAACAACAATAAGTGCTTTATTAGCAGATTGTTTTGCTTGTAGTTGAATAGCTGTTGCTTGTTTGTCTAACGCTTGTAAAGCTGCATCAACTTGAGGTTGCTTATTAAATGTTTTTGCTAAAAATAACATATTATTTTTAACTGAGCTTTCATAATCTTTAGGGTTAGTAGTTAAACTAACAGTAGGCGCTATCGCTGCGAACTCTTTATATTGAGCTTGCTGTCTACCTGAAATAATAATTAAATCTGGCTTAATTTCTTTTATTTTTTCAATATTAGGTGTTTTTAGCCCACCGACATCTGCATATTGATCAGCTTTAAATTTATCTAGGTAATTAGGTAAGCTTTGTTTAGGTAAAGCTTTAACACTCACACCTAATTTATCTAAACTATCAGCAATACCCAAATCAAAAGATACAACTTTTTTAGGATTAATTGATATTGTCTTTTTTTCTGTTTCATTAGCTGTTGCTAAACCACCAATTAATAATGAACTAACCACTCCTATTTTAATAATATTATACATAAATAACCCTTCCTTAAAAAATAATGATTATCATTTAATAAGATTAAGAAAGCAATTCAATTTTTATAGAGAGATTGGAGTATTGAAGTTTAGCGATATAAAGGAAAGCATTAAAAAAGAAATTAATAATAAAAACCTTATTAATTTTAGGTGCTTATACTATATTGCAAGAAAATATACTATTGTCTTTTGCTCTTTTTGTGATTACTTTCACAATTTTATTCTATTTATTAATTGACATTTTTATTTTGGTTTAGAATTAAGTAGTTATATAAATATAACAAATTGAATAAACACTTATTTGGATCGATAAGTTCAGGAATGCAGTAGGACTATCACAAGGATTAAGGAGCAGACGTGCGTATAAGTATTTTTGGCTTAGGGTATGTTGGTGTTGTTTGCGCCGCGTGCCTGTCAAAACGTAATCATGAAATAATTGGTGTAGATGTACATTCAGCTAAAATTGATCTGATTAATCGAGGTAAATCTCCTATTGTGGAGCCTGGGTTAGAGCAGTTATTGGCTGAGGGTATTAAAGAAAATCGTTTAACTGGTACAAAGGATGTAGCAAAAGCTATTAACCATTCAGATATTTCTTTAATTTGCGTAGGGACACCGAGTAAACGTAATGGTGATTTAGACCTTACTCACTTACAAAATGTTTGTGAGCAAATAGGACAAGCGCTTAGAAATAAAGCTACTTATCATGCGGTAGTAGTTCGCAGTACTGTATTACCTGGTACAGTCAAAAACATCGTTATTCCTATTTTAGAAGCCACCTCTGGCAAAAAAGCAGGTGTTGACTTTGGTATTGCGACTAACCCAGAGTTTTTAAGGGAAAGTACAGCTATTGCAGACTATGATTATCCACCCATTACAGTAATTGGTGAACTAGATAGTAAATCTGGTGATTTACTAGAAGAGCTATATTCAGATCTTGAAGCCCCTATTCTGCGTAGACCCATTGAAGTGGCAGAAATGATTAAATACACATGCAATGTTTGGCATGCTGTAAAAGTCACTTTTGCTAATGAAATCGGCAATATCGCAAAAGCCTGTGGAGTAGATGGTCGGGACGTTATGAGTATCATTTGCCAAGATGATAAACTCAATATTTCAAGTTATTACATGAAACCTGGTTTTGCATTTGGTGGTTCTTGCCTACCAAAAGATATGCGTGCTTTAAACTATAGAGCATCTCAACTAGATGTAATCACACCAATGTTATCATCGGTAATGAATAGCAATACACAACAAGTTCGTAACGCTTTCAATATTATTGATAGTTATGGCAAACGTAAAGTAGTTATGCTTGGCCTTAGCTTTAAAGCTGGTACTGATGATTTACGTGAAAGCCCATTGGTTGAACTTGCTGAAATATTAATTGGCAAAGGATATGAGCTAAAAATTTACGATCATAATGTTGAGTATGCCAGAGTTTTTGGGGCTAATAAAGAATATATAGAATCTAAGATTCCTCATATATCTTGTTTACTTACTAAAAACTTAGAAGAGGCAATTGATTCCTCAGATATTATTATTTTAGGAAATAATAATAAGGATTTTGGGGATATTCTCCAAAATATTCATGAAAATAAACAAGTACTGGATCTTGTAGGTTTCCTTCCTCAATTAGATAAAAATGGCTCTGCAAAACAAGAGGGTATTTGCTGGTAGTTTGAGAACAGCTATTGATTGCTTATTTTTAGTAGGAGGCTAACGTTGATTACGGTAATTTTGTCTGGTGGAAATGGCTCGCGCCTTTGGCCCTTATCAAGGGGACAGTATCCTAAACAGTTTTTATCATTATTAAATGACAAAACATTATTGCAAGAAACTTTATTAAGGCTAGATACAAAAGCGACAGGCTCTATTGTTGTATGTAATGAAGCACATCGCTTTATTGTAGCGGAACAGCTAGCTCAAATTGATGTAACAGCTGATAGTATATTATTAGAACCTTTTGGTCGTAATACTTCTCCAGCGGTAGCTTTAACAGCAATGATGTTATTGGAACAAGGTAGAGATGAAACGTTGGTGGTATTACCAGCTGATCACTTCATCCAAGACAAAACTCGTTTTCATCAAGCCTTAGCTATTGCAGAGCAAGTGGCAGAACAAGGGCAACTGGTATTATTTGGTATTAAAGCCGATAAGCCTGAAACAGGATTTGGCTATATAAAATGTCATCCAACAACAGATAAAGCTTCCCCTGCCCTCAATGTCGAACAATTTATAGAAAAACCTGATGCTATAACAGCTCAGTCTTTTATAGAGCAAGGAAACTACTATTGGAATAGTGGCATGTTTGTTTTTAAATGCAGCAGTTACTTGGATGAACTGTTGCAATATGCACCTGCTATTTATGAAGCATGCAAACAAACATTACAAGCTAGCCAATATAAAGACCAATTCCTCTATATAGATGCTAAAACCTTTGCTCAATGTCCAGATGACTCTATTGACTATAGTGTTATGGAGAAAACGCAAAAAGCAATGCTTGTTCCTCTTGATTCAGGTTGGAATGATATTGGTGCATGGAACTCGTTATGGGAAATTAGCGATAAAGATAAACAAGGTAATGTTAGCTATGGCGATGTTATTTTAAAAGATAGTAAAAACAACTTAGCCTTTTCATCAAAACGATTAGTCACTCTATTAGGTGTAGAAAACTTACTTGTTGTTGAAACACCTGATGCTGTTTTAGTTGCTCATCGTGATAATGCTCAAAGCATTAAAGAGTTAGTGACACAATTAAAATTAGCCAAACGCCCAGAATCAGAAACTAATAGCTTAGTTTATAGACCTTGGGGTTGTTACGAAACCATTGATTATGGCAATAGATTTCAAGTTAAACGTATCACTGTAAATCCAGGTGCCACCCTATCCCTGCAAATGCATCATCACCGAGCAGAACACTGGGTTATTGTGACAGGTACAGCGTTAATTACTTGCGATGATAAGGAGTTTATTCTTTCTGAGAATCAATCTACTTATATTCCCATCACCTCAATACATCGTTTATCAAATCCTGGTCATATCCCATTAGAGGTTATTGAAATTCAATCAGGTAGTTATCTTGGTGAGGATGATATTCAAAGATTTGAAGATCGTTATGGGCGCTTAAATGTTGTATCTGCAACCAAGGAGAAATTGGTTAATGAGCGTTAAATTTGTAGCCAAGTCAAAAAACACTTTTTGCTCCAAAGCATTTGGCTGGCTCATGCTATTAACACTTATTATTTTTCTTGCCTCGCTTGTAGACCGTGAGTATTTGGACTCAAGCAGCCATCAATTTATCTTTTTAATTGGTGTTGTGGGTACATGGCGATATAGCAACAACATATTACATTATATACGTGGCATGTATTTTTTATATTGGGCATTTCCAAGGTTGCGTAAACTCGCTGATAAAATGGGAGATCAAACATTACCCTCGCATATTTTCATGGTAGTCACTAGTTTTCGTATTCCACCAGAAACCACTTATAAAGTTTACCAATCTATCTTTCAAGAATTAAGTAGCATTCCTGTTCCCAGTACTATTATCGCCTCTATTGTTGAAGCAGGTGATGAGTACTTTATTAAACAGATTATGCGTGAAGAGATTAAAGACCGACCAGATATTACACTAGTGATTGTAAGGGCTAGAGGAACAGGTAAAAGAGATGGGCTAGCGCATGCTTTTAGAGCATTATCAAGACGTGCACCAGCTCATGATGCCGTCGCTTGTGTTGTAGATGGCGATACGATG
Organism: Entomomonas sp. E7T21; assembly: GCF_058693955.1. NCBI lineage: Bacteria > Pseudomonadati > Pseudomonadota > Gammaproteobacteria > Pseudomonadales > Pseudomonadaceae > Entomomonas > Entomomonas sp. E7T21. The sequence goes on along the minus strand of NZ_CP191672.1, from coordinate 1,917,142 downwards.
ATGTTACCCGGTTGTGTAGATAAGGCTTGTCGATTATTTGCTCTACTTCCTAATGTAGGAGGAATGACTACCAATGAATACTGTATTGTTAAAGGTGGTAGATTACTAACGAGTTGGCACAATATGCGTTTTGTACAACGTCATATTAGCATGTGCTCCATGTCATTAAGTCATCAGGTGTTAACTCTCACAGGTCGCCTTTCCTTTTTCCGTGCTAGCTTAATGATGGATCTTGATTTTATTAGAGACGTAGAAGCCGACTATCTACAACACTGGCGATTAGGTAAATTTCAATTTCTAACAGGCGATGATAAGTCTTCTTGGTTTAGTCTAAAACGTGCTGGTTGGGATACATTCTATGTACCAGATAGTTATACATTAACTGTTGAACATCCCCCTAGTAAATATTTTTTAAAGGCAACACGTCAACTCATGTTTCGTTGGTATGGCAACTCATTAAGACAAAACTTTAGAGCCGTAAAGTTATTACGAAAACAATTAGGTTTATTTACATTATACGTACTCTATGATCAACGCGTTTCTATGTGGACTAGCTTATTTGGTCTAACCGTAGCCCTTACTGCTTCATTACTTATTAGCATCCAATTTCTCTATATTTATTTTCTATGGATACTTATCACGCGTAGCATTGTATGTATGCTATTTGTATTTTCTAAGCATCCAGTAGATCCGCTATATCCTTTTGCACTCTATTACAACCAAATTATTGGCTCAATGATGAAAATTAACGCTGTATTTCACTTAGATAGGCAACAATGGACAAGACAAAAAACAACTTTAAATCAAAATATTAGCTTTGACACAAAACTTAATCGCTGGACATCAAAGATAACCATGCTATCTGCTATTGCCATTTTTCTTTGTATTGTTTCTCTAGCAATAGATATCAATAAATAAATTTAAACCGTGAGTTAATAAAGTAATATTATGGATAACAAATCAACTACTGGCAGTCAAGAAGGACCCAAAATAGTGCATGAAGCACTTGATGAACGCCAGCATATTCGTACAAAAATTCCTGCAAAAGTAACGATTACAAAGGAAAATAATCAAGAGTTCATCACAGAAACAGATATAGAAGATGTTTCTCTTGGTGGTATTTCTTTCAATCATTATGGAGAAATACCTAAAGGGACTTTATTACATTCACTCATTTCTTTACCTATGAATGCCCTTGAGATACGTATTGAGGTAACATTAAAGGTAGTATCTCGAACCAACCAAAAGTATGGTTGCCAATTTATAGATTTAGATGCTGGCAAATGTGATATTTTACGTTATCTTATTGTCTCCTACACCTCAGGTGAGGTAGTTGATATTAGCGGCCTGTTTAATATCATGCAACGTGAGAACTATATTAAAAGCCGTAAAACAAAAGATGCCACTCAAAGAAATATAGTAGAAAGACTAAAAGCCATTATAGGTACACTGCTATTTACTATAGTGGGTTTACTTGCATTAAGTTTTGTACTTTATAAAAGCTACTTATTATTCTTTACCTTAACACCAACTGAAGCAGTTGTTAGTGCAGACACTTATACCATTAGCATGCCGGATAATGGTTACCTTAATTTATTACTAAAACCAAATCAGACTTCAGTAGTTGAAGGTGAACCGTTAGTTAGTATTTCAACTCAACTAGCCACGTATTTTACTAATCTTTCTGATATGCAAATGTTAGACAAACTAACACCAGAAGAAACTAATGAGTTATTAGCTAGAACTACAGTAAAAACTGTTATTAATAGCCCTTGTAATTGTGAAGTTTTTTACCCATACCCTATTCCTAAAGGCTTTTCTTATAAAGAATCCCCTTTATTATATTTAGTACCAAAAAATGAAAAACTTTATGTAAAAGCCACTATTCCTTACGGCAAACTAAATAATCTAAACAAAATAAGCCGTATTACCATCAATGCTTATAACAGCAGGGAAACAATTGAAGGAAAAATTTTTAGAACACAAATTGATAATCGTACCCAAAGTACTATTTTATTTATTGAACCTAATAAGCCATTACCTAAAGAAAGTTATCAGCAGCCAGTATCTGTAAACTTATTCTTAGGATTACCTTTTAGTTTTTAGGAATAAGTTATGAAAAAAGGGATTGTTTACTTTCTTATCTCACTTGCAGCCACTATTTGTACAGTTGATGTTGCATTAGCTAGTCGTGGTTTAGATGAAATACGTTATGCCTTATTTAAAGATCCTAATGCTGATGTAATGGAAGATTTAAGAAAACTAGTAAAGTTTGGTGATAGACAATCAATGTTATTACTAGGTAATCAGCTAGTTCAACAAAATAGCATGGCTAATAGTACAGAAGCTTTAGTGTTATTTAAAAAAGCATTTGCTGAAGGACAAGGAGAAATACCTGCACTTACCGCAATGGCTAGAATATTAGACAACAACATGCGTTTGCGTAAAAGACAAGCTAACTATATAAAAAGATCTTTACAACAATATCCCTTAACAAGAGATCCACAAACCCTTACAGCAACGTTAGAGGTTTTTGTTACTTATCCAAACTTTATTAATAATAAACAGGCCGAAGAACTAATCTCTCTTTATCAATCATCTTGTTTAGCTTTTTGCCGCCCAGAACTTTATAGAGCGGTATTAGCAGAGCAACAAGGTAATAAAACATTAGCATTACAACTCTATGAAAAAGCTTTTTTTAGCGATAGTCGTGCTGTTTTTCGCTACTACAAACTGTTAGGCGATAAGCAAGATACACTATTTCCGTTATATACACGTAGTCTACAAGATCAAGTAGATAATTTACCAGTAACTACTATACACAGTATTGCATCAATATTAGATACTGTTTTCTCAACTCAACGTAGCTTAGCTATTTTAAAAGGTAGACAATTCCATGAGCAAAATAAAGGCTTAACTGGAGCAGCTAATGAACGAGTTAAAGCTGAAATAGAGGAATTACGCAAGCAAATAACTGAACAATTTTCTAAAGATGAAAATGAAGTTAATTTTTGGCTAGATAAAGCAATCGAGCGTAATTGGGTACCTGCTATGGTTTCCAAAGTTAATAAGATGACCTCATTACCTGATAGCTATACCCCAGAAGAAGCTCTAGGCTTAATTGAAAGAATAGCTACAACTCAGCCACAAAATGCTAAAGCATTAACTGTATCAGTTTCTATGGTAAGTAGTTGGAATACGCTTAATCCACCTAAAAGTTATGAGTTAATTCAGCAATTACAGCAAGAGCAATACCCTTCTGCCAATACGTTACTAGCTACTCTATATAGTCGAGGTGTATTAGACGAGCCAGATCAATATCGCGCTATAACCATACTAGAAGGTGAAGCTAAAAAAGGATACCCATCTGCCTTCTATGCTATTGCAGGTATTTACTATCAAGGTCGAGCAATCTGCCGAGATAAAGCCAAAGCTTATGCTTATGTATTATTAGCTAATGAGTTAGGAGAGTTCAGGGCCTCTGGACTAAAAAAACAATTAATGAATGACATGACAAAACAAGAAGAGCAACAAGGACGTACTTTATATAAACAACTAGCCAAGGAGTATCAACTATGAAATGGCTAATTAAAATACCCTGTTCTTGCATAATAATTTTTTCCCCTATTTTCAATACGTGGGCACAAGAAGAGAACGACTTTTCTGATATAGGAGAACTTCCAGCACAATTAGTTGATGGGCAGCTACCACCTGTTACTTCTCTTTTCTATAATAAAGTAACTACACAGTTTGGTAGAGGTCCTGAAAATTCAGCTTTAGGCAGTGATCGTAAAAACTTCTATAGTTTACGCTATGAACCCTCTTTTTACTGGTTTTCTCCTGAACAAAAGTGGCCAAAATGGACATTCTATACCCGTGCATGGATAAACTATGACTCAAAATACTACTCTCCATCCTTACAAGAAGATGGTGGTAACTATGAAAATACCCGTAGTACTAAAAGACCACGTTATGCTTATGCTGAATTAAGAGAGTTTTATATTCGTCGTGGCCTATTATGGGATGATCCAAGATATTCAATCACTGCTGGTAGACAGCGTTTCTATGATAGATATGGCATTTGGTGGGACGACAGTTTAGAGTCTATCAGGTTTGACTATAACAACACCTTAAACTCAGGTTTTCTAGCAGTCAGTCAAAAGTTCTGGAACTATAATACTGACGTTAACAAATTAGATGAACAAGATAAAAAAATTGTTTATGTAATGGGACAATATGAATGGCAATGGAGTCCACGTAACTGGCTAGGTACTCGTTTCCTCTATGAAAACGACTATTCAGGTAGACGTATTGATGACTCTAATGATTTTAAAGGAAGTCGTATAGGTGTTTTCATTAAGGGTGATGATCAACGAGTCTCTCCCCTTTTTAATGATTATCATGTTGAATTTGTTCGTATGCAAGGAAAAAGACGAACAATTGATGACAATTATAATACCGAAAAAAATTCTATAAATGGATGGTTGTTATTAGGCGAAGTTGGTAAAAGATTTGATAGCACCCCATGGAAACCTAGAGTATTTGTGTATGGTGGCCTAACTGATAATCCAAAAGATCAATACCATGGCTATCAACTTAATAGAATCCAAACAGACCGTTTAACTACACCTGGTAGCTATAGTACACGACTAGTAAGTTCATTTGTGCGCTTAGACATGAGTAACTTAATGTTCTATGGCATAGGTATTCAGACTAATCCTGCTGACCGTACTCGAGTAGATTTTCGTATCAGTGATATTAAGCTACGTAATAGCTCTGCTGGCTTACCTATTCGTGTAAGCCAAGAGATAAATCGTGAACGTAATCAACAAATTTCTAATAACAATCTTTCTGGTAGTAAATCAGTTGGTCAAGTCTTTGATATTAATTATTACTGGCAAATGTTTCCTTACAACTATCAAGGCAAACACTTCACCATGAATACATTACTCAACCTAAGTTACTTTAAAAGTGGTAGTGCCGCTAAAAAAGTAGGTGATGACTATCAAATTACACTAGGTTTAGTTTTTAGGTACTAACAATGATATTTGCATCGAACGTTTTTTTATTTTTATATTTACCTACTTTTTTTATTGTTTACTATTCAGTAAAAGCAAGTTGGCGCTCTACCGTTATTGTTATTGCTAGTTATCTTTTCTATGCATGGTGGCGCCCAGATTTCCTATTGCTTTTTATTGGTATTACTGCATGGAACTTTTGGCTTGGCTTACTGATTAAAAAACAACTGGATAAAAACAATAAAAAAGCTGCATTCCGAATATTATGGGTAGGTGTCATTGGCGACCTTGCAACATTAGGCTACTTTAAATATGTTAATTTTGGTGTTGAAATTATTAACGCTGTACTAGAACCTTTAGGTTTTAATACCTTTACCCTAACTAATATTCTATTACCGTTGGGTATCTCTTTTTATGTATTCCATGCATTAAGTTATATTGTAGATATATACCGCAAAAATGCTGTGCCTACTAAAAGTTTTATCGATTTTGCAGCTTTTGTTTCCCTCTTTCCTCACTTGGTGGCTGGGCCAATTTTAAGATACAGCGAATTAGCCCCCCAATTTAAACACCGTGAACATTCACTAGATATATTTTCTTTAGGCGTTTGCCGATTTTTCCAAGGCTTTATTATGAAGGTATTAATTGCTGATAATTTAGCTGGCATTAATGCCCTATTCCTTGGACAAAATACCTTACATTTCTTTGAGGCATGGTTTGGATTAGTTGCATCATGCCTACAACTATATTTTGACTTTGCTGGCTACAGCTGTATGGCTATTGGATTAGCATTAATGATGGGCTTTAAGTTTCCTGAAAACTTTAACCAACCTTATGCTTCACAAAGTATTACTGAGTTTTGGCAACGCTGGCATATAACACTTGCTCATTATTTACGGGACTACTTATTTATGCCACTCGTCCGTAACAAAATAATGAATCCATTATTAGCCATTATTTTCACTCTTACCGTTTCTGGTCTATGGCATGGTGCTAGTGCAGCAATGGTTCTTTGGGGATTCTACTTAGGCACCTGTATGGCATTAGAGCGTGTTTTTGGTGTTGCCACCAAATTAAATACACCTTGGAAGTTCCTAAGATACATTCGCGCTGTATTTTTAGTTTTATTAGCAATGCCTCTCTTCTTTACTAGTAATTTAAACCACAGTATTGATATCTATGGCTCACTATTTGGTTTAAATGGCTTTGGTGATTTAGATATTTATATTTATGGCAGCTCAAGAATGACCGTTGCTTTCCTAGCTATCACGGTGCTTTGGACATTAATTGCTGGCATTATTAATAAACGTTACTACTTGGGTAATAAAGATAATTACTTTATGCAACGAGCAACAGGTTTTAACTCCTTATTACTGTGGGCAGGCTTTTTATTAGCGCTCAGTAGCCTTGCTGCTAATTCCTTTTCACCTTTTCTTTATTTCCAATTTTAGGGGGATTGTTTATGTTTCCTACAACACAATCATCCAGTAAATTAAACGGTATATTATTTATTGTTTTAATAGGTGGTATGTTTATTTATTCCATACCTTCTATTTTTAAATTTTCTGAAACTGAAACAGACAATTGGTCACTATTTATGGATGGCAAATTGTTACGCAAATATGAAACTTTTTATGATAAACAGTTTTTTGCTAGAGAACCCTCTGTAAAATTTTGGGCAGATATTAGATACCTCGCTTTTAATGAAGGTACCAGTGGTGTTATTTTAGGCAAAGATGCTTGGCTATTTAGTAATCAAGAATATCTGGTCGTTAATGATTTGTCTGCACAGCTTAATAAACAATATCATCAAATAAAAGAAATTGATGAACAATTAAAACGGCGTGGTCAAAAGCTAATCATCCTACCTATTCCAATGAAAGTTGATATTGAACATAGCCATATCAGCCGAGAACCTGAGCCTGTTGTTATTAATCTCTATGATTCTTTTATTAAACAACTTAATGATGCCGATATAGCATCAGTAGATATTAGACCTAGTTTTCAACAACAGGTAACAAACCATTCTGTCTTTATTCGTAATGATACTCATTGGTCACCTGAAGGTGCTTCATTAGCCGCTAAGCAAGTAGCACTACAATACCCTGAGCTAAAACAAGATACTTTATTCATTACCAATAAAGTCAGTGAAAAACAACATAAGGGCGATTTAATGAACTATATGCAGTTTCATTTAAGTATTGCTCGACAAAATTATCAACCTGTAAATTTACCCATCTTTGAAACAACACAAGCCAATCAAGAGATCTCTGATAGTGCATTATTTGGCGATCAACAATATCCAATTGCACTAGTAGGCACTAGTTATAGCAAAATGGATGATTGGAATTTTGTCGGCTTTCTTAAACAGGAGTTACAAACAGACATTCTTACCCATGCACTAGAAGCTAATGGTCCATTTGAAGCAATGGCTGAGTTTCTTAAGCAACCCGATTTTAATGATCCCACTATCCATGCTGTAATTTGGGAGTTCCCTGTCCGTACCTTATTAGTGCAGAGCTTCAGAAACAATAAAAAAGGTACTGAAAATCAAGTCAAACATTTTTAAAATGGAGTTATTTCTATGAAACTACTAAAAACCTTAATGATCTTAGCTAGCTTTTTAGCTTTTACTACTAACATTCAAGCACAAGAAGGTAATGCTGATTTATATGATGCTGTAGCACCTGCTGACTCGGCTTTTGTGAGAATAATTAATCTAAGCAACAGTAATATCTCTGCTACCTTAACAGGCAAAGTAAACCCACAACGTATTGCTGTAAAGCAACTTAGCAACTATCGTTTTGTGCCACCAGGTAAACATAAAGTAAGTACTGGTAATGCTAGTATAGATTTAGATTTAAAAGCGAATACAGCCGTTACCTTAGTTTACGAAAATGGCAAACTTACTTTAATTAATGATCAGTTTTCTAATGAACCTAGAAAAGCACAAATTGCCTTCTATAACTTAACCAATGAGTCTATAGAATTAAAAACAGCTGATGGTAAACATGAAGTTATTGCTGCTGTTAATAAAAACCAAACAGGTAGTAGAAAAGTTAATGAAATTAAAATTGCTTTTGCTGCTTACTCAGGTAGTAAAAAAATAGCTAGCTACCCAAGCAACTTCTTAAAGAAAGGTGGTTCTTATAGCTATCTAGTAATCCCAGAAGGAAGTGGTTACAAAGCAATTGCTCAACAAAGCGGTATTGATCCAACTGAATAATGATAATACAGGGTAGTAAATATGAATTTCTCATGCATCAATAAATCAATTTCCATTGTCACTTTTGGGCTAATGTGCTTGTTTTCAACACATGTATTAGCAGAAAAGAACTGTAAAGATGATTTGAGTTGTTTAATCTGCCCTGCTATTCATGACCCTGTACAATATCAAACAGGGGCCATGAAACTACTTAAAGAGCTTATACCTGGTAAAGATCGTTGGTTATTTCGCACAATGGTTGATTTAAGCACAGATTTTGGTATTCCTGCTGAAAGACATGCAGACTTTGCACGATTAATGCAAACTTTCAAAAGTAAAGGAATACATGTGGTAATGGCTATTCAACCAACCAGAGGTTTAATGCATCGTGATAAGCTTTATGACAATGACAAAAATAAATTTAACTATAAGTTAGCTACTACTAAATTAAAAATACTTGTTAACCAAATGCGCAGAGCAGGTGCAGTGGTTCCTGATGTATTACCGTTAATTGAATCTCCTCCTAAAGAGGATTATTTTTTTCGTCGAGATCACCACTGGACACCTCAAGGTGCAAAAATTACAGCTAAATTAGTGGCAGATGAAATTAAAAAGCAACCATTCTATAAAGAGTTACATAAAACAACTTACAAAACTGCCCCTGGTGTATTTATCCCTAAAATGGGAACACTCAATGAAGGACTACAAAGAATTTGTGGTAATAACTTTGGTATGCAATATGTACAAGGCTACCAAACAATTCCTGAAAATAATGATGCTGATGCGTTATTCGGCGATATGCCAGAACCTGAAGTAGTGTTGGTAGGTACTAGTAACTCGGCAGCTCGGGAAAATGAAAGTAAACAATTTAATTTTGATGGTTTTTTAAAGCAAGATTTATCCGTAGATATTTTAAACTATGCACTACCAGGTGCTGGTGCAGAAGGCTCCCTGTTAGAATATTTACTGTCTGAAAACTATGATGCTAAAAATCCACCTAAATTAATTATCTGGGAGCTCGTGGCAAATTATCGATTAGGTGATGAGTTAACATATCGACAGCTTATTCCTGCTGTTAAAGGAGGCTGTAAACAACCTCTACTAAGTAAAACTACTAAGATGTCTAAGTTAAGCGAAGGGCAACGTATAGAATTATTAAGTAATACAGCTAGTAACATAAAACAACTTAATACACCTGGTAATTTCCTTGATATAAAATTCAGTGATAAGAACTTTAAGTCTTTTTATATATTTACCTATTATGACAATGGCGCTCGTGATAAAGTGTGGTTCCGCAGACCACTCATAGTGACAGGTGGGCAATTCCATCTTGAACTAAGTCGCTCTGCTGAATTCAAAGATGCCAATTTATTATCGGTATTTATTCAACCCACACAAACAATTAATGGCCCTATTTCCATGGAGGTAAATGTATGTCATTAAAACTTAAAGTAGTTGTAATAATGTTTTTAATCAATACTTTCAATCTATCTTATGCAGAAACCACTTCTAGTCTTTGGAGTAAATTAGACACACTACAATCACAAATAACTACCAGTGATTATAAAACTATACCATGCTCTACTGCTCCTCCAAAGCCTTTTACTGGCGCACTACTAATAGAAAGTAAATATGATCAAACGGATGTTAATAAAACTATTTTAGTAACTACTTCTGAGTCCTCTACAGAAATTCAAAATCATATTAAAAACTATATAAAGGGATTATTAACTGCATCTAAAAGTTACAGAAAAGCAACCAAAACCACTCAAGCTAATACAGCACTAGCTTGCCTAAGTTATTGGCTAGATGATTGGGCTAAAGCTAATGCTTTACTTAATCCAGAAGCTACTAAAACAGGCATTGCGGGTAGAAAATGGGCTTTAGCGGCCATATCCGCTATTATTCTTAATACTCAAGGGTATAGTAATGGCAAATTTGAATTAACAACAGATCAAAAACGTTGGTTAAAGAAATTAGCTGAACAAGTAATTCTAGAATATGAACCAAGACGTGCTGATAACTTCACAGGTTATTTTAATAATCATGATTACTGGGCTGGTTGGGCTGTATCTGCTACAGGTATGGCAATACAAAATAGAGACATGATTATTTGGGGACACACAAGCCTACAAAGGGCTTTACAACAAGTGATGGTTTCTAATAATGGACAATACGCTTGGTTACCTTATGAAGTAGCACGTGGTAAATTAGCAGCCGACTATAGTAACTATGCGATGATCCCTTTAATGCTATTAGCTGATGCAGCTAAGGCTAATTATCTCTATCTGAGCACTGATGAATTAAAAAAACTACAGCTACTAGGCAATTTTACGGCACTCACTGTTCTTAATCCTAATTCGCTTCATGAATTACCAGGCACACAAAGCACAGTAAAACCTTATAAAATGATTTGGGTAATACCTTTTATTAATAAATATCCAGCTAATAACTTAACTAAAGAACTTTATTCACAAGACCCGACTGGTATTGATAATTACAGTCAAATTAGTGGTTCAATTAAGCATTTTTATCCTAATATAAACTAATATAGAGAAAAATATGCAAAGGCTAATACTACTATTGAAATCTATAAAAAATATCCTAATAGGATTATGGATGGGTTTCTTTGTTATGTACACAGCCTTTGCTTCTCCCTCTATACAACAAATAGATGAAAAAATATTCACCAATAAGTTATTAAGTATTCAAGAAACTATAGAGCCCTCTATAAAAATTGCAGAGATGCAATTACCTAGTCAAACAGGCAAAATAACAATCAGTGCTATGTTTTCAGCACAGCATGGGAGCTGGCCTTTTGAATCTTTTGCTATTAATAATCTATTCCGTGTTATAGCAACTTATCAAGCAAACCATCCCAGAATGATTACCATTAAAGGTGGCACTATCACTCTAGAGCAACTAAACAGCCATATTAATAACCGACAAGTTATTCGTCCTTTTCAAAATGGCTATTTATTAAGTTATCCATTACTTATTGAAGATGATGCGGCTTTATTATTGGAAAATACTTCCCTTTATCTCTATGGTCACTCAGGTACAGCTATTATCAATAAAGGATTACTTAGCATACAAAAAACAAACGTTGAAAGTTGGTTTGATAATAAACCTGCCTATGTCATTAATAATACTGTTTTTCGCCCTTTTATTATTAACTGGGGAGGTAGTCGTTTACAAATTATCGATTCAAAATTTGCTAAGCTTGGATATAACGCTTATCTAGTACAAGGCATTACTACTGCCATTAATAATAACCAACCTACAAAACTACCAATACAAGTTGAAATCAAAAACAGTGACTTTACTGCCCTATCCGCACTTAACTTAAAAAATGCTATAGTTTCTATTGATAATTCAACTATTAATACTTTCCAACAATATGGTGTTGATTTAATAGACAGTCAATTTAATATTACTAATAACAAAATTCAGGCTATAAAAAACAATAGTGGTATTCGTGCTCAAGGTAATATACAAGGCATTATTGAAAACAACGCTATTTTAACTGTTAATAAGTCTGCCATTGAAGCACAGCAAATATCAGGAAACTTAGTTATTCGTAAAAATATCTTAGCTAAAGATAGTCGTCATGGTGTGCTACTAACAGAAAGTAATGCTAATGTACTAATAAAAGATAATCTATTTACTAAGCTTACAGGTACTGCCATTGAATCCAATCAGTTTTCTGGTTCTGCCTATATTTTAGATAATACTATTCAAGATATTCCTGAATATGCAGTGAGTTTCAGAAACTTAACAAAACAAGAAAATGCTAAGTTGGTATTTTATAATAATAAGATCACCAAGGTAAGCAAACCAATATTACGAACAATAGGTATTGGTAATGTTTCATTAGGTCATAATAAGTTGCTAGGTTCTCAACTCTATCAAAACTTATTAATTGGTGATTTACTACCTATCCAAGGAGCCATCTTAGAGGCAACACAAAAATATGATTGTATTGTAGAAGTTAATACTTTTTCATCTACTAAAAGCAATATAAATTTTCAAGCATGTAAATAACACCATGTACTTAACTTAAACAGCTACTCTCTTTTTTGCTCTAAAAACTGAACCATCTTAAGCTTAATACCTGTTTTTCAATCAGTTTCCTAATAAAGACTATTGAATTGTTCTCATTATTTAATATTCTGATAATCCTGCACGGAATCGAACAACTAAATCAGATAACTGCTTTAAACAAATTTCAGCATCTTGTAGGGTATCTAAGCTATTTTCTAGGTGCTTTGTAGGAATAATATTAGCAGATGGCTTTTGTGCTATGGCAGGATTGAACAGTTCTTGCCATGCTTGATCTATTAAGCTTAAAAAGCTGCTGGAATCTTCTAATAAAGTAACTAATTCATTCAGTTCTGGACTAGGATTTTGTTCCACAAATGTTGTAGTTAAAAATCCTTTAATAGATAGAGGTTGGTTTATCAGTGGAAAGCGATAGTAACTAGCTATTTCATTGTACAACGCCCAACAAGAACCATATAAATGAAAAACTATTCGTTCTTGGAAGGCTTTAATAATAGCTACATTAGTGGAGGGTGAGTCTATAGCTGCCTGCCAATCGGCTAATGTTAATTTTACAAAATAAATTTTTTGATTAGTTATTGTATAAGGTTCATTTGCCATAAATATAGTTAATCAGCTAAATAAAAAAGTAGGTTAATTAGTATAACCTACTTGTTAGTTATTGATTAAATCTTAAATAATCTATTTAAACCATCAAATGCTGCTACCCGATAAGCTTCCGCCATTGTTGGATAGTTAAATGTATTATTGATAAAGTAACGTAGATTATTTTGTTCACCTGGCTGATTCATAATAGCTTGTCCAATATGAACAATTTCTGAAGCTTGATAACCAAAACAGTGAACACCTAAAATTTCTAAAGTGTCTCGATGGAATAAAACTTTTAACACTCCTGCTGTTTGATTAGCAATTTGAGCACGCGCCATGCTCTTGAAGAAAGCTTTTCCCACTTCATAAGGCACTTTATCTTTAGTTAATTCTTGCTCTGTTTTACCCACACAACTAATTTCTGGGATAGTATAAATGCCTGTAGGAACATCATCCACATAACGACCACTACCTTCTTCTGCTATATTAGAGGCAGCCGAACGCCCCTGATCGTATGCTGCGCTAGCTAAGCTAGGCCAACCAATAACATCACCAGCCCCATAAATATGAGGAATTTCTGAACGATAGTTCTCATCCACATGAATTTGACCACGACTATTGGCTTTTAAACCAATATTTTCTAAGCCTAAGCCATCAGTATTACCTGTTCTACCATTGCTCCATAATAAAGCATCTGCTTTAATTTTCTTACCCGATTTCAAGTGTAGAATTACACCATGCTCAATCCCTTCAATCTTTTCATATTCTTCATTATGACGAATCATCACATTAGAGTTACTAAAGTGGTAACTTAAAGAATCGGATATTTCTTCATCTAAATAGCTTAATAAGCGATCCCGATTATCAATTAAGTCAACAAGCACCCCTAAGCCACTAAAGATCGACGCATATTCACAACCAATCACCCCTGCTCCGTAAATAATTAAGCGACGTGGGGTATGATTTAATTTTAAAATAGTATCACTGTCATAAATACGTGGATGATTAAAATCCACATCAGCAGGACGATAAGGACGAGAACCTGTTGCTATAATAATTTCTTTAGCAATTAAGCGTTCTACAGTACCTGAATTACAAGAAACTTCTACCGTATGATCATCAACAAAACGACCTTGCCCAAAAAACACAGCAATACGGTTACGCGCATAATAACCTGTACGAGAGTTTACTTGACGATCAATAATTTTTTGAGCATTTTTAAGCACATCAGGAAAAGAAAACCAACGTGGCTCACCAATCGCACGAAACATAGGATTAGTATTGAAATCCATGATTTGCATAACTGAATGACGTAATGCTTTTGATGGAATTGTCCCTAAATGAGTACAACCACCACCAACCACACCTCTATTTTCAACTACGGCTACTTTTTTGCCTGCCTTACATGCATTAATAGCAGCCCCTTCACCTGCTGGACCACTGCCTAGCACTACAACATCAAAGTTATAAATCATGTCTTTTCCTTTATTACCGCTTGCTAATTATTCTAAATAGCTATTCTTGTTAATTACAGACCAACAATCATTTCAATTGTTCAGTAAAGAACTTTAAAAATCCCACTATTATAAGCGATTGTTCATATTTTAGTTTGAAAAAATAATGTTCCGTATCTCTATTTACGCAACTGCATTCCTGCTAGATAAATAGCTTCTCCCTCCAGATGAACAAGCTCTGCCGTTTTTAATGGCAATGCAAAATGTTGACTTCCCTCTGTCAATAATGCAGCCAAAACGCCTAATAAAGGTTGATGACTTACAATCAGTATATTTTTACCCTCATAACTATCTAGTTTTTTTATCACTAATTGAGCATTATCATCAGGTGTAATCCAATCAACTTCCTGTATTTTACCCTTATAGCCTATTGTTTTACAAACAAGCATAGCAGTTTGAATGGCTCGTTTGTATGGGCTATGCAAAACAATATCAATAGGTACATTTTGTAATTTTTGTGCAGAGATTAATACTTCTTGTTCGCCATGTTCAGTTAGATTGCGAGCGGCATCTGTTGTTATTCTGAACTCAGCTTCACCATGTCTTAATAACCAAAGATTCATTGTTTATCCTTTGTTAATAATGTTTACATATATAAATCATTTCAGATTGTATTAATCTATTAGATATTACATAAAAACAGTATAATACATTTAACATTTTATTTTAGGCTTTTTCATATGATACCCTTTTCAGTTCTTGATTTATGCCCAATCCTCCAAGATGGTAATTCAGCACAATCATTTGCAGACTCGGTTGAACTTGCACAACTGGTCGAAAAACTTAATTTTAAACGTTTTTGGTTAGCTGAATTTCATAACTCAGCCAGTCATGCTAGTGCTGCTACTTCTATAATTATTAGTCATATTGCGAATGCTACAAATCATATTCGAGTAGGTTCAGGTGGTATCATATTACCCAACCATTCGCCCTTAATTATTGCCGAACAATTTGGTACTTTAGCTACCCTTTATCCTAACAGAATCGATTTGGGAATAGGTCGTGCACCTACCGCAGATCCTATCATAGCAGACGCATTAAGACGGGATTTAGAAACAGAATTAGATACTTTTCCTGAAGATTTAGTAGAGCTTAGGTACCTATTACAACCTAAGCAAGACAATCAAAGTCTTGTTGCTATACCTGGAGAAGGAACAAAAGTTCCTATGTGGCTACTTGGATCAACATTGTTTAGTGCTGGCCTATCAGCTAACTTAGGAATGCCCTTTGCTTTTGGCTCTCATTTTGCTCCAGATTTTCTAATGCCAGCTTTAGCACTCTATAGAAGTCAATTTCAATCTTTAAATGAGCTTACTAAACCTTATTGTATGGCTGCATTAGTGGTGGTTGTGGCAGAAACTGATCAGGAAGCACAATATCAATTTTCATCACTACAACAACAAATAGCTGCTCAACAACGTGGTAAATCGATTCCTTTACCGCCACCTTGTAAAGATATTACTAGTATTTGTAATAATCAAGAACTTGAAAATGTTAATCGTAGTTTAACAGAAGCTATTGTTGGCTCACCAGATACTGTTAAATATAAGCTACAACAGTTTATTGATAAGACTCAGGTTGATGAATTAATAATAACTTCCCGTATCTATGATCGTGAAGCAAGACTATACTCATTCACCAAAATAGCTGAAATTCGTGATTCTCTATAAAAGAGTTAAGATTATGGCAAACTCTATTCAAAAAATAATTATCTGTTTTAGTTTTGTGAGCATAACGACACATTCACTAGCAGAAATTGAGTTTATTGACCTATATAATCGCTCTCCAGAAGAAATTGCACCTGTTATTAATAATAACTTTCCGAACATACCTGTTAGTAAATACGGTAACCAATTAGTAATTAATGGTACCTCAAGTGAAAACCAACAAATTAGAGAGATGGTAGCGCAATTAGATACTCCTGCCCGTCGACTTCTTATCACACTTGATACAGGCGACAATAGCCAATCCAGCCAACAAAGTTTACAAACAAGAGGTCATATTCAGTTAGGCAGTAATAACTCTATTCATGGACGAGCCCGATTCGAACAAAGAAATACTATTAACAATAGTAACTCCATTAAACAACTAATGGTTAACGAAGGATCACCCACGATGATTCAGGTTGGACAAGTTATTCCTGTTAACTACACAGTACCTGATCGTTATGGTCGTCCTATAATGGCTACGCAATATCAAGAAGTTATGCAAAACTTATATGTGACTGCTCAAGTAGTAGGTCAACAGGTTTTTGTTAATGTAAACAGTCAAAATGATCATGTTTCACAAACCACAGGTAATATTAACCAACAAGCAATTAATACGCGCGTATCAGGATCATTAGGTAGTTGGATTACTATTGGTTCCTTACAAGATAGTAATAACTATAATAGTCAAGGCATCACAGGTTACTCTCAACGCTCAGGCGCTAGCAATACAGCAATACGACTCAAAGTTGATTTGGCAAATTAAATTTTACATAAATTTATGATGTCGTTTTTTCTCAGTTTCTGCCATAATATTTGACTACATTAACTCCTGCGAACTTAGTAATGTTAGAAATCTTTCAGAATACTAGTGCTTGGCTGCTAATCGGCTTATTTTTTGCCCTTCTTTTTGTTTTATTCTTTGAGTTTATAAATGGTTTTCATGATACAGCTAATGCTGTAGCGACAGTTATTTATACTAACTCCATGCCAGCCAAGACAGCTGTTATCATGTCTGGTATTTTTAATTTTCTAGGTGTATTACTAGGTGGTGTTGGGGTTGCTTATGCTATTGTTCACCTACTGCCTGTTGAATTATTGGTAGATTCGCACTATGGATTAATCATGGTGTTTTCTATTGTAGCCTCTGCTATTGCTTGGAATTTAGGTACTTGGTATTTTGGTATTCCTGCTTCTAGTTCGCATGCTTTGATTGGTTCAATACTTGGTGTGGCTTTAGCTAATGCAGTGCTTAAAGATATACCTATAGGCCAAGGGGTCAACTGGCAGAAAGCCATTGATATTGCCATTTCACTCGTGGTATCACCACTGGCTGGTTTTGCCATGGCTGGCATCTTGTTATTACTTTTAAAGTTTCGTTTCCCTAAATCTAAAATGCACCAAACGCCTGAAAAAAGAAAAGAAGTTAAGGCAAAAAAGAAACCTCCTTTCTGGAATCGTGTTGTACTGATCTTATCAGCTATGGGAGTTAGCTTTGTACATGGCTCCAATGACGGCCAAAAAGGTATTGGTCTGGTTATGTTAGTATTGATTAGCTTTGTCCCTCAATACTTCGTACTAGACCTTAATAGCTCAACTTATCAGATAGAAAAAACACGCGACGCAGCACTTCACTTAAATAACCTTTTTGTACGTAATCAAGAAAAACTCTCTCCAATCTTATCGCTTAATATTCAATCAACACCATTGAATGATGAGTTTAAATGTACTCCCAGCGTGACAGGGACTATATTTCATGATTTAAACAAAACACTATCAGGCATTAGAGATTATAAATCGCTTACTGATGAACAACGTGTGTTAACTCGTCACTATATTCTTTGTATTGATGATATCGCTAAAAATGTAACAAAAACTTCTATTTTAAATGCTGAAGATAATGGCAATGTCACTCGCTTACGTAACGATTTACGCTCTACCACTGAATATGCACCTTTATGGGTAATTTTTGCAGTTGCATTAGCCCTTGGCACTGGTACAATGATTGGATGGCGACGTGTCGTATTTACTGTAGGTGAAAAGATTGGTAAACAAGGCATGACTTATGCCCAAGGTATGTGTGCCCAAATTACAGCGATTATAGCGATTGGTGCAGCTAACTTATTTAGCTTACCTGTGTCTACTACTCATATTTTATCTTCTGGTGTTGCTGGTACTATGGTAGCCAATAAATCAGGGCTACAAAAAGCAACTGTTGTTAACATTGCACTGGCATGGGTATTAACATTACCTGCTGTTATTGTTATGGGTGCTGTGTTCTTTTGGATTAGCTCTCTTTTCATATGACACTTAGCCTTTTAGAGTATATAATTCGTCAGTTTTAAGTAATGTAAAAGAGCTTTGGTTTGAAACAAACAACAGAAGAAAACTCATTATTATCTTTAAGCTTTTGGCGACAACAAGCCATAGCAAGATCTTTAGAAGTACTACTTATTATATTAGTGCTTGTAGGTGTTTATTGGCTTTTAACATTGTTAACCTGTAATCCTAATGACCCTACCTTTAATAAAACTGCTAGTTATATTGAAATAAATAATATTGGTGGTATTACAGGCGCAAAAACAGCTAGTCTTTGTTTCTTTTTATTTGGCTATATCGCTTATCTGCTTCCTATTTTATTAATCGCTAAGTCTGTACAGATTTTTTATCATCGTAAACAGATCAATCTTAAAAATTTTTGGCTAATTGGATATCGTCTTTTAGGTTTACTATTAATCATTTTTAGTAGTTGTATTCTAGCGCACCAACATTTTGCCACTAATAATATTTTACAATCCGTTGGTATAGCAAGTGGTGGTGGTATTATTGGGGACTCTATTGGAACATTATTCCTATCCTCGCTATCAAACCAACTATCAACTTTAATCTCTTTATTGTGCTTTTGTGTTGGCTTAACTGTTTTCTTACAGTTTTCTTGGCTTAAACTCGTTGATTTTGTTGGTAAGTTTACTATCGATCTGTATGAGCTATTAGCAATTAAACTAAACCAATGGTGGCAAAAACGTTCTGATAAAAAGCAGATTAGACGTAATCTACGCGATGTTGATGATCAAATTAATGAAGTAGTAGCGCCTGTTGTTGCTGATAAACAAGAACAAGAAAAAATTCGTGAAAATCTCATTAAACGCCAAGAGTCTTTGGCAAGTTATATGAGCAAGCAAGAAGAGCGGCCTGCTGTTAAAGTAAATAAACCAATACCCACTAAAATAGCTGAACCCAGTAAGCGTGTTTTAAAAGAAAAACAAGCGCCTCTTTTTGAGGATTCTGGCGATCCCTTACCACCCTTCTCTCTACTTGATCCTGCTGAGAAAAAACAACGTAGTTTTTCTGCTGAATCCTTAGAGGCTATGTCTCGTTTACTTGAAATCAAACTTAAAGAGTTTGGTGTAGAAGTTACTGTAGTAGATGTGCATCCTGGCCCTGTGATCACTCGCTTTGAGATTGAGCTTGCACCGGGTATCAAAGTCAGTCGTATCTCAAATTTAGCTAAAGATTTAGCGCGCTCACTGGCTGTATTAAGTGTGCGTGTGGTAGAAGTTATTCCAGGTAAAACTACTGTAGGTATTGAAATACCTAATGAAGACCGACAAATTGTACGTCTTTCTGAAGTCATTACATCAGAAGCTTATGACCAGCAAAAATCACCTGTTACCCTAGCATTAGGCCAAGATATTGGTGGCGAACCCGTTATTACTGATTTGGCTAAAATGCCTCATTTACTAGTAGCAGGTACTACTGGTTCAGGTAAGTCTGTAGGCGTTAATGCCATGATTCTCTCTATTCTGTTCAAATCCACACCTGAACAGGCTAGATTAATTATGATTGACCCAAAAATGCTAGAACTTTCAATCTATGAAGGTATTCCTCACCTACTCTGCCCTGTCGTGACTGATATGAAAGAAGCAGCCAACGCATTACGTTGGTGTGTGGCAGAAATGGAACGCCGTTATAAATTAATGGCAAAAATGGGTGTTCGTAATATTGCTGGCTATAATCGTAAAATTAAAGATGCTTTGGAAGCTGGCGAAGGTATTGAAGATCCATTTTATAAACGTGAGTCAATGGATGATGAACCACCATTACTAGAGCATCTTCCTATTATTGTCGTTGTAGTAGACGAATTTGCCGATATGATGATGATTGTGGGCAAAAAAGTAGAAGAACTTATTGCTCGAATTGCTCAAAAAGCTCGTGCCGCTGGTATCCATTTAATTCTAGCAACACAACGGCCATCAGTAGATGTAATTACGGGTTTAATTAAAGCCAACATTCCTACTCGTATGGCTTTCCAAGTGTCTAGTAAAATTGACTCGCGCACTATTCTAGATCAAGGTGGCGCTGAACAACTACTAGGTCATGGTGATATGCTGTACTTACCACCAGGTACTGGTCTACCTGTGCGTGTTCATGGCGCATTTGTTTCTGATGATGAAGTGCATCGTGTAGTAGAAGCATGGAAACAACGCGGTGAACCTGATTATGAAGAAGCTATTTTAAACGGCATTGAAGAGTCCAATGGCTCCTCAGATGGTAATGGTGACAGTGGTTCTACTGAAGATGATGACCCACTTTATGATGAGGCTGTACGTTTTGTTACAGAATCGAGACGCGCCTCTATTTCATCTGTGCAAAGAAAGCTTAAAATAGGCTATAACCGTGCCGCTCGGATGATCGAGGCAATGGAAGATGCAGGTGTTGTAACTGCAATGAGTTCAAATGGCTCACGGGAAGTGTTAGCACCACCTCCTGTCCGTGATTAATAGGATACTTAATGAAAATTTTACGTGCTTTCTTTTTTACTGCTATCACCCTTTTTGCTTTTCATAATGTGGCAATGGCAGCAACTGAACAACAAAGTATTAACGAACTTTCTAAACTACTTGATCAAGCAAAAAGTATGACAGGGAATTTTACCCAAGTCACCTTAGATGCTACAGGTACTCGTTTACAAGAAACAAATGGTGAGTTAGTACTTAAAAGACCAGGTTTATTCCGCTGGCATACCAGTGCCCCACAAGAACAATTATTAATTTCTGACAACCAAAAAATCTGGTTATATGATCCTGATCTAATGCAATTAACCATTCAAAAGATGGATCAACGTATGAGTCATACCCCTGCTCTACTTTTATCTGGCAATGTTTCAGAAATCCAAAAGAACTTTAAAATCTCTTCTAAAACAACAGGTAAATTACAATCTTTTGTATTAGTGCCTAAAGATAAAGAAAGTTTATTTAATAGCCTAACCCTAACCTTTAACGATAAAACTGTTAATGGTATGCAGTTAGTGGATAATGTAGGACAACGTACTAATATTACCTTTAAAAATATTAAAATGAATGTACCTGTTGATAGCAAACTATTTAAGTTTGATCCACCAGAAGGTACTGACGTTATCGAAGAGTAAAGATGGATCTATTTGCAAATGCAACTTCACCTGTTCAACCACTTGCTGCTCGATTAAGAGCAACTAATCTAGATGAATATGTTGGACAGGAGCATTTGCTTGCTCATGGTAAACCATTAAGAGATGCCCTAGAACATGGGGCATTACACTCCATGATCTTTTGGGGGCCTCCAGGAGTTGGTAAAACCACCCTCGCTAAACTGCTAGCTAATGTCTCTAACGCTCATTTTGAAACCCTTTCAGCAGTGTTGTCTGGTGTTAAAGAAATTCGCCAGGCAGTAGAAATTGCCAAACAACAGTTAGCTTACGGCAAACCTACCCTACTCTTTGTAGATGAAGTACATCGTTTTAATAAAAGCCAACAAGATGCTTTTTTACCTTATATTGAAGATGGTACGTTTATCTTTATTGGTGCTACCACTGAAAATCCTTCTTTTGAACTAAACAACGCACTACTTTCTCGTGCTCGTGTCTATGTATTAAAACCTTTAGATGAACCCGCATTAAAAAAACTAATCAAAAGAGCCTTAACAGAAGAAAAAGGCTTGGGTAATAGACAACTCACATTGCCTGAAGATAGTTTACAGCTACTTTTAACAGCCGCTGATGGTGATGGCCGTAGAGTTCTTAACTTACTAGAAAATGCTGCTGATTTAATAGAAGACGGTGGCACGATTACTACACAGTTATTACAAGACTTACTTACCAATAGCTTAAGACGCTTTGATAAAGGTGGCGAAGCTTTTTATGATCAAATTTCAGCCCTTCATAAATCAGTGCGTGGCTCAAATCCTGATGCGGCACTTTATTGGTTATGTCGTATGCTTGATGGTGGCTGTGACCCACTATATTTAGCTCGCCGCATTGTGCGTATGGCTAGCGAAGACATAGGTAATGCTGACCCTAGAGCACTAAACCTATGTTTAGCCGCATGGGAAGTACAAGAAAGGTTAGGCAGTCCAGAAGGTGAGTTAGCACTGGCACAAGCTGTTGTATATCTAGCTTCTGCCCCTAAAAGTAATGCTGTTTATATGGCTTATAATACAGCTAAAAGAGCAGTTAAAGAATATGGTTCGCTTGATGTGCCATTACATCTACGCAATGCTCCTACTAAACTAATGAAAGAGCTAGGTTATGGTGATGAATATCGCTATGCCCACGATGAACCTGATGCTTTTGCAGCAGGTGAAGACTACTTTCCAGAAGAAATAGAACCCCAACAATTCTATTACCCAACACCTCGTGGTTTAGAAGCTAAAATTAAAGAAAAATTGGCTTACTTAAGAGAGCTTGATAAAAATAGCCCCAAAAAACGACGTAAATAGTATTCAAAAATCATAATACATCACTACTATTAACATTATTATCATTAATGATGGGGCAACAAAATTAAAAAATAGGATCGTTTTAGCAATCTCACTACCTTTATTTAAATTAATTTTTCTAATATCTAGCCACATAACTCTTATTAAAGAAGCAACAAAACCACATATTCCAGTATATTCCAGTAACAATCATGCCTAAATAAAACCAATATATCTCAAACCCACTTCTAGAATATAATACCAAGAAGAAAGTTAATAAATTAGTTAAAGCAATAGCAACAATGGTTATAAATAACACTAATAAATAATTTAATTGATATAATCGAATATAATAATGAAAAATACTACCTAAAAGAATGGCTGGTAATGTACAAACTCCCATTAATACTAACCATATTACAAAAAACTCAATCATTACTTTTACCCTAAAAACCTACTATATTTGTTATAGCAATTATTAGTTAGTTTTATGAAATAATGATGAGTTTTATATGGAGATTTAATAGAAATAATGGCTAAGAATGCTATAAATAGCAGTAACTCTTGATTTAATACTGTTTTAATAGATATCGATTAACAAATGATTTGTAAATAATTATTATACAGAGCGTTTATATGATACAAGAATTTAACCCTTATCAACCACCTACTACCAATACTATTAAAATTAATCCTAACGGCGAGTACTGGGCTGAAGGAAAGTTATTAGTAATGCCTATAGGACAAACTGAGTTACCTCATAGATGTATATACTGTAATAAACCTATAACTATACTCAAAAAGAAAACATTTTATAAATCTACTTTACAATTTCCATTTTTAAAAATAGTTCCTTTGCAATTTGGCTTCTGTAGTAGCCATAGAATACAACGAATAATAAAGTTTTTCTTAGGATGGATATTATTTTTCGGCAGCTTTATTTTAATTAGCATTAATAATTATTTTTCTAAATTTGGAGTTTTATTATTGTTTATCGCTATTATTTCCCTAAGTAATATGTCATATATATTAATAGTAAAGAAGATTAAGAATGGTTTAGTTTATATCAAGAAATGCGGTAAACCTTTTTTAAATAGCCTACCTAAGAATAGTTGATAAGAGTTTAGTTTAGTAAAACTATCTGCGAACTTACTAGTTTGCAGATAACACCTCTAAAGTATATGGATAATAATAATCGCTATTACCACACATTGTTCTAAAGGTAATTCCCTTCATATAAAACTTATATTTACCTGTTTTTTCTGGAATACCTTTAAGAATCCAACTATAGTGATCTCTATGCTCTGCTGACTCTTTGTCATCGTTTTCAACCATAACTAACTCTAACCCTGCAGGTAATTTATCCTGCTTAGTATCTAATACCCAACGCATATAGGATTGATCTTGTGGATATTCAAGCACAAATTCGTAATACTCACCTATTTTAGCCTTTGGTAATACTTGAGTTTCTAATGTTTTATCCCAAGTTAATGCTTGATTAGTACCACAAACTATGACAAACATTGCCTCACAACCTGTACCAGTCAATATCATTAATATCACTGGTATTATTTTTAATTTATTGATCATCCTCCTAATCTTTAAGTTAGCTTATCACCAATAAATAAAACTGTTTAGCAAACTCATCTACCTTATTCCAATTGGTATAACTATAGTTTTGCTTTATATCGTGGTTTTTCTCACCACCTAATCGCATAATTAAGCGAATCATTGTTCGATCAAACCAACCATATTTTGGATAGTATAGTGCCCCTGCAAATACACCCTTTAAATTAGGTTGCCATTGTACTTTTTGGAAAAGTTTACGTACATACAGACTACCCTCTGGAGTATCCTTACCCACTTTCCTTGCTGTTACACAAACACAAAAGAAAGCAGTTTTTTTACTATTTAATAACTGTGTATTTTGTTGAATAAATTGTATTAACGGTTTTCTAAAATGGCCATAACGAATCGAGCCACCAATTAATATTGTTTCATAATCGTCTAGATTTATAGGCAGTGCTTCTTCAATATTGTAAAGATCATAACTTATCTCTGGTGACTGTGCAGTAAGATGCTCAGCTATCTTTTCCATTATTGTTAAAGTCTGTCCTTCAACAGTTGAATAGAGTAATAATGTTTTTTTCATCATGTATTAAAATCTTTGTTAAATTTCTTCTGTATAAGTATATACATCTACCCAGAAGAAAGGGATCTCTGACCAATTTTGTCGTTTAGTTACTAAAGTTTCATCTGAACCCATTGTAATATAATAAGTTATATTAGTCTTTGGATCTTTATATTCACCTTCATTTTTGCTATACCCTGCTTTTCTAATCTTATCAATAGGTTCCCAGATACAACATACAAAATAAAGGCTTGGCATATCAAAGTTCTTTATAAGATATTGTTCGATTACAGCAGCTTGCTCTCCTGTAACTTTATAAGTAGCAACAGCGGGCTTAGCTTGTTTATCATGTTTCACTTCACAATATTGAAATACTAGATTGTTCGGCTTATGATTAAATATAGCTAAAAAATCATCACATTGAGATGAAACTGATTTATTTTGGTTAGAAGAGGAAGAGCAACCTATTAAAAAAACCATGATAATTAATAAACTATAATTAGTTAATTTCATTTTAAATCTTTGAAACGTAATAAATAGAACAGATATTACATTATCCACTAGCATAAGATAAACCTTTTTCATTTTGTTAACTTATCTTTATAATGAGTAGTTATTTTTATACACTATCTTCTAATACTTAATTAATCTATTGAGACAGAATAATGCTTGATTCAAAATTGGTAAGAACCCAACCTCAAGAAGTAGCTAAACGACTAGCAACACGTGGTTTTACCCTTGATGTGGAAAAAATTGAAGCGTTGGAAGAACAACGTAAAACGGTACAAATTAAAACTGAACAGTTACAAGCTGATCGAAACTCACGAGCAAAAGCTATTGGTCAAGCTAAACAACGTGGCGAAGATATCATACCACTATTAAATGAAGTTGATCAATTAGGCACTGATCTTGAAAGTAGTAAACGTGAATTAGAGGCTATTCAAGCTGAATTAGATAATATCTTATTAAATATCCCTAATCTTCCTGATGAAAGTGTACCTGTAGGTGCAGATGAAGATGATAATGTTGAAGTCAGACGTTGGGGTACGCCAAGAACTTTTGATTTTACAATCAAAGATCATGTAGATTTAGGTGCCAAATATGGTTGGTTAGACTTTGAAGCAGCAGCCAAACTATCTGGCGCACGCTTTGCCGTACTTAGAGGCCCTATTGCTAGATTACATCGTGCTTTAGCTCAATTTATGATTAATCTACATACCTCTGAACATGGTTATGAAGAAGCTTATACACCTTATTTAGTACAAGCAACTGCTTTACAAGGAACAGGTCAATTACCTAAATTTGAAGAAGATTTATTTAAATTACCTCGTGAAGATGCAGCTGACCTATATATGATTCCTACGGCTGAAGTTCCTTTAACTAATTTAGTGGCAGGAGAAATTTTAGACGCTAAACAGCTACCTATTAAATTAGTGGCACACTCTCCTTGTTTCCGTAGTGAAGCAGGCGCATCAGGTAAAGATACCCGTGGCATGATTCGCCAACACCAATTTGATAAAGTAGAAATGGTGCGTATTGTTGAACCTGCAACTTCTATGCAAGCATTAGAAGAATTAACCGCTAATGCTGAAAAAGTATTACAGTTATTAGAACTACCTTATCGTGTTATTACTTTATGTACAGGTGATATGGGCTTTGGCGCAGTAAAAACCTATGATATTGAAGTATGGGTCCCTAGCCAAGATAAATACCGTGAGATTTCTTCATGTTCTAACTGCGGTGATTTCCAAGCGCGTCGTATGTTAGCACGTTATCGTAACCCAGAAACTAATAAACCAGAATTAGTACATACCCTTAACGGTTCAGGTTTAGCAGTAGGTCGTACTTTAGTAGCGGTATTAGAGAATTACCAACAAGCTGATGGCTCTATTGTAGTTCCTGAAGTATTAAGAGCCTATATGGGTGGTATTGAGGTAATCAATTAATTTTTATGGATTTCTTACCTCTTTTCCATAATTTACAAGGACGTAAAGTTTTATTAGTAGGTGGTGGTAATATAGCTCTACGTAAGGCTAGATTATTGCTGGCTAGTGGCGCTAATTTACAGGTTATCGCCCCTACTATTAATAATGAGCTTATATCACTTATTGAACAGCATCATGGTAGTTATACATTACATGACTATCAAACTACAGATATTAAAGAACATGTATTAGTGGTAGCTGCTACAGATGATACAGCTATTAATCAACAGGTTTCTAGCGATGCTCAAACACTTAATATCCCTGTTAATGTGGTTGATAATCCAATATTAAGTACAGTTATCTTTCCTGCTATTGTTGATCGCTCCCCTATTATTGTTGCCGTATCTAGCAGTGGTAGTTCTCCTGTATTAACTCGTCTATTACGGGCTAAATTAGAAACACTATTACCAAGTAGTTACGCCAAACTAGCTAAATTAGCTGAAAAATTTAGAGAGAAAGTTAAACAGCATTTTAGCCATTCCGAACAACGTCGTATTTTTTGGGAAAAGGTATTACAAAGTCCTATAGCCGAACAAGTGCTAGCAGGTAGAGAGCAACAAGCTGAACAACAGCTACAGCAACTTTTAGACAATACTAAAGACCAGGCATCTCAAGGTGAAGTTTATTTAATTGGCGCTGGCCCTGGTGATCCTGACCTACTAACTTTTCGTGCACTACGTTTAATGCAACAAGCTGATGTAGTTTTATATGATCGTTTAGTTTCACCAACTATCATAGACTTATGTCGTCGTGATGCTGATCGTATTTATGTAGGTAAACAACGTAGCAACCATAGCGTACCGCAAGAAGATATCAATCAACTGCTAGTAGATCTTGCTAAGCAAGGTAAACGTGTTGTCCGTCTAAAAGGTGGCGACCCATTTATTTTTGGGCGTGGTGGTGAAGAAATAGAGACCTTAGCTGACAATAATATCCCCTTTCAAGTAGTGCCAGGTATTACTGCCGCCAGTGGTTGTGCCGCCTATGCAGGTATTCCCCTTACCCATCGTGACTATGCACAATCAGTGCGTTTTGTAACAGGTCACTTAAAAGACAATACCATTGATCTACCTTGGCAAGAATTGGTAGCAAAAGAACAAACGGTTGTGTTTTATATGGGATTAGTGGGACTTGCTACCATTTGCCAACAACTGATTAACCACGGTCAATCAGCAGATGCACCCATTGCCTTAGTAGAGCAAGGCACAACTGAGGCACAACGAGTATTTACAGGCACATTAGCAACCCTACCAAAGCAAATTGCTGACCAGCAGGTACATGCACCTACTCTTATTATTGTGGGTGATGTAGTAAAATTAAGGGATAAATTAGCTTGGTTTAAATAATTCAATGTAACAAGTAATATGGATATCAATCTATTAAAAGTCGAACTACCTAATCTATTACCTAAAGCTATTAAATGGGCTGAAGATATTGAAGCACAAATTATTAAACATGGTATTGCTCTTAATAATGCTCAACAAGCTGATGCAAAAGCAGTTGGAGTTATTCAACCAGAAAAAATCCACTTATTAGAATTAGAGAGTTTTCCATTGCCTGAAGATCCAGTTTTACAAGATGCTGCTACTACACTTGGCTTACTAGGAAAAAATACTGCTGGCTTAACATTAGGTTATGGTATTTTAATTAAAAAAGGCTTGTTATCTAGAAGACTTTTATCTCATGAATGCAGACATGTTTATCAATATGAGCAAGAAGGTTCAGTAGCTGCTTTTCTTAAAGGTTATTTAGTATCTATTGTAGAGCATGGTTATTTTGAATCACCCTATGAAATAGATGCTAGAAAATATGAGATATTATTATAATTATGATAAAGACATACTTGTATTAAAAAGTAATTTTAACTTTTCTTCAAAAATAGCAATAACTTCTTCTTGTGTTGTTCTGGTTAACTGCTCATCATTATAAAAATAATCATCTGCTATAAACATTGATACATCTGCATTTATATAAGGATTATCTTGTTCAGTTCTTGGAAATGAAGCCATTAGATTATACATATCTAATCTAAATACTAATCCCTTATATGCATTTGAGGTTTTATAAATTTCTAATCGATAGTTTAAAGACTCATCTAAACCATCGATCTTATAATTATAAGTAGCGATTAACTCACTTTTTTGTATCGATAACATATCTATTATTAAAACAAAGTTGCTGTTTTATAAAAAACTCTTAATGCTCTAATTAAATAGAATAAATCTTTAGCACCTGCAGTCTCTCTAATAGAATGCATAGCCCAAGTAGGAATACCTATATCAACTGTTTTAATACCTATCTTCCCTGCCGTAATCGGTCCTATTGTGGAGCCACATCCCATATCACTACGCGTTACAAAGGTTTGTACTGGTATTTCATTACTATTGCATAAATGACGGAAGAAACTTGCTGTTTCACTATTGGTTGCATAGCGTTGATTAGTATTAATTTTTATAACAGGCCCACCATTAATTTTAGGAGCATGTTGCTCATCATGTTTTTGAGGGTAATTTGGGTGTTGTGCATGAGCATTATCAGCCGAAATCAATAGTGAGTTTTGAATACAGCGGTTACGTATCATAGGGTCAGGCATTAATCTAGACAATACTTGTTCTAGAAATGGGCCATCTGCGCCACAAGCTGAACAAGAACCTACTTCTTCATGGTCGGTACATATTAATAAACAATTTTGGTCCTCATTGGAGTGTAATAACGCTTCTAACCCTGCATAACAAGAAAGTAAATTATCTAGTCGTGCACTGCTAATAAAATCCTCATTAACACCTATAATGCTACCTTTTTGGTTATCATAAAAACTCAGCTCATAATCTAATAGCTCAACCTCTTGTAAACCATGTTCAGTCAATAACTGTTTAGCTAATAACTCTCTTAAATCAAAAGGCTTCTCAGTATCTTCACAACAAACTACAGGTGGTAATTCTGTTTGTTGATTAATCGCCCAGCCCTTATTAGCCTCACGATTTAAATGAATCGCTAAATTAGGAATAACTGCAATAGGACGATCAATATTGATTAAACGACTTTGTAATTGCCCTTGATGGGTAAAAGTAACACGCCCCGCCAAAGAAAGATCTCGATCAAACCAAGGTGCTAATAATGCACCACCATACACCGCTACCCCTAACTGCCAGCATCCACTTTTATTTAATTCTGGTTGTGGTTTTACTTGTAAGCAAGGGCTATCTGTATGAGCACCTACCATTCTAAAACCTGAGTCTTCTAATTTATTCTTACCTAGTTTAAAGGCAATAATAGAAGAATCATTACGCACTATATAATACCGCCCACCTTCACGAATAGACCAATTAGCACGCTCAAATAAATGCTGATAGCCTGCTGCTTCTAATAAGCTAACCATATTAGCAACAGCATGGAAAGGCGTGGGGGAAGTATAAATAAAATTAATAAGTGCCTGATTCAGAGGAGTAGTCATACAATATCCTTTACCCTTTTGTGATCAGATTACCCGCATGTAGACCACATTCTTTTTGTGTAGCCTCTTCCCACCACCAACGACCTTCTCGTTCATGCTGGTTAGGTAATACAGTTCGTGTGCAAGGTTCACAGCCTATACTGATAAAACCTTTACTATGTAAGCTATTATAAGGTATTTCCATCATCCTAATATAGTCCCATACCTCTTTACTTGACATATTAGCCAATGGATTAAACTTATAGAGCTTATTAGTTGCTGTAGAGAAAGCTGTATCTAACTCCATAACGGGTACATGACTACGGGTAGGACTTTGATCACGGCGTTGCCCTGTTATCCAAGCCTTTACAGTAGCTAACTTACGACGTAAAGGCTCTACTTTACGAATACCACAACACTCACTATGACCATCTTTATAGAAACTAAATAATCCTTTTTCTTTCACAAAAGGTTCTAACTTTTGATAATCTGGTGTTAATAGCTCAATATCAATGTTATAAAAATCTCTTACTTCTTCTATAAAACGATAGGTTTCAGGGTGTAATCTACCTGTATCTAGAGAAAATACTTTAACAGACTTATTAATACGCCAAGCCATATCTATGGCTACTACATCTTCTGCTCCACTGAATGAAACCCACAACTCATCAGCAAAGTGTTCAAAAGCCAACTTTAAAATATCACGGGATGATTTATCAGCATAAGTTGTAGCTAAAGCTTCAACATCAAAGGTAGAAACAGTCATTTAGTTATATTCCAAGTTACTAATCACAGTATTAATTTTAAGTCCCATAGTAACAAAAATAACTTTTGGGTTAAATGAACGTATTTTTATAAGCTTATTTTAAAATGAGCGCTTTTATTTCAGCGATTAATCGATTTGTTATTTACTAGGGGATTTTTCATATTCAGAAAAATTATTCATATTATGTATAACCAAGTACTATTACAATCAGTATAAGTTATATAGATTAAACGTACCTTAACATTTATTAATTTCTAAATAACTACTCAATTTAAATAATATTTTTTAAACTACTATTATATACGGAATTAGCAAGAGAATATTTTATGCCTGAACTACCAGAAGTTGAAACAACTCGACTTGGAATAGAGCCACATATTATTAACCAAAAAATTACACAGGTTATTGTTAGAGAACGCCGCTTACGTTGGACTATACCAGATGAACTAGATGTGCTTGCATCTGAACAGCATATCAAGCAAGTGAAACGCCGAGCCAAGTATTTACTGATTGAGCTTGAGTCAGGCACTATTATTATTCATTTGGGGATGTCTGGCAGTTTAAGGGTTGTTGAACAAACAGCTAGCTGTCAAAAGCATGACCATGTGGATATATTATTAGCCAATGATTTAGCTTTACGCTACCACGATCCTAGACGTTTTGGCTGTATATTATGGACTAATGATCCTGTTACTCATGAATTATTAACCCATTTAGGCCCTGAGCCATTAACTGAAGAGTTCAATCCTAATTATCTTTTTCAAACCTCTCGTAACCGTTCAATAGCTGCAAAACTATTTATTATGGATAATAAAGTAGTGGTTGGTGTCGGTAATATCTATGCCAATGAAGCTTTATTTGCAGCAGGAATTAACCCTAATAAACCTGCTAATACTATTTCCAAAGCCCGTTATGAAAAATTAGTAACATGTATTAAAGAAATATTGACTCGCGCTATTGAGGTTGGAGGAACTACCTTAAGAGACTTTGTAGGTGGTGATGGTAAGCCTGGTTACTTTCAACAAACGCTAAATGCTTATGGCAGAGGTGGTTTACCCTGCAACAAATGTGGCAGAATAATGAAAGAAACAAAACTAGGCCAAAGAGCCACCGTATGGTGTAGCTATTGTCAACGCTAATAATTATCAATAAGCTATCGCCTTTCCCATAGAAAAGCAGTAGAATCAGTGAGTTTGAATTTAATTATGGATAAATAAATTGACGCACCGCAGTTACACCAGAAACTTACTATTTATCTTACTTATCATTGGACTACTCTGCTCTTTCTATTTTAGTAAAAGCTGGATTGACCTTTGTGCTGGTCTTGCATTCTTTTTATTTGGAATGCAGTGCATGGAAGATGGCTTAAAACAGTTAGCTGGAGGTAAATTAGAACAACTACTGGCAAAAAGTACCTCAACGCCTTTTAAGGGCCTATTGTTTGGAATAGGCTCAACAACAGTATTACAATCCACTACTTTAGTATCTTTATTAACCATTGCTTTTATTAGTACGGGTTTAATTACACTAGCAGGCGGTATTACTATTATTTTAGGGGCTAACCTTGGCGCAAGTAATGGTATTTGGTTACTAGCAATTGCAGGACAAAGCATTAGCCTTAGTGCATTTGCTTATCCACTAGTCGTGCTAGGTGTTTTAGCTGCTTTTAATGGTGATAAAAGTAAAGCCATTGGTCGTATATTATTAGGTATTGCTTTTATCTTTTTAGGTATTGATCAAATTAAAAGTGGATTCTCAAGTTTTACTGGTGATTTAGACCTAGCACAATATCAATTTACAGGCTTTTTAGGTGCTTTACTCTTTTTAGGTATTGGTTTAGTTATCACGGTTGTTTTACAATCTAGCCATGCCACCTTAATGCTAATTCTAACAGCCTTAGGACTAGGACAGATAGGTTTAGAACAAAGTTTTGCTTTAGCTATTGGTGCTAACGTTGGTAGCGCTGTTACAACAGGTGTAATGGGGTTTATAGGAGGTAATCGTAGTGGTCAACGATTAGCTTTAGCCCATGTTATATTTAATGTGACAACAGGATTAATAACCTTTGTATTACTAAC
Source organism: Entomomonas sp. E7T21 (assembly GCF_058693955.1). Classification (NCBI taxonomy): domain Bacteria; kingdom Pseudomonadati; phylum Pseudomonadota; class Gammaproteobacteria; order Pseudomonadales; family Pseudomonadaceae; genus Entomomonas; species Entomomonas sp. E7T21. Next base: position 1,883,924 of record NZ_CP191672.1, on the reverse strand, counting down.
GCCTCTAACATGGACTGTAGCTTCTTTGGCAGAGTTATTAAACCTTAATCCATTGATTCAACTAGCCCTATTCCACACTATTTTTAACGTTTCTGGCGTTGTTATCTTTTGGTTTTTACAATATAAATTGGCTGCTGCTCTTATTAAGTGGTTACCTGATATTGAAGAGCCTAAAGTACTTATTACCGAAGTTTCACAGCCAACCACGTCTGATACAACTCCTGTAGAAGAAATAATAACGCCTGCACGTTACTTAAACGATAACGCGTTATCTTCTGTAGAAACAGCTATTACCACCGTCATTAAAGAACTTGAACATTTAGAACGAATAAGTTTAGAGGTTATTTGCCATGCGCTTTATATTCCTGTTGAACAATTATCCGCTAATCAAATAGATTTAGTATTATTAAACGCCTCTCCTGAAAATAGAGGCATTGACGCAGATACGCTGTATAAACGTCATGTAAAAGGTATCTATAGTGATCTACTAACCTTTATGGGACGCATTGAAATCCCTAGTGATGATGAAGAACATCAACAACTGTTTATGACTTGTCAGGTAGTAGCATTACAATTAGTTGATGCGGTAAAAGATGCTAAACATCTACAAAAGAACTTACATAACTATTTAGATAAAACTGATTCTACAGCTTATACATTCTATATAGAACTCAGAAAATATTTACTAGGTAAACTACGTGAAATCTATAAATTAGGTAATTTAGATTTACCTGATGAATTGTGGTTTTCTCGTTTACAATTATTAAATGATGATTCAGCAAGTTTCGATACTAGTTTCCGTAATAGATTATTTTCTTCCGTTCGTTTACATCAATTAAATGGTACACAAACCAGTTCTTTAATGAATGATGTTGGTTACGCTAGTCGTATTGTACAAAGCTTACGTAATGTGCTTATTCTTAGCCATAGCTCTGATACCAATATTTTTAATAAGTTTAAACAAGCAGTAGATGAAGATAGATCAGAACATTTGATTATTATGTAAATAGGTGTAGACTGAGAATAATTATTATTAATCAATCTAATTGATAAACTACTTGTTAGTTTTTATTAGCTTTCCTGTATTAGCCATAACTCAATTTTTATTCTCTTACTCAAGAAGGTGTTATGCTTTTTGAACGTTTTGAAAAATTTGTAGACCCTTTTAAAAAAGCACCTGATGTAATGCCACCCAAAAATATTTTGGCTTTCTATTGGCACTATCTAAAACAGGTGAAAGGTATTCTCTTTTGCTTGTTAGTAGTAGGTTTTTTTGCAGCGATTATTGAAGTAGCCTTTTTCAATTTCTTGGGAAAAATTGTTGACTACATTCAAGCTTCCCAATCTCCACAACAATTCTTTGCTCAACATAGTTCTGAACTATTGTGGATGGCTGTTGTTGTCTTATTGCTTCGGCCATTCTTTTTCTTAATCCATGACTTATTAGAAAGACAGACTATAACCTCTAATCTAGTGACATTAATTCGTTGGCAACAACACCGTTATATATTAAAACAAAGTCTTAACTTCTTTCACAGTGACTTTGCAGGTACGATAGCTAATCGTATCATGCACACTGGCAATGCATTACGTAGCTCAGCAATGAGTTGTGTAAATGCCATTTGGCATGTTGTTATTTATATAGGCAGTGCCCTCTTTCTATTTTTTGAAGCAGATTGGCGCTTAACCATCCCTTTATTCGTTTGGCTAATCACTTACGTTATTACACTTTACTATTTTGTGCCAAAAACCCGAGAGCGCTCTGCTATCTCGGCTAAAACTCGTTCAAAATTGATGGGCTGTATTGTAGATGGTTATACCAACATTACTACGTTAAAACTATTTGCTCATACAGAATTAGAACAAAACTATGCAAAAGCAGTCATGGCGGAACAAACCTATGCGGCACAAAGATCCACTCGTTTAGTAACAGCAATGACTTTAGTATTATCCATTATCAATGGTGCGATGATTGTAGCTACTACAGGATTAGCTATTTGGCTATGGAGTAATAGCCTTATTACCATTGGTGCAATTACTTTAGCAACTGCTCTAGTGATACGTATTAATAATATGTCTGAATGGATTATGTGGGTTGTAAATGGTATTTTTGAAGAAATTGGTGTTGTCCAAGATGGTATTCGCACTATTGTACAAGCGCGAGCAGTACAAGATAAAGCTGATGCTAAACCATTAATTGTTCAACAAGGAAACATCCATTTTAACCAAATAAACTTTTGCTATGATAATAAACGACCTGTTTATCAAGATTTAAATTTAAATATCCAAGCAGGTGAAAAAATAGGTTTAGTAGGACCTTCTGGTGCAGGTAAATCTACCCTTGTTAATCTATTGCTACGACTCTATGACTTACAAGGCGGTAGTATTACTATTGATGGTCAAAATATAGCTGATGTTACCCAAGATAGTTTACGTTCAAAAATAGGTATGGTCACCCAAGATACTGCCCTTTTACACCGCTCTATCAAAGAAAATCTGCTCTATGGTAAGCCCGATGCTACTGATGAAGAAATATTAAAAGCATTGCGACGAGCAAAAGCAGATGAATTTGTTTTTGATTTAATTGATAGTGATGGTAAACATGGATTAGAAGCTAAGGTTGGCGAACGTGGTGTTAAATTATCTGGTGGTCAACGACAACGTATCGCAATTGCCCGTGTATTACTTAAAAATGCACCTATTCTTATTTTAGATGAGGCTACATCTGCCCTAGACTCCGAAGTAGAAGCTGTGATTCAAGAAAGCTTAGAACTATTAATGGAAAATAAAACCGTTATTGCTATTGCTCACCGACTTTCAACCATTGCTAAAATGGATCGCTTAATTGTTTTAGATCATGGGGCTATTGTTGAGGTAGGAACACATCAACAGCTTATTAAACAAAATGGCTTATATAGTCGTTTATGGCAACATCAAGCTGGTAATTTTATGGGAGCAGATTAAATTCTACTCCTATTATACTGAGTGTTTAAAAAATGTAACTGTAGTAGCTACTATTATTACTAACAGTCCTACAGGTAATAAAATTTTCCAACACTTATGGGGCAATGGTTGCATTTTTTCTCTTGACTCAACCCATGCCAATACTAGCATACAAATACCTGTAGCTAATAAACCACCTGCTACAACATCAGTTACCCAATGTACTCCCAAATAAACCCTTGATAATGCAATAAGCACAGCAGGTAAACTAGCAATAAATAACCACAACATACGTGTTTTAGAAGAACGCCCTAAGCCCGCTAATACCCCTAAACTAAGGAAAAAAGCAAAAGAAGCAGAAGTATGCCCACTAGGGAAACTAAATGTCTGCATTATATCAGTCATTGCCTGTGGCCGAGCTCTATCTACTGTCTCTTTAATAATCCAACCTATTGTTGCTGTTCCAAACATAGTACAAGCAAAGAAGATTAATGGTTTTATCTGACGCATAAATAACAGTAAACAGCATAATACCGCTGATATTACAAACTGTACTTTATAACCACCCAACTCGGTTATAAATTGATTAACACTATCAAATTCAGGAGAACGTACTTCTTTGGCAATTAATAGCAAACCTTGATCTAATGATTGTAAATAAGGTAAAAAAAGATAAAGTGCTAATAACAATAAAAAACTGACAAAGGACATATAAGCAGCAATCCATCTTTTTTGCTTTATACATCCATAAATACCAATACCTAATAATGTCCCTAATATAGCCACGACACAGCCTAATTCTAGCCAAAACTGTTTGCCAACAGGTAATGTAAAAGCTGCCCCTGTCACCCAGCCAGGCACTACAAAGGTAACACTCCATGCAATACTAGAAATAAAAGTAACAAATAGACATTTTGTGAAAGATAGCTGAAAAATACCTGCCATCATTGGCATAATTGGCCGCAGAGGGCTAATAAACCGCCCTATTAATAATCCCATACCACCAAAGCGTTGAAAATAACCATCAGCCATATTAATCCATTTCGGATGATTTTTTATAACAGCTGCCTGATATACTCGGCTTTTAAGCTTATAGCCTATGCCATAAGACAGCATATCCCCTAACCAACCACCTAATATTCCTAAAAGAATAGCTTTCCAAAGAGGATAATCAAAACCTCCCGCAATAGCACTAGCAATCATTAGCATAGTGGCACCGGGTATGGCTAAACCTAATAATGCCATACACTCAATGAAGGCAATTAAGAAAATAGCTAACCCTATTAACTCTTGATGATTAGTTAAAAATGTATCGAGCCAATCAAGCATAAATAATAGTACCTAAATAACCTCGGCTTATAATCAATTGGCTTGATATACAATACGTCCATCTACTAAGGTAGTATGAACTTTAGCAGGTAAACAATGCCCCATAAAAGGACAGTTACTGCCTTTAGAATACCAATTATCTCCAACAATAGTTGAAGAATTAATATCAAATAACACAATATCAGCAACCTTACCAACGGCTAAATCACCTACAGGTAAACGTAAAGCATCAGCAGGCCCTGAGGTTAGTCTAGTTAATAAGGTTGGTAAATCTAACAGGCCATCTTCTACTAAAGTCATGGCTAAAGGCAATAAAATCTCAACACTACTCATACCAGGTTCAGTTTCTGCGAAAGGTGCTGCCTTAGCATCTTTTTCATGAGGTTGGTGATGACTAGCAATGGCTTGAATAACACCAGATTTTACACCCTCACGTAATGCATCTCGATCTTTTTGAGTACGTAATGGTGGTTGCACATAATAAAGGCTAGAAAAATCAGACAACGCTTCATCTGTTAATATGAGCTGATACAATGCCACATCAGCAGTAATAGGCAACCCCCTCGCCTGTGCAGCAGCAATTAATTCCACTGATCTTGCCGTAGTTAGTTGACTAAAATGAGCCCTTACCCCTGCTTGTTCAGCTAACAATAAATTACGGGTTAAAGCAATGGTTTCAGCCGTTTCTGGAATACCAGCTAAGCCTAAAAAGCTCGCTATAGCTCCCTCATGTACCACACCATCTTCTGCTAAGGTAGTGTCTTGTGAGGTAAAAACAACTTGTAAATCAAACGTAGCAGCATACTCTAGCGCTCTTCTTAGAATACGATTACTTTCAATTGGTGCTAAACCATTCGTAAAAGCCACACAACCTGCATCTGATAATGCCACTAACTCAGCTAGTTGTTCACCCTCACAACCTTTGGTAAGTGCGCCTATAGGGTAAACTTTGGCATGTGCTGATTCACGCGCACGTTCTAAAATAAGATCAATAACCGCTGTTGTATCAGCAACTGGCTTAGTATTAGGTGGACAACATAGGGAAGTAACACCACCTACAGCAGCAGCTAATGTTTCTGTAGCAATAGTACCTTTACGGGTATAACCGGGTTCACATAAGGCTACATTTAAATCTACCAAGCCTGCAGATGCTATTAAACCTGTTGCATCAATCGTTTTAGTGGCTTTAAAGTTTGCAGGTGCTTCGCCTAAAGCAATAATCTTGCCACCATCAATATGAATATCTGTTTGCTTATCTAACTTAGTTTTAGGATTAATCACACGGGCATTACTAATCGTTATACTCATAAACTGCCCTCCTGTTCTAATTGTCGCTCTGCTAACTGACCACTCATTGCCATTGATAACACTGCCATTCTTACTGCAATACCATAAGTGACTTGGTTTAAAATAACGGACTGCTCACAATCAGCCACTGAAGATTCAATTTCTACACCGCGATTAATAGGTCCAGGATGCATAACAATGGCATTAGGTGCTGCCATGGTTAAACGCTTTTCCGTTAAGCCATATTGTTTAAAAAACTCGCCCTCACTGGGTAATAAACCACCTTTCATGCGCTCTTTTTGCAAACGGAGCATTATCACCACATCAACATCTTTGATACCTTCGTCCATATTGGTAAATGCTTTAACTTTATATTGATCCGTCAAACCTACGGGCAATAATGTATTTGGGCCAATCACACGGATATCTTTACAGCCTAAGGTTTCTAATGCCAGCATATCAGAGCGTGCTACTCGAGAATGCATGATATCGCCAACAATAGCCACTGATAAATCACTATAATCACCTTTATGACGACGGATAGTTAGCATATCTAACATGCCTTGGGTAGGATGTGCATGACGACCATCACCCCCATTAATAACAGCTACGTGTGGTGAAACATGCTCAGCAATAAAATGTGCTGCTCCAGACTCGCTATGACGTACTACAAACATATCCGCAGACATTGCCTCAAGATTACGCAGTGTATCGGTTAAGGTTTCCCCTTTACTGGTTGAAGAGGTAGATACATTGAGTGTAATCACATCCGCAGACAGTCGTTTTGCTGCTAGCTCAAAGGTAGTACGAGTGCGTGTAGAGTTTTCAAAAAACACATTACAAACTGTTTTTCCACGCAATAAAGGGACTTTTTTAACAGCCCTTGCACCGACTTCAAGAAAAGAATCTGCTGTGTCTAAAATTTCGGTTAATAATTCTTTAGATAATCCATCTAATGATAGAAAATGCCTTAATTGTCCCTGACTATTTAGTTGAAGTGCTTGTTTTCTTTTAAGCATACAAAAACTCTCTTAGGAAACTAAAGTTTTTAACTCAAGGGTTAGTGGTGATGGCCCTTGTACTTTTACACGTTGATCAGTTGCTAAATTTAATACTTCTCCTACTACATCAGGGCGAATAGGTAATTCCCTTGCATCTAAATCTAATAAACACACTAAGGTAATACTGGCTGGTCTACCATAATCATAGAGTTCATTCATGGCCGCTCGAATAGTACGCCCACTCATCAATACATCATCAATTAAAACAATATGTTGGTTATCTATTTCAAAAGGTAAAGCAGATGGACTTACTTGAGGGTTTAAACCTTTCTGCGTAAAATCATCACGGTAGAAAGACACATCCAAAATACCGAGGGTTTCATCTTGTTTACCCATTGTTTCTAATAATGCTTGAGCAACCCAGACACCACCTGTTCTGATGCCTACATAAGCTGGTTTGGTAATACCACGCTTAGTTAAGTAGTTCTGTAAATTGCTTGCCATTTTGGATAAGAGTTCGGTTGGTGAAGGTAACTTCATGTTCTCTCCGTTATTGAAGAATAATTTTCTAGCCAACTTTCAATAATTAGGGCGGCTGCTAGTGCGTCGACAGGGCTCTTATGATAATCCCCTTTGTGTCCCTGCTTAAAATATTGTCCTTTAGCTTCAAAACTGGTTAGTCTTTCATCATGTGTATAGACAGGTAATCTAAAACGGCCATGTAAACGACGTGCAAATTTCTCAGCACGAGTACTCATTTCACTGGGTGTACCATCCATATTTAGGGGTAGGCCTACAACAATTACCTCTGGTTGCCATTCTTTTAATAAATTTTCTATTTGTTGCCAATTAGGTATACCATCTTGAGCCTTTAAAACACAAAGCTCTCGAGCTTGTTGTGTAAAACCTTGCCCGACTGCCACGCCTATTTGCCTTAACCCATAATCAAAACCTAAGATAATTTTAGGTAAGCTCTGCTCCATTAAGCATGCCCTGCTTGAAATGATAATGAAGAAAAATGAATACCTAATTGTCCTAAGGCTACATCTAGACGTTGCTCACAAGGAACATCAAATAATACATCCGAACGAAATGGACAAGTCAACCAAGCGTTCTCTAGCATTTCTTTTTCAAGCTGACCCGGGCCCCAACCTGCATATCCTAAAGCTATTAGATATTGTTTAGGCCCTTTTTTTTCAGCAATATTAAATAAAACATCTTGTGATGAAGTAATATTTATTTCAGGCAGGTCAATAGTTCCCTCAAAGCTTGCATCTTTAGAGTGCAATACAAAGCCACGCTCTTGTTCAACAGGACCACCAGAATAAATAGGTGTCATTAAATTTTCTGCAGGAAATAATATATCTGGTTTTAGCTGTTCTAAAACATCCACTAAATGAAACGATCTTGGTTGATTAACAACAATCCCCATCGCCCCTTCAACATTGTGATTTACTAAATAAATAAGGGCACGTGCGAACTCTGAGCCTTCCAATTGAGGCATGGCAATTAAAAACTGATTATTTAAATAGGTTGAATTCATAGGCTCTTATATTTCGACTTAATATCGGCGAATATTATAAAGGTCATTCACCTAAAGGTCACGAACTCAAATTATTTAACTGTTACTAAACACTAATCTTGGTTTACTTAACTACCAAAAAAATTACAAACAGCCCATCTACTGGTACTACAATCATTATTTTTTAGGGCTTTACGAATACTTTTTACATCTGCTCGTTTTATATAGGCCATTGCCTCATCAACATCTTCTTTTTCTGTAGAATCAATCCCATAAACTAACTCATTAACGGCTTGCTCTTTTGTCCAATGTTGAATAACTATACGATACATAGCAACAAACAATCCCGTTCTATTTTGCCCATGCTTACAATGTAATAGCACGGATTTCCCCTCACTTTCTGACTGTTTAATCAACTTTAAAACCTGTAATACATCATCATCTTTTACACGGTCGGCATGGGTTGGATAACTAATTAACTGTATTTTTTTGTCATTTCCCAACCACTTGCTATCATCCTCTTTAATCAATGTAATAATTGTAGCTATACGTTGATTTTGAATGATATCTACTTTGCTAGTATCAGGTAATGCACTACGATACAGTAAAGAAGTGACCTTATAAAAGTTAAAACTAGGATCAATAACATCAGCCCAGTTTTTATTATTTTGCATTGCCATTGCCATATTAGTAAAAATACAAATAAATATCAGCCAAGCTAAACGATAATAGTGTGATATTTTCATGATTGATCTGCTACTATAACCAATATAAAACCCTTTGATTTATCATATAAAAGACCATGTAAATTTTTTGTAAAAATTCTGTCTTGTTTTTATTGAGAAACTATTAACTAAAACCATAGGATTATTAATATGCAACTAAGGAAGTTTTTTATCTCTTCTTTATTAGGATTTGTTACACCAATAGCTCTAGCCTCATCCTTAAAATCAGATGAGTATGTTATGTTTATTCCTGATATTGCCTATGAAATAACTGGAAATAAAATTGCTGTAAATGTTCAAACATGGATTTATGAAAAAGAACGTCGTTTAGGCATGACTACCACACTAACTAAGTATTTAGGTATCAATAAAGACCAACTTAGCCCAGAGCAATATGCTAGGCTCTATGAGAGAAGCCAGTTATTTAGAGTAGATTCTGAACGCGGCAAAACGATTAAAGTACAGTTTGCAGATCAATCTGTACACAGTCTCCCTAAGACCAACAAAGATGGTAGAGCCAATAAAACAATTTATTTTGAAGCTAGTTCTGCTATAACAAGTAATAACATTATCACCTATCAGTTATATCAATCTGGAACTCCAGCAGGAGCCGATAATGGTTATGCTGTTTATGCTTTCCCTGAAGGTATATCAGTGATTTCTGATATAGATGATACAATCAAAGACTCTAATGTATTAGATAAAAAACAGTTACTTATTAACACTTTTATTGAAGAGTTCAAAGCTATTGATACTATGCGCGACTGGTATCAGCAAATGGCTAATAATAGTGAACAAAATGTCGCTTTCCATTATGTATCATCAAGCCCTATACAACTTTACCCTGCGCTTAAAGACTTTATGGATAAAGCAAAATTCCCACAAGGTAGTTTTCATTTACGTGAGGGAACAACATGGAACTCTGTTATAGCAACAGGCGATGACTCTCTGCAACACAAAAAGAAAAGTATTGAAAAATTATTAATGGCTTATCCCAAGCGTCAATTTATTTTAATTGGTGACTCTGGTGAAGCTGACCCTGAAATTTATGCTGATATGATGCGTCGTCATCCTGAGCAAATAAGTTGTATTGCTATACGCAATGTAACCGATGAGGATAGTCAAAATAGTCGCTATCAACAAACATTTAAAGATTTAGATATTAATAAATGGCGTATATTTACTGATCCTACCGATTTAAAAAACTGGTGTATCAGCACGCAATAAAAAAGGGCTATTAAGCCCTTTTTTATTATTGGTTAGTTTCCTGCTCAGTAAACATATCCGCAAATAACATACTGGATAAATAACGCTCTGCTGAATCTGGTAATATCACCACAATAGTTTTACCTTGACTTTCAGGTTGCTCCGCTAGTTTTAATGCTGCTGCTAATGCTGCACCTGAAGAAATACCGCATAAAATTCCTTCTTCTTGCATTAAACGTAAAGCTGTTTGTTTAGACTCTTCATCAGTAACCTGTATTACTTTATCAATTAATGAAAGATCTAAATTTTTTGGTACAAACCCTGCACCAATGCCTTGAATTTTATGTGGTGCAGGCTTAACCTCTTCACCTTGTAAAGTTTGACTAATAACAGGTGATGTTACTGGCTCCACTGCTACAGAAAGAATAGGCTTTTTCTGGGTATTTTTAATATAACGTGAAACCCCAGTAATTGTTCCGCCAGTACCAACGCCTGCCACAAAAATATCGATATTGCCATTGGTATCATTCCAAATCTCTGGTCCTGTTGTTTTTTCGTGTATTGCTGGGTTAGCAGGGTTATCAAACTGCTGAGGCATAAAGTATTTATCTGGATCGCTATTGACTATTTCATTTGCCTTTTCAATAGCACCTTTCATTCCTTTGGCAGGTTCAGTCAACACCAACTCAGCACCTAATGCTTTTAAAATTTGACGGCGCTCTAAGCTCATAGAAGAAGGCATGGTTAAAATTAATTTATAACCTCTTGCAGCAGCTACATAAGCTAAGGCAATGCCTGTATTACCTGATGTAGGCTCAACAATGGTCACACCTTCCTTTAACTTACCAGAATTTTCTGCATCCCAAATTAAATTGGCACCAACACGGCATTTTACAGAATAACTAGGGTTACGCCCTTCTGTTTTCACAAGAATGGTAACCCCCCTCACTGTCAATTTATTTAATTGAATAAGGGGTGTATTACCAATAGATTGTGCATTATCTGTAAAAATACTCATTATTTTGCTCCTGAACTTGTTTTAAGGATACTTTTATTCTACTCTTTTTATTTCAACTAGTTAGACTATGATGAAATGAATATATAACAAGAAAACATAAGTAACAAATTATTTATTATCTTTGAATATATAATATTTTATTTCGGTTTACTAATTTTTTTATTTTATAACCAATAATAATTACCACAACAACTGTGCACAACACAGCTTTTATCCAAAGGCCATATTCAATTGGTAAATCAATAAATAAAATAAACAATGTTGTCACTACAAAAACTGATATAAACAACAGTTTTTAGTCGAGCTCATCCATATAACTATATCTTGTACATATTATCGTTAATAAATATTTCTATGCTATTAAAACTATAACCTAAATTATAATTTAATAAAATTAATCACATGATCTGCCATTTGCTGCGACATTGTAGGTGGAAATAAATGCCCCATATCTAATTTAATTAACTTAGCACCTGCAATATTATCTGCCAAATATTGACCATGATCGATAGGTAACACAGGATCAAACTCACCATGCAACACTAAAGTAGGCGCTGTAATCTGTTGCACTGTTTTTAAACGATCTGGCGAATTACCAACAGCGGCACCATGGTTCATAGTAGCCATTGGATTTTGTATTCTAGTTATGGACTCCTTAATAAGTATAGTCATTTCTTGCTCAGGAAAAGGCAATGAACCGCCATGTGTAGACTGCCAATGACCTAATGTAGACTTGACTACTTCTTCAGGTGTTTTAGGTATATAAAATGAAGCTTGAGTTAAATGGAAAAGATAATCATCAGAAGGTGGAGATAAGGGAAATTGCCCCATATAAGTCCCTTGTAATGAATACATTAAAGGTCGATGATCTGGCGAACTAGATAGCAGTAATAATTTATTAACATATGAAGGGTAATTAATGGCCATCAACTGAGCAATATATCCCCCCATCGACATACCTATCACGGTTGCTTTTGCTAAATTATAGGCCTCTAAAATAGCAATCGCATCCTCTGCCATATCATCTAATGTATAGGGACTCATTGCATAATTAATAATAGAAGACTTACCAGTATCACGATTATCATACCGAATGACTAAAAAGCCAGCATTAGCCAGTGCTTCACAAAAAGGTTGTGGCCAAAATAGTCCTTGATTCATGGCGCCCATAACTAGCAAGATAGCAGGGTTTGTTGGCTCACCAAAAAACTCTGTCCAAATCTCAACGCCTGTAGGTGTCTTAACTATTTTTTCGGTTGGAGTAGTCATTACAGAATCCTCACCTTAATTTTAAATACACTATAAACCTTTCAATCTATATATAAAAATGAGATAAATCATTTTTATAATAATTTTTGTTAATTAATCGGCGTATCTAAAAAAATAGGTAATGTTTCTAATTCTTTGGTAAATTGTGACAGTGTTGGAAAATCTTCTGGTTTTAATAAATCAGGTACAGCAAATTGATTAAATGACCAAGCAACGGCTGTTGAAATAGCTGCTTGATTAATAGAGTCATCGATTGCTTTAAATGTATTTTTAGCAACCTCTTGCTCTAATACAGTAAAAGCACCTTTAATCTGATTAGTAACCCGATCTATCCAAGGTTGATAATGTTTTTCTTCAGGTCTTCTATGTAATTCATAAGCCAACTGAACTGTTTTTTCACAGCCCATTAAAGCAAGACCAATAACTTTGAGATGTGTAGCTAATTCATTGGGGCTTGAAGGTAATAATTTTTGCATCATAGGTACTTGAGATTCAAAATACTCAAGTATCAAACTGGAATCCATTAGAATATCACCATTATCTAAAACCAGTGTAGGCAATTTCACAACAGGATTGATGGATGCTAACGTAGCATAATCATCACCAAATGCAGATAAAGGATAATGTTCAAAAGGAATACCATAATATTTTAAAGAAATGGCTACCCTTCTCACAAAAGGTGATCTTAATAAACCTATTAGCTGCATTATTAAACACTCCTTAATCATTTAAATACTGTATGTTATATCCTACACCTCAAGATAGAAACCCTATCCATAAGTCGAATGCTAGCTATAAAATACTATCCTAATTTTATAGCAAGTGTATTATCTTTATATTAGTTATTGAAAACAAAGAAATATTTTAAAAAAGTATATCCGTATATAAGCCTAAAAAGTAATAATTAATTATTGCTACAAAATCTAAAAACCTTTTTCCCAACATAAAAAAACCAACTTGCCATTAAAACAAGTTGGTCAAAAGTTTTACAATTTTTAACTAAAATGAGTAACGATATCCAACATTAAGTTGTTGTTTATCAAATCGATTACCATTGCTATAACTCACTTCACCATAAACATTATGGTTTTTATTAATAGTCGCACTCACACCTACAGCATTTTCAAACCAACCACCTCTGAAACTAGTGTTTTCTTTAGTATCATTTACTTTATAAGCTACTTTACCTTTAAATTCTCTTACATAACCTGTTTTAAAATAAACATTAACAGGATTTTCTGTATTAGAAATTTGATAACCAATAACGGCACTGCCTCTTCCTATCAATGAGTCATAATTATTAAACTTAACTTTTAGATCATTAGAGGCACGTGTGCTATCTGATCCATTATAGGTATAAACTAATTGTGCTTGAGGCTCTATATATAAACCCTGCTTTCCTTCATTTACATAAAAACGTTTACCTATCTCACCAGATAAACTGATAGCATTAGTATTACCTGTACCTGTTACACCAGTACCTTGACTATCTTTAACATTAAAACTATTTTTTAATTTGGCATATTTTACAACACCATCAAAATAGAGGTCATCATTTGTAATATAGGTGGTATATAAACCTAAATGATAGTTTTTAGCAGAACCACTGCCCTTTCTAAAATCTTGGTCAGCATCAATATAACCAACCATACCACCCACATATAAACGGCCTTGATTAGTGGTTTTAATTAATTTATCGATACCTGCTTGTGTTCCTCTATAGTGCATATCATAACCATCAAAGGCACTACTATTAAAAGTATTTAACTTACCTGCAAAACCACGCATCCAGAAATCACCATCACCTTCTGTGTCGCGTAGCTCACCCATTCTTTGTAAAAGTGTTTGGATATCAATATAAGTTAACATATAGTTAGTATTAACAAAGGTATTAAACGCTTGTGCAGTTGAACTTCTTCTTGGTGTTGCATAAAGTTGCCAATTGCCATTTTGTTGTCCTGTTACGCTATCAACAGTTCTTCTTAAGCCATACTCCCATTGACCTAGTTCAACAGACTTACCTTGATATAAACTAAAATTAGCAGAACCACCTTCTGTTTCAATAATATCAATCACTTCAGTGCCATTTGTGGCCTGACTGGCATCATTTTTAACAGTGATTAGATGACTACCAGTAGCTTGATTTATATCTGTTACAATTAACTTATCGGTTTGTTGAGCAACAATATCAGTATTAAAAAAGAAATGACCATTACCCGCTAAGGTATTTACTGTTAACTGATTACCAAAATTACTAGGTGTTGTATTAGACCAATTATTGAAGGTATTTAAATATACTTTACTATTTTGAGCAGTTAAGTTAGTTACATTTGAATCACGCTCAATATACCATTCTGTATTGTTAGTAAGATTTAATGTGGAAACACTCGCCTTACCATCTTTATCTAACGTTGTATCAGTAGATACACTACCCTTTAATACTGATGAATCAGCATTTAAAGTAAAGCTACTGGATACTTTATCAGGTACATAAGTAGTCCCCCCACCAAAGGTAACATTTAACAGGTCTCTGCCTGTTACTGCAGTTGCCGTACTGTCTTTTAAGTTTAGCACACCGTCTACTACAGCATCAGCAACTGTCATTGCATTACGACCATCATCTACAGCACGGCCTACATCACCACTATTGTCGCCCACTTGTATTAAATTACCACTCGCCCAAGTATTATTACCATTTGTATCACAAAGGCTGGACGAAAGATTACATATTGCTCCTGTATTGGATAATACAAAAGAACCTGCTGTACCATCATGGGTAAGATCAACACTCTCCAAAGTCATGGTTTGTGCTTTAATATCAGTTGTACCATCTGCATTATTACTGTAGCCATTACCAAAGCCAAAACGTACTGCAGTACTTTTTGAATGCACAGTACTTCTTCCTTGTCCTGCAACACTCAGTAAATTAATAGTTGCACCATCACCTATTAATCGAAGACCATAAGAGCTAGCATTTTGTGTTGTAATATGCGCTTCGCCATATACCGTAATCTCTGAACCGCTATATACAGAACCTATTTCACCGGCATGATTCACATAAGTTCCATCTGCTCGTTTAGCACCCAAACGCCCAGCATTTAAACCATCAGAAATACTACCTGAGGTTGTAATTGTTGTCACAAAACCAGCATGTTGCTCCGAATTAACTGTAACCACTGATTGTCCAGTAGACCTAATGCCTCTAGCATCCATACCTGTTGTAGTGATATTGAAATGACCATTATCATAGCCTAGCGCATCAACACTGGTCAGATTTAATGAACGAATCCCTGAACCTGCACGGCTTTGAGTTGTAATGTCACCACCTACAAAAGTAACTGAGGCTCCACCAGCATCTGCAGTATAGATACCCATGCCATAATTACCATTTGATAATGTATTTACAATATTAATTAACTCTAAATTAACATGTCCGCCAGATTGTACAAAAATACCAGCACTTGAACCACCACCGCCAGTAGTAATATTAGTCATGGATAAACCAGTATTACCTTTAATATTAACTGTACCGTTAACAGCACCTATGGTTCCATAAGGAACTGTTGCCTCAACTGCTGTTAGATTCAACTCATCAGCAAATATATTTAGGGTACCATTACTACCTGCAAATATAGCATTATTTGCATTCCAGTCATTTTTATAATCACCCAATGTATTTACTGTAATTTTATTAGCATAAATAGTCGCAGTTCCACCATTTTCAACAGTAATACCACGACCTCGTTGATTCTGCTTGCTAGTCCCTGTATTAATTTCAATATCACCCTTATCTGTTGCAGAATTTAAAATATATTCTGCTCCTGCACCAGATACTCGAACTCCATAAGTACCTTGGCCAGCCCAACCAGAAAAGTCCCCATTAGTTGAGGATGGATTATTAATAACTAAATCACCTGTTGTAGTATGGGTAACCTTGGCACCATTAACACTGACCATTGTTAAATTATCATCGGTCATTTGGCAATCTGTAGATGCACTGACTTGAAGACCAGTGACAGTGCAATCGGCCGCTTGAGCACTAAGGATACTAACAAAGCTCATACTTAAAACAGAAATAGTTTGAGACAATATAGAAGGTTTAATCATAGCATACGTCCTTTTCTTTAAACCTATTATCTACAGAGCAATTACATCATGTGAATAACAGCTATGAGAACAATAGAGCATTTATTAAATTTATTGTGGTAACTCAATCTCTCAAAAAATATGCCAAAAAAACTTATCAATTATAAACAATGGGTTATATAAAATATAAACTTATACCAAAGTATAATAAAAGCAAATAATTGACAATTTTTGTCACTGCCTTACACTTCTGTTAGTGCTACTGCTTCTTCCATATTAACTGCAACTAAACGTGAACAGCCGGGTTCATGCATTGTAACACCCATCAGTTGATCGGCCTGTTCCATGGCTATTTTATTATGGGTAATATAGATAAACTGTACTTTTTCGGACATTTCTTTAACTAAGTTAGCATAACGACCAACGTTAGTATCATCTAATGGTGCGTCTACTTCATCTAGCATACAGAAAGGAGCTGGGTTTAGTTGGAAAATGGCAAATACTAGTGCTAATGCTGTTAAAGCTTTTTCCCCACCTGACAGTAAGTGAATAGTACTGTTCTTTTTACCTGGTGGTCTTGCCATAATTGCCACGCCTGTACTTAACAAATCTTCTCCAGTAAGCTCCAGTGATGCCATACCACCACCAAACACTTTAGGAAATAGTTTTTGTAGGCCATCATTAATTTTATCAAATGTCTCTTTAAAACGTTGTCGCGTTTCTTTATCAATTTTTTGGATAACATTTTCTAAAGTAGCCAATGCCTCTACTAGGTCATTATTCTGTGCATCTAAATAGTTTTTACGTTCAGATTGTTGCTGATACTCTTCAATAGCCGCTAAGTTTATCGCTCCTAAACGATTAATACGTTCAGTTACTTGCTCTAAACGTTTTACCCAATCTGCTTCATTAGCTTCTTCTGACAAATTTTGTAGTAAGGTATGTAAATCATAACTATCTTCTTGCAACTGCTCTTGAAAAGATTTTTTACGAACATTTAACCCTTGCCAATCCAAACGTTGCTGTTCTAACTGCGACCTTAAAGCTTGTGATTGTTGCTCTGCCCTTATACGACGCTGTTCTGTTTCACGTAGCGAACTATCAGCATCTTCTAAAGCCAAACGTGCTTGTTTTAACTCTTCTTCTACTTGTAAACGTTTTTCTAACTGTTCTTCAAGGCTAAAACGTAACTCTTCTATAGGTGCACTACCCTCAGCCAATTGTGATTGCAATAATTCTTTTCGCTCTTGTAAACGACCAATTTGTTGTTTTAATCGTTGCAACGATTGCTCTATTGCTTGTTGCTGCGTTACTAAGCCATTTAGTTTAATTGATAACTGGTGTAATTGATCTTTTTGAACACGCTCTTCCCGACGCCAATGTTCTAATTGCGTTTGTAACTTACCACGCTCACTCTGCAAGGTAATATCTTGCTGAGCATATTCAGCCATTTGATCTAAAGCTTCTTGTAATAAAGCCCTAGCTTGCTTTAACTCTTCATGCTGTGCTTGTTGCTGTATAGTTAGTTCACTAATTTCTTTATCTAAATACTGACGACGTTGAGTTACTTGCTCTACCTGTGCTCGACGCGCTACTAACTTAGCTTTTAACTCACCCATTTGTTGGGTTAATTGTTGCAATTTCTTATGTTGGTCGGCTAAGGATTGTTCTTTATTCTGTAGTTGCTCATTAAGCTGTTCTATCTCTTGCTGGGTTTGCTCAATAATCTCTTCTAATTGCGCTTGCTGCTCTACTAGCTTATCTAGTTCTTGCGCTCTGGCTAATACACCAGTAGTGGTTTGCTCACCCCGCTTAATGCGAATAAAGTCACTACCTACCCAATAGCCATCTTTTGTAATAAGGCTTTGTCCTAACGTTAACCCTGCTCTTTGTGCTAATGCCTCATCTAAAGTTTCCACAGGAATAACCATAGCTAACCACGAAGGTGCAATATCTTTACTTATTACTTTATCCAACAAGCTAGCAGAATTAGTAATAGTTGTATTCATAGCAATAGGCTGAATAAGTCTTAACTCACCTTGCGTAAAACTATGTAAATTTGCGTTGTCCAATGAGTCACAAATAATCGCTTGTAAATCAGCCCCTAAAATGGTTTCAACCGCTAATTCCCAACCCTCTACTACTTTTAAACGATCGGCTAAATGTTGATTATTTGCTAAACCCTGCTCAGTTAACCATTGGGCAGTTTTACTATCAGGATTTAACGCTGCCTGCTGCAATGCTTCTAATGAGGCAATACGACCAGCTAAACGTTGACTATCATTTTGTTGCTTCTGATAACGTTGATCTAACTCTGTACGCTGACCACGCAAGTTTTGAATAGCTTGTTGAAATTGTCCTTTTTCTTCTTCAACTTGTTCAATAACGAGTTCAGACTCAGACAACTGCTCATTTAATAGCAAAATTTCGGCTGCTTGTGGATCAGCATTTAACTGTTCGCTCTCACTAACAAAGCGTTGCATGCGTTCAGCAATACGCTCTAAACTTTGCTCAAAGTGTTGCGTGCGAGATTGTTGTACCTCTGCCTGACGTTTTGTATCATTGCTTTTTTGAGTAAACTCATGCCATTGCTCTTGCCAAGTGGCCATGGCTGTTTCAACTTCATGCAGTTGAATAGCCGCTTCTTCTGTTTTGGCTGCTAATAATTCTTTTTCTGGTTCTAATAATAAAACTTCTTCAGCAATAATAGCCAACTGCTCTTCATCTGCTGTAATAGTTGTTAACGCTTCTTGATAACTATGTTCTGCTTCTATACTGTCTTCTTGTAATTGCTTTAATCGTTGTTGACTATGTTGAATACTTTGTTCAAAACGCGCAATTTCACCACCAATTGCATAAAAACGCCCTTGCACCTGATTGAAATGCTCAGATAAATCATGATGTTTATCACGATGTTGTTCAATATGGGTATCTGCATTTTGTTGCTCAGTGATTAACGCCTCTAACGCTAATTCTTGTTCTCGAATAATGCGCTGATGATTCTCTGTCTGGCTATGTAAAGTTTGCCAGCGTATCGCTGTTAACTCTGCTTTTAACTGTCTTTCTTCTATTTTATATTGTTGATACTTTTCAGCCGATTTAGCCTGCGAATGTAAACGTTCTAACTGTCTACCTAGCTCTTCCCTTAAATCAGATAAACGTGCTAAGTTTTCTTGAGTACGATGAATACGATTTTCTGTTTCACGACGACGCTCTTTATATTTAGAAATACCTGCTGCTTCTTCTATATAATTACGTAAATCCTCAGGCCGAGCTTCAATTAAGCGGGAAATCATGCCCTGCTCAATAATCGAATAACTACGCGGCCCTAACCCTGTTCCTAAGAAAATATCGGTAATATCGCGACGACGACATTTTGTACCATTTAGAAAGTATTGATTTTGACCATCTCGTGTAACCCGACGACGAATAGAAATTTCTGCGTAACTAGCGTATTCACCTAGTAAAGTACCATCACTGTTATCAAAGATTAGTTCAATGGAGGCTTGGGTTACAGGTTTACGTGTATTAGAACCATTAAAGATAACATCTATCATGGATTCGCCACGTAGGTTTTTAGCCGAACCCTCACCCATTACCCAACGCACAGCATCAATAATATTAGATTTACCACAACCATTTGGCCCTACTACTGCCGTCATATTTGTAGGGAAATAAGCAGTCGTAGCATCCACAAAAGATTTAAAACCTGCTAGTTTGATCGACTTTAAACGCATAACCCGCTAACTTCTCTTATTCATCAGTGGTTTCTATAAATGGCATAGCAGCAGCGGCCACTTTTAGCTGTGCTACTTGCTGTACCATTTGCAGAGCAATGGCTTGATAAAGCTTAGCTTCATCACTAGCAGGATTTGCAAACACGGTTGGTTTACCTGAATCAGCTTGCTCTCTAATAGACAATGATAAAGGTAATGAACCTAATAGATGAACGTGGTACTGTTTAGCCAGTTTCTCACCACCACCCTCGCCAAATAAATGCTCAACATGGCCACAATTAGAACAAATATGCACAGCCATATTTTCAATGATACCTAACACAGGAATATTTACTTTTTCAAATAAACCTATCGCTTTTTTGGCATCAATTAAGGCTAAATCTTGTGGTGTAGTCACAATTACCGCAGCAGTAACTGGAACTTTTTGTGCTAACGTTAATTGAATATCGCCTGTACCAGGTGGCATATCAATAATTAAATAATCTAACTCACCCCATGCTGTTTGCGTAAGTAACTGTAATAATGCACCTGATGCCATAGGACCACGCCATGCCATAGGTGTTTGATCAGAGGCTAAAAAAGCCATAGACATTACTGCCACATCATGTGCTTTAATAGGTACAAAATATTTTTCATCTTTTACCGCTGGCTTAGTGCCTTCTGGCAAACCAAATAGAATACCTAAGCTAGGGCCATAAATATCTGCATCAAGAATGCCTACTTTTGCTCCTTGCTGACTTAAAGCGAGTGCAAGATTAGCAGCCGTGGTTGACTTACCAACGCCACCTTTACCAGAAGCCACTGCAATAATATGAGCGACTGAATCTAACATAGAAGCAGATGTTGTCATTTAATTTCCAAATCAATTTACATTACAAAGAATTTACAACAGCGGGTAATTGCCAGTTAATAGGTGTAATACCACGCTGTTCTAAGAAATAATTAGCTTTACTAAAATGCCCATTGCCTAAAAAACCACGATGAGCGGATAAAGGCGAAGGATGTGCAGAGCATAAAACAAGATGCTTAGTGGGATCAATCAAATTTCTTTTACTTTGCGCATGCGAGCCCCACAACATAAATACCACACTAGTACAGTGTTGATTTACTTCTTGAATAACCCTATCAGTAAACTGTTGCCAACCTTGTTTAGAATGCGAAGCTGCTTTATTAGCCTCCACTGTTAGCGAAGTATTTAATAGTAATACACCTTGTTCAGCCCAAGATTGTAAACAACCATGTTTAGGTGGATCAATATTTAAATCTCGTTTGATCTCTTTATATATATTAACCAAAGAAGGTGGAATAACAACACCTGGCTGTACAGAAAAACTAAGGCCATGTGCTTGATTAGGACCATGGTAAGGGTCTTGACCTAAAATCACTACTTTTACAGCATCAAGTGGTGTACTGTTTAATGCATTAAAAATGAGCGAACCTTTAGGATAAACTATTTTACCTGCTGCTTTTTCAGCCCGTAAAAAGTCTCCCAAAGCGGTCATATATGGCTTTTCAAATTCGTCTTGTAAAACATTTTTCCATGATGTTTCTAAGGCAACTTCTTTAGTCATTTCCGTTATCCGTTCCTTTGCTGTTTTGATTACGTTTCCTGTTGTTATAGTACCTACGTTTTTTACGTTGAGGAGCTGGTTGGTTTCCATCAGCTAAAGCATGAAAACTTTCAGCTTGACTAGTGTCCTCTAACTGTAAACGTCTTTCAGTTAATATTGCCCATACAGTAATAAACATCGCCGCCACTAATGGCCCCAATACAAAACCATTAATACCAAAAACAGAAATACCACCTAAGGTTGACAACAGAATTAACCAATCTGGTAATTTAGTATCTTTACCTACTAAAATGGGGCGTAATACATTATCAATCATGCCAATAACCACTGCACCAAAGACAATTAAACTAACACCTTGCCAAATCATACCTGTTACCAAGAAATAAATAGCTACAGGCCCCCACACTAAACTAGCACCTACTGCTGGTAATAGTGAAAGAACAGCCATAATGGTGCCCCACAATATAGCACCCTGAATACCATAAAACCAAAAAGCAATACCACCTAATGCTCCCTGTATACAAGCTACGATAATATTACCTTTGACAGTTGCTCTAATAACAATAGAAAATCTTTCATATAAATCAGATTTACGGTCATCAGAAATAGGGATAGCACGCTTGATACTTTGTCCTAACCATGACCCATCACGTAATAAAAAGAACAACAAATACAGCATTACACAGAGGCTAATCGCAAATTGTAGTGTAACCTGCCCAATACTATAGGCTTGATTACCTGCAAAACTTAACGCTTTCATTCCCACATTGGCTAATCTATCTTTGATATCAGCGATATCTAAATTCCACCCCATTCTCTCCATTAAACTTTGTAAAGGAGCAGGTAAACCATCCATAATATGTTGTAAATATTGGCCAATATCAAACTTACCCTCTTTCATCCGGGTTAATAATGCAGAACTTTCTTGAAATAATGAATTAATAACAAAAATAACAGGAATAACCACTATTAAGATACAAATACAAACAGTAATAAAAGCCGCTAAATTATTTTTGCCCTTTAAACGATGCTCTAAATTTCTTTGCATAGGGCTAAACAAAATAGTTAAAATAATAGCCCAAAAAATAGCGCCAAAAAATGGCAACATAATGTTTAAGAAAGCACAGCTAAAAAATACTAAAATGACAAAAAAAGTAAATATTTCAAGCTTATTATTACTCGATTGCATAGTTGGCCTAATGGTAAAATCCATTCAATTAATAAAAGGTGATAATAGTAGTAGTTTTATAGGGATAAATCTATTCTTTTTCGACTAAAGACAATCTATGAAGCACTTCAATTATTTAATATTGATAGTCTTGAAAATTTTTCAGACATAGTTTGAAATAAACCTTTGCTTGAACTTCTCTCTAATAAACCTTATACAACACAAGTATAAAAAACAAAATAGTTTTACTTAGGAGTTTTTAGCTAGATGACACGTATTTTCCTATATCTATTAACCAACTTAGCCATTGTCGTAGTAGCAGGTATTGTACTAAGTTTATTGGGTTTTTCAGGTTATATGGGGCAAGATGGCCTTAATTTAACTGCTTTACTTATTTTCTGTGCTATTGTTGGCTTTGCTGGATCATTGATCTCGCTGTTTATATCTAAATTTATGGCCAAACGAGCCATGAATGTACAGGTAATTGAACAACCTAGAACACGCCATGAGCAATGGTTAATCCAAACGGTACAAGAGCTTTCTCAAAAAGCAGGTATTAAAATGCCAGAAGTGGGTATTTTCCCTGCTTATGAAGCTAATGCTTTTGCCACAGGCTGGAACAAAAACGCTGCCTTAGTGGCAGTCAGTCAAGGTTTACTTGAGCGTTTCTCGCCTGATGAAGTAAAAGCGGTACTTGGTCATGAAATTGGCCACGTAGCTAATGGCGATATGGTAACGCTTGCCCTAATTCAAGGGGTAGTTAATACCTTTGTTATGTTTTTTGCCCGTATTATCGGTTACTTTGTGGATAGAGTAGTCTTTAAAAATGAAAATGGTCGCGGCATAGGTTTCTTTGTTGCGACAATTGCCGCTGAACTAGTATTAGGTATATTAGCCACTATGATTGTTATGTGGTTCTCAAGAAAACGAGAATACCGTGCAGATTATGCAGGTGCTTCATTAGTAAGCCCTATTGCAATGATTTCAGCATTACAACACTTACAGGCTGAAGCCAATATTCCTGCTGAAATGCCCGATAGCTTACAAGCATTTGGTATTAATGGTTCATTAAAAAGTGGCTTACAAGAACTCTTTATGAGTCACCCTCGCTTAGAAGATCGTATTACAGCGCTTCGTCAACAATAGTTTTTTCTCTTATAACTAAGGTCTATAAAAATATAGATCTTAGTTCTGCAACTTTTTAGTTTTTTCCAATTGAACCTGTTAAAATAGCGACTTTCTATAAATACAATATGACTTTTGACGAGAACTTATGAGTGTAATCATTAAAACAGCTGAAGACATTGAAAAAATGCGCATTGCTGGCCGTCTAGCAGCTGAAGTATTAGAAATGCTAGATGAACATGTTAAAGTAGGCATAACCACGGACGAATTAAATACTATTTGTCATGACTATATCGTTAATGTACAACAAGCTATCCCGGCTCCATTAAACTATCATGGTTACCCTAAATCTATTTGCACTTCTGTAAACCACGTTGTTTGTCATGGTATTCCAAATGATAAGCCATTAAAGAATGGTGATATTGTTAATATTGATATTACGGTTATTAAAGATGGTTACCATGGTGATACCAGTAAAATGTATTTACTGGGTGATGTTCCTGAGTGGGCAGACCGTTTATGCAAAGTCACTCAAGAATGTATGTATATGGCTATTGAATTAGTAAAACCTGGTGCACACTTAGGTGATATTGGTGCAATTATTCAAAAACATGCAGAGAAAAATGGCTTCTCTGTCGTACGCGACTATTGCGGACACGGTATTGGTACTGGTTTCCACGAAGCACCACAAGTTTTACACTATGGTAAAACAGGCACAGGTTTAGAGCTTAAAGAAGGCATGATCTTTACCATCGAACCGATGATTAACCAAGGTCGTTATGAGACACGCACATTAGGTGATGGCTGGACGGCTATTACTAAAGATCGTAAATTATCAGCCCAATATGAGCATATGATCTTAGTAACCAATCATGGCTATGAAGTATTAACATTACGTAAAGAAGAAACTTTTCCCCGCAGCAATTAGTAGTTGGAGATAAGTGGTTATGAGTAGTACTGCTGAACTATTTGATCAAGGGCAATTCCAAGCAGAACTTGCCTTAAAATCAAGTCCTATTGCAGCTTTTAAAAAAGTGATTAAGCAAGCATGTACTATTCTAGATCAACGCTTTTGCACTGGTTACGACATTCGTAAGCTCATCACTGAACGTGCATGGCTTATTGACCAAATTCTTATACAAGCTTGGAAGCAATTTAGCTGGCCAGAATCTAACCGAATTGCACTATTAGCAGTAGGTGGTTATGGTCGTGGAGAATTGCACCCTCATTCAGATATTGATGTATTAATTCTTATAGAAAATGGTTATCAAGAGCAGTTTACCTCCTCTATTGAGAAGTTTTTAATGCTGTTATGGGATATTGGTTTAGAAATTGGTCATAGTGTTCGTACACTGGATGAATGTGCTGAACATGCCCGCAATGACCTAACAATCATTACCAACCTAATTGAATGCCGTACCATTACAGGGGCAGATACTCTCCGCAAACAAATGCTAGCGGCAACCAGTACTGAACATATGTGGCCAAGCTCAGAATTTCTTATTCAGAAATACCTTGAGCAAAAAGCTCGCCATGAAAAATATAACGATACAGAATATAACTTAGAACCCAATGTAAAAGGTTCTCCTGGTGGCTTAAGAGATATTCAAACTATTTTATGGATTGGTCGTAGAGAGTATGGCAAATTAAAACTACATGCCATGATTGCTAAAGGCTTTATTACAGAAAATGAATATCGTGTAATGAATGCCTCGCTGCTTTTTTTATGGAAAGTACGCTACGCCCTACATATGTTAGCTAACCGCGCAGAAGACCGCTTACTGCTCGACTATCAAGCTAAAGTAGCCAATTTATTAGGTTATACGGCGGAAGAACCTAAAGTAGCCATTGAACAATTAATGAAGAAATATTACCGAATGGTAATGAATGTTTCGAGCATTAATGAAATTATTTATCAGCATTTTAAAGAAGTTATTTTAGAAAAAAATAAAACGCCTACTATCACGCCACTAAATAATCATTTTCAAATACGTAATGATTTTATTGAAGTTACTCAACCTGATGTATTTAAAAAAGAACCCTCTGCTCTTTTAGAGATCTTTTTAGTACTGGCAAAAAACCCTGCAATATGGGGAATTAGGGCAAATACTATTCGCCTATTATGTGAAGCTAGACATCTGATTAATGATAAATTTCGGCATGATCCTACAAACTCACAACTATTCCTCGACCTATTTAAGTGTGAGTCAGATATTCATCGTAACCTAAGACGCATGAATCGTTATGGTATTTTAGGCCGCTATATTCCTGCATTTGGTCATATTGTTGGACAAATGCAATATGATCTATTCCATATTTATACGGTAGATGCACATACCTTAAATGTTATCAAACATTTAAGAAAACTGTCTCGTTCAGAGATGATGGAAAAGTTTCCATTACCTAGCAAAGTATTCCTAAAACTGGCTAAACCTGAATTAATCTACTTAGCAGGCTTATTTCATGATATAGGCAAAGGACGTGGTGGTGATCACTCAGAAATTGGTGCAGAAGAAGTATTTAATTTTGGTAAGCTACATCGACTCCCTACAGAAGACACTGAACTTATTGCATGGTTAGTGGCTAACCATTTGATTATGTCTACCACCGCTCAACGCAAAGATTTAACTGATCCTAAAGTAATTAATGATTTTGCACTACGCGTAGGCGATGAAAATCATCTTAACTATCTGTATGTACTAACCGTAGCTGATATTAACGCTACCAACCCTACTCTTTGGAATTCTTGGCGTGCCACCTTACTACAACAACTTTATACAGAAACCAAACGTGCCTTAAGACGCGGCTTAACCAATCCGCTAGGTCGCAATGAGCAAATTCATCAAACCCAACAAGCTGCTATGGATATTTTAATTCGTAGTGGTATTGATGAAGATGAAATTATGTCGTTATGGTCGCAAATGGGAGAAGATTACTTTTTACGTCATACTTCCAGTGATATTGCTTGGCATACCGAAGCTATTTTACATCACGAAAATAACCAAGACCCATTAGTGCTATTTAAACAAACCTCACAACGAGGTATTGGTAGTGCATCACAAATCTTTATTTATGCACCCAAGCAATGGGATTTCTTTGCAGTAACAGTATCTATTATGGGACAACTGAACCTTAGTATTCAGGATGCACGAATTTTACCTTCAACTTCTAAGTTTTCACTAGATACCTATATTGTTTTAAATGAAGATGGCTCATCCATAGGTCAAGATCAACACCGTATAAATACCATACGTGAAGAACTTATTAATGGTCTAAAAAATCCAGAAAACTATCAAACTATTATTCAACGTCGTGTGCCTAGGCAGCTAAAGCACTTTACCTTTAAGCCAAGAGTATCTATTTATAATGACCCACAAAACGATGTTAGCATTGTACAAATAGAGGCTCCTGATAGGCCTGGTTTACTAGCACGTATTGCTAAAATATTTTTGTCTTATGATTTAACCATTCAAGGTGCTAAAATAACCACCTTAGGGGAGCGAGTAGAAGATAACTTTTTAGTTATTGATAAAACAGGTCATGCTATCTCTGACAATGAACTAATAAACGAACTACAGCAAACTATTATTAACAAGCTATCAGAAACCTCTCAACCTGCTTCTGATAATTTTATACTATCTATTTAACTTAAAACTATTAACAATATGAATCCATTACTAGAAAAATTACAACCTTATCCCTTTGAAAAATTAAGGGTTTTATTGAGTGATGTAAAAGCAAACCCTAATAAAACAGCAATTGCTTTATCTATTGGCGAACCAAAGCATGAATCCCCTGCTTTCGTTAAACAGGCTCTAATAGAACATATTGATAAACTAGCCGTCTACCCTACTACCGCTGGTTTACTATCATTACGTCAAGCAATGGCTAGCTGGGTTGAGAAACGTTTTACTGTACCTGATGGCTGGGTAACACCTGAACAGCATATCTTACCTGTTAATGGTACTCGTGAAGCTTTATTCTCTTTTACGCAAGCAGTTATTGATAACACCAAAGATGCTTTAGTGGTAAGTCCTAACCCTTTCTATCAGATTTATGAGGGAGCAGCATTATTAGCTGGCGCTAAACCTCATTATTTACCTTGTTTAGCTGAGAATGGCTTTAACCCAGACTTCGATGCTGTACCATCTGAAATTTGGCAGCGTTGCCAAATTTTATTTTTATGCTCACCTGGTAACCCCACTGGGGCGCTTGTTCCTGTAACAACACTTAAAAAGCTTATTCAACTGGCTGACACTTATAATTTCATTATTGCTTCTGACGAATGCTATAGCGAATTATATTTTGATGAAAACAGCCCACCTGCTGGTTTATTAACAGCCTGTGCAGAATTAGGACGCAATGATTTTGATAAGTGTGTAGTTTTCCATAGTTTATCAAAGCGCTCTAACCTACCTGGATTACGTTCTGGTTTTGTTGCTGGTGATGCCAAAATATTAAAACAATATCTGCTTTACCGCACCTACCATGGCTGTGCTATGGCAGAACACACACAATATGCAAGTATAGCTGCTTGGCAAGATGAACAACATGTTATTGCTAATCGAGCCCTCTATCGTGCAAAATACGATGCTGTTTTAGAGATTCTAGCGCCTGTTATGGATATTCAAAAACCTGATGGTGGTTTTTATTTATGGCCTAAAACCCCTATAGCAGACACTGAATTTACTAAACAATTATTAGTGAAACAAAACGTACTGGTAGTACCTGGTTCTTACTTGTCTAGGGAGGTAGATGGTTTTAATCCAGGCGCTAACAGGGTAAGGATGGCTTTAGTAGCACCTATTGATGAGTGTATAGAAGCCGCACACCGAATAAAAGAATTTCTTACAGAATATAGTTAGGAAAGACTAAATTATTGTTTTATTATCCCTTTTATTCTGGCGTAATATTATTTATTAATTAATGGAACAATGTTAAAACCCATGAAAAATATTTCCACTAAAAAAATTATATCCACACTTTGTGCTTTTAGCTGTACAGGTGCTTTACTTTTTTCAATGGGCATTACTGCACCTAGTGTTTTGGCAGATGTGTCGGCTACTCCTGCCAAAACAACCACTAAAAAAGATGCAAAAGCAGTAGCTTGGAAAGACCTTAAACCTGATGAAAATCAGATTATTACCAGTTTAAATATTTTTGAAATATTACGCCGCCATCATTACTTAAAATTACCACTTGATGATGCTCGCTCAACAGTTGTATTTGATAGTTATCTAAAATCTTTAGATCCTCAACGGAGTTTCTTTTTACAATCAGATATTGATGAGTTTGCACCATTACGTACACAATTTTTCCGTCTACTACGCTATGGACAATTAAAACAAGGTTATACTATCTATCAACGTTATTTAGAGCGTGTACAAAGTCGTGTTGAGTTTCTACTAGCTAAACTTGAAAACGGTATTGATAAAATTGATTTTAATAGTAATGAAACATTATTAATTGATCGTGAAAAAGCCCCTTGGCCAAAAGATCTAGCTGAACAACATGATTTATGGACTAAACAGTTCACTGATGATGTATTACGCTTAAAATTAACCAATAAAAAGAACGAAGATATTACTTCACAACTCACGAAGCGTTACCAAAATCAATTAAAACGCTTAAAACAAATTTCCAGTGAAGATATCTTCCAAAGCTATATCAATGCTTTCGCGACTTCTTATGATCCACATACTGAGTATATGTCACCAGAGACTGCGGAAAACTTTGATATCAATATGAGTCTTTCTTTAGAAGGTATTGGTGCTGTTCTACAAAGTGATAATGACTATGTCAAAATTGTCCGTTTAGTGCCTGCTGGCCCTGCTGCCAAATCAAAACAACTTGCTCCAGCCGACCGAATTGTAGCTGTAGGCCAAGATAAAGAAGAAATGATTGATATTATTGGCTGGCGTTTAGAGGAAGTTGTTAAAAAAATACGTGGCGCTAAAGGTTCCAAGGTTCAATTAGAAGTTATTCCTGCTTCTAATCCACCTGGAGATTTGACTACCAAGAAAGTCACCATAATCCGTGAGGCCATTAAACTTGAAGATCAAGCAGCAAAGAAATCTGTGCTTAATCTAGATTATCAAGGTAAATCAAGAAAAATTGGAATTATTGAACTGCCTACTTTTTATCTTGACTTTAAAGGCGTTAGAAATAATGACCCTAACTATAGAAGTAGTGTTCGTGACGTAAAAAACTTACTCACAGAACTTAAAAAAGAAAAGGTAGAAGGTATTATTATTGATCTGCGTAATAATGGTGGTGGCTCATTACAAGAGGCTACTGAATTAACAGGTTTATTTTTACCCTTAGGACCTGCTGTACAGGTTCGTGATAGTAATGGACAAGTGACAGTGCTTGATGATGCCTCAGCATCTGAAAAAGATGGTAAAGTTAAACAATCGCCTATCTATAATGGCCCACTTATTATCTTAGTCAATCGACTATCTGCTTCTGCTTCTGAAATTTTTGCAGGTGCTATGCAAGACTATCATCGTGCATTAATAGTAGGTAGCCAAACCTTTGGTAAAGGTACTGTACAATCTGTATTACCATTAAAACATGGAGAGCTTAAATTAACTGTTGCTAAATTCTATCGTGTTTCAGGACAAAGTACGCAAAATCAAGGAGTTGTACCTGACATTAGCTACCCTTCTATTATAAATACTGAACAAATTGGTGAAAGCAGCCTACCTGAAGCGATGCCATGGGATACTATAAATCCTGCTATTTCAGCGATTAATAATCCCTTTAGTACTGTATTAGATAATTTACAGCAAAAACATGATGAGCGTGCTAAAAATAATCCAGATTTTGTTTACTATAAGCAACGTGCTGATTTAGTAAAAAAACTGGCTGAAGAAAAAACACTTTCGTTGAATATAAAACAACGTAAGCAACAAAAAGATCAAGCAGAGCAAGAACTGCTTAATCTAGAGAATACTAGACGTATCGCTAAAGGTGATAAGCCTATTGATAAATTAGATGCATTAGAAACTGAATTTAATAAAGAACTCGAAGAGAATGCAACGCCAAAGCCTGAAAAAGATGGTTATTTAGTAGAAACAGCTCATGTTTTATTAGACTATATTACCTATCATGAGCAAACAAAGTAGATAATATGAAAGCACTCTATAGCATAGCCAAGCAGCTAAATTGGCAACCAGAACAATTTATTGATTGTCCTAAAGGCTATGTAAGAGTGCAAGTTGCTGCTGCTGGCTTAAATCGAGCAGATTTGCTACAACGCCAAGGTAAATATCCTCCACCTAAAGGTATTACTGAAGCATTAGGTTTAGAATGTGCAGGTATTATTACAGAAACTAATCAAGTCACCAATTGGCAAGTAGGTGATCGAGTTTGTGCTTTATTAGCAGGTGGAGCAATGGCATCGGAAGTGGTTATAGATGCTCGTCATTTACTACCTGTACCCAAAAATCTTTCATTAATAGAAGCAGCTGTAATACCAGAAGTATATGCCACCGCTTGGTTGAATTTATTTCAGATCGCGCAATTAAAATCTACTGAAAAGGTCTTAATTCATGCTGGGGCTGGTGGTGTAGGCTCTGCAGCTATACAACTATGTAAAGCTTTTAATAATCCTTGCTGGGTAACAGTAGGTAGCCAAGCTAGATTAGACTATTGCCTATCATTAGGTGCTCAAGGTGGTGTTGTACGTACAGAAAACCTAGATGCTCTTACTAAAGATGCCCCTTTTGATGTTATTTTAGACCCTGTAGGTGCTGATTATATGGCACTTAATACTGATCTGCTCAATGTGGATGGCCGTTGGGTTATTATCGCTATGATGGGTGGTCATAAAGCAGAAATTAATTTAGCTAAACTACTAGCGAAACGTATTCAACTTACAGGCTCAACTTTACGTAGTCGTGATAACGATTTTAAAGCAACCCTAATTAAAGGACTAACAGACAAAGTCTGGCCCTTATTTGAAACTAATCAGCTCTCTCATAATCTAGCTAAAAGCTTTGCTATTGAAGAAGCAGAACAGGCTTTTGAGGCTCTAGCAAGTAATCAGATTAATGGCAAAATAGCTTTAGTTATTAACTGAAATACCCAAATTGTTGTAAATCTATACGACCATCCTTGCTAAAGACTATTCCTTCTGCAATCAGTGCTTGATATTGGCGTTGATAATCATCCCCTGTTAAAGATATTCTGCCATGACGATTAACTATTCTAAACCAAGGAAGTGATGAATCCTCAGGTAGTTTTTTTAATATACCGCCTACTTGACGTGCAGCACGAGAAGAACCCGCCTGACGAGCAATCTCACCATAAGTTGCCACTTTACCATAAGGAATACTATAAACTGCTTGTAGTACTCTTTGATAGAAATTATCTTTAGGTAAAGTATTATCTGGCATAATTTTCAATTAATTACTGCTCTGCTGAACCTGCCCTAAATATATAAGCTAAACAACATAGAGGTAAATAAGCAATTAACAATGCAAATAGTCCATTAAAATCATTACTAGCAACCAATAGCGCAATGGGTAGTAACCATACAATATTAATCAGTAACACAGCTAGTGTAACAGGGGTATGTTTTCCAAAATACCTTGCTGCAAATTGGTAAGTGTGGCTACGATGGGCCTCATATACTTTCTCTTTACGTAATAAACGATGAACTAGTGTCCAAGTAGCATCCACAATAAATACTCCCAACAAAATAAGCCAAGCCCAAAATAGTTGAGATGAAATCCAAGCAGCTTGGATAGATAAACCGCCTAAAATAATGCCTAAGAAACCACTACCAGCATCTCCCATAAAAATTTTAGCAGGTGGAAAATTCCAGTATAAAAAACCAGCTACAACACCTGCTAAAATAAGTGCTGTATAACTTATTAATGAATAACCTGCCACATAATAAAGTAATGCTCCACTCAGACAAACACAAATAGCCTCAACACTAGCAATACCATCAATACCATCCATAAAGTTATAAAGATTAAGCAGCCACACCAAATAAAATACAGCTAATATAGAAGTTATAACAGGCGGTAAATTAATACCTAACACAGTTAGATTGGGAAATCCTGAAAACCAATACAGTAACCAAATAGCTGCTATAAAATGAGCTAATAAACGCCAACGTGCAGCGATATGGCCATGATCATCTAAAAAACCTATGATTGCCACAATAATGCCTGCCCCCCATAGTCCCCATAGAGCAAACTCAGGAATTAATTGCCACCAATATAAAAAGGGTAATAAAAACAGAAAAACAATAACAAACGCTACACCACCACCTCTAGGTGTAGGAATGGTATGAGAACTACGTTCATTTGGAATATCCATTAAGCTTTTTGCTAACGCATAATTTTTTATTAAATAAGTTAATAGACCACTGGCTAACGTAGCAATAATAACTAATATTAGTAATGACAAAGACATTATGCTTTATCCTTTAGAAAAACATTAACTGTTTTTTCTAATCCTTGCTGAACAGTAACTTTTGGTGTCCAATCTAATAATGTTTTTGCTTTAGTGATATCCACCTGCAATGAATCACATAATTGCCTTGCTATATTTTTTTTCCCTACTAGTGTAGCCATTAATCTTAGACAAGTTACGGGGATTGGTATTAAATTAGTAGACTTATTCATTGCTTTAGCCACTGCCTTTAATAGTTGAGGTGTTGATAAATCCTCTCCATCAGCCACTAAAAATAGTTGATTAGCTGCCTTAGGATGTTCCATAACTGTCCACAATAAATCAACTAAATTATCTACATTAACAAAAGAACGTTTATTGTTAATCAAACTTAATGGTAAAGGAACACCTCGATACACCCATTTAATTAAGGAAAGGAAATTAGCCTTCACCCCTTCCCCATACACTAAAGGAGGCCTAATAATAACTAACTCCATATGGGTATCTTTAGTTAATTGCCACAACGCTTGTTCTGCCTCAAACTTAGAAACTGCATAATCACCTTGTGGATTAGGTGTATCTTGTTCAGTAAAGGGCTGTTCAGTATGGTTACCATTAACACCTATTGAGCTCACAAAAATAAAACGCTTAACACCTGCTACAAGCGCTTGTTTCGCTAATTGTATAGTAGCCTCTACATTAATATCACGAAAGGCTTGTAATGGATCTGTTGCTGTTTCTTTTAAAATATGAGCACGACCAGCAATATGGACCACAATATCCGTATTATTTAGTGCTTCGCTCCAATCAACTGGCTGAGCTAAATCAGTGACTACAAATTGCTGTAGCTCACTATGTTGGGCAAGCGGTTTACGTACAGTTATTACAGGTATATAACGATGATCTGCTAATAGTCTTTTAACAAAAGCCTGTCCAACAAACCCCGTAGCCCCCGTTATTAACACTTTTTTCATTTAGAGCTCCAATAACTCTATTAAACGCTTATTCACTTTAGCTGCATCAAAATTTTGTTGAGCAATTTGATAGCTATTATTACCCATTTCAATAATCTTCTCAGGATGCTCAATGAAATAACACATTTTATCAGCCAATAGTTCTGCTGAATATGGAGCGACTAAAAAACCATTAACCCCCTCTTGTACTGTCTCCCTACAACCAGGAACATTAGTGGTAATAACTGCCCTACCAATAGCCATTGCTTCTTGGGTACTACGAGGGAACCCCTCTCTATAAAAAGAAGGCAATACAAAAACACTGCTTTTTTTAATCCAGTCAGCAACATTACTAACAAAACCAGGCCAAATAATAGTATGTTCATCTATTAATTTTTGTAATTCTAACGCTGTTAACCCACCTGGATTTTCTGTATCAATTGGACCTAGTATGACAAACTCTGCCTGAGGATATTTTTGTTTTACTATTTTAGCAGCTTCAACAAACTGAAAAACTCCCTTTTCTTTTAATAATCTCCCAATAAATAAAAAAGAAACGGTGGTATCTTTAACTGGAGTATAAGGATAATCCGATAAATTAAGCCCTATCGCACCTAAAATAGCAGTGTTTACTTTAATATTGTAATGTTCTATTAAATCTTTTCTGTCATCATCATTTAATAAAATAAGGCGATTTAAATAAGGCAAAGTACATTGATAAAGAAAAACTTGTACTCGCTTTAATAGTTTTGTTTTAAAGGGGATTCCTTCTGCTTGAGGCGTAAAAGTAAAACCTAATCCCTCTAACATTGCATAACGACGTTTTACACCAGCTAAAACTGCTGCCAATGTGCCAAAAATAACTGGTTTAGTAAAATAACAAAAAGTTTGTTCTATACTGTAAAACTTTAATTGTTTAACTAGTTTATAGGTATTAACTAAATCAACAAAAGGGTTTAAACCTGTTCGATTAAAACGATATTGAACTGCTATTGCACCTAACGCTTCTACTGCTTGCTTAGATGATTGTTGATAATCTTGAGCAAAAGCATAAACCTCATGACCTTTAGCAATAAGTGATTTAATAAGATCAATACGAAACCCTAAAATTGAATGGGCTGTCGTACCTATAATTGCTACTTTCATTCAAGTAGTTGTTCCTTAGCCAAATACTCTTTAAAACTAGGCGCTTTTGCATCTTTTTCAGAAACCAATATATCAATATCTAACTGCGGCCAGTCAATAGCTAATATAGGATCACTCCAACAAATCGCACTTTCTGAATCTTTATGATAATAATCAGTTGTTTTATATAAAAAATGAGTATTATCTTCCAGTGCTAAAAACCCATGGGCAAATCCTTCGGGAATCCATAACATCTTTTTATTTTCAGCAGATAATTCTACTGCTGTCCATTGCCCTATGGTCGGTGAACCCGCTCGAATATCAATCGCCACATCCCATGCAGAACCTTGTATCACCCTTACTAACTTACCTTGTGCATAAGGAGCACGTTGAAAATGTAAACCTCTTAATACACCCTTTTGTGAGCACGAATGATTATCTTGAACAAAAGGTCTAGGCGTAGGCAAATTTAACGCTTTTAAAGCAGTAAAAAACTTCTGCTCATTATAGCTTTCCATAAACCAACCACGATCATCGCCAAAAACCTGTGGTTCAATAATAACCACATCAGCAATCTTTGTTTGGATTAGTTTCATTTATACACCTTTTTACTATTCAGTTAACAATTCAGCAATCACACGTTTAACACCTAATTGCCAATCTGGCAAAGTCACGTTAAATGCTGTTTTTAGTTTAGTAGTCGCTAATCTTGAGTTTAATGGACGTTGGGCTGGTGTTGGGTAAGCATCCGTTGTAATTGGATTAACATTTTTAACTTTTAGTTGATCCGCAATATAAAGCTTTGCCTCATCAAAAATAACATTAGCAAAATCATACCAAGAAGCTTCACCACTAGCTGTTAAATGATAAATACCTGACAATTCAGGCTTAAGTTGTTTAATTGCATGTGCTGTGATATCTGCTATTAACTCAGCTCCAGTAGGTGCTCCTACTTGATCATTAATTATAGCTAACTCTTCTCGCTCTTTGGCTAAACGTAACATAGTTTTAATAAAGTTATTACCATGCGTTGCATAAACCCAAGATGTTCGAAATATTAGATAATTATCCACTAGTTGCTGGATAGCTTGTTCACCCACTAATTTAGTTTTACCATAAATATTTAATGGATTAGTTTTAGCAGCTTCCAATCTTGCTGTTTCACCACTACCATCAAATACATAATCAGTTGAGTAATGTATTAGCCAACTATTATATTGTTTAGCCTGCTCAGCTAAAAATTCAACAGCCTTTCCATTAATTTGTAGAGCAAGTTCTGCTTCTGACTCAGCTTTATCAACCGCTGTGTAAGCAGTTGCATTAACTATAATATGAGGTTGGTAATCAGCTATTAGCTTTTGTAAACTTTTTAGATCAGTTAAATCACCACCTTGATCATGACGATCTAAAGCTAACAACTGCCCTACAGGTGCTAAAGATCGCTGTAACTCCCAGCCAACCTGACCATTTTTACCTAATAAAAGTATTTTATTAGCCATATTGCTTAGCTATCCATTGGCGATAAGAACCACTTTTTACATGCTCAACCCATTCAGTATTAGCCAAATACCATGCAACTGTTTTCCTTAACCCCGTCTCAAAGGTTTCCTGTGGTTTCCAACCGAGTTCATTAGCTATTTTACTGGCATCTATGGCATAGCGCACATCATGACCAGGACGATCTTTAACATAGGTAATCAGATCAGTATATTGCTTTACACCTTGTGGATGACTAGGTGCTAACTCTTCCAATAAATTGCATAGAGCTTTTACCACATCAATATTACGTTTCTCATTATGACCGCCAATATTATAGGTTTCCCCTACTTTACCTTGGGTTAAAACAGTATAGAGTGCCCTTGCATGATCTTCCACATAGAGCCAATCACGAATTTGATTGCCCTCACCATAGACGGGTAAAGGTTTACCCTCTAAGGCATTTAGAATCATTAAGGGGATTAATTTTTCAGGAAAATGATAGGGGCCGTAATTGTTTGAACAGTTAGTAACTAAAATAGGTAAACCATAAGTACGTCCCCACGCCCTTACTAGATGGTCAGAACTGGCTTTACTCGCTGAATAAGGCGAGCTAGGTTCATAAGGTGTGGTTTCTGTAAATAGATCAGTAGTACCTTCTAAATCGCCATAAACCTCATCGGTAGAAACATGATGAAAGCGAAATGCCTGTTTAGCTATTTCTGTTAAAGTATTCCAATAATGACGTGTAGTTTCTAATAAGGTATAAGTACCTACAATATTGGTTTCAATAAAAGCGGCTGGACCTGTAATTGAACGATCCACATGTGATTCTGCGGCTAAATGAATAACTAAATCGGGTTGATGTGTTGCAAATACTTTTTCTAATGCTGCTTTATCACAAATATCAACCTGCTCAAAAAAGTAACGATCAGAATCAGCAATGGTTTTTAATGACTCTAAATTGCCTGCATAAGTCAACTTATCAACATTAATAACTGTATTATCAGTTTCATTAATTAAAAAACGCACTAAAGCCGAACCAATAAAGCCAGCACCACCTGTGACTAGTATTTTCATGTAATACCTAATTTACCTACGTTTATTGTCTAATAATTTTTGATACAGTGTTAACCACTGTTGAGTAATATTCTCTATATTATAATGTATTAGCACTCTTTGTTGTGCTTTTTTCGTTAACTTTAAAGCTTGCTCTGTGGATATATTTAAAGCTTCTTCCATGGCTACCGTTAATATTTTATTTTGTTTAGGTGGTACAAGCCAACCACAATCACCTAATACTTCGCGAACCCCACCACAATCAGTAGCTACAACTAATCGTTCACAGGCCATAGCCTCAGCTACGACTAAACCAAATCCTTCCCAAGCCGATGATAAAACAAAAAGATCAGCGGCAGATAATAAAGCTGCAATATCATTTCTAACACCCAAGAAAAAAACTTTATTGGTAATAGCCAATTGTTCAATTAATACCTGCAAATGAGCCTTATAGTTTTCTTCTCCTGTGCCAACTATCCACAAGACTGTATTAGCTTCCTTCAATGTTGCATAGGCCTGTAATAAATTAGGATAATCTTTAGCTTCAGTTAAACGGCCAATAGCTAACAGTACTTTGGTTTCATCTGAGATTTGATATTGCTGGCGTAATTCGTGGCGTTTTATTAGATTAAACTGAAATTTATCAGTATCAATACCATTGTACATAACTATCATGCGATCTTGCTTGGTTGCTTTCTTAGCAACAAACTCATCCACAGCTTCAGCACTAACATTGGTTGAAATATCAGCAAGCCAATCTGTTAAGCGATAAGCTAACATTCTTAACTTACCCCCTTCATACTTATTATGTGCTGTACAAACTAATACAGTTTCCCTTCTTGAAAACAGATGCGCCAAACGAGCGATAATATTTGCATGAACCATATGGCTATGAATAACATCTGGTTTAAATTGCTTTATAATTTTTATTAACCTAAATAAGGCTACTCCTAATGCGAAAGGATTCTTTTTAGTATTAAGGGCAATTACTTCAACTTCTTTTTGTAAAGGTAAAACCTTTCCTTCACCAGTTAGATAACACAAAACTATCTGATGACCAAGCTTAGCTAATTGATCCACTAAACTAACTACCTGTTGCTCAGCACCTCCCATACCAAGCCCTGTAATTAGAAAAAAAACCTTCACTCACTGTCCTTTTTATTATTAGCAGCTATATAATGAGAACATTGCATAGATCGAATAAAACACTTCAATTTGTTCTTCCAATTTTTTTCTCTTTTTAGTTGATCTTGATAAAACAATTTAAATCCTTTAGGATTTTTCTGTAAGTTTGAGGCAAAGTTTTTTGAATAACCATCCTCTAAATACTCTGTTAAATAGATATATTTTTCTGGGAAAAAGAGTATTTGTCCTTGATCGGCTATTTTATTCCACACATAAAGCTCTGGTACAAACTTCTCATCAGGTATAGTGGGAAAAGGATTATTTTGCAAAGCTGTATGCTTAAAAATATAAGCTAAATCACCCTGAAACAGATGTGTAGCCTTTGTCGGATTAATTCTTAAAACATCCCCAGATACTTTATTACCAATAATTTTCTTATCTAAAAATGCTCTTCTAAAACATAGACCTATAATTTGATCATGTTCTTGATGGTTAATTATTTCATCAATGGCTATTTTTATAGCATCATTGGTCAAAATATCATCACTATCAACAATAAACACCCAATCCCTTGCACAGTGAGTTACACCATTATTTATTGCTATATGCTTACCACTATTTTCTTGATATAAATATTCAATATCTATTCTATTATCACGTTGCAATTTTTCTATTAAATTAATGGTATTATCTGTACTACCATCATCAACTATTAACCAATTAAAACGCTTATTGGTTTGCTCACATAGAGAATTATATAAACGATTTAGTGTATAAGCTCTATTATAGGTTGGTGTTAATATCGTAATCATTTAAATGGCCCGCCTTAAAATAGTTTTCAAAATGAGAACACCACGATATTGGCCCAATCTAAATTTATTTTTTACTAATAGTTTTATCCTTCCCCATTTGCAAAGACTAGGAAAAGCTAAATAGGCCTCAAAAATTCCTTTCTGTTGCTCCGTTAGTTTACTATAAAAAAAGTCAAAAAATTCTTTTTGCTGATCATATGCGACTTTAGTAACCACTGTAGCATCTGTTCTAAAGAAAGTTTTTACTCTCGTTAGAAACCCTATTTTCTTAATACCTGAAGTATTTTTTTCATGTATACGATATAACATCAGTGGTAAAGTTAAATACTTAACCTTGCCAAAAGTATGTGCGATTAAACAAACAACATTATCATGCCCATAAAAAGGGGCTGTATAAGATTTTGCCATTTCTAATAAAGCACGATTAAATAAAAAAAGACATCCCTCATAACCACCATTTAAAAACAAAAACTCCTGTAATGTATTGGCATAATATTTCGGAATCAATCCCTTAGTAATTAGTCCTGTTTTATTACTATAATTATACCCTTGACTACATATCAGCGATGGAAACTGATCACTATTTAAGTTTTCAGTTTCTGCCAAAGCCAGTAAATGCGTTAATTTATCTTCAAACCATATATCATCTTGATCACAAAAAGCGATATATTCAGCAGTAGCATATTTCAATAAGCTAAAAAAACTTTTTCCATGTTTTAAGTTCTCACCTGCTTCTACTAATTTTATACGCTCATCCAATTGCGTAAACTTCTCAATAATAGATAAAGTATTATCGGTAGACCCATCATCTCTAATATAGAGTGTCCAATCTTTATAGCGCTGCATCAATAGCGATAGCAGCTGATTTTCAAGATATTGCTCGCCATTATAGGTTGACATTAAAATATCAACTGCCATTTTTTTTCCTTACATCTTAGGTAATATCTGTATTAATCGCTTTAAAAATAACAGAGATTGCCAATACTTATTACTACCTAAGTCAACTTGAATACAAAAGAACTCTGTTAAACAACGTAATGGACTACTACAACTGACACCTTCGGTAGAGAAAAAACCTGTTGCTTGAGGTGAGTTTACTAGCTTAGCCCCGCCAGCTACCGATTTTAGAATAAATAGTTGGTCGGCTAAAATAGGGTATTTAGGGGAATAAAAACCATATTGTTGATGCAGTGATTTTTTTATTAACAAACCAATTGAATGGCTGGCAATTAGTGCAGCAGCTCCATTCTTTGATACAGAACCGCCCTTAGGATGAAGCAGCTTGCCATTACAATCAATGGCTGTTGCAACAAAGTCTACTGATTCAGTAATAGCGGAACGAAATATAGCAACGGCTTCTTTATAAAAATAATCATCTGCGCCAGCTACCACATAGTACTCTCCTTCGCACTGCTTAATGGCTCGATTTAAGGCATCATAAATGCCAAAATCAGCTTGTGAAGTGATTTTAATATCAATACCTGTAACTTGTTTAAGTAATTCTAATGTGCCATCTGTCGAACCACCATCCGCCACAACCCATTCAAAATCCTTATCGGTTTGTTGTTGTAAGCTTTCTATTAGTTTAGGCAAATACTTCACTGCATTATAAGTGGCGGTAATAACACTGATTTTAGTATTATTATTTGCTTGCTTATTAGCGTCCATACTTATCCTCCAAGCGAATAATATCATCCTCTCCAAGATAAGAGCCTGACTGTACTTCAATTAATTCTAAGGGGATCTTACCTGGATTCTCTAAAGAGTGTATTTCGCCAATAGGAATATAAGTGGATTGATCTTCTGTCAATAAGTAAGTTTCACTATTTTTGGTAATTTTAGCTGTTCCTTTAACAATTACCCAATGTTCAGCACGGTGGTGATGTTTTTGCAAGGATAACTTAGCACCTGGCTTTACAGTAATACGTTTTACTTGGTAGCGTTCTCCGATATCAATACAATCATAAATACCCCAAGGCCTATGTACTTCACTATGTTGCACAGCCTCTATACGCCCAGCCTGCTGTAACCTAGCAACAATATCTTTAACTTGCTGTATTTTATTCTTAGCTGCCACTAATACCGCATCTTTAGTTTCAACAATTACTAAATTATCTACACCTAAAGTAGTCACTAATCTATCATTGGCATAAACTAATGTATTGGTAGTTTGTTCAACTAAAACATCACCTTTTAAGGTGTTGCCCTGTGAATCTTTATTTGTCACTTGCCAAAGAGCTGACCATGATCCTATATCTGTCCAACCAGCATCTAAGGATACCACTACAGCTTTGTCTGTTTTTTCCATAACAGCATAATCAATAGAATCCGCTGGACAGCCTAAAAAAGCCTCTTTATCGATACGGATAAAATCTAAATCAACAGTTGGTGATTGCATTGCTTGCTTACAGGCCTTATAAATATCAGGGCGATATTTTTCTAATTCTGCTAAATAAGTTTTAGCAGTAAACATAAACATACCACTATTCCAACAATAATGGCCTGCTTGTAAATACTCTTCAGCAATGGTCTGACTTGGCTTCTCTATAAACTGCTTAACTTGGTAACTACCCTCTGCTATTTGAGCTCCTTGCTCAATATAACCATAACCTGTTTCAGGCGCAGTAGGCACAATACCAAAAGTAACTAAATAGTCCTGTTTAGCTAACTCTAAGGCATTACTAACCACTTGTTGAAAAACTTTAGTATTTTGAATTAAATGATCAGCTGCCAATACTAATAAAATAGCATTAGGATTCTGCTGATAAACTTTAAAAGCAGCTAAAGCAACCGCAGGCGCTGTATTACGCCCTACTGGCTCTAATAAAATAGTCGCTTTTTGTTCTAACTGCCTTAACTGTTCAGCGACTAAAAAACGGTGTGCTTCATTACAAATAACAATAGGTTCTTGCTTGTTAATGCCATCTAATCTATTAATAGTATCTTGCAGCAATGAATATTCACCTACTAAAGCCAAAAATTGCTTTGGCTTAGTTTGGCGTGATAAAGGCCATAACCTTGTTCCTGAACCACCAGACATAATGACAGGAACCAATGGTTGTTCCATCGCCTCTACCATAGTAAATATTCCTTAAAAATGATTAACTAGCTCATATTATAAAGTGGAACACCACTTTCGTCAGACATATTTTTACGATACTGATCTACTTTTGAGGGATAGTTCACACCTTCCACAATAG
This sequence comes from Entomomonas sp. E7T21, assembly GCF_058693955.1. Lineage (NCBI taxonomy): Bacteria > Pseudomonadati > Pseudomonadota > Gammaproteobacteria > Pseudomonadales > Pseudomonadaceae > Entomomonas > Entomomonas sp. E7T21. The sequence continues at coordinate 1,840,779 of NZ_CP191672.1, read as the reverse complement.
ACAACCCCCTTAATAGAGGAAATAATTGGATATCATCCTCTGATAATTCACCATTACAAGCCTTAGGAGATTTAATCAATGGTTCTAAAGCTAACAAATCCTTATTAATCTTAGCTAACCAATGATCTGTTTCAGACAATAGTGTTTTAAAGTCACCAAAAGCCGCTTCTTTTTTGTTGGTAAAATAAGTTCGTGCTTCCTCAGTGGTAAATTCCGGCAAGGTAGCATTCACATAACGAGGAATAAGTAATTTATTAATATAACTATTTACCTGTTTAATCCAAGCAGCAACTGCTGGGCTAGTTTCACCAGTCAATACTGGATTACCATCAATATTATTGATTTTATGGACAATATCCATACTTTCGCCCATATAGTGACCATCTTCATCTAAAATGGGTAACATTTTTTCCCCAATCATCTTAATAGGGGTTGCTTCATCATCATTTAGCAAATAATGAATCACATAAGGCCGTTTTTTTAAGCCAAAAATCATTCGTGCTTTTACACAAAATGGGCAGTGATCATAAACATATAAAACTTCCATTATAACTCCTTACTAATCTTTGCATCATAGGTTAAACTAATCAGCTTACTTATTATCAGGTTAGCCATGCTCAATAACGAACTCAAGTCGCAAATTCAACAAGCTTACTCTAACTTCTTAGAAGCTAAAGGGCTAAAACCTCGTTATGGACAAAGACTAATGATTGCAGAAATTGCAAAAGTCTTTGGCACAATTGCTACTGATGACAAAGGCCAGCGTGTTGGTGATTCCGCCATTATAGCAGTTGAAGCAGGTACAGGCACAGGTAAAACAGTGGCTTATAGTATAGCTGCAATACCTTGTGCCCAATTTGAAGAAAAGCAACTGATTATTTCAACGGCTACTGTTGCCTTACAAGAACAAATTATCTATAAAGACCTACCTGATATTGCTAAACATACCAATTTAAACTTCACTTATGCATTAGCGAAAGGTCGTGGTCGCTATCTTTGTTTAACCAAATTAGATCGTTTATTACAGGAAGACCAATACACGAGCGACTCATTATTTGAAGAAACATTAGAAAATACTAATAAGCTTGATATAAAGCTATATAAAAGCATGCTAGATAAACTAGCGAGTGGCAAATGGGATGGTGATCGAGATGGGTGGAAAGAAATTATTACTGATGAAGAATGGCATAGTGTAACCACAGAACATAGCCAATGTACTAATAGATTATGCACTAACTTTCAACAATGCCCTTTCTTTAAGGCACGCACCCAATTAGATGATGTTGATATTATAGTCACTAACCATGATATGGTATTAGCTGATTTAGCTTTAGGTGGTGGTGTGGTATTACCTGCCCCGCAACAAAGTTTATATATCTTTGATGAAGGACATCATCTCGCAGATAAAGCAATCAATCATTTTGCTCACTTTACGCGCTTACAATCTACTACTGATTGGCTAGACCAAACCTCAAAAACACTGACTAAACTTTTAAAACAGTTTTCTCCCAGTGGCGACTTTGGCAGAATATTGGAAAAAATACCTGAATTAATTACTCCTTTAAGGGAACAACAGCATTTTATGCTTAATGCTTGTATGGGTTTATTTTCAATACCTGAAGCTAAAAATTCAGATAATCAAGAAGCGCCGCGTTACCGCTTTAATCATGGCATTGTTCCAGAAAATCTCTTAACCATTGCTACAGAGCTAAAAAAAGGCTTTGCCTCATTGGTTGATTGTTTGAGTCATCTCACTGATCTATTAAAACAAGCAATGGATGGTAAAATTAATTTAAGCTTGCCGTCTTATATTGCTGAAGACTGGTATCCAGCCTTTGGTGCATTGCTTAGCCGCGCTGAAAACAATTGGGAATTATGGACAGCCTTTACGGTTATAGATAAAGAAGACAAACCTCCTCATGCCCGTTGGCTTACCTTATATACTTCAGGTAATTACTTAGATATTGAAGTTAATGCCAGCCCTATTTTAGCTGCTGATACATTACGTCAATCACTTTGGAATACTGCCCATGGGGCATTACTTACCTCTGCCACCTTAACAGCGTTAGGCAAGTTTGATCGATTGATTATGCGTGCAGGGCTGCCTGACTCTACGGTAACCTGCATTGTGCCAAGCCCGTTCCAATATGAACAGGCTGGTTTATTACAAGTTCCTAACCTTAAAGCCGATCCTAGAGATGTTGCTGATCATACAGCGGCTATTATCAAGGCATTACCTGAACTTACTCAGGATTATCAAGGTTCCCTTGTATTATTCTCTTCAAGAAAACAAATGCAAGATGTCTATGCAGGACTAACCAATACCTATCAAGAATCTATACTGGTACAAAGCAGCTTATCCAAACAAGAGTTACTAAAACAACATAAAACCCGTATAGATAAAGGATTAACCAGTATCTTATTTGGTCTTGCTAGTTTAGCTGAAGGTGTTGATTTACCAGGTGAATATTGTGAACATGTGATTATTGCTAAAATTCCTTTTGCAGTACCTGATGATCCCATTGAAGCAGCATTAGCAGAATGGATTGAAAAAAGAGGGGGTAATCCTTTTATGGAAATTACTGTACCCGATGCTTCATTACGTCTTATACAAGCTTGTGGTCGATTGATTCGCACTGAGCAAGATAAAGGCACTATCACCCTGCTTGATCGCCGCATTATCAATAAAAGCTATGGTAAAGCGTTACTCAACGCATTACCTCCTTTTAGACGAGAAATTCATTAATGCTAAACGCTTAAAAGCATATTTACACATTAGCACATACTTTTAAAAAATATATTAGTTGCTATTTAATTAAAATACGCGCATAGTAGCTGAGTGTTCTCAAGTTGAATTGTTTTTTTCTGGTTGTAGTTCTGTTAGCTTTCTTGCCGATATTGTTTTCTTCCAAATCTTTTCTTCTCTGCTTGATGCCTATATTTGGTTTAATCTCCATATAGGATACACGCATTTTTTATTTTTTATTTAGGACATTTAGTTTTATGAAAACAGGTATTGTAAAGTGGTTTAACGAAGAGAAAGGCTTTGGTTTTATCACCCCAACAGATGGTAGCAAAGATTGTTTCGCCCACTACTCAGAAATCGCTAGTTCAGGATTCAAAACCCTAATGGAAGGTCAACAAGTATCTTTCAGTGTTACCCAAGGTAGCAAAGGGCCACAAGCAACTAATATTCAGGTTGCTTAACCCAATCAAAGCTCTATATGATTTAGTATAGAGCTTTTATATCTCCCTCTTGTATTAATTCCTAATAATCAATGCTACTAACAAGATTAAGCTCTTATCCTTTGCTGATTATCTAAAAACCATTGATAAGTATCGTGCAATCCTTGCTCTAAACCAATACTAGCCTGCCAGCCCAATATATCTAAGCGTGATACATCTAATAATTTGCGTGGTGTACCATCTGGTTTACTGCTATCAAATACCAACTCACCCGTAAAACCAGTTATCTTAGCCATTAACTCTGCTAACTCTCTAATAGTACAGTCCTTACCTGCCCCTATATTAATATGGGATAGCATAGGTTGTGTATGTGACTGATAAAAAGCTTTATCTAACTCCATCACATGCACACAAGCAGCAGCCATATCATCAACATGTAAAAACTCACGGCGTGGATTACCACTTCCCCAAATTGTTACAGTTTCTTCTTTATTTTCTACAGCTTCATGAAAACGTCGTAATAATGCAGGGATTACATGGCTATTTTCAGTGTGAAAATTGTCATTAGGGCCATATAAATTAGTAGGCATGACACTGCGATAATCTCGCTCATATTGTCTATTATAACTTTCACAAAGTTTTATGCCTGCTATTTTGGCTATAGCATAAGGCTCATTAGTCGCTTCTAAAACACCTGTTAATAATGAGTCTTCTCGCATAGGCTGTTGTGCTAATTTAGGATAAATACAAGAAGAACCTAGAAATAATAGCTTATTCACATCAGCTTTATGCGCTGCATGAATAACATTAGCCTCAATCATTAGATTTTCGTAAATAAACTCAGCTGGATAAATATTATTAGCGTGTATTCCACCCACCTTGGCAGCTGCTAAATAGACTTGTTGAATGCTATTATGTTGAAAAAAATCATTAACAGCTCGTTGATCCAATAAATCTAATTCTTTGCGAGAGCAAGTGACAATATTAGTATAGCCTAATGCTTTTAAACGACGAATAATCGCTGAACCAACCATTCCCTTATGGCCTGCAATAAAAACAGCTTGATCTAAGGCATGCATTGCTACTAATCCTCTATACTTACAGGTAACTCATAACCATGTTGTTTTAATAAAGCATGGCGTTTAGCCGTTTTTAGGTCTTCTTTAACCATATCGTGACACATTTCCTGAACAGTAATTTCAGGCACCCAACCTAGTTTTTGCTTAGCTTTAGTAGGATCACCTAACAATGTTTCTACTTCAGTAGGTCGGAAATAACGAGGGTCTACTCTTACAATAATATCACCCACATCTAAAGCAGGTGCATCATTACCAGTAATTGCTGTAATCACAGCATATTCATTAATACCTTCCCCCTTAAACTCAAGGGTAATACCCAGTTGTTCCGCTGACCAACGAATAAAATCTCGTACCGAATATTGCTTCCCTGTAGCTATAACAAAGTCTTCTGGCTGCTCTTGTTGCAACATAAGCCATTGCATCCGCACATAATCTTTAGCATGTCCCCAATCGCGCAAAGCATTAAGATTACCAAGGTATAAACATTGCTCTAAACCTTGTGCAATATAAGCCAAACCACGGGTAATTTTACGGGTGACAAAGGTTTCCCCTCTGCGTGGCGACTCGTGATTAAATAAAATACCATTACATGCATACATGCCATAGGCTTCACGATAATTTACAGTGATCCAATAAGCATAGAGCTTGGCTGCTGCATAAGGAGAACGTGGGTAAAAAGGTGTTGTTTCTTTTTGTGGCGTTTCTTGCACTAAACCATAAAGCTCAGAAGTAGAGGCTTGATAGAAGCGCGTTTTTTTCTCTAAACCCAATAAACGAATAGCTTCTAATAGTCTTAATGTCCCCATACCATCTACATCAGCTGTATATTCAGGTGATTCAAAACTCACTGCCACATGCGACTGTGCCCCAAGATTATAAATCTCATCGGGTTGTATTTGTTGAATAATACGGGTCAAATTAGAGGTATCTGTTAGATCACCATAGTGCAGAATAAAGTTTTTATTTTCCACATGTGGATCTTGATAGATATGGTCAATACGTTGGGTATTGAATGAAGAAGCACGACGCTTAATACCATGCACCTCATACCCTTTTTCTAATAAAAATTCGGCAAGATAAGAACCATCTTGCCCAGTAATACCTGTTATTAATGCTTTTTTAGCCATCGCTAATCCTTGAAAACTACCCTTACCAACTATTTGATAAGGGCAATTTAACTTATTGATTATCAGCTAAGAAGAACCACGTATCTAAAACTGAATCAGGATTTAATGAAACACTTTCGATACCTTGTTCCATCAACCATTTTGCTAAATCAGGATGGTCTGATGGTCCTTGTCCACAAATGCCAATATATTTATTAGCTTTACGACATGCCTGAATAGCCATAGATAATAGTTTCTTAACAGCAGGATTACGCTCATCAAATAAATGGGCAATAACACCTGAATCTCTATCTAACCCTAAGGTTAATTGAGTCATATCATTAGAGCCAATAGAGAAACCATCAAAATACTCTAAGAACTCATCAGCCAGTAACGCATTGGATGGTAATTCACACATCATAATAACGCGTAAACCATTCTCACCACGCTTTAAGCCATACTCGGCTAATAAATCAATTACTTGGCTAGCTTCACCTAATGTACGAACAAAGGGTACCATTAGTTCCACATTGGTTAAGCCCATTTCTTCGCGCACACGTTTCATGGCACGACATTCTAGCTCAAAGCAATCGCGGAAAGACTCGCTAATATAACGAGAAGCACCACGGAAGCCCAACATGGGGTTTTCTTCTTCAGGTTCATATAACTTGCCACCAATTAAGTTGGCATATTCATTGGATTTAAAGTCAGATAAACGCACAATCACTTTCTTAGGATAAAAAGCAGCGGCTAAAGTACTTACTCCTTCCACTAGTTTATCTACATAGAAATCAACAGGGCTACTGTATCCAGCAATACGTTTTTCAACCGCTTCTTTCACATCCATGGGCAAGCCATTAAAGTTTAATAATGCCTTAGGATGCACCCCTATCATACGGTTAATAATAAACTCTAAACGTGCTAAACCAACGCCTTCATTCGGTAGCATTGAGAAATCAAAAGCACGATCAGGATTACCCACATTCATCATGATTTTGAATTTTAAAGGTGGCATAGCATCTACTGAGCTTTTACGAATATCAAAATCCAATTTACCTTCGTAAATAACCCCTGTATCACCTTCTGCACAAGAAACAGTAACTTCTTGACCATCTTTTAAAACTTTGGTTGCATCGCCACAACCTACTACCGCAGGGATACCTAATTCACGAGCAATAATAGCAGCATGGCAAGTACGACCACCACGATTGGTAACAATCGCGCTAGCACGCTTCATTACTGGCTCCCAATCTGGATCCGTCATATCAGAGACTAATACATCACCAGGTTGTACCTTGTCCATTTCAGCCACACTATGGATAATTTTTACAGGGCCAGAACCTATACGCTGCCCAATTGCACGACCTTCTACAAGAATATTACCCTTTTCTTTCATTAGGTAACGTTCCATTACACTAATATTGGTACGGCTTTTTACGGTTTCAGGACGAGATTGCACAATATAAAGTTTGCCATCATCACCATCTTTCGCCCATTCAATATCCATTGGACGACCATAGTGTTTCTCAATAATTAATGCTTGTTTAGCTAGATTAGCTACTTCTTCATCAGTAATACAGAAACGAGCACGTTCTTCATTGGCCACATCAACCGTTTTTACTGAGTGCCCTGCTTTAGCTTCATCCCCATAAACCATCTTAATGGCTTTGCTACCTAAATTACGACGTAAAATAGCAGGACGACCAGCTTCTAAAGTAGGCTTATGTACATAAAACTCATCCGGATTGACAGCACCTTGTACGACGGTTTCTCCTAAACCATAAGCACCTGTAATAAATACAACATCTCTAAAACCAGATTCTGTATCTAGGGTAAACATCACCCCTGCGGTACCTGTTTCAGAACGAACCATACGTTGTACACCAGCCGATAAAGCCACTAACTTATGATCAAACCCTTGATGCACACGATAAGCAATCGCACGATCATTAAATAAAGAGGCAAATACTTCTTTAGCAGCACGAATTACATTATCAACGCCACGAATATTTAAAAAGGTTTCTTGTTGGCCCGCGAAAGAAGCATCTGGAAGGTCTTCGGCAGTTGCAGAGGAACGAACAGCTACTGAAATATCATGCCCTTGAGCTAACTCAGCAAATGCAGTACGAATATCTGCATCTAATTGAGCAGGAAAGTCCGCCTCCATAATCCATTGGCGAATTTGGCTACCTGCTTTAGCTAAAGCATTAACATCATCTACATCTAATGTGTCTAGTAAATCATGGATACGATTATTTAAACCACTTTGCTCCAAGAACTCACGATAAGCGTCAGCTGTTGTGGCAAAACCTCCTGGTACGGAAACTCCTGCACCAGCTAAATTACTAATCATTTCACCCAAGGAGGCATTCTTGCCTCCTACCGTCTCCACGTCGTGTACGCCTACATTCTCTAATGAAACTACGTACTTTGTATTAGTCGCCAAGGCTGTCTCTCCACTCTAACGATTGACAATAGGTCACACAAGATGACTCAGTTAATATCTATCATAATGAAAATACTAAACAAGCATATTTTTCTAGCAAATTCTTTTTAAAAAAACTTACTAATAAAAAATAATCGCATTACTATAGCAGACTTGAGCGTAATATTGTTTAATTTTAGGCAAGCATTTTATGAAAAGAACCGCATTTTTTGTATCTGATGGTACTGGTATTACAGCTGAAGCAATAGGTCATAGCTTATTGTCACAGTTTGATAAAATAGAACTACAAATGACCACTAAGCCTTATATTAATACGGTTGAAAAAGCCCAACAGCTCGTTCAACAAGTTAATGAGGCGGCGGAAAAAGATGGTGTGCGCCCCCTTGTTTTTGAAACTATTATTAATCAAGAAATTAGTAATACCTTAAAACAATGTAATGGCTTTATTATTAATATTTTTTCTACTTTCTTATCTTCTTTAGAAACAGAGCTAGATACAAAAGCCACTGGCTCTGTAGGAAAAACTCACTCTATTTCAAATAGTTATGTAGATCGTATTGATGCTATTAACTTTGCCTTAGATAATGATGATGGTTCACGTACTCGTTTTTATGATCGTGCGGATATTATTCTAATTGGTGCCTCTCGCACAGGTAAAACCCCTAGCTGCCTTTATATGGCCATGCAATATGGTATACGTGCAGCTAATTATCCATTAACAGAAGAAGATTTAGAAAGCCGTAAATTACCAGAACCACTGCGAGATCATAAAAATAAGCTATTTGGTTTAACCATTGATGTAGACCGTTTAGTAGCTATTCGTAATGAACGCCGCTCCAATAGTAAATACGCTAGTTATGCCCAATGTCAATATGAAATCCAAGAGATAGAAGCATTATTTCAGAGGGAAAATATCGCCTTTGTTAACTCTACTCATTTTTCAGTAGAAGAAATTGCTGCTAAAATCCTAGCAACCCAAAACGTGACTAGACGTTTTTAATGAGGAGTTTACTAATGAAATGCCCAAGTTGCCAACAAGGCGAATTAAAATATTCGCAACTGGAAGAATTTCTTCCTTGTCAAACCTGTAATCATTGCGGTGGTAATTGGTTATTGCTGATAGACTACTTAAGTTGGCAAAGCGTTACTAAATTTGCCGCTACTACAGATGAAACTCACACTAATACCACCATTGAAGCGGATGAAAGTAGCCATGCATTAATCTGCCCTGTTACAGGCACATTAATGACTAAATACCGTATTTCAAGTAAAAGCACTCACAAAATTGATTTAAGTACGGCAGCTAATGCCATTTGGTTGGATAAAGGCGAATGGGTGCTCTTAAAACAACAAGGCTTAAGCCATAAACTAAATAGTATTTTTACAGAACCTTATCAAAAACACATTCGTGAAGAGCTAGCCTCTAAAACATTTGAGGAGCTTTATCAACATCAATTTGGTAAAGAAGCTTATCAACAATTAAAAACTTTCCGCACATGGTTAGATAAGCAAGATAAACGTGCAGCTATGCTTGCCTATTTAATAGCAGAAGATCCTTATTCAGCCATTCGCTAACGTATAAGACGACTGTTTTAATTAATTTAAAACAGTCTTATCTAAGAACTAGAACCTATAGCTACATAAATTCTAGTCAAATAAAGAAAACAATAATCAAAATCACTTTAAACTAATTAAAATATCTTCTAATGCTTGGGTAGGATTAACTGCCTTAGTAATAGGACGACCAATCACTAAATAATCTGAACCATCTTGTATGGCTTGTGCTGGGGTAACAATACGCTGCTGATCATCTTTACTTGAACCAACAGGTCTAATACCTGGTGTCACTAACTTTAACTGAGGGAAGTTTACTTTTAATGCCCTAGCCTCTTGCGCAGAACTTACTAAACCATCTAACCTAGCTTCAGCGGCTAATTGAGCCAAACTCAATACCTGTTGCTCTGGTGTTTTAGTAATACTTAATTGCTGTAAATCTTCAACACCTAAACTGGTTAAAACAGTAACACCTATTAGCAATGTTTTACTGTTCATTTGATCTAGTACATTACGGCAAGCTTGCATCATAGCCAAGCCACCCACACAATGAATATCCACCATCCATACGCCCATAGAAGCGGCTACTTTAACAGCCATTGCAGTGGTATTAGGGATATCATGGAATTTTAAATCTAAAAATACTTCAAATCCTAATTTTTGTAATTCCTCAACAATTTTGGGGCCTGTGACTGTAAATAACTCCTTCCCTATCTTTACACGACACTTTGTAGGATCTAATTGTTTAGCTAAATTAATAGCATCTTCAACAGTCGAAAAGTCTAAGGCAACAATAACAGGACTAGTACAAGACATGTAAAGGGATTCCTTTGAATAGAAAGTAGAGATCAAACCAAATGCTATTTAACAAACCTTTTTAAAACACAGTAAGGAATTTGTTAGATTAAAAGCTAGTTGCATTTTATTAAATACTTTCCTCATAATAAACCAATTTTATTGGTTATTTTGAATATTTTATATGCGTTGGAAAAATCGTCGAGAAAGTGACAATATTGAAGATCGTCGTTCAGATCAATCTATGCCTATGACTGGCTTTAGTCTACCCCGTGGCAAACTAGGCATTGCTGTTATCGTTATAGTCTTTGTAGCAGGTTACTACGGTATAGACCTTACACCGTTATTAACAGGCCAATCTTCTCCTGTAGCTACTCAACAGCAACCAGTAGATACGCCCCGCGATAATGAAATGGCTCAATTTACTTCTGTGGTGTTAGCCACTACAGAAGATACGTGGACCACTATTTTTCAACAGATGGGTAAACAATATACCGATCCTAAACTCGTGCTTTACCGTGGTGCTACTCGCACTGGTTGTGGTGTGGGGCAATCTGTTATGGGGCCTTTCTATTGCCCAACGGATAGTACGGTCTATATTGATCTTTCTTTTTATGAAGAAATGAAAACACGCTTTGGAGCTGGTGGTGATTTTGCCCAAGGTTATGTTATTGCCCATGAAGTTGGCCACCATGTACAGCATTTATTAGGTATCACCGATAAAATGCGTGCTATGCAACGAGGCCGCAGTGAAGTAGAGCAAAATAAATTATCAGTTAAATTAGAGTTACAAGCAGATTGTTTAGCAGGTGTTTGGGGACATTATATGGAAAATGAAAATATTTTAGACCCTAATGACTTACAAGAAGCCCTAAATGCAGCAATGGCTATTGGCGATGACAGATTACAAAAACAGGCGCAGGGCCGTGTAATTCCTGATAGCTTTACTCATGGCACATCAGAACAACGTTATACATGGTTTAAAACAGGGTTTGATAGCGGCAAAGTAAGTAGTTGTAATACTTTTAACTGATAGTACTTAATAAGGTATCTATCAACATTTGCTCTGCTTGTTTAGTAGCAAAGATAAGTTCTAAACGGCTATCTTTACGCCATTCTGTTGCTTGCCAAGCAGGTATATCTTCAGCAACGGCATTAACAGATAGCCAACCTTGATTAGTATGTACCACTAGCTTTGCCCGTAGCCATTGATATTGCTTTAACCAGTTATCTAATTTTATCTTATCAAAACAATAGCATGGCTCAAACTGCCAACCGATAGACCATCCTTCAAGTTGATCTTGAATATGGCAAACAATGCCCTCTGCCAGTTGTCTTTTTTGCTCATCCTCACCATCAACAATATATATTTGTTGTTGTGATAATTGCTCAACTAAGGGCTGTTTAGGTAAATAAGATAAGGGTAGATAGCCTTGCGTTGTCCAATACAGATTAAACGGTGCAAATTGTTTATTTATCGCTTGTTGCTGCTGCTTAGTAAGCTGTTCTGATTTATTAACTAATAATAATCCTGCACTGTTATAAGGTTGAAAATCTGCTAATAACTGTTTGGCTTCTACTACTTGTAGCAAGGGATACAATGTTAAAACCTTGTTCCAAGGCTCGGCTTGCAATTGTTTTTGTACTTGTAGAGGATGGCCTAATCCCGATAATTCTATAAAAAGCACATCAGGTTTAGACTCTTTTAATAATCTATTCAACCCTACTTGAAAAGGCGCACCACCAGTACAACAAATACAACCGCCCGCTATTTCACTAATAGTAACTGCTTGCTCGCCTAACAACGCTTTATCAACACCAACTCTACCAAACTCATTAATTAATACAGCCCACTGCTCATTGCTTGGTTTTTGTTTTAATAATTGTTGGATCAAGCTAGTTTTACCAGTACCTAAGGAACCAACAATTAAATAGGTTGTTATTTTATTAAGCAAACAAATCACCTCTTCTCTATTCTTTCAGCTAGTAAGATTAAAGCCTATTAATTAATATCATGTTAAAATAACTGCACTATTTATTAAAGGAAAAAGCAGTGTTGCTGAATAAGTTTCAATGGTTTCGCGAACGTGGCTGGCATGAAATTGATGCTACTCGTTATGAACAAATATGGCAAACCTATGGTGGTAGTGTAGCCACACACCCTACTATTATTGATAAACTATCTAAATTTGCCAATATCCCTGTACGTTATCTTGGTTGGCAACAAGAGGGGCAATTAGTGGGTGCTATTGCTTGTTGGGGAGACTCACTAGCACTTTCTCGAGATCAACTAAAAAAGCAAGGTAAACGTGGTTTGTTTGACCTTGGTAATGCTGAAATTATTCTGCCATTTGCAGAAAATAGCCAAATTACTTTGCGCCATAAGGCACGCTATCTTTCCACACTTAATCAGCCGCAAATAACTAACTGGAAAACACAAAAAGATCAGTTAGCAATAGCGAGGGCTTCTGAAGAATATTCTAAGAAATTTAGATATAACCAACGCCGTGAATTACGTTTACTAGAAGAAACAGGTGGAGTTATTAAGCCTATTCAAGATTTCTCTGCTGAACAATTAGCCACTATCTATTGTGAGCTATTTTTTAAACGTTGGAATTTCCAAGTACCTAGTGCAGCCACTCAAAAAGAAGTATTTACTTTACTGCGTGAGTTTATGGTGGGTTCTGTTATCTTCTTAGAAGATAATCCAATAGCCATACAGGTTTTATACCAAGTAGAATCACCTAAATGGCTTAGTATTGAATATGTAAATGGTGGCGTAGACCCACAAGAAAGAACTTTTAGCCCAGGCAGTGTATTAAGCTTTGTGAATTTACAACAAGCGTGGGAACAAGCCAATAAACTGAATAAAACGTTACGCTATTCCTTTGGTAGAGCAGATAGAGAATATAAAGACCGTTGGTGTAATCGTGTGGCTGTAGGAATTATTAATTAATGAGTAAAAAACAGCAGTTATTAAAAAAACATCGGCAAAAGAAACGATTAATCCTAATAGGGTTTGCTATCTATTTACTGGCTTGGATTATTGCTTGTTTTTTTGTTCCCTTCTTGGCTTGCTTTATCCCATTTATCATTATTGGTATTTGGATTATCCATGAAGCATGGTTAGCTGATCATTTATTTTACTCACCGAAACAAGATTATCTTTATAACTTCCCTGCCAATACCTTTACAGTCGCGGCACAATTACAACAAGATACCTTGCAAATTGATTTAGATAATTTACCTGATAACTTAGATACACTTTTTCTGGCTGTTAACTTAAAAACCTCTTTTATGGGTCACTTATTAGACCCACAAGTTATTATTAAAACCAATCAACTCACTGATCGACAAGATTTTGAACGAGGTGTACAAGGGTTACGCTATATTAATTTATCAGGTCTAGCTGATGAATTACAGCAAGGCACTATTTCAATTTCCACTAAGCACTGCCATATTAAAGGTGAATTAATACTTTATGGCTTTACTAATCCCGACTACAGCCAACAACGTATGATGGTTATTGCACCTCATGCTGATGATGCTGAGCTGGCTGCCTTTGGACAATATAGTCAATGCTCAGATGCCAGTATTATCACCCTTACCCAAGGCGAAATTGAGGCTGAATATTATCAACAAACGCTTAACCTAACTAAACAAGAAGCAGCTCAACTCAAAGGACGTTTAAGAAGTTGGGATAGTATTGCAATTCCTTTATGGGGTGGTGTTAATCCTAGTAACAGTGTCCAATTGGGTTATTATTGCTTACAATTAAAAGCTATGCACCAGCAACCTGAGCAATCTTTTGGTTCAAAAGAGTCTGGTGAAACAGATACGCGCCTAGTTCGTCTATTTAACTCCTTACCACTACCTAGTGATAACGATGGTTTAGCCACATGGCATAATTTAAAGAATGATCTTACTTTGTTAATTGAGCACTTTAAGCCCGAAGTTATTATCATGCCTCATCCACAACTAGACCCTCATGAAGACCATGTAGAAGCAAGCTTATTGGTAGAAGAAGTATTACAAACAACCACTTGGCAACCTAGCACGCAATTACTGTATGCTAATCATTTGCATGATAATGATCGTTGGCCAATGGGGCCTGCTTATAAAGGCATTGCTCTGCCACCTGCTGTAGACCCATTACCTGCTTATGCGCTATGGAGTCCTGTACTGAGTAAGCAAACCCAGCTTAATAAAGCAATGGCGTTAGCGATGGAACATGATCTACAACCACCCTTATCGATTAAAAGACGCTTACGCCGTTTAATTCAATCGCTTATCACTGAACGCGAACATCCACCAGCAGGTGAAAATGAATTCTTCCGTAAGGCAGTACGTAGCCATGAACTATTTTGGGTAAAACCTAGGCAGTAAACACAAAAAAGCACCTTTAAGGTGCTTTTTTATTAATCATACAAATGATTACTTCTCATCTTCTTCTCTAAACTCTGGATATTTCATTTCTTCATAACGAACAAATTTAGTTCTCTTAATGAATTTATAACTTAACCAAATAGCAAAGAATAAGGGCAATCCAATATAAGTAGAAATCACTCGTTTCCAGTCTATATTATCAGCCCAAAATGCTTGATAATCTTGCCCTATTACAATAATCATACAAATAATAAAGGCAAATATAGGTCCAAAGGGGAAAGAACCTGCCTTATAAGGTAGTTTAGATAAATCTAAGCCTTGCTTTACAAAACCTTTTCTAAAACGATAGTGGCTGATAGCAATACCTAACCAAGCAATAAAGCCTGTCATACCTGAAATACTTAATAACCATCCATAGACCTCTTGACTTTGAAACATCGAGGTTAAGAAACACAACATGGCAATTAAGGTAGTCGCAAGTAGTGCATTACGTGGTACACCGTTGCTTGATAAACGGGCAAAAATAGCAGGTGCTTTTCTATCGCGAGCCAGTGCATAGAGCATCCGTGATGATGCATACATTCCCGAATTACCTGCCGAAAGTACTGCTGTTAAAATAACTGCATTCATTACTGTAGCAGCTGATAATAAACCAGCATGTTGGAATACCAACGTAAATGGACTTACTGCGATATCAGATTCTGCATTGCTTAATAAGCGTGGGTCTGTATAAGGAATTAAAAAGCTAATAATAAAGATAGCAAATACATAAAATAATAAAATACGCCAGAAAATACGACGGATTGCAATCGGAATATTTTTACCTGGATTCTCTGACTCACCGGCTGCAATACCTACTAACTCTGTTCCTTGAAACGAGAAGCCAACAATCATGGCTACCCCTATTATGGCGGAGAACCCTCCTACAAACGGGGCATCGCCCATCGTCCAGTTTTTCCAGCCACCTGTATCGCCACCCTGCATAATGCCTAAGATCATTAATAACCCTAGTACAATAAACACAACCACAGTGACCACTTTAATTAATGAAAACCAGAACTCTGCCTCACCAAATCCTTTTACAGAAATATAGTTTAGCCAAAACATAATCAGCAGGAAGATAGCACTCCACTTCCACCCTGCTACATCAGGTAGCCAATAAGCCATTACCAATTGCAACGAAACAAGGTCAACCGCAATGGTTACTGCCCAGTTATACCAATAGTTAAGCCCCATTGCAAAACCAAAGCCTTCATCCACATACTCTGCACTATAAGTGGCAAACGAGCCTGGGGTTGGCATAAAAGAAGCTAATTCTGCCAAACTGGTCATAATAAAGTAAACCATTATGCCTACAACAATATAGGACAATAAAGCACCACCAGGGCCCGCCTGTGCAATGGTTTTTCCTGATGCAACAAATAGCCCCGTACCTATAGAGCCCCCAATGGCTATCATAGATAGATGACGTGCTTTTAATGATCGCTTTAATGAGGTTTTATTATTTGTTGTTGCCTGAGTCATCATTAACCTTATTAATTTTAAAAATAGCGCGGATTTTAACAAATTATCTTAAAAATAGCTTAAAAGATTTTAAAATAAACATAACCATTTGATTTAAAAAACTTATTAAAGCAATGTCAGCTGATAGTTATTAATTAAACGAATTGAATTACTATCATGTCTTCTTGTTAAAAAAACACCTTATTCTTATATTATTTTTTTGTTAAAGCTATAACTAGGTGGCTATTAACCCAGAAAATGCATATTTTTTATTGCTGTTAATTACATTTTATCTAAATTAAACTTAGTATAAAACTAATCCACATAAAAACTATCTATTATGTTTATCTATCACAATAGTAAACATTAAATATAAGGTAATGAAAGTGACTGTCATAACTAATATCGAAGACCTACGTGTTATTGCTAAACGTCGTGTACCTAAGATGTTTTATGATTATGTAGATTCAGGTTCGTGGACAGAATCTACCTATAAAGCCAATACAGAAGACTTTCAAAAAATAAAACTACGCCAAAAAGTAGCTCGCAATATGGAAGGACGCACCCTTAAAAGAAGTATGCTAGGTATAGATATGACTATGCCCGTAGCTATATCTCCAACAGGTTTAGTTGGGATGGTTCATCCAGATGGCGAAATACTAGCGGCTAGGGCATTAGCTAACTTTGGCTGTCGCTATACCCTTTCTACTATGAGTATCTGTTCTATGGAAGATATTGCTACCCATGTAGCAAAACCCTTCTGGTTCCAACTCTATGTAATGCGTGATAGAGACTTTATGCTAAGTCTTATAGATAGAGCTAAAGCGGCTGGTTGTGATGCACTAATGGTCACTTTAGACTTACAAATAATAGGTCAACGCCACAAAGATTTAAAAAATGGTTTATCTGTGCCACCTAAACCTACTTTAAAAAACTGGCTCAATCTTCTAACTAAACAAGCTTGGTGTTGGAAAATGCTAAAAACTAAACGTCGCTCTTTTGGTAATATTGTTGGTTATGTTAAAGGGATAGATGACCCTAGCTCTCTATTTTCTTGGACAAGCCAACAATTCGACCCTACCCTAAGTTGGAAAGATTTAGAATGGATAAAAAAAGCATGGGGTGGCAAACTGATTGTTAAAGGTATTTTAGATGATGAAGACGCCAAAATTGCTGCTGAGTCAGGGGCTGATGCTATTATTGTCAGCAATCATGGTGGCCGCCAGCTTGATGGTGCTTGCTCAAGCATTCAGGTCTTACCCTCTATTGTTGAAGCTTTAAAAAATTCTTCCACAGAGGTATGGTTAGACAGTGGTATTAGATCAGGGCAAGATGTACTAAAAACTATTGCCTTAGGGGCGCAAGGAACATTGATAGGCCGAGCCTATCTTTATGGTTTAGGCGCTATGGGAGAGGCAGGTGTTACCAAGTGTTTAGACATTATCCGCAATGAGCTTGATCTAAGCATGGCCTTTTGTGGCCTAACTGATATCAACCAAGTTAATCAAGATATTCTTATTCCCAGCACTATCCCACACTTATAAAGCATAAAAAGCTGGTTAGTGAATTATCATTAACCAGCTTGGCTATTTTGTGATTCTAGTTGCTTAATTCTATTAGTTGGAAAAACTAGACTAAAGCTAGAGCCTTTGCCTTCTATGCTTTTAATATCTAAACGTCCACCATGTCGTAACACAATATGCTTTACAATCGACAAGCCTAACCCTGTTCCCCCAGTATCACGAGAACGACTTTTATCCACACGGTAAAAACGTTGGGTTAAGTTTTTAATATGCTGTGCGGGAATTCCCTGACCTGAATCTTTAACTTGAAACACACCTTCGCCATCAATCAGTTTAAAACTAATATCAATATTACCACCTTGTTTGGTATAACGTACCGCATTAACAGCAATATTAGCTACCCCACTAATAAGCTCAGATTCAATACCTGCAATGGCAACATTATCAAAACTGTTAACGGTAATCTTATGCTGACCTGCTGATAATTCTTGTACAGTATTTTTCGTATGCTCTAAGATACTTTTTACAGACACCCATTGATCCATAGGTGGTGGCGGGCTATCTTCTAAACGAGCTAAGGTTAATAAATCGTTAACCAGTGACTGCATACGGTCACCTTGTTGTTGCATTAAATCTAAATAGTGTTTACGCTCAGCCTCATCTAATGGCAAATTCTGAATCGTCTCAATAAAGCCACTTAGTACAGTTAAGGGCGTTCTAATCTCATGTGATACATCCGCCACAAAATTACGCCGCATTCGTTCAACACGCTCTAATTGAGTAATATCATTGGTTAGTAGCAGTAAGCGCCCTTCATCATAGGGATGCAATTGGATTAATAGTTTTTGCCCTTCATCATGGCCTAATGCTAGCTTTAAAGGTTTCTGATAGTTATTACTTTCTAAATAAGCGATAAATTTAGGATCTCTTACTAAATTAGTAATATGCTGTTGTAAGTCTAACTCAGAATCTAAACTAAAGTGTTGTGCAGCGGTGGCATTACACCATTCAATTTTATAGTCTTGATCGAGTAATAACACCCCATTAGGTGAAACTTGAATAGCGCCTAATAACTTATTTAATTGATCTGTGCTATGTTGGTTTTCCTGATCCCGTTGTTTTAATAAACGCTCAACATAATCTGCTATTTCTTTACAATTACCAGCAAAATGATATTGGTCTTTATTTTTAGCACCTTGCTTTAACCAACTAATTAAAAGATTAAATTGTTTTTTATTAAACCATAACCAACCAATAACAAAAACAAAGATGCCTATAACTACAATAATTGGGTTTGCCAAATGAGCGCCCAAATAGACATCAATAAATACCGCTACAATAATATAGATTAATAACCAAAACAGTGGTTTATAAAAACTCATTATTCACTCTCAGTTTTAGGCGCATTAAAACGATATCCTGCCCCTCTTACTGTTTCTATTAAATGATCGGCTTTAACAATAGCTAACCCTTCACGTAAGCGTTTAATATGGACATCAACAGTACGCTCTTCAATAAATACATGTTGCCCCCATACTTTATCTAATAATTGGCCTCGACTATGTACTCTATTAGGATAATGCATTAAATAGTTTAATAACTTAAATTCGGTAGGGCCTAGCTTAACCTCTTCCCCTTTATAGACAATTTGCCATAATTCAGGGTCTATGGTTAGTCCAGCTAATGATACACGCTCTGCACTTACTTCGGGTAGTTTACGACGTAATAATGCACGCACTCTAGCCAATAATTCTTGGGTAGAAAAAGGTTTGACTACATAGTCATCGGCACCAGCATCTAACCCTTGTACTTTATCTAACTCTTCACTACGGGCGGTTAGCATAATAATAGGGATTTGTTTTGTCCGCTCATTACTACGCCAGCGTCTTGCTAAAGATATACCACTTTGTCCAGGCAACATCCAATCAAGTAATACCAAGTCAGGCAATATACTATCCACTTCCTGTTGTGCTCTATCTGCATCATCTACTACTACACAATCAAAACCTGCATGCTTTAAGTTAATAGCTAATAATTCTGCAATGGCAGGTTCATCTTCAACCACTAAAATACGTGCCATAGTTAACCCTCTGAATTGTTAGTAATAGATTCAATTTCTTCCATGGCTACATGCCTAACATCTTCTCCCTTAACGATATATATAATTAACTCTGCTATATTTTTTGCATGATCACCAATACGCTCTAAAGCTTTCGCAATAAACAGTAGATCTAAGCTAGGAGAAATCATGCGAGGATCTTCCATCATATAGGTGATTAGTTTACGGGTAAAACCACCAAACTCCACATCAATTTCATTATCACTACGCATAATATAAAGCGCGGTTTTAATATCTAGTCGAGCAAAGGCATCTAATGATTTATGCAATAAATCTAGTGCTAAATTGGCCATAAAGCGCAACTCTGCACCCATTAGGTTTCTAGAGATGCCATGCTCAATAATTGACTTGACCATACGCGCTATTTTGGTAGCTTCATCACCCGCTCTTTCTAAATTATTAGTGGTTTTAGAAATAGCCATTAATAGCCTTAGATCACGCGCAGTTGGCTGACGACGGGCAATCATGGATACTAAGTTTTTATCAATTTCCACTTCCATTGAGTTTACTTTATGCTCAAGTTCAATGACTTTATCTGATACTTCAATATCAAAACTCGTTAATGCAGTAATGGCTAAAGTCATTTGTGACTCAACTAACCCACCCAACTCCATAATCTGAGTAGAGATGCTATTTAGTTCTGCATCAAATTGGGTTGAAAGATGTTTATTAGTCATAATCTATTTCCTATTAACCAAAACGGCCAGTAATATAGTCTTCTGTTTCTTGACGTTGGGGTTTTAAAAATAATTGCTCTGTTTCGCCCACTTCAACTAACTCACCTAAATACATATAAGCGGTATAGTCGGAGCAACGTGCTGCTTGCTGCATATTATGGGTTACGATAGCCACCGTATAGTCTTGTTTTAACTCATGAATAAGCTCTTCAATTTTACCTGTAGAGATAGGGTCTAGGGCTGAACATGGTTCATCTAGTAGTAAAACCTCTGGCTTAATTGCAATACCTCTGGCAATACACAACCGCTGTTGCTGACCTCCAGATAAACTAGCACCATTTTGGTGAAGTTTATCTTTTACCTCATTCCATAAGGCTGCCTTATTTAAAGCCCACTCTACACGGTCATCCATTTCTGCATTAGAGAGCTTTTCAAATAGTTTTACGCCAAAAGCAATATTATTATAAATAGACATAGGGAAAGGGGTTGGTTTTTGAAATACCATACCAATTCTCGCTCTAATTAAAGCTACATCTTCTTTACTGGTTAAAAGATTTTCACCATCAATTAAAATTTCACCTTCGGCTCGTTGCTCTGGGTATAACTCAAACATTCGATTAAGGGTACGCAATAAAGTTGATTTACCACAACCTGATGGGCCAATAAATGCGGTTACTTTTTTCTCAGGAATATCTAAATTAATTCCTTTTAATGCATGAAACTTACCATAGTAAAAATTTAAATCACGAATTGCTAATTTCGTTTTAATTGTTTCATTGTGTGGTTTGTTGACCATCAGTAATTAACCTTTCTTCTTAAATAAAATACGTGCTGTAACATTGAGAATCAATATGCCAAAGGTAATAATAAAGACTCCTGCCCACGCTAATTTTTGCCAATTTTCAAAGGGACTCATCGCAAACTTAAAGATTGTGACAGGTAAGCTTGCCATCGGTTGAGATAAATCACTGGTCCAGAATTGATTAGACAGTGCAGTAAATAATAAGGGGGCTGTTTCACCTGCAATACGAGCAATAGCTAACAATATGCCTGTAATAATACCGGCACTAGCAGCCCTAATTGTTACCATTAATACCACTTTCCACTTTGGTGCCCCAAGTGCATAAGCCGCCTCTCGCAATGAATTAGGAATAAGCGCTAACATATTTTCAGTAGTTCTCACTACCACTGGTACAACAATCAATGCTAATGCCACAACACCAGCCCAACCAGAGAAACCTTTAAAGGGTAGTACAATTAATGAATAAACAAAAAGGCCAATGATAATGGAAGGTGCTGATAATAAAATATCGTTAATAAAACGGGTCACGCTGGCAATAATCCCTTTACCACCGTACTCACATAAATAAACCCCTGTCATAATACCGATAGGTGTGCCTATTAAGGTAGCCATTAATACCATTAGGAACGAACCCCAAATGGCATTAGCTAAACCACCTGTTTCTGCATTAGGCGGAGGGGTCATTTCACTAAATACCGCTATATTAATGCCACCAACACCTAAATAGATGGTTTCAAATAATATCCACGCTAGCCAAAACAACCCAAATAACATAGCCATTAATGATAAAGCTAAGGCAATATGATTTTTAAATTTACGACGTTTATGTTGTTTAACTTTTTGAGGGCTAAAATAACTCATGTACGCCCTCCTTCATTTTTCTGTAATTTCATTAAGAATAACTTTGAACAAGAAAGTACTAGGAAGGTAATAAAGAATAAGATCAAACCTAGATAAATTAATGACGCTTGATGTAAACCTGGGCTTGCCTCAGCAAACTCATTAGCCAATACAGAAGTGATACTATTAGCTGCTTCAAATAAAGACACTGACTCTAATTGGTTCATATTACCAATCATAAAGGTAACGGCCATGGTTTCCCCTAATGCTCTACCTAAACCAAGCATAATTCCACCAACTACACCCGCCTTGGTATAAGGAAATACCACATTTCTAATTACTTCCCATGTAGTAGCACCTAGTCCATAGGCTGACTCTTTTAATAATGGAGGCGTTACTTCAAACACATCTCTCATCACTGAGGCAATAAAGGGAATAATCATAATGGCAAGAATAATACCTGCTGAAAAAATACCTATTCCCACAGGATAACCTGATACTAGAACATTTAAATAAGGTACATCACCTAGTAGACTTTGTAAGGGTGTTTGCACATATTCAGCTAATAAAGGTCCAAAGACTAATAACCCCCACATACCATACACAATGGAAGGAATAGCCGCTAATAGTTCAATAGCTGTACCTAAGGGTTGTTTTAACCAATTAGGTGCTAATTCGGTAAGAAATACAGCGATACCAAAACTAACAGGAATAGCAATAAGTAATGCGATAAGCGAAGTGGCCACCGTACCATAAATCATTACCAGTGCCCCATACTTGTCCTGTACAGGATCCCACTCATTACTCCAAATAAAACTTAAACCAAATTCTTTAAACGCAGGTATGGCGCCTATAATCAAGGAAATAATAATACCTGCCAGCATGACTAAAGTTAAAATAGCAGCACCACGAAACAGCCCTGCAAAGATAGCATCCCCATAACGGGAATGCTTACGACTAGGAAAAGATTGCATATTTTATATAATAATCCTTAGTAATCTGACTACTTATAATTAATTGCTGTACCATTACTATCAACTATCTTAGACCAACTATTACGAATTGTTTTCTTCACTGTTTCTGGGAAAGCCACATAATCTAACTCGGCAGAAGCAGCATCACCTTTTTCTAATGCCCAGTTAAAGAATTTTAAAGCTGCCGCTGTTTGTGCTGGTTTATTAGTTTGTTGATAAAGGATGATATAAGTTGCTGTTGATAAAGGCCATGCTTGATCCCCTGCTGCATTAGTCATATCTTGAGCAAAGGTTTTTTCCCAATCAATACCTTCAGCAGCAGCTTTAAAGGCATCATCACTAGGAACTACAAAGTTACCAGCCGCATTTTTTAAAGCCACATAAGCCATTTTATTTTGTTTAGCATAGGCATATTCCACATAACCAATAGAGTTAGCTAAACGCATAACAAAAGCAGAGACCCCCTCATTACCTTTACCACCCACACCTACAGGCCATTTAACGGCTGCGCCAGCCCCTACTTGATCTTTCCAGCCTGTACTTACTTTAGCTAGGTAAGAAGTAAATACAAAGCTGGTACCTGAACCATCCGCACGACGCACTACCGTAATTTTGGCATTAGGTAAATCAAGGCTAGGATTCAAGTTTTTAATAGCTTCATCATTCCATTGGGTAATTTTTCCTAAATAAATATCAGCTAATACTTCGCCTGTTAATTTTAACTGTCCTTCTTTAATGCCTTTAACATTGATAACAGGCACCACACCACCAATTACGGTAGGAAACTGTATTAAACCCTCTTTAGCTAAGTTTTCATCAGTTAATGGGGCATCAGAAGCACCAAAATCAACGGTTTTAGCTAATATTTGTTTAACACCTGCACTGGAACCTATTGATTGATAATTAACGCGATTACCTGTTTCTTTATAATAACTATCTGCCCACTTTGCATAAACAGGTGCAGGGAAAGAGGCTCCTGCACCTGTAATATCTTGTGCGGCCACAGGTAAAGCAACTAACAAAGAGGCTAAACCAAGTGTTTTTAAGATCGATGTTAAGCGCATAATACTCACCTTTATTATTAAGTTATGCGTATCATGACAAAGTTTTGTGACAGTTTTATGACACAACTGTAAAATTATTTTTTGTTAGAAATATCCTCCTGTACTTTTAATATCCACCACTATATTAATAGCTATTTTGTAAATTATTGTAAAAAATTTATGCTCATGTTACTATCAGTCGATAATATGGAATTTAATAATAATCTATGCCAAAAAATTTTAAATCTTTAATAATAAAAGTATGCATATTATTTTTTTTCATAGCACCTATCTGGGTTTATTATAGTACCCATCAAGAAGAAAAAATTGTGTATGGTAGAATGAAAACAGATGCGCAACTTTTAACAGAACTTGATTGTAATTCTGAAAGTTGTATTGTTGACGGTGAAATAGAATATATTAATACAAGCACCCCTCAAAGTAGAACCTTCTTCTCTGCACCACTTACTTATTATTACAAATATACTTTTACTGTTAATAATATTACCTATCATAACAATATTGAAGTTTATGGAGAAGCGAATGTTTTTCGTGGAGGAGTGGTTTGGTTACCCAATGCAAAAATCAATAGAGGAGGAATATTTAAAGAAAAAATTAAATTTGATCCTGATAACCCTAATATCAATCTACCATTAAACTATATTGCTGTTATATCTGATAGTTCTAGTCCTTATAACAATAAACGTAAAAATGCTGTTGTGTACTTCTTTCTTGGATTACTTTTTACTTATTTGTACATTACAGAAAAAAAAGAATCATATTGAATAAAAAATCACTGAATTAACTCTCGTTTAACGAAAAACACTTAGCTAAGGTTATTGAGCTCTAATTTTTTATAATTTCTTATCATCTATTGATTTTAATAAATTTTTTATCACTAATAACTTTAAAAAAAGGCTGAGCGCTTTATAATACATTAGAAATCATATGGAATTAATTAAAATAGCTAATGTATTTTTCTAGAAAGTTTATCCAGTATCCTTTTATAGTAATGTTTTTACTAGCTTTAACGGCCTGTCAAACTAATTTCAGTGATGCTGATCTTGATCGACAAGAAATTGTTACCAACCATAGTAATGTAGCTGCTGGTGAATTATTACAAACAGATGCTAACCGTGTAACTACTATAGCCATGCGTAATAACTTGCATGCCCTTTATGTTTTATTAGAAAAATTTTATAAACGCAACCCTCAAGAATGGCGAAAAACAGCCAACTCCTTAGAGCAGGCTAGAAAAGTAGTATTTGATGCTATAGAACATGATAAATTTCTACCAGGCCTAGATAATAAAACAAGTATTGATGCACTGTATGTTGCCCTAGATCCAAATTATACAGGTGACCGAGCAGGTGCTTTAATTTATGGTTTGGCTACAATGATTATTGTTGCCCATGGCGACCATACAAAATTTTATTTGTCTGATGTTGTTGATGCTGAACATATATTTAATGCTGCTCGTAATGTAGAAATTGCCCAATGGATGCTTAAACAACGTAAAAGTTTAGATGGTAAACCATTGCTTATCTCTAATGAGATATCTGCTACAGGCTATAATTTAAGTTTTGCCATTGAACTAGCCAAAATAACTGCTCGCTTAGATTTAGTTTCAGCTATGCTAGATGAACGTTATCGACGTGTTGGCACCAACTATGTACATAATTTGCTATTCTTAACTTTCTTACCCGTACAATGATTTTACTGTTTACAAGTGACAAGCTACTCACTAAACATTGAAAACTGTTGATATGGCAAAGGAGCATTATAAGGTTTAAGCAAGGATTTAATTGTATATTCTATAGGTGAAGGTCTACTAAATAAAAACCCCTGAATATACTCTACCCCTTGATTACTCAAATAATATAATTGGTCTACTGTTTCAACACCTTCTGCTACAATATCCATCTCCATATTTTTAGCTAAACTAATAATGGTATCAAGCAAATAAGTAGCTGAATATTTTTTATAAATAGTTGATACAAACATTCTATCAATTTTTAAATTATCAATTTTATATTTCTGCAAATACCCCAAATTAGAATAGCCTGTTCCAAAGTCATCTATTGAGATAGAAACACCTATTTCATGAAATTTATCTATTAATTTGTCTAATTTATCAGATGATTTAACAAATTGACCTTCAGTTAATTCTAATACTAGTTTGATTGTATCAGCTGGAAATCTAGCTAAAAACTGTTGGCAGTCAGTTAATAAATCGGGATCATCTAGATGAGAAGCATGAATATTGAAACTAACATAAAATGGTTTAGGGAGAGAAAAAACATAAGGCGTTAATTCATTTGCTACTCTTTCCATAAGGCCTTTTGTCATAGGAATAATAAGTTTAGTACGCTCCGCTAAACCAATAAATTTATTGGGTGTAATTAAACCATGTTTTGGGTGTTGCCACCTTGTTAGTACTTCAAGGCCATGCCATCGATAGTCCGCTGTAGAAATAATTAATTGATAATAAGGAACCAACTCATTGTCTAAAATAGCCCGTTTGAACTCTCGCTTGGCTGCAGTCATTGCTATATAAAGAAGTACAATAATGCCCAATATTAACAATGCTATTGTTAATATAATAAAAGATTGAATAGTTTGGTAATTACTTTTGATAGCAATATAATTTACCATAACTTTAAACGGATATTTATTAGAATGAAAACCCAGCCATTCCTGCACTTTAGAATCTTCAATTACTGATACAGTATTATCTGCACCTATCAACTTATTATTAATAATAATAAAACTTTCTTTTTGAAATTCAGATGTCTGTAAGATATCTGCTATTACTTTACCATGAATTCCAACAAACGCTCCCCAATCTCCATCTCTAATACTATAACTAATAACGGGAGTATTCGGAGTCAAATGATTGGACTCAAATAAATTAAGAGGTTCTTGTAGATAACGCTTCAGATTAACATAATTTTTTTGAATTAATTCATAGATAGACGAACAATAGATAACATCATTATGTGTTAATGTTGCAGATCTAATTACATTACTTGTAGCCACTAACTTTTTAAAACTATACTCTTCCAACTTACAAGGAATATCTTTCATTCCTATTATATTGTGTGTAATTTTATTCGCTTCATCAAAAACATAATTAAGTTTATCAATTACACGGTTTGATTCGAATACAATCTGTTTTCTATAGTTCTCATTAATACGATAATAGTTATAAAACTCAGACAATAATACAACTAATAGAAATACCAATATCGCAATAACAGCAAGAGCTGTATTGGAATAGCGAGCCTTTAGTAAAAAATGATGCATCAAATGCATAAATAACAGCCTACCTAATTAAGGTAGCTTTTAAAGTTATAATCTTTATATGCACTTTTATGCCTCCAAAATAATAAATTAGTCTATATCTATGCTAATTTAAGTATTTTTAAAAACATGTATATTAGATATTAGTCATATTAACCAGCTCTTGATAATGTCGACAAATGTTGCCAAAAGCTACCATGTTACTGAGAAACAACCAAATTCAATACTAACAACTATAAAAAATAGCCTAGTTGCTATAACAAACTAGGCTAGTTAAATAGACTTATTGATCAATACATTATTTTATTTCGACTTGCCCCATCATTCCTAATGTTTCATGCTCTAGAATATGACAATGATACATTCTTAAACCTTTATCATAATCTACAAACACAATGCGCGCTTTCTCATAAGGTTTTAGATTGATAGTATCTTTTAGCTCTTTAAATAATGGTTTAGTTACTTTACCCGCTAACTCATATTCTTTTACTTGGAATTGAGGACCATGTAAATGGAAGGAGTGATCCATATGGGAGTTATTAAAAATCTCCCACTCTTGTACTTCACCTGACTTGATAGTGAAATCAACACGCTTTAAGTCATGCTTTTTACCATTAACTAAGAAATCCACGCCTGCTGGTGAGTTAGGATTATTTACCTCAGTAAACTCAACTTTATAAGTTACAGCAGATTTAGCCGCATCAGCAATATCTTTTAATTTTTCTGGTAATAGTATTTTATCTTTAAGCTGCATTTTTACTTGAGCTAAAGGTAAATCTTGCTCTTTAGCAACATTACCCATTTTACCACGATCATAGGCCAAAGCAGTTAATGTAAAATCACCTTGCTTTTTAGGTGTTAATACTATTTCTGCTCGCTCACCCGGTGTTAAAAGTATACTAGTAATGGCTTGTGGCTTTTCTAATAAGCCACCATCACTAGCAACTTGATAAGCCTCTACTTGATCTTCAGGAAATGATAACTTCAAATAGCGTGCAGAATTACCATTCCAAATTCTCCAACGCTGTGTACCTTCTAAACTGATCACAGGCTGATATTGGCCATTAATTAACTGAAACTGCCCTTCTCGACCATTCATCCAATCCAACATAGTATTGCTAGCAATTTGTCCTTTTTTATCTAATTTCAAATCAGAGAAAAACAGATTTTGCTCTGGAATAGCTTTTAATGGGTCATTAGGATCTCGCACAATAAATGCACCTGCTAACCCTCTATAAACCTGTTCAGCAGTATACTCATGAGGATGTGGATGGAACCAATAAGTACCAGAAAAATCTTTTGGCAAAGTAAATTCAATATTTCTTGTATCACCTACTTCAATGGGGTGTTGAGGATTGCCATCCACTTGTGGTGATACAGGTAAACCATGCCAATGAACAGTTGTTCCTTGGGGTAAATGGTTTTGTATAGCAACTTTTACTGTTGTTCCTGCCATTACATCAATGACAGGTAAAATCTTCTGCTCATACAACCAAAAAGTTGTAGGTTTATTAGGGATTAGCTCAACCTTGGTTGGCATAATCATTAAATCCGTCTGAAACACACCCTGTTGTTTACTCTTATTAGTCAATACGGGTAATGGTTGTAAGGGTTGCCCTTTTAGCATTAAATCTGTTGATAATAATTCTTCATTACTTGAAGTCATCACCATATCCGCATGTTGGCTATGATCCTGATGAGAAGTATGATGATTATGTTGCTGAGCAAAACTGATTGAACTTGATAGAGTAAAAATAAATAAATAACTTAATTTTTTTACTAGTTTTTGATTCGGCATAAAGGTCTCTTTTTACTAGTTACTTTTTAGCTTTGGGGTACCTCCAATACCATAACACTTCTTCTTTACCATCGTTGATACCCACCCAACTATTACTTTCTCCGGTCATTATACCATCAATAGCCCATCTAATTTCACTAAGCCAATTTTTACCAATTGTTAATGTAGCGGGCTCTAATCCAGCCGAAAACTCCCATTTCTCAGACTGTTTACAAAAACTTATATGCCATTCTTTAGGTGCAATCCACTTGGCAACACCTACTCTATTATTGGGAATACCTAATATTTCATTACTAGGTGCAGTAATGGTAATCGTTTTATGATTAATTTTTTGGTCTTTTTCAAATGCTTTAAGCAATAACATTAATGAGAGGCAACCTATATCATCTGCTGTTATGTGCCAATTTGGGTAGTGAATGTCATCAGGATACTGATATCGCCACAGCGAAATAACCCCTTGTTGCTTCCAATTCTCAACATACGACATTGAACACTCAACTCCTCATTTATACTCAAATAATGATGTATAAAACTACTCTTATAATAATTATAAATTATGCCATAGATTATAATCATAAGTAATATGATTATTTATCATTTTTAAAAAAGTTTTTAAATACAATCCTTCATTGTTATTAATCTAGATAATACTCTTAATTTGCCATTTAAAATAGTAATAGATTAATCCTACTCAAAGAAGAATTAGAAGTCTTATATAATAAGAAAATACTATAAAAAGCTTAACTGTAACTTAATAATAATATGCTTAAGATCATTTTATATATAAATTTAAAAAAATATACCCATATACATCTTGTTAGAAAACCTAATAAATGTATATGGGTAGTATAAGTATTACTAACGTTCTAATAATATACGTAACATACGACGCAATGGCTCAGCTGCCCCCCATAGCAACTGATCCCCTACAGTAAAGGCACCTAAATATTGTGATCCCATATTTAACTTACGTAATCTACCAACAGGGACAGTCAAAGTACCAGTTACCGCAGTAGGCGTTAAATCTTGCATACTAATTTCACGATGGTTAGGTACTAACTTCACCCAATCATTATGATTTTTTATCATGCTTTCAATGTCTTCCATAGGTACATCTTTATTTAATTTAATTGTTAATGCTTGACTATGGCAGCGCATTGCACCAATACGTACACAAATACCATCAATAAGTATTGGATTTTTAGAGCGACCTAAAATTTTATTCGTTTCAACTTGTGCTTTCCACTCTTCACGACTTTGACCACTAGCTAGTTCTTTATCAATCCAAGGGATTAAACTACCTGCTAAAGGCACTCCAAAGTGTTCATCTGGAAAACTCGCACTGCGTTGAGTAGCTGCCACTTTGCGATCAATTTCTAAAATAGCGCTAGCAGGGTTAGCTAATTCATCTGCTACTGAATCATTAATAACACCCATTTGTTTGATTAATTCACGCATATTTTGCGCACCAGCACCTGATGCAGCCTGATAAGTCATCGCACTCATCCACTCCACAAGGCCAGCTTCAAATAAACCACCTAACGCCATCAACATTAAGCTAACAGTGCAATTACCACCAATAAAATCTTTTTTACCCGCATCTAATGCTTGGTCAATCACTTTACGGTTTACAGGATCAAGCACAATTACAGAGTCATCTTCCATTCTTAACGTGGAAGCTGCATCAATCCAGTAACCTTGCCAACCTGCACTACGTAATTTAGGGAAAATTTCAGTCGTGTAATCACCACCTTGGCAAGTAATAATGGCATCTAATGTTTTTAGCTCATCAATATCATAAGCATCTTTCAATGGATCTACTGTTTTACCAATAGAAGGCGCTGCACCACCCACATTAGAAGTGGTAAAAAATACAGGCTCAATAAGATTAAAATCCATTTCCTCTTGCATACGTTGCATAAGGACCGAACCAACCATTCCACGCCAACCAATTAAACCTACGCGCATCATATAATATTGTTTCCTCTAAATACTTAGTGCATTAATGCCCCAGTGACTAACAAATTACAACTTCTTTAACTCTGCAACAACTGCATTACCCATTTCTGAAGTAGATACTTTATCACATCCTATAGACATAATATCAGCAGTTCGCAAATTTTTGTCTAAAGTCAAACCTACTGCTTTTTCAATTAAGTTAGCTGATTCAGTGTGCTTAAAGGTATAACGCAACATCATAGCGACGGACAAGATAGTTGCCAATGGGTTAGCAATATTTTTTCCAGCAATATCTGGTGCTGAACCATGGCTAGGCTCATACATACCCTTACCATTGGCATCTAATGAAGCAGAAGGGAGCATACCAATAGAACCCGTTAACATTGAAGCCTGATCAGATAAAATATCACCAAACATATTTTCTGTTACGATCACATCAAATTGTTTAGGTAAACGTACCAGTTGCATAGCTGCATTATCTACATACATATGCGATAACTCTACATCTGGATAGTCCTTAGCAATATTATTAACGACTTCACGCCATAATTGGCTAGCTTCCATTACATTGGCCTTATCCACAGAACAAAGCTTTTTATTACGTAATTGCGCCATTTCAAAGCCCACTCTAGCAATACGCTCTATTTCACTCTCACGATAAGGTAAGGTGTTATAACCTTGACGTTCGCCATTCTCTAAAGTGCGGATACCTCTTGGCTCACCAAAATAGATACCGCCCGTTAGCTCACGGACAATTAAGATATCTAACCCAGCTACAAACTCAGCTTTTAAACTAGAAGCATCTGCCAATTGAGGATACAAAATAGCAGGACGTAAGTTAGCAAATAGCCCTAGTTCAGAACGAATTTTTAATAAACCTTTTTCAGGGCGAATGCTACGCTCAATAGTATCCCATTTAGGGCCACCTACAGAACCTAATAACACAGCATCTACTTCACGAGCAGTCGCTAAGGTTGAGTCAGCTAACGGAACACCATATTTATCGACAGCCGCACCACCAATAGCATCTTCTGTTAACTCAAAACCTAAGTTATATTTATCATTAATAACATCTAATACTTTAACCGCTTCAGCAACGATTTCTGGACCAATACCATCACCTGGTAGTACTAAAATTTTCTTACTCATAATAATATTCCCAATTCACTTTTTAATTAAATATCCAGTTATAACTTAGTAGCCCATACTACTAATACATCAGTAGAAAATGAGCCTTGCTGATCTATTT
Organism: Entomomonas sp. E7T21; assembly: GCF_058693955.1. Lineage (NCBI taxonomy): Bacteria > Pseudomonadati > Pseudomonadota > Gammaproteobacteria > Pseudomonadales > Pseudomonadaceae > Entomomonas > Entomomonas sp. E7T21. The sequence goes on along the minus strand of NZ_CP191672.1, from coordinate 1,808,437 downwards.
CAAAATAATCTCTTACTTCTTGTGCCATTGCTTGTTGCAAAGCTAAGATAGCCGATCTATACACCTCTGGAGTACGCATCCGCTCTACCCAACTAGTAAACTCTAAACGTAATTTTTGCTTATGGTGCTTAGTAACAATTAATTGCGCTTCACCTAATTGCCTTACCCATTCTGCTACAGAATAATCACGCACATGACTAGTATCACGCAATACTTCTAATGTCTGTAAATAGGTATCTAATAGGGGCTGTTCAGGTGATACTACATCAATAAATGCCGCTATTCCTGATGGTTTTAACACACGCTTTACTTCACGTAAAGCAATCCCTAAATCTTGCCAATGATGGGCAGAATAGCGACTAAATACAAAATCAAAACTATTATCCGCAAAGGGTAAGGATTCAGCAACACCTTGCACTGTTTCTATATTGCCTAAATTTTTGGCAACACTGCTTGCAGCAACAACTTCCAGCATTGATTCAGAAAGATCATAGGCCACCACCTTATTAACGGAGGGCGCCACATGAAAACTCACATGCCCTGCACCACAGCCTAAATCTAATACATCTGCATGCTGACAATTAGCAACAGCCTGTTGTAATAAACTAAACTCCTCACCTTGGGCATGAACAGCACTGGTTAAATAGGCATTAGCTTGCTCACCAAACTGTTTATCCACCACCTGCTTATGATCTTTCATCAGCTATACTCTACTTGTTTTGAAATAACCAAGGCTGCGCCTGCTTATGTTTTTCTTCAAAGCTGCGAATGGTATCAGCATCTTGTAAAGTTAAACCAATATCATCCAAACCATTTAATAAACAGTGCTTACGGAAAGCATCCACTTCAAAGTGGTATTGCTTACCTTCTGGCGTAGTTACTGTTTGGCTAGCTAAGTCTATTGTTAATTGATAACCTTCTTTCGCTTCTACCGCTTTAAATAACTCATCTACTTCTTGTTCAGTTAAAATAATAGGCAATAAACCATTTTTAAAACTGTTATTAAAGAAAATATCTGCATAACTTGGCGCAATTACAGTACGAAAACCGTACTCTTCCAATGCCCAAGGTGCATGTTCACGGGATGAACCACAACCAAAATTCTCACGAGCAATTAATACCGTAGCACCTTGGTAACGAGGCTGATTAAGTACAAACTCTTTATTAATAGGTCTAGTTGAGCAATCTTGCCCAGGATAGCCCACATCTAAATAACGCCATTCATCAAATAAGTTCACCCCAAAACCAGTACGTTTAATTGATTTTAAAAACTGTTTTGGGATAATTTGGTCAGTATCCACATTAGCACGATCTAAAGGAGCTACTAAGCCAGTTACTTTAGTATAGGGTTTCATCTTATGCTCCTTCCTTCATTAATTCACGAACATCAATAAAATGGCCTGTCACTGCCGCTGCTGCAGCCATTGCAGGGCTCACCAAATGAGTACGACCACCTGCACCTTGGCGACCTTCAAAGTTTCTATTAGAGGTTGATGCACAATGCTCACCACTTTCTAAGCGATCAGGATTCATGGCTAAACACATAGAGCAACCCGGTTCACGCCACTCAAAACCGGCTTCAATAAAGATTTTATCTAAACCTTCTTGTTCAGCCTGTTCTTTCACTAAACCAGAACCTGGTACAACCATTGCTAATTTGACATTAGCAGCCACTTTACGCCCTTTAGCTACTTCTGCTGCCGCTCTAATATCCTCAATACGAGAGTTAGTACAAGAGCCAATAAATACTTTATCCACTTTAATATCAGTAATCGCTTGGTTTGCTTGTAAACCCATATATTTTAAAGCCCGTTCGATAGAACCACGCTTAATAGGATCAACTTCTTTGGCTGGATCAGGCACTATCGCATCTACTGGCAATACCATTTCTGGCGAAGTTCCCCAACTTACCTGAGGTTTAATAGTAGCAGCATCTAACTCTACTACAGTGTCAAAATGAGCATCGGGATCTGATACTAAATCTTGCCATGCAGCAACAGCCTTATCCCAATTATCACCTTTTGGTGCAAAAGGACGACCTTTTACATAATCAATAGTCTTGTCATCAACAGCCACTAAGCCTACCCTAGCACCTGCCTCAATAGACATATTACATATTGTCATACGGCCTTCAACCGATAAGTCACGGATAGCACTACCAGCAAACTCCATAGCATGCCCCGTACCACCTGCAGTTCCTATTTTACCAATCACTGCCAATACAATATCTTTAGACGTTACACCCGCAGCCAATTTGCCCTCTACTTTGACTAACATATTCTTCATTTTCTTAGCCACTAAACATTGCGTAGCTAACACATGTTCAACCTCAGAAGTACCAATGCCATGCGCTAATGCACCTAAAGCACCATGAGTTGAAGTATGGGAGTCACCACATACAATGGTCATGCCTGGCAAGGTAGTACCTTGTTCAGGGCTAATCACATGTACAATACCTTGGCGAGTATCATTCATCTTGAATTCTAATATACCAAAGTCATCACAGTTTTTGTCTAAGGTTTCTACCTGTAAACGCGATACTGGATCAGTAATAGACTCAATACCGCCTTTACGATCTGGTGTAGTAGGCACATTATGATCAGGTGTAGCAATATTGGCATCAATTCGCCAAGGTTTACGACCCGCTAAGCGAAGCCCCTCAAATGCCTGTGGAGAAGTTACCTCATGCAAAATTTGGCGATCAATATAAATTAAAGCGGAACCATCATCACGTTGTTTGACCAAGTGCTGATCCCATAATTTATCGTATAACGTCTTAGCAGACATGATATTTCCTCATCAAAACTATTTATTAATCTTTTATATGTATCTATAGTAGGGGTTTATTAGTAATAAAACAAATTTATAATTTTTATTAATTCTATAACCAAAAGGAATAGAAAATTTACCAGTACCAATTAAAGAAAATTGATTTAAAACAAATACTTTTTAAAAAACAACAAAGAAAGACCTAAAAAATAACCACACTATACTAAAGGTTAATATACAGTAACCATAATAAATGAAGAATTTACAGCCTTATAAGGAGTATAACTATAAAAGAGGAATATTGTGATGACTTCATTTTCAACAACAACTTTAAATACTGCGCGACTATTATTACGCCCCCTTGTCGCTCAGGATGCTCATGATTTATATAAAATAATGTTTGATACTGAAGTTCTGCGCTACTGGAAAACGGATCCTATCAAATGTATTGAACGTGCCTATAAAGTAATAGATGAAGCCAATAAAGCAATGAAGGCTAAAACCCAACTAACGCTAGGTATTATCAGAAAAAGTGATAATAAATTAATAGGTACATGTTTATTATTTAATATTCTAAAAAACGCCAAACGCGCTGAAATCGGTTATGGTCTAGCAACTCATGCTTGGAATAAAGGTTATATGCGTGAGGCACTTTATGAGTTTCTGAGTTTCGCCTTTGATAACTTACATCTTAACCGTATAGAAGCTGAAATTGATCCACATGATACTTGCTCTGGCAAAACATTAGACCATTTAGGCTTTCACAAAGATGGCTATTTAAAACAACGTTGGATTATTCATGGTGAACATTGTGATTCAGAGCTATATGGCCTATTAGCAGAAGAATGGGCTATTAGAAAAAAACAAAACAAGGTAGCTTAATATATTAAGTTACCTATAAAGCATCTTAATCTACAAATTGTTTTTCCATTAAATTAACATGCTCTTGGTTTTTCAACTGACTTATTTTAGAGTTCGTCAAATAAAAATGATCTCTTAACTTTTAATCACACATATTAAACCAAAATTTAGCATAACGTCGCGTTTGCTTATCATATTTAAGGGTTATAGGATCATATGGGCGCCATATCTTGGGTAGCGCCCCATGGCAACAGTGTCTTAAATTTAAAAGCTAGCCCCCTGCTAATACATTTGCAAGGATTTGGCTGTAAAAAGGCATTGCTAAAAAATTATATGCTTTATATCCATAATATGGCACATTCTAGTTTTTTATTATTTACTCACACTTTTTATTATCCTAATAAAACAGCGCATCGTTAGCTTATATATGTAAACAAAGAATAATACTATTCTCTAATCAACACAGTATTCCATAATAACTTTAATATTATATTAATTATTACTATTTTTACTGGTTGAGTATTAATAAAGGAGATAGTTTGGATATTTTTATAAATACAATTCAGATAGCTTTTTTTGTTATACAAAATAAAAACCCCTTGCAATAACAAGGGGTCTAATAATTCCTATGGCGGAGAGGGGGGGATTCGAACCCCCGATACCCTTTTGAGGTATGCTCCCTTAGCAGGGGAGTGCCTTCGGCCTCTCGGCCACCTCTCCGGTATTGGGGGCGTATCCTACCTTTTTTTTAGTCATTTGAAAAGCAAAATTTTCATTTTTTTCAAATTTTTCCTATTCAGGCTTTACAGCTTGATTTTTTTCCTTTTGAATACGTTGATAAATCTCTTCGCGATGTACCGCTACCTCTTTAGGCGCGCTCACACCAATACGAACCTGGTTACCTTTAACACCTAATACAGTGATATTAACATCATCACCTACCATTAAAGCTTCCCCAACCTTACGGGTTAGAATTAACATTCCCTATCTCCTCACAAGTACTTCTAGGATGTAAAATTGAACACATAATATTTCACAAAATGGAAATACTATAACCTTACTTTTTTAAAACAATCACCTTTAATAATAAGGGCATAATGAATTAAAAAAAGCACCCTTTTGTTTCAAAACATTTAATTAATCTAAAGTTTTATCTGGTGCATCTAGTTCAAATGCAGTATGCAATGACCTAACTGCTAACTCCAAATACTTCTCTTCAATCAATACAGAAATTTTAATTTCTGAAGTTGATATCATAAGAATATTAATACCTTCCTTAGCAAGTACTCCAAACATACGGCTAGCAACACCTGCATGAGAGCGCATACCCACTCCAACAATAGATACTTTAGCAATATCTAGGTTACCAGCAACCTCTCGCGCTGAAATCTTTTTGGCTGTATCATTTAAGATATCGAGTGCCGTTTGATATTCATTACGAGATACCGTAAACGTAAAATCTGTTGTCCCATCTTGAGATATATTCTGAACTATCATATCTACTTCAATATTAGCAGCACTGATAGGCCCTAGAATATCAGATGCTACTCCTGGAGTATCTGGCACTCCACGAATAGTTAGCTTAGCTTCATCTCTACTAAAAGCTATACCAGAAATAATAGGCTGTTCCACAGAAACCTCTTCATCAATTGTTATAAGAGTACCAGACCCTTCTTTAAAGCTATGTAATACACGTAATGGCACATTATATTTGCCAGCAAATTCAACTGAACGAATTTGCAATACTTTTGAACCTAAACTAGCCATTTCTAGCATTTCTTCAAAAGTAATTTTTTCTAAACGACGTGCCTTAGGCTCTATCCTTGGATCCGTTGTATAAACACCATCAACATCTGTATAAATTTGGCATTCATCAGCCTTTAAAGCCGCAGCTAGGGCTACACCTGTAGTATCAGAACCACCACGCCCTAATGTAGTAATATTTCCATTATCATCTACACCTTGGAAACCCGCTACAACTACTACTCTACCCGCTTTAAGATCTGCTTTAATATTATGGTCATCAATACTTAAAATACGCGCTTTAGTATGAGAACTATCCGTTTGTATTCTAACTTGTGCACCAGTATACGATTTAGCAGGTACACCAATAGTCTCTAAAGCAAGGCATAATAACGCTATTGTAACCTGCTCACCTGTAGAGACCATTACATCAAGCTCTCTCAGATTAGGACGATCTGTAATCTGCTTAGCAAGACCTAATAGCCTATTAGTTTCGCCACTCATTGCAGAAACAACGATAACAAGATCATTACCTTCTGCTTTAAACTTCTTAATTTTCTGCGCTACTTGCTGAATTCGTTCAACAGAGCCGACTGAAGTACCACCAAATTTTTGTACAATTAATGCCATAATATTAACTGCCTAACGCTATTGTGCAATTATTTTGCTATAAAGTCTGTTCTACAAAAGTAGTTGCTAAAGTTAATGCCTCATCTATTTTTGAAACATTACTGCCACTACCTTGTGCCATAGTTGGACGACCACCGCCCTTACCTTCTACTACTTCACAGGCTTGTTTAATTAAGTCCCCTGCTTTTAATTTACTACTTAGATCATCTGTTACACCTGCGACTAAAACAGCTTTACCATCTAACTCACTAGCTAATAAAATAACAGCTGAACCTAATTTATTTTTAAGTTGGTCTAATAAGGCCAATAATGCCTTATTATCTTGACCATCAATACGTGTTGCTAAAACTTTTACGCCTTTAATATCTAATGCATTAGATACTAAATCACTACCTGCAGCTGAAGCTAATTTCGCTTTTAGTTGCTCTATATCTTTTTCCAACTGACGATTCTGCTCTAATACAGATTTCAGTTTTTCAAAGAAGTTATCTTTGTTACCCTTTAATAATTGCGCAGCTGTCTTTAAATCGCTGTCTGCGGAGTTTAAATAATCAAAGGCAATAGCACCAGTTACTGCTTCAATACGACGCACGCCTGAAGCAATACCTGTTTCCGCAATAATTTTAAATAGACCAATATCACCTGTACGATCAACGTGAGTACCACCACAAAGTTCAACAGAGAAACCACTACCCATTGAAAGAACACGTACTACATCACCGTATTTTTCTCCAAATAGAGCCATAGCTCCCATTTCTTTGGCAGTGTCTATATCAGTAATTTTGGTTTGAACTTGAGTATTTAGGCGTATTTGCTCATTGACTAATCGTTCCAACTCTTCAATTTGTAAGGGAGTCACAGCTTCAAAATGGCTAAAGTCAAAACGAAGGCGTTGGCTATCAACTAATGAACCTTTTTGTTGTACATGATCGCCTAAGACTTTTCTTAAAGCTGCATGTAACAAATGTGTCGCAGAATGATTCAGTGCAGTAGCTTTACGTACATTAATATTGACTACTGCCTTTAGTAACATACCTGTGTGGATAGTCCCTTCAGCTACCTTACCATGATGTAAAAAAGCACCTTTTACTTTAGTTACATCATGAACTTCAAAGCGTACACCATCTATAAATAAGTAACCTGCATCGCCTACTTGTCCACCTGATTCAGCATAGAAAGGTGTTTTATCTAGAATAACACAGCCTTCATCACCTATTTGCAATTCTGTGATGCTTTCATTACCTTTTAATAAACCAACTACCTTACCTTCATCTGCTAAGTAATCATACCCTGTAAATTCTGTTTCAGAATCTATTTTAAGAATACTGTTATAATCTACACTAAACTGACTAGCTGATTTGGCTCGAGCCTGTTGTTCCTTCATATTGTGTTGGAAACCTTCTTCATCCAACACTAATCCTCTTTCACGAGCGATATCATTAGTTAAGTCAACAGGAAAACCATAAGTATCATATAGCTTAAAGATAACATCACCAGGAATAGTATTCCCAGTTAGTTCCGCTAGATCCTGCTCTAAAATACGTAAACCCTGATCTAATGTTTTAGCAAATTGTTCTTCTTCTGCTTTTAAAACACGTTCAATATGGCCTTGGTTTTGTTTAAGCTCTGGATAGGCATTGCCCATTTCAGCCACTAATGCAGCGACTATTTTATGGAAAAACGCACCCTTAGCACCTAATTTATTACCATGGCGACAGGCACGACGAATAATACGACGTAACACATAGCCTCGCCCCTCATTCGAAGGTAAAACACCATCAGCAATTAAAAAGCTACAAGAACGTATATGATCTGCTACCACTTTTAAAGAAGGTGCATCATCATTTGCACAACCGATTGCTTCAGCAGATGCCTTTAATAAGCTTTGGAATAAATCAATTTCATAATTAGAATGTACATGTTGCATTACTGCACTAATACGCTCCAAGCCCATGCCTGTATCAACACTAGGGGCTGGTAATGAATGCATTACACCATCTGCAGTACGATTAAACTGCATAAAGACCACATTCCAAATTTCTATATAGCGATCACCATCTTCTTCTGGAGTTCCGGGAAGACCACCCCAAATTTCAGCACCATGATCATAGAAAATTTCTGTGCAAGGACCACACGGACCAGTATCCCCCATTGTCCAGAAATTATCCGAAGCATAAGGAGCACCTTTATTGTCGCCAATACGAATAATTCGTTCTGCTGGAACACCTACTTGATTCGTCCATATATCAAAAGCTTCATCATCATTCTGATAAATAGTGACCCATAGTTTCTCTTTAGGTAAACCCAACCACTCAGTTGAGGTTAGAAACTCCCAAGCATAACTAATAGCATCTCTCTTAAAATAATCGCCAAAACTAAAGTTACCTAGCATTTCAAAAAAAGTATGGTGTCTAGCTGTATAGCCTACGTTCTCTAAGTCATTATGCTTGCCACCTGCTCTTACGCATTTCTGGCTTGTGGTAGCACGAGAATAAGAACGTTTTTCGCCCCCTAAAAAACAATCCTTAAATTGATTCATGCCTGCATTAGTAAATAATAATGTTGGGTCATTATCTGGGACTAATGAACTAGAAGAAACACGGGTATGTTTTTTACTTTCAAAGAAACGTAAATAAGCTTCACGAATTTCTGTACTTTTCATAAAGCATTCCACGAAATTTGGTAACTAAAAGGCATATTAATCATCTTAATTTAAATTCTATTCTTCTATAATATATATCTAACTGTATAAAAAAACTTATTGAAACATTAAATACATATCATTAAATATACTAATTGATAGACACACTTACTAAATAACTACCTGCTTTAGCGCTTCAAACATAATTATTGAAAAATGTGCCACAACAAACAGCCCTGTCTATCAGAAAATAGACAGGGCTAGAATAATGCAATAATAAAACTAAACTGATAAATGATTAAAATAACTAATCATTAATTCAATTAAACTTTTACCTAATCTTAAGCATTCTACAGGATTATCAAGGTACTTTCAATAATGGCTTAATATACAACACACTATAAATAATGGATTGATTTATAACATAAAAACATCTCTTATTATAAGTACTTATCTAACTACTTCTATGTTTTAAAAAGCTTTTTAGAATAACCCCTTATAATAAGCTATATTAGCTATTGTATAAATTTTCTATCAATCTAATACATACAAAAGAAATATCATAAAAACTGAGAAACAAATTTATACTACAGTAATCGTGTGGCAATTAATTTAAGGATTATGATAAAATTACTGTTTATTATAATCCTTATTGCGCTTGTAGCTCAGCTGGATAGAGCGACCGCCTCCTAAGCGGTAGGCCGCGGGTTCGAATCCCGCCTCGCGCACCATCTATAGTTTCATATCATGTAAAGCCTTTATGTTGTTATCATTTAAAAAAAATATATGATTAACATTGGTTTCTCAATTTTTTATTCAGTCGACCATAGTCTAATAATAAAACTTTAACTAATAAACTATCCTAAAATATAATTATATAGAACAACTTCACTTATATCACTTACCTACCAAACACCTATGTTTTATAAGCCAATATATGAAAAAAGTAATCCTTTATATACACTCTAAAAAACAACAGTTTTCAAAATTACCATTATTTGATCTGCTAAAAAATGAAGAGTTTTCTTCAAAAGAAAAGTTATCTTCCACTCTACCCATAATGTCTCATTTTATAATGAGTTTCGGAGATTTAAATAAATATGTATTAAAATATACAGAGCCTAAAAATGAGTTAGAAAAAGTGGTAAATACTCACGCTAAAGAAGATCAAGATCATTGGAAATGGTTTATTGATGATCTAAAAACATTACAAATCAATAACATAGCCACTTTACCTGAACACTTAATGTATTTATGGGACTCTACAACATCATCCGTTAGAGAATTAACTTATACATTAATTGGAGAAATTTACAATAGTTCAGCAAAACAACGCTTAGCAATTATAGAGGCAATGGAAGCAACAGGTAATGTAATGTTTAAGGTTCTTGCTCCTTTAGCCAATGACGTAAAATTAAAATATAATAAGGAGTTAGTCTTTTGTGGAAATACTCATCTTTCCCATGAAACAGGCCATACTATTGGAAGTGAACAAAGATTATTTGATAATATCGCATTTAATACTAACGAATTAGAACTTATTAAACAAAAAATTGACATTGTTTTTGAGGCATTTACTCAATTTATTAATCTTCTCTTTAAGCTTATTCATTATAAATTGCTACAAAATAACAAATGAAATAAACATTTAGCTTCTAATGCCTAATTATATACAAAGAGACTACAAATGCAGCCTCTTTCCATCTTTAGTTAGTTTTTAATAACTAGACAAGCCATATTACGGGGAACAACTTTGGTAAATTGTGCAATTAAATAATGCAAGAATCTTGAAATATCATAGCATTCCTACTAAAGCCTAGTTTATAGATGTTCAACACTTATACAAGAACTTCCTTGACAGCCATAATTCTTGTGGTTTATAAATAATTAAAGCTCCTAGCTTATATCATTTTAAATTCTTTCCTAAATGCTCTAAACACTATGTTTAGAGTTTTTTATTTACCCATATCGATCTTTATTTTCTTTAGACTAAAGACTAATAAACGCCTCTCTCCCTTTAAGTCGATATACTTTTAGAAACAATCTACCTCTTTTCTTTTATAACACACCTAACTAACATAATATTCACAATATTATTTTTTAATAAGGTAGTTATAAAATGAAAAAAGCACTTCCATTTGCATTATTAGCATTAGCCCTTTCAAGTACAGCGCTTTATGCTCAAGAGCAAACTGAACAACCTCAACACAAATCTTTAAAAGAAGTGATGGCAGAAAAGAAACAAGCTAATAAAGAACAAGCAGCAACAGAGCGTCAAGCATTAAAAGATAAAATTAAAGCTAATAAACAAGAAGCTAAAAGCAAGTTAGATGCAGATAAACAATCACTTGAAGCAAAAAAACAAGAGCATAAAAATGGCTCAACAACTAAAGAAGATTTAAAGAAAGAACGTCAAGCACGTAAAGATAAATTTGAAGCAGACAAGAAGGCTGCAAAGCAAAACCGTATTGAGAAAAAGCAACAATTTGAAAATAAACTTCACCAAAAAGAACAAGATGCTTTAAACAAAGTATCTCAATAATGAAAAATAAGGTGATTAGCTAGCTAATCACCTTACATAAAAACCATTCTACAAAACAAACCTTCCTAAATATTCCAATAGACTTATAATGCATTGAAATCTAATTTTATTAATCAAAGCCTCTATTAAAAACTGATTTACAAAAATTTATTTTAAACTATATTTAAGCTACAATGTTTTAACAAGATGAAATCATTATGGATCTTACTAAAGAATTACAAGTATTTGCTGAAAGTCGTTTAAAACGCCCTCTAACTGAAGAGGAGCAAAAGCTAATAGATGAATTGATTAAACATATGGAATCAAAAGAAAAAAAACGTACTTCCACTGAGAATTAATGCTATATAAAAATCATAAACCTCAATGTATTTACTTCCTATCTTACTTAAAGATATTAAATAAATGTAAAGATTGCTCTGCAAATTAAGTGGATTGATTAATAACAGATTAATATTTAAAGATATCTAATAAAGATATGCCACTTTAATAAATAACTCTCAACTAATGGATTGTAGGTGTTTTTTAGCTTACACTAAGTTATGATAGAACATACTATCGATTCATCTAGCTTTGATCAAAAATATGCAAAACTTAAAACCCATAGGATTTTATAGCAAAAGCAAAAGTGAAAATTACAGCTATTTAAAAGTAAATAATTTCTACAAGATAATTAAACCTTTTACTGATAATGATAATAACCATCATGTCATTGGAGAAACATAGCAATATCTAGGTTATTCTTTTTTGCCTTATGACGAAGGCTTACAATGGATAGTATCATTTGATAGAGAACATGAAATGATGATTCAGCTTTGGCTATTGCTAGAGAAACAGAGGTATATTGCTAACAACATAGAGCAATATATTGAGCAAACCCAACAATAGAACATTTTACTAGAAACTAACTGGAATAGTTAAGACCTGATCGTACAATTTTCTTGCAAAAGAGAGAGTTACCCGTTTTGATAAAGGTGTTGAAACTTTAATCAGAACAAAAGGAGTAACTCTCATGTTACATACTAACAATCCAATCATTAAACATAAAGTAGGTCTTTTAAACTTAGCAGAAGAACTACAAAACGTATCCAAAGCCTGTAAAGTAATGGGGGTATCAAGAGATACCTTTTATCGCTACCAAGAACTTGTAGAGCAAGGTGATATCGATTCGCTTATTTCAAAAAGTAGACGAGTACCTAATCTAAAAAATAGAGTGGATGAAACAACAGAGCAATCAGTAGTATCTTATGCTGTAGAGTATCCTGCCTATGGTCAACACAGAGCTAGTAACGAGTTAAGAAAGCAAGGTATATTTGTTTCAGGTGGCGGTGTTCGTTCTATTTGGCTTAGGTATAACTTAGAGAATTTTAAAAAACGTCTTAAAGCATTAGAAGAAAAAGTAGCTACTGAAGGTATTATTCTCAACGATCAACAAATAGCTGCTTTAGAAAAGAAAAAGCACGATGATGAAGCGAGTGGTGAGATAGAAACTGCTCATCCTGGTTATTTAGGTTGCCAAGACACCTTTTATGTAGGTAACTTAAAGGGTGTAGGTAGAATTTACCAACAAACCTTTATCGACTCCTACTCAAAGGTAGTTCATTGTAAGCTATACACCACTAAAACACCGATTACCGCAGCGGATATACTTAATGATAAGGTATTACCTTTCTATAATAGTCATGAACTGCCTATGTTGAGAATACTCACTGATAGAGGCACAGAGTATTGTGGAAAGGTAGAACACCATGATTATCAGCTCTATTTAGCGATCAATGATATTGATCACACTAAAACTAAAGCCATGTCACCGCAGACTAATGGTATTTGTGAAAGATTCCATAAGACTGTATCACAAGAGTTTTACCAAATTACCTTTAGGAAAAAGCTTTATAATCATCTAGAGGAACTGCAAAAAGATCTGGACGAATGGCTAGATTACTACAATAATAACCGAACTCATCAAGGTAAAATATGCTGTGGAAGAACTCCTATGGAAACATTACTTGATGGAAAACTGATCTGGTTAGAAAAGAATTTAGACCAGATCTAACCTAACAGACACCTTTTTAAAATGGGTTACTGTACGATCTGGTCGTGACTACTACAAATTAACTTAACCTAAGCAATAAACCAAGTCATACCCTACCTAATAGCACTACTATTAAATGCTAATTAAAATTCTTATCCATAGCTTTTACAGATAAATACACTGTTCTTTATTCTATACTGGATTAGGGCTGGTGCTTTTGGCTGTCTAACCATGACATAACGTCCGACTTATAATAGATAACCCATCTGTCTGCCTTGCAGTAAGTTGGCCCCATACCTCTTACACGCCATATAGCCAATGTTGTAGACTTAATACGAAGTAGTTCTGCTACATCTTGATTAATTAAAAACTTTAGACTTTCCATTTTTATTACCTCTAAAAATGCCTATCGCCATAACAAAAAACAGGCAATAGACTTAACAATATGCATTACACATATTCTAAGTCCGCTGCCTGCTCATAAACAGACTTCTCGGTACTTAACTTTAAGTTTTAAGTTAAGAAAGCGGAGATTGTTTTTATCCTACAAAAAAAATTGAAAAAATCTATCATAATTTGAGGATCATTATTTTTATGACCAACTCCTTAGCTTAGAAAAACTTATCTCTGCTGAGTCTGCCTTACGTGCATATGGTATTTTAATCCATATTGCCACAAGCTGTTTAACACTGGCAACAAAACTAAACAGCTTACTAATAATAGGAAGGTTAAACCATTCATGTTTAACCTTTTACTGGATTACAGCATTATTGAGTTGAATTCCTCATGGACTGTAGGGACTTTGCGTTTTGTAAGCCAATTTTCATGTACTCAAGCTCGTAATTAGTCTCCTTACATGTTTGAATAGCTTGATCATTATCCATTTTTTTAAGTTGAGTTTCTAGCGTGCCGCGTCGATCTTTAAGACGTGTAATCTCGATTTCGGAAAAAATACCAGTTGCGCTAGAGATAAAGTTGCTAAGTCTTTGAATAATGGTATTAGTTTTCCCTAACAGAGTATTATCTGCTTCAGCATCTATAAGGATAGTATTATTTACCGCTGTTACTGCTATAGAGACCATTGTATTAATAATCTCTGTTAAAGCATCCCTATAGATAACTTCAGCCTGTTTACTGCCCTTAATAGGCCGTATTTTGCGACTGTTGCGAACCTGTCTCCGTGATTTGATAAGGGTCGGTAAATTGATTATCATAAGGTTTTTCCAACTCTTCTATATTCTCAATATCTTGTTCACTAATATTTGAAAAAACTCCTTTTTGCTTTAATTCCATCAGTGCCTGTTTACCTGTTATCAGGTTGTTTTGATAAAGGCTAACAATGCCCGTTGAATAGGTTGCAAAGGTGGTTGATTCTTCTTTAATATTAGACGGTTCAATACTTGGAAAATTATATGCGAAGTCGTCAGGATTGATATTAGCCATTGCTAACAAAAACTGGTCAGTAAAATCAAGTAATGGCCTTAAACGTGATTCTTGTAATGAGTTAATAGTGCCATAATAGGCTTGATTATCTTCTTCGCCACTGGCAAAGCCTGCTGCTGATTGACCAAACATCACTGTAACAGGTCTATCCATTGCACCAGCTACTACTTCACGCGCCTTCACCCATAGATCAGATAAACCGCTAAATGTAATTTCTTTCTGGTCGTACTCGTCATCAGCATCTACTAGCAACATATTGCTTAATGATTTAATTTGTTGAGCTAATTGAGCATATTTAACAACTAAATCCTCTTGACCGGCCGCTATTTGATTATTTAAACCCTTCATCTTTAATACATCAATCTTACATTCTTCAACAAGATCAGAGACTGAGGTTGATATAGCATCAAAGGCTTTAATAATATCCATCTTAGAATTAAGATCACTAACGCCTTGACCACCGTTCTTTTTTCTTTTGCTGAATGGTATCTTGCCAGTTACTAATCTATGTACTCTTGATGCATGTATTTCAATATTGCTTACTGTATAGGATAAAGGCTCTCCAAACGTTTTTGATAATATGCTGGTATCAATATCACCATTCTTATAATCATCTATTACAATAAAGCGTAATAATTTTTCTGTTGATAGATTTAATTCAGTTGCATATTGATCTTCTGTAATATCAGTAATAGCAAGTATTAATATTTCACCAAACAATGAACCAAAAGCAAGGGCTTCTTCAGCAATCATTGGTACTTTAAATTTATCTTCAAGTTTTTCAAGCAGCTTTAATTGTTCTGATTCAGTATCAGATGTTTCTATAACACGCCACTTTTTAACCATATCTCTGGCGGTTTTATCAATATACTTTTCTGCTATCCAACTTGAGAAATAAGTATTTAACCAGTAATTATTGCTTTTATTAGTAAATTGTTTATATTTTCTACTCTCTGACTTTCTACCTAATGCAGTAACTAAATTCATCATACTGTCATTTAACGTTTTTTCACTCATAAACTATCCCAAATAGTGACACTGCCACCTAAGAAATGATTAATAGCCATTACTAAAGTATCTACTTGGTCATCATGTAGATGGCTATCTGTGGCGGTAAAATCTTCACATTCATCAATAAAGTCACGCACCCATGAGGCATTAGCAGGCAGAAACACAAAACCACTTTCAATATATCCCTGTACACCTAACACTCTTGTATATTTATCAGTATCTGTTTGTATTGGTTTAACTGGAATTTTGGTGAACTTGTTTAATGTTTGAATTAAGCTTGAACCACTAGATTTATCTTCGATATGAATAGCTGTTGGTCTTTTATCTGCATATTTATTCCAAACATCTTTAGCAGTTCTAAAAAGGTCTGGAGCTTCCCACTTACCGCGCACCACATCAATAATATAAAGATTACTATCATGGCCAAGACCAACCACTAAAAACACGGTATAGTCATTTTGTGTTTTTACTTTCTGGGCGGTATCAGCAAATATTGCTACTCGTTTTATTCTTGGTAGTATTTCATAACGTTTGAACCAAGAGCCTTTAATTACTCCACCGCCAGCAGTAGTTGGACGTTGTTGATAGAAACTATTCCAAGTGGTTGTACCCACTGCTGACTTGATTTTATTTAGACGCTCTAAAGTAAATCTTTCAGGATGTAAAGGCTCACCTATTTTTCTAAACTGTTCATCTATCTCAGCAATAGCAGGGAAGCGTATTATTTTCCATTGGTCACCTTCCCCTTTTTCCATTTCAGCTATTAGTCGGCCTGCAAGATCGTCTTGATGCCAACGAGTCATACCTAACAGAATGCCGCTATTAGGGCTTAAGCGTGTATATAGTGTTGTAGTGTACCAACCCCATATAGCATTGCGTATTGTTGCACTATTAGCTTCTTTGGCATCTTTTATAGGGTCATCAATAATAGCTATATCAGCACCCGCCTGCGCCTACCCCTGCGCTTCTGTATGCACCTTGATAATTAACTATCTCAAATATTTCGCTATTCCTTAGTGGAGTATTGGCAATAGTTACAATGTTTTTTCGGTTTAGACTGGTGTCAGGGAAAACAGCATTATAGTTGGGTTCATCGATAATTCTTTGTACATCCCTGTTCATTCTACTTGATAAGTCTGAACTATAACTGGTAGCTATTATCTGAAGATTAGGGTCTTTACCTAATACCTATGCTGGAAATCTTCTACTAAATAATTCACTTTTACCGCTACGAGGTGGAGCAAAGATCATTAATCTAGGTTGTTTACCTGCTTTTACATCTTCATAGAACTCTTGAAGTGCATCAGCAACTATTTTATTAAACCATCCTTCTATAAAGTCTTGCTTAGTGTACTTTACAAAGTTGAAGAAATTACGTCTCGCCTTCTCTTGTCTGATCTCGCTTAGATTGTAAAATTGCAAGTTCTTCATATAGTTCTAATTCTTTATCTGACAGCTCAGAAAGATAAAACCTATTGTCTACTTTAATTGCTCCACCATTAGCACCTGTTACTTCATGTTTATCAGTAAATAGTTTTAAATGCTTTCCTAATAACTCGTAACCCTTTAATGCACTATTAGCATCAAACTTATATGCAGGGGCAAATTCACCATTAGATAATTCGACCATAACAGGCTTACCTGTTGCATCAATAATAGGTTTTGCTTGCATACAGCGTTCAACTGTTTCTTTGATAGCATTAAGCACATAATCAGCAGTAATTTCTGTTCTTTCTGATCTATTGTCCATAGCTTTTGAATTGCATTTGAAATACTAGTTTTACCTAGTAGTTGAGTTCCTATTTTATTAGCTGTAACTTTTGAGTACCTTGCTCTTATAGCTGCTTGTGTTGCATTTAGATCTATTAGATATTCTTTTATGAATAACTTCTGTTTGTTTGTTAATTTTCTCATTACTATTCCTATCGCCTAACGATAAGAAATAATCTCTTAGTTAGTTCGTTCTTTCATGATTATTTTAAGTTATTATACTTCCTATAAAATCGCCTAATATTGGAGTTTATATGATTGAAATACTTAATTTTATATTAGCTGTCCTTGTACCGGCCGCTTTCACTTTTATAGGGTATTTACTATATAGTAAATACCGAGATTTAGACCGCATAGAAAACCTTTTAGAAAAAATAGAAAAAATACAAGATCAGGAAGAGATGGCTGATACTAAAAGATATTTAGAAAAGAAAAAAATATACACTATAAAATTTCTTGTAACTGGCCGTAAAACAAAAGAACAACAAGATATGTTTTATAAAATATATGAAAAATGTGGCACTAGCTTTTCTAGCACACTAATAAGAATGTACACACACTATACGACACTATCAAATAACAGATTAGTATTTAGCTTTTTCCCTTTTTTATGGCAATCTCTTCTAGCAACCATCTTTATGATTGCTTTCATTTCATCAGCAATGAGATTTTATTT
Organism: Entomomonas sp. E7T21; assembly: GCF_058693955.1. NCBI lineage: Bacteria > Pseudomonadati > Pseudomonadota > Gammaproteobacteria > Pseudomonadales > Pseudomonadaceae > Entomomonas > Entomomonas sp. E7T21. The sequence continues at coordinate 1,790,322 of NZ_CP191672.1, read as the reverse complement.
ACCCACTATAAAAGAGCATGAATATTTGTATGCAGGCTCTTTTGTATTTTACTCCTTAGCACTATCATTTTGTATTATTTCAGCACTTTACTATTACCTTACTATTATTTTTACTTATAAAAAGTATAAGCAATTAATCGCCTCTGATTATGAGCATCAGCGATAATGATCTTCCTGCCACTCAATCAATGCATCTACCTGATCAGCACAAAGATTTAGATTCTTCTGAATAGTCAAAGTACACTCATACAGCTCACCATTATCAACTGGTTTGCAATCAGGAATAGATAATCTTTGGCATGGTGTAATAGCAGGTAGTTCTACTTTGACTACCTTCACATCAGTAACTACAGGCTTATCAATACAGCCCATTAGGCAAAGGCTGACTAGCCCAGTTATTAATAGTTTGATTTTCATGTTTCTTTGTCTTGAACTCTTGGACTAGCTTAGTAGCTTGTTTCTCTGTCTCTGTTCGTTTAGCTTCTAGCTTAGTGATATAAACCCTGTTTTGTTGAGCTTGGCTCTCTAATAGATCAATAGAGCCATTAAGGTTTTTATTAATATCAACCAACTGAATTATTTGACTCTCAGCACTATTTAATTGTAATAATGCTTTATCACGCTGATTAGAAAGTATTGATATGTAGATAATAGTTATAGCTAATAAAGCTACTAAACCAATAGAAGCATATTTAGTTATTGTTTCCATTATGGATACTGTTTACGATCTAATTCAAAGTGAGGTCCATCTTTCAGGGATTTCCAGCTTCCTCCCCATATAATAGGAATATTTAACTCCTCAGATGCCCGCTTAAATGCTTTTGAGATTTCTTCATAATACTTCCAACCTTACCATTAACATAAGCTACTACATCTACAGCATGGCCTGTTAAATGGCGGCTATTCATAGTTTGACTAGCACCACTAGCTACATATTTTTCTTGTGTAGCTCTATCTCTTAACCCTTCAGTAATACCGAAATCAATTGTAGATAACTGTAAAGCTCTATCAACTACTTTTCGTAAATCAGGATTAATGCCTGTTAGTTTATCTAAGCTTCTTTGGCTGAATTTGAATGTCATTCTTTATCAATCCTTTTATTTATAGCTTTTAAGATAAAATTTCTGAGCGCTGTCACACCAATAAAGCCAATGGCACCACCAATAGTAATAACTGCGCTTTGTGGGAGGTTAAATATTTCAACTATACTTGTAATACATAGTGACATGGCACCACAAGTAACTGCTTCTAAAGCTATTCTTATTGGTTTTGTTTCGTTTTCATCATAAAGTAATCTTAGTATAGCCATAATTGCCGCCATAACAGCCCCTTGTATAGTAGGGCTTTGTTCAATTGCTGCTATCAACCAATTCCATAGGTTGGGATCTTTGTTCGGCATATATTCTCTTAAGTAAAGTTGTATTATTTCAACACATCAATGTGTGATAATATTGAGTTGCAATACCTTAATGCAGATAAAAAAACCCCAATCATTTCTGAAAGGGGCTTTATTTTTATTTAATATAAAATTCAACATTTAGATCTGGTCTAAACAAATTACTTACTATTTCTTTAGCTTTTTGTTGAACTTCTGACATAGAGGTAGCTCTTTCATTTTCAAGAGCAACATTTATAGTTATCTGTGTATTTCTAAAAAGCCCTTCTTCAGTTACAAAACTTCCTTGTACAGGAACAATCCAAGTTGGTTTAGGATTAGGGCTCATTCCTGATGAGTCAAAAAGAAAATCACTAGGAAAATTAACAGTAAATCTAATATTATCAATGGCCATTTTTAAAATCTCCTTTATTGTTTAATAGAGATTACATTCTAGCTAGTATAAGCAATTGATTCTTTTTGCTTTAACAAGATAAAAAGCCCCAGACTATTGCTAGAAAGGGGCTTTTATATTTGTTACTGGTTACCTGCTCTTTCAATTGCCTCTCTATATTGAGCGGCTACCGCTACTTTTGCAGCATTATTGACTGCACCAAGAAAACCAGATGTTTTAGTATTTATTGTATCGGCTATTTCATTACCATATAACAAAATAGCACCTCTTAATCCTCCTGACTCGGAAGACTCAATTGAATTAAAATAATTTCCCATTTGTGGTGCTTTTTCACCAAATGACTTTAAAACATCCAAAAGAACATCCATAGTTTTTGTGGTTACTTTTATTGAGTTTCCAATACTTGACCCCCAAATTGAACCAATTACTAAGCGTATATTTTTTTCATGAATTGCTTCCACTTTTATCTCCTTATTTGTTTAATGGAGATTTAATTTTAGTGATATAGGAATGTTTATTCTTTTGGCTATAGCAAGATAAAACAGGCACAAAAAAACCAGCTTTGCTTGCTGGTTTTTAGTTTCAACTTTCAGTTATGATAATTTTTACCAAAATTCTGCACCACTGTCAATCTTTTAATTTATTTTTTTCTTTCATTCTTGTAATTGTCTCAACTCTTCTTGTTTTGCTTAGTTTTCTCAATCTTTCATTTTCTTCGTCAAGTGTTCTTATAAAATTTGCCACGCTGAGTGAATTAATCAATTTAACACTAGGGGTTCCAATATCATTGAAATAACCAGCCTCTTTCAGTCTATTTTCTAAGTCTTCAGAAATAACATCCATATTTTCTACTAGTATTCGCTCATAAGCTACATTTTTAAAGTTATACTTTTCTTTTAAACGTTCTAACATACCTAACAGCTCAAAAAAAGGAGTTTCTAGTATTGCTCCAGAAGTTTCAAGCTCAATAATCTTATTTTGTGCAGTTTCTAATTTATCTTTAATTTCATTATACTTTTCTTGCAGTTCATTCTTGTCTTGAATATTTTCTTCCGTAAGATCTCCAATAAGTTTATCTAACTCATTAAAAGCATCATCATATTGATTTAGAAATGAGGCTACTTCTGCACCGTTTACCCTGCTACTCTTACCCGTTTTAAAGGTAGGCATTAGCAGATGACTAACGTAACTAAGATTTTTTTCTAAAACAACAATTGAGCCTGAACAGCTAGGATCAATACCTATTATCTTTCTATCGTTTGTTTGCATTCTCATGTTCCTCGTAGGCTTCTCGTGCTTTTTTATTGCAATCAAATAATGAGCCAATAGGCTGATAATCAATGTCACCTTTTTTTGATGTAAATGCTCTATACTTCCAATCATCACCCGCTTTGAATTTGGCTACTTTGTAGCCTTTATCAGAAACAAGATGATAGTCACTAACTTCAGCCCATTTCATAGTTTTATCAGCCCTTTTTTAATTAACTTGAGCTAAGTACGCATAACGCCTTCAGCGTGATATTGTTTAGCTGTTTGTTGATCTCTATAAAGTGTGTTCTTCTATCTACTTCATCGTGACAAGAGCTACAAGCATAAGCCCCTTGTGTGTCTTTTGGTTTTTTACCCATTCCACAAGTACCAGCAAGCCTATAATGTGCAAATACAGTAGTTTCTGGATTGTGATTGCACACAGCAGGGATTCTAACTAAACATTCTTCTCCGCGTGCTGATTCAGTAATTTTGCTCATGCTGCTTCTTCCCAAAAAATAAAATCAGTTTTAGGTGCTGACCATTTGATATTGTGTTCAGCTCCAAATGCGTGCATTAACTCGATCAGATCAGTCATTTCTTTAACTGACATTTGACTAGTACGTTTACCTAGAAAAACCATACCGCCATTAATTCCTTGAGTTACTTTCATTTCTTGATCTAATGCAGCATTCAATATATCTTTCCATTCAGCAGGCTTTATTGTTTGTAATACGCCATTGATAACCCATTGCTTTTGATTTGCTATATCTGTGAGCATAGCCCACATTTTTGCATTCTGTTCTAATGTCCTTTTTGATTTAGCTGGTCGAACAATTAACTGTACCGCATCATGTTCTGCCAGTTTTTGAGCAAATAAATAAGCCATTGAGAAAATTTTTTTAGCTTTATCTAGTGAGTGAATAACATAGCTTTGCTTTACTTTGTCCATGATTATTATTTCCTGTATCTACTTGAAAAGTTGGCTACATTGCTTTCTTCTGGCTCTGGCTGCCATCCTTTAGCAAGTAAGTCAAAGCGACTCATAGAGCCATTAAAAGCTGTGTATATTGTGCCTGGTTCGCCATTACGTAGCTTTCCAAGAATTACTTCTGCAATTCCTTTGTATTTGCTGTTTTCTTGGTTATATACTTCGTCTCTGTAAAGAAATATGATTGCATCAGCATCTTGTTCAATTGCGCCTGATTCTCTTAAATCGCTCATCACGGGTCGTCTATTTGATCTTTGCTCTAATGCTCTGTTTAATTGAGATAATAGGATTACAGGGATATTTAACTCGCGGGCTAGTAGCTTGCATTCTCTTGACATTTCGCTTACTTCATTTACTCTGTTTTCATTTTTTCCTGACCCCTGCATTAGCTGAAGGTAGTCAACTACTAATAAATCAAGACCATGTTTTAATTTATGCCTGCGAGCAATAGAGCGTAATTGCATAATATTTAAGTTAGGGCGATCAGCCATAAATAGCTTTGATTTATTGATAGCATCAGCAGCACAAGCCAACTGAGAAGGATAATTGCAAGCAACTTGACCTGTTTTTATTTCTGATAGTGGGATACTCCCTACTGAGGCCAGTAATCTATCCATCAGTACACCGTTAGTCATTTCTAAACTAACAACTAGCACAGATTTGTTTTGATTTACTGCATTGTGACTAGCAATGTTCATTGCAAAGGCTGTTTTACCCATTGCAGGCCTTCCAGCTACTACATATAGCTCACCACCTTTTAAACCCATTAAACGCTTATCAATATCTTCATTACCTGTTGAAAGCCCGTCAATTTCTCCACCAAGAGCAAAACGTCTTTGTATTTCTTCTACATGGTTTATGAGTACATCACTAGCATGTACTACATCGTGCATATTTGATGATGAATCAAGTGATAGTGCTTTGCTTTGAATGGCTGCTATTTTGTCAGGTAGCTCTTGTTTTGTTTGAGCTATTTCAATAGCGTCATGACCTAACTTGACTAGCTCTCTGCAAACTGCTTTTTCTCGCACAATTTGAGCATAACCTTTTGCATTGGCTACGCTATATCAGAGTAACTATCTATGTTGATAGCAATGTTAGGTTTGGTCGTGACACTGTAGAAAGTTTAAGAATAAGCCCATTCACACCGAAAAGCCAGAATTAACATCAGCACATACTAATCAATGGGCTAATGCTAAAACTGCTTATAAACGTGATGGCAACCTAGATAAAGTATTATCAAGAGTAACCATGTCAAAACAACATTTAAACCGGCTCATAGAGGAATACAATAGTGAGATGGCACAACGTTCAGCAGAACAGTGAGGAATGGGAAAAACTTCGACTAGGTAAAGCGACAGCTTCTAATTTTGGCTTAATAATGGCTAATGATGGTAATGCTTTTGGTGAACCTGCTAAACGTTATGCATTACAACTTGCACTAGAAATTATTAATAACCAGAAAGCCGAATTTAGTTTTAGTAATCAACACATGGAAAGAGGACACGAGCAGGAACCAATAGCAAGGATGCTATACGAAAACCAATATTTTGTTGATGTTACTAATGGCGGCTTTTTTGATCTTGTCGATTATGGTGATTCACCAGATGGATTAGTAAATGATGATGGTGTCATTGAGGTAAAGTCAGTTATTGCACCTACTCACTACGCCACATTAAAACGTAATTCGTTCGATCCTTCATATCGATGGCAACTCATAGGACACTTGGATTGCACTAATAGAGAGTGGGTAGACTTTATCAGTTACTGTTCAGAATTTCCACCAGATACACAATTAATAGTTCATAGGTTAAATAGAAATGACTATTTAGAAGATATTAACAAATTAAGAAATAGACGAGCTGATTTTATTCAGCTAGTACAAAAGACACTTACAACTATTCAGAGATAGGTAAATGAGAAAAGAACATTTTAAACAGCCTATTACAGAAAGGCTTAAAAGGCACTATAGCATTAATCAAAAAATAGGATGCTGGATGTTAAGTATTGTGTAAAAATGCACCAAGTTTGTATAAGAATATAGTGAACGCACTCAGAATTGCTTTAGATATTGGAAACTATCTGTTTTTTAGGTAAAATAAAACTTTGACTACAAGTTTGTTTGATGGCGGAATAGGACTTAAATAGAGCTATTAAAATGGAAGTGAAAATGAAGAAAATAATTGTACCAATATTTCTTGGTTTAGTATTAGCTGGTTGTGCCGCGCTAAACGAACGAAGGGAAACGTTAAATGATGTGATGCAAGCATGGGTTGGTTCTAATGAGAGTAAGCTAGTCGCTAGATGGGGAGCCCCCTCCTCTTCATATCAAAATCGAGATGGTTCAACAGTGCTGACTTGGAAGTCAATCACTGATGTAGGTGGTATTTGCAGTAAAACATTTGCCGTAAATGCTAGAGGAATTATCACTGGTTGGAGTTATAACGGCTGTTACAAACACACAGGTAGAATGGGAATTCCACTAGGAACACCTATTCCAGAATCGACACTTTAATAAGTTACTAGGTATTGTTGCAGATATTATTAACACTAGTAGTCAAAGCAATATGTCTACTATTATGCAAGAATTTGTACCTATTGAACTTATACCCACTTTGATGGAAATAGGTCTTAAAAGGTTATTAAGAAGAATTAACTAACTATTAGCCCCTTTAATTAGGGGCTTTTACTAGATTAAATTCTAATCTACCTAATATAACCTAGTCATACCCTACGACTAATAGCCTTACTCAACACTTACTAACATTCTTATTCACAGATATTGTGGATAAATACCCTACTCTTTAACTTATCGTTTTAACTAATGAGGAATTATCGTGCATGATATTAATGTATTAAGCCTGTTCGATGGAATTTCAGTCGGTCGTTTAGCATTAGATCGCGCAGGTATTTCCGTTAAAAACTACTATGCTAGCGAGATAGATAAATATGCTATAAAAGTTAGTGAGAATAACTATCCCGATATTATCAGACTTGGCGATATTAATAACTGGCAACAATGGAATGTTGATTGGTCTAGTATTGATTTAATTCTTGCTGGTTCGCCTTGCCAATCATTTTCAATAGCTGGTAAGCAATTAGCCTTTGATGATCCAAGAGGTAAGTTATTTTTTGTTTTTGTAAACATTCTAAATCACGTTAAAAAGTTTAATCAAAGCGTTAAATTCTTACTTGAAAATGTAAGAATGAAAAAAGAGTTTATTAAAGTTATTAGTGACTATTTAAACGTAGACCAGGTAGTCATTGATAGCGCATTATTAAGCGCACAAAGTAGAAAAAGACTATATTGGTGTAACTGGCAAATAACACAACCAGAAGATAAAGGAATATTACTAAAAGATATTATTGAACATGGGTTTGTGGATAGGGATAAATCATACTGCATTGATGCAAACTATCACAAAGGATCAAATTTTAATAATTATTTTGAAAAATCACGTAGGCAGATGGTCTTTTTAGACAAAGAATATAAAGATTTCAGAATATTAACACCTATCGAGTGTGAACGCCTACAAACTCTCCCTGTTGGATTTACTGATGGCATTAGCAATACTCAACGATACCGTTGTTTAGGTAATGGCTGGACAGTTGATGTAATAGCACACATTTTAAAATGTTTAGTAGATCAGCCAGAAATATCAAATCAACCAGTAGTTACTATTCCTAAATCTAATCAATTATCACTTTTTAACTAATGAGGTGTTTATATGCCTTTAAATAACTTATTAAACAAACTAACTAAAAGAGAAAGAGAAATTTGTATTTTGTTAATCAATGGTTATCCAGCAAAACAAGTTGGTTTTGAGTTGGGAATTGCAGAACCAACCGTAAAAAGTCTTACGACAAACATATTTAATAAGCTAGGTATTAACAATAAAACACAGTTAGTCAGCTTTGTATTTACAGATTTTATTAAGAATATCGCTAATAACTCTTTTAGTGATCCAGTAGAAGCAGCTAATCAGTTCTTAATTAGTTTACAGGTAAAGCCTACTTAGGGCGTGGAGTGATTATGAGCATATTTAAAAATATTCAAGAAGAAAATGATTTTTGTAATACTCAATGTGCTAACTGTATGGCAGATATGAGAGAAGATTGTAATATTTTTGATGATGATGAAAAAGCATAAAAAAGAGTGGATGGCAAGGTCATTTGTACAGTATCAGAACCTATACCAGATGGTTTATTGCCTAATCAAGATGATCAAAATACTTTTCCTATGTTCAATAACTGGAAACCAGATATTGAAGTATCAGAATCCACTTTAAAAGAATTTATATTTTTTTGGACTAACAAACCAGATATTAAGAAAACTAATGAACAATGGCTACAAGCATTAGCACAATCTCAACAATATGCAGATAGTAGAAATGAATACTATCGTAGTAAAGGTGGTCAAGATGAGTGAAGTATTAACAGATGAAGAAGTGGCAGAAATCACTGGATTTATAAGGTCCAAACAACAAAAAGAATGGTTAATTAAAAATAATTGGCCTTTCTCAGTTAAAAAGAATGGCAGGCCCTCTGTACATAGACTAGTTATGCGCATGAAGTTAGGTGTGCCTATTGAAAACACACAAACAGATAAAGAAGAAGAATTTATATTAGATTTAACTAAGGTAGGATGATATGCGACCTAAGAGTCCTGAAAATAGAGAATTACCAGTAAGAATGATAAAAAGAGTAAGGACCTTAAAAAACGGGAAAAAACTAACATATTATTTCTATAACGCCAAAGGTACAACATCAAAACAAAAAGAAATCCCACTAGGGCCTGACTTAGATGAAGCAAAAATAAAATGGGCCGAATTTGAACAAACAAAAGAGCCTTTAATATTGAAAAATAGAAACAAATTGGGTTATCTATTTGATAGATATGAAAGAGAAATAGTACCAACCAAAGCACCAAGGACCCAAAAAGATAACTTAGCAGAATTAAAACAACTAAGAAAAGCATTTGAAGATGCACCAACTAATGCTGTAAAACCGCATCATATAGCACAATACAGGGACGCTAGGACCGCGAAAACTAGGGCGAATAGAGAAATGGCCCTACTTTCTCATATCTATAAATATGCTATTGAATGGGGAATTGCAAAAGAAAACCCTGTAGCTGGTGTTCGTAAGAATAAAGAAAAAAGCAGGTCCTACTATGCTGATGATGAAGTATTTTATTCAGTATATAAATATGCGGACCAAGCATTAAAAGATATGATGATGGTTGCTTATTTAACGGGCCAACGCCCTGCTGATGTTCTTAGCATTAGAATGGCTAATATAACTAATGAACATTTACTCATAGGACAGAATAAAACAGGCCATAAATTACGAATTAGGCTTATCAATGATGATGGTCCTACAGGCTTAGGAATGTTAATCAACAACATTATTTCAAGAAAACAAGAAGGTGGGCCTTATTTAATATCTGTTAATGGTAAAGGTATAACCTACTCTATGTTAAGAAACAGGTTTGAAAATGCTAGGATTGATGCAATGAATGAAGCATTATCAAATAAAGATCAGGACCTAGCGGATAGAATTAAACAATTTCAATTTAGAGATACCAGGTCCAAAGCAGCTAGCGACATGAATGATATTAGTGCAGCTAGCAAACTTCTAGGTCATAGCAAAGAGAAAATAACTAGAGACGTTTATATTCGCATTGGTCAAGAGGTGGACCCACTCGAACGCTAATTATTACGGAAATGATATTAATCCATTACGGAAACATACATTTACTATAGGCAATAAAAAAGCCAGCAATCTTTTACAATTACTAGCTTTTAAATGGTGGGCCCAGCAGGACTCGAACCTGCGACCAACGGATTATGAGTCCGCTGCTCTAACCAACTGAGCTATAGGCCCTTAGTGGGGGCAAATTATACAGATAGAAAGTAAATTCGCCAACCTATTTTTAAGAAAATTATTCGTCTAAGAACGAACGCAGATGCTCACTGCGTGTTGGATGACGTAGTTTTCTTAAAGCCTTAGCTTCAATTTGACGTATCCGCTCACGGGTTACATCGAACTGTCTACCAACCTCTTCTAATGTGTGGTCAGTATTCATATCAATACCAAAGCGCATTCTTAGTACTTTTGCTTCACGAGCAGTTAAGCCTGACAATACTTCTCGAGTCGCTTCTTTTAAACTTTCAGAAGTTGCCACATCAACAGGTAATTGCATTGTTGCGTCTTCAATAAAGTCGCCAAGATGTGAATCTTCATCATCGCCAATGGGTGTTTCCATTGAGATAGGTTCTTTGGCAATTTTTAGTACCTTACGGATTTTATCCTCAGGCATATCCATGCGCTCACCTAACTCTTCAGGTGTTGGCTCACGTCCCATTTCTTGTAGCATTTGACGTGAAATACGATTTAGTTTGTTAATCGTTTCAATCATATGCACAGGAATACGAATGGTTCTAGCTTGGTCTGCAATCGAGCGAGTAATCGCTTGACGAATCCACCAAGTAGCATAGGTTGAGAACTTATAACCACGACGATATTCGAACTTATCTACCGCTTTCATTAGGCCGATATTACCTTCTTGAATAAGGTCTAAGAATTGTAAGCCTCGATTAGTATATTTCTTAGCAATAGAAATAACTAAACGTAAGTTTGCTTCCACCATCTCTTTCTTAGCACGACGTGTTTTAGCTTCGCCAATAGAAACACGACGGTTAATATCTTTAACTTCAGAGATTTTTAGGCCTAAGTTTTCTTCAATATCCAATAGCTCTTGTTGTAAAGCTTGAATATTTTCTACCTGCTCAGCCATTGCTTCAGCATATTTACTTTTACCACTAGCAATTTTAGCAGCCCAACTAACATTGGTTTCATTACTAGGGAAATGGCGTAAAAAGTCAGTACGTGGCATTTTGGCATTACGTACACAGGCTTGCATAATTAAACGTTCACGTTTACGCACTTCACTTAATGCCTGACGCACCATACCAATCACAATATCATATTGTTTAGGTACTAGTTTAATAGGCATTAAGATATCAGCTAACGTCTGTAATTGCTCTTGTACTTTGGCTGATTTACGAGAGCTCTTTTTCATTAATTTTTGTACAGCTGCAAATTGCTCTGCTACCGCTGTAAAACGAATCCGCGCCTCTTCTGGATCTGGTCCACTTTCGCCATCACCATCGTCTGAATCTGATGCTTCTTCATCTTCATCATCGTCTAAATCATCATCTTTGGCAGCGACTTCTTTTTCTTTAATTTCTAATGGGATTTCTTCAGCAGATAAGTCACCATTTTCCGCATCAATATAACCAATGAGCAGATCAGATAAACGACCATTCTCTGTAGTAATACGTTCATATTCAGCTAGAACATGTTCTACAGGACCTGGAAAATGCACAATAGCACTCATTACATCGCGAATACCTTCTTCAATACGCTTCGCGATTTCAATTTCACCCTCACGGGTTAACAGATCAACCGTCCCCATTTCTCGCATATACATGCGCACAGGGTCTGTAGTACGACCAATATCACTTTCAACAGCCGCTAATACAGCAGCAGCTTCTTCAGCTGCTACTTCATCAGTATTGGCATCTGATAGTAGTAAAGAATCTTCATCAGGGGCTACTTCGTAAACGTTAATCCCCATATCATTAATCATTCTAATGATATCTTCGACCTGCTCTGGATCTGAAATATCCTCAGGCAAATGATCATTAACATCCGCATAAGTCAAATAGCCTTGTTCACGGCCACGACTAATCAATTCTTTTAAACGGGATTGCTGGTTTTCAGACATAGGACTCTATCCAAGGTAGATCTATAGCAAAAAGAAAATTAGCTGAACAGTATAGCAGAAAATAGCCTACTAAACCAATACTAATCACTTCGTCTTAGCTTTATTAGCAAGTAATTCTGTTAATTGGCTCTTTTCTTCATCTGTTAAAGCACTGCCTTTTTTAAGCAACCTATCTAACTGGGTTTCACTTTGTTGCTTAATTAGCATTAATATGGTGTCTATAAACTCTTTTTCAAGGTTTTCTTCATTGTTAACTAATGGTTCTTCATTTAATAAATTAGCTAATAGCCCCTCTTTATCATAACTAGCTAACTTACCCATCAATTGGAAGTTATTTAAATGAGGCTCTTTAGCTAATAAGGCAATTGTTTTTAACAATAGCTTACCATAACTACCCTCAACCTCTTTAAGATCAATAATATTATCTAATTTAGTTATTAAGATTGGTCGTTGTAATAAGTGGCGTAATGCAAGCATTGCAGGTGCTAATTTAATCTTCTTAGTACCTTTATTAATGGCTATTTCAGGTACAGCACTAACATTATAAGGATTTTTTACAGGTTGTTTTGAAATGGGCTTAATAGCTAATAAATGACTTTGATCTAACCCTGTTAAATCTTCTAGCTTCTGGTACATAAGTGTTTTTAAGCCACTATTGGGCATTTTACTCAATAATGGTGTTACCACAGAGGCAAGGTGAGCCTTTCCCTCCAAGCTATTAGGTGCAGCATCCTCCATTAAATGAGTAAAGAAATAATCCGTCAAGGATTGTGCTTGCTGACTGATACGCGCCCGAAAAGCATCCTCGCCCTCTGCCCGAATTAAACTATCAGGGTCTTCCCCATCAGGTAAAAATAAAAATCTGATCTTTCGACCATCTTGCAAATGAGGCAAGGCAGACTCTAAGGCTCGCCAAGCAGCTTTACGCCCTGCCGTATCACCATCAAAGCAAAATAATATGTTGTTAACAATACGAAATAATCGCTTTACATGCTCCTCTGATGTAGCCGTACCCAGAGTAGCTACGCCATTGGTAAAACCAAACTGAGCCATAGCAATGACATCCATATAGCCTTCTAATACTATAATCTCGTCTAAATGGCGATTATTTTTTCTGACTTCATATAATCCATAAAGCACTTCACTTTTGTGGAAAATAGGTGTTTCTGGGGAGTTAAGGTATTTAGGTTTATCATCTCCTAAAACCCTGCCGCCGAAAGCAATCACCCTACCTTTAGTATCTCGAATAGGGAACATTACCCTATCACGAAAACGATCATAGCGACGACCATTGTCAGCATTTTCTACTACTAAGCCTGCATCTATTAGTAATTTCTGTTGTGCATCATCAGCGTCTAAAGACTTAATAAGATTATTCCACCCTGGCGGCGCAAAACCTAACCCAAAATCACGAGCAATAACTCCAGTTAAGCCTCGTTGTTTAAAATAATCTACAGCTATTTGTTTGGCTGGGTGTGTTCTTAGTGCTTGCTGATAAAACTCGGTAGCTTTTGATAATAAAGAATATAATGGTGAATCAACAGATTGTCGTTGACCTTTGCTTAATGAACTTTCCTCATAAGGAATATCCAGCCCCATCTGCTTAGCTAATACTTCTACTGCTTGAGGAAAATCTAAGTGATCATATTCCATGATAAAACCCAGTGCACTACCAGAAGCACCACAACCAAAACAATAATAAAATTGCTTATCAGGGCTTACAGTAAAGGAAGGTGTTTTTTCATGGTGAAAAGGACAACAAGCTGAGTAGTTTTTACCACTCTTTTTTAGTTGAATACGACTCCCTACCACGTCAACAATATCTGCGCGATTCAATAAGTCATCAATAAAAGATTGTGGTATTAAGCCAGCCATAATGTACTATTTTAACAAATCTGAAAAATAAAAACTCCATCCTAATAGCTAGGATGGAGTTTTTAAGAATTATTAATAAAATTCAAGCTTATAAAGCTTAAATTCTTAATATCAATTAATAATTGTGTTTTGCTGGACGTTGCTCACGCGAAACTTTCTTTGCATGACGCTTAACAGCTGCTGCCTTTTTACGCTTACGTTCAGCCGTAGGTTTTTCATAAAATTCACGACTACGGACATCAGCCAATACACCAGCTTTCTCACAAGCGCGCTTGAAACGACGTAATGCTACATCGAAAGGTTCATTTTCTTTGACTTTAACAGCAGGCATTCAGGTCTTACCTTTAATAAACAGTTAATAATTCGTTGATAAATAGTACTTATAATAAGTACCCAGTTAAATTAAAGTCGCAATACTACTATTTTTTGCTTGGCTAAGCAAGTTTTTCTATATATTTTTTGGCAATGTTTTAAAAAGGAAAAAAATACAGAAACTAAACAATACAATATCTACAAGCAGCATAACTACCGATGACCAATGATGATATCCATCTACCAATAAACTAAAAGATCTTCCTGCAATTAATCCAGTTACAATTACTAGCTCAACATTTAATAAAATATGTATATGTGATTTTGAAAAGCAACCATATATAAATAATGATCCGAGCGCTAAATATACGCCCATAATAGTTCGAAAAATATGTAATTCATTTACATTGACAGAAGCATTGAATAACCTGCTTAAATGTTCTTCTGTGGGTAACCCCACCATTAAACCTGTTACTATAAAAATAATGCCTGATATAACCAAAAAAAACTGAACCGCTTTGTCTTTTATTACAATCATTTACAACTCTATTATTAAATCAAAGGCTATATCAATTCTTCAAAAGCTGATTGATAAGCTGCACATTGCTGTGCTGTTAATAAAAACACTCCATGCCCTCCTTGAGCAAACTCAAACCACATAAAATCTATTTCAGGATATAGCTTTTTAACATGTATTTCACTATTACCAACTTCTACAATCAAAACACCTTGCTCTGTAAGATGATTGGCAGCTTCTGCCAATATTACTTTAACAATATCTAAACCGTCCTCACCAGCCGCTAAACCTAATTCTGGCTCATGCTGAAATTCTGGAGGAATATCTGCCATATCTTCTGCATCAACATAGGGAGGATTACATACAATCAAATCAAAACGTTGATTAGGCAAGCTATCAAAACAATCACCTTGTACGGTATATACCCTATTATCTAAGTGATAGCGCTCAATATTTAAATTAGCTACCTCTAATGCTTCAAATGATAAATCTGCCAATACTACTTCAGCTTTGATAAATTGCTGCGCACAAGCAATACCTATACATCCTGAACCACAGCATAAATCTAAAATACGTTTTGGAGTAGATGTTAGATATGGCTTAAATTGATTTAAGATTAATTCGCCTATAGGGGATCTTGGTATCAACACTCTTTCATCTACATAAAACGGTCGACCGCAAAACCATGCCTCACCTAACAAATAAGCAGTAGGAATTCTTTTTTCAATCCGCTCACTAATTAAACTTCTTAACTCTTCTTGTTCTTCTTGCTCTAAACGACAGTCCAAATAACTATCAGGCAAATCAAACGGTAGACTTAAATAACCTAAAACCAATTGTCGAGCATCATCCCACGCATTATCAGTACCATGCCCAAAAAATAAATCATGTTGGTGAAACTGTGTAACAGACCAACGGATATAATCTCGTATTGTTAACAAATTCGATATTTTAGGTAGCATTTAATACAACCTTTAAATAATAAGCAATGAATAATATAATAGACTAAACCATTCGCTAACACTATTTTTAATAAAAAAATAGCTTTTAATATGCCTTATCAGCTTTTTTACGGTAACATATTCCACCAGTATTGTTATTAGGATTAATTTATGCAAGACCAAATAACCATCATTCGTCCTGATGATTGGCATATTCATCTACGAGATGGTGCTGCATTACAACAAACAGTAAAAGATGCAGCTAACCAATTTGCACGCGCTATTGTAATGCCAAACTTAGTCCCTCCCGTAAAAAATACTCAACAAGCTACAGATTACCAACAACGGATTCTTGCAGCCATCCCTAATGGCAAACACTTTAAACCATTAATGACCCTCTATTTAACAGATAACACTACTATAGAAGATATAAAAACAGCTAAAGCTAGTGGTATTGTCTATGCGGCAAAGCTATATCCAGCTGGCGCCACCACTAATTCCGATTCAGGTGTAACCTCATTAGAAGGTATCTATCCCATATTAGAATGTATGGCTGAACAAGGACTTCCCTTATTATTACATGGTGAAATAACACGTCCCGAAATAGATATATTTGATCGTGAAAAATATTTTATAGATGAACATCTAACTAAATTAGTTAAACAATTTCCTAACCTAAAAATAGTACTAGAGCATATTACTACTCAAGATGCCGTTGAATTTGTAAAACAAACATCCAATAATGTAGCAGCAACTATTACAGCACATCATTTACTTTATAATCGTAATCATATGTTAGTAGGTGGTATTCGACCTCATTATTATTGCTTACCCATTCTAAAACGAAATATACATCAACAAGCACTTATAGCAGCAGCAACCAGTGGTAATCCAAAATTCTTTTTAGGAACAGACTCTGCCCCTCACTCTACTCAAACTAAAGAAGCAACCTGTGGTTGTGCAGGTTGTTATACAGCATTTGCAGCTATTGAGCTTTATACAGAAGCTTTTGATCAAGCAGACGCCCTAGACAAGTTAGAAAACTTTACCAGTTGTTTTGGAGCTAATTTTTACAACTTACCTATTAATAAAGATACAATAACTTTAATACGCAAAAAATGGACTGCACCAAACTCATTACCCTTTGGTGATAACCAACTAACCCCACTACGTGCAGGAGAGGCCATACACTGGCAATATTTGAATGAGAACAACAATGGCAAATGAGTATATGGATAACCATTTCGAGGAAACTAAACAAACAGGGCAAAAACACCCTATGGCACAACGCTTTCGTGGCTATTTGCCGGTTGTAGTTGATGTAGAAACAGGTGGTTTTAATGCTGCAACAGATGCGCTACTCGAAATAGCAGCAACTACCATCAGTATGGATAACAATGGCCTTCTCTATCCAGAACATAGTTATTTCTATCGTATCGAACCTTTTGCAGGGGCCAATATTGAAGCCAGTGCTTTAGAGTTTACCGGTATTAAACTCGACCACCCTCTTCGTATTACCGTAACTGAAGAATTTGCTTTGACTGAAATTTTTCGAGGTATCCGTAAATCATTAAAAGCCAACGATTGTAAACGTGCAATCCTAGTAGGCCATAACAGTAGTTTTGATCTAGGCTTCTTAAATGCAGCGGTTACTCGTACAGATATAAAACGCAATCCTTTTCATCCATTCTCCAGCTTTGATACAGCCACCCTAGCAGGCTTAGCCTATGGCCAAACTGTACTAGCTAAAGCATGTGAGGCTTCTGGTATTGATTTTAATCAAAAAGAAGCCCATTCAGCCCGCTATGATACAGAAAAAACAGCAGAGTTATTCTGTAATATTGTCAATTTATGGAAAGAAATAGGCGGCTGGCAAAATTATTAATTTCTTTACTAAAAAACATATCCTCTAGTGTAAAAACAATAGAGGATTATAAAATCTCACTTATTTTATTGCTTTTAGCACCTTTGCAATAGTGATTTTATATTTACTCTGCAAGAAACTCGTATTAATACCTGCTAATTTCATTTTTAATTCAAGCTTTTCTAACTCTTTAGTTTTTAAAGTAAACGCTTCTGAATCTTCTTCCACTGTTTCCAATAAATCTACTAGCTCTAAAGCACGTTTGCGATCTTCTAGTTCTGGCGGTAAGAAACCTGAATTTTTTAATATACGATAAGCTGCTTTCAGGTGCGGTGGCACATGGCTATCATCATCAATTTCCAAAGGCTTGCCCTGTCCTGGTAAATTATCTAACTCACCTTTTTCAATGGCTTGCAGAATATGCTTTTCTGCCCAATCATCAATAATAGACATAGTGCTTTATTACTGTTGTAAATCCATTAATAAATGCTGGCAATTCGGATAATACCAATCAACCAATTCAGGCCATGCATTGTTAGGATAGTTTACTAAAATAGTATGACTACCTGCATTTTTACCACTGGCCAGATCATGCAGAAAATCGCCTATAATTAACATACTTTCAGGTGCCACTTGCCAAATATCTGCTAACTTCAATAGTCCATCAGGTGATGGTTTTGGTTGTGCTTCATCACGTCCTAGTATAAGTTCTTTAGTAAAATACTTATCTAATCCTATTGCTTGTAGTGTTATATAAGCAAGTTGTTGATCATTTCTGGTTAAAATAGCCAGTTGATAGTCTTGCTCTTTCAAAAACTTAACTAATTCTATAGAGCCCAAAGCAGGCTTAGCATTTTGCGCTAACTCTTTTTCGTGCTCAATTAACCAAGCATTTTTTTCTACTCTTTCTTGCTCAGGCAACATCGCTAGATGAGCAAGAATATCAGCTTCTGGGGGAATACCTAACACTTTGCGAATTGCAGGAAAATCATGAACAGCTTGGGTTAATGTGCCATCCATATCAAATACCCAATATTTGATCACTTTAGGTTTTTTCTGTTTAGTTACCATAAGTATTTCTCTTTTAACAACTTTATTGGTGATAGCTTGTCTATTATCACTTATAATCTGTCGCTCATTGTATCATCACCCTTTTAATAAATAATCGATTTGTTATAACCTTATGTTTTACCTTATTATTGTCACTATCCTATGGGCTTTCTCTTTTAGTCTAATCGGTGAGTATTTAGCAGGCAGTGTCGATAGTTACTTTGCTGTAGTAACTCGTATCTCCTTAGCTGCTTTAGTATTTTTACCTATCACTCAATGGCGTGGTATAGCAAAACCGTTTATTAAAGGCGTAATGATCTGCGGTGCTTTACAGTTTGGCATTACTTACGTCTGTTTATACTTAAGCTTTTCCATGCTCACTGTGCCAGAAGTATTACTATTTACTATTTTAACACCACTGCATATTACATTAATTGATGACTTATTAAATCGCCGCTTTCAACCTTGGGCATTATTAGCTGCTTTAATTGCTGTATTCGGTGCTGGGATTATTCGTTATGATGCCATAAGCCCAAATTTCCTCGTTGGTTTTTTATTATTGCAGATAGCTAATTTTACCTTTGCAGCAGGCCAAGTTTATTATAAATTTTTGATTAACCATTATCCTTCCACAGTGCCTCAATATAAACGTTGGGGCTATTTTTATATTGGTGGTTTTTTTGTCGCCTTCCCTGCCTTTTTATTATTAGGTAATGCCGCTACCATTCCTCAAATAACCCTAGAGCAGTGGAGTATTTTGGCTTGGTTAGGATTTGCCGCCTCTGCATTAGGCATGTATTGGTGGAATAAAGGCGCTTGCCAAGTTGATGCAGGTACATTAGGCATAATGAATAATGCTCTTATTCCAGCAGGTTTAATTGTTAATATTGTTATTTGGAATCATAATGCCGACCTTTTGCGATTAATCCTTGGCGGAATTATTATTGCAAGTTCTCTATGGATTAATAAGTTAGGTAGAAATAGGACTTTATAATGGAACTTTCCAAAAAAGGCATGGCGCTTTCAATACTTGCCTCTGTTTTATTCGCCTGCTTACCTGCTTATTTTTTATGGCTATTACCATTAACTGCAACACAAATCCTCGCACTACGTATTTTTTGGACTTTTTTTGCTTTACTTTTATTATTAGTCATTACTAAACAAACTGCCGTGTTTCAAGCAACAGTTAAGCGATTAACTAGTAATCCTAGGTTAATTCTAGTGTTAGTCCTCTGTGCTGTTATGAGCACAACCCATCAAGGTTTTTTTGTTTGGGGGCCAATTGCTAATATTATGCTTGATGTATCATTAGGCTATTTTTTAGCACCATTAGTATTAGTGATTTGTGGTCGGTTTATTTATAAAGAAACCATGCGTCCTTTGCAACTAATAGCCATTATTTTAGCGGTTATTGGCGTAGCACATCAATTATGGGTGGCACACTCACTGTCTTGGGTAACAGCTATTATCGCTACCACTTATCCATTGTATATTATTTTAAGACGTTGGTTACAAATCCATCCCATTCCAGGCTACTTACTAGAAATGGGCATTATTTTACCTTTGGCTATCGTAACTATTATTTACACAAATCCATTTAGTACTTTACAAGCTAGGCCTGTATTATGGTTACTAGCGCCTGGACTTGGTTTATTAACGGCCATCGCATTAGCCACTTTATTAGCCTCTAGTCGTTTATTGCCTGTAACGCTATTTGGAATACTCAGTTATGTTGAGCCTGCTCTATTATTCGCTTTTGCAATAATTATTTTAAGAGAACCTCTTACCCAAACTGATTTATGGACATATATTCCTATTTGGTTAGCCATTTTATTTGTTATTATAGATAGTTTATTTATATTAAGAAAACAAATGGCTAAAGTTGCAATAACACGCCAGTATACTTAATTATTAATTAATTTAACTCTACTGCTGATATCGTTCATTGCACAAAATAGGATATTAGGTAAAATCAGCAACTATATTTAACAATTGATGGGAAATAAAATATTGTTATGAAAGCTTATTCGCGTTTTTTAGTAGTACTCTTTACTTTACTTTTTTTAACGGCATGTGATCTTTTACCACTTACTAGCCAAAGTATGCCATCTTTTACCAATAATCAAGATACTCCTGAGTACTTAATTGGCCAAGCTAACCAACAATCTAATGCAGAAATAGCTAATCAATACCGATTAATTGCTGCTGATAAATATATAAAAGCGAATAACCTAGAAAAAGCCCAAGCTACTTTAGGGAACTTACAACCTAATCTTAATAAAACCCAGCAAATGATTGCTGATATGCTGAAAGCTAATATTGCTTTAAATAAAAAAGATACTGCAACAGCACTTAATCTGTTAACAAGTAATACTTTCTATCGTTTAGACGAACAAGAAACTTATTTACAAGTGCGTGTGCGCTTATTAAAAGCTACTGCCTTTGAAACGGATGGTAAACCCTTACAAGCTTTACGTGAACGCTCTTATATTTCCTCCTTCTTATCAGGACAAACTGCACAAGACAACCAAGATAATATTTGGCGCTTAGCTATGTCTATACCTTTAGAGGCATTAGAGTCTGCGGCCGATGGTGGTGAAACCGGTGGTTGGTTACAACTGGCTAAAGCAGTGAAAAGTGCTTCGACTTTAGCAGAACAAAAAGAAAATATTAATCAATGGATGGCAGCTAACCCTAATCACCCTGCTGCTAAAAACCCTCCTGCTGAATTAATGACTATCCAAAGCTTAACCACAGAAACCTACACAAAAGTAGCTATTTTACTGCCTCAAAAACAAAAATACGCACAAGCTATTTATAATGGTTTTATCGCTGCATACTACCAAGCAGATAATAAAGATAAGATCACTATTAAAGCTTATGAAAGTAGTGACTTTAAATCTATGGATGCTTTTTATGAACAAGCAAAAAAAGATGGCATGCAGTTAGTTATAGGGCCTATTGAGAAAAACTTTGTTAATGAACTCAGCAAAAAACCTACATTACCTATTACGACATTAGCTTTAAATTATACAGATGGTAATAGCCACCCTCCTCAACTATTCCAATTTGGTTTATTACCAGAAGATGAAGCCAGAGAAGCGGCCATTCGTGCCTTTAGTGATGGACGTAGGCATGCTGTTGCAATAGTTCCTCAAGGGGAATGGGGTAAAAAAGTATTATCTGCTTTCCGTACTCAATGGGAACAATTGGGTGGTGTAATAGATGGTATTCAATATATAGATCGTCCTGTAGATTTAGATGGTCAAATGGTATCCCTTATTGGCAAGTTACCTGGTAATGGCATTAAGAGTACCAGTGAAGATGACAACATGTTATTTATGGTGGCAGAGCCCTCCATTGCACGCCAAATCCGAGCGCTATTAGTTTATCATGATGGTGATAAATTGCCTGTTTATGCCACTTCACATATCTACACAGGTACACCTGATGCAAGCCAAGACAGTGATCTAAATGGTGTATTATTCACCGAAACTCCTTGGTTATTATCAAGCACTGATCCTGTTCAACAAAACATTATTACCCAATGGCCACAAGCTAAAACTAGTTTTGCCAGACTTTATGCACTTGGTGTTGATACATGGCGTTTAACTCCTCGTATTTCAGAATTGAAAGCATTACCTAATAGCCGTGTTGAAGGGCTCTCTGGTGAGTTAACTATTGATAATAATCAACGTGTTACACGCAAACTACCATGGGCAACGTTTAATAAAGGTTTAATTCAACCTGCACCTCAAAATGCCTTATAATGGCCAAACATTTAGTCATTGGCAAAACAGCTGAAGAAATGGCTTTGCAATATTTGCAAAGCCAGCATTTATCGCTTATAACCAAAAATTGGCGATGTAACTATGGTGAAATTGATCTTATTATGACAGATAAACAAACTGTTATATTTATAGAAGTTCGCTATCGTAAACAAGCACTATGGGGAGCGGCAGCTGAAACTATCACCCAAAGTAAACGCCAAAAAGTAATAAAAACGGCTACCTTATTTTTACAGCAAAACAATAGTTTTTCAGCTAAACCTTGTAGATTTGATGTAATTGCCATGACAGGGGAATTAGATAACCCTTCTATTACATGGTTAACTAATGCTTTTTCCTTAACCTAGCATAAAAAGATTTTTAGTATGCAAGAACGTATTCAAGCATTTTTTCAAGAAAGCATTAATACACTTAATCAAGTGGCTAATGTACTTAGTGGCGAAATTGAACAAGCTAGTTTTACTATTGTAAATAGCTTGCTAAATGAAGGAAAAGTATTAAGCTGTGGCAATGGCGAATCAGCTATTAGTGCGCAATACTTTAGCACCAAACTACTCAATCATTTTATCCAAGAACGCCCTAGCCTTCCTTCCATTTCACTAACTAATCATCCAATCACTACAGCTATTGCCAATGATTATGGTTTTTCTGAAATATATTCTAAACAAATTAGAGCATTAGGTAACAATAAAGATATATTATTGGCTATCGCAACTAGCAACAATTCGGCTAATATTATAGAAGCGATACATGCAGCTCATGATAGAGAAATGACAGTTATTGCCTTAACAGGAACTGACTGTACTGCAATTAAAGCCTCGCTATTAGCAAGTGATATTGAGATTTGTGTACCAACCTATAAAATAGTACAAATCCAAGAGGCTCACTTACTGATTATTGATGGTTTGTGCAACCTAATCGATTATCAATTATTTGGAAGCGACTAATGAACAAAAGATACTCTCTACTTACTCTACTAATGTTAGCATTTATAATATCTGGTTGCTCAACAGTAGTTGGCACAACACGTAATAAGCCTGTACAAGATGACTTGGGTACACGTACTTGGGGCGCAAAAATTGATGACTCACTGATTGAAACTAAAGTAGCAGTTAATGTTGCTAAAGCCGACCCTAAGTTAGATGATGATTCACGTATTGTTGTAGTTAGTTTTAATGGTATTGTATTACTCGCAGGGCAAGTACCCAATGCCAATTTAAAACCTATTGCTGTAAAAGCCGCTTCTCAAGGAGTACAAGGAATCAAGCAAGTACATGATGACTTGCAAATAGCTCCTGTAGCTGGTTTCTTAGCCCGTAGCAGCGACTCATGGATAACCAGTAAAGTTAAATCATCCATGACATTTAAAGCTGAAATCCCAGCAAGCCGTATTAAAGTTGTAACTGAAAATGGTATCGTTTATCTATTAGGACTCGTTACCCATAAAGAAGGCAAAGCAGCAGCCGAAGCAGCCAAAGATATTTCTGGTGTACAACGAGTAGTGATGGTTTTTGAGTATATCGATTAGCTAAATATATAAAAGGGGAAAAATTAATTCCCCTTTTATTTTTGTCATTACTCTCTTATCTTAACTGGCTATCTTTACTACCACGTCGATTATATAGGTTTAGCTCTTTAGCTTGTTGTTTATCAAACTCTTGCTGACAGTTAATGCAATATCTAACCCCTAGCAATGCTTTACGCCTTGCTTCAGAAATGGGTTCACCACACTCTTCACAGAACTCTGAACTCTGCTGATTTGGGTTTAAATTTAATTGTTGTTTAGCATGCTCTACTGCATCAGCAATACTACTTTCAATTTGCTCACTCACGGCATCATCAGATGCCCAGCCACTAGCCATAACTATAACCTCCAATTTATTGAGGATACTTATTATATGGTTACTTGTTAGTCACTTTTCAATAATCTAATAATAAAAAAACCGCTATTTCAAAAAAATAGCGGCTATTGGGAAACAAAACCTATTAAATTATTGGCGAACACCTTCAATCGATAAAGTCATTTCTACTGTTTCGCTAGCAGGGCCTAAGTCATAATTAATACCAAAATCTTTTAACTTAAGTGTCGTAGTACCAGAGAAACCTGCGCGGTAGCCACCCCATGGATCTTTACCTTCACCAATAAACTCAGCATTAATCGTAATGGGTTTAGTAACACCATGTAATGTTAGATTACCTTCAATATCAAATTTGTTATCTTGTTTAGGTATTACTTTTGTAGAAACAAAACTTGCTTGTGGGAATTTTGCAACATTTAATAGATCAGCTGAGCTAATGTGCTCATTACGCTTTTCATGGTTAGTATCAACACTTTTAGTATTGATGACCACATTTACTTTATCTGCTGCAGGGTTAGCTTTATCATAAGTAAAAGTACCTGAGAAATCTCTAAAGGTTCCATAGAGCCAGCTATAACCTAAATGATTAATACGGAAGTTAACAAAAGCATGTTGTCCTTCTTGATCAATCTTATAATTAGCTGCATTAACAAATGGTGCTGCAACTGCTAACAAACTGGTGATAGCTGTTGTGATGATGGCTTTCTTAAACATAAATTATCCTTGTAAATATTAATTAATAATAATGGATAGCAGTTTATTTATGATTAGCTAATAAATAAATAGTCAAATAGGTTTAGACTGTTCCAATTATGGAATAATTACTCTAACTGCTCTTTAGGATAAATAAAAAAATGGAGCTAATTAGCTCCATTTTTTATATATTATTTATCATACCCTAGATTGGGTGCTAACCAACGCTCTATATCCTCAATAGGCATATTTTTACGTTTAGCATAGTTCTCTACTTGATCTTGATAAATTTTACCTACCCCAAAGTATTTAGCCTGAGGATTAGCAAAGAACCAACCACTAATAGCAGCCGTAGGCCACATTGCATAGTTTTCAGTAAGTGTTACTTTACTTTGATTATTCTTATCTAATAATTCAAATAAGGTAGCTTTTTCAGTATGATCTGGACAAGCTGGATAACCTGGTGCAGGTCTTATGCCTTGATATTGTTCTTTAATTAACGCTTCATTATCTAATGTTTCATCCGCAGCATAGCCCCAATAGGTTTTACGCACTTGTGCATGTAACCATTCGGTACAAGCTTCTACAAAACGATCAGCTAAGGCTTTAACCATAATGGCATTATAATCATCTTGCTTAGCTTCATAGTGTGCCACTAGTTCATTGACACCAATACCTGCCGTTACAATAAAGCCTCCCATATAATCAGTGATGCCAGTTTCTTTAGGAGCAATAAAATCAGCTAAGGAATAACTTTTAGTGCCTTCTGCTTTAATTTGTTGTTGGCGTAGATGATGTAATATAGTGACCGTTTGGCCATTTTCATCATAAAGTTCAATATCATCATGATTAACTTGATTAGCAGCCCAAAAACCAAAAGTTGCACGTGCTTTAATCAATTTACCATCAACTATCATTTGCAACATTTGCTGAGCATCGTGAAATAATTTTGTGGCCTCTTCCCCTACTACCTCATCAGTGAGTATACGAGGATATTTACCTGCTAAATCCCAAGAAATAAAGAAAGGTGTCCAATCAATATAATCTACCAAAGCAGCTAAATCGATATCCTCTAGCACCTTAGTACCAATAAACTGTGGTTTAGTCGGGGTAAAATCTTGCCAATCAATTTGTGGTTTATTAGCAATAGCTTCGTTATAAGAAAGATATTTAGCCGTTTGACTACGTTTACTCATTCTTTCTCTAATTTGTTGATACTCTTCACGGGTTTTAGCCACTAAATCTGGTTTCATTTCCTTAGACAGTAATTGAGTAGCTACGCCCACCGCACGAGAGGCATCAGAAGTATAAATAGCGATATCATTTTGGTATTGTGGTTCAATTTTTACCCCAGTATGGGCTTTAGAAGTAGTAGCGCCACCAATCATTAACGGTATCTTAAAACCTTGCCGTTGCATTTCTTTGGCTACATGTACCATTTCATCTAATGAGGGAGTAATTAGCCCTGATAAACCAATAATATCAACTTTCTCATCAATAGCGGCTTGCAGGATTTTCTCACAGGGTACCATCACCCCTAAATCAACAATATCATAACCATTACAGCCTAGTACTACACCCACAATATTTTTACCAATATCGTGTACATCACCTTTTACGGTAGCAAGCAGAATTTTACCTTTGGCCTCTTTTTTATCACCCTTTTCTGCTTCAATAAAAGGTACAAGATGAGCCACTGACTGCTTCATTACTCGAGCAGATTTCACAACCTGTGGTAAAAACATCTTACCATCACCAAACAAGTCCCCTACAATATTCATCCCTGCCATTAAGGGGCCTTCAATTACTTCAATGGGGCGCTTACATTGCAAACGGCATTCTTCCGTATCCTCTACAATATAAGTAGTGATTCCTTTTACTAAAGCATATTCAAGACGCTTAGCTACAGGTAAATTACGCCATTCTTCTGTTTCAGTTTCTTTAGTCGCACCATCACCACGATATTTTTCAGCAACTTCTAATAATGCTTCAGTTCCCTGAGTATTACGATTAAGAATAACATCTTCTACTCTATCTCTAAGCTCTTGTGGAATATCATCATAAATGGCTAATTGTCCCGCGTTGACAATCCCCATGGTTAAGCCATTTTTAATGGCATAGTATAAAAATACCGAGTGAATTGCTTCACGTACTGGGTTATTACCACGAAAAGAGAATGAAACGTTAGAAACACCACCAGAAGTTAGAGCATGAGGTAAGTTGTCACGAATATAAGCGCAGGCATTAATAAAATCTACAGCATAATTATTATGTTCTTCTATGCCTGTAGCTACCGCAAAGATATTAGCATCAAAAATAATATCTTCTGCTGGAAAACCTACTTCATTCACTAAAATATCATAGGAACGTTTACAAATTTCTTTCTTACGCGCTTCAGTATCAGCCTGCCCCTGTTCATCAAAGGCCATTACAATAACAGCTGCACCATAACGTTTACAAAGCTTAGCATGGTGTAAGAAAGGCTCTATGCCCTCTTTTAAACTAATCGAATTAACAATTCCTTTACCTTGAATACACTTTAACCCTGCTTCGATTACTTCCCATTTAGAGGAATCAACCATAATGGGTACACGGGAGATATCAGGTTCAGAAGCTACCATATTTAAGAAAGTAACCATTGCGGCTTGTGAATCAAGCATACCTTCATCCATATTAATATCGATGATTTGTGCACCTGACTCTACTTGCTGTTGCGCTACTTCTAAAGCCTCTGCATAGTTACCTTCACGAATTAAGCGAGCAAATTTAGCCGAACCTGTAATATTAGTACGCTCTCCCACATTTACAAATAATGAATCACGGGTAATATTAAAAGGCTCTAACCCTGCTAAACGACAAGCTTTTGGAATTTCAGGAATCTGACGTGGTGCTATATTGCTTACAATTTCAGCAATGGCTTTAATATGTGCAGGGCTGGTACCACAACAACCACCGACAATATTTAAATAGCCTGCTTCAGCAAACTCTTTAATAATAGCTGACATTTGTTCTGGTAATTCATCATACTCACCAAAAGCATTGGGTAAACCAGCATTTGGATGAGCAGAAATATAGGTATCTGCCTTATCTGAAAGCTCTGATAAATAAGGACGTAACTCTTGAGCACCCAATGCACAGTTAAGCCCTACAGAAATAGGGTTAGCATGTCGAATAGAATTCCAGAAAGCCTCTGTTGTTTGACCTGATAAAGTACGACCAGAAGCATCCGTAATAGTCCCTGAGATCATAATAGGTAATGTAACACCTAGCTCTTCAAATACACCTTGTACCGCAAAAATAGCCGCTTTAGCATTTAAGGTATCAAAGATAGTTTCTATTAGAATAAAGTCTGCACCACCTTCAACAAGCCCTTTGGTGGATTCCGTATAGTTTTCTACTAGCTCATCAAAACTAATATTACGAAAACCTGGATTATTTACATCAGGTGAAATAGAACAGGTGCGACTAGTAGGGCCTAATACACCTGCTACAAATCTTGGTTTATCCGGTGTTTCTAATGTCTTTTGATCAGCTACTTGGCGAGCGATACGAGCGCCTTCAAAATTCAACTCATAAACCAAGCTCTCCATACCATAATCAGCTTGAGAAACATTAGTTGAATTAAAGGTATTGGTTTCTAAAATATCAGCGCCAGCATCTAAATACGCTTTTTCAATCTCTGCAATAATATTGGGTTGAGAAAGTAACAATAAATCATTATTGCCTTTTACATCCATGGGCCAATCAGCAAAGCGCTCACCACGATAATCCTTTTCTTCTAACTTATAGCTTTGAATCATGGTTCCCATTCCACCATCAAGAATAAGAATACGATTTTTTAAAGCTTCTTGAAAAGCTACAAGACGGGCTGCACGATCTAACATTACAACAATACCTAATAGGAAACTGGTTAAAACTGTCTATTATAATGAATTATCAATCAGATTAAACAAAACATTGACTATTTATTAGTTATAAACATATATTTAAACAAGTAACCACCCTATCTATTTATTCTTTCTTAATTTTTATCAATGCAAAAATTCTTTTGAAATCATATAATATAGAATCAGGATCAAGAAATTTAAATCTTTTGATTTTGATAACAACAATAAATATCACCCCCACATTTAAGGATATACTATGAAAAAGATTTTATTAGGTTTAATTGTTGCTTCTTTCTCTGCCTCAGTTATGGCTGCTGAATTAGTTACAGAATGCCAAGACTATTTTAAAGAAGCTGATGCTGCGTTAGAAGCTTCATTAGAAGCAATTAAGGCACAGGGTCTAGATCCTGCAACAGTTAAAGCCCAATACGAGGCTTCAAAAACTCAATTCACTGCATTATCAGCAGACCAACAAAAGTCCGTTTGTAAGCAAGCATTAGATGCTTTAGAGCAAGCTAAAAAAGCTCAAGCAGACGCTGCTGCAGCTAAGAAATAAAAATATTACTTTCTTAAAGAAGGGTTTAGTTTAACTCTTCTTTAGGTATTCTCAACAAGATGACAAATCATTAGGCTATTTTGAATAAACTACTTTCAACCAAATAGTTATAGCAAATAATGAATTAATGGTGCTGCAATTAAATTAATTAATCCCATTAACACCATTGCTAAACCAGCTACCGAGCCTTCCCCAACACCCAACTCATTTGCTCTAGTAACCCCACAACCATGTGCACCTACACCAAAAATAGCCCCTCGCGCCAAGGTTGTTTTTAATGGCAGCCATTTCAGTAATATGCCACCTAACAAAGCGCCTAATACCCCCGTGATTAAAACAAAAACAGCAGCTAGCTCAGGCACACCACCTAAACTTTCAGCAACAGGCATCGCAAAGGGTGTGGTGATAGTGCGAGGTACAAGTGACATGGTTACTTTATCATCTAACGCTAATAAATGAGCTAGCCCAAATGAACTGATAATAGATAAAGTGCTACCCACCAGCATTCCTAAAGACAGAGCTAACCAATGTTGCATGATTAGTTTACGCTGTTTCCAAATAGGAATAGCAAAAGCTACTGTTGCAGGGCCTAACATTAATACAAGCCAGTGTGTGTTTTGCGAATATTCTTTATAGGTGGCATGTAATGGTACTGCAAATGCAAACAATACAATAGGAACAAACAATAAAGGCGATAAAATATAATAACGCTTACGTCTATACAACCAACGACTTAAAAAATAACTCAGCAATGTTAGTAATAGCCAAAGCCAAGGTTTCCACCACTCAATGACCATGTTTTTTTCTCCAGCGGCGCATTAAATTCCAACGATAAATAAGCTCTACAGTAATTGCTGTTCCTAACATCACTAGCACTGTACTGAGTAGAATAATTAGAATTATTTTCCATCCTTGATTCATAATCAGCGTACCATAATCAAGCAAACTCATTACTGCTGGTACAAAAAACAACAGCATTTCACCTAATAATAGTGCCGCTCCTCTCTGTAGTTGATCAGGACTCAACCAACCAGAAGCAAATACCATAAGTAATAATGCTAAACCAATAACACCTGGAGGAATCGAAAGATGAAACCAGACTACCAATTGCTTTCCTATAGCATAAAAAGCAATCAACACCGCTAACTCTGCTAACAACCGAGTTAACATAAAAATATACTGACGTTTCATAATAAATAATACATTGATAAGGGATATCACCTTTAACAGATGATATTAAAAAGCAGAATAGAATTAGCATAATTATTAATTATGCCTTTTTATTATAGCCCTAATTTTATAGCTAAAACAGTGAATTAATTAACTGTGAAGAAAAAATCACTTTTTACAAATAAAACTCGCCTAGCAAAATAAAATAACTCTTTATTTATAAATAGCTTATAATATCGAGTTTACTGCCTTCATACATAAGTATCAATAAGTATTAGTATTTTTCAAATAGCAATGGGGAACTAAACATTATAATTTTTGTCTACAGATTAGGCATTTTTTTGCCAATTATCACTCCTATATATAACCAATCTTGGTTAATAAAAATACCCTATAAATAAATTAGGATAATTATGAAAAAAAAGTCATTTAAAATTAGCCTTGCATGGCAAATATTAATAGCATTAATTTTAGGTATTACATTGGGGGCTATTCTTCACAATGTACCAACTGTACAACTTATTAATATCTTTGGATTTGAAAAAACTATTGTAAATCCTAATGTCACTTGGACTATAAATACTATCTTACAGCCTGCTGGTGATTTATTTATTCGTCTTATTAAAATGATTGTAGTACCTATTGTACTATCGTCCATTGTAGTGGGCGTTGCAGGTATAGGGGATTCTAAAAAGCTTGGACGTATAGGGGTTAAGACCATAGTTTATTTTGAAGTAATTACCACCATTGCTATTGTGGTAGGTATTACTTTTGCTAATGTTTTTCACCCTGGTACAGGTATTGATATTTCTACCTTAACACAAACTGATATCTCTCAATATGCTTCTGCTACCGCACAAGTTTCGCATGAAAATCATTTTGTACAAACCTTAATGTCTTTAGTACCTACCAATATCTTTGCCGCATTAATGCGTGGCGATATGTTGGCAATTATTTTCTTTGCAGTACTGTTTGGGGTTGCATTATCCTCTATTCCTGCGGCTAAAAGAGACCCCTTACTAAATATCTTTAGTGGTGTTTCAGAAACCATGTTTAAAGTAACTAATATTATTATGCTCTATGCGCCAGTGGGAGTTTTTGCATTAATTGCGGTTACTGTTAGTCAGTTTGGTTTTAGTTCATTATTGCCATTACTAAAATTAGTTTCCCTGGTTTATGCGGCTATTCTATTTTTCGCTATTGTGATATTTGGTATTGTGGCAAAAATTTGTGGCTTGAATATTTTTAAACTGATTTTAATCCTAAAAGATGAATTAATACTAGCCTACTCCACTTCAAGTTCTGAAACTGTACTTCCTCGTATTATGGAGAAAATGGAGCACTATGGTGCGCCAAGGTCTATCACTAGCTTTGTTATCCCTACAGGTTATTCTTTTAACTTAGATGGTTCGACCCTTTATCAAAGTATTGCTGCTATTTTTATTGCCCAACTATTTGGTTATAACCTGACAATTTGGCATGAAATTACCCTTGTTCTCACCCTAATGATTACCTCTAAGGGAATTGCAGGTGTACCAGGTGTTTCCTTTGTGGTTTTACTTGCCACTTTAGGCAGCGTGATTGATATGAAAGATGCTACCCTTGGTTTAGCCTTTATTGCAGGGGTTGACCGTATTATGGATATGGCACGTACCGCACTTAATGTGGTAGGTAACTCGCTAGCAGCCTTAGTAGTCGCTAAATGGGAAGGTCAGTTTGATGTTGAAAAATCTCTAGCCTACGAAAAACAAATGCTTCATCCTAAAGGCTAAATTCTCTTAGTTCTTTCTAAAAGCAGTATAGGTATTCTATACTGCTTTACAAATATCTTTCACAAATAAACTAAAACAAATTAGATAAGTACTATTGATATTGTCCTTTTATTATTAAGAGTGATTGTTTAGTTAAACACAACTCACACTCTATCAAGTCATTGAATATCCTCTTGCCACATATCAGCGTGCAATCAATGCGAACACACCCCACCCCAAATATTCACGTGTATATGTGACGTAACGTTTTGGTTCTAAAGTCAGTTGAGTTCGCACTTCTTTTGCAAAATCATCGTTCGGATTTGCTTCAAGCCATCGACGCATGGTGAGCCACTTGGCTGCCTCATACCTATCCCATCCTTCTTGGTCAGCCAGAACCATTTCCACAACATCATAATTAAGGTCACCAAAATAAGTAATAAGCTCTGGCAACATAACAAAGTCAGAAATAGACTCAGCACAGCAACCCTTAACAACATCTTCCGTTGGTGGCAACTGACGCCAGTAGGGTTCACCAATAAGGATTGTTCCACCCGTATGGAGACTCTTCGTCAGAAGCTCGATAGTGCCAGCAATCCCCCCACCAATCCACGTAGCACCGACACAGGCTGCTATATCAACCTTTTTATCAGCGATGTAACCAACAGCATTATCATGAATAAACTTAACTTGACCAGTGACTCCAAGTTCTTTAGCTCGAAGTTTTGCTTGCTTACTGAATAACTGGCTCATATCAATGCCAACACCAGTAATTCCATAATCACGCGCCCAAGTACACAGCATTTCGCCTGAACCGCTACCGAGATCCAGTACACTAGCTCCAGCATCTAAACGCAATACTGCACCAAGCGTAGCAAGTTTTTCTGCTGTAAATGGGTTGTGAATACGATGAGCACTCTCAGTAATATTGAAGATACGTGGGATGTCCAATGTAAAAACTCCTTTTACTAAATTGTACAATAACTGGAATATACCCTTAGTACCTATAGTAAACAAGGAGTTTTGATCATATTAAGATCAGCAAAGTTATTTAGTATCCATTTTTATAATTAAACTGCGTCTACTAAAGCTTCTTGTAGATTATTCGCTAATTTAACTATTTGCTCTGCTCTTTCATTATCGGCTGACCGATACCCTTTTAATAGCGAACACCAGTCTTGATGTGCTCGCGCTTTTTGTAAAGGTTTCGGTAATGTTTTCCACAGATGATGGTCTGTCACATTTAACTCAATCGCCTGATTAGCAGCATGACCACGTTTTACTAAAGCAGTTAATAAATAGCACTGACGAATAGCCAAAATCTGTAAAATAGCATCATCAACACCTAAAAATTGCTTACCTGTAAATTTGCCTACTAATTGATCTTTGTAATTAGAGAATGTTTGCCATGCACTGCCTGTAATAGCACCTAACAACGCAGCAGCTCCTAAGGTTAACCCTGCAAACATCAAATCCACACCTACACCTGCAACAGCTCCAGCAGCAGCACCTTTACCAATACTAAGGCTAAACTGTTTAATGGTTTCAGGGTTAAATAAATCATCATCAAAACGACCATCAATTAAGGGTAAGTTACCTGCAAAAGCGTCATCTTTTCTAAACTGATACAATGCTAACAAAGACTCAATACAATGTTGCTCACGCTTTCTTACTTTATCTTGTAAATTTTGCTTAGCCTCATTGATACTTTTTTCATCTGTAGCCACTAAAAAGCTGTAAGCAGCAATATCTATTAATAGCTCAGCAATTATTTTTAATCCTTGCTGATAACGCTCCACAGATTGTTGCTCATGATAACCAATAAGCTCTAATAGTTGTGGTCGAGCTTGTTCTAATAATAAGGCTAGCGTCTCATATAGGCGACGTTCACCATCCTCTGGTGGTGCAACACTATCAAATTGAACTAATGCATGTAACCCTAAACGTGCTAAAGCCCCTCGCCACTCTTCAGTACGATGATTATTATTGGCTACAAAATTCAGTACAGGTAATAATGGTTTACCTGTATCAATTAGAATTTCTAATTCATCTTTATATTTTGCTAGTACAGGCTCTCTTGCATCGATTACATACAATCCTGCATCAGATTGTAATAATTGCCTTAATACCTTAGCTTCTTGCTCAAAACGCAGTTTTGCCTCATTACTTTTTAAAAAACGTTCAATTCTCTCGGGGCCATCAAGTCTATCCCCTTGAGCCAACTGATCACAATAGTCTAGCAAACCAATAGCATCTTCTAAACCAGGGGTATCATATAGTTCTAATAATGGTTTACCTGCAATTAGTAATTTAGCACCCTCAACATGACGGGTAGTACTAGGTCGATGGGAGACCTCGCCAAAATGAGTATCACGAATTAAAGTTCGTAATAGTGAGGTTTTACCCACATTAGTGTGACCAACCAACGCAAGCACTAATGGCTTAGTCATGCTCTGCTCCTAACCATGCCAGTAAACTATCTTTATCTCCATACGCTAACTGCAATTGATCCAATGTTTGTTGCCAATCAGCGAGGCGTTGCGTATCAGTATCTTGCTCGACTAATAAGCATACCCTAGTTTCTGCTGCACAATGGGCTAACTCTGTAATCAATGCCAATGTTCCTCTATCCACAGAACGTCTGGGATCACAAACGATTAATAATTTAGCAACAGGGTTAATGGTTAACTGATCTAATAGCTGCTTACGTTGTTCTCTTGTTTCTATTAGCCCAGCATCCACTATATGTTCAGATAATGTAGCAGGTGGCCAAGGATAATTAGGCTCTAATTCTACCCCTACTAAGACAGCCCCTTTTTCTGACCAAGTAGCTGATGCTGCTGTTGGTTCTGACCAATGTGCTGGTATAGCATCCGTTACACCGATTATTTCAGTATCTGGTAATAACCGTGACTTTAATAAACTATAACTAGGTAACGATAAATCTAAACTAAGGCGTTTATAACCATATTGGCCAAAACTACTACAAAGAAAAAACAATACTAACCGAGGTAATATTCCATATACTACTAAAACACCTACTAACCAAGTGGCCCAAGTTTGTCTAGCAGTATCTGTCATTACCGCCATATCACCACTTTGCCTAACAAGCTCTTCACTAGGAATAGGAAAGCCTAATATATGAGGTAAAGTGCCTAAAACCTGTACTACAGTTACAAAACTATCGGCACTTAAAATAGTAGTTTGCCAAATAAAGCCATAACGTTGTGTAGCCAATAATAATAACAAACTAATTAAAGCAACTATTGAGGCTAATAACCATAACCCATTGGTTAACTTACCTAACCACCAACGCTCTAGTTTTCTTTGATGTAATAAACTAAGTAAGGCCGGCATTAACTGCACAACTTGCTTTTTACCTGTTAATTTACTGGTTAGCCACAAACTAAAACGACCTAATTGATTAACTGATTGCCCACCAACAAATGTGCCTGCTAACCAAATAATAAGCATTAATATATTTAGGCCCAGCAAACAACCAAGGGCGCTAAAAATATTAATAGTATGTTCTGCCGCTGAAAAGGTAGGTAATACTAGCCCTATACCAACAAAAATAGCTAATACACACAAAATACGCACAGACCAATGCATAGCAGTTAAAGCGCTTTGCTGTGCCAATAATAAATCTGTTTTATTGGCTAACCAGTGAGCACGTGCCACAATACGTGTTTGTAAGTCACCACCCGCTTTACGTGCTTGGCGCACAGCTTCACTATCTGCTAGTACTCCTTGTTGCTCTTCTTGCAAACGAATAGTTTCAGCTAACCATAGCTCATTAAAATGTTGTTGATTAGTTAGTTTAGCCACAATATTTATAAATAGCCTTTGCTAGACACATTAACTTATATTCTACTGCATCTGACTGAAAATATTGTGGATAAATATTTAAATTTTGTTTAAATATAATAAAAGAAATTTAAAGACATATATCTATTCTAGATAATTAATAAAGAAGGCGTATAGTTAAACTGTTAGAAATTTATAGGGTTAACTTATCTCCACTAACCAATGGGCATATAACCTATAAAGTTAATATAGAAGGTAAATACTATGAAATATGTCACTGTCACATTACACAATGCATTAGAACTATTAAACAGTAGTAAAGATTTAGTAGATATAAATGATATTGTGGAAGAAGTAGCAGACTTAACGCACTCTACTATTAAAGATAATACTAGCTTTGAATATAATGCAAATTACTTAGAAAAAATAAAAGGCAATGAATTTATGATCAAAGTATTAAGATTAGCTGAATACCGTATGGCACAAGTGAAAGCTTTATGGACAGAGTTTAAGCGAACCTAATTTACTTAGCATATAAACACGCTAACGCTCTAATTAGCTTTTGAGCTATGTGTGGTTGTAAAGGTTTTATTTTGCTTATATAACACAGTTAAAAAAAGGAGATTAATCTCCTTTTTTATATTTTGAATATTCGCATTATTGAGGTGTGACCTTTGGAAAATCTACCTCTGTTTCAGCCACATTATTCATATAATTCGTCCAAATATTAAGTGCCACATTTTGAACAATTTCTATAATTTCGGCATCGCTATAACCATGTTCATGGATATTTTGTAAATCTTGTGCTGAAACCTTGCCTTTCTTTTCTGCTACCTTCACCGCAAACTCAATAGCAGCTTTAGTTTTCTCATCATTAGAACTACCTTTACGGTTTGCTGCAATTTCAGCATCATCTACTTTCATTAAATTTTTGCTAATATAACTGTGAGCAGATAAACAATAAGAACAACCATTAATCTCAGCTAATGCTAATGAAATACCTTCACGAGTTTTTGCATGTAATTTACCCTTAGCTAAAGCTCCTGAAAGATTGACATAACCTTTTAATGCTACTGGGCTTAACGCTACTAAGCGATATAAATTAGGTACTTTACCTAGTTGTTTATTAACCGCTTCTAGCATCTCACGGGATTCTTCAGGTGCTGCATTAATATCAGCTGGAATATTAAATCTTGACATGTAATCTCCACAATATAGTTCATAATATGCTTAAATAAGACTAACTAATTAATACTTACCCCTTACCTCATCATATAATGAGATAAGAGGTATTAAAGCCCATTGCCTGTTATAACTATTAATCACTACACCTACTATAATCCTCTCTCACATTACAGCTAGCTATCAGCAAAAAGTCTAACAATACGATATAGAACTATCAGTTCATTTTCTCTCTAGACTTAGTGACAAAATAACAACATAACGTATTTTTATTGCTTTTAGCGGTTATAAAAATGCATGATTTAATTGTTACAAAACTTACTAAAATAGGAAAAGAACGCCCTATAAGACTACTAGATGTAATAGAGAGTGCTAATAGCGCTTGAGGCCTCTCCTCTACGAAGAACAAACTATGCATAATTTCCAAGGTATTGTAAAAAAGGACACTGCTAATGAAGTTTTACTAAGTAGTATTTCTAAATCTATCCCTTTACAAGATTACTTATCTTTTAATAAAGATGGTTACAGTGCCTATTGCAAAAAATATAACTCATATTGGTACTTGGTAGAAATTGGAGAACAACCAGAAGGGTATACAAATTTTATCGAAAGGTTAAAAAACTTATTAGATAATTAGCACTATCTCCCCTTTTAATAATATTTATAAAAAAGCCCTAGATTAATTTCTAGGGCTTTGTAAAAGATTAACTACGAATTTTACTTGCTTATAATTCCTGTTTTATATTGCTCAAGTTGGCGGATATCTGGCCAAACTGTCTTATCTGCAAACTCAAAGTGACGGTAGCTTTGGCCCGCCATGCCATTATTGCCTTCTGTTTTAAAGAAGTTAATAAAATGCATTTCATCACCTTGATCACCCACTACTACAATAAGTACATCTCCATCTCGGCGAAAACTAATCATCTCTGGTGTAACATCTTTGCCAAATATAATCTTATCTTTATAACTATCGCTATTAGCATATTGATCAAAACTATCAATAGTATCTTTACCATCGCCTAGGTTAAAATGGATAATATCGCCTGCTGAACTATTGATTCTATTAATAATATGGTCATTACCTAAACCACCTATTAACTCTCCTCGGCCTGTAATAGTATCATCTCCTGCCTCACCATATAGATAATTATAACCAACAGTATCTGTAATAGTATCATTTCCTCCGCCTGCATAGATGGCATCATGATAACTAGTGCCTACAATAGTATCGTCTTCATCACCATAATAATATGTCCATACTAAATTATTTAAGGTTGGACGAATATCTGTCCAAACTGTACCATCTGCAAATTCAAAGTGACGATAACTTTGACCACCCATCCCTAAGTTACCCGCTCCGTTAAAGAAGTTAATAAAGTGCATTTCATCTCCTTGATCACCCACTACTACAATAAGTACATCTCCATCTCGGCGAAAACTAATCATCTCAGGAGTGACATCTTTACCAAATATAATTTTATCTTTATAACTATCGCTATTAGCATATTGATCAAAACTATCAATAGTATCTTTACCATCCCCTAGATTAAAATGGATAATATCGCCTGTTGAATAATTTACTCTATTGATAATATGATCATTACCTTTGCCGCCTCTAAATTCACCACGTCCTGTGATAGTATCATTTCCAGCTCCTCCATCTAGGTAGTTATAACCTGCAGTATCAGTAATGGTGTCATCACCTGCTCCTGCATAAATAGCATCGTCCCATGGTGTTCCTACGATTTCCTTATTGTAGTTATCAGGATAATATTGTTTTAATACCATTTTACGAATATCCTCCCAAACTGTACCATCTGCAAATTCAAAGTGACGGTAACTTTGGCCCCCCATCCCTGAGTTACCCGCTGCGTTAAAGAAGTTAATAAAGTGCATTTCATCTCCTTGATCACCCACTACTACAATAAGTACATCTCCATCTCGGCGAAAACTAATCATCTCAGGAGTGACATCTTTACCAAATATAATTTTATCTTTATAACTATCGCTATTAGCATATTGATCAAAACTATCAATAGTATCTTTACCATCCCCTAGATTAAAATGGATAATATCGCCTGTTGAATAATTTACTCTATTGATAATATGATCATTACCAATACCGCCTCTAAATTCACCACGTCCTGTGATAGTATCATTTCCAGCTCCTCCATCTAGGTAGTTATAACCTGCAGTATCAGTAATGGTGTCATCACCTGCTCCTGCATAAATAGCATCGTCCCATGGTGTTCCTACGATTTCCTTATTGTAGTTATCAGGATAATATTGTTTTAATACCATTTTACGAATATCCTCCCAAACTGTACCATCTGCAAATTCAAAGTGACGGTAACTTTGGCCCCCCATCCCTGAGTTACCATCTCCTTTAAAGAAGTTAATAAAGTGCATTTCATCTCCTTGATTACCTACCACTACCACTAATACATTACCCTCGCGACGGAAGCTAATCATCTCAGGAGTGACATCTTTGCCAAATATAATTTTATCTTTATAACTATCGCTATTAGCATATTGATCAAAACCATCAATAGTATCTTTACCATCCTCTAGATTAAAATGAATAATATCCCCTGCTGAGTTATTGATTCGGTTCATAATATAATCATTACCTTTGCCGCCTCTAAACTCCCCTCTGCCATAGATAAAGTCATCTCCATCTCCCCCATCTAGGTAGTTATAACCTACAAGATCTTTGATATGATCATTACCACTACCTGCATAGATCGCATCATCCCAAGGCGTTCCTAAAATATTATTTTGATTATCTGCATAATATTGAGTTAGTTTTGTTTTGCGAATATCTGGCCAAATAGTGCCATCTGTAAACTCAAAGTGACGATAAGTTTGACCACCAACTCCATCGGCTAAGCTAAAGAAGTTAATAAAGTGCATTTCATCACCTTGGTCACCCACTACTACTATTAAACTTTCCCCATCTCGACGAAAACTGACCATATCAGGGGTGACATCTTTGCCAAATATAATCTTATCCTTATAGGCGTCACTACCAGCATTACTATCAAAGCTTTCAATAATATCTTTACCATCGCCCAAATTAAAATGAATAATATCTCCTGGTGAGTTAGTTAGTCTATTATTAATATGATCATTACCAATGCCTCCTCTAAACTCGCCTCTTCCCAAAATAACATCATCACCTGCACCACCATCTAAGTAGTTATAACCCACATAATCCCTAATATAATCATTCTCAGCACCTGCATAGATCACATCATCCCATGGTGTACCTAAAATATTATTTTGATTATCTGCATAGTATTGGGTTAATTTTATTTTACGAATATCTGGCCATACTGTACCATCTGCAAATTCAAATTGACGATAGCTTTGACCTGTTGCATTAGAATTACTTTCATCACCAAAAAATCTAACAAAATTCATTTCATCGCCATGATCACCTACTACCACAACTAAAGAAGTTCCCTCACGACGAAAGCTAATCATATCAGGCGTTACATCTTCACCAAACACTACTTTATCTTTATAGTTATCACTACTAGCGTTGCTATCATAACTTTCAATAATATCTTTACCATCACCTAGATTAAAGTGAATGATTTCTCCTGCTGAGCTATCAAATCTACTAACAATACGATCATTACCTTTACCACCTCTAAACTCACCTCTCCCCATGATTACATCGTTACCAGCACCACCATCTAAGTAGTTATAGCCTGTATAACTTTTAATAACATCATCACCTGAACCTGCATAGATAACATCTGTCCATGGGGTACCTATAATTTGGTTATAATCATCAGGGTAATATTGTTTGAGGGGTAGTTTTCGAATATCTTCCCATACTGTTCCATCTGCAAATTCAAATTGGTGATAGGTTTGACCTGCTGCATTGTAAACCGACTCATCACCAAAGAATCTAACAAACCACATTTCATCACCTTGATCGCCTACCACCACAACTAAAGCTGCGCCCTCTCGACGAAATGTGATCATATCAGGGGTAACATCTTCACCAAAAATAACTCTATCTTTATAGCCATTACTATCATAACTATCGATAATATCTTTACCATCACCTAGGTTAAAACGAATAATCTCTCCAGCTGAATTACTGACTATATTCATAATATGGTCATTACCAATACCCCCTATCATTTCTCCTCTTCCTACAATGACATCATCACCAGCACCACCATCTAGATAGTTATAACCTGTATAATCCATAATGACATCATTGCCTGAACCACCTATTAAGGTATCATTACCATTGGTTCCAAAAAGTATCATAGGATCATCAGGAAAGGTTAGTTCTCGGATATCTGCCCAAAAACCACCATTGGCAAACTCAAAACGATTAAAAGTTTGGTAATCAGTGTGTTTATAATAGTTAGTGAAGGTTATTTGATCAGTTTTATCACCTACTTTAACAATTAAGTCATCATTATTTTGACTGAAGCTAATCATTGCTTTGGTAATACCTTCACCAAAGATGACTTTATCTCGCTTACCATAATTTTCATCTTGTAAATCATCGAAAGCATTAACAATATAGTTACCTGCACCACTATTAAAAATCAAGGTATCATGAATACCTGGCTCTTGAGCATTTACTATAAGATCAGTATCCAACCTATCACTTGCTATAGTCTCTTGTTCAGAGCTTGCAACAGCTTGATTATGCGTATTGATATTTTGTGCATGTATTATCTTAAAAGGCGATATAGAGAGCACCATAAAAAGCAAGGTGAATATACGCCGATAGTGTTTTTTAAATTTTTTCATTATGAAATCCTTAGAGCCTCACCAGAAATAGATAAATTCCTATGAAGCTCCTATGTACTATTTATCTTATTAACTGTTTGATATATCTGTTGTTTCTCTATTACGGCTAGAGATGAAGGCATGGTAGGTTGTTTATAGAGGCAATTCTTTTGGCTTAAGCAAAAATTAATTAAAAGTGTATTAAAAAAATTAGCTAAGTTTTGCTATAGCAGATTTCAGATAAAGATTATGAAAATAATTTGATAATTCTAAGGTTTATCTTTTTATTAATAACTAATTACTCATAGAAACTATCCATTGATTAAATAATTTAGAGGTGTAGTAACTATTATTAATTAAATAGCAAATCACTATTTGATATATACAGCATATAAACCTCATTTAATTAATGGTTGAAATAAGGCATTTATTATTCTTATAAAATTTTTGTTTAAGCCAAAAGAATTGCCTCTATAAACAACCTACCATGCCTTCATCTCTAGCCGTAATAGAGAAACAACAGATATATCAAACAGTTAATAAGATAAATAGTACATAGGAGCTTCATAGGAATTTATCTATTTCTGGTGAGGCTCTAAGGATTTCATAATGAAAAAATTTAAAAAACACTATCGGCGTATATTCACCTTGCTCTTTATGGTGCTCTCTATATCGCCTTTTAAAGTAGTTCTCGCCCAAGATGCAGAGTGTGCTGAAGTTAAAGTGATTATTGAGCAAAAACTATCATTTGAACGGCAAGCGTTTGACGCAAAAATGCTGATTAATAATGGTTTAACTTCTGCAAAATTAGAAAATATTCGTATTGAACTGCTATTTGAGGATCAAAACAATCAACCTGTCTCAGTGACTGAAGATGCTAATGAAACAGATGCACTGTTTTTTTACAAAGTAGATTCACTTTCTGGTATCGAAAATATTTCAGGTACAGGTGAGATTGCCAGTAAGTCTTCAGCTGAAATCCACTGGTTAATTATTCCTGCCTATGGAGCGGCAGATGAACGGGATCAATTATATTATGTGGGTGCAAAAGTAAGTTATACCTTAAATGGGGAAGAAACAAGCGTTGATGTTACACCAGATTATATTACGGTAAGACCTTTACCTAAATTAGTTTTAGATTACTTTTTTCCTGAAGATGTTTATGGTGATGATGCTTTTACTACAGAGATAGAACCTTCTATTCCCTTCACTTTAGGTGTGAGAGTTAAAAATACAGGATATGGTATTGCTAATAATACAGCCATTGAATCTGCTCAACCAAAGATTGTAGATAATGCTCAAAACTTATTAGTTAATTTTGAGATTATTGGTGGTTATGTAGCCGATCAACTTATTGGCAAAAGCTTACTACTTAATTTAGGAGATATACAGCCTAATACTTCACAAGTAGGTCGTTGGAATGTTATTACTTCACTGTCTGGCAAGTTTACTGAGTTTACAGCAAGCTATTCTCATGCAGATGGTTTAGGCGGTAAATTAACCTCTTTAATTGACAGTGTGAATACGCATACATTAGTGCATGATGTTAAAGTTGACCTTGCTAATCGAGATAATGTTCGTGACTTTCTTGCATTTGACCAAGACACCTTAAGAGTATATGAATCAGAGGGTATTGATTCAGAAGTCAGTGATCTATCTTCACAAAGTTTACTGCAAGCTAATAATGGTAAATATGATGTTAGCTTTCCTGCCACAATGGGGCTAGTTTACACCAAGCTAGCTGATCCATTTAATGGCACTAGAACACCTATCAATATGCAGCGCTCTGATGGCAAAGTGATTGCTCATGAGAACGTTTGGCTATCAAAAGAGCGTAATGAAGATTTATCTTGGTCTTACTTTATTCATTTATTTGATACAAATTCAACAGGCCAATATCAGTTTACATTTACTGAAATAACCAATAAAGCATCATTAGCAGGCATTGTGTATAACGATACTAATGATAACGGTATATTTGATGAGTCAGAAAAAGGTATTGGCGTTGCAGGTATTCAGTTAACAGGAACAGATCAAGATGGTATAAAAATATCTGCACAGGCTTATACAGATAACCAAGGTCATTTTAATTTCGTAGGATTAAATCCCGGTAATTACTCTCTACAAGCCTTGCCACTTAATGGCCTAAATGATGGTCAAGCAACCACTACAGCAGCAAATGCAATAACCCAAATAAGCAAAATTTCTGATATTCAATTAGCTGCTGGTATACAAGTGGATGGCAATCTGTTTGCCAAAGTAAGTAGCGAAATAGCACTACCCCAAACCAATACAGCAGATCTTGATATTGGCATAGTTACCTCAACCAATTCCGCTAACGTTGATGATACCGTTAAATACACGGTTACTTTAACTAATCATGGCCCTAGTGATGCGATAGACACAAGCGTAGATTTATCTATTCCTAAAAACTTAAGAGTTTATCTTATTAGCAGCACTGCTGGTCAAGTTATCAATAGTAATGGTCGTTGGGTTATCAATAAAATTCCGTCAGGTGCGTCATATACCTTACAGATAAATACAAGAGTTATGCAAGCAACTGGTAATGTCCCTGTAACAGCTACTATTAAAAGCCAAACAGAGGATAAAAATCCAACCAATAATACAGCAACTGTTACTTTGCTAACCACAGCAACTGCAAAATTAAAGCTTGGATTTGAACAATTTATTACTCAAGTTGCATCAAACTATTAATAGGTAAGGATACCA
Organism: Entomomonas sp. E7T21; assembly: GCF_058693955.1. Lineage (NCBI taxonomy): Bacteria > Pseudomonadati > Pseudomonadota > Gammaproteobacteria > Pseudomonadales > Pseudomonadaceae > Entomomonas > Entomomonas sp. E7T21. The sequence continues at coordinate 1,745,755 of NZ_CP191672.1, read as the reverse complement.
TGATGAGTTTTTTAGGAAACAAACAGTTTAGTAACAAGGGTGGGCTTTATCTAGGTCTGTTATTAATTATTACACAATGCCTACAGAGTTATGCTGGCTGTCCAAATAATACATTAGCTAATGAACAAACAGATCAACATAACCAGATTAACTTTGTAAGTCACCAACACAGTTTAGACAATAGTTGTTGGATTAAAGATTCTGAAATAACGGTATTAGCTCAAAAAGAAACAATAACATTGGTTGATGTAAGGTCTAAAACTGAGCAAAAAGCATTACCATTAAATGGTTTATTAGATATTCCTCTCTCTGCTTTACCTAACAAACAGTTTCTAAAGCAACAACCTATTGTATTAGTTGGCACGGGCTTTGATCAGGTTATGCTAAATAAAGCCTGCATACAACTAAAGCAAGCAGGTTTTACAGCAGTTTATGCTTTAGAAGGTGGTGCTTATGTTTTGGATAAAAGCCAACAGCAACATTACGAAATAACACCTGAGCAATATTGGTCTGGCTCAATGGCTAGCCCATGGAAAACCATTGTTATTGATATTGCCGAAGATGATTTACAGGCATTACCCATAAAACCATTTAAACAACTGGTATCCACAACAGATAACGTTGTTTTGGCCATTCACCAAACGTTATCTCAATTCAACCAATTAACCCCTATTCAGCTTGTACTTATTACTCAAGATCAAGCGACAACAAAGCATTGGCAACAGACATTAAATAACCTTACAGATTCTAAACAAATCGTGTGGTTACAGGGAGGCGTACAAAATTATAACGATTATATCAATCAGCAACAAAGCATTCGAAATAACGCAGCAAAAGCATCTATTCGCTCCTGTCGTTAATTCCTATAAACGCATTATAAGGTAATAATATATGAACATATTGCAACACTATAATCGAACCTTGTTTTTACTTTACCTAATTAAAAAACAAAGTTATCGATTACTCACATTAACATTAAAGAGAATAACCAGCTTAATTGCTTTTTGTAGTCTTATCGCAATAAGCAATTTAACAATAGCAGCCACGGATACAGGTTTAACAGGTGATGATCAAGTTAAAGGCCCTTTCCCTATTGGGTTTAACTTTAAATTCTACCAACAGGAATTTAAGGATTTTTATGCTTCAACCAATGGGCTACTACAATTTACCAATCCATCAACAGCCTATTCTAATAACTGTTTACCTAGCAGTCTAAATAATACACTTTATGTATTTTGGGATGATTTAAGAACCAATGTAACAGGCCAACCTAATGGTACCGTTTATTATGAAACCATTGGTGAAGCACCAGATCGCCAATTAATTGTGCAATGGACTAATCAATATTTTTATGGTTCTAATTTACCTATGGGCACCTTCCAAGCCATTCTATTTGAAGGCTCTAATGAAATAAAATTCCAGTACCGTAATCTATTTGATGATCGTAGTAAAGGTAACAGTGCAACCATTGGTATTCAAGGAGAAAACAAACTAGCACAACAAATTAGCTGTAATCAAAGCAATGCTTTGTCCTCTGAACAAGCTATTGTATTTACACCTAATGAATCACTAACAGGCTATACGGTTAACACAAAAGCTGAATATGACTTTATCGATATTTCAGGACTTAGTGTTAGACCACCAGTAGCAGCTAGTCGCTATACAAAAACAAATTTACATTGGACATGGAGCCAACTTGCTACACTGACCTCCTACGAAATAGAAATTCAGGATCAACAAGGTAATACTGTTTTACAACAGGTTGTAGGTAATGTAGGTGAGTTTACCTATAACACCAACCTAACCAATGGCAAAAGCTACAAAGCTAGAGTAAGAGGCAGTATTAACAATGGTGGCACATGGGAATTTTGGTCAGGTTTTTCTTTACCTATCACAGTAGATACAGGCAAACCCCAAGTACAGGTTGATAGCTTCTCCCGCTTAAACGATGAAACTCTTAAAATTACCTATCAAGCAAGTGATGATATCAGTGGCCTTGCCGTAGTTAATCTACAAATAGCCAGTGATGAAGCATTTGATACTATCCTAGTGACAGAGCAACTTTCTATTGAAAACACTTCTGCCACTATTACAAGTATCAACCATAGAGGATCACTCTATGCACGCATAAATGCCGTTGACCAAATTGGTAATATTTCAGATTTTTCTAATATTAAATCAATAGAGCTTTTAGCGCCTACCATTATAACTCCTGTTACCAATAGTAAGCTTAATCAAGCATCTGTAATGGTGTCTGGCAAAGGTGAAGCAGGCGGTTTAGTACAACTCTTTCTCAATGCTCAAGCAATAGGTTCTGAGCTTGAAGTTGATCAACAAAATAACTTTAGCACCACTATTACTTTACCTACTGAAGGTAACTATCAACTAAGTGCAACTATTAAAACTGATTCAGGAACAAGCGAGCTAAGCAACCTTATTAGTGTTGAATATAAACTACCTATTCCTACAGCCAGTTTTGTTACACCAACAGAAGGTTTAACCCTAGTAGCACCCACTCAAATTGAAATCAGTGCTATTGATGAACTAGCGATTAAACAAGTTGAAATCTATATCAACAACAGCAAAAAAGCCACATTAACCAAAATTCCCTATCAATACCAATGGGATGTTACTCAACTTAAAAATGGTGATTACACTATTAAAGTTAATGTCATTAATAGCAGTAATAAAATAGTTACATTAACCCGTCAAGTAAAAGTGGATATACAGCAACCTGAAATACCACAAACTATCTATACAGGAGAAATAACCGATATTTCACCTAAAACAAGTTATGGGCCACAGCCTATTACATTTACAGGGCATGCTATTTATCGAACAGATGCTGAAAAAGCAGCTAATCTGCCTTTAACACTGTTACTGACTACCAATGGCTTTGATAAAACAATTAATGTAGTTACTGATGCAACAGGTGCATTCTCCTATACCTTTCAACCAGCGGCGCATGATGCTGGGCTTTATACCGCAATGGCTATTCACCCGAAAGAATCAAAAACCTATGCACAAGGTAACTTTGCCATCAATCGCATTAAATTTGATATAACAGGTTACAACCTAACCACTGCTAGACACTTAGCAACCCCCATCAAAGTAACAGCTACTACCAGTGCTGGAGCAACCAATCTGCATTGGGAATTAAGAGCAGAAGATCAGCCTACAGGTACTTTACCTAAAGGCATTGAAATTGATACCAGTGCCACAGTTAACATAGCAGCAGGCAAAAGTGCGCCCCTTATTATTAACTTCAAAGCAGATGATACAGCACCCGAAACAGGCACATTATTTTTAACAGCCTTCGCTACAGATTCAGGCAATTTAGAGCGTGGTAAATTCCAAATTAACTACCGTTTAACACCTGCCACACCTGCACTTACTGTTACACCAACCTATATAGAAACAGGTGTCCAACAAGCAAGCAGTATTGTTGAAAGTGTCAAACTTACCAATAAAGGCTTAATTGCTGCTGAAAATGTACAAATTAAACTGCTAGATCAAAACAACAACCCAGCACCTAATTGGGTATTTATTAGTAGCAATCAATTAGGCTCACTAGAAGTAGGTGAAACAGTAGATTTACAGCTTACTGCACAACCAGATAGCAACTTAGCAGATGGTATTTATAAATTTAATATTATCGTAACAGCAAGCAATGGTAACGGCGGCACTATTCCTGTTTCTGTATCTGTCACACAACATGGACAAGGCTCTGTCATGTTTGATGTAGCCGATATCTACACGGCAACATTGGATGAAAATGGCTTACCTATTCAAGGTGTAGCTAACGTCACTATTAAACTACAAAACGAGAATGTACTTACACAACAATACCAATTAAAAACTAATCAACAAGGTCTTGCTGAGCTTAATGATATTCCTCCAGGCATTTATCGCTATCGTGCCAGCGCAACAGATCATGTGGATACAAGTGGCATGTTAGTAATACGTCCCAATGTAACAACCAATGAACATATTTTTATGGAATATCAGCTCATTAATATTGAATTCAATGTTACAGAAACTACTGTTCAAGATGAATATGAAATTGAACTAGAAGCAAGCTTTAATACCCAAGTGCCCGCTCCTGTTATGGTATTTGAACCTATGTCTATCAGCCTAAATGGCATGCAAGCAGGTGATATAAAAACGGGTGAATTAGTATTAACAAATTACGGTTTAGTACAGGCAGAAAATGTTAAATTTTTCCCACCCACTTCAGATACTAAATTCCATTACGAATTCTTAGCTGAAGTACCTACTACTATCGCCCCTAAAACAAGAATTGTTATCCCTTATAAAGTCACAGCCTTAGCAAAACCTGCTTTCAGAATGGCTAGTGCCTTTAGCACAGAGACCACAAACGAAGATTGTGACTCTTATGTTAAATACTTCTCAGAAGAACACACTAGCGAATGCGCCAATGGCGACACCTCAAATGGAAGAAGCCAAGGTAATTACAACAAAGTAGCAGGTAAAAGCTGTAATACAGCCTCTGTTGGTGGTAGTAACAATATCGGCGGATGGGGTTCAGGAGGTTTTGGTGGTGGTACTTCAGGCGGCGCATCAGGCGGCTGGACAGGTGGTGGTTTAGTTACACCAAACCCTATGCCTTTAACACCTGCATGTATCCCAGATTGTGAAGATGGTTGTGGTGGCACAGGCTCATCACCAGTTAATTAATTTAAGGAATTATCTATGTCAATTATTAAACGAAAAAAACACAAAAGAAAACATGTAAAAAAATCATTTACAGATTATTTAATACCTATTGGTTTAATGATTATAATGATCATTATATCCATACCTAAAACAGTATTAGCACAAGCATTATTTAACTTTGATGGTTCAGAACAAAGTATAACCAATGTACCCAATGCAAAAATAAAATTACCTAATACAGAATATACTGAAAGCACTGTTGACTTAAGTGTTAAAGCATTAGGTGGCAATATACAAATAAATCGTACTTGGGAAAATGGTCGCTGGTATGTTAATCCAGCATGGACTAATTTACGCTTTATCCATAATCCACTTGATAACAGCATACAATATATAGACCGTGCCAATATCATTTTTGAACGTACAGGTGATATTAATCTCTATCGATTTGATCAAGTTTATATTAAAAAAACTGATACAGGCTGGCAATGGTACGATCGTCAAGGCAATTGGATTAACTATGATGATAAAGGCCGTATAACAGAATACGGTAATCCTAATAATGTTAAAGTATCTTTTGTGCTAGATAATCAAGGAGCTCGTACAGCAGTAAAAGATCATCATGGAGAATTAGTTTATAGCTTCACCTATGATACTAATGATCGCCTAACACAAGTAAAAGATCGTGAGAACCGAACAGTTACTTATCATTGGCAAGGTAATCTTTTAGTTAAGGTAACGGATGTACTTGGTAATGATTGGCACTATGGCTATGATAGTAAAGGCCAACTTAACCAAAAAACTGAACCAGATGGCGGTATTATAAAAATTGAATATACTGATAGTGTTATTGCTCCACAAACAGCAATGACAAGTGGTAAGGCCATTATTCAAACTTCACCAACCAATGTAATTAAAAAAAATAAATATCGTACAGACCTAAAAGAAGTTAAAACATCACGTGTGGCTAAAGTTATTGATAAAACTGAGGCTGTTACTGCCTATAGCACACAATATAACAGTACAAACAAAGAATACACTATTACTATAATAGATCCTTTAGGCAAGAAAACTGTTACTTCTTTTAATAAAGAAGGTAAAAAGAAATCTACTGCTGTCAATGGTGCAGTAACCGAAACATTTACTAGAGATGGTGACTATCTTTTAAAAGTAACTAATCAAAGAGGATTAACAACTACCATCTCTTATAGTCAAACTAAACAACCTATAAAAATTATTTATCCAGATGGCTCATTTGAACAATTTGAATATAATAATTTAGATCAAAAAACCCGCCATATTAACCAACTAGGTAATATAACTACTTGGCAATATGATCCTGTAGGTAATTTAATTAAACAGGTTGAAGCGCAAGGTAAACCTGAACAAAAAGTTACTACATGGACTCAAGATATTTATGGCCAAACTACTATCAATACTACAGGCGAAAACGACAAAGCTATTACTTTAAATTACTCTTATGATCAATATGGTAATGTAAAAAAATATACTGATGGTAATGGTAATAGCTATACTTATACATATAATATTCAAGGCCAAATTATAAGTAAAACAAATCCTCTAAATAACACATGGAAAACTGATTACAACTTAGCAGGATACCCTCTACAATCTATCGATCCACTTAATAATATAACCAAATACTCAACAGACTTCATAGGGCGAGTAACAGAAGTTATTGATCCTTTAGGCTATAAAAGAAATTATAATTATAATTTTGATAGTAATGGGTTAAAAGTTGAACAAATTAATGAACTAAGTCAAACCACCACTGATTACTATGATACCTTAGCTCGCCCAATAAAAACTATTTCACCATCTGGACTAGAAACTATACAATTGTACGATAATGATGGAAATTTAAAACAACTAACTGAACCGACAGGTAATAGTATACTTATAGAGTACGGAGCCATAGGCAGTGGTTTAGAAGGCCTAGAAACCAGGGTATTTTATCCAACTTATAGTGAAGCCTTTAAATATGATGAGTTAAATCGGCCTGCTCAGATTAGTCAAACTCTAGATAGTAATACTAGCCTAGTTAGTCATATTAGTTACAATAAATTAGATGAGGTTACTCATATAATAAAACCTAACAATAGCAGCCTAATTTTTGAATATGATGCATTAGGTAATATAATAAAACAAATAAAACCATTAGGAGGAGAAACCAAACAAGCTTGGGATATTTTTGGCAATATTACTCAAGTACTTGATGCTAAAGGCAACATATACACTTTTGATTATGATAAAAATAATAATCTAACTAAAGAAACATATGCATTAGGTAGCATTATTGAAAATACGTATGACACAGCAAATCAACTTATTCAACAAAAATATGCTGATGGTAATACTATTACCTATCAATATGATAAAGCTGGGCGTAAAATAAAGGACATCTTTACAGCTAAAAATCAAACAATACCAAGCCAAACCATCACTTATATTTATAATAAAATTAATCAACTTACTGAAATAATACAAAGTGGTGATAGTAATACACATTTTGTTTATACTCTAGATCCTTTAGGTCGTAAAACAAAAGAAACTATTACTTATGGCATAGGTATTCACAAAGTTACATCCGTTCTTAAATACACTTATGATGAAGATGATGCCTTAACTAGTATAACCTACCCTGATAATACAACAGTAAACTATACATATGAAAAGGGCCTATTAAAACAAATACTATTACCTAATAAAGAAACTATTAATTGGACTAATTATAAACAAAGCAAACCAACAAAAATTCTATTTCCTAGTGCCTTACAAACTTATCAATATGATAATTTATTACGACCATTAGATATCAAAGTCATAACCAAAAATAATGATGTATTGATGAGCCGTCGATATACCTATGACTTAATAGGTAATATTCAACATATTGAAACAGAAAATGGAAAGCGAAACTATACATACGACTTACTGGATCAATTGATACTTAGTCAACCATCCCAACAGTTACAACAAAAGGGTTTACCAATTGAATCTTACAGTTATGATCAAATAGGTAATCGTATTGGTAGTACTCACCAGATCGGTAACTGGCTATATAATGATAAAAACCAGTTAATCGAATGGGGAGAAAACCAGCAAAAAACTATTTTAACCTATACTGAAAATGGGCATCTTGCTAGCGAAACAAATGTAAATAAACAACTAAATTATATTTATAATGTAGCTAATAGATTAGTAGCTATAAACAATGCAGATAATACAGAAATAGCTAGTTATCAGTATGATCCTTTTGGCCGTCGCATTAGCAAAACCGTTAATGGCGCTACCACTTATTTTATCTATTCAGATAACGGCCTAATCGCGGAGCTAAATGATCAAGGTTTAATGCAAATTGCCTATGGTTGGGAACCTAATACAGATTGGGGAACCGCTCCATTATGGCAAGCTAATATCATTACTAATAATTCATTAACCACCGCTCAATATCATTATTTACATAGTGACCACTTGGGTACACCTCAAATAGCCACAAACTCTAATGGTAAAGTAACATGGCAAAGTGTATCAGAAAGCTTTGGAAAAACGGTTACTAATCCAAATAACCAAATTACAATGAACTTACGTTTTCCTGGCCAGTATTTTGATCAGGAATCTGGCTTACATTATAATTACTTCAGAGATTATAATTCTAATATAGGCCGTTATATTCAAAGTGATCCTATTGGATTAGAAGGAGGTATTAACCTATATGAATATGTAGAAAATAATCCATTAAATAAATTTGATAATAATGGCTTATATCCAACAACAGTAGACGCAGCTTGTAGGCAAAACCCTACTCTTTGTGCTGCAGTTGGGGGTGCTAGAACTAAACCTTCAACATCACCTGTAGTTGATACTATGCCCCCTTTGTTTCCTCCTGAAAAAAGAGGTAGTGACTGGGGTTGTAAAGCTAGAGCAGAATGTGATGATAATAAACCAGGTAATTGTCCAAAAGATCCGAAGCAACGAGCCAAATTTGCAACATGGTATGATCCCAATTTTCATGTAGCAAGGTCAACCGCTAGCACCTTAGCAACACAAAGATTAGGTTGCAAACCTAAGCATAATGCATGCGTTTGTGTTAAAAAAGGCAAGCAAATATATAGAGGTGGATGCGGAAATAAACAAGGAAATTAGTATTTTATAAAATATAGATATGTAACTTATAACTCATCGCATTAAAGTGGGTTATAAGTTATAAAAATTAATTATTAGCACTTACAATACAGATATTTTAATATTTTTTCTTTTTCTAAGTTCTACTATCAATATGCCTATAATAAGATAAACTTAATAAATTTACTCAACTCTCACTATAAAACCTAAAAAACTCATACTATTATTTGCTTAAAATCATTATTAAAAATAAAACCTTTTTGTTATATTAATCAACCGAATTAAAACTGATTAAAAGGAACGTTTACTTAAAAAATAGTATTAGTTATTTTGATTGGTAATTTACTGGAAAATAGTTTTAAAATGACTTTCAAAAGTCAGAAAATAAAAACTATTTACAAAGAAGAATCAATTAGAATAAAGAATTTATACTAACATTTCCCTCCACTTTAGGTTGCTACAAATGGTGAATATATGACTTTTCGCTATCTATTAGTTTTAGCTGTACCTATTTTCTGTACGGCTTGTTCCAAAAATGTTGAAGTTATTAGTACTAATATAGTAAATAAACCTGACTCTATTATCCCCTTGGAAATATGCTTTAATCAGCAATTTTCAAATCGTTTAAAAGCAAAAATAACCGTTGTTACTAAAGATAATTTAATTTTTTCTAGGCAAGATATAGCCTTATCTTTTGACCACAAAAATAAAACAAATTGCTTATCTCTAAATGCTGGAAAGTCTTTATTACCTAAAAGAGCCCCAAAAGAATTACGCATGCAAGCAAGAAATAGCTTAAAAAATGAAAATATTAAATCAATAGATATTAAATTATCCCAAAATAGTGGACCCTTTTATAACTCAGAAAACCAAATTACTGAATATTTAAAAACCTTCTAGCTTTAATAATACTTTAATCATTTTCTAAAAGATTATATGAATACTTGCAAATTTAAAAAAAATTCTGGTATATTAAAAATATTGAAATATAAAAACAAAATTTTATAGTATTAACTTACAGTAAAAAATAATTACTAATTAATGAGTTATCGGGAGGCTTATGACTAAAGAAGAGCAATTAATACTTGGCCAAGCTTACACAGCTAAAGATCATCCAATTGAAGAGTTTAGATGTGTAGAAGTAACTAAAGACTCTAACCATTACCATGCAGCTAGTAATCTTGTTGCTAAAGGTTATCTTACAACATTATTTACCGAAAACTTTTTTATTATCACGGATAATGGTATTAAGTGTTGGGGAACACAAAGTTTATCCTAAATACTAGGAAAACCTTTTAAAACAATTCTCTAACCAAGAAGCCCCAATTAAGGGGTTTCTTATCAAGATTTAATTTTATCTTGAATCGCTATTTTGTTAGTACTGTAACTATCTTACTGATTTTCCCAAATAAGGATGGTAGATTGTTTTGGTACTTTTAGATAAAAGTCTAGTCCATCTTGTATTGAGTTTGAATATAGATGTTCACCCATAGCTAACCTACGGGTATCATTTATATCCCAACCAAGTTGGTTAGCCATATGCGTTGCAACTATATCAATATCTCTAGTTATGTAAGTAAATGTCCAATCTACTGTTAGTGTATGATTCGGATAGTCTGACTCTGATAATTGTGACATTACTCTTTCATAGCCTGTCTCATTACCTTCTTGTACCCATTCATTTGGTAAACAGCCTGATAAGCAAAGCCCCTTTGGACCACGTTGTGAAGGTACTATCCACACAATAGCATTCCTTGTCCAAGAACGACAACGTTCTAGAAAATTAATAGCATCTGCTTGCGGTGCAATCATATTTGCAGCCAACACGGTATCAAAAGACTGGCTAGATAGATTATGTACTTCTTTCCAACCAGTGGGAATAACACGTGTACAATTTGGATAGGAATGTAAACGATCACACATATACGGGTCTGGCTCTATAGCAACCCAATGATTATTTTGAGCCTGTAATGATGAACCCAATTGACCACCCCCTGCTCCTACATCAAGCAAGTCCCCAATATTAACCAATGTCTGAATAATCAGAGGAGCGACAGAATCTATATAATCTGAAGAGTCAACACCTTCTGCATAAATAGCCATGGGGTTTAGTTGACAGTCAATCTGCGTCATAATTTTTAGCCACCCTCAATAATATTAATAATCAATATACATCTAACTTCATCACATCATGCTCTTACTAATAAAAGATTAACAGCAGTTCTATTAGAAGTGATAATTTACATTAATCTGAGTTTGATAAGACTTATACCTATTTTCTCCCCATACACCACCTACTTCCCCAGACAGACTCCATCTATTATTGATATTTCCCTGTACACCTATCTTAGCCTCATAACGGTTACGAGGTAGCCCATCACGCTCATTCTCACCATTAAACTTTAATTGATTCTTAGCCGTTGAGTTGATCCAATTCGCTTCTAAAAAGGGTTCCAACATAGATTTTTGGGTACCGCGACCATGTAAGCGTATACCAGTACGACTAACTAAACCACTGGCTTTATTAGCAGTAACAATTAAACCATTTTTATCACGTTGATTATCTGCATCATATAAATTATAAATAAACTGTTGTTGTGGCGTAATTAACCATTCATATTGGTTATTATTGGCAATAGAAATACCATACCCTGCTTCAACAGAGCTACTCCAAACATTACTATTATAATGATGAGTTCCAAGCTGTCCCTTGCCCTCAACCTTATTACGGAACCAGTTCATTTCAGTCCACGTATCAATATATAAGCCTGTTTGGGTATCTCTATTGGCAAAATAGGTAGCATAACCGCCCACGTTATAACCTTTTACATTACCTTCCGCTTTAGTACGGGTATTTCTAGAGGTACTGGTATTTTTATGATCGCCGTAACCCGCCATCACACCTAAATGTAAATAACCTGAATTTAACTTTAACACAGCGAGGTCACCCCCCATCTGCGCCATATAAGTACGAGAGCGATTACTTAAGGCATTGCTGGCACTACGATACCCCTCATGAGTCATCTTAGTACGAAACCATAAGAATTGTTGTTCAGCATCATCACTCGCACCCTTAGTTGCAATCAATCTGTCAAAAAGTGACATCTTAAACATTTCTGTAGCCACCGTTTGATTGCTTAGATAAGCGCCTATCGATGGGTTTAGGTTATAAGAGCTTGCATCCCAACCTGCTTTAGCCTTATTACTTAAATACCAATTATAATTAGTAAGATCATCTTCAGGTTGACTTAAAATATACTCATATCTTCCTGCTAATACAGGACTATTCAATACAAAAGCATCATTTGAACTGATACCATTCACTTCAACAATCTTAATACCATGATCAGGGTTAGTAATAAGCGCATTAATGCTATCTTGTGTCGGACGTATAGTCACCAACGTTGCACCACCTGCACCCGTCGAAACATCACCATTAATAATCAATTGATCACTTTTACCATCAACACTATCATCCTTACCTATTAATGTATTAACAATCAGCTCACCACCATCAGAAACATAATTACCATTAATAGTCAGTGTGTTACCAATATAATTACTATGTACAGCTGTATTAGCTCTAGCTGAACTATTAGTAGTTAAGTCTATAATACCTGCATTATTAAAAGTACCTACCTCAATAACTGCATGGCTTGCTGTATCGATATTGCTACCTATAAAGTTTTTATCACCAAATGCAACAGTACCTCTATTATTAAATACACCTTTACCATCAGTACCTATCGTTGAGGTTGATATTCCTTTACTGTTACCATCTGCACCAAAATCTTGTAAAGAAAATAAGCCACCTTGCTCATTATTAACCGTCACGTTACCACCGTTTAACGTAACATAACCTATAATTTTGCCTGTATTTAAAATATCAGTAGAGTTTCTGGTAGCATCACCATTAGTAATCACCGCAAGGTCATTATCAGAAGTAATGGTGCCTCCAAGGTTATTAACAGCTATATTACCTGTTGAACTGGTCAAATTAATACCTGCACCATTACTACCTCTCCCCCCCTGTATAGTAGTATCGCCCATTAGTGAAACAGTATTATCACCTGAAGCACTCACTGCCTTAATAGCTATGCCATCTGTTGAATCAGCCCTTACTAATTTTGTATTCATAATTGTTGCTGATGTTCCGCCACTATCAGCAGATACAAGATTAATGGCCGTCGCCTTACCTTGTGTTGAGCTAGCTTTAACCTCAGAGCTATTCATAACCATCACAGTAGCCGCACCATTACCATAACCTGTTGCTTGTGCAGAAATAGCGGTGGCATCACCTTTTGTAGAAGTAGCTGAGATAGCATTAGTTTGAGAGACACTCACTATAACAGAACTACTCTTTGCTCCATTAGCTGAAATAGTAGTGGTTTCACCCTCGCCAGATACTTTCAATGTATCAGCATAGTTTACTTGAATAAATGAAGTATTTGCTTGCCCATTAGATTGGGTCAGTAAGCCAATTAACTTGTTACTATCTGAACTACCTAACGACTCTATATTTAATGAAGAACGTTGAACATTATTCACATTTCCAAAATTAATAGTGGCCGCACCGCTATCAGTCACAGCCGAAGAAACACCTATTGCACTATTTGAATAAATATTGATATTTCCCTTTACATTAATCATAGAGGTAGCGGCTGTTGTGGTGGAGTCTATGCCTATATTTGATGACAAGCTAGGAGTGCTCGAGCCAGTGATAGTCATATTACCGGCATAATCAATGATAGCATCTCCTTTTGTATTACTATTAGTTGTTTTAATGCCAACTGTATTACCACCAGCGATATTAATATCACCTGTTGCTTTTACTTGAATATTACCTGTATCACCACCTTTGGCATCAGCAATAATGGCAGCACTGTTATCACCAAACACATCAATACTCTTCATAATGGCATTGATATAGTTACGGCCTCCCCCAGTATTAATACTATAGATCCCAGCTGATAATGATGTAGGATAGGCTGAGTTTGAGCCTGAATTAATACGGATACTATTTTGTTGATCATTATAAGTGACCGTTCCACCATTTTTATTGGTAGTTGATAAAGAAATACCTTTAGATCCACTAGCACCGTTGACAATAGCACCCGCTGTATCTTTTCCTATGGTAATTTGACCTGATGCTCTAATGATAGGCGCTTCAACACCATCAGCACCTGTTGCATTAACACTGATACCCGTATTACTTAATCCATTCGTTGTAATATTGCCTGAAGACTCAACATATGCAGTTGCTGCTGTTGCACTAATAACTACCCCATAATCACCATTTAATGTAACATTTCCTTGATTAATTATTTTAGCGTTATCTTTTGCAGAAATACCAACCCCTATCGCACCGTTTCCCGTCAGTGTAATATCACTATCTTGTGTTAAATCAATCTGACCACTACCACCTTTGTTTTCTACCCATACGCCTTGAGGGAAAGATGATGTATTAGTTAGCTTTATAGTAGCGCCTGATGTCACTTTGGCTAAAGAATCGGCTGTATCCGTCCTTACATAAATACCTACAATATTAGAAGATGCAGTAGCGGTAATAGACGTATTTTTATCAACCTCTACTTCAAGATTGCCATAATTATTATTGTACCTATCTGCACCATTGACCCCACCTAGACTGATAACAGCACCTTTACTTAGAGAGGTACTGCCATTAACAACTTCAGTTCCCTGAACTACTAGTTTTTTAATATTACCATCTTGGACAAGCGCTCCATTAACGGTTCCACCCTTATACGTAACCGTAGAGTTATCATCACTCACTGTAATAGTTGGTGGGGCTGCATAAATTGCAACAGAAGATGTAGCTAAAAACAAACCAGATATAAAAAAACTATACTTTTGCATAACATAACAACCAAAAATGGAATTTAATGAACACAAAGAAAACATCAGAAAAACAGGGAGGAATATAACTATTTCAACTAGTTAACGAACATTAATCTTCAAATTAAGTATCACATAAGACTTATTGCTAATACAAAAATATTCTTTACTTATTCATAAACTATTCATCATCTTAAATAGCATTTTCTAAAACTTTTCAACAAAGTATAGCGTTTAGCTTTAAGTTAAAAGATGATTTTTCCAAAAATTATGATAAAGCTAATTAGTAGAACCACTTAATTAATAATAAGCATCTTTATTTTTCTTATCTATAATTGATATTTGTATATTCTGTAATGTTATTTCCCTGCCATACAGACAGATTTTAATTAACTTATACTCTCTATTTGATAGGAACTATTACATGGTAGAAGTCATGTTTTTACAAAAAAAATATTGGGCTGAATTCTATGTGTATTCAGCACTATTATCTCCATAATAGCTTTAAGTCAAGCTTATACTCATGCTGTCTATTTGGGTGATAATAATCATATTATGACTGTTTGTAATGTCTCTGTATCCTTAAGCAAGACATTAAAAGGAATTTATTAAGTAAAAGATATACAACAAAAGATTTTAGACGATTATTTATTTTGCTTTGAACAAGATATTGTGCCTACAAAGAGGCCACAAAATGCGACCTCTTTTTTTACTGTTAATTAGTTCTTAATAACTGGACATGCCATATTACTAGGAACTACTTTAGTAAATTGTGCAATTAAATAATCAAATTTAAATTTTTGATAATTGCAGAATTTCTTACCATAATGGCCTTGAGTTTCACTCACCAAAACAACTTTGATAGGTGAGTATCCACCTTGTGAACCATATTGATATGCAGAAACTTGTGTTGATAATAATCCCACTACCATGATTAAAAGTAATTTTTTCATTACTATATCCTTTTAAATATTAAATTTATTTCATTTCGACTCCAAATAGAGTCAACGGCATTCTATGTGAATAATAATATTTATAAATCAATACCTTGGTCTTATTTACAAAGATACACCCATCAACACTTATAAATAATTTTAGCTAATAGACTACAGTCTTAATCAAATTTGATAACCACTAAGCATTTAAAAAACTCATATTTTAAAAAACCTCTAATTATACTGTTATTGGTATTTCATTAGATCATTATCAAGTACTTAATGATTATGATAAGCTAACTTTATTTCCAAATGATGTTTCCAAAATAATTGATCATGATACTCTTTCAGATTGAGTCACAATAAATGGCTTATAGCTTTTTCTATAATCCTTCTCTTATATGTTTGGTCATATAGGATTGTGCCTATGATCAACTGTTAAAAGCCAGCTGCTCTATTGACTGAGCTATACTGAACCCGAACAAGGGACTCAATGATTAACCGACACTTAATCTGCGAAGTCATTTGTTATTTTTTACCTAAAAGACCTAGTGCTTATTACTTTTGTAATATAAACAACGTATCAGCCTTAAAATTGGGTAGAAAAATTATTGTTATAATTGGCTATTTATTAATATACAAATAAATATTTGCATTTCTGCGAGTTTCCTTAATTAACTTTTATTACACTAAACATATAGATAGCATTAAAATTTAATAACATTAAAACATAATAAAAATCATATTCTTAACTACTTGATCGTATTTAAGCTCATACTATTATCATCAGTCAATACAAGACTGACGGCTTTAACAAACAGTTTCACTTATTCAATACTAGTAGCACTAAATAGTACTGTCACTGCTTTTTTTGCTATTAACCAAGCTAATACTATCTCCATAGGTATTACTTCATGCTGTTTAGCAATTTTATCTATTGCAACAAGAATAGCAAATCCACGTTCATTTAAATATTTCTCTACTCTCTGTCCACGTTTACTGTTCTTTAAATCAGCCTCACTTCTATATTTCCCTTATAAAAAGCCTGATGAACGATATTAGAATTCATCTGGCATCAACGTTTCTAGTAGATGCATTCGATCTGTAGGCAAAAGTAAATTATATTCTGCAGCGATAATTGTCCAATTGTGGGGTGTAAAGTAGATAAAATTTTCTTCTAAACCTCCACATTGAATTGTTTCTATAACTTCTAATGTTTTAGCATCAATCACATACACCTCACCGCCACAAAAGAACATAATAATTTTATTGCCCTCATAATGCCAATAGGAGTCACATAAAAGAGTAGAACGGTCTTCTAATGTATTTCTTTCTGTTAAGACATTACCACTTTTATCCAATAATTGAAAAATACACTGACGGTTTCTTCGCCCAACTAAATAGATTTTTTCACCATCAGGAGATAAAGAACTAACACAATATCTGAGATCTGTGGTAAGCGTAATAGGACCATTAGTTGTCCAGTAAAATAAAATATCCTGCAGTTCAGAAAAATAGTTTCCTGGGGCATTAAAAGTTAATAATACGGTATCTGTTGTTTGTGCTGTAGTCATACTTCTGACATCAAAACCTTTGGGAGCCTCATACCAATGCAGTAATTGTGCTGTTTCAATATCCCATATAGCTAACCCACTATTTCCTAACCAAGGAGTCTGTTGAGTTTTTAGCCATTGTTCTAATTTTTCATCAAAGAAAAGTTGATATGCTTCTTTTGCAACAAATAAGAAACTCCCCGTTTCGTCAAAAGCAATACTGTTTGTACTAAAGAAAGGACACACTATAGTTTGTAAAATATCACCCGTTGCTGTGCTCATAATCAGTATTTCAGCTTGTGCAAAACCGAATCCCTCATAATCAACCTCTACTGAATAATAAACTGCTAGTTTTTTACCATCATCTGTTAAGGCAATACTATATATAAACTCTTCCTTTTTTTTACACTCCACATTTTTATAAAGAAAAATTTGCTTTTGTGTTAATACATCCCAGACAACAACATCCGTATTGTCAATAACTAATGCAAAAAAAAGTCCATTGCGGGTAACAGCTAAATGAGTACTTCTTTTGTGATTTAATAATATGCCTCCTTGTTCTTTAATTTTACGCTCTAACTCTTTTTTACTCATCTTAGCTTCCCTTATATAACCACTTTTTAATTTATAAATCTTTTTCTAAAGAATAAAATTGCGTACTATCCAACTTATCTGTCTAGTAAGCATTTTCATATAGCCTACTATCCCATCCACACCTATCTATTAGAAAGCATTTTTACAGCTAAAACGTGTTTGCACACCCCTCTTTTCCCCTGATATTTGGAATACCATAGGCAGGTACAGCGTTCTGCTGATTGATCAATTGTTACTCGATAACTTAATTCATTATGCCTAACTTCTGCTATCACTTTATCTGGCTCTTTGCTAATAAAGGTAACGTGATTATCGTCAACTAATTGCTTAGCGTTTTTTAAACGAGGATTAAAGGCTAAAATATTTTCCATTTTAAAAGGTAATCGACGGAAATAATGCTGTTCTTGATACAAGTCGTAACCTAATAATCCCATGCTTGATAACGATTGAGTTAAGCCATCAGGATTATCTAGTGGTAATTTGATAGGTTCTAATAAACTGGGGATAAACGCTTGATTTGGACTTAATAAGGTATGAGCTTGCTCAAGCCAATCTAAAATATCAGCGCTTTCTAACAAAGGATCATTTATTAGACTATCTAATACCTTTCCCTCACCAGAAAAGCCACGGTATAAATCAGGCGAGTAAGCCAAAGTAAAGCGCATACACCCTAAGTCAGCAACAAAACAAGCACTTTGAGCGTCATCATTACTTTGAAAAATCCTTAACTCATCACAAAAAGGTAGTAATGTTGCCAATAGTTGTAAACGTTGTATGCCTCCAATACGTATTCCCTGTGCAGAGGCAATGGGAGTAAAGACAAATTTATTGGCACGGTTAATAATATAAAACTCCCCCTTCACTTGTCCCTTGGGCAAAGCTTGTAACAACTGCATACTCTGTAGTTTATTTAGCACAAAAACTGGTTTCATTTCAGCCAAACTGAGCTGTACGGTCGTCAACCCTTTAATCCAGCGGACAGGCAGTTTTACTTTTTTCTCAGTCACCTGCTCTTGTCCTGTTTCTAAAGTTACTTCATCACGACCGATACCTAAAGCGACTTTTTCATTTTTTTGAATACGGCTTAACGCATTTAAAATGGGATCATTAAAATCAACATTGGTGGTACCCTCTGCAACAAAATGCCCTTCCACGGCTGACTCCAATAAATCTAAGCGCGCATAAACACCATTACAGGAAGAAAAAGCTTCAAATCTTAATTGATCGCTACCCGCAGATACAATGGGATCTCTCAAACTCGGTGCTATAGGTAAAAAGCTAGTCCTAACTACTTTAGAAAGTAACATTAAGCATTTTGCTGTAGTGGCTGGATCAATTAAATAACCTTTAAAAAAGCTCGGTATTCTGTCTATCTCTGGCAGCTCGGCTTGGTGGGACAAGGCAATATCTGTTTGGTTATCACTATAACTAATGCGTGACGGTGTAGGGTAATTTATATGAGTATCAGTAATCATTATACCGTCCCATTTAACTGGCTAATTTTTTTGAGTAAGCTACTGAGTGACTTATGCTCTTGCCATTGTTTTAAAATAGGCAATAATTCATCACTGGGTGAAGTCTGTAAGCGTACTAGTAGATCAAAATATAGTTCTAATAGTTTTTTAAAATTATTCGGAAGCTCTGCTTTCTTTGCCATTCTCTTAAATATGATTTCAAGCCATTGCAACAACGCACTATTATGCAAAGCAGAAATATCTTTAAGTGCAGTTAATGCTTCTACTAAACGTCCTAATGGGGCATAGCCACCTCGAATAAGCATCACTAACCGTTTCGTTAGCTCCTCTAATGGAAGGCGTTGCTCTTGAATAGATTGAATAACTAACTCAATAGCCAATAAGCGAACTTCTTTTTGCTTCTTTAATAATCCACAAGCCAATACCCATAATCCATTACTACGATAAATAACTGTTAAATTAAAAGATGCTTCTAAAAACTCTCTTAAGGTATAGCCATTATAGTCAGCTTTTTCACCATTATATCTCATAATAAATAATGCAATAGATTCTTGATATTGAGGCATTAGGCTACAATAGTAACGTACATCACCAGGACTACCTAAATCAGTATAGGTTCTATCTTGATGAAATTCACCATCATAGCCTATCGCATACAAAAAACTATCCACAGCTTTTTGATAAGCAGGCAGTTTAAAAACTAATCTAATAACTTCATCTGTTATCTCTCCCTGAAAATAGCCACTAGCTTCTTTAATTAAGTTAAAGTTTGGTTGCCAAGGTTCTTGAACAAAAGGTATAGCTGATAATGCACCATTATTAAATACATCAAAAATGTGCTCAGGATAAAAAGTTCTAGCAGCGGTAGCCCAAACGCCTTCCATTAGCTGTATTTCTTTTCTATTAACTATTTCAGTCAATAAATCTACGGACTTTCTCTGCTTAATAGCTGAACTATCAGCTAGGCAAAAACGTATTAATAAAGCAAGTTCTGCACTAAGTTGCTCTGCTAAGATTAATGCTTCTTGAGTGTTTTCTCGAACCATTCTACTAATAGCAATACTTAAATCTATCTTATCAATGGGTTGTTGTTTTTCATAGGCAATTAACCGCTCCACTAATACTTTCGGATCAATCCAGTAGGGTTGATGTGTTGGTAAAGATAACAGTGGTAAGCAGTATTCTTTGTTAATACCACGACGTACATATTCCATTTGATTAAGTATAATATGAGCTGATCCCATACAATAAATATTAGTAAAATCTTTAGTAGGGTCCTCCAAGAGTGAAGCAAAACACATCCCAAAAATGTGACGAAAATAAAGCATACCTTGGATATTACCAAGCTGCTTGATATAAGGTTTAAGTTGTTTATCAGCATCCTCTGGAAAAAGGTGACGACAACACAGTAAAGTATATATTAATAACTCTGAATCAATAGGGTCGGTTGACTGAATAAAATGGCCAAATAAATAAAGTATCTCATCCCAACTAGTGGGCAAAGCAATTGTATTATCTGGCTGTAAACACTGCACATAAGGTATTTGATATTGATAGTGGCACACATCACGCGACGAAATATCATCAGGTATTGCCGATGCTAAAGAAACTAAATAATCAGCCAATTGCATTTTTAATGTACCTAATAACTGCTCCCGATACAGTTGAATTTTTTCAACAAGTGCAGTGTTTTTTACATCGCCATATTTTATAATAAATTTAGCGGCTCTTTCTTGCAGAGCAAGCTGTGGGATAACAAAAACATCAGCCACCAACAAGCATAAAATATGATGTTGACTTTGATCTTTTTTAGCTAACTTATCGAGTTCTATTATTAAAGTTTTGATGCTTCCCTTACAGTCATCACGCATCATTACCGCTGGTAGTTCATCTAAAAACGCGCTTAACTTAAAGCCTTTTTCCCATAACACTGGTTTTAATAAATCAACTGTAAAATTAATTACCGCACTTTGGTCAGACCTTAATAAACTAAATAAAATCTCTTGTAGTGTTAATGTTTCTTCTACTGTTATTTCATGTAGTTTAATTTGTTGTCGTATAAAGGTTTTTAATGTCCCATCCCAATTTTTATTTTGGATTAATAAGGTTTGTTCAAAAAAAACTATTCGCTCAATCAGTTGTTTATTCAGCATATAATTAAATACATACTGCCAAAAACTAAAATACTTCTCATCATATTTATAAATAAAAGCAATAGTGTACTCCCTATCATCATCACTGTCTTTTGAACAGAAAACGCTAGCCTGCATCTTAGTTTCATAAATAAACAATAACGGAATATCACGGCTTAACGCATATTGATCTGATAACAACCAATCAATATACTTCATATGTCTCTTTATATTCGTACTCCAACCATAATACTCGGCCACAGTGAGTGCAAATAGTTCTGGTTGATACTGTATTAACCCCTTATCCTCTAATGATCGCAATTTACGATAATTAAGCGGGGCTGTCGCCCATGGATTTCTCTTACGTATATCTAACAAATAATCATTCAACCACTGAGGTTTACGCCATTGTAAAACAGATAATGTATCTGGATCATTATGGTTAGCTAGATAATCCATCATGAGTTCCCATGATTTGGCTTCCGAAGCATCTAACAACGCTAAGGCCGTTAAATAAAGAATTTTTTCAGTAACTTCATTACCTCTTGTTCCCCACCTACTTTCAAGCGATGTATCAAATAATTTTCTAGGTTGTGCTGAAACAGGCTCTAACTGAATAACGTCCAACCAATACTTTCTGGCTTTTTTTAGATGCTTTTTAAGCTCAGTTACATGGCCTTTACTATAGGTTTGTAAAAAATCTAATAAACCTAGCAGATTATCGGTTTCTAAAATTTGATCATATAACCTAATAACTTCCTTTTTATCAACTACCTGTTTTTTATTCTCTATAGTCTGATTTGTAGTTTCTACTAAAGTTACTTCCCCAGATTCTGAATAGCCTTTTTTAATTTTTTCAGCAATCAACTTTTCTGCTTCTTTTAAACACAGTGCCTCACTAGCAAACTGCTTTGTTTTAGAAACACCTTGAGTTCCTATTTTTCCATAGGTTACAGTAAAACTATCTGCTTTCGTCTCAATGTTCCAAAACTTGCTGGAACTACCTTCCATGTATTTTAATTGTTTAATCATAATAATTTTTTTAGCAACCTATATGCTCATGAGTCAAGTTTAAATATATCTATTTTATTCATTGAGCTAGATAAAAATGGAACTGCTTCTAAGAAGCGAATGAAGAAAAGCTGTAGCAAAAACATTAACAAGGGATAAATACTCTACAAAATCAAGATAAAATAGCTTACCCCTGAATTATAATCTATAAGGAAGGGATCACAAGAAAAATTGATAAGAATTTTTAACACATAACACATACCATTTTTTTACACTAAATACCTATTTTTAATACAGTTATATAGTAAAAAAGATCAAAACCTTAGAATAAAAATTACAGAAATACCTATGTACATTCATATTCCCTCTAATTGCCCTGATTCCCCTCATATTGGAAGTTGTATAAGGTTAACTAATATTAACTTAAATATGATTCAACAAGGGATGGCTTGGTATTATCCATTTGCTAAGAAAAATGGCGGCTATGATAAAGAACAGGCTATAGCCAAACATAATAAAGTTGGTCTATGGTCTCAAAAAACCCTAGTTCCTTGGGAATATAGAAAGAGTAAAAAATAAACGAGCTTATATGGACCCTATTTATTTCAATTATTTATGGGGTTTCAGCAAGTATTTGTCGTACTTTGTCCAAGTCTTGTACATAACTAATAACTGATGGTGTTGTATTATAAGTTTGTTGTAATGTCTGACATTTAGAAACTATTTCAGACTGAACAATATCTAGCACTGTGACAGGCTCTTTTAAATTAATAACTTCAAGTACAGGTAAAGTTTTTTCTTTATCTTCCATAATTACTTCTCTTAATTAGTTTCTGCATTATATTTAAATCGTTCTAAACATGATCTTAGTAAGCTCGAACATGTATCAAAGTTTTCTTTTTGATCCATTCCTGAAGGCCATTTAGTACCATGAAGCAAGTTATTTCTAAAACGTAATATAATATATAACAATGCAGTAAGTATATCTTTAGGAGCATTACTCTCTCCTGATAAAACCTTTTTAACATATGTCTTATAATACTCAGAACTAAGTTGTAATTTTCTAAAATAGTCTGTAGTTCCACCATTTGTCTTAATATATCTATTTTTAAAATAAAGAAGTTCTGTAGTCCAAAAATTATCTATCAATGGATTACTACTACTCCATTTCTTCACTATATTCGTAATTTGATCAGATTGACTTGTGTGGGGTGGAGGATTTTTATCGAAAAAGTACTGTTCAAAGATCATCCATAAAATTGTAAAGCTATTAATAGCACGCTGAACTTCATTTTCTTCACTAAACTTAGGCTCATATTTTGCAAGAAAGTTAAATGTTTCATCATCTATTGCTTTTACTTTATGTATAACAGCTACTTTCATATTGATTCCTCTCAGTCATCCAATTAACACATAAAATACATCATTTTTTTACACTAAATACATATTTTTAATATATTTGTGTAGTATAATGGGTCAACAGTTTAGGATAAGAATTACAGGAGTACCTATGTTTGAACCTGCAAACACGAGTCATTTTAATTTCGATGTACAAGGCCTTGATTCGAGTGCAAACTTGCAAGTTTTATCGTTTGATGGCATAGAAGCGATCTCTAGTGATTATGCTGTTGAGATAATTTTAGTCTGTGATCATTTACGTTTTGATATTACTCAGTTATTAAGTAAACCTGCTTTTTTATCCTTTGATAGCAGTAAAAACACTGGTATTCATGGCATTATTCAAAACGTCAAACGAGCCGCTGTAGGTAATCATTATACTACGTTTAAAGTTGTACTTACGCCTACCCTCTCCCACCTTAAGAAACGTGTTAATCAACGGGTATTTCGTGATAAGACAGTACCAGAGATTATTAGTGTTGTTCTTTCTGAATATGGGTTAGCTGAAGGACACGATTTTTCTTTTAAGCTGAAAGAAACTTATCCTACCCTTGAGTATTGTACGCAGTACGATCAATCAGATTATGAGTTTATTAATCATTTAGCCGAATCTGTAGGGATCTTTTATTTCTTTTCTCATTCGTTATCGGGTCATCAATTAACCTTTGCTGATGCTAATCCATTCTTTTCTAGTTTGTCACAAGCAATTAAGTATGCCAGTGATACGGGGTTTGTTGCTAATGAACGGGTGATTAAGACTTTTGATATAGCTTTATCCAGTTGTACTACGGAAGTGTCTTTTAGAAATTATAATTTTGCTAATATGAAGACTCCTGAAGGTAACTCTCAAGGTATACTAAGTGATAAAGCCAATAAAGCCTTAGAACCCTTATTAGAGAGTTATGATTATCCCAGTAGACACTTAGATAAGAATAGAGCCGATCAGCTTGCTAAGATCGAAATAGAGCGTCTAAGAGCTACTCAGGTATTAGCCGAAGCCTATGGCGATGTGATTGGTTTACATGCAGGGTTATTTATTTCTATTGTTGATCATCCCCTAAAAGATACTGAACAGCCCTGGCTAATTCGTGAGATCCGTCATGCAGGTAAGCAACCTAGCGTTTTAGAAGCCTTTGGTGATGTAGGTACAGCTAATAATACTTCAGCCAGTCAATTAGATAAGTACTTTAACTACCCTGCTTCAGAATCATTACAATTTCCTTTGGAAGATTTTTCACAAGGCTATCGTAATGTCATGGTGCTTTCTCCGCGTGATGTACCTTACCGCCCTGCTAAACTTTATCCAAAACCTAAAGTATTAGGCACTCAAACAGCGATTGTGACGGGTGCAGCAGGTGAGGAGATTTATTGCGATGAATATGGTCGAGTTAAAATTCAGTGCCATTGGGACAGAGAAGGCAATTATGATGAACACTCGTCTCATTGGGTAAGGGTCGCTTCTAACTGGGCGCATAAGGGATATGGCAGCGTTATCATACCTCGTGTGGGCATGGAGGTTTTAGTGGAGTATGAGGAAGGAGACCCTGATTTTCCTATTGTGGTGGGAGCACTACATAATGGCGTGAATAAAGTCCCTTATGAGTTACCTGCTCACAAAACCCGATCGGTATTTAAAACCAGTTCGTCTCAAGGTGGTGTTGGTTCTAATGAATTTAGGATAGAAGATAAAGCTGGTGAAGAACAAATCTTTGTGCAAGCTCAGAAAGATTTTGATCAGCTGACTAAAAATAACCACACTGTACAAGTTAATAATAACTCACACCTTCAAGTAAATAATGAACATAGCGAAACGATTAAAAAGAATCGTTATACCAAGAATGAAAGTGAAGAACATCATTTAACTCAATTAGATCGTAAAACACAGATTCTAATGAATGATTATAAGACGGTAGAACAAACAGAACATACCACGATTGGGACGATATTAACGACTGAAGCAGGTCAGGAAATTCACCTGAAAGCGGGTATGCAGTGTGTCATTGATGGTGGCTTATCCTTAACACTAAAAGCAGGTGGTCAACATATAGTATTAAATCCAGCAGGTATATGGATGACTACCCCACAGTGGACAGGGGGTGTACCTATGGAAGGTTCCCCTGCTGTACCTTTAGCTCCGTTAAATAAAACCAAAGCTGTAGAAATGGTATCGGCTCCCCCTGTTTCATTACTGCCTTATGTTCAGAACTCTAATAATCTTAGATTTCAATTTAAAGATAATATGCAGAAACCTTATGCTAATACACCATACATTGCTTATTTACCTGATGGTAATACAACTCAAGGTGTCACTGATAAAGATGGATACACCAAAGTTTTTTATAGTGGGGAGGCTGATGATGTAGATGTTCATCTTATATTAGACGATAATCAAGATACAGAAGAAACAATGTTGACTAATCCTGAGATAGAACAAAAAAATAATGTTCGTTTTCAATTTTTGGATGATGAACAAAAACCTTATGCAAGTACAGAATATATCGCTTATTTTGAAGATGGTACTAGCCTAGAAGGTCTCACAGACAAAGAAGGTTGTACTAGAATATTTTATTCGGCTACAAACGAAATTGTTGATGTACATCTATGTATTGAAAAGGAAGTTTAAACAATGCAAAAAGACAATCAAAAAGGAAAAGTATCAAGCGCTCAAACAACAGTATCCTCCATAAAAAATGGAGTTAATAATGTTGTTGTTAATATTTCTAGAAATAATTCAAAAAAATTGAAGCTTATACTGCTTTTTTGGGTAGCAGAAAAAGACAATATACCTATTCCAAGATATAAAGATAAGGCTTGGTTTTCAGAGTCTGCACAAACTAGACTACAGAATATAAAGAAAGCCACCTGGTATGATGAAAAAATCCATAAAATACACTCTATACCTATTTATGCTGTTCACGAAATAGGACCCATTATAAAAAATTGGACAGAAAAGTATGGTGGTAAAGAAAAAGTAGAAACCTTAGAAATTGGCGTCTTTTCTCATTGTGGATTAGATGGTCCAATAACTTATCTTACAAAAGTAACTCCACCAAACAATGATGTATTTCCTCATCAAATGGCTATCAAAGATGGTTGGGATAGCATTGACTATAATTGGGTAAAAGTAGGAGGACGTTATGTCTTTTATGGATGTAACTCTGGAACAGATGCGAATAATGGTTTTGCTAAAAGACTAGCAACTTTAGATAATTGTGAAGGTGTAGCTATTTGGGGACAATCCACAGCATCTTATCCATCATTTTATCCAACTTACAGAGTTTCTAATGTTATCAGAGCTTCTGAGATACAAGTACCCTATGCGTTTGATATAGGACATACATATATGGTAGGGTGTGATGGCGGTAAAGGTTGGGATGCAATGAAGTTTTCTTCTAAATTGACTGGCTATTTCTTTTTATCAGACAAAGATTTAGAAAAGAATCAATATCCTAAAGCTAACCCTATGAGATGCTTCGTAAAAGGAAATATCGCAATGACTACGCACCAAGGATTTTTTAACGATCACAGACAACCTAGTATCAACTAACTTATGAAACAGATTAACAAATTTATTATTTTAGCAATTACTCTAATCTTTCTTAATGGATGTGATTTTATGAATGAAAATTCAGAACCTAGCTTTAATGTGATTGGTGATAAGCAACTTGTCGAAAAAATAACAATTAATATTCGCACTATTCAGATGGGTAAAAATTACCCTGCTTATACAGATTCTAAAACTCAAACTTTATTAAAAGATAATAAACAGTATAAAGTAAAAAACGAAGCTGATTTCTATGAAGTTTATTTCTCTTATGGTGATCAAGTTGGAATGATGCAATTTGAAAATCTATTTAAACCTCTTAATGGCAGCATGAGTGATCGAATTAATGATTTACACATTTTAGTAAAGGATAACCAAATCTATTTAAAACACTTTGCTACGACACGTTATAAAAATGAAAATAGTGGTTTTGAAACTAATAAAGGCATCACATTAGAAGAGTTTTTCGAGCAACATCCAGAAATATCAGATGACGAAAAAGAAACCTATAAAGCAAGATTTTTTAATAATTTTCCTGCTGATAAACAAGAGTTTAAAAGAGACTCTATCACTAAGGAAACTGTAGATTACTTCAAATCCAAACCGTTAAACCAAAAAAAGACCTATGGCATTTTTCCCGATGACTTAAAGAAAATGGGCTTACCACCTGAAGAATTAAAGGAAATCCTAGAATATTATGATAAAGAAAAACCTATATTCCTCAATTCAAACTAAGTTTAAGGTTTACAAGGGAGGCTAGCTTATGGGAAATGATAAAGCAAAAGACAAAAGCCAGAGTCAAGGCAAAGGGAAAATATCCACAAATCAAACAGCACCTCCACCAACTCCAAATGGAGTAAATGATGTTGTTGTAAATATTACAAGAGAAAAGCTACAACTTATTCTATTATTTTGGGTCAAAGAACGAGATCAAGGTACTATTCGTTATACAGGCAATAGTCTGTTTTCTGAGACAGTACAAACCAGGCTTAATAACATTTATAATTCAAGTTGGTATAATAAAAACAAACACAAAGTACACTGCCCTCCTATTCAAGCAATCCATGAAATAGGAACTATTGTAAAAAACTGGATAACTAAATATGGTGGTCCTGATAAAGTTGAAACATTAGAGATTGGTGTCTGTTCTCATTCAGGATTAGATGGTCCTATAAGCTATCAAACTGCTGTTAATCCACCTGCTTCAAAAGAATGGCCTCATCAGATGGCTATCACGGATGGTTGGGATGCAATTGATTTTAACTGGAAACCTTCAGGAGCTAGGTGTGTTTTTTATGGTTGTAAGTCAGGAACAGACTCAGTAGATGGTTTTGCTATCCGACTATCTAAATTGAATAATTTTAAGAATGTAGCTGTATGGGGACAAACCACATATTCTTATCCATCATTCTATCCTGATTATCGAGTAACGACCTATGCTAGAGTGGCTTCTGCACCTGGCAGTTGGAGTGTAGGGCCAACATATATGATAGCAGCTAATCGACAAGAAGCATTAAAAGCACTACAAGGTCAAGATGGAGGAGTTTTGGAGTTAACTCCCGAACAGTTAAAATCCTATCCAGCAGCAAACCCTATGAAAAGCTATAAGTCAGGTACAACTATACAAACAACGCATCAAGGTGTATTTAACGATCATAGAAAAAATAAATCTTGATGAAACGTAAAATATTAACACTTATCCTATTACTCTTTTTACTAGTATTTTGGGGTGTTCGTTATGTGATAGCAGAACCACAAATTATTACTGTCTATAAAGAAGTGGATTTACGAGAAGATTCCGTAGTAGTTATTTTGCAGAATGCTCCAACAAATCATAAAAGCATGTATGATTATTGGTTAAAAATTCAGCCTGTACTAAAAGAAAAATATCATATTGAGCTAGTTGAGGAAGCAAACTCAATTGTATTTATGGAACCAACCTATAAAGAGCCACGCCATTTTGAAAATGAATATTGCTTTAGTAAAGACATTAAAGCTGAAGCTAAATGTATAGATAAAGATCAGCTTATACTGGGTGTTAGCTATTATACTTCTAAAGATTATTTTATATTATCTTTTCATAATCCCTTTTGTATGGCTCATCATTATAAAGATACTATTCTATCACCAGACGATGATTGCTTTAAATAGAAAAACCCTCTAATAAGAGGGCTTTCTAACTTTAAGTAAAACGCCTTAAATATATCTATTTGCTTTTTACTCAGTTTCTTTGGTTGTGTAATAGGTACATCATACTTTCTTACATCCATTATGAAATCCCCATATGTATAGGAGAGATCCCTACCTACTAGGTAAGAACTTCTCCTAGTAGGTAAGTTGAATGTTTTATGTTGGTTAATAGTTATAGTGTTCGCTCAAACTCATTGATTGTTCTACATAATGCTTCAATGTTTTCAACCGTTGGGCTATAACCTTTACCTTGAAAAAATATACAAAACCGATCTTCACTAGGATGATTCACATTCGTGTATTCATCATAAACTAATGCCTCCCTAAGTGCTTCTCTGTTTTCTACTTGGACTAAATGACATTCGATGTATGTCTTTAGTCTTTCTCTTTGGTCTACATTCATAAATGCTGCCATTTCATTAGTAGTCATTTTACCTTCAACACTTGAATAAGCATCAAACATTAACTCTAATGTATCTTCAACATCAGGAATAAGACCTGTATCTACCAAAAATGGATAGAGTCTTTGTGCAATATGAGCACCATCTAGTTGACACAGTGTGTAGTAGAGTTTATTTTTCATAAACACCCCCTAATCTGCATAGGATACATAAAGTACTATGAAATCAGGCTTATGCTCCTTAATCACCATAAAGTTTGGAATATAATCACTGATTATCTTCCAAATAGCTTCATAGTACTTAAGGGCATGATCACCTAATGTTTCAGCACTTTCTCGTAGATACCCTGTCTCAATAATATGAGTACTGGATACACCACAACTGTAATCAACTAACTGCTCACAAATACAATCGGTATCAATTTCTTTTATCCTATTTACTACTTCAATAGGAACTGACAAAGTATAAGTATTAGCTACTACATTGCCTTGTAAGTAATTAAGATTATAATTACTAATGGTTTCATTAAGATCTTCTAATTCTTCAGTAGAAGGATCTAAATAGGTTATTCCTGCAAAGCTAATGTTAAACCTATCATTACTAGAATCTTCCTTAGAGAAGTTTTCCTCTATTCTTAGAAGTTTTTTAGCTTGCTCATAGTTGAGTGTAGGAATGCTATTTAATAAAATTTTTCGTACACGCTCTATAAACACCCTATTTAGCTTGTGACCATATTCTGATAAGTTACCTGCATTATCTTTAAATAACGCTATAACTTCATCTTCTTCAGGTAAACTACCCTCAAGTTGAATATACTCATAAAGACTATCTGCAATAGGTGAATAGCCAGTCTCTGTTAATGCCACAATGACACGACTCATAATTAAATCTCCAAATAAATACTAGTTAATTTGGAGAAACACCATTCCCACTGAGGAATGATGCTTCCCCAATGGGTGGTGTTTTAGGACTTAGTTAGCTTTTACGTTAATCACAATAAATTCAGCATTAAAAGGATGTGTCACAGAATCCTCTCTTAATCTCCCCATATAAGGGCGTATTAAGCTATGAAGCTGAGACAGCTTTTCAAAACTTATTTGTTGTGACTTCCATAATTGTCTAATGAGTCCTTGGTGCAATATATACGTTTCATATTCCCTCTTATCCGTTGGTTCAACTGCTGTTTGATAAAGGAAGGTATTTAATCCCTCTATTGCTAACAATGAATCAATCAACTGATTAGGAGCTTTTAATGAAAACGTTACTTTTCTCGTAAGGTTATTAGCTAAATAATCTCGCTCATAGTTTTGTAATGAATGAAAAAAGTCATCTAATACAGCATGATCTACATAGTCTAAACTTCTATCTAAAAATCGAATAACAAACTGATCTTGAGTAGAGTCCTCTTGTAGATCCTCCTGTAGTATTAGCATGGCACGTATTTTTTCTCTGTTTTCCTGAGATACCGCATTTAATAAGGCTTCTCTGGTACATTCTAAGAATACGTGATTTAGCTGATTACCTATTTCATTAAAATCATTTACTGCAAAGAAAGCTAATAAAGCAGTAACCAATAAAAAAGTTGAAGATGATGTTAATTTTGATGAGTTAGATAATGCAAATAATACCGCTACTGTAGATGCCCTATCCCCCGCCCCATTGAATTTGTCTATAACTGATGCAGATAATGATACTGATGATATTTTATCATTGTTTGATATGGATACTAATGAAGTAACCATTGATGATCCTGTAATAGAAAGTGGTTCTATTCAAGATACAGAGGAAAATACAGCAGAAGTTAGTTTATTTAATAATACCTATGCTGAAGTATTTGAATTAAGTGTAGCTAATCAATCTGCACCAGTTATAGATATAAACTCATCTAAACTGACCTTTAGTTTTGATACTCCCCTTTCTAAAACAGCATTAGGTGAGAAGTTTATTGAATGGTTAAAACACCGTATTAGTCAGCATAAACTTAAAATCAATGATAAAGATGCTAAATTGCATATTATTCAAGGTAAATTATTTATTGTCTCCCCTAGTATCTTTCAACGTTTCTATAACGAATACCCTGAATTAGCAAAAGTCATTGATAACACTAAAAAAGAGCATTGGAAAGTGATTCAGAGTAGTTTTGAAAAGCTTAAATTACATAGTAAAAAGAAGAATGATTTAAATATATGGCAATGTACTGTATCAGCCCCCCGTAAGAAAGGACAGATCATTAAGGGATATTTATTAGAACCTTCTCTATTCTTTAAGGAATTTACACCCCATGAGAATCCTTTTATTGAACTTGAAAAGGAGGATGAATAGGTGAAATGTTCTTGTAAAGGAGGTAAAAATAGAGCTATAAGTCTTTTGATAATATACAAAAATCACTTTTACAATCAAGTAGAATATTTTCATTTACATGTAATATTTTTCTTACATTACAGGTATAAAAATAGTATAGTAAATCCATCAAAAAAGCTGGTAGTCAATCAACATCAAGGAGGGCAATATGATCAAGAAGAACGATGCTCCCTATCTCTATTTATTCAAAATAGAATTTTCACAGACAAACTATACCCTGTAGATACATGGTTGGATAAAGCAGGTAGTAGGCTATCTCTTTTTAATGGAAGTATGCAACGAGACAGGCCAAGGAAAACGGGTAAGGATACCAAACGTCAGCTACTCAAGAAATACTGCCTTATCTGTCAATCCACCGATTTGACATGGTCGTTAAATTGGAGGCATTGCTATGACTTTTTCTAACATTTTAACCTATCAAACACTGCTTGAAAGCTATCTTGCTACTCGTATTATTAGGTCTACTACTGAGAATAGTTACAGAGCAAGTATTAGAAAGCTTGAAAGTGGTTTAGCGAGTTATTGTGCTGATCACTGGATTGAGTTTGACTCTGATGCAAACAGTCTTAGCCCATCATTAGTAGCGAAATGGCGAACGTATGAGCTAGTCAATGGGCTATCTGCTAACAGTGGGAATACACATGTTAGGCATTTAAAAGCTATTTTTAATCATGCCATTGATACGGGTATATTAACAATGGATCGCAATCCCTTTTATAAGATGGCGATTACTTCGCCTAGCAAAAGGAAAAAGACTCTTTCATTACACCAAGTAACACAAGCTAGACTATTTTTAGCAGGTGCCCAACTGGATGAGGAGAAAGGCAAAGATATAGGAAAACTGCATCCTGTATGGTTCTGGCAAACAGTATTTGAAACTTTTTACTATACGGGTATGAGACGTAATCAACTGATCCATTTGAGAGTGGGCGACGTTCATTTGAAGAAACAGTTGATCAAGATCCGTATTGAGGGTTCTAAAACATGGCGTGAGTATGAGATACCCATTAGTGATCAATTACTGCCCCATTTAGGAAAACTGTTATGGCGAGCAAGCTTGTTGCACTTTAAAGCAGAGGATCAGCTGTTTAATGTGAATCGCTTTAGTGATCACAAAAACTCTCGTATGAGCAAAGTGATGCAAGCAGATCGGGTTTCTAATGTGTTTGAGTATATATCAAAGCGAATTGGTATACAGATAACACCTCATCGCTTTCGACATACGCTAGGTACAGATTTAATGAAGGAGCCTGAACGTAATTTACATTTAGTAAAAGAATTATTAGGTCACACTAATATCAAGACAACACTTGAATATGTGGAAGCTGACTTAAATTCTATTAAAACATTACTTGATCACAGAGGTTAGCATAAGACCGATTAATAGGAGGATTGAGAAGATTGAAATAGCATTATTAACGAGACATGTTTAATAACTTATTAATTAAATAAACACTGTAAAAAGAAAAACGCCTACAGAAATATCTTGATAAATTTCTGTAGGCGTTATATTCTGAAAGAGTATGTAACCAAATTGAGATACTTTACATACAGTTTCGCTAAACATAATGGACGGCAATCCATAATGTTAAAAGTGGTGGGTCGTATAGGATTCGAACCTATGACCAACTGGTTAAAAGCCAGCTGCTCTACCGACTGAGCTAACGACCCAAATTCTTTTGAATTTGGTCGGAGTAGAGAGACTCGAACTCCCGACATCCTGCTCCCAAAGCAGGCGCGCTACCAACTGCGCTATACTCCGATAAATTTGGCTCCGCGACCTGGGCTCGAACCAGGGACCCAATGATTAACAGTCATTTGATCTGGGAAGTCATTTGGTCTAGGAGTTAGAAAAAATTGTACAAGTCTTTGTATTTAATATTTTTTATTTATTAATACAGAGACACGAGCCATGAACAACTC
Source organism: Entomomonas sp. E7T21 (assembly GCF_058693955.1). Taxonomy (NCBI): domain Bacteria; kingdom Pseudomonadati; phylum Pseudomonadota; class Gammaproteobacteria; order Pseudomonadales; family Pseudomonadaceae; genus Entomomonas; species Entomomonas sp. E7T21. The sequence goes on along the minus strand of NZ_CP191672.1, from coordinate 1,711,559 downwards.
AGCAAATTCAAGCACTCATAGTGCAAAAGTTATATCTATTGTTTCAACAAAAGGTGGGGTAGGTAAAACTACTACTGCTGCCAATCTCGGAGCATTTATTGCTGACTCAGGTAAAAAAGTTTTACTTGTTGATCTTGATACCCAACCTACCCTATCAAGTTATTTCAACCTAGAACTAACAAAAGACAAAGGTACCATTGAGTTTATAGGTCAAAACAATCGCAATCTTGATGAAATTGTTTCTAAAACAACATTGCCTAACTTAGATATTATTATCTCCAATGATCACCAAAACTTATTAAATAAGTTACTCTCTGATGCCCCTGGTGGTGAGCTTAAATTATATAATCTATTACCTATTTTTCGTCCCCACTATGATGTCATACTTTTTGATACTCAAGGTGCGAGATCAACCACTTTAAAAATGAGTATTATTGCCTCTGATCTAGCTATCTCCCCTGTTCCACCAGAAATGTTAGCAGCTAGAGAGTTTAGTCGTGGCACTATCCAACTTTTCATAGAGCTAATTGAAGCCTATTCATTATTAGGTATTCATATTCCTCAAGTACAACTTCTTATCAATCGTGCTGATTATGGCTCTAACGACTCTAAAATCATTGCTGAAGGCTTGAGATCCACTTTCAAAACTAATCCTTTAGTTAAAGTATTAGAAACCTATATACCTGCCATCGCTACCTATCGCAAAGCAGCTACTGTACAAGAACCTGCCCACCGCTATGAGACTAAACGTCCTCAAGGTAGAGTTGCCCCTGCTGCTTTGGATAGTTTAAAAAACCTTGCTTGTGAAGTGTTTCCAGAGTGGCAAGAAGATTTTAATAAATTAACACCAGATATGTTAGAAACTATCTTCCAAAAAAGGATAGCGCAATCAGTTTAGGAGAATGGTATGAAAGATTTAACTTTCTGTGATGCCATTTTCATCGGTTATAGCAAAACTGACAGTGGCTACGATATAGTTTTCTTGAGAGATGGTTCAGAACTTCAACTCCCATCCACTTATAAAGAAAGAACTAAAAGTGATGAAGTATGGGATAAAAGGACTGGGCTATTAAAAAAATATGGCTCTATTCAACAAGCTCCCTTAAATCAAGGTTACTATTTTGAAATCTATCAAGATCAGAGTTTAAGACGTGCTCCAGAATTGGATATAACAACAAATTATCATAATTCACCTTATGATCTAATTGGTTGGAGAAATGAAAAACACTCTGGAGGTTTTCTAGCTCCTAATGGCATTATTCCTGATTTTGGTGGGAAGTATATTTCAGATAACACCAAAGTCTTGAGTCTACTCATTCCTAAAGAAATGGAGGAAGTTTGTAAGGAATATAACACAAGCCCTGAAACTTTATTCTGTGATATCACTAATAATTTAACAGGTTCAACTCCTTTTCATAAAGGATCCGTATTAAATTATTCTGGTATAGCGTGGTCTTCACTTGTAAAAGCTTATTTACAGGCAAGTTACGGTAGAAGAAGGGGATGTGAGTCATGAAAAAACTTAACATACCCTACTCCACTGAAGCAGAACAAGCGGTACTAGGTGGCTTAATGCTTGATAACACCACCTTTGATGACTTGATTGAAATAATTGAACAACAGGATTTTTATCGCCATGATCATCGGGTTATTTTTAATGCAATACAGCGTTTACATAGTGAAAGCCAACCGTTTGATGTAGTGACATTAGCCGATAAAATATCCTCTACTAAACAACTATCCAATGTAGATAATATATTAGGTTATGTGGCAGAACTTGCCCGTAACATTCCTTCAGTTGCCAATATAAAAAACTATGCAAAAATTGTTAAAGAACGTTCTGCCTTACGCCAAATTATCCAGTATTCTGATGAAATAAAGACAGCAGCAGTCACTAAAGAAGCTAAGAGTCAGACTGTTGTTGCGTTGGCTGATCAAAAACTGTTTGATATTACTCAAAAACAAACAGGGCAAAAAGACTTCGCTAATATAAATCTAGTGTTAGCAGGTATTGTTGACAAAATTGATACCCACTTTAATAGTGGTAATCCTGTTACAGGTGTATCAACAGGTTTAACGGATCTTGATTATCAAACATCAGGGCTACAAAAATCTGACTTAATTATTTTGGCAGGTAGACCTTCAATGGGCAAAACGACACTTGCTCTCCAGTTTGCCCTATCTGCTGTTGATAGCATTATCAAAGAACAGGAAGAATATAAAAAGTTAGAAGCCAAAAATAAAGCTAAAGATATTGGGCAACAAGAATCTATCGCTCCACCTGATAAAAAACATATTTTAGTATTCTCCTTGGAAATGCCCACTGAACAGCTAATTATGCGCTGTATCGCCAATTTAGGAGGTCTTAACCTAAAATCTATTATGACAGGACAATTAAGTCCTGATAATAATGGTATCAATGAGTTTGATCAACTAGCACTGGCGATTAATAAAATAAATAGCTATGAAAATGTATTGATTATTGATGACAGTGCAAGCCTGACTACTACCATGATACGTTCTAAAGCCAAACGTGCTGCACGCAAATATGGTTCTCCACTCCTTATTTTAATTGATTATCTACAACTCATTAGCAGCACAGGCAATTCAGAAAATCGAAATAATGAAGTGTCTGCCATAACTAGGGCACTAAAAGCATTGGCAAAGGATTTTAATTGTCCAGTGGTGGCATTATCCCAGCTTAATCGTGATCTTGAAAAACGAGGCAATAAACGACCTGTTAATGCGGATTTACGTGACTCTGGAGCAATTGAACAAGATGCTGATGTCATTATGTTTATCTATCGAGATGAAGTCTATCACCCTGACAGCATAGATGCAGGTACTGCGGAGATCATACTAGGTAAACACCGTAATGGACCTATAGGCACAGTAAAAACTTCTTTTATTGCAAGCCAAACCAGTTTTAAAAATTTAGCTACAGGGAGTTATTAAATGACATTTATTAAAGAATATGAAAAAAGCTTATTTGAATGCTGTGAGTGTGGATGGACAGGTGAGCATGATGAAAAAGCCACAAGAGAAGAAGAATATTGTGGCGTAGACAGCGTAGTAGATATTTGTCCCAAGTGTGACTGTGAAGATTTTTATCGAATCGCACCTACAACATTATCAGGAGACAACAATGACTAGAATTGTTATTGATAGAGCCAAAAAACAGGTGTTAGCTTGTCCTGTTTGTTATTGCACAGAATATTTTACAACCTTTAGATTTAAAGGAAAAGCAACGCAACTTTTTGACTACCAAGGAAATAAAACTCATACATACGATTTATATCCTCTAGCAAAAATTAAAGAGGATAAATGGGCCGTTTGCTATTACTGCAATACTATCGTTGGCAAAGTTAAGGATAACAAGTGATAGCCATGACAACCAAAGAAAATCAGCTTTATCTCTGTGATTTTTATGGGTTTGAAACCTTGCAATGGCAAAAAGGTGCCAGTTTGGTTATAGACTTTATTAATACAGAGATCCCACTCATTATAAAAGTTGAAGGTATTTTTCCATCACTTATCTATCTTGAAGCTGTTGAAAAACTACTGAGAAAAAAAGTTGCAAGGCGTGATTTAGAACCACATGAACGCTATAGAGTTGAAGTAATAAATACAAGCAATAGTGCACATACAATCTTAACGAGCTTTAAATTCAAATCTATTCAAAAAATAGCATCTAACGTCTTGGAGAAAAATAGATGAACCTAAATATCCCCAAATTAGAAACAAGACAACTGTTTGAGCTTATCTTAAAAGTACAATATTTAGTGAGTGTACCTACTGAACACTTATTAATTACATCTGAAGAACTCCCTATCTGGAGAACACTGGGTGATGTTGTCATCATTACTGATATTAATGTTAGCAGACCCTTCATTTATACACACAAAGTATTTATTAATACTCAACATAAATTAGCAGCTGAAGAACTTATCTTTAGAATATTTAATGAATTTCTACCCTTCTACTACCTTGATCGTATCAATCAATACAAAGCCATAGTTGATGCCAAATATGGAATAGAAGAAATTACAGTACCCCTACTTAAAAAACCATTTAATGCAAATGAACAACCTACTAAGCACAGGGAGGGTTTATGAGCAATAAGGATAAAAGAGATAGAGATTGGGCATTAGATAAAATCAAAAAATGCTTGGCATTATTTGCTAAAAGCACTGGTAATGAAGCAGATACAGCATTACGTCAAGCTAAAGCATTAATGCAAAAGTATGGTATTGATGAAGCAGATCCAAAACTTAACAATATTTCTGAAAGCTTTGTCATTATCGGCAAAGGCTCTAAAAACCCACCTCAGTGGCAAAGTCACCTTGCAGGTGTCTGTGCTAGAGCATTTGACTGTCGAACTATCATGTTTAATAAATACGATTACACTCGTAAGGGTAATCTGGAAAATATTAAACGTATTCGTTTTATTGGCATTGAACCATCCTCAGAGTTAGCTAGTTATACTTTTGAAGTTTTAGAAAGACAGCTTAAGAGTGCTAGAAAAAAATACCTAAAAACACTCCATCCTAATTGTAGCTTAACTACCCGTCGTAGAAGAGCCGACTTATTTGCTGATAACTGGGTCAATGCAGTGATTGGTTTAGTGATGGATTTTGCTCAGAACCACCAAGCACTCAATATGATTGATGCCTATGTGGAAAAGTATTACGACACTACACCCATAAAATATGCTGAAAAGACCAAAGACAAACGTTATGACTCGGCAAAGATTGCAGGGTATGTAGCAGGTAACAATGCTCATTTATCCCATGCAATGAAACACACGAGCGAAGAACAACTTAGCTTGTCTTTTGAAGGACAACACTAATGAATAATCAAGGAGAAAAACTATGCTAATACTTACCCGTAGAGTAGGTGAATCATTAATAGTTGCTGATGATGTAAAAATCACTATAAGGATTATTCATAAGAACAAGGTTAAGTTAAGGATTAAAGCACCTAATAAGGTACTTAATCGAATTTTAAATAATCAGTCATTACTGCCAAAAGCTATAAACAATATAGAGTTAAATAGAAATATAGATGAAACACTGGCGATAAGTAATGATGTAAAAATCATTGTATTTGGTGTTCAAGGTAATCAAGTTCGTATTGGTGTGAATGCTCCTAAAAATATACCTGTACATAGAGAGGAGATTTACCAGAGGATTCAGAAGGAAAAGCACAATGGCAATAACAATTGAACAATTAAAGGCATTAAAACCTAATGATGTTATTTATCAAGTAACAGAAGGATATTGTGTAGATGATATTTATTGCGTTGGTGATATTTTAATTAAATCCCTGCCAAACAGAGTAGAAAAGGTGTTTTTTAGTAGCAGCAGTTATCAAATAATTAGAGTCAGTGCAACTACTGCTGATAAAAACTATTTTCTTACTGAGAAAGAGGCTTTAGAGACAGCTATAGCACTTGCTAAGCATAATCTAAAAAAATGTTATCAATTTGATAAAGGATGGCTAGCACATTTAAAGGACAAGCTAAAAGCTTTAGAAAGAAGGGAACAAGGAAAATGAAGCTACTACAACCTAATGAAAGTTAATCCTGTATTAGATACTAGAATGGTTTTTAAGGAATTATATCAATGAACAAGAAAAAGCCAACGGCCCAAGATATTTCAAAACAAATGTTAGCCAGTGGTTTTAAATCACCTAACAATATTACTCAGTTAGCAGATCCCATCAGTGATACGCCCATTGAGCTAACATTAGATCAATTAAGAACTTACGAACATAACCCTCGTAAGAGTATTAATCCTCTTTTTAATCAGATTAAGGAGTCCATTCGCTCAAGAGGGCTAGATCACCCCCCTACAGTAACAAAACGACCAGGAGAAAAACATTATATTATTAGAAGTGGTGGTAATACTAGGCTTAAAGCATTAAAAGAACTCTATGATGAAACAGGCGATGAACGATTTTACCGTATTAAATGCCTATTCAAGCCTTGGGCTGGTGAAATCACCTCTATGGTAGGACACCTTGTTGAGAATGAGCTTCATGGTGAACTCATGTTTATTGATAAGGCTATTGCTATCAATACGATGAGGGATTTTTATACAAAAGAATCCTCTAAAGAGTCAGGTAGAAGACTATCACTGCGTGATATTGCTGATTATTTGAAAAGAGATGGCTACCCTATCTCCCACTCCCTTGTAGGGAGAATGCTTGAGTGTGTGGATAATCTGTTACCTGCTATTCCTGATCTATTATATGGTGGTCTTGGAAAGCCAAGAATTGAAGAACTGTTAACCCTCAAAAACGCTTTCAAAAAGATTTGGAATAAATATATTCAAGACAATGAACCGCTTGATGCTGAGCTATCACCCGATAATGAAATGTTTTTAGGTTTTTGGACTGCTGCCTTATCTAAATTTAATGATATAGATGCTGCCGATTTTAATTTAATCAGAATTAAAGATGAAATTTTGCAAGAACTTACATTCTATACTTCACAGGACTATACAACCCTTGAGTTAGACTTAGTTGAAGCAACTAAATCCAATAAGTCTACTACTCAAAATAATAACGAGTTTGTAACATCCCCAGTTGAAACCCATACCACAACAGTAACTAATCAATTAGGAAGTTCTGTTAGCCACTCTCAACCGCAGACAAAAGAGCCTATAGCTGAACCAAGTAAGCCAACTGATAAAATACCTTCAGTTGATACTATCACAATCGAAAAATCTACTCTTTCTCCAGTAGTATCATCCACTCCTATTCATAGTCCTGTTAAATTATCGGATGAAGATAAACAGCAACAAGTTCAAGATAATATTATTGAACCTGTTAGCCTCTCCCCTAAAGTACAAAAAATCAATCAGGATATTGATAAGCAGTTAGGTGGAGATCCGCTTGCTTATGATGATGCTATTACAAAGTCTATTCCTATCCAAGCAGGTGGTGGCTTAAATGAAGTAACCGATATTTGGTATATTCCCAAACAAATAGACTCCCCTGAAGCAATAAGAGAGGAGTTATACCAATTAGCCTATGATCTAGCAACTTATGGCAACTATCAGGATAAGTTAATTCGAACCAATGAAGGTCTTGGCTTTGGAGTAAATGGGCAAACGATAACTGACAAAAATGAGCATACTGAAGCAATAGCCATGCTCATTATGACACTCCTTAGATTACATCCAGATCAGGCTCAAGCTGACATCTCATTGGCTATTTTCAACCAATTATTGATGGGTGGTTATGATATTGCCATTGGTAATAATCCTGCGACATCCATTGGTATTAAGCCTTTGCCTGATGTTCTTTTAATTAAGCTATTTCGACTTATCCGCCTTACTAGACGTTTAATCGAATTAATTAACCATAATGAGTAAATAATGAGGTTCTTATGGACGATTCTTCTCTTAAAGATCTATTTAATAGTAACACTCTTATTAATCAAGCATTGTTAAGTCAGATCATTACTGAGATCAAACAAGGTAATTACTATCGCTGTAAAGCAATGGGATTAAGTGATGATATTCTTCAGGTTATTGACTCATTACCCCCTCTTGCACTCTCAGAGCTAATGGCAAGCCCTGTAGTGTGGGCAAAAATAACGATAAATACCAATGCCTTTATGAGAATAATCGACTTAAATCATGATAAAAATAAACTTAGGACACTGATTAATAAGGCTATTATTTTAAATGCCTCTAATAAAATGCTTGCTGATTACTTTGGTATTTCAAGCAATGTTGCCGCACATAAACGCAAACTACTCAATGTAGAAGCTGCTAGAGGTAGACTGGTTCAACTTACAGAAGAACAAAAGAAAACGGTATGGAATGAGTGGAAAGCTTTTCTTAATGAAGAACCTACTATGGATCGGTTTAAGAAGTTAGAAAAGCAGATAGCGATTGCTGAAAAATATAATCTTAATCTCTGTGTTCTTAATCAAGAGATTGAAAGCCACAATATCAAGACTCAAGATGATCATAAGTTATATGAGCAACTTATTGAATTGAGGGCATCTAAACAAATCATTAGTAACTTCTTTAATGCACCTCAAAACAAAATAATTATTACTCAAAGACTTATTTCTTCTACCAAGTCAGCAAATGAACTGTTATTTACCGATTGTAATAAACGAACAAAAGATAAAGTTATTAGAGAATGGAATTATTTACTTAAAAGAACCTATACCCAATCTATTCATGACTTAACCCATGAACACCTACATAAATTAATTAGTTTTTCAAAGAAATACCATATTGAATTTAATTCATTATGGGTGAACCTAACTAAAGGTATAGAAGGTGCAAATTGATGGTTGATAATAAGTGGTCTACCATTTTAGATGAGTGCATTAGTAAAGTTGGAGAAAAGTGGCCTGATCCCCCTGCCCTAGAAAAACCTATCCCTGGTGGCAAAGCAGAAGGATCTTCTACTATTTCAGGCATACTTTACAGCGGTAATATTCATGAGACTGTACCAAAGCAACTATTTTTGGACAATCGACTAACACCTGTTGAACGTAACGGGTGGCAAGTCTTTAAGCTGCTACTAGATAAACAAGGTTTCGCTGCACCAAGATATGAAGATCTACAACCCTATTTGTCTATGACACCTTATGCTGAGAAGGCCTCTAAGGAAACAGTCGCTAAAGTTATTCATATTTTACGATTAACACGTTGGTTAAGTTTAATTAATAAAGGTAGAGATAAGCACACTGGTCAATTACTTGGCTCAATTTATATACTTCATGATGAACCAATAACCCCTGCTGAAGCACTACAACTTGATAGCAACTATCTTAATTTTGTTGTTAATTGTTGCAAACATGCCAATAAAAACGTATCAATTGTTGCCAAGGGTGCTTTTGATGATCTACATGAGTCAGATAACCAATCAGTTCAAACCAGACTCTCATTATTAGCGCAGCGTATTCAAAAACAGATTTCAAACGAACCCGATAAATTAAATGAACATGCAAAACCAAAACAAAATAATCACTTAGTTCGGAATAGTATTGACCCTAGTTCGGAATCCGAACCGAGTAAAAATAGCCTAGTTCGGAATAGATTTAGCCCTAGTTCGGAATCCGAACCAAGCCTACACCCTCCTATTTCCAACTTAGTTCGGAATCCGAACTCATATAGTACTAGTACTGTATATATACATAATAGTACTAGTACTGTACTAGATCACCCTCGATTAAAAAGTATTAACAAACAACAACAATTAAAACTTGTTGAGCTAGTTAATGAATTAGATGCTGATCTAGTTACACAAGTATTTGATGAGTTTAATAAACGCTGTAATGACACGATTAATAACCCTATTGGCTATCTTTTTGGTTTATTGAAGAAAGCCAAAAATAATGAGTTCAAGCCTTGGTTGAGCTCTAGTAATACAAGCATACACCATAATCAGCCTAATGCTTCAACTAAACCACCTCCTAGAACTTATTGCAGAGATACTACTAAGCCGATTCCCAACGAAGTTAAGCAGCAAATGATGGATCTTAAAAAACTATTTAGCACTAATAAAACTTAAGGATATACACATGACACCACTGATAACAATGACCTCTATCTTTGTATTCTTATCAGTCATCATATTGATACAAATGTATAGATAAACCACTTTATTTAACTATCTTTGGTGAACCACAACCTTATTAACAATTATATGTTTGGAGAAAACAAATATGTTTGAACTTAAAAATCTTAATGATAAAGATATTAAAAAAATTCAGTGCGCTAATAATACTCTTATCATAACAATTAATGCTGAAAGCATCTTAGATACAGTAGATGATGAGGGAGTAAGTACAATTTACTTGTTCGAGAATGAAGTTAGATACTTGCTACCTTATTTCACTAGACAACCTATAACATTGTCTAATTCTATTTTGATAGGTATCAAACGTATTGATGGATTTAGATCTAAAAATCTACGATATGCTTTATTTTTAAAAGCAAGTGAAGTATCAAAAATAGTAAAAAATGGCATTGCAAAACTTACTATGCCACCTTCAATATTATTTGAAATCTATGATTTAGCTGAAGAAGAACATGAAACAAATAGAAAAATGGAAATGTTAAAACCTTTATTACAGCTATATATACATTAAATTAAACATTAAAGTGAGGTTTAACTTTTGTATCTACTGATTTTGTGTACAGTGTACACAAAAAAACAAATACGCCTTGAGGATATATTATGTTATTCAAATCCAATAGTTATTTAAACCTATTAGTTTCAACTATAACTTTATTATTAAAATTCTGTTTTACAACTTTTGTGTTTATTTCATTGGTCATATTTTTATTTAACTGGCCAACACCCTATTACCTTGAAACTTTCAAGATAATCAGTGTTTTTTATACATTTTTAGCGTTATATTTCATCTGCCCAGTGCTGATTATATTTTTAATAGAAAGTGTATTAAAAAAGGTTAAACATATTAAACCTACTATTAACTAATTTTGTTCCCATAAAGGATAAAACTTATGACAAAAGAGACATTTGATCGCATTAAAGCTGAACTAGATGCTATGAATGCTGAGTTAGACGAAATTGAAGATAAAATAATTCGAGGTCAAATTGCATACGAACGATTAGCAGCAAAACTTAAAGAACCTATTATAACGTCAATTTTAGAATTTACAGAACAACTATCACAGTCAAAGAACCATCATTATTTTTGTAAACAGTGTTTACAAAAATATCGTTATAAATTAAATGCAGTAATAAATTAGTTTGGTTATTAGCGTTTTGTAAACAGTGTTTACAAAATCTCAGGCCATCTTTTTCATAAACTAAATAAATTTGACCAATTTTTATTTGGATACTGTTTATTCTAAGAATATATAGAGAATTTTAACCCTAGTTTGTTATTAATTGCACTAAAGGTATAGCTATGACTACGGTTGAAAAAGAAAACAGCGAAAGAATTGGTCCACTTCAGAGCCAAGTAATCGTAACAATTCATACGATTCAAGCCATGAAGTTATGGCAAGGCAGAAAAGCGACTGATCCAAAATTACGTAATTCGATTATGGGATTACCTGGCTTTATTAGTCGTTTAAATGCCATTCATTTTACATCTAGTTTTGATGACCCTTATGCAGACTGGGCATTAATTATAGTCGAGGATAAATACAATTCATCACAAAAAGAGATCGCTGAAATAACAAAAACAATTGATAAAATATTTCAGAAAGTACCTAAACAAATATCTATCTCAGATAATTTAAATATTAACCCCATAGATTTAACACTGATTAGTAAGTCCCCCCTTGGTTTTAGTGGTGTGTATTTACTTACTGAATATGATGAGCTTATTAGAAAGATTTTACAGCTACGCCATATTGGTCTAATAGGTAGAACTAATGCAGATAACTTTATCAGAGATGCCTCAAGAGTCATGAGAAGCTTTTATAGTGTCATTCAATACTATAAAAATGCAGGTGTAGCTCGTGATGATATAGCTGCTAATAATGCAAGAGCGAGACAAGCTATTGAAAAATTAGGCTTACCACCAAAAGATATTTTAGAAGGTACAAAACGATCTGAATATGCACCTGTTATTCATAAAAGAAAATTGGCCAATACTGAACCTGTTATTAGTGATGAAAAGACTGAGCATTTTGTTCCTAACCAGGAAGAAAATGCTCAGTCTGATTTAGAAGATTAAGGTAAAAGTATGAATAGCTCAGAACAAAACGCCTTCAAAGCTACCGAACAAATTATCTCCAGAGCTTCCGAACAAATCGCTTCCCTAAAAGGCCTTTTAAAAGGTAAGGGAGAGGTTGAAGATTCCCTTATGGTTATTAACCATGCGAAAGCGTTAATACCTCAAATTAAAAAGTGCATGGAGCATTTCTCCGAAATTGTAAACATGCCCCCTTATACTTTTTTTGAAATCAGAATGCGTATCCAGAATTCAAAAGATAATTCTTTTTTAAGATGGAGAGAAAATAAGAATGAATTGATGGGTGTACAAGTATGGGAAAAAGCTATGTTAAATCCACCTAAAGCCAGTGTCGAGAATGTCACTACTTGGCTAGAGGATTTAGCTTGTTTTGAAGAAGCACGATTAAATTTAAATAAATATATGAGTTATCTATCTTTTTTAATTAAACAACATAAGGAGTACTTAAAAAATAGAGAATATACAAGTTCAATGTTAATTAAAGCAAAGCAATCTATTTCAACTAGAGACAACATTTAGTAGTTATAGATTTTGTAAACAGTGTTTACAAAAATATCTTAGATACTTTGAGGAATTAAATATGGGAACAAGATTTTTAGGTGAAGGTAATATCGGTAACATTGACTCACGTACTATTAATAATGGTAACGATACTCCAAGAATTGTAGTATCCATTAATGTACATTTTGATAATCTAGTAAAAAATAAAAAAACGGATGAGTTAGAAGATCAAGGTGGTTTTTGGGCACCTGTCGAATTTTGGCCACAAAACATAGAAACAGCCCAACATCTTATTAAAAATGTTTTTAAGAAAGGTATGCGTATCAAAGTAGAAGGTAATCTAGTTAATGAAAAATTTGAAGATAAGGATACAGGTGACGCACGCTCTATTATGAAAGTACGCACGTTCCAGTCAGGTATTAGTATTTGCTTACAAAGGCTTCAATCAACAGAATTAGTACCTAAGAAAATAAATACTGAAGAAAGCAACAATAGTTCTCAGGAACAATCTGAAGCTAATAATCAATCAGAGTATCAAGATGACATGGACTTTTGAAAAATACCTATTAATTAAGTTTAAAATATATAATCAATCTGAATAATATTGTCTCATTAGAGACAATATTATTTAATAGACAAGTTAGTAACTGTGTACAGTGTACACAAAAAACAAGGAAGCTCTAAAAATGAAATTAAACAACAGAATTACTTGCTTTGGTATATTGACTCTAACCATTACTTTATTAAATGGTTGTGCTGGAATGTCAGGTAAACAAGCAGGTGGACTTATTTGTATTAACTGTGAAGCTGAAAATAAAAGCACTGCTGTAATTTTAGCCCCTGCTATTGGCAAGTGTGACGATGTAATTTCAAGATTAAGCGTTGATGAAGCAGCTAGTCGTATTAAGCGTAAATTCAATTTTATGACTACTGATGAAATGAGATCATCTCCTAATGGGAACTTACTTTTATCATCGTCTGATTATGGTTGGTCAGCCACGCCTGGTACTCACTATATGATGAAACAGGCTATAAATGGTGGGTTTATACAAGCAGAAGTAAGTAAGAAAGGATCTGGATCTGTCATTAATATAAAGACAGCTGTACATGTTAAAAAAGGTGATAATTTAGAAACAGCTAGAAATAGTGCTAACTCTCTTGCAGCTGAATTTAGAAAAAGAATTATCACTACACTGGGAAAATAGTAAAAAATTTATCTAAAAAAGTAACGCGTTACTTTTTTAGTATAAAGCTATAGCCATTAAAGTTTTGTAAACAGTGTTTACAAAAATGGAGCATCTTATATTGGTTAGGTTTGGATAATGGAAAAAAGCAAAAAACCATTAACCCCTGCTGAACGCATGAAAGCAAAAAGAGTAAGGGATAAGCGATTGCATCAAAAAATAGGGGGAAAGGAGAAACGAATACATATTTTCAATTATACTGTTCAGCATATTGATGTACTCATGCAGCAAGGAAAATACACTGATGAAGATGAAGCCATTATTGATGGATTAGCCGTAGCAGCTATGTTAATTCAAAGCAATACCCATAACTTTAATGAGTTATTAATAAAAGCTCGGCAATTAAAATAAAGAATAAGCGTTCTCTATTTCCAAATCTAAACTAATACCTGTTTTACATAAAGCCAGAAAATAGCCAATATGATTTTTGTAAACACTGTTTACAAAACTTTAAATCAATTTGATCAATTTTTTATTAAGCCTTGTTTATCCCCTCTATAAGTCTGAATCTACTGTTATTTAATAGGAGTAGATTGTTATGCGTGTTATTTTGTGTGAAAAACCCGATCAAGGAAAAGCAGTCGCTAAAACATTAGGTATTACCCAGTCTAAAAAAGGCTATATTGAAGGCAATGGTATTGTTGTAACTTGGTGCATTGGGCACATATTGGAATTAGCTATGCCCGATAGTTATGATGAAAAGTATAAAAATTGGTCGATTGAACATTTACCTATCATACCTAATCATTGGAAGTATAATGTTTCATCTAGAACAGCTAGCCAATTTAAAGTAGTCAAGCAGTTATTACAAAAAGCCTCTGAAGTTATTATTGGCACAGATGCTGATCGTGAAGGAGAATTAATCGCTCGTGAAGTTATGGTATTTTGTAGCTATAAAGGTCCTGTTAAAAGACTCTGGTACAGTGCTTTAAATACTACTGCTATTAAAAAAGCATGGAATGATATACAAGAGGGTGAAAAAACTTATCCGCTCTATCTATCTGCCCTAGCTCGTAGTAAGGCCGATTGGTTGGTTGGATTAAACCTATCTCGTCTATTCACATTATTAGCACAACAATCTGGTTATAAAAATAAGTTACCTGTTGGTCGGGTGCAGACTCCTACTTTGAAACTTGTGGTGGATAGGGAGTTAGCCCATAAAAATTTTGTACCTATACCCTATTGGTTATTAGGTATTCAATTAAGCAGTAATGGTCAAGCTTTCAATGCCTCATGGGATGTACCCAAACAATTTGCAGATGAAGCAGGACGTTGTATTAGGCAAGAAGCAGCAATGCAAGCAACAAAGTTATTTCAAACAATAGGCCAAGCAACGGTTACTTCCATTAATACTGAACGAAAAACTAGCAATCATCCCCTACCCTTTGATTTAGCAGCATTACAATTAGCTTGTTGTAATAAATTTGGTTTTGGTGTGGATGAAACCCTTGAAATTGCACAGTCACTTTATGAAAAATATAAAGCAACTTCTTATCCTAGAACTGAATGTGGCTATTTACCTACCAGTATGCTTGGTGAAGTTCCTACAGTATTTAACGCATTAGCTAAAACAGATCCTAGTATTAGTAATTTACTTACCAAGCTAAATACCAATATGAAATCAAAATCATGGAATGATAAACAGGTGGAAAAATCATCCCATCATGGCATTATTCCAACTGATGAAGTACTTGATTTATCAACTATGTCAGAGAAAGAATTACAAGTCTATAAATTGATTAGAAGTTATTATCTTGCCCAGTTCTTACCCTTGCATGAATATGATCATACAGAAGTAATACTAAACTGTAAGGGACAAACACTCGTAGCAGTAGGTAAAAAAATAGTTGTTAATGGTTGGAAAGCATTATTATCAGGTGATTCATTAGATGATAATGAATCCGAAGAAGATACCGAACAATCAGAGAATAAAGGGCAAACACAGATATTACCACCCTTACAAGAAGGCTTAGTTTGTAAAATTAATACGGTAGATTGTCAATCTAAAAAAACCACTGCACCCCCTTTATATAATGAAGGTACGCTTGTTATGGCGATGAAGTCTGTGGCTAAATTAATTGATGATCCTAAGATCAAACAAAAACTAAGAGAAACTACAGGTATTGGAACACAGGCAACTAGATCAAATATTATTAAAAAACTAAAAGATCAGAAGTTAATCACTAAGCAAAAAGGTAAGCTCATTGCTACTGAAGCTGGACATTCGCTTATTAAAGCAGTACCTGCTGCTATATCTCATCCTGGTACAACAGGTATTTGGGAGCAAGCATTAGATATGATTGAGAAAGGCGAACTCACAATAGATAGCTTTATTCAAAAGCAATCACAATGGATCTCCACTATTGTCCAAAAGTATGGAAATACAGAGCTATCCATTAAACAAGCACCTATACCTACTGGAGATCCTTGTCCTAAATGTGGTAAACCTACCTTAAAACATAAAGGGAAAACTGTCTCATTTTGGGGATGTCCAGACTATCCAAACTGTGATGGAGTAATATTTCCAAAGACTAGAAAGAAAAATAAAAACTTTTCAAACCCAAAGAAGTAATATTAAAACTGTAAACACTGTTTACATAAATAGGGTTAATAATCTGATTAAATTAAAACTTATCTTGTCTTTATGAAAGATTTTAAACATAATATAGACTTAACCCGTTGACTACTGACGTTACAGTGGTAAACCCAGAATTATCAGCTTAGCGATGGCTCGTGTCGGCTGATATATTCGAACCAATAAGGCCGATAAAGCTCCAGGAGGGTCGGTCATTCTTTATGTAAATAGAGATTGGGGCTTTCTACTCTGAGGGTATTTTGGTTAATACCCATTTCTTATTTAAAATGCTTAGATGGATGACCTTTGACTCTTATTAGTAGGAGCTAAAGTTCATCCATTTAGGATGCTTTTTTCTGATCCAGACCCAACTGGATAAAAATTTGGGAGCCTTTTGTGCCAATTGAGGTGCCAGCTGAATAGTCATTCAGATGATTGATCTAGCTACACATAGAGATCAAGGGTTAAATTACTACTAGTGAAGATAACTGAATAATTAAATACGAGGAATTATTTAGTGTATTTGAGCTAATCAAGTAACTAACTTATGTAGCTTACTTTTCTAAAAACTTAACTATTTTACTTCATTTTTTATTTAGTTAAGTTCATTGATTGGCAAGGCTTGTACATTATTAGCCAAGCCAATAAAAAATTATTTATAAAAATACTTGACAAGTATTTTTTAATAGTTATTAATATTAGGCATGGTTGGTTAGCGTTGCTAACACCTGCCCAGTGAACCTAGACCTTTAAGGTTCAGATACAACGTTGTTGTATGGTCTTAAGCTGATTAAAGCTCTCGGAAGCATCAGCGGTCACATTAAGTGATGAGGGTTTCCTAAAGACAAATATATTTTGTAAACAGTGTTTACAAAATTATCAAAACACCCACATGGGGAAATATTTTTCCCATTGGGTAAAAGTATTTCTCCATTTTTTATTTTTAAATTTGGAGAAATATCATGACTAATACTAATCAAGCTAATACTAATACTCAATCAACTGGTGGTTTAGTTTCTGAAGGCATCGGCTATGTAAACAACATTGAATGGAGAACCAAAGATGATGGCCAATCCTTTTTAGTGTGTAAAGTAGCTGCCATTACTGGTTCACAACAATACGTTTTTACAAGTTGTGTTGTGAATGGTGAACAAGCTAAACAATTGATTGCTCAATGTATAGAAGCGTCTCAGGCTGAGAATAAAATTCTAATTCGTTTTAAAATGAGTATAAATAATCTTTATGCTTATCAAACAAACGAAGGCGACCTTGGTGCTGTTATTAATGGTTCTTTATTTGATGTTTCATACATCAAAATTGAGAATCAAGTGGTGTACCAAAGATCTGCTGAGAATGGAACTCAACAACCTGAACAAGCCCCTGCTCCTCAACCCAATGCTAATAAAGGCAATAAGTCTTATCAAGCAAAAGGTAAAGGTCAGCAAAAAGGCAAGAATAACCAAGCTAGCAATAAACAACCTGCAAAACCTCAACAACAAGGTAATGCAAGTTATGGTAGCTTCGGCCAATTCGCGTAATTTGTATTCCCCATAACATCAAGGCCTCTATTGAGGCCTTTTTTATAAAGGTAGTTGTTGATGATGGTGTTAGATATGCCACTATGCAATCCTGTATAAATGCAGGTATTGAAGCATGGGAAATCTAAATCATTTATAAATTCTACTGCTTATTATTTAAACTCCTTGGGGAAATACCTACTCCTCATGGAAATTGGTGTTTCTCCTTTAATATTTTGGAGAAATACTATGTCTGTTTTAACCATCTCACAAAAGCAACAACCTATCAAGGTTTGTACTGAGGAAACAAAAACTCAAAGTTTAGAGGAAAAGTTACGCAAGTTATTGGTGTATAAAAGGCTCTATCATAATAGAGCTGAAGCAAAAATAAAGCATGATTTAGCTTTATTTAAGCAGTTTAATATAAACTCAATAGATATATTTTACTTAGATATACCTGAGACATTAATTCAATATCCTAATCTGTTTAAACAGTATGGATTATTAACGTTTCATAACTACTCTGAGTTTAATAAATTAACTGTCTTAGAGATAGAGACTGGCTTTGTTATAGGTACAGTGAATTTTTTACCAGCATTAAAAGATAGACTACGATTATTACGTGAATCTACTGAAACTTTTAATACCTATGATGAAGCAAAACAGGCTTTAGAAAGTTCTAATTGGACACAATGGATACTACTTCATAATTATGAAGAATCAATTATTGATACAGAGAATTATGATTGGTCACTTTTAAGAAGATAGTTATTTTTTAGTCAGCATATACAATCAAGCTAAACCAATAATACTTAGCTAATCATCAACCCAATGGGGGAATACTTCCCCTTGGGCATGGTGTTTCTCCAGTATTTAATTTCATTTTATTGGAGAAATATTATGCTCATAGAAGCTATAGCGTATGAAGCGATTGATAAACAACAAGGTTTTGGTGATACTGTAGATAGTGATATTTTAAATGGTATTGCATATTTTCAAGATCAACTTAAAGGAATCTATTTTCCACCTGAATATGATGGGCCAGTTTATAGGTCAAATATAATAGTTGACAAAGTAAAACCTAAATTTGTTGAACTTAAAACACAAATTAATCTTAAACCTGTTATGGAGGGAGTTTATCCAGTTTTGTCGGTAACTCTTGTAACAGGTAAAGTGTTAGAAAATGGTGACATACAATGGATGGTTCCGATTACTAATGGACCTATCGATGATGATGAAATATTTGCAGCTGAGGAGTTTATTAGCGCAAAAATTGATGAGTTAAAAGATAAAGATAATCCTGATACTAAAATGTTAGATGAACTGATGTATTTACAAGGATTTTATGAACCACACTTTCGTTTTAGTGGGCTTGTCCGAGAAGCTCTACATCAGCTCAATCAACCATTATTAGTGCTTGATATTGATAAATCAGGTAACTATGAGATTAAACTAACTAAAATTGAGTATAACACTTGTCATGACTGCGGAATTACTGACGAGACCGTAAAATTAGATGGTGATTATTATAAATGCGAGGATTGTATTCATTTTTTTTGCGGTTATTGGTATGGTGGTGAAGAAGATGAATGGGATTAGTATTTCTCCATTATCTATTTACCAGTTATTTTATTATTAAACTTTACCCATTGGGGAAATATGATTTCCCTATGGGAAAGTATTTCTCCAGTAACTACTTTATTTATTGGAGAAATATTATTATGTCTAACAAAGAACGACGTAAAGGAAATAATGATTCACAAGTTTTAGCACAGTTCCCTAATTTAAATATATCTGAGCTAATTAATTTATCAGCAATTGAATTAGCAGACAAATATCCAGAAATATTTAAATGTTATGGTGCTTTATCTTTTGCTTGTGATAAAGACTTTTATCCTTTATCAGTATCAGAGAGTGCAGCAGGTTTCTATATAGGTACGTGGAGTGATGATGGTCCTCAAAGAGAATCTGAACATTACTATGAAACTAAAGAAATAGCTGAGCAAGCTTTACAGGAAGGCAACTGGTCACAATGGTTTCCTTGGTATTGCTAATTAGAACGATATAAGACCTCATCATATGAGGTCTTTTTTATCTAAATAAACAAAGCGAATTTTTATTTAGATAATGTATTTAAATTATTAATATCCAAAATATTCATTATCTTCACTCACATTGATAATGAATATGTCCGAATCTCAACTACTAACAATATATTCTGAAGCCCAAATAGCTAATGCTAAAAAATGGGGCAATCGTTTTATTAAACTAACTGAACACATTGATCTCTTTCAAAAAAAATTTCTAATAGATTATCTGAGAATAACTAATCAACGCTTATTTTGGATCTTTCAAATTAATGAGCATGAGGTAGTTGCAAGATTTTATAATCATTATTTGTACTTTGATGGAAAGCTTGTCTGGTATCATACGGATTGTAACAGTAAAATATATAACCATAACAATCCATTCTCTAAGGCTCAATATATTAATCGTAGACTGGCTACTAAATATCGAGATTTAATACTGAAAAATGGTACTACAAAAGATATCCTCTTATTTGCAACAAGTTTTAGTTCAGACTCTTATTTATTTACTAAAAATATCGCTGAGCAAGTATTTAGTAAGCTAGCTAAGAAATATTTCCCTTATGTACATGAGCAGCATAATGCTCAAACAGTTAATTTATCAGAAATCCCACGTGCTAACCTCTATATAGCTCATTTTAGAAGGTTTGTCTTGGGTAAACAAAAATACTATATCTCTTTATTAGGCGCTCAATTAAAATCGTTTAACGCACTATTAGACCAACAAATATTAAAACTCATTAGAGGGGTACGTTGCCCAGATTATCGACTATATAATTGGTTAGCATCAGGTAACTCTCTATACAGATGCCAAGCATTAAAAGCCCAACCCCTTTTAATTAGTTATAGCCTTCTTTGTAATGAGGGATATCCTGAATACATGTATTCATTAGGGTTGTATTTTTTGGTATCAAATAAAAAAACACTCCTTCCTTGGTCTGAAATAGAGGCTATTCCAAAACCAAAAATTGTTAGAGGCAAGCATATAAGTAAAAAATACCCACTTCATGAAAGATATCATGTAGTCGGCAGTATTAAAGACTATGTTTATAATATTATTTCAACCACTGTTGATACAGGTCTCCCACTAAATGAAGTATTAGCAATGCTTTTTGCAAGTTCTTTAAAATCAATTAAAGCAATTGGTAAAGTTAGGATATATGACTTTGGAAGTGCGTTAAACTTTTTATATAATGATGAGCAATGGTCTTGGCTATTTACAGGTGTTACTCTTAATAATTTAACCCCAAAAAATAAAAATGAGTGGGATACTTGGAAAACTGTTTATAGCTTTTTTGAACACTATGAAATAAAAAACTGGTCTGTTTTATTGAAAGGGATAAAACAGCCCTTCTCAAAAGAAAGAATTGCTGAGTATAATGGTATTAAAGCAGATCTATCTGAAATACTCTCTAAAATCACCAATCATGGGGATTATCCAAATAGATGTAATAAGCTTCTCTCATTCATTAAACATCATGCTACCTTATCACAAATTAAAAATATAATTAATGAATACCATGATATATCAGTCACTATAAGAGATGAGCTATTAGCTAATCATGAAACCATGAGTAAAAATACTCAATGGGTAGGTATGTTAGTCTCAAACAATATTAAAACACCCAATGGATTAATAATTAAAGAGCTATTAACACCTTTTGAACTAAAAGAAGAAGCTAATAATCTTTCTCATTGTGTAGATGGTTACTATTATGAAACCTTCTCAGGTGAGTCAAGAATTTTATCTATACAAGATAATGGTCTCTCATTAGCCACTGCTGAAATGTGTTTAGAAACAGATATTAGAAAAAAAAGCTTTAAAGTCATTATTAAATGTTGGCAATTTCGTGGTTATGATAACAAGCAGCCCCCACAAAAAGCACAAGAAGCCTTTAATTGGTTTCTAAAACAGATGCAAAGCAATAGATTAGAAGTTAACTCTTATTGGCCTGATGAAAGATATAAAATAAAAAATATAGAACACGTTCATCATGAACTATCCAAAAGAATAGCTCAATGGATTAACAAAAGAATTGCACACTTAGCTAAATAAAAACGACCAATTTTTATTTAGCTGCTTTAAAAGTATTGTTCCTATGTAACAGTTAGCTTAATGGTTTTTCACATGGAGCTAACTTAATGCAAAAAATATTATTCGTTTTATTATCTTCTCTTACCCTATTTGGATGTACTTCTACTACGTCTAAAAAAGCACCTTCTTCAGCCGTTCAACATGAAGCAACGATTATCAATCATAATTCAAGCAGTAATCGTAACCCTGAAGCATTAACCCCTGATCTCTACCCTGAAGGTGCACAGCCCACTCCAGAACCTGTTATTCGCTATGGTCGATATAATCTCACCACAGCCAAGCCAACGGCTGAACAACAGGATTTAATGGCTCAGATTATCACGACTAACATACCAAGTAATGTCAATAATCCAACGGTTAAAGATGCGATGAGTTATGTGATGACCCGATCAGGATATGATCTGTGCCCTATCACTACCAGTAAAGAGGTGCGTATTCTCTATACACGTTCCTTACCTGCTGCACATTATAAGTTAGGTCCTATTACCCTTAGAAATGCCTTACAAATCCTTGCAGGACCTGCCTATAAGGTTCAGATAGATGAAGTAAATAGACGTGTTTGCTTTACTGTAAGGGATGATTATCAACTCACTCAAATAGCCTCACCAAAAGTAACCCAAGCTGTTAAAGCTCCTGAAGTAAAGAAAGACCCCACAGGAGCAAAATAAATGAAAGACATATTAAATAAGCTCTGTAATTTTTTAGATAGTAAGCCTTTTATTTACACTTCCATCGCTTTGCTATGGCTTTTTATTGCCTACCAAACATATTCCAGAGATAACTTATCTGATCAAATTAAGGTACAACAAAATCAGCTTACTGAATTAAATGAACGTATTTCCAATGATAAAGAGCAGATTAATGTATTAGTCCGTGATGGCCAAAGTACTTATAAGACTGTTAAAGAAATGGAAAAAACAGTGGTAAGTTTATCTAGACGGACGGATGAAGTTCA
Source organism: Entomomonas sp. E7T21 (assembly GCF_058693955.1). Taxonomy (NCBI): domain Bacteria; kingdom Pseudomonadati; phylum Pseudomonadota; class Gammaproteobacteria; order Pseudomonadales; family Pseudomonadaceae; genus Entomomonas; species Entomomonas sp. E7T21. Next base: position 1,688,878 of record NZ_CP191672.1, on the reverse strand, counting down.
GCAGTATCAATTAGATCAAGCCTTAAACCAAAAACGAGAAGATGATAATAGACCTAGCTTTGAGGATTTAAGTACCCTGCAAAACCAAATGAGTACCTTACAATTTCAGTTAAAAGACTTAAATCAGAGAGTCTATGAGTTAAATAAAACTAATATTACAGCTGCTATTAATAAACAACATCAAACAAGTCCACTAAGTATTACCGTTGACTCCCCTGCTATAGCACAACAAAAAAAGCCTGTAGTAAAAACCTTAGTTCCTCCTTTCTCAGTGCTAGGTATTGAGTCTCGTGGTGGAGAGTTGTTTGTCTCTGTTGCTCCTTCTAAGTCATATAGTCTGAATCAAATTAAATTATTACGCACAGGTGATAGTTACCGTAGTTGGCAACTGAAAAGCATTAGAACAAATGCAGTTGTATTTAATGTAGGTACTCGCCAACAAGTTATTACTATTCGTTAATGGAGTTTAATCATGTTCAACAAAAAAATAGTGTCTATCGTTTTATTAAGTATTACCACCTCTTATACGTACGCTAAATTGCCTACGCCCAATTCTCCTACAATGCAAACACAACAAACTGAACAAAAGCTTGGTAGTGTTAATCAAAGCTATTCCTCTATTACAGAGAGTACCCAAAAAAAATACCAAGAAGAACAAGCTGCTCGGTGGGGAGTCACTGAGCAAGAGTGGCAAAAGTTTGAGGAGATTAAGAAGGGACCTCGTGGATATTGGTCGCCTAACCTAGATCCCTTAACAACACTAGGTATTGAAGCTGAAACAGATGCAGAACGTCAAAAATACGCTGAACTACAAGTAAAGATGGAGTTTGAACGTGTCGAAAAAGAATTAGCTTATCAAAGAGCTTATACAGCAGCATTTAAACGCCTTTACCCTAATAGATTACCTGTAGAAAATTTAGGTAAAGCTAAAGTCACTAATGACTCTATGTCTGTAGCAACAAGCCAACGTCTCTCGGTATTTATCAAACAAAATTGTGCTACGTGTGATAAGCAAGTCAAAGACCTTCAAAAAACCAATGTAAACTTTGATATTTATATGATTGACAGTAATAACGATGACAGTGTTATTAGGAAATGGGCAACTAAAACAGGCATTACACCTCAGAAAGTTCTTAGTAAATCAATCACCCTTAATCATGGTTCTAAGCTCTGGAAAACAGTAGGTAATGACAGTATTCCCTTACCTGCCACATTCCAAGAGGTCAACGGACAATTAGTTCGTAGTAAGTAATTAACTGTTTCGGCTCATAGACAGGGATGTCATTTTTTTATTAGGTAATCTCTATGTTAAATATAAATAGTATAAATACTTTTTTTATCAGTATATGTCTTGTTTGTTCTAGTGCAATTACAATGGCTAATCCAGATAAGCAGCTTACTGTAGTAGTTGATCGTAGTAATAGTTCAGCTCTTAAATACTACCAATCTTTGAATGTGCAAGATAATTCAAAACCTATCAAAAAAATACCTGCTCTAAACATTAAGCCAGTCAATGAAGCTGCCATGTTACCCATTATTAGTGACAAACTTTCTCCTGGTAAAGTTGAACCAAGAGTTATCAATGCTAATGGACTTATCAGGCCTTTTTTTATGATAGGTGATGATGACCTATCAGTAGCTTGGTTAAAAGAACGTGTCGTGGCATTAGAAAAGCTACAAGCAGTCGGTTTAGTGGTTAATGTAAAAACTAATAGCAGCTTAAATCAGTTAAAAAAACTAGCTCCTAATTTAATGATATTACCTGTTTCTGGTGATGATATTGCTGATCGTTTAGCACTCTCCCACTACCCTGTATTAATTACTGCCACAGCCATTGAGCAGTAACCAAAAGGCTTTTTACGAGGGAAAAGGCTATGGCAAAAAAGCATATACTTGAAACTAAACTAAGACCACCTGTTGAACTCTATACAGCTGCTGTATGTTTTAGTTCGGCAGGTTTATGTTTATATTCTCCTTGGGCTTTTGCCCTCACCCCACAAATTGGGATTTACACTGCGTTAGGCTTTGGTGCGTTTGGTGCAGTGCGAGCTAAAGAAGGCTACGAGGTGTTACGTTATCAACGTAATATTAAACGTTTACCTCGTTATGAAATGACCTCTAAACAAGTACCTGTTAGCAAACAATACCTTTTTATGGGTAAAGGTTTTAAATGGACTAGAGAGCATACTCAACGTTTATTGGATGCAGAAGATCCTAATGTTCAGAAGTATATTACGCCTTCGGGTTTATTTAATTTTGCTCGTTATTTAGAAAAGAAACTTGAAAATACCCCGTTATCCTCTATTGCTAAGTTTACCCAAAAAGATGCCTGGTATAACCCAGTGCGACCATTACCCCCTGTTGGTGGTAAATCCACTATACATGGTGTAGAACCGAATGAAGCAGATGCTTATTTACCTTTGGGCGAGCGTGTTGGTCATACCGTTGTTTTTGGTACGACTCGTGTGGGTAAAACTAGGCTTTGCGAGCTCTATGTAACCCAAGACATTCATCGTGGTGATGTGGTTATTGTATTTGACCCGAAAGGTGACGCTGATCTTCTTAAACGTGTCTATGCAGAATGTAAACGTGCAGGTCGTTTAAATGAGTTTTATATGTTCCATCTAGGCCACCCTGAATTATCAGCTCGTTATAACGCGGTAGGACGTTTTGGACGTGTTTCTGAGGTAGCTTCTAGGGTAGCAGGTCAATTAAGTGGATCGGGTAATAGTGCAGCATTTAAAGAGTTTGCTTGGCGATTTGTGAATATTATTGCTAGAGCCTTAGTAGGCCTTGGTAAACGCCCTGATTATGCACAAATTGCCCGTTATGTGATCAATATGGATGAGTTATTTGTTGAGTATGCCATGACGTATTTCAATAAACATCAACCTAATGCTGCTGAAATAATTGTAAAAATTGAAGGCAGTATAGATGAAAGAAATCTACCTTTTAATATGAAAGGCAGGGAAAGACGGGTTATTGCTATTGATCAGTATATTTCGGCCTCTAAAACCTATGAGCCCGTGTTGGATGGTTTACGTTCAGCAATACGTTATGATAAAACTTACTTTGATAAGATTGTGGCTTCCCTACTGCCTTTACTTGAGAAGCTCACCTCTGGTAAGACCGCTGAATTATTAGCTCCTAATTATTCAGATTTAACGGATGATCGCCCAATCTTTGATTGGATGCAGGTTATTCGTAAACGTGGTGTGGTGTATGTTGGCCTTGATGCAATGTCGGATACAGAAGTTGCTGCTGCTGTGGGGAACTCGATGTTTGCTGATTTAGTATCCGTAGCAGGTTGGATTTATAAGCATGGTATAAATGAAGGTTTACCAGGCGCAGCTGATACTAAAAAAATACCTATTAATATTCATGCGGATGAGTTCAATGAGTTAATGGGCGATGAGTTTATTCCTTTAATCAATAAAGGGGGGGGTGCAGGTATTCAAGTGACTGCTTATACGCAAACCCTAAGTGATATTGAAGCACGTATAGGCAATGCGGCTAAAGCAGGTCAGGTAATAGGTAACTTTAATAATCTGCAAATGCTTAGAGTACGTGAACCTAAAACGGGGGAGTTACTCACTAACCAATTACCTAAAGTAAATATTTTAACCAATACCCTCGTATCGGGTGCTACGGATGTAGCAGATCCAACAGCCAATACAGAGTTTACATCCTCATCACAAGATCGTGTTAGTCAAACCAGTGTACCTATGCTAGAACCTGCCATTATGACTAAGCTACCTAAAGGTCAGATGTTTTCATTGCAAGAAGGTGGAGAATTATGGAAAGTAAGAATGCCATTACCTAAACCCGATCCTGATGACATTCTTCCTGAAAACCTTCAGGACATTGTTAATGATATGCGTAATACCTATAACGCCAGTGCAGGTGAATGGTGGAAATCATCAATAACAGGTCCTACTACCATTGATGGCTTTAATGAGCTAATACAATCCTATACTGATATACCTGCAACAATACCTGATGAGGTGATTGATCAGGATTTTTTAAATGATATTTCTATGACTAATCAAGTACAAGAGCCTATAGCGCAATATGATTATTTGGATGAATAGTAATGTTTCCTATGACTAATATAAACAATACCAAAACTGTTATCGAATCTATCACCCTTTTTAACTGTGAAGATCAAAGCTCTCCTTCGGAGTTGTTACAACAAACGGTGAGTAAAGAAAGCCTATTTAAATTGGACTCTGAAGAAATGCTAATAGATGAATTACAGAAACTTGGTTTTTTACCAAGAAAGGTGGATGTGCAGTTAGGCAACAAGTATACCAATGAATTAGAGTCACCTAAAGAAGCATTAATGGTAGAAGATCCCTGTGTAGGCTCTGTTTTACTGTATTTAAATATAGATATTTCTAGTATTCATTAAGGAATCACTATGTCTAGCTCAGTCAGTGCCGCAGAAAATGTACAAAATAAACGTCAGGGAATGTTAGGTAAACTCATTAGTTTATTGATACGTATTTTTATGATTTTACTATTTTCTTTATTCTTATCGGTTATTTTTGAATGGATGGGCATCTATTTCTTCTGGAATAACGAGGGATGGCACCACAGTGAGCAGATGTTTAAAGTGGAGTTAGGATGGCTTAATGATAGTTTCAAGCAATCGCTATTAATGGCTGAACCTGTCACTACTGCCCATTGGTTATTAGATCAAGCTTATACATGGGGATTTGAGAAAACTGGCTTTGTTGAGTTTACCCAAAAAGCGCGCTATAACAGTATGTATGGTAGTGATATAAGTAGCACCTTATCTTCAATCTATATAACCATTGAAGATTATCTAATGGCCATTATTTATGTCACATTAACATTTATTGTTAGATTAAGTGTTCTAATCTTATCTATTCCATTATTTGCATTGGCTTCCCTAACAGGTATTACAGAAGGTTTAGTAAGACGGGATCTACGTCGCTTTGGTGCAGGTCGTGAGTCTAGCTTTATCTATCATCGAGCTAAACGGTATATTCCAACATTAACTGTTGCGCCCTGGTTAATTTATTTATCTTGCCCTATTTCTGTAAACCCATTGTTAATACTGATGCCTTGTGCTTTTGCACTTGGTTTAGCAATTACTATTACTGCTGCAACGTTTAAAAAATATTTATAAGGAGTTCTTTATGGCCATTCAACACACTTCTAGTTATTTAGTTGTACCTCACACTATTGAACAAAAATCAGGATTTATAAATAAACTGTTTAAGAACAAAGAACAGCCTAAAACACCTGAGACACTGTTATTTAATAATCAAATCCAAGAACACATGAAACATTATGAAGAACAAGGCTATGAATTAGTGAGTACTCAAGCCCTACTCCGCGCAATAGATTTATTGCCAACGGAGCAAGGTATTACTACTGGATCTGCTTACAATATTACGGATGGGATAGTGTTTTTTTGGAAAAGAATTAAATAACCCAATCATTAGCATTTTTTCGGGGTACTTTACGGTGTGACAACAAGACTGGTTCACCCCAATTAAAAAGGGATACAGATACTCTTTGCTTTTTCCCAAAAAACAAAGTATTAAAAAAAGCTTTAACACTTCCCCAGATAGGCAGTTCCAAATCTGCCATTAATGGATAACCTTTAGGGTATTTCTTTTTTTCAAACCAGTAAGTTAGTCTTGAATAAATAAACAAAAGCCACATTATTACGCCTGTGGAAACTGAACTTAATAAATAACTAGGTATTTTATCCATATCATTTATCAGCATATCAAATCCATAATTTACATAGATAAACCCTAATGCTATAAAACAAACAGGCATTGCATTAAAAATCAATATGAGCATAAAAAAAGCAATAAATCTCTCTGATAAAGAAGCTTTAGCTTCTAAGGCTGTCTGATCTATTGGCTCCTCCTGTCCTGAAAAACGCCCACAAATATTAACAGGTACATAAGGATCGCTAGTTACAAATAACTGAATAACAACATATTCTTGAGGATTAAGAAAATCAAATCTTAACCTTAACTTATTTGTTTCAATCTTTTCTAAACTACAGCTTATCTCCTCATATACTGGAATTACATCATAACCTGCTAGTTCAGTATTTTTATCTATTTCTATAATTAATGGATTTTTTTTAGGGAAATCTTTTTTGGTAATCGCCTGATTGCCTGTATTCCAGATTAAAAGACCAATTACATAAATACCTTTATATTGATCCCCTGCTTCATTTACTATTTTAAAAGGAATTACTTCAGGCAACTCCGCTACAATACACCTATTAATAATCTTTGCCTCTAATTTTTTAAAAGGATGAGATTTCTTTTTCCCAAAAAAAGCAGGAAATAATCTGGCAATTTTTAATAAAGGTGACAATAATTCTGAAAAAAACATCATTTTTTCTTCTCCTTTCGGGATTTCAGTATAATTTGCACCTCTCTATCATTTTTTAACTGCTGAAAAAGTTCATCAACTTCTTCGTAAGGGTAAGGTTCTGCTCCATGAAGAAATCTCTTAGCAGACAACTCATAATAATATTTCATGTTTTTTATTTTATTTTTGGCATCATTCCTAATAGTTTTAATAGGAGTTAAATTTGAAGAAGATAAGTTATCTTTCAGTTCACTAGTCAGATACTCTTTAAAATCATTTCTACTTTTGCGTTCTTTAAGTGAATATAGCAAATGAGACATAAAAATTATACATAACTGTTGACTTATAAAAGACTTAAATTCGGATGCAATACTCTCCATTGCCCTTGATATATCATTTGTATAAAACAAAATATTATAAAAGTCCATAAACTGCTTAATATAAATATCTGCAACCTCTTTGTCAGTTGCTATTAGAAAACCAAAAGGACTTCCCATAGGTATTTCTACAGATTCTAGAATACCTAGACCATTGCAACTTGCTAATACCACACCAAAATTATTTTTAGTATATTTATTAATGTCTATAAAATATGGAATAAGCTCATCCCATTTCACAAGTTTATTAGTGGATGAAATCATTAAGCCTAAATTACTCTTATGACCATGACACTCGAAGTGTAAAATAGGGAATTCTCCTTCTTTTTTAACATTCTCGTTTATCTTTTCTAATAAATTTTCCAACATTGGTTTATTATGGATTTTACAATACTTAAGGGTAAATGATCCGTTATTGCCAGTAAGATTTTTAAGAAGAAGCTCTGCTGTATTTATCCTATCTTTACAATCTTCCACAGCCTCTTGAGGTAGTTCAATAATTTTATCCTCACCACCAAGCATATCTATAATATAAAGATGCGAGAATTTAAATTTTATCTCACCTAGCTTTTTTACTCCTTTGTCCATAATTATAACTCCTTTATAAAAGCCATTCATAATACAATTAAAATTAATCAAGTACTTAAGAATTAAATATATCCTTTCTAAATAAAAATGACCAATTTTTATTTAGACACTGTTTTTGTTCTGTTTTTATTAGATCCTCATTAAGCACTGAAACATCATTTATTGGAGTTTGTTTAATGAGCATTTTTATAAGATCTTTCATTATTATTTTTAGTTTATTTAGTTTTAATGCAATGGCAGGTTCAGATTATGAACGTGAGCAACTGCGTTTAATGTTAATTCAATTAGATAATATTGATGTCTTAGCAAGTCAGAGTAAGGCTAATTCAACTACTTCTGTAAATGATCGTTTTAGTTTTGATTACCCTGGACTAAAAAAAGATATACAAGCTATTCGTCAAGGTCTTTTACATTACCTTGAACCATCACGTGCTCAACCGAGACAGTTATTTGAACTTAATACAGATTATCGTATTGATAACAAGGGATCTGCTCATGAATGATGCACAAAGCAGCGCATTCCAAAATGCTGCGGGTTTTTCGATTGATCGGTTAAGTCTCTTAAATTCAGCCTTTATCGCAACTATTGCTTTCTTATGGGCAGCATGGACTGTTGTTACTTTATATAGAGGGTGGGCTTCAGGAAACTTAACTTTTGCCAAACTCAGTGGTGGTGTAATTCGTATAGCCTGTGGTCTAGGGATCTTCTTTTATGTTGTGCTTTAGGAGACTCAATGCATGTTAAAACGATTTAAACAAATGAAAAAAGAGCATTTAGCTTTAATTATGTGTGCCCTAGCTTATGGTAATGCACATGCCAAATTACCTGCGGTGCAAAATCCTAACGATTCAGGTGGCTTACTGGATCAGATTTTTGAATGGATTAAAGCAGGTTCTAATATCATCGGTATTGGTATCTGTGTCATTGCTTTTATCGCTGTAGCTTGGTATGGCGTAGCTGTTTACTCTGATGTACAAAAAGGTAAAAAAACTTGGGCAGAACTGGGCATGTGTATCTTAGTGGGTGCTGTGCTAATTGTGATTGCTATTTGGCTTCTTAACCAAGCTAATGAAGCAGCTTCAAGTCGATAAGGGGTTCTGTTTATGGAAGAACGTGACTTCTACAATCATGAAGGGACTGTTACTTTCATACCTGAGCGTCTCAACAAGTTCCCCGTAGTATTACGGGGACTCACCTCTGATGAGTTAATAGTGACCTTTGTTGCAGGGTTAATCGTAGGTACTGTGATCGGTATTATGGTTTTTATCATTGTAGGTAAGGCCTTTTTAATACCTACCTCTATGATGCTTGTTACTGCCATTGCCTTATGGATTACCTCAACTACTTTAAGACGCGCTAAACGTAATAAGCCAGACACCTGGTTTTATCGAAAAATCCAGTGGACTGCCCAGTTTGGGTGGGGGTACCAATTGGGTAAGGCACTCATTATTCGTTCGGGTCATTGGTCTATCAGACGTACAGAACCTTTTCGTGAAAAACTTATTAATAAATTAAATCATTTAGACGAGGAAGAACAAGTCGATGAGTAAATTTAAAAATGCTTCTGATGCTAAAGACTCTCATATTAAGACACTTAGAATAGTTATTTTAGCTCTATTTATTCTATGTTTGTATTTAGGTTATGGGTGGTCTAAATCTCCAGAAAAGCTAACCGTACATGTACCTCCAGATCTTAGAGCAGGTAGTACACGTTTATGGTGGGATATTCCACCTGAAAATGTGTATGGTTTTGCATTGTATTTATTTACCCAAATCAATCGTTGGCCGAGCAATGGCGAGGTTGATTACAAAAATAATATTAATGCTTATCAGCATTTTATAACGCCTAAGTGTAAGGCAGTGCTTGAAGATGATTACGAAACACGTAGTTATGCAGGTGAGCTCCGTAATCGGGTGCGTGGCGTGTATGAAATTCTAGGGCGTGGCTATGCAGATAATCCCACTCATCGAGTTAAGCAACTGGATAGGAATACTTGGCAAGTCAATCTCGATTTAAATGCTGATGAATACTATCTCTCTGAGCCAGTAAAAAGAGCAGTTGCCCGTTATCCACTGCGGATTATTCGGTTTGATACAGATCCTGAAAGAAATCCGTATGGCTTAATGCTTGATTGCTTTATCACCACACCTCAGAAACTCGAAATACCAGAGGGGAAATAGATAATGTTTAGATATGTAAAACATTTAAGATATATAAACTATGTAAAAAAGTGGTTAATGTTAGGCTTATTCACAATATTACCAATAACAGCTTCAGCTGTAGAGATATTAAAGTGGGAACGTTTACCCCTTGCAGTCCCTTTAGTATTAGGTCAAGAGCGGGTTATTTTTTTAGATAAGAATGTTCGTGTTGGTGTTGATGGTTCTCTTAGAAATAAGCTTAGAGTGCAATCTACAGGTGGAGCATTGTACTTATTGGCCAATGATCAGATCGCCCCTTCTCGTCTGCAAGTACAAGTAGTGGAAACAGGTGAAATTATCCTGATAGATATTGCTACTATTGAGGGTGATCGAGCACTTGAACCTGTGCGTATCATTGACGCTAAAGATGCACAGCTAAGTCTTACAGATGATGAGCAACAATACCATGATGCACAAGTAGCAAAGTCAATTAAAACCCCTGCCCCTATCGCTTTAACTCGTTATGCTGCTCAATCTTTGTATGCACCACTACGCACTATTGAACCCATACCAGGTATTAGTCGAGTACCTATTAGAGTTACGCAAGCACAATTAAAAACATTACTACCCACCTATCCTATAGAAGCTAACGCATTAATTGCATGGCGATTAGGTGATCATTATGTAACGGCTATTAAGCTTGTTAATAAAGGATTTACTAAGATCAATTTAGATCCTCGTAAGCTTCAGGGTAATTTTTATGCAGCTACTTTTCAACACAGTTACTTAGGTGAGATTAAAACTGCTGAAGATACCACCACACTCTACCTAGTGACTCAAGGTGCAGGGCTTGAGCGATTTCTATTTACTTCAATAAGTAAGACAAAGGAGTAATAGCACCATGAAAAGCAATGCTATTTTAAAGTTTATTGTAGTAGGTGTGATCGCTTTTATATTAGTTCTGGTATTAGTTCCTAGTGGTAAAAAAAGTGGCTCTTTTGCTGATGATCCCTCATTACATCTGTCAGCCGATGAAGCCAAAGCATTAGGTATCGAAGGAGATACTGCAAAAGATACATTAGCTACGCTATTAGGTCAGATGAAACAAACCCGTCGGGAAATTCAGGATGTAAAGAATAAGAATGATGAGTTGTTAAAAGAGAATGATCGCTTAAGAGCAAGAGAATCTGACTTTACTGGTCGAATTAATAAGGCAGTTTCTGATGCAACAGCCAATGCACGTGAGGAAATTCTTAAAGCACAAGAAAATGCCAATAAGGAGTTTAATACCAAAACCAAGGGCATTATGGATAAGTTTAATTTCCTTCAGGGCAAGATCGGTGATTTAACAAGTAATCAAAACGCTCAGCTACCTATTGGTGGCTCTAACTTAGCCAATGAGGATAATGAGCCTAAAGGTATTATTTGGGTTGAACCAGATGATGCTATTGTTGTTGACCCTAGAAATAATCAAAAGAATACTGGCTTTGCTTTTCCTAATGCCTTTGGTAGTACTGTATCAGAAAAGAACAAAAGCTTTAATGACAGTTTAGATCAAGTAAAAAAGCCACTTGAGCTACGTAAAGTACATTACTCAGATGAAGATCGTTTAAAGGATGAGAAACCTGTGTATACGATTGCACAAAACTCTACTTTTGTGGGTTCCACTGCGATGACTGCATTGATCGGTAGAGTACCTGTTAACGGTACAGTATCAGATCCCTACCCTTTTAAGGTGTTAGTAGGTAAAGATAATCTAGCAGCCAATGGCTTTGATTTACCTGAAGTGCATAGTGCAGTGATGTCAGGCACTGCTACAGGTGATTGGACATTATCCTGTGTACGAGGTCAGATTGACTCCATTACCTTTGTATTTGAGGATGGCACTATTCGCACGGTGCCAGAACCTGTTAAAGCTTCACGTTCCAATGGTAATAATAACACCAGTAATACCAATACTAGCAAAATCAGAGGTGGTTTAGGGTATATCTCTGATCCTGTGGGTATTCCTTGTGTCAGTGGTGAACGCAAATCCAATGCTAAAGAGTACATTGGTACTCAATCATTAATTACTGCGGCAGGTGCAGGTTTAGCTTCTGTATTAAGTAAAGATGATAAAGGCAGTAATGGCGGTTATTACAGCAGTAATAACAGTACTTCTAGTGATCGTAATGGTGCACTTAATACTATTTTATCGGGTGGTGTTGAGGATGTACGTAACTGGGTTAATAAACTCTATGGTGAGGCCTTTGCAGCTATCTATGTACCGCCTCATGCTGAGATTGCAGTGCATATTGACCAAGAAATTATGATTGATTATGAACCTAATGGTAGAAAGGTAAGACACAATGCATACACTACAAAAAACAGTTCTCTTGATTAGTTTAGCTTTGGTATTAACGGGTTGTTATACCTCTAAGGATAAGATGTTTCCTAATGATGGTAAAACCATGATGGAAGTCTTTAATAGTTCAGGAACGGGTACTAATCAACAACTATTAGATACCCGATCAACATTAAGACGCTCTGTAGATATTCCCCATGAGCTACAAGAGCCTTATACCCGTACAGCCATTAATGAAATTAATAGCCAATTTCAACGTTTGCCCAACCCTGACTTGGTGATGTATGTATACCCTCACTTAGCAGGTGCAGAGCAAGTGCCCGTACCAGGATACTCTACTGTTTTTCCCCTTTATAGCAAAGTGCAATATGCCATGCCTGGTGAACGTAAAGAGGATTATTAAATGTTAGATAAAGTAAAACAGTTTTTATTTACTAAAAAACAGGTAGCAGCGCAGCAAACTGAAACGACTGAAAACTCTAGCACTAACGCTAATCAATCAATATCATCATGGCGTAATCCCAAGCAACCAAGAGCTACTAAATTAGATGAACAAGAGAAAATCTATTCCCATCAACCAGGGTTCTCTGATTTTTTACCTTGGGTGGAGTACCTAGAAGATGGGCAATGTTTTTTATTAGAGGATGGTAAGTCCGTAGGTGCGATCTTTGATTTAGTGCCTATAGGCACTGAAGGAAGAACCTCGGATTGGTTACAAAATGCCAGAGACATTGTTGAAGATGCGCTACAAGACAGCTTTGATGAGCTAGACACAGAACCTTGGGTGGTGCAGTTCTTTTGCCAAGATGATAATAATTTTACTCCTTATTTAGACCAATTAGCTGATTATATAAAGCCTCAAGCCAAAGGCTCTACTTATAGTGATTATTATTTAGCATTGACAGAACTCCATACTCAGTCAATCACTAAATCAGGTGGTTTATTTGTTGATAACAAAATTACTAAATTGCCTTGGCGTGGTCAAAATAGATGTACTCGTTTAGTCATCTATCGTTGGTTACTACCTAATCATAAGGTAAAAGAAGGTCAACAGTCTCCAGAACAATTACTTAATCAAACCTGTGAAAAAGTCACTGTAGGTTTAGCAGGTGCTTCTATTAAAGCCAATCGGATGGATGCTAAAGGTTTTTATCAATGGTTAATGCCTTGGTTTAACCCCAGTCCTAAATTAACCGATGATGACCCTATTCAGTTTTACCGTAAAGTACCTTACTTAAACCGTAAAGCCAATGATCCTGATGATAATGAGTTATTAGACTTACCTTTTGATCATGATTTTGCTGAACGTTTATTTTTTAATGAGCCACGTTCTGATATTGAAAAAGGTTTATGGTACTTTGATGATGTGCCACATAAGATTGTAGTGGTCGATCAACTGAGAGACCCACCCAAAGTAGGACAACTCACAGGGGAAATTCAGGTAGGTGATCAGTTAAATGCAATGTTTGATAGACTACCTGAAAACACTATTTTATCTATGACAATGTTAGTTACACCACAGGATGTATTAGAGGATCATCTTAATTTACTCTTTAAAAAAGCCATTGGCGATAATATCGCTTCTACCACCACCCGTAGTGATGTAAACAATGCTAGAAGCCTTATTGCGTCCAAGCATAAGTTGTATAAAGGTACCATTGCTTTTTATGTGAGAGCAGACGATGAAAAGCACCTTAGAAAACGTATTATTCAGCTGACTAATATCATCACCAATGCAGGACTACAGCCTGTGCGTGATGGTGAAGAAGTAGCAGCTTGTAATTCGTATATTAGATGGCTACCAATGGTGTTTAATCCTAATGAGGATCGTAAAAATTGGTATACAAGGTATATCTTTGCTCAACATATTGCTAATTTAGCTCCTTTATGGGGCAGATCAGTGGGTACGGGGCATCCCTGTATCTCATTTTTTAATCGGGGTGGCTCTCCAGTCACTCTTGATCCATTATCCCAATTAGATCGAGCCATGAATGCTCATATGCTTATCTTTGGTCCTACAGGTGCAGGTAAGTCAGCTACCTTAGTAGCCATTATTATGCAAGCAATGGCTGTGTACCGCCCTCGTATTTTTATTGTTGAGGCAGGTAATTCTTTTGGTCTGTTAGGTCAGTTCTTTAAATTACAAGACTTAAGTGTCAACCAGGTTTCCTTAAAACAAGGCTCTGGTATTACTTTAGCACCTTTTAATGATGCTAAGTTATTAATTGAAAAACCTGATGTAGTGGCTACTTTTGAAGTAGATTCCGACAAGCCTGAAGATGATTTACCCACTAGTGAGGAAGAAGATGAAGCAGACTCGCAGCGTGATATCTTAGGTGAACTAGAAATCATTGCAAGACTGATGATTACTGGGGGTGAACCTAAAGAAGAACACCGTCTTACTCGTGCTGATCGCTCCCTAATACGTCAATGTATTTTAGATGCAGCAGCACTTTGTGTAAAAGAAAACAGGGCTGTGTTAACAGAGGATATTTATAAGGCCTTAAAACTAGCCTCCCAAGACCCTACTCTACGGGAAATTCGCAGCGAACGCATTAATGAGATGGCTGAGTCTATGCTACTGTTTACGCAAGGCATGGATGGGGAGATATTTAATCGTGAGGGTGTGACATGGCCTGAGTCAGATGTAACGGTTGTGGACCTTGCTACTTATGCTCGTGAAGGTTACGAAGCACAGATGGCCATTAGTTATATTTCCTTAATGAATACCGTTAATAATATTGCTGAACGTGACCAATATTCAGGTCGTCCGATTATTATGATCACCGATGAAGGGCATATTATTACTAAAAATCCCCTGGTAGCTCCTTATGCAGTCAAAATTACTAAGATGTGGCGTAAATTGGGTGCATGGTTTTGGCTCGCTACACAAAACTTAGCTGACTTTCCTGATGCAGCTGAAACCATGTTGAACATGATCGAATGGTGGTGCTGTTTAAATATGCCACCTGATGAGATCAATGCTATTGCTCGATTTAAGAGCTTAAATGAACCACAAAGGCAATTACTACTTTCAGCCTCTAAAGAACCCCGTAAATATACTGAAGGCGTCATTTTATCTAAGCGTAATGAGCTTATGTTTAGAGCTGTACCACCTAGCTTAGTATTAGCACTTGCAGAAACTGAGCCAGAGGAGAAGAAAGAACGTCATGATTTAATGAAACAACATAACTGTTCTGAGCTTGAGGCAGTATTTATTAAGGCTGAAATATTAGACAAGGCAAGAGGTGTAGCAACACTACCTTGGAAACATTTTTTTGAAACTAAGGAATAAAATAACTTAGATTTATATGATTTTATCATTGATACGCTAAATATTTTTTTATAAACGATTTACTTTAATAAATAATGGAAAAAATTATATATGACTGATTTTACAAAAAAGCTTTATGACAGGATTGCTCCAGATATTAACTTAGATAAAGCACGAGAAAGTTTAGCAGTAATAAAGGACGAACATGATAAGCTTTTAGCAGAATCAGGTGTGGATACAATGCTGCTTAATGAAATGATAGAGAACGATTTACAAGGGTCAATAGAAAATATATGCTCGGGGGTACTAGTTGATACGGTAGGTATTTTAACAGTTAGTCGTTTAATGGTAGATTATAAGCAGCCTTATGGTACTAGAAAGGATGGGTGTGAGTTATTAGCACTACTGGCAGCTTTTGATCCTGATCTGGGCTATTGGTATCTACATATAAGACCTTTACCTAATCAAAAAAATATTGAAAGACCAAAGTATGCCGCTTCACTTATCTGTTTAAGTGTTTATTTGGATGGTTATAGTGATTATTTTTTTGATAAATTTTATCACTGGATAAAGCAACCTAATGTCCTTAAACAAGAGATGAAAGTAAATAAAAAAGGAAATCTAAAAGATTTCATTCAACATAATGCATACAAAGAGTACGATAATTTCACTAGTGTATTGGCTGAGTTTGAATTAACTATGGAGGAGTTTTATTTTAATAGGCAGGATTCACGTTTTGAGTGCTTATTTGAAGGAGATGAGGAGGTTGGCTACTCAATTTTACCACTTAATGAGAAAATAAAATCACTCTATCTTAGTGGCAATGAATAGGTGGCTTCATTCGATGTGGTATAATTCTTTTACAATTATATATTTTATAGGAATAAGTAATGAACAAAGCAGAACTGGTTAAAGCAATAAGTGAAAAAGCAGACATTCCTAATACGCAAGCAACTAAAGTACTAAATGCTTTTTTAGAAACGGTAACTGAAACCTTACAGCAAGGTGACTCATTAGTTTTAGTAGGTTTTGGCACATTTACTGTAAAAGAAAGATCGGCACGTATGGCACGTAACCTACAAACTGGCAAGCCAATTAAAGTACCTGCTAAAAAAGCCCCTCTATTCAAACCTGGCAAGACTTTAAAAGACACTGTTAATACTGCTTCAGCTAAAAAGTCTAAAAAGTCTAAAAAGAAATAATTTTATAATAGGCCCAGTTTTAACTGGGTTTATTTTTTAACTTTCCTACCTCATGATACTTAAAATAACTGGGTATTTTTTGAAATTTAAATATATCTATCTAAATAGATTCTCTATTTTTCTTTATATTATCTTTTTTATGCTAAGTGCATGGTCATTATATTATCCTGATAAAGCCATCGACTGTATTCCATTATTAATCGCTGTTTTTGGCATGATACGCTATGTATCTTATATAAAAGACTTTAAACTACGGCTTAATTTTAACAGTTCATTAAAATCAGAAATTGAGAAAACTATTAATAAGTACGTTTCTAATAATATTGATTGTGCTGTTATTAAAGAACAACTCTGCTTGAAAAAAACCTATAAACGAAAAATATCTGCTAAAATTACTTATTCAATAGATAACCAGATTATAGATATCTACTATTATTGTGATGGTTTTGGGTATCCATTAAAAAATAAAATATTAATATAAGGAAATGGTTAATTATGTTTGGTTTATTTAATCTATTCAAAAAAAAGTACATCTATCCTAAACGAACTATTCCTCAATATTCTGGTTACAATCTTTTACTTGCTGAAGAAATAGTACTGTTAAGAGAGTCACTAAAACAGCATGTTTCTCCCCCTCCCCCTGATCTTATTGAGCACACTAGTACACGCTTAGTATGGCGTATTTCTCTTACTGGTAAAGAAGATCAGTATATGAAATATGATAAGCCAAATTATGTTCATGATAACGATTTTTTAGTATATGTTGATACTGAACTGCTTTACTTGCTCTTGCTAAATGATGCACTAATTTCTAATGATAAGACGAATTATTCTTGTAAGCTCAGGAGAGATTTACCAGATGATGACAAATACCCATATGCAGAAGAAGGATTTTCTAAAGGTATTACATGGCCTGTTTCTTTAGCAACTATTAATATGGATGTAGTAGAAAATAAACCTTCAATATCTTTTACAGATGGTATAACTAGAACTATATGGCTTATTGCTAACTATGCCTCATCATTTCCTGTGTATACTAATAGTTTAGACAGTGCTAATAACTTAAATATTATTGCAGGATTAACCGATGAGCCAATATCAGTGTGTGACATGTTTAAAAACACATAATATCTCGTGCTAATCATTAGTATATCCACTGTTTGACAGTGATCTATTTATTTAGATACTATGCCAAAGCATGAATACGCATTTTTTACTTACCTTCTTCAATAAGATCGGCCTAAGTATTAGTATTAAGAATATAACCATAAATAGTTAACACTAGATAATATGAGGCATATCTATGTTTAAGGCGACTAATAGCATCCATTTTAATGGGAATGGGTTAGATACTTCTGCTAAGTTACAAGCAAAGCATTATTCTAATAAATACATCATTTAAAGACTATGCTATGCTAAAACAACAACTTTATATATTTTTTCTTTTATGGTGTTTTATTTTTTCAGTAAATGCACAGTCAATAAATAAGGTATCATGGCCAATAAATTGGTCTCAGCAAGAAATTGGATTAGATATAAAGCTTACTACTCATATTAAAAAAGACTCAAAACTAGTTGCCACCCAGATTCCAGATAAAAGAAGTGAAAAACTCTATGTACTAGATGAGTTTGCACTACTACCTAATATCAAGAGTACCTTATATGCTGATAAAAATAAGCTTGTGCTAGTAAACTATTCATCTAGTGGAAAATATATTGATCACCGTATTGTTGCTGCGACATTAAAAAACTATCCAGATACACCTATATATTCCATACTCAATACCCAAGAAAAAACCATTATGCTATATGCCTACAATAATTTTGGTTCAGATTATGATGAAACTCCAATAAAAATACATTCAGATGGCCACTTTCAAGACCTTATTTCAACTATTAATATGGAGCTAAATGTAACTTCTAATGTTGCTCTTATTGGCTGTAATAGCTATGGTTTAGATGGTTTATATCCTACCCATGAGAGATGGTTATTAGTTTCACCCTATCAACAAATAGCTAAATCAATAACTACTTTAAGGTATGGTTATGATTTTATTGGGTCACACATTACCTTAATAGACGAACCCTATGAATATCCAGGTGACGATACACCATACCTTCTAGCTTTTAAAGGGAACGATACACCAGAAGATATACTGTTTTATCAGTCACAAAATATGTCCCTGCAACAACTAAATCAGCTAAAACAACAGCTTAAACACACTCAATGGTCAGAGCTTATAGATGGTAGAAAGGATGGTAATATTATTTCAGAAACTAAAGCTACTATTCAGCAGATTAATGAACAATTTCAATTAATATACCTTCAATATAATGAAGGTGGTTTTCTGATCACTAGAAATAAAGATACTATTTCATCTGTTACTCATGTACAACGATATGACTTATTTAAAATAAATAATAAATTATATCTTGTAACACACCTATCCTCAGAAGGTGCAAGATATGTTGTTTATGAGATTACTAATAATAGTCTTATACAACTAGAAGATTTTACAATTGCTTGTTGTTAATGTGGTAAATAACTGCCTATTAGACGATGTATTATGATGAGATATTTACTATTTACCCTACTCCTAATTTCCTCCATATCTTATGCTGACACAATCAATTGTAAAGTAGTTGGTGTGAGTGATGGAGACACTATCACTTGCTTAACTACTCAAAAAGAACAAATTAAGGTAAGACTCTATCAAATAGATGCTCCAGAAAAAGGCCAAGACTTTGGCAATCGTTCTAAACAAGCGTTATCTGATCTAATTTTTAATAAAGAAGTCAGTATAAGAACACATGGAAAGGATAAATATAGAAGAATATTAGGAACTATTTATTATAAAACAATAGTATGTAGCTACCCTGCTGCCACAAAATCTAACCCTAGCTGCACTATAAAGAAGGATATTAATCTAAGCATGATCCAATTAGGTATGGCGTGGTACTACCCATTTACTAAGAAAAATGGTAGTTATGATAAAGAACAAGCGATAGCTAAACACAATAAAGTTGGTCTATGGTCTCAAAAAGCCATTGCTCCTTGGGAATTTAGAAAGAGTAAAAAAGTAAAAAATAAATAAAATTGGATGCTCTTTACTTCTCAGCAAGTATTTGTTGTATTTTGTCCATGTCTTGTACACTTGCAATAATTAGCACTATATTATAATTATTAACTTGTCTATTATACTAAAATAGTAGTTTGCACTTTTTACTTTCAATCTTCAACCAGATAGACTTTAGTATTAAGGATATGATTATCTATTCTATTGGATTAAATAGGGAGTACCGATGTTTGAGGCAGCCAATACTAGCCATTTCTATTTGGATGTACAAGGATTAGATACTAAAGCAACATTGCAGGTATTATCATTTAATGGTTTGGAAGCCATCTCCAGTGATTATGCTGTTGAGATCACTTTGGTCTGTGATCATCTTCGCTATGATATCACTCAGTTATTAAGTAAACCTGCTTTTTTATCTTTTGATAGTAATAAAACCACTGGCTGTCATGGCGTTATTCAAAACGTTAAGCGAGCTGCTGTTGGTAAGCATTATGCTACCTTTAAAGTTGTACTTACCCCTACTCTTTCTCATCTCAAAAAACGGGTCAATCAACGGGTATTTCGTAATAAAACTGTTCCAGAGATTATCAGTACGGTATTGTCTGAATATGGTTTAGCGCAAGGTCATGACTTTTCTTTTAAATTGAAAGAGTCTTATCCTATCCGTGAATACTGCACTCAATATGATCAGGACGATTATAGTTTCATTAATCATTTAGCTGAATCTGAGGGTATTTTTTACTTTTTTACACATAGTAAAGAAGGTCATACATTAACTTTTGCGGATGCTAATCCATTTTTTTCTAGTTTGTCTCAAGCAATTAAGTATGTGAGTGATACAGGCTTTGTGGCTGATGAACGGGTGATTAAGTCGTTTGATATTGGTCTATCCAGTTGTACTACTGAAGCTTCTTTTAGAAATTATAATTTTACTAATATGAAGATTCCTGAAGGCAATGCCCAAGGCTTACAAAGTGATAAAGCTAATGAAGCCATAGAACCCCCATTAGAAAGTTATGATTATCCCAGTAGACATGATAATAAACAAAGAGCCGATCAGCTTGCTAAGATTGAAATAGAGCGTTTAAGAGCTACTCAAGTGTTAGCCGAAGCCAATAGTGATGTCATAGGGCTTCATCCAGGGTTGTTTATTACGGTAACAGGGTATCTCTTAAAAGATGTGGAACAGCCTTGGTTAATTCGTGAGATTTGTCATGCAGGGAAACAACCTGCGGTATTGGAAGCCTTTGGTGATATGCATACTGCTAATAGTGCTACTACTAATAGTCAATTATATCGGTATATTAATTATCCCTTTTCTGAAACATTACAATTTCCTTTAGAGGATTTTGCTCAAGGCTATCGAAATGTGTTTGTATTGTCTCCCCAAGATGTACCTTATAGACCTGAGAGGTTATACCCTAAGCCTAAGATATTAGGTGCACAGACAGCTATTGTGTGTGGTCCTACAGGGGAGGAGATTTATTGCGATGAGTATGGCCGCATAAAAATTCAGTGTCACTGGGACAGAGAAGGTAATTACGACGAGCACTCCTCTCATTGGGTAAGAGTAGCCAGTAATTGGGCACATAATTCTTATGGCACCGTTGTCATACCTCGTGTGGGTATGGAGGTTTTAGTGGAATATGAGGAAGGTGACCCTGATTTTCCTCTTGTGGTAGGTGCACTACATAATGGCATTAATAAGGTACCTTATGAGTTACCTGCTAATAAAACCAGATCCGTATTTAAAACAAGTTCTTCTAAAGGTGGTGTAGGTTCTAATGAGTTTAGAATAGAAGATAAGGCAGGTGAAGAACAAATCTTTGTGCAAGCTCAGAAGGACTTTGATCAGCTAACTAAGAATAATCATATAGTGCAAGTCAATAATAACTCACACCTTCAGGTAAACAACGAACATAGTGAAACCATTAAAAAGAACCGTTATCAAAAGCAAGAAAGTGAGGAGCATCATTTAACAGAACTTGACCGCAAAACTCAAATACTGATGAATGACTATAAAACAGTAGGCATCTCAGAACATGAAACCATAGGTACCATTAAAACCGTAGAAGCAGGTATGGAGATCCATCTTAAAAGTGGTCTCCAGACAGTGATAGATGGAGGTCTTAGTCTTACTCTTAAAGCGGCTGGTCAACATATCGTGCTTAATCCAATGGGTATTTGGATGACTCAACCCCAATGGACAGGTGGTATACCTATGATGGGTACACCTTCTGTACCATTACCACCTTTAAGTAACGATAAAGAAGTAGCAGCCACAACATCACCCCCTGTGGTCTTAGCCCAACGCCAAGCATTATTAAAATCACAACCACGTTGTGAGATTTGTGAAAAAATGGCAGCAGAACAGACTAGAGTGAGTGCATAATGACAATAAATACCTATGCATTAATAGATGGCGTAATGCGTCAAACCGCTATAAAAGAGGTGTATAAGGCAAAACAGCCTATACAAGTTATTCCACTTTATATAGGAACATGTTTTCAAGATAATTACGACTTAGGACCAATTCTGGTGGCAGCACTAAATGGCTCGCATCTCATCACGCAAATCCAACAAGATTGGGCAGACAGTGCCACTATTTTACAAACTGATCAATCTTTACAGACTGTAGCAGAACACCTTAAACAATTTATCACGGTAACTGATGATTCAGGTAGTAATGCCTTATTTCGTTTTGCTGATCCATTAACCACATGGTATTGGCTAAACAGCTATCATGGAAATATCCCACTGGATATTTTTGGCCCAATTAAAACATGGCAAGTCAGTAACCCCATACCTGATTGGCAGCAGCCACAAACTGCACAATGGCAAATATTTGCACCTCTACCAGAGGCAACGTTTACTCACATTAGGCTAGACTATTTAAACGAACCACAAGTACAGGCATTAGATCAAGCGGCTGACTTTCGTTTTAAAAATAAACTATACCAATGGTTACAAACTGAGCGTGCAGACATATTACAATCCAAAACAGCTGAGCAAATTAGTCAATGGTTTGAGCTAGCAATGGTTAAAGTAAATACTTATAATCTAACCAATCAACGTACTATTGCACAATGGGTAGACCTGTGTACAGATTATGGACTAGATTTTATCAGTCAGGAAAATAGCCCCTATCAACAATGGCTACAACAAAATAGTCAATACAAAAGTTTACCTATTGATATAAAAATACAACACTTTTATGACTATACTATAGAACTAAGCTAACAGGATTAATAAGGAAATACTAGCATCATGACACAAACAACCTATACCGTAAAAAAAGGTGAATCCTTAGCCCAAATAGCTGCAAAATTTAACCTCTCTGTTAATGACCTTAAACAAGCAAATAACATCCCTGTCAATAACAACCTAATACACCCTGCACAAACACTTATTATTCCTGATAAAACCACCAATCAACTAAATAACCCCTTATCAACAAACCGTAAACAGGCTAGAAAAGACAGCCTTAATACCGCATTCCAACCCGATCCTAAAGGTATAGGCACTTGTCCTATACTAGATAAAATCAGAATCTTTCCTGTACGCTACGCAATAGACGAATCCCCAACTAAAAAAGGAACCTCACAAGGAGCGCATCCAATTCCTGATGATTGGGATTGGCCACTCACCCCTAAAAAATACTTTCCACAAATAAATACCCGTAGCTATACCTTACGTCAACTAAGAGATGGTTGGCTTTATGTTTACGACTGGACAGATGATGAACTCCATGAATACGAAATTAAAGGCGATACCTTTACCTTAATCAATATTTTTGACCGCAATGCCAAAGAAAAACAGCGTGACCCTAAAAAACAAAATGATAACCAACAAAAACCACAACAAGGTGACACAAAAAAATACCTTGAATACCAAGCCCACAGAATATTTTTATCCTATTCAGCGGTGCGCTGTACAGATAGAATAAAAATAAAACTGTGTACACCATTCTTTAGTAAATGGGCAAGACAGCTAGATTTAAATACCTACTGTACAGATCAAGACAGAACACTACCACATACTAAGTCCATTGCTGAACTAGGTAAATATGTTGCAGATATAAAACCAAATGCGTTACACCACAAAAGCTATATAGAAAAAAATCCTTACCCTAATCCTAGCTTTGCCACAACCAGTACACCTACGGTTTCACAAGCCAGTGATGCAGCAGAAACACAACATATAAAACCCATCATAAATGAAACCACCATCCAAGGGGCTATGCCTACTATGGATACAGGTATCTTTGTGGCACTAGATGACCCACTGGCCATAATAGACGACCTTACCATCAACCTAGCAGGCAGATGGGGCGAAGGCTACCAGTTTGAACAAGACAACGCCCATAAAGCAGGTGTAGCAGAACAATGTCTAGGGCTTATAGGGGCAGAACTAAAAGACTTTGTACCCGATAGAATTAGCCATAATGAAAATAAGCCAGAAGAATACTATGAATGCTTAAAAGACATCTATGCCCTACTAGAAAAACAAACCCGTACATGGGAACCTGGCACAGTTAATCCCAATATAGACATTATGAGCGAAAGTGGTCGTTACAAAATTAGACAGCGTGATGAGCTCGCTTGGCAATATGTAGACTTCAAAAAGAAATGGCATTACCGTGTAGAAGAATATCAACCAGAAGATACCAGTACCCACCATACTATAGCACTAGACGATATATTCCCTGCTAGTCAAAATGCACCTACCATACACCTATCCGAAAGATGGCGTGCAAAATACAAAGAATGGGATACCGTAAAAACATGGCGAGAAGACCTTCGCTTTGATGAAATGGTAGACTACCTTATCCAAATAGCCAAAGACAAAAAACGCTATCAAGACCATATACACAAATACCAACCTGACCTTATCGCATGGCTCAATAAACTAGATGGCAATGTAGAATCTGTATTCTTAGACCCCATTGATGAAGACCAAGCAAAAGAACTGCTTGAAACAACAGAAACCATCACCGCCTTCCTAAACCAAACTGCCCAAGGAAAAGAATGGATAAAACTACAATTCAATGATCCCCAAGTATTTATTGGACTAGCCCACTACAACTTTAGCAAAGAACTCTACGAATTTATCAAGAACATTATTGCTGAGATAGAAGCACTTACAGAAAAACAACTAGCACAAAAAATAGCTACTGCGAAACAAGGTCAAACACCCGAACTACAAGGATTACTAGGAGAAAGAGAAGGCATTCTGAGAGCCTTAGACAAAGTCAGTGCAGTTAATCGGGCTAATGAAATTGCCAGTGTTATCTCATTAGACATGGTAAAAAACCATGCCCTCTACAAAACCCTAGATGACGTAACCCACAAGCTCTTTGACACGCTCTATAAAATGAGCAATAACAGCACCAAATACCTCCTACAAGGTATTGCTAACAACACAATGGCTCTCCTAGACAATGTCAGCCTGCTTGCCTATGCTGCTAAAGCAACCATTGTTAACTTAGGCCCCTCTGGAGAAAAAATATACCTCACCCGTAATCAACGCTTTGCCACAGAAATGGCAGATTGGCAAGCAGCGATAAAAGCAAAAAAACAAGAAATTACAAAACTGACCGATAAAAAAGCCATAACCCTTGCCAAACAACAACTCAACCTTTTAGAGTCAACCCCACCGTACAAATGGTATATAGAAATAGGCACAAGCCACCAAGGGGTACCTATTATGAACTATAGACCACTGCTAAATGCCCTACTCAGCAGAGCCAGTGACACCAAAACACTGGCCTTAGTAAAAGAATGGACAACCCAAGGACGCCATATAATCAAAGGCTCCGAACTACCACTGATTGTATTAGCAGCCAACCTCTACAACTTTGGCTCTGTTGCCAAAGAACTACAACAGAGCTATACCCCTGAAAAAATGAAAGAATTTGTAGCATCGGCAGGTTATGCTATAAACACAGCTATGTCTATTTGGGTTTCGCCTGTTGCTAGTTCTATTAGCCCTCATTTATTTAACAAAAAAATAAGGGTTGTTTCCAGAAGCTTAAATTATTGGCTTGCTCGAACCAGTGGTACAAGGGTAGAAATAGCTAATTTAATGTCTAGTTTACGTAGTGGTTTTATGATGATGTCATTAGTAGGTACTGTTGCTGCTGGATTTGAATTATGGGGAGCAGTAGATGAGCTTAAAAACACAACCAGTACAGAAGAACATTACTGGGCTTGGGGTAAAGTTTTTATACTAGGCCTTATGGCAGGTAGTATGGGCATTCAAACATTATTATCATTTACTGCGGTGTGGTTTAAATTTGGTTGGTTTGCTTTACATCCTGGCTTTGCGATAGCTGCTTTAATTTTAGGTGTAATTTATTTAGCCGTATCAACTTATGCTAAATACTATAAACGTGATGGCGTTCGTTTATGGTTACATCGTTGCAGTTGGGGCAAAAATGAAAACTTTTGGCCTGATACTGAAAATGGGCATCTACAAGAATACCATGCGCTTTATAAAGCTGTACTACAACCTACAGTTATTGTAAATCCATTAGCTAAACAATTATTAAGCCCTGATGAGCGAACTAGGGCAATGTTAGGCAATTCCCATGAAAGTATTTGGGTAGGGATTGCACTTCCAGAAAAAATGGAGGGACATAATATTATAATAGATCTACTTTTAGTAGATACTAAAACCCAGAAGAAACTACCCTTATCAACTACATTTTATCAGCAATTAGAACAAACTCGTTATTGGGCAAAAACTTCTAAACCAGATCAGCCATTACAACTACCGAAGTATCCCTTAAAAACAGTTCAAGCAGATACATATTATAGTGCAGACAATAAACATAGACTTTTATATATTTGGTTAGATACAGCAAGTATTGATAAAGATACTCATATTACTTTAGAAGTTAAAATAACTTACCCTAAAATAGTATTTAATAGCCAAAACAATGAGCAGTTAACAGATCACTATCTATATCGGTTAGAACTGAATGATAAA
This sequence comes from Entomomonas sp. E7T21, assembly GCF_058693955.1. Lineage (NCBI taxonomy): Bacteria > Pseudomonadati > Pseudomonadota > Gammaproteobacteria > Pseudomonadales > Pseudomonadaceae > Entomomonas > Entomomonas sp. E7T21. The sequence continues at coordinate 1,662,514 of NZ_CP191672.1, read as the reverse complement.
ACCTATAATACTCCCTGTAAAATGGTATTAGATGATTATCATCAAAAGTCTATCCCTAAAGAACAACAGTTAGGTACCAGTTTAACTCAAAATAGCCCCCAAATTATTTGGGTACCCACTGTTACAAGTAGTTAATAGGATATTTATGTTATTCAACAAAAAAACTAAACCAGATTATTATAATCAAGTTAAATGGTATCACACACAGTACCCTATGTTGAAAACATGGGATATTTGGGCGGTTAATAATAATCTTATTGTTGCTAGAATCATTTTTAGTTTTATAGTTTTTATATTTTTAATAGTACCTATAACAGGATTTTTCTTTTTAAGAGAACCAGAAGACCCATTTGGTTGGCCATTGCTAATTATTTTTTCTATACCTATACTTCCTATTATTTTATTTTATTTTATTTTGTTTGGAAAATTTTTATTTGTTTATCGTTGTACAGAGTATGGATTAGAATTTTATAGTGGTACAGATCTTAATAGAAAATTTATAATAGGTACTATTATTATTATTGTTGTTGGCGTTATTGTCATATTGTATGCAGCTATTGATACTAATCAACCAGAAGTGCTTTGGTTAGCCTTAATAGGACCTGGAGGTATGGGGTTAGCCGCTTTATCTCGCTTAAAATTTAAGGAAAACTTATCTAAAAAAGTTTTAACTAACCATAAGCAACGATTATGGAAAGAAGTTACTCACATACTCATTGATAAAAAACGTAAAATCATTACGTTACAAAGGCAAAAGAAAAATAATCTCAGTGGTCAATTACAGAATTATAAAACTTTTGTATTTTGTCCTAAAGATCGATTTGATGAATTACTTATCTTCTTTAAAGAGCAAATGCCTAATATCCCATGCATAGAAGAACCTGTAAAAATAGAGTGGCGTAATTAATTCTAAGATTAGCTACCAAGAGGATTTCTCTTGGCAGCTAAATACAATGTCCTAAGTTAATTAAACACTAAAGCATTTGTTCAAATTCATTGATTGCTCTGCATAATGCCTCAATATTTTCAACTGTTGGGCCATAGCCTTTACCTTGAAAAAATATACAAAACAGATCCAAACTTGGGTTATTTACATTAGTATATTCATCATATACTAGTGCTTTTCTCAGTACTTCTCTGTTTTCTACTTGGACTAAATGACATTCAATGTATGTTTTTAGTCTTTCTCGTTGGTCTACGTTCATGAATGCTGCTATTTCATTAGTAGTCACTTTACCATTAACGCTACAACAAGCATCAAAGATTAACTCTAATGTATCCTCATCATCAGGAATAAGACCTGAATCTGCTAAAAATGGATAAATACTTTGTGCAATATGAGCACCTTTAAATTGACACAGTGTGTAGTAAAGTTGATTTGTCATAGTGATTTCCTAATTTGTATAGGATGCATAAAGTACTAAGAAATCAGGCTTATGTGCCTTAATCTCCATAAAGTTTGGAATATAATCACTGATTATTTTCCAAATACTTTCATAGTATTCTTGTACATTTGTACCATCACCATTTTGTTCAACTCGCTCTCTTAAATATCCTGTCTCAATAATATGAGTACTGGATACGCCACAGCTATAATCAACTATTGGCTCACAAATACCATCCGTATCTATTTCTTTTATCTTATTCACTGCCTCGGCAGGAACCGACAAAGTATAAGTATTAGCTACTACCACATTGTCTTGTAAATAAGTAAGGCTATAATTTCTAATGATTACATCAAGGGCCTCTAATTCTTCAGTAGAAGGATCTTGATAGGTTATTCCAGCAAAGCTAATTTTAAAACTATCATTACTAGAATCCTCCTCACAGAAATTTTCCTCAATTCTTAGCAATTTTTTAGCTTGCTCATAGATAGGTGTACGAACACCACATAATAAAATATGTTGTACACGCTCTATAAACAATCTATTTAGCTTATGGCCATATTCTGATAAGTTACCTGCATTGTCTTTAAATAACGCTATAACTTCATCTTCTTCAGGTAAATTACCCTCAAATTGAATATACTCATAAAGACTATCCGCAATAGGTGAGTAGCCAGTTTCTGTTAATGCCACGATGACACGACTCATCATTAAATCTCCAAATAAATAATAGTTAATTTGGAGAAACACAACGCCCCACTGGGAAGTTGTATTTCCCCAGTGGGTGTAGTGTTTGACTTATTAAGCTTTTATATTGATCACAATAAATTCTGCATTAAAAGGATGTGTCACAGAATCATCTCTTAAATTTCCCATATAAGGGCGTATTAAGCTATGAAGCTGTGATAACTTTTCAAAGCTAACTTCTTGTGACTTCCATGATTGCCTAATAAGTCCTTGGTGCAAAATGTACGTTTCATATTCTCTCTTATCCGATGGTTCAACTGCTGTTTGATAAAGAAAGGTATTTATTCCTTCTATTTCTAACAGCGAATCTATCAATTGATTAGGAGCTTCAAATGAAAACGTTACTTTACTAGTAAGGTTATTAGCTAGGTAATCTCGCTCATATTTTTTCAATGAAAAATAAAAGTCATCCAGTACAGCAGTATCTACATAGTCTAACGTTCTATCTAAAAATCGAATTTCAAATTGATCTTCAGTAGAGTTATCTTGTAGATCTTCCCGTATTAGTAGCATAGCACGTACTTTTTCTCTGTATTCCTGAGACACTGCATTTAATAATGCTTCTCTGGTACATTCTAAAAATACATGGTTTAGCTGATTACCTACTTCATTAAAATCAGTACTCTCTTTAAATATCTGTAGGACTGTGTCTTCATCAGGTAATTGTCCCCGATTCTTCACAAAATCATACAAATCATAGGCTAGTAACGAATAACCTGTATTTACAATGTTTGCAATTGCTTTTGACATAATAATCTCCAAGATAATAATAAAATTGAAGATACTCCCACTGGGGAGTATCCCCAATGGGTGTGTTAAAGTTTTTTATTCTTCAGCTAGGTTAATTATCAGATAATCTGGTAAAAAGCTTTCTACATGAGGAATAAATCGGTTGAGCTATCACCATTTTTAATTACACTAAGAAGTTGATCATCATTGGGTAATGAATAACGCAGATCAGCTAAGCTTCGTGCAATTAAATAAGCTAATTTTGTATAATCACTGTTATACACAGTGTTCGATAGATCTAACATATTTTTTCTCCTAAAAAGAAGGAGAAACTTCCACCAGGGAAGTTTCTCCCTGGTGGGTGAGTTGTTTATTAAGCCGCTTTTGCCAGTAGTTGTTTAGCTAATGCCATTTCTACTGACTCACTGTCTGGATTTAAGCAATCTAAACCGCTATCAGGTATATCACCCGATGTACTTTGGGTAACCGCTATTTTTTTGGCCATGAGTTCTAAACAGTTTATCTGTGTCGTATCTCTATAACCTAAAAATAGCACTCTAACAGCCAGTGTTTGCCCTATCCGCCAAGACCTTCGGCTGGCTTGCATCATGGTGTACACACTCCAACCCGTCTGCATGAATACAATGGTAGGAAAGTCCAAAAGATCGAGTCCCGTTTTAACTTGTTCTGGATTGCAGATAAGTATATCAATGCCCTCATCTACTCGTGCCAAAATCCAGTCTTCGCGTTCCTCTGGTTTACACTTTAGGACGCCTACCTTAAAGCCTTCTCGCTCTAATATTGTCTTGAGTCTATGCGTTGTATCTCTGGTCTGTGTGTAGGTCGTATACACAAGAACACGTCGATTATTCGCTTTTTCCTCTCGGCAAATTCGGATCAGTTCCGCTTCTTTGGGCATGATGTCCACTGAAGTAAATAGGCTTTCAACTGTCGCCAATACTTTGTGTGTACCATCATCGTTTGTATCCCTTGGATGCGTTACTTCTTCCTCTCTAAAACAACAATCAGGCCATGCTAATAAGGTATTAAGTACTACACCTAGCAGCGAGGTATCCCCTCGTGCTAATGCTTTTTTCAATAAGGTAGTTAAGGTACCAACAAGGTAGTTATAAGCTTCTTGTTGGTCGTCTGTCATATCTACTTCAACAAACTCCTCGGTATAGTCAGGTAGTATATCTCCACCAATTTCCTTAAGTTTCAAGAAAACAGTGAAAGGTAGTACATACCGTAAAATACCTTTAGGACCAAAACCAGGAGCCTTAGAGGTACGATGGACCATTTTATTGCCCTTCGCTGTCTTGTGGCTTTCCCCTTGTTTTTCAGTAAAGATGTCTTTTAATACACCATGATCACGTTGGAATGCTGTTGAGGCTGTAGCTAGACTACCGCGTTCATTGGGCTTATACCCATCTTCAATCATTCTGCTCGTGATGACTCGAAACAGTAAGTAAAAGAGATCTGCTGCATAGCCTCCCATCAAGGTACCTGTCAGTAAGACAATTTTTCTTACTTTACTGGCAAGTACTCCCATTGCTTGGCCTTGAGCTGAACCTTCGTTCTTGTATTCGTGACCTTCATCCACGATCATTAGATCAAAGTAGCCTTGGGGTAAATAGCGTTTAATAAACTCTGAGGCTTGGTATCCACCCTGCCCAAAACTAAACTCTATTTTGCCCAAAGCACGTTCCATACGTACCGCTTGGCTATCATTAAAGACTAAGTCGCCTTGTTCATCCATTAGGTTAATAAAGTTATGTACATTGTCTACCAACATTTCCGCAATAAATTCAGTACCAAACGTATTGATGAGTTTGTTAGCTGTTGCAGAACCAATAGTAGGAATCTTGCACATTTCTTTAACCAGTTGCTTCCGAAAATCATGTTGCTCGATTTCTTCAGCCTTTGAACCTTTTTGTTTAACCTCGACTTTTTTGCCATTCATTAATGTCCAAAGCTTACTACCACAACTCTCACACTGTTGTTGATTTTTAATGTCATAAAACTCTTCAGGTGTGTAAGGTTGCTCTGTTTTTGGATTAATAATGTGACTAAAACAGTCTGGACAACAGGCTGCTGGTCTTATTTTAGTAAAGGTTTTTTGTGAAGCTTCATCCAAGTAACGTTCAACAAATCGTCCCTTTCTGCATACAGGTTGCCAATGGTAGCCCATACGCATTCTGACACGACCAAGAATATAAAACTCTGGCACATCTTCACTTTTAACCTTTAACGCTTCTCTGGCTTGCAGAAGCTTTGCTAATGTATCAGGACCATTCATTACCCATACTTTGGCATGGGGTACTGTTTCTAGTATTTCACGTCGCCATTTGTAAACTAAATGGGGTGGTGAAATAATTAATGATCGTTTATAACCTTCAGCAAATAATACTGCTGCGATCGTAATAGCCATCATCGACTTCCCAGAACCCATTTCTGCATTGATAATGGCCGCAGGTTCATTACGCTCTATTAAGAGCGCACAAACTGCTTGCACTATCTCTGCTTGGGCAGGAAATGGCTGACGACTCAGGTTATCCATTATCGCTTGGCGAATAGGATTGGCTTTTTCGGGTGTGTACACAGGTGGATTAGATTGTCCTAATGAGTCTAGTAGTTGGCCTTTAAAGGTATTAATAAATACACTAAGGTCTTGTACGAGTCCCTTACCTGGTATGTTTTGTATCGTTTGTAGTGCTGTGTTCATGTTGTTTCTCCAATAAAATAAGAAAAACAGGGCATGAACACAGCTACCCATAGGGTATTGTTCATACCCTGTGGGTTTATAAATGTTGTGTACACTGTACACAGTTTTTTTCATTAACCTATTGCTTCTATATCCCAATGGCTATAGTAAACAATTGATCTAGCATCACTATTTGGAATAGCAACGTTGGTCACTATATAATTATTAAAACCTGGCATAATCAGTGATTTATCATTATATTGTTCCCATCCTGTTTGGCGTTTAGCTTCTGCTAATGACTCTTTTGAATCAAAGTAGAGCCTAATCGTTAGATTGCAATAAGCTAACTTAGTGATACCTGTTAGCATAGGGCCTAATAACACACTACTTTGCTCATCTTCCTCATTAAAACGACCATACATTAACGTTAATACTTGTAACGCTTTAGTATTTTTTGTACTCATTGTGATGCCCTCTCTGCTTTTACATCAGGAGATACATCTATTTTTTCATAAACAATATCAAATACTCTTACCGCACCTTCAGTACAATTAATACCTAGACTATGATTATGATTCAAAGACAGTCTCCAATCAGTCTGCTTTAAAGCTTGTTGATAGGATTCTTCAGAATCAAATTGCACTGTTATGCTACTGTCTGTATCAAACATATAATTAAATGAAATATGTTTAACACCCATAAGTACACATTCATCTGCAACAAACTCACCTTCTAGGTCATGTCCATTAGATAAGGTAACAATAAAATTTTTTTCATTAGCACACATTACATACTCCAAAATAATTAGGGTATGAATGTACCCAAGGGTAATCACATACCCTGTGGGTTGTTAGTTATTTCATTCCTAATGATCTTGCTCTTACACATAGAGCATTATCAAAAAGAATTTTATGTTGATTACAGATGAGGAATTCTCCCTGTCTGTAAGTTTCAATGAGAGTAGGTTTATCCTCTGTATAAGTCCAACCTGTCAACTTAAGGGCTTTCAGGCAATCCTTTTTACTCCAAAAAGTTAAACGTACTCTATGTTTTTTAATATTAATGTATTTAATACCATCTAGTATCATTGCAGGTTTTTTATCCACACCTTCTCTTATACGTCTGTTAAACGTAACTTTAAAAGGCTGTGTCCAAAGCCCCCACGTTAATACTGTTTTAGTATTATCAATCATTTGTTGTAATTCAGACATTTGTCATTCCCTCCGATAAATTGGATAGAAGATCAAAGTCTCTATAAAAAGTCCGCTTAACTCGGATACCTTTCTCATGGATATCTGCAACTACGGTGTTAGCTTCTGCTGGTAAGCGTGCCCAATGAGTATGCTTTAATGCAAGTTTCATGGTTTGCTCACTGTTAAAAGTCACCCTTAGTTGCTTACCGTGTCCAGCTTCATTTGTAACACGAACACGTATAACACCATTAAGAAATATATCTACTAATGATATTTTTCCATCAAGCTCCACTGCATTAGTTAAATGAATACTATTACAGTATTGTGTTGCTATAGTCATTTTCATACCTCTTATTTCATTAAAATAAACATAAAAAAAGGGTATGAATCTCCTCACGGGTATTTTCATACCCGTTGAAGGGATTGCTTTGTAGTGCTTTTTAGTGAATAGCTAGTATTCTGAAGGCAATAACACGGTGGTTATATGCCCATCTTCATCACCATGCCATTCAGTGATAATCCAAATTTTCAAGCCAGTTTCTTGACTAAGGGTATAAGTGGACATAACACGCTCATAGAGGTGCCCATCTACCATCGCCTTAATGGCTCGATCATTTTGCTCGTTATCAGACGCATAACCATCGCCCCAATCACCTTGACCATGCCTTGTAACATAGGGCAATAAATCAAGACCTTGTTGAACAAGCGCATCAATACCTCTGGTCATTAGCAATCTACCTATTGGAAATAAAGTAGATAGACCAATTTCATCATTATTGACGTTTAGTTCTGGCTCTGGTTCTTTTACTGTAGTGATCGTGATGATTTTGCCTTTATAGGGTGAACCATCGGTCATATCCCATGCTTTGATGACTGGTACAAATTTATCTATCAGTGTTCTGATAAATGTTTTACTGCCATCTTGTTCGGTTTTCCACTCTGTGTGTTCTACCTTTTCTTTATGGGTATCACCTTTTACGATCAGTGTTTGGCCTGTTTCAGGTGAGTGAATAGGGCCTGATATTTCACCTGCCGATAGAGCCATTGCAATATGCCAGTCTCTAGGTTTGGTTACAGGTGGTCTTGGTACACTTTGTTTGTATTTCATGTGCAGATTAAAGTCTGGCCACAATCCTTTTAAGTTAGCTATTTCTCTGGCTAGTTCAGCAGAGTCCATAGTGACTTGATAAAAGTGTTGTAGTTCAGCTTTACTACTGGGTACAAGATACGATTCATAAGGCCAATCTTGGGGTAGTTCTTCTGCTTTCATTTCACCCTGGTATATTGCTTTGAATACACCAAGCATTTTTTTACGATCAGCTAAATCAAGATCAGATTTTTTAGTGCGTACACCAAAAATCACCACTTGTTTAAATTGTTTATCAACAGCTTCATAAACTCTCAATTGGGAGAAGTGGTTACAAAGCCAGGTGCTTACTTCATCGTCCAGTTGGTTGTAGGGAATAATGTAGGTCAATATTCCTCCATACTGGAGCATCGGATAGCTCTTTTGATAAAACAGTTTTTCTAACCGTTTTCGCCCTTTGCTTTGGTCATAAATAGCTCCGTTGTAACCAGGAGCCATATCACCATAGGGCGGATTTAAAAATAGGAGTCCAAAACTTGTGTTGCTGATCACTGTATCCATTAGGTCACTGCGTAAACAGTGGTCTACAAGGGTACTAGCATGATCAGCACGTTCACGGTTATATTCCACAGCATAAGCTTCAACGTTTTCACGTCCTAGATGATGCGCTATTTCTGCTATTGCTACACCTTCACCTGCGGTCGGATCGATGATCCTGATGCGTTGGTTTGGGTCTTTAGCAGCTAGTGCATTTAGAATACGCTCAATAGTAGCTTCATCTGTTGGGTAATAACCATTTCTTGCAAAGTTTGCGGCGACTCTTGGAAATATTAATGCCATACAAGCCTCCTTATTAATGCTGTAAGCCAGTATGGTAGGATGGATAAGTGGTTAATCTATTCCGTAGGATAAGATCACCAATAAGTTGTTCGAGCTTTGCTACATCCAGTTTTAGATGCATTCCCCCCACTTGTCCGAAAAGGGTTTTCAGATCCTCACACATTTTATGATCAATCAATAACGGTGTGATTTCTGTTTCCCAATGATCAAGCAGTGGTAATGGGCATAACTCTTTAATGACTGACCAATTATATTGCACAAATTCTTCTATAGGTATTTCACCACAGAGTAGAACTGATGCCGTATGATTAGCTTTGTCAGGCTTAATACAACTTTTATCAAATATCCAGGTATGTAATAAGGTGCCAAACTTGGTTTGTTTGTACGTTCTAGTAGAACGCTTTGTTAGCTCTTTAACATTGCCAACATAAACCCGTGTACGTACATCCTTTATTTTAAAAGTAAGGTATTCCAATCCAAACTCTTTGTCTTTTTTAGCTAAGGTAATGCGCGAATAAAGCTCTTGTAGTGCTGTATCACGTCCCCAAACTGATAAGAAGACTAGGTTATTGTATTTGTCTACCACACAAGCATCACACATGAGATCAGGTATTTCTTCTAATCTGTGGATGTGTTTTTCAGTAGAAGATGGTATTTCTTCTTTTCTGACTGCATTTGTTGTATTCATCATCTGCTCCAATTAGTTATTAATAAATAAAAGGAGCATTTACCCAGAGGCAAATGCCCCTAGAGGGTTAATAAGATGAAATTTAATTTATAGCCGCTTAATTTTGAATAAGCTGCATGATAAATCTTTGTTTATTGCGTAGTCTTCGATGATATGTTTTTACTTCTTTTCTCCACTCACTATTAATACCTGCATTAGCAAGTTTTAAATAGCTAACTGGACAACGGTAGTAATATGGACCTGCTGATTCAGTCATTGCATTGAATCCCCAACTGTTCCAACCTGATGAATAGTCTGGATGTTGAGAAATAATAATACAATGAATCTCTGTGGCCTTATCACCCACTTGTCGATTTCCATAAAAATCACATGCTTTTTTTAAAGTATACTCATTAACGGACCATAGGATGAACTCTCCTCGTTCTTTACGAATACAATGTTTAATTGTACGTACTGAACAATCGTCATCTTCCCAAGGCTTAGTTAATCTTTCTACTAAAGACTGTTTTGAATGTTCACAATATAACCATCCCATGATTTTTCCTCATAGTGTGGTCAGGATAATCCCGTGCTCGTGTCAGGGATACCCTGACGGGATTAATAATTATGAAGTGCTTTGGTTTAGTGGTTAATTACTAAATCCCAAAATTGTGTACGATAGTCAAATTCATAACCAAGTGCATTTAACCGAGCTTTCTGCATACGGATTGTTTCTCGATTACAAGTTGAATCTAGTTTTACACTAGTACCAAGTGGCCATAGTAAACCAAACAGCTTTTCATCATCAGATGAATTATCTGTTGTAGCTTCTACTGTAGACACATTAGTTTGTTTTGAATCTGCTTTATTCTTAGCAGGTTGAGAAGCTGCTTTAGAATGTTTTTTTGAAGTATCTGAAGTAAATGATTTTTCTTCTTCTAACGGATCTTGTGCATTCGTAGAAAAAGCTGCCTCATCTTCAGGTGTTAAGTCATCATTTTCGTTAAGTTCAAAGCTATTTAAATAAGCACGACACTCAACTACAAAACGATTACCATAACTATAATGTGAAGGTTTAATCTTATCTATCACAAATTGGCCTTGATACTTGCCCGATTTATACTGGTCAAGTTCTTTGTCTTTGACAACAAATTCGCCTATTGAGGTAGTAAGTTTTGCTGTATTAAATGGACCAAAACGTCCATCCAATGTAACAATGGTAAGTGTACCTGGGATAGTAATCATTATTAACTCCAATAAATAAAAAATAGATATTGGAGAAACACGAGTCCCAGTATTGAGGAAAGTATTTCCCCAATTTGATGGAATAATTTTTGTAAACACTGTTTACAAAATATATTTGTATGTAGAAAACCCCCATCACTGTAAAAACAGCAACCGCTGACGCTTCCGAGAGCTTTAGTCAGCTTACATTGACCATACAACAACGTTGTATCTGAACCTCAAAGGTCTAGGTTCACTGGGCATATGTCATCAACGATGACGATATGTACCTATTATTCTTAAAGTTATTATGAAATTTGTCAAGCATAAACTAAAAAACCGATCAAATGATCGGCTCTGTAGGTATTAATATTACTTAGTTAACGTCCAGTAATTACAACTTTTAGGTCAGTAATTAACTTATTTAGTTTAATTGGTATGAGTGCTATTACAATATCTTCCAATATTGACCTAATACCTCGCCAAGAGATACATCACATAGCTCTCTCTCATCCTCAAATAAAATATCAACTAGAATACTATCAGGACATTCAGTATACACTTGAGTAATGATACCTTTTCCATATTCTTTGTTAGATACTCTAATTTCAGCACCATTTTTAATCTGTTGCATAACATATTCATACGTTGATACTGGTTCTAAAATAAGATTGAATTGCTCCTCTGGTGTATTACCTGCTTCATCCATATCCTATAATGCTAATTGCTCTAACCAAAATTGTTTAGGCTCAATTTGATCATGTAATATATGTTTTAAATAGAGAGTATCGCTCATTTTTGTATTCCTATTTATTGCAGGAATATACCCCATCAGGGCATATTCCTGGTGGGGTAATGTATAATAATTAAATAAGTATAATTTCAATTCAAACATCAAAATAAACACTACTGGGCTTCATTCCTTTCTCAGTAAGTTGTTTAAAATGTTCTTTAATTATTAAATCTAAAGCTCTAGGCTTTACATTCTCTGCCTCCCAAACATCTAAATCAACTTTACGAAGTCGCTTTATAGCAGGGATTTCATATACATCATCTTCAATTACTAAAGGGGGTAGTTGTCTTAATCTTCTTTTCTGTGCTGAAGATTTTTTAACATCTACTACCTTAGTTTCAGCTGATATATTGGCAGATCCTACATTACCTACAGCTATATATTTGCTACCTATCCAAAGACCTGTTAATAGGCGTTTTAATAAGAGTATGATGGCTTCAATATCTGCACTTGTAATTCGCATGGTGTTTCTCCTTTTCACATAAATAAAAAAAGGGAAATACCCATCCCATAAGGAAAAAGTATTTCCCTTATGGGCAAGCAATTGCAAATTAGCAATTTTATATTTTTAGCTTTGGCTCTGGCTTAACTCTTACCAGTCCTCGTATTGATAAAAAATCATCTGTTGTAAAATTATCAGGTAATATAAAAATACCCTCTGAACACTCCAGAAACTTTTTACCTTTTACTTCAGATTTGGGCTCGTCTGCAAACATTTCACACTCAATAGCACAAATCCTTCTGAATGTAGCATCTAGTCTTTTTCGTTCTTCATCACTAAATGATTGTTTTTTAGTCTTAAAAACACTTAGCAATAAATGTTTAATAAAAAGATAAACCGATTTAATTACTTTCATGATCTTTCCTCTTAAATAAAATATTAAGGAAACACCAATCCCATAAAGGAAAAAGTATTTCCCTTATGGGGTTAAGCAATTACAAAACTATATTTATCATCCAAGAGATAGATGAGCAAATAGGTTTTTAAAATAATGGTTTTGGATTTTATACCCGACTCCATCTACTAAAGCTCCATGAAGCTCTATATCTGAAATCAGTTCCCAATCCTTATCACCTAGAATATCTCTTGCCATTTGACAGGAAATTGCATCAGTAAAACTTATATATATACTTGTTTTACCAATATCATGCTTATCAACATTCACTATGGTGATAGCAATTTTTCTAGGTTCAGTTTGATTAGCTTGCTCTATACATCCTTCAAAACACAAGCTATAAGATGATACGTTATCCATAAGTTTCTCCATATAAAAAACGGAGAAACACCTCACCGCATGGAAACAGGGAAATATTTCCCCGTTTGGGTGAGTAGATAATTTTTGTAAACACTGTTTACAAAATATATTTGTCTTTAGAAAACCCTCATCACTGTATAAAACAGCAACCGCTGACGCTTCCGAGAGCTTTAGTCAGCTTATATTGACCATACAACAACGTTGTACTGAACTTTAAAGGTCTTTAGCTCACTGGGCATATGTCATTAGCAATGACAATATGTAGCTATATTTTTAAAAGAATTAATATATTTGTCAAGCTCAATTCAAAAAAGAGTGAGTTAATAATTCTGTGTACACTGTACACAAAATTATTACTCTAAAAAACTATCCAATAAATTACTTTCTTTTACATTTTTCTTGTTGGAACCACTTTATTCAGTAGCTATTTTATGTTAAAAAGACAATAAGGATTTTTAATAATAGGAATTATCGTCATGATTACACAAGCAAAAGGAACATTACTACAAAGAACACGTAGAATGCTAGGTCGTGGCTATCAATTATTAACTATCCAAGAAATCAAATTAGCCAATGCTCTACAACGTAAGTTTTCATTCGGCTATCCTTTAGTTCGTATCTTAGGCTTTATTGTTAAATTAGCACTGGTTGCTGTTTTACTCTTTTTATTTGCATGGCTTTTAGTTATTGTATTAGCTATAGTTGCTTTTTTTGTTGCAGATTTCTCAAAAGAACGTCAAGAAAAAGAGAGAAAAGCACGAGAAGAAACTTATGGCACTATTGAGCATATGACAAAATACCCTACAATGTATGACAACTAAAAAAAGGCTGAATTGAATTCAGCCTTTTTTTATGATTTAAATTTTTAATTATTTAGGTTTACCTGTGGCAACTGTTTTTACTGCTGCTGTTGCTATTTGCTTTGTAACATTTGCTCCTGAAGCTGCTGCATCTCCTGCTGCACCAGATCCTTTTTCCATTAACCCTCCTACTGCACTACCCACATGATATCCTGCCCACGCCATTGCTGATAAGAAGAACATAGGTAACACAATAAATAATGAACCATTAACAAAATCCATTACCTGTGATTGTACAGTACCATCCATTGCTAAATTGGCTACGGGTATATAAGATTTTGCCATAGATCCCCAACTCTCATTTTTATACAGTGCGGTTAGTAGCGATGAATCCGCCCATCGTGCCAACTCCCACCAGAATGTTAAAAAATGTAAAGTGAACATGCCAAAGGTTATAGTAAATACAGTTTTTAAATTATAGGTACTGATGACCATTAATATAGGTAAAGCAATTATCATGGCCATAATTAAAAATGACTGTATCATGGGTAATGCAGTACGTATGGCATTCATTCTAGGATAGTATTGTGCCTTATCTACCAATAAACCAACGTTACTCACTGAATTATTAATACCATGACCAATACCATTCATATACCCTGGTCTACCACTTGCTCCATAGCCTTTAAATATTTCACCTGTGGACATGGCTTTCTTTTGGTGTTCAGGACTCACCAGTTGTCTTAAGGTAGCATTTTCTATATCTTTGGAACTGGACCAAGTAATCCATCCTTTTAGCCTTGTCCATAAGGTAGGATCTACTGCACTAACTAATCTAGCTCTAAGTCCAATGCCTGAATCAGCCCACCATTGTTTGCAGGTGGGATACCCTGCTCCATTGGCTACCCTTGCCCTACCTGAGTCTCGTGTCTCATTCCAAGGCCAACTTTTACGAGGAACCTTTGAGTAACTGGAGTCATAGTAGCCTGATGTATTGAGTAAGTAGTCAGAACCTATCCATTTCACATCATAGGCTTGTTCATCTGTTAAAGTAGGTTTGTTATGGAACAGTCTAGCTCGTGTTATGCCATAGCAGTCATTAGTAAAGTCATAAACTTCTTGCAATAACATGGGATCTTCAATACGAGTAGTATCCACTTCCATTGAGATTTGTCGTATATCTGGACTACAAGGAATTGAAGCGGTAGCTGCTGCGCTTATCCCTTTGCTGATGGAGTGTACTAAGAACCACCAAATAGGTACACTGGCTGATTGATCACCTATCATTTCAAAGCTTGTAGCATAACCTGTTTCACTCGGTTCAGGTACACTCACACCACAGGCAGTACTTCGACTGGAATCAAATTTCATATGTTCTAATGAAATATTTATGGTAGGCATACAACAAAAGATGATCACGACATAAGCAATAAAGAGTCTGTTTTCAATACGAGCAAGAGCTAATACACCTTTGTTACCCTCATCAGCTCCTTCCCCTCGTGCAGTTATCCATTCTTCTATCAAGATAGCTGCCAGTGGTAAGGCAAAAATACCTGAAGCAAAGAGTGTATTCCAGATACTATTATTGATTATCCAAGCCAGTAAGGTGAGGTAGTATTCTAAAAAACTATTAGTAGTCATTGATTATCCCCCATAGTTTGGAGCCTTCTACAGTAATAATCACTACGAATGCAATAATACCGAGGCGTTTTGTTTTCTCTATACCTGCTTGATTTGCTTTATTTCGATAGGTTTTAAATGTTGAGTACCAAATACTTGCAAGAATGACATAGATAAACAGTCGCCATAAATAGAGGTAAGGTGTTGCTGTTTTCAATGCTGTTTGCCATTGCAGTAGCCCACCAGATAACAATGTACCCAGTGAAGCCACTATGACTGCTGTAAACAACATTAATATACAAAGTCCTGTTAAACTCGTTAGGAGCTTTTTAGATATTTTCCATACGTTATTCATGGTTTACTCCTCTGATATACCAGAGCCTTTTTTGGTAGTATTTAGCTGATTAAAACGGTCTTTATTAGGATCATCGGCTTCAATATTTTTGGAGCTAACCGCATTGAGAGCATGTCGTTCAAGCACTGTTCTTGCTGTGTTATTAGCCAATGTTTGTCTTAAATCCAATTCCATTTTAATCAGTTCCATTTCATCTTTTAGATGTAAGATATTGCCTGATACTGCATCAGCGATTGGTTTCATTTCTTCAATACGTGGATTTTTAGAACCTGCTTGTAGAATACGTAGCAGCATAAAAGCTTTTTCAAGGACTGAAGCTAACGCTGTTTCAGAGGCAATACGTTGCGCTAAGATATTTTGATCGGGGTCGTCTCTTAAGGCTTCAATCACCCCTCTTGTTACAGGGAGCATACTACTGGAAACGAGTTTTAAGTTTTCTGCTGTCAGTGGTTTAGTACCTGATAGAAGCTCTTGCATAAGTTCAAGACGCTTTTCATATTCTTCTTGTACCAGTGGCGTTAAACCTGTACCACCTGTTGAATCACTTGTTTTACAGCCTTCACTACGACAAGTTTGTCGCTCTGATTCACCCAGTACTTGTTGAGCAAACTTTTCAGCATCTTCGGGTGATTGCCATAATGTACAGGCAGCACCTCCTTTACAATCGCCACTACTAATAGATGATTTATCATCTTCATCTCTGCTGTTAATTGCGTTGTAACCTGCTCTTACTGTGTCAGCTGTCACTCGAATAGGCTCTTGATTCTTACCACCTGCGGATAGTCCACCTAACCATGCAAGACCATTATCACCTAGATTTTTTTCAATACCTTCCATTGCTGAGACAGCATCTATACCTGATCCAGATCCGATGACTTCACTGATTCCTCCACCTGAAGCACCTAACATATCTTGCATAGCAAAACCATCAGCTGCTCCACCAAAAGCAACACTAGTTACAACATCAGCTAACGCAGCAGACATGGCCTGACAACCCAGTTTAGATTTATCAAAATCTAAACGTCCTTGTAATACACCATTAGAAAGTAATTCATAAAGACCAGGATTAGCGCGTTGAATTAACATGGCAGGTAAACTCGATACTGCACCTGTAGCCGCATCGACCACCTCTCCCATTAATTGCTGAAAGCCATTAGTAACGCCATTTAATTGATTTTGAACTGTGGCCATCATATCCATGTTTCCACAAATTAGATTACCGTTCCATTCAAGGCCTAACCCAATACTATTAGGCTTGGTATAAGTCAGTGGTACACCTGTAGCATTCCCCCCGCCAATGCTATACATCACATAGTCATCTATCACATCACCTGAAGCTGAAACTGCGTAATTATCAGCTAAAGCACCAGTAGAAATTAAAGTAGCCATTACGACTGTGAGTATCTTTTGTTTTTGCATGATCTTGTTTCCTTAACAATACATTATTTAATTAAAAACCTGTTGAACCTAAAAACTCTTGCCCTACTTGTTTGCAACAACGATAAGGTCGCCATAGAGCAAATACATAACTATCCCCTGCACTACGTGTAGTCATTTCACGATCTGGAAAAGCAGAGCAACTATCTTTTTGTTCTGGATAGAGTTGTTGCCAACGATGATTACTGGCGTCGTTTTCCATTACTGGGTCATTAGGTGGCCAATAACCATCTTTAGCAGAGGAAGCTTTGATTGGGGTATAGACGTGTGCTTGACCAGTACGCGTGGTTATATCTGCTGCTTTTTGAGCTGTTACAGCTGCTGCTTTAAAGTCATCTGTTTGGGTAATTAACCCCTCACGTGGAAAGATATTGCCCCACATATTGCCACTGGCCATACTGCCTACTTCACGTAGACCAGGAGCAAGTGATTCAGGATAAACCATCTCTGGAATACCAAATCGCCAACCTATAATATCTAAAGTACTTAAGAAGTAAGGATAGTAAGCAGTGGTAGTACTTTCACAGGTATAACCTAGTCCAACAGTCCCCAATAACGATCCACCAGGATGACCGATTACATCTGCGTTTTTAAAACGTGTTTGTGTATTTTTACCACTTGATGCAGTAGTAACATCCCCTCCACCTTCAGCACCTATACTGGTCGGACTCATCCCTGCTACGTCTGTCCAAGGATTTTTACCTGTATCAGCATAGGTAGATACAACTGCTTCTGGAACAAAATGTTTTACTTTTACAGAAGTACGTACTTTGCATTTCTTATCACAATCAAGCCAATAACAAACACCTACTGTTTGATAATCCATACAGGATGTTGAAGCTGCTGATTTCATCACTGTGGCAGTATCTAATCCACCACCGCTAGAGATACCTGGTATTTGAGCCAATGAGGATAAAGATAAGCCTATTAATAAAAAGAGTATTAATCGTTTCATGACCTACTCCTTATATTGTTTTACTAGTTGTATAGCTTGATTAACATCATTTATGCCATATACAACATACTGTTCATCTACCACTACAGCTGGCAGTTTAGTAACACCTAGTTGCCATGCCTTACTTAATCCAATGTAAGCATTCATTAGCTGATGTTGCATATTGGGATCTTGGATACGTTGTAGAGCTTGCTGCTTTGCTTCTACAGGGTCATTAGATAAACCTTCAGAAAGCTTTGCTTCTATGTGAGAGGGAGTATCTAAATAAATAATGGCGTGTTTACCAGTATTAGAAACAGGATGAGATTGATCAGTAAAAATTACTGTATCTGCATAGCTCAATATATTCATAAACACACTGAGCAGTGCCAATACAATTAAATGGATGGGTTTAAGTGGTGAAATAGTGTCAACCATAAGGCTTACCTCAAGATAGTAATATCAAAAAGATAAGCTTAGAGATTGGCAAAAAAATAACAGTAGCTAAATGAAAATTGCCTATTTTTATTTAGATGCTTTAGGTATTCTTCTGCAATTTTTTATTAGATAAATAATGGCATTGATTTTTGAACTGATTCTTACTAAACTAGGAACATATGAAGCATCAACACTATGCTTGTCAGCCCATCACTCAATTTAGAGTAGGCGAATATCCCTTCGAGATAATGTGTATTTTTCAATATCAACTAATCCTTATTAATTGCCATATAAGGGTGAAATGGGCTGCACATCCAACATGGCTAAACATAAGAGTTAGTTTATTATGTCAGATATAATCTTTCCCTCTGGTCTATCGAGCCAAAGAGCAAAAAAAAGAGCCAAAGAGCTTGTAAAATCAGGTCAATTTAAAAACCTATCTAAAGCCTTGGACTTTATTTCATTTAAAGAAATAGGAATGCCTTGGGCACTAGCAACTTATCAATTAAAATCAAATTATACAATTCCTATCAATCAAAACTATCTGATTACAACTACTGATATCGAACGTATCATGGAGCAAGAACCATTATTAACTCATCATGGTTTTGAATACGAAGATTTTTTTAGTGATTCTTTCTATCAAAGATATGAATATAGTTCACGAGAAAACTATCGTCAACGCTTTAAAGAAAAAAGAGAAAATTTAAAAAATGCTCTTGAAGAGTGCCAAAAATGCTGCTTATATTTACAACACCTTAATAAATTAAAAACTATACGTTATAGACTAGGTAGTTATGGTTTAAAATGGAGTGTTGAACAATATCATTACCAACGTGGTCTATCACATGATGATGCTTATGTTTCTAATGGATCTTTTATTTGTGCCGCAATTCATATGGGATTTAAAGTCATTCGAAAAACCTCCACTAGTCCGAATGCTTGGATTTGTGCCAGCGTAAACTCTGACATAATTTTATGGGAGAAATTTACACAAGACTGGTATACCTTATCCCCTAAAGAGGAAATACTTTTAAAAAAAATTAAGCAAAGGATTGGTATATTATAAATATGATATTCTATAGATAATATCTTAATATTTTTACGTTGGGCAATAAGCCCAACTATTTTTTAATCAGTTAATAGATTCCCTTATATTAATCCACACCTAAAAATCAGTAAACTTAAATTATGTGAATTGTTTTATCGCTAAATAACAAGAATGACTCATTATACGAGCAAATTCACAAGGTAGTGCATTACCAATTATTTGGCACGCTTGATCAATATAATCCGTAGCGAACTGATATGTATCTGGAAATGTTTGCAACCTAGCAGCCTCTCTTACAGAAATAGTTCTCATCTGAGATGGGTGACCAAATCTACCTTTACTCAGAGCTGTACACCCTCCAGTAATTGTAGGAGATATATTATCCCACTCCATTCTTGTATATATATTACTAAATCCTTTGTTATCACCTTGATGGCATTTAGGTCTTAAATGATCAGGAATAGTAAATCTTGTACCACCAGCTTTAAGGTATTTAAGTCGTGTTATATTTATATCCGAAATGTTTCTTATAATATGCCAGTTATATTTTTGAGGTCCACCTTTTGAATAGGATTGCTCTAACTTTAAGGGCTTTTTCAATCCAGATAATGCTTCTCTAACAGTCTTCCACTTTGGTAGGTTTTTACCTGTACGAGAATGTGTAGGTTTAGGAATCTTAATTTCAAATCCAAAACCTGCAAGTAATACAAAGCGTCGTCTATCTTGTGGTACACCATAATCAGCAACTTGCAATATATCAAAATTTACGATGTACCCTAATTTTTTTATATTATCAATGAACTCATTTAAATATGATGCCCCTCTTGTCAAAATACCTGGTACATTCTCAATCATTATTGCTTTTGGTTTAAGATCTTTTGTAAGTCTGAAAACCTGCATAATCAAAGCATTTCTTTGATCATCATTATTATACTTAGCTGTTAATTTAGAGAAGCTTTGACATGGAGGACAACCTGCTAAAAGATCTAACTCTCCCTTTTTAATATTAGCCTGTTTTAGAATTTCTGTAGAAGAAACAAATCGGATATCTTTTTCAATAACAAGGCTTTTTTTATGGTTAATACGAAAAGTTTCAGCAGCAATTGAATTGTTTTCAATAGCAGCTAAAACATTAAACCCTGCTTGACGAAGCCCTTCAGACAAGCCTCCTCCTCCAGAAAACAGGTCTATAGATGTAAGTATCATTACCTATCCTCCAAATCTTTCTTCACAACTTTTTTCTTAGTTTTTTCATTTATTTTTCTTTCTGTTCTATCAAAGATATCTTTTAATACTGAATCGGCATTTGCCATACGCATTAATAGTTCTTTTGCAGAATCTCCACCATACGCAATTACATCTTGTATACGTGCATCTTCATAATACTCTGATACGCCATGAAGCATAGAGGCCAATAATTCAAGATAGTCTTTTCTTGATTCTTTACATAATAAATCCCAAGTTATGATTTTATAATCAGGATCATTCGTCCTAACCGCATTCCCTGGATTTTCTCCAATTAGATAGCCCGTTACTTTTGCATCGGGATATATTTCTCTTAACCAATTAAAATATGTTTGTAATTGAGATAAGTGCTTATATTGTAATGGAATCAGAGGACTTTTTAGCTCTACAACATCCAATATAGTCTCATTATCATTTGAAAAAAAAGAGAAATCTGGTCTAGTATCAGAGTCTGGCTGTATAGCCAATTCCCCTTCTGTACCTCCATGTGATGGTAATGTACGATCTAAGCTAGCTTGTTTGGCCAAATTTTTTAGTGATATATTTGCATACATTTTTCCTTTATCTGAACCTAAAATCCATGGAAAACTTTCAAGTAGAGCCTGTAATTGGGGCTCAGTTCCATTTTTACTTAATTCATATAGTCGTGTGAGTGCATATATTTTTTGTGCTACAGTTACTGATAAAGACAATGATTCTGGTACAAGATGTTTATGTATTTTTTTAAGTATATCTAAAAACTCAGTTTCATTACCTTCTGAGTTTTTAATTTTATCCCAAAGTGATTGAATAATATTTCTAGTGGGTCGGTGCGTCCAAGCAGAAGTCAGATTATGTATTACTTCATTTTGTAATTGTTCATCCCTATAAATTTTAGGACTCATATTACAAACCATCTTTGTTATGGCCTCTCTTTCAGTTTCAGTAACTCTTAACTCACTTGGCAGCTCTCTAATTTTTAGATCAATTTTACCTTTATTGTTTTTTTCTTGATATTTTCTATAATCTTTTATCCATTTAGCAACTAAACCTGCTCCCCATTCATACATCAGAGCTGCATCATTATTATTCCAATTAATACTGGTTCGATCAGTAGAAATAATATCTTCATTTTCTAATTCATCTAACCAATCAGCCTCAATAACACCATACATATATCTGGTAGTAATTTCCCTTCCTTTTAAACCAAATACAAAGGGTCTGTCTTGAGCTATTTTTCCATGAGCATAAACTCCAACACCAGCTTGATCTTGGGGCCAATCTGCTTTATCTATAAAACCTACCCAGTATCTAACAACTCTATCTTTGTTATTTATATTAATAATTTCTTCTGTAGACCCTTGTTCTGGATATCTTACTACAAAATGTGGTAATGCTTCATTTTCAGTAACTTTTTTGTCATTAATATATACTGTAAAGTCGTCTCTTAGCAATGTCACTGTGAAACGTTGCCCTATTGATTCCATTAACGTACTAGGTGGTATACTACGTTTAATAGATAGATTATCCATAATAATTAATGTTCCATGACTATTCTCTATATCATCTATAAATTTTTTAACATAACCATGTGTATCATGTTGATGTAGAATAGATAACATCTCACTTATAGGAATACTTTCGGCTATTATTTTAGGTTCATAAATAGAATGACTATCAGTATTTTGTTGTGGGTTTTGTAATAATTCAGATAAATTTATTTCTAACCAGCAACATTTTTTATCTAGAGCGCTTACAGTTATTAAAGAAACTTTAGAGGCAATACCAAAGGGAGCTAATTTCCCTATTCCCTTTCGCCCCATCATCTTTCGACCTTTAGATGTTTCTTCATCAATATTATTTTCAGATCGTTTCTTTTTTCCGATAACTAAGTAATTATTAGCGAGTTCTTCATGGGTCATACCCAAGCCATTATCATATACTGCTAAATAATTATCATTTAGATCAATCCAAACTTTTTCTGCATCAGCATCCCATGAGTTTGATATTAACTCAGCAAGCACATTAGTAGGCTTATTTTGATATAGCTTCAAACCTAAGTGTTCAATTATATTATGGCTATACTTTAATTCTAATTTTGTTTTTTGCTTGCTATTCATATGTATTCCTTAACAGTTATTAAAATAAGATTTGTCGCTAATCAAATAATATTTCTTATTTACTCCCCCATAAAATGACATCAACAACATTCCTTAGTAGTTTTTTAAGCTTAATTTCTAATTCTGGATTAGACTCAACTATCTCATCAAATTGTGAAAACTCTTTCATAAATAGGGATCCTTTAGATTGTTTGATCTCAAGATCAACATTAAGAAATTCGCATAATTTTACGACACGCAAAGAAATAACTTTAAATTGATTACTTGTAATTCTTTGGACAAAATCTTTGTCTAACTTTACCACATCTCCAGATTCAATTTCTTTATAATATCTAGCATTAAAATAACTACAACAGCTTCTTAAAGACCATCCTTTCTTATCTATTGCCATAGATACAAGCTGACTAATTTCATATGTACTATACAAAAATTGATTCATATTATATTCATTAGTTTAAAATTTAAGTCTTAATATTATAAGACAATATAAAATCTTTTTCTACTTCTATAAGTAAATCTCTACTAACTTAACAAAATCAAGTTACGCTTAAATCAACAAGATATGTATCTAAATAAAAATCTCCAATATTTATTTAACTGTGTTTTTAAGAAATTAAAAGGCGTAAAAAGGCATTCAAAAGATTTGAAGGGAAAGGGCTATTTAAGGGAAGGGTTTATAAGGGAAAGGGGCTTACCCTTAAAAGGCTTTTTACGAGGTAAAAGGCTTTTGGCTCCGCCTCGCTACGCTCGTCGGAGAATACATGCTTAAGAAACTACTGGGAAAAATTGGAATCAATGTTGGTAAATCATTTACAGCTGAACCACATACTCTATCTGAAGGCTATTTATTACCTCAGTCTGCTGATCAATTACTAGCTACTGAATTACGTCAAGCATTGATTAATCATATTTGGCAGCATACGTCTTTATCTCGTGATAATTTCCAGAAGATTTATGTTAATCCTATTGAGAAATATGCTGCACTGGTGCAACAGTTCCCTGCTTCTGAAACACATCATCATGCGTATTTAGGTGGACTTCTTGATCATGGCTTAGAATTAGTGGGTCATGCGTTAAAGCTAAGACAAAGTTATTTATTACCCCCTGGTGCAGCACCAGAAGATCAGGCAGTACAAGGTGATGCTTGGACAGCTGCTATTGCTTATGGTGGTTTATTGCATGATATAGGTAAAATTGCAGTAGATATTGAAGTGCAATTACAAGATGGTTCACAGTGGCATCCTTGGTTGGGAGCTATTAAACAACCCTATCGTTTTAGGTACTTACAAAATAGAGATTATCACTTGCATGATATGGCAGTGGGTTTGTTATGCCATCATATTATTGATACTGATATGCTCAATTGGTTATGCAGTTATCAAGAGCTTTGGAGTAATTTTCTTAATTTAGTGGCAGGTAATTATGAGAATGCAGGGCTTTTAGGTGAGATCGTAGATAAAGCCGATAGAGTTTCTACTGCTAAAAATATTGGGGCTAATCCTGAAAAAGCTATTGCTGCTCCTGTTAACTCTCTCCAGAAGAAGTTGATTACAGGCCTTAAGCAGTTAATTAAGACTCAGTTTAATATTAATAAAACACCTGGTAATGGTTGGCTTACTCAGGATGGTTTATGGTTAATGAGTAAGACCACAGCAGATAGTTTAAGAGCTTATTTACTGTCTCAAGGGTTTGATGGTATTCCTTCTAAAAATAGTATTTTATTTGATGAGTTACAATCCTATCAAATTATTCAAGCTAACCCAGTGGATGATAGAGCTATTTGGACAGTTGCAGTGAGTGATGAAACGGGTAAATGGCAACAAGAGTTTAGTTTAATTAAGGTGAATCCTTCTCTCATTTGGGCTTCCGATGAGAAACCAGAGTTATTTAAAGGTCAAATTGAAGTTATCCAAAAAGAGGAAACTAATCCAACAACTACAAAAGCTGTTAATAAAACAGTAACTAATAAGAAAGTTGCAGATAATTTTAATTTTGATGAATTAGCTAATATAACTAATACAGTTAATGTAGCTAGCCCGTCCCCCACCCCATTAAATTTGTCTAAGACTAATGCAGATGATGATACTGATGATATTTTATCGTTGTTTGATATGGATACTAATGAAGTAGTTGCTGAAAATACTTTAACGGTAAGTATTGATAATCAATCCATAGAAGAACCGTCAATTGAAGTTAGTTTATTTGATAGTAATTTTGATGGTAATAATGCCACTGAAGTGGTTGATGCTTGTGTAGATTTATATCTTAATGATAATTCTACAGCTGCTCTCGACTCTTCCAATCTAGTCTTTAACTTAGATGAACCTTTGACTAAGACTTCATTAGGGGAAATGTTTATTCAGTGGTTAAAACAACGTATTAGTACACATAAACTAAAAATCAATGATGCCGATGCTAAGGTGCATATCATCCAAGATAAATTATTTATTGTCTCTCCTAGTATTTTTCAACGCTTTTCTTTTGAATATCCTGAATTAGCAAAGGTGATTGATAACAATAAAAAAGAGCCTTGGAAAGTCATTCAAAGCAGTTTTGAACGACTAAAAATACATATTAAACGAGAAGATGATCTTAATATCTGGCAATGCAGTGTGATAGGACCTAGAAAAAAAGGACAAATCATTAAAGGGTATCTACTTAAGACTTCTTTAGTGTTTACCGAGTTCACACCAAATAACAATCCATTCCTTGAATTAATAACAGAGGCCTGATCTAATGCAATGGTATAGCTTATTAAATAAATTGGCAGTCTGTTTTATCTTATCTAAAAATAGAGTAATTATTCAAGTAAAATATTCTTATTTACATGTAATTTTTATCTTTTATTACAGGTATAAAAATAGTATAGTAAAACCATCGGATAACCTGATAATCAATCAAGGAGGTCAATATGATTATGATGTTATTTTCTCCTTTTATTTCTCTACTCAACATAGTGTCTACGCAGCAGTAGATACACCCACCCTTGTAGAAATTTTTGCATGGTTGGATATAGCAGGTAGTAGTAGGCCTTCTCTTTTCACCAGGAGTATGCAACGAGACAAGCCAAGGAAAACGGGCAGGGATTGCTGTCGTCAGCTACTTAAGAAATACCGCCTTATCTGTCAATCCACCGATTTGACTTTGAATTAACTGTTAAATTGGAGGAATTGCTATGACTTTTTCTAGCATTTTAACCTATCAAATGTTACTTGAAAGCTATCTCGCTACTCGTGTTATTCGCCCTAGTACTGAAAGCAGTTACAGAGCGAGTATCAGAAAGCTTGAAAATGGTTTAGCGAGTTATTGCGCTGATAAATGGATTAAGTTTGATACTGACGTAAACAGTCTTACACAATCTCAAGTAGCGAAATGGCGAAGCTATGAATTAGTAAATGGACTCTGTGCCAATAGTTGGAACACTCATGTGAGGCACTTAAAAGCTATTTTTAATCATGCTATTGATGTGGGCTTATTAACAATGGATCGCAATCCATTTTATAAGATGGCCATTACTTCACCTAACAAAAGGAAAAAGACGCTATCGTTGCATCAGGTAACACAAGCGAGACTGTTTTTAGCAGGTGCACAACTGGATGAGGAGAAAGGCAAAGAGGTAGGAAAACTACATCCTGTGTGGTTCTGGCAAACAGTCTTTGAAACCTTTTACTATACTGGGATGAGACGTAATCAACTGATACACTTAAAAGTGGGTGATGTTCACTTGAAGAACCAGTTGATTAAGATCCGTATAGAAGGTTCTAAAACATGGCGTGAGTATGAGATTCCTATTAGCAATCAACTACTGCCCTATTTAGAACAATTGTTATGGCGAGCGAGTTTATTGAGCTTTAAAGCAGAGGATCAGCTGTTTAATGTGAATCGCTTTAGTGAACATAAAAACTCTCGCATGAGTAAAGTAATGACAGTGGATCGGGTTTCTAATGTGTTTGAGTATATATCAAAGCGAATAGGTATACAGGTTTCACCTCATCGTTTTCGACATACACTGGGTACGGATTTAATGAAGGAGCCTGAACGTAATTTACATTTAGTAAAAGAATTATTAGGCCATACCAATATCAAGACAACCCTTGAATATGTAGAACCTGATTTAAATTCTATTAAAACGTTACTTGATCACAGAGGCTAACATAAAGCCTGTTTATAGGAGGATAGCATCTATTGAAATTAATTGATTAATGGGATAAGTTTAATAACTTATTAATTACACTAACATTGTAAAAAGAAAAACGCCTACAGAAATATCTTGATAAATTTCTGTAGGCGTTATATTCTGAAAGGGCACGTTTTATACAGAGACACGTACAGCTTTCTTTAGACATAATAGACCGCCATCCATTATGTTAAAAGTGGTGGGTCGTATAGGATTCGAACCTATGACCAATTGGTTAAAAGCCAACTGCTCTACCGACTGAGCTAACGACCCAAATCTTTTAAGATTTGGTCGGAGTAGAGAGACTCGAACTCCCGACATCCTGCTCCCAAAGCAGGCGCGCTACCAACTGCGCTATACTCCGAAATTTGGCTCCGCGACCTGGGCTCGAACCAGGGACCCAATGATTAACAGTCATTTGCTCTGCCGACTGAGCTATCGCGGAATCATTTAAACTTACCTTAGAAAGGTTGTTTTATGTTGCCTCTCAAGGTGGGCGCCATTTTACGGATTTTTAAAAATGTGTCAACTCTTTTTTTAATTAAATATAAAATTTTTTAAAAATCATACTAATTGATATACTCTGTTGTCATTATACCTTTATTTGAGGAATAGTTGTGACACGTATTAAAATCTGTGGGATCACTCGTGTAGAAGATGCTTTAGCTGCTGTTGAAGCAGGTGCTGATGCAATAGGTTTAGTATTTTATGCTCCCAGCCCACGCGCTGTAACCATAGACCAAGCGGAAAAAATCTGTAAAGCATTACCTCCTTTTATTACTACAGTAGGTTTATTTGTTAATGCTTCCTATGAGGAAGTATCTGTTATATCTAGTAAACTGTCTTTAGGCTTATTACAATTTCATGGCGAGGAATCAGCAGCATATTGTGAGCAATTTAATCAACCATGGATAAAAGCATTAAGAGTACAACCTTCTACTAATATCAGAGAAGCTATGCAACCTTATAATAAAGCACAAGGTATTTTATTAGATAGTTATGTTGCTGGTGTACAAGGCGGGACAGGTACTACTTTTGATTGGTCATTAATTCCTCAACAAACAGAAAAACCTATTGTATTAGCAGGCGGTTTAACTATAGAGAACGTCCAACAGGCTGTACAAATAGTTAAGCCTTATGCTGTCGATGTAAGTGGTGGCGTTGAAATCACTAAAGGTATTAAAGATCATAATAAAATAAAAGCCTTTATTAATAAGGTAAAAAGCAGTTTATAATGATTTAATTAAAGATTTATAACAGAAATAAATAACTTTTTTAGATAATTCGGGTTAAAATAGCTCTTTTATAATTATTAGGTGTACTATCTTATAGAAATAGTTCTCCTAAAGCTTATACCCATAACGAGAGGAATAGATAAGCATGAGTAACTGGTTGGTGGATAAACTAATTCCTTCTATTATGCGTTCTGAGTCAAAAAAGAGCTCAGTTCCTGAGGGACTTTGGCACAAATGCCCATCTTGTGAGGCTGTGCTATATCGCCCAGAGCTTGAAAAAAACTTGGATGTATGCCCCAAATGTGGACACCACATGCGTATTAAAGCACGCAAACGCTTAGATATTTTCTTAGATGTAGAAGGCCGTGAGGAAATTGCTAAAGACCTAGAGCCTGTTGATAGACTAAAATTTAAAGATTCTAAGAAATATAAAGATCGTTTAGCTGCTGCTCAAAAAGAAACTGGTGAAAATGATGCATTAGTAGCGATGAGTGGTACTTTACTTAATAACCCTATTGTTGCTTGTGCTTTTGAATTCAGCTTTATGGGCGGTTCAATGGGTAGCATTGTAGGCGAAAAATTTGTACAAGCCGCCAATGTTGCTATTGAGAAAGGTTGTCCATTTGTTTGCTTCTCAGCATCAGGTGGTGCGCGTATGCAAGAAGCCCTTCTTTCATTAATGCAAATGGCTAAAACTTCAGCTGTACTTGCCCGTATGCGTGAGCTAGGTCTACCTTATATTTCAGTATTAACTGATCCTATCTATGGTGGTGTTTCTGCTAGTTTAGCCATGCTAGGTGATGTAATTGTTGCCGAGCCTAATGCATTAATCGGCTTCGCTGGACCTCGTGTAATTGAACAAACAGTACGCGAAAAATTACCAGAAGGATTCCAACGTAGTGAGTTCTTATTAAAACATGGTTCAATTGATCTAATTATCAAGCGCAATGAGTTACGCGAGCGTTTAGCGAAAATCTTAGCTCAATTACAAGGTTTACCATCACCCACTGCTACTTCTGAAATCACATTTGTACCTGTTACTCATGCAGAAATCCCTACCATTGATGAAGTAGTTGAACCTACTAAAGAATGATTAAGCATAACCTTAACGAATGGTTAGCTTATCTTGAACAACTGCATCCCAGCTCCATTGATATGGGGCTGGATCGCCTCCAGCAAGTTGCCCAAAAACTCCAGCTAACCAACCCTGCTCCTCTTGTCATTACCGTCACTGGTACTAATGGCAAAGGTTCTACCTGTGCATTTATTACTGCTTTGCTAGAAAGCCAAGGCCTAAAAGTTGGGCTTTATACCTCACCTCACCTGCTACACTATCAAGAACGGGTTACCATTAATCAACAATCTGTAACTGAAGTAATGCTTTGTGATGCATTCACTGCCATTGAAAAAGCGAGAGGTGATATATCACTGACCTATTTTGAATTTGGTACATTAGCGGCTTTTCTATTATTTAAACAAGCTAATTTAGATGCCGTGGTATTAGAAGTAGGATTAGGTGGTCGTTTAGATGCGGTAAACTTAGTTGATGCAGATATTGCGGTTGTTACCAGTATTGGTATTGATCACCAAGAATGGCTAGGGAATACTCGCGACTCTGTAGCTTTTGAAAAAGCAGGTATTTTTAGAAAAAACAGCCCTGCTGTTTGTGGTGATAATAATCCACCAACAACACTTATTGAACAAGCAGCAACAAAAGGCACACCTCTTTATATTCGAGATAAAGATTTTAATTTAATCATTGAGCAAGACCATTGGCAATGGCAAGGTAAAGATAAACAAGGTAACTTGTTAACTTTAGCTAATATTCCTTTACTAAATCTACCAATGGCTAATGCCTCTGTAGCCTTACAGGTTTTTGTATTATTAGATTTACCATGGCAACCACAAACAATTATTAATACCCTGCAACAAGTAAAAGTAACTGGACGTTTAGATCAATATCAACTTAACTATCAAGATAAAACGATTAAATTGTTATTTGATGTAGGCCATAACCCCCATGCTGCTGATTTTTTAGCTACCTATTTACAGCAACATCCTATTAAAGGTAAACGTTATGCTGTATTTGGATTATTGGCTGATAAAGACTTAGAAGGTGTAATTACCCCATTACTGCCTTTAATAGAAGATTGGGCAGTTGCCCCCTTAAATACACCCCGTTCTAATACTGCTGAACAACTAGCCGCTATGCTTGTACAAAAACAGCAACAAGTTACTACTTGTACCTCTATAGAAAAGGCTTTACTCTTACAAGCAGATAAAGCAACAGCAGATGACGAAATCCTTGTTTTTGGCTCATTTTATGTAGTGGCAGAAGGATTACTCTGGTTGGCGAGTTTAAATAGGAAATAGATATGTCTATCTTTGATGGTAATCTTAAACAACGTTTAATTGGTGCAGTGGTACTCATTGTATTAGCCGTAGTCTTTTTACCAATGATCTTTAATAATAAAGGCGAAAAACTACCTGAAACAGTAGTCACTGTTCCTTTAGAGCCTACTAAGCCAGCGCAACCCGCTACACAACCTACTCCAGATATAGTAACAACTACATCTGAACCTATTACAACACCTAATGAACCAACACAACCTGAACAACCTATTGTAGACAATAACACTACTAATAATACGGTTTCATCTACTACACCTGCTACTACAACGGAACCCACTTCTACAGCACAAACAAATAGTAGTAATAACAGCACAACTGCTCCAAAAACTACTACTAAACCTGTGGTTTCAAAGCCTGATGCTCAAGGTATAACACCTAGCTGGACTATCCAAGTAGCGGCTGTATCCAATTTACAAAATGCTGACGCATTTACTAATAAACTACGCAAGGCTAACTATAATGCCTATACACGCACTGAAGGCAATATCCACCGAGTATTTGTAGGCCCATTTATCGAAAAAGCTGAAGCTACTCGTGTACAACAATCCATTGAGAAACAATTTAAAGAAAAAGGTATTGTTCGAGAATTTAAACCTGAAAAGAAATAAATAATTTTCATTCTTATAGAGGGCTTAATGCCCTCTTTTTTATACTTATCTACAATATTATATCAACGCCTGTTTTAGTTCTTTTAAAAACGCTTGTATCTTCATTGGCAATAGCTTCCTACCTGAAGTAATCGCCCACATTGTAATCGTAGGCATTTCCCAATCAGCTAATAAATGAACTAGCTTTCCTTCCTCTACGCATTGCTGAACAAGAGTTGAGGTAATAGAAATAATACCAACACCTTGAGTAGCTAATAATCTAATCATTTCAATGGAGTTAGTAGTTAATGGCCCTTGCGGTATACCTTGCCAACTCTCTTTACCACATTTTAATTGCCAATTTTGGATTTCTCCTAATGAATTGGCTAAATGAATACCTATATGGTTTTCAAGGTCTTGTGGTGTTTTAGGTATGCCATGTTTTTTTAAATAAGTAGGGCTAGCATAAAGCCCACCTGATAAGTCTTTTAGTGGTCTGGCTACTAATGTAGCATCATCAGCTAATTTAAAAGCTATTCGAATCGCTAAATCATAACGCTCAGCTACAATATCTACTCGACGACTTGAGAAATCTAAATCTAAACCAATATGGGGATAGTCATTGATAAATTTTTGGAAAAAGTCTTTCTGAATAAAATCCATATAGTTAGGCGGCATCGATACTTTTAAATTACCACTAGGCGTAATTTGTCGATAATTAGCCAAATCAGCTACGGCTAATGCCTCTTGCTCAATAGCATGAGCATGATCTAAAACAGCTTGCCCAAACTCAGTAATAGCCAATCGTCTTGTATTACGAATAATTAATCGTTCACCTAATTGCTGCTCTAAATGAGTGATCCTTCTTGATAAAGTTGATTTAGGCAAACCTATATGCTCAGCGGCTGCTGTAAAACTACCATAATCGATGACCTTAGCAAATAAAGCCAAATCATTTACATCAATAGTCATCTGTTTATCTATCATCTTAATGGCGGCGCTCTACAATATAGGTGGCTAAATCTCTAAGCACATTAGCAGACTCAGAAAACTCATTCAGAGCATCCAGTGCTTGTTGATGAAGTTGTTTAGCGTATTTTTTTGCCCCATCTAACCCTAGCAATGCTGGGTACGTAGGCTTGTCATTAGCGATATCTGAACCTTGCGTCTTACCTAGGATTTGCGTTTCACTTTCAATATCTAAAATGTCATCCTGTACCTGAAACGCTAGGCCAATCGCTTTGGCGTAATCTGCCAATAATGCAATTTGTGGTATAGATGCTCTACCACTGGCTAATGCACCTAGCACCACACTTGCCTCAATTAAGGCACCTGTTTTATGGCGATGCATAGTTTCTAACGCCTGTTGATCTAGCTTCTTACCCACTGATTGTAAATCTATTGCTTGCCCACCCACCATTCCCTGTGATCCAGCGGCCTGTGCTAGAATTTGTACCATTTGCAAAGTTATTTCTGCTGATTGTATATTTAACTTAGGACTGACTAAAATTTCAAAAGCCATTGATTGCAAACCATCACCCACCAAAATTGCACAGGCTTCATCATAAGCCTTATGAGTAGTTGGCTTGCCTCTTCGCAAATCATCATTATCCATAGCAGGCAAATCATCATGCACTAGCGAGTAAGCATGAATAAGCTCAACTGCACAAGCAACACCATCAGCTTGCTCTAAAATACCACCTAGCGTTTCACAAGCCCCATAGGCTAATAATGGCCTTATTCGTTTACCACCGATCATTACACTATAACGCATCGCTTCATAAAGACGCGCCATTTCTGGGCGTGGCGCTACAAATAACCTTTCTAATAACGCATTAACACGTTCTTGGCAAACTTTCTGATAAGCCGCTATTAAACTCATGACTGGCTTTCCGCATCAAAAGGGATGGTTTCTACTTTATCATTCTTTTCTAACAGCATTTGTACTTTCTGCTCAGCATCTGTTAGCGCTGACTGACATTCACGGGTCAAACCTATGCCTTTTTCAAAATCAGCTAATGATTCCTCTAAGGTTAATTTACCTGACTCCATACGCTCAACTAATGTTTGTAACTCAGCTAATGACTCCTCAAAGCTGTTAGTACTCTTTTTCTTTGCCATGTATCTATCACCTACTTTTTAACTGATCACGTACTGCCATTAAAGCAAATCCCAATAGATTTTTGCCACGCCATGTTAAAGGATTTTCTATATTATCGGCTGTTTCTGCCAAGCCAATTCCCCAGATTCTATCTACTGGGCTAGCCTCTACCAACACCCTATTACCTGTATTGATTAAATACTCAGCTAACTTAGGATGTTGTGAAAATTTAGCAAAATTACCTGCTATCACTATTTGTGAACAATGTTCATCCCATATAGCTTGTTTAAATCCTTTTACCTGTTTACCCAAAGCCTTTGCTTCACCAGATGTTTTACTCACTAATATCTTTGCTAATACTTCTTGATCATTAAATAATCTAGCTTTACCAGCCATCATAAAATGTTCAGCTGAAGAATAATGTACACCATCTACCTCAAAACTAATAGGATACCATTGGCTTAGACAAGCCTTAGAAGTAGGCGCATTATTAGCTTCTGTATGCCCCCAAAAGAATACATACTCAAACTTTTCACCTGTCTGATAGCGTTTACAAAGTTGCTTAATATCCAGCAATGTCATTTTATTCTCCTTGATTCTTTAAAAACAGGCTATTTTTCACACCAGCCAATGACTCATAGCCTTTATAGAACGCTGTAAAGTAATCATCAAATAACCATTTAGCATCTTCTTTATAACGTTGCATATGCTTTAAATTTCTAGCACGCTTACTTTGTGATAAGGCTGAAGATTGTTTTGCCATATCCGCAAAATCAATCAGGCCAAGCCTGTTATCAGGTAATACCAATACATTACCTAAATGAATCGAACGAAAATAAACGCCCTGTTGATGCAGTGTAGCTAATAGCTGGCCAAATAACATCATAAAATGCTGTTGCTGATCTTGATCTACCTCTGACATTACTTGTCTTAAGGTATTACCAGGCAAAGGCTCATAATGAACTGCTGTAAAATCCAACTCAGCTAAACTAAAACGATAAAGATGCAGAATATTGGGTGTTGCTATAGCCAATTTATTTAAAATAAGTGCATTATCTGCAAATCGCTGTACGTAAGGGTAAACTAACTCAGAAGAAAACCAACGTTTACGACGAAATAATTTAAGAAACTTACCATCAGCTAACATCAATACTTTAGGTGCTGTTGTATCTTGTTCTAAAACTTTGGCATCTTTAGCTAATGCTTGGTAGGCTTCTGTCGTAATAGGCTGGATTTTTAGCTTAGTCATAGCAACTACTTATTAATTTTAAATAGGCTAATTATAACTGATCACCCAATATTTTTTGTATAGAATATACTTTAAATAATAATATATTATTTCTTCTCTATAATCTGATCACGATAATGCTCAACCCACATTGCCGTGGAACCACAAACAGCAACTGGCATAATAATCAGATTTAATAAGGGAATCATGGTAAAAAGACTCACCAATGAACCAAATATAATATTATCTACCCTATCCTGAGCAAGCATTTGCCGCATCGTTGAAAAACTAACTTTATGGTTATCAAAAGCATAATCAGCATATTGAATATTAATCATCCAAGCGGTAAAAATGAACCAAATAATGGGGGCAACTGTTTGCCCAACAACTGGCAGAAAATAGAGCAATAATAAAGGTATTGCCCATAAAATATAATAAACCAACTTATAAAGTTCGCGTTTTAAAATACGAGGAATATCTTTTATCACCCTCCAAATAGTGGTTTCTGGCGCAGGTTGATTAGTTAGTTTTGCTTCAACCTGCTCAGCCAGTAGGCCATTAAAGGGGGCGGCAATAATATTAGTTATCAGACTAAAAAAGTAGCAGAAAAAAATCGCCATGGTGACAACAATAATAAAAGAAGCGACATAACTTAACCATTGTAGCCAACTTGGCAGATAGTGCATGCCAATATCAAGCAAGCTGCTAATCTGTGCAAAAAACCACCACAGTAACAACGACATAACCACGATATTAGCTAACATTGGCAATATTACAAAACGCGTGATACCAGGTTGCTGAATAAGCTTCCAACCCACAATAAAATAATCTATGCCTGTTTTTTCACGCTGTATCTGTTGCATTTATTTCTTTATCAAATTATAACCATCATTAACGCTTAGGCTTTCTTTTTGCGGTAGTAGGCCGCTCAGCAATAGTTGTTGCCCTCGATCTCTTAGCAGGTTGCCCTTTAGCTGGCTTAACTGGCTTTACCATTTTACGCTGCAAACGTTGTATTTTATCTTTTACCTTAGTCGTTAACTGTGGTAATGCAACGGACTCTAGTCCTACCTCTGCACTTAAAATATCAACCTCTCGTTGATCCATTTCACGCCAACGGCCAACACTTAAACTAGCGGTTAAAAATACAGGGCCAAAACGTACACGTTTTAAGCGACTAACCACTAATCCTTGTGACTCCCATAAGCGACGAACCTCACGATTACGACCTTCCATTACCACACAATGATACCAACGGTTTAAACCATCACCTTCTGGTGCAGCTTGTATATCAGAGAACTGAGCCATGCCATCTTCTAGCATTACTCCTTTCTTTAAATTCTCTATCATCTCTTCAGTAACTTCACCACGAATACGCACTGCATACTCTCTATCCATCTGTGAAGAAGGATGCATTAAACGATTGGCAAGCTCACCATCAGTAGTAAATAATAATAAACCAGAAGTATTAATATCGAGACGACCAATGTTAATCCAACGCCCTACTTTTAAACGAGGTAAACGCTCAAATACTGTAGGTCTCCCTTCAGGATCACTACGTGTACAAACCTCACCTTCAGGCTTGTTATAAATAATTACACGACGTAATGGTGTTAACTCTTGCACGCGAACGGGACGATCGTCCACCGTAATCGCTTCATTACCTACAACACGTTGCCCTAAGGTAGCAACCTCACCATTAATTTTAACACGACCATCAACAATCCATCGTTCAATATCACGACGTGAGCCAATACCTAGATTAGCGAGTACTTTTTGGATACGCTCTCCAGTTTGGTTAGTTTCTATTGGTAATTCATCAGTCATCAGGGCACCTCCCGGCGTTCTTTAAAAATATTGAATAGATATAATATAGCCTATCTTAGCACTTAATTCGGCTAAAAAACTATTAATAAAAGATAAATAAGAAAAAATCAGGTAGGAAATCTGGTAGGTTAACAACCTACCAGATTTTTAATACATTAAGCTAAAGCAGCTTTAGCTTTTTCAACGATAGCAGCAAAAGCTACTTTTTCGTTAACCGCTAAATCAGCTAATACTTTACGATCGATTTCAATCGCAGCTTTCTTAAGACCAGCAATAAAACGGCTATAAGAAAGACCGTTAATACGAGCACCAGCATTAATACGCGCAATCCATAAAGCACGGAATTGACGTTTACGTTGGCGACGGTCACGGTAAGCATATTGACCAGCTTTAATAACAGCTTGTTTAGCTACACGGAATACACGCGAACGTGCACCATAGTAACCTTTAGCTAACTTTAAAATTTTCTTGTGACGAGCACGAGCTATCACACCACGTTTTACACGAGCCATTTATTTATCCTCTCCAATTAACGTAAACGTAAAGAACGTTTTACAGAAGCTACATCTGATGGATGTAACAATGATGCACCACGTAGCTGACGCTTACGCTTAGTAGTCATTTTGGTTAAGATATGGCTTTTGTAAGCATGTTTAAATTTTACACCACCAGCCGTTATTCTGAAGCGCTTTGCAGCACCACTTTTGGTTTTCATTTTAATCTTTGGCATGTTCATACTCCAAACAAATGAGTTAATAATGATAACAGCAAGGCCTGCCAGTGCCCTGGTTGTTATTTCTTTTTAGGACCCAACACCATAGTGAGTTGACGCCCTTCCATTTTAGGAAACTGTTCAACAGTACCATATTCAGCTAAGTCTTCTTCAACTCGCTTCAACAGTTCCATTCCCAGCTCCTGATGAGCCATTTCACGACCACGGAATCGTAATGATACCTTAGCCTTATCGCCATCTTCTAGGAAACGTTTCAAGTTACGTAATTTAACTTGATAGTCGCCTTCTTCCGTCCCTGGACGAAACTTAATTTCTTTTACTTGTACTTGCTTCTGATTCTTTTTAGCAAGTGCTGCCTGTTTTTTCTTTTCAAACAGGTGCTTACCATAATCCATTATCTTACATACAGGCGGAACAGCATCTGGTGATATTTCAACCAAATCCAATTTTGCTTCTTCCGCTGCGCTAATCGCCTCGGCGATAGGCACAATGCCTACCTGTTGCCCGTCTGCTCCGATTAAACGCACTTCGCGGGCAGTAATATTTTCATTAATAGGTGCTTTTGGCTGACTTTTTTTGTCTTGTCTCATTTCGCGCTTAATAGTTCTTTACTCCGTAATTATTCAATACGACCACGTTGTGCCACTGCTTTGGCAATGAGTACCTTAAACTCAGCAATAGTCATAGAACCTAAGTCTTTACCATTATGAGTACGTACTGCAACGGATCCCGTTTCAACTTCTCTATCTCCTACGACGAGAAGATAAGGAACTTTCTGCAAAGTATGCTCGCGAATTTTAAAGCCGATCTTCTCATTTCTCAAGTCCGTTTTTACACGAAACCCACTTTGAGAGAGTTCTTTAGCTATTTTTGCAACATAATTTGCTTGATTATCTGTAATATTTAACACTACTGCTTGAATTGGTGCAAGCCATGCAGGGAAAAATCCTTCATAATTTTCAATTAATATACCAATAAACCGTTCAAAGGAACCCAACACTGCTCGATGAAGCATCACAGGTACTTTGCGGCTATTATCTTCGGCCACATATTCAGCACCTAGACGTTGTGGTAAGTTAAAATCGCACTGTATTGTACCACATTGCCACACTCGACCTAAACAATCTTTTAATGAAAACTCAATTTTAGGGCCATAAAAAGCGCCTTCACCTGGCTGTAATTCCCAAGTTAAACCAGCTTTTTCTAACGCTGCTTGTAAAGCATGCTCAGCCTTATCCCATAACTCTTCAGCACCTACACGTTTTTCAGGACGGGTGGATAATTTTAACTCAACATCTTTAAAACCAAAATCAGCGTATACCGCTAAAGTCAAATTAATAAAAGCTGATACTTCACCTGCAATTTGATCTTCAGTACAGAAAATATGTGCGTCATCTTGAGTAAAACCACGTACCCGCATAATACCGTGTAATGCACCTGATGGCTCATTACGGTGACAACTACCAAACTCCGCTAAACGCAGTGGTAAATCACGATAGCTTTTTAAGCCCTGATTAAATACCTGCACATGGCAAGGACAATTCATTGGCTTAATAGCGAAGTCATGGTTCTCTGAATTAGTAGTAAACATATTTTCAGCATAGTTAGTCCAATGACCAGACTTTTCCCACAACACTCTATCTACAATTTGTGGGGTTTTAATTTCATCATAACCATGCTCTTGCTGTACTTTACGCATATATTGCTCAAGCACTTGATAAATAGACCAACCATTGGGATGCCAAAACACCATACCGGGCGCTTCTTCCTGAGTATGGAATAAGTCTAATTGTTTACCAATTTTACGGTGATCGCGCTTTTCTGCTTCTTCAATACGCTTAATATATTCTGCTAACTGTTTCTTATCAGCCCATGCAGTACCGTAAATACGTTGCAACTGTTCATTTTTAGAGTCACCACGCCAATAAGCACCAGAAAACTTAGTGAGTTTAAAGGCTTTTAAGAAACGTGTATTAGGTACATGAGGGCCACGACACATATCCACATATTCTTCGTGATAATAAAGCCCCATTGCCTTCTCATCAGGCATATCATCGACAAGACGTAGCTTATATTCTTCACCACGTGCTTGAAAGACTTTGATCACCTCATCCCGTGGTGTCATTTTTTTGATGACATCATAGTCTTTAGCAATCAACTCATGCATACGCTTTTCAATAGCAACTAAGTCTTCAGGAGTAAAAGGACGCTCATAAGCAATATCGTAATAAAAGCCTTCTTTAATGACAGGGCCTATTACCATCTTAGCGGTTGGGTATAACTGCTTTACTGCATGCCCGACTAAATGCGCACAAGAGTGACGAATGATCTCAACACCCTCTTCATCTTTTGCTGTAATAATCTGTACAGTAGCATCTTTATTAACGATGTCACATAAATCAACTAGATTACTATCTACACGACCAGCAATAGCCGCCTTAGCTAAACCAGTACCGATTGACTGAGCAATCTCTAAAATACTAACCGGATGATTATAAACACGCTGACTTCCATCAGGAAGAGTAATAACGGGCATGGCGCCTCCTATACCTAGTGGTGATCCCTACCAAAGATCACATACGGTGGATGAGCCAGTAAAGTGCCCAAGAGCTAATCAACCATACATGGGTTGTTCAAGTAAAACTTGCAAAGCCCTCAAGCAAGATCACTGGAGGTAATTGTTAAAGCTCGCGATTATATAATAATTAGCTTTATCTTTCTAGAAAAATATTACTAAAAAGAATACTGTACATTTATTCGTATTGCTTAATTACACAATCATTTATTTTCTATATTATCTTATCTAATGATTATAAAAATTTTATTACCTAAGGAGTTATCATGCCTTCCACAATAATTAAAGCTGTTTATTTAGATGGTGCTAGCTTACAAGCGGATAAACAAATATTCACCCCCTTAATAAATTTATTTAGTGAATGGCAATGCCACCCACAAACGAAACCCTCAGAAATTATTGAACGTTTACAAGGTGCACACGTTGTCATCTGTAACAAATCGCCGATCTCTCAAGAAGTAATAGAAGCCTGCCCAGAACTTAGACTGATTTTGGTAACAGCTACAGGCACTAATAATGTTGACTTGATAGCAGCCAAACAACATAACATCACTGTATGCAATTGCCGAGGTTATGGCACAGAAGCTGTTAGCCAACATACACTAATGTTAATGCTAGCATTAGCCACACGCCTTATTGACTATAATAATGCTGTAGCAGCTGGTGAATGGCAGCAGTCTACTAATTTTTGCCTAATGAATTATCCTATTATAGAGTTAGCAGGTAAAACATTAGGCATTATAGGCTATGGTGAACTAGGTCAAGCTGTTGCTAAACTAGCAGAGGCTTTTGGCATGAAAGTCTTAATTGGGCAAATCCCCAATCGCCCTATACGCAACAATACTATTCCTTTATCCGAACTACTACCTCAAGTAGATGTACTTACTTTGCACTGCCCGCTTACAGAAGACACTAAAAACTTATTAGCAGAAAAAGAATTACGCTTAATGAAAAAAGAGGCCTTACTGATTAATGCGGCAAGAGGTGGCATTATCAATGAGCAAGATTTAGCTAGTGTACTAAAAAGTGGTCATCTAGGTGGAGCAGCTACTGATGTATTAACCGTAGAACCCCCCAAAGAGGGAAATCCACTCCTCGATCCCAGTATTCCAAGATTAATTATTACTCCACACTGTGCTTGGGCTACAAAAGAAGCACAACAACGAATAGTCGAACAAGTGACAGAAAATACTAAAGCTTTTTTAGCAGGCAATCCTATCCGTACTGTATAAATAAACATTAATATCTATCAACTGTTCAACCTATTAATTATTATATAATGGCGTTATTCCTTTCTCTAAATGAGAATGGAATAATGTGCTTGCTTGAGTTATTAGCTGAACAAATTTTATCTTTAATTTAACTAAATAAATATAATCACATATTGATCACATGTAATATTTATGTATAATTACATGTAAATAAATTTTAGCTAGAGAGAACTATCATGAAATTTCTTGTTATCTTAGTCGTTATTGTAATCGTTGTTGTTGGTGGTATTGCTTATCTTTACAACCAATTGGTTAGCTTAAAAGAGCAATTTAAAAATGCCTTTTCACAAATTGATATCCAATTAAAACGTCGTTATGATCTTATTCCTAACTTAGTGGAAACAGCAAAAGCTTATTTAAAGCATGAGAGTGAAACCTTGACCAAGGTTACAGAAGCTCGCAACAGTGCTTTAGCTGCACTCAAAGCGGCCTCTGCCAATCCTGACAGCCAAGCAACTATCAACGCTTTAAATGGTGCTGAGCGTCAGCTTTCACAGGCATTAACTAGCTTCAATTTACAAATGGAAGCTTACCCTGAACTAAAAGCAAATGAAAATATGCTACAACTTTCTGAAGAACTCTCTTCTACAGAAAACCGTATTGCTTTTGCTAGACAAGCTTATAACGATTCCGTAATGGCTTACAATATTCAACGTAAATCATTCCCTACTAACTTTTTTGCTGTTAGTTTTGGTCATCCTACAGATGCAGTTCTGCTATCTTTTGAAGATGCAAAAGAAATTCAAACTGCACCTAAAGTTAGCTTCTAATTAGTGGGATTCACTATAAATGGACTTTTTTGGCCAGCAAGATAAAGCAAAAACAAAAACGTTTTTGCTTGTATCTTTGTTTATTATAGGCCTTGCTCTACTCTCCATCGTAACAACCTTTGCCATTAATCTTGTATTAGTGGCTACTTTAGATACTCGTCCAACCGATTATATTTCATATTGGCCAATACTGGGAGCTATTGTAGGGATTACTTTATTAGTTACTTTTTTCAAACACCTTAGTTTACGGGCAGGCGGCAAAGTTGTAGCTGAAGCATTAGGTGGCCGATTAATAACTAGAAGTACCCACAACACAAATGAAAAACGTTTATTAAATCTTGTTGATGAAATGGCAATTGCGGCAAGATTACCTGCACCACCCGTCTATTTACTAGATAATGAACCTAATATTAATGCTTTTGCTGCCGGCTTTACTCCCAATAATGCTGTTATTGGTATTACCAAAGGCTCACTTGAACTATTAACTCGAGATGAATTACAAGCGGTAATTGGCCATGAGTTTAGCCATATCTTAAATGGTGATATGCGGATTAATTTACGCTTTACTGCCATGATTTTTGGTTTCCTTTATATCACGCAAGCTGCCTCAATAATCATGAGGGTAGGCCGACACTTAAGACTTTCTGGATCAAATAATAAAAATGCTGGCGCTGTTATCGCCGCAGTTTTCTTAATAAGCATTATTTTATATATAGCTGGCTGGCTTACTTCGCTGTGGGCTAGAGTAATGCAAGCGGCTATTAATAGACAGCGTGAATACTTGGCTGACGCAGCCTCTGTACAATTCACAAGGCATGGAGAAGCTTTAGCTTCTGCCCTTAAAAAAATTGGTGGTAGTGCTTCAGGATCAACTTTACAGACCTCCTCTGCTCAAAGTTATAACCATTTCTTTTTTGGTCAAGCAGACGAACACCTATTAGCAACTCATCCATCTTTAAGAAAACGCATTTTACGCTTAGATCCTCGTTGGGATGGTGAGTTTATAATACCTATAAGAATAGATTTAGAACCCAAAACAGAAGATCAAACAGAAAAATCTAAAGAAACTATAACTAAAGAAAATATTGTTAAAGCCATTACCACAGGTGCGGCTATCTCTATGGGATTGCCAACTGCAACAGAATCAACATATGCTAAAAATAGCAGCGAAGAACAAACACCATTAGTAAAAATCGAAGCTATATGCCGAGAACCAGTAGGTGCTTGCTACTTAATTTTTGCTTTTTTATTAGATAACAACCCTGATAACCAATCTAAACAAGTTTCATTAATTAACAACACAGATTTACTCAATACTTGCACTGAGCTATTAGCAACTATTCCTAATACTCAACATTTAGCTTTTATTGAAAAAGCTATTGTTACGATAAAAACATTATCTCCAGAACAGTACCAAAATTTCAAAAAGATAATGATGCAACTGATTAGTACAAATGGTGATATTTCACTACATGAATGGTTAGTTTATCAATTAGTTACTCATCAGATAGAGTACTTGCCCTCTTCTGAAATAAAGTATCATTCATTAGATCAATTGAAAGAAGAAATAACAACGCTATTATCTGCGATGGCTTACTTATCGCCCACAAACAATACTATCAAGTCTTCTTTTGGTATGGGGGCGAATATTATGGGATTGTATACTATTCATTTACAACCCAACCCACCTATTACTGAATTATCAAGCTGTTTACAGAAACTACAGCTATCTTCTACCTCTGTTCGTTATAAATTTTTGCAGGGTATATTAAAAGCTATTCAACAAGATAAAACCATTACTGTAGATGAAGCTACATTTTTCAGAATTTTATCACTTTGTTTAGATTGCCCAATGGAGCCTAATGATGCTACCTCATCAGTTGGCTAAGCCGTATAACTTAATAATGTTAATTAGATATTGCTAATATGAATTTTTTTAAACTACAAAACAAAGCTAAAAGCCAAACATTTTGGCTCGTTATCCTATTCTGCCTAGGTTTAATTATCTTACCTTATATTGGTGCGCATATTATTACGTTTTGTATAGACTTCTTCACTTTACCTAAAAATCGCTCTCCTGCCACATTTCCATTGGTTCTAAAATGTTTAACCGTAATTATTGTAATGGTTTCTCTGTACAAATATATCTCTCTACGCCAAGGTGGTAGGGTTATTGCTATTGCTTTAGGTGGACGATTAATTGATAAAAGAGCATCCAATCCCAATGAACGTCGTTTATTAAACGTTGTAGAAGAAATGGCTATAGCCTCTAGCGTGCCAGTACCTCACGTTTACATATTGGATGAAGAAATTCATATTAATGCCTTTGCTGCTGGTCATACAATTAATGATGCAGTGATAGGCGTAACGAGGGGAACAACTGAATTATTAACTCGTGATGAGCTACAAGCTGTTATCGCTCACGAATTCAGTCATATTCTAAATGGTGATATGCGTTTAAATTTACGCTTTACCGCCTTTTTGTTTGGCTTTATCTTTATTAGTCAAGCTGGCTTTGTATTACTCAGATTAGGGTTTGGTATAGGTAATAAAAAAGGTGGTGGTATTATTCCACACTTCCTTGTTCTTGCTGTGGCATTGCTAGCAGCTGGCTTTTTAGGACAACTATGGGCCAGAATTATGCAGGCTGCTGTTAATAGACAACGTGAGTA
Organism: Entomomonas sp. E7T21; assembly: GCF_058693955.1. Taxonomy (NCBI): domain Bacteria; kingdom Pseudomonadati; phylum Pseudomonadota; class Gammaproteobacteria; order Pseudomonadales; family Pseudomonadaceae; genus Entomomonas; species Entomomonas sp. E7T21. Next base: position 1,618,322 of record NZ_CP191672.1, on the reverse strand, counting down.
TTTAGCAGATGCTTCCTCTGTACAATTTACGCGTCATGGACCTGCTCTAGCATCAGCCTTAAAGAAAATTGGTGGTTCTGAAGGTGGTGCTACACTAGAAACAGCTATGGCCAGTAGTTATAACCATTTTTTCTTTAGTCAAGCAGATACTAACCTCTTAGCCACTCACCCCCCTTTGGAAAAACGTATTAAACGGATTGAACCTTGGTGGCAAGGTGGCTTTATAGAAGTCGACTTTAGTAAACTTATTAAAAAAGAAGAAGGTGAACCACAAGAAAACAGCAATATTAGAGATAAAAAACTAACTGCTGCTATTGCTGCAGGTATAGCTATTACAGGAACAGACGCAATTCCTTATTTAAAACCTGTTACCCTATTAAATACTAATGTAACAGATAAAGAACAAGCCACTGCCAAATTAGAAGCAATTTGCCATGAGCCAATGGATGCGTGTTATCTAATGTTTGCGTTCCTTGTGGATACTATTCCATCAATTCGTGCAAAACAATTTATAGCTGTTAAGAACACTGATTTAATTACAGACTACTATCAAACTCTATCACTTATTCCTAAACAAAAACATTTAGAGTTTATCGAAAAGGCAATTCCTGCTTTAAAAAATTTATCTGAAGAACAATATAAAAAATTCAAAACTACTTTGATGCATTTTATTCAAGCAGATAATGAAATTTCTTTATATGAATGGCTAATCTATCAACTTATTATTCACCAAGTGGATGGACAATTTAATTCTAAGGCAATTATCACCTCTTATAATTATAGCAATTTAGACCAACTTAGAGATGAAGTCGCTATAATGTTAAGCGGTATAGCTCATTTAACAGAAGATTCAGATTATCAGAAGCGTGCTTTTGGGTTAGGCTCTAATGTCATGGGACTGTATACCATTCAACTACAAGAAAAACCCAATATAAGCCAATTAACAACAAGCCTACAAAAACTACAGAAAGCGACAGAACCTGTTCGTAGAAAATTTTTACAAGGCGCATTACGTGCTATTGAGCAAGATCAGCAAGTGAATATGAAAGAAACCATGTTCTTTCGTATTTTATCCCTTTGTTTAGATTGCCCGATACCAACATTGGATTGTACAGTCCATTAATCGCAATATGGCATTATTCAGTTTCACCAACAATGCCATATTCTACAGGCGTTTTTACATAGAAAACACGTAGTTTTGACTGAGCAATATGCTCTAAAAAACTATCCGCCTGTTACTCATTAAGGGCCATTTTTACCTCTAGGGGTTGCTCAGTAAGCTCAAAAAAACTGACACTTTATAATAATAACCCTTATTTTAATAAAAATTTAAATAATGTGACTGTAGCCATTCCCAACAAAGTCATTGCAATACTACCTATAACATGAATAGATACTGCAGCTCCTGCCCATAATATACGGCCCTGTTGAAGTAACGTTGTTACCTCTGCCGAGAAAGTAGAGAATGTCGATAATCCACCTAAAAAGCCAGTGATAATAAATAATTTCCATTCAGGTGCAATAGTGGGATTATTCATAAAAATGACAAGGAATAAACCTATTAAGTAGCCAGCTAACAAATTGGCCACTAATGTGCCTGGAGGAATAGTAGGAAAGCATGAGTTTAAAAATAGTCCAAAAAACCAACGTAGTATGGCACCTAACCCTCCGCCAAGACCTATAATTAAAGCAGCTTTCAACATTAACTTATCTCCAGTAATAATTTTTCATTAGGATACTGATAACAACCTACTCTGTATCCTATTGGACAAACAGTAGACATCATTAGCCAAAAAGGCGGTTATAGGAGGAATACCATCTCCTATCAAGAACTAATAGAACAAACCAACGCGCCTAAAATACACGTTCTTTTTATTATTTTCCATATATCATCAGTTTAATGGTATTTATTATACAATTTTTTTAATCAAACAAACGCCCTTTAGCCTATCTTAGTAATTAAGATGCTATTTATTATTTTTATTGAAGGTATTTTTAAAATGCACACTTATACAAGTATGCATTTTTAGTAGAAGAACTCTATTTTTCTAAACTCGCAGTTAACTGCTTTATATTGCTTTCTACTCTAGCCCTAAGCTTTTGACCAGGGTGGAAGGTAACTACTCGTCTTGCAGTAATTGGAACTTCCTCGCCAGTGCGTGGATTACGTCCTGGTCTTTCGTTTTTATTACGTAGCTCAAAATTACCAAAACCTGATAACTTAACAGATATATTATTAGCAAGAGACTCTTTCATTTCTTCAAAAAAATCTTCAACTAATTGTTTTGCTTCCTGTTTCGTCAAGTTTAGCTCGTTAATCAAGCGCTCGGCCATTTCCGCTTTGGTTAAAGTACTCATATTTTTTTACTTCCTCAACGTAGCGTTAAACTGCTCTTCTAATACAGCTATGATATTTTGTAAGAAAGTATTGATTTCATCATCAGTTAAAGTACGCTCAGGATGTTGCCAAGTAAGGCTCACAGCTATACTCTTTTGATTATCATCAATGCCTTTTCCCTGATAAACATCAAATAGTTGTACACTTGTTAAATACTCACCTGCTGCCGTCTTAATAGTTGCCATACATTTTTCTGCTATTAATGATTTGTCTACTAAAATAGCCAAATCGCGACTGACTTCAGGGAAACGGGATAATTCTCTAAATTTTGGTAAATTTCCCAGTTTCATTTTACTTAGTGATAGTTCAAATAAGTAAACTGGAATATCTATATCCAGCATTTTTGCCAATTCTGGATGAAGTGCACCAATATAACCAACATCTTGACCATCACGGACTATTATAGCACTTTGTCCAGGATGTAGGGCAGTATGTTGGTGTGGAATAAATTGATATTGATCTAAAGCACCAGCCAAGCCTAAAACAGCCTCAACATCGCCTTTAATATCATAAAAATCAACAACTTCCTTAGCATTTGCCCAACCTGATGGCAAACGACTCCCCATAATTAATCCAGCTATCATATCTTCTTGTACTAACTGAGGTAGTTGACCTTCAAAGCGTAAGCCAATTTCAAAGATACGAACTCGATTTTGTTGACGATTCAAATTATGCTGTAATGTCTTAATAAGACCTGGCCATAAGGATACCCTCATAGCAGACATATCATTAGAAATCGGATTAGCCAACATTAACGGTTCATGTTCTGGATTAAACAATTTAAATAATTTAGGATCTATAAAACTATAGGTAATACTTTCCTGATAGCCCCTCGCTACCAATAAATCTCGTAGTGATTTTTTATTAACTTCAGCTTCTTGTTTATTAGCATGTGGTGCTAAACGAGCTTGTGGATAACGTACCGGTAAACGATTATAACCATACAAACGAGCAATTTCTTCAATTAAATCTTCTTCAATAGCTAGATCATAACGATAGCTAGGTACTGTTACTTGCCATATACCTTCGGCTTTGACTTGTAATGTTACCCCTAAAGGCTTAAGTAATTGCTCTACCTCTTGATTAGTCAGCTCAATACCTAATACTTTCTCAATACGCTCAGCACGTAATGTTACGCTATTAATGGTTGGTAAATTCTGCTCACTTACCGCTTCAACAATAGGTCCTGCTTCACCACCAATAATTTCTAATAAAAGAGTGGTTGCACGCTCCATAGCAGGACGAGCTAATTGCCAATCAACACCACGTTCATAACGCTGTGAGGCATCAGTATGTAAACCATAAGAACGTGCTTTACCTGCAATAGTAATAATATCAAAGAATGCAGACTCTAATAATAAATCCTTAGTTTTATTACTAATACCACTGTGTTCTCCCCCCATTACTCCTGCAATAGCCAAAGGCTTAGTATGATCGGCAATAACCAATGTATCATTACGTAATTTTACTTGTTGCTCATTCAGTAATGTTAACTGTTCATCTTCATACGCCATACGTACTACAATACCCTGATCTATTTCGGCTAGATCAAACGCATGCATAGGTTGGCCTAATTCAATCATTACATAGTTGGTCACATCCACTACCGCATCAATACTACGGATACCTGAGCGACGTAAACGCTCTACCATCCACATAGGGGTTGGTTTAGTCACATCTACATTACGAATAATACGTCCTAAATAGCGTGGGCATCCATTAGTATTCATTACATCAATACTAATTTGATCATTAATTGTAGACGCTACTGTATGTGTATCAAACTCTGCAACAGGTGTGTTATACAATGCACCTACTTCACGTGCTATACCACGCATAGATAAGCAATCACCACGATTAGGCGTTAAATCAACCTCAATCACAATATCATCAAGGCTTAAATATTCGCGGAAATCTTTACCTACAGGTGCATCTACTGGCAACTCCATCAATCCAGCATGGTCCTCACTCACACCAAGTTCTTTGGCAGAACAAAGCATACCATTAGATTCTATACCACGTAATTTAGCTTTTTTAATAGAAAAATCACCGGGTAATTTAGCACCAAGTAATGCGAAAGGTACTTTCAAACCTTGTCTAGCATTAGGCGCACCACAAACTACTTGCAACGTTTCAGTACCATTGGTTACCTGACATACACGTAATTTATCTGCGTCAGGATGCTGTTCAATACTAACAATCTCACCGACCACAACACCAGTGAACTGCTGTGCAACAGGCTCAACACTATCTACTTCTAGACCAGCCATTGATAAACGAGCAATTAAATCGTCTTGAGAGACATTAGGGTTTACTAAACTACGAAGCCAATTTTCACTAAATTTCATACTGTTCTCCTTTATTCAACTAATAATTAACGAAATTGCGATAAAAATCGTAAATCGTTATCGAAGAACAGGCGTAAATCATTAACGCCATAACGTAACATAGCTAATCGCTCAGCTCCCATACCAAAAGCAAATCCTGAATACTTCTCTGGATCAACCCCCGACATCTTCAATACATTAGGATGCACCATGCCACACCCCATTACCTCTAACCAGCCTGTTTGCTTACAAACACGACAACCTTTGCCACTACACATCACACATTGAATATCTACTTCTGCTGAAGGCTCTGTAAATGGAAAAAAAGATGGACGGAAACGTACTGCAAACTCTTTCTCGAAGAATACTCTTAGAAACTCTTCAATGGTTCCTTTTAAATCTGCAAAACTTATATCTGTATCAACCAATAATCCCTCTACTTGATGGAACATAGGGGAATGTGTCATATCTGAGTCACTACGGTAAACACGGCCAGGACAAACCACACGAATAGGCGGCTGTTTCGCTTCCATGGTTCTTACTTGCACAGGCGAAGTATGAGTACGTAATAACATGTTAGCATTAAAATAGAAGGTATCATGCATTGTTCTGGCTGGATGGTGACCAGGAATATTTAATGCTTCAAAGTTATGATAATCATCTTCTACTTCAGGGCCTTCTTCAACACTATAACCAATATTAGTGAAGAAACTCTCAATACGCTCTAAAGTACGAGTAATTGGGTGAATACTCCCCGTAGCTTGTCCTCTACCAGGTAAAGTTACATCGATTTGTTCTGCTGTTAATTTTTTATTCAGTGCGGCTTGCTCTAAAGTATCCTTTTGAGCATTTAATGCTAACTGTACTTTTTCTTTTGCTGAATTAATTAATGCCCCTACCTTAGGGCGATCTTCAGGCGATAAATCACCCAAAGTTTTCATTACTTGCGTTAACTCGCCTTTCTTACCTAAATACTGTACTCTTAATTGCTCCACAGCATTTACATCATCAGTTACTGCTATTGCTTGTAAAGCTTTAGCCACTAACCCATCCAGATTTTCCATCCACTAAGCTCCAGACATATTAAAATGAAAAAAATAAGGGGAAAAGTATAACACCTTTCCCCTTTTTGATAACACTTTTATCAGCAATGAAAATTAGATTATCACTGCTTTTAGTTATCCAATAAAAAATAAGGGGAAAGTAATTACTTTCCCCCTATGGTTTATATATTCACATTTAGCATTTCATGCGGAACTAAGATGCTTAAGTCTATTTGTTACTCTCCAGTAACCATTACGCATGTTTTGCCATAAAATGGATATATACCATTAGAAGAATAATCTACTGTTGATACTTTTCTGATGCCCGCATTTTGTTTCGCTGATAAAATAGAAGCATCACCTGAAGCATAGAGTCCTAAAACGTTTTTAGCGCAAGATGTACCAGATTTTGAGCCAACAGCATTATCAGTGGCTGTAATTGGTCCTTTCACATCTGTTATGAAACCAAAGCCAACTGGCGACATATTACCAGCACAACCTGTTAATAAAATCGCCAACCCCATTAAACCAACTATCTTTTTCATGATTTATATTTCCTAATCTGTTAATGAGAAAACTGGTTTTTAGTGAGTAAAGACCAGATGGCTACTATTAAAGCTGAAATAAAATAGGAAACAAGAGAAGTTAGCTAAAAGTCGAAGGGGTTTTAATACTTATGTAGAATAATCAGAAGACAGTTTTTATCAATATAAACAATCATTTAGACATCATTACTTTCACTATTAACAACAACTAATCTCCCCCTCCACCACAACTGCTACAAGAACTACTACTGTCAGATGAGATGTTATCGTCATATTTAGTGTTATTAGTGCTCGTCGACTCACTCTCTCGGTAATTATTTTTATTATTATAAGAGCCTCCACCACAGCTCGAACAGCTTGAACAACCTGTAGCTGCGTTATTGTCATTTGGTTTTTTTCTATACAAACGAGCTTGTGCCAAAAACTCCTCTAATGTATAACTAAAACCTTGTGGAATATTTAATACATCATCTATTTGAAATAACATAGGAAATGTATCAACCATCATTAAATTTCCTTTGTTTTCTAACTGGCAAGCATATACCCATGTAATATATAGCTGGTCATTTATTTTTTGCTTTCTTTGATAAGTTACACTCGCATCAGCAGAGTTATGATGTAAATAAAACCCAAAACACTCCATACAAAAAGCCATGTAAATTCGACTGTCTAAAATAAACACATGCCATAAATCATCCACTACCCTTGATGGCATACCCCATACAGGTTTAGCTAGTTTTTGAAGCTCATTATCATGGGTTGCAGTTAATACAACAATAAAATAGCTCTTTAATTGATTAATAACTTGTGTTACTGCTGCATCATCTAATTGGGGATAATGTTTACGGAAAGAATTCAGAACATTTTCAGTAAAAGCATAATTATTTATTAATGCTAATCGCTGTTGAAAACTTATTTCTTTTAATTTATTCGCTTTATACTTAGCTTTTTTTAACTTAACATTTTGAATAATAACAATAAAAACAACAACAATAACAACTATCCATAATATAACCATTGACCCCATTAATTATTATCCCTTAAACAAGTTTTTGATTAATTATTTTAAGCCTGATGGTGTTGCCAATGGAAAAAGACGATAAAAATTGGCCGTTGTCATCTCTGCAAAAGCTTCAAAAGGCATATTTCTTAATTCAGCGATAAAGCTTGCTACTTCTTTTACATATTCAGGTAAGTTAGATTTACCACGATAAGGTATAGGTGCTAAATAAGGCGAATCTGTTTCAACTAATAATCGATCATTAGGTACTTTTTTTGCCACCTCTCGCAACATATCTGCATTACGAAATGTCACAATACCTGATAAGGAGATATAGTAACCTAAATCCAAAGCTGCCTTAGCCATTTCCCAATCCTCAGTAAAACAATGCAGTACACCTGCTTGGGGTAAAGCTGTTTGTTTTAATATATCTAAGGTTAGTTTTTTTGCTTCTCGGGTATGAATAATAACAGGCTTGGCTGTTTGGTGTGCTGCTTCTAAGTGAAGCTCAAAGGAGGCTTGCTGTTCTTTAGCTGTTTCTGCTTGATAGTGAAAATCAAGCCCAGTCTCACCGATGGCCACTACTTTAGGATGATCAAGTGCTTGTAACAACCAAGCTAAGCTAACTGGCTGCTTATCTGTCAAATCTAAGGGATGAATACCCACGGAACAATATACGTCAGCATACTTTTCAGCAATTGCTTGAACGGTAGAGGTATTATCTTTACTAACACCAATGGTTAAGAACTGCTTGACACCTTTATCTCTAGCTTGCTGAAGAACTGTATCTAATCCCCCTGCTACAGCTTCTAACTTTAAATAATCAAGGTGACAATGAGAGTCAACTAAATACGGCATAACTTCTTATAATAACTAAAGATTACATGGTAAAGGTAGGTTGTGTATTACCTTCTAGTAAACCTGCTAAATATTTTAAGATTTTTTCTTTCGCTTTAGCTGAATCAGCAGGTGAGAATTGAATACCAACACCTTGCACTCGAGAACCTTGATTTACAGGAGAAATCCATACTACTTTACCTGTAACAGGGATTTTTTCCTCTTCATCAATCAAATCAATTAATAGAAAAACCTCATCACCTAGATTATGCTTTTTATGGGTTCTCACAAATAGCCCACCATCAGTAACAAACGGCATATAAGAAGCATATAAGATATTCTTATTAGGAATACTTACATTAATAATGCTATTACCACCCATACTTAATGCCATAACTGCATCCTCTTTCTATTAATGGCTTTATTTTACCTTGTTGTCAGTAAATTAATCCAGTCAATCAAAATACTTTCTACTAACAATACCCTATTTAAATTAGCTTTAGCCAATACTTTTTGCCTTTCTTGCAATAACTTTGCTTGTAATTGACTAATGCTTTCTAAAGAAGCCTTATCGGCCAAATAACTTAACACCTTTTGCATATCAGCCATTCCTAAAGTATTAATATCTTTAGTGGCTTGATAACATAAAATACAATGTAACCACTCACAAAACCAGTTAAATAATAACAATAATGGAATATCATTCCAACTTTCAGCTACTTGACTAGCTACTAACTGATGTTTTAGTAATTTTTTTATATCTTCAACTACTTGCTGACGTTGCTCTAATACACCTTGTTGATAAAGTTCTACAGCATAAAGAGGTGCAAAACCTGCTAATGCCAATAATTGCATCAATTGCTCAGAATCTATAGCGGTTAATTGCTGCTGCATCCACTGCACTGCTGCTTGCTGATCAGGTGTAGGACATAATTGCTGAATACAGCGACTTTTAATAGTTGGCAATAACTGCCCTACTTGATGACTAACTAAAATAAGCCGACTATTACCTGCTGGCTCTTCGAGACTTTTTAACAACGCATTAGCAGCATTTAAGTTTAATGCCTCTGCAGGTTCAATTAATACAACTTTACAAGGTGATATCTGAGGTGTTTGATTGATAAAGTCAATTAACATACGAACTTGATCGACTTTAATAAACTCAGACTCTTCTGGCATTAACCAAAAAATATCAGGATGTGCGCCACTACTTGCCAGTAAATGACAACTTTTACAATGACCACAAGGTTGTTTATTATTAGGTGTAAGACATAGCGAATAATAGGCTAAACGTTCAGCAAATTGCTGTTTACCAATACCTTTTTTACCATGTAATAAATAAGCGTGAGCAGGTTTAGGGTTTCCTACCATCTGTTGCCATAAAGTTTGTTGCCAAGGTAGCAACTCATTCAACATTTAAACGTTCCCAAATTTCGATAAAACAAGCATCAATTTGCAATTGTACATTTTCTATGTTTTGGCTTGCATCAATTACTCGGTAAATTTCTGGGTATTGCTCAGCTCGTCGCCAATAGGCAGCACGTACCGCTTCAAAAAAAGTTAAGCTTTCTTGCTCAAATCGATCTAAACCATCCCTTGATTTAATTACACGAGAAAGCCCTATTGTCGCATCAACATCAAATAATAATGTTAAGTCTGGTCGTAAAGTGCCTTGTACCACACGTTCCAACAATATAATTTTATTTTCGTCAATGCCCCTACCACCACCTTGATAGGCATAAGTTGCATCAGTAAAACGATCACAAATAACAGTTTTACCTTCCTTAAGGGCGGGTAAAATTACTTGTTGTAAATGTTCTGCTCGAGCAGCAAATATTAATAATAGCTCTGTGTCAACAGCCATGCCTTTAAATCTAGGATCAATTAATATATCACGCACCCTTTCAGATAGTAATGTACCACCTGGTTCTCTGGTTACTAAGACGGGATAACCAACTTCCTCCAAACGATTAGCAAGATAGTAAATATTAGTTGATTTTCCAGCGCCCTCAGGCCCTTCAAAAGTAATAAATATTCCTGACATTATTTAGACTCACTTGGTGGAGGACTAGAACGATAATCAGTTCGACGATTCAACTGATATTTTCGAACAGCCCTTTGATGTTCTGTCAAATTCTCTGAAAATTCGTGACTACCATCTCCTTTGGCAACAAAATATAAGAACTTACCATCTGCAGGATGCAATGCTGCATGAATTGCCTTACGACTCACCATAGCAATGGGTGTTGGCGGCAAACCAGATATTACATAAGTATTATAAGGTGTTTCGCGCTTTAAGTCAGCACGCGTAATTCTACCCCTATAATTATCCCCCATTCCATAAATAACGGTTGGATCAGTTTGCAATAACATATTTTTTTGTAGACGTCTTACAAATACACCAGCAATTTGTGGACGCTCTTCAGGTACACCTGTTTCTCTTTCAATAATTGAAGCCATAATCAATGCTTGATAAGCATTTTCATAAGGTAAATCATCTGCTTTATTTTCCCATTCCTCATCAAGTACTTTTACAAGGCGCTTATGTGCTTGCTTCAATAAACTAAGGTCTGTATCACCTCGCATATACACATAGGTATCAGCAAAAAACTGCCCCTCAGGATGTTTTCCAGTCTCACCTAGAGTATCCATAATTTGCTCATCAGACATTGCTGCTATGGATTGCTTTAAAGCCTCTTGCTTAGCCAGTGCACGGCGTACTTGTTTAAAACTCCAACCATCCACTAAAGTAACTCGATAAAGAATTACATCTCCTTTTAGCCAAATGGCAATAAGAGCTTGTATATCCATACCTGGTGTTAAACGATACTCACCCGCATGAATAGTTTTTCCTTGATTTTCTAAACGCCAATACAACTTAAGAAAAAAGGCATCTTTAATATAGCCCTTTTGCTCTAATTGATTAAACATCACATTAGGTGTCGCCCCCACAGGAACCACTATTGTCTGCTCAGAGGAAATCAGCAATGGCTGCTGTAAGGCATTGTTATATTTCCAATACCCTACACCAACCACAGAACCACTTAATAGAATAAGTACAGCAACAACAATTAGGAATATCCGCATTATTTATTAACTACACCACTTAAGAAAAACGGCGGAAGATTAAGCTTCCATTAGTGCCGCCAAAACCAAATGAGTTAGACAGGACAGTATCAATAGTTACAGATCTTGCTTCAGCAGGTACAAAATCTAAATCACAATCTTCACCAGGTTCTTCTAAATTAATGGTTGGAGGAACTATTTGATCGCGAATAGTTAACACACTAAATACTGCCTCAATAGCTCCAGCTGCGCCTAATAAATGTCCTGTCATCGATTTAGTAGAACTTACAGGAATTTTATAAGCGGTATCACCAAAAATAGATTTAACTGCTTTTACTTCTGCTAAATCGCCTACAGGTGTTGAAGTACCATGTGCATTAATATAACTAATTTGATCTGCATTCAATTTTGCATCTCTAAGTGCATTCTTGATACAGGTGGCAGCACCTTTACCATCTGTAGTAGGCGCTGTCATATGATAAGCATCGCCGCTAAAACCTGCACCGACTAACTCTGCGTAAATTTTTGCACCGCGTGCTTTAGCATGTTCTAATTCTTCTAATACTAGAACACCTGCACCATCTCCTAATACAAAGCCGTCTCTATCTTTATCCCAAGGACGGCTCGCATGAATAGGATCATCATTACGTGTAGACAAGGCACGGCATGCAGAAAAACCAGCTAAACCAATACCACAGGTAGCTTTTTCTGCACCACCTGCTAGCATTACATCAGCTTCACCATGAATAATATTACGTGCAGCCATACCAATACTGTGCGTACCAGAAGCACAAGCTGTTGCAATAGCATAGTTAGGACCATGTACACCCAGATTAATTGATAATAGACCAGAAGCCATATTAATAATTGCGCCTGGTACGAAAAAGGGAGAAACCCGACGTGGACCTTGTTCTGCTAACGCTTTACAGTTTGCTTCAATATTAGGTAAACCACCAATACCAGAACCAATCACTACCCCAATACGGTCTCTATTTTCATCAGTCACTTCTAAACCTGAATCCAACATAGCTTGCATACCTGCTACTACACCATATTGAATAAAAACATCCATTTTTCTAGCTTCTTTTATGGATAAATGAGGTTCTACAGAAAAGTTTTTAACAGGTGCGCCAAAACGAGTAGCAAAATTGGAAATATCAAAATCTACATCAGTAAGCATCTCTACGCCATTTTTACCTGCTACGATATTTTGCCAACTGCTAGTAACATCATTTCCTACAGGACACACTATGCCAAGGCCAGTAATAACAACTCGTCTTTGCGACACTGCTTTCTCCTTAATTACACTATTCTTTATTCAAATGGGTTATTTTAACCAATTAGAACGCAATAACAAAATTATACTAAATATTAGAACATATTTTTTTTGAGTTAATACAGTGATAAATCTGTTATTTAATAATAGTAATAACTGATTTATTTAAATAGCATTATAAAACAAAAAGCCGTACACCCAAAGATGTACGGCTTTTTTCAAAGCAAAGGCGAAAAATTACTCTTCGATATTTGCAGAAATATAATCTACAGCATCTTGTACAGTAGTAATTTTTTCAGCTTGCTCATCAGGAATCTCTAATTCAAACTCTTCTTCCAGAGCCATTACCAGCTCAACATTATCAAGAGAGTCTGCACCTAGATCTTCAATGAAAGAAGCATTGTTGGTAACCTCTTCTTCTTTAACATCAAGTTGTTCAGCTACAATTTTCTTGACGCGTTCTTCAATGGTGCTCATACCTTGTTTTCACTCCTAAGTTGGATAATTTGGCTCTGGGCCACTTGCTAATTTTATAGAAAGGTAATTACTTTTATCAAGTAATATTTCAAAAACCTTTCAAAAAAACACCTAGAGAAAAATCCCCTAAGTTAATCTTACTATTTTACGATAATCTACACTATTTTGGTAGATATGAATCAACTCATATACATGCCGCCATTCACAGGAATGGTCGCACCTGTAATATAAGCTGCTGAATCAGAGGCTAAGAAAGCTACCGTTTCAGCAATCTCTTTAGCTTGCCCTAAACGACCAAGCGGAATTTGGGTTAATAAAGCTTCGCGTTGTGCTTCTGGTAATTCTCGCGTCATATCAGTATCAATAAAACCTGGTGCTACTGCATTAACAGTTACTGAACGTGAACCAAGTTCACGCGCTAAAGCACGGGTAAAACCTTCTAAACCAGCCTTGGCTGCTGCATAGTTAGCTTGGCCGACATTACCCATTGCACCTACTACTGAACCAATGCTAATGATACGTCCCCAACGGGCTTTAGTCATTCCTCTTAATACACCTTTGGAAAGACGATAAAGACTATTTAAGTTGGTATCTATTACATCATACCACTCTTCGTCTTTCATACGCATCATTAAATTGTCGCGGGTAATACCTGCATTATTAACTAAAATTTGTGGTGCACCAAACTCTTTAGTGATATTAGATAACACTTCTTCCACTGATTTTTCATCAGTCACATTAAGTGCCATACCAACACCTGCAATATTATTTTCTTTTAAATATTGGGTGATTTTTTCTGCACCTGATGCGGTGGTAGCTGTACCAATAACGGTTGCACCTTTTGCACCTAACTCTAATGCAATGGCTTGACCAATACCACGACTCGCACCTGTTACTAAAGCAGTTTTACCTGATAAACTCATCTATTTATTCCTATGATTGTAAAGCAATTAAAGTAGCATTAAATGCATCCGTTGTTTCTAATGCATAATTATCTAACTCTTTAACGCACCGTTTATTTAAACCACCAAGCACTTTACCTGGCCCACACTCTACTAGTGTAGTTACACCCAGTTTAGCTAGCACTTGTACAGATTCTACCCAACGCACAGGGCTATAAAGTTGTGCTAAAAGATTTTCTTTAAGTGTTTGTAAATCGCGACTTACATCAGCCGTCACATTCTGTACAATGGCAATATTAGGATTTTTCCAAGAGGCTGCCGTTAATGCTGCTGCAAACTCTTCTGCTGCTGGACGCATTAAATCACAATGAGAAGGAACACTAACAGGTAATGGCAAAGCTCTCTTAGCGCCTTTAGCCTTACACATTTCAATAGCTCTATTTACTGCTTCTGTATTACCCGCAATAACTACTTGGCCTGGTGCATTAAAATTAACCGCACTAACCACTTGACCTTGTGCCGCTTCAACACATGCTGCTTTAACCTCATCATCAGTTAAGCCTAAGATTGCTGCCATCGCACCTTGTCCTGCTGGCACAGCTTTTTGCATTAGTTGACCACGTAATTCAACTAATTTTACCGCCTCTACAAAAGGTAAACTTTCAGCGGCAACTAACGCAGAGTACTCACCTAAACTATGACCAGCCACATAAGAAGGAATTATATTTGACTGCTTCCGCCATAATTTCCATAAGGCAACAGATGCAGTCAAAATCGCAGGCTGTGTTTTATCTGTCTGGTCTAATAGATCTTTAGGCCCTTCTTGTACTAGCTGCCAAAGATCATAACCTAAAGCATCAGAAGCTTCTTTAAAAGTATCTTGAATAATTGTATGTTCTTTTGCAATATCAGCTAACATTCCAATTGCTTGCGAGCCTTGTCCAGGAAAAACAAACGCAGAAACAACAGACATAAATAACTATCCCGATTAATTTAATTAATAATTTTCGTAATAAACTTTTGTATCTTACAATAAGATGAATACTATAAAAACAAATTTTAATTACTTATCTTTTACTTTACAACCAACTATAGACCTCAACCCCTGATCTATAAGTATTTTTTTACTATCAACTTATTTTTTCTGTTCAGCGCCTTCAGATTTTGGTTTTTCTATTTTAATAGCCTCTGCCTCTTTAGCTAATTGGTCATAATCAAAATCTGTATCATAAAGCTTTAAGCTATTTTCTGATAACACAACCCTAATATCTCTATTCCAGTTTGGTAACTCAGCAGGTGGAAAAGGTACTACTCTCTCTAAATTAGGAAATATCAAATTAGCATTACCTCTTACCTCTTCATTTCTTCCTTGCTCTTTACGAACAGCATCACGATGTATATAAACAGAGTTTTTAGCGTTTTGCAGTACAGTTATACGCTCTAGAAACTCTTTTCCAAAGAATGCCTTACCATATTGTTGTTTATAATAATTTTCTTTATTAGCAAAACTAGCTATCGCATTATAATTACCTGCTTTAGTAGCTTGATAGAGGTATTTAAAAGAATCTATCAATTCTGCCTCTGTAGAAGCATCATCTTCTAACACATTAGCTTTTTTTAACAGTGCTAGAGCTGTTCCACGCTTTTGCTTTACAGCACAATCCAATAGAGCTGTAGCATCTTTTGTACGACCAACGCTAACAAAAATATCATACATATCAGAAAGCGCATCAGGATTATTTAATTTTGCTGCTTCAAACAAATAAACAGAGGCTGGAATAGCCGCATTTCTAAACTCAGGCATACCATTTAGTTTATATTGACCCATAGCATAAAAAGCACCAGGAACATTCTTTTGTAATAACTCATCAATATAAGCCCTAGCCTTTTTAGGATCATATTCCGTGTAATAACTATTCGAGTTTTTTAAATATAAACTAGCCATTAACAATTTAGCTTGCCAATGTCCCATTTCTGCAGACTTATTAGCCAAAATAAACATTTGCTGATAATGGTCTGTGTCATTTTGACCAAGAATTTTCATCGCTACTTGATAATAGAGATCTGCTCGAGCATCTTCTGGTAAAACAGGAATATTCTCTGACTCATCACCACAAGCAGGAAGATCTACCGATAAAAAATTAATTTCTTTATGTTTAGCATTTAAGTCAAGTGCAAATGCTGTAGTATTAACAGTTAATAATCCTACTAATAAACATTTTAACACACCATACTTTAACTTGTTAATTTGCATAGTTTAATCTCAAATGTAACCAAAGCCTATTTTTTAATATCTAGAATTATTTATTCTCAACAGCAAACTATTCACTATTACATTAACTTAATATTACTACTTATATGAGTCATTATACTGTAAAAAATATACTACACAATAAATAGCAAAATACTTATAAGAACCATCATCAATAGGATATTAGTTTTTATTAATGTGGCTGCAACAATACATCTTTAAGTAAAAGACTAATTTGCTGGGATAAACGTGCTTGTAAATCTTCATTTACTTCCATATAGGCATGATGTAAGGCTGTTTGAAAAGCGGCACTATCTGCTGCACCATGACTTTTAATTACAACCCCCTGCAAACCAAGAAAACTAGCACCATTATAGCGTTCAGGAGAAAAGTCTTTACGCAATCCCCTGAGCATTGGTAGAAACATAATAAGTCCTTTTAACCTACCTAACCAACTGGTTTTAAAACGATTATCTAAACGATTTGCCAGTAATTTCAATACACCCTCACTGGACTTTAATAGCACATTACCTACAAAACCATCACATACCACAACATCTGCATCACCACGATAAACGCTATCGCCTTCCACAAAACCAATATAATTCAACTTGTTTTGTGATTCCAATAATTGGGTAGCTTGTTTTACCTGCTGATTGCCTTTGATATTTTCAATACCTATATTTAATAAGGCAACTTTAGGTTTTTCAACGCCTAGCACTTCAGCTGCCACAGAGCCCATAACTGCAAATTGAAATAATTGCTCTGCACTGCAATCAACATTCGCACCTAAGTCTAACAAATAACATCCTTTATTTGCTTGTGTAGGCAAGCAACACATCATAGCTGGCCGATCAATACCAGGTATTGTCTTTAAAGTAAACCGTGCTAATGCCATTAATGCCCCTGTATTACCTGCACTAACACAAGCATTTGCTTTACCATCACGCACTAGCTCTAAACTCACCCGCATAGAAGAGTTAGGTTTTGATCTTAAAGCAACAGTAACAGGATCATCCATAGTTACAATTTCCGTTGCATCAACAATCTCTAATTTCGAATGAATAGAATGAGAAGATGGAGGTAACAGTGGTGTAATAACAGCTGATTGGCCAACAAGGATAAGTTTTAAAGAAGGGTTTTGTTCTAAATAAGAGAGACAAGCAGGAACTGTACAGGAGGGGCCAAAATCCCCTCCCATTACATCAACAGCGATGACTGGTGTAGTCAAATTTATTCGTCGAATTCTTGATCTTCAACGATAACTTGACGTCCACGATAAACACCACTTGGTGTTACATGGTGACGTAAGTGCATTTCACCTGTTGTTTTCTCAACAGATAATGCATTTGATTTTAATGCATCGTGAGAACGGCGCATATTGCGAGCCGAACGTGATTTTTTGTTCTGTTGAACAGCCATAATTCATTAACTCCTAAGCTTTGGGGTCACGCTTTAACTGCGCCAGAACACTGAATGGGTTTGACCTAGTAACCTCACTCTCAATCGGTTCGGGCTTATCAAGCACTACCGGTTGCTGGCATTCATCTAACTCATGTATTGGAATAATAGGAAGCGCTAATAATAACTCATCCTCTATCAATACTTTCAAGTCAAAAGGATCTTTTGTCCCTAATTCAAGGGCATCATATCCTTCTGGCAACATTATTTCTCCACGCTCACTACTCATAAACATATAATTATAAGTATCAGTTGTAGAGAAAGTCATCAAATCTAAACAACGTTGGCAAATCAATTGCACCTTAGCATCAAGCATAACAGACATTAATGCTTGCTGTTGTTCCCCACGTTTAAAAACCACTTTAACATAAATATTAACTTCATTAGAAGCTAAGGCTTCATGCAGCCGTGGTAAATCAGTCAAAGAAATATTACCCTCATAAGTAACATTCCGATCAACCAATTTATAGGGTTCAATATAATGTGGAATTGGGCCATTTGACATAGGGGCGGTATTTTATGGTTGTTCAGTCTATCTGTCAAAGGAAATTGTATATAAAATGCAATAATTGCTACAATTTATTTTTTCTTACTGAGACACGTTATGTCACCAATTATTCTGGCATCGAGTTCAAGCTATCGCCAACAGCTGTTACAACGTTTAAAAATAGATTTTCAAGCTATTAGTCCCAATATAGATGAAACTCCATTATTAAATGAAACACCTACAGAAATGACTAAAAGATTAGCTATTAGTAAAGCAAAAGCACTCGCGAACCAATACCCTAATCATCTAATTATAGGATCAGATGAGGTAGCTTGTTTAGAAAACAAAATAATGGGCAAACCTCACCATTTTGATCAAGCTTTTAAACAATTAAAAATGGCCAGTGGCAAAACTGTTGTTTTTCACACAGGCCTAGCCCTTCTTAACAGTAAAACAGGTAGCTTACAAGTAGACAGTATTCCCTTTTATGTGCATTTTAGAGAATTGTCTGATGATGCAATTAAAAGGTATTTAGAAATCGAACAACCTTTCGACTGTGCAGGTAGTATCAAGGCAGAAGGATTGGGTATTTGCTTTTTTAAGGGAATGGAAGGTTCCGATATAACCAGTTTAATGGGGCTGCCATTAATTCGTTTAGTTGACATGTTGCAAAAAGAACAATTATTTATTCCTTAATCTTATTTATTGAGTTGCTATAACATACTATTTTTTATAAATTGCCTACTGTTTATTAAAAATATAATAAGGAAATATAAAATGAAAAAACTACTTATTTCAAGCCTATTACTTACAAGCTTTATATTAACAGGATGTGGTGACAAAGAAGATGCAACTGAAGGTATACAAAAAGTAGCCATCGTACAAGGCATGAAAACTATCAGTTTATTTAAAACCCAATTAGCCATTTACTATACAGAACATCAAGAATGCAATAGTAATGCTATTAGTAGTGGTGACAGAGCCTTAACCAAAATTCATTATGTACAAGATGTGATTAGTAATGATCAATGCCAAGTTGTTTTAACCTTTAAAAATGATAAGACCATTCCTGACTTATCTGGCAAACAAATTATTCTTACATTATTACCAACCAACCATACACATAACTGGAAATGTACCTCTACTATTACTAGGAAAGATTTATTACCTAACGACTGTATTTAAACTATTCAATATAATATCCTTAATTATACAAACTTATAATTAAGGGTAATTGTCAATTATAAAAAAATACTTAAATCGCTAATAATTATTATAATTACCAATATAAATCGTTTGATTTTAACGTTACAATATACGCTATCTACAATATTGCTCCCCATATTGGAAACTATCATGCCTATTCATGAAATTTGCCACCCACTTATTCGCCATAAAATTGGTCTAATGCGTCGTAGAGATATTAGTACCAAGCACTTTAGAGAATTAGCTCAAGAAATCGCTGCCCTGCTAACTTATGAAGCAACCAAAGATATGCCACTTGAACCCTGCCATATTGAAGGTTGGAATGGTAATAAAATAACTGTAGATAAAATAGCAGGTAAAAAAATAACTGTAGTTCCTATCTTAAGGGCTGGCATAGGTATGCTTGATGGGGTATTAGGCCTTATTCCCAGTGCCAAAGTAAGTGTTATTGGTTTAGTTCGTAATGAAGAAACTTTAAAACCTGATACCTATCTTGAAAAACTAGCTTATGAAATTGATCAACGTAATGCACTAATTATTGATCCTATGTTAGCCACTGGCGGCTCTATGATTGCCACCATTGATATGCTAAAGGCCGCTGGCTGTAGAGAAATTAGAGCATTAGTATTAGTGGCAGCACCAGAAGGAATTGCAGCCCTAGAAAAAGCTCATCCTGATGTCGTTGTTTACACCGCATCCATTGACTCACATTTGAACGAAAAAGGTTATATTATTCCAGGCCTAGGCGATGCAGGAGATAAGATTTTTGGAACTCACCAAAAAGATATTTAAGTTTATTCCATCTGTAACTACAACATTATGAACCTATCCTCTATAAGAGTCGTATTAGTTGCTACTACCCATGCTGGTAATATTGGCGCGACAGCTAGAGCCATGAAAAACATGGGATTAAAGCAACTTTTTTTAGTTAATCCAAAACATTCCTTACCCCACCCTGATGCCACAGCTCGTGCATCAGGGGCTGATGATATCCTACAAACAGCTCAACTAGTTGATAACTTAGAGGATGCATTAATCGGTTGTAGCTTAGTGTTAGGAACAAGTGCTAGAGATCGGCAAATTCCTTGGCCTATTTTAGATCCCAAAGAAGCCGCTACGCTTAGTATAGAAACAACACAACAGCAGCAACAAGTTGCCTTAGTCTTTGGACGTGAGCACGCTGGGCTTACTAACGAAGAACTACAACGTTGTGACTATCATGTACATATTCCAGCTGATGATAGTTTTTCTTCACTAAATGTAGCGGCAGCTGTACAAGTGTTGACGTATGAGCTAAGAATGGCATGGTTGCAAGCACAAAAACAACCTACCAAAATGCAAAAACAAGAAACCACCTTGGAACAAAATAACTTACCTTGTACTCATGAAGAACTAGAACTATTTTATCAGCACTTGGAAAAAACCCTGATAGCTGTTAACTTTCTTGATCCAAACCGTCCAAGACATTTAATGACGCGTTTACGTCGTTTATATAGCAAAGCTCAGATCACTAAATTGGAAATGAATATTCTGCGTGGTATCTTAACTGAGACATTAAAATCAACCCAAAATAATCAATAGTTATTAGAGAATTATCCATGGCAAATATACTAAAAAATGAAAAACTGATGTTGCTTGGCTTTATTGTCGCCATTATTGCTTATAGTATTGAACATACCTTAATAGCTAATGGTCGAGCACTAGCCCTTATTGCAGCCGCGGTATTGATTATGGTGATTATTGGTGTTGCCATTCGTGTTGCCCACCATGCCGAAGTCATTGCTGAAAAAATAGGTGAACCTTAT
This sequence comes from Entomomonas sp. E7T21, assembly GCF_058693955.1. Classification (NCBI taxonomy): domain Bacteria; kingdom Pseudomonadati; phylum Pseudomonadota; class Gammaproteobacteria; order Pseudomonadales; family Pseudomonadaceae; genus Entomomonas; species Entomomonas sp. E7T21. Next base: position 1,597,241 of record NZ_CP191672.1, on the reverse strand, counting down.
GGCACAATGGTGCTAACACTATCAGCCGTATTAGTAGAAGTTATTATCTTAGTAATTATGATGAGCCATGATGGCTCCTCACCCACCCTAGCCAGAGACACCATCTATGCAGCCATTATGCTAGACATGAATGGTATTATTGGTTTAGCTGCTTTACTAGGTGGCCTACGCCATGGCGAACAGGCGTACAATGATGATTCAGGCAAAGTCTATGTAGTAATGATTATGACTGCTGTTGGTATCTCTATGTTAGTGCCTGAATTTCTACCTGAAGATAAATGGACTTATTACTCTATCTTTACTATAGGCATAATGATTGTTCTTTATACCCTCTTTTTAAAAATGCAAACAGGGCGCCATAGTTACTTTTTCCACTATAACTATATAGAGAAACATAAAAAAGATCAGCAGGCAGAGCATCACTCGGTAGCAGGTAGCATTAAATCAGCAATAATTTTACTTTTAGTGGGCATTATTTTAACGGGTGCTTTAGCAGAGGTAATGTCAGTTATCCTTAACGTAGGTGTAGAGGGTATGGATATACCACCTATTATGTTAGGTTTAGTTGTTGCTACTATTTCAGCCAGCCCTGAAATTTTAACTGCACTCCGTGCCGCCCTCGCCAATAGAATGCAACCTGTTATTAATATTGCATTAGGTGCTACGCTTTCTACGGTTATTCTTACTATTCCAGTAGTTGAAGCAGTGGCCTTATTAACAGGGCAACAAATCACCATGGGATTAACCATCCCCCAAACTGTAATGGTATTTCTTACCCTTATTGTTGCTGCAGTTAATTTAAATGATGGAGAAACTAATGCCATTGAAGGTATGACACACTTTGTGTTGTTTGCTACCTTTATTATGCTTTCCGTTCTTGGTTTATAAATTATTAGGGATTTATTCAGCACATTAAATACTGGATAAATCCAATTTCTTTTTTATTCTCTTAGCTTAAAAATAATTTATTTTGTTATTCATATTTATCATTAATTTTACCCACAAAAGCTGTGGATAACTTTGTTGATAACAGTTTTAAAAAAGCATCTATATCAGCTAAACACTCACTTCCCTATAAAATGATTAAAAAATAACAAAAATATAATTTATTAAAAATCAATAACTTATATAAATAAATATTTTCAACAATTATACTTGACAAAACAAACCCTGTATTTTCAAGTCATGTGAATAAATCAAGTTATTTAAACTTCTATTTTAGTCTAAAAAACAATAACTATATTACTTATTATCTTATTTTATTATAAACATCTATTTACTAATCAAGTATCATGCTCCTCTTTATACTATCTATAATACAATTATGTAAAAATTGCTGTGATGAAGAGTAAACTATGGCAAAAGATGATGATATCTCATTATTTAGAGCGGAAATGAAAGGTGTCAAACCTATCAAATACGATAAAGCTGATATTTCTAAAAAAACGAAAGATAAATTACAAATAAAAACATTAAAAGAAAATGCAGCCAATACACTCACTAAAGAAAATATTATTGATGGCTTATCTGACCAATTTGTTATCGATGTTGAGCCTGAAGAATTTCTTTATTGGGCAAATAATGGTGTGCAAGAGTCACAAATGCGTCGCCTAAAAGCAGGACAAATCCCCTTTGCAGGTAGCATTGATCTACACGGCCTAACAGTAGATCAATCCCGAAAATTACTATGGGAATTTTTAGACGAAGCTACCAAACTAGAAATACGCTGTGTCCGAGTGACACATGGCAAAGCTTTACGCAAAGATAAATCAAAACCCATTATCAAAAGTTATATTAACACCTGGTTACGGCAACATCCCCAAATACTTGGCTTTTGCTCTTGCCAACCTAAACATGGCGGTACTGGTGCTGTTTATATTATATTAAAACGTACCATGCTCGAAGGTCGCGATGAATAATAAAACACTATTAATCATTGCTTATTAATGTAAAATAGCCCCCTTTTTTATCATTGTAAAGGTAATATATCCATGAGTCTTGATATGGAAACTATTCAACAAGTACGAGCTGAAGCAGACTGTCTCTATACTAAAGCTGAACTTGATACAGCTATTAGTAAATTAGCCACTGAAATCACTAGTGACCTTGCTGATAAAAACCCTATTGCTTTTTGTGTTATGAATGGTGGTTTAATTTTTGCTGGGCAACTACTACCCCTATTAGATTTTCCATTAGAGGTATCTTACCTACACGCCACTCGCTACTTAAATGAAACCAATGGTGGTGAACTATTCTGGAAAGCAAAACCTGAAGTATCTTTTATTGATCGAGATATTCTTATTATTGATGACATTCTTGATGAAGGACATACCCTTTCAGCCATCATTCAATATTGCCAACATGCAGGTGCCAATGCTGTTTATACAGCCGTATTAATCGATAAAGACCATAATCGTAAAGCTATCCCTGGCTTCTCTGCCAACTACACAGGCCTAAAATGTGCAGATCGTTTTATTTTTGGTTATGGTATGGATTACAAAGGTTACTGGCGTAATGCTCCTGGTATTTTTGCAGTCAAAGGATTATAACTGTTATTAAGCGAGGTTATTAAAGCAACCTCGCTTTTCCACTCCCCTAAACGGTATTATTACTCTCTGCACCAGCTAATCTATTTATTTCAGATTGAATCATAGCGGCGGCAATAGGTGGAAACAAGATACTAATCACAATGATTAACCATGTTTTAAAACTACCTTTCTCTCCACTATTTAAAAGCCTTTGATGAATAACATCATTTAATATTGAAAGCATAACAGGCATGGCAAAGGGCACAAAACATGCTGAGAGACTGGCGCCTAATGGTGTTAAAAGTGTTGCAGATTGAGAAAAATTTCTAATGTCCTTATGAACCTTATAAAACCAAAAAATAAAATAGAAGGGTACAAAAAATAGTAAAAATGTTAGTACTGAATCCAAATAGCTTGGTGTTTCAGGTTGTACTTCTCGTACTCTGGGTTGTTCATTAAACAAACATTTTTTCACTGGTAATAAAAATAACGTACCTATTACGACCAAAATAACTAATAAAATAATAATAGAGTTAAAAGTAACTGCTTGACTTATCAGGTCACTTATAACAAATGTCATAGATGCACCATTAATCATATTAGTTATACTAATGACACCAAATGACAGAATAAATACTTCAACACTATTCACCGCTCGAGCAATATAAGCAGGGATTAATAAACTAATACTACCAATAGAAAAACCTAATAGTGCCATTGCTACAAAAATTAAATTATTACCATCTTTTGCGAAACATAATAACAATAATCCTATTACAATAAGAATGGCAAATAAATAAAGCGGATAATAATATTTTGCTCGACTCGCTAGCCAAGCAGGTAAAATCGCGATAATTGTAAAGAGAACTTTTATAGATACTGAAGTGCCAATTATCACATTTGAAAGATTATAATCCATGCGTAGATAAACCGTTATCATACTAAAACTGGCATTAACCATCATTACTGTCATAAAAAAAATAAATAACGCCCAAAAACGATAACTACTAACTAAATCCGCCCATGTCCATTTTATTTCAGGCACACCTTGCTCAAATTGCATTATTTTACTTCCTAAACATATACTAATAAAAAAGGGGATATAATCTCATATCCCCTTAGTAATTTATTTAATAACGACTTATTTATTTTCCATAAACTGGAAAACGTGCACAAATATGTTGTACTTGGGTGCGTACACGCTCAATTACTGACTCATTAGTAATATCATCTAAAATATCACAAATCCAGTTAGCTAATTCAATACACTCTGCCCCACCAAAGCCGCGTGTAGTTACTGCTGGAGTACCAATACGTAAACCAGAAGTTACAAAAGGCGAACGTGGATCATTAGGTACAGAATTTTTATTAACCGTAATATGAGCACGACCTAATGCAGCATCTGCATCTTTACCTGTGATATCTTGCTTAATCAAGCTTAATAAAAATAAGTGATTATCTGTACCACCTGATACTACATCAAAGCCACGATCAATAAATACACGAGCCATTGCTTTAGCATTAGCTACTACTTGCTTTTGATATTCAACAAACTCTGGTTGCATGGCTTCTTTAAAGCAAATCGCTTTAGCTGCAATCACATGCTCTAATGGGCCACCTTGACCACCAGGGAATACTGCTGAATTTAATTTTTTCTCTATTTCTTCATTAGCACGGGCTAAAATTAAACCACCACGAGGGCCACGTAAAGTTTTATGGGTAGTAGTAGTAACCACATCAGCAAAAGGCATAGGATTAGGATAAACACCAGCAGCCACTAAACCAGCCACATGGGCCATATCTACAAATAAATAAGCACCCACTTTATCAGCAATTTCACGGAAACGAGGGAAATCAAGGATAGGAGAATAAGCAGAAAAGCCAGCAATAATCATTTTTGGCTTATGCTCAACCGCTAAACGCTCTACTTCGTCATAATCAATAAAGCCTTGATCAGTGATACCATACTGTACAGAATTGTAGATCTTTCCCGAGAAACTTACAGTAGCACCATGTGTTAAATGGCCACCGTGGGCTAAGCTCATCCCTAATACAGTATCACCTGGTTGTAATAACGCCATATAAACAGCACTATTTGCCTGTGAACCTGAATGAGGTTGTACATTGGCATAATCTGCACCAAATAATTTCTTAGCACGGTCAATCGCTAATTGTTCAACAATATCAACATACTCACAACCACCATAGTAACGCTTACCAGGATAGCCTTCTGCATATTTATTAGTTAACACACTGCCTTGAGCTTCCATTACGGCTGGGCTTGTATAGTTTTCTGAAGCAATCAATTCAATATGATCTTCTTGGCGTTGAGCTTCATGCTCCATAGCCGCATAGATCTCTGGGTCAAAGCGAGCGATAGTCAAATCACGACTGAACATAGCAATCCTCTAACATAGGCTAATGTTGATAATAAAGAGACTATTTTACCCCATATTTTACCTATTCGTATATGAAAGCTTTTCATCCACCTCATCAGTAATCATCATGTAGTATTTTTTTATTCAGTATTTTAATTTATAGTTAATATTAGCTTTATAAACTTACCCTGACTTAATAAACACACTAGGAATTACGCAATGAAACTCAAAACCATCGCTCTACCAGCAATAATGTCATTAGCTATCTTAAGTCCTACGGCCGCTTTAGCTAGCACTGCTGATGAACTAACCCAATGCTTAACAACAAAAGCAACTGAACAGGATCATCTTAACTTAGTCAAATGGGTATTTTCTGCGCTTGCACAGCATCCCGAGCTTAAACAATACAGTAATATTTCAGCAGATGGTCAAAAAACGATTGATAAAGATGTGGGTGCTTCTTTAGATCGTTTGTTAACTGTTGATTGTAAAGATCAAGTAGCTAAAGCCGCTAAAACAAACCCAACTGCAATAGGTCAAAGCTTTGGTGTTTTAGGCCAAGTAGCAATGGGCGGTTTAATGACTAATCCAGAAGTAGCTAAAGCAGTTGCTAATATGCCAAATCTTATTGATATGAAAAAACTCGAAGCAGTAATGAAATAATACCCTGATAAAACGAGCAGGATATAATTAATAATCTGCTCGTTTAAATCCTACTAATACTTCCTGATCCTACCTTCTTTTTAATATAAATAATTACACAATACCTACTATAGAAGGTACAATACAAAGTTCGAAAACAACTAGCTATTTTTATTACTACAGGTAAGACATGGCACAATACGTTTATACAATGAATAGGGTGAGCAAGGTTGTTCCCCCTAAACGTGAAATTCTTAAAAATATTTCCCTCTCTTTCTTTCCAGGTGCAAAAATTGGGGTACTTGGTTTAAATGGTGCGGGTAAATCGACTCTACTAAAAATTATGGCTGGGGTAGATACCGAGATTGATGGTGAAGCACGCCCAATGCCAGGCATTAAAATTGGTTACTTACCACAAGAACCACAATTAGACCCACAAAAAACAGTACGTGAAGTGGTTGAAGAAGCGGTTGATGAAATCAAACAAGCACAAGCACGTTTAGACGAAGTTTATGCGGCCTATGCTGAGCCAGATGCCGACTTTGATGCCCTAGCCGCTGAGCAAGCAAAATTAGAAGCAATTGTACAAGCCTCTGATGGTCATAACTTAGAGCGTCAACTGGAAATTGCTGCTGATGCCTTACGTTTGCCTGAATGGGATGCCAAAGTAGAAAAATTATCAGGTGGTGAAAAACGTCGAGTTGCTTTATGCCGTTTACTATTATCTGCACCTGATATGCTATTAATCGACGAACCTACTAACCACTTGGATGCTGACTCAGTAGCTTGGTTAGAACATTTCCTACATGACTTCCCTGGTACTGTGGTGGCAGTAACCCATGATCGTTACTTCCTCGATAATGTAGCGGGATGGATTTTAGAGCTTGACCGTGGTCATGGTATTCCTTATGAAGGCAATTACTCAGGCTGGCTAGAAGCTAAAGCCTCTCGTTTAGAACAAGAAGCTAAACAAGAAGCTTCTCATCAACGTGCCATGAAAGCTGAATTAGAATGGGTTAGACAAGGTGCCAAAGCACGTCAATCTAAATCTAAAGCACGTTTAGCACGTTTTGAAGAAATGCAATCTCAAGAATTCCAAAAACGTAGTGAAACCAATGAAATCTATATTCCACCTGGACCTCGTTTAGGTGATAAAGTAATTGAGTTCAATAATGTTTCTAAAGGCTATGGTAATAGATTACTAATCGACAACCTCTCCTTCTCGATCCCCAAAGGAGCTATTGTTGGTGTAATCGGTGGGAATGGTGCAGGTAAATCTACCCTATTTAGAATGATTATGGGTACTGAACAAGCTGATTCGGGTACGATTGAACTAGGTGAAACAGTAAAACTTGCCTGTGTAGATCAAAGCCGTGATAACTTACAAGGCGATAAAACCGTTTGGCAACAGGTTTCTGATGGTTTAGATATTATTCAAATTGGTGGTTATGAAGTTCCTTCTCGTGCTTATGTAGGTCGTTTTAACTTTAAAGGCACTGACCAACAAAAATTTGTTAAAGACCTATCAGGTGGTGAGCGTGGTCGTTTACATCTTGCCTTAACCTTAAAACAAGGTGGTAACGTATTACTACTGGATGAACCTTCTAACGACCTCGACGTAGAAACTTTACGTGCCCTTGAAGAAGCTTTATTAGACTTCCCTGGTGCTGCGGTTATTATTTCCCATGACCGTTGGTTCTTAGACCGTATCTGTACCCATATTCTAGCTTATGAAGATGACTCACAAGTTACTTTCTTTGCTGGTAATTACACCGAATATGAAGAAGATCGTAAAAAACGTCTAGGTGATGCAGCCACTCAACCACACCGTGTACGTCATAAAAGGATTAAGTAATTAATCATCCAAAAGGAGGCTTAAGCCTCCTTTTTTATTTCTCATCCCATCTAAAGTTTATCCTCTCTTACTAAATATTATTATAAATCAAATCGTTAAAAAATTATTCAATTTATTCTTTAATTTCTGTATTTACAGAAATTAAAGAATATAATATATTGGCAGTATACAAATAAAAGCATGAGGTATGGATTATGCCCACTATTAATAAACAAGTGCTAGAACTATTATTAGTTGAGATGAGTAAACATACCTTAAACAGTGCTATAACCATTTATAAAATTTTAGAAAAACAAGGATTAAAATATGCCTCTCTAGCCAAACATATCGCTAAAGGCAATAATTTTATTGGTTTCTGTACTAATCGTTATTTACAAATAGTGGCTAAATGGCAAACAGGATTGATAATTAATAATAGTGCTAATGCTAATATTTTATTAGATCACATAAAAATAGCCATGGCTTATCAATACGCTCGTTATATTATTAATGAATATAATAAATTACATAACGAAAATAATAGCTGTACTATTAAAGAAATTTCTTTGCTTAAAATAAGAGCATTACATACTACCGTTTTTGCCCAATTTGGTCTTAGTAGTGATGTTTGGATATTAGCCATTCCTTTTAAAGTATATGATTATTGTTATATCTTTAAAAATTGGCTAAGAAAACCTTATTTTAAATAATAAAAAAGCCCTGTATATAATACAGGGCAATACGTATGAAAGGAATAAAACTACTTACCAGAGCGAATTAAATAATCAAATGATGCCAAGGCTGCTTTCGCACCCTCACCAACAGCAATTACAATTTGCTTATAAGGAACTGTTGTAACATCACCTGCTGCAAAGATACCATCGACAGATGTTTTACCACGACTATCAATAATAATCTCACCATGTTGACTTAACTCTACAGTACCTTTTAACCAATCAGTATTAGGTACTAATCCAATCTGAACAAACACACCCGCTAAATCAACTTTATGTATTTCTTCAGTTTTACGATCTTTATAAGTTAAACCTACTACTTTTTGACCATCACCTAATACTTCTGTTGTTTGTGCTTCTTTAATAACGGTTACATTATGAAGAGAAGCTAATTTTTGCTGTAATACTGCATCAGCACGCAATTCAGCACCAAACTCTAATAACGTTACATGGCTAACTACACCCGCCAAATCAATAGCGGCTTCAACACCCGAATTACCACCACCCACTACTGCTACTTTCTTACCCTTAAATAAAGGGCCATCACAATGTGGACAATACGCTACACCTTTAGAACGATACTCTTTTTCACCAGGTACATTCATTTCACGCCAACGAGCGCCTGTTGAGAGGATAACAGTTTTAGCTTTTAAGCTTGCACCACTATCAAAACGTACCTCATGTAAACCACCTACTTCTGTAGCTGGAATTAACTTGTTAGCACGTTGCAAACTCATTATATCTACATTATAACTTTTAACATGCTCTTCTAATTGAGCAGCTAATTTAGGGCCTTCAGTTTCAATCGTTGCAATAAAGTTCTCAATACATAGTGTATCTTGTATTTGGCCACCTAAACGTTCAGCAACAAGACCAGTACGAATACCTTTACGTGCTGTATAGATAGCAGCCGCAGAACCAGCAGGGCCAGCCCCTACAATCAACACATCAAAAGCTTCCTTTGTGTTTAACTTCTCTGCCTCCCTTACGCTAGCACCAGTATCTACTTTGGCAAGAATTTCTTGCAAAGTCATACGGCCTTGACCAAAGGTTTCATCATTTAATAGCACAGTTGGCACAGACATAATCTGTAACTGACTTACTTCATCCATAAATATTGCGCCATCAATCATCGTATGGCTAATATTAGGATTTAATACAGCCATTGTATTTAATGCTTGCACAACATCTGGGCAGTTTTGGCAAGATAAAGAAATATAAGTTTCAAAGTGAAGCTTAGTCTTTAAACCTTTAATTTGCTCTATCACTTCTGGTGTTGCTTTAGGAGGATGACCACCTGCTTGTAATAACGCTAACACTAAAGAAGTAAATTCATGTCCCATAGGGATACCAGCAAAGCGCATTTCACCAATGGCTTCACCTACACGTTTGATAACAAATGAAGGCTTACGTTTATCATCACCTGCAATATTTAAACTCACTTTATCAGAAAGATGTTCAATCTCTCTTAATAGTCCTAACATTTCTTGAGATTTTTCGCCATCATCCAAAGAGGCTACAATCTCAATTGGTTTAGTTAACCATTCGAGATAAGTTTTTAATTGACTTTTTAAAGTTGCATCTAACATTTGAGATTCTCCTTGGCATAAGATAGGCAAAAAAACGCCCGGACGAAAAACAACCAGGCGCCTTTACGCTTCCTTTAAACTCTTTCAGTAGTCTGCTCTTTGAAGCGAAGAGCAGACCCTATTCAATGATTAGATCTTACCAACTAGATCTAAAGAAGGTGCTAATGTTTTTTCACCTGGAGTCCATTTAGCAGGACATACTTCACCTGGATGCTCAGCAACATATTTAGCAGCTTGAACTTTACGAAGAAGTTCTTTAGCATCACGACCAATACCACCATCGTGTAGCTCAACAATTTTGATAACGCCTTCAGGATTGATTACGAAAGTACCACGTTCTGCTAAACCATCTTCTTCAATCATCACTTGGAAGTTACGAGAGATAGCACCTGTTGGGTCTGCAATCATTGGGTACTGAATTTTCTTGATAGTATCAGAAGTATCGTGCCATGCTTTATGAGTGAAATGAGTGTCAGTAGAAACAGAGTAAATTTCTGCACCTAATTTTTTGAACTCTTCATAATTATCTGCTAAGTCACCTAACTCAGTTGGGCAAACGAATGTGAAGTCAGCTGGGTAAAAGAATACAATAGACCATTTGCCTTTTAAATCAGCCTCAGTTACTGCTTTAAAATCGCCATTATGATAAGCCTGAGCTTTAAAAGGTTTTACTTCAGTATTAATAAGAGACATGTGTCACTCCTTTTTTTTAAAATCTTCTATTGGGTTTTAGTAACTTACGGAATACATTCTATAGCCATTAACTAATAATTAAAAATTAATTAATTTGATAGTATTGATTAGTTTTATTAATCATCAATCCTTATCATTAATTTTTAATATTAAACACTATAAGTTCAAAATTACCAGTAATTAAAAGTTACTATTTGTTTACACAAGCTAATACAATGCCCTGTGCTACTTGATAATAGTCTTTTCCTGCAGATGACTCAGCAAATTTTATAAACTGCTGTAACTCTGCATCTGACAAATCACGATATACATAAACTAAAACATTTTCAAGTTGAGTATCTACTTGCTTTTGAATTTGTTGTTTAGTGGGTGTTATCTGTTTTAAAGCATCACCTGCCCCCATACCTGGTAGCCACATATCAATGGTATCACTGGCAATGCTTGTTAATGCAACACTAACCTCTACTGTTGCTTGATCATAAGGAATCAATTTTGCTAAATGCTTAAATAAATCTCTTCTATCATTACTAATCTCTACAGCAGGCACACCATTTTGGCGTTTCCTTAACTCTTCCTTAGTAGTTGCCGTTGTTTCTGCTTGAACAACCTTTTTACCCAAATCAGACTCAAAGAAGGTTAAAGCAGTCTCAGGATTAGTCAATTTATTGCGTAACTGCAACTCCCCTTTTTGCTTCATCGCACTAGGCTCAAAACGCTGATTACTACTCACCACTATGGATTGATATAATAAAGGTGGTAATACTGCTTGATATTGCTTCTGCATTGCCTGTAAAGCATCATTAAAATGATCAATTTGCACAGGCCAACCTGCCGCTTTAAAAAGTTGATTGCTTGTATCTACATTATTTGCCATAACAAAAGAAGTACAACTTACTAATAACAAGCCTAATAAATACTGTTTAAACCATTTCATATAAACTTTTAAAACCTTATAAAGAAAATAATTTGATAAGCTGACTATACTCGATTTTTTATCACTGTATATTTTAAAAGTTATTCAAAATGTCACATTGGCTATTAGAAAATAAAATTGTCGTTTATTATATAGCGATTTCTCTAAAATAAAGCGCTAATTAAGGATTGTTAATAATGGCTAACAACCAACAAACCACGCACAATACACCCCTCTATAAAAATGCTGATTTCAATTGTGGGCGTTGTGATAGTCTTTGGCAAGCCACCTATACTGATATTGCAGCATTGCGTGCTAACCAACCTATTGCATGTAAAAGCTGTAACTGTGAACTCATTATGTCTGATGAAGAACTGCAAACACTTAATCGCCGCTTTGAACAATCAGAAAAACTAAGCAAAATGGCCATCTATTTCACACTACCCTATTTTGTGCTCTGTGCTGTAATTGGTTTCATTTATGGGGGAATGGCTACAACTGTAATGATAGTAATTGGTTTTATGGTTATTATCACTATGCGTAAATCTTTAATGAAAGATGGTATTGATCACTTTCATTTAATCGCTTTAAAAAAAGAACCTAACAATCAAACTCAAGCAAAAACTCAAAATAATCCATCTTCTAAGAAGAAAAAGAAAAAATCAAAATAGCATAAATATATGAATAGTTAGCATTAACTAAAAAATTAGATAATGGCTAACTATTTTCAACACAATAATTAATTACTCTATATTTTTTACATCCTCCCCATCCAAACAAATAAAAATCACTATTTTTATAAAAAACCATTGACTCAATCTATTATTCTAGTTATTATGCGCCCCGCTTAACGAACATAGCTTAGCAATGGGGCAAAGGGTTTTAAGGTTGTCTTTTTCTTGATCCTAACGCTCTGATAGAGCGCCCGTAGCTCAGTTGGATAGAGCACCCGCCTTCTAAGCGGGTGGTCGCAGGTTCGAATCCTGCCGGGCGCGCCATTTAATGCCTGAGCAGTTTTAAGCAAAGTATGTTATTGTAGTTTGTAATGGTGGGCGTAGCTCAGTTGGTAGAGCACAGGATTGTGATTCCTGTTGTCGTGGGTTCGATCCCCATCGTCCACCCCACTAACTACACACAAATATGCGGACGTGGTGAAATTGGTAGACGCGCTGGACTTAGAATCCAGTACCGAGAGGTGTGAGAGTTCAAGTCTCTCCGTCCGCACCAAATACAAACCCTAGTTAAATCGATTAACTAGGGTTTTTTATTTATACCCTTTTTAATATTCCATAATAATTAGCTTTAATTGGCATTAAACCACAACCATAGAATTATTATTTATAAACTCTACGAATCAAATGATCAAAAGTCATTTTTAAAATACTGATCATCTAATTTCACCACAATTGAATGTCTAACAAAATAAAACCATACATAACTATTGTTATTTCTTAAGTAGTTGTATACTAACTCTTTATATAATATAAAGTATTTACTTACTCTGAGCCTTTGTATCACTATGAATAATTTAACCCCCTCTCCTATATACATTGAAACCAATAATTTTGTATTACGGACGTTAGTGGAGAGTGATGTAAATGATCGTTTCTTAACTTGGCTTAATAGTCAGGAAATGATGGATGGTTTAAATCTAGCTGGTATACGATTTTCTGCTGAAACATTAAAACAGTTTATTCGTAGCTTTAATAATCTTACTAATTATTTTGTTGGTATTTTCGATCAAAAAACAAATTTATTAATTGGTTTTTACACCATTGATGCTGATTTAAAACATAGAGTGGGTAATCTATCAGCAGGTGGTATAGGAGAAGCTGGCTATTCTGGTAAAAAAGTTTTTTGGGCTACTATTGATGCATTATTAGACTATTTTTATTTATATCGTGGCATGGAAAAAATGGTTGCTCGGATATTAAGAAAAAATGTTCGGATGTTATTTTGCTTTGTCAATAATCCAAGATTTACATTTGAGGCTGTTTTGAAAAAGGAATGCCTTGCTGCCAATGGTGAACGTTTAGATATTGTTATATTTTCATCTTTTAAATAAGGTCTTTCGACTATGGATAGCTTAGTATTAACCCCTACTCAAAATAAAGTATTACCTTTCAAAACCAGTGGCTTTAAAAGCTTAGTTGAAGGTTTAGAATATGCAGCTAAAGGTGAATCTGGTTTTAATTTTTATAATTCACAAGCCGAATTAGTCAGTGTTTTATCCTATGCCGATTTATTTAATCAAGCCATTAAAATGGCCCATCAATTATTAGCCATCGGATTTAAAAAAGGCGATCATTTACCTGTTATTGCTGAAAATAGACCAGAGTTTTTAGTCATATTTTATGCTTGCCAATATCTAGGCGTTATTCTTTGTCCATTGCCAATGATTTCTTCAGCTGCTGAACGCAGTATTTTTGCTGAAAAAACACTTCAGTTAGTAAAACTGACAAATGCAAGATTTATAGTAACTTCAGAGGCATTAATTAAAACTTTTTTTGCAGAAAAAAATACTAACTTGCAATTTATTAGTTTTGAAAATCTAGCTGCAGAGTCAACCGAACAATCACTGACTGCTAGTACATCGCAATTTTCCCCTATAGAGAATAATAGTATCTCTTTTATTCAATTTTCCTCAGGCTCAACTTCTCAACCCAAAGGAGTTACCATACATAATCATGATGTTTGTGAGCATGTTCGGGTGGTGTTAGAAGATGTTATGAAACTTCGTGCTGATGATCGCTCATTATCATGGTTACCGTTTTATCACAACATGGGGCTAATTGGTTTTATTATAGCCTCTGTTAATGGTCAACGATCAGTAGATTGTTTTTCTCCACTAACTTTTGTTAGCAACCCTGCTCTTTGGTTAAAGTTAATATCTGACAATAAAACAGCCATTACTTATGCCCCCATGTTTGCCTATCAATTAGCTATTAAGGTATTTGATGAAAAAGCTTTTGCAGGGTTAGATTTATCCTCTCTTCGTGTGGCTGGCATTGGTGGCGATGCTATCCATATTGAAGTCATGAAAAAATTTCAACAAGTTTATGCTCCCTATGGATTTAACTACCAAACATTCTTACCTAGTTATGGTATGACAGAAGCTATCTTAGCTATTTCAGGCAAAACAGCAGGTGCCCCCGTAGTAACAGATGTTTTTGAAGAAAAAGAAATTGTATCCTGTGGCACTGTATTGCCTGATTGTGAATTAAAAGTAGTTGACGATAACAATATGTCATTACCAGACCGTTCTGTAGGCAGTATTTTCTTTAAGAAAAACACTATAACAGGTGCTTTGCATAATCAAACACAAAGTATTCCTCTATCTACTATAGATAACTATATTGATACAGGTGATATAGGCTATTTATATAAGCAAAACTTGTTTGTTCTTGGGCGCAAAAAGGATGTTATTTTAATTCGTGGTCGTAATATTTGGGCACAGGATATTAAAATATCCATTATCAATACAAACTCATGGTTAAAAGCAGAAGATATTATTGTAATGGGCATTGAAGTTAACCAAGAGGAAAAATTAGTCGTAATGATTCAATGTGATGCAGAACATCAAGATAACTTAATGCTAGCTAAAAAAATTAAAGCACAGATTAGCCAGCAATTTAGTGTATTAGCTGATATTGTGTTTGTCCAAACAGGTGGCCTACCTTTAACACCATCAGGCAAAGTATCTCGAGAAAGATTTACAGAAATATACCTAACACACACCTCTTTAAATTAACCGTTTACAATGAAAGATAGCAAAATGGATTACCAACAATTAGCAAGATCAATTTTAGCAAGATCTCTGAATATCCCAGAAGAGAGCATAAAAATGAGCCACACCATCGATGATTTGAAAGATATTGATAGTGTTGACTTCGCCCATATTGTGGCAGAAATTGAAAAAGTGTCTAAAAAACAAATCCCTATTGAAGATTTACTAACATTAGATTCTGTAGAGAAATTAGTGAATATTTTAGAAAAAAATAGCTAGTTTTGTTTATTTTTATCTGAACTGTATACTGTATCACATATAATTTATTAAAACATTTGAACTCATAGTTATAATAACTCATCTTATAAGATATATAGTTCTTTTTACAGGAAATACTCAGCTTTTACTCTTGCCTACTATGAAAAATCCCCGCTTTATACTAAAACCGATTTTTATTGGTGTACTTTCAGTCATCTCATCTTATTCTGTAGCAGATGCTATTTGGAATGGCTCAACAAGCGACTATAAGAATGATAGCAACTGGAGTACAGGTTCTGTACCTGACTTGTCTACTGAAAATATTATCATCAATAGTGGGCAAGCTAATCTTGTTTTTGATGATGATTTTTATGGGTTCAGCAAATGGGCTGGAAGTGGTGGTAATAAGTTAATTATTGGTGGAGCCGCTTCAGAAAAGGGCAATCTGAATATAAGTGTAGCTGATGGAACCTATCATAATCAATCTAGTGCCGAGGCATCGCTTGTAGTAGGTGAAAATGGCGGGAACGGCACATTCACATACGACACATCAACAAATAGCAACAATCAACATATATCGATAGACTTTAACTCTGTCACCATAGGTAATGGCCAGCAAAGCCAAGGTTTTGTTAATATCTTAGGTTCAGGTAAAAATATATATCAACAATATATGGGAGGGGAAGCGGTAGCTACTAGCTCCTTAAACGTAGGTACTAATGGTGGTTCAGGGACAGTTACTATAGATGGAGGTAGTTTAGATATTAATGGTTCAGTTATGGACTATGATACTAGCGACTTTTTTACTCTAGGAAATGGTACCAATAGTGTAGGTACTGTAAATGTACTAGGTGGTGGCAAACTATCTGTTTCTGTTGGTTTAATACCAGCAAATGCTGCTGTGATTGGTAAAGATGGCGGTACAGGTCTATTAAATATTTCCGGACAATTTGATGGTTTTGATGGTACTAATAATCCTACCAAAATTTCTAGTCGAGCTATTTTCTTTAAGGGATTCGTTGTAGGTGATGGCGCAGGCAGCCAAGGTTTTGTCAATATAAAAGATGGTGGTCTTTTAATCACCTATGGTGAGACAGTTGTTGGTAAAAGTGATGGTTCTGGTAATATTCTAGTATCAGGAGAAAACAGTCGCTGGGAAGTTTCTGGTAAAGCCTCTGGCGAAGGAGTACTTGACTCCTATGAATGGTCAGAGGAAGGCGTTTTAACACTAGGCTCTGCTGGAGGTACAGGAATATTAACCATTGATGATAGTGGGGTGGTAAGCCTTGGTGTTGGTCGTTCAGTAAATAATTATTATTATAATCCAGATACAGGAGAAAGCTATACTTCCTATGACTATGAGTTTATGGGAGGAACTGGAACCTTAAACTTGACTGACTCAGCCGATAGTACAGGCACCCTTATAATAAAAGGTGATGCTGGAAAAGTTGGCGTTTTAGATGCGGTAGAAGTTAATTATGGTGCAGGAACAGGCGCTGTTGTATTTAACCATAACGATTATACAGGTACTTATGAATTTACCCCTGAATTGGTAGGTAGTAATGCGACTAGTAGCTTTATAGTAAATAATTCAGGGGTAACTGTATTTAACCGAGATACTAGTCAATTTATAGGTCACTCTGTGGTTAATGGTGGTGTTTTAGAAGTTAACAGTATCCTTGGTGGTGATATGACCATTAATAATGGTGGTACATTAACAGGCATTGGCACTGTGGGTAGTACTGTGTTAAATGCAGGAGGCACTATTGCAATTGGTCAATATAATACATCAACCCCCTCAACACTTACTATTAATGGTGATTATCAGGGTAATAACGGTACTATTATTTTTGACACAGTACTGGGCAATGATACTTCTGCTACAGACAAACTTATTATCACTGGTGACACATCAGGCTCTAGCTATGTCAAAGTTAATAATTTAGGTGGTTTAGGCGATCAAACCATACAAGGTATTGAGTTAATTAATGTACAAGGTGCATCAAATGGTACCTTTACCCAAAGTGGACGAATTGTAGCAGGCGCTTATGATTACTCCTTAGTAAGAGGAGATGCTTCCAAAGGTGCGGATCCAAACAATTGGTATTTAAGCTCTCAATATGCTAAAGCTGATGGTGGATTAGGCTCAGATTTAAGGGCTGAAGCAGCTACTTATATTGGAGTAATAGAAAATAATATAGCAGCTTTTAATCATAGCTTCCATGATAGGCAACAAACATTAAATAATGGTTATGAGTCCTCATGGATGCGGGTGGAATATGCTCATGATAAATACTATGCAGGTGACAATGATTTACTTAAAAATAAAGTAAAACGTAAATTAGTTCATTTAGGAACAGATCTTTATCAACATGATCAATTCCACTTCGGAATCATGGCAGCTTATGCTAAAAGTGATATTACCAGTAGTTCTCGTATAAAAGACTACCACTCTACAGGTAAATCAGATGGCTATTCAGCAGGCATTTATGCTACTTGGTACGATCAAGACCCAACGTCAGGTGGCTTATATATAGACAGCTATGCCCAATATAATTGGTTCCGTAATCAAATAAATGGCCATGGTTTAGCACAAGAGAAATTTAATACTCAGGGACATACCCTTTCCATTGAGTCAGGCTATGGCTTTGTAGTGAATAAGAGCAAACAAGCCACATGGATAGTTGAACCACAAGCACAAATTATTTATGGCAATAGTAGCTCCTTTAATTATACAGAAGACAATGGTACACATATCCATACCAACAATGATAAGGGACAAATAAGGAGTAGACTTGGCGTCCGCTTACAGGCAGAGGTTGAAAATGCAAAACTATTCTTAACCACTAACTATTGGAATCAAAATAAATATACTGCTGTAAGTATGGATGGAACTGAAGTCCATAGTAATCGCGCTAAAAACTTGTTTGAAGTAAAAACGGGGGTGCAATACAACATCAACAGTAAAATCCAAGCATTTGGTCAACTCAATGTTATTACTGGGGAAAACTCTACTAGAAGCTATGGTGGTAATGTTGGAATTAAATATCAGTGGTAAAAAGGTGCATGATTAACTTAGTTTTTATTACCCTCTCTAATAGAAAAGGCATAAAATAATTTATGCCCTCTTCTATTTTTTATTTACCCAATAAATATATCTATATATTGGCTGTTAACTAGTTTTACTATGGTCTTGTAACTATTATTCCCTTTATTACAAAAATATAATAAACTTCTTATAAGGCAGGAAGCAAAGAGACAAATAATAAAGTAATTTCTAATGCACACGTTTGTATTATTAACTGTTGTACCGTTTAAATACTCTACAACGCCAACTACTGACACTTACCTGCTATCATCTGACAGAGATACTTAATGAATAAAGCCATTGATTTCCAACAAATTATTGAGAACAATCCTTTTATCACTATGCGCTTATCATTTGAAGATGGAGCATGGAAGGTATGGTATGTATCACAGAATGTGAATCAATATGGATTTGATCCTAATGATTTAATGAATAGTATTATCTCTTGGGATGCAATGATCCATCCTGATGATCGAGTAGTTGTTCTGCAACAAGCCAATAGTTATATGATGAAGTCACTTGATGACTTTAAATTGCGCTACCGCATTCTTACAGCAAAAGGTGAAAGTATCCATATAACAGAATACTCTCATACTAATAGAGACTCTCTTGGTAATGTAATCTGTATAGACTCTGTATTACTCAATACAACTACTGTTGAAGTGGATCGCAATATTGCCATTAACCACTTTAAACAACAAGCCGTGATGAATGACATTTTACTTAGTTTGCATGATGTTGATTTAGAAATGTCCTTACAAATTATTTTAGAACGTGTTGGTCGCTATCTGAACACTAGCCGTGCTTTGCTATTTAAGGATAGTCCAGATCATAAAACCTGCAAAGTAGTATGTGAATGGCTCAATAAGCATATAACCTCTATTAAAGACCTAGATTATGCAGTGGCTTATGAAACAGAGATGCCTGAAATTTATGTAGCACTCCAAAATACTGGCTTTTTACTAGTCAACGCAGGAGAAATTCCTGAAAATTGTAAAGAAGAATTTGAGAAGGAGGGGCTAGTCTCTTCTGCTATTTTTGCTGTTTATTTACATGGTCAACATTATGGTTTTGTTTGCTTTGATGATTGCATTATTCACCGTATATGGGATGAAGATACCGCCAATTTTCTAAAAAACATATCCAATATGATTTCGAATGTGCTGTTTAGGATACATACTGAAGAAAAACTAAAACACCAAGAAGAAGAAATACGTAAGATGGCATTCACAGACTATCTTACCGGCCTTCCTAATAGATTTCGTTGTGGCTCTGATCTTATAGATACCTTAAAAAACTCTGAAATAACAGGACAAGGGGGATATGTATTCTTTATTGATCTTGATGATTTTAAAGTCGTCAACGACTGTTATGGCCACGACTTTGGAGATGGGGTATTAGTCAGCTTTGCTAATTATGCACAAGCACTTTTTGCGGAAAAGGCTACTGTTTATCGTTTTGGTGGTGATGAATTTGTGATTATTCTTAATACCGATGATGATACCCTCGCCTACTCCTATCTTAACGATTTGCTAAAACGTACTAAAAAGCCTTGGACAGCAATGGGTAAAGAGTTTTACTGTTCTCTTTCTATTGGCGTTGTAAAGTTTGCTGCACATGGTGATGACTCTCGATCTATTATAAAAAAAGCTGATCTTGCTATGTATCAAGCTAAAAAAACAGGTAAAAATAATTTTGTTTTCTATACAGAAGGGCTTGCTTGTGACAGTATAAAACGCTCAGAAATAGAAACGCTACTGCGTAATGCAATAGAAAATGATTGCCAAGGATTTATTGTATATTATCAACCATACCTTAATACTCAAACAGGTAAAATTATTGGTGCAGAAGCGTTAATACGAATGGTTGATGCTAAAGGTAACTTAATTCTACCTGAACAGTTCCTACCCCTAGCAGAATACCTTGGACTTATTGTTCCCTTAGGCGATTGGATTTTAGAACAAGCAGCTAAACTATGTCATATTATCAATAATATACAGGGACTAGAAGACTTTACTATTACCGCCAATATGTCTCCCAAACAATTTAAACAAAAAGATATTGTTTTAAGAGCAGAACATATTCTAGAAAAATCTAAGGTCAACTTTAACAATATCATCATCAGTATGAATGAAAATATGGCTGTTAATGCCATAGAAAAGATGTTGCAAGTATGCGCTGAACTACAAAAGAAAAATATTAAAGTAGAGCTTAACGATTTTGGTTCTGGCAGCTCCTCTTTTATTAATATGCGCGATTTACCTATTGATGCCATTCAAGTATCAAGTAATTATATAGAAAATATTGATGATCAGTTTACCAATGCTTTTCTAAAACTTGTAACTAAGTTAGGGCATTCTACAGGTAAGTTGATCGTAATGAGCGGCATAGAAACCGACAAGCAATATGATTTCTGTAAAGAAATTGGTATAGATGTTGTTCAAGGTTTTGCCTTGTACTCACCTACTACAGCAGAAAACTTACTAAAGATAATAACTGATAAGAAAGAAATTAATTGAATGGAAAAAAGGCTTTTATAGAAACTGTATAACTCATTTAAAGTCAAAGCCCCTAACTATTTCTAGAAAGGGGCTTTATTCAATTATGCATATTCTATCGTTACATTGTTGTTAAATAAACTTTTCAATATTTCGCCTGTTTTTTGCTGAACTTCTTCCAACAACATACTTCTTTCGCCATTAAATTTTATATATAAAACAGATTGGGGTGTCCGACCATATTTTTTTTCATCAACAGATATATAAGCCTCTACGGGGACAGTCCAAGAAGAGATATACGGTGTAACAGGCATTGGCTCATCATGCTCTACCTGAAAGCTACTTGGTAATTTAACAAGTGCATATACTGGATTAATATTCATTTTTAAATCTCCTTAATTATTATGTGGAGATTTATTTTATTGAATATAACTTATTGATTCTTTTTGCTTTAGCAAGATATATTATTAATTTATTATAACTAATACAAACATTCTATCTTATAATTTATAAAATAGAATGTTTTCTAATCAAGCCAACTAATTATTTACGGTCATCATTTCTTTTATCGGTTACTTGTTTTAAATCGATATCTGTATTTTTTCTATCTTTTTGTTCAACACGTTTACCATCTTGCTTCTGGTCTACGCGTTTTTCACCCTTCTGTTCAGTGCACTTACCGTCTTTTTTCTGACCAGTACGTTTCTCATCTTTTTGATCAGCGCGTTTTTCTCTTTTCTTCTCTACGTTCTTGCCATCTTTTTTAAGCTCTGAACGCTTTTCATCCTTTTGTGCTGTACGCTTACCATCTTTTTTTTCAAGACGTTTTGCATCTTTCTTAGCCTCTTTATTAACATCACGTTTTTGCTGAGATGCTGACTCCCTTTTTGGATCATGATTATCTTGTTGAGCTGATGCATAACCAGCAACACTTAAAGATAATAATGCAGCTATAGACACAGATAATAACTTTTTCATATAGAGTTCCTTGTATTTGATTTAAGTGACTCTATTCTAACTATAAGTTATGTAAGGAAAAAACGTGTATATGGTAAATAATATGTAAAGGCTTATCGCTACACTTAGCTTTTAAAAAATTTTACTACTCCAAAAAATAAGGAGGCATCATAGCCTCCTTATTTAACCATAGCAGCAAGTATTAAATCACTTGCAAAATAGCATCCGTCACAGTTTTGATATTGTTATTATTTAGTGCAGCCACGCAAATACGACCAGTAGCTACGGCATAAATACCATAGTCATTACGTAACTTATCCACTTGGTCAGCAGTTAGGCCAGAATAAGAGAACATACCACATTGCTTAGCAATAAATGAAAAATCTTGCTTAGCGCCAGCTAATTGTTCAACCATTAGGTTACGCATTGCTTTAATACGATCTCTCATACCACTGAGTTCATCATCCCATAGCTTATAAAGCTCTGGGCTGTTTAGTACTTTAGAAACTAACATAGCACCATAGATAGGTGGGTTTGAATAGTTAGTACGAATAACCCGTTTAACTTGTGAAAGAACTCTTGCCGCTTCATCTGCCGAGTTAGTCACTAATGATAATGCACCTACACGCTCACCATACAGTGAGAATGACTTAGAGAATGAACTAGAAACAAAGAAGTTAAGCCCTGATTGTGCAAACAGTCTAACTGCAAAAGCATCTTCTTTAACACCATTACCAAAACCTTGATAAGCAATATCAATAAATGGAATTAATTGCTTTTCTTTAACGACTGCTAGCACTTGCTGCCAATCATCTTCTGTTAAATCAACACCTGTTGGGTTATGACAACAGCCATGGAGTACTACCACAGTATTCTTAGGTAATGCTTTTAAATCAGCTAACAAACCATTACGATCTAAACCGTGAGTATTAGAGTCATAATAACTATAATCATGTACTACAAAGCCAGCAGTAGAGAATAAAGCACGGTGGTTTTCCCAACTAGGATTACTAATCGCCACATCGTGACCATTTAAATAGGTTTTAATAAAATCTGCACCTAATTTTAATGCCCCTGTGCCACCTAGCGCTTGTACTGTTACTACTCGTTTTTCAGTTACTAAGGGTGAATCAGCTCCAAATAATAATTTTTGCACAGCTTGGTCATAACTACCAATCCCTTCAATCGGTAAATAGCTATGAGGAGCACCTGTTGCCACAAACTCAGCTTCAGCTTTTTGGACAGCTTTTAGTAAAGGAATACGCCCTTGCTCATCATAGTAAACGCCTACCCCTAAATTAATTTTATTAGTACGGGTATCAGCCTGATAAGCTTCATTTAAACCAAGAATAGGATCACGAGGAGCAAGTTCAATTTCAGCGAACAAATTCATTTTTTATCACTCTAAAGGTAGATAATAGAATGAACATTATAACGCTATCGTTATAGTATCTAAATAGCTAATTAATAAATTCAAACTTTGTTATTTATTAATGTAACCTAGATGGATAGTTTTTAACTCGCCAAACAAGCATGGAGTATTGTAATGAATGATTTTAATAATAAGGTAGTTATAGTAACAGGCTCTACCACAGGTGTTGGTGAAGGCATTGCTATTGAACTGTTTAATCGTGGTGCAACGGTTATTATCACAGCACGCAATCAAACAGAACTAACTAATACTGCACAACAAATTGACCCAACAGGACAACGTATTATTCCTATCCAAACGGATGTTAAAGATCATTTATCTGTGAAAAGCTTAGTTGATCAAACCATGCAACGTTTCGGCAAACTCAATTATCTTGTAAATAATGCGGGTATAACAGGCCCTCATGGCGTCACTATTTGCGATTATTCAATAGAAGATTGGAATAATGTAATAACCACTGATCTTAGTGGAGTATTCTTTGGGATGAAATATGCTATCCCAGCCATTATAAAAAGTGGTGGCGGTGCTATTGTTAATTTATCAGCCGTAAATGGCTTAGTTGGTATTGCAGGTATTGCCCCCTATACCACAGCTAAACATGGCGTAATTGGTCTAACCCAAGCTGCTGCATTAGAATATGCAGAACAAGGAGTAAGGATCAATGCCATTTGTCCAGGCTATGTTGACACCCCTAATATGCAACAACTACCCAATGATGTTCGGCAGCAAATGGCTAGTACTCACCCAATGAAAAGAATGGCTACTCGTGCAGAAGTTGCTAAAACAGTGGCGTTTCTTCTTTCTGATGATAGCTCATTTACCACAGGTGCTTACTATACAGTTGATGGTGGTTATACCGCACAATAAATATTTAGCGAGTTAATAACTTTTTTACACTTTCAGGGTAGATAATGGGATGATAGTCCCCATATTAGAGGATGAAATTTCTATATTGTAGGTAATCATGAGTAAATTTTTACTAAAAACCAGTTATACACCCGCAGGCGATCAACCTAATGCCATTAAAGAAATGGTGCAAGGTATCGAAGCAGGTTTATCTCACCAAACTTTACTAGGTGTTACAGGCTCTGGTAAAACTTTTAGTATTGCCAATGTAATTGCCCAATTACAACGCCCAACACTCATTATTGCCCCTAATAAAACCCTTGCTGCGCAATTATATGGTGAGTTTAAAAGTTTCTTCCCTAATAACTCTGTAGAGTACTTTGTTTCCTACTATGATTATTATCAGCCAGAAGCCTATGTACCCTCCTCTGATACCTATATTGAGAAAGACTCCTCAATCAATGATCATATTGAGCAAATGCGTCTTTCGGCTACTAAAGCTTTATTAGAAAGACCTGATGCGATTATTGTAGCCTCTGTTTCCTCTATCTATGGTCTAGGTGACCCTGAGTCCTACTTTAAAATGGTATTGCATGTTGATCGTGGTGATAAGCTCGATCAACGCACTCTATTACGTCGTTTAACAGAACTACAATATACTCGTAATGATTTTGATTTTGCCCGTGCAACGTTTAGGGTGCGTGGCGATGTGATTGATATCTACCCTGCTGAATCTGATTTAGAAGCCATTCGTCTAGAACTATTTGATGATGAAGTAGAAAATATTGCTGCTTTTGATCCCCTAACAGGCGAAATCCTACATAAATTACCACGCTTTACCTTTTACCCTAAAACTCACTATGCCACACCTAGAGAAGTTTTATTAGAAGCAGTGGAACACATCAAAGAAGAACTAAAAGAACGCTTAGAGTATTTACAAGCTAATAATAAACTTGTTGAAGCACAGCGCTTAGAGCAGCGTACCAAGTTTGATTTAGAAATGATGGTTGAACTGGGCTACTGCAATGGTATAGAAAACTACTCGCGCTATTTATCAGGCAGAGCACCAGGCGAGCCACCTCCTACCTTATATGACTACTTACCTGATAATGCCTTACTGGTTATCGATGAATCACATGTTACCGTGCCACAAATTGGTGCTATGTATAAAGGTGACCGATCTAGAAAAGAAACCTTAGTAGAATATGGTTTTCGCCTTCCCTCCGCCTTAGATAATCGTCCTTTACGCTTTGAGGAATGGGAAGCCATTAGCCCGCAAACTATTTTTGTTTCTGCCACACCGAGCACTTATGAAGCAGAACATGCTGGCCAAGTGGTTGAGCAAGTAGTTAGACCTACTGGCTTAGTAGATCCCGAGATTGAAGTACGCCCTGCTACCACCCAAGTGGATGACTTACTTTCAGAAATTAGAAAACGGGTTATTAAAGAAGAACGTGTATTAGTCACTACCCTGACTAAACGAATGGCGGAAGATTTAACAGACTATTTGTCTGATCATGATGTTAAAGTTCGTTACTTACACTCAGATATTGATACGGTAGAACGAGTAGAGATTATTCGTGATCTACGAATAGGCACTTTTGATGTATTAGTGGGAATCAACTTACTGCGTGAAGGCCTCGATATGCCTGAAGTATCATTAGTTGCTATTCTTGATGCGGATAAAGAAGGGTTTCTACGTTCCGAACGCTCACTTATTCAAACCATTGGCCGTGCTGCCCGTAACCTACATGGTAAAGCCATTCTTTATGCAGATAGAATTACAGGTTCTATGCAACGTGCCATGGATGAAACAGAACGACGCCGCACCAAACAAATTAGCTTTAATGAAGAGCATAATATCACCCCGATAGGTGTACAACGTGATATTACTGACATTATGGAAGGCGCTAATATCCCTGGTGCACGTGGTGGCAAACGTCGTAGCCTAGCCAAAGTAGCGGAAGAAAGTGGTAAATACGATATTGAATTACGTACTCCAGCAGATTATGCAAAACGAATCAAACAGCTAGAAGAGCAAATGTATAAATTAGCAAAAGATCTAGAGTTTGAAAAAGCGGCACAATTAAGGGATCAAATTCAACTACTACGCCAGCAAGCATTAACTAACAGTTAACAATTTGCTGAACGAATAATGCTATTTTAGCAACCATAATCTAATTGGTTGGAATTAATTAGTCGAATTAAAGTCTAGAGTAAAAGAAGTTATCATTATTTACTATGTCCAAGCTTTATAGCAAATACCTGTAGGCAAATGGATTTACTTTTTATATTAGTTATTAAACACTGAGGGTGGGTTGAGTTTTATAACTAATACAAATAGTTAATTTGCTAAATGCTTGGTAATGATACTTCACCTATATCATATCACTCTGAGGAATTATTAAATGAGCATAAGTAAATGCATTAATACTGTCATAGCAAGTTCTCTATTAGTTTTATTAGCAGGCTGCGCCCATGACCAAGGCACAAAAGACAATCCTACCTCCCATAATGCTAGAGAACAAAAAGCATCTATTGAAACAATATGGAATGACTATAAAGAAAACTTCTCTGAAGCCACTTCCAAATGGACACAAGTAAATATTGTGGTAACAGGCACTGTTAATAATGTTGAAACGAAAGATTTCCCCTCACAACAGAATAAAGACATAGCTATCCCCTATTATCTTGTTACTTTACAAGACCAAGTTAATACAAGCTGCACGGGTGTCATTAAAATGAGTAACGATACAACCACCAAACAACAAGTATCAACTCTCAAAAAAGGTAACGTAGTAACCATTAAAACAAATCTTTATCAACCAGAACGTTTTATTACAGGCGATATTCCTAAATGTTCTTTTTTATTTGACAATGGTGTATTTAAACCAGAAACAAAATAACCTAATTGAACTAAAAATAACGTTAGCAATGATTAATAGGGTAAATCTATAAGCATATCTCACTACCTTATAGATTTACTTATTAACTTTTTAACCTTAAATCAATAACTAACAAACTCACTAAATTTCCTGCCAACAATTTACCTGCTTTAGTGTATAATTCGCACAGTTTTGTTAGCTATTTATTAGGAATGTGTTCATGTTGCTTTCTGCTCTTACTGCTGTGTCTCCTATCGATGGCCGCTATGGCTCTAAAACAAAAGACCTACGCCCTATTTTTAGTGAATTTGGCTTAATTCGTTTCCGAGTCATGGTAGAAGTACGTTGGTTACAACGTCTGGCAAGTCATCCTCAAATTCCAGAAGTAGCTCCTTTCTCTAAAGAGGCTAATGACCTGCTTAATAGCCTAGTGACTGACTTTAAAGAACCTTATGCGCAGCGCATTAAAGAAATTGAAAGAACTACTAATCATGATGTAAAAGCCGTTGAATACTTTATTAAAGAACATGTGGCTAATGTACCTGAGCTTGCTAAAGTTAACGAATTTATTCACTTTGCCTGTACTTCAGAGGATATTAATAACCTTTCACATGCCTTAATGTTACGTGCTGGACGTGATGAAGTCATTGTTCCTACTATGAATAAAATAGTAGAAGCCATTAAAGCATTGGCAAAACAGTTTGCTGATATCCCTATGTTATCTCGTACGCATGGTCAGCCTGCTTCACCTACTACTTTAGGTAAAGAAATGGCTAATGTGGCTTATCGTCTACAACGTCAAATCAACCAAATTATAAGCGTACAACTACTGGGTAAAATTAATGGTGCTGTAGGTAATTACAACGCCCATTTATCAGCTTACCCAGCTATAGATTGGGAAGCCAATGCACAAGACTTTATTGAAAAAGAATTAGGTTTAGCATGGAATCCTTATACTACGCAAATTGAACCCCATGACTATATTGCTGAACTATTTGATGCGGTAGCGCGCTTTAATACTATCCTTATTGATTTTGACCGCGATGTTTGGGGTTACATTTCTTTAGGCTACTTTAAGCAAAAAACTATTGCAGGTGAAATTGGTTCATCTACCATGCCACACAAAGTAAACCCTATTGATTTTGAAAACTCAGAAGGTAACTTAGGTATTGCTAATGCTATTTTACAGCACCTAGCTAGCAAACTACCTGTTTCTCGCTGGCAACGTGATTTAACCGACTCTACTGTACTACGTAATCTAGGTGTTGGCTTAGCCCATAGCTTAATTGCTTATGAAGCTAGCTTAAAAGGTATTAGTAAGTTAGAAATCAACACTAATCGCCTAGCTGAAGATTTAGATAACTGTTGGGAAGTGCTAGCAGAACCTATTCAAACGGTAATGCGCCGTTATGGTGTAGCAAATCCTTATGAAAAACTGAAAGAGCTAACCCGTGGCAAAGGTATTACTCCAGAAGCATTACTAGCCTTTATCGATACCTTAGAAATACCAGATACAGCCAAAACTGAATTAAAAGCATTAACCCCAGCCAACTATATTGGCAATGCTGTAGTACAGGCGACGCGGATTTAATAAATGCAAATTGATCAACCATTAGCTTTATTGGGTGGTATTTCACCCAGTACTTTTATGAAAGAGTATTGGCAGCGTAAACCGTTATTGGTACGTGGTGCGTTTACTGACTTTAAAAACCCTATTAATCCTGATGAGCTAGCAGGCCTATCACTTGAAGAGGAAATAGAGTCCAGAATTGTTGTTGAACATGGTAATACACCTTGGGAATTACTGCACGGGCCTTTTGCAGCAGAAACATTCCAAAACTTACCTGAAACAAATTGGACTTTACTGGTACAAGCTGTTGACCAATTCATTCCAGAAGTCGATCAACTTTTTGAACCCTTTAGCTTTATCCCTAAATGGCGCTTTGACGACATTATGATTAGCTATGCAGCTAAAGGCGGTAGTGTAGGCCCTCACTTTGACTATTATGATGTGTTTTTAATTCAAAGCTATGGTCAACGTCGATGGAAAATTGGTCCACAAGAAAACAGCGAAAGCCCTTGCCTTGATCATCCAGATTTAAGATTGTTAGCTGATTTTAAACAAACTGATGAATGGGTACTTGAACCTGGAGATATGCTCTATCTACCACCACAATTTGCCCATTATGGTATTGCCGAAACAGACTGTATGACTATTTCTGTTGGTTTAAGGGCACCTAGCACACAAGAAATATTAGTGCATTACACTGATTTTCTTAGCCAATTCTATGCAGAAGAATCTCGCTATAGTGACCCTGAACAACAGGCCGTTGCTAAAGATCCACATTTTATTGATACAGCAGCCTTAACAAGACTGAAAAAAACCTTACAGGAAGCACTGCAAGACGATCAAAAGTTGCTTACATGGTTCGGTCAACATGTGACAGAGCCTCGTTATCCTGAACGTTTAATGGGTGAAGCGCTTACCGAGCAAGAACTTGTTAATACTATAGACAATGGTGCGATAGTCATTCGTAATCCAAGTGGTAAACTTGCGTGGTCAATTTTTAATGATGAAGCAATATTGTTTGCCAGTGGGTTTAGCCGTAGTTTCCCAAAACATTATGCAGATTTACTCCGTTTAATTTGTGAAACCAATGCACTTTACCAAGAAAATTTACAAGCTTGGCTCAAAGACCCTATCGTCACTACCCTATTAACTGAATTAATTAAACAAGGAACATTGGAGTTTTTCAATGAATAAGACCTTTGTTCGTAAAGCTGATTGGCAAAAAGATATGGTTGATATCATGCGAATCAGAGAAGCAGTGTTTATTAATGAGCAAAACGTTCCTGCAGAGCAAGAATGGGATGACCTCGATAGTTTATCCACTCACTTTTTAGCCGTCGACGGTAGCTATGCAATGGGAACAGCCCGTTTAACCAAAGAAACTGATGACTGTGCTAGAATCAGCCGCGTAGCTGTGCTAAAAGACTGGCGTGGCTTAAGCATTGGTGATGAGCTTTTACAAGCAGCTATAGAAGAAGCTAAACAGCAAAATTTCAAAAAACTAACCCTTACTGCCCAAACACATGCCACCAAATTCTATAAACGTTTTGGTTTTGAAATAGTAAGTGATGAGTTTCTTGAGGTAGGTATTCCTCATGTAGAAATGCTACTAGCTATTTAATCAATTAATATAGTTATATTACTACTATCTAAATAGCATTTAAAAAATAAGCTCATCCAAGGATGAGCTTATACAAAATTAGCTTTATCACTTCAATACCTCTTAATTATTAATAATAGATCATGGAATGATTCTTATTTATACTTTATGAAATATTCTGCAATAAACATCATAATTTTTACTCATATCTATACATCACATAAATGATAAATATTATTATTAATTTTTATATTTTATTCATTAATAATCAAATAGTTACAATAAAAACAGATGATAATGATTATATTTTATATATTTAATAAAAATCATTATCAAAAAACAATAACACCATAATCTCTAGAACTTTTTTATCACTTTTTTTTTACATATTTTTGACACTAACAATAATAGCCTTACTAAGACATTTTACTTAGTACTTTATTAAAAACTTTTAGCAAAAAGATTCTTCTTACAATTAATACAAGATGACTAGTAAGTTTGAAGTAGTAAGTAAAATTCAACTGAAATACCTAATTGTAATAAAGGAATACATCAAATGAAAATGAATAATTATCTTGCAGAGTTTATTGGTACATTTGTACTTGTTCTATGTGTATGTGGTACTGCTGTTATGAATGCAGCCTATCCTGAACTTGGTGTTGGTTTTTTAGGCGTTGCTTTAGCAGCTGGACTAGCTGTTCTAGTAATGGCTTATGCAGTTGGTCATATTTCAGGCGGTCATTTTAATCCAGCAGTAACTATTGGATTATGGGCAGGCGGTCGTTTCAGTGCAAAAGAAATTACACCTTATATTATTTCTCAAGTAATCGGCGCAACAGTAGCAGGTGGCGTATTATATTTAATAGCCAGTGGCCAAACTGATTTTAACTTAGCAGGTGGCTTTGCCTCTACGGGTTATGGTGAACACTCTCCAGGAGGCTATTCAATGGCTGCTGCCTTTATATGCGAACTCGTCTTTACTGCTATTTTCTTATTTGTCATTATGAGTGTAACTGACAAAAAAGCAGCTACTCAGTTTGCTCCACTCGCTATTGGCTTATGTTTAGTGATTATCCACTTAGCAGCAATCCCTGTTAGTAACGCTTCTGTTAACCCTGCAAGAAGTACAGGCGTGGCACTTTATGCAGGTGATTGGGCATTAGCTGAGCTTTGGTTATTCTGGTTAGCGCCAATATTTGGCGGTGTTATTGGTGCATTAGCTTATCGTGTAGTTAATAGCACACAAAACATTGAAGAAATGGCTGAAACAAATATACCCACTTAATTTCACTAATAATTTATAGTTGAATCCTAATGCTGACTAGCAGTTAAATATAATTAGCCGCTAGCCAGCATAAAGGTTAAATAACATTAATAAATTATCTTATTTATACATTACAATTTAACCAAATATCCTAGAGAAAAAATTAAACACTTATTAGAAAAAATACCAATATTTTTTTAAAAAACAGTTACATAATTGAATAACAGCTGAATAAACTATATTTCATTAGGAAAAATAGCCTAACAAAAAAAAGCACTAATATTTCCTATAACCAAAGCCACCACATCCTTATAAGACTTTCTAAAGCCATTAGTTTTGTTTTTTCAAATAATCACATCATATTTTTCATATAGATCATTACTAATCTTCTTCCTATACTTAATGTGTACTAGTACATATCATTATTGCACTGTTATCTCTTTTAGAAGAGAGATAGCATATTTTTTAAGTTATATTGATGGAGATGTTTTATGCGTAAACTTACTGTTGGAGCATTTTTGTTATCAGTTTGTTTAGCGAATACAGTAGTAGCTGATTACTATCATAGACAACAAGGTTGTAAAATAAAGATTCAGAAGTTGGAACAACAACTTGAATATGCGAAAAGTTATGGCAACACCAACCGTGTACACGGATTAGAAAGAGCCATAGCCAATGTTAAAACTTACTGTTTGGGGGATTATGATGATAATTATAGTTATAACAACCAAACAAAAGATATTTCTAAATTAAAATCTAAAGTAGCTGATAAACAAGAAAAGGTCGATGAACGTAACGAGGAGTTACTAGAAGCTATTGCCAAAGGTGATCCTGAGAAAATAGTTAAAAAGACCAGAAAGCTAAAAGAAGCAATGGCAGAACTGGAAGAAGCAAAAAGCAATCTAGCACTGTCTAATCAAAACTAATCGAGCAATTTTTTAGAAAAACTAATCGGCTTCATAACTAAAAAGGATAGACTCTATAGTCTATCCTTTTTATCATTTTATAAACCATAAAACCTTTACAATCTAATACTAGAAACCTATAGCTAATACCCTAATATTCAATTTTCTCCAAGATATTATTACAACCTATACCCTTATAGCCTGCTATATGCCATAATCAACAATCTATTAATTAAAACGAATATATCGTATATAACCTATTTTTTGAGTCGTATTAATGGATCCTCGTAGTGAAGTGCTGCTTCGCCAAGCTGAATTATTTAATGGTAAAACCCTATTAGCAGGCTTACCTGCTGATGAACTACTAACTAAACTGCCACAAGCAACAGGCTGGACATGGTTGGCCAATGACTGGCAAATGCTTAATCATCACTATAATCAACGTATCCATTTAGCTACCACAGCGCCTACTACCAAGTTTCAGACAACAGTTTTATTCTTACCAAAATCGAAAGAGCTTACAGAATACTTATTACAGGCTTTAGCTGCTTGCACAGAGTTACAAGGCTCACTCTATTTAGTGGGTGAAAAAAAAGCAGGTATTGAACGGGCAGCAAAACAATTAGCAACTTATGGCAAAACACGTAAATTAGATAGTGCTAGACATTGTCAATTGTGGCAAGTACAAATTAATGAATCCACTACTGCACCTAAGCTACAAGACTTCGCCCAGTCCTATACTGTTAATGACCTTACTATCACTAGTTTTGCGGGAGTATTTAGTCATGGTCATTTAGACGTGGGTAGCCAACTACTTATTCAGCATCTGGATAAAATTCCTACAGACAAAATACTTGATTTTGGTTGTGGTGCAGGTGTTATTGGTGCTTTATTAAAACAACGTTATCCACAAGCTACTGTTTATTTACAAGATGTGGATGTTTTTGCTATTGCTAGCACTGAACAAACCTTAAAGAATAACAATTTAGAAGCTATTACCATTACTGGCGATGGTATTGATGCCTCTCCCAAAGGGTTAACTGCCATTATCACTAATCCTCCTTTCCATCAGGGTATTCAAACCAATTATCAAACCACTGAGCAACTATTGCATTATGCTATAGATCATCTTGTTAAAGGGGGTGAATTACGCTTAGTGGCTAATAGTTTTTTAAAATACCAACCCCTTATTCAACAGGCTTTTGGTAACTGCCAAGTGCTAGCAGAAAGTAATGGTTTTAAGATTTATAGCGCTTACAAAGTTTAACGTTTTCTTTTATTAATTTGTTCGCTGACTTCATAAATTGTAGTACTACGCCGTTTTTACTAACAGATTTACTAATAAAAGAAAGGTTAGCTAGAAAAACAATAAACCTTAGTAAGTTACTAGCAATACCTAATTGATTTAAAATCTTTATCCTTTGCTACATTATAGCTAAACTATTGTCTATTATTTCAACTCTATAATTATATAAGTATTTACAATGCAAAAAATTATTCTTCATCTTCATGCACTTACTGCCGTTATTACTATTAGTTTATTTATAGCACGCTTTGTTGGATTGCGAGTAGGTGCTAAATTTATGCAAAAGAAATGGGTTCGTATTATTCCCCACCTTAACGACACCTGTTTATTAATTTTTGGTATTACCCTCGTAATACTTACCCAGCAGTACCCTAACCTATCAAACCACTTTTGGTTAACTGAAAAGCTATCCTTTTTAGTTGGCTATATTGTTTTTGGTTTTATGGCAATTAAAGGCAGAACCTCAGCAATACGCTATATTGGATTTGCCTTAGCATTAGCCTGTTTTGCTTGTATCGTTTATTTAGTAAAAACTAAAATACCCTTTTAAGGTTGATTATTAAGGTATTTTATTGATTAATAAAGTACCTTAAATAATTTAAAATATTCGTTTTTTAAGTTAATTTATAATTTTAATCAATGTTATCTTTTAGATTATTGTCATCTTTTTAATAAAGATAGCGTATAATTACCCCACTAAATTTTTCTACCTGATAAATCCTAATAAAATTTATAATTTGCTTATATTTGGAGTATTGCATGTCACGCATGACCACCTTGAGTCACTTCCTTATTGAACAAACCCGCAATCATAATACCCCTTCTGACTTACGCCTGCTTATTGAAGTGGTAGCACGTGCTTGTAAAATGATTAATCGTTCAGTGACTAAAGGCGCACTTGGTGGTGTACTAGGCAGTTTACAAAGCGAAAATGTGCAAGGAGAAGTACAAAAGAAACTCGATGTGCTTTCCAATGAAATTTTATTAGAAGCTAATGAATGGGGTGGTACATTAGCGGGTATGGCGTCAGAAGAAATGGATACGGTTCATCAGATTCCTGGTCGTTATCCTAAAGGTGCTTATTTATTAGTATTTGATCCACTGGATGGCTCTAGTAATGTTGATGTGAATGTGTCAGTAGGTACTATCTTTTCAGTATTACGTTGCCCTGTTGAACATTTAAGCCAAAATGATCCATTAAAAGAAGAAGCCTTCTTACAACCAGGTACTGAACAAGTAGCAGCAGGTTATGCTATTTATGGCCCACAAACTATGTTAGTGCTTACCTTAGGTAATGGTGTTAAAGGCTTTACCCTTGATCCAGAATTAGGTAGCTTTGTACTAACTCACGATAATATCAAAGTACCAGAGCAAACTGCTGAATTTGCGATTAATATGTCTAATCAACGCCACTGGGAAGAACCTGTTAAACAGTATGTATCAGAGTTATTAGCAGGTACTGAAGGACCATTAGAGAAAAACTACAATATGCGTTGGATTGCTTCAATGGTAGCAGATGTACATCGTATTTTAACCCGTGGTGGTATCTTTATGTATCCACGTGATGCCCGCGAGCCTAGCAAACCCGGTAAATTACGTTTAATGTATGAAGCCAACCCAATGTCAATGATTATTGAACAAGCAGGCGGTGCTGCTACTAACGGTCAGCAACGTATTTTAGATATACAACCAAGCTCGCTTCATGAACGTGTTGCTGTGTTTTTAGGTTCAAAACAAGAAGTAGAACGCATTACTAACTATCACAAACAACAG
Organism: Entomomonas sp. E7T21; assembly: GCF_058693955.1. Taxonomy (NCBI): domain Bacteria; kingdom Pseudomonadati; phylum Pseudomonadota; class Gammaproteobacteria; order Pseudomonadales; family Pseudomonadaceae; genus Entomomonas; species Entomomonas sp. E7T21. The sequence goes on along the minus strand of NZ_CP191672.1, from coordinate 1,561,821 downwards.
CAAAAATAACAAGGATAATACTATGTTTAAAAAAACCACCCTTATCTTATGTATCACTAGCCTTGCAGTATTGGCAGGCTGTAATAAGCTTACTGAAGATAACTACAGCAAGTTAAAAATGGGCATGGAGCGTAAAGAAGTTGAACGTATCTTTGGTAGCCCAAAAGAATGCCAAAGCGCTTTTAAAGCAACTAACTGTAGTTGGCAAGAAGGTGAAGCATCATTACAAGTACAATTTGTAGATAGTAAAGTGCTTAGCTATTTTGGTAATAAAATTAAATAGTCTCTATCCCTTGTCTTTCTTCAAAAAAAGAGTAATCTAATTAATAGATTACTCTTTTTGTTTTTATTCTGAACTATTATCACTATGCATACATCATCAGGCCGCTGGCTGTTAGGGCTAGCATTGGCTTTAACGACAGCTATTCTATGGGGCCTTTTACCCGTAGTTATGAAAGAAGTTTTAAAAGGCATGGACGCTTATACAGTGACATGGTATCGCTTTACTGTGGCTGGCGTATGCTTATTCAGTTACCTTTACTTAAAAGGCAAATTGCCTCGCTTTAAAAATTTTGGTTATAAAGGATACCTATTATTATTGTTAGCTATGCTCGGTTTATTAGGTAACTATGTTACTTATATGATGGGCTTAAACCTATTAACACCAGGTACAACTCAATTAATGATGCAAATTGGCCAAATCATGCTTATCGTTAGTAGTGTGATTATCTTTAAAGAGTCTTTTAATCATGTGCAAGTAATGGCGGTTATTATTTTACTGGTAGGTTTTCTACTCTTTTTTAATCAACGACTGATTGAATTACTAACCTCACTAGGTAGTTATACTATTGGTATTATTATTTTAGTTATTTCCTCTATGCTATGGACTGGTTATGCACTTTGCCAAAAACAGTTGTTAGTGCATTGGAACTCTATGCAAATTTTAATGATGATCTATTTAGGCAGTAGTTTATTCTTATTCCCGACTAGTCATCCTTCACAAATCACCCAACTAACTAGCCTACAATTTTGGTTACTGGTCTTTAGTTGTGCCAATACTATTATTGCTTATGGGGCGTTTGCTGAAGCCCTAGCTCACTGGGAAGCCTCAAAAGTTACAGCTACTTTAGCTATTGCACCCTTAGTAACCTTTATTGGTGCCACAGTTGGCGCATTTTTCTGGCCTGCTTACTTTATAGCAGACTCTTTAAATATTTTAGCTTATTTGGGTGCTATTATTGTGGTAATGGGTTCAGCCTTAGTCGCCCTTTCCCCCATCGTCATGCAAAAAATAAAAGCACGTCGTAAGCAAACTAACTATAGCCAGTTATCTTGATATTTCTTACAATACGCTCTTTTCTATTGATTTAGGAGTTGCTAACTATGAAATCTGTTCCGCAAATATTGACCATTCAATCACATGTGGTTTTTGGTCATGCTGGTAATGCGGCGGCTGTATTTCCGATGCAACGCCTAGGCGTTAATGTATGGCCACTTAATACTGTACAATTTTCTAACCATACCCAATATAAACAATGGACGGGGCAAGTTTTACCACCTAAGCAAATTTTTGAACTAGCGCAAGGCATTGAAGCTATTGGAGAGTTAGCAAACTGTGACGCTATTCTTTCTGGTTATTTAGGTACAGCTGAACAAGGCCGTGAAATCCTCCAAGTAGCTAAGCATATTAAAGAACTTAACCCGAAAGCTATTTATTTATGTGATCCTGTGATGGGACATCCTGAAAAAGGTTGTGTTGTAGCGCCAGAAGTCAGTGAGTTTTTATTAAAAGAAGCAGCTTCTGCGGCTGACTATTTAACACCTAACCAATTAGAATTAGACAGCTTTATTGGTCGTCACCCTACTTCCCTAGATGACTGTGCTGAAATGGCCAAAAGTCTTTTAAAATATGGCCCTAAAGCCATTATGGTGAAACATTTAAATTATCCAGAAAAACAACCTGATAGTTTTGAAATGCTCTTAGTAACTGAACAAGAAACATGGCATTTACAACGCCCATTGTTAGCTTTTCCTAAACAACCTGTTGGTGTAGGTGATCTAACATCAGGCATATTCTTATCTTGTTTATTACTAGGTAATAGTTTACTCGATGCCTTTGAATTTTGTGCTGCCGCGGTACATGAGGTATTATTAGAAACACAAAAACATGGCAGTTATGAATTAGAGTTAGTGGCTGCGCAAGATCGTATAGCTCACCCAAGAGTTAAGTTTGCGGCTAAAAAGCTTTAGTGCTCACATAAGGAGAACTTATGCTAGCTTTTTTAATAGGTATTATCCTCGCCTTACTAGGTACATTCTCATTATTTATAATGAATGTAATAGGTCTATTATTAAAGCTAGATAGAATTTCAGCTACACCTATCCGTTATCTCTGCTCCACTATCCTAGTTTTTATTCATGTTATCTTAACCATTATTGGCGTCTGGTTTTTACTGGATTTACTCACCACTTATTTCAATATCAATACCGATACAATGCAATCATGGCATGTTGTAGTAGGTATTATTATTGGTTTTATTCCTGCTATTTTTATTTTAAGCAAATCTGTCAATAAATTTAGAAACTATATAGAACAAAAAAGACATAATAATGAATAAATAAGTTCATTATTTATTCATTATAAGTATTATTTGACCACTTTTAGGCTTGGCTTCTTACGAGGTGTAGGTGTGTCTGGTGAAGGTGGCTTATCATCTGGTTCATTATTTTCTTGCTCTAATAAGGGATCATGTTCAAAGAACATACCATAGCCATTTTCTTTAGCATAAATTGCTTTAACAGCAATAATAGGTACATAAGGTCTTTGTACCACACCTGCAAAACGCCCTTCAAAGCTAATTGCTTCATTATCCATCAGTAAATGTTTAATAGCCGCAGGTGCAAGATTTAAAACAATCTGCCCATCTTCGGCAAAACCATCGGGTACACTTACATTAGGTAGATTAACATCCACTAATATATAGGGCGTACAATCATTATCTAAAATCCATTCATACAGCGCGCGTATTAGATAAGGGCGATTAGACTTCATTAATTCGCCCCTGCTAATTTTAACTCTTGCTCAGACAAACTAGCTTGGAAACTTGCTCTATTAAAGCCTCGATCCATATAGGCTAATAAGCCTTTGCCCGTTTTAGGAATCTCAATATCCAATAAAGGTAAACGCCATAAAATGGGTAATAAACAACAATCAGCTAACGAGAAATCATTACTGAGAAAATAAGGTTTTTCACTAAAAACAGCTGAAACACCTATTAAACTTTCTCTTAATTCTTTACGTGCTGCATTTTGAGTAGTTACTTTGGTTTTAGGATCAAGTATAAGATCGACTAAGTGACACCAATCTCTTTGGATACGGTACACTAATAATCGCCTACTCGCCTTATCGCTAGGATAAGCTGGCAATAGAGGTGGATAAGGATAACGATCTTCTAAATACTCCATAATAACTATTGAGTCATAAAGTACTAAATCTCGTTCAACTAACACAGGTAAACTACTATACGGATTTAACTCTGCCAGATTGGGAGGATAATAATTAGGGTCTACATTACGTATTGTTATACCAATGTCTTTCTCTGCTAATACTAAACGTATACGGTGAGAATAATGATCTATTGGACTCGAATAGCATATAAAATGGGGGGTAGTACCCATATCAACTTCCTTAGACATCTATAGCAAATATATTAATTTATTTATTATAGTATTATAACGTTGTAAATACATCGCTTTCCAGAATAACCTAGACAAAAGTTGATAGATATTGCTATTTTCACCACCTATTTAGGTTATTTTCTTATAAATTCTATAAATAATGGCCTATTAAAATAATTCCCCACACAATAAAAATTGTCCATAATCCTATAAATTGAGCAGCACTGCCTAAATCCTTAGCATTTTTTGAAAGCTCATGACGTTCCAACGAAATCCGATCAACCACTGCCTCAATCGCCGAGTTAAACAATTCAATAATCACCGATAATAGACAAACAGCAACCATGATCGCCTTTTCTACAGGAGCTACTGGCAGTAATAATGCAATAGGAATTAAGACAACACTTAGCCCTAATAAAGTACGAAAAGCAGCCTCATTTTTAAAGGCCACCTTTAAACCATCCATAGAATAGCCTGTTGCATTAATAATCCGTTTTAAACCACGTGTTCCTTTAAAAGGCGACTTTTCCATAATACTCTCTTCAAAAATAACATTATTATTGCTAGGTATTATCTCACTAATTAAATGATAGTTAATAAATTTAACATTTTATTAACAACATTTTTTATTCTGGATAACGAACAATAGCTAATCGATTAAGCACAGGAATTTTGTTAACTAAGCGGAAAATAGGTTTTGTAATACATACTAAACCACTACTTAACTTAGCGGCAAAAGGCGTATACATTCCCCAACCTAGTGCCAATAAAGCTAAGATCAAACCACCAATATAATCATCTGATGCCCAGTGTGCACCAGCGATTAAGCGAGGCATCATAAATATAATAGCCAATAACCAAACAATAAAATATTGACTAAATTTACGTGCAAATACTGATAAGAATAATGCCCATATCATCAATACTGAGGCATGATCGCCTGGAAAACTTCTATTAGAGCTATCTTTAATTTCTAATTTTTGTTCAAAAAAATCAAAATGCCTAGAAAGACGATAGGCATCATCTAACGTTGCTGTAGGACTAGCATGCTGCCAACCAAAAGCAATAACTAACTTGGTAAAAATAATACGTACAACTACTTGCAATAACATAATCACTAATAACGCAAAAAATGCTTGCCTTACCATCTTAGCGCCATATAGCCAATCTGCTTTTATCAACAAAACCAGTAAAATAATAGCTACGATAAAATCAAAAAAGCGACTACTCATTATTGCCCAAATACTAGCCCACACATAATTCTCTTTTAAAGAATCATTGAGTACTCTAAAAAAAGCAACATCAAACCTCATGGCTAAATCATGAGTTAATGGCCATGCCCACAGCAATAACAAAATAAGTGCAAATACATTGCAAAATACTATCTTTTTTGTTTGCCAGACAGGTTGTAATAATTGAGCATCGCCCATATATAGTAATTCTCCGATTTGCTATTTAGTAGCTAATAATGAAATTAAGCTATCCATTATATTATGTGAAATATCACATCGTACAAGGATAGTCGTTAATTGTTCATTATTCTGTAATGATTTATTGAGCATAATCTAGGGTTAATTAGTTTATACTCTTCTCTAGCTATAAAATGGTAAATAATACATTATCCTTTTGAGGCTTTAAAATATCCTTATGAAACAAGATATAACACAACGTTTCCTATTCGAAAACTTAGATGTACGTGGTGAAATAGTTTCCCTAGAGCATAGTTATCACGAAGTATTAACGCGTCATCAATATCCTGCACCTGTGGCTAAATTACTAGGTGAACTCCTAGCAGCCAGTGCTTTATTGTGTGGCACCTTAAAATTTGATGGTACTTTAGTATTACAAGCGCGCTCTGAAGGCCCTTTACCCTTATTAATGGTGGAATGTAATAGTAATCGCGAAATTCGTGGTATTGCTCGTTATGAAGCCGAACAAATAAATGACTCCATGTCCCTGCAAGAGTTAATGCCTAATGGTATCCTAGCATTAACAGTTGACCCTACACAGGGTAAACGTTATCAAGGTATAGTAGCGTTAGAGGGTGAAACATTAGCCAGTAGTCTGTCTAGCTATTTTGCTAGTTCTGAGCAATTACCTACCTATTTTTGGCTATGCGCTGATGGCAAACAGGCCAAAGGCTTTTTATTACAAGCCTTACCTGCTGAAAAACAACATGACGATGATGAACGTCAGAACACTTGGCAACACCTTACGGTTTTAGCAAACTCATTAAATGCTGATGAGTTCTTAACAGTAGATAATTCGACTATCTTACATCGTTTATATCATGAAGAAGATATTCGACTTTTTGAAAAATTACCTATAAAGTTTCATTGCAGTTGTTCCCGTGAGCGCTCAGCGAATGCTTTGCGTAGTTTAGGTGAGGCAGATGCATTCGCTTTACTGGATGAACAACAAGGTAAGATTACTATTGACTGCCAGTTCTGTAATAAAGAATATATTTTCGATATTGCTGATGTTACACAATTATTTAAGGATGGTTCTAGCAACCCTCCTGCTGATACGAGGCATTAGTTATTATGAAAACACCACCTATCAATATCTTCGCTCATCTATTAGGTGAGCGTTATAATGAAATCCCCCAAGCTATTCAGGATTTTCATAATACTCCTTGTATTTTGTGGCAAGGTGAAGCAAAAGCAGGTGGTGCTACTCATTTTATGACAAATCTTATGCGTAAAGTAATGGGATTTCCACAACCCTCTGATAATTTACCTATTACTGTCAATGTTTACTATACAGATGAAGGCAAGGAATGTTGGACAAGACGCTTTGGTGACACAGTGTTTTCTTCTATTCTCGCCCTAGATAAAAATAATCCACAACAAATGTATGAAAGGTTTGGTCCAGTGAAACAGTACTTTATCTTAGAAACTGTTGATAACTGGTTATGTTGGAAACTACAATACTGTACCTTTCTTGGCATTAAACTCCCTAAATTTCTTTCCCCACAAGTTATCGCTAATGAAGGCGTGGATACAGATGGTACCTATCAATTCGTTGCTAAAGTTACACTGCCATTGATAGGTACATTGGTAGAATACAACGGTTACTTAACTAAGGCTCAATAAACCTTATTATTCCACTATTAATGCCCTACCTCGCCCCCTAGGGTCAGCTACTGCTTTAGGTTTATCATTAATAATTTGAATAACCTGAATATCACCACTAAAATCTTGCTGATAAAAGTTATAGCCCATTTGTTGTAACCTTACTTTTAGTAATTGAGGAACTCCTTGTTGAAAACGCTCAATAAAAATACGATCCTTGGGTAATAATTGGTGATGATAACGGGGAGTAGACACTGCCTGTTCTAAAGACATATGGTTATCAAACACATTAACAATCACTTGAAAAATAGAAGTAATAATACGTGAACCACCAGGAGTTCCTATCACCATCACTATTTTATTATCCTTAGTTAAAATAGTGGGTGTCATAGAAGACAAAGGTCTTTTATAAGGTTTTATGGCATTGGCCTCACTCCCCACCACACCAAACTGATTTGCTACACCTGCTTTACTACTAAAGTCATCCATTTCATTATTTAATAAAATACCTGCCCCTTTTACTACTACGCCAGAACCAAACCAACCATTTAACGTATAAGTATTGGAAACACCATTACCCCATTTATCCACAATAGAAAAATGGGTAGTTTGTAACTTCTCTGGAGTCAAACCAGGTTCGATATTTTCAGTCGCTGAAATAGCATAAGGATTAACTTCTTTAGCACGATTAGCTAAATAATCTGCCGCTAATAGTTTTTTAACAGGCACATTAATAAAGTCTGGGTCTCCCATATACTCAGCTCTATCAGCAAATACTCGCTTTTCAATTTCAGCTAATAAGTGGACATAACGTGCCGTATTTGGCCTAACCCCTTTAAAGTCATTAGCTAACGCTTGCTTCATTAATAATAACTGTAATAAACCAACCCCACCTGAACTAGGTGGTGGCGCAGTGATAACTTGCATACCATGCCATTTTGCAACTAATGGATCACGCCATTTTGCTTGATAGCCGTTTAAATCACTTTCGGTTATCAAGCCATCATTATCAGCCATTTGTTTAACAATAAGTTGGGCTGTTTCACCTTGATAAAAATCATTAACGCCTTGTTCAGAAATACGCTCTAATACAGCAGCTAACTCTGGTTGTTTAAAGGGTTGAGCAATCTTCATAGCACCAAAGTATTCTTTAAAATGCCCATTGGCTGGTACTTTATCCAATACCTCGCGATAACGTTGCATTAGTTGCTCATCAACCATAAAGCCTTCTTTAGCATAACTAATCGCAGGTGCTAACACTTCTTGCCAAGAGAGCTTACCAAAGCGTTGATGGGCAGCCCACATACCTGCTACAGTACCAGGTACAGCCACTGCTTTATGTGAGTATAGGCTTAAATTAGCCACTACTTCGCCTTTACTGTCTAGATACATATTAGTGGTTGCTTTAGCTGGTGCTATTTCTCGGTAATCTAAAAAATACCCCTTACCATTCATCCACAGGGTCATAAAGCCGCCACCACCAATATTACCTGCCTCAGGGTAAGTTACTGCTAACACAAATGCTGTGGCTACTGCAGCATCAACAGCATTACCACCTTTAGCTAATATTTCTTGAGCTGCTATTGTTCCATAGCTATTTGGAGAAGCCACTGCACCAGCAGATAATGGTGAATCTTCTTCTGCCGCAACATATGTATTAACCAATATAACAATAATGATTGCATAACAAACTTTACAAATAGATCTCAAGAAAAATGGCATGCTTTGCCCTCCTCATTAGCATTGGCCCTCTATTTTATACTACTATCATGCACTTTTGTTTTAATCAGTAACGGTAAATTAGCTGATTAGCCTTTAGTAGCATAATCAATATCATAGCCATTATTATTGCTATAATAAGCTCAGAAATTGTTATACCTAATCTGCTTAAAGTGTTTTCTGATATTTTGTATTGATTGGTTAACTAATAGATAAAGCAATCCTTAGTATTTATTCTTAGATACAACCTCAAGCCTATTTGCTTGTATTTTGTGAACTTCAAAATAGCCGCTTTATTCACTTTGTTCACGTTGTTGCGCACCCATTTAATTTAAATATTAATTATTAAATCAGTTGCTTTGTTATATAGCTTATATTTAGAGGAACAACTATGTCATCACAAACAACATCTAATCAATCTACCGAGCTTAGTCTTGAAGATATTACTATTATCGACAACGATAAACTTAAAAAGGCAGTAACTGCTTCTGCATTAGGCAATGCAATGGAATGGTTTGATTTTGGTGTTTATGGTTTTATCGCCATAACCCTTGGCAAAGTATTTTTTCCTGAAACCACAGGTTCAGTTCAAATCCTTGCCACCCTTGCTACCTTTGCTGTGGCCTTTTTGGTTAGACCCATAGGTGGAGTGTTTTTTGGCCTCTTAGGCGATAAATTAGGACGTCAAAAAATACTAGCCACCACTATTTTAATTATGGCTATCAGTACCTTTTGTATTGGACTGATTCCTAGCTATGAAACTATTGGCCTTTGGGCACCTATTTTGCTACTTGCTTGTCGTTTACTACAAGGTTTCTCAACAGGCGGTGAATATTCAGGTGCTACCATTTTTATTGCTGAATACTCCCCTGATCGCAAACGTGGTTTTATGGGAAGTTGGTTAGACTTTGGCTCTATTGCTGGTTTCTTACTAGGTGCAGGGTTTGTTACTTTAATTACCTATTTGCTAACCGATCAACAGTTACTGGATTGGGGTTGGCGGATTCCTTTCTTTATTGCTGGCCCCTTAGGGCTTATCGGCCTCTACTTAAGAAGTCACTTAGATGAAACACCAACCTTTGAACAACATCAAGAAAAACAACAGGCTGATGAAGAACATGGAATTAGTAAAGTTTCTTTTAAAGAAATCTTATTACGCCACTGGCGACCACTACTTATTTGTATTGGTTTAGTGATTGTAATGAATGTTACTTATTATATGTTGTTAACCTATATGCCAAGCTACCTTAACCATAATCTCCACTATGCTGAAAGTCATGGTGTTATTCTGATTATTGTAATTATGATTGGCATGCTGTTTGTACAGCCCACTATTGGTTTTTTAAGTGATAAAATTGGTAGAAAACCTATTGTTATCGTTGGTTGTGTAGGTCTATTTTGTTTATCCATTCCTTGCTTCTATCTTATTACCACAGGCAAAGTAGCTTATATCTTTATTGGATTAATGATTTTAGGCGTGTTGCTTAATATGTTTACAGGGGTAATGGCATCAACCTTGCCTGCTTTATTCCCTACCAGTATTCGTTACAGTGCATTAGCTATTTCATTTAATATCTCAGTATCATTATTTTGTGGTACTACCCCTCTTATTGCCGCTTGGTTAACTGAAACAACAAATAACTTAATGATGCCTGCCTATTATTTAATGGTAGTGGCTGTGATAGGTTTGCTTGCTATTTTATTTACTAAAGAAACAGCTAATCGGCCACTACGCGGTGCGACTCCTGCTGCATCTGATAGAGCAGAAGCTAAAGAACTACTACAAGAACACCATGATTATATTGAAACAAAAGTGGAAGAGTTGACTGAACAAATAAATGAATTAACTGAAAAACGCGATCAACTAATTGAACAACATCCTGATCTTAAATAAATCTTTACAGATTAAGGCGTAGCAATACGCCTTCTATTAACTTTCTGTTGCACACCAAAATTGACACCACCTTTATAAGTAACTAGCATAACCTCTTTTTATTATTGGTTATCCATAATAATAGATTACTTTGCAGTACTGGGATTATTATATGAAAAATGAACAAGATAATGATTTAAACCGTCATTACTCGCCAAGCTCTACTGAGTTAAATAACAAAATTGATGAGCTTATTAAGCTAGCACTCCCTGCTGGCGCAAAAGAACACAAACTTTATAAAGAATTATTTTTAGCAGCTACCCGTTTAGTTCAGGCCGAACGAGGCCATTGGGATACTAAAATAGCTAAAAATGCGCTAACTGAAATGGATAAAGGCTTTACGTTACTAGAGCGTTTTAAGCACCATCGGAAAGTAACCGTATTTGGCTCTGCTCGTACGCCTGTAGATCATCCTCTTTACCAACAGGCAGTAGCTTTAGGCCAACAGCTTGCTGACAACGGTTTTATCGTTATTACAGGTGCTGGTGGTGGTATTATGGCAGCAGCTCACGAAGGAGCTGGGCAAGATAACGCCCTAGGCTTCAATATTAAGCTACCTTTTGAACAATACGCCAATGAAACAATGGAAGGTAGTGATGCACTACTTACTTTCCAGTTTTTCTTTATCCGTAAATTATTCTTTGTTAAAGAGACAGAAGCTGTAGTGCTTTGCCCTGGTGGTTTTGGTACTTGGGATGAGGCTATGGAAGTATTAACCCTGATTCAAACAGGTAAAACACCACTAATCCCTGTGATTCTTTTAGAAACGCCTGATAGTACTTACTGGAAAGATGCTATTGAATATTTTGAGAAGCACTTAAGAGATCAACAATATATTTTGCCTAGTGATATGGGCTTAATGAAGCTGTTGCATACACCAGAAGAAGCAACTCAAGAAATTATTCAGTTCTATACAAACTATAACTCTAGCCGTTGGTTTAGGGAAACCTTTGCTATCAGAATGAATCATCCTTTAACTGAACAAGCATTAACTTATATTAATCAAAACTATCGAGATATTAGTAATAATGACTTTATTCAGCAGGTTTATGATGACAGCTTTAAAGAAGCTGAGTTTCAACATTTAACCTATCTACTGTTCCAATTTACAGGCAAACAGCATGGCCGCTTAAGAGAATTAGTAGATTATATCAATTTATTTAAAAACTGGACAACATAAAATAATACTTTAGTATTATACAATATTAATAATTACATGTTTCATGATAGTTTAATGACTCAGAAGGGCATCTAAGTAGAAGGAAATTATAGTGAAAAAGATAAATAAAACTCTTATGGTCAAAGCTGTTGGATATAAATTAAAGCATAATAAAACAAAAGATACATGGTCTCCTCCAAAAATTGAAGATGAGATAAAAAAAATTATGGATGGTGCCATTACTATTGGTGAACGTCACTATCCTGATCCTAACAATATTAAGGATGGAGTTACATGTGCTATTTTATTCGATTCTAAGACATTAGAAAAAGGTACTTTATTTACTATATGTAGCTACACTAAAGGCTTAGCACCTGAAGCAGTTGCTCCAGATATGGAAAGCACAAAACTAACATTACAGCCAATAAATCTTCAAACTCCTGAAGGGAAAAAAACTGAGCTTGCTTTTTCTTATCGATGCTTAGCATTTGGTCAAATCATTCTAATTGAATCTGTACAAGGAGCAGGAGGAATTACATTATTATGCAAATTACTAACTTTCTTGTTAAAAAAATATTCTGATGGTCCCTACTCTTCTGTAGAGTTATATGATATTGCATCTACAGAATTAAGAGACTTAATACAACAGAAAGGAGGTGTAAAGAAAATCACTGCTAGTTTAGTCCATGATATTGAAAAAGATTACAGTAACTATGCATCACAACTTAGTGAAATACGAAATAATGTAAAGGGAACAAATAAGTTTATCTGTACTTGGGAAGCGGAAGAAACAAAAGTTTTAGATGAAGAAGCTACTATTAGTTTATTTGATGAGGCAGAATCAGAATTTTTAGACTCTATTATGATTAAATTCAAAGATAACTCAACAATTACTGGTTTACATAAATATAAAGAAAAAAGACATGTGCAGATTCAACTTACTCCTGAGGGGAAAGTTGCAACCTCAGAAATAGAAACAGAATTAAAACGCTATTTAAAAGAACTAAGAGACCCAAGAAATAAATCTCTTATCACTACAGAGGGTTTCTTAAAAAATGTTAAGAAAAAGCTTACCTAACAATGGCTATAAAAGATTATATTATACCTGATGAAATACAAAGTGCTGTAACATCAGGCAAAACCATGTTTAACATAGCCAAAAAAACTTCTCATTTTTGGCTAAAACAATCTATTGCATTAATATTACCAATAATCATTGGATGTGTAATTGGTTGGATTATTACTTATAATCTAAAGTCAACTCAATATGAAGATATTAATAATATTATTTCAATAATTATCACTATCTTAACAGTACTTTCTGGCTTTATGGTGACATTGATGCTTTTTACAGGAAGAACTTCTGGAGCAAAAACTTTAACAGTAGATCAAATTTCCCTTTATATAAATAAAGTTAGTTATTTATTTTTTTCCCAAACATTAACTTTATTTATCCATATCGTTTGCATTATTTTATGTTTAATATGGTTTATATTTCAAGAAACTACCACAAATCCAACTATTTTGAATATTTCTCTCATTACTTGTATTGGTTTTTTTAATTTAAGCCTACTTCGCATACTTATTCTTCCATTTCAAATATATGAAATTCATTACTTTGAACTTATATCTATGGAGGATGAAAAATTAGATGAGTTTGACTCAGATAATTAATTTCTTTTGCTCTAACCTCAATATCTTAATAAGTCTCTAAAATATCATACTCCTTTCAAATTAATATACTTTATAAGGAAGGAAAATATGGCTAAGACATCAATCACTATATATGATACAACAAATAATACTGTTGAAATCACAATAGAATCAGATCCACCTATTTTAGAAAACAGTAACAATATGACAATATCCCAAAATATTAGTCTATCATTTTTGGCATATTTAAAACATAAAGGAATAAAAAATTTCTTAGAACTAACAAATAAAATTAAACCCTCATAAATAATTAAAATATAGCCTTATTGTATGAATTATTAAGAACTTTAAGGCTTAATCTCGATTAGAGTACCATCTTTGACCAAACCCCAGACTTCTTTCATATCCCAATTCATCATGGCAATACAGCCATCTGTCCAATTCAAACCGCGGAAATACCATTCAGGGTATTCAGGATCAATCGGTGTACCATGAATCATTATCATGCCACCAGGTCTTACGCCTTGCTTTTGCGCAGCAGATATATCACGTGGGTTCGGATAAGAAATATGCATAGAAAGGTTATATTTATCACTCTCTTTACGCCAATCTATCCAATATAAACCTTCAGGTGTACGCTTATCACCTTCCATTTGTTTATGGCCTACAGGTCGTTTGCCCAATGAAATACGGTAACTTTTAACAACATTATTGCCACTCATCAAAGATAATGTACGCTTTGACTTTTCAACCAAAACCTTATCAATATTTAATCTAACCTTGGTTGTTGTCACAAGACTAGAGTTAGCATAGCTATAACTTGCCATACAACAATAACTAACCACTATCACTAACAATGTGCTAAATACACGACGCATTGCTAACCACTTCCCCATATTTAACTGCTTGATCAAGATAGCCCCTAATAAAGAAAGCATTTTAATTGGTTAATTGCTTAGAGAAAAGTACTCAAATCAAAAATAAATGCTGTTTCTTTGCAGTTTGCTATTGAATGCTTAGTCAATCCCCCTTTAAAATGGATTATTTATAACCTCTTTTATGTGGATAAAGCATGCGTACTAGCCAATATTTACTGCCTACTGTAAAAGAAACTCCTGCTGATGCAGTAGTTATTAGCCATCAACTTATGTTACGAGCGGGTATGGTTCGTAAACTAGCTGCTGGACTATACACTTGGTTACCACTTGGTTTACGTGTATTACGTAAAGTAGAAAAAGTGGTGCGTGAAGAAATGAATGCCATCGGCGCTCAAGAAGTGCTAATGCCAGCCGTACAACCTGCTGAATTATGGATTGAATCTACACGTTGGGAACAATATGGCCCTGAACTACTACGCCTTAAAGATCGCCATCAGCGTGATTTCTGCTTTGGCCCTACCCATGAAGAAGTTGTAACGGATTTAGTACGTAATGAAATCAGTAGTTATAAACAACTACCGCTTACCCTTTATCAAATCCAAACTAAATTTCGCGATGAAATTCGTCCTCGCTTTGGTTTAATGCGTGGCCGTGAGTTTTTAATGAAAGATGCCTACTCTTTCCACACTGACCAAGCATCATTACAAGTTACTTATGATGATATGTATCGTGCCTACTCGAATATTTTTAGTCGTTTAGGTTTAGATTTTCGTCCTGTAGAAGCTGACAATGGTTCTATTGGTGGCTCAGGCTCCCACGAGTTCCACGTACTTGCAGACTCTGGCGAAGACGATATTGTATTTAGCGATAGTTCAGATTATGCTGCTAATATTGAGAAAGCAATGGCTGTTCCTCACCAAACTGAACGCCAAGCAGCCACTGAAGCAATGCGTCTAGTTGATACACCTAACTGTAAAACCATTGAAGCCTTAGTTGAGCAATTTAACTTACCTATTGAAAAAACAGTTAAGACCTTAATCGCTCATGGTGCTGAAGAAGGTACCTTAGTAGCATTAATTGTTCGTGGCGACCATCAACTAAATGAAATTAAAGCAGCTAACCATCCATTGGTGGCTAGCCCATTGGTTTTTGCAACTGATGAAGAAATTCGCCAAGCGATTGGCGCAGGTCCTGGTTCATTAGGCCCTGTTAACTTATCTATGCCTTGTATTATTGATCGCTCAGTAGCTATGATGAGTGACTTTGGTGCTGGTGCTAATATTGAAGATAAACATTATTTTGGCATTAACTGGGAGCGTGATGTAGCACTACCTGAAGTAGCTGATTTACGTAATGTGGTAGCAGGTGATCCTAGCCCTGATGGCAAAGGTACTTTAGTAATTCGTCGCGGTATTGAAGTTGGTCATATATTCCAACTAGGTACCAAATACAGTGAATCAATGAACTGCACAGTATTAGCTGAAAATGGCAAACCTGTAGAATTAATTATGGGTTGTTATGGTATCGGTGTATCTCGTGTAGTAGCGGCAGCTATTGAGCAGAACTATGATGAGCGTGGTATTTTATGGCCTGAAACAATGGCACCCTTCCAAATTGCTATTGTGGCGCTTAAATATGAAGACCCAGCCATTAAAGAAGTAGCTGATAAACTTTATGCTGACTTAACTAAAGCTGGTTATGAAGTATTATTAGATGATCGTGATAAGAAAACCAGCCCAGGTGTTAAATTCTCAGACATGGATTTAATTGGTATTCCTCACAGAGTAGTAGTCAGTGATCGAGGCTTAAAAGAAGGCCAATTAGAATATAAAAACCGTCGTGAATCTGACTCAAAAAACCTTCCATTAGCTAATATTGTAGAAGAATTAGCTAAACTCGTTAAATAATAAAAAGGGGCTTTATAAGCCCCTTTGTTATTCACCCATCAACGTTTCTTCAACCAATAATAGTAGTTTTGCTCTGTTACTTCCTCATGTAATAACTCATTACCAGAAAGCTTCGCGAAACTACGGAAATCTCGCTGACTGCCAGCATCTGTAGCAATGACTTTTAATACATCCCCTGAGCTAAGGTTAGCTAATGCTTGCTTAGCTTTTAATAAAGGTAAAGGACAATTTAAACCAGATGTATCTAATTCTTCTTTAAAACTAATTTGTTCACTCACCTGTTGACTACCTAATTACTGTAAAAATTGTTTAACCGTATCCTGTTGGCTACGAATTTCTTTCTCGCGTTGATTAATAATCGCTACTTGTTGGAAACTATTACCTGCTTTCTGGCGTGCGTATTTTAATTGTTCTAAAGCTGCATCATAATTACCTATTAATGCAAGATATTCTGCCTGTGCTTGATGTACACCAACAATATCACCTGCTCTACCCTTTACTTCAGATACCTGATACCAAACATCTGGATCATTAGGACGACTACGCACAAGTTTATCAATTACTTTAGCCGCTTCTTGAAAATTTCTTTGTCTTACTAATAAATCCACATAAGCCTTCGTAATAGGATAATTATTCGGATTAGCCACTAATAATTTTTGAATACGTAAACCCGCATTGGCTAACCTATTTTGATAAAAATCTAAATCAACATAGGTTAAATTATAAAATAAGTTATTAGCATCTTTTGTTAATAATTTATTTAATATTTGCTCACTCTCTGCAAGGTTATTATTTTTTATTAAGGCTAATGCTAAGCCATATTGCAATGCATTATCATTGGGGTTATTTTCTAAAAGACTACGAAAGCGCTTTACACTAGAGCCTGGTGTATCTTCAAAAACCACCTGAACACGAACACGTACTAGATCATACTCTAACGTATTACTAATGCCGCCCTGCGGATAACGTTCAGCCCTATTACGTGTGTCTGCCACACGAGACTCTGTTAAGGGGTGAGTAATCAAAAATTCAGGGGGAATTTGTTGAAAGCGATATTTTTTCATCAATATCTCAAACAAATCTGGCATTCCTTTAGGGTCATAACCTGCCTTAGCAAGGGTTTCAATGCCAATTCGATCCGCCTCTTGTTCGTTGGAGCGGGAGAAACTCATCATATTTTGATAAGCTGCTGCCTGTGAACCAATAATAGTCGCCATACCGGCATCGGGGCTTCCTGCTGCTGCTGCTACAATACCAACAAGTAAAGCTGTCATCATTGGTATTTGTAGTTGTTGTTGTTCGGCTACACCACGGGCAAAATGACGTTGCGATAAATGCGCCAATTCATGAGCTAATACGCCCATAAACTCTGACTCGTTAGGAGCCGCTAAAAATAGACCACCATTGACACCAATAATACCACCTGGTGCTGCAAAGGCGTTTAACTCAGGATCTTTAATAAAAATAAATTCTAAGCGATGGTCTTGCAAACGACTACTTTGCGCTAATCGTTTAACCTTTGTTTCAATATAGTCTTTAGCCAAAGGATCATTAATGCGTGGCACTTGTGAACGCAATAGGCTTAACCATGCACGCCCTAATTGATACTCTTGTAAAGGAGACACAATAGCAGAAGATGAATCGCCCAATGAAGGTAGATTATCATAAGCCAATGAAGGCAAAACATTGACTAAGCCTAAACATAGTAATGTCGCTTTACCAAGATGCCTCATAAATCCCCTAAATAACAAATAAATAAGCCCTATCCTAAACATTTAAAACAAGCTTATAAAGTTCTTTTTAGTAGCTAATATGTTACTCTTTATAACAAACTAAGGTGCTATAGGTAACTGCCTTTTATGCATGCTTTTATTATAAGTCTCTGTAATCTTTTTAAAAACTTCTGCCGATACAGCTTTACCCTGTAAAAAAGCATCTATTTCTGTATAAGGAACACCATGTGCTTGTTCATCTGGCAAACCTGGTTTTAAATCTTCTAAATCAGCAGTAGGTACTTTATTCACTAAATTGTCTGGTGCTCCCATATACTTAGCAAAGGCTCTAACTTGTCCTTTTGCTAAACCAATCAAAGGCCCTACATCAAAAGCACCGTCTCCAAATTTAGTATAAAACCCCATAACCGCTTCAGCTGCATGATCAGTACCTATTACTAACCCACTGTAAACATTGGCTACTGCATATTGAGCAATCATTCTTGCTCTGGCTTTAATATTACCAATAATAAAGTCTCTGGAACCTTCTTTTACTTTCTGTAAACAGTCTATAGCACCTACCATCCCTTCTACACTTTCAGCAATATTAACGACTTCACAGTGATCGGGCGCTATTACTTGTACAGACTGTGTCGCCTCGGCTTCATCTGCCTGTGCTTTGTAAGGTAGACGCATCGCAATAAAACGATAACTATTATCCCCTGTTTCTTCTCTTAATTCTCTAACAGCCCGTTGGGTCATCATACCTGCGGTTAATGAATCCACCCCACCACTGATTCCTAACACGTAAGCTTTTAGCCCAGACTCTACTAGTAAGCGTTTTAAGAAGACAATACGTCGTTCTAACTCTGCTACTAATGCTTGTTCATTTGCAAAAGGTGGGCATACATTTAATGCTTTAGCAATCTCGCGTTGAACAGCTAATTGATCTATCATTTTTCTTCCTCTACAACTATTGTTACTCGCTTACCTTAAAGACATGTTTTAAATAATTAACAAAACTCTCATCACGACATTGTGTTTTTCCTGGTGAGTCAGAAATTTTCGCCACTGGCTGACCATTACAACTAACCATTTTAATAACCATGTTGGTTGGAGAAACAGTAGGAATATCACAGGTTAAGTTAGTCCCTATACCAAAGCTAACATTAATTCTATCACGCAATTGGCGATAAATTGATAACGCTTTGGGTAGATCCAAACCATCAGAAAATACTAAGGTTTTGGTGCGAGGATCAATACCTAACTTTTTATAGTGAACAATCGCTTTTTCTGCCCAAACAATTGGATCACCTGAATCATGACGCAAACCATCAAACAATTTAGCAAAAAACAAATCAAAATCAGTTAAAAAAGCATCCATTGTGATGCAATCAGTTAACGCAATCCCCAATAAACCACGATATTCCCGTACCCAGCAATCTAATGCTGCACTTTGGCTATCGATTAACCTAAAACCTAATTGTTGGTGTGCCATAATCCATTCATGTGCCATAGTACCCATCGGTTTAATATTAAACTCTTGAGCTAAATGCACATTGCTTGTACCTACAAAATGGCCAGGAAAGTCTGTTTTCAAAATGCCAACCACGGCTTGCTGAGTATTAAAAGAAAAACGACGACGTGTTCCATAATCAGCTAATTTAAAATCTTTTAACTCATCATCCGTTGCCATCCGTGTTAAATTTTCTAACTTCTGATACAAACGATCAGTAGCTGTTTTTAATTCAACTTGAGGATAACGCCTCTTATTACGTACTTCACTAATAATAGCTAATAAAGGTATTTCAAAAAGTACAATATGTAACCATGGGCCTTTTAGGGTAATACTTAATTGCCCGCCTTCACCCGATACAGTCACATAGCGTGGATTAAAACGAAATAAACGTAAAAATCTTATAAAGTCTGGTGCTAAGAAACTAATGTGTGATAAATAGTTTTGTTCATCTTGCGTAAGCTGTAAATCAGCTAAACGCTCGATGTTCTCTTTAATCTCAGGAATATAAGGGGTAAGGTCTTCTTTATCGCGGCAACGAAACTCCCACTCTACTTCCGCATTAGGATAATTATGCAAGATTGCTTGCATCATACTGAGCTTATAAAAATCAGTATCTAATAAACTTTGAATAATTTTTTGGGAAAATATGGAATTATCCATTTTTTCATCCTCTACTTTTAATAAGTTGTTGATCTAATGCCGCACAGTCTTCACAGATGACTATCCCACATTGCTGCATTTCAGCGATGGCTTGTTGTTTAGTATCTTCAGCAATAGCCCTTGTTGCCTCTAATACCATAATCACTTGAAACCCTGCTTTATGTAATTGTATTGCCGTATTTTTTACACAGTAATCTAAAGCCAGCCCACCGACAATAACCAGTTGGACATTCTTTAGTCTTAAATATTCGATAACTCCTGTTGATAATTTTTCTTTTAAATCATGGTAACAAGCACCATAGGGATGCATATCTGGCTCTACCCCTTTCCATACAAAAAAATCATACTCATCAGGGCTTGGTAAGTCAGTTAATAATTCAAATCCTTTCGTTCCTGGTACACAGTGTGCTACCCACGTCAAATCTGCATTAGGATAGTTTAGTGGTTGTAACATCTTCTCAGCTTCAGTCACTACCCATACCGCTTGTGGAGTATGAGCATCTTTACTGCCCACCCTTATATCTGCACGCTTGGCCATTTCATTTAAAGCACCTGCAATTTGATCACCACCTTGCACAGGTAATTCATCAGGACAAAGGGGTGTAAAACTTTGTTGTGGATCGACATCAAAACTTGCAATTTTCATGATCTTTAACTCAACTTCAATCGGTGAGAAATATAATCTACTGAATTAATTAGCTTATCTAAAACTAACCACCATCCAGTTAGTTGTATAATACAACTAACTGGATGGATTATCAATAACAAATAAAAAATATTACCTAAAACACCAATATTCCACTAACAAAAAAGCCTGACACATAACTGTACCAGGCTTCTCAAAAACATTAATCACAACACTTACTGACCTGATGAGAAATCATAACTCATATTAGGCATTGGACGTTGTAAATAGTAACCTTGAATATAATCAGCACCGGCTTGCCATAAAATAGACAAGATACTTGCTGTTTCAACAAAAGGCACAATACTCTTGCGTTTAGATTCTCTTAACTGGTTTAACATTTCTGTTAAAGCGTCCACACCCTCTGGCTTACGCAATGCTTGCACTAAAGAAGGTGCGAGTTTTACATAGTTTGCAGGCAAATGATTTAACGTTAGTAGTGAATTTTCATCTTTACCAAAATCACTAATAACTGTTTGACAATTAATTTCATTTAAACCATTAATTAAATTTTGTGCCTGTTTTAAGTAAGTTGCCGCATCACTTTCAGTAAACTCTACCAATAAACATTCTGGTGGTAATTTAGTAGCAGCAAACAGTTTCTTAATCCAATCTAATAAGTTTTCATTTTTTAGGGTATCGCTACCAATTTGTGCGAATACTCGTGGATTATGTCCAGCCGCATGCATTTTAGCTACTTCTTTTAATGAATTAACAATGACCCAACGGTCAATTTGCTCAGCCATTCCAGAAGACGAAGCTACATTTAATAGATCAGTTAAAGGTAATTCTTTACCTTGAGCATCGAGCATTCTTAAACGAACTTCATAAAACTCAAAAGATTTACCACGTAAACTTACGATAGGTTGATACAGTAACTTTAAAGACTCTTGCTGCAATGTTTGTTGCAAAGTAGCCAGTAAATCACCCTGACTTGCTGCTTTAGCCAGTTCTTCAGCTGGGTCATATACTTTTATGATATTACTTGCTGTGGAAGATTCAATACAACGATGAGCCCTATCAATAATTTCTTGAGGGCTTGCAACGCTCTTATCAAAATCTGCAATACCTACAGAAACAGTAATTTGAATAGAAAAATCATTTACATCAAAAATAACTTTAGTTATTTTTTCTTGTAACAGTTTCACGGAATCTATTAAATCACTAGAGGTTGCATTAGGCACTAACACAACAAATGCATCATCGGATAGTCTTGCTAAACTTTCCTCATGACAGAAGTGGCCTTTTAATAACTGAGCAACACTAGCTAATAAGCTATCAGAACCTGCAATACCTATCTGAGTATTCAAACTATCAAAATTATCAATATAGATGTATAGCAATGTTGCATTTAAATTAGTAGACTTTACTTGCTCCATTGTATTATCAAGCAATGTCGATAAATGAGCACGGCTATAAAGACCCGTTAACGCATCAAGGCTACTCATCTCACGAATTTTTTCTTCTAATGCTTCACTATTAACCGTTGATGTTTCCTCACGAATAATAACTTGCATACACTCTTCACCATCATATGATGCAGGGTATGTAGTAATTAAAATAGGAAATTTAGAGCCATCAGCTCTTACACCACGGCAAGCTAAAGAAGATTCAACACGATGTTTAAATAAGTCTTTTAAATCACTAGGATTATCAGCTGATACGAGGTCAATAATCGGTAGACCGTCCATATCTGCCTTATCTTCATAACCAAACATATCAATATAAGCTTGGTTAAGATAAATATGCATACCATCATGGATATAAGCAATAGCATCCATGGATGAGTCTAGTAGAAGATTACAACGTCGCTCAGACTCTGCTAAATTTTTCTCTGAACGTACTAATGAGCGACGCTTCATTAAATTATTCAATTCACGTTGTGCTATTAATAATAAGTGCTCAGCCTCAACGTCTACCGATAAAACGTCTTGTGCACCTTTCTTTAAATAACTTATTGTAAATTGATCATCTTCTAACGACTCAGGATTAAGTAATTGTATATAAGGAATATCAATCTTTTTAGCTTTAATAAATGCGAGTAAGTCAACAGGATCGTAATTTTCACTACTAGGTGCTGCAATAATTAAATCCCAATTTTGAGCTAAGACGGTTTCAGCATCTTCAGCTGAGGTAATTCTATGCAAACGCGTCGCATAACCTGCATTACGGAAAATAACTGCGTAATTTTCTGCTTCATTAGGAGAATCATCTAAAATTAATAAACGAAGGTTTTTTGTTTCCATAATTACTCATTAACTGGCTTTTTAATCCGTACTAACAATAACTTATCTTTATCCATAGAAATTGTAAAGCTCAACTGTATAACATTTACTACATAGAATTATTTCAAAGAAATAAAGCAAGTCTATATACATTCAACACTTACAGCCATGGAATTATAGCATAAGCATTCAGTTTTCAATAACTATATCCCAATTAGCACATAAAATACCATTGCTGGTTACTACGCATTTACTAACAAATCAAAACAGTATTGATTTATCGCATCTTAACCAACATTATTTAGCTATTTTTTACACTAATTTTGCAATACGTTGACCCATTTTAGTCGGTACTAATGATTTAAGTTCTTCATTCCAAACAATGCGATTAGGCTCGAATACCATGATCGCTGTAGAGCCTAATTTAAAACGCCCTAACTCTGCACCTTTTTCTAAAACAATTGGTTGCCTTGTTTCATCATTATATTTAGTCGTTTTTAATAATCGTTTTGGGGGCGTAACCATTCCAGCCCATACTGTTTCAATACTGGCTACAATCATAGCTCCCACTAGCACAACAGCCATTTGACCATATTCAGTATCAAACATACATACTACGCGCTCATTACGAGCGAATAAACTTGAGACATTTTCTGCAGTTGTTTGGTTCACTGAAAATAATTGGCCTGGTACATAAATCATTTCTGTTAATGTACCTGTAACGGGCATATGCACACGATGATAATCTCTTGGTGATAAGTAGATAGTGGCAAACTCACCATTTAAAAAAGGTTTAGCACGCTCTGTGTCGCCACCTAATAAATCAGCCAAGCTATAATCATGACCTTTAGCTTGTAAAACGCGTCCTTCATGAATAGTACCTAACTCACTTACTGCACCATCTGCTGGGCATACTACCGCATCAGCTGCCATATCAATAGGGCGCATACCCTCTTTTAATGGGCGAGTAAAAAACTCATTAAAATTTTTATATTCATGATAACTTTCATAAACCGCTTCACTCATATTCACTTTATAACGATCTATAAACCAACTAATGAGCTTATTTTTGAACCAAGGTGCTTGTGACTCTGCTAAAAAACCTATTATTCTTGATAATAAATGCTGTGGCGTTATGTGCTGAGCAATAATAAAAAGTCGTTGTTTAAATGTCATTTTTTTAATTTTCCACTACTGTATTAGGATGGTTCCCCCATTCAGACCATGACCCTGCATAAGCCTTAACCCTAGGATATCCTAATGCCTTTGCTACTAAATAAGTAAATCCAGAACGATGATGACTCTGGCAATGTGTAATGACTTCCTTATCCTTAGTAATACCTAATTGTTCTAAACAATCAGCGATATCACTACGAATCCTTAAACCATGTTCACTATCCATACCTGCTGTCCATTCAAAATTTACTGCATCAGGAATATGTCCACCTTTAGCAGCTAATAGTTTTTCACCATTATATTCAGCAACAGAACGAGCATCCCATATAACCAAATCATCAGCACCTAAGCGACTCTGTAAATAGTCAAGGGTTGCTGTTGGTTGCTCATCGATAGTCAATAGCGGTGATGTAACGGACACCTCAGGTAACTCTGTAGATAATGGATAACCTTCAGCCATCCATGCATGCAAACCACCATTTAAATAATGATAATTATGATGCCCTATTGAATCTAATAACCAAATAAAACGTCCAGCCCAACCACCACCCTCATCATCATAGATCACATAAGTGGCGGCAGAGTTGTGTCCTAATTGTCCGAACAAGTATTCTAAAGATAATTTATCAGGTAATAAACCAAAAAATCCTGTTTGTGATTGTGTTTGTTTTGGTTCTACACAATGAGCATGGGCAATATGGCCTTGCTGATAACGGAGTTGATTACCTAAATCGACTAAAATTAATTCAGGTGCAGATAATCGATCCAATAACTCTTTAGGTTCAATAACTAGAGGTAATTGAGAAAATTCAGACATTAATTAAGTCTCACCATAATTCTATAAAACAAAACACTATATAGCCACTAGCATATTAAGCAACCTTATAATAACACTAATCTTTAGCTTACCTAACCCAGACTATAGTAAAAATAGCTTAATGGACTGTTTGATACAGCTTCACATTACGAAACTCAGAGGGCTCTAATAAATCAGGTAACGTTTCTGATTCCATAGTAGCTAATAACTGATACTGCTTATGTTGAAAATTTTTTACTCTTGAGTCAGCTAATAATACATGGTCTGCCTTGCTAGGAAATACATCTAACCATGAAAAATTATCGCGATCATATAAAATATCTGCTGCAACAATAAGATCATAGTGATCATCTGTCATCGTAAAATCAGCTAAATAATTTAACTTAGCTCCATTTAACTGTGCATTCGCCCGACAGGCTTGTAAAGCAACAGGGTCTAAGTCACACACTGTCACTTCTTTAGCACCAGCAAGGCTTGCAGCAATTCCCACACAACCAGAACCAGCGCCAAAATCCAATATTCTTTTATTAGCAACTAACTCAGGGTTTTGCAGTATTTTTTGACATAGTGCAGCACCGCTACTCCAACAAAAACACCAATAGGGTGGCTGTTGTAAAATACGCATTATTTCAACACTGTCAAAAATTTTTTGTTGCATATTGTTGGGAGAAATTAACCATAATCGAATCGTTGTACCAGCCACCTGCTGTACTTCTAATACAGCATCTGGAACAATTGATTGTAAATAATTGGTTAATGAATCAAGTATTTTCAAGGAGTTAATTCCAAAATAATACCTTTTAAATCCTGCTGGGTTAATTGCTGCTTATGCCAAGGTGTTAAATAACCAATGAGCTTTCCTGCTTGGGTAACACGTCCACGCAACTCTAAGGCATGAAATGATAACGCTTTGTCCAGCTTAAAATTGACCTGAAAAGTTAACGCATTACCATTACCTGTATAATGATCTGTTGCTAATAATAGTTTAGGTTTATTGTCATTATCTAAAGCAAATAACGCTAACTCCAAATTACTTTTATTGGGGATATTTAACACCACCCCTTCTAACTGAAGCTGTCCTGTTTTACCTCTATAAGAAGCATTTCCGTCATCTCGAGTACAGGATAGTAACAAACTGCTCAATAATAATAGCAAAGCGATTTTATAATATTTTTTCATAACCTCAATGACTTAATAATGTTAATAATATTAAATCTATCAATGTTCACAATAGACTACAAACTGTCCATTAAAAGTTACTGCTTCCTTGCCTTCATACATAATGACTGTATTCAGTGCTAAACGGCCTTTTTTATGACGCTTGAAAACCTTTTCAAATTTTGCCCACTCTTTTTCATCAGGTGGATAACAAATGGCTATAGCATCACCTAATACAGGATGAGGATAAACTATTTGTCCTTCTTGTATAACAATATGACCATCGGTAATGCCTAACTCTTTCAAATAGAGATGCATCCATCCCCAACCTGCGAGTACAGCACCACAATATAAGCTACCACCAAAGGCACTACTCATATGATTAATATTAGGAGCTAATGGCAGTGTAAGTGATAGTTTTTTATCTTGCCAACTTACTACTTTTACTTGCAATGCTTGGGTAAGAGGTATTTCTTCATTAAGCACATTCTGCAAATAGTCACACACTTCGGTCATTACTTATTCCTTAAAACAATACCTTGCTAAAGGTACTGTATCTTAAACTTATTACACTGATTAAATAGGGAAATGAATATAAAAACAAGCGCCACCTAAACTAGAGTCACCTATTTCCAAATAACCACTATAACCCTCTAAAATGTCCTGTACTACCGCTAAACCAATACCTTGACCTGGGTTTAAACTATCACCTCGAACGCCTCGCTGTAATACAGTTTTACGTTTATTAACAGGTACACCAGGACCATCATCTTCTACCGTTACTAATACTTCTTTATCCGTAACCTTGCCACTAATACGTACTGTGGTTAAACAAAGACGATAAGCATTTTCTAATAAATTACCAAATAATTCCAATAAAGCGGCTTCTTCAGCATGTAATTTTAAATCATGGGAGAGATCAATAACACTTATTACTTCTTTATCGGCATAAACTTTATTTAAAGTAGACGTAAGGGAATCAATCAATGGACGCAAACTGATTTGTTGCCCAATTAATGCTCCTTTCCGTTGGGTTGCACGTTGTAACTGGTAACCAATTTGCTGCCCCATCCTTTCAATCTGCGCCTGCATAACTGCCAATTGATTGATAACACTATTGTCTTTTTCTTTGATTTCCTCAATGGTATTTTGTAATACTGTTAAAGGGGTCTTTAAACTATGGGCTAAGTCGCCTAACGTATCTTGATAACGCTCACGTTGCATTCGTTCAGTGGTTAATAACCGATTTAAAGAACGAGTTAGACGATGAATTTCACTGGGTACATTTTCATCTAGTTGCTCACGTTTACCCGCTTCAATATCATCTAATTGCGACCTTAAGCGACGTAAAGGTCTTAAACTCCACGTTAAACCTATCGCTAATAAGGCTAATAAGCAGCTTAATGCAACGACTAACCATAACTCAAAACGCCTTAAAAAACTGGTTTTTAAAATATCATACTCAGTCACAGGCTCCATGGTGATAACACTAAAATCTGGGCCACCTAAATTGATTTCTTTGTCGTATACATAATAATGACGGCCTAAAGAATCAGTCGATAACCTAAAATCTGCTTTATTGCCCTCATTGGATAATAAATCAGTGGCTAACTTGGTGTTAGAGTCTTTATCTTTTGTCTCTATTGAATCGGCTGGCCAGATCTTATCACCCTTTTGGGTATAGAAATAACCAAACTGGTTACCTGTTTTACCTGTGGTTAAACGTAAATCTTGTAACGTATTGGGTAACGTTAATTCACCATCTACTACTTGTGCAGCCGTAATTAGTTCGTTGGCACGCTCTTCTAAACGTATATTAGAAAATTGTCGAACCGCTTGGTCAAATGACTCACGCATAATCGGCATTAATACCGCTAAAAATGCCACTAATAAAATAGCCGAACAGACTAATAATCGTACTCGAAAAGAGCGTAACATTAAGAGCAGGACTCCGTGAATAAATAACCCTGTCCTCGTACTGTTTCAATAGGCTGAATACCACATTGGCTTTCTAATTTACGACGTAAACGACCTACTAATACTTCTATCACATTACTATCGCGCTCTTCTTCATCTTTATAAAGCTGCTCCATCAAACGCTCTTTAGCCACTACTTGCTGGCTATGACGCATTAAATATTCTAATAGACGATATTCATAAGCAGTTAACTGCAAAGGTGTTTCATTACAAAAAGCGCGTTTTCTATTTAAATCAAGCTTCAATGAACCAAGGGTTAGGATAGGTTGCACAATACCTGATGCACGTCGATTTAATACATTTAAACGTGCTTCTAACTCTTCAAACTGAAAAGGCTTAACCACATAATCATCAGCCCCTGTACTTAATCCTTCTACCTTATCTTGCCAACTACCACGAGCCGTTAAGATTAAGATCGGAAAGGTATATTCTTGATCACGTAATTGTCGAATAAGTTCTAAGCCATTAGTACCAGGTAAACCTATATCAATCACCGCAATGTCATAATGATTATCTTTCACTGATCGCAGTGCTTCATCAGCGTTTGCCACTGAACTAACAATATGTCCTAAATCGGATAAACGTACTGTTAAATGGTGTCTTAACAATTGCTCATCTTCTACAATTAATATTTTCATTATGTTCCCACTATTAATTTATATAGCTATTTATTATTTAGCCGCGCATAAAGCCATGTTCTCTTAATAAAGCCTCCGTCACACTAGATGACTTCTCTTCACTTTCATTTGCTTTAGTCGCTACTAACAATCGCTCTAAATACCGTGCTAATAAATCTACTTCTAAATTTACTAATTGCCCTACTTTATAAGTACCAAAAATAGTTTCTGCTAAGGTTTGCGGAATAATATTCAGTTCAAAATCACAATCATTCACTGCATTTACCGTTAAACTTGTGCCATCAACTGTAATCGAACCTTTGGCAGCAATATATTTAGCTAACTCTTGGGGTGCTCTTAACTTAAAGAAAACAGAACGTGCTGCTTGTTTAATCTCAACAATTTGCCCCAAACCATCCACATGACCACTGACTAAATGACCACCTAAACGAGTGGTTGGTGTAAGTGCTTTTTCTAAATTAACTTTTTGACCTACTGTTAAATCTTTAAACGTCGTACAACGCAGTGTTTCAGCACTTACATCAGCCCAAAACCCCTGCTTAAGTAACTCAATAACGGTTAGGCATACACCATTGACAGCAATACTATCGCCTAGTTTCACATCAGTTAAATCAAGTTTACCTGTGGTAACTTGTAATCTTAAATCACCTTGTAAAGGTTGTAACTGTTGTATATTGCCAACTGCTTCGATGATACCTGTAAACATATTTATTCAACCTATCAATACTGTAGCAAAAATAATTAATAGTCGACATATTAATTCATTACGCATTATTCTACAAAAAAAGGCTAAGTTGTGTACAACTTAGCCTTTTTAATAATTATCTTAATATTACTTAAAATAACCCTTTAACCCTTGCTCAGCCTCTGCTAATTCTTGCTTTGCTTCGGCTAATTTCTTTTGCTTTTTAGCAATTTTTTTAGCATCACCTTTAGCTTGCGCTTCGGTCAACTCAGTTTGACGCTCAGTTACTTTTTGTTGCTTCTCTGCAATATCCTTTTCTAAATCTTTACGTAAACCAGCATCTGTACAATGTGCCTTCACTTCTGACAATGCTTTTTCTAATCCTGCTACTCGATGAGTATTACCATGCGCTTTTGCATAACTAATTTGTTCTTGAATTTTTTGTGCTTTCAACGAACAACCTGTAGTAGTGTCAGCATAAACAAATGATGACATTGTACAAACAGCCCCTACTAAAGTAATTTTAACTAGGTTCTTAAACACCTTAGTCTCCTTATTAATATCAATTTCAATAAATCCAACACTAACCAATTATTTTTAAAACAATAAGATAAAAAACAATCTGTTTAGTTACGATTTCTACATTAGACTAATCAGTTCATAATTCCTAGCACAAATTAGCTTTATTCTTTACAAATTATTAAAGTAATTAATTTCTTTAGCTTACTCAGTGCCTAGATGATATACATTTACTTTACCGCTAGAACTGGAAACAACTCTAACCTTATCACCTATCTTAAATGTTTCGCCCTTCTCAGGCACAACAATGACAGTAAAACTATTACCATTATCTTGACGAACAGCCATTTTTAGCCCTTCATCTTTAGTCAGCTGTCTTTCCACACCTGCTCCAGCAAAGCTACCACCAATAGAACCAGCCGCAGAGCTAATGACTCTGCCCCAACCACTACCAATGGTACTACCTAATACACCACCTAGAATAGAACCTGTTAATGTTCCTTTCCATGAGGAAGCACCATCAATATTAACAATGGCAATATCTTCAACAGTACCTGTTAATGTAGTCTGAATACGATTGGCCTCACTATTGGCATAAGTTTCTTTACCATTATTAGAAGAACAAGCTGCTATAAATAGCATCATCATTAACAATACTGCTATTTTTTTCAAATACATAAGTTCTCTCCACGATCAAGCATGGTAGTATTAAACACCAGTTTGTTATTTTTATCATTAGTCTTTTAGTAAAAGGCTAAGCCATATTGTTAATTTTTGTAATTAACATTAACGTTTGGGTAACACAACGGTGACTTGTAATCCGCCTAATTCACTACGATCCAAACTTAGCTCTCCCTGCCAACTTTCGATCATGTCTTTCACAATACCTAAACCTAAACCATGGCCAGCTGTTTGCTCATCTAAACGAACACCTCTACTCAATACTTCTTCATATTGGTTTTCACTAATGCCTGGTCCATCATCATCAATAACTAACTGATAATGATCTGCCTCTTCCGTAATAATAAGCCTTACTTTGCCTTGTGCCCATTTACAGGCGTTATCTAATAAGTTGCCTAATAGTTCTAAAATATCATCTTTATTCCAAGGCAATCTAAGAGCTTCTGGCACATGCCATTCCAATGCCACTCGCTCATTGTGTACCATATGCAATACTTCAATTAGCGTTGGCAGCTCTTTATCACACACAAAATAAGAAGCCGGCAGTACATCCCCAACTATTTTCGCTTTATTAAGCTCTCTCACCAATAATTGCTCTATTGCTTCTAATTGCTCCTTCATGAGCAACTTAACTTTTGGAATCTTATCAAACTCAGGACGCGCCATTACACTCATTAGTACAGCCAAAGGTGTTTTTAATGCATGCCCTAAATTGCCAAGCGAGTTCCGTGAGCGTTTTAATTGATTGCCTGTATAAATGAGTAGTTGGTTAACCTGCTCAACTAGTGGTTTCAACTCAACAGGTACTTCTTTATCTAAGCTTGTTCTTAAACCACGTTGTAACTGTTCGATTTCTTCGCGTATTTGGCCTAAGGGGCGTAGTGCTTTAAAAATAACAATCCGTTGTAAAACCACAATCATTAATAAAGCTAATACAATGCCTACAACGCCCCAATATTGAATACTTTGAAAGGAAGTTAAAATCGGCTCATAGTCTCTTGCAATTGTAACTTTTACATCATAACCATATTTTTGAAAGTCAGCACGAAAGGTAAGTAATCGTTGATTATTAGGCCCTGCTACTAGTTTTGGTAGTAACCCTTCCTGATTAGCTGTTAAAAACTCAAAATCCCACAGAGAACGAGAGCGCCAAATATTACCACCTGATTCAATCACATAATAACGCCCTGAATAAGGTCGCGTATAGATAGGATTAATACGATCATCATTCACATAAATAGCTTGATTATTACGCACTACTGCAGTTACTAAATATTCTGTTTCTTCCTGTAAGTCATGTTCAAAATAGTTACGTAACCCTGTATCAAATAACAAAATACCTAATTGCGTTAAGATTAGTCCTACCATTAAAATAGCACCAGCTAATCCTAAATTTAGCCGCCGCTGGATGGATTTCAATGATCTACTCCGTTATAGCGGTAGCCTTGACCACGCTTAGTCTCAATAATATCTTTACCTAATTTACGACGTAAATGATTGATATGTACTTCGATAACATTAGAGTCACGTTCTGTCTCACCATCATAAATATGTTCATTTAGATGAGTTTTAGACAGTATCTTACTTGGATGCAACATAAAATAACGTAGTAGCTTGAACTCTGAAGCGGTAAGTTCTATTTGCTCATCACCATTAATCACTACTTGCAACGATTCATCAAGCTCTAACCCTTGCACCACTAATTTAGTATCATTAGTTACGCCTTTAGCACGACGTAATAAACCTTGAATACGTAATAATAATTCCTCAGGATGGAAAGGCTTAACTAAATAGTCATCAGCACCAGCCTTTAATCCTTCAATTCTTTCAGACCATGAAGAGCGAGCTGTTAAAATAAGCACGGGCACTGTTAATTTTAATTTTCGCCATGACTGTAATACTTCTAAGCCAGAAACACCTGGTAATCCTAAATCAAGTATGACCGCATCATAAGGTTCACAAGCACCTTGTACAATAGCATCACGTCCATCTGCCAACCAATCTACGGCATATCCTTGACTGTGAAACATAGCTAATAATTCGTCGGCTAAAGGTACATGATCTTCAACTAATAATAAACGCATCCTGTATTTACCCCTTATTGACTTTTAATAATCCGAACTAGCATTTTAATAATACTTAAGCAATGTTCCTAACAACCATCATACAAATACTATTGAAACACTTTATATAAGTATTAGATTACCCAGTAGAGCTTAATCTAAACTTAATATATTGTGTTAATTAATTGTTTTAAATTGATATCTACCCTCATTAACAGATACTCGTAATGGTTGATGAGTGGTATTAAACGTATCATAGCCCTGTTTTAAATTTAACCAAAAACCATACCAAGGATGCTTTTTCATTTTGCGCATATTATTTTCAGTTAAAGCAAAAGGATAAGCATGCACCTGAATACCCGTCTGTCCATTAGCAAAAGCCTTGTACATCAAGGTATAAATTTCTGACATACGTGCATTGGTCATGGCATAGCAACCTACTGACGCACACTCACCGTGTACCATCAATAAGCTACCGGTACGATTATAATAACGATCGTATTGATTGGGGTAACCTAAATTAAAGGATAGAAAATAACTACTATTAGGATTTAAAGCACTGGCAGGCACAGTATAAAATCCTTCTGGTGCTTGATGATCACCATTTTTAAGTTTTGGCCCTAGTTTTCCTGAGAAACGACAAATAGAGTAGGTTTTAAATAATACATATTTATTATCTTTTTTTATCCACACTTCTAAAATAGAAGGTACTTTAAAAATACGAATTAAAATAGGGCTACCTAACTGCAAACCTCTTGCTTCAAGCTGTCTTTTTAAAGCAGGTGTATATTGGCTTATAACATTACTCGCCCGCGTACTATTTGGAATATTGGGGCTAGTAGCCATCGCTAATGTTGTATTAGCTTGCTTATCCTTTACAATATAGTCATTAATAAGTTGTGGTGCTTCTTTGATAGGAGGTAATAATTGACTAGCCACCCTATCATTGACTACTAGACTTTGCCCGATTGGTTGTGAAACTGGATTATCTAACCATTGTGCTTGAATGGGAGTCCCCCATACACTAGCTAGCAGACAACCGACTATAGCAACAACCAACAATCCTTGTTTTACTGAAAACTGTTTAAACATCATATCGTTATTTACGACCACTGAATCAATCAACTCACTTATATAAAGCTAATAAACCATTATTTAGCAAGCTAAAAACCCTTATAAATAATAAAATATTAGCACTAACATGCAGATCATTATAAGGAGTTGCATCAATTTGTCTCCAGTCTTTTTTATCAAAATTATTTATCATCAGCGTTTAATCTGGCATAATTGAAAAATTTTCTTAATTAGTAA
Organism: Entomomonas sp. E7T21; assembly: GCF_058693955.1. Lineage (NCBI taxonomy): Bacteria > Pseudomonadati > Pseudomonadota > Gammaproteobacteria > Pseudomonadales > Pseudomonadaceae > Entomomonas > Entomomonas sp. E7T21. The sequence continues at coordinate 1,527,994 of NZ_CP191672.1, read as the reverse complement.
TCATTTTTAATATAAAAGAGTCGGGCTAAACCGACAGGAATTCCACATGAGTCAAACTACCATTTTCACCGATATTAGTATTGCACAACTTATTGAAGAAGCTATTCAACGTAAGGAAGGTGAATTTGCCGCTAATGGGTCATTAGTGGTTCAAACAGGTCGTCGCACAGGCCGCTCCCCTGCTGATCGCTTTATTGTTGAAGAACCAAGCACAAAAGATAAAATTGATTGGGGTACTGTCAACAAACCATTTCCTGCAGATAAGTTCGACGCCCTTTGGCAACGTGTAGAATCCTATATTAATGAACAAGATCACTTTGTTTCTCATGTCCATGTAGGTTCTGATCTTAACCATTACTTACCAGTTAAGATGACCACAGAAACAGCTTGGCATAACCTCTTTGGTCGCGCTTTATTTATTAATCCAGAACAATATAACCCTCATAATATTGATGAGTGGCAAGTATTAAACGCGCCTAACTTTGTTTGTAACCCAGAGCGTGATGGCACTAACTCTGATGGCGTAGTAATTCTGAACTTTGCTCGTAAGCGCGTATTACTTGCAGGTATGCGTTATGCAGGTGAAATGAAAAAGTCAATGTTTGCTGTGCAAAACTACTTATTACCAGAAAAAGATGTATTGCCTATGCACTGCGCCGCTAACATGGGTGAACAAGGTGATGTCACTTTATTCTTTGGTTTATCAGGTACTGGTAAAACTACCCTTTCTGCAGATGAAAGCCGTTATTTAATTGGTGATGATGAACATGGTTGGGGTGTTGGTACGGTATTTAATATCGAAGGCGGTTGTTACGCTAAGTGTATTGATTTAACTGAAAAGAATGAGCCTGTTATTTGGAAAGCTATCCAATTTGGTACCGTATTAGAGAATGTGGTTTTAGATAATCAACGTCAACCAGATTACACAGATGATAGCCTAACCCAAAATACTCGTGCTTGCTACCCACGTGACTTTATTGCCAAACGTGCTGAAGAAAACAAAGGTGGCGAACCGAATGCAGTTATCTTCTTAACTTGCGACTTAACAGGTGTATTACCTCCTGTATCCATCTTAAATAATGAACAAGCAGCTTATCACTTCTTATCAGGTTATACTGCATTAGTAGGTTCTACTGAAATGGGTTCTGGTAGCGGTATTAAATCTACTTTCTCTACCTGTTTTGGTGCGCCTTTCTTCCCACGCCCACCTCGTGAATACGCAGAACTATTAATTAAGCGTATTAATTCATTTGGCTCTAAAGTATACCTTGTAAACACTGGCTGGACTGGTGGTGGTTATGGTGTTGGTAAACGTTTCAGCATTCCAACTACCCGTGGCGTGATTGCGGCCATTCAAAGTGGTGCATTAATTGGTGCTGAGACTGAACATTTAGATATCATCAACCTTGATGTACCTAAAGCCGTACCAGGCGTTGAAACTAACTTACTTAACCCTCGTAATACTTGGGCTGATACTGCTGCCTATGATGAAGCAGCAAGCGAACTGGCTAGCAAATTTATTGAAAACTTCAAGAAATTTGAAGTTTCTGATGAAATCCGTAATGCAGGCCCTAAGTTATAATAGTTTTAAGCTAAATAAAAAGCCCTCTTTTTAAGAGGGCTTTTTTATAGCAAGCAATTCTTTACTACTAACTCTCGAATCAGTGTCGCTTTACCAAAGCCTAGCCCTCCTGTAATAACAAATAAATGCTTTGTACTTTTCATAATTAATCAATAATTGACAATCCAACCACTCTCACAACCTTTAAATAAATCAAGCTTAGGGTTATACACTTCAGTTGTTACATTCATTGCTCCTAATACTGTATGAAATAAATTATCATGAGAAGCTTCTTTATTTTTTGCACTGGCTAACATACAAGATTTATCTATCTTATTATCCGCTAAAAAATCTTTTGATAACCAGAAAATCATCGGAATATGGGTTTGTTCTTTAGGAGCTATACTATAAGGCATACCATGTAGGTAAATGCCATTCTCGCCTAACGACTCGCCATGATCTGAAGCATAAAGCATAGCCGTTGAGAATTTATCAGAATGCTTTTGCAATAGCTCTATCGTTTCATTTAACACATAGTCTATATTCACAATAGTATTATCATAGGCATTAACCAACTCTTCTGTAGTACACGTCTCTACGGCATTAGTACTGCATGCTGGAATAAATTTCTCCTGCGCTTTTTGATAACGTCGATAATAAGCAGGCCCATGGCTACCATTGGTATGCAACACGATAACAGTATCATCCGTACGTTCATTAATATAATTGTCTAAATTATCTAATAAATGTATGTCATAACATAAACCATCTGGACAGGATTCCTTTGGATAAATATCTTTTAAACGGATTGATGTAATCCGATCACAAACACCTTTACAACCGCCATCATTTTCTTTCCAAAGAACATTAACACCTGTTCTATTTAGAATATCTAATAAATTATCCTGACGTTCAGCAACACTCTCTTTATAGCGATTCTTTGGCATTACCGAAAACATACAAGGTACAGAAACGGCCGTAGCAGTACCACAAGAACTCACCTGTGCAAAATTGATAATATCTTGCTGTTTTAATAATGGATTGGTTTCTTTAGAATAACCATTTAATGAAAAATTCATTGCTCGTGAAGTTTCCCCTACCACAATAATCATTAATTTTTTCTTGTGATCCGCTAGTTGCTCACGTTTAGCATCCTCACCAACATGTATAAAGGGTAACTGTTTTTTGAATAGATCTTTACTATAACTAATCAAACCATGAACATAATTACTGGGTGTTATTAACTTAGTAATTTGGTTATTGGTTTTTTCTCTAATAAAAAAAGCATATTGGTTATACATTGGGTAGGACACAGCCACTAAAACAATAATTGATAAAGTAATATTAGCCAATCTATAAGCTACTGATCTTGCAAAAGATACTTTATTAACTTTAACTAAAATAACAAAGATACTGGGTAATACTGCAAACACTAATAACCAGATGACTAACTTAACTGTAATTAATGCACCAGCTTCACCAGGGTTAGTTTGCATGACATTCTGTATCATGTCTTTATCTATATAAATATTATACAAATAAGAAAAATAGTTAGCGCCAGCACTACAAAACAGCAAAATAATAATCAGTGGCTTTCTTAAAAAACCTACTAAAATAATTGAAAATAGAATATTCAGAAAACAGAAGATAAAAATAAAAAAAGAGCCAACTAATAAATAGTCTGTAAAGCTATCCATCTCTAGTAATTGAACAGTTTTATAAAAAAAAGCAATATTTTGAAAAAGTACAAAGAAAACTGCACAAACAATGACAAAAACTAAGCTGTTACAAGATAGTCTTTTAAAATTAAACATATTAAATAATCCAGCATCTTAAGTTAATAAATAACAAAAAATAGGTTAACCCTAGTGATGCAAAAAATAGCAGACGGCATGTCGAAAATATGTTTAGGGATTGTCAAAAAAATATTTATAATGTTAAAAATAAACAATAAGTTATTTTTTATAGCTATTTCTATGCATTTTTAGACAGGGTGAATGACTGAAGACAGTACAACTAGTACAGCAAAGTCATTCAACAATGTATAAAATATCGCGCAATAGTTACAGTCTTTTTTATAAACTACTTATGATGGTTTTCTTGATTATTTTCTAAGGTTTCAAATAATGCTATTTGCAATCTAGAATGGATTTTTACAAACCAACGCCAAAGTATTAATGTTAAAACCGCAGTAACTGCTATCACAATAATCAGTGTTTCACGGGAAGGTAAAATAGTAGAAGATAATGCTGACAGTAGTACTAAAATAGCTATCATGGATAAGGCTGGAATCACCTCAGCAATCACTCGTTGTAGTTTAATATTACTGCCTTTCAGGCTCATCTCTGCCAATAACATAGATAACGCTTTTAATTTACGATAGGCAGCGATTAAAAAAGGTAATGATAAAATCATTGCAACACCGCAAATAATAGCTTTACGATAATCAACTTTTGTAACCCAATTACCTAGCCATTCACTAATAGGCCCTACAAAATAAGCAACAGCTAAGAAAATAGCGATCACTAATGATAGATTAATACCTACTTGCATAATGATTTTACGGATCATTCCTGCTAACACTGCTTTATCACCATGTAAGCGAATATGGTCAACCCATTGTGTATAAGCAGTAAATACTTTACTAATAGGTGTGGGAATGATCTTAGCTAGCCCTCTTGATAATGGATCAGCCAATTTTATTGAATAAGGTGTTGTTAACGTGGTAATGACTGATACAGCCACTACGATAGAGTATAGAAAATCACTGGTTACGCCTAAACTCATCCCTAATGCAGCAATAATAAAAGAGAACTCACCAATCTGCGATAATCCCATACCTGCTCTTAATGAAGTTTTACCATCATTTCCTGTAATAAACGCACCTAACCCACAAGAAACAAACTTACCAACAATTACCGCTACAGCAATAACAAAAATTTCTAACGAATAAGTTTTGAGGATAGAGGGATCCATCAACATACCAATAGTAACAAAGAATATAGCACTAAATAAGTCACGAACTGGTTCAATAATACGTTCTATTTGAGCTAACTGTCTGGATTCCGCCATAATGGCACCCACTAAGAAGGCACCTAACACCACGCTATAATCAAGAGAAATAACCACTAAACAAAAACCAAAGCAAATCCCTAGCACACTCACCAGCATCACTTCATCACTTTGAAAGCGTGCAATATAAGAGAGTATACGTGGTACCATGATAATCCCTATCACTAAGGACACCACCATAAATAGCACTAGCTTACTAATGGTTGTCATCACGTTAGCAGTATCAATCTCACCGCCAGATGTTGCAATACCAGAGAGTAAAGCAATAATACCAATCCCTAAAATATCCTCCACAATCAACGCACCAAACACTAATTGCGCGAATCGCTCATGTTTCATTTTTAGGTCATTTAATGCTTTAACAATAATTGTGGTAGAAGACATGGCTAATAATGCACCTAAGAATAAGGTGTCCATTTTTCCCCAGCCAAAGAAACGGCCAATTTCATGGCCTAACCATACCATTACCACAATTTCTAATAATGCCACTGTAAATGCTGTGGCACCTACTGAGAATAATCGTCGAATACTAAACTCTAAGCCTAAACAGAACATCAAAAAAATTACCCCCAATTGGGATAATGTTTCAATACTTTCTCTATCACTGATAAGGCCTGGCTTAATAAAATAAGGGCCTATAAGAAAGCCTGCTACCATGTAACCTAGAACAATAGGCTGTTTTAATCGAGTAAAAATAATAATCGTTACGCCTGCAAATAGCATAAGAATAGCCAAATCTTGGAGAAAACTAGTAGCGTGGTGCAAGATGGCCTCCTATAAAAATAAAAATTGGGTTATGTTATTTGTAGAGAAATCGTAAAAACACATTTTAATAGAAAAAGTGAATTTATTGCTATTAAATGTATCTATTTATTAGTATTAATTTCACAACTATTTAGATATATGCTTATTCGAGAATAATTAACTATGCAAATTCCAAACAATTCAGAACTGTTTATGTCCGTCTTAATGACTCCAGATATGGCGAATTTTACAGGTAATGTTCATGGCGGTACCTTACTAAAACTGTTGGATGAAGTGGCTTACGCCTGTGCTAGTCGTTATGCTGGTGTTTATGCTGTAACTCTCTCAGTGGATCAAGTAATGTTTCGTGCACCTATCCATGTTGGTGAATTAGTACACTTTCTTGCTTCAGTTAACTATACAGGTAATACCTCTATGGAAATAGGCATAAAAGTTGTTACTGAAAATATTAAGCAAAAAAGTGTACGTCACACCAATAGTTGTTTTTTTACCATGGTTGCTATTGGTGATGATGGTAAGCCTTGTAAAGTCCCACCACTAACTCCTTCTACCAAAGATGGTATTAGACGTTTCCATCAAGCTAAGCAAAGACGTGAAATTCGACAAAATCTCGAACAACAGTACGAAAATATGAAAAAAGAGTATTCATCGTAATATAATGCAAAGAAAATAAATATTATTCTATAGTATTTAACTATAGAATCTTGTTATAAAATAAGTTAATTTTATAACTTCACACAAAATACTAATAACTCTATTCGTTTACTCTAGTGAAGTAGTTTTTACTAACTCACTGGTTGTTTTTTATTATAAAAGGGAGAATTTATGGAAACACCGTTAATAGCCACCATTTCTGTTGGTTTTGTTTTAGCGCTTATTTTGGGAGCTATTGCCCATCGTTTAAGAATCTCTCCCCTAGTGGGCTATCTTATTGCTGGCATCTGTGTCGGCCCTTATACACCATTCTTTGTGGCAGATGGCCACCTCTCCCACGAAATTTCAGAAATTGGTGTAATTTTGCTAATGTTTGGTGTTGGTCTACATTTCTCCCTTAAAGACCTAATGTCAGTTAAAAACATTGCTATTCCCGGTGCTATTGCGCAAATTACACTAGCAACCCTAATGGGCATGGGATTAGCTTGGCTAATTGGTTGGAACTTTGGTACAGGCTTAATATTCGGTTTAGCATTGTCTGTTGCCAGTACCGTGGTGTTATTACGTGCTTTAGAATCAAGACAACTCATTGATAGTCGTCGCGGTAAAATAGCTGTAGGTTGGTTAATCGTAGAAGACCTTGTAATGGTACTGGCCCTTGTATTATTACCTGCACTTGCTGGCATGCTAGGTGGCTCTGTTGGAGATGTTGCTACTGAAGCCGCCAACAGTAAAGATTTAGCCGATGTTGCTATTACTGCTGTAGCCGATACAGCCCCTGCACAAATGGGGATTGCTATGCAGCTATTAATAACCCTAGGTAAAGTAGCTGCCTTTATTGCCTTAATGATTATCGTTGGTAGAAAAGTAATTCCTTGGGTATTAGAACGCATAGCAGGTATGGGCTCAAGAGAGTTATTTACCTTATCAGTACTCGCTATAGCTATGGGCATAGCCTATGGCTCATCTGAGCTCTTTGGTGTGTCGTTTGCGCTAGGTGCTTTCTTTGCTGGGATGGTACTTAATGAATCAGAGCTCAGCCATAGAGCAGCTGAAGACTCTTTACCTTTCCGTGATGCTTTTGCCGTATTATTCTTTGTATCAGTAGGTATGTTATTTGACCCTAAAGTGTTGGTTGAACAACCTATTATGGTACTGGCCACTTTACTAATTATTGTTATTGGTAAATCTATTGCTGCTTTCCTAATTGTGAAAGCTTTTGGTAAGCCTACTCATACAGCCCTTACTATCTCTGCTAGCTTGGCACAAATTGGTGAGTTCTCCTTTATCCTTGCTGGCTTAGGGATAACTTATCACATACTTCCTCAAGAAGGTTATAATCTAATATTAGCAGGTGCTATTTTATCTATTTTGATTAACCCTATATTATTTGTATTATTAGATCGTTTCTATGCTACAGCAGACAAGAAAGAGGCTGTTGCAACTACTCCTGCTGAAACAACAGATGTAGCTGCCACTGTAACTACTGAACAAATTCCAGAATCAGCACCACAGGTAACAATAGATGAAGAAGAAAGTGATGATATTCAGCCTATAACAGAAACTCAACATGCCATTATTGTTGGTTATGGTCGTGTTGGTGTGCTAACGAGCCAATATTTACATGAAAAAGGGGTGCCTTTTGTTATTATTGAAGATGCCCATATACGTGTAGATGCTGCAAGAGAACTTGGCTATACAGTGGTTGAAGGTAATGCTGCTAACATCAATATATTACAACGCGCTAATATAGAACAAGCACAGTGGTTACTAATCGCTATTCCTAACGGCTTTGAAGCTGGTCAAATTGTTGAGCATGCTAGAACCTGTAACGCGATAATAGATATTATGGCACGTGCTCAAACTGAAGCTGAACAAATTCACTTAGAAGAACATGGTTCTGATTTTGTGGTTATTGGTGAGCGAGAAATTGCTCGTCTAATGGAGTCACGTTTACTTAAATCAGTATCAGATCAACAAGTCAGTATCTAACATCATCGAAGCAAGGGGTTAAATAAATAATAGCCCTTTGCTCTACAACATACTTTTTAATATTAAAAAGCTAACATTCTAATTATAGAATTTAGTAGAATTAGCCAGTTTATCACTTCCATTAAGGAAAACCTTTTAGATGTTACGTCGTTTATATGAGTGGACTATGCGGCTTGCTGAGCATCCTCGCTCAGAATGGGCATTAGCTGGAGTTAGTTTTGCAGAAAGTTCATTCTTCCCTATTCCACCTGATGTAATCTTAGCGCCAATGATTATGGCCAATCGTAAAAAAACGTGGCGCTATTTCTTTATTTGTACAATTAGCTCTGCGGTTGGTGGTATTTTCGGCTATTTAATCGGTATGTTCCTTATGGATACTGTAGGCCAGTGGATTATCAATCTCTATGGTTTACAAGATAGCTTTGAAACAGCCAAAGATAAATTTAATGAACTTGGCTGGTTGATGGTACTACTAGGTGGAGGTTTCACCCCCCTGCCTTATAAAGTAATTACAATTTTAAGTGGTATTACTCAGCTAAACTTCTTAGTATTTGTTCTGGTTGGTACCTTTGCTCGGGGCACACGCTTTTTAATTACTTGTAGTGTGCTTTACTGGCTAGGCCCTAAAGCTAAACAAATGATTGAGAAAAGATTAGGACTTGCCTTTACTGCACTTGTTCTTATTGTTGCTGGTGGTTTATATTTAGCAAAATACGCATTTCACTAGAGATACCTTATGCTATCACCTCTTGAACTAACCATTATCATTATTGTTGCTATTGGTTTATTGTGGTGGTGGCGTATTCATGGACAAAGAGATTATGCGCTACGCTGTATTAAACGACACTGTGAAAAACTTAACCTAACTTTACTCGATGGTTATGTTGCTTTAAAAGCAATCACATTTAAGCGCGATGGTTATGGTAAACTTAGATTCGCGAGAATCTATAGCTTTGAATTTACAGTCACAGGTGAGCAACGTTACACAGGCACTATTACTCTATTTGGTTATCATGTGGGTAATATTGAATTACCACCCTATCCCTTTAATCCTCAACAAGCTGAGGAGACACAAGGCAGTATCGTTGAAAATAGGCCACATCCTACGATATTAACCCTAGATGATTATAAAAAGCGTAAAAATACCCATGAGCAAGATTAACTTTAACTATTTAGCTTTACTATTCTCTGCTAGCTTGCTAACTGCTTGTACTTTACCCCCTATTCCACAACCTACTGCTGATACAGCTATTGTAGAAATGTATGCCCAGCCAAGCAGAAGCCTTATGGCTGACACTTTAGACCGTAACAGAGTAAATGATGGTCGTTATTTTCAAGTCCCTACAGGAAAGCATCGCTTAGCTGTACGTTTTCAATATGATACTTCAGAGGTAACAGGTTTCTTTCGAGATAACGGTTATATTACTTGTTTAATGAGTTTCAACTATGAATTTGAAGCTGGTGCTTTCTATCGACTAGAAGCCCGTCCTATGGTAACAGGGGCACAATTGCTCATTACTAAAGATGATAATACCAAGCTGTTTGATTTTTCTGAAGTTGATGTTAGGTGTGGCCCTTATTAATCATTATTCCTAAAACTAAAAAACCGTCAATATATGACGGTTTTTTTATAACTATAGCTGTTGCTATATAATTTTAGACAAGGCGAATGGCTGAAGACAGTACAATTATTACGACAAAGCCATTCAACGAGGTATAAAAATATAGCGTAATAGCTATAAAATATTAATTTTCTACCATTGGCACTTTAACATTACAAATAATCTCTAATTTCTGATTAGCCGTAGAAACTGTTAAATTATCATTATTTTGTGGAATACTGGCAAGAGCTCCTTGATCTGCTGATGTTAAGGGCTTACTTGCTGTAATTTGATGGTAACTACCATTTTGATCTTTCAATTTATTAATATTAACTGTATTAAAATCTATTCCCACAATATTCACAGGTGAGTATAAGGTATAAGTCATTTGATGATCTTTATTAATACCTATGGTATTACTTGCCATATTTTGTGAATTATTAGCAAATAGCTCTGATACTTGATCGATATAATTGCTATATACATTAACGGCTGCTATAGGATTTTGTACAGGTGGCACATTCTGACATAACACATTAGCTACAATTTGAGTTTTGTCTCCTGCCGAGATTTCTTTAACTGTTTCTGTTACAACATGCTCTGTCGTTGTATGAGTCGTTTGAGTGGTAACATGGTCTACTGTAGCAGGGGTAGTTTCGCGAGTAGTTGTGGTAGTAGTGGTAGTTTGCGCAAGAGTTGCTGTACTAGCTACCGCTAAAGCCAAAGCACAAAGCATAGATGAACGCATAATAGAACTCCTTAAACCTAATAAATAAAAAACTAAATTTTCACTTATCAGATTACAACAAGTCACATCACTCGTTAATGCTACCTTAAGGTAATAATTAGCCCAAAGAAGCTATTTTTAATGACATTTAATTACAAACATTCACTTACAAATGGGCTTACAGTAGCTTACTGATGAACGCCCAAGCCCATAGCTTGTAAGATAAACCAGTGTTTTAAAGGCGGAACAAGATTAGCGCCAGCTAGACCCAAGCCTAACAGACGACCTATTTTTAGGACAGGTTGTTTATTAGAGAATAAACGAGTGACTTGATCAGAAAAACCGACAATACGGTGTTGGTCGCATTCTCTTCGTTGCATATACTGCTGTAATGTAGCAAAGTCACCTAAAGGTTTATCTGATTTTAATAAGGCTTGTGCTAATGCCCATGTGTCACGCAATGACAAATTATAACCTTGCCCAGCCACGGGGTGCATACCATGTGCAGAGTTACCTAGTAATACTAAATGGGGTCTTACTTGTTCTTGTGCTTCGCTTAACACTAACTGGTAATTATGACGCTCACCAATACGCTTAAACTCTCCCATACGATTACCAAAAGCTTTTTGTAGTTCAACTAAAAACGCTTCATCAGATAAGGCTAATAATCTATCTGCTTCTTCATGCTCTCGAGTAAGCACTAGCGCACAGTTATTATCAGCTAAGGGTAATAACGCAATGGGGCCTTGATCGGTAAAGCGTTCAAAAGCACGTCCCATATGACGACAGCCTGGTGTTACATTGGCAATAATCGCCGTTTGTCCATAAGGCGTACGCTTAACATGAATCCCTAATTGATTACGTAAATCAGAACGTCCACCATCGGCTAACACTACCAGATTAGCAGATAATTTTTCGTCATCATCCAATATCACGTCATAACCATCTGGTTGTGGTATTAATTTACGTACCTCAGTGTCATATTGGCAATGAATCACTTCAGTATCTAAGGCTTCTAGTAAACATTTACCAATCCATGCATTATCAATAACATAACCAAAAGCTGGAATATTTTCTTGCTTAGTATCTAAATTAACAGTCACACCATGACCACGTTCAGATACTTGAATAAAGGTGATAGGTTCTGCTCGTTTAGATAAAGCATCCCATATCCCTAATTGCTCATAAATAAGTTTTGAACCATAAGAAATAGCTGAAGAACGTGCATCATAACTGGGCTGATAGTTACCTTCTATAGAGTAAGGTTCTATTAGTTTTACTCGCCAACCACGTTCACGCACGGCTGCTTGTAAACATAATGCTAAACTCGCACCAACTAAACCTCCACCAATAATGACGAGATCGTTTTGCTGCATGTTTTTTCTCCAGTCTATTCTTTAATTTTAACAAGCCATTAACGACTCTATTTCTGCAATGGTTTTTGGTGTATTCGCTGTCATCACGCGATGACCTTGCTCAGTAACCACGACATTGTCTTCAATACGAATACCTATGCCTCGCCATTTTTCTGCAACCTTGGTATTGTCAGGTGCAATATAAATACCGGGTTCAATGGTTAACACCATACCAGGCTCAAGAGGACGACTTTGCTTATTAATACGATAGGCACCCACATCATGAACATCGAGTCCTAACCAGTGGCCAGTACTATGCATGTAAAATTCAGTATATGCTTTGTTGGCAATCAATGTTTCAACATTTCCTTGTAAAATTCCTAACTCAACTAATCCTTCAGTGATTACTTTAACGGCTATATCATGGGGAGCCTGATAAGGTTTACCTGGTGCTACTTCACCAATCGCTGCTAAATTAGCGGCTAACACTATTTCATAGAGTGCTTTTTGCTCAGCTGAGAATTTGCCTGTAACAGGGAAAGTACGGCTAATATCACTGGCATAGCAATCAATCTCACAGCCCGCATCAATCATCACTAAATCACCTGCTTTTAACTCAGCATTATTCTCTTGATAATGCAGAATACAAGCATTAGCACCGCTGGCTACTATTGAGTTATAAGCTACTAACCGAGCGCCACCTTTACGAAACTCATATTCTAAAGCCGCATCTAGGCTATACTCATACAACCCTGCTTTACTTTCTTGCATAGCCCGAATATGTGCTTTAGCTGAAACATCCATGGCATATTGCATCACTGCTAATTCTGCCTCACTCTTATGCAAGCGCATTTCATGTAAAATAGGTTCTAATGCTTTAAAAGTGCAAGGGGCTATAGCATCTTGTCTTACTCTACTACGAACAACTTCCACCCACTTCATTAGTTTTTTCTGAACTTTTTGTTGAGTGGCTATTAGCGAATAAACCTTATTACGACCATCTAATAAAGTAGGCATTAACTCATCAAGTTGATTAATAGAGAATGCTTGATCAACACCATATTGCTTAATAGCACCTTCTTGCCCTGCCCTAATCCCTGTCCATACTTCCATAGTAGGATCACGATCACGGCAGAATAAAACCACTTGTCCTTCTGCTCGTTTAGGAATCAACACCAATAACGCTTCTGGCTCTGGAAAACCTGTTAAATATTGAAAGTTACTATCCTGTCGATAGGGATATTCCACGCCTTCATTACGCTCTATAATAGGTGCGGCAGCAATAACTGCAATACCATTGGCATCTAGTTTGGATAATAACTGGTGACGACGTTGTTGATATTCAGCAGCAGGAATAGTGATCATTATTCATCCTATTATTAATGCACAGACTGTTCTATTGTAGGTTTACTTTTAAGTTCCGTAGCAACCAGTAATGGCGCAACCCTTAAAAACTCAACAAGCTCCGCATAATCACCTTCACTACGAGCTTCATCTTCAGCAGCAATATTGGTATCTAGTTGAGAGACAGAAGCTAAATCCTCTAAAATTTCTAACACTTCTTTAGGTAATTTATCCGCTTGCTTGACCATACCAAAACTTGATAAAAAGCCATTAGCCCATTCAGTCAATGCGTTTAAGCGATCAGTTAAAGATTCATCATCAACAGGTAATAATAAAGTGACCGCAACACTACCATCCGTTAACTCTTTATTAACCATTTCTTGCAAACCAGTAATTGCTTGCTGAATAGCCTCTGTTAACTCACCCTCTTCTAAAAATGAAGAGAGTTCTTGCATCAATTGCGAAGATTGACCATTAGCACCCGCTACTGTCCGTCCCCAAAGAGTACCCTGTAACTCAGCAGGTGTAATAAAATGCCCTGCTTCAGTTAATAATTTTGCTAGACCCGTATAAGCAGAAGATAATGTTTGTGACATAACAGATAATAACTCTTGAAAAATAGTTTATATAGTAACAACCTAGCACTAATAAACCAACCTCTAAAAATAGTTAAAGCATATTATAAAATAGCTGTAATACCTATTAATAAGGGATAACAAAATATCTACATTTAGTAAATTCACTACCTTGCTCTCTGCCTCAGTTAATTAATAATTAGCAATATATTTATTCATTTACAGATTATTTCTTGTAAACAATACTATATTTTGATTTAGTCGATTTATCTCAACTCACTATTTTTATGATTGGACTATTATAGTAACAATCTTAACCAACAAACTTAGTATTTAATTGTATAATTAGCCGCAATTACTTAACACAATGACTATATTGTAGTAACTTGGTATAACAGTAGTTTAAAAATCACTTCCCCCTGATTGGATAAAATGTATGAAACAACCAGAGACAATGACTGTACATATTTTAGATAAAGAATATCATCTGACTTGCCCAGAAGATAAACGCCTTGAGCTACAACAAGCAGCAGACTATCTTGATAAAATGATGAGGGAAATTCGGGCGAGTGGTAAAGCCATTGGTGTCGAACGTATAGCAGTAACAGCTGCACTTAATATTACTTATGAGTTACTAGAGCAAAAATCCAAAAAAGGGGCTCAACAAAAGTTATTATAAACCGCTAAATATTTGCTTTCAAAAAGGCTTAATGCACTGCAATACAATAGCGACATTAATCACCAATAGCTTATTGTTGTTTACAGATGAGCTAATTAGCGTATAATAAAATTAACTCCTCGGATGTTCGTCAATTGGAGATGTCCCTGAGCCGATAATCTTTTAAACGGGGGTTATCAAATGACTGGTGTGCATGTCCGTTTCACGGAAAGCCTAAAGGTCTGCGGTAGCCACCACCTTGAACTTCAGGGTTCAAGGGCTAACCCAATAACGGCATCTTTGGAGCTCTATCTTTATTAAGCCTAATCCTTATGACAATTACGGCCGCTACTCTTTCCCCACAAGCTCTACGCCGATTACTACGCAACCGTAGGCGTGCGCTTACTCCATTACAACAGAAAATAGCTGCCAAAAATCTTTATAAACAAATTATTCATCACCCTTTATTTGGAAAAGCACAACATATTGGCCTTTATTTAGCCAATGATGGAGAAATAGACCCTAATCTGCTACTAAAAGCAGCACAACGTTATAAAAAGACTATTTATCTCCCTATCTTACAACGTTGGCCGAAGTTTGCTATGGCTTTCCAACGGATTACCCCTGAGACACGCTGGACACTCAATCGCTTTAACATTAAACAGCCCGTGGCTAATTTTAGTCATCAAGTTCATCCTGTTAAACTTGACCTTATTTTAATGCCATTAGTAGGATTTGATGAGTACGGTGGGCGTTTAGGTATGGGAGGTGGTTTTTATGATCGCTACCTTAGTTACTTAAAAAATCGTAAAAGCTGGCACAAACCTTATTTGTTAGGCTTAGCCCATGAATGCCAAAAAGTAGATAAATTACAATTAAATAGCTGGGATATTCCTGTGCGAGCAGTAGTAACGGATTATCGTTGGTATACTCATTAACACTTATTGTTAAATTAAATAACGAGAAACTAATATGCTAATTATTTTCGGAGGTTTACCCGCCACAGGTAAAACAACTATTGCCCAAACACTAGCTAAACAAATAAAAGCCACCTATTTACGGGCTGACACTATAGAGCAAACCTTAGCATTAACAGGTAAAATACCCAAAGATATGGAAGACATGGGTTACCGTATAGGTTATAGTCTTGCAACAGAAAATCTTAAACTAGGCAATGTAGTGATTGCTGATTCAGTTAACCCATTCAATATCACCAGAGAAGCATGGCGTAATGCAGCTCAATCAGCAACTAGCAAGTATTTAGAAATAGAAATTATCTGCTCTGATAAAACGATTCATCAACAACGGGCAGAAACGCGTATAACTGATATCGCTAACTTTACACTACCCACTTGGCAAAAAATTAGTGATCGCTACTATGAGCCATGGATAACTAAGCAACTCACCATAGATACTACCACCACCTCTGTACAACAAGCAGTAGCCCTTATTCAACAACACATTTAACAGCTACATTACTGTCTTTACTGATAATGTGTTTAGGCTTGGCCAATACAGGTTGTTCTATAGCAACGGTTATATTGCACGGCTACCAATAGCGGGATTGAGAGATATTTGGATTTTTTGTGAGGTCTTGATGAATAACTTTAAAAACACAGCACTAAAAAAGCTTTAGTAAGCTTTTAGTACTATAAAAAATATCCTCAATAAAGGACTTATTATTAATGGTAGTACATACTATGGTCATAGCTCACCTTGGTTAAATCAACTCTAATATTGTCTTTGGCTTGTGTTAAAAACTTTTCAGATAGCCATTGTTCTTTATTATTTGGGTCAGGTTGTAATAGCATAGGCTGTGCATTTTTAATACGAGGCCCTTCTGGCATGCCACCTTGTAAATACTTAATCACTCGCCATACGCCAGAGTGGGCAATAATCAGTGGGAAGTCATAGTGATTTAAAATCTCTGTTAGCGAATTACTAACACGCTCCACAAAGTCAACCCATGCTTCTCCCTTTGGAGGCGTTGCAAAATATGCTCTTTGTTCAGGGATAGGAGTACCCTCTAAACGTCCCCAGTCGCGTTCGTTAAGCCCATGAAAGACTGTAAATGATTGATTTGGCAATGCTAATTCAGCCGTCATTTGGGTGCGTCTTAAACTACTGATAGCAATACAAGACCATTGGTATTTACCCAATAGCTCACCGCTTTCAATAGCTTGATTAACACCAGTAGTATCAAGCAACATATCTAAACTACCGCACACCATATGTTTTGAATTAGCGTCTGTTTGTGCATGCCGCATAAACACAAAGGGTTTACGGGGCAAAGTTAGTTTTTTTATTGTCATAAAAACTCCGTTATTGTTTATACAAAATAGTTACTGCTTTTAAATAAAACCCCATCATTGGTCTTATTTTCGATTAGCATAAACAACATTTATGTCAGGAGTATGACAATCTAAGAATATATTTATCAGCTACTAATTCTAATACCTAAACCACTGGGCTTAACCAAATAGAAGTGGATATGCCATCGATGTAATGTAGCCACTTGTTTTACAATAGAAATACCAAGACCACTACCTGTTATATCCATCCCTGCTGGTCTATAGAAACGTTCGCCCAATCTAGCTAAGGTTTCATTATCAACACCCTGCCCATTATCCTCAATAGTAATCATATTATTATTTTCTGTAATGGTAATTTGGCTATTTTCAGGACAATATTTAATTGCATTATCAATTAAGTTACGAATCAACAGTGAAACAAATAAAGAGTTACCTTTGCACTGAGTATTTTTATTAATCAGTTGATAATGGATACTAATATTTTTCTTATTAGCTAATGGGGTTAATAAATCTATTTCAGAGGCAATTAAACCTTGCCAATCAATAAGCTGTTGCTCTGTTAGTTTTGATTCTGCATCTAACCGAGATAATGTAAGTAGTTGATCAATAAGGCGACTCGCTCTATCGATACCTGTAATTAAATTATTAAGGGCTGTTTTTTGTTGCTCTGAATTAATGGAAGAAATCTGTGCCACTTCTGCCTGAATTCTTAACGCCGTTAAAGGCGAACGTAACTCATGGGCAGCATTTTCTGTAAAACGTCTTTCCCTAATAATCATCGCAGAAATTTTATTAAATAATGAATTAAGCGCCTCAATAAAAGGTTTAATTTCTTTAGGTGCACCCTCATCTACAATTTGGGTTGAGTCATCAGGTTGTCTTTGTTGTAATTCTTTGGCCAATTTATTTAAGGGTAAAAGCTCACGAGAAATAGTAATAATGGTTATTACCATTAAAATAGTAATCATAATAAGCCAAGGTAAGGCTTGTGAAATAGCCATCCTTTCGGCCATTTCTTCACGATATTCATTTTCTTGGCCAACCGCTATAATAGTTTTATTATCCTGCGCTCTCAGCCAAATAATGCGCCATTCTTTAGTGTCCTCCATATACACGGGGTCTGTTTGTTGCATAACTTTATTATTAAAAATAAACTCTTCTCCATCTTCATCATCATGCAGAATCATTTTTCCATATTGATTAAAAACAGCAAACGATAAAACATCGTCATCATAATCAAAACGTTTTATGGCTTTTGAATGTACTTCAACTATTTCAGACTTTTCATCATGATTTTGCAAAAGCTCATTTAGATTAAGTGAGGCTAAACGTTTAGCAAAAAGAACTTGTTGGCTATCAAATACTTCTTTTAATATTTTTCTTGATAGTACATAGGTAATACCTGTTGCAATACTCCAAGTAATCACAATAGTAATACAAAAATAGATAATAAATCTTAATTTTAAGCTGAGCCTTTTCATTGCTCATTTCCTAGAATATAACCTGCACCATACACTGTTTTGATTATTTTATTACCTAGTTTTTTACGTAAGTTATGGATATATACATCCACTGTATTACTGCTCACATCCGTATCCCAAGAGTAGAGTTTTTCTTGTAACAACTCACGAGATAACAGTCGATTAGGATTCAGTAAAAACAGTTCTAAGATATTAACTTCTTTAGTGGTTAAAGAGATTGATTGATTCTCAAGCGTTACTTGGCGACTGGCAATATTAAGACGAATATCTTCATAAACCAACTCTGAGGAGCTTTGCCCATGAGTACGCCTGATAACGGTTTGTAAACGAGCTGATAACTCTTCTAAGGCAAAGGGTTTACACAAATAATCATCAGCGCCACATTGCAACCCTGTTACCCGTTGTTCTATAGCATCTCTTGCAGTCAAGATAATGACAGGTTCTTGTCGACCATTTTTACGCCAATAAGAAAGAATTTGCATACCATCTATGTTGGGTAAACCAAGATCTAAAATCACCGCATCGTAGTCAGCGACTAACAGCGCCTGTTGTCCTTGTAAACCTTCTGTAAACCAGTCTACAGAATAACCATACGCTGTTAATCCTACTTTAATACCATCGCCTATTAATTTATCATCTTCAATCAGTAAGATTCGCATAGTTATTTAACAATCAAAAATTATTAATCATTGGTAAGAATAGCCTATATTAAATAATAATTATATAGGGTTGTGATAAGCCCCTATTATAGGGGCTTATCACAGCTGAGAGATTATTAACTAAAGTAAAAGAGGAACTATCACAATAACTAAATTTTCTTGATACGTTTAACATCAATCTCAACATTACTCCAATGGCTATCTTTGTCTACTTCACCAATGATTTCAACAGTGTCAGTAGGTGCTACTGTTAAGCCGTACCAAAGATCATTATCTATCTCAACAACTACTTTACCGGTACTATCTTGGAAAGAATATTTATCTTCTCTGATATGCTGAACAATATTACCCCTTAAAGTCACATAACTATCATCTGATAGAGACTGTGCTTGTTTAACTGTCATTAATTTAGCTGATGTATTCGCTGGACCTGTGTATCCACCTGCACTATTTGGTGTAGTAGCACCTGTAAAACCATCCGCGAAAACAAGTGAACTAGAAGCAAGCAATAAAGTAGCTAATATATATTTTTTCATGTTGACTCTCTCTTATAAAAATTGATTTTTATATAGATAAAGGAGTTATTCCCGTTATCTGTTGAGATCATTAGAACAAAACATTATTAAGGAATTATTAAAGAATAATAATTTTTCAATAGTTAATAATATGAGAAATTAATACTGTAGAAGCTGATAGAGTAGAGATATAAGGCTTACTTTTTTATTTTCTTAAATAATTTATTATTAAGTAAGCCTATTAATAATAACTAGTTAATTAACTGTCCTTTTTCATTCCAAATTTTACAATTAACAGGAATGCCTTTTCTAAATTGGCATTCTGACTCTTGTATTCCATTAACATGCCATCTTTTCCAAATACCTTCTTTTTTACCTGCAATATAACTACCTTCTGATCTTCTTTCACCATTGTCATACCAAGACTCACAAAACGTAGGATAATTTGATAAGAAGCCACACTTTTTTTCTAACTGGCCATTAATATACCAGCTATTCCATAGCCCTTCTTTCCTATCTGCCTTAAACAAGCCAGCTACCTTTTTATGACCATTTTGATACCACTCAGTAGAGTCACCATTCTTTTTGTCATTCTCATAAATAACTTCTAATTTTTTCTGACCATTGGCATACCATACATAAGAAACACCATCTAATTTACCGTCTTTAGCATAACGTTCTAGCTGTTTCTGACCTGAAGGGAAATAACGGATAATTGAACCATTAATAACACCCTCTTTATATTGAATTTCTTGCTTTAGTAATTGGTTATCTTCTTTTAACCAAGAAACTTGTAAGCCATCTATTTGATTATTTTTATAGGTTGCTTCAAAGCTTTTTTGGCCATCTTCAAACCATCTAGTCACAACGCCCTCTAATCTATTATCTTGATAACGGTATTCTTCCATTTTATTACCATTTTCATACCACTTAATAGCTAGACCTTCAACTTGGTTATCTTTGTAGGTTGCTTGCATTTTCGGTTTACCTGATAAATACCAAATTTTTGCAGGTCCCTCTATCTCGCCTTTCACAAAAGTAGTTTCTGATTCTAATTGACCATTGTCATACCATGTTCTAAAAGAACCATCCATTTTATTATTTTTATAATTAACTTCAGATTTCTTTTGTCCTGACTCATACCATACAGTAGCAATGCCTTCTAATACACCCTTGTTATAATGAGATTCCATTTCCATTTGGCCATTTTCATACCATTGAACATAATGTCCATCTATTTCACCCATCTCATCTGCGATAAAAGAGTTTAGATTTTTAACATTAGTAAAACTTGTAGCATCAACTTGTTTTTTATCAGAAGCCGTATAAAAATCTTGTATTATATAGGTATTATTTTCTTCTATTTTTAGTAGCTTACGATAATATTTACTCTGCTCTTTAGTATCAACAAGGTTACCTTCTTCATCAAAATAACCAATGATAGTATTTTCTTTTAGGGGACTACTTATAGGTTTTGCAGCTTGCTCTACCTGTACCTGTGCAGTAACTATAGTAGGTAGTATTAATAGTGTTAGACCTAATCCTAAAACAAATTTCTTAAATATTTCCATAATCATTCCCCGAATACATTCACTACTTACTATGACACTAACTCAACGTTTTTTATCCTTACGCTTTTTCTCTGCTTTTTTATGGTGGCTCATTAAACGACGTTTTTTATTCACTTGTCGTTCTGTCAGTGTGTTTTTCTTATGTTCATAAGGGTTAGCACTGCCTTTGTATTCAATACGAATCGGCGTACCTACTAGCTTTAAGGCTCTTCTAAAAGTATTTTCTAAATAACGACTATAAGCCTTAGGTACTTTTTCTACCTGATTACCATGAATTACAATTAATGGTGGATTTGCTCCCCCTAGATGCGCATAACGTAATTTAATACGGCGACCATTTACTAAAGGTGGTTGATGCTCCTGTACAGCATCTTCTAAAATTCGCGTTAGTTTACTGGTAGGCCAACGGGTAACAGCCGAAGCAAAAGCAGTTTGTACGGATTTATAGAGATGCCCAACCCCAGTACCATGTAATGCAGAAATAAAATGAATATCAGCAAAGTTAACAAACATTAAACGGCGCTGTAGCTCTGTTTTAAGGTATTCACGTTCAGATGCTTCCATTCCATCCCATTTATTAAGGGCAATTACTAAGGCACGACCTGTTTCTAATACGAAGCCTAATAAGTTAAGGTCATGCTCAACTACACCCTCTCTAGCATCCATTACAAAGATCACTACATTGGCGTCTTGGATAGCTTGTAAGGTTTTAATCACTGAGAATTTTTCAACAGCCTCAAAAATTTTTCCGCGTCTTCTTACCCCTGCGGTATCAATAAAGGTATATTTTTCTTCATCTCGGGTAAAGGGAATATAAATACTGTCTCGGGTAGTACCTGCTTGGTCAAATACTACAACCCGCTCTTCTCCTAACATTCGATTAACTAAGGTAGATTTACCCACATTAGGACGACCAATAATTGCTATCTTAATCCCATCTTTTTCACTAGGGCCTGGTACACGAGGTGTTTCTTCTGTTTCTGCAACGTCTGTAACAATGTCATCAATCTCTTCAGAATCACTATTGGCAAGCATTTCCGTCAAAATAGTTTCTAACATTGGGTTAATACCACGACCATGCGCAGCAGCAATTGCAAGAATAGCTTCAAAACCTAGTGGACTAAACTCTGCCTGCACATAATCGGCATTCACTGCATCTATTTTATTAACTACTAAGTAGGTTTTTTTATTACGTTTACGTAGGTGATCCATAATTAACTGATCACCACCCGTTAAACCATCTTTGGCATCAACCATAAATAACACAACATCTGCTTCTTCAATAGCTAGCAATGATTGTTGTGCCATTTTGGCATCAATACCTAGTTCTTCACCTGATAAACCACCTGTATCAATAACAATATAGGGTTTACCATGCCAATGAGCTTCACCATATTGGCGATCACGGGTTAAGCCTGCATACTCTGCCACAATAGCACTACGCGACTTGGTAAGACGGTTAAATAAAGTTGATTTACCAACGTTTGGACGGCCTACTAGGGCAAGCACAGGAACCATATTAGGTCTCCACTGGATAAGAAGCACACTCGCTTCTAAATAAAACACAAAAGCCGCTCCTTGCATACGCACAGGTAACGGCTACATAATAACGAATAGTAGTTATTTAATTGTTAAGGCAACTAATTTACCACCATTACCATATACATACATTATATTGTCTACTACTAATGGTTGTACACGAACACCATCACCATCTATTTTGCGACGTGCCACAAAATGACCGTCGAGCTGACTCATTAAATGTAAATAACCTTCAAAATCACCTACTGCCACATAATTATAAAAAGTAGCAGGACCTGATAATTGACGACGTGCTAATTGTGTATTAGCCCATAATTCGCTTGAGTTACGTTCATCAATCGCTTGCACAGTACCATCTGCTAAACTTAAGAAAGCAGTGCCAGCGTTTTGCCCTACACCTGTATAGCTAGATGCCATGCGTTGCCATAAAATACGGCCTGTTGTTAGTTCTAACGCAGCCATTTGACCTTGATAGGTTACAACGTAAAGAGTGCTACCTGATACTAATAATTTACCATCAATATCCACCATACGTTCTAATTCGGAACGTCCTTTAGGGATAGCAATAACTTGTCCCCATAATGGAATACCTTGTTTAACATCTAAAGCAACAACCTGACCGGTTGATAATCCAAACACTGCTATGTCTTGCGTAATAACAGGAGTACTACTTCCACGTAGGGTTAAAATAGCGGGATAGTTATCGTAACGCCATAATTGGTTACCGGTTACAATATCAAAACCAAATAAAGTATCGGCAGCTGTTTGTACAACTACTTCATTACCATTAGTAACGGGAGCCGATAATATTTCACTATTAACCTGACCTTTCCATCTAACATCGCCTGTGCTACTGTCAAGAGCAATCACTTCACCCTTTAAAGTACCTAATAACACAACGCCATTGTTAGCTGATACGCCACCTGAAACAGGTAGTTTTAATTTTTTCTTCCATTTAACTTTGCCATTAAAACGATCCATCGCCATAACAACGCCTTCAGCATCGGCAGCATAAATTATGCTACCGTCTATAGCAGGTGCTAAACGATTATAGAGATCACCTTGACCATCACCAATAGAACGCGACCAAGATACGCTTAAGTTAATTTCTGGATTAAATTTTACTAATTTGGCTGGTGGTAACTCTTTAGGGCCACTGCTACAAGCGCTTAATACTAAGACAACTGAGCAAATGGTTAGTAATTTGCGCCACATTATTACGCACCCTCTTTGGCAAGATCATTAAGCTTTAACTTAATAATAACTACATTGGCTGACTTTGCAGTTTCTGCTGCGGTTAAAGCCTCTTGATAAGCAGTACGAGCCTGTTCAGTATTACCTTGTTTTAATAACAAGTCACCTTTAAGTTCTTGACGACTAGCGGTAAAAGCTTTTGCAACAGGAGCATCTAATAATTTTAACGCTTCATCGATTTTATCTTGGGCTGCTAACACTTGCGCTAAACGCTGTCTAGCTAGTTCTTCCAATACTTTATCAGCAGGTTTATCAAGTACTACTTGTAATGACTTAGCCGCATCTTCTAATTTGCCCTGATGAGCAGCTACTTTAGCTAAATAAAATTTAGCATATTGCGCATAGTAACTATTAGGATTCACTTGTTGTAATTGGTCAGCAATTGATGCCACATCTGCTTCCTTTACTTGCTCTATTGGTTGCGACATAGCTATTACAAGCATCTGATAGTTCTGTGCTTCTTTCATTTTATTGGTTAATTGGCGGTTTTCCCAAAACTTCCATACCGCTACCACCGTAATTGCTAACAATATACCAATGAAAATAGGTTTACCATATTCTGTCCAGAAATTTTTTAACTCTTCTATCTGTTCTTGTTCAGTTTGTGTAGACACTATTGGCTACTCCTATTATTTAATAACTTAGTTCAATATATTGTTAAGATGATTAGCTAAATCAGACCAACTGATTGTTTGCTGTGGTGAGTCATCACGCAATGATTTACATAATACTGTTTGTTGCTTTAACTCGTCACCACCTAAAATAAGTGCATAACGGGCACCACTATTATCAGCCTTTTTAAGCTGGTTTTTAAAATTACCACCACCTGCATTAACCTGCAACTTTAATTGAGGTTGTTGATCACGTAGCTGTTCTGCTAATGTTAGTGCAGCTATATCTGTACCTTCACCAACAGCGACCAAGTAAATATCTAGTTGGTTTAAAGTAGTGGGTATTTTACCTAATTTTTCTAATAAAAGAATTAATCGTTCCACTCCCATGGCAAAACCAACACCACAAGTAGCTCTACCACCAATTTGTTCAAACAGCCCATCATAACGGCCACCACCACATACTGTGCCTTGCGCACCTAACTCAGTAGTTGTCCATTCAAATACTGTTTTGTTGTAATAGTCTAAACCACGGACTAAATTAGTATTGATGATATAGGGAATAGCTAACGCATCTAGACGATCAGTTAATCCTTTAAAATGCTCTGCAGAATCTGCATCTATATAATCAGTAAATTTTGGTGCATTCACTAAAATAGCTTTGGTCTTTTCTATTTTACTATCTAATATTCTTAAAGGATTAGTGGTTAAACGACGTTTACTGTCTTCATCTAACTGGTCTTTGTGATTTATTAAATAGTCTACTAGGGCTTGCTTATAGGTATTACGTGCCTCTAAACTACCTAAACTGTTTAACTCAAGGGTAATAACCTGTTCAATACCTAAAATTTTCCATAAACGCCATGTTAGAGCAATCAACTCTGCATCAATATCTGGCCCTGTTAAGTTAAAAACTTCAGCACCAATTTGGTGAAATTGACGATAGCGGCCTTTTTGAGGACGCTCACGACGGAACATCGGTCCACAATACCAAAGTTTTTGGACACGACCTGCGTGAGCTAGCCCATGTTCAATCATTGAACGTACAACAGCCGCTGTATTTTCAGGGCGTAGTGTATAAGACTTGCCATCCTCTTTATCAAGGGTGTACATTTCTTTTTCAACAATATCTGTTACTTCGCCAATAGAGCGTTTAAATAACCCTGTATACTCCATAATGGGTGTACGGATTTGTTTATAACCATAACTATTGAGTAAGTCAGCCACTGTATCTTCAAAATATTGCCATAGCGGTGTTTGCTCTGGCAATATATCATTCATTCCAGTGATACCTTGTAATGCTTCTGTCACTCTATAATTTCCTTAAAACTACTTGCCTATGATTAGGCTATTTAGTTTATACTAATAACTTATATTAACTACGCGCAATAATAGCTGCTTGCTCTGCTAGTTTTTGTTTAGCTTTTTCTCTAATTAAACGTTCTAGTTCATCAATAAAATGATCATTAGATAATTTTTGCGCAGGTTTACCATCCACATACACTAAATTATTCGGTGAACCACCTGCTAAACCTAAATCAGCCTCTTTGGCTTCACCTGGCCCATTTACCACACAACCAATAACTGCTACATCCATAGGTACTAACAAATCATCCAATCGTGTTTCCAGTTCATTCATGGTTTTCACCACATCAAAATTTTGTCTTGAACAGCTTGGACAGGCAATAAAATTAATACCACGGGAACGCAATTTGAGTGACTTTAATAAATCAAAGCCTACTTTTACTTCTTCCACAGGGTCAGCCGCTAATGAAATTCGTAGCGTATCACCAATACCCTCTGCTAATAGAATACCTAATCCGACTGCTGATTTAACCGTACCAGAACGTAAACCACCTGCTTCGGTAATCCCTAGATGTAAGGGTTGCTCAATTTGTTTCGCTAATAAGCGATAAGCACTCACCGCCATAAATACATCTGAGGCTTTAACACTGACTTTAAAATTTTGAAAATCTAATTTATCTAAATAGTCAATATGGCGTAATGCTGATTCCACCAATGCTTCTGGTGTAGGTTCACCATACTTTTTTTGTAAATCTTTTTCCAGTGACCCTGCATTAACACCTATACGAATAGGAATATTTTTATCTTTAGCCGCATCAACCACTGCTTTAACACGATCTTCCCTACCTATATTACCTGGGTTAATACGTAAGCAGTCTACACCAAGCTCTGCTACCCTTAATGCAATCGTATAATCAAAATGAATATCAGCGACTAAAGGTACTTTTACTTGCTTTTTAATTTCTCCAAACGCTTCTGCTGCTTCCATACTAGGCACAGAAACGCGAACGATATCAGCACCCGCTTTTTCAAGCTGTTGAATCTGCGCCACTGTGGCTACCACATCACAGGTCTCAGTATTGGTCATACTTTGTACACTGATAGGTGCATCACCACCAACAGGTACATTACCTACATAAATTTTTCTGGAAACACGACGCTTAATTGGTGATGAGGTATTCATGAGAAACTACTTATTGACCAAGTTTAATACGGTGGGTTGAACCAGGTTTAGCATCAATAGTAACTTGTTGTCCATTATAAGTTAATGTTGTAGCATTAGGCGCACCTAACACTATTTCAAGGGGTGCTTTACCTGCAATATCTAAATTAGTATTAGCTGTATATAATTTATTAATAAGCACCTTGCCTGTAGCATCTGTCAAAGTAACCCAACAATTTGATTTAAAACTAGCTTGTACACGCCCTTCTCCTGGTTTAACAGTCGAAATAGGTTGTGTTACTTCTGTACTTTGCTGAGTTGTATTATTAGTAGATAAGCTCACAGGTTCTGAAGTCTGCTCAACAGTAGCTATATTTTCATTCCCTGTTGTTGTATTTCTAATTTCTGTTAAAGGGATGCCTTGTACTTGTTGATTATGATCATTACTTTCTGTATTAGTTAAATCACTATTAGTCGTCAGTGGAATAGTTGCCACGGATGAATCATTGGTATTAGCAGCACTATGTGTTGGCTCTATAATAATAGGAGCCGTACTAATAGCACTTTCTTTCGAAGCCACATAATTTTGCCAAATAAGAAATACTATGCCGGCAAGAACAATACATACCACAAAACTGATAAGCCAATAGATACTATTGGAAATCTGCTTTAATTGTTTAATTTGTTTAAAATCAAGTGTTTTATTTTCTGGTACATTACCCTCTGTTTGGTTATCAAACAATTTAACCAATTCTTCTGAATTATCTAACTCAAGGTATTTAGCATAGTTACGAATATATCCACGGGCAAACGTCAACCCAGGTAACTTATCATAGTCAGCTGTTTCTACATACTGGATAAATCGATCAGGTAAATTTAACGCTAACGCAATTTGTTTTGTTGTCAGACCTTTCTTCTCACGCTCAATTTTTAAGATTGAGCCAGGCTTTTGTATCTCTTTGTCGATAGTATCTGTTATTTCAGTATTCATTTACGACCTGCCTTATATTCTCTATATTCAGCAGAACTTGGATATAACTGTTCAAGCTGGGATGCATAATTAGCCGCTTTAACTTTATCATTAAGTGCATTAGATAAACGGATACCTAATAATAAGCTTTGAGGACTTTGTCTTCCTTCAACAGTAGCTACAAATCCATTATAGTAACGTGATGCATTGGCATAATCACCTTGCATATAATATACATTTGCTAATGATAAAATAGATACAACACGGTCTCTATTTAAACGTAAAGCACGCTGAAAATAATCCTCTGCTGTCTTCCAATCTTGTTGCTGTACAGAGATAAGACCTAAATTCTCAAAGATCATAGAACGACCAGAATAGAAATTATCTTGCGAAGCCTTTAAAAAAACTTGTTTAGCTTCTGGCAAACGATTTTGTTGAAATAAAAACACACCATAATTATTTAAAACTCTTGCACTATCAGGCTCTGATGATAATGCTTTCTTAAAATACTCCTCAGCATGTATAGGGTCTTTTTCAAGCTGGAATATATAGGCCATAGTAGCATTAGCATCAACACTTGATGAGTCTAACTTTAAGGCATCTAATAAGGGTTGTTTTGCCTGTTCTGTTTGTCCCTCTCTTACATAACCAACAGCCAAATCAATATAAGCCTGTATTGCTTCTGTACGCCCTTTTTCTGTTTGTAATGTCCCTTTTTTACCATCAAACTCTGTCACACAAGCAGCAATTATTAAACAACTAATAGTAAGTAATAATATTTTTAATAATCTATTAAATATCTGCATTGCTTTTGTTCCTTACTATTTAACGACTGCTGTGGCTAATGATTCTTCAGTAGCTACTTCACGTAATGCAATATAGCGCTCACTACGACGCGTTCGATCCTTAATCTGTCCTACTAGTTGACCACAAGCTGCATCAATATCTTCACCTCTAGTGGTACGGACAGTTACATTAAACCCTGCATTATAAAGCATATCTTGGAATCTTCTGACTGCATTATTACTAGGACGTTCATAACCTGAATGAGGGAACGGATTAAAAGGAATTAAATTAATTTTGCAAGGCACATTCTTCAATAAAGCAATCATTTGCTCAGCATGCTCAACCTGATCATTAACACCCTTTAATAAAGTATACTCTATAGTTAATACTCTTTTCTCACCTAATCGTGAAATATAACTGAGACTAGCTTCTAATAACTGTTCTAATGGATATTTTTTATTAATAGGAACTAGCTGATTACGTAACTCATTATTAGGTGCATGCAGTGAAATGGCTAAAGATACATCAACGTGTTTAGCTAATTCAGCAATCATTGGCACCACACCTGAAGTTGAGATAGTTACTTTGCGCTTGGATATACCATACCCCAAATCATCCATCATAATTTGCATGGCAGCTACTACATTATCAAAATTAAGTAAGGGTTCACCCATGCCCATTAACACAACATTAGTAATCGCTCGGTCAATTTTACCTGGAATAGTTCCAAAAGACTTATTAGCAATCCAAACTTGTCCAATAACTTCAGCCGCCGTTAAGTTACTATGAAAACCCTGCTTGCCCGTTGAGCAAAAACTACAGTCTAAACCACAACCTGCTTGAGAGGAAACACAGAGGGTACCTCGATTATTTTGTGGAATATAGACTGTTTCAATTAAATTACCAGAGTCAACCTTGATAACCCACTTACGCGTACCATCCTTAGAGATATTTTGGCTAATAATCTCCGGGCCACGTATTTCTGCACGTTCTTTTAACTTTTCTTTTAATACTTTGCCAAAATTAGTGATATTATCAAAATCATCTACACCAAAATGGTGTATCCACTTCATTAGTTGCCCTGCTCGAAAACGTTTCTCACCAATTGATTCGAAAAAGTCCTCTAGCTGCGACTGAGTCAGTCCCAGTAAATTTAACATATCAGTCGCATTACTCATAAATAACTACCTAACATCAACAGCATTAACGAATACGTGCACATACTTCAGTAGCTGCGAAGAAATAGCTAATTTCACGAGCAGCAGATTCAGGAGAGTCAGAGCCATGCACCGCATTTTCATCAATAGACACAGCAAAATCAGCACGGATAGTGCCTTTATCTGCCTTTTTAGGATCTGTCGCGCCCATTAATTCACGATTTTTAGCAATTGCATTATCACCTTCTAATACTTGCACAACTACAGGGCCAGAAGTCATAAAAGATACTAAATCTTTAAAGAAAGGACGCTCTTTATGCTCTGCATAAAAACCACCTGCTTCACGCTCAGATAACTGTACCATTTTTGCAGCAACTACGCTTAAACCTGCTTTTTCAAAACGGCTGATAATTTCACCAATAGCATTCTTTGCAACGGCATCAGGTTTAATAATAGAAAGGGTACGTTCAACAGCCATAAAAACTCCTAAAAATAAATTAGACTTAAAGTGATTAATTATACTCAAATTATTAACACAATCCTATAACTAAAACACCACTAATGTAACAAAATAGCAAATCCTGTGATTTACTTGTTATAATGGATTTATCAATATTCTATGAATTATTATACCTCTGTTAAAGCAATGCACCAACCATCTACCAACTTACTCAATACAGATCAATTATTTACACAATTACAAGCTGTTATTGAATACTGTTATCAAAAAGCAGAATACTTCTTTAAATGCTCCTTTGAACGACCTCAGGTACAATTAAATTTAAAGGGTTACAATGCTGGTACAGCTACACCACAAAAAAACCTATTACGCTTTAATAAGCAACTATTACTTGATAATCAACAACACTTTTTAAAACAAACTGTTCCCCATGAAGTAGCCCATCTTATTGCCTATCAAATATTTGGTTTAAAAATTAAACCCCATGGCAAGGAATGGCAACTTATTATGCAAAAGGTTTATCAGTTACCTGCTGAACGCTGTCATCATTACGAAGTAGCAAAAAAACTAAAACGCTATTTTATTTATCAATGCCCTTGTAACCAACAACATCCTTTAACTATCAGGCGACATAATGCTATTCAACAAGGCGCTCGGTATATTTGTAGAAGCTGTAAACAAACGTTAATCTATACTCATAAGATTAATTATCAGTAACAAGTGAATTGATCCATTTCTTAACAAAACATTACAAAAACTAACATTTTTTTGGTTATACTTAGAAAATCTATTACTGTATAACGCTTGATTTCACCTGTTGACTGATAAAATTATAATTATGACATTTAGAAAAGACATAAACGGACTACGCGCATTTGCAGTACTTGCTGTTCTGTTGTTTCACTTTCATATCAGTGGTTTTAGCGGTGGATTCTCTGGTGTGGATGTTTTTTTTGTAATCTCTGGCTATTTAATGACAGGGATTATTTTTGACCGTATTCGAAAAGATAACTTTTCCATTATTGATTTTTATATTGCTCGTGCTAAGCGTATTATTCCTGCATTAGTCATACTATGTATCATATTGATGATATTAGGGAATTTCTATTTGTATCCAGATGACTATAGAGGTCTTCTAAGAGATATAAAAAATAGTTTATTCTTTAAATCCAATATATCTTATGGCAACGATTCCAACTATTTTAGTACCCCACCCCAAGAAAATTGGCTACTACACACTTGGTCATTATCAGTAGAATGGCAATTTTATATTATCTACCCAATTATAGTAGCTTTACTTTGTAAATACCTGAAAGAGCCAATCACCAAGATAATACTAATAATTACTACCCTAGCATCTTTTGTTGCTGCCAATATACTTGTTTATCAAGATCCAACTTCTACGTTCTTTCTATTGCCTACTCGCGCTTGGGAAATGTTAGCAGGTGGTTTAGTTTTTCTACTACCAATCTCTTTAACGAATAAAACCCGTTCTAGCTTAGCTATTATCGGTTTATTATTAATTATTTTTGGTTTCTTTTTTATTACTGAGGGAACTGCTTGGCCAAGTTATTTAACTTTAATTCCCGTAGTAGGAACAATAATGGTTCTCTATGGTAATAGTGAATTATTTATTACCAATAATAATGTTGCTCAATTTATCGGCAAGATTTCTTACTCACTCTATCTATGGCATTGGCCTATTGCTGTATTCCTTTATTATTGCGGCATTATTAATATAACTTTATTTGTCATTCTTGGTATTACTGCCTCTTTTGTGATGGCTAGCTTATCTTACTTTATTGTTGAACAATTCTTTCTACGCAGAAAAAACAGTCGCCGTGTCGCTGTAATAAAATACTTTGCTGTAATCATTTTATTAGGAGGTGTTGTATCCCCATCCATTGCCTCTTTAGTAAAAAAATATCGCTATGACGAACTAACAGTGAAACAAGAACAAACCACACCTTCATTATTAGACAAACAATGCACTGTTATTGATAAAAATATATCTGATTGTGAGTATGGTAAAGGGCAAGCTACGGCTATATTAATTGGCGATAGCCATGCAGGTGCGCTCATTACTGCGGTACATCTAGCCAACCCTCAAAAAACAATTATATGGGCGCGCGGTGGCTGCCCAATATTAGACACTAATTTTAGATTTAAAAACGCCAGCGAAACAGCTATTTGCCAAAAGTTTACTCACCGAATTTTTGAGCGTTTAGAAACAAGCTACACTGATTTACCTGTGATTATTGCTAATCGTGCTAGCCTATACCCAGACCCTGCAGACATAGGTGGTCACTTTGTACTCTTACCTAATATTAATAATGATAACCGTGAAAAATACTTGCAAACCTATCGTTCAACATTCATAGACACTATTTGTAAAATTAAACAAAGACGTCCAGTTTATATTGTTAAACCAATTCCAGAAATGCAATATAATGTTGTTAAAAGCTTACAAATGCAAAAACATTTTCTAAAAACGCCAACAGATATAACATTAGCTATTGAAGACTACTATAAACGCCAAGAGTTTATACTCTCGATCATGACTGATGCAGAACAAAATTGTGGCGCACAACTGCTAGACCCAATACCTTATCTATGTCCTGATGGCAAAGAATGTATAGCATCAGAAGATGGTATACCACTTTATAGCGATGATAATCACCTTAATTTTAAAGGAAGTAAAATATTAATACCTCTTTTCAAGGATATTTTTGCTTCCCCTTAACTACTATTAAATATAATTTTACAATAAGTAAACTGTTTATGCAGGCTGTAAATTACTGTAGATAGCCCATATGGCTTTGATTTTGAGATTCCTTTATAACAAGTCTGTCAAAATCAAATCAGCACAGCAAAAGCCAACCATTTTTATCTGTAGTTTTAGCAATAACCCACCTATTAATTAACACAATCTCCAAGCATAAAAACCGCATAAAATAGTTATTGGCTTAGTAAAACACTTTCAAAACGTTAAAAATAACTGCTTAATTATCACTAAATATAGAACAGTCCATGCCATTGTTGATTCCCCACGGCTAATTTAGGTAAAATTAAATGATTATACTTTTTATTATTAACCTTATTAAGGTTATTTAAAAATAATACCAACAGCCTTTATTGAAGAGAACAAATGACTCAATCACATTCCTATACAGCAACTGCTAAAATCCTACACTGGTTAATGGCCTTTATCTGGATATTTGTTTGGATTATTGGCATGATGGCCGTCTATGGCCGTGATACCTTCAACCCACAACATGGCTTAACCATCTTACATAAAGCAGTTGCCAGTACTTTACTAGCACTTATAGTTATCCGTATTATTTGGCGCCTTACTCATACCCCACCCGCGTTACCTAATACAATGAGTAAGCATATGCAACAAATGGCTAAATTAGGCCATCTTGCATTATATTTATTAGCATTAATAGGCATGCCACTAAGTGGTTGGTTACTTAGTTCTTTTGCTAATAAACCGGTATTATTTGCAGGATTATTCACTCTACCGCCATTAACAGGTCCACAACCTGAATATACTGGATTAATGAGAGAGATCCATACTTACCTAGGCTGGTTCTGTGGCCTAATGGTAGCAGGCCATATCTTAGTTGCTTTAAAACACCATTTTATTGATAAAGACAATGTACTTATCAGTATGGCACCTGATCATGGCAAACATAAGAAATAATATTACGAGTACAAACTAAACAAGTTTTACTTAGTAATTAATTGCCAAGGATGGCATATATAACTAAACGCTTAAAAAATCTATTAAGCGCACTGTAACGACATATCAAGAAATACTCTAAGCCACCTCAGTTTCAATTATGCGTGTATATTCAAGGCATAGTTCTATTCAATTAATAGAACTCATTCGGAGTATTCTTATGAAATTTTCATTAAGATCCATAAAACATTTAGAAGAAGAAGTTGCCAGTTTTACCAATAAACAATCCTTTATTAGTTATGTAACCTCTATCACCAAGCATTGGCTAGAACCTGCTAAGCCAATACTTAATAAATTAAAATCACTTGCTATCCACAAACATAAAACCCACAAAATAATACTTAAACTCTATGCTAGAGCAGGTTACGATTCTGTCCATACTGTTAATGGCCTTGGTGAGGCTATTTGGGATAAACACGCTAGTTAAATCGCTAACAATAGCCCTATTAAAAACCATTTTATTTTAAAAAAACCACTTATTAGTGCTGTTAATTAAGTTAATAGCACTAACCCTATGGAGATACTCATGATTGCTTATCTTATCATGATGCACCGCTATCCTAATCAATTTAAAAGACTATTCAAGGCTATTTATCATCCAGATAATTGTTATATTATCCATATTGATGAAAAATCAGACAGCAATATAAAAGCTGAACTCTCTAAATTCTTAAATGACTATCCTAATGTCTCCTTACTGAAAAGTGAAAAAGCCATCTGGGGTGGATATAGTTTAGTAGATATTGAGCTACGAGGCATTGCCGAACTCTTGAAAAAGAGTAACACATGGCAGTTCTTTATCAACCTTAGTGGGCAAGATTTTCCTTTAAAATCACAGGAATATATTTTTAATTTTTTAAAAGAACATAAAGATACTGATTTTTTAAAAGTATCTGATCAAGCCAAATTACGACCAAATACTTTACACCGTATAGAAAACTATTTTATTGAAACTGATGATCATGTTATCGCTACCAATACAACAGTTTCCAAGCGTGAGTTTCTTAAGGATGCAACACCTTATATTGGTAATCAGTGGATGATTCTAACACGAAAATTTTGTGAGTTTGTAACCCATAATAAAGAGGTCAAACGGTTTAAAGCGTTTTACAAAAATACATTAATTGCAGACGAAAGTTTTTTTCAAACCGTTATCATGAATACTAGTTATAAAAATAACTTAGTAAATACTGATAAAAGATTTATTGATTGGATTCCAATGGGAACCATTAAATTACGCCCTAGAGATTTAATAACTGAGGATGCTAAAAGCTTAACTGACAGCAAAAACTTATTTGCCCGTAAATTTGATGAGAACACTGACAGTGCTATTTTAGGAATTCTTGAACAACATATAACTAATACAGTTGTAGCTTAATGATTAAAGCAACAAGCTTTGTAAGCTAAATACAAGAGATTTTTAGGAGTTTCCTATATTTTTAATAGTATGTTCCTAATGATCTTTTGAACAATAACCAGCGTTAACTATTTAACTGTATCCAGCGTTGATTAATAAATAATTCAACAGGTCTATATTGTAATTTATAGCTCATTTTGCGACAGTTTTTAATCCAATAGCCTAAAGATAAATAAGATAATCCCAAACGTTTACATTCTTCTATTTGCCACAAAATAGCATATTGCCCCAAGCTACGACGATGCTCTAAAGGTTCAAAGAATGTATAAACAGCCGATAAGCTGTCTTCTAATAAATCAACCACCGCCACTGCCAATAACTGACCATCCTTTTTAAACTCATAAAAAGAGCAATAATCAGGCGCATCCACTAGGAAACTTTGGTATTGCTCTCGAGTAGCAGGATACATATCTCCATCCGTATGGCGCATACCAATATAACGCTCATATAACCAGAAATATTCTTTAGTTAATTGAGGTTTTACTTGCTTAATCTGTAAATCTTGGTTGTAACGGATAATACGTTTTTGTTGGCGATTAGGTTCAAATTGATTAACGATTACTCGTACTGGAATACATGCATGACAATTTGCACAATGGGGTTGATAAACATAGCTACCACTACGCCGAAACCCTAAACTGGATAGTTCTGTGTATTGATTTTTAGTAAGCGTGACATTAGGCTCAACAAAAATGGTAGAAGCTTGTTGATCTGTTAAATAACTACAGGGATGTGGATCTGTTAAATAAAGATTAATATTAGCCAGATCATTTTTCATACAACAATCCCACTACTACACTGCCAATCAATAGTCATTGATTGATTTTGATATTCTTGTAAATAGTTTGCAAACTTTTGGCGCGCTATTAACTCAGCCCCCAGACTATGCAAATGTGTAGTATGCATCTGGCAATCAATTAACACTACACCAGCATCTCTTAACTTATAGACCAAATGAATAAAACCAAGTTTAGAAGCATTGCTCACGCGACTAAACATTGACTCACCAAAAAACAAGCGGCCTAATAATAAACCATACAAACCACCCACTAGCTGCCCCTCTAACCAAACCTCTACAGAATGTGCCAAGCCCTTATTATGCATAGTAATATAAGCCTGTTGCATATCTTTTGTGATCCACGTTTGATCGGTATAGCTACGTGGCTCACTACAGGCTTTAATAACCGCAGCAAAAGCCTTATCAAAGGTAATTTCAAGGGGTGATTTCTTCAATAGTTTCAGCATGCTTCGTGAAACATGTAACTTTTCAGGAAATAACACCATCCTTGGATCAGGAGACCACCATAAAATAGGATCATCCATATTAAACCAAGGAAAACAGCCATGGCGGTAAGCGGCTTCTAAACGTTCTGGAGATAAATCACCACCCACCGCTAACAGGCCATTAGGCTCTGTTAACGCATTTTCTAAAGGTGGAAAATCTAAGTTTTCATCTGCCAATAGGGCTAATGTCACTGCTGTTATATTCCGTCTAAATAACGTTCTACATCTAATGCAGCCATACAACCTGCCCCTGCCGATGTAATGGCTTGACGATATACTTGGTCTGCCACATCACCTGCTGCAAACACACCCTCTACACTGGTAGCAGTGACACCATGTTTACCACCGTGCAATCTAATATAACCATTATCTAAATCCAATTGACCTTGGAAAATATCTGTATTGGGTTTATGACCGATCGCAATAAATACGCCCATCAAATCAAGATCAGTGGTTGCACCTGTATTAACATCTTTTAAGCGCGCACCATTAACCCCCATATTATCGCCCAATACTTCATCAAGCGTGGTATTCCAATGAATCACCACATTGCCTGATTTTGCTTTTTCTAGCAGCTTATCCTGCATAATCTTTTCACAACGTAACTTGTCACGACGGTGAATAAGATGTACTTCTTTAGCTATATTAGATAAATACAGTGCTTCTTCAACTGCTGTGTTACCACCACCCACTACCGCTACCACTTGTTTCTTATAAAAGAAACCATCACAGGTTGCACAGGCAGAAACACCTTTACCCATAAAACGTTCTTCAGAAGGTAAACCGATGTATTGAGCAGACGCGCCTGTAGCAATAATTAAAGCATCACAGGTATAAGTACCACTATCCCCCACTAAAGTGAAAGGTTTTTTGGATAGATCAGCCTTATTAATATGATCGTATACAATTTCTGTGGCAAAACGCTCGGCATGTTTTTGCATACGATCCATTAATGCAGGGCCTTGTACACCCTCTACATCACCTGGCCAATTATCAACTTCAGTAGTTGTGGTTAATTGACCACCTGGTTGCATACCCGTAATTAATAATGGATTTAAATTAGCACGTGCTGCATAAACAGCTGCTGTATAACCTGCAGGGCCAGCACCTAATACAATTACTTTAGAGTGTTTTACATCAGTCATAACAATCTCGCTTCAGCATTCATTATTTAAAATTGGCACTATTGTACAACATTCCATTAAAAGATATGCAGCAGTGAAAATTAATAGTATCAATAAATTTAATTAATGAACTTAGGACATAATTACTATTGTATTTATGCTACACAAACACAGTACAATAGCCGCAATAAGCATTTATTTTTAACTTTAATTAACGAGATAAATTTTATGGCTACTATTGAAATAACCACAGAAAACTTTGAACAAACTATTGAAAATAACGATATTGTTATTTTAGATTTCTGGGCAGCATGGTGTGGCCCATGTCGTAATTTTGCACCTACGTTTGAAGCTTCTTCTGAAAAACATACTGATATTGTCTTCGGTAAAATCAATACCGAAGAGCAAGAAGAACTAGCAGGTAGTTTTGGGGTTCGCTCTATTCCAACCATTGCTGTATTTCGTGAACAAGTAGTTGTTTATTTTGAAGCAGGTGCTTTAACAGCGGCTGACTTTGAAAACTTAATCGAGCAAGTACGTGGTCTTGATATGGAAAAGATCAAAGCAGAAATTGCTGCTGAACAACAAAACGCTTAATTTATCTGAGAACCATGATGACCCAACAAGCCCCTTTTGTCGTTGGCCTAAATGAATGGATTAGCCTCCCTGAGCTAGGGGTTGTTGGATTACGTTCAAAAATTGATACTGGAGCAACTACCTCCAGTCTCCATGCTACCGATAGCAAAGTTTTTACGCGTAATGGTCAAAAATGGGTTCGTTTCACTGCCCATATAGGTACTTTAGTACAGCGGGGCCATCGCTGTGAAGCACTATTGGTTAGTACTAAAACTATTAAAAGCTCTAATGGGCAGAGTCAAAGCCGTTATGTTATTCGCACCCTATTAGCACTAGGTAATCGGACTTGGCCAGTTGAGTTTACATTAGCTTGCCGTAAATCCATGCAATACCGTGTACTTTTGGGTTCTAATGCGCTTATTGATGGTCAGTTACTGGTTAATCCAGCACTTTCTTATGTGCAACCTAAACCGCTGTTTAGTCTTTTACCTAAATAGTTGAGTTAACCACTCTATGAAAATAGCTATTCTGTCACGTAACGCTGAACTTTATTCGACCAATAGATTACTTGAGGCAGGTACTCATCGCGGCCATCAAATGATAGTCATAAACCCTTTACGGGCTTATATGAATATTACTAGCCAACAACCACAGATCCACTCACAAGGTGAATCATTAAATGATATTGATGCAGTAATCCCTAGAATTGGTGCATCCATCACCTTCTATGGTTGTGCCTTATTACAGCAATTTGAAATGATGGGTATTTTTACACTGAATAACTCAGGTGCTGTAGCTCGTTCACGGGATAAATTACGTTGTTTGCAGCTGCTTTCAACACAAGGCATCGACCTACCTATCACTGGCTTTGCCCATTCCCCTGATGATATTGCCAACCTTATTCAAATGGTAGGTGGTGCACCCTTAGTGATTAAACTGTTAGAAGGCACTCAAGGGCTAGGTGTAGTACTCTGTGAAACTAAAAAAGCAGCCGAATCTGTACTACAATCCTTTATGAAACTCAAACACCATATGATGGTGCAAGAATATATTAAAGAGGCAGCAGGTGCTGATATTCGCTGTTTTGTCATTGGTGGTAAAGTTGTTGCTGCCATGAAACGCCAAGCACAAGCAGGTGATTTTCGCTCTAACCTACACTGTGGTGGTACAGCTGAACCTATAAAAATCACTGCCAAAGAACGTGCAATAGCAGTCAAAGCAGCCAAAGTACTAGGCTTACATGTAGCAGGCGTTGATATTCTACGCTCCAATCGTGGGCCACTGGTAATGGAAGTAAACTCCTCACCCGGCTTAGAGGGTATTGAGGCAATAACTCAAAAAGATATTGCGAACTTAATGATTGAGTATTTAGAAAATAATTATATTAATAATAAAAAGCTAAAAAAATAACTTAACCATTGCTTAATTACTGGCTTAAGCCGATTGCTTTATTTGTAAAATCTGCCACTATACATGCCTTAAATTAACACACCTATAGAGGGATTTTTATGACCAAGAAAATGCGTAGAGAGCCTAGTAAGGCTAAACGTTTAGTTATGCAACCACAATTTCGTAGCTTTTCTGAAAAACCAGCCAAAGGTAAAGGCAGCTATAACCGTAAAGCCTCACGTAACAACCGTTATGATGAGGCTTTTGTTGCTTAACAAACTATTATTTTTATCCCCTCTTCTATAATTTCTTTATTGTTTCTCCCTTCTGATTACTTTTTGTTATTTATCTTCAATTTAGCAACACAACAAACAAATAAAAACCATCATCCATTAAGCTAAAGACTATTCCTTATTAAATCGGTAAAATAGTATCTTTCTTTATTAATAGCCGTTTTAATTGAGGTTACCATGTTCTATCGTGTTACTTGTGCAGGATTAACATTATTGTTAACTGCTTGCTCACAACCCGCTACAGATGCTTACACAGAGCAAACGGCTATTACAGTTGCACAAGAAAAGACTGTTGAGGCTAAAGTAACCCCACAACCTACTGTTAAACAAACAACGACAGAAGAACCAGAAGTTAGATTTTTAGCACCTACTCAAAGTTTTAATGCTTGGAAAGCTGATTTTAAAGATTTTGCTTTAGCCAAAGGAATTAATGAGCAAGTTTTTGAGCAAGCGTTTAATGGTGTAACACCCGACCCAGATGTGGTTAAAGCCGATTATAGTCAGCCAGAATTTACTCGCCCAGTTTGGGAGTATTTGAGTAGTGCCGTATCTGCCACTCGCATTACTAATGGCGAAAAGAAAATTCAAGAACACAAACAAACAATAGACGCTATTGAACAAACATATAGTGTTGACCAAGAAGTAATGGTGTCCATTTGGGGCATGGAAAGTGGTTACGGTGGCTTTACGGGTAATAAGAATGTTATTCGCTCACTGGCTACATTAGCTTATGAAGGTAGACGTATTAGTTTTGCAAGGGAGCAGTTAATTGCTGCTTTACAAATCTTACAAAATGGTGATGTAAACAGTAAGGATATGATTGGCTCATGGGCAGGGGCAATGGGGCAAACTCAATTTATTCCTACTACTTATTTAGCTTTAGCGGTTGATTTCGATAAAGATGGTCATCGTAATATTTGGACTTCTGTACCCGATGCCCTCGCCTCTACCGCTAACTACTTAAAAACATCAGGTTGGCAATACAAAGAAACATGGGGACACGAGGTTAAATTACCAACCAACTTTAACTATTACCTTACAGATATTAGCACTAAAAAGTCTGTTGCCGACTGGTCAGCAATGGGGGTAACGTTGGTTAATGGTCAGGCTATTGCTACTACAGAACACAGTTTACAAGCAGCGATTATTTTACCTGCAGGAGCCCGTGGTCCTGCTTTTATTGTGTATCGTAATTTCTTTGCTATTATGAAATATAATAACTCTACCTCTTATGCCTTAGCAGTAAGTTTATTAATGGATAATTTAAAAGGTAAAGCAGGCAAAGTTATAAGTAGTTGGCCTGTTGAAGATAAACCACTCTCCAGAACTGAACGCAAAGAATTACAAAGTTTACTTAATCAACATGGCTATAGTGCTGGTCATGCGGATGGCATTATTGGTGCTAATACCCGTCAAGCATTGCGTAGTTATCAACAAAGTATTGGCTTGCCTGCTGATGGTTACCCTAGCCATGAGTTGTTAAATAAACTCAAGGGTATTCATTAGTTATGCCTACAACAGATGATTTAGCTGCACTCTTCGAGCGGCTAAATCAATCAAAATTTCGTCGTAATATTGCCCTTAATGCTAAAGATTATTTTTACCTGCAACAAAAAGGTAAACAAATTATTACTCAGCATGCAGTTGAATTTATTGCACAACGCTTAGCGCCTGCACAGCCTGTTAATGATGGTAAACAAACCCCATGGAAAGGCCATCCCGTGTTTGTAGCACAACATGCTACAGCTACTTGTTGTCGAGGTTGTTTACAAAAATGGCATGGTATTCCTAAAAACCAACCATTAACCTCTGCACAACAGCAATATATTGTTACGGTTATCATGTACTGGTTAGACTTGGGTAAAGTAAAATCAATAAAAAATACTAGTCGGAATTTATCCTTGCTATAATATATAGCTTTCATCAATTATCTTTACTAGGCATTTAGTGTGGATTTAGCTTCTTTTATTGCTCAATATGGTTATATTGCTATCGTTTTAGGCGCTATCATTGAGGGTGAAACAGTAGCTGTATTAGGCGGCATAGCAGCTAATACTACGTTAAGTTTACCTATGGTCTATTTTATGGCTTTTATAGGTGCTTGGCTTTGCGATTCTGTATTATTTTTAGTGGGTCATTATTACGGCCCTGCTATCATCGAAAAGTTACCTAAGCATAAAGATAAGATCGAAAAAGTAGAAACAATGATTCGCAAACATGATTTACTCGCTATTGTGTGCTTACGTTTCCTTTATGGATTAAGGACTATCGGACCTATCTCTATTGGCATAGCTGGTGTGAATAGTGTACGATTTATTATCTGTAATGCAGTAGGCTCCGCACTATGGTCGTCTATCTTTGTAACTATTGGTTATAGTGCTGGTAGAATTTTTCAAGAGCAATTACAAAAAATAGGCAATAATCTTTTCCCTGTCATAGTAATTGCAATAGTTGTATTTAGTATTTTCTTCTTAATACGAACGGTTATAGGTAGACGTCATCGTCATACTAAA
This sequence comes from Entomomonas sp. E7T21, assembly GCF_058693955.1. Lineage (NCBI taxonomy): Bacteria > Pseudomonadati > Pseudomonadota > Gammaproteobacteria > Pseudomonadales > Pseudomonadaceae > Entomomonas > Entomomonas sp. E7T21. The sequence goes on along the minus strand of NZ_CP191672.1, from coordinate 1,485,564 downwards.
AAAACTAATAGTGAGTAAAATTAATAAGTGTAATTTATTTTTACCATGGTAAATAACACAGTTGGTCTTCATACAGTTAGGGTTTATAAAGTACCATGTCAGAAAAAATGATTAGCTATACGTTTCCTATTGCAGGCCAAACGCTTAGCATCCGTGAAGCATTAGCCAGTGTACCCGAGCAACTTTCTGAGTCAACTAAACAAGCACTAAAAGAACGCATCAAGAAATTGCTCAAACGTGAAAATGCAGCATTAGTTGCTCATTATTATGTAGACCCAGAACTACAAGCACTGGCTGATGAAACAGGCGGTTGCGTGGCTGACTCATTGGAAATGGCTCGTTTTGGCCGCGATAATCCTGCCAAAACGCTGATTGTGGCAGGCGTTCGATTTATGGGTGAAACAGCTAAAATACTTAGCCCTAATAAACGTATTTTAATGCCAGACCTTAATGCTACTTGTTCCCTTGACCTCGGTTGCCCTGCCGAAGATTTTATTAAATTCTGTGATAAACACCCTGACCGTACGGTTGTAGTCTATGCTAATACCAGTGCTAAAGTTAAAGCACGAGCTGATTGGGTGGTTACTTCTGCTATTGCCTTAGATATTGTTAAAGCACTGCATGAACAAGGTGAAAAAATTCTGTGGGCACCAGACCAACATCTAGGCAGCTATATCCAAGAGCAAACAGGTGCTGATATGCTGTTATGGCAAGGTAACTGTATTGTGCATGATGAGTTTAAAGGGATTGAATTAGAGCAAATGCGCCAGCAATACCCAGATGCCAAAATATTAGTACACCCTGAATCACCACAGTCTGTAGTAGAACAAGCAGATGTAGTAGGCTCTACAACCCAATTAATTAAAGCGGCTCAACAGTTATCCGATAAACGTTTTATTGTAGCCACTGATCGTGGTGTGCTTTATAAAATGAAACTAGCCGCCCCCAATAAAGAATTTTTTACCGCCCCTACTGCTGGTAATAGCGCTACTTGTAAAAGCTGTGCAATGTGTCCGTGGATGGCGATGAATACCCTACAAAATCTTGCTGATACCCTAGAGCAAGGGATTCATGAAATTCATGTAGAACAAACCATTGCTGAACGAGCCCAGTTAGGTATTAATCGTATGTTGGATTTTTCTACCAATAGACAAATTAATGTTAAAGCTAGTGGCGATCTTGCCAAAGACCAAGCCTTATTTAGCAATGTAGGTGCCGTATAATGAGCCACTATCAATCACCTATTGGTGTACCCTATCAACACGATTTAGAAGTAGCTATTGAACGCAATGTTAATGATGCACTCGCTGAAGATGTAGGCTATTGCGATTGGACAGGATTATTAGTACCAGAAGATATTCGCCAAGCCTGTATTATTGTTCGTGAGGAAGCGGTACTCTGTGGTTTACCTTGGTTTTATCGAGTATTACGCAAAGTCGATCCCCGTATTCAAATGATTGCTAACTATCAAGAAGGTCAATTAATGACCCGTGATAGTACCGTAATAGAATTACAAGGCCCTGCCCGTTCATTAATGACAGCAGAACGTACCGCTTTAAACTTCTTACAATTACTGTCAGGTGTTGCTACTGCTACTCGCTACCATGTTAAAGCAGTAGAAGGTAGTAAAATAGGTATTTATGATACCCGTAAAACCTTACCAGGCTTACGTTTAGCCCAAAAATATGCAGTTATTGTGGGCGGTGGCTATAATCAACGCTTAGCTTTATATGATGGTATTTTAATTAAAGAAAATCATATTGCAGGCGCTGGTGGCGTTGCTGAAGCATTACAAGCTGCGTTTGCATTAAATAGTAATGTAGAAATTCAAATTGAAGTTGAAACCTTAGAACAGTTACAAGTTGCGCTAGATAATGGTGCCACTTCTATTTTATTAGATAACTTTACCCATCAAGCTATGCAAAAAGCAGTTTCTATTGCCAAAGGTAAAGCAGTGCTAGAAGTATCTGGCGGGGTTGATTTCACCATGTTACAAGCCATTGCAGCCACAGGTGTAGATCGTATTTCAATTGGTGCACTGACTAAAAATGTAAGAGCTACTGATTATTCAATGAGATTAGTATGATATAGCAACAGCCTGTTAGTTAACCTAACAGGCTACTCAATATACATTACCTACGTTTATTGTATATTAATCAATATTAAGGTATTGCTTTTCGTTACCCATCACTAAATGAACACTAATTTTTTGTTCAGTTGCTGTATAAAATTCCTCAGTATAACCCTCTTGATCTGTTGTACCACGCTTACTAGTACCATCCTCAAAATAAGCAATATAATCATAATTTGCATAAGGCTGTTGGTCATCATCAATAAATTGAAATCGCTTATTGTATTTATCAACTGTTTCTATTGGCATATTAACCTCTATTAGATAGAATCTTATTTACTTTAAGATAACTTAATCAATAATTATCAGGAATAATAATTAATTCCAATGAAGAACATCTATTAGTAAAAAACGTATAGCAAATATTATGCTTAATTTTTTCATTCTGCTTCTTTTACTTTAATAATATAGGTTTTATTAAATTCAGTACCACTTCCAAATAATCCTGTTGGTACCATATCTCCCTTTATTATTATAGTTATATCTTCTGGTGTTTTTGGTATACCATGAATAATAAAGCTATTATAAAAATTATCCTTTTTTCGGTTTACTTCAAACCACAGCTCATCAGGTTTCATAGAAACCTCAAAACCTCCTGCTGATACAGGACCAGAACCTCCTGCAATATCTATTTCAGCATAATAATTCTGTCCTACTATAGCATTTGGCAGAGTATCAGGAGTAAAAACTGCTTTTGGAGTACAACTACTTAATAGCATAATTAGAATTATGATATTTACATAAAAAATAATGATCTTCTTTTTCATAAATACTAAGGTATTTTAGTAAATACCATTCCTCCATATGTATGCTTCAAGAACTCTCCCAAAGTTATATCATCTTTTAAGTATTGTTTCACATTTCCCCATGAAAACATCTCTAACTCAACCAATGTTGATAAGCTAGTTGTAGTAGTTACTTCTGCACCTAAAGGATCTGTCAATTTTGCTCTTTTAACTCTTAATTTATCATTCCATGTTATCCAGTGACTTTTAGCACTCATCCCTAAGAAAGTTACACCTCCTTTTAGCATTGCTCCTGATATTAAGGTAATTAAATGCTGACTATCTGGTTTTATATAATGATTTAACTGACAAACATCTGCTAAGTTACTATGCCAGCTATAAGAAATATTATCAAATAATGTCCTACAACCTATTTTATGAAACCATTTCTCTATTGTTTCTGCCAGTGTAATACTTGAAATATTAACCATAGGTCCTGTTGGTTTATCTATAGAAAAAGTAGTATCTGTATCCACTAAACTAGCTAAACTTATCCAATCTATAGCAGGTACTCTTGCCATACCTGTGTCTCTAAAAAAATTATCTGGATGCTTTGCTCCCTTACTAGGTTTAATTTTTAAGGAGCCTATTTTGGTTTCACCCGTTTCCCATAACTCCTTTATTACTTGCTGATAAATATCTGGTCGATCTTTTTGTAAACAGTAAAAGAACGATGCTGCACCACATAGCATAGATCTATCTTGCCAAGGATAAAATTTTACTCGATTTCTTTCCTGTTGAGATTTTAGTATAGCTTGATTTTTAGGATCAGTCTTAGGAAGAGTATAATCAATTATTAATTCTGGTGGCACTGGCCTAGTCATTCTAATTTTTAATTCTGCTTCAACCTTTTCTTTAGTAAAAGGATCAAGCGGATCACCTATAGGATGTTCTTTAGCTTCAAATATTCTGGGTTTTGAGGATATATTTAATTTATAAGTATTTACTTGCCCCTCTTCAGCTTTTTTAGTGTCTTGGGCTGTTTCAAAATATCCAAATTCCCTTGAAGCCCCCCATTCTTTATCTGTTGTTTGAAAACCCTTTAGCGGCATTATTGCGGTCATAGGGTCTTGATTCATCTTGATATAGTCAACACCCACTTTGCGATAGAGGTTGATAGAGAGTATATAGCAGGTTTCTGGTGGGTCGCTAATTTCTAGTGAGGGATGGGATTGAGTTTTATAATCTGCTTGTAATGGGCGTTTACCTGTAGGTCTTAAAGCATAAGTTTCGTTACCCGACCAGTCCGTTTTATACAGCTCCATATCATAGTAAAGATTTTCAGAAGCTGTATTAGTTTTTATATGCGCAGAAATAGTGTATATAGTCATTTTGCTTTACCTGTTAGGTTGTAAGGAATTAAGGTAATAACAAAATTAAGCATTGGGGATTATCCTTTTCCAATTATTAACCCCTAATAACTGCTAAATACTGAGGGCAAGTATAAGCAAGTAAAGCTGACCTGTTCTATTATGGGTGACCAAACCCATACTCTATTTATCTAGATATACTGTAATAATTAAACATCACCCTTTTATAAAAAACAAGCGTTTCGTAAATCAGTAGAGATTTCTTATAATATTTCCATTATACTATTGGCCAACAAGTTTATTACCACCATTTATACAGGCTTTAGCTGTTCTAATTGGAATAAGCAATTGATTTCATTCACTCAGCAGTAAGAAGACACGGATGAGTTACGCAGATTTCTTTATTTTATTAAGTGCCTATATTGGTGTTTTTGTTATATTGGGGCTATTCTCTTGTGCAGTTGCTAGACTCCTTAAGAGGAGCGATTTTAGCAATGTTACTAATGCACCTATTTCATCCAATAAGATTCTTTTAACCTTATCAGTTGCTTGTTCTATATTATTAATAATTCCATTAATTGTTATTTGTGTGGTTGACCATCAACACTTTATGCTGCAACAAAAATACTGTGTTTATACGACAGTAGATACGGTGACTTTTTTTCAGGTATTACATTACCCTTCACATCATGTGTTTTTAACCATTACAGGTGGGTTATTTACCGTTCTAGGTTATTGCTTAGGTATTATTACTTATAACATTGGTTATAAACGACAAGTGGCGATGTTCTCAATTGTTATTGTGAATATTATTAGCTTTGCTATATTTTTAGTAGTAATGCATGATATTGCCTTACTTACTGAGCATTTAATTAGCTTTTGTCAGACTTTATCTGTAAAACCATAGATTCTCACTATAACCTGTAATAGTGATATTACAGGTTTAGTTACTAATACTGATTACTTCCCCACATTTAATACTAACTTTTTAAACTTTAATGCTTGTGGTGACAAAAATTTACCCCTGCGTTGGATAAGCCCATAATGCCGTTTAGGAAAGTAGTGCTCCATCGAAATTCCTGTTATTTCAGGATCATCTAGCTGACAGGCTTCCGTCACAATAGCAATACCCAGCCCTGCTTTCACATAACGTTTAGCTGCCTCACTACTGGAAACAGTTAATCTAATCGGGCATTCTAGTTGATGTTGTTGAAAAATAAACCTTACCGCCCACCATGTATAGGAGTGTTCAGGGGGTACGATTAGACCATATTGGGCTATTTCTCTTAAAGTAATTTCCCCTTCAGTAAACTTAGTTAAGGGATGATTAACAGGAATAATCAAAATAGGTGAAAACTCAAAAATAGGATAGAACAATAGATCATCATTTTCTGTCGATAAACTACCAATGGCAAAATCAGCTTCATCTGACATTAATAGATTGGGGATATCTTTAACAATGGTAGATTGGGTAATAATCCGAATAGCTGGGTATTGTTGGCAGAATGTTTTTAAGATATCAGGTAGTAAGTTTAATAATGCTGTCTCCCCTCCTACAATCTTTAAGTCGCCATGACTTAGCTCTTCACGGCTATTCAAAAATTGCTCAGGTAAACTTTGCACGCTGGCCACAATGGGTTTGGCCATTTCATAAAGTTGTTTACCATCGGGGGTAATTTGAATTTTTGGCCCTTTGCGTTCAAATAGGATGGTGTTTAGGTGTTGCTCTAATGTTTGTACTTGCAGTGACAGCGCAGGTTGACTGGTTTCTAAATCTAATGCGGCACTGGAAAAGCTACCATTTTCCACCACTGAGCAAAATGCTCTGATCGCTTTAAAAAATTGTCCTTTATAGAAAGTTGTTTTATCTACTTTCATTACACACCACCAATTATTAATTTTTAGTATAGTTTAAATACCATTTATAAATTATCTTTTGCTTGCTGTCAATAGCCCATCCCTCTTAGCATACCCCCAACAACAATATAAAGTCTGGATGGAGATTGTCATGCCTATTAAAATAACTGAATCAATAAGCAATGAAGCACAACAAATAATTACTCCCAAAGCGCTTGAATTATTAGAGCAATTAGAAAGTCGTTTTGGTGCAAGACGTAGAGCATTAATGGCCGATCGCCAACAAAGACAAACGGTATTAGATCAAGGTGGCAGTTTAGATTTTTTAGCTGAAACTAAACATATTCGTGAAGGTGATTGGCAAGGTGCTTCTATTCCTGCTGACATTCAAGACAGACGGGTAGAAATCACTGGCCCTGTTGATCGTAAGATGATGATTAATGCCCTTAACTCGGGTGCTAAAGTATTTATGGCGGACTTAGAAGACGCCCATAGCCCTACTTGGCAAGCCACCATTGATGGGCAAATTAATTTACGTGATGCCATTAATGATGAGTTAACCTATCAAAGCCCTGAAGGTAAAAACTATCAAGTTAACCCAGAACATGCCATTTTAATGGTGCGTGTGCGCGGTTTACATATGGAAGAGAAACATGCGTTATTAAATGAGCAACGGGTAAGTGGTTGCTTGTTTGATTTAGCCGTGTTCTTAACCAATAATGCACAAAATGCCTTACAACGTAATAAAGGGTTGTATTTCTATATTCCTAAAACTGAACATTATTTAGAGGCGCGTTTATGGGCTGAGATATTTAGTTTTGCGGAAGAGTTTTTGGCTATTCCTCATGGCACTATACGTTGCACACTATTAATTGAAACCATTCCAGCGGCTTTCCAAATGGAAGAAATTCTATTTGAATTAAAAGACTATATCGTTGGTTTAAATGCAGGCCGTTGGGATTATATCTTTAACTTTATCAAACGCTTTAGAAATCATGCGGATAAAGTATTACCTGAGCGTGCGCAAGTAACCATGACCACTCACTTTTTAAGAAGTTACTCAAAACTATTAATTGAGGTATGTCACAAGCGTGGTGTGCATGCAATGGGTGGTATGGCAGCACAAATTCCTATTAAAAATGATCCTGAAGGTAATGCGCAAGCAGAAGAAAAGGTACGTAATGATAAATTACGTGAAGTACAAGATGGTCATGATGGTACATGGGTTGCTCACCCTGCTTTAGTACCCATTGCTAAGAAAGTATTTGATGAATATATGCCAACCGCTAATCAAATTACTAAACAGCAACCTACACTGAATATTACTGCACAGGACTTACTCTCTATCCCAGAGGGTACTATTACTGCCGAAGGTATTAGTATCAATGTAAGTGCAGCTATGCGTTACATTAAAGCATGGCTACAAGGAAGTGGGGCAGTTCCTATCTTTAATCTAATGGAAGATGCGGCTACTGCGGAAATTTCACGGGCACAATTATGGCAATGGATTCGTGTGGCTGGCTTAACCAGTACTGATGGTGAAGCTATTACTTTACAACGTGTTCAACAATTAATTGATAAAGAAGCAGCCTACTTAAAAGAAAATACAGCTACCAATGAACATCAAAGTATTGAACAAGCAGCAACAATTATTCGTCAGTTAGTAGCCAATGATAGCTTTGAAGAATTTTTAACAACCCCAGCCTATGAGCTGATTTAACTTAAACCACAAACCTGTAGTACAACAATAATGAGTTGAGGAAATAACAATGATCAAACAACAAGTTGAAGCCTTAAAAAAAGACTGGGCAGAAAATCCAAGATGGAAAAATATTACTCGCCCTTATAGTGCTGAAGATGTAGTAAGACTGAGAGGCAGTGTACAAGTTGAATATACGCTCGCTAAAAAAGGCGCTGAAAAATTATGGGGCTTATTAAATGGTGGAGCTAAAAAAGGTTATGTTAACTCCTTAGGTGCATTAACAGGTGGCCAAGCTTTACAGCAAGCGAAAGCAGGTATTGAGGCAATTTATTTATCAGGCTGGCAGGTAGCGGCTGATGCTAATACTTCAGAAACGATGTACCCTGACCAATCTTTATATGCCTACGATTCTGTACCACAAATTGTACGTCGCATGAACAATACTTTTAAACGTGCTGATGAAATTCAATGGAAAGCGATTTGTGATGGCAAACTGGCAGAAGATAAAGCAATTGATTATTTCTTACCTATCGTAGCTGATGCCGAAGCTGGTTTTGGTGGTGTACTCAATGCCTTTGAGTTAATGAAGAATATGATTGCTAATGGTGCTGCAGGTGTTCACTTTGAAGACCAATTATCAGCAGTTAAAAAATGTGGTCATATGGGCGGTAAGGTAATTGTACCTACTCAAGAAGCAATTCAAAAATTAGTTTCTGCCCGTTTAGCGGCAGACGTAATGGGTGTACCTACTATTGTTCTAGCACGTACGGATGCTAATGCGGCTGATCTATTAACTTCTGATGCAGATCCATACGATCAACCCTTTATTGTAGGTCAACGTACGCCAGAAGGTTTCTATAAAACACGTGCGGGTATCGATCAAGCAATTGCACGTGGCTTAGCCTATGCACCTTATGCTGATTTATTATGGTGTGAAACAGCTACACCTAATTTAGATGAAGCTAGAAAGTTTGCTGAAGCTATTCGTGCTAAGTTCCCAGATAAACTATTGGCTTATAACTGCTCACCTTCTTTCAACTGGAAGAAGAATTTGGATGATGCTACTATTGCTAAATTCCAGCAAGAAATTGCGGACATGGGTTACCAATATCAATTTATTACCTTAGCTGGTATTCATAATATGTGGTACAACATGTTTGATCTAGCGTATCATTATGCTAGAGGCGAAGGTATGAAACACTATGTAGAACGCGTACAAGAGCTTGAATTTGCTGCTCAAGAACGTGGCTATACTTTCGCAGCCCATCAACAAGAAGTGGGCGCAGGTTATTTTGATGATGTGACAACAGTTATTCAAGGTGGTGAATCTTCTGTAACAGCATTAACGGGCTCTACTGAAGAACATCAGTTTTAACCCAAATACTACACCCAACTAGAGTGGGTTGGGTGTAGTATACTAATAAGAGCCTAACTCAGTAGGCGTAATAACAATAACAGGAAGGCTATGGAACTTACCGCACAAGCATTAGCTGATTTAATTCTAGCTGGCTTTAATCGCCATTTTAGAATTTTTACAGTTTATAATAAAAAAGCGGCACGTTATTTTGCAAAATCTTTATTTCAAGAAGCCTATCAAGCCTCTATTGAGCAAATCGATTTATACGACACACGCGTACAAGAGTGTCTTGATACTATTCGCGCTACTTTTAAAATTGATGTGTTAGATGAAGAACTATGGCAAGCCGTTAAAATAGCTTATATGCATAAGCTTTATAATCACTTGCAACCTGAGCTAGCAGAGAGTTTTTATAATTCTGTATTCTGCCAATTATTTAATCGCCATTATTATAATAATGATTATATTTTTTTTAACGCAGCTATTCATACCAAAGATATTCAAACGCGCTACCCTGATTATCGTAGCTATTACCCTACTGAAAATGATTTCACTAAAGAAGTTGAAAAATTATTAACAGAAATCCCTATTAAATTATCTTATGAAGATTTAGCTAGGGATACTGCACGGGTTGCGGCTGCTATTACGGAATATCAAAAACAATTTTCTAGTCTTAACAACTTTTTTCAAATTAATATCCTAACCCCTGTGTTCTATCGCAATAAGGGGGCTTACTGTATTGGTAGAATGGTTAATAACAATAAAATCTACCCTTTTGTTATCTCGTTGTTAACCCGTAATGACAGACTTTATGTAGATGCTTTTTTAGATGATGAATATGATATTTCTAATATCTTTAGTTTTGCACGGGTTTATTTTAAAGTAGATTTTCCTGTACCTTCTGCATTAGTGCGTTTCTTAAGAACACTACTCCCCAATAAAACCATTGCTGATTTATACACAGCGCTTGGTTTTCATAAGCAAGGTAAAAATGAATTCTATCGTGCCTTTATTTATCATTTACGTCATTCCACTGATAATTTTATTATTGCCCCTGGTATTGAGGGCATGGTGATGAATGTATTTACACTACCCTCTTATCCTTATGTATTTAAGCTGATAAAAGACCCTAGCCATATTAAAAAAGATATTCAACCTAAAGTGGTTAAAGACTGTTATCAATTGGTAAAACGTAAGGATCGGGTAGGTCGTATGGCTGACGTTTGGGAATTTTCCCATGTAGCCTTTCCATTAAATCGTTTTTCGGAACAATGTTTAACACAGTTACAGCAAACCTGCACTGATAGCCTAAGTATCGAAGGTGATTATTTAATTATTAAACACCTTTACATTGAAAGGCGGATGATCCCCCTTAATATCTATATCAACCAAGTAGATGATAAAGAACAACAACGTATTCTTAAAGAATATGGTCATGCTATTAAAGACATAGCTAATGCAGGTTTGTTTGCAGGTGATTTATTAATCAAAAACTTTGGGGTGACTAATCATGGTCGGGTAGTATTTTATGACTATGATGAAATTGTTCCTATGGAGCAATGTAACTTTAGAAAAATCCCTAAACCACAAACAGAAGAACAAGAAATGGCTTCTGAGCCTTGGTACACAGTTGGAGAAAATGATATTTTTCCAGAGGAATTTGAGTTTTATTTAATTACTGATCCCACCCAAAAACAATACTTTAAAAACAGTCATGGTGATTTACTTCAAGCCAGCTATTGGCAACACGTACAGCAAAACCTTAATAAAGGTGTACTGCCAGATGTATTTCCTTATAACTTGGAAAAACGTTTTACATTATAGCTTTACCACACCCTAACTAAAGCAATTATTTTAATAAATATACTCACAGAAAAATAATGATGAGAAATATTTTTGGCTAAATTATAAGGTTATACTTTGAGTCTCTCTCTTGTTGGCTTGGCGTTATTTATTAATATAGATGCAACTGGCCATTCCCTTTTCATTTATAATCGCTTATTAATTCGTTTTACTATTTTATTTTTTCTTAAACACATTGGTAAAGAAATATTATCACTCACAACTAATAACTCTGTCCCCTTTCTTTTTTCTGCAGCTGTATAACCTAAATAAAAATTATAGCGTTTATTACAACTATACAAATTTTTTATATCCTGTTCATTATCTGAAGTTAAAATCCACGGATAATCAAAATCCATTAGAAATTTAGCTAAGTACTGGTGTTCCTTTAAGGTATAAAAGTTTTCATACAGTAATTTCCCTTTCTTATAGTAAGGAGGATCAATACAAAATAAACCTTGTTTATTTGCTATATCTTTCTCGATAGTCTGAACAAAATCAATAGCATCTAAATTATAGATATGTATCTTTTCTCGATACTGCGCTACTTTAAGGATACGTTTAATAAGATTCGTCTTATTAAAACGACAATCTATCTTGTATTCACTTTCTTGCTGATAGCCACCAATAGGGCCACCTTTTAGAATACCAGAACGATTTGTCCTATTTAAAAAGAAAGAAGAAAAACCTAATACCAAAGAATCTACCTTAGCTTTACTTTGTTGAATTTCTTTTTGTCTATACCATTCATCCATCGTTACTTCAACAGACTGTATTCTATTAATAAAATTCTCTGTATCATTTAATATGGAATACCAAAATGCCCATATTGAGCGGTCTAGATCATTTAAAAAGACTTCATTAACATGACCTTCAAACAATAATGACAAAGCAAGCCCTGCACCACCAGCATAAGGCTCAATATAATATCCATTATTCAAATTATTATGATAAAGAATGGCATTAACCATCTCCATAATAGATGATTTACCACCGGGGTATCTTAGGGGGGAGTCTGTAACCGGCATAATCTATTTCTTTATGAAAACAGAGAAAAAGTAAGTTATCTTAGAACGTTTAATTATAAAAAGTTCAAATATTACTTATTTCCAATTCTTCTTTCGCCTTCAAATATATATCCTTCTATTAAAAAAAGGATTAAAGTAGCCTTATAGAAGCTTTACAAATCAAGCACTAAAGCTATTCACTTTAAATCCTTATAAAGTTTGATTCTATAAATTAGTTTTTCCATCAGAAAAAAAGTTATTAGTATATAACTAATAATTATAACTACATCTTTGATATATAAGAAACCAATCACAATTTTTAAGATTTTATACAGCTTTATTTTAATCAATTTACAGTAATATTATAAATCATTTGCTCTCAAACAACCATTTAAAAAATTGTCTGAAAGCAATAAAAAACCACACTGTTAAAAAAAATTACTTAAAAAAGCCAATTATTGGCTTTTTATCCATAATGTTCTTCTTCATAATCTTCAAGTTGCATACCAACCAATTGTTTTGTGCCAGCAATATTTTGTTCTGACTTTAACTTAATCATTAACCTCAAATCATTGGCCGAATCGGCACAAGCCAATGCAGACTCATAGCTAATTAGTCCTCGCTCAAATAAATCAAACAGTGACTGATCAAATGTTTGCATACCCAACTCAACTGAACGAGACATAATACCTTTAAGCTCTGTTACTTGCCCAGTACGAATCATATCTGAAACAATAGGTGTATTAAGTAATACTTCTATAGCCGCATGTCTGCCCTTTTCTTCTTTATCTGCAACTAATTGTTGTGCAACAATGGCTCGTAGATTTAAAGAAAGGTCTAACATAACTTGTGCATGACGTTCCGTTGCAAAGAAACTAATAATTCTATCCAATGCCTGATTAGCATTATTAGCATGGAGTGTAGCCAAACAGAGATGCCCTGTTTCAGCAAATGCTAATGCATATTCCATTGTTTGCCGCGTACGCACCTCACCGATCATAATAACGTCGGGAGCCTGCCGAAGCGTGTTTTTTAATGCTACTTCAAATGACTCAGTATCTAGCCCCACCTCACGTTGAGTAACAATACAATTTTTATTAGCAAATAAGTACTCCACAGGATCTTCAATAGAAATAATATGCCCTGTTGAGTGAGTATTACGATAATCCACCATAGCTGCTAAAGAAGTTGACTTACCTGCACCTGTTGCCCCCACAAACAGTACTAGGCCACGTTTAACCATAGCCAACTCTTTAACAACTTTAGGTAACTGCAAATTATCAATACTAGGTATATCCGTAACAATGCGCCTTAATACCATACCCACCATACTTCTTTGTATATAAGCACTTACACGAAATCGCCCTACATTTGGATAGCTCACTGCAAAATTACATTCTTGTGTTGCAGCAAATTCTTTTTGTAAACGCTCTGTCATGATTGAGCGCACAAGTTTTTTTAATACATCATTTGTTAATTTGTTTACAGGTAATGGCATTAATCTCCCATCAACCTTTATAGTAGGTGGAATTCCAACGGTTAAAAACATATCAGACGCTTTTTTATCCACCATAAACTTTAATAATTTCTCAACTTCCATTATAAAACCTACACATAAATTCAAAGACAAAGAAACACCAACTGCCCCTCAGGCCAGTTTTATAAAAGGGGATTTTGTAGATTTACGGATAACAATTAATTATTATTAATAGTATTTATGCCCTTATATTATTTCCTCACTAAATAAGCCTCTACCAACTCAGGCCTTTAAAAGATGCTTATCTCACCCAACATCACCCTTAACTCATTCTAGGCAAGATAAGCAGATATCATGCAGCTCCTTTTTCTTGTGCTGCTTTTAATAGTTTTATAAAACTTAAGCCAATCTCTTGAGATAAATCCAGCAATGGCCCCTTAGCTGTTGCCATAGCATTTACCAGACTACCTTCTTTATGTAATTTAACAGCCTTACCAGCACACATATGAAACTCTGCATGTTTTTGTTTTAATAACTCATACTCAGGCATGCCTTCGTACTTTTTTCCTAAACTATAAATCCATTGCCCAACATTACAAAGATTATCTGCTGTTACTTTAGTGAATTCGTAGTCTCCCACTCTACGCTCGAGTACTGCAACAAACCAATTTTCACGCCAGTCAATATGAGACTTAATAGCATCACCAATATAAAGTCCATTTAACATCATCTTATCTTTTGGTACAGTTAAAGGCTCATCCTTTCCTTTAATCAACCCCTCTAGCCAAGCTTCTAAGCTCATATTTTCCCTCCAATGAACTATTTACTTGCTCTAATATTTTTAAAATATAAATTTAAGTCCATAACAAAATTTGTAAATAAAGTAATCATATTTTTCAATATGATTACTTCTCTTATATTTGAAAACTAAATAAGAAGTGTATACTGCTTAAAACTATTAAAACTGAAGACCAGTCTCTATGTCGTGTAAGCTTCTACGAGCTAAGGCAAGATTAGATTTACTTTTATCTAACACAAAATAAAGGAAGATGTCTGGCTTTGAATGCATTGGACGAATAATGTGATATTGCTTACCTAAAGTAATTAACATATCTTCAATATAATCATCTAGCTTTAATGAGCGCATGGTTTTTAATTTAGCTCTTACTACCTCAGTATTACCTGCACAAGCTAATTCAATATCTAAACCAGCGCCAGCTTGCCCTAATACCATACCACTCTCAGAATCTACTAACGCAGCAACTAATGCTCCATCTGTTGTTAATAAACTCTCTAATGATTGTTTAATATTAGACGCCATTTTTTCCTCCAAACTTATATTAATAACTAAATGATGCGATCAATTATAGAAGCATTACCCTGTAAAATATCCACAACAGATTTAGCGCTATGAATAACTCTACCCAGTATTGCTTTTTTTGAGGCAACAATATTGAGGATCATTGGAAATGCTTCATGGCAAATATCCATTATAAGGACATAGCCATTATCACTTTCAATAATCATACTATGGTACTTTGTTCCTGTATTTGTTTCTTCAACCGACAAATTACCAATAGCAGACAAAGAACTAGCCATTGCCGCTAGCTTCGATGATTCAACTTGCTCAGTAGAATGAATAGCTACAGAAAAACCATCTTCTGTAGTTACCAAAGCAGTCTCTATTCCATTGTCTGCTTCTACTAGCTCTTTCAACAATTTATCAGCAGATACCTTTAATACTTTAGGTATTTCTGCTACTTTTTCTTTACTCATTTAACACCATCCACTACATCTTTTTTTGAATCTACGCATATAACTGTGTTAGCAATAGCTCTAAAACAAATAAAACATCTTGTTTCTCACGCACATCTGCAGGTACAACAGGGCATATCACCCCCTGAGATGCTAGATAACGAGCAAATTCATTAACTCTTGCTACATTATTCTTATTAGTTTTGCTAATACATACCACACAAGCCGTTTCTTCAATTAATTGGCTAAAATTCTCTAAATAAATAGATAAATCTTTAAAAGGATCTTTTCTTGTGTCATCCACTAAAATAATTAATCCTAAAGCTCCTTTAGATAACACCTTCCACATAAAAGAAAAACGCTCTTGCCCAGGTGTACCATAAATTCTCAGCCGCTCTTCTGCACTTAAGGAAACCTCACCATAATCAAAAGCAACCGTTGTTTTTTCTTTATCTACAGAATTATCAGTATTCATTACATCTGTAGACATGGGTTCAATTTCACTTACTGATGCAATAGCAGTAGTCTTACCAGCTCCCATCGACCCAGTAATAATTATTTTATGCTCTATCATTAATTACACTAATTCCAAAAAAGTCCTAAACGATTACGAATTTTATCTAACAAACCTCTTTTACTTGAAACATCAGCAGCATTTACATGCTCATTATTTTGAGTAACAGAACTATTAATAGATATATATTCGGCACACCCAGCATTCACAACTAAATCCACAAAGCAACGACATATTTCTTCGGATTTTCTGGAGATACTAACCAGCTCCTCAACTCCCATAGGACGTTTACTTAATAATGCAGATAAAATAGGATAAGCTGTATTTTTTGCAATAATTTCTGCTGTTGGCCATTGCAAAAGCTTTAACTTTTTAGAATTATTTGAAATAACATTATTATTTTTAATTGACTGATTAGAAAGTTGTGTTAAAACATCTTCAACAGTTTTTAATTTATCTATCAAACTTGTTGCTTTTAATGGTGTTTCAACATAAATAATATGGTAATTATCATTACAGAAGTCATTATTAAATGATAGAACAACTTTAATATTATTTGGAATAACCTGCAGGGCATCACTATCTGTATCTTTTCCAACAACGAGTAAATTGCTATCTATTCCATCACTACTCACCCATTTTGCATTTCCTCTACTGTTATAAAGCACAATAATAGACTGCAAAAAGATATGATCTCTATTACTTAAAGATAATGTTGAATAATATACTGTTTTCATTTCAGTTTAAAACTGGCCTAAAAACCAACTCTCCCTGCAGAACAAAGTTAGCAAGCTTTTAGGCCATTCCCCCCCCCGAGGTAATTAAAACTATAATTAAGCTTAAACTTTTAAATAGAAAATATGTAACATGCTTGAAAGAATTTAATAATCCTTAGCTTATTCTCTGAACTTTCTGTTGAAACTTTCCCATCAAAAGAAAACTTCTACCCTCTTTAAGTTTTGAAAAAGAATAACAAATAAAATCGCTCTTGGCCAGAATATTTTAATTTTTTTAACTTTCAATAAAATCAATTAGTTACATTCAAAAAGCACTCTTTTCCAGCCCTAAAAAAACAAACTTTTTAATCACTAACTTTTTGATATATATATATTTAATTTGTAAAATTAGCTTAATTTTATTTAAAAACTAATTATTTTTTATTTTTCTTTAATTATTTTCATGATGCTCTTTTTTATTAATATATTAATAAAAAACCAAACAATTTTTACTTGGCTTTTTTATTGCTAAAATCAGTTAATTTTATTTATTAAACTGAATATAAACACTTGCCCTTATACCATCTCGTTCTGTATCTATCTCTTTACTTATCCACTCTGATGAAAGGATTTGTTTTGTAGCCTCCCATTTAAATGGTTGCTGGCTATAGGGATTGTTAGCTTTATCGCCTAAGTTAGTTAAAAATACAGGGACTTGTTGTTTAGTAATAGCTGCTTGTTTAATTTTTAGCTTGGCATTAATTAACCAGAGGTAGTTATTAAGGTCGTAAAAACGATGTAAGTAGGGTGTAAATTCGTCTTCCTCTAAACTTAAACCTGCTAGTAAATTAGTGGCTCCATACTTTTTATAAAGTTGCTCTATACTAAGGGTTGTTTTTGGAAAGCTTTTATCAGTTTGATATTGTTGTGCTGCATCTGGTAGGGTTAGATTAGCTTTATAAATAATTTTTTGCATCTGTTGATAAACTAAGTTCATTGTTACGTTTTTATCTATTTTTAGGGGGTAGCCTAACTTTCTAGCTTGCTCTAAATATTGTTTGGATTGTTTATAAAAGCCTATTTTATACATGTCATCGATAGTTTGTTGGAGACTTCGCTCGTTAGTAAAATAATAAAACAATAATACAAACTGCTGCTCTTTTTTAACAATATCAGCAAAGCTTTGTTGTTGTTTATCGGATAAAGGTTGGAGTAACTTAATAAGTTGCGGATCATCTAAATAAGAGGCTACTTGTGGGCTATCTAATAACGCTTGTAAGGTATGATAACTGATTGATAGTTGCCTTACTGCAATCATTCCTCCAATAAGATAATCACCACCTAATAATTTATCTTTAGCAAAATCAATTTCTTGTTGGATAATAGTTAAACCTTGTTTAACTCGTCCCTCATTTATCTCAAAAACTGCCTGCGCTAAGTTTAATTGGGACGCAAACAGTATATAGTGATAAGGTGCTAATGGCATTTCAACAACACTACTATAAGCCTGAAAATTAGGTAGTTTTATTAAGTTTTGATAACGTGCTAATAGTATTTTATTTTTTTCTATTAATTGAATTAACCGTTCTTTATCTTTTAGCACTTCTTCAACACAATATTGTTTGGCTAGTGATGCACAAGGAAATTGATATTTACCCAGCAAAAAATGTAACTCATAGTTTTTACCAAAATAATTTTCAGGCGTATCAAACTGTTCAAGTAAGCTATTATCATTATTTTTTACTGCTTGTTGTAATAAGCGGTTGTTATTAAGAATTACCCGTTTAGCAACAGTAAAAAGGTTTTCACTTTTTGGCCCATTAATGCTGAGTAATGATACATAGCCATTTTGCTCCATTGCTTTTTCATCAATATCTGACACTACTAATAGTTGCTTTACTTCTGGCAATAAAGATATCTTACTTGTCTCTTGTGCAATGACAGGTGTGATAATAAATAGTCCTGCCATTAGTATTTTTCTTATCTGCATAGATAAGCTCCCTTTTTGACTATAACCTAATTTATTAACTATTTTTTATTAGATAGGTAGTTATATCATAAAGTATATAACTAAGATAATTATGAAACTTATTTTTGATCAAAAAATTCTTGGCTTTTTATTCTTTTATTTAATCGATAGGGGCTAAATACAATAAGAAATGAAGAAGATAAGGAGCCAAATAAGAACAAGCTTGATCTAAAAATATAGATCAAGCTTGTAATACGTTGTCAGCTAGTTAGATTAGAACTGTATTTTAGCACTAACATCAACTAAACTTCTACGGGCCAATGCAAGATTTGATTTAGCTCTATCTAATACAATGTATAAGAAAATATCTGGTTTATTTTCTAATGGACGAATAATATGATATTGCTTACCTAAAGTGATTAGAATATCTTCGATAAAGTCATTAAGTTGTAATGATTTCATGGTTTTAAGTTTTGCACGAACTACTTCTGTATTACCCGCACAAGCTAATTCAATATCAACACCTGAACCAGCATTACCTAGCATCATACCGCTTGAAGAATCTACCAATGCAGCACACATTGCACCATCAATACTTAATAAACTATCTAAAGACTCTTGAATGTTAGACATTTGTTTCTCCTATTAATAAATTAAAAAAAATTACACTCTGCTTTTAACTAAATTTTTTGTTAAAAGCATCTACTACACCCCTGGCATGATAAAGCAACTGCCCTAAAACAGTATTTTTTGAAGCTACAATATTAAGAATCATTGGAAATTTATCACAAGCCACATCCATAATTACGATATAACCACGGTCGCTTTCAATAATAAGACTCTGATAATGTGTGCCCAAATTAGACTCAGAAACTGACATATTACTAATAGCTGACATTGAGCTTGCCATTGCTGCTAATTTTGACGAATCAACTTCACCAACTGATTCTACTGCAACTTCAAATCCATCCTCAGTTGTTAAAATAGCACTTTCAATACCACAATCTGTTTGCATCAATTGGTTTAAGATTTTGGCAGAAATCATTTGAACTACTTTTGGAATAACGACTTGTTGATTTTCACTCATTTACCATTACTCATAAATTAATTATTACTTGGATTTATCAATTACACATATAATTGAGTAAACAATAAATCCAATACCATAAGTACATCTTCTTTTTCACGTATATCGACGGCCACAACAGGACAAACTAATCCTCTCTGCCCTATAAAAGAAGCAAACTCATTAACACGAGATGTATTGCTTTTATCAATTTTTGTAAGACAAATCACACAGCTTTTTTCACTGATTAATTGCTTAAAATTTTCTAAATAAATACACAAATCACTAAACGGATCTGGTCGTGTATTATCAACAAGAATGATTAGTCCCAAAGCGCCTTTTGCTAAAACTTTCCACATAAAAGAAAATCTTTCTTGCCCTGGTGTCCCATAAACTCTAAGCCGTTCACCTTCTGCTATAGTCACCTGACCATAATCAAATGCTACGGTTGTCTTTTCTTTGTCAACAGTCGCATCTGTATTAGTCACATCTGTAGAAACAGGTGTAATTTCACTGACAGCCGCAATTGCTGTTGTTTTGCCAGCGCCTACTGTGCCTGTAATAAGTATCTTATGTTCGATCATCATTATTTCAATAATCCTAAACCAGCTCGAATTCTGTCTAAAAATCCTCTTTTAGGCGCATCGCTAGTCTTTGGTTGTTCAAGTTTTTGCATTGCATCTTCAGCAAGATAGGCAGCATCTCCGCTATCAAGCACTTGCGCAATAAAGGAATAACAAATATCTTCTGGTTTTCTAGAAATATCAGCTAGCTCTTGTAATGTCATTGCGCGCTTGCTTAATAGTGCTGACAGAATTGGATAAACATTATTAGTAGCAAGCACTTCGGCTCTAGGCCACTGCAATAAAACTACCCTGTTGCTCGGCATTTCTTGAGCTTTATAATCACCATTATCTAGCCCTTTTAACGCACTTTCTGCTTGACTGATCTTATCAATAAGTTCTGTTGCTTTGATTGGGCTAGCAATATAGAAAATCTTGCAGTTCTTTCTTTGAATATCAATATTAAATGATAGAGCTACCTCTACATGCTCAGGTATAGCTAATACCTGCTCCTTCGTAGCCTCTTTACCAATTATTAATATATCGTATTGGGTGTCATCTTGAGTCCATGATGCATTACCTCTTGTATTGTACATAACAAGAATAGAATGCAAAAATATTCGCTCACGACTTGTCAGAGATAATGTTGAATAACGTACCATTTCTATTTCCAAACTTAAAAATCAAACCAAATAACTAGCGCTAGTTACAAAACCTTAAACTATCCTTAGTAGGTGGTGATACTCCTATTGTTACTAGCTAATTAGGGAAAATTAAGCTCTCTATGAAACAATACCTTACAACATCACTTTCCATTTCTAAAAACTACAGATTGTTTAATAGCTAATTTCCAAGGTAAAAATTAGGTATGGAAATATAGTAAAGAACTAAAAACATAAAATTTATGTTTTTATGACTTAAGTCATAGTTATTAAACAAACGGCATGATAAGCAATTTAATACAAAATGTAAATACCATATGGTAATAGATATTTTTTATTTACTTTTCATTATCTTGCATTTTTAGCTTTTCTAACAACGTTTCAATAGTAGTAAAACGTTCTTCTGCTTTCTCCATAGGTATTTGGAATTTAAAGGTAGTACCACCTTCAAATTTATAGCGATTAGGTTGGCTTTGGATCAGTTTAATCAGTGTTAATGGATCAACACTGGTATTAGCTGAAAACTCTACTTTACCACCTTGGGGACCTGCATCTATTTTAGTAATGCCTAGTTGTTCTGCCTCTATTTTTAGGCGTGTTTGTCTAATAAGATTTTTTAGTGGTTCAGGTAGTAAACCAAAACGGTCTATCATTTCCACTTGCAACTCTTTTAGTTCATCTTCACTGGCTGCTGATGCAATACGCTTATAAAGAATTAAACGATTATGCACATCAGGTAAGTAATCCTCTGGAATTAACGCAGGTAGCCGTAGGTTAATATCAATACCTGTACCCAGTGGTTGTTCTAGGCTTGGCTCTTCTCCTTTTTGAATCGCTTTAACAGCACGCTCTAACATATCCATATAGAGTGAGAAGCCCACCGCTTGGATTTGACCACTTTGTCCCTCACCTAACAGCTCACCCGCACCACGTATTTCCATATCGTGAGTGGCCAACACAAAACCTGCACCTAAGTCTTGAGCATTAGCAATAGCTTCTAGGCGCTTTTGTGCATCATCCGTCATGCTCTTTTTAGAAGGTGTTAGTAAGTAGGCATAAGCTTGGTGATGGCTACGCCCTACTCGACCACGCAGTTGGTGAAGTTGTGCTAAACCAAATTTATCTGCTCGCTCAATAACAATAGTATTAGCACTAGGTACATCGATACCTGTTTCAATAATAGTAGAAGCAACTAGCACATTAAAACGTTTATGGTAGAAGTCTGCCATTACTTGTTCTAATTCGCGCTCACGCATTTGGCCATGCCCTATTCCTATTCTAGCTTCAGGTACTAACTCCGCTAAATCAGCTGCACATTTTTCAATGGTTTTAACATCATTATGTAAATAATAAACCTGTCCACCACGTAATAACTCACGTAGTAAGGCTTCTTTAATTACAGCATTTTGCTGTTCCATCACAAAAGTACGCACAGATAAACGACGCGCAGGTGGTGTTGCAATAATGGATAAATCACGCATACCCGACATAGCCATATTTAAGGTACGGGGGATAGGTGTTGCGGTCATGGTAAGTACATCAACTTCACTACGTAATGCTTTGAGACGTTCTTTTTGACGTACCCCAAAGCGATGTTCCTCATCAATCACCACTAAACCAAGATTTTTAAATTTAACATCTTCTTGTAATAGTTTATGCGTTCCTATCACAATATCTATTCTGCCTTCAGCCAATTCCTCTACCGCTTTATTGATTTCTTTGGTAGATTTAAAACGACTTAATACTTCAACTTTAACAGGCCAGTCAGCAAAGCGGTCACGAAAACTATTATAGTGTTGTTGTGCTAGCAAGGTAGTAGGCACTAATACCGCCACTTGCTTACCACTTTGCACAGCAATAAAAGCAGCACGAATAGCCACTTCTGTTTTACCAAAACCAACATCGCCACAAATTAAGCGATCCATTGGTTTACCTGCTGTCATATCTTCTACAACAGCATCAATAGCTGTTTGTTGATCCACTGTTTCTTCAAAGGGGAAGCCAGCCACAAAAGCAGCATAATCTGTTTCAGGTTTGGTAAAAGCAAAACCTTTACGAGCAGCACGACGGGCATAAATATCTAATAGTTCAGCCGCTACATCTCGTACTTGTTCAGCGGCTTTACGACGTGCTTTTTGCCATTGCTCTGAACCTAAGCGATGTAGTGGTGCTAATTCATCATCTGCCCCTGTATAGCGAGCAATCAAATGTAAGTTTGCAACAGGTACGTAAAGTTTTGCACCCTCTGCATATTCAAGCATTAAAAATTCTTGTGGTTGCTCTTCTACTTCTAAGGTAACTAATCCTTGATAACGACCTACCCCATGGTCAATATGAACAACAGGTGCACCTTCCCTTAATTCAGTGAGGTTCTTAACAATATTTTCATTGGTTACTTCACCGCGTTTTTGACGGCGGCGACGCTGCATAATTTTTTGCCCAAATAATGGCGCTTCAGCAATTAAAGCAATTGCTGGTTTTGCTAACACTAACCCCTCATCAAGATTAGCAATCGTAATAGCTATTGGCTCAGAACTGTCAACAAAAGCTTGCCAACTTGGTACTTCTGTTGGGCGGATTTTTAACCGTGCCAATAGTTCTAATACAACTTCACGACGACCTGCTGTTTCTGCTGTAAATAATAGTCGGCCATCAAATTGTTCAATAAACTGGCGTAACTTACCAAGTGGTTCAGTAGCACGTGACTCAACGGCTAAATCTGGTAGTGGTTCAACAGCAAAGTTTTGTTTATTATTACCTTGTTCTACTGTAGTTGCTTGTACCACAATTCTAGGCCATTTCTTTAATTGCCCAAAACATTCGTCAACCGCTAAAAATAATTGCTTAGGCTCTAGAATAGGTCTTTCAATATCGTAGCGACGATCTTCATAGCGGTTTTTGACATCACGCCAAAAATGTTCACTGGCCTCCTCTACCTTAGGTAAGGAGAACACTTGAGTATCATCAGGTAAATAATCAAATAAGGTAGCCGTTTGTTCAAAAAACAAGGGGGCATAGTATTCAATGCCTGAAGGCGTAATACCTGTTGCTAAATCTTGGTAAATAGGACAGCGACGATAGTCCACATCAAACTGATCTTTAAAACGTTGTCTAAACTCTTTGATCGCTTGCTTATCTAACGGAAACTCATGGGCTGGTAGCAGGTCAATACTATCTACTTTATCAATAGAGCGTTGTGTTTCAGGGTCAAAGGTACGTAATGTTTCTATTTCATCATCAAATAAATCAATACGATAAGGCACATTACTGCCCATCGGAAATAAATCAAATAAAGCACCACGTACAGCAAACTCACCATGTTCATACACTGTATCAACACAGCGATAACCTGCATTTTCTAGGCGACTGCGCATTTCCTCAACATTTATTTTATCGCCTATTTTCACCACTAAGCCACTGCCTAATATGAATGAAACAGGGGCAATGCGTTGTAATACGGTGGTGATGGGTACAACTAAAATACCTTGCTTAACACTAGGTAGCCGATAAAGTGTTGCAATACGTTGTGAAATAATATCTTGATGTGGTGAGAACACATCATAAGGTAGGGTTTCCCAATCAGGAAAGTTAAGAATTGTAAGTGTTGGAGCAAAAAACTTTAATTCACGGGTCAGTCGATCTGCTGTTAAACTATCAGGAGTTAATAATAAGGTGAAATGTTGGTTGGTTAAAGCAGTTTCTGCAACTGCTAAACTGAGTGAAGCACCCACCAATCCACCCCACTCAACTTTACTTGAGTTCTTTGATAGCTTTGGAAGAGATAGTACGGACACGAAACAAAGACTCCAAGACTGACTGAGAAATTGGGCATTATACACTAAGAAATTTCTTATTTATTATACAAAATTACTCTAGTAATCTACTTATAAACACTTTTCTTATTATTTATATTTATAAAACTATCCATTTAAATAGACACCGATTGTATACCCTAATATCCATAGCTCTATTTCCCCCAAAATCTATCTTTCATTGATCTGACTATTAATCACTATCCTAGCCATTGGTTGTAGAGCGCTAACTATCACTAGCTTGTTATAATGAAGCAAAGTAACATAATAATTTTAACCATAGCACTTACTTTAGATAATCCCCTAAGAGGTAATAAAATGGATAATGATGCACAAAAAATGTTTAACCAATATAAAGACCTATTCAGTCAATTTGAAAAAAACATGAAACCTTATCAGGACATGTTTGGCCAGTTTGAAAAGAATATGAAACCCTATAAAGATATGTTTAGCCAATTTGAGAAAAACATGAAGCCTTACCAAGACATGTTTAATCAATTTGAAAAGAACATGAAACCCTATAAAGATATGTTCAGCCAATTTGAAAAAAACATGCAAGGCTATCAACAAATGTTTAAACAATTTGAACAAAACATGAAGCTATACAATCAAGTTGATGACGCTTCAAAACCTTATCAAGAAATGTATAGCCAATTTGAAGCATGCATGAAACCTTATCAGGATATGTATAAAAAATTCCAAGAACATATGCAATCTTGCACAGAAATGTTTACACAAATGACTGATTCTGCTGTTAAACCAAGCAAAACTAAAAAATAATCACTACCTGCTAGCCTAAGCTGTATTGTTAAAAATAATCACAGCTTAAGCTTAATCTTTAAGTCACTTATACAATACCCAACTATTTTTTTATAAGGTAATAAATATACTTACATTATTACAGTCATATTTAACCTAGTATTGATTTAAGTACAGTAAATTAAATTGCAAGGTTAGAAAAGTGACGGTATCATTACATAACTAATTCAAGTTATCAGGTACATAATTTACCTTAGGATAGAATAAGTTACTAAGGATGAAGCGAGGTATTTATGTTTGATGCGGCTAATACTACACATTTTAGCTTAGAAGTACAGGGACTGGACAGTCATTCAAAACTACAAGTTCTTTCATTTGAAGGATTAGAGGCAATCAGTAGTGACTATGCGTTCGAAGTCACATTAATTTGTAACCATATCCGTTTTGATATTACTCAACTTTTAAGCAAACCTGCTTTTTTGTCGTTTTCGCCAGATAAAAGATCAGGTATACACGGAGTTATACAAAACGTTAAACGGGGGGCTGTTAGTAAAGAATATACGACTTTTAAAATTATTTTAACGTCAACATTAACGCATTTAAAAAAGCGAACTAATCAACGTGTTTTTCGTAATAAAACAGTACCAGAAATTATTCAGACGGTTCTATTAGATCATGGTCTAAGTCAGGGGTATCATTTTGAGTTTAAACTTAAAGAAACCTACCCTATTCTTGAGTACTGCACCCAGTACGACCAAAGCGATTACGCCTTTATTAACCACCTTGCTGAGTCTGAAGGTATCTTCTACTACTTCACCCATACACCTGAAAAACACACATTAGTCTTTGCAGATGCCAATCCTTTCTTCACCTCTTTAGAAGAAGCTATAAAATATGTAAGTGATACTGGATTTGTAGCAGATGAACGGGTTATTAAACGCTTTGATATTGGTCTATCTAGCCATACCACTGAAGCTAGCTTTAGAAACTATAACTTTACTAATATGAAAATTCCTGAGGGCTATGCGCAAGGAATACAAAGTCAAAAAGCAAACAATGCCATAGAACCAAAATTAGAAAGTTATGACTATCCAAGTCGTCATTGGGATCAAGCCAGAGCAGATCATCTAGCTCAAGTAGAAATAGAACGGCTACGTGCTACCCATGTATTAGCAGAGGCCGATAGCGATGTGGTTGGTTTACATGCAGGGCTTTATATTACAGTCACTAACCACCCCTTATTAGATGCAGAAAAGCCTTGGCTAATTAATCAAATTAGACATGCAGGTAAACAACCTGCTGTATTAGAAGCATTTGGTGGGGAACACTCTGCCAATAGCACTTCTTCTGCTAGCCAGCTTTATAAATACTTTACCTACCCCATAACCGAAGAACTGCAATTTCCTTCAGAAAATTTCTCACAAGGTTATCGCAATGTGATGGTACTTACTCCACAAGAAGTACCCTACCGCCCTGCTAAACTACACCCAAAACCTAAAGTGTTAGGCGCACAAACAGCCATTGTTACAGGCGCGGCTGGTGAAGAAATTTACTGCGATGAATATGGCCGAGTAAAAATTCAATGTCATTGGGATAGAGAAGGCAACTATGATGAAAACTCTAGCCATTGGGTAAGGGTTAGAAGCAACTGGGCACATGATGGCTATGGTGCAGTAACTATTCCTAGAGTGGGCATGGAAGTGCTTATTGAATATGAAGAAGGCGACCCCGATTTTCCTATGGTAGTGGGTGCATTACATAATGGTGTTAATAAACTCCCCTATGATCTACCTGCTAATAAAACCAGAAGTGTTTTTAAAACTTCAAGCTCCAAAGGGGGTGTCGGTTCTAACGAATTTAGAATTGAAGATAAAGCAGGTTCAGAACAAATCTTTGTACAAGCACAAAAAGATTTTGATCAGCTTACCAAAAATAACCACACCACCGAAGTAAGAAATAATAGCCACTTACAAGTTCAGAATGAACACAGTGAAACCATTGTAAATAACCGATATACCAAAAACTCTGCTGAGGAACACCACCTAACAGCATTAGATCGTAAAACACAAATAATGATGAATGACTATAAAGAAGTCGCTCTATCAGAACATACCACTGTAGGTACTGTATTAACCACAGAAGCAGGCATGGAAATCCATCTAAAAGCAGGTATGCAATGTGTGATAGATGGTGGTTTATCCCTTACCTTAAAAGCAGGTGGACAACATATCGTGCTTAATCCAGCAGGGATATGGATGACCATGCCCGTATGGACAGGCGGTGTACCGATGGAAGGTACGCCTGCCGTACCTGTACCACCACTACATAAATACAAAGGCGTGGCAAGTGTTGCCTCGCCCCCTGTTACCTTAAAACCAACCGAGAGTTTTACCTATAACCTAAAATACCAACTGGCTGATGATGTAACAGGTAAGCCTTATATTAATAGTAAATATATAGCCATTCTACCTGACAATAAAACCGTTAGAGGTGTTACCGATACAGAGGGTTATACAGAAACCTTCCATACTAATGAGCCTGAAAAAATTATTGTCCATCTTTGGGAAGATGAGGAAACTATTCAACCAATGATGGGTTCTGGCGTAGCAACTACAGCCAATAGAAATACCGATCATAGTTTGCGTTATCTATTAACCGATGATAACAACAAACCTTATGTCTACACTAAATATGTGATGACCCTACCCAATAACCAGACCATCACCGATATTACAGACGGCCAAGGCTATACTCAACCAGTCTATAGCTACGCGCCTGAAGACGTCGGTGTTCATCTATTTAATGTTAATCAAACATTGGATATAGGGTAGGTAATCAAACCATGACTATATATAATATATCTGCAACAATAAAAACCAATACAGCCCCAGAAAATCTTTACTATGCTATGGAACTGTATAAAACGGATTGGTCAGGTAATGAAACCTTTGCCCTAAGGCCTACAGGCAAATATCCATTACAGGCTGGGAATAAAACCCAATTGCATCCCTCACTAGATATCAATGATCCACCAGAAACTTGCTATATTCTGTCTATTGATCTCTATCGTAAGGTGGGTGTTGACTATATCAAGATGAACCAAGACCCAATGACTGCCATCGTGCCTTTAAAGGGTTTTCAAACAACGGATAAAGACTGGGGTGCCTCCAGAGAGTTTGAGTATTTTGAAACGACTCAACCAACCCAAAAAGAGCGAAATGGTCAGGTTAATGTTTTTCAATTAAATATATCCTCTAAACCTAGAATATTTGAAGCTAAGGAACATGGTATAGGTGATCCACTTGACCCTTTTACTAAGCAAAAGGTTGAGGATGAGTTAAAAGTTAGAATGACTAGGCCTGTGCCCTCCATTCAATTTGATCCATCATTAAGTGCAAGTGAAAATCAAACAGGACAACAACTTCAAAAAGAAAGAAGGCGTGTTTTATTTTATCCATATCAAGATCAATCAATGTTTTGTGGACCTGCTGCTTTTTTCTATTGTATACAACAAGACCGACCAGATATTTATCAACAAATTATTAAAGAATTATGGGAATCTGGGGAAACAAAAATAGGCGCTTTAAAAATGGAAGCAGATAACAGTGTAAGGCATCCTACAAAATTCTTTAGAGAAAATGGCAAACCTAAAATACCTGCTATTGATTGGATAACAATGGCCAGTTTAAGGGATACTGAAAATACCGCTCTTTTTTCTATTAACTCTCCTAGTGGTGGCTTTCTTTGGTGGAACTGGGCAGGCGCTGTGACCATGTGGAGAGTATTAGAAAAATGGTTTAGAAAAGCAGGTGCCACTAAAAAATACGATAATATCAGTATTTCCCATAGTAATTTACAAGCTATTAGTATACTAAATAATTATATCTCTTCAGACCATCATGTAGTAAGTTTAATTAGAGCTGGTATGCTCACTAGAGGTGAAAACTCTATTACCAAAGATCATTGGATTATTTGGGAGGATAAAGTGAGATTATTGGATGGTACAGAAGTAACAACCGCTACACCATTAACAGAGAAAGTACAGTTAAAATTATTTTCATGGGGTGAAGTAAATCAGCAACTAGAAGATAATCTTACCTTAGATCAATTTCTAAAACATACTTTTGGAGGGTTGGTATTTTCTAAAATACCATAATAACCAATGAAAAAATTAGGCCTTATACTTATAGTAATTTTTTTACTAATAGGGTGTACTCCAAAAGTTATTATTACGCCTGATAAGTTACCCGATGCTGTTGTAGGAGAACTATACTATACAGAAATTGAAATCACTGGTGGAACAGGTCGTGTAACATCTGTAAATAGCGTTATAACTCCAAATGTACTTTTCTTAGAGCCTAATCCTAAAGCTGGTTGGGGGAATTATAATAAGAGTATTATCATTGGAAAACCAGAAACTACAGAACTCATTATGGTAAAGATAACAGGAGATATGGCTCCATCTTTTTTTAATAGTGATCCAAAATTCGAAAAAACTTATGTAATTAAAGTTAAAGAGAGTAAATAATTTTTTAGGATAAGAGTAATTAAAAAGGAGTTTTTAAATATGTTTATAAGGATATCTGTATTTGTACTATATTTTTTACTAATAGGTTGTACTCCGTCAAAAGTAATAATTACTCCTGACACATTACCTGAAGCAATTGTTGGAAAACCTTATTATGCTGAAATTGAAATTAATGGTGGTTCTGGTCCTGTGACAGCAAGTGGGTTTAAAAGTACTTCAACTTCAAATAGATTATGGGTAGAACGAAACCCTAACAAAGAAAGCGGGTTTTATAACAGTCTTATTGTACATGGTAAGCCATTAACAACAGAAACTGTTACCATAAAGATACGTGGAGGCATGATACCTACAGGTTGGAGAGCACCTTCTGACTTTGAAAAAACTTACGTGATTAAAGTAAAAGAGAAAGAATAGCTTTTCAACGTAAGAGTAATTTAAAGGAAGTTATAAAATATATTTATGGAGAAATGGTACAAAAATACCTTAATTTTATGAAAAAACTTATTAATGTATTCATGATAAATACTATTCTTCTAATCAGTGGATGTACTGTTACTGAAAACCTCCTTGTGACTCCTGAAAGTTTGCCAGATGCTACAATAGGAAAACCATATTATGCAAAAATTATTATTCATACAAATGGTGGAAATATTCGTTCATTCAATGTACCAATAATGCCTTCTAATTCTGGCTTAACCACAAATATCTGTGATCCTAATGACTCATCATCTAATGCATTGAGTTGTATTGTTGTTCAGGGAACTCCTAACCAATTAACAGAGATTAAGGTTAATGTATCTGGCAATATAACTCCTTCACATGGAGTGTTATATAAAGTACGTAATATTTTTGATAAAACTTACATAATAAAAGTAAAACAATAATGAAAACTAAAGTTATTAATAATATATCCATTTTTTTAAGGGTAAAAAGGGAATAAAACGATTTAGCATCATATTTAAGTAGTTTTTGTTGTTTATATAAGACTTAAAGGAATTAATACTATGGCGAAATACACTGTATATACTCGAGTAGAGTCTAATGTTTCTTATAATGAACTTTTTTATACCATGCAGGTTTACAGGGATATTAATGGTACGCGGTTTTATGCGGTACCCATGACAAATAAACGCCCTGTACAGGCAAACTATATGACACAACGGCATGAAACTGTAGATATTCCCTCTAGAGGATATAATATTAAAAGCATTAACTATATTATGGAGGTTATGCTATATCGCAAAATCGGTGATGAGTTTATTGAGGTATTAGATAAACCTGCAACAAGCATTGTTTCTTTATTAGATTTTGCTACTGATGGCAATGCTGATAGAACATCGAGAACCAATGTTTGTTACTTTGAAACCACTCAACCCACCCAAAAAACGACTGATGGACAGGTTAATACTTATCAATTAAAAATTTCTTGTAAAGAAAGGGTATTTATTGCGCCTGAACACCCTATTGACGACCCTGATGATCCATTTACCAAAACAAGAGTTGAGGCAGATTTAAAAGCAAGATTACGCCCTTACCCGACAGGTAGTAGAAAATCTTTATCCTTTGAAGAAAAGTTAACGCAAAATTTATCTTACCCCGATCAAGGAAGCTCTAATCTATGCGCACCAGCAGCATTTTTTTATTGCTTATTAAATGATCGACCAGACTTATACCAACAAATAGTACGAGAACTTTGGGAAGATGGTAGAACAAAAATAGGCTCTAAAACTATCATACCTAGTACTGCCTGTACTCGTCCCATCAACTTTTTTGAATATGATCCGTCTTTACGCAAAGACGTTGTAAAAGTACCTGCTATTGACTGGATAACACTTGCCAGCCTGTGTGATGCAGAAAATCTTGTTTTTCCTTATGACTCTCCCTCTAATAAGCTTTCGGGTATTATTTTTGAGGGTAGAATAACCTCTTGGTTTGAAAGCCTTGGCGCAAAATGTTTAAAAACTTATGCCGTAGATGCTATTTTTGGACGCCATTTAAGACAAAGAGAAGTCTGTGAGATTAATAATTACGTTAGTTCTGATACCCATACTTTAACCATGATAGGTAACTCTATACTTTACTCCCCTCCTCATCAAAATGAAATGCGGTGGGTTGTATGGGAGGATAAGCTAAGGGTTGATGATGGTAGTAATGCTGAGGTTAACCATGAAACACCTTATATGGCTAAGGTATCATTAAAACTATTTGCACAAGGTAAGCTAATGACTACTAGAAAGGGATTAACCTTAAAAGACTTTTTAGAGCATTTAGCAGGAGGCATTATTGTTACGCAGATACCTTAACAAATAGGTTTTTAATGTTAATTAAATTTATTATTTTTTGTACTGCATCACATTACTTTAAGCTAATTTACTTAGCTAGATTTATAATTGGTTTATAATATTCCTTTAATTAACTGCTGCCTGTTAGGTACAAAATAATGAAAAAAGTAATAGCCATTGCTAGTTTAGTATTTAGTGTGCAGTTTGCTACAGCTACTGAGACTAATTCAAAACCATCGCTGGAGCAACATCAGGCAGCTATGGGCTTTTTATTAGCACAAGAAATTGTAGAAGCTGGACGTTATTTTAATAAGCTCTATGCAGAATGTCCTCATAGTCTTAAAGATATTGGGTTGCAGAATATTAATCAATTAACTGCTAATTTATTAGCAGCAGCAACTATTGATGAAAACTGTTACGTCACTGTTAGTTACACCAATCAAGCCCCTGTTGCAGAAACCTTACAAGGTAAAACGCTAACGATTAAACCGAATACTAAAGAACTACAAGTATTAGTAGGTGAATGTAGTTTTGATGGCCCCGCTGAACTTGCTCCCCCTAAAGATTGTAAAAGCCAAGTATTTCCTTATCTAACACAAGATGATACACAAGTTATCGATGGTTTTGTAATGGCCTATAGAACGCATAACCCTGCACTGTTAAAAGCAGATGCTTTAAATGAGCTTTCTTCACTTATGTTGTTACCTAAAATGATGGTAGCTCAGTTTTATAGCGAACAAAAGCGTTGCCCTACTAATAATCAAGAGCTTGGCCTATCTGCTCCTGAAGAGTTGTCAGTCCGTTTTCTAAAAGGTATTGAAGTGTCAGGTTGTGATATAACAGCTACCTATAAAAATGAAGCACCACTACCTAACCACTTTAAAAATAAAACGGTTACTTACTCTCTGTATGTAGAACCTAATAATCAACCATCACCTAATAGTGATTCTGATTGGACCTGTCAGTCTGATTTAACACAAGCTGATTTACCAAAAGATTGCCAACCTGAATAATAACAGGTTGGTAGTACTAATAAATACTGACTTTTTTCAGCAAATTAAACATAGCCACTGAACCTACCACTGCAAATAACATGGGAATCAAGCTATCATGATTAGTTCGCGTTACTTCTAGCATAAGCACCATTGCCGTGATCGGCATTTTCATAGAAGCCGCTAGAAAGGCGGTAGCCCCTATAATAGCAAACGCACTCATCGGCACAACGGGAAAGACTAAGTTCCAAACACTGCCTAGCAAGATAGCTAATAATGCACCATGCATTAAACCTGGTGTGAGTAAGCCACCTTTAGCCCCTACCCTTAATGAAGTGATGGTAATACAAAAACGAACGATTAATAAAATAGCCACTAACTTGATACTTAATGCACCATCAAAGCCTAATTGTAGAGGTCCTTTACCATTGCCTAATAGCTCAGGTAATGGGATAGCCAGCAACCCTATTATTAAAAAGTTAATAAGTGCTAGGGGAATTAACCGCCCATCTTTCGGCGCTTTATTTTGTGCGGCACTGGTGGCTTGTACAAAGTAATAAGCCGCACAACCAATAATCGGCCCAACCAAAACAGCCCAGATCACTAACGAGTAGCTAAGCGTTATATCGCCCACATGATATTGGTGGGCATTACCTAAGCCTGACCAAGCAATCACAGCCGCTAAGGTAGAGGTAAAAAGAGCAGGAACAACACAAGTCCAACGAAAAGTAACCAGTAAGACTTCTAGGGTAAATAATGCGCCAGCTAAGGGAATATTATAAACAGCGGCTAGACCAGCCCCTGCACCACAGGCAAGCATAACCTGTGCATCAGGAACCGTTAAACCTAGCTTTTGCGCTAACCAACCAGTTAAAGATGCACTGGCCTCACGAGGGGCTAATTCACGCCCTAATGGTGAACCTAAGCCTACTGAGACGATCTGTAATAGATCATTCGCCCATGTTGTTAAAATGGGCATTTTAGGCGGATTAGCTTTCACCGCTTGGCTAATACTGACTAGTTTTTTACCATAACGGTATAACGCCCACCAACCTATACCCACCACTAGTCCGCAAATTACTAAAGCAATTACTCTGCGCAAAGGATCTGATGATCTAACAACCTCTAAAAAACTTTCATTAGAAAAAAATTGTTGTAGGTTATAACCAAAAGCTAAACGTTGTACAATATGCAACAGTATAGATAACAATAATCCTACTAACCCAGCAATCACGCCAGTTAATAGCATAGCAATAAAGTAGCTAATGTAATAACGACTACGACGTGGCGATGGCATATTTAATAAAATCCTTACTAGAAATTATGTAACATACGAATTAGTGTATAAGCTTCGTGTATTTTTGCAGTGAGTTCGGTTGCGGCACAAACCTCATCAATACTGCCCCCTGCTCCCATCACTTTATCAGGGTGATGTAGGCTTAACTGGCGTTTATACATTTTCCTAATAAGCTCTGGTGGGCTATCTATGCCTACCTCTAATAACGCTAACGCTTGTTGGTGCTCTTGAGTAAGGTATACAGGACGATAAGGGATACCCAATTTTTCAATATCAATACGTGCCCAGCCTAACCAATAACCCCATAGGTGGACTAGTTGATATTCGCGTACACTTAAATGGCGATCGGCCCACACCATCCGCCAGCAACTTTGTAATAACATCTCTTGGGCTAATTGATCGCCTTGAAAGTAGCGTAATGAGGCTTCAAAATCATCTGTGGCTAGTTCTTGCCCTGCTAGATAACACTGCATTGCCTGTTGTACTTTATCTTCTGATAGATGCAGTAATTCCGTTTCTGTAATCACTTGTTGCAGGTGTTGTTCAGTCACATTACCTTGACTGCGCGCAATATGGCCTAATAGCCGAAAGGTTAATTCTATATCAACAAAAATAGCTTGCCCCGCTAGACGGTACTTTGCAGCTAGCAGGTGAGCAAAACGAGTAAACTTATCTTTTAGAGATGGCAAAACAGTTCTCAACCTTACAACAAGGTTACTATTTTGCCATAATATCAGTGTCTGTACAGCTATTATCGGCTTTAGTCGCAGATGAGTGCATTAAATAACCTTTCTTCAAAGGTTTAACATAGAAATAAAGTGTCTCTTCTATGTCGTCTTCTTTAGTACCATTAAAAGTTACTTCGACTTGGTATAGATCATCGTCTTCACACTGTTTAACAGTGCCATAAAAGCCATTACGCTCTTTTAAACTACGTTGTAAATCTACTAATTCATCTGCATTGGCTTTAACAGAAAACCTTTTAGCCACTGCTTGACTAAGTAATAACCAATCATCCACAAAATCTCTGGCATTAGTTGCTGTAGGTTGTTCCCTAACCACTTTATCACCATTAATTTGATAACGATAAATGCCTTTACGGGTTAATAGATCACTGTCAATCATTGCTACATCAGCTTGTAACTCAAAGCCATTGGCTAGCTTTTTTAAATTAATTAAGCTATGGCCTTTATAAGTAATTAACTGACGGTGCCATAAAGTAGCTTGTTGAGTCTCAGCATCTGCAAATTTTACGACATCAAATACCAAAGGTTCCCATGTAGCCGTACACCAAGGTGAACCATGCAGAACAACTATTTTCGGTGCTTCATTAGCTTTAATAGGCAATACTAAGTAATCATAATAATCACTATAGGCGCCTGTAATCATTCGATATGGATTGCTTTTCCACAGTAAATCACGTTGCCATCCTTTATCCCTAAAACGATAGCCAAGTAATACATTATCATTACCACAAGGAATACCAAAGCTGACTTGTACGACCAGTAATCCTGCTGTAGCAGGTGGTTGTTCAACCACGATTTGTAAATCGTAGCCGTAAATAGCCTCAACTTCATCTAATTCAGACAGTTGCAATGCTTTTAATAAATCCGTTTGAATAGCAGCTACATTAACAGCTAAACCTTTTTCACAAGCTAACCGCGCATCCACTAGATTAACTAATGCTGTTTTCAGCTCTTCAATATGTTTAATAGCCTTTCTAGGCACATAGCCATATTGTGCATCAGGATCTTCTATTTGTAATAATTCTACTAAAGGCTCTTTTACGGCTGTAATTTGCTTATCTGTTAAGATGGCACAGTTTGCATTCGCATAGGAAGCAAATAAAATAATCGCTAAAGAACCCAATAATGACAATAATTTAGTGACCATAACACACTCTAATTAAAAGGCTTGTGGCCAATAGACAAATTCCAAAACAACAAATCATTCATTTACTTTAGAAGTTTATATGTAACAGAACATTTTTTCAAAATAAAACTAAAAAAAATCAAAAATTGTTCAGAATCCTATAGAATAATTGATCGTTTTTATTAATTAACCATTCCTACTTTTAATGTTGGGTACACTATGGCTTTTCTAAAAAAATTAATGGGTAAGACAAAAAACAAACCAAAACGCCTTAACCCTGAAATATACGACCTTGCCGCACAAGGTAGTCGCGAAGCATTGCTTATCTATATAAACTACTGCCGAGAAGCCAATATTAAACTAGATTATGAGCTTTTCCAACAGGGACTCTATAACTCAGCAGAACAAGGTAATGCAGAATCACTTTATGATATTGGTAATTTCTACTTAAATGGTACACTTGGTTTCCCCCAAAGCAATGAACAAGCTATGGAGTATTTTTTAAGGGCGGCTAAATTAAACCATACTAATGCCATGAACCAAATTGCTTTTAGCTACCTAAAAGGACGTGGTGTTGAAGCTGATGACCAAAAAATGTTGGAATGGTATGAACGCTCAGCAGGGTTAGGTAATGCGGATGCCATAACCAATATTGGCAATATCTATGCACATGGGCAAGGTGTCGAAAAAGATTTCAATAAAGCCAAAGAGTATTTTTTAAAGGCTGCCGAACAAGGCAATGCCAATGCCATGAATAACCTCGCCTACCTATACCAAAATGGTTTTGGTGTAGAAAAAGATGAGGCTACAGCCATGGAATGGCTAAAAAAAGCCCAACAAATTAAAGCTAAACAGCCCGTTAGTATTGGAATTATGGATAGTTAAAAAGTATCTTAATCAGCAACTAATTATTATAAAGACACCCATTATTTATTAATGGGTATCTTATTTTACCCACCAACCAAACTAGCGAGTGTTGTATAAGGCGCTCGGCACTTTGCGTTATCACTTGTTAGGTGTTTAAAGTTAACTCCTTCAACCATTCCTCTATTTGAAACAGGTAACTCTGCTATCACATTATTATTTGTAACATCAATCAATTGATAATTGCCTTGTGGTTGATATTTATTTGCTTTTTTAGCTTCCTTAAAATCTAGTTTATAAATAGAAGTTGGAGAATCTATATTAGTTACTTTTATACACTTATTTTTTTGTTCATATTTAGCATAAAATTCTAACTGTTCATTCATATCTCTTGTTAAACTTTCTGGTAGAACACATGCTTTACTATCAGGTTTATCCAGCTCTACTCTTACATACTCTCCTACTTTTTGATTAACTGTCCACTTAGGCGCTTGTGGATAATTGCCCAACATAATATATGCTTGGTTATCTGTGCCATATACTTTAAACTCAATAAACACCAGCTTTCTATCAAACAATAATTCCGTTATTACTTGCTCACGTAATACACTATTCTCTTCTATAATTACACTACTAATTTGGTAAGGATCTTTAGGAAACTGCTCAAGTGCTTTTTCACAAAGTTTTTGGGTATTTTCACCTCGCTCTACAGTTGTTTGCCAATGGTTTCTGTCATCACCACCATAAAAGGTATTTATTGAAAGCTGTTTTATTGCTTCAATAGCAATCCAACCAAACAAAATAGTAATGCCTATTAATATTATTTGTCTATTTGGCTTGCGCTTAGATTTCATTATTCTAATAATGCTAATTAAACAAATAATAAACACTATCAGTTTTAGCAATCCACCATCAATAATAAGTACGACAAATAACAGTATTAATATAATGCCCATTAAAGTCATTATTAATTCCTTAATTAGTTCCTAATTCCATTAACATTAAGCCTTATTTACTGATAAGTAAATGATATTTTTTATCGTTATTTATTGAGCAACTTTAATTTTAAAAAATCTAACTAAACCGCTTAATACTATAAGGTGTAGGATCAGTAAATGGTTTTTCACCTGTTATTAAATCGGCTAATAACCGACCAGAGATAGGCCCTAGTGTTAAACCGTGATGGGCATGGCCAAAGTTAGTCCATAACCCTGCCATATTGGGCACAGCACCAATCACAGGGCGCATATCAGGCATACAAGGGCGACGACCTAACCAAGGGGTTGTTTCAACTGCCTCACCCAGTGGATAGATAACTCGTGCAATAGCTTCTGCACGTTTTAATTGAATATCATTAGCAGGCTTATTAGGGTCGGCAAATTCAGCGCCTGTAGTCAGGCGAATACCATTGGTCATTGGCGCTAAAATAAAGCCAGCCAAATGATCACAAATAGAATGTTGTAATACGTGTTCAGGTTCTACCTGATAATGCTTATGGTAGCCACGTTTAACACCTAATGGTGCATAAACCCCAAACTGCTTTAATAAGCTAGCGGAATCCGCACCTAATGCAATTACAACATTATCAGCTGTAATAGTTTGTTCATTTGCTTGTACTGACCAGCCATTAGCTGTTTGCTTTAAGGTATTAGCATCACCTTTCAGCAAAGTACCGCCCAATTTAACAAATAGTTGTGCATAGCCTTTAGTCAATAAACTGGGATCAGTCACTGTTTTTGGATCTAACCAGTGAATACCGCCTTTAACGCTGGCTTTTAATGTTGGTTCACGCTCACGTAATTGTTGTTTGCCTAGTACATCATAATTCAGTTGATAAAAATCCAGTTCAATAAGGTCTTGTAGCGCATGGTTAAAAACTTCTTCATTCCTAAAAACCTCTATCCAACCTTTAGGACTAATCAAATGTTGTAACCCAGCTTGAGCTACCCACTTATCATGCTCTATGACACAGCGTTGAATTAATGGCCACATATCAGCTGCTGCTTGGGCTAATCGTTTAGGAGCAGAATGCCACCAATATTTTGCTAACCAAGGAGCTATTTTAGGTAAATAGGAAAAATCGTAACGAACATCACTTTGATTGTTAAAAGCGTAACGAATTAATTTACTTAATTCACGGGGAAAAGCATAAGGTATAACACTGCTTCGTTCAATTAGACCCGCATTGCCAAAGCTAGTACCTTCACCAGGCTCTAACTTATCAATTAAACAAACGCTTCTACCTCGTGCTTGTAACTGTAAAGCACTGCTAACACCAATAATACCTGCGCCTAGAACAATACAATCATAGTTCATTACTATTCCTATAAGAGAGTATTTAATTAAGACTAAATGCTAAGTTACTATTATAACCTTATATATAACCATTAATAAGTTAATCTTTTAGCATAATAATATGATTAATTAATCATATTATTATTTCTATTTGCCACAAGGTGAAATATAATTCACCCCGAAAAACAGCTCCCCCTAGACTTAAATTATTGATACTAAATAAGTATCTTAAGGCAATATGTAATACTATGTTAAACCGCATTATCTCCCTCTTTAAATCCAATAAATCTCAACCTAAAAATACTAACTCCACTAATAACGCTACTAATATTCATGGTGGCAAATATAGCCCTACCCTTATCTCAGGTT
Source organism: Entomomonas sp. E7T21 (assembly GCF_058693955.1). Taxonomy (NCBI): domain Bacteria; kingdom Pseudomonadati; phylum Pseudomonadota; class Gammaproteobacteria; order Pseudomonadales; family Pseudomonadaceae; genus Entomomonas; species Entomomonas sp. E7T21. The sequence continues at coordinate 1,445,781 of NZ_CP191672.1, read as the reverse complement.
TGATTCATGATCATAAGGAATTATTAAATATAGCAGGTACAATTCAGGCGTTATATGATGCTAAAAAATGGAGTGATTTATCTAAACAGTTAAGTATTTTTCGTGAAAAAATATATGCTCATTTAATCACTGAAAATATTAATCTTTATATTTATCTACAGCGCTCTCTAAAGGACAATCCTGAAAGTCTTGCAATGATGCAAGATTTACGCAAAGAAATGACGGGCATTAGTAAAGCAGTTACTGCTTTTTTAACTAAATATACTGATTTAGAAAATAATACTGACCATCAGCAACAATTTGGTACTGAGTTTAAAGGCGTGTGTGAAGTATTATTGAAACGCATCGAGTGTGAAGAAAAAACCTTATACCCTATGTATGCGCCTATCCCAGCTTAAGTTAGCTTCTGGAAAAAAGTTAAAGTCAATTATTCATACCTTAAGTAATAATTGACTTTATTAAAGGAACAGCTGACCAATCAATACTATCTAATAAATTTTTGATAATCAGACCGAGTTCCGTATCCCCTTCAATTTGCAATTTTCTATTGAAAAATAAGGTATCAGGGTCTTCTTTTCTTAACATCATTTTAGTAAAGTCAATCGTATTTGCGGTAAAGCGTAAATCAGGTTCGCCTGTATGATTACTAACTAAAAATTTTTGCTCATTGGCTGTAAAGTTAATCACTAAACCTAAATCATCAATCACGATCTCAAATTGTTTACCTGCAAGTAATGACATATCAGCCATTAAAATATTCTTTTTCAATAGTTGATTAAGTGCTATCACTAAGCTGTATTGGGTAGGCTTACGAGGTAACAGCTTGGTTACTTTTTTAACAAAAGGTGGAAATGTAATTTCAGGTAATTGCATAACTATTCTCCTACACAGGCATAATGCCTGCTTGACCTTGCCAATAACCATCTACTAGACCATGCTCAGTAAACTCAGTCAATTGTTTTATAGCATCATCAACATTTAATAAATTATTAATCACCCCATAATGTAATTGAATAATTTCTGTCATATATTGGTGTTGTGGTGATAAACGTAACATTTTAATGCCTAAGTTAGCCATCTCTTGATGATGCCCTAATAATACTTGGCAATCAGCCGACATGGTTTGAATACCATTCATGGTAAGGAAAGATTGCCCGTCTCTGGTTTTTAAGGTTAAGGCATTAGGGTGTTGCTGACACTTAAACTCACAACTGTCTTTCTTTAAATTATAGTAACGCGCTGTAAAACAACGAGAAGAAAAAGCCAAAGGTAATTTACCCCAACCAAATATTTCACAATCAATACGTGGTTTAGTTTCTAAGATAGTGGTTAAACGTGCCGCAGACATTTCCACAGGCGGTATCCAACGCACAGCACCCAACTTTTGGAAAAAAATTAATGTTTGTTCATTGTAAATATTAAGCGTTTGCCCCGCCACAAAGGTTAATTCATTATCAAAGGCTAATTTAGCAGCCCCTATATCATTAGCTTCAATTTTAAAAACATCTTGCTCGACAAATTTACGGAGTCTTTTTAGATCTGATTCACTCTCCAATAATACTTGTGATGAAAAAACCACTTTCTTCCCTGCACAAGCCAAATCCTTAGCTAAATCAAACCAATCAGCAAAACGCATTTCTTGACGACGAGAACAAACAGCCTCCCCCAGATAAATAGTATCTACTGGTTGTTCGGCCATTTGCTGATAAAACTCTAATAACTGCTGTTTAGGCCAGAAAAATAATACAGGGCCTAAAGAAAGTGCTAACTTGGGTTGCATACTTTGCCTCACTATTTCCAAGGGCGACTATAAGCGCCTAAGGTAGCTTGTTGTCCTTCAGATACTTTTGCTAACGCTTGTTGCCAACTAGTATTGACCATAAAGTTTTGTGGTTGTTTGGCTGCCATATCAATAGCTTTTCTTAATATCTGAGTTACTTGCGCCGTGTAAGCTGGACTACGTTGTCTGCCCTCCACCTTAATGGCAGCTACACCTATCTTGATTAGCTCAGGTAGGATTTCAATAACATTTAAACTGGTAGGCTCTTCTAATGCATAATAGGTATCTTCTTGTACACAAAATCTACCTTTACATAATGTAGGATAACCTGCTGGTTCATTGGCTTGGTATTGATCGATCAGCACATTATTTAAACGTGCACTCATGGTTTGCTTATTGTCTTTTTCCCACCGTACAAACTTAGCAGGTGAACACACGCCATGGGTATTTGGCGACTCCCCTGTCACATAACTAGACAGTAAACAGCGCCCCTCTACCATTACGCATAGGCTACCAAAACCAAACACCTCTACTTCTACTTCAGTATGCTCTATTACATTAGCCACCTGTGCTACGGTGAGAACTCTTGGTAATACTACACGTTGGATATTAAATAACTCTCTGGCTAAATTAATTGCTTCATAATTTGTTGCAGAGCCTTGTACAGAAAGATGTAATCTTAAATTGGGATGGGTGTTATGGGCATAATTTAATAATCCCATATCCGCTAAAATAATAGCATCGACACCTAACTCGGCGGCTTGATCAATCGCCTGATGCCATTTAGCTACTTCGCCTGCTTGTGCATAAGTATTAATTGCCATTAATACTTTACGGCCTCGTAGATGAGCGTATGCTATTCCCTCTCGAGCAGACTTTAAATCAAAATTTAACCCTGCAAAATTGCGTGCATTAGTGGCATCCTTAAGCCCCATGTAAACAGTATCTGCTCCATTATCAATAGCAACTTTGAGGGCAGGTAAATTACCAGCTGGACAAACCAGCTCTGGCGTTGTAAGGTTCATTGATCTACCGCTTATATATTAAGTTATTGAGATACACCTCATGATTTTCAACAAGGTAAAAGACTTTTAATTACAAAAACACGATGATTATATAAAGTGGCTTTCATTGTAAACAATAACCCAAAGTATCTAGTTGATATGGATTAGTTTACCTACTAAGGATGACAAGGCATGATAAGAAGTTAAAAATAAAATTGAATAACTACTTTTAAAATAGCGCGTTGATATAAAAAATATTAACCAATTTTCTTAATAAACAAAAAGTTTAATACCACCCCTTTAATTTAACTATACTAAAAACTTTAATATTCTAAATTGACTAACAAGTAATTTTACTTTTAACTGTATTTTTATCCTAAGGAAGGAGAGCATGATGGATTTTCAATTTACTGTTGTTGAACTACCCGATATTCAAGTGGCGGGCATGACTGTAGAAACAAACATGGAAAAAGCAATGATCGACTGCCCTGCCTTATGGCATAACTTTGGGCCTCGAATTTGTAGTGAATTAGCCAACTGTGCCGAAATTTCCAAAACGGGCGAAAGCTATGGTATTTCAAAAATGATTGATGAAAATCGTTTTACTTACTGGGCAGCTGTTCAAACCACCCGAATTAATACCCTACCAGATGACTTTAAAACCATGACTATTCCAGCAGGGCTTTATGTAAAAGGTACTGTACCTAGCCTAGAAAAATTAGGTGAAGCACTCACTGCCATGTATATGCAATGGCCACAAAGCCAAACTGACTATCAAATAGATATGCAAGGTGTTTCCCTTGAACTCTATGGAATTAACTGGCAACCCAACGACCCACTAGAAATTTATGCCCAAGTTATTAAACAATCTTAATTAAAGACGATGGATAGCCACCTAAGCTATCCATCACTTACCCCTCACTAAATCCCTCAACAACTAACAATATCCTTTTTGCTTATTAGCAACGCGGGCTGATGGTAAAGGGCTTGTTTTCATTATTTTGTGATGTTAAATTAACAGTGCTCTATCTAAATCGGTAGAGTATGGGTTTGGTCACCCATAAACAAGTAATACCGCCATAGATACTAGCTAGCTATTGCTCGCTTGTGTCCGCTTTTATGGCGGACTATGAGTGGGACACCTTTCGAGGTGTGCCGATTACTTGTTTTCGGTTGACCAACCTGCTTATAGTCCGCCCCCAATAGTTATGCTGTTATTAGGGGTTAACTCTGTTATAAAAGGGATTTAGACCATGCACAGCGTAATCAAACCAATACTTTTCTATTTAGCTCTACAAAACGTCACTAATTATAAGGTATCAACTTTTGATAACCATACCTTAGGAGGATAATTAGATGGCTATTTATACTATTCAATTTCAAATACAATCTAATGCACCTGTAGAAGACTTAGGTTATCAATTAGAAGTTTATAAAACCATTAATGATATTCCTCGCTATGCCTTACATCAAACACCTATTACGCCTTTAGAGGCAGGTTATAAAACACAATTGCATCGCTCATTAGAAATTGACCCTACTAAAGATCAACATTTTATTTTGCACTTTATGTTATTTAAAAAAGTAAATGGCGAATATAAAGCACTGTATGACAAACCAAAAACCAAACTTTACTCATTAGATAACCCACCAAAACTATCAGAGAGTAAAACCGAAAATATTTGTTTTTTTATTACTCGCTCTACCCTAGCTGATTTTAATAAAACTATAGAATATAACAACAGCATAGCCAAAGTATGTACTGTTAAAATTACTAAGCGACCAAGACCTTTTGAAGATCAAGTATATAAACAGGGAACAGATAAAGACCCTTTTAGCAAAGAAACAATAGAGCAACAATTACAAAATAGATTAATTGGTTTTGATTATCCCCATCAAAAATTTACTTCTCTTTGTGGCCCAGCAGCATTTTTCTATTGTTTACTAAAAGATCAGCCTGATATTTATAAGCAAGTAGTAAAAGATTTATGGGAGTCTGGTAATGTTCAATTAGGTAATTTAACCATTAAACCTAGTAACGATTGTAGATACCCAAAGGGAATACACCGACTAGGTATATCAGGACTAGACTGGATAACATTAGCCAGTTTACGAGATACCGAAAATACTATTATGGATTATCAAGTAAGGGAAAATTTTATTTCTGAAGGGTTAGCAGGAATAACCATGGTATCAGCTGCTAAATCATGGTTTGAAAAGGTAGGGGCTAAGTGTATCTTTGATAATACTATGCTCTGGACACCTTTTGGACTTAATCATGCTAAGTTAAAACATCTGCTTGATTTAAACCTATACGCTGACAAATCAAACTATCATGTAGTTGTTTTAATAGGTGCTGGCATGTTGGATGGAACTGATGATAGAGAAACTGGAGAATACCCATCACCATCTAAGGAGCATTGGATTGTATGGGAAGGAAAAGTAACCTCATTAAAGGGTGATGAAATTACAGAAGCCACACCATTAACCGAAAAGGTTAAATTAAAAGCGTTTTCTTGGGGAAGAGTAGAGGAAAATTATTTACGTCCTGATTTAACTTTGGGAGAATTACTAGGATATATATTTGGAGGTTTCATTGTTACTAAAATACTTTAAGATCTTATTAGCAATAATCTTTTTTTTACTGATTTCAGGGTGTATGTATGGTTCCCTTTTCTACGAGGCTTTTTTTGTGTCTCATGAGGTAACGTTTAGTATTAATAAGTTACCCGAAGCTAATGTTAATCAACCATATTTACAGAAGATAGAAATATATAATGCAGGAGCTATGCCTGACGAAGACCAGATTCAATGGGAAGTAACTCCAGAAAATACAGGATTAACTATAAAAAGAACCATCTCTGAAACTAGTAGAAATGGTTTTTTTGGCGGAATAGAAATATCAGGAATACCTAAATTTCAAGGAGAAATTACTATTAATATTCATGGTTATGGTTATTCTTCTTACTCAGGTAGGAAATTTAACAAAACATTTCATATAAAAGTAAATCCATAAAATTATCAGCTTTTTACGTGAGGTCGAACTATTAAAAATAGTCTTTGACCAGAATTAACTTTAGGGGAGTTATTAGAGTATATATTTAGAGGGTTCGTTGTTACTAAAATACTTTAAATTTATATTTTTAATCATTCTGTTATTAATAACGGGTTGTATTAATAATAAATCTGGTTTAGCTATTACGCTATCCAGTTATTTTTAGTTACTGAGCAAAATCTATATAAATAGCAAATATATTATTTAACAATACTCTTTAATACTGCCATTGCTTTAGTTGCATCTTCACTACGTACAAAAATATGATCGTGGCTATAGGCGGCAACTACATTACAGCTAATATTTGCTGTTGCTAACGCTTGTGCTACTGCTGCAGTTAAGCCCACTGCATCAAGCGATGATTGAATGGTTAGGGTTATCCAAGCAGCAATATATTGGTAATTTAGGCTTAATTGATCTGCATTTTCTTTGCTTAGAATGAATGTATTGCCTTCTTGCTCTCTAAAGAAAGCAATTACAATATCCATAGGCAGTTGTATATTATCGGGTAGTTGGCAATAGACATATTCTCCCTCATTTAAATGAGGGCTCATACCTGTTAATAATTTTTTTAAATCCGTTTCACCTATGGCCTGTTGCATATAATTTACTCGTATTTATTGGTAAAGGTATATTAGCGAACAAATAGTTTATAAACCAGTTGTAGCCATTTATTTAGTTTTTTAAAACGATAAGGTGGATAGATAAGTTTTGTGGTATTAAGTTTTCCCTTGCTAAATACACTTCTGGCTTTGCTAAAGGTTAAAAAGCCTTCGTAACCATGATATTGCCCCATGCCTGACTGACCCACTCCGCCAAAAGGTAGATTGGGCTGGGCGACTTGTAGTAAGGTGTCGTTAATAGCTACTCCACCCGATTGGGTATGTTGTAATACATACTCTTGTTCTTCTTTATTAAAGCCGAAATAATACAGTGCTAAAGGTTTTGGTTGGTTGTTAATAAATTGTACTGCATCTGTTATGTCGTTATAGGTCATGATGGGTAGTAAAGGCCCAAAAATCTCTTCTTGCATGACTTGCATACTGCTATTAACGTTTAGTAGTAAGTAATGGGGTAGTAAGCGGCTAGCTAGTGTTTTATCTTGGTCTTTTTCGGGTAATAATTTTATTAGCTCTGCCCCTTTTATTTCAGCATCAGCTAACATTGCTTGTAAACGATTGTACTGTTTATGGTTGATAATGGTGGTTGCATCTGGATTATTCACTAAGCTTGGATAAAAACGCTTTATCACTTGCTGATAGGTGTTTACAAATTCATCAACACGATGGGGTGAAATCAGTATATAGTCTGGTGCTACGCAGGTTTGCCCTGCATTCAGTACTTTACCAAAAGCAATGCGTTCTGCTGCCAGTTGCATGGGAACATCATCAGCAATAATAACAGGCGATTTACCACCTAGCTCTAAGGTAACAGGGGTTAGGTTTTCAGCAGCAGCTTTCATTACTGATACCGCTGTTTTGCTAGAGCCTGTAAATAATAAATGATTAAAGGGAAGTTGACAGAATTTTTGGGAAACTTCTTCACCACCCTCCACTACTGCCACAAGGTCTTCTGTAAAAATTTCCGCCAGCATTTGTTTAATAATGGCTGATGTTATGGGGGCATATTCACTTAGTTTTATCATTACCCGATTACCTGCCGCCAATGCACCCACTAATGGCCCTATGGTTAGGTATAGGGGGTAGTTCCAAGGTACTACAATACCTATAACACCTAGCGGTTGATAGTACACTTTGGCGGTGGCAGGTTGGTAAGCAATACTGACGGGTTCATGACGAGGTATTAACCAGCTTTTAAGTGATTTTTGAGCAAATTTAATGCATTGTAGGCTTGGTAGAATTTCAGCAAGTAAGGTTTCATCTTGTGAACGATTACCAAAATCTTCTGTAATAGCTTGCGCTAGTTTTTCTTGGTAGGCTATTAGTTGTTCGCGTAAAGCGGTTAGTCTATCTCGCCGTTGTTCAAGGGATGGCATAGAGTTTGCCATAAAAGCTTGCCGTTGTAGTTCTAGCAGGGTTTCGGATAGGTCTTTTTGGATATGGTCTACTACTAGCGTATTAGGCATAAATGATGACTCCACTCGTCACTGAGTCATTAATATAGTTAATAATATCCGTTTATTATATAGCGAATTAACAGGGTTAGTTATACAACAAAGATATAATACAGGTAGGATCAGTGCTGGCTAGTTTAGCCTAGCCAGCAGATATAATTACAGGGTTAACTTACGATTAGAGGCTTTAATAAATTCTTTCTTTAGGTCTTCGTAAGTGTGTACTGCTGGGTATTGTGGAAACTCTCTAATTACGTTATCTGGTGCATGGAAGAGAATACCTGCATGGGCTTCTTCTAGCATCGCCGTGTCATTGTAGGAGTCACCTGTTGCAATACAACGGTAGTAAAGGCTCTTAAAAGCAATGACTGATTGACGTTTAGGGTCTCTTTGGCGAATTTGATAGTCCACTACTCGGTCTTGATCATCAATCACTAGGTTATGACATAACAAGGTGGGTGAGCCTAGTTGACGAACCAATGGACGGGCAAATTGGTAGAAGGTATCTGATAAGATCACTACTTGAAAGCGCTCACGTAACCAATCAACAAATTCAATTGCACCTTCTAATGGTTTTAAGGTAGCAATCACTTCTTGAATATCTTTTAGTTTTAAACCATTTTCATCTAAGATGCGTAACCGCTGCTTCATTAGTACATCATAGTCAGGGACATCACGGGTGGTTGCCTTTAACTCGTCGATTCCAGTTTTTTCAGCAAATGCAACCCAAATTTCAGGAATCAATACGCCTTCAAGGTCTAAGCAAGCGATTTCCACAGTTATTTCCTCAATAAAAATTAATAATAGTTACCACATTAAATCATCAGGAACAGCGAAGTCCTTGTAAGGATCATCATCATTTCCTTGTTCGGTTGACTCATTTAGCACGATAATGCGTTGAGCGTTGCGCTGTTGGATTTTAAGCGCTGTTTCACGGGGAATAATTTCATAATAGCCTTCATGACTAACAATAGCTAGGCTACCCTTTACTAATTTGTCACGAATTAAATCGTTAACCGCTATCCGTTTTACCTTTTTATGATCCACAAAGTTGTAGTAATCTTCGGTATCCAAACGAGGTAGACGATCGTTAATAATCAGTTGTTTAATTTCAGCAGCAATGGCTTTACGGCGCTTTTTCTCTTCTTGCTGTTGGTTTAGCTCTTGGTCTTTAGCTTGCTTTTCAGCCTGCACTTGTTTAAGCGCTTCTTCTTGCGACGTATCTTTAGCTAGCTGCCCTTTTTGTTGCAGTCTAGTTTCTTTTTGCTTTTGCTTAGATGCCTGTTTAACTTGTTTTTCGTTTACTAAGCCAGCTTTTAACAACTGGTCACGTAGTGACATACTCATAATTCTAGCACTTAGAAAGGGGTTAATATTAAATAAAAGCTTATTTTACTGTATTCATTTTATTTAACAAAGCATTTACTTAAATTGCTTATAACAATTTGTTTTATTTATATTTTTAATAATTGAAGTTTGTTACGTTTTAGTTAACAAACTTCAATATAGTTACTTTACTAATAGATTATTCAAAAAGATCATCACCTGATTTAAAATTCAACCCCGGATGATTATCAAAACGCACCACACCTACGGGTATAGCATTATTGACTGCTCGTTTTACTGCTGCTACCCCTTCAATACCAAAACCACCACACAGTTCAATAGCATTAAAACCATCAGCTACCAATGCTTTTGCTAATTGACAGGCTGCGGCATAGCTTTTTACTGCAAAAGTAGTTACATTCACGCTACCTGTAGCCACTTTTGCTTGATGAGCTGTCGGTTCTCCTTCAGGAGAAATAAAGATAAACGCTGCATTTAAAGTCATTTTTTCACTCCAATTCATTAAATAGCGTGGTTAGTCTAAAAAATAATTAGAGGGATTTATTGTAAAAATGCGTCCTAAAATTTTTTTCTTGTAGATAGTTTAAAGGTGTTGTTTGGGTGAACTGTTTAAATTGTTTTATAAAATGTGCTTGATCATAGTAACCATGGGCTAGAGCTGTATCTAAATAATAACTTTCTTTGGTTAAAAGTAGCTGCCGCAATGTTTTTTCAAAACGTGTGACACACTGAAAGTATTTTGCAGTAACTCCATAATTTTCTTTAAATTTCTTTTGAAAATAACGTGTACTTAGGCTTAACTGCTCAGATATGGAGTTAATAGCTAATGGTTCTAAAGAATAATAGAGCTGATTGATGGCCTTATCCAACCATAATTGTTGTTTATGGTGGATTTGTAGTTGTTTTAGTAAAAAATCATTTAGTAAGGCTATACGTTGGGCTATGGTGGTAGTTTCTTGCATATGTGCAACAAGCTGATTTCCAGCCTCACCCCAGATAGCTGATACACTAATTGGTTGATCTACTAAGTCGGCTAATGAATGTTTGCAAAAATGTCTTAATGCACCATGCCTAAAACGCACAGCCATAAAACTTGCCCTAGACTCTGTTACTAATTTTAGCGAATGAAAGCGTGGTTGTAACAATACACCACGGGGCATCATAGTATGCGTATGATTAGACTGAATTTCTATTGTTGAGCTAGCATACTGAAAGATAAGCTCTGCGCCTGTCCCTGGTAGCATAGTAGGTAGCTCTTGCTCACCTTCCCATACCCAGTAACGATTAATATAGGGCTGTAGATGAGCAGAAGCTTTAAAGCTCGCTATCTTCATTAATAATAACTAGTTAGCTACTTCATCCCTTAAAAAAATAAGCTTATTTGCTGTTGAATGTTCTTCTGAAAAATAATAACCTTCGCTATCGAACTGTTTTAGCTGTTCAACTTCTGTTAGTTGGTTTTTTATCACATAACGTGCCATCATCCCCCTAGCCTTTTTAGCATAGAAGCTAATGATTTTATATTGGCCATTTTTTAGGTCTTTAAAATCAACATCAATGATTTTTGCATCTAGTTGTTTGGTTTTTACTGATTTAAAGTACTCGTTCGATGCTAAATTAAGTAAAATACCATCACCCTGCTCTGTAATCGCTTTATTTAACCATTCAGTGATTTGCTCACCCCAGAACTCATACAAGTCTTTGCCTTTACTATTGGCTAGTTTAGTACCCATTTCTAAGCGATAGGGCTGCATTAAATCTAATGGACGTAATACACCATAAAGCCCTGATAGAATACGTAGATGTTGTTGAGCAAATTTATAATCTTTCGCAGAAAAGTCCTCTACCGCAAGCCCTGTATAAACATCACCTTTAAAAGCCAAAATAGCTTGCCGTGCATTTTCTGTAGTAAACTTAGTTGACCACTCTGCAAACCTTGCTACATTCAGTGCCGCTAGCTTATCGGAAATACTCATTAAGCTTGCCACATCTTGCACAGATAGCTTTTTCAGTTGTTTAATTAATTGTTCTGATTGCTTGATATGCTCTGGCTCTGTGTGTTCTTTTAACTTTACTGGACTGGTATAGTCTAAGGTTTTCGCTGGGGAAATCACCATTAACATAAGCAAATAGCTCCAATACTTTAAATAAATTAGTTATATCTTACCAATAAACTAGGTTATTCAGCAAAAGAAAGCCCAATGAAATTTGTTTATCTTGTTAATAGATTTATAAAATATTATTAAGGTTAGTTTTACACTAGTTTGCTCTATTTGGTCTATCTTTCATATAGGCCAGTAGCTCATCCACTCTATCAGAACATAATAAAGGCGCTATTTGTATAATCTCCTCACGAGGTAGTTCCCACCAAGGATGTGCTAATAACGCTTGGCAAATATCTTCAGGAAAACGGTAACGAATTACTTTGGCAGGATTCCCTCCCACAATTGCATAGGGCGGTACATCTTTAGTTACTACTGCTCTTGCTGCTATAACAGCGCCATGTCCTATGGTTACGCCTGATAAAATTAAACAATCTGTGGCTAACCATACATCATTACCAATAATCACATCACCTTTGGTTTCTTTATATTTAGTCACATTAGGTAATCGCTCGTAAAAAGGGAAAGTGGTCATGGCTTTAACATTATGATTACCACCTAACAATATCTTTACACCGCCAGCAATTGAGCAAAACGAACCTATTTTTAAATGGGTATCCTTATTACCATGATCAACTTGAGGTATACCATAGCTGCCATAACCATAGTCATATTCAGGATAACGGTTTTTAAACTTTAACCTGCCTTTCTCTAAGGGATGTACTCGCTTAAGTTGCTTCTTAAATTGCATACGTTGATATTTGCTCTGCAATAAGCGGATAATATTCATTACAAGCATTCCTAAGCTATTAGTCAGTATGAATATCTATACTGGCACGGGGATGTTTTTTATAAATAATACAGTACAGCACATTCTTTAAGCTTTTAAAATCTTTTATACGCCCTTTTAGTAAACGTGATAATAAGAAAAAGAACATAGAGAAGCGAGATTTATTTTTATAATTTAATCGATAAAGAATAGCATAATACAAAAATTCTATACTTCGACGATAACTAGCCTGCTTATTTTCCTGAACATAAGTTGATAAAGAATGCTCTATCCGACCAAAACAACCACAGGTTAGAGTATGTTGTTTAGCTATTTGATGAACATTATGAAAAAAAGCAGTATCTATACCATAAAAAGCAAAATTTTCATCAAACACCGTTATATTATACTGTTTAAATTGTTCAACTAGTCGTTTACTAAGTGCCATAGCCGAAGTTACAGAGGTGATCGTTGTAGCCTCAACCCCTTGCTCTTCCAAAATAGGTTGTTTTGTCTTTGTATTAAATGGAAATTTAACCAAATTATCTTGCCCTTCAGCATATACAATAGGCAAAATTAAATCTAAATCTCGATGCTGGACAATGGTATTAAAAAAATCTTTGTTTAATTGGGTATCTTGGTCTAAGGGGATAAAAAAATCTGCATCCTGCTGCTGTAGTACAAAGTTGTATATTTTACTTAATGATAAATTTCTTATATCTTGGTAAGTGGTTACTGCAATTCCCTTTTCTGAGGCTTGCGTAAGATAATTTGTTAGTTGTATATTATCTAATAAATTAGGGCCATTATTCCAAATGATAAGTTTGAGATCTATTTGAGTTAAGTCTGCCCCTAGAATACTTTGCAAAGTCTCACTTTGTTGGCAGGTGGAATTATATAAGATGACTAAAATAGATAATTGCATGTGTTAAAGACTTTGATACCTATAAAAATATTAGTGTAACACTATAAAACTGCTTTAAAAATTATTTTTGATTACAGTAGAAATATAAACCATTAATTCTGTTTTAAACAAATTGCATTAGAGCGCATAACTTTAATATCGTTGATGAATTACAGTAATACGCTCTTGTTCAAACTATAAGAATTAATAACCCAAACAACCTTTTGATTTAATTAACTTATATAGATTAAATACTACGATTCATTTCTGATTTTTAATAGCGTTTCATTCAGTAATGTTGAACTCGTACTTTTTGTATAAGGGAAGTAAACCACTCTAACACCTACTTCTTTAAATTTTTCTTCCATCTTTTGCCAACTTTCAGAGTTGAACCAATCATCGCCCACAAATAAGATATCAAATTTAATCTTTTTCCACATTTCAAATTTGTCAATGTTTTCCTGGGGAATAGCTGCATCAACGAACTTGATATTCCTAACAATTTCTATCCGTTCTTCAAAAGGAATGACTGCCTTTTTATTTTTATAGGAAACTAACTCATCCACAGTTATACCAACTATTAATTTATCACATAGCCCTTTTGCATTTTTTAATAAATTTAAATGCCCTATATGAAATAAATCGTATACCCCAGATGTATATCCTACTTGCATGTTAGCTCTCACTTAATAACTCTTTAATATTGAAATTAAACCATGTATCAAATGCTTGCTCTTTCTTTACGCCAAAAATATCGTCAAGCATAACCGGAAAACCAACTTTCTTTCTATCAATAATTTCGTGTGGAATAATATCTTTAAAGATTCTTTTTAAGGGAGCTTTAACTATGCCATCTTGCATTCGATAGTCGAAGGGAACTCCTGCCATTCTCTGAACCAATCTATAATCAACAAATGGCTCACGTGCCTCAACTGAACACATCATGGTTGAGTTATCTAATCTACGTAATAATCCATGTAAGTGTGCTACTTGAAAGAATGCTGCCACTATATCAATAGGCTTACCATAATGATAAAAAGGTGCTATAGCACTTTCAACAATTTCTAAATCCTCTTCAGAGCCATATGAATATAATTTTGAAAAAGCCTGTAAATCAAACTTATCAATAGAATTGGCCCATCTAAAGATCCTATCATATCCAAAAAATAATTCGTCAGCACCTTCGCCACACAGTACTACTGTATTTTCTTTTTTAACTTCTCTAGTCATTTGGTAGAGTAATACTTCATTAGGTACTGATAACGGTTCTTTTCTAACCCTAATAAGTTTCTTAGCATCTTCAATAAACATCTCTTTAGTTACTATAACCTCATGATGTTCAGAACCTATTTTTTCTGCTGCTAAACGTCCCCATTCAAACTCATTATATTCTTTAAAGCCAACTGTCCATGTATGCAGTTCATGGGTTAAAGCAGCTACAATAGTACTATCTAACCCTCCAGATAGATAACTACCTAGCGGTACATCTGCAATTTTTCTGTATTGTATTGAGGACTCTATTAACCACTTTAATTCCTCATCAGTAGGAGGTGATTGATAGCCACTAGGAAACTCCCAATATTTAGCTATTTGATTATTTTGCTGATAACATCCTGCAGGGAACATTTTTATATTTTTATAAATAGTTTGACCATTAAAAAAAGTGCGTAGTTTTTTATATTGTCTTAAACCTATTTCATCAATTTGTACTTGATTATCAAGTAAATCAACAATTGCATTAATTTCTGAAGAAAAAATATAGCCTTTATCTGTTTGACAAAAATATAAAGGTTTAACACCTAACCTATCCCTTGCCACAAAAAAGTCTTTTGTTACTGTATCAAAGATAATATAGGCAAATATGCCATTAAACTCTTTAATGGCTTCTTTAAAACCAATTTTTATACTTAACTCAAGTACAAGTTCGGTATCGCAATGTGTTTCCAAAGCTATAGTATATTTAGCCGCTAGTTCTCTATAATTATAGATTTCACCGTTATATATGATTACATATCTCTTATCTCTACTAAAAAAGGGCTGATTGCTTCTCTCTTGTAGATCAAGGATACTGAGTCGATTATGGCCAAATTTATAAGTATCAATTTCTTTATAACAACAAGGTGCATCAGGCCCCCTATGTATCATTTTCTCTAACGCTTTGATAAATTTACTCTTATCAAGATTGTTTAAATTAGTAAATAAAAGTCCGCACATTTATTCAAAATCTCAAATAAGTTTTTGTCTTAAGAAATCAATTATTGCTTGAGTCGCATTAGGATAATTATATTTTATATATGTATTTGCAAAATCTAAACGTTGTTGTTTCATCGCATCTTTCTTAGCAATCACCACATTATCAATAAAATCAATTAATTGAGTCTCATTATAAGCATGATAAGTATGTTTTAACATTTCTTTTCCAAAAGTTAAGAACTCTTCATCTATAGCTGACTCATTTCTTAATAAATAGCATTGTGGATTATCTGTATAGAAATATTCTGCTAAAAAAGAACCACAATCATGGATTAATGCAGAGGAGTTAATAAAGATATCAAAATAATCCGCCTCTGTACTATAAGTAATATTTTTATTTGCTAACAACTTACTTAAATAATTATCTACTTTCTCCTTTCCCCAAAAATTATCTTGAGTTAATGTTACAAAGAGAAGAGGATGAGGCCTAAAAATAAAATCAATCAAAGGATACTTTTTAGGTAGTTCTAAAAAAAAATCTGCATATAATAAAAAGTTAGATAGTTTTAAGCCTTCTTTTTCTGACCCAACAGTATGATGAGGAGCTATAATGATCTTTATCTTTTTCTCCTCAAACTTTTCTATTTTATACATAGAGTCCATTTTACAATATCCAACTACCATTGAATTAATTGCTTTATTAGGCATTACTTCCTGCATTATATTTTGGACTTCATTATTTTCTACAAATATCATCCAAAAATTATTGAGAGACTCCAAATTGAAAAGCACATGCTCATGTTTAGTTCTTCCCTGATAAGCATAATTCACAAAAAAAGATAATACTTGCTTATCTTTAAAATAACGACTAGTGAAAAACTCATGTGTAATATTATCATAAGGATTTGCTGTACACACCAAATGGAAATTGTTGGCCACATCAAGATATTTTTCTTCATCATATCCTTTTAGTACTGTTACATCTTCATATTTAGCTTTATAAGTTTCGTATGCTTTATTTAGATGTTTTAACATATTTTCCTGATCTTGTGTCAAATCTGGAATAATAAGAAGAACAGGAGTAAATAAATCATCATTAATCATCTTTTCAAACAGCGGTTTTGCTGGAAAAACTGCATCATATATTATGCAGAATAAGACTTTTATTTTTTCATTTTTTGCTACTTCTTTTAGACTAATTAACCCTTTTTCATATCTTTTATTTTGCTTAATATAATCAATATATTTTAATTTCTTTTTCAGGGTCTCCCTGGCTCTTTTTCTCCAAAATTTATTTGGTATATAAAAAGTTAATAATTTTGGTAGATTTATTTTTGAATACATCTAATAACTCCAATCTTAGTGAAATAATAAAACATATATTCAAATAATATTAATAACATAGTATATTTTGCCGCACGCCCAATTATGATCAAAACATCACTTTTTAAGATAAAATATCATTGTTTTTTACTTAGTAACAATATTAGTTGTTCAAAAATCTGACAAAATATCAGCAAAACTAATGATACTTATAAGTACTCAAAAACTATTCAAGATAAAATATAGATCTGCTGATGATATTATTAAATTAATTTATATAGTAAGAACGATTGTATTAGACATTAGGATTATTTTTTAATTGATGAAAATAGAAATACAACTATCTTCCCCAAACTAATACTGTATAATTATTATGTTGAATTTCTTTCATCACATAGTTTCATAAAAAATTTAATTTACTCTGTTAGTAAAGTGATCCAAAATGATAAACTTTCTTGATTTAAAAAAAATAAATCAACAATACCAGAAAGAGTTAGTAGAAGCCTGTACTCGTGTCATTGAATCTGGTTGGTACTTATTAGGTAAAGAATTAACCTCTTTTGAGCAGGCATTTGCAACATATTGTGGAACAAAGCATGCTATTGGTGTAGCTAATGGCTTAGATGCATTAATTTTAACCTTAAGAGCTTGGAAAGAATTAGGTAAGCTAAAGGATGGGGATGAAATTATTGTTCCTGCTAATACTTATATTGCATCCATTCTAGCAATTACAGAAAATAACCTCACACCCATTTTAGTTGAACCAAATTTATCTACTTATAATTTAGATATAGAAAACGTCAAACTAGCTATTACTAATAAAACAAAAGCAGTACTCGCTGTACATCTTTATGGCCAATTGGCACCCATGCAAAAGATATGTGATATTGCTAAACAGCATAATTTACTCGTTTTAGAAGATAGTGCTCAAGCTCATGGAGCTCATATTAATGGACATAAAGCTGGTAACTGGGGAGATGCCTCTGCATTTAGTTTTTATCCAGGTAAAAACTTAGGCGCACTAGGTGATGCTGGAGCAGTAACTACAAATGATGATGAGTTAGCAAATACAATAAAAGCTTTAAGAAATTATGGTTCTAATGAAAAGTATAAAAATATTTATCAAGGAACTAACAGCAGACTAGATGAAATACAAGCAGCTATATTAGCTGTTAAATTACAGTATTTAGATCAAGAAATTCAATATAGACAAAGTATTGCCAAAAAATATATAGAAGGCATAACAAATCCACATATAACATTACCTACTGTTACTAACTTAACAGCACATGTTTGGCATTTATTTGTTATTCGTTGCAAAGAGCGAGATACTCTAAAAGACTATTTACATAAAAATAACATAGAAACATTAATTCACTATCCCATTCCACCCCATAAACAAATATGTTATAAACAATGGAATAATATATCACTACCTATAACAGAACAAATCCATCAGGAAGTGTTATCCTTACCAATTAGCCCAGTACTAACAGATCAAGAAGTTCACAGAATTATAGAGAAAGTAAATGAATTTAAAGCATAACAACTTATTATCTATCTGTTGCCTTGGCTATAATCATGCCAGTTTTTTACAAGAGAATTTAGAGTCGATTTGTAAAATAGGTTATGAAAATATTGAGATTATTGTTGTAGACGATGGCTCCAAAGACAATAGTGTTGAAATACTGAATCAACTAAAAAATAAAATTCCATACAGAATAGAAATTATTGCACAACAAAATACTGGCAACATAGGAAAAAATTTTAATAATGCTTTAAAAGCTGCAAATGGTAACTTAATTACTTTTATTGCGTTAGATGATGTATTTAACCCAAAAGTTGTTTCATCAGAAATAAACGAAATGAATACTAATCCTAAGCTAGCCTTTATTGCATCATCAAAAGCAGTATATATTGATGACAAAGGGATGATAGAAGATGATCGTCTAGAACTTTCACTTCATATTGAAAATAGTCCCTCAATAAAAGATCTATTAGAACTTGAATACTCCAAATTTGGGGCATTTTATATACAAGGATCTATTTTTAGAAAAGATATTATTGATACCATTGGTGGTTTTGATGAGGATATGACTGGTGATGATATAGTATTAAGAACTAAAGTTTTTAACTTTATGCTAAACAATACTGGTCTAGAATTTAAAATTATTAGAGAAAACAACGTATTTTATAGAATGCATGGCAACAATATTCATAAAAATTCTGCTAGGCAAATAAAAATAGTTACTGAATACTTAGAGAAATATTGGCCAGACAGACCCAACCCAGCAATATTAATTGACTGGATGAACTATACTATTAGTAAATGTACGTTTGAAGAATATATGCCAGTCTTTGCTTTAAATAAAAGGGCTGCTTCTTTATTAAATGATAAAAAAATTCAAGATAAAATTAAATCATCAGTTATAAAAAATAGAGAAACTTTTATTCAAAAAGCTATTTTTAATAAACAAAAAATAGACTCTACAAAAAGTCAAATAACACTATTTGGTTTTATTAAGTTTTCATATTCAAGAAAAAAGAATAAAAAACCAGATACTACAAAAATACACTATTCTCAATATAATTAATTATAAATCATTGTAGCAAAATTAGATGAAATACTAATATTTGCTGCAAATATAATAATTTTTTTATCAATAGAACTATAAAAATATTAAAATATTACTTATCTATTAGCAGATTGATTAAGGTAAATGGGTATTCCTATGGTATATTAAATCATAGATAAACATTATAGTTTAAGCTATTTATCTTATATAAAGTTTGAAAGTAAACTAAAGAAAATCTAATTAAAATTGTTCATTAATTTGTAAGCAGACCAATAGATAAAATGAAAGATATTTTTTGTAGCATTATTGTACCCATGTTCAATGAAACTAACAATTTAGAAAATTGTTTAAACGCTTTGAAAAACCAAACATATAAAAACTTTGAAGTAATTTTTATTGATGATGGGTCTACAGACAATACTGTAGAAAAATTAACAAAACTACTAGAAAATCAAACAGGTTTTTCTTATAAAATATTGCAACAGCTGAATAGTGGTGCAGCTGCGGCTAGGGAAAAAGGAATTTCGGCATCAAAAGGAGAGTATATTTGTTTATTAGACTGTGATGATGAATTATCTGGTGATGCTTTAGATAAGGCTATAGCCTCTATACATCAATATAATGCTGATATTTCCATGTTTCAATTATATAATCAGGATTCCACAGGAAATTATCATAAATTTAATTTCTTTGATAAAGATAGAATATTGTACAACGGATATGAATGTTTAATTAACTCCTTAGGGGAGTGGAAAGTTCATGGCTTAGTTGCATGTAAAAAAGAAATCTTCATTAAAAGCTATCAAATCTATAAAAAATGCAACAAAGAAGATTCAAATTTTTTAAATAATGATGAAGTCATCACTAGATTAAACTTTTTTCATGCAACAACTGTTACACAAAATGAAGGGATTTACTACTACAAACATAATAACAACTCTACTTCTAAAAGAATTAATCCAAACAGACACTTACTATTACATAACTGTATTATTATGCACGATCTATTTAAAGAAACGGGCAATAGTATCCATTCTAAGATAGATCAAGAATTGTTTAAAAACCTATCTGGTATTATTAAGTATTATTTAAAACATAAAACAGAAATCTATAATAAAGACGAATGGAAGAAAACTATAAAATTAGCCTCAAGTGAAGTTTTTAAACGGGGGATTTTTTGGAGGTTAGATATCAAAACCAAACTAAAATTCTTACGCAGAATGTTTAAGGTCTTATATAGCTAGTAACTCAAGATCTAGTTGGATACTCCACCAACCCTTTTAAAAAGGATTTTATCATCAATGACAATACAGTAACTATTCATTGTAAAAACTTGCATTCTCTAATGTTCGATGTAGCATTGATTTATCAGATATGCTTCAAAAAATATAACTTCCATTTACAGCAAAATATGTAATAAAATGCCTGCTTATGCCTACGATCTACCAAACTATTAAGACAAAATATGACTTTTAGAAAAGATATTAATGGACTGCGTGCTATAGCAGTTCTAGCAGTCATTTTATTTCATTTTAAAATCCCTTATTTTAATGGTGGATTTGCAGGTGTAGATATATTTTTTGTCATCTCTGGATATTTGATGACAGGAATTATTTTTACACGAGTAAATAATAATAACTTTTCAATTATAGATTTTTACCTACATCGAGCTAAACGTATTCTTCCTGCTTTAGCTGCTTTGTGTATTACCCTAGCCTTTTTTGGATTCTTTTTCTTACTGACGAATGACTTACGTGAGATAACTCAACACATTAGAAAAGTAATCTTATTCATATCAAACTATACTTTCTATGAAAGCTCTGGATATTTTGATACGCCCTCACAAGAAAATTGGCTACTTCACACGTGGTCATTATCAGTAGAGTGGCAATTTTATTTGATTTATCCCTTAATTATTCTAGGATTATCTTGGTTATTTACACCTAAAAAAACTAGCCTCATAATCATTATAATGGCTGTTGCTTCGCTTATTTTCTCTATCATCTATACACCAATCAATCCTTCTTTTGCTTTTTATTCTTTACCTACAAGATCATGGGAAATGTTGGCAGGTGGTATTGTATTCTTATTTCCTCTATCATTCCCTACCATTATAAAGAAACTAACACTATGGATAGGGTTAGTCCTCATTTTATTGGGCTTAATGACACTAAATGATAGTCTTTTATGGCCTAGCTATTTAGCACTTATTCCTGTCATTGGAACAATGCTGATTATATGGTCAAACCAAAACAGCGCTATTACCTCTAATTTACTTTTTCAGTGGCTTGGTAAAATCTCATACTCTATTTATTTATGGCACTGGCCTATTGCTGTATTGTTACTAATTAGTGGTTTACTAACTAATCCTTTCTACAAAATAGCAGGTATCGTAGTCTCTTTAATCGCAGGATATCTTTCCTACTTTTTTATTGAGAAACGATTTAAATTAGTGCATAGCCAAATAATAGAAATAATTAAATACATCGGCATCATTTTAATAACTATAGTCATAGCTGCATCCTTGGGCTCTCTAGCTAAACATTACCCTCAGCTACGTAATCAATCTCTACAAGATTTAAATAATATTGTTGAAAATAAATTTAAAACACTTTCAAAAAGATGCCTTCTTTCTAAGTTTGATAACTCCTCCGACCCCAATTGCATTATTGGAGAGGGTAATATTAATATAATCGTTTTAGGTGATAGCCACGCAGCCACATTATTCCCTGCAATTACAAAACTAAATACAGATAAAGCATCTCTATTTTGGACTTTGAGTAGCTGCCCATCAATAGAGGGCGTTAAACAAAAAACTCAGGTTGGCTGCACTGAGTTTGTTTCAACACGATTAGAGCTGCTTAAATCATCCTACTCAGGCATACCTATTTTAATTTCTAACCGACTAACATACTATTTTTATAATAAAGATAAAAATATTTACTTTACTGATAACTCAAACGATTTTCATAATGATTTTCGTAATGCCTATATTAATACCATGTGCCAAATAGCAACCAATCATCCTGTTTACGCACTAAAACCTATACCTGCCTATCCTTACGATATTCCCAAAAAGATGGTAACAGACCGTCTGTTTCACTTTAATAAAACACCCATGACAATTTCTATGCCAGAATACTATGCCGATAACAAGATTATTTTAGATATTATGGAAGAAACCTCAAAAAAATGTGGAATTCATTTATTAGATCCTACAGATTACTTATGTGAAAACGGTATCTGCCATGCCCAAAAAGGGAATACACCTCTTTACGTAGATGATAACCATTTAAGTGATCAAGGTGCTATGGAACTTGCCCCTCTGTTTCAGAAAATACTTAACTAAATAATCCTTAATAGAAATTTTTCTTAACTTACTTTTTTATTAAGGAAATATATTAGACTTACCATTTAGCACATTCTATAGGTTTAAAAAACTCCATAAATAGTATGTGATTATAATTCCGTGCCCCATCAATATCAGCACACTCAAAAGCACTATTCTCAACAGCTAATAACTCATGTATACCAATGCAAAGAGATGGCTATTATATGGAATCACAAAAAATAATTTAAACGTATTTGTTTACCATCATGCACAACTAAAGTAATTCAGACTAGTTATTTATTTTATTGGTTTCGCAGGGTTACCTATAACCGTTGTATTTGCAGCAACATTTTTAGTGACAACACTGCCTGCTCCAACTATTGCATTTTCACCAATAGTTATACCTGGCAAAAGAGTCGCATTAGCCCCTATAGATGCTCCTTTCTTAATCAATATACCTGCTAATTGCCAGTCAGTATTTCTTGACTTTGGGTATTTATCATTACAAAACGTAACATTAGGACCAATAAATACATCATCCTCAATGACTATACCGTCCCAAATTTGTACCCCACATTTAACTGTAACATTACTGCCTATTTTTGTTTTATTTTCGATAAAAACATGAGAGCAAATATTGCAATTCTTTCCAATAATAGCATTTGCTAAAACAACACAGAACTGCCAAATCTTGGTATTTTCCCCAATATTATGGCTTTGAACATCAGATAAGGGATGGATAAAAACTGTCATTTATTAACTTCACTTAAAAACTGCTGATAATCTTTAATATAATCAGCCTCATCATATTTCTGACTAGCTAACACCATTACCACACAATCAGAACTAAAATTAGTAAATTCACGCCATATACTATTAGCAATATATAAACCTTTGTTAGGTTTATCTAAATGTATCGTTTCCCGTTTTTTTCCATCATCTAATATAAAATCACAAGCGCCTGAAGTACAAATAATAATCTGCTCAAGATTTTTATGGGCATGTTTACCTCTCACAACATCCTTATTTGTTCCAAAAACATAATAAACACGTTTAATATCAAAAGGAATATCTTGATTACCATCTATAGCAACTAAAGAGCCTCTTTCATCCCCTCTAATTTTAAAATCAATAATCTTATAATCCACAAACAACCCTCAATAAATTTTATTACTATCCTAGACGAATTATATAATATCTTGAAGGTATATGATATTTTTAAATAACTCTCCAGACTTTTACACGACAAGGCAAAGGATTACTATGTAGAACCATATTTGGCAATGATCCTCCTATATTTACATTGGCGCTCATCATATAGTTTCCTGTTTGAACAACAATTTGATTATTATTAAGTTGGTCTGCATTAACACCCAGACCACCATTTGAATAGATATATCCTGTAGCTCCCCAATTATCATTATATAAAATTTCAGCCTTACAAATTACTGGAAAATCCCCAAATGGATTATCTATTATATAACGATTATTTACTGCCACATTAGCTGGGCTTTCCTCTGTACCTCCATTAGGATAAATAATAGTAAACTTTTTAGCTTGTTGATAACTTTCTAATACACTTAAACGCGCAGCTAAGTTAGCATTTTCTGTTATTAACTGCTGTATATCTGCTTCTGAAGTGTTAATAACATACCCAAAAAGTTTTATAACCCAACAACCTGACACATTTATAGGCCGCGTTTCATTTGCTATTTTAAGCTCACCATATTCATTATATGTATAATGGTCTGTTGTTAAATTTAACGGCCCCTTATAATTAGTTCCACCAGGAGCAATTCCAGCTGTTACTGGTCCACCGCCATTAACACTAGTAGATGTAGCAGTTGCTGCTGTACCACCTGTTGTCATTGCATGCTTATGTCCCTGAAAAGCATCTTTTTGTATAAAACCATTAGCAATTTGACCATTATCCCCTCTCAGAAACAAAGCCCCTAAACTATCAGCATATTTACCATTATAATCTGGTACTCTAAACTTTCCTTGGCTTGAAGTGGCTACATAACTGCCTCTTTTTAGTGGGTCCATCTGCCACTCTAACTCCTGAACTGTAGGAACTTTGCCTTGCTGTACTGCTGCAGCAGCATCTGGAAAGACAGCTTGAGATAGTTCTTGTCCATCAGCCGCTATATAACCAGCTGGAATATTGTTTCTGGATGGCCACCAAAATACTGCAAATAGGGGGACACCGTTACCCTCAAAGTTATCAAAACGATTAGTTAAGGTATTAACTGCATTACCAATGGTTCTAGTTGGATAATTTAATGCTTTATTATAACCAACTAAACCACTACCGTTGTTCTCACTGCTAGCGTCAACTAATTTTTGTGCTAGTTCTGCTGCGGAACCTGTTGCTGTTGTGGTTAAAATAGGTTGTCCCTCTGAGTCAAAAGAAAGGGTTTTATTAGCACGCTCATCAGCTAAGGGTAATTCTCGTACGCCTTCGGCATCTGCAACCCTTAGGGCTTTGGTAGTATCTTGGGCAAAGCCTTGCATAGCTAGATAAATACGATCAAAATCTTGATTAACGGTTTTAGCTAGTAAATCACCATTTTCTTGATAATCTGTTTCTCTTATTAAAGTAATTGAGCGTTGTAATAATAAAATGCCTTCTGGAGCCTCTTCAAAAATAATTTCACTGATCGGATTACCTAGCCCTGTCACTGTATAGCCAGAACTGATAAGCTGATTATTAATAAAAACATAGAGATCACTTCGAGCTAATAATAAAAAGGGAATAGCAAACTTAGTAACCACTCCATCTGCTTGATATTCTTTGTAGTTAAGGGATGTTGTAACTGTCATAATTTTATCTCTATCAGTAGTTGACCTTTATGTCATAAGTTGTATTGTTAGGTCTCCAATAATCTGACTTTTGCTCGGTTGATTTCCCAACTATTCGTGCAATACGCACAGGTGTTTGTAAAATAGCGCCGGCAAGGCTGTCTAAGTAGTCATCTTTTTGCTGTGATAATTCAGGATTAAACGTCCGCATTTGCTCAATAGCAGGGCTATTTAATACCGTTTCATGTGCCCATAAAAAACCAGATAATAAAGGTGGCTCCAATGCGTCTAAAATACGTTTTTGTTTATTGGTAGATACATGTTGTTCCCTTACGCCACAACCTGTTCCTTGGAGTGCTTTACGTAAAATAGGTGGTACAAAGCCACCTGCCCCATTAGTTTCTACTACGACACAGGGGATATTGTATTGCACTACTCGTTCATAGACTTGTTTAACCTGCCCACCAACAATATTGCCTTCATTGTCAAACTCAGCCAAATCACCAATCATTGGTTCTGCTAATTGCCAGTACAATTGCCCTTGTGCATCTGTTAACACTAAACTTAATGCTGAAGCATCTGATTTAACTTTACCTAGTGCACAATCCCAATAAGCGATAGCTCCCACAATTTGCGTATCCCCTAACCATAAAGTCACTGTATTATTGGCTTTGCGTAATTGGGGGATATGTGTATAGGATTTTAATTTTGCTGGATCTAAACGTGTATCTGTAATAGGTTTGGCGTGTAATTGATACTGTGAATCCCATTTATTAACCGTTTCTGTTTCACGGCGACGTTTTTCTAACTCATCAATAGTAAAACGTTCAGGCCATGCCATACCTGCATAGCAATCAATCAATACCTTAGGTGGTTTGCTAAAAATTAAGGTATTACCCTGAACTTGGTAATCTTTATTTTCCTCTAATAGCTTAGCACCATAACCAATACCATAAAATACATATTGTGGCCTAAAAGGCAGTTGATAACGCTTTTTAGTGGCTGTACCTATACGGTATTCTTGTTCAAACATACGAATGGTTAAGCAATCAGCATCCTTTTCAGCTAATCGCTCATACAAACTATCAAAGGTATGAGGTGTACCAATAAATAATTTACGTCCACCTGGTACAAGAATATGCGTTTGTTCATCTAACCTTTCACGCATTTTTTCTCGTGCTTCAGGGGTTTGGGTATTATTAGGTACTTCTACATCATCATTCTGACATTCATCAGCACGAGCAGAGGTAACATTAGATAAAATGCCTCTAGCATATAAGCTAGCATTACGATTATCCGTAGAATCTTTCACCCACCATTGCCCAATACTACCTTGCAATGGTAATAAATCTTTAGTTAATGGATGATTACGCAATATATACTGAGTATCGCGACTGGTTTTATAGGCTGTACCATCAGTTTCTGATTGATGCAAAATACGATATTGTGAATTTTGATAAAAGCGCCAAGCATTATAAATAGCTAGAATAGTACTTTTACCAAACCCACGAAAACAACGTAATACCGCCAACTCTCCTGCATGCTCAAGCCAATGGCAAACCTTAACGTGAACTAAAGGGACCTGCCAGTTTTGTCGTTTTGCCCAAACTAAAAAGAACGTTAATAATGATACTTTTTTAACTTTCATTGTTAGCACCGATTTGTACTAACAACGTATTTGCTTCTTGCTCAACAGCTAGTAAATCAAGTTGTGTATTTTCATTAGTCGTAATGGATTGAGGTTCAGAATGTTGTGCAATCAACTTATCTATTTTTTCCCATAAAGCAATAGAACTAGCTGCTTGTCTTCTACACCAAGCAGCTTCATCTTTTTCTTGCTTACTAAGCTCTTTAGCAGGTATCGTATATGCCACCCAGTTTTCAGGATTAGTATCAAACACCATTGCCTCAAATAGTTTATTGCGTAAAGATTGTAGTTTTTTTAGTTGTTTGGAATTCATTATTTACCTTACTTAATCAATTATGAATTACCTGATTGCATAGACAGAAACTGGTTAATAAGCTCTAATATTTCCATACTGGATAATTGCTTACCCCCCACTCTCTCACGCTCTCTAATTTCTTCCACAATTAAGTTATATAAATCCAATTGTTGCTGTTTATCATTAACCCCATGTCGTACAAACTCACTAGCAGTTAATTTATTAATAGCTGTAGCTTGCTTTTGTAATGCAGGATTACCCTTTAAATTATCCTGTAATGCCTGTAGTTCTTTTAAATCATTGATGGTTAGCTTATTAATCCCTTCTTTAGCAATATCAATAGACTCCATATTCATTACACGAGTTAACAACTGGTTATAAACGGTTGTATCTGTTGCAATGGTTTCTTTATAACTATTTAATAACGCTTTATCAGAATCACGTAACTTATCCCATTGTGGTAATGGTATATTGCTTCTGTCACCTGCTTGCAATACCTCATTAAGACTGGCTGTACGTAGTTCTTGATATTGTCTCTCCACTTCTTTAGCCTGTCGATTAATTTGAAGTTGTGCCTCGGTTTTTTCTTCTTCCGTTAAGTCAGAACGTCTATCTAAGACAGCTTGAATACCCTCTAAATCTATTGAACCATCCTTTCTTTGATATTTTTTAACATACTGTACAGCCTCTTCTTTACCCTTAAGACGCTCTTTAGCTAATGTAACCTGTGCTGTTAACTGTTGTTTTTGTTCAGCTGTATAAAAGGTATTTTTTCCAATTCCCTTACCTAGCTGCTCAAGTTGGACCATATCGTTATTTTGAAAATACAGATTAGCTTTTGCTTTGGTGCTGGCCTCATAAATTTGACTAGTAATTGCTTTTACCGCATCGCCTGCTTTATCTTTACCATAAACATTTTCTAGCACCTGACTTACGGCTGGTGTTTGAAACTTTACTATTAAGTCCTCAGGTGATGTATTAGGATCTGCTGCTTGCTCAACTAACTGATTACTCAAATTACCTAACATTTGAGAACCTTGCTCTTTACCTACTACACCCAGATCTGTACTCACAAAATCC
Source organism: Entomomonas sp. E7T21 (assembly GCF_058693955.1). NCBI lineage: Bacteria > Pseudomonadati > Pseudomonadota > Gammaproteobacteria > Pseudomonadales > Pseudomonadaceae > Entomomonas > Entomomonas sp. E7T21. The sequence goes on along the minus strand of NZ_CP191672.1, from coordinate 1,417,498 downwards.
GTATAACTATTACGAATCTTTTTATGTATCCCTAACTCAAAATCAGCTCGTTCTTGTTTTGATAAGTTCCAACTATAGTTTTTAGCAAACTCATTAAAATGCTCTGCTATAAATTTATTGTGACTTTGAGGGTCCATACTGGCTTGCCCAGAACTAACACGTGCAGCATATTCTTGATTAAGTTGCTTTAAATAAGGATCAAAATCCAAATTAAACTGCTCTGTCCTAATTTTCTGTAACGCAGCTTGCTCTTGATCACGTTGCGTAATTTGTTGATTAATTAATTTAGCCGCATCATCAAATGCCTCGTTCATCTTGGCAGTCACTTTGCCATCATAAGGATTCGCAAGATTATTAGGTGTAGCTAACTGAGGTTTTACCGTAGTACCAGGAATATAGGCCATTGTTTATCTCCTCTTAACCGTTAGCCGCAGTGGTTGAACCGCTGGTTGAAACACTAGGGGTGGTTGATTTATCTCCTGCTGTTTTCCACTTATCATAAGCATTAATACCAGTGCTTATAGAATTAATTAGTGTGCCACCTACTCCCCACCAGCCTTGTTTAGTAGCCAATTTATTTTGTAATTGCTTATATTTAATCAATTGCAATTGTTTTTTATAGATATCCTGCGCATTAAACATCTTCATCTGCGCATCATATTCACCTGCTGCAATCTTATCCGCAATGATTTGACTAGAGGTATCAGAACCAACTACAACACCACTATTAGCAGAAGCCGTAGCGGTAGCAGCAAATAATTTATTGGCTTCATACTCTGCCTGCTCCCGTGTTTGCTTAGCATCATATTCTGCTAATTTTAAGTTCGCTAAGGCATCTGCCTTTGCTTGCTTTTTCTCAAACTTATTCCACTGCCGAGTTTGTAAAACATCATTGATACTAGAACCAACTTGTAAGCCAGCTTGTGCTATTCCTAAAATTAAACCTGCATTATCCAACAAACTTCCACCACTCTTTGGTTCTCCTGTTTGACCATCTGCACCTGTTGTATCGCCTCCTGCTATAGAATTTGCACTATTAATAATATTACTAGCATTTTGTTTGGATTGGCTCCATGCATTCTGTAACATTTTGGTAGCATTTAATCCACCAAGCCATGCACCTACACCCATAACCTATAACCTCTTCTCAAATAAGACACCACCATCTTGATACCCTAAAAAATGGTAAAAACGGCGATTACCTTCAATATTAATATTTGTTGTAATACCTGCCTGCATACCCACAGCACCTTTCGCTTTAGCCCATGCTTCAAAAGCCTTAAATAACTTAATAGCTGCTCTACCATTACGCTTTTCAGGTACTACATACACTGAATAATCAAAACCTAACAAATCATCAGAAAACCATTCATAGGTTAAACCGCCTAAAAAGAAACCGATGATTTGCTCATCCTCCTCCGCCACCAAAGCATTATCTGATTCACTATCCACCATCATCGCTACCACCGAATTAGCTTTAGCTTCGCTAAAACTCTTAGCAGCATAAGCAGAACTTTGCTGTAACTGCTTACCCAGCTCTACAATGGTTTCTACATCCGCTAATGTTGCTTCTCTCACCTTAATCATTAACCGTAACCTTCTTAATCACTGCTAACAGATAGAAAGGCAATGGCTGATCCTGTTCGATGGTGATACTATTATTCCAACCTAACGACTCAATCTTATAATCACCCGTAAACATAGGTGCAGGCTTATCCAACACCTCCTCGCCAAAATTACGGAATGGCAATACATCACCATTCACAGAGCAACCCGTAGTCGTCATAAACCTGAGTACCACTTCCCCCACACGTTTATTACTCCCCTGCACTGTTCCAGTACTGCCTTGTATTTCAATATCCAATGTTTCTACGGAAGTTTTATAAGGCAAACCCACCACCACCTTATAAGCAGCACGTTCAATGTTAATAGCACCATTTACCACCTGACGACGTTGCATCACCGCACCATCAGCCACCACATCCACCGTCTTACCTTCCAGATGTTCCAAACCTGTAAATACCCGTTGACCTTGCTCACTACTAAATTGCTTACAACAATGGCTATAAACATCAGCATTAAAGCGTTCTATATAACGCACAGACTCACCATTAATCTGCCGCTTAACAACCACCCACACCTCATCAGCCACGCCATTAGGAATAGTAGCAATAGACTCATAATCGCCATCCGTAAACTGTCTCGACCAAGCCAACACCTCTTGCGACGCATCCACCGTTAAGGTAGCAATTTGCCCATCTGCCCGCACCAACCACAACACAGATTCAGGCTCTTGCTGATAGGCCATATCTACAATGCCACCCTCTGTAATATGCTCAGATAAAATAGAAGCATCAGTGGCAATCATCGAATCACTGGTTGCATCATAAGCAGTTGAACGTAACTTACGCCCCGAACGCTGCATAAAAAACAACTGATTACCAATACGTACAGGCTTAACACCGTTACAACCATAAGTAGAATGATTTTTTATCTGCACATTAGTGGGCGTAATAGCACTCTTAGCAGCCGAACCAGACATCGAAAACTCACCGCCATAACTCAGCACCACAGGATTATCCAACTGCGTTAAATGCACAATGGGATTAATCTGATCCGATGAAATAGTAAAAGTCGCTGCATCGTCATCATCCGTTGACAACTCAAAATTCAAATACTCAGCAATCTTACTCATCCAAATAGTTTGTGGTTTCTCATAACTACCACCACAATACAAACGCTGATTATGCAACGTAACCGCAGCAGGATAGCCATAATCCTCATTCCACACTACAGTCTCCAAACTCCAAGCATTCGCTGGCACTTTAGCAGTAGCAGAAAGTACTGTTTTAATTTCCGCTTGAACTGAAGAATTATTTGTAAACTTAGTGATTAAACAAAGCCCCTTATTTAAGCGTACATACTTGCCTACATCAGATTCACGCCAACCAGCCACGTCTAATGTTAGGCTCACTTCTTGCCCAATAGGCTCCTTAAGATTACTCGCACACTTAGTTTGTGGGCTTCCCTCCAACTGCCATTGCTTACCCTCAATCTCATTTTCATTAAATGCTGAACTTACCTTTACCTTAACCGTTTTACGATTAACAAAAGACGTAATCTCAGCAATACCAGGACCACAAATAATATTTCGCCCCACATCTGCGGCTAAAAAGAAATCCGCCTCCAAGGTAGCGGTATACTTCTTCTTATCCTCCTCAGTGGGATTTGTGATTACTTCCTGCTCCAACTTCAACTTAATATCAGGCCGCTCCCCCACCTCATCAAACGGCTTCACCAAAAAAGGTGCTTCAGAAATAAGCCAACTATCATCCGCTAAGCGTCTTAAACGATAAATAGGCAAAGCCTGATGTGCCAAAAACATCGTATCAGCCCCTTGTACATAACTAATATGTGGCAACATAGCTTCTGTATAGGGCGACTCCAACTCAGCCGTTTGCTGATTATCCTTAAACACCCGAATATACTTATCACCAAACTCCACCATATAAGCCTGCTCACGGTTAAAGACATAAGGAATTAACCGCACCTTCTTATCACTGTACTTAGTAGCCTGAACATACTCCGTACCCCAAGTACGCATCACCCCACCCTGTACGGCCACCAACGCATTTTCTAAACGTTTCGCACCATTCTGATAACGTGCAATATCAACCCGTCCCATTAAGCGAGGCGACAACTCACCTGCAGTAAAATTGGTTTGAATCAGCGACAACTTAGCCATTTAACCGCTCCTCCAACAGAGGAGAATTACCCAACGTATCCGCAGGGTACTCCAAACCATTTAACGCCTTAGCGGTTCTTAAAGCCAACTGATACTCCTGCAACCGATACTGCGCCATCGAAGTAGACTGTGTAATGGCATAAGCCATCTTCGCTGCCATCGCCAACTCCAACAAATTCACCAACAACGAATCATAGGTAGCAATATCCGTATTCTGAAAAACATAACGCAACTTCAAAGAAGTCACATTCGCTAAAATACGTCGCTCCTCAATTAAATAATCAATCGACTCGCCCTCATCACCCACCGACAAAACCCGCACATAATCCGCAGGCAAGGTAAAACTAAACCTATAACCAAACGGTGGCTTCTGCACATCATGCGCCAACAACACCCGTTTAATAGCGCAACTCCAAGGATGTTCCCGTAACAACGAATCACGCACCCCAGGGTACAAATTAGCTGCCAACCGCGCCCGATCATTACCCTCAGTAAAATCATTAATAGGCTGAGCGCCCAACATCAACAACGCATTAGAACAAACAGAAACACCTGAATTAGCAGTCGACATACTTCACCTCATCTCCTCTAACTAACCAGCAGCAAGGGCTAACAAAGCCCCTGCTACAGGCAAGTAAAAAAAACTACTCAGCGAACTCAATAGCGACTACCTTCTTCTCATTAGCACGACCTGCGCCATAAGAAGACATCACAGAAATTTGAATCGCATTATTCTTATCACGACGCACACCCACATCAGTCTTATAATCATTACCTGCACCGAAATGAGCAGCACTTGAACACCAAGCTACCGTCGTATAAACGCCCTCAGCACTATCCAATGCCTCGTAAGGCACCCAATTAAAGCCAAGCCAATTAGTCGCTACCGCACCATCTTGCAACATCTCCACTTTCAAGAAATCTGCACTGGTCAACGTCGTATCATTCAAAATGGTTTCCAACATATCCGCGTTATAAGCGATATATAACTTCTCACCCATTTTTTCATCACACTCATTCTTACGGAAAAGCGCCTTAGCCTTAATAATCTTAGCCTTAGTAATACCCTCACCACCTGCTAAGATTTTTTGCGCTGCTGGTAATACAGCATCGCTATAAGCACCGTTTTGTGATGTTTTACGTTTAATCGCATCCAACAAACCACGATAAATAACCTTATCTTTTAAACGATTATTAGCCGCCACCAAGTTAGACATATAAGCCCCTTGTGGATCAGCTAAAAGTTTGGGTAAATCGCGTGGTTCAATCGGTACATGCAAACCATAATCAGCCATTGTTACTAAGCGAGAACCCGTCTCTGGTACACTCCACTTAGTATCCTCAAAACGGCCCGTAACCTGCTCCATCTCAATGGAAGCCATATCATTAACAGTAAAAGAATAACCCTGAATCTTGCCACGGTTATACACCGCCTGCACAAAACGGGATTCTTTTTGTTGTGATTCAATATCGAAAGCATCGTGAAACTGCTGCGCAAAAGCCGCAGTAATCATGCCATTGTTTGTTGTGAAATCTTGTGACATTTTAAAATAACCTTATTTTTAATACCTTCTTGTGGTTATCTACTTCAAAAAAATAGGCCACCAAACATAGCCGCTTCGGCTAACGACTATGGGCATCACGATTATCCAGTAGCCATACTGGGTCGTAAGGTTATTTTGCAGGGGTTACGGGGTTGGAAACCTGACTAAGTGGTTAAAACTACTATTATTTATTTTTTATAAACTTATCTGCTCTATTTAAAAAATAATATTAATAACCAGAAAGCTGTAAAGTTGATCTAAAATTACGGGCTGTTGAATTCAAACAATGAAGATTAGTTTTATCATCTGCAAAACTTTTTATAAGTTTTTTGGCTTCATTAGTTAATACTTTTCTAATCATATTAGGCGCTTGTACAGGTATAGGGCCAGGCACATAATCTATAGCACTAGAACATGCTTTTGATTCAACTATCATCTTCAAAACAATATGTGCTGTATTTTCAGTAATAGGCCAACTACTTGCTTGATTTCCATATAAGCCAACTAATATTGTTCTTATATTCTCTTCATCATATAAATCCATTGTTTACTTCCTTGTCGTATTTTTTAGACTAGATAATACTTCTTTGATCTCCTCTTTAGAAAAATTTAAAAACTGAATCTGCTCAATATAAGGAGATACCTCATTAAATAAATAAACCATGGTATTTGGTCTACCACTAACCGTTGAATCAATACCAATAACTATTTCAGTCATTCCCTTAATATTAAATTGCGTTATAGTTCCACCACAAATATCATAGGATTTCCTTAACATATTTTCTGATTTATCAGCACTCAGCCCAAAAGCTTGCAGAGTTTCTTGTTTATTTTCTTCACTAGCCTCACTATCGCCATGAATAACAAAATGTTTATCTTTATCATAGATATAAGCAAGCATATCATTAGAAAAAATAACTTTGGTAGAAAGCGATATATTGATTGAATACCTACCACCAAAATAAATTATTTGCTGATCTGATTTTTTAGAGTCTAAATATATATCTTGTTTTTTAGGTGGTAGACAACTATCAGCATAAGCTAGCAAAGAGGCAAAACATAAGATAACTAGGAGTAGAAATCGCTTCATATAAAAATTTCCATAAAATACTTGAGAAGTATTAAATATAATTAATATTATAATCCATTACGAGAAATTAAAGCTCTAATAAACGAGCATAATCAATTAAATTAAGAAAAGTAATACTATATAATTATCAGAATATAAAACTTAAAACATTTTATATATTCTATAATAGGTTATCTTATGGTTAAACCTTCAAAAAAATCTAAGTGTGCACTCTGTGGAAAAAAGAAATTACTGAGGCGAAGTCATACAGTATATCCCAACTTCTTATTAAAACATCTTCAAAGAGCATTTGGAGGAATAAGACAATATCGAATTTCTACAAACCCAGATAAAGTTACACAAAATCCAGAAGTTTATGACTTGCTTTGCAGCGAGTGTGAACAAAAATTTTCAAACTATGAAAGATACTTTGCTCAAAACCTATTCACTACTCAATGTATAAATACTGAACAACAAATAGATAAATCAATATTTCAATATGATACTGAACAACTACATAAATTTGCTTGTTCTATAGCTTGGAGAGCGATTAAGGTCTACCAACTTGAAAATGAATTTAATACTTTATTTGAAAAATATCCCTTTCAAAAAGAAATTATTAATCGAATTGAAAGTATATGGAAATCTTATCTTTTAGGAAATAGAAAAGATGTACAAACTCATAACCTATACATGGTTTTTGTCTCTAATTTCTCTGATGAGCAAATTAAAACCAGTAAAAATTTAACTCATTCGTTTTTACATTATGGTCTAGGTATGAAGCTATCTGAATCTAAGCAAAATGAATATACATATATCCCAATAAAGAACTTCAATTATCGTGGAACAAATACTGATGCTATACGACTGGAACAAATTCCAGAAAGAGTATTCTTAATCATTAAATTAGCACCAATATTTATTATAGCTAATATAGGTAACAACCCCATAACAGATAATCAATGGGACTTAATTAAAATACAACTATGTAGAGGAAGCTTATCTCGAGACTCTATTCAACTATCAAATGATTTATTAGAGTATATTAACTATCAGGCACTTGATTGGAAAAACCAATACATTAAAAATGAACACTTTATAACTCAAAAATCAGTGGACAATTTCATAAGAAAAGACCCACGTAGCAAAGAAACAAAAGAACTATTTTTAAAAGATTTAATATTACATCTAAATAAACTACCTATCATAAAAAGAAAAAACTAAATTTCTATTAAGCCTTTTATATCCCATTGACACCTCCCCCCGCTCCCCTTATGCTATATAAAGTTGCTGTAAATCCAGTAACCCGAGCGTAGAAACTCGGCTCAGGAAGCACGTACGAAAATTTCATTTTGATGCGTTAGGTAATTTATTGCCTAGCAAAACTGTAAATCCAGTAACCCGAGCGTAGAAACTCGGCTCAGGAAGCACGTACGAAAATTTCATTTTGATGCGTTAGGTAATTTATTGCCTAGCAAAACTGTAATGGCAGTCGTACGCGGGACACCTTCGGGTGTGCCGATTAGCTTCCTGGTCGGTTTTCTACCCCGTGTGCGGCTGCCCCCTAATTTGTAGAAAGATTAGTGGCAGCCCTGTTATTCCATAAACACAGGGAGCTGAACCATGTCATTGCAAAACAATAACCAACTACTTAGTCTAAAAGCAGAAAACGCTACACTCTTTCACACTCTCCAACTCTATCTTAATCTTGACGAACTAGAAGACCTTAATATAGCTATTTACCAACTAGCCGAAGAGTTCCTAGCCAAACGCGCCAACCCAGCACTAAACCATGCGATTTACCATGTAAAAATGCAATTTAATCGCTTGATTTAATCAATAAAAAAGCCATAACTATAAATAGCTATGGCTTATAAAAAATTAAAAATGCTAGCTGTATAAGCTAGCCTCTTTATTAATGATACTAAATCTTTTAGCATTCTTTTATAACGTAAGCTACGTTTATTAATACATTACCCCAAGTTACTTAGAAAACAGGCTTTAGCATTTACTATAAAATCATCACAATAAAATATTTACATGTAATATTTCATGTAATAAACTATGCTAGAAATAATATTAAAGAATATCTTTTAAATATTAATTAAGTACAAACAACGGTTTTGTAATACAACGATTTATAAGGGATAAATAGATGAAATTTATTATTGGTGCAATCATTATTTTAATCTGCGCTTTTGGTTTCTATAAATGCCAAAAATCAACTTATGATGTAGTACAGCATATTGAGCAACGAACCAATAGCAATGGATTTATTGATATTCCTGTTAATATTGCTGGTACTGATGGCATTGTAATACTAGCACCTGTTAACTGTCCTTCTTATCAAGCAAAACAAGCGGATTGGTTATCTTCCAAACTAAAAGAAAAAAATATCCCTAATCGTCGCTCAAACTCTTTTAGTATTAGATCAGATGCAACTGATCTTACTAAAGAACAAAGAGAACAATTACAAGAACAGGTTAACTATGTCATAAACCTACCTGCTCCTTTAGTGATTGTAAATGGCAAAGTTAAATCTAACCCTAGTCTTGCGGATGTTATTAATGAATACGAGGGGAAGGTAGATCAAAATTTAAGTGATTTTTTGGGAGGTCTCAATAAATCTAATTAATACAAATAACTACTGTTATTTTAGATAAATTGCTACACTTATTATTAATTTAGTATAGCAATTTCCTACTTTATAATAGAAAAAAACAATATCAACTAAAATAATAACTAATTAAAATAGTTATCCCTTCACCTATATCCTTACTAGACAAAAGTCTAACATCGCCAACATTAGTTTACTCTTTATACTCAGTCTCGATTAAAGGGAGTAGATGTAAAGCTGTAATATTAAAATAACCTATACTTCTTAGCTAAACAGATAAAAGATATAGGTCTTCGTTTTCTCCAATTCGTTATTTTATTGCACTACTCCCTTTTTTCAACCTATCTCTCATTTAAGGCTGCGTCACTATAACAGCCAAAAAATTAGTTTCAGGCCCTGTTATCTTAAGATAACAAGGCCTCACCCTACTTACCCATCACTTTTAATCTTAAATTAATATTAGTCTATTCCCAATCTACACTACACGCTATAAGATACCTATTAGCAAATAACGAACCTTTAGCAAGTAAGATTGTAATATGATGGACTATACCTCGATAAAATTAGCACAAACAGATGGCAGTTTTAAAGTTGAAAAGAATATTGTCACCGTGCAAGCAATCTTTGCTAAACAAGCAGGTAGTTTACAAACATTAGAAGGAACTGTTCGCTATTATAAAGGGGATGCACTGGTAACAGGTATAGCAGAAGAAACATGGGCTGTTAAACGCGGACATTTTACTGATAGCTACAATCCCATTCCCCCAACTAAAATGGGAGAAGATGGCACCTATACTACTCACCCTATTCAAGCTTATGCACTCACCATAACCGAGGATTGCCAAGTAACTTTATACAATGGAGACAAGCTCACAGGCAAAGCAGGCGACTATTTATTACAATATGCTAATGGTGATTATGGCATTTTAAACGATAAAATCTTTAAATTACTCTATAAAATAATTGAGCAAGCAGCCAAACAGACTAATTTCGATGTTTTTGTTAGTTACTCTACCAAAGATAAAAGTTTTGTTGATGCACTGGTTAATAAACTAGAAAATAATAAACTACGTTGTTGGTATGCTCCACGTGACATTCCAGCAGGGATGGAGTGCCCTAAAGCAACTGCGTTAGCCATTAGAGAATCAAAACTAATAGTATTGATTCTCTCTAAATACGCCAATCTTTCCCCAGAAATTACCCACGAATTAACCCTTGCCTCTAACCATAAAAAACCTGTTATACCTGTTAAAATTGATGATATTTTACCGAATGAAAATTTAGAATATCATCTTACTAATCGTCACTGGTTAGATGTTTATGGTTTAGCCACTGAAAAAGCAGCTAATCAAATATTAGAAAACTTAGAGAAGTTTGCAAAACCTTATTTAACAACTAATGATATTACTTCTCAAGCTAATGCTAACATAGAGAGCAAACTAACAATAAAGCCCCCTATCTTTACAAAAACTAAAAAAATCTTTGCCAGTATATTCACTATACTACTACTGATTACCTTAGGAATAGGTGGTTGGTGGTATAAACAACAAGTATTAGATCGACAAATGGCATCACTACATCCTGCTGAAAACTTATTAGTTTTTACAGGTTCACATTCCACTATTATTAAATTATTAAGAATAAATGACCCTACAAATAATACTTACTTAATACAATTTAATAATCCTCAACAAATACTAGATGGCCATATTTTTGTTACCACTCGAACTATTCATATGTACACACAACAACGCTTTACTATTACCAAAAATAATGAAATTTATAATCTTTTTATTATTATTAATAATGATAAAGCGCTATTTTACCCGCCTCAATCAAATAAAGAGTTTATTTTACGTCTTGATACTGAACTGTCTAAAAAAGCTAACGTAAAAGATTTTTTACAAGACTACTTACAACAACAAGCCAAAAAAACTGATACACCAACACTCCAATAAAGGAGACTATTGTCGTGCAACTTACTGAACTACTTCACCATTCTAAATTGCAACATAACAATCCAGCGCCATGAAAACCCTGATGCAGACTCTATAGAGTTTATACTCTTAGTAAACCTGATTTAATAGAAAATAGTAAAATATATCCCATAGAACACCAAAAATTTTTTAATAGCTTTAAAGCACAGAAAAAATAAGAAAGCTAAACTTTCTGTACAGAATTCACCTAAACAACTACTCACACGCTTTCTTAAACAAGCTAAATAAATAAGTTATAATAAAAATCACATTTATTAAATAAGAGAAAACCATGCAACGTATTTGTGTTTTTTGTGGGTCAAATACAGGGAATAACCCTATTTATATAGAACAAGCTAAACAACTAGGCACTACACTTGCAAAACACAATATTACCCTTATCTATGGTGGCACTACCATCGGTTTAATGGGTGCTATTGCTGATGCAGTATTAGCCGCAGGCGGCAAAGTAATCGGCATTATTCCACAACGCCTTGCAGACAAACCCAATATGGCACATCAAGGTTTAACTGATTTACACATTGTTGAATCCATGCACCAACGTAAAGCTAAAATGGCTGAACTAGCCGATGGCTTTATCGCCCTGCCAGGTGGCATAGGCACCTTTGAAGAACTCTTTGAAATGCTCACATGGTCACAACTAGATTTTCATAAAAAGCCTTGTGCCGTACTTAATATAAATGGTTTCTACGATAAGTTAACAGACTTTTTAGATAGCGTAATTGCTGCCCAATTTATGAAACCAGAACACCGCCAGCTACTAATCAGCGAAAGCGACCCAAAACAACTCCTAGAAAAAATGCACAACTACCAAGCACCGACTGTTAGTAAATGGTTTAATCCGCCTAAATAACAGCTATATAAAGTACTACCGAGCTATCAGTTTTATTTTATTAATTTATATTGGTTATCACTAAACGATTAATTTGGTGCATGTTGTTCTCCCCACTCACAAATAGCTTGCATTAGTGGATACAGTGACCAGCCCTTTTCTGACAAACTATATTCCACCTTAGGTGGTATTTGTGGATACTCTTTACGAATAATTAAACCATCTGCTTCTAACTCTTTAAGTTGCACACTTAATGTTTTATGGGATATTGAACCAATCATCCTTTTCAACTCGTTATAACGAACGGTTTTTACCTCAACTAACCAATACAAAATAACCATTTTCCATTTACCAGAAATAATCGATAAGGTATAACCAAAGGGGGTATCTTGTAGAGATTCTATGGATTTAAGATCTTTCATACTCATAATTACACTCTCCTTTAGGTAAGTATATGTCAAAAAGGTGCATACTTGTTTAAATACTCATACATTGTACAATAAAAATACAACAACCTGAGGAAGCCATTATGATGAAGAAATGTAAAATTGAGGTATTAAAAACCACCTTTGATGAAGAGTTAGCAAAAGAATATGGCTGTAAAGGTTTAGGCAAATGTCCTATGCATAATGTAGGTGATACTTATTTAGCTGATTTTGCTAAGCCTCAAGGTTTATGTGATGAAGCATGGAAAGCAATGTACCAATATGTGTTTGCGCTTTCGCATGGCAGTGACATTTTCTATTATGGTGATTGGATTGATAAACCAGGGGTTGCTATTTGTAGCTGTAATGATGGTTTACGACCCGTTATTTTTAAAATTACGGCAACGGATGAAGTATCAAAACCAAGTTCATAACATCTATTAAGCTAGTAAGTAGTTTATAGCTACTCACTAGCTATTGTTTTTAAGAGGCTAATAACTGCCTTAATACATAGTGAAGAATACCGCCAGCTTTAAAGTATTCTACTTCATTTAAGGTATCGATACGACAAATCACAGAAGCTTGTGCAGTAGTGCCATCAGCACGTTTAATATGTAATGTTAAAGGCATACGTGGCTTTAACTGTTTGCCCTCCAAGCCACTGATAGTTAATAGCTCATCGCCTATTAAGTTAAGTGTTTTACGATTTTGCCCTTCTTCAAACTGTAACGGTAATACGCCCATACCTACTAAGTTTGAACGATGAATACGTTCATAGCTTTCTGCAATAACTGCCTTAACACCTAGTAAGTTAGTACCTTTAGCCGCCCAGTCACGGGATGAACCACTACCATACTCTTTACCTGCAATTACAATTAAGGGTACTTTCTCTAATTTATAACGCATTGCTGCATCATAAATTGGTTGCTTGGCACCATCAGGATAATGAATGGTTAAACCACCCTCTTCCCCCCCTAGCATTTCATTTTTAATACGAATATTGGCAAAGGTACCGCGCATCATCACTTCATGATTACCACGGCGCGAGCCATAAGAGTTAAAGTCTTTAGGTTCAATACCTAACCCTTTTAAGTATAAACCTGCAGGACTGGTTGCTTTAATATTACCTGCTGGGGAAATATGGTCGGTGGTAATTGAATCACCAAAGACAGCTAATACTCGAGCATCTTTAATATTCTCAATTTTAAGTAAATCATCTTTAATATGATCAAAGAAAGGTGGTTCTTGAATATAGCTAGAAGAAGCTTGCCATTCATAAGTATGAGAATCTGGAACTTTAATCGCTTGCCATGTTTCATCACCTGCAAACACTTCGGCATATTCTTTATCAAATAAACTACTAGAAACTTGTTTAACTGCTTCGGCTATTTCTTGTTGAGTAGGCCAAATATCTTTTAAGTAAACAGGATTACCTTGTTTATCTTTACCTAACGAATCCTTAGTTAAATCTATATTGATATTACCCGCTAAAGCATAAGCAACTACTAAAGGTGGCGAAGCTAACCAATTAGTTTTTACTAACGGATGAATACGCCCTTCAAAGTTTCTATTACCAGAAAGCACGGCTGCAACGGTTAAATCACTTTTAATAATGGCTTCTTCAATAGGAGCTAATAAAGGCCCTGAGTTACCAATACAAGTAGTACAGCCATAGCCTACTAAGTTAAAACCTAAGGCATCTAAATAAGGGGTTAAACCTGCTGCCTTATAGTAATCAGTTACTACTTTGGAGCCAGGCGCTAAAGAACTTTTTACCCAAGGTTTACGTTGCAAACCTTTTTCTACTGCCTTTTTAGCCAATAACCCTGCGGCCATCATCACACTAGGATTAGAGGTATTAGTGCAAGAGGTAATAGCTGCTATCACTATCGCACCTGTTGTTAATTGCTCTGCTTTGCCTCCCACTACATAATCAACACTATCTGTTTTATCAATTGTACCTGTATCTGAAGCGATTTTTTGTGGTTGGGCTTTTATAAAATCATCAAATACATGACCAACATTGGCTAAACCAACACGGTCTTGTGGACGTTTCGGCCCTGCTAGACTTGCTTCAACATCGCCCATATCCAACAATAAAGTATCTGTAAAGTTAGGCTCATGCCCTGCTTCACGCCATAGCCCCTGAGCTTTACAGTAAGCTTCTACTAATTTAATCGAATCTGCTGGTCTGCCTGTTAATTTTAAATAATCAATAGTCACTTCATCTACAGGGAAAAAGCCACAGGTAGCACCATACTCAGGTGCCATATTACCAATGGTGGCACGATCTGCTAAAGGTAAATAGGCTAGGCCGTCACCATAAAATTCTACAAACTTACCTACTACACCTTTTTGGCGAAGCATTTGGGTAATGGTTAATACTAAATCAGTGGCTGTAATTCCTTCTCTTAATTTACCTACTAATTTAAAACCAATCACATCAGGAATGAGCATAGATAATGGCTGACCTAACATAGCTGCTTCAGCTTCAATGCCACCAACGCCCCAACCTAACACACCCAATCCATTAATCATGGTGGTATGAGAGTCTGTACCCACTAGCGTATCTGGATAGGCAAAGGTTTTTCCTGCTAATTCTTGAGTCCATACACTACGCCCTAAATATTCTAAATTCACTTGGTGACAAATACCTGTACCTGGCGGTACTACTCTAAAATTGTTAAAGGCTTTTTGCCCCCAGCGTAAAAAACTATAACGCTCACCATTACGCTCCATTTCTATCTTAACATTCTCTTGGAAAGCTTCTGGTGAAGCATATTTATCAACCATTACTGAATGGTCAATCACTAAATCAACAGGACAAAGTGGATTAATTTTTTTAGGATCCCCACCAGCACTGGCAATAGCAGAACGCATAGCAGCCAAATCTACTACCGCTGGCACACCCGTAAAATCCTGCATTAACACACGGGCAGGATGAAATTGAATCTCATGATCGGAATGACTATCTTTTAACCAATTAGCTAATGCCTTAACATCATCATTGGTAACGGTACTACCATCTTCCCAGCGCAGTAAGTTTTCTAATAAAACCTTCATCGATATAGGTAATTTACTAATATCGCCCAACTGCTTAGCAGCTTCTGCCAGAGAATAGTAATGGTAAGTTTTATTATCAACCGTTAAGGTGGTTAGGCTTTTCATGGTATTTAAGGATGACATAATATTTATCCTTCTAGTTATTATCGTTGCTTTTTTATAGACAACTGAATGGTGCATATGTAGACAACTTTTTATCTCATATGTTTATTAAAATATTCAAATCGTTATAAATAGTAAGCGAAAAAGACTAACAATTAAATTTTGCTTTAGTATAAGATTTTTACTCCTCTACTAAGCAAAATATACACCTTTTAACTATTTTTAAACCTTAGATAACACTATAAATTTATTACTCTGTCTTATTATTTTCTTTCAATTTTAATGCTAACTTTGTAAGTGACACCATTCTTTCAAGACGAATTAAACGATGCTGTAACAAAGAAACTACTATATAGAGTATGAAACACACAACGATCAAAGGTGCTGCCCATTCAGGTATTTTATCAGGAATCGCATATAATGCTGCTACTGATAACATACTAGGAATCAGCCCCACCTTATCAACTACCCCTGCCAAGGAACCTAAACCTTTTATAAACCAATTACGACAGTGTTCAATCTCTAAGCAGCCCAGCTCTAAAGTCTGCTTTGGTAAACTTATTAATAAACTTAAATATTTATCATCAGCCTCAGCACAATATTTAGCAACACTTAGCGCACTGCTTTTGGTGCGTGACACACCTAATAAAGTCATCACAAAAGATAAGAAAGCCAATGCCAGAAAGAAACTTGCAATGTCTTTTAACCAGGGTATTTGTAACCATACAAATACCCATAGCACTAAACCTATGGTTAAACAAGTTATACAAAAAGTTTCTGCATACCTAAACCATTTTACTCTGTTTAAAAATTGCTTATCTGATTGTTCTTCTAGCTGATACTCATCAGCCACTAATTGTTCTAATATTTCAAAATAACGTTTAATATCACTAGACACAATATAACTCCCTAATCATCAAGCTAAAGTAATACAAAAAAACCGTTACTTTTACAGTATTATCTATTAATACACTATGTTTTTTAGACTAAAGTCTAATATTGTAATGATTTTATATTCAAGAATAGCTATTTGCTTTTTCCCTTATACATTCGCCTAATTTCTTTTATTGATCAATAATGTCATAATATAAACTTATCAACCAAGCTTTTTAAGGTTATTAAAATGTTACATACCAAAAAAAATAATGCATTAACTGCATTATTTACAGCATTAGTTTTTAGTACATCTATTACTATGGCTGAAACCACTATGACAAGTGTTCCACAATCAGGAGCGAACCAATCTGGCACTACTATAGAACCAGAGACAACAACAAATTCTACCTCAACTCATAAAGTAGAAACTACCACCAAAGAAAAGAAAGAAGATGTTGGCTCTTCTGCTTACTCAATAGGTCTTACATTGGTGACATCAATTATGCCAACGGTTAGCAGTAAAATGAGTAGTGGTAAAGATGAAAAGTCAAAATTAATTGTTAATGCTAAAAATGATGCAGCTACTTTTATTGCTTCCAATGGTGAAGTACGTGGTGCTTATTTAGAAGCAGCTATTCAACAGTTAAGAAAAGATATTCCAACCTCTCAAGCCAATGACAACCAATTAGCACAAGCTATTTTGACTTGGTAATTTCTATCAATAATAAGCTTTCTCTTATTCTATGAGAAAGCTTATTAATACTAAACCTAAAAGTACTTTTTCCTAATCCATAAGGCAACATTAACCAATAAAATAAGTACTGGTACTTCAACTAATGGCCCTATCACTGCTGCAAATGCAATAGGTGATGTAATACCAAAAGCAACAATAGCCACAGCAATGGCCAACTCAAAATTATTACTGGCTGCCGTAAAAGACATAGCGGTTACTTTTGGATAACTCTCCTTTGCTAACTTACCCATTATAAAACTCAATATAAACATTAATAGAAAATAAATAACCAAAGGTATGGCAATACGTAGTGCATCTAATGGTAACTTAACAAGTTCCCCACCTTTTAAGCTAAACATTAATACAATGGTAAAAAGTAATGCCACTAATGTAATAGGGCTGATTTTAGGTAAGAAAACTGTTTGATACCAAACATCTCCTTTAATTTTTCGTAAAAAATAACGGGTTAAAAAGCCTGCTAAAAATGGAATACCTAAATAAATAAAAACTGCTTCTGCCACAGTAATAAAACTAATATTAACCACGCTACCTGATAAGCCAAATAAAGGGGGTAAAAATGATAAATAGAACCAAGCAAAGGCACTAAAAAACACAATCTGGAAAATAGAGTTAAATGCTACTAATGCTGCTACGTATTGGTTATCTCCCTCTGCCAGTTGATTCCAAACCAATACCATCGCAATACAACGCGCTAATCCTATTAAAATTACTCCTGTCATGTACTCTGGATAATCCCTTAAAAAGATTACAGCTAGAATAAACATTAAAGCAGGACCTACTAGCCAATTCTGAATAAGAGACAATAGCAATATTTTTTTATCAGAAAAAACATTAGGCAGCTCTTCATAACGTACCTTTGCTAAGGGAGGATACATCATTAGGATTAAACCAATAGCAATAGGAATATTAGTAGAACCAACAGAGAGTGAATTTAACTGATTCGGCAAGGTAGTAAAAAGACTTCCTAAAATAACCCCTACGACCATTGCTGTAAAAATCCATAGGGTTAAATAACGATCGAGAAATGATAAACGCCTAACTTTTGTATCTGATGGACAACCCATAATCGACTCACTTAATTATTTCAATTATCAATGAAATATTGAAATAATGGTTAAATACCTAAATAAATAACAAACTACTAACCTAACATGCAGAATTTTTTGATTGTGTGATACAACATTGCTTAGTTAAAAAACCTGCTAACTCTTTCATTAAAGGTAAATTAGCCCTATAACGTAAAAACCGCCCTTCTTGTTCTACAACAATAAGCTGACAATGCATTAACGCTTTTAAATGAAAAGATAAGTTAGAAGCAGGTAAATCTAACTCACTAGCAATATCCCCTGCCACACGCCCATCTTTTCCATAACGAATCAATAGGCTAAAAATATCTAATCGAATAGAGGATGATAAACATTCAAAATATTTAGCTGCTTCATTAGTATTCATTAGTTAATCACCACAATATTTCAATCATAGTTGAAATATTAAACTATAAAACTAATATGTCAAATAATACTCATTCTACTTTTATAAGATAAATATTTTTCCTAGTCTTGTGATAATATCTACCAATACCTGTATAACCAGACATTCATTATGCTTAGAAAAATATTCTTTTGGATTTATACCCTACTCAGTCTTTTCAGCATCAATAATTCATATGCTGAAAATGCAATTCATTCAACTCAATTGGAGTCTAAAAATATTATTGGCTATTTTGATGGGCCACAAAATACAAGAACAATACGCTATTTTATAAAACAAGATGCTAGCGATAAATTTATTATTGAAGATCATTCACTGAATATAACTGATATTAAAAACTACCTTATAGAATATACATACACAGTAACAACCATCATACTATCAGACATTAATGAATTAACATTACCATTCGATAAAATGACATCTTTTAATGGCTTATATAGTTCTATTCAATATAACAGTCCATCCAATACTATTATCAAAAACTTTGGGCAGTATCAACAGGGTAAAAAAGAAAGCTTATGGGTATGGACAAAAAACGACAAAATAACTCAACAAGGATATTATAAAAACGACCAACCCATTGGAGAATGGATTATTCCTGATACAGAATATGATATCTGTAAAGTTACTTATCAAGATAATCAATATGAATGGGACATGATTTGTTATGACGATCAGGGCAGAAAACGTTATGAAGCACCTCATCACAAAGGTTTTTTAAATGGTGTAGCTACAACATGGTATTCAAATGGTAAAAAATATAGTGAACAACACTATATAAATAGTTTGCCCCATGGTACTCAAACTATTTGGTATCAGAATGGTAATAAACACAAAGAATACCAATACAAACAAGGTGTACTTGATGGTCGCACTATAGAATGGCAACAAGATGGTTCACTAGCATCAATTGTTTCTTATAAAAAAGGAACAAAACATGGCTTACAACAGAATTATTCTAATGGAAAGATAACTGATCAATACTATTACCAAGAAGGGAAAAAACAGGGTACTTATATAAATAATAAAAAAGAAGATAAATGGAGTTATTGGGATAAAGAGGATAAACAAGCAACACTTTTGTACTATGATAATGATATACCTAATAATACTTTAAAACCATTGGATTAATAAGCATAATTGTCCAAATTAAATAAAGCAGAATGACAAAAAAATCCCCAGTCTAGCTGGGGTTTTAAAATGCTTAAGTCTATTAGTTTTAAGCAATCGGTTGATTACCATAAGTGGATTCGTAATAACGTTTTACTCGCTCATGGGTTGCCTTATGATCTGGATGACTTGCATTGCGATAAGCTTCGCTACCCATCAGTTGTTTAATATCTTGTTGTTGGAAGCCTAATGATCGACCAATACCAGCATCTTCTTGCAATGTTTTGCCAATATTAGCCAGTATTTTAATCACTATAGGATTATTACCAATTTGATCCATATGCTGTAGATCTTCTGGTGCAGCATAACGCTGAAAGGCTTGGTATGCAGTACGCAAGTTATTATTAAAAGCTGTTTCATCTTGCCAAACTTGGCTTAGCGATTGATAGGCTTCTTCAATATTTAATTCTTTGCCCGCCTGCACCAACTCAGGTAGCCGTTTAGCATATTCGCCTAATACAAACTCTACTTGTTTTTGAGTCATACCCAGTTCATGGGCTTTACCTAAAAATTCAAGATTTTCTGGATCTTGTTTAAAATCATCAAAAGTATACAGATCTGAATGTAAATCAACATTATATTCATCCACTGAGCGGGGCGGAATATCGCCTGTACCTAAACGTCTTTCTAAATGGCTATAGCCTTCTGATAATTTTCTAGCACTTTGCTCTAAGTCGACACTACCATCTTGCTTAAATACTTGATATTTTTCTGGTAAAAAACCTTCTGGTTGTGCAACATCAGTTGCAGCTAATACAGAACCTGCACTGATTGCTTCACCTAAAGCATCATCACTATAGGCTTCATTTTGATAGATCGTAGTTAGTTTATTCATCATGTTCGGATACTCCATTGGCTCTGTTAATTCGAGAAAGAATAAAATCAATAACGCTACGTTGCCCTGCTCGGTAGTAGGTTTTGATTTCTGCATTATGCTCATCAAAAGAAGGCGGCAATGAGAAACGTGTCACAAGGTCTTCTAAAATAGCCTCGCCCCCTGCGGTCTGTTCAAAAAGTCGCTGATAATCAAATTCATCCACAGTTTTAGTCATTATTCACCTGTTTAATGTTGCGCTATTACTTGTTGTGCTAACTGTGCTTGCATGGCTTGTTGCTCTGCTTCGATACGCTGTTGCCTTAAATCTGCCACTTCTTGCTCAGTACGAATCAGTTGTGCAGGCACACCTAATGCCTCCCCTGTAAAACGAGTGGCTTTGTCAAAATCAATGTTATCCAACACTTCTTGATTAACCTGGGAGTTTTGCATAGTCATCTGTACAAAGTTACTAATAGCCGTTACTTCATCAAACTTCTGCGCGCGTGCCATTGGGCTAACATATTTAATACTGATGTATTTATTTTGCAGAGATTCAGGTGTCTCTGAAAAAATACCTGCGCGAAAAGCAATACCAAAACAACGCTCTACCAGCGGTTGTAGATATTCAGCTTGCATCCGTCCATAAATTGGCCCTAATAATTGCCGTATTAGTTGCTGCCGCATATTCACTTCAGTAGCCGTCATAGCAGGGCCATTTTGTGGTTGCAGTTGATCCGCCAGCATAATTTTACGAATAGCTGCCTGTAGTTGCTCACACTTAGTAAAGGAAACATTAAAGTCAGCACCACTGTGAAGCGGTCGCATACTGTCAACGCTATTTGCCACAATCACTTTACGTGGCCCAACGGTAATGGTACGTGGATTTAATACACCATCATCTTGCGCAATCCACATGCCACTAATAGCCAAATCAGCGTTAGCTAGTTCCATACGCTTAATTTCATTGAGTGTTTTAGCATCTGGCAGTGCATCAGAAACAGGGCCAATGGCATACACACTCTGTGGAATTTGCATCCAACGGGGTACTACTACAGGCATTTCGTTATAGCCACTCTCACGTACAATAAGTTTGTTATCTAAGTCCACATGCACGGAAGCAATCGGTAATTTTTTAGCCACATCCCCTTGCTTACCACCTTTACGCGGATAAATAGCATGTACAAATTTAATTTTGCTACTCGGATCACGTTCAGCTTGTTTTCTTACTTTTTCTGATAAGGCTTCGCCAAACTCATTAACCGCTTGCTCTGCTGTTAACTCATAGCAACGATAAACAATATCTATTTGTTCATCAGCACGACTGCTATCACAATAAACACTGGCAATGGGCCATAACTGGAAAGTAAAACCACCCTTTTCTCGATCACTGTCTACATATAAAGCAAACCAACCTGCACTCATTAAATCCAGATTGCCTTCATAGGCGGCCGAGTCGAAATTAGAGTTGTGAATATTACGCCACAACACATCGGCTGACTCATCTAACCAGCGTTTTTCTTCGTCTGTTGCATGGTCTACATCTAAACCAAACCAACGTGAATTAGCAGGCGTAAGGCCACTAATAATGGCACTGGCTTGAGTGCGTGCTGCATCAGTTAAGGTGGAATCCAATAGCTGTGATTTCTTACGTTGAATCGTAGCAGAACTAACTACTTCACTATTAAAACCTGTGCCACGTACAGGAAAAGAAAAATCAAAACACTCCTTCCATACCTGCTCATGGGGTTTACGTAGTGATCTTAGTGTCTCTAAGCGACTACTGATTTTATTTGCTAAATTTTCCATTGTGTTAGCCGCCTAATGTCTGTTTAGCGTTACCTTTTTCTCCACCAGTAGACAGTAAACTATTCGCTCTACGTTGTTTTTTCTTTTGGGCAAGTTCGATATTGGCTTTTTCAGCTGCTTTATTAGCCGCCTCCTCAGCCTCTTGTTGTGGATCACGTTGTACTACCTTAGGTGCTTCTGGGCCACCACCTAAACCGACTAATCCCGCTGCTTTTTTTAATGCTTTTTTGGCACTACCCATCATTATTCTCCTGTATTTAACCAACCCTCTTTTGTCAGGGTAAAATGGAATTTGCGAGCTTTATTAGAAACCATTGGTTTGGTTGCTTTCACAACCTTTGGTTGGTTATCAGATTGAATTTGTTGATTTAGTTGTTCTGCTTTGGCAATGGCTTGCTCTTTTGACCCTAAAAAGTCTGCTAACCATTGATTACTAGGAGTAAGCACACCATAACGACCTCGTGCTTTATGTTTTGCTTGATATGTAGACATAAAAAAACCCTCTTGTGAGGGTTTTAGTGTGTATTAACTAACAGGTTGGTTTTCCAACTGTCATCAATAAGTTATTTATTCCAATCCACCAGATACTTTATGACGGAAACTTCCCACCCAAAAGAGTATACCCCCTATTACCATACACCACCCAAATAGTGACCAATTTAGCTCCATTTCTTCGTTAGGTGCTATTCTAGCTTGTTGAGTATTTTCTGGATTGTATACTATATTAACAAGGTCACCTTCATTGTAAGATACCTTAGTTAACAAGATATAGGCTTCTGAACTTTTGCCTTCTTGAGTAAAAAACTTTACCAATAAATTAGTAGCTGACTCTGGCTCGCTAATAACAGCAGATACCACAGCCTTAGTTGCTATCCCTGCTTTTTCCAAATGTTGGTATGTACTACTTTCATACAGTTTTCTTTGCTCAAAACTAGAAAAACGCATTGGTTTAGTAATAAACAACGACACAATAGCGACTATAATAAACAAAATACCAACTGCTTTTAAAAGATGGCTTACCCTTGTTTTCATCCTACCTGCTCACTCCTTACTTTCTTATGATACCCAATGCATGCATGAATTCATTACACTTTCACTCTCGTTGTGTAATCCTACCTTCTTATTAAACTTTTTATCTTGCTCTATAAACAATCGTTATAAATTTCTCATACTCTTTTTATATCAAATCAACGGGGCATAAATAAACTTATTACAAAACTGATCATTACATTAAAGAAGAAAGACATCCCAACAAAAATAACAATATTTTTATTACCTTCTATTCCTAATTTATTAACTAGTGTATACATAACCCAACCGATAATACCTAGCCAAATCAAAATCATAAACAAACCATTGTGCATTTTAACTACTGTGAGCACAGTCATAACCAGAAAGAAAACCATATATCCCCAAAAAATGGTAATAAAAGTTTCTTTATAATCAGGATATTCAGCTTCAGCTAATGCTGCGGCCCAATGAACAGCTAAAGCGTTTACTGCACTAGCAATAGCACCAATAATTGCAAACATAATAACAACAAATATTAATCCCATCATATACCTCCTAATAAAACTTTCTATTCTCTGTACATTTTTACTCTAGAAAGCAATAAATATTAAACATATTACAAATTATATATTTTACATGTGTAAATTACAATAATTACATGTAAAATATATTGGATAATTAATATATGAAAAGCAGTAGTAAAAAAACTATTTAAAATATCCCCAAGAAATATAAACATTACTTAAAAATACACTATTAATAAGCTTATTTATTATCCTCATCAAAACTACTCCACTGGGCTATTTTTTCTCCTTGCTGAAACTGCATTTCTCGCTCTTTATTACCTTTAATTGACCATAGTGTCCACAAACCTTGACGTTTTCCCCTTTCAAAACTACCCTGCCAATGTTTATTACCATTTTGATACCAACCCGTCCAAACTCCGTTTCTTTCGCCTTGTTGATAATAACCTTCTAATCCTCTTTGACCATTTCTATGCCACTTTATAATGGACTGTATTTGGCCATTTTTATATTCACTTTGCTCTTTTTTAAGACCATCCTTGAACCATACCACTACCTTACCCTCATTGGGTATAATATGTCCCTGTAAAATACTAGCCTTATTGGCAACTAAAACAGAATCCATTTGCTTGGTATGAGTATCTGCATAAAAGTCTTGTATCCAATAACCTTTATTGCCATCGGTAGAGATCAATTTACGATAGTAAGATACCTTTCCATTAGCTGGCACTTGTTGCCAATCTTCATTGTAATAGGCAATAATCTTACCTTCTTGCAAGGTATTATCTGCTACAGAATCTGCCTGATTAATCAAGGCGGTCTGTGCAGTAGCAAAGCTAGTTAAACTCAACAAAAATAATATAACTAATAAAGTGTTTTTCACTCTATACCCTGTCACTCAACTAAATTTTATATTGAAGTATAACTAATTTTACGCAACCCTTCTCCACTAATTCTTTAATTTACTCAACCTTTTCTGTTAGCATAAGTCAACCAAGGTGTGCATAAATGGAAAATTAACTATGATAACTATATTCTCTCGTTTTATTGTTTTTGGCTGTATTGCCTTGCTTATATCAGCCTGTACTCAAACACCTAAACTAGTTGAAAATACTACTATTGCTTATTTTGATGAACGCGGTAATAACATCACTAAACCCTCACCTACAGGTAGCTACCGCCAGCTATTAAAAATTCAATCCAATGGTTATTTAGTGCAGAATTTTTTTGTTGATGGCAAAACTAAGCAGACAGATCCTTTTATTATTCATAATAAAGAAGACCTTACAGCTATTGATCCATTAAGCATTGATGGATTTTTTGTGCAATGGTATAGAAATGGCCAAAAAGCAGGCTCAGGACATTTTATTGTAGGTAAACGCCAAGGCACTTTTACAGAATGGACAGAGCAAGGTATTAAATGGTCAGAAATGCGCTTTGAAAATGACCTAGCCAATGGTAAAGCAAATCTCTGGTATGAAGATGGTAGCAAATATATTGAAGGACAATACCTAGCAGGTAAAGAAGAAGGTGAGTGGAGAATTTGGCAACAAAATGGCCCTATACGTTTTAAAGCAACCTTTGATCAAGGAAAGGTTATCTCAGCAGAAGATGCTAATGGCAAACCTATTAATCTTAGCAAAGATGCTTTTACTGCTCAGTAATTAACTCACCAGCTAAGTTATAATAATTAAAAAACTTAGCTGGCTATTGTTATACTTATCAATGGACTTATTTGTGCTACTCCAAACCATCCCTGACAAAGCTATAAAGATATTTTATCAAAGTAATTTCCTCTTAAGTTATAGCAGCATTTTCTCGTCTTATTTTAAGAGATAGTTACACACACTACGTATAGGATAAACGATACAGGTATGATAGAGAACAACCCTAATACTATTAAAACGCAAGATCTTGCTGAAATGAAGAATGTTTTTGAGCAAAAGTATGGGAGGCTTCTCCTGCGTTTTCAAAGCTATGAACATGTCATGAAAAGATGTGTTTCTAATTGCGAAATTAAAGGACTACTGAGTGATATTCAATCAATAAAAGAAACTAGAGAGAACTATTTTTCTACAAAGACTCTAGGGAAAATCACAAATGAATTCATAAGTAATGTCCTTCTAGATCAGACATCAGCTAACTCAACGGAGGATGACGATGTACCTGATGATCTAGACCAGCCTCATATTCACATAGCGTATAAGCTTGAACTGTCTCCTGAATATCATAAAAGCTTTACCACAGAATTAGAAGAATTAGTCAAATTACGTAATGAGCTGGTACACTGTTTTTTGGAACAACATCCTCTCTCATCAAAAGAAGACTATCAGTTGGCTGCTAGTTACCTAGATGATTGTTCTCAACGTTTTGATCGACATATCCATCCATTCCATCAACTACTAGAATCATTTTCCGATACAAGAGACTTAGCAAGTGAGTTTATAAAAGCACCTGTGATACAAGATTTTTTTCATGGGATTTTACCAAATGGGGAAGGTGTCCGATGGGAGCGTAGTACCATTGTAGCTTTGCTAAAAGATGCAGAAGCCAAACTAAGTCAAGATGGATGGACATCTTTGCAATGTGCTATTGAATATATCAAACAACACGGAGCGGATCACTTACCTAAGAGATACGGTTGTAGCAGTTGGCGTCATGTACTTCATGAGTCTAAACAATTTGAGATTCGTAAAAAGTCCACCAATGATCATCAATCTAGAATATGGTATTGTAGCCATACAAAATAACTATCAATACGTGTCCATCAGAGAACGCATGTAACAAATGAGAACAATTCTTTGGGTAATAAATGTATGTAATTACAACTTATTTATATGGAGCTAATATCAAAAAAATGTCCGCTATTTATTGGCACAAAGCAGCCTGTCAGATTAAGCGTGACTCTAAGCCACACAAGTAGCAGCTCAAATCTGAGCTAATACAACTTGTTAATTAGACAAAGTCTTACTTATTAAGTAACTTAAAAATCTGCATTCTATCTAATTCCTCTTGTGCCCCTTCATGCCCTAACTCAGCTGCTTTTTTAAACCATATTTTTGCTTGCTGCTGATCTTCTTGCACACCCTCACCATTTAGATACAAGTGAGCAATCTCAAACATGGCATTGATATTATTTTGATCAGCCGCTTTTAAAAAATAATTGAATGCTTGTTGATAGTCTTTTTCATCCACAAGAATTAGTCCTGCTTCATACAGTGCTTCTATAACACCATTATCAGCAGCCTTTTGAAACCACTGTAATGCTTGCCCACAATCTCGTTTAACATCATCACTATAACGATAGATGCAAGCAATGCTAAACATAGCATCTGCATTTCCTTTATCTGCTTCTTGTAAGTAATATTGCAATGCTTGTTTACTGTTTTGTTGACTATGGCAATACTGCGCTTTTGTCATAATGTCTGTAATAGACACAATACTATTCATTTGCCTTTCCCCTTAATACAAACTTATAAAATTAATTGCCTAAAAAGCAAATAAATAATCTTTTATAAAGTTTTGCTATAAAACCAAGTTATTGAACTAATATAAATTTATTTTATTTATAAAAATTCTTTAATAACTTATTCCTTTAAAAATAATTGAAATATTAACACAGTAACCATAGCTACTAATACATAATAGCTTATTATAATACCAGCAATACCAATATAACTAATAAATAAATTTGTTAGTGCTATTAGCGCCATATTAGCTAATAACATAACCAGCCAAATAGTAATACTAATCCATAATAGCCGTTGTACTTTTTCTAACCACTTTTTCTGATAAAGTATAGCAATCACTATTTTGATTAAAATAAAAATAGCGATTAATCCTCTATATAGCCACTGCATTATATTTTCATTGGTAATACTTAATAGACCAGCCAAATCAATGCTTAAGGTTTTTAATAGAGAGGGATTTAGATAGCTATCTAAACCAATCATCCAAGCACTAAAACCTACTAGTATGGCTACTGGTGAAAGTTCATAAAAGCCAAATACCACAAAGCGTTTAGTGAGTCTTAATAACAGCCAACAAGTTGCTATCAGTAATAAAATTGCTAATAATGCCCAACTGGTTATGTAATAAATACGACTTGGCTCTGCCATTATTGACCAATAACGTTTACGCCCTACTACATCTATAAATAATGGATCCCAATACTTTAATAATAGCTGACCACAAATAGTTAGTAATATGACAATAATAAAAACACACCATCGTGGATAGGCATACTCACCATTTTGTATACGTGCAAACAGTGATAACAGTAAAACACCTGTCACCAAACAGCTAACTAATGCACCATTAGTTATTAATTGATAAGGAGTTGTTATTAAATACACCGTTAAATAACTAATTCCTATAATTAATCCTATTAACGCTATCAACCACAAAATGGACTGTTTACGACTGTTAATCATCTATTAAAATCCTACAACTACTGACATTGTTTAGGTAAAAATTTAACCGCAGCGTCTGATCCACATTGCCAGTTAAAAATACCTTGTTGATTAGTGGGTATCATTCTTAAAATTAAAGACTTACCCCGTAACTCTGGAAATAGATTTTTTTGATTTTTTAATGTTGCAATTATATCACACCCCTCAACCACAACACTTTCCACAAAAGCACCGGTAATTTCCACTGCGGGTAAAACACCTAAAATCTGATTATCTTTAGGACATTGCCCGTGTTTAATATAATAGTTAGTGAGCAGTTTTTTTTGTTCAAAAGCAAGTAATACAGCTTCATTCATAGGCGCTTTTAGACTAGGAACAGCACCTTGATCACTATAGAGTTTGCTGTACCAAGTGCCTAATGCTAGCACTTGTGGTGTAAGTGCTGTTTGTTGCTGCTCGGTCAATTGACAATCTTTAGCAGGCGCATAACGACTGTCGCCATTAAAGCTGCACTGCCCTGTAAAGCTCTGCTCCTCTTTACCTGAAGTCATCGCCTCTTTAATAGTTAGTGTTTTACCACGTAAGCCTTCTACAATCGTTGCCTCATCCTTATAGTGAATGCTCAACGTACATTGTTTATTAACACTCACACTAGCCAATGGACTATCCTCAAAATAACTAATATCAGGTAGGTTTAGCACCTCAATATATTCTGGGCATTGCTGATAATAGCTGTAATAGTTATGTAACGCATAAGCCACTACACTACCTAACACGAACCCTGTTACAAACTGTTGCTCACCTTTATCTTGCACAGTCAGTGGATTAACAGCAGCCCAACCATTGCTAGCTACTAATATACAATTTGCCACTATTATCAAATATCGAATTAGTCCCATTTTTCACTATCACTATAATTATTCTGTTTATTTAAATCAGCCGCTTATAGTTTCTGAGGCCACAATATATGGCCATTTTTATAACGATGGGTATAAAGTAATTTACCTTGTTTATCCCATCCTTTTGCCTCTCCTATTATTTCTCCTTCTTTATAGGTTTTTTCTGAAGCAAGTTGACCATTATCATGCCATGTTTTATACACCCCCTCTAACTTACCATTAAGGCGTGTATATTGCTCTGCAAGTTGGCCATTCTCATGCCAATAATTCACTGTACCAGACTCATAGTCATCCTCATAGTTAGCTTCATAAGCGAGTTGACCAGACTGATACCATTCTTTATAACTACCTTGTAAGTCACCGTCTACATAAAAAGACTCTTCTTCTTTTTCTCCAGTTTCATACCAAATAGTGTAACGCCCTTGTAACTTACCCTCTTTATAAAAACTTTCTGAATATAATGGGCCTGAGCTATACCAAGTTTGATAGATACCCTCTAATTTTCCTTGCAAATAGGTTGCCTCAGCTTCTTTACTGCCATCGCTTTTCCAGTAAGTAATTTTTCCCTGTATACTTTTTGGTTCCCAATTATAGGCATCTTTAACATCTGTTAAGATAATTGGATTTATTTGCTTAACATTATTTTTTGTATAAAAATCTTGAACTTGGTAACTATCTGTTTTATTTACTCTAAGTAGTTTGCGGTAGTACATACTTTCTGTGCGTGCATACGTGCGCTCTCCATGCTTTTTAAAATAGGCAATAACCATCCCTTCTTTTGCTTTTAACTGTTGCCATGCTTTGTTATCATCATTTTGAGCCATAACCAATGAGCTAAACAGCACATATAAGCCAATGATTAATTTTGTATACCTTTTATATGACAACATCTGTACGATCCTTCACTCACTACTTAGCACGATGTAAGTTTAGCTGATTTACAATCATTATAAATAACAATATTTATTGTACCTTAAAATAAATTCTATTTAAGACTATTCGACCTTTGATTATACTGCTAAAGGTGATGAATTAATGGATAATTAAGAAAATAATTTAAAAATAGAGTAGCCATTTTATGCGCATTTTTTTACACACTCTTTTTATAATAATAGCTTTATCACTAGCGGGATGTGCTAGCTCTATTACTCATGGTGTTAATTATTCTTCAGGTAATTATGAGCCACCTTTTTATCCTGGCATTGCAGCTGATGCTAAGATTATTAACGAAGGCGTGCAATGTACTTGGTATGATGATTGTGCCAACCGAGATACAGCCATGATATCTTTAGCACCTTTGGCTGTATTAGATTTTCCTTTATCTTTGATTTTAGATACTTTATTTGTGCCTATAGATGCCATTATTTACTACAATCATAAATAAATGGCCTTTTTATATGTGTCGACAAAGCCTATCCACTTCTTTTAATAAGGTAGGTAGCCGATAATCTCCATGCATTCTTTTAATAGCCTGTTTTGCCTGTTCTAGCTCAATGTCTACTACAGTCACATAAAGTGGTTGATGACTTTGCCCCCGCAACACTTCACACTCCATAGGTGTACCTGCAAATTGAGTTTTTGCTACCCCAATAATAGGAATAGTTTTGTTCTGTGCTCCCAGTGCCTGATATAAATGCATGCCTAACCCTGCTTTTTTCTCTGCACCTAACGTAACATAACCGTCAACAATAATATAATCGATAGGTTCAGTGATCACACTCAATAATTGTAAAATGCAAGGTAGTTCTCTTTTATAAAACTGTCCAGATTCATAGGCAGCTACTTGTGTGCAACGTTCAATGATAACACTTTGTGGCTTTTCATCAGACCAATCATTAAAAAGTACCCCTGCCGCATTAGCTTGCTCTTGGAAGTAATAAACATCTATCGCTAGCAGCATTATTAATCTCTTTCATCTTATTAAATACGTCTTGCACATTATTGCTCTCATTGGTATTCAAAATACTCTTGACCACAATAGTTAATTTTACTTGCCTAATATTAACCCATTTTGAAATGGTAACTCCACCAAGCATCTTTACTAATGCCTGGTAGGTCAGTACGAGAACCTCCTGTTACACTACACCATAGCTTCACTAATTTTTCACCATCACCATGCTTTGGTTCTGCTCCTTGTTTCCAGCCTACAATAGTAGGCTTAGGCACTTGAATTATATTAGAAATGGCTTGCAGTGAAAGGTTAAATTTATTTAAATCACAAATCACTCGAAACCAATCAGTATCACAACGTTTAGACATTTTACATTACCTCTTTGTTAGTTATTGATGGTATCTGTTTGTTGTTGCTTATTGCGTAAATAGTCTCTGTTCCAACGGTATAGAATATTTTCAGAAATTTTATATTTACGTACGATTTCGGTACTATTACGACCATTAAACTCTGCTAAAATCTTGGTTTTTAACTTTTCCATATAGCGTTGAGGATTCATTGGAAAAACAATTGAAAGCCCTCGCCAATTTTCATAAAGGTTAAAAGTAATCTCTTCAGCTTTTTGTCCAGCTTCATTTTCAGTCAATCCCGTTTTCATCAATTCAAATTTGATATTTTCTGCTAGCTCACTAAAAAGTTCATTTTTACGCTGTGCTTGAATGGATGCCATTGTTGTGCTACTCCTTTTATTCAATCAATATGCTTGTACTAGTGACGCTTAATACCTAGTAATGCTAAACAAGTTGCTCTTGCGTTCTGTTCATTAATACCTTGTTGTTTAATTCGTTGTTTAACTCTGTCTTCTAACTGCTGCTCAACTGCTTTAAGAATACAATCAGCTGTGTTATTTAATTTCTTTTCAACTTCTTTAAGTGATTTACCTTTGGTAAAGTTTTCAGTTACTTGGATAAAGTAATATTCAAAACGTTTTTTAAGAGAAAGATTGTCATAACTCGCCTGCTTTAACTCAAAAATACCAGTTAACTCCGCTGCTGCTTTAATAACTGGGTGACTATAACTACCTATTAATGCCTCTCCCCATGCTAAATCCAAACAAACTAAGCCATCTACTCGTTTACTTAGCTGCATAAACTCCTTTAATTTCGGTGGAAATTCACATTCCAACACCATGCGATGCAAACCATTATTTACCTGATTAGTGGTTAACTCTTTAATACCAGTTAACCAAATGCGTTTTGCTACCTGCTCACTTTTTTGATCACGGTAATATTTCTCATACCACGCTGGATAAGTGGCGCGTATCGTGGTAAAGACTTTATTCACATTCATCATCGCTTGTTGACTCTCTAAGGCTTCACTCTGATAACCAGCTAAAGTCGGTGGCTGTTGTGCTGATACTTCCAGTGGCTTTTTGAGCAGATCGCTTAGTTTTTCCATAATACTTTTCTCGGTTTAAGGCATATTGGTAAGACTGTGCTAAAGCGTGATACCACTGTTGTTGCGTTTTTTTAATATCAGATTTGCTACACCAGAAACACACAAACTCTTGTAGAACTGCTTGTGGAATTTGTTGTTGCTCAAGGGTTACTCCTAGTTTTATCAAGTAATTAGAAAAATCTTCAGCTGGTTGCCAATCTTCAAACATAGTAAAAGTTTGATCCGTTTGTTTTTCTAAATTACTCTTAGAGAGAGTATTTATTTCTGTATCTTTTTCTTTATCTGTATCTTTCTCTTGTAGTTCAGTTGCGTTCGTTTGTTTTGTTGATTGTTTTTTTCTACTTTCTCGCCACGCTTTTGCCCTTTCGGCTGAACCATCTTCTTTCAATGGTTGACGTTTACTCCAACCTATTAGTTTATTGCCTTTTAATAGTCTTCCTTGCATTGCAGTAAGAATTGCTTTTATTTCTTCTGGTTTTATATCTAAAGCACTGGCTAAATCTTCTTCATTTATTTGTACAGTGCCTCGCTCTTCTGATAGAGAAGCCACAACTAATAAATGAATATAGGTTGCCATTACTGTAGCAATTGGCTGTTTAGAAAGTCTACTAACAGTACGCCACTTAGGATCATTGGGCATATCATGCCAGAGTCTTAACCATTGATTTGCCATTTAACACCTCTTAATTATTAAATTACCTATAAATTATTTACTTTCATCTATTTACCTATATAAAATATAGGTAGCCAAGACAAACGAATTCACAACTCAAATGAATTGATATACAAACAATATAATGATTAAAGTAAGATTTAAAATACTCTTTTAAATCGGAATACCTATATTATAGTTATAGGTAAACAGATATGCAACTATTTTTTTATAATTTTATTTTGTTGCATTAATGCTAAAACGTCCCCTCTTATCCTGAATAAGGGATGATTAATGTGAAAAACTGGTTAAATTTTGCTACTTAGTTTTTCATCTATTAGCTGAAGGGAAAAAAGCCTATTTAACTAAAACTTATGCAAAGGCATATCAATACTTTTGACTGGCTGCCGATGAAAATAATGCTATAGCTCAAACGATGGTAGGTAGCTATTACCAAAAAGCCTTTATGTTAAATAAGACTATAATCAAGCATTAGATTATTTTTTAAAAGCAGCAAAACAAGGGTTTTATCTCTACTCAAAATAATGTGAGTTATTACTATTTAAATGTTAGTAACAGATGAAATAAGCTTAATATCAATTCTCATTAGTTGATTTAATAAAATTCTTGATCCCTTGTTTAACAATGTGTTCCATAAATGCTATACCTAATTGCTGAGCCTCAGTAAATGTGTCTTTATCAGTTCCTTGCAAAGGTGGTATTGCTTCCATAATAAGACTAACATTGCCATTATCATTATCAACAATTCTTATAGTTACTTCTGCCATGATAATTATCTCCTTAGCAATTTTTGATTATTTTTAAATTTTGTGATGTGATTATAATTTTTATATCTATCAATAAAACTGATCTTAGCTAATATTTTATTAGATTATTAAAAGATATAAGTATTTATTAAAGAGAATAACATCTTGCCACTACTTGATAAGCAGCTTGATAAATATTAGGACGAAAAACCGTTTGATATATTCTTGTTACTTCCTGCCAGTCTTGACGTTCAATGGCCGCATAGAGATAAACATCTGCTGTTTCATGCTCCCCAACTAAGCCATTAATGGCCTGAGCTGCTACTTCCAACTCATAGTCTTTACCAGTAACTAATTGGCAACTACAGGTCGTTAATAGTTTTTTAACCTGTTCAGTAATATAGTTATCTAAAGTATTTTCTGATGGTAAAGCTAAATCATAGCTTATTTGTCCATTTAGCATACTTATTTACTCCCAATGAGATCACTGAGAGCAAGTATATAAGGAAATATTAATAAAGTAAATAGGTATACCTATATAAATATAGGCACTATTTTAATTTATTAAAGCAGTACAGAGTACCAAAATACTCGACCTAATACTTTAATATCTTTAAGGTCATAGGTTTCATCTTCATATTCTTCACGATTAAAAGAACGAACACGCACTTGGCCATTTGCTAATCGATAAAGTAATTTAACCCGTAACAGTTCATCATCAATAGCGATTGCATAAATTTTACCATCAACAATGGCTGTATTTTCTGTATCAACCCCTACAGTAGCACCATCTAAGATAACAGGCTCCATACTATTACCTTTTACTGTCACACAAACTATTTTATTAGGATTAATTCCTTTATTACGAAGTGTACTTTTACCAAATCGTAATTTAGTTCTGGTATGACTTTCTGTAATCGCAAACTTACCTGATCCTGCTGCAAGTTCTACCTCTTTCAGGAATGGAACTTCTGTTTCATCATCTTCCAATGGAGTATTATCATCCCACGCTTCTATAGGTAGCATTTCTGGATGAGTTAATAATTGAGGATCTGTAGTGTTTTCTTCCAAGTTAGTATGATAATAACGACCTTGTTTCTCAGCAGTCTTTACGATTGTAGAAGAATTAACCATATTATCTTGACCAGACTCTAGCCAAAAAGCATCTACGCCACAAGCTCTCGCTATGGACGCAATATAAGATGTTGACTGTGACTTACCTGTTTCTAATTCAGAAAGCGAAGGTTGTGTAATACCAATTTTATCAGCTAATTCCTTTTGGCTTAATTTGGCGTGTTTACGTGCTTGTTTAATACGATCTTTAAGTTGCATCATAACCTTTTCCTATTTTAAGTAGGAATACCATCAGGTGAAATATAAACATAGCTATTTTATAGGTTAAAATAGTCAGGATTCCATATTATAATAGTATATCTATATTCAAATGTCACGCATTTTCATAAGCATACTGATAATTTAACCTATTAATTAGGCATATCTATTTTTATTTTATAGGTTCTATTGGTATTTTTAATAGATTAATCGCTAATACGAGGATCTATCCATAACCGCCAGCTAAGACATAAAAATAATGTAGTAACCACTGTTACAATTAAAATAATAGGCACATAATCAGCTTTAACAGATAATAACTGACAGTAAATAAACTCTAATACAACACCTACCAATACAGTAGCTATTATAAAAATAGGCATAGGGAGACGATTAAAGTAAGCCATAGAAAAACCTGTAATTACCACAGGAATACCTGCTAATAGACTACCCGCAACAGCTGCAATAAAAGGAATAATAATAATACTTTGCAATATACTGACAAAACCTTTATTGCCTTGCATAAAAGCCATTATCTGTACAGGTACCATCATTAATAAAGTGGCAAACAATAAACCAACAACTACAAAATATGCTGTTGAATAAAGATATTTCTTCACGTTGTACTTATTTCCATAACTTAAACTTATTAATATCATACACTGAAAACCACAATAAATCTTTCTAATTAGAATACTTTTACTGAAGGTATCTATTTCTCATCTTATAAAAATATATTTCTGTTTGTAACAAACATACATCAATAATTCCTTAATAATCAAATGTATAAAGATATTCAAACAAATATTATTCAAACGCATGTTTGCTTACTTACTATAATATGTTTATTATTTTAAAAAAACTTAAATAGCGAATACTGAAAATGGGTATGCTATAGGGGAGAAAATAAAATGGATAACATAAAAAAGATAATACTAATTACTACCCTTATTTGTAGTAGTATAACTATGAGTTATAGCAATTCTTGTTATACAGATATAGGTACTTGTGGCAATACTGAACAACCAGTTATTAATATCACAACAAAAAACTCAAATAATGGTTTTTGTATAGAGTATTTTGACGAAAACAAAAAACGTAATATGTATTGCTACTCTACTGCTTCAAACTTACAACTTAATAGAGCAACAGGGAATACTAATTCATATATTAGAGCAGTACAAGGAACCACTTATACTTCTGTGCCAGCATCTTCTAGCAGTAATTACTCTAGAAGTGATAACTATTCTGGAAATAATTATAATTATTCTGGAGGCGATACCTATATATACTATTATCCTGATCGTTTTCAGGATGATAATTATTACCAAGACTATCGCCCTAAAAATCAAAATGTAACTTTACCTAGTGCAAAGATAGGAAAAAAATCTAATAAATAGTGGAGGTCTTAGTCCTTAAAAACCTTAAACATCGCTATACAACAAATGTACCATTTTATGGTTTAAATTAGAGGAAACCTAAATAAAGTATATGAAAAAAAAGACCAGATCAAACATATGTTTGCTTTCCTAGCTAAAGTATTTATTATCCTAAAAAAATACTTTAAAATTAAAATGACATATATAACCCATTTTTTGGGGGTAAATAAAATGAATCAATTACAGAAATTAACATTTACCATTGCCCTTGTTGCTATGCCAATCAGCATAGCCTATAGCAGTCCTTGTTTTACAAATACAGAAGATGGTTGTGGGAGCAATAACGAAAAAATCATTCATGTACAAACAAAAGATACAAATTTTGGCTTTTGT
Organism: Entomomonas sp. E7T21; assembly: GCF_058693955.1. NCBI lineage: Bacteria > Pseudomonadati > Pseudomonadota > Gammaproteobacteria > Pseudomonadales > Pseudomonadaceae > Entomomonas > Entomomonas sp. E7T21. The sequence continues at coordinate 1,380,469 of NZ_CP191672.1, read as the reverse complement.
ACCGAATACTTAAATAATAACAATAAAAAAGTTGTTCGTTGCCACGCTAATCTTTCAGAAGAAGAAAAACTAATTGCTCAGGAAAAAGTAATTGCTGCTGCTCAAAAATCTACAGAGACAACTAATACCCCTGTGCATAACTATAACTTTAGCTATACTGTTGCAAGTAACTCAAACCAAACAAATAACAATTATAATGCTGGTTATAGTTATGGTTATAATTATCGTAATAATTACTACCCTAACTATTATTATGGTAATAACTATCATCGTCCACCACACCACGACCACCAACGTCCACCTAATAAAAACCAAAATGTTACATTACCCTCTGCTCCTATTGGTAAAAATAATAATAACGTTACTCCAACAAAACCTAACAATAACAGCAATATGCATAGGCCACCTAATCACCGGTCAGGCTCGCGTTCCTCACCACGGGCTACTTTACCTAGTAAAAAAATATAATACATATACTCACTAAAGGCACATAACAATGTGCCTTTTTTTATGCTCAAATTCTTATGCTCAAACAAAAAGAATTCTCCCTTCTCTACTAGCATAATAGTTTCTCAAACAACTTCTAAAAGTCTTGGGAAAAAACGATGCTAAAGGAATTTCGTTGTAAAAAATGTCACAAATTATTAGCCAAAATTAGTGATTATTCAGAAGTAGAAATTAAGTGTAATCGTTGTAAACAAGTTAACTATTACACCCAATCTACTAAACAGGAAACACAACATGCCAAACAAAGACCCATCATTCTTACAGATACTGTGCATAGCCATGACTGAAAGCACTACATTGCAGGGTGCGATTATGGCCTCCATAATCGCCATGCTACGTGTTCTCTATGATGATAAAAATACTAAACCTACCAGAGTGATGCTGGAAGCACTTATTTGTGGTGCCTTATCACTATGTATTACTAGTTTAATTGAAATATTTAGTCTTCCTGATAGTGCTGCTATCACCATTGGTGGTGCCATTGGCTTTATTGGTGTAACAGCGCTCAGAAATTTTATTTTAAAAACGATTAATAAAAGGATGGATGACCAATGAGCCTACCTAGAGGTATTAGAAATAACAACCCTGGCAATATTCGCTGGGGTAGTAACTGGCAAGGATTAGTTCCCCAAGACAAACGTACTGACAAATCATTTTGTCAGTTTAAAGATTCAATTCATGGGCTGCGTGCGATGGTGAAGATTATGTTCACCTATCGAGATAAATACGGATTAAATACAGTGGAATCAATCATCCATCGCTACGCCCCACCTAATGAAAATAACACTCAAGGCTACATTATGCGTGTTTGTACAACACTAGGTGTCTTACCAAAGCAAACAATAAACCTCAGTAATTCAGTACTCATAGAATTAGTGCGAGCCATTACTGCAGTAGAAAATGGTAATCTCTATTATCATTACTACAGCACAGAGCTTATTGAGCGAGCTATTGAACTTGCTAAAAATTAATTTTTCTTGCTTTAGTAAAAAGAAAAATAACTTAACTACTTTTAAAATGACACCAGAATTACTCGATAGTCTTCTTAAACTTGAAGAAATATGGAGATTTATGGCCCAGTAACACAATTTGTATCGTCTGTACATACTGATATTGGTCCACGCTTACAAGAAGAATTAGATGCACTAGGCGAATAGGGTTGGCAATACATTAGCCATATGCCACCAGTAGAACATCCTGTATTCGCAATGGGAGATTATCCTGTAGCATATAGCTTTGATCGCATGGGTAATCCTCAAACAGACTCAGAAGAACACTTTAACCAAAAAGGCAAAGAGTCTTGAAAATATGTAGGAAGTGGTTTTAGAGTCAACCTATTTATGAAATAACCAATATCCATTATTTATAAAAATTACTTTTAATTTTTAAGGCTAACAATTGTTAGCCTTTTTAATCACTAAAACTTTAAGGGAAAATATGAATACATTAACAACGCTTCAACAATCTTTAAATAATCTTAAACAAATTTACCAACAACAAAATATCCAAACTAATAACTTACCCATTGTTAGACAAGGTGTTTTTAACTACAAACCTATATCAAAAGGCCATAACATTATTTTTCATGACATTATTACTGCTATAAATAGTACACCTGTCACAATTACCAGTGATCAATACGTTAGTCTATTACTCTATGTAAATGCAAAAAAACACCTTACAGCACAACATATTTCAAAAAACAACATGGCTTATAAAGATATATTAGAGGAGCTAGAAAGTAGAGGTTTAACTACTGTAGACTTTATTAAAGTTCTTTATAAACTAATGGACACAAATTTATTAGCAGAAGAAGAGAAACAATTTTTTGATACTCTAAATATAAATAACAACACATTAGTCACCAAATACCAACAAGGTAATAAAGAAATTTATTTCTATGAAAATATTGGTTCAAATAAAGATCAATACCATATTGTTATTATCCAAAACCAACAAGTAAATACATTTATCATCAAAAGTGATAAAGCATCTGCACAAAAAACACTTTTCGCAATTCGTGCCTAATCACACCCAAGAGCAACTAGATTGCCTTTCTTTTAAACCCTTTTTTTCTTGCTACAGCAACAATCTAATCCCTATCTAGACTATTAAACTAACCATCATATTAACCATTTCTTAGTTAACTTAGGGGTAAATCTGATGCCTTTCTTAAATGACTTAATCCTTAAAGTAGTTCCTAGTGGTACATGGCAACTAGCCGAACCACTAACCTATGACCATCCCAAATATGGTCTTATTAATGTACCAAGTGGTTTTACCACTGATCTTGCAAGTATTCCACGCATTGCATGGCGTATTGTTAATCCAAGTACTTCTGGAACACGTCGCCCAGCAGTAATACATGACTACATCTATAACCACCTAACTAATCGTTTTGGTAGAAAACAAGCAGATAAAATCTTTTATGATGCGCTAAGAGAATGTGGTACTAACTACCTACTAGCCAACCTTATGTATTACGCTGTACGTATTGGCGGTAAAGGAAGTTGGCAAGATTAATAACTATTGATTGTGTTTTAGAATAGCTCTCTACAGTAACTATTCTTACTCAAACCAAAATAAATAACACACAATTTTTCTGATAATAACACTCTGAGTTACTTGATAACCAAGGGCTAACAAACAAGCGCTCGGAGCTGCTAATGCAAAAGCTACTCAACTACCCAATTATTGGTTTAATCATCATCTTATTGTTACTTATCATCTACACATCCATAATCAAAAATCAGCGTGACAAAATACGTAACGAACTTAATCAAGCAGAACAACAAATAGATCAGCTGGTACAAGTCAATAAAAATCTCAATGGAGCTATTGATCTACTCGAGAAACAAGCACAACAAAATAGAAATTACATTAACGATTTAGAGCAAAAACGCTTAGCAACACAACAGCAAGCAAAACAACTAACCCAGCAGTTCAAAAGGCAACAACATGAAGATAAAACCATTTATAACTGGGCTAATCAGCCTATTCCTGATAGCCTGTACTGATAAACAAATTATCACTGAAAGCCAAATTATAAGGCTTACCCCTCCAGTAATTACAGCTTGTGAACGTCTATCCATTAAAGACTGCCAACCAAAAACCAATGGTGAACTTTATGAATGTGCCCTTATAATCAGCAAAAACCTTGCGCTCTGTGCAGACCAAACTGATGCATTAATTAACTGGCAAAATGATAATTCAACTAGCCAACCTTAATGTTACAACACCTATCACAATGACAAATACCATCAACCAACGCAACAAAGAAATTTTCTCTTTTAGAAAAAGGGCAGCAATCGCAATAGCGAATAAAATAGAAGTTTCACGCAACGCTGCTACGATGGTGACAGGCGCAAAATTCATGGCCCACAATGCTAATCCATAAGAACCCACATTACCTACACCACCCACCAAAACCAACTTATAATGTTTATACCAATAACACAAAAACTGCAGGCGCTTAAAAAGAACAATCCATAAAAACATAGGAATTGCTGCTAAAAAAAATAGCCATAAAATATAACCTAATGTAGTTCTTGCATAACCAATCCCTCGGCTATCCATTAAAGTAGTACAAGCCAGTAACAAAGCAACCAATAAAGCAATCATCAAACCACGATAATTAACTGACTTCCCTAAAGACATCCCTACAATACCACTACCAATTAAACCAATACCTACCCATGTTATAAGTGATAAATGCTCACCTAAAAATAAAGTCCCAATAGTTGCTACTAACAACGGTGTACTACCACGCATAATAGGATAGGTCTGGCTAATATCTGCTATACGATAAGCATTAGCTACCAAGACAACATACACCACCTGCAACAATACAGAACTACCTAAAAATGGCCAACTCTCCTTAGCAGGCAATGGCACAAATGGTAATACACAACCACTTATACCACCAGCAACACAAGCAACCATTAGCGCAGTAAACAGCTTATCATCTGCCTGCTTAACAATAGTGTTCCACGTAGCATGCAAAGCAGCCGCAAATAATAAAACAAAAAAGATGGATAAAGGCATGACTAACTAGCCAATTAAAAAGGACCTATCAATTTAATACAAACATTATGTCAATGGTATGACAAAATAAAAAATATCAAGTAGGCGTATCTACATCATCCCAATCAGCGTTTTCAAAACAAGTTAACCAATTTAAAGCATGATGGCGCTCTTGAATAACGCCCTCCATAATAGAAGCAGGCAGTTGCTTCTCCTTAATTCGAAAATCTCGTGCTATCCAATGCAAACGATAATGTAAATCTAAAGCATCCAACAACTCACTGACCGACCTTAAGGTCACTGTAGTAATTCCCTGTTCACTAAATTGCATGCCTTTTTCTACTAATGATGAAACATCACAAACACTATCAGCAAAAGGCAATTCCGCTTGCCAATTAATAGCCCACTGCAAAGGCAACAAAGCCTCATAGCGCCAAGACATATTAACTATATCCTGCTCTGTTGGCTGCTTACTATGAATAAAATCACGTTCATTATCTGATAAAGCTGCTACCCCCATTGGACAGCGTTCTTCAAACTCCATAGGGTCAATAGCTTCATCATCTCGAAAACTTTCAGCTTGAATAGAGGTTAACATCACAGCCAAAGCACGTTTAGCTACCTCGTCAGGGGTTCTTAATACTACCTCAGACTCAGCTACTACAGGTGGCAAACTAATCGGCGTATGTAATCCCAATGTCTCTAAATACTGCTCAGATTTTGCTTTACGCTGCAATGCTTCTGCTGGATAAGGTACATCTGCATCCAAATCAATATTACCATCAGGATATTGTAAAACCACCCCATTAGGATTACGGATAGTACCATCAGGCATATACACGATTACATTAGCCTGCCAACCCCATGCCGCAAACTCATTCAGTTTATCTTCCTCAATTTCAAAACTAAACTGATGCTTAACCCTTTGAATATGGCGATACAACGCATAACGACGCGCATTCATCTGCCCATCACCTGCTTGCATCACATAACCTATAAAACCATTAAGATGTTCCATCAACTCAGGATCATCCAACCCACGCTGATTTAAACGCTCACAAGGAAAATGAATAGCTGGCGGATTAGTTACCGTAGAATAAGCATTTACCAATATTGACATCTCAAACCTCGCTATACTAATCCAGACACACAACTATTAAACGTTATTTATATATTCAGCAATATACTCATCTAACGTTTGACTACTCTCTTTTTCCAACGCTTCCTGTTCAGCTATTGATTGCTTAGCCAAATCCACATACTGTTGCTTAACCGCTGCATCTAAAGACTGTTTCTTAAAGTTTTCACTATGAATTTTACTTTGCTGTAATGAAAACTCCGCAAAACTTAATTGCTGTTCTTCCATAGCAAACATCACCTGTGCAGAAGGCAATAAATTAGGATTTGTCACCTTAGCCTGCTGTACCAATACCGATAAACTATGCTTATCAGTACCACATGCCTTATCAAGCAACTCTGCTGTTTTTGTGATATCAGCTAACAACTCTTTAGCCCACTCTGTTAGTGATATATACTCATCGCCACGCTGTAACATTAAGCCTGGTTTACGCCCCTCTTTCACAGTGGTTAAGAAATTATCAGTTGCTAAACGACATTCTGTTTGAACAATTAAAGGACTTTCTTGAATAGCACAATACAGCAAGAAGCTATTTAAGAAATAACTGGTGGTTTCATCAATACCCAATGGCATAAATGGATTAATATCCAGACAACGCGCTTCCACATACTGAATACCTGCACGACGTAATGCTTGAATAGGACGCTCACTGCGTTTCACCACACGCTTAGGACGAATACTCGAATAATACTCATTCTCTATCTGCAAGATATTAGTATTTAACTGAATCCATTCACCATCCTTTTTAGTACCTATCTTCTCATAGGCAGGGTAAGGCGTTTTAATCGCCTTATTTAAACTATCAATATAGGTTGATAAATCATCATAACAAGGTGTTAACCCAGATTGAGCATTCGACTGATAGCCTAAATCACTCATCCGCAAACTAGTGGCATAAGGTAAATAAAACGTATCTTTATCAAACTGCTGTAACCTATGGTTAGGATAATGCGCTAAAAAACTAGCATCTAATGCGGGCGAAGCGCCAAACAAATACATTAACAACCAGCTAAACCGTCTAAAGTTACGGATTAACGCAATATACTGTGCAGACTGATAAAACGATATATCCTGCTTATTTCCCTCAGATTCTTGCAGAATTGGCCATAATGCCTCAGGCAAAGAAAAATTATAATGAATCCCAGCAATACACTGCATGGTTTTACCATAACGTACAGCAAGACCACGGCGATAAATATGACGTACTTGCCCAGCTAAAGAAGTACCAAAATAAGCAATTGGAATATCCTTCTCATCAGGTAATGGGCAAGGCATCGATGAACTCCACAATAACTCATCTTGCAATGATTGCCCCACAAATGCGTGAGTATCCGCTAAATCTTTAATTGTCTTTGCTGTGTCAGGCTCTGCTGGCGTAATAAACTCCAATAAAGCCTCAGAATAATCTGTAGTAATTTTTTCATTAGTTAAAGCAGAGCCTAGTACTACAGGATGAGGTGTTTGTGCTAACTTACCCTCTGAAGTCACCCGCAAACTCTCTCTTTCAATACCATGTAGACATTGATTAAGTAGTTTTAAAGGTACTGCCTCATGCAACAAATTTAGACGTTCTGTAAATAGTTGACTCACAAAAAACCTCTCTGAAAAGCCTCTGTTACTAAGCATAGCTAACGCCTTTGCCACTTCAATAGCAAAATAACTATCGCTAAAAACCAAACCTTAAGTATAAAACAAATAAAGGTCTGTAATATAGCAAAAACACATTAATTATCCGAAAGATTAATTATCTCAAACTACCTTCAGCTTAATAAAAAAACTAAAGACCCAACCTAATCATTTGAAATTAATAAACTATTTAAAATAATAGACTTTATAAAACTGAACGTTGATAAAGGCAATAATATTTATTACTATGAGAATTATATAAAACAATAATCCTTCACATCTGGTATTGCCGATGCTTATCAAAAAATGTAATGTAGAAGACATCAATGCTCTACAAACTGTTGCTCAACAAACTTTTTATGAAACTTTTGCAGCTGTTAATACAGAACAAGATATTCAAGACTACCTAACCAATGTATTAAGCCAAACAGCATTAAAACAACAACTAAACAATCCGCATTCATCTTTCTACCTACTACAAATGAATAACCAAATAGCTGGTTACTTAAAACTGAATATAGAAACAGCTCAAACTGAAGACGATGACCCAACAGCAATGGAAATAGAAAGAATCTACCTACTACAAGCTTTTCAAGGTCAAAACTTAGGACAGATACTCCTCAACAAAGCAATAGAACTAGCCAAAGAGCAACAAAAATCTTATATTTGGTTGGGTGTTTGGAAAGATAACAGCAAAGCACTAGCCTTTTACAAAAAAAATGACTTCTACAAAACAGGTGAACATAGCTTTTTGCTAGGTGATGATAACCAAACAGACTATATATTACGCAAAGACCTATAAGGTGCTTCCATGTATATCCCAAAACACTTTCAAGACAATGACCAACAATCCTTATTCAACACTATTCGGCAAATTCAAACAGCCAACCTAGTAACGCAACATCCCTCAGGATTAATAGCCACTTACTTACCCCTTTACTTAGAAGAAACAGAAGGTAAACAAGGTACACTCTATGGTCACATTGCTAAAGCCAACTCACAATGGCAACAATCTTTAACCAATACTGAAGCACTCGCTATTTTTACAGGGCCAGATGCCTATATCACGCCCTCTTGGTACCCTAGTAAACAAATCCATCATAAAGAAGTTCCTACATGGAACTACATTGCCGTACACACCTATGGCACTATTGAATTTATAGAAGAACCTAATACCCTACTAGACATTGTCACCAAACTAACTAACGCCAACGAAAAAAACCGCCAGCAACCTTGGCAAGTAAAAGATGCACCTCAAGACTATATCCAAACTATGCTAAAAGCCATTATTGGGGTAAAAATAACCATCACCAAGATAGAAGGCAAACGTAAACTAAGCCAAAACAAAACCGCAGACAATCAACAAGGTGTTATACAAGGATTAACAAACAGCGAAAAAGCAACCGATAAAGCACTAGCAAAGCTAATGCAAAACAAACTACACTCATAACTCAATTTAAGTAATTACACGGATGTATAAATTTATGATAACAATAACACGCCTAAAGTCTTTACTTAAAAAGCGACTACAGATTATGGCGTGGCTATCACTGGCCTGCCTACTTATAGGTCAGCTTGGAAGGTTATATTGGATACTTGAATTATTTGCCCACTTCGTCCCTTACTATACAGTTCTTATGGCGCTGGGTTGTATCTGTATAACAAATAAAAAACTGCGGCTATTTTTTGCCATTTGTGCAATGGCTGCTCTATACTGGTGTATTACTCCTTGGCCTAATAGCCATACAAATAACGCTGAACAAACTACCCCAGTTCGCTTTTTAAGCTACAACGTACTTTTTTCAAATACCCATATAAAGGCAGAAAGTAACTGGCTAATCCACCATAACAGTGATATTATTTTTCTCACAGAAACCTCCTCTGCTTGGGGAAAGGCACTACAACCTCTAGCAAACATAACCCAACACTGCACAGAATACAGTGACTCCCCCTATGGTATGGCTCTATATTCTCGATTACCACTCACCCGTTGTGAAGTATTTTATACAGCCAATAATAACAGCTATCCTTATATTCGTGCGGAATTAGCAAATGGTCTGGTAGTTTACGGTATTCATCCACCACCACCTATTGACGAAACATTGGTGCAACATCGCAATCACTTACTAAAAACACTAGCACAACAAATACAACAGGAAAAAAACAACGTTATTGTTTTAGGTGATATGAATATTACTGCTTTTTCACCTGTATTTCAGGACTTTATACAAACTGCTAACATCCATTTAACAAGCCCTAGAGCTCGTCCAACATGGCAACCTGCACTACTATCAATTGACCATGCACTCGTACGTAATCCTAAGAAAGTAATGGCAACAGGCAGTTATAGCTGGCAAGGCTCAGACCATAAACCTATTTGGATTAATTATCTTCCTTAATAACACTTCCCATAAATGCTACTACTGGAGACAGCTTATTTAAGATAAGACCTTAAGATCGATACCACCTTCTCTACATCTGCTTGCCTTTCCTCAAAAGACGCCTCTTTTGCACCTAAATGCTCTTTGATATGCCCCTCAAGAACTTCCGACATCAGCCCATTAACCGCCCCTCTAATAGCCGCAATCTGCTGCAAAATATTAATGCACTCTTGTTGTTGCTCCAAAGCATTTTCTAATGCCTGCACCTGACCTTTAATACGTCGAATACGAGTTAACAATTTTTTCTTATCACGAAGAGTATGTGCCATAAAAACAATCCAATAAAATATACTAAGATACAGTATTATACTTTCTAAAAAACTAGCAAAAACCTTTTATCTACCCCCCTATTTACCAATAGCCACTTTTTTATTAGTTATCATCTTGCAAATATTTCAAAATGTAATATTATAACGTTTCATTTTAAATTGTTACATTATAACATTACAAAATAAGTATTGACTATGAAATACAACTACTCAAAACTATCGTACACATTATTTGGTTTAATCATGGCTGATTTCAGCTTGGCTGAAGATGCTGAACAACTAGCCGATATTGCCTTACCTGCCATCACCATTTCAGCCGATCCACTGGCCAAAAACCAACAACAAATGACCACTCCCTCAGAAATACTAGAGGGAGATAAACTCACCCTAAATAAACAAGCCACCCTAGGTGAAACACTCAACAACTTATCAGGTGTACGCTCTAGTAGCTTTGGTGCTGGCGCTAGTCGCCCAGTTATCAGAGGATTAGATGGTGCAAGGGTAAAAGTGCTAAGCAATGGCATGGATGTAATGGATGCCTCCACCATCAGCGCAGATCACAATGTTGCTATCGAACCTATGTTCGCTAAAAAGATTGAAGTACTAAAAGGCCCAGCTACCCTACTCTATGGGGGTGGTGCCATTGGTGGTGTAGTCAATATAGTCGATAGCAAAATCCCCACCTATGTACCTGCTAAAGGTTATGAAGGCGACGCAGAATACCGTATGGATCAAGTATCCAATGAAAGCACAGGGCTAGTAGGTGTTACTGCTGGGACAGGTAATGTAGCTATCCGTGCTGAAGGATTAAAACGTAACCAAGATGAATACCGTATACCAGACCATGAACATAAACAAAAAGGCTCTTACAACGACAGCAATAATGGCAGTTTAGGCATTAGTTGGATTACCGATAATGGCTATATAGGTACTTCTTTTAGTAGACAATACAGCCGCTATGGTCTACTTGCCCATGAACATGCCCATTGTCATACTCACGGTACTCAATGGCACTGCGGTAGTCACGGTGGTGGCGGTGGTCATAGTCATGACCATGATGAAGAGGGTGTTCCTTATATTGAAATGGTACAACGTCGTTGGGATTTACGGGGTGAATACCAAGACCCTTTTGCTGGTTTTGAAGCTATCAAGTTCAGTGGCGCACATACCGACTACCAACACGATGAAAAAGAAGGTGGCGAAGTAGCCACTCGATTTAAGGGCAACACCAACGATATGCGCGTCGAACTTACCCACCAACCACTTTGGGGCTGGCGCGGGGTAATTGGTGGCCAAACCTACCACCGTAACTTTAGTGTTAAAGGTGAAGAAGCCTACATTCCCTCCACTACCACCAAAAACCATGCCGTTTTCCTATTAGAAGAATACACCATTAACGACTGGCGCTATGAACTAGGTGTACGCCATGAATGGCAAGCTATCACCACCAACAACCAACAGCCCAATAAAAACCATCATGGCACCTCCTTCTCAGCAGGGACTGTTTGGAACTTTATAGACGACTATTCACTAGGCTTATCCCTCTCTCGCTCACAACGTCTGCCTACTGTTGAAGAACTCTATGCCTATGGCCCACACGCGGCTAGCCGTACCGTAGAACTAGGTAACGCCAAACTCGATGTAGAAACCTCCCACAATATTGACCTAACCCTACGTAAATATGCAGGCGACACCCAATTTACAGTTAGTGTTTATCGTAACCAAATTAAAGACTTTATCTATGCAGCCGATACAGGTAATAACATAGGTGGTGGCTATCGAGAAATTGCCTACACCCAAAAAGATGCTGTATTAACAGGGATAGAAGGTGATATTCGCTTGCAACTCACAGATCGTGTAGCTACCACATTCTTTGGCGATTATGTACGGGGCAAACTAAAAAATGGCGGTGGTGATATTCCCCGTATGTCCCCTGCTCGTTTAGGGGTAAGACTAGATACCAGTATCACCAACAACATGGATGGCTCAGTAGGTTACTCCCACAACTTTAAACAAACCAAAACCGCCCACTATGAAAGCAAAACCAGCGGCTATAACCTAGTGGATGCCAGCCTCACTTACCATGGCAAACTAGCGCAAACTGATTATCAAATCTATTTAAAAGGTAACAATCTACTCAACAGCAAATACCGTAACCACAACTCATTTATTAAAGATGATGTACTGCAACCAGGCAGAAATGTCACTTTAGGGGTAAAAATAAGTTTCTAATACCAAAAACAGCCACTTTGGTGTAATTGACAAGTATACTTCTGTAAACTATAGTCCTCGCCAATCTTCGCTATACGCACTGCTATGCTTTGCGACTGTTGAACTGTTCACTTTTTGCGTCGCTCATCGCTCAGCTTGAGAAATAGGCCGATCATGTCCTGTCAGAATCGGAATAACTTTTAAAAGCTTATATCAAACTAGCGCACAGCTCCCTATCTACTGTAGCCAGCTTGGTAGTGCACAATTCAAATAGTCGCTTACACAACAAGCCGTGTGTAGAACTCACAGCAAACTTTTTGGAATAAAATACCCTCTATGTCACACCTTAACTTGAGATCAAAGCGCACTTGGCTGGCTTTAATATTAATTGCCATCATCGCTACAACCTTAATATCTGCCTTCGCTTGGACCGCAGGTTGGATCGGAAAACGCCAAACCACCGAAAGTCTAGTAATGGAAGCCGTACAGCCATTCCCTGCGGGGTTTCGACGAGCCCATGGCAAAGGCATATGCTATGTCGGTAACTTCCGCCCTAATAAAGACATTATGTCACTTTCAACAGCACGGGTTTTCAGCCAACCGAATATACCGATTGTGGGTCGCTTCTCAATTGGAACAGGCGATCCACATGCAGTAGACAGCTCCACTAAAACCATAAGTATGGCTTTGTTACTTACCACAGACGACAAACAGCAATGGCGTATGGCGATGAACAACGTGCCTTACTTCCCAACCCACAACCCCGAAGGTTTCTTAGCAATGAGGCAAGCAACCGCCCCCAACCCAGAAACGGGCAAACCCGACCCCGAACGTGTTGCACGTTTTTTACAGGAATACCCAGAGGCCGAGAAGTTTCTCAAAATGACTGCAACAGCAGCCCCACCTGATAGCTTTGCAAACTCAACATTCCATAGCGTCAACGCCTTCTTGCTAGTCTCTGCTGATGGTCAAAAACAACCCATACGCTGGATGATGCGTCCCCATGAAGCACAGTTATCTTTAGCTGAAACTAAACAGCAACACACTACTGATAACTTCCTATTTGACGACCTACGCCATACCCTAGAAGAGCAACCACTGATGTGGGATTTGGTGCTACAACTCGCACAACCAAACGACCCTATCAATGATCCATCGCAACCATGGCCACAAGATCGCCAACAAATCATCGCTGGAACACTGCAAGTAACAAGTGTCGTCGATCAAGCTAAAGGCGCCTGTCGCGACATCAACTTCGATCCCTCAATTGTACCAGCAGGTATCGAAGTTTCTGACGACCCCATACTCAGCGCTCGTTCAGGTGCATACTCACACTCCTTCAATCGTCGGGAACGTGAGATTGGTTATGGTAAAGCCACTGATGCTGTTGGTAAACAGGAGGTCAAATGAAAACTCAAGAAAATACACCCATGACAACCAATACCCACTTCAACCTAACCGCACGCTGTCTGCACTGGTTAATGGCTGTAATGATTTTAGCAATGCTATTTATTGGGGTAGGTATGATGACCTCCCTACATTACCGACTATGGCTGATTAATCTACATCGGCCGCTAGGCATAGCCATCTTATTACTGGTAATCGTTCGCCTTATCAATCGCCTGCGCAATCCGCCACCCTCACTACCTGCCAATCTTCCACAGTGGCAAGTATTGGCCGCCAAGGGATCACATATTCTACTGTACGTCTTAATGCTTGCTCTTCCCCTGATTGGTTGGGCAATGCTGTCAGCCGCAGGCTATCCAATTGTACTCTTTAAAGGCTTTAATCTTCCTGCAATCGTACCCACTAGCCCTATATTATATGCATGGCTACGCGATGCACACAGCCTATTAGCTTGGCTACTGTTCGTGGTGGTAATAGGTCATCTTTCAGCAGCCTTGGTACATGCCTTAATCTATCGTGATGGTGTTTTTTCTAGCATGGCAAAAGGCAGCAAACATCATCAGTAACATTAATACAGCAGCTTGTTATTAAAACCATGCAAAAGGGCGACACTGAGTCGCCCTTAATAACCTATATACTTACAAACTATTAAAAGTGATTGTTAGCAACCACTTTCAAGCTACTTTTTACTTATTATTCACTGTAATTATTGATTACGATATAAGAAGCACCTATCGACTGTAAAACTATCCCAGCATCCTTTGTATAATAGGTATACTTAATCTCACCTCTTCTATTACCAAAAGAAAGCTGTGATTTAACTCTTAATACATCCTCTACCTTCTTACCATTAGGTAAAATCAGCGTTCCCTCACCCACAACTTCACCTACCACCTCAGTTTTTGCTTTTTCCCCAGAACCATTATTACAATTTAGAACGATACTGTATTTTTTTCCATAAAAAATAGGATATTGAGTATCCTCTACAACATCACAGTTACTAATACTTTCATTCTTTTTACCAGCAACCGTTACCTGTCCTAACAAAACACCGGGTGTTTTATAATAATAAATTTTAGCTATATCACCACTTGAATCATTAATAGAAATTAAACATTCCTTTGCTTGAGGAAAAGACTCCTTATAAGGTGTATCTTCACAATTCACTGCTTTAGTTGATACTTTTATAACCTTTGGGGCATCTAAATCTATATTAGAAAAATCCCAAACAACATCTTTGCCTGTTGCAAAAAGATTAAAGTTATATCTATTTTGTAAACCATAAAAATGGGTTGTAGTAAGGTTTAAATCACTTTTCTTAGTATCCTCTAAAGTAATTTGCAAAGCTGGCGCTACGTCTGCAACACTATATAACGACACAAAACTTAATAACATTAAACCAATAACTTTATTTTTCTTCATAAAATAATACATTCCCCAAGAATCTACTTCTGGTTACTTAATAATTAATCATATCATAAAAGCAAATAGCTATTTTGTTATTTGAAATATCTTCTAAATTAATTATTTTTTAATGCATTAAATGAATTTATTATATGGAATACCTTATTAATACTAGGTATCTTCTCAATAGCCTCACGTTTTGCTTGATCTATTTGCATATAATCTGGATAGAACTTAACTTCATCTATTGATAATGTTGAAGCAAGATAAATCGACTTATTAGAACTAGGATCATCATTAACAGAATAATCAGGCACATTAAAAGCTCTTGCCACATTAATTGCTAATAGATATTTATCTTCTAAATTGCCAACACATTTTTTATAATTTTTTGCAGAATGATAAGAAATAATAGCTTTTAATTCCTTCTCATTTAGCTGAATATCTTTAAAATCACTCACAGATAATATATTATTTTTAGACTGTTCTATACACTCGTTATATTTATCAAAATAATTTTTTTGAGCTTGTTCAAGATTGCTAGTTGCTATTTTAATTTGTTGTTTTTCTGCCTCTTCATCTGTTAAAAAATGATAAGCAAATGATTGGCTAGATAACAGTAAACACAACATAAAAATTAATTTTTTAAACATGAACTCAATCCTCCCCAAAACTCTGCCTCTACTCCAGTAGAATTTATTTCCAACAATGCTGCTTCTTTTGCAATAATATTCTTTACTACATTAGGCCAGTCTCCTGCCACCGTAGCTAATAACTCCCAATCTGCTGCTCCAATATTAAAACCTATTTGAAAAGTATTAGATGACTTTGTAAATATTGTGTGAATTGTTGATGATAGTAGCAATGCAGAGCCTAACTTATAAAGCTCTACTTGTTCTCTAATCCTCTCTAACGCTTGTTTACTTTGAGTTCCAAATTTTAAATTATATATTGGTTTACAAGTTGCTGTAGCCATATTTCATCCTTAAACATTAATAAAATAATTTTTTATCAATCATTTTTAACTACACTTGATTAGTCTGAGCATTAAACATCACATTATTATTTTTATAAAACCTAAATAACTTATGCTACCCCCATCTAAAACTCATCTAACAGTCACCAAAATAACCAACCTTAAAATAAACTGAATTTTTAGTTTTTTTAAAAACTACTGATTGACAACCCCCTCTCAACTCACAATAATGCGCCAACTTTTTTATAAACCTTTTTATTCATTGAGGTGGCGAAATGCCTGTAATTACAAATTTTTCTTAATGCCGACAGTGGCCTAACTCTATAAGAAACTTCCCTTTGCTTAACTCACTAAGCAATACCCGTTATACCCCTCTATAGAAACTCTTGCTGTTGTCGGTTTTCCTTAAATCCTTATGGGAGAATGACAATGGACATAAATATCCAAAACATACAACTGGTTAAATATCCGCGCACACCGCACCTACAAGGTTCACGCCTACAACAAGGTGATACCGAACAAGGCCAAGTACCCTACCAACAACTACTAGGGCAATATATTGTCGTAGAAGAGAAATTAGATGGTGGCAACTGTGCAATTAGCTTTTCGGAACAAGGTGAGCTACTACTACAGTCCCGTGGACACTACCTACTAGGTGGTGGTAGAGAAAGACAATTTAACCTACTTAAACAATGGGCGGTAGCACATGAAGATTGGTTATTCGATCGTTTAGAAAACCGCTATATACTCTATGGCGAATGGTTGCATAAAAAGCACTCCATCTTCTACGATCAACTCCCCCACTACTTTTGCGAGTTTGATATATGGGATAGACATAACCAATGCTTTTTATCTACAGCCAAACGCCATGCCCTACTAGCTGATGGGCCTGTTATTTCAGTACCTGTGCTCTATGCAGGTGAAGCACCGACTAAACAACAAAGTTTATTGAGTTTAGTGGAACATTCACTCGCCAAAACAGCCAACTGGAAACACTGTTTTGAACAGATTGTGCAACGGGAACAAATCGACTTAAACAAAGCATGGCAACAGTGTGACCAATCAGACCTAATGGAAGGGCTGTACCTAAAACTAGAAACAGCCGAACACACCATAGGTCGGTTTAAATGGGTAAGACGTGATTTTGTACAAAGCATACTGGATGCCAAACAACATCACTCAGAACAACCCTTTATACCTAACCAATTAGCAACAGGTGTTGACCTCTATGCACCCAAGCTAACTGTTGATTGGTCAACACTCCAAGCAAGGAGCAATAACTAATGGAATACCAAACATTAACCCAACTGATTGCTCATACCGAGCAATCAGGCGATTTAGCAGACTGGTTACAGGCTATTCCACAACTACAAGCACTAACCACCACACCGCAAGACCCTTATTATCATAGTGAAGGCGATGTATGGACTCATACCCAAATGGTGATTAATGCGCTACTGGAACAGCCTGAATATAGCAAGGCAACCACTGATGAACGCTTTGTGCTATTTATGACAGCACTACTGCACGATATCGCCAAGCCAGAAACCACCCAGATTGACCAAGCCACAGGCAAAATCAGTCAACCTGGGCATTCAAGGCGAGGCGCTACCAACAGCCGTCTTTTACTATGGCGGATGGCTGTTCCTTTCCAATTAAGGGAACAAATCTGTCGTATTATTAGCGTTCACCAACTGCCTTTCTATGCCCTAGCAGAGCAACGTGAGGATAGAGCGCCTGAATTTTTACTACATAAACTATCATGGGAACTGCCTGTATGGATGCTCTGTGCCATTGCTAAGGCGGATATACAAGGGCGTATTTGTAGCGATACACAACGGATACTAGATGAAGTAGAACTATTTAAAGAGCTGGCGCTAGAACAAAACTGCCTCTATCAGCCACGCTCCTTTGCAGATGACTACACCCGTATCCAATACTTTCGTGGCGCTAATGTACAACCTGATTACAGCCTTTACCCAACAGAAGGCTCACAAGTAATTATGATGGCAGGCTTACCCGCCAGCGGTAAAAACCATTGGGTAGCTAACCACTACCCCGAATTGCCTGTGGCTTCCTATGATGATGCACGAGAAAAACTAGGACTAAAATATGGACAAAATGAAGGCATGGCAGCGCACTATGTGCTAGACAATGTAAGAGCATGGTTAAGGGCAAAACAACCCTTTGTTTGGAATGCTACTCACCTCACCCGTGAGGTAAGGCAAAAAGCACTCGACCTGCTCTATGCCTATCATGCCAACGTACGTATTGTCTATTTAGAACACCCTGAAAAGGAACTCTACAAACGCAATAGCAAACGAGACACCAGTCTCACCAACAAAAAAATCCAAGGCATGTTCTACAAATGGGAAGTACCCCTCCCCACCGAAGCACAACAAGTGGATTACATTATAAACACTTAACAATAGCCACCCTTGATGGGTGGCTACTCTCACAAAAGCTAACTAAATTGCTTTGTGCTAATAAATCATTAGATCAATATTGACAATTAATTTATTTAAGATAGAGTCTCGTCACTTTATAATTAATAGAGAAGATTAAATAATGAAAAAATATTATGCACCTGCATTAATCGCCGTTTCTTTATTCTCAGCACAAGCTATGGCTGATATCTGTGATACCTATTTTGATAATATGGATGCTCATATAGAGCTTATCGATCGTACTCGTGGTGTAGAAGCACAATATAAAAATACCATAAGCCAACTTTATGCTGCTTCAAAAGCACAAATTAATAACATGCCTAAGGGTCAAAACCGTACCAATACTTGTACTAGAAATAACGCCCGTGTTAAAGATCAAATGGCTGCATGGCAAATGACTTACCAAGGTGATATTTCTTCTCGCTCTACCTCTACCTCTAAAAAAGGCTCTAAAGCGCAAAAAATTAATGACAGCATTAACCAAACAACAGAAACAGTAAACCAACTAGGTAAAATGTTTGGCCTTTAAACAACAAAAACCATCTTAACCAAGATGGTTTTTTTATAGTTAAGCTGTCTATTAATTTAATACTGTTGTACTTTCAACAACTGGAACAATATCACCAAAACCGGCTAAAGCAAATAAATGTACATGCTGTGCTTCTGCTGTACAACAATCTGCTAAGATACTCACCTTATACTGCTTAGCAAATTCTGAAATAGCGGATAACCCCACACAATTAAAGGTCTGCATACCACAAAATAACAACTCTGTAGCACCTAACTTATCCACCACCTCATTTAAATTGGTTGCTCTAAATGAATCTGCTCTGGTTTTAGTCACAATCGTAGCATCTGGCGCTGCTTTTAATAACTCAGGGTGAATTTCTACCCCATAACTACCCTTAATAAATAAATCAGCACCGCTATTATCTGGCGATACATGCTGTACAAGAATAATTGGAATATTAGTCTGCTTCGCTTTTTTTACAACCTTCAAAATACTCTGTAATGCCCCATTAGCATTCCATAAAGGAACCACTCCACCTGGAAAATAATCATTTTGAACATCAATAATAATCAGTGCCTTATTGCTAGTCATAACCTTTCACCTCTTTACTTATAAAATTTCATTATTTTGCTGCTATAAAAGATAACAATACTTACTTTCTTGCTCTTTTGGTTTATTCTAGCTATAAATATCAATCCCACAAGAATGCACTTTTTTGTAATATAGTACCCAAAAGGATACTAAAGAATGTCAAAAAACCTTAAAAAATCAAATAATAACAACATACTGCCAATGGACCACACACCATTAGCCGCTACTATTAATTTAATAGGTGGCAAATATAAATCACTGATCCTTTGGAAATTGACTAATGGCCTGTTACGTTTTTCAGAATTAAGAAGAGAAATCCCCTGCGCCACTCCTAAAATGCTTACTCAACAACTACGTGAGCTGGAAGCAGATGGACTACTACAAAGAAAAGTCTACCCAGTAGTTCCGCCCAAAGTGGAATATTCACTAACCCCCCTAGGAAAAACTATTGTGCCAGTACTTAACACGATGTATACATGGGGAGACAACTATTTGAGCAAACAAGGCATCACCATCCCTAGCCATTAAGTAATTATCAAACAACCTTTATTAATAAGCAGATAATTAACTTAATAAAACAATAATAAGTCACCTTATAAAGTGACTTAATATTCACTTTTTATCTTGCCATAGCCAGAATAAATCATCCAAGTAACTCGCTAAATTGACTGCTCCATTTCAACAATAAGGAGCAATAATGGACTATCAATTTAAAAACCTAGTATTTGAAGGCGGCGGTGTCTTAGGCACTGCTTATCTAGGTGCAGCACAAGTTCTGGATGAAAAAGGCATTCTAAAAAATATCGAACGTGTGGGCGGTACCTCAGCAGGTGCGATCTATGCAGTTGTTACAGGATTAAATTATTCACTGGCAGAAACCACCGAAATCCTTTGGAAAATGGATTTCAATAAATTTATGGATAGCTCTTTTGGCATAATACGTAACACCAATAGGTTACTGAATGAGTTTGGTTGGTATAAAGGTGACTATTTTTTAACTTGGATAAAAAATATTATCAAACAAAAAACAGGTAGCGCAGAAACTACCTTTGCCCAATTAGAACAGCTTAAACAACAACATGGTTTTCGCTCCATTTACTTAATTGGCTCTAATCTATCCACTGGTTTTAGTGAAGTATTTTCCGCAGAAACCACCCCCAATATGACGATTGCCGAGGCGGTTAGAATCTCCATGTCTATCCCCTTATTCTTTGCCTCTCGCAAAGTAAACAATGACACCTATGTCGATGGTGGCACACAGCTTAATTATGCTATTAAATTATTTGATCGTAAAAAATACCTTACGACTAATAACTTTATCGAAACTGAATACTATCAATCGTTAAATACTAGTGCAGAAGGTAATTACCAAGTTGATTATGTATACAACAAAGAAACCTTAGGTTTTAAACTTTCCTCACGAGAGAACATCGACATCTTCTGGCATAAGAAACCGCCTGCCCATACCAAGATTAATGATATTTTCGATTATCTCAAACAACTGGTTGGTGCAGTGATGAATGTACAAGCCGATGTTCATTTACATAGCGATGATTGGGCAAGAAGTATCTATATCGATACACTTGGTGTTTCTGCTATTAATTTTGATTTAACCGATAACAATAAACAACAACTAGTGGAATCAGGTAAACAAGGAACCCTAACTTACTTTAACTGGTTTGATAATAAATAAAGCTTCTAACTAAAGCTCATTAAAAAAGCCTCTTATTAGAGGCTTTTTTATTATCAATTTTGCTTCTTCAAAATAGGACTATATTCTATAGGTACCCATGTATAACCTTTATCATTAGCTCTAACATGTCCTAAACCTGGGAAAGGTAAATGTGCACCCGCTACCCATAATTTATTTTTAGCCGCATAAGCCAATATCTTTTTACGGCTAGTAATAGCTTGCTCACTGTTAGAGTCATACTCTATGGCCACTTCTGGTCTAGTAAATTGCACTGCATGGCTATGAACAATATCCCCCCAAATTAATAAACTATTTCCTTTCGAGGTGACTAAATAAGACATATGTCCTGGAGTATGCCCAGGTGAGGCCATTAACTGTACCTCATTAACGGGTAATCTATCAGTAAAGGTTTTAAATTTATTAGCCGCTTGATAAGGAGCAACAGCTTGTTGTGCCATTTTAAATACAGCTTTAGCCTCTTCTGGCGCTTGTTCTTCTGATTTTTTACTTAACCAATAACCTGCTTCCGCCTGCGTCACATAAAGGGTTGCATTAGGAAAAATTCTTTTACCCTCTTTAGTAATACCACAAGCATGGTCAGGATGAAGATGCGTCAACAACACCGTATCCACTTGCTCTAATGTATAACCTGCTGCTTTTAAATTATTTTCGATCTGACCTGCGGTATCACCAAAACAACTAGCCGCACCCGCATCAATCAAAATTAAATGCTTATTGGTATGAACTAAAAAAGCATTAATTGATGTTTGTACACCATTAGTATCGCTAACAAACATTTCTTGTAAAAGCTTATTCACATCTTTAGCAGTAATACCTTTTAACAGCTTACTCTCAATCTGTACAAAACCATCATACAAAGCGGTTATCTCATAATCCCCTAACATCATTCGATAATAACCTGCCACCTGTGTTTGTTGTTGTACAGGTAACTTCTCATCAGCCAAAATATTGCCAGCAGAAAAAACTAAAGCTACACCCAATATACTTCTAATGAGCATATTTACTAGTGGCTTTTTCAAAGTAATCATTAAATAACATCCTTATACTTTTTTAGAAACAATGAACATCCTGATTGCTTAACAAAAATTTGTCAAGCAATGCTATATGGAATTAATAATCATTTAATACTAAGGCATAACCGCTTATTCTGTAGGTTGTTTATCTACGGTTAAATCAAGATTGCCTTTTTCATAGGCTTCTATATCTTGCTCTGTTAAACATTGATAAGTATAAGCCACCACATAACGTTTACAACTATTCTCTGTTCCTTCACCACACTTAATATCATAATCTGATTTTAAAGATGCTGATTTATAACCCCAGCGTTGGCATTGAATAAGAACCTCCCCTAGTGCATGCTCATGATTCACTATAGGTATAATGTCAGACTCATAATCAAACCCCATAAACACTTGGCCTTTCGCTTTATCAGTACCGACCACACTGAGGTCTTTATAAACAGTGGTTGTTACACAAGCAGTAAGTCCCCCTAACAATGTTATTACTAATAGCTGCTTTATCAACCTTCTTCTCCTTAATCACTTACTGTTTATCAATGTAACCGTACTTATACAATTTTAGGCGAGGTGAATGACTGAATACAGTACAACTAGTACGGCAAAGTCATTCAACGATGTATAAAAATGTAGCGCAATAGCTATATCTATTAACGTCTCGGTACACCTGTCCGAATATTACCTGATATGCCGCCTGTTGTATTCGCCCTAGGTAATGGTTTAGCAATACTACTAGCTGTTCCACTAGATGCCTGCCTTACATTACCACCATAAGCTTTACCCTGCGTATCGTAAACCTTACCTGTTGGTAATTTATCATAAACACTACCATCACTACCATAGATTCGACCGCTAGGTTTTTTTTCATAAGTAACTCTAGGCTTTTCTAAAGGCTCTGCCCAACTATGAACAGTTACTAATAATAACGCACATAACCATAACTTATTCATCATTTACTCCAATAGTTTTCACCTAATTTTATATTAGACCATAGCTTTGCAAGATCGTTTTAAATCCATTACTATAATTACTTAAACTCATTATATCTAAAAATTATATAGGTATAATTTGAAAACAAAAAATTACTCATTATAATGATATAAATTGCAGTTAAATATCCACATATCAGAGAGAGGATTATATTTTGATTGCAGCAGCCAACCTCCCCAACTATAAGCTAGTTAGTACACTTCTAGTATTACCTATACTCATTATTGCTATTATTTTATGGCAATACCCACACACCATTCATCACGTTGTAAAAAATTCATCTGTGAAAACAATGCTATCTGTCAATGTAAAGTATGAAGGCATTATGAAAACCTCAACCACAGACCAGCATCTACAAACGCTGAAAGCTGTTGTTAATAGTAAGAACCTCAACGAACTTGCTACTTACTGTGCACTATTTCTTAGCTTTTCTATTTTATTAATAGCTGGCACTGGTTTACTTCTTGACCACAGCATACAAAATCGAAAACAAATGAAATCGAATAAACAGCTTTATCGAAACCTTTATTTAGCAAAATTATTTTTTCCTATCATTCTAATATTGCTATCAAGTTCATCAATACTTTTACTGGCCTGTTTACTAATGATTATTTTAGTAAAATACGTCAGTAGCATTTTTGCACTCACTACCTTTGCTATCATGATAATCATCACCATTTCTTTATCATGGAAAATCTTTAAAAGCTGTACAGAAAAATCAGATGAAGAAACCCTTAATCTGATAGGCATTAATTTAACTAAAGCAGAAGCCCCTGAGCTATGGCAGTTTGTGCAATCAATCGCCGATAAAGGGCAACTACGCATGCCAGACTATATTGTTATAGGCATGAATCATTGCTTCTTTGTCACTGAATCACCTATCAGTTTTTGGAATGGTAATAGTCTTTCAGGAGGCGCTACGCTCTACTTATCTATCCCCTATATGCACTACATGAGTGAGTCAGATGTAGCAGCCATTATTGGTCACGAACTAGCGCACTTTACCTATAATGACATTCAATATACTCATCACTTCTTTACGATTTCTAAACGTTTAATAAGAAATACTACAGCCATTAATTTACAACCATTGGCTCAAAATACCAGCGCATGGGATTGGCTGTATAGCATTCTTACCTACCCTACGTTAGTATTTGCCGAACACTTTCTAGATAGCTATCATGAAACCGTTCAACAATGGAAACGTTGTCGAGAAGCCAATGCAGATAAGATTGGATCCAAAGCCTCTTCTACTAAACAAATGGCACAAGCAATGTTACGGGTAGCCATAATAACCCCTGCCATTGAATATATTATTGAAGAGTTTTGGTTTGCTGGCGGCAAAAAAGAAAGTGTTCTGAATAGTATTCAACAACTGATTAACCGTCATGGCTTGCCTGATCCATTAATGTTATTACAAAGTATCCAAAGCCACCCTTTGGATAACCACCCTACATTACAAAGACGCTTAGAACTATTAAATATAAAATTAACTGACCCCATGTTAGAAGAGGCTAGTAATAATCAACATAGTGATTTACTTAAACAACTTAAACTTATTTAATCATTAATTTTTATAGTATTAGGAGACAGATCACATTCTTAACCTTTTTTCATAGACATTACTTTTATCCATCGTAATAGCTATATGAGACTGTGAGGCACACATGCGAAACGACAAAAAAAACCATATTATTAAACAGCTAGAAGCAAATTATAAACAAGCTGCAGCGGAATATATTGACCAAGAAATGGAAATACTTTCCTCTTTGGCAGGTAAGAACTATCGCACAATTACTATCCGTGAAGGAGGTATAACCAATCTAATACTGATGATTTTTGGTATCATTGCATTAACTACCTTTATCGTTCATGCCCTACTATCTGCACAATATATACTGACTGTTATTTTAATCATTATTACTGCACTGATTATTTGGCAGAGTATCCAAACCTATCGTAGAATTGGTCAACCGTTGTTAACCCTGAATGAACAAGGTATCAAACTACCCATATTTGATGAAATTATTGATTGGGAAGATATCGATCACTTCTATATCTCACTGGCTCAAAAATTAATTTTTAATTTCCGAATTAAACCAGACCTTAAATTAGACATCAGCCAACACAGTGTAGTAAAAATAAACTACTACCCCGAAAAAAACCATATTCAAGCTATTATGCTAGATTTTAAAAGTAAGAAATACACCGACTACTACCGAAATCTACTGATGGGCTATTGGGATTCGGGCATGGCAAGAGCACGTCTAAAAGAACTCATAGAGTAACTCTTTTATTAAGAGTTACTCACCAACGCCAAACTCACCACACAGATTTTGTGAGAAATAATAAGCTACCTCACTAGCACTTAAGCCTAAGCCCAACAAACGGCTTAACTTAGCTAATGCGGCCTCACGGGGCATGCAACCGCCACTAATGACCCCAATCTCTTGGAATGTATTAGCAGCCTCATAATAAGAAAAATCGACACTACCCTCTGGACACTGGCTAATAGCCACCACCACTACGCCCTGTGCAATTAACTGCTGAATACAAGCAATAAAGGCTTCATCATCATTAGGCCCTGTGCCACTGCCATAGCATTCAATCACCAAGCCATGTAAAAACAACCCCATTAACCCCTGTAACTGATAAGCAGTCAATCCTGGAAACAAAGGCAAAATATTAACCGTTGGCAAACTTCCTACAAAAGGATAAGTTAACTCCTCAGGTAATCTAGTCACTAACGGCTTAGGCTGCAATGCAGGCAAAGAGACAAAAGGACTCCGTCCAACACTACGCCATTTACGGCAACGCGTGCCAGATAATAACTCACCATGAAAGAATACCTGTACACCCTTTACCTGACCTTGACTTAAGGCCGCCATTGAGCCACAAATATTCTCTTTAGCATCACTGCCCTCTACAGCCGCAGGCTCCATTGCCCCTGTCATCAACACAGGTACATCAAAACCTAATAACTGAAAAGACAATGCAGCAGCACTATAGGCTAAGGTATCCGTACCCTGTAAAATCAATACACTATCACAACCATGACAACTGACAGCATCAGTAACAAAACCTACTAAATTCTGCCAATAACTTGGTGACATATTAGCACTATCAATCAAAGGCTCTACCTCTTGGTATTGCCATTGATTATTACCAATTTCAGGATAATCTTTTAAATAGTCCTGCAAATAACGTTCAAAGCCAGCACTGGCAACCAACCCCTTATCACTAGGCATCATGCCAATAGTACCACCAGTATATAAAATCATTGTTTTTTGATAAGGAAATGCTGCCATCTTTAAGCCTCTAATTATTATTAAATGTTAAATCCACTTTGCTAATACCAAGCTATAGCTGTTGCTATACAATTTTAGACAAGACGAATAACTAAAGACAGTACAACTGTACAGCAAAGTCATTCAACTATGTATAAAAATGTAGAATAATAGCTCTATTACTTATCGGCTGATTGCATCACATAAATAGCACTATCAGCCAATAACTCTTTAGTACGCTCACCGTAAGCTTGCATATGTGGTGTAGCTAAATGAGCTTCTAATGCCGCCATACTTTCCCACTGCTCAACAAAGGCAAAACTATCTTCACCCAATGTTTTTTGGAAAGATCCTGCATTTTTCACATCTTCCACTAACCGATACTCATGACAACCCTGTTCTGCTTTCACTGTTGCTAAATTAGCACGTGCAATCTCTAACACCTGTTGTTTTTTACCTGCTTTTGCTGTCATTACTGCAAATACACTAATCATTATTCTATCCTCGTCTTAGAGCCTATCTCATTAGGCTCTTAATCTAACTCATAAGGCCATAGCCCACGTATAGCTGCCACACCCTGCGCACCTGCTTGCTGAGCAGTTGGCACATCTTGCCCTGTTAAACCACCTAACACATAAACAGGGCGATCAAAACCAGCTATTAACTGTTTGGCACGCTCCCAACCTAAAGGTTCCGCATCGGGATGAGTAGCTGTTTTTTGAACAGGTGAAAGGGTTACAAAGTCCACTCCTAGCTGTTTAGCCAAAGCCAACTCTTCTTCATTATGACAAGACGCTGCTAACCATCGATTAGTGGGCAAAGGTCGGCCTTTATCGGCCAACTTACGTAATTGCTCAGCCGTTACATGCCAACCTGCACTCGGGAAATCCCCTAACCACTCAAAGGCACCTTTTACCAATAACTCTGCACGCCCTGCACATACTCCCACTGCATCAATCGCCAAATCACGATAATCAGGATCAAAAAAATGGGGCGCGCGTAAACAAATCAGTTTTATGCCCTCATCTAAAGCAATACGAATACCCTCAATAATCTCTGCACGATCTAAATTCTCAGGGGTAATCAAATAACGATTAGATAAACGGGCAGCCGTAATAATAGCTTTATTGGCTTCTGGAAACTCATACTGCAATAAATTTTTAGGCTGTACCCAAGTAATCTCTTGCCCTTCTGCTCCTTCAGCCTCACCCTCAAAAGCAGTTACTTCCCAAATATCTAAATGGACGCCATACTCTGGGTACTGGTGGCTGGTCTGAAACACAGGGTTCAGTTTAGTCACCTCAATCGCCAACTCTTCCTTTAGCTCACGCTTAAGCGCTTGCTCAGGCGTTTCCCCGGCCTCAATCTTGCCACCAGGAAACTCCCATAAGCCACCTTGATGCTTATGCTTAGCACGACGTGCTAATAACACTCGACCATTTTGACGAATAATAGCAGCTACTACCTGAATTTGCTTCACAGTCACTCCTACAACCTTACAAATAAAATCCTAAGGCGTTAAACACAATAAATGCTAAGACAATTGAAAAAATATTAGCCAACCATGATAAGCCAGAATGAATAGCTACTTTTTTTGCCCATAGGTGACACACTATCAAAAACATAACCGTTATTAAAAAAGCACCTAACACCGCTTCAATCGCCCTATCTACTTTAGCCCCACCACTAGGATCACGCATACCATGAATGGGAACATCATGTATATAATAAAGCGTTAACCAAAATAATAAGGGATAAAACAGTAAAATACTTAAAAATAATATTAACTGCTTCACTTTTACTGGCATCTATCTTCCTTACAGCAAACTTTATACAATCTATCTATAAAACTAAGAACGATATTCTGCATTAATCTTCACATACTCATGGGATAAATCTGTTGTCCAAATAGTCTCTTGGCAACTACCACGATTTAATTCAATACGAATAGTAATCTCAGCTTGTTGCATAGCTTTTGCACCTTGCTCTTCGGTATAACTAGCAGCACGCCCACCAGCCTCAACAATCTGCACATCACCTAAAAATACATTGACTTTACTTACATCAAGGTTGGCTACACCAGAATAACCCACTGCGGCTACAATACGTCCCCAGTTAGGATCTGAAGCAAATAACGCTGTCTTAACCAAAGGCGAATGAGCCACTGCATAAGCCACATCTAAACATTCTTGATGAGTATCGCCACCATTTACCTTAACCGTTACAAACTTAGTAGCCCCCTCACCATCGCGTACAATCGCTTGTGCTAACTCCATAGCTACAGAGAATAAGGCTATTTTTAACTTATCGTAATAATCACCACTGGCTTGGGTAATTTCAGCTAACTCTGTTTCACCTGTAGCAATTAATACACAGCTATCATTAGTAGAGGTATCACCATCAATGGTAATGCGATTAAAGGATTTATTGGTAGCATCTTCTAATAAAGTCTGTAATACAGGTTTAGCCACTTTCGCATCGGTAGCAATATAACCCAACATAGTACCCATATTAGGACAAATCATCCCTGCCCCTTTACTAATACCTGTTACCGTAATAGTTTTACCCTCATGCTGAAAACGAACACTCGCTCCTTTGGGCGTTGTATCCGTAGTCATAATACCTTCAGCTGCATTTAACCAATTATCTTCTTTTAAATCAGCCATCGCTTGTGGGATAACTGCCATAATTTTTTCTATGGGTAAAGGCTCACCAATTACCCCCGTAGAAAAAGGTAAAATAGCCTCAACAGCTACACCTGTAGCATTAGCTACCGCTTCACAGACCACAGTAGCAGATTGTAAACCCTGTTGCCCTGTGCCTGCATTAGCATTGCCTGTATTAGTGATAAAATATTGTATTGCTTGGCCAGTAGCTAAATGTTTTTTAGATAAAATAACAGGCGCTGCACAAAACGCATTGCGGGTAAATACCCCCACAACCTGTGCTTGCTCACTACAACGCATCAGCACTACATCTTTACGGCCAGCCTTTTTAATACCCGCAGAGGCAATACCTAACGCAAAGCCTTTAACAGGATTTAATACTGAAGGGATTTCCAAACCTACTGCCATTTTAATACTCCTCTAAGCCTAAAACAAACACACCACAAAAAATGTGGTGTGTTTGGTAAATAATAGTTACTGCGTTATTAAAATTTATTCAATACGCCCACAACATTGCTTATATTTTTTACCCGAACCACAAGGACAAGGATCATTACGCCCAACCTTAGCACCTGTACGGCGTACTGGTTGCTGTGGCTGCGCTGGCGCTAATTCTTCAACAGCCTGTTGCTCTGGATCTTCATTCAATGATGAAGCAGCCTCGTCGTGTTGAAATACCATACTTTGTGCAATACGCTCAGCTTCTTGGTGAAGACGTGCTTCTTCCTCTTCTGCTGTGCGGTGGTTTACTTGAGCATTCGCTAATAAACTCACTGTATTGTATTTAATAGTATTCAATAAACGTTCAAATAACTCAAAAGACTCACGCTTATATTCTTGCTTCGGATTCTTTTGTGCATAACCACGTAAATGAATACCTTGACGCAAGTGATCCATACGAGTTAAATGATCTTTCCAAAGCTCATCGATTTCTCTTAACAACACGTATTTTTCAAAGCCACGAATATTCTCATCGCCTGCTTCGTCTTCTACCGCCGCATATTTCTCAACAACGGCTTGCTCAATACGCTCTCTTAAAGTTTCTTCGTAAAGCTTATCGTCTTCATCTAACCACTGTTGAATAGGTAAATCCTGTCCAAAATCAGTACGTAATACCTGCTCTAAACCTGCAATATCCCACTGCTCAGGTAATGACATAGGAGGAATATGTTCATTAATAGTAGCGGTTAACACCTCATTGCGGAATTCTTTAATGATATGGCTGATATCATTAGACTCTAAAATAGTGTCACGCATATGATAGATAACTTTACGTTGTTCATTAGCCACATCATCATATTCAAGCAACTGCTTACGAATATCGAAGTTACGACCTTCTACCTTACGTTGTGCTTTCTCAATCGCATTCGTTACCATACGATGCTCAATGGCTTCGCCTTCTTTCATACCAAGCACTTGCATAATGCTACGCATACGATCGGAAGCGAAAATACGCATCAAATTATCTTCTAATGATAAATAGAAACGGCTTGCACCAGGGTCACCTTGACGACCAGAACGACCACGTAACTGATTATCAATACGACGTGATTCATGACGCTCAGTACCAATCACAAATAAACCACCTGCTTCTAACACCGTTTGATGATCTTCACGCCATTGATCTTCTAATGCTTTTAACTGCTCAGCAGTTGGTTCTTCTAACTTAGCTGCTTCTGCTTCCCAGTTACCACCTAATAGAATATCTGTACCACGACCCGCCATATTGGTGGCAATAGTCACAGCACCTGGACGACCTGCCTGAGCAATAATATCCGCTTCCTTATCATGGAACTTAGCATTTAACACATTATGTTTAATGCCTGCTTTTTCCAATACAGTTGATAATAATTCAGAGGTATCAATAGAAGCCGTACCCACTAAGACAGGTTGCTTACGCTCTTGCGCAGCTTTAATTTCCTGAATAATCGCCTCATACTTTTCCTTTTGCGTCATATACACCAAGTCATTAGCATCTTTACGGGCTAACGCGCGATTGGTAGGAATAACCACCACATCAAGGTTATAAATTTGACGGAATTCGAAAGCTTCAGTATCTGCTGTACCCGTCATGCCCGATAACTTATCATAAAGACGGAAAAAGTTTTGGAAGGTAATAGAAGCCAAGGTTTGGCTTTCTGGCTGAATAGGTACATGCTCTTTTGCTTCAATAGCTTGGTGTAAGCCTTCTGATAAGCGACGTCCTTTCATTGGACGGCCAGTGTGCTCATCAATTAACAACACCTCATTATCTTGAATAATATACTCAACATTACGGTGATATAACACATGGGCTCTTAATGCTGAAAGCACATGGCTAAATAATGTCGCATTATTAGCAGAATACAGGCTATCACCCTCTGCTAACAAACCATTTTCCATTAATAAATCTTCAACATATTGATGGCCAGCTTCTGTTAACTCAGCCGTACGTGACTTCTCATCAACCGTGTAATGGCCTTCTTTTTTGATTTCTTTAGCAGAGCCTTCACCCTCTTCAATCTGTTGTGAAAGTCTTGGAATTAACTTATCTAACTGAATATAAAGCTCAGAACTGTCTTCAGCTTGGCCTGAAATAATTAAAGGTGTTCTTGCCTCATCGATTAAAATAGAGTCAACCTCATCCACCACAGCAAAGTTAAGTACTTGTTGGAACTTATCTTCTTGGCGGAAAGCCATATTATCTCTTAAATAATCGAAACCAAATTCGTTATTGGTACCATAGGTAATATCTGCTTTATAAGCCGCACGCTTTTCTTCTGGGTCTTGGAAAGGAACGATAACACCCACGCTCATCCCTAAAAACTCATATAACGGTCTCATCCAATTAGCATCACGTTTTGCCAAGTAATCGTTTACCGTTACCACATGCACGCCTTTACCAGACAATGCATTTAAATAAACAGCCAAGGTACACATCAAAGTTTTACCTTCACCTGTACGCATCTCAGCAATCTTACCTTCATGCAACGTCATAGCACCGATTAACTGCACATCAAAGTGACGCATGCCCATCACCCGTTTACTAGCTTCACGGGCTACTGCAAAGGCCTCAGGCAATAATTTATTTAAACTCTCACCCTTTGCTATACGCTCTCTAAATTCTACTGTTTTGGCACGTAGTTGATCATCATGCAAAGCAACCATGCTCTCTTCAAAGGCATTAACAGCCTTGACCATTTTAGACATGCGTTTAACTTCGCGATCGTTTTTGCTTCCAAAAAGCTTATTCAGTAAAGGACCAAGCATATTAACAGAATCTTCCTCAAATATTTCGTGGCAGGGTTAAACCCAACATACCCTGAGCAATTACATGCAATTGCTATTATCAATTAAATCATCTAAATTCAGTTATTATAAAATAACTTTGTAGCTAATAGTGAAATAAAAGCAATTATTTTACTCTGAATTGAAGATTAAGATACAGAATCTAGATATTTTCTATGACAAATTGTTCACTAACTCTCATTTCAACAGAAAACAACCTTATAAAAACAAACCAATAACTGTATACAAAATGTTTATATTTTTATCTTATTGCTGGCTAGTCTATTAGTATCGCTATTCGCTATACTACGCGCCTTATTATTGGCTACTACAGCTTAGGGAATATCATCTATGAAAAAAGTTGAAATCATCTTAGAAAATTTAATGTATTCAACACGCTGGATACTTGCTCCAATATGTTTTGGGCTATCTTTAGCACTACTTGCCCTAACTATTAAATTTTACCAAGAACTTTTTCATATCTTACCCGCTATTTTCAGCTTACCTGAATCAGAACTTATCCTAAAACTACTATCATTAATTGATATGGTACTGGTAGGCGGCCTATTAGTAATGGTTATGTTTGCCAGCTACGAAAACTTTGTTTCACAAATGAATATCCATAGTCATCGGGAAAAACTAGATTGGCTGGGCAAAATGGACTCTGGTTCCTTAAAAACCAAAGTATCCGTATCTATTGTAGCTATCTCCTCCATCCACCTACTCAGAATGTTTATGGATGCTCAAAAAATAGATAACGACAAACTAATGTGGTACGTTATTCTCCACCTAACTTTCGTTGTCTCAGCCTTAGTTGTAACCTATATGGACAATATGGGCAAAAAAAGTAAAGCAAAAATAAAACAAATTGCCAGTCTACAAGATACTGACTTATAGGCAACACATGACCAAGTACATTACGGGTTGATGATAGAAGCAAGGGAAGATTCCCTCTATGAACTGAATCTCAAAAGTTGGGCAGTTTTAATACAAATAGATGAAGCTCTAATTTAGAGCTTCATCTATATTTTTCTCACAGCTTTGGCTTATTGTCGTTTGCCTTCTCTCTTTCAAGTTGCTGTTTACGTTCATTCTCTGCATTTATACTCTTGTTATTCAATTCATCAAACATACGCTTTGTATCGATGATACGAACAGAAAATGCTGATACCATGCCATCTTTAGAGTCTTGGTAAACTGAGGTTTCGATCTCTAAACCACATTTAGGAGGGAACACAGTTGGTACTTGCATACCAGTACCCGGTACTTGATTAAATGAAGTGCCCGTTGGCCCTATCCCTCTATAACATGGAGAACCTATAACTGAGCCTTGAAAAAGTGTTCCCTGACGATCGAAGTACCACCGTGGCCCACCAGTACCAGAAATTTCGCTATAATTACCATACTTTTCCTTCAATGAAGACATAAGTGTATCAGGATTAATGCGAGCTCCTTTCTCAAGCGCCTGTGCTCTTCCTACAAACCATACAATACCAGAATCATTGTGAATCACGAGCATCTGATCAATCACTCGACCATCTTTTTTTGCAATCGCATTGATGCCAACAGTATTCCCACCAGGTCGCGTAATATCATTTAACTGATAGTCTGAATTTGCTTTTGTAATCAAACTTTTTTGAGCTGAGAACGATTCACCAATTTTTATCCCTGCAACATCTTGCGCAACAATATCCTTACTTGCTAAGGCAAATAAACCAATAGCGATGAGCTTAATGGTAGTTTTCATGCTTTCTTTCCCTTTATACGTTATAATTAAAACATAACATAATACAATAACTTATTATCTTAATTTTTGATATTTCGCAAAATTGAACCGTTTTTTCATTCATTAAACCTTCCAGACTATCCTATCGATAAATACGTAACCAAGGATGCACAGTTATTCTGCTCATATTAAAGTGTTTAGCTAATTTTCTTCTGCCCACCTTGATTAGATAAACAATACTGAATGACTTCTAGCCTTAATTCTAATGAATAACGATTTTTACCCATAAAAATACCCCAAAAGGTAGATTTAGGTATCCAACTTTCGGGGTCCAATTCACTATCATTTAAAAACAGGTTTAATTAACTTTACTTAACCAGCCACATCCATCTTAGCCAGCACAACCTTACCATTCACTTTCTCAAAATAATATATATAAGACGGCTCAGTATATGGAAAATCCTTGATATTAGTTGGTGTTAACACATTTAAAATGATCTTAAAATCATCCTCATTTTCCAAAATAAAATAGCACTCAAACCTACCCTCTTTATAAGTAACCAACCTATTAATATTGCCAGATAATTCTTTACTATCAATAAGATATTTTAAATACTTGATAAAATAACTATAGGATTGTTGATTAGGAAACAAAGAACTTACTCCATGCTTTTTTATTCTTTTTAGCATTTCACCTTTACTGATAAATCCTTTCTCTTTTAAGTCAATAAAAACTCCATTGTCTTTAAGAATATCTTTACCTTGTAAAAACCCTTGTCTCAGCGTAATAATATCCTTCTGAGTGAACTCATCCTTACTCTCTTCTTGAGCACTTACAACACCTACAAATAACAAACACATTATTAAGTAAGTAAAAAAATTAATACATCTTTTCATAGTTTTTTATACAGCTCAGCAATTAATACGTTTGACAATCATCTACCACATTTACAAAAATATTAATGGATATTTGTAAATCAGCCCCCTCAATAAATAGTATAGCCTCAATTTTATCTAAAGAAATAGGATAAGATTAATAAGCGTATCCATAAACGAGCAATATTTATTTAGAATAATTTTTAAATTCAAAAATAGATTTTCTTATAACATTTGTATCTTCTGTATTTACAGTAAAATAATAAATTAATTGATAAAATACCTATATACAAAGCCAATCCTAATTCAAATAAACTAATTGGATAATATGGATATAAGGTCACTATAGACTTCTGCTAGAACTTGTTTGGTTCTTAGGCATTCTATTTCTATCTTGGTAAGGCGGTCTGCTCTTTTCTTGTCAGTATATCTACTGGGGTAGTCATAGCTTTCTAGTGAAGGTTCTGTGGCTTCATTAGCTTTTTTACTTTGGGTTCCTGCACATCTATGCTGAAATGTGTGCTGTTAGCTGGGTCAAACATAAATACTCCATTATATTTCCTAATCCCTAGGTACTACTCAACCCTAAAGTAAATCATTTACACAAATAATGCTTCTTGAATACTAGTACGACTTTTGCTGGTCTGCAAGTTAATTTTATTGGAATACGATGACAATTATCACTTATTTAGATTAATTATAGGTTAATGAGATTGTACAACAGGATAATAATAGAGTGAATGACCTACGGCTTCTTCACCTGGATCAATAATTTCAAATGAAATATAAATAGGGGTTTGTGGAGGCATTTTATTTTTCTTTAATGCTTCATGGGACAAATATTCATCAGGTAAAAAACGACGACTTGCCACTATTTGTCCATTCAAGTCAGTAAAACGTAACTCAATCACAGGGAAAGGCTGGAAAACAGTTAAATCATTACGAATAATTGCATCAACATTCAGTACCCCATCATGTTGTGGATTACTTCTTACCAACAGCTGACTCGTAATAATTTTCTTTACATCTACCAAATCTGGTACATCACACCACAGATAACTACATACCTGTTCAGCCCAAGCCCTATTAGCTTCTGTTCTAGCCATTTCAGGGGCAGCATAACGTAAATACTGCCCTAACAATACTAACACTGCCAATATAGATAACAATGACCATAAAACACTATGCTTATTTACTATTTTGGATCTGCTGTGACTGGGAATTGAAAAATCTATATCAGATACTTTTTTAAGACGATTACCATAGATATCTTTTGGTGCACCATCATCTATCGTTATATGCTGTACTTCATCAAATTCTGATGAATCTTCTTCATCAAGTTCTAATGCCTGCTGAAAACTATTCTCTTCTGCTAATGAGGTATTAAAATTCGCTAATACATTGGTAATATCTTTACTTTGTTTAGCAATTAGCTCTGCTTCATCTAATTGCAACAACTGATCAAAATCTATCTTATTTAGTGCTACAACAATATCAGCATCAATATGAGTTTTGTTATTAACCACCTCATCAGCAATAAATAAGCTTTGTTGTGACTCTCTCTTTTCATTAGAAAAATCTGGTTTACTATCAATAACTTTAGGCTCATCAACAGACTTAAAATTTACCGAAAAACTAGATAATGTATCAACTATGTTATTCCAATAATCTTCCGTACGACCTGTTTTAGCTTGCTCTGTTTTCTCTGGTTGGGATGCTTCTTGCTGATGACTAATAGAGGATTGTTCAGTAGTTGGAGTATCTTCTACCTCCTCTTTAGCAGGAGCAGGTTTTAATGTTTGATAAACAATATAATCATTGCCATTAAAGACATGTTTACAGAATCCACAACGCAATGCTCCCCCTGCCGCCGCGAGTAAATCATCGGTGACGAAAAAACGTACCTTACAGCTAGGGCATTCAATAATATACTTATCAGTCATTGCATATCAGTTCTGGTTACAAGCCCGCCATTTTAGCGACTTATTCATTAAAAAGAAATGCTGTTACCACAACACGTTAAGAAAAATTAGTGTTAACGTACAGATACAGGTAAAATACGGCTCTTTTCTTTTAGGTAGCATTAGGTAGCAACATCCATGACCACACTTTCAGTCAATCAAAACAAACTACAAAAACGCCTGCGTCGCTTAGTAGGTGAAGCAGTGGCTGACTATAATATGATCGAAGATGGCGACAAAATCATGGTTTGCTTATCTGGTGGTAAAGACAGCTATACCCTACTTGATATTTTGTTATACCTACAAAAAGTAGCCCCCATCCAATTTAGCCTTGTTGCTGTTAATTTAGACCAAAAGCAACCTGGTTTTCCAGAGCACGTATTACCAGCCTATCTAAGCTCAATAGGAGTTGACTATCATATTATTGAAAAAGACACCTACTCTATTGTTAAAGAAAAAATTCCCGAAGGCAAAACTACTTGCTCGCTCTGCTCACGTTTAAGACGTGGCGCCCTATACACCTATGCCGATGAAATTGGTGCCAACAAAATAGCCCTTGGTCATCATCGCGACGATATTGTAGAAACCTTTTTCCTCAACCTATTCTATGGTGGTACCTTAAAAGCAATGCCACCTAAACTATTGGCTGATGATAAACGCAATATTGTAATCAGACCCTTAGCCTACTGCATGGAAAAAGATATTGAAAACTACGCCACCCTTAAAGAATTCCCTATTATCCCTTGTAATCTTTGTGGCTCTCAGGATAACCTACAACGCCAAGTGGTTAAAGAAATGCTTAATAAATGGGAAAAAGACCATCCAGGCCGTGTCGAAATCATGTTTCGTGCATTAAAAAATGTTGTGCCTTCGCAACTAGCAGATACAAAACTATTTAACTTTACTGACCTTAAAATCGACGAGCAAGCTACCCCTCGATTTATTGACTTAATGCAGCTCTAATTAATAGTAAAAGGCTTAGTTTCTTCAGGCTGGCATAACTGATTTAAAGCAACCACCCAAGAAGGTGTATCGTTTAAACAAGGAATCAACTCAAAACTGCTTCCGCCAGCTGCTAAAAACTGTTCACGACCACGAATACCAATTTCTTCTAAAGTCTCCAAACAATCAGCCACAAATGCAGGTGACATAACTAATAAACGCTTTACACCCTTAGCCGCCAACTCATCTAAATGCATATCCGTATAAGGTTCAATCCACTTAGTACGGCCTAACCGAGATTGGAAAGAAACTGACCACTTATCACTAGGTAATCCTACTTGCTCAGCAAACAACTCAGCTGTTTTTAAACATTGCGTACGATAACAAACGTCAATATATTTTTGATCTATCTGGCTGCTATGAGTTGCCTGTAAATTATGTTTATCATCTTTAACCAATTTATAAATATGGCGCTCAGGAATACCATGAAAGCTAAACAGCAAATGATCAAAATCTTGCTTCATTACTTCCTGTGCACTACTCACCAAAGCATTAAGATAACGAAGCTGATTATAAAAAGGCTCTAATAACTTAAATTTAAAAGATAAACCATGCAACTTCACCACCCTTTTTACTTCTTCTAAGGCAGTTGTTACCGTACTCTCCGCAAATTGTGGATAAAGTGGTGCTAATGTTACTTGCTCAACACCTTGCTTTTTTAATCCCAACAATACTGATTCAATACTAGGCTCACCATAACGCATTGCTAATGCTACTGGCCCGTGCTGCCAATGCAGCTCCATCATCTTCTGTAAGCGTTTACTCAACACCACTAATGGTGAACCTTCATTCCACCAAATACTTTGATAAGCATGAGCAGAAGCCTCTGGACGCTTAATTAAAATCATTGCCACCAACAACCTACGAATTGGCCAAGGCAAATCAATCACATAAGGATCCATTAAAAACTGTTTTAAATAAGGCTTTACATCCTCTGCTTTTGGAGACTTTGGTGAACCTAAATTCATTAACAACAATGCGTGATTTGACATAAAATTCCTCAAAAAAGCAGCTACCACATCATCACGTAATAACTACCATTCAACCCAAACTACTTATTCATATCGTGCAAACTGCCACCTTTACAAAGCGGGCTTTCAGGAACTGTTGACAAACCTTCACGCTGCCACTCACTCATTGTATAAGCATGAATAGCCAAACTATGAATCTGCTGCATAATATCACCTAATGCAGCATAAACTTGCTGATGGCGCTTCACTCTAGACACCCCATCAAATAAATCACTCACTATAATCACCTTATAGTGTGTTTGCTCGCCTCTATGGTGAAAATGACTTTCATCCTCCACCACAAAATGCTTAGGTGAAAAAGCCGCTACTAGAGCGGCATCGATACGATCTTGCATACTATCTACTTATCGAGTTCTTTTTAAAGGAACCTTTAATTCCTTAGCCATGCTTTCAATGATATTATTAATTTCAGGAGCAGCATTCTCCATCACTTTCTTATGAATCAACTGTTCCGTTTGCATCGTTACCACAGGTAATTGCTTCAACATTTTTTGACCTGTAGGTGACTCATAAAACTCAATCAACTGAGCTAACTCAGCATCTGTAAAATTAGTAGTATATAACTTAACTACATCTGGCTTAATCACATCCCAACCAATCGCCTTATCTAACACAGCATTTGCTTGACCTTGATAACGCTCTAACACAGATACCTTACTTTCAGGTGCCTTACTTACTTCAAATAACTGATTAAGCATGGTTTGCACTTGCATATAAGCAGGTGTAGTCAACTTATCAGCATGAATAATATCTAAAAACTTAGCGGCTTTCTGATCATAAGACATAGCTGCAATAGTTTGTTGAGCAGGTGTTAACTTTGGTTTAGCAGATTCAGTAGCACAACCAGCTGCTAACACAATAGCACCAGCAACACAAACATTACGTAACATGGTTGAAATCATCATTCACATATCCTTCTTTTACTGGGATGTTTCTATATAAAAACATATATTAGATTATTTTAATGCCCACCGTCCATAAAATACTCCACTCTTTAACAACCAAATGTAACAATATTGATACTGCCTAAAACAGCACAGTAACGTTTATCCTCCATATATCCTACACCCTATACAATCGTCTAATAATCATACTTATTTAAAACTAAATGTAATAAATTATACACTAACCCATTAACCAACCAGAAAAAGCTTGCTATCATAGCCACCGACAAAGTCTATAGTGATACACCATAGCCTACTCAGTAAAAAGGTTTACAATGAATATTCCCAACATACTTACGGTTCTTCGCGTTATACTGATTCCAATCTTTGTATTTATCTACCTACTGCCGTTTAAATGGGTCTATCTAACTGCTAGTATCATCTTTGCTATTGCCTGCATTACTGACTGGTTTGATGGTTACCTAGCCAGACAGTGGAACCAAACCACCCCCTTCGGCGCTTTTCTAGACCCCGTAGCAGACAAACTTATTGTAGCTGTAGCACTTGTACTCCTCGTCGGCAGTCACTCACGAGTTATTCATGGCACTATGGTAAACCTTTGCTTAACACTCTCCGCCATCATCATTGTTGGCCGTGAAATTGTAGTATCTGCCCTTAGAGAATGGATGGCCGAACTAGGTGCACGTACTAATGTTGCCGTATCCAAACTAGGTAAATGGAAAACTGCTGCGCAAATGCTAGCACTTGTTATCCTACTGGCTAACCCTCCCAAACTCACTGCATGGGTAATTACAGGTTATATACTACTAGGTATCGCTGCAATCCTTACCATCTGGTCAATGATCCACTACCTAATGGCGGCATGGCCCTATCTTACTAGCGAAAAAACAACTGAAACCAAACAAATAGACAAATAACTATTGACACTCATCATGGTTGCTATAAAATTAGCAACCTCAAATAAAGCGGAAATAGCTCAGTTGGTAGAGCATAACCTTGCCAAGGTTAGGGTCGCGAGTTCGAGTCTCGTTTTCCGCTCCATTTCTAAATTTATATATAGCCAAGTATCGCTATAACATCTTGAAATATATTGCTTTTATAGCTAATTTCACTTCTTATAAATCTACACAAATCTACCTCCAACTACGGTTTTTTTGTACATTATCCTGTACATCAGAATTTTATGTTTGTACATCAAATCTATGTTATCTTCGTTACAGTCATGGGCTTGTAAATCAAGGATTTTTAAGTTTTTACCATGATAATAAGGAGGATATCTAATGGCCTTAACAGATGCTGTTGTTCGTCAAGCAAAACCCAAACAGAAATCATACACACTAAAAGATTTTGACGGGCTTTATCTCTTTATTGCACCTAATAGCACAAAGAGTTGGCATTTTAGATACCAATTAAAAGGAAAAGGTGTACGTATCTCCCTTGGTACTTATCCAGAACTTGGCTTAAGAGATGCCAGAATACTAAGAGATGAAGCACGAACATTAGTTGCTAAAGGGATGGATCCACGTCAACATAAAAAAATTGTCCAAACTGTTGATTCTGATACTCAACAAGTCACCTTTGCTGTTTTTGCAGAGCATTGGAAAACATTCAAACTAAGAAAACTTGCTACAGGATATACAGGAGGAAGACAGAGTACGTTGGTACAAATAGAACGTTATATGCGAAAAGATTTGCTACCTGCTTTAGGCAAACTTCCATTAGAAAATATAACACGAGTAGATATACTTAAAGTACTTCGCTCAATTGAAAATAGAGGGGCTTTATCCATTGCTGAAAAATGTAGAGGATGGCTCAATGAACTGTTTCGTCATGCTATTGTAGAGGGGCTTATTAATCATAATCCAGCAGCCGATATGGACATTGTGGCATTACCACAAAAACCAACCCAACATAATCCCTATTTAAAAATGGATGAACTACCAGACTTTATAAAAACACTCAATAACTATCAAGGAGCACTACAAACCCAACTAGGAATAAAGTTATTATTACTCACAGGAGTGCGTACGGGTGAACTAAGGCAAGCCAATAAAGATCAATTTGATTTACAACAAGGACTATGGAAAATCCCTGCTGAACAGGTTAAACAACTCCAAAAAAAGGTAAGAACAGCTACCAATGAAATACCACCTTATATAATCCCATTACCAAGACAAGCGATAACCATTGTAGAACAACTAATTAGTTTAAGTTACCCGTGGCAAAAATACTTACTATGTCATCGCTCAGATCCAAGCCAGCCTATTAGTGAAAACACCCTAAACCAAGGATTAAGACGTATGGGATATAAAGACAAACTAACAGGTCATGGTATTAGAGCCACACTATCAACAGCACTTAATGAACTAGGTTATCCTAAAGAATGGATAGAAGCCCAGCTATCACATTCAGATAAAGACCAAATTAGAGCGACTTACAACCATGCTCAATACATAGAGCAACGCAGAAATATGATGCAAGAATGGGCTGATAAGTTAGATCAAATGATAGATCAACACGTTATATAATTTAAGAAGCCACTAGTGAATAAGGTTATTCATTATTGATAAGCAAAAATAAAATTGTTTTATTTGCTTATACAAGTAATAATTTAACTTTTATTTTATCAAAGGATTAAATCAATGGCAGGGGCTACCTTTCAAACCAATCCCGTTGATCTCTCAACATTACTAAATGAATGCCATACTGGAAAATTACAGTTACCCGATTTTCAAAGAAGCTGGGTTTGGGATGAAGATAGAATAAAGAGCCTTATTGCTTCTATATCCCGTTCATTCCCTATTGGTGCATTGATGACGCTCTATACAGGAGGCCCTGTAGAATTTAAACCTAGAATAATAGAGGGCGTGCCAGAAGCTACTAAATCGGTGTTACCTCAATCATTATTATTGGATGGTCAACAACGTATTACCTCCATGTATCAAGTAACATTACGCAAACAAATTGTTGAAACAGTAACTCCTAAAAATAAAAAGGTTAAGCGTTGGTTTTATATTGATATAGAAAAAGCATTAGATCCTACTGTAGATAGAGAAGAAGCTATTTTAAGTATCCCTGAAGATAAAAAATTAACCAGTCAATTTGGACGAGAGATAGAGTTAGATATTTCTTCACCTGAAAAAGAATATGCTAACTTCATTTTTCCTATGACGGATGTATTTTATTGGGATGAATGGCAAGACGGTTTTGAT
The DNA here is from genome assembly GCF_058693955.1 of Entomomonas sp. E7T21. Classification (NCBI taxonomy): domain Bacteria; kingdom Pseudomonadati; phylum Pseudomonadota; class Gammaproteobacteria; order Pseudomonadales; family Pseudomonadaceae; genus Entomomonas; species Entomomonas sp. E7T21. The sequence continues at coordinate 1,337,265 of NZ_CP191672.1, read as the reverse complement.
AGCTACTGGGCGGGTGATGATAACAAACCTAAAAGAGATTTATTTAGGCAATTTAAACGAGAAGTTTTAGAGAACTTTAAAGCCTACCGAGTCCCCGTTATTGCTTTAGATAGAGAGACGAGTAAAGAAGCAGTCTGTGTGGTATTTGAAAAAGTAAATACCAAAGGTAAGGCACTAGACGCCTTTGAATTAGTTACTGCTATTTATGCAGCAGATGGGCATGAACTGCGTAAAGATTGGTATGGCGATGGTAAAAACCCAGGTAGACAACAGCGTTTTATAGAAGCCTACCGATTAGCAGGTCGTAAGGAAGGTATTATTAGTAATGTCTCCAATACAGACTTTTTACAAGTGATCTCACTGTTCTATACAAGAGAACGGAGACGTCAAGCAGAACAAGCAGGTAAACAAGGTAAAGAATTACCTGCGGTATCTGGTAATCGACATGCTTTATTAAATCTGCCCTTAGCAGCTTATAAGCAGTATGAAAAACAAGCTGAAGCAGGCTTTGAAAAAGCGGCTAAGTTTTTGCATATGCTGCATATTTATCAAATATTTGATTTACCTTATCAATCACAAGTAGTTCCTCTAGCTGCTATACTGGCTGATATAGGCGATGCTTGGGAACATGAAGCTAATCGACAAAAATTAACTCAATGGTACTGGAACGGTGTATTTGGTGAGCTTTACGGGTCTGCAGTGGATACACGCAATGCAAGAGACTTTATGCAAGTACCTGCTTGGTTAAAAGGTGATATAGAGCCCTCAACTGTCAGCGAAACGCTGTTTAGACCTGATAGGCTAAAAACCATGAAAACCCGTTTATCTGCAGCCTACAAAGGGGTCAATGCATTATTAATGAAACAAGGGGCACAGGATTTTCGTTCAGGTCAAGCATTTGACCATACGGTATTTTTTGGAGAATATGTGGATATTCATCATATCTTTCCTAAAGATTGGTGCGCGAAGCAAGGCATTAGTTCTAAGATTTACGATTCTATTATCAATAAAACGCCACTAAGTTATAAAACTAATCGTATTATTGGTGGTTCTGCTCCCTCTAGTTATTTACATAAATTGGAAACAGGAGACAGTAAAACCCCTGCTATTCAGCCTGCTACCTTAGATAGTTATTTAAAATCCCATTGTATTAATCCAGAGTTACTCAGAGCTGATAACTTCACTGCTTTTATGGAAGATAGACAAAAACAACTATTAGTGCTTATAGAACAAGCAATGGGTAAAAAAGCCTACCAAGGAGATCTACAAGAAGAAGGAGTAGATTTGGATGACGAAACCCAAGAGGCAGAATATACTCGTCCTTAATTCAGTTACTAACCTAGTTTTAGTTAATAGCAAGCTAGGTTAGCTATTTAACAGTTACTTGACCATTCATTAGCATGGGAAGTAGCCAGTCTCTTAGTGTAGCAAGTTGTTGGTTTTCTATTTCAAGATTATATTGTTTTTGTAAGATTGGTTTAATGACAGCAGTAAATTTTTCTATACGCGGCAAGCTTGGATAAGCAAAAACAAACGTTTTTAATATCCCATGCCTGATCCCTTTATGAACACTACCTGATGATGAGTTTTTTGTAAAAACTTTCATTTGCTCGCTTGATAAAAGCTTAAATAAATACTCACTAGTTACTAATGAACTATTTGCTCTAATAGTAAAAACAGATTCATTAATATTCCAATTAATTGGTTTATTATGAATTAAATATGTAAGACCAACAGGTTGTATGCTTGTGAATAGAATATCACCTTCTTTAAGGTCTGATCGTTGATTAATAATATCGAGAGCCTCATCACTTATTCGATCTGCTTTATCAGAGAATAAGATCTTATTCTGTTCAATATCCTTAATAGTAATATAATAATTTTTACCTTCTCCCAACTTAAAATTATCTCTTGGATTAAGACCTGTTCCGATACGTGCAACTACATTTCCTAACTGTATATTTTTCCACCCCTCAGGTATTTCACGCTTTAAGATTGCATTGTAAACCATTTTTCCACCTGTGCTTTTATAGGGTTTACCATCTTTGTTGGGAAAATCAAACTGTACAAACCAGTAGTCATATAAAGTTTTTGCCATAGCTTCCAGTTCAGTATTAATACGTTTATTTAGTTCGATTTTTTTATCAATCACTGAAAGAATATTTGCTATTTTTATTTGTTCTTTTAAATCAATATACTTAAAACTAAGTCGGCCTAATAACTCTAAATTTATATTTGGTTGAGATGATTGAGCAGACAAGCTATTTATGTATTTATTTACACTGGGCTGGCTAAAAAAATAATATATGTAATCAACATTGGCTTTTCTTTTATTAAGCCTAATAATGCCCACAGCCTGATTTGTATTCGCAGGTAAGTCAATATCTTGCACAATTGCTAGTTTACCTAAATAAGCTCCAGCAATGGAAAAAAGTAAATCATCTTTTTCAAGTCTTGATCTCTTTAGTTTATCATCTGTCTCACTATCAATTTTCATAAAAAGTGATGAATCTAGATGTTTGGAGTCTTTAATACTTTCCGATTTAACAAAATTTATACCTGTAGAAACAAAATTTCTACCAATACTAGTTGGTGTTGTCCCTTTAGTAATTAATATAGAAATATCTTTTAGTGTTAAAAGATTACTCATACTTCAACCCCGCCAACTGCTTTTTAATTTCTTCTTCTAATTCATGGGATTGTTTAAACAATTCTTCTAAGTTTTGAGTATAACCATGCATTTTTGTAGCAAATTCTTCTGGGGTAATATCTACATACTCAATCTTTACATCAAAATATTGGCCTGCGCTTAGTGAATAGTTTTTATTGGTAATTTCTTCATAACTTACTACTACTGAAAAATCTTCTTTAATTTCCTTTTGGTTAAAAGTATTTATAATTTGTTGTTCTTCTGCTTGGGTAAGCACGGTTTTTTGATTTTTACCATCTTTAACCTTTTCACCTAAGTTAGAAGCATCTATTAATACCACTTTATCTTTATTGGTAGCATCAATAAAGACAATAGATACATTAGTCCCTGTGGTGGCAAAAATATTGCTAGGCATCGAAACTACGCCTGCTAGCATTTTATTATCTATCAAATGTTGACGGATTTTTTTATCTATACCTGCCTGTGCAGTAATAAACCCCGTAGGCACTACTACTGCTGCTTTACCTGTAGGTTTTAAGGAGAAGATAATATGTTGTAAGAACAATTGGTAGATTTCCATTTTGTCCTTGTCTTTGGGTTTGATTTTAGGAATACCTGCAAAAAACCGCTTATCATTGTCTTTAGTATCTAAAGCGTTTCTATAGTCACTAAAATCCAATTTAAAGGGAGGATTAGAGACGATATAGTCGAAATGTTTTAGCTCTTTACCTTCTTTATGATAAGGGTGCAAGATGGTATTACCTTGTATTACATAAGGAATAGAATGCACTAGATTATTAAGAATTAGGTTAAGCCTTAGTAAGTTGGAGGATTTTTGGGATATATCTTGGGTGTAGATACTGCATCTATTTTCCCCTATGGCATGGGCTACATTCATTAATAATGTACCTGACCCCGCCGAAGGGTCATAGCAACTTACATTATTAATTTTTCCTCTTTGCTCTTGTGGCACTAATACTGCCGCCATAATACGCGCTACAGCATGGGGTGTATAATATTCGGCATATTTGCCGCCACTATTGCTGTTGTAGTCTTTAATAAGGTATTCAAAAATAGTAGCGTAAAAGTCAAACCCTTTAGAGAAGATATGTTCAAAACTAAAAGTGACTAGTTTGTTAATAATAGCTCGGCAGAAGTCATCTTTTTTGCTGTCATCTGCAATAAAGTTACTGATACGGTCAAATAAAATAACTTTAGCACCACCTTCTGTTTTAACAGAGAATACTTCTGTATTACTACTGGCAATATCTATTAAGGTATCGTCAAAGGTTTTAGCAAAATCTGCTTGGTTTTGTTGGTTAAATAGTTGACCAATAAGATGGGCTGTTTTTAAACGAGCGACGCCTTGTGGGAGGTCTAGCAATAGTCCACCGTATTGTTCCTCTGTCATTTCATAAAGAGGCTCTTCCCAATTGGGGTTATTTGCCAAAGAGGGGATTTTCTTTTTAACTTCAAATGCAAACTGATCGTTTAGAAACTTATAGAGAAAGGCTTGGGTAATAATTTTAAATTCGTTACCATCATTGCCTAAGCCATAGTTAGCACAAATACCTTTTAAACCATCAATAAGTTCTTTAGTTTTTTGTTGGAAGGTTAGTTCAACTACCACTGTTGTGCTCCGTTATTAAATTCTTTAAGGTATTCTTTTACAACAAGATCATTAATGTAATGAGATGCTTGCAGGTTGAGTTCAATGGATTGTTCTTTGATAAAATGGTTTCTTACCTTTGGCATGACCATTTGTTTAAAATAACTTTCATTATTTAAGACTTGGAAGTTTTGCAGCACTTCCGTATCGGTATCTTGTTTAACCCCTATCAGGGCTTCAAAGATTTTACGTTCAGATTCGGTAATACGGCCATGTTCTTGTAGACGTTTATGGACACGGGTATATTTTATATCACCGAGGTATTTTTGGCGAAGTAGATTATTGTTTCTATTTAGCTCTTTAACACGCTCATAAATTTTATTGAGTGTATCGGTATTGGCTTTCATCTCATCTTGGGTGATGGCACTTAAATTCTTTTTCTTAAATAGCCGCTCCAACTCTTCTTTAAGAGTGATAAATTTAGGGTCATCTTGGTCAAAATTACTTACTAGAGCTTCTCTGGTACGTCTTAATGTTTTGTGGTACTCATTAGCTGCTAATTGTAGCTCTTCTTCACCTATTTTAATAAATTTAAAGATAATATCTTCTAGGGCGATATTAAGTAAATTAGTGGTTTCTGTACCTTGTTCTAAATTAGCTTTTAAATTAAGCAAATTAAGATGATTCGTTGTTTCTCGGTAAAGTATATTAAGCTTATTAAAATCAAGCTGATCCAAAAAGCTATATTCGCCCTGTAGCCTAATAAGGTTATATAAGCTCTTAGCATCTGCTAATGCTTTTTTTAGCGCTAATATTGTTTGACGATCTTGTATCTCATTAATTTGCTGAGAAAAAACTTCGGCATTTTCGATATTGAACTTAAAGAGTACATCTTTAATATGCTCGATTTCTGCGGTAATTTCTTCTTGTGATTTAAATAGATGGGAATAGCTGTCTATTTCATCCCCAAGCTCTTCTTGTAGTTCTTTAAAATAAGCTTTATTAGTTTTATCAAACTCTTTACGTATATCAGCAAAATCCACCACATAGCCATAACGAAACTCTTTATAGGGTCTATTAACACGTGTTAGGGCTTGTAGTAGATTATGAGAGCGGATAATACGCCCTAAGTAGAGTTTCTTTAAACGTCTTGCATCAAAGCCTGTTAATAGCATATTAAAGACAAATAGTAGATCTATCTTACCTGCTTTAAAAGCTTCAACCCAATCTTTGCGTTCTTCTTTAGTACCTATATCATGCAGAATAAGCGCAGCTGTTTTAATCTTATTATCTTGCTTACGTTTTGCTGAGTAAAAAGCTGTTTCTTCAGCTACCTTTAATAGAGCAGCATTACTTTCGTTAGCTGCTACTTGATTTATTAACTGACTATTTTGTGGATAACGACTATTAAATATCTCAAACATTTTTTTAGCTTGATCAGCACTATCACAAATCACCATTGCACCGATGCTAGACTCGCCTAAAGCCCCTCTGCTTTTTTCAAAGTCAGTAATAATGTAATCCAACATAGGTTCAACAAAATTAGGATGGGCATAGATTATTTTTCTATCCACATCCCCTTGTTGAATTTCTACTTCTTCTAAGGCTTTTTGTAAGGCCATTTTATAGTTAGTCGCTATTTCTTCACGAATTAGTCGTAAAGTGTAGCCGTCTGCAATAGAAGAGTTATAGTAATATTTATGAATATATCCGCCAAATAAACTACGAGAGTTATAACTTTCCCCAAGTAATGGTGTACCTGTTAAACCTATTTTAATAGCATTACGATCAGACTGATCTAAGTTAGCTAAAAAACTGCCTTTAGGATTATAGCTACGGTGCACTTCATCTAAAAAATAAACCCTTTGGATATTAACATCGTAGTCCTTAGTTGAAATAACATCGGGATCATCTTTAAATTTTTGAATATTGACTACAGTAATTTCGGGCTTACCACTGTTATTATGAATAACCTTAGTGGCTTTAATATCTTGGCTAAAGGCTTCACGCGAGTCTATGGTATAAACCGTTAAGCCACGACTAGTAAATTCCCGTTGTGCTTGGATCAATAAATCAATCCGATCCACAATAAAATAGAATTTAGGAATAACGTGTTGACGTTGAAAATAATCGGTTAAAAACTTGACATTGTAGTAAGCCAATGCTGTTTTACCACTGCCTTGAGTATGCCAGATAATTCCTTTTTTAGTTCCCTCATTAAGTTTACTTTCTATAGCTTTGGTAGCAAAGAGCTGAGGGTAGCGCATAATATGTTTTTCTATACCCTGTGTTTCTGCCACATAGGCTAAGGCATACCTTAATATAAAGGATAGCCTATCTTTGCTTAATAATGAGGTGCAAATACGGTTTGTAGGTCTATGCTCACCCTTATTAAGTTTAAACTCTTCATTATTACGAATAATTTCTTTATTAGTATCTTTTAAAACCTCTAATTCTTTTTCTTCAGCTAATGGTTTAGAAAGCTCTGGTAATGCTAATAACTGCTCTTCCCTGAAATAATTAAAAATAGGCGTGCGATAAGACGCACTCGCATAAAAGGCACCTTGTAGAGGTTGTATCGCCTCATCATCATATTCCATATTGTTGGAAAAGATCATAAACTGAGTGATATTAACAAAGCGTTTAAACTTTTTGTTTTGAAAGCGCCTACTAATACGTTCCCGCTCAGCTAATATACCCTCTGGATTATTAGGCTTTTTAACCTCAATAAACACCAAAGGCATACCATTAATTAACAAGGTAATATCAGGCCGAAACTCTTCATCACCATTTTGATAAGTAAGCTCTGTTACTACATGAAAGCTATTGTTTTTAAAGTTTTCAAAATCTATTAGCTTAATACCTGAACGATCTGTTAGTTTTTCGTAGAACGCTTTACCTAAATCTTCATTATCTAAGGTTAATTTAACTTCTTCTAATAATCGGCCAATATCATCTTGCTCTAAGTTAGGATTAATTTTAGCAATAGCTTTACAAAATAGCTCAGGGAAAATATTAGTACCCATATCCCATTGGCATTTTTTAAGCGATAAATACTCATACCCTAAACGCATTAAATGTAGGATTACAGGAATTTTTACACGAGTATCTTCATTAAACATGGTATTTCCTTTACTTTATAGACCTTAATATTTTAACTAAGCGTTAGCTAATATAGATACTTACTGTTCATAATATTAAAGCAATGTTGGTAAAACATTAATAAATAAAGGGCTTATATTATCATATTTGCCTCTACTCCCCATATATGCCCATAGTATTTATAGGCATATATGACTAATCAGGGCAAATATGGGGCAATTGCCAAAAAGTTTTAATATCTTGACCAAAACCTTCTTGAATAATTTGTATATTGAGTTTTTCTCTAGCGGTTCTAATTTGTTTTTCAGTAAAGCCATTGTCTTTCATTAGTTGTTTTATTTTATTACTAGGTAGTTTATCTCGTTGTAAAATGCTTTGTAATGTAGTGACTGGTTCAGTATGTGTTCTTTGGTCTGTTTTTTGTTCCAGTTGGCTTAATTGTCGTAATGCTTGTTTATTGACAGGGTCTCCCCAATTAACACAGCTAGCACTAAAGCCTTCTGGTAAATCTACTTGTTTAAGGTGGTAATAAATCCCTATATTATCTTGCCCAATATTTGATTTAGCGATAGCTAATAGATGTTTATTTTCATCATGGTCTTTAGCCGTCACCCAGACTATTCTAGGTAATGCTCCAAACGCTAAAGAGCCTGTGACGCGTTCTAAGGGTGAGCTGTGTTGTGTTCCTTTAGAAAAATGCGTAATCCCTAAGATGGCACAATCAATCCTATTAGCAAAGTCTACCAATGGTTGTAATGAGCTTCTAACATCCGTTGATTTATGCATATCGCCTTTAACCATAGATACAATAGGGTCAATAATCATCAAATCAACAAAACCTATATCTTTTACTGTGTCTATTAATAAATGAATATCTGTAGCAGGATCAAAAGGTTCTATTTGCCCCGTTAATTGATTTTTTCTGCCTTGGATAATATAGATAGTGTTTATATTAGCCTGTAAAGCAAGAAGTCTAGGTAATAATGTATCATTTAAATCATCCTCAGCTGACCAGATAAGCACTTGACCTGACTGCTTACAACAAAATCCATCAGGAAATTCCCCTGCGTTACTAATGGTTGCTGCAATAGCTAAAGCCAAGGTAGTTTTACCTGTTCCTGCTTGGCCGCTTAAAATATGCAATTTGCCTCTGGCTAAATAGTTAGGCCATATCCATCTGATGCTCTGTGGTGTTACTGTTGAGGCATTAACTAGTAATGCTTTATAAATAGATGAGTTATTATCATTATCTACTACTGAAGCAGAGGTTTTATTAGCTAGTGTAGTCAATGATGTTTTATGCCACATCACTAATGCGTGTAAATAACTTATAAAATCGTTCTTTGATAAGTTAGCTCCATCTACTAACTGTTGATGAGCAATCCCTATTATATAGTTTATTTTTTCTTTTTCTTGGCGAGAAATCTTTTTATGGTCCAGTTGCTTTAATAAATCAATCAATGACCGTTCATTATCAGTATCTAAAAACTCTAAATGATTACAGCTATGCATATGTATTTTATATCCTATATATAAAATTAATAATCAATACTTTGTTTATATAAAATGATTAATACATTTAGTTGCCTCCTTATTGGAGACAACTAAATGTTGTTAGATCATTAGCTAAAACTAACGATTAAGCTGATTTCGATTATTAATTTGGTCTGCAATCCATTGTTGAATTTCGTTATACTCCCAAAAACTACTACTCCCTACCTTAATACATTGAGGAAACTTATCCTTTTTTATATAAAGATAAATAGTTGGTCTAGCTAATCCCGTTAACTCCATTACAGTTGGTAATTTAATAAGACGGCGTTCTTCTTTGTTATTCATAAAATACTCCAAATAAAAAAATAAAATGAATATAGCTTTGAATAAACCATTCAATAGCCGTCAATAAATCTATATAAATTAAATAACGTTTTGACTAGTTAAATAAAAATTGGTCATTTTTATTTAGCTTCTTCTTTTTATTTTTGAAGACTAGAAAAATTATTTTACGCAGTGACAGTATTTTATATTTACTGGTAATCAACAGATATAGGGAAATATTTTAAGTGATGGGTCAGTGATAGGCTTATTTTTATCTGATTTTATCGAAATATTTTGATATATAAAGCTCTTGCAATAAACGCTTGACATCTATTTGTTAATACATAAAATTAAGAGTATGAATCGTTATCGTTGATAACATCATGCCCAGATAGCTATAACCTTAAAAGCTATGTATCCATGTATGGATAGGTTAACCCAAAAGTCAGTTAAGCATACGGCAGGCACTGACGATTACCATCAACGGTAATAGTATGTTTCTTTTAAATACAAACAAGTTAACGCCATTAGGGTTGTTTACTGTTACTTAATATAAATATTTGTCATTATGTTGTTATTAACAGAAGACAAGTACAACATAAAATCAAATGTTATGTTCTACATTAATGATGTAGGGGCATAGCTTTCAAACTAGCAATTTCTGATCTTTTGTTTTTTAAGATCAATGAATTGTTACCAGAATCTTTTTAGCAAAAATAATAGCTAAAACACCTTCACAGCATTGGGTTATAACGATTGGCTATAAATCCAATTTATCCTAAGGGTTCGCTACGCCTTTAGGACTCGTCACAAACTTGGGTGCAAACCCTGCAAAACCAAATTGCATGGGCTATGACTTATCTTTTGATTTTGCTGTAGCAACTATTGTCTGCATGATTCCAACAGGAACAGCAATAGGGTCCTCCTTTTGAGGCAACAGGCTATTCCGAGCCTGCATTGGCTTTACTTGTTCTTTATTAGTTTAAAGAACAAGATTTCACAGTAGTGATGCACTGTAGAACTGCCATTAACACTAACCTTTAAATCATCGGAATAACAATGTGAAGTACCAAGATAATTTTATGAATCAAGTACCAGAAATGACGAGGCAAAACCTATGGCAAATTTAAAACATGGCATTATTGGCATCTGTAACCATAATAAAGATGGTTCTTATACCACTCAAAAAGACCGTTTACGAATATTATTACAAGCCGCAGACCAATTAAAAACACTTAACTACCGACAACTAACTATTCATTCTATTAAAGGTAAACATATTAATGCATTGATAGATCAGTGGAACGAACAGCATAAAATCAATCAACTTTCTATAGCCACAATAAAAAACAGAATGTCAGCATTAAGATGGCTTTTAAGTAAACTAAATCGTAGTCAACTTATTCCCAAAGAGAATCAGGCATTGGGTATTGCAAGAAGAGATTACAAAAAAACAGTAAATAATAATAAAAGCCAGCAACTGGATAGCCGAAGTGAATTAATTACTGATAAATATGTACAGTATAGCTTAAAGCTGCAACAAGCTTTTGGATTAAGACGAGAAGAATGCATCAAATTTAACCCTGTTTATGCAGATCAAGATCACTATATCCAACTAAAAGCCTCATGGACAAAGGGTGGCAGGCCAAGAACTATTCCTATTAGAAACGAACAACAAAGAGCCTTAATAGATGAAATCAAACAATTGGTAGGCAATAACTCACTTATCCCAGCACATAAAAGTTACATACAACAAAGGAACCATTACGACAACCAAGTTAAACAAGCAGGCTATAATAATCTACATGGGTTAAGACACAGCTATGCTCAACAACGCTACAGAGAAATAACAGGATCTGAACCACCTATTTGTGGAGGGAAAACCAGTAAAGACTATACCCTACAAGAAAAACTACTGGATCATCGAGCAAGGCTTACACTTACTAAAGAGTTAGGACATGGGCGAGAAGAAGTAACTGTACAATATTTAGGGAGATAGCAAGTTCTAAATACAATTTATACTTGATATTTATATATAACCTATGAAATAGCTACATTATTAAAAGTGATGTAGCTATTTAGTACTGTTGCTATATTTTGTTTATTTAGTACAAATTATTTGGATTTTAATTTTGTGTACACTGTACACAGTTTTTTAGTTTTAAAACTCAAAGGTTAATTATGTATTTGTCATCATCTGAGTAATTGTTTCAATGGTTGCATTAACAATATATAAGGGTTTTTATCTAATTATTCTCTTGCAAGGGATATACTAATAATATCTTTCCTATTATTAAGCATACAAACAATAAATCTTGCATAAATATCGATGACTTTTAACTTTGTATACAGTGTATACAAAATTTTTAATAGCTATATTGAGTTATTTAATAATAAAAATTTCACCTTATATCCTTATTTATGTGTTACTTATATAAATACCTAGAAGGCCAAAGCTCAGTAACAGAAATATTAAGCGCATCTGCAATCACCCTTTCTAATTGTGAATATTTAAACTGTAATCCTTGATTTAGTTTATGTGTTCTTAATAATTCATAAAGTTTTATACCTCGTTTATTAAGCGCTTGAATAATCTCATTAGGTGTCCAGTCTTCCTCTAGCATATTTATATCCTATTTATCAACATGAAATAACAGATAAATCTATTATCCCATTTTGGGATAATTATGAAAATAGTTGATATTCGAATTTAGGATTTTTTTGAGATAACCATATGAGTTCTATTTATACTAAAGAATATCAACTAATCATTAATACGTTGAGAAGTGCAAGGATAGCTAAGGGTATCACACAAGTACAATTAGCTGAGGCTTTAGGCAGGCCACAATCATTTGTAGCAAAAATAGAAAACGGTGAAAGACGACTAGATATTGTGGAATTTATGTATATTGCCCAGTTATTAGCGCTTGATCCTTTTAAAGCACTCAAACAACTTACAATAAAGCATAAGCCTCTTACCTCAGCTAAATAGCCATGACCAATAAACAACAACCTGATTACTATAAAATCATTCCACAACATTTATTAGCCGATGCTGACGCACTCATAAATTACGTACGTTATTTTCCCTATCAGTTTCCAACTAAATGTCCTCATTGTGAATACAGTAGCTTTAAACAATTAACAACTAGAAATGTTGTAGATGAACCTCGTTTTCAGTGTTATTTTTGTAAAAAAGAATTTAGCCAATTGACGGGGACTTACTTTGCACGTATGACTCGTATGGAGTTATGGCCTGATTTTATTATGTATCGACTGGTAGGGTTACCTATTAAAAAGATTCATCAGCGGCTGAATATTTCGCAACATGCCTGTATTGTTAGAGAAAGAAGATTAAACCAAATGATGCAAGACCTTTTTCCTAAGCTTTACCAGTGGTGGAAACCGCATCATGATTATACTGATCACACACTAACAGCCGAAATTACCCAAGAGCAGAAAGTTATTGTCAATTGGGTTAAAGAGCGTATAAACCAGCAAACAGCAACCTGTTCCCAATGTGGACACTTTATAAAACAACGAATCAATTTAAGAAATAAAAAAGAAGGTGTACATAAAAATAGACCTTATTTTGAATGTGGTAAATGTGCTTATAAATTTAGTATATTTAAAGAAACTCCACTTAATAGACTACGCCACAAGGATTTTTGGGTACCTTTTATTAAAGAACTTTGTCAAGGCAAAAATAATGAAGAGATTTTAAACACCCTTTCTAATCAACATAAACTTAAATTAGGCTTAGGAACTATTATAAACTGGCGTAAGCGTTTTATTGAACAAATGCAGATATTAGGATTAACTAATTTAGTAGCATGGTTAAAATGGCAGCGTGTTCGAAACAAAGCTGCTGAAACGCGAGAAAACAAAAAACAAGTAACTTATAAGAAAAATAAAAATAAATTATAAGCGTTTTTATAAAGTAATTAGTTAACAAAATCAGATGATTAATACATACTATACCTGGAGCATAAGTGGTCATTATGGCGGCAATGAAACCAATAATACCAACAAAAAAAGTTAAAAACTTGCTCGCTCCATAACTAAAAGCAATAACATGGGTACGCAAAGCCATAGGCGCATAACGAATAGCCTGTTGGTCTATGGCGTTACCTGTTTGATCTAGGCTATAGGTGCCTGCTTTAATGCCTTGTTCTATTTGCTTTTGTAGTGTTTGATCATAGTCATTGCGACGCAAATAGTCTGGCGAATGCTCTTGAAAAATAAGTTAGGCACTACAGGTTCGGTATAGCCCCAAGGCAGCAGAATTTGTGCAAATTGCTTTAGCCAGCCCCTTTTTGGGGGCTTGGCTTGAGGGGGTATCACTTCGGAGTTATAGGTAGTCGTCGTATAGTAGTTATTATTATTTATCATTTATTACCACTATCCTTAGTTTATGGTGACTAGTTATTTATTGCTACTTTGCGGCAAGCCTTGTACATGGTAGCTCATTAGATCAGGGCGACCTATGGTATCTAATTGACGGGCTTGTAAACGCATGTCACTGCAAAGTTGTTGAAAGTGTTCATCACTCATTCCCATCCAGTAGTTAGGGTCTCGACCTGTTTGCTGATCGTATTTAACCGTCACAGGGTCATTTTTGCGGTAGTAATCCCATGCAGGAATATCGGGTAACGGTTGACTAATATCCATAAAGTTTTGCAAACAATCCCATGCAGCTAAAGCATTAGCTTGATCTGGCCCTAAGGGGGCAATATGGCTTAAATCAATAATCTTTTTGGGCTGGTAACGATGAATTAACGAGAGTTTATAGTACATTACTCCTGAATTGGTAGGCACCATACCTAAATAAGCATCCCATTCATAAAAAGGGGCGCTAAAATCCCCTTTACGGTGATTAACAATAGTAACCATGCCAGTACGACGATTAAATTCCCATACGATGCCCTTTCTACCTGTAGCTAACCACCAATTAGTAGGCAACCAATTCATTACAGCATAACTAATTAACCAAATAATTAGAAAGGGTAACCAACACAAGAATGTCAAAAGTAATAATTCTAAAGCAGACCATTCTCCACCTGCAGCTAACCAACTAATAAAGAAGAATGGTACTAAAAGAATAGGAAACCATTTAGTAAGAGTTTCACCAGCAGCATGGGCATATAGCCAAAAACGGGTACGAATCGCTAAAGGGGCATAACTAAATACTTCTTCAGTTAAATCGCCCCCTAAATCTAAACGACCAGTAATAGCCTCACCCTTTGCCCGTAGCTGTTTTTCTTCTTGCCAATCCGCCACATTACGCCGTAACAGAGAGGGTAGCAGAATATCAAACATATTTTGTGAAGCCACTGGCTGGGTATTGCCCCATGGTAAGCGAGTGGCGGTTGATTTTTCTAACCCTGACCATTGGGTAGCCGCTGATTGATCAGGGATGGTTTGGGAGTTATAGGCGGTAGTACTATAGTAATTACTCATACATATTTTTGCTGTTGCTAAAATTGGGATTATTTATTACTTTTATTTGTTAGTATTTTTATTTGCTCGTTAATTAAAGATTCCTCAGTAGCCATCATAAATTCTTCATATTCTAAAGCTTTTCTCTCTATTTCAACTTGATAATTTTTAAGTTCTTCTGCTGTCATTGTTTTTTTTCTTAGCTCATGCTCTGCTAACTCTTGTTGTATGGCTTTATCCTTACAAAGCCGCAATTTTTTTGCTCTTCTAAATATATTTCCTCTAGTAACTCAATTTCAGCCTTCAACTCTTCTATATCCTTCATTGTGCACCATAATAGTAAACCTTATAGGCAATAATCCCTAACTGTAACTGCTAATTATTACTACTTTGAGGTAAGCCCTGTACGTGATAACTCATTAGATCAGGACGCCCCATAGTATTTAATTGGCGGGCTTGTAAACGCATGTCACTACAAAGTTGTTGAAAGTGTTCATCGCTCATTCCCATCCAGTAGTTAGGGTCTCGACCCGTCTGTTGATCATGTTTAACAGTCATAGGATCATTTTTGCGGTAGTAATCCCATGCAGGAATATTGGGTAACGGTTGACTAATATCCATAAAGTTTTGCAAACAATCCCATGCAGCTAAAGCGTTAGCTTGATCTGGTCCCAAGGGAGCAATATGGCTTAAATCAATAATCTTTTTGGGCTGGTAACGATGAATTAATGAGAGTTTATAATACATTACTCCTGAATTGGTAGGTACCATACCTAAATAAGCATCCCATTCATAAAAAGGGGCGCTAAAATCCCCTTTACGGTGATTAACAACAGTAACCATGCCTGTTCGACGGTTAAATTCCCATACGATGCCCTTTCTACCTGTAGCTAACCACCAACTATTAGGTAACCAATTCATTACAGCATAACTAATTAACCAAATTATAGGGAAAGGTAGCCAAAAAAATAAAACAAAAAGAAATTGTCCCAATATATCCCCAGTTCTTTCTGTTAAAACAAAAGTAAAAAAGCATGGAATCAAAATAGCTGGAAACCATTTTGTTAATGTTTCACCAGCAGCATGGGCATATAGCCAAAATCGGGTACGAATCGCCAATGGTGCATAACTAAATACTTCCTCGGTTAAATTACCCCCTAAATCTAAACGCCCCGTGACGGGCTTGCCCTTTGCCCGTAGCTGTTTTTCTTCTTGCCAATCCGCCACATTACGCCGTAACAGAGAGGGCGGCAGAATATCAAACATATTTTGTGAAGCCACTGGCTGGGTATTGCCCCACGGTAAGCGAGTGGCAGTTGATTTTTCTAACCCTGACCATTGAGTAGCCACTGGTTGATCAGGGATAGCTTGCGAGTTATAGGCAGTAGGGGCGTAATAATTACTCATGAACGTTCTTTCTCTTGCCAAAAGGGTTGACTACCATTGTTAAAATCAGGTGTATTATAGCGTGACCCATCCGTATAACGTACATTACTATTTTCGATTGTAGGCGCTGGGAAATAAAACCGTTTACCTTGATAATTAACGGCTAGTTGTACCTTGGTTTTAAACTTAGTCCAAAGTTGTTCACTAAGTGCGCCATTGCCCACTAAATGGGGGGCAGTAATAAAACGACGACCATATTGAGTATCATGGGTTTCTACCACCCTTTCTATTTTATCATCCACCCCAAAGGCTAATGCTCTGCCTACATAACGGCATTCTATTTTGTAATCCACTTTCACACCTAATAAGCTAACCAGATGATTATTCACTCGAATATCATCAGAAACACCTACTTGACGCATCATGCCATAACGTGTTTGATATGTGGAAACAGTGCGATCAGTACGGTAAATATCAATATTAATGCCTGCAAATAAACCTATTAAACGATAATAAGCTTCAGTAGGATCCAGCAGATGAGTCATTGACGTACCACTGGCACTAAAGGGGCCATTTTTTAGCCAACTTTCTAGTTGAGTATCTTGGAATAGATAAATTAACCCTGCTGCTATTAAGCCAATAATAAGTGCTGCCCACATCATGGGGGTTAATAGTAAGAAAGTAGCCCCCGCAAAATAAGGGGCAATGATAGCAAGCGCACTGGAAGCGACCATTAGCCAACGAGCAAACCGTACTAGGCTATCTTCACGCCGATGGGCAGTAGTCATTACATCATAGAGACTATTGCCTAAAGCAACTACACCTAATATAGATTGTGCAACCGCTAAACGGGAAATAGCCGAGCCTAAAGCAAAAGGAGATTTAGCGCCAAAGATTCTTGGAACTTTATTAGTATCTATATTCCAAATTACTTTACGTAACCCTGTTTCATTAATATTTTGTTTAGCCAAAAAGGCTACATAATCTTCTATTGCAAAACCTAGATCAATAAATCCAGCAATTATACCAGTCCTTCCTCTAATATCTCCATCACTATACTCTATAGCTCTAGCAAAATTATAAACCTGAAACCCTACAATAGCCGCTTTAAAATAGCCTGTATTAGCAATACGGTAAAGGCGATGCTCCACTACCTGGCGCATATTTTGTTGTTGTTGCATAATATCTCGACTAACAATACTCATATCGTTTAGATATCGATCATAAATAGCTTTTTCTCCTGCTAATACATCGCTTAGTGCCTTTTTTGCATTAATAGCTGTTTGTAATTCTGCTTGAGCCGTTGTTAATTGGCCTCGTTTAACATCTAAGTCCTCTTCAGCATGTCTAATAGCTACCCGATCTGTGCTTTGTTGTGTTTCCAACACTCTTGTTTTTGCTTCTGCCAACGCTTTTTCTGCATCTAATACCCTTAAATGTTGTTCAGAAATTCTTAGCCGTTCAACTGGATTATTAACAAGGTGTTCTTGATAAAGTCTATTTTGCTCAGCTTGTTTTAAAGCA
Source organism: Entomomonas sp. E7T21 (assembly GCF_058693955.1). Taxonomy (NCBI): domain Bacteria; kingdom Pseudomonadati; phylum Pseudomonadota; class Gammaproteobacteria; order Pseudomonadales; family Pseudomonadaceae; genus Entomomonas; species Entomomonas sp. E7T21. Next base: position 1,319,737 of record NZ_CP191672.1, on the reverse strand, counting down.
TCATTTAATCTTGCTATTTCTGCTTGGTTAGCACCACTGCCTTTGCTAATTTCTGCAGCCAATTCAGCACGGATTCGTTGTTCTTCGGCTAGCGCTCGACCATATTCAGTTTGGCTAGTTCTAATTTGTTGTTGATCTGCCAGATTTTGCTGTCTTGCACGTTCTAGTCTTATTCTTTCCTGCTCGATTGCTTGTCTTTGCTCATCACGATTTAAACTAGAAACAATGGGGGTGCTTGTGTCACCTTCATTTAGTTCAGAGATAAGACGTTCTAATTCGCTGCCTTTACGGGCAAAAATAACACCCTCATATTCAGGCATAATATCTGCTGATACACCGCCTACAGAAGAACGAGTAGTACCTGCATTTACTCCCCCTTGTCCATCTGGCACTATTCCGCCAAGGGTTTTTAAGTCATCAAAATGTAACCCTTTTAATGGCATTCTCACTAGCACACCGTCAACCATAGAGCCATCTATATAGCGTTTGAATGGCGCTATATAGGCATCTTTTAACATACCACCAAGAATATTTCGTTGGTTTTCGAATAATAACGCACGCCATACTGGTATTGTACCTTGACCATCAAACAGACGTATTCTAGCAGCGAATGCTTGAGTAGTATTACGTGTATTTGCTGATGCTTCGCCAATTAGCTCTGATATATTTTGAATAGCTAACCATTGTTTTTGTGCATAAATACTGATTTCTTGACGATAAATTTGTCGATTTAGTTCTGTTATTTGCTGTTTCTGATCATTTATTGGTCCGTCTAACTCAGCTTTTCTAGTAGTTGTTTGCTGTTCCTGTTGTTGTATATCAACTTGTTGATTAGCTACTGATTGCTGTCGACTCTGAACCTCTTGTAATTTTTGATCATAGTTTTGTTGTGCTGAGGTGTATCTGGCTAATGCAGTATTAAATTGTGGGGTGATATTATTTAACGTTTTATTTAGTGCATCAAGTTCTTTAAATGCTTTAACAAATAAACCATCAAGAATATTAGCTGCATTACTAACAGCGCCTATTAGGCCTTTTGCTACTGCAATTGTTGTATCTGTGTTGCTAGTTCCTGTTTGTCCTGCAGAAGCTTCACTGCCATAGATTAGTACAATAGTTGCTGTATCTATAGTATTTTGTTTATCCTGTGGAATATTACCACTTTCTATACACTCTGCTAGCAAATCTGGTCTAGCCCAACCTAATCCATAGTTTGGAGTGGCCGCTACTTGTTGTTTTGCATCTGCCAGATCATCTCTATTTAAGGGGGCAAATAACATTTTATGTAATGTCATTTGTGGATTTTCTATTACTGCTCTTAGAAAACTAAAATTTGCCTTAGCATCTTTAGTAAACATGGCTATATGTCTTTTACCATAATAGATACGATGGTCTGGACTCATGTAGGGGTCAATTTCTGGCGTTGGTGTTCCTAACATACCCAATGTAGTAGCTAGAAAACAATAAGCTGCCGCGTAATGTTCTTTGCTATTTAAGCTTAAGTGGTCTGCCCATATATTGAGCTGATAGGATGATTGAAATGAGGTCAGTAAATGGCGCGTAACTTCATCATAACGTGCGGCAATTACCGCTCTTTCAAGAACTCCACTATGATAAGCTAATTTTTTCTCACCTTCTGCATCTAATTTATTTAGTGCACTGCTATGGGTATTGTCTTTATCATTGATTTTTCTTGGAGATACTACTTGTTGTATGAGTAATGCACTATCAAAATACTGACGTTGTGCTATATCGGCTGTCATTTTACCCATTACTTCTTGACTACGACTAGCTGCTTGCACTGAATGACGTATACGATAGTGACTATCATCTACACATACGCAGTATATTTTACGATCTTGGGCATCTTGTAAAGCATTAATAAAAGGTTGTGCAGATGGAGCATCCCATATTGAGTTGTCTTTTTTATCATTAAATACGGCAGGATTTTCTCGTTGTACTTCGCCTATTACTTTATTGATTGAACTCATAAAGTAGCCAACTGATTCAGGCTTTTCCTGTTCATTTTGATTTTCATTTGACACTGACGAATTTGTTGTATTCACTGTAGGAGAATAAGGTACCATTGAAGAGTTAAAAATTGACTGTGTACTAAGCAGTTGGGCCACCATTGCTTTGATTTGAGTACGTTGTTCTAGGGTATATTGTAATGCTCCTAACTCTAATATTTTGCCATTAGGTAGTTCATTACCTTCTTTGGCTTGGTCTAGAAACTCTCTGGAAAAAGCTATAGCATCTGTTAGATAGCTATTTGATTCGTCATAAATATATTTACTGGGGAAATCTAATAAGTTTTCAAATAGATGATCTCTTCCCCGTTGAGGTGCCATCTCTGTGGCAGGGAAAGCTGTGCTTTGAATTTTTTGTATTGTAGTACGTACTCTGGGTAGGTCTGCATGACTACGTTGTACAGCCCCTGCATAATTACCAAAACGTGGCCTAATATAGGTTAATGCCGATGCTTCTAGTAATTCTTTACCTTTTAATAAATCTTTTGTTACTGTTGCCCAGTCTTGCGCTAACGACACAGTTCTTTGTGGATGCTTTACACTATCACCAGCAATTAATAATAAGTTTATCCGTACGGCACTTAATTGAACTTCTGAATAAAAAAAGCTAATTTCACTTGATACATCATCATTATTGTAAACACTTGGCACCCAAATCTCTTTTAACGGTGCACCTGATGCCTCTCGCTCATCTGCCTTAAAAATAAGCTCCTGATTGTCGTAATATTGTGTATCTGATAAGGCAACATCTTTATAAATTGGGTACAGTGTACCTTCCTCTTGTTCTATTTTTATTTCACGCCAGAGTTTACCTGGGCTAAACATATAAAGATATCCTTCTCTTGCTAACACAGGAGCGCCTGAGTTAGGAATACTTACTGTGCTATTGTCAACATTATGCAGTTGAGTACAAGCAATGATAGGAACTATTTGATTAATTTGTTTATCATACTGCTTTGGCGTTTGAACTACATCCATATGCAATGCAAAAGTAATTGGAGTACCTTTAGTATTAGTAATTTCTAAATAAGCCCCTAAACCACTTTTATCTTTAAGATTTTCCCAACTCCACATATAAAGGGTACTAAGTAGTTTACCTTTAGCATAGGTTGTACGCGTGGGATTTACCTCTTCTAATAGTTCTTTGTTATCAGGATAATACTTATTACCTTGATCATCCATTACAAATAGCTTTTGTTCTTCTGGGTGATCTTTACCCATTACTTGGATTATAAAACTAGGTGTATCACAAGCTATTTCTGTACAGTAACCATTAACTTTATCATTCATTATTGCACTTCCATTTTTAATTCATTTAAGCTTTTACTATATTATTTGCTGACTTATGCAAAATAATGTTCTAAGTAAATTAATCGATGCTCTAAATTATCCGTTGGCCATTCTTCTGGCTTATTTTTAGTTGGGTATTTTGCTCTGATAGCTAGATATTGCTTTAAATTAACCTCAGTATTAAAACCATCCTGTATACCTTGTTTAACCCATAAAATAACTTGGTCTATACCAGCATTATTGGTATTTTCTGTTAAGTTTTGTTGCCAATGATAGGCAAATTTTTCTTCCTGCATATCTTGTAATGCAAGGTGTTGGTTTTTTCCTAAAATGGGCGTTGGCTGTGTTTTCTGTTGGTTGCTTTGCCAATCATTAACCAATTTATTATCCCAAAACTGCCATTTATCAGACTCAAAAACTCTATTACGCCAAGTAATGTTGTACCATTCAATGCGACTAATAGGTCCTAACCATTGAGCAGCCTCTTGCTCACTCAAACTGGTAAAAAAATAACTGGCTATGTAAGGATCATAGTAACGAAATAATCCTTTATGTTCAGTTGTTACATAAACTATAAGTATATACTTAAGTTGTTGTATTACTGATTTTTTTGGAAAACTGCTAGTCACTATAAGACCTGCATTTTTTTCTAAAAAAGAACGATAATTACTAGTAGCAGTGTTATCCTCAATTAATAAAGGACTTTGCTCTTTATAATCTGCAAGCTCTGTATCTTTAAATAAATAATCTACTTGTGGTTTTTGGAATTTACCACTAAAGACTTTTTCTAATGCGCCATTTTGTTGATCTAATAATAAATATTGGGTCATGCCATTGCTCCCTGTTCTTTTTTACGACAAGGACAATCAGTTAATGGACAATCAGCAGAGGTACCACCTTGTTTCTTGCCACATAGCAGAATAATAGGAGTATGCTGTTGCTGAGCCTGTGTTATTTTATGGCTTACTACAGGCGCAGAAGTTACTTCAACGGCTTTATCCTGATTTAGTGGTAACAAAGGTGCAGCAGGAGTACCAATCATAGGAACACCCCCAGTCCATTGCGGAGTAGTCATCCAAATACCCATTGGGTTTAATACTATATGCTGTCCGCCTGCTTTGAGTGTTAAGCTCAAGCCACCATCTATAACTAGATTCATACCTGCCTTAAGATGAATTTCCTGGCCTGCTTCGATAGTTTGTACTGTACCAATAGTAGTATGTTGGCTTATACCAATGGTTGTGTGATCATTGGCTAGTAGTTGGGTTTTTCTGTCTAATTGAGTTAAATGATGTTCTTCACTCTCGTTTTTGGTGTATCTGTTCTTTTTAATGGTTTCTGAGTGTTCGTTATTAACTTGTAGATGGCTGTTATTGTTTACTTGTACTGTGTGGTTATTTTTTGTGAGTTGATCAAAGTCTTTTTGGCTTTGCACAAAGATTTGTTCTTGACCCGCTTTGTCTTCTATTCTTAACTCATTAGAACCAACACCACCTTTTGATGAGCTTGTTTTGAAGACACTTCTGGTTTTATTTGCAGGAAGATCGTAAGGGACTTTGTTAACCCCATTATGAACTGCGCCTTTGATTAGGGGTTGATCTGGATCTCCTTCTAGGAAATCTACCATGACTTCCATACCCACTCTAGGTATTACTACCGTACCATAACCATCATGTGCCCAGTTACTGGCTACTCTAATCCAATGGGAAGAGTTTTCATCCATAGTACCTTCACGATCCCAATGGAACTGAACCTTCACGCGACCATATTCATCACAGTAGATTTCTTCACCTGCTGCGCCTGTGACAATGGCTGTTTGACTACCCAGTACTTTTGGTTTTGGATGGGTATGTTGTGGTCTAAAGGGCACTTCTTGGGGTATGGCATTAAATACATTGAAGTAACCCTGTTGTTGATTTTGAGCAGGGAATTCCAACTCTAAGCTAGTATTGGGATCAAGGTATTTATCCAGTTGGCTGGGTAGGGTAGTATTAGTGGCGCTGGCTTCTCCACCAAAAGCCTCTAATACCTGTGGTTGGTATGCTTTATGTTTAATTTGAGTAATAAGCCAAGGTTTAGTAGCATCTAGGGTATCTAAACTAGGATGATCTTCTATACTAATATAATAACCACTATGTAAGGTAGGTATATCACTATAGCCTTCTGCTGTTAAATGCTCTACGCGTAAACGTTCTATTTGTACTTTAGCGAGTTGCTCATTTCTCGCTTTATCCATCCCAGTGGAAGGATAATCATAAAACTCTAGGTTAGGTTCTGTGGCTGAATTACCTTTTTGACTTTGTTTACCCTCACTTGTGCCTTCAGGGATCTTCATATTAGTAAAGTTATAATCACGCCAAGCCGCTGTTTGGGTTTTAGAGGCTAAAGACACATCAAAATATTTTAAAGCCTGAGTATCCGCCACCATTCCCGTATCATTCATAAACTTAACGGCTTCAGCCACACTAGGGAAAAAAGGCATGGCATCGGTAAAAACCATCTTATGGGCATTAGCAGAATGTTGGAAGTGATAAGCTATTCCTTCCTCTTGGCAAAGACGCGATACAAAATGATAGTCGGATTCATCATATTGCACACAAAAGTCTCGTACAGGATACATACTGGCGTCTTTAAATTGATACGCAAAGCCTGATTCAGCATTCTCCATAATACCGTGTTCTTCTAAAATAACTTTAATAATCTCAGGCGTCGTTTTACCCACAAATTTACGCTGATTCACTCTTCTCATTAGATTAGAAAAACGTGGCGTAATCACCATAGAAAATGTCGCATAATGCTGCCCAACAGCACCACGCTTAACGGATTGAACAACTCCATGAATACCAGAGCCAGACTTACCTTCAGGCGTAAAAGCTAAAAACACAGACTTACTTAATAACTGGGTGATATCAAAGCGTACATGCTTATTGACTAACACCACTTCAAACGCATAAGGTGAAGAGATACCTTCGGTACCCATAAAGGATAAGACTTGTAATTTATCTAAAGCGGTTTCAACGTTAGCATTAGAAAGAGTATCTTTTAGACCACCACTTAACGCAGTAGTAAGCGTAGAAAAGGGATCTAAGGATTTTGCACTGCTAGCCAAAGAAGAGAGTTTATCACCTATACTACTGCCTGTATTACTAGATAATCCTGTAGCAGAATTTGATTCATCCCAAAACAACTGGAAGTGGCTGTCATTAGCTTTATAATACATTCTGTAACTTCCCTAATATAATTTTAGTATAACAGTAAGTAATATATCTCCACTTACTGAGAGCCAGATAGACTCCATTATTGGGTTTAATTATAAACTAAAATACAAAATCATATATAGATTTTAGTACAACTAAGTCCAATTAAACATTTATAGAGAGAAAAGGCTCCAAAAACTAAAAGGGCTTAAAGGAAAAGATATTAAAGGGTAAAGGACTTATCTTGAAAAGGCTTTTAAAAGGTTTGTGTACATTAAAAAATGACATGATATTCACTCTTAAATCTATATAGAGTACAATAAATAACAGCATATCAATTTGATTTTCAAAGTAGTTTAACTTGTACATCATATTGTACAATAAAATTGGTAATTTACTAAAATATCTTGAATAATTAATAGGATAGATAACTGATGAGAATCTCGTTTTCCGCCCCATATTCAATTTCTTATTAAAAATCAAAAGCTTATATTTAGCTATTATTATTCTAATTTTATTACTATTCACTATCTTAATTTATCTAATTCGTTGATATATGGTATTTTTTAGTACTTTTCTCAAGTGGTTTTTTCTCCATTTTTAATAATCTATGATTAATCAAATGGCACCATAATGGTACCTAAATTTAAAAAATTCATTATTAATTAAAATAACCCTTTGGTAATTCAATTATTTTTCCTATGATTCTGAGTCGTACGTTACGCCACACCTTTATCTAGAGATATTTATAGCTTTATTTTTAGCCATTAATTCTATTATCGTTGCATCCTCTTTTAGCAGATGTATTTCAAATCTGGCAACCCCCAGAAATAAAAAACTTCAAATTTCAATAGTATGTACTGTAATGTTGGCTAATTTATGTTATCTGTCTGGTCAAACAAACTTCCGTGAACTACTAGATACAAAATGTGCATTATTTAACTCAGAAATAGAGTTAGTTAAAAGCACAACTTAATGTAGTAACTAACCCATACCAAGTATTAGGAGATTATTATAAATAAACCAAAACAAGTTATTTAATTATATTAATCTATTAACTTATACTGTAGCAGTGAAACCCAAAAATCATATCAATTATTGTAACAGTATGCCATTTTCATTGTTACTAAAGTAAATTTAGAGAATAAGAGCCTTAAAAGTCAATTGAGGAAATAATAAAAAATAAGACTTTTCAATTTTTATAAAAATACTTAAAAAACTATTAATTGAAACTTAATCAAAAAATTAACTATTAATCAATCAGTCATAAATTTAAACCCTACTCTACCCTCCAACTGCTACTTTTTACTTTCACAAGCTTACTGTTCTATAAAGTTAAATAAAAACTATAAAGACATCTTTACCTTCTTTTTTTGTTGCAGCAGAAACGCTTGAAAGTTATGTACATACGTATAACCCTCGACGCCTACCGCGCCCTTGGCAAAGAACAATGAAACACATGGCGACTGTTCAGGGAACATTGCTCTAAAAAACGAAGCGGTAGCCAACGTTTACCTGCTTCTTGTCAAAACGGCTGCCACTTGCATAGTCCACGTCCACATAGAGGGAATGACGGTTTGCGATCTCGCCCGTTACCCCCAGCCCTAGGTCCAGCCATTCTCCCTTGTAGTTGTAATTATTGTGGAACACTTTGTTGTAATGCACGTCCACATCGGCCGTGAATTCCCTCACATAACCGGCCTTGAGATAGACATTCAGCGGTATCTGGCTTTCCTTGAGGTTATAGCCCATTAGCCCGCCGGCACGAAGCAGTGTGGAATCATATGCGCTCATCTTCGTATCCAAGCCGTTGTCAGAAGAAAAGGATACCTTATTTTGATACGTATACACCCCCTGCACCTGCGGTTCCACGTAAAAACCCTGCCGCTTTTCGGCAAAGTAAAACCGTTTACCGATTTCCAAGCCAAAAGTGTAGGCGTTGCTCGAACCATCTCCTTTAACCGTCATGCCTTGGCTGTCCGAGGTCTTAAACTGGTTCCGGATATGCGATACTTTGGCAGTGGCGTCGATATAGAGATCGTCCTCGGTGCCCCAAAGCGCATACAGACCAGCATGGAAGCTCTTCATATCACTGCTGGACTTGTCATGCTCTGGGCTGCCCCACGTATAGCCACCCATGACACCCACAAAAAACTTGTCACTGATCGAACTCAGGTTTTTATCAGCCCCGAACTGAATTCCGTAATAATCCATGGAATATTTGGAAAGTTGATGAAACTCTGTGGCGTCCAAACGGCCGACAAAGCTCCTTGCCCATACGTCACCCTCTCGAGTGTGTCTAAGATCGCCCATCCTTTGCAACAATGTCTGGAGCTCAATATAAGTTATAACGTAGTTGGTAGTTATGAAGTTGGACGATGTTTCGGCTGGTCTGTTAAGATCGGGTGGAACCCCAGTTCCAGTTCCACCTCCACCTCCACCGCCACTACCACCACCGCCGCCACCCGGTTCAGTCACGCCCCCGTCGGCCACGAGATACCAGTGTCCATCGCTGTTTTGAATGAGCTTGTAAGTATATTGGCCTATGTCCACCGATTTTCCCTGATAGAGCGAAAAGCTCCCGCCGCCATCAACGCTGTGCACGAGTTTCAGTACTTCCTGCCCGTTGACAGCCACGCTACCGAGTCCGAGCTGTGCACTGGGGACAAGCAAACTGTGGCTACCGTTGGTGTTGGTGACATGAATAAGGTCACCGTCGTTGTAAGCACCTGCCCCAATCCCATTAACATGAGGCCGCAATTCAAAATTACCGTTGCCTGATAGATTGAGAATGTCCAGTTGCACCCTGTTGGCCGCCCCATTCATATTGTAGTTCTGCGCCCCCAGATACACCCAAGCTCCGTCGGTCAGGGAAAGATTGGACACAGCGGAGGCGTATTGGGTGCCTGTGGCCCCGTTGGCCGCGGATATACGGTTGGATTGGGTGACATACCAAGCAGTTCCTGAGCCATTCAGAGAAATATCGGCATTGCCCCATTCAATCGCGCTGGAGCCTTTGAGCCAACTGTTACCATTGAGAGTAAACGTGGCTGTCGTGCCCGCCCCAGTGAAAAGGTCACCCGTGAGATTACTACTGTCATTAAGGGTCACCGTCGTGCTTCCGCCAGGCTCCGTATTGACATTACCGACCCAGCGGCTGGCGTCGTTAAGGGTAAATGTTGACTGACTGCCACCCAAAGTGGTCAGGTCGCCACTAATCGTGGTGTTATCATGGGTGGTGAAGGTCAGTATGCCGCTCCCGCTCACGTCCATGTTACCAGTGTATGAAGCGCTGTCCCACAAGGTGAAGTGCGAAGTGCCACTGCCTTGTACAGTAAGGTCGCCATCCACGATCGAAGTGCCGCTTGCATAGAGATCAAGGACCGAGGAGCCGCTTTCGGATATGATCGGGCCCTGTAGGCTGGCTGAGTCACTGAGATAGAGTGTGAGCTTGCCGCCAGAGGTCACTGTCAGACCGCTGGACATTGTCGTCCTGTCCTTGGCGCGGACAGTGATGTTGGTTGAGGAACCTCCAGTGATCTGGCCGCTAATTTCAGCATCATCTGCCAAATTCAACTCCACCATGCCACCAGAACTCTCAAGAAGCAAATCGCCGATATAATGTGCGTTTCCGTAGAGGTAGATGTTCGCGTGCGCTCCATTGTTGATGTCCAGAACCCCGTGAAAGGTCGAGTCGCCTCCGGCCGTCAGGTATAGATGCCCTCCCAAGGTGCCTTCTATACGTCCAGTGACGGAAACGTCGTCCAGGGTCGAGACTCTGACTATACCAGTGTCGTGAACTGTTAGGTTGCCCTGAAGAATATCGTCCCCACTGAAGGTATAGGACAAATCCTGTCCAGAACCGACATCTATGTCTCCAGTATAGACAGTTGCTACGGACGAACCAGCATGGAAGAACAAAGCAAAAAACAAGGTCGCGATACAGCTAGTAATTTCAACATTATGTGTATGAGTATTAAATATCTCTTTTTCTTCATAAATCTGCGCTGTATTCTTCTTAATAGCAGATTCCAGATTTTTTAATGAAAAAGTTTTCACTATTGTCATACACCATATCCCCAAAAATATTCTTAACATTACATACAGGTGATTTTATCTGTATATTCATATTTAACTCTTAAAATAACGATTTAGATTATTTTTTAAGTCAAGCATATTTCATAAGATTTATTAGAGCAATGCGACGATATGCTTAAAGTTTAAATGAATATCTTTCAAATCACACATAGATATATTTGGGAATAGTCCACTATGTTGTTCGCGTTTTTATTTGTTTGTTGAGTAAATATTTAATAAGGCATGAGTTAAAAATTTACTTTTCTCAACTAACAGGTATTTTCAAAAACTGTGATATGCCAGTGAGTTCAAGTCGGTATTTAGCCTTAAACGAGCAAAATAATTTAATGATAGCACTATTAATACTAGCTAGGCTGTCAAATTATTTAGGGCACAAGCTTATATCATTCATTACAGTTCTATTAGCAGCCATCGGTTGTTTAATTTTCTATCATGTCTCATCAAGTAGTTCTTCTCTTTTTATTGGCAGATTGATGCAAGGCTTATCCTATGGTTTGTATTCTATAGCTACCTATGCTGTAGACACCGCTCCTGAATCCCCTATCTGGTTAGGTACTACCGTAATCAGTGGCTCACCCATGCTTGGACTAACCTGCGGAGCATTTGGTTCAGGTTTACTGAAGGAGTCAAGCTAGGGTCAACAATATTAGTTTTTGAAGTTCTTTTAGCCATATTAATTATTTGTGCTGTTTTATTTATATTCAGCATTGAAACTATTGGGCAAAATAAATGTAAAGGTGTTATACGCTCTTTAATTCCACAGATATATGTTCCAAAATCAGTTAGAAAATATTTGCCTGCTACAACCTGTATATTTATTGAGATATTGGCTATTGAGGGTCTTTATCAAGTATACAGTTTAACGATGGCATTTCAACAACTTGGTATAACTAATAGTATTGTGGCTCCCAATCTAATTGGTGGTTCCATTGCGGGAAAATTAATCCTATTAAAGCTCAGAAATTGGAAATGATATTATTTTTAGTTAGTATTGTTGCGGTGATCTTATTTTTACATCTAGCTAGTTTTATTCCCTTTCTTATTGCTAGTATTTTTGCAGGCATAGCTTGGGGAGCAATATTTACAGGCTTTATGCGTTCTCATCTTAAATGAAACAAATGAAAAAGATAGGGCTAGTGTCCTTTCTACTATATTTTTTATTTCTTATAGTGGGGCTACCATACCTAATTTGATCGTTAGCCAAATTGCTCATAAATCTAGTTTTATTGAATTAGCGATTGGATATGGTTTCTTAATGACTTTAACTTGTATTTTAACGTTAGTTTTTACAAAAAATTTTAGATAATATTTAATTAAGAAAGCTATAGCTACAGCCCATATAGGCTGTAGCTATAGTAAAACATTGTTAGTAGTTATTAAGGTATTGGTTAAAAAATTAAGTTAACTTATTCCATAGAATCAAATCTGCACGATAATACAAATCTATGCCATTAGCTTTTGGCACAATAACAAGCTCTTTAGGCTCTGCGGCTAATTTATAAGCATTATCAATGCAGCCACGAGAAGGGGCGATTTCACCAACCACAAGTAATATCGGTCTAGGTGAAGTGGATTCAATATCATTGAATGGATAAAAGTCATAAATTTGGCATAGGTAGCAGCTATACTTCTGCGATCATTAGAAACAACTTTTCCTCTTTCTGTCTGGTAAAAGTCATTTGACTCTTTTCCTTCAATAAATTCAGGATCATTTAGCTAAAACCTCATCTACAGAATAATATATACCCGTTCTTTTCGCATGATCTCGTGCGGCTAACGCTCAGTTAATAAATTGCTCTTTAGTTTCTCTCATTTCATTATTAAATTCTGACTGAGTTTGGTCTGATATTACTTTATTCATTATAGCTTCCTCAATCCTTATACTAATAATTATTTGATAACAATAACATTTATATTAGAGATGACTATCTTAATGTTGTATTTATCAATTATAAATTGATGATTTTTAAAGCGATATTTTGAGTAATAAACTTTACCACTCAACCTTTGAATAACTTGTTAAGTTAAAATTATCCATATCTGGAATATTAGCTTTGTAATTTGGGAAATCTACTCTCTTACAGGGTTTGACAACATTGTTTCATTGAAATAAAATTGACGGTACCAGAAATGGCGCCAAAGTGCGTTCTGGTAAAAATTAATTTAATTAAAAACAACATGTTATAATCTGAGTTCGAGTCTCGTTTCCCGCTCCAATTCATATGTTATTAACATCCAGTAAGTTCCAAGATTCTATATAAATCACATAGTTATAGTTTTTCAGGTGCTTATAGTTTCCATTAAAAACCTATTTAAGCCTGAAAAATTTAGTACATAAATTAGTACATCTGTGATTTTGAAATAGTACATGTCTATTTCCGTTTTCTCATTAACAACATCACCGCGTTAATCTACATTGTATTAACGTTTGTATTTGTTACGTTATGAGGAAAATGTCATGTCAAAACTAACTGACCTTAAAATCAACACGGCTAACGACTCATTAGCCACTAATAGAGCACTAATAAAGGACGAACTATCATTATCCATCGTATTATCAGTAATAACTAAATATAACGCAGGCTCTTCGTTATCAATTAATTGATTGGCGTTAAAAGGCCCTTCTTGATTTGACTCTATATATTGAAACTCGAGGGCAAGTGTTAGCTTTAATTCGTTATACGCACGTCGAATGAGTATTTCGGTATCTTGTCTTCGTTCATGCTGATTTAACTGTAAAATAGTTAGAGTATCACCATCATCCATTTGGCTTAATCGGTCATACAAATTGGATAAAATCCACTGATAGGACTCTAAATAAAACCATTTATTTGTCTCACTAAAAGCAAATACTTCATGAGCTGAATAACTTTGTTCAGCCTGATTCGCTAATAAGTCATCAGTCGATAAATTTTGAGGGGTAATGACAACACTACCGAGCACAGCCAATGATTGCATTGACCAGTCTTGCCATTTTTCATCGCGGAGTTTTATTTCCTCACTCCAAAGAGCGATTTTTTCCTCGCTTAAACCATAGATAAAAAGGCGGAGACCAAAAAGCATACCCGTCACCGCCACTGTAATTCCGACAAGAATCACAACAAAGAAGGTATTATTATTGTTAACACTATCGGAGAAAAAGAATAGCGTTATCAGTATGGCTAATGCAAAAACCAATAGGATGATACACAACCAGTTCCAGAGTTTAATTGGTTGTGGCGGAGGTAATTTTGCTATGTCTGACTTAGGCCACATGATATCCACCTTATGTCTTATTTTTTATATCTCAATAGTTTTACACGAGCCAAGGTTATTTTTATTGCTTATTTCGTGCGTACGCCACCATGTCTTTAGGGTAATACATAAAATGCTGTAAGCTACTGTCGTCAATATTTTTTAAATATGCGACTGCCGCTGCTTCAAAACACCAGTAACCATAGAATGAGCAATAGTCACGTGAATCCTCTTGCTGTGATAAGTGAATATCAATATATTCATAACCTGCTTTACGTAGTCCGTCATACCAGCGACATAAATATTCATCTAAGTATTTTAAGGTTTCTTTTGGGGTTTCAGCATGTATCGCTTTATAAAGAGGATTTCTAAAACTGAGCCCTCTTGGCGTGTTAGCTTCGGTAATAGGATAGTTAGGGATTTTCATCGCAATTAAACTATCAATCGCCTTTTCTCTATTTTCCTGATCAAGATCGGTCGCTTTAACAATCGTTTCAAACCAGTCTTGTCTGTCAAATAAGATACATAATCCCAATAAATTTGAAAGAAACTCACTCTCAAAGTACTTACTAAAGCTATTTAATTGCGTCACAAATTCATTATTTTTTACCGATGAATGTCTAACCACAAAATCTATAGCTTCTGTGGTAAGTTCTACTATAGAAACCATCAAGGGTGGTAATTCTGAAATAGATTTACCCGCTGTATAGTCTAAACACAATTGTTCATATTGAAGAAAAACCATCGGTTCAGTAAAAGGCTCTTTAGTTGTTTTCATATGTTTATCATATTCAGAAATTTCCCAATTCAAAATTTTTTGAAAATAGTGATAAAAGTCCTCATCTAATAATTTTTGACGGCGTTGTTGTTCAAATTCTGACATTATTATTTCTCCTATTATGCTTTTACTTAGGCTTGTTTCCATTGCCTTTAGAAGTTAAGCGACGTCGTTTTTCCTTGATAATATTTTCTATGGTTGGTTCACCGTACTTATGTATCACAATACCGCTATGAACTGCATGATCAAGATCAGATTTTGTATCATCCATCATCGCCTCAATATGAGAGAGACCTGGCTCAACTAACAGTGATACAGCAATAATATGACGGGTACATATTATTGAGTAGTTAGCATTTTGAGAATAAGGTCTAAAATCAGCCCTAATATCAGGCGACAATGATATCATTAATCTATCCACTCTCTGCTTAACCCAATGATGATCCATCTGAATAACTGGTTTACCTTTATGTTTTTCTGACAATACCCCTAGCCGACTGGCAAGATACTTGGTCGTTGGTCTGGCAATACCTGCGGTGGCTTTTGCTTCAATAATGGCATATTTTTTACCTTGGTTATTACTAGGATTTGCTCGCCACAAGCCATCAATACCTGTATCATTGCCAATATAGCTATTTTTATTGAGTTTTTTGCCGTCGTTTAGTTTGCCTGGGTGATGTGAACTTGGTGATTGTTGCCAAGACCCTGCTTGTCCTTTATCATGCTCAATCCATTGTCCTTTACCTCATCCTAATTGCTCAAGACAATAGTAATCGGCAACATGTTCGCCAACCCCGCCAATCACAAAATTCATATTAATATTTTGGAACTGACTTCTAATTCTGGCCGTCAAATTACCGCGACTTTTGGTTACGGTTGGTATACTGGTCTTACCATGGGGTTGGGTATTCCCCGTTTTTCCTTGTGGTGCGAAACTGTTTTTGGCTGAGTTTATACGCTTTAATAGACAGCGTTCAATGGCAATACGTACTGCAGGAACTAATACATCTTCGACAATCATGGTTAATTGGCCACTCACATCACGTAAAAAACTATCCAGTTTTTCAGGGGCTCCCAACCAACGTGCTACAGTATACTCATTAAGTTCCGCGACACTTTTTACACGAACTTCATCAAGGTATCCTTGTAACGCTGGTACATCTATCATTTGCATCAAGTATTTTTCAGGATTTAGTGGTAAATTCATGTCGAATAATCGGTTAGCTTCTTCTAAAATCGCTACAACAACATCAAACATGACAGGACCATAGAACTGCGTTTTTCTGAGGAGTGACTTAAATGCTAACCGAAACCCGCCCCCAACACCCGGAATTACACAGATAATCCCCATTAAGAGCTGAAATTTCGCTTTTAATTTGTTACATGTAATCTTTATGGTTGTTATATGTAATTGTCGATAGTTATAAAACGCTACATTATTTTTGTCAAAAATCTAGTTTGCGACCATGCTTGATTTTATGTTAATTTTTTAAGCCTTACTCACTTCTTTAAAATGTTTATTTATATTTTTTAAATTAATCGAATAGTTTACCTAAAATAATTAAAAGCCAAATCAAACAAGACTAAAAAATATCCGTGAAGTAGCTTAGCCAAAAGCGGCTTTCAGACGTTGTAAAAACAGTTCAGCCGGTTTAGAGAATATCTGATATTTTTTCCAAACAATATCCACATCTACTTCCAGTACTGGTTTAAGTGGACGGAAACAGAGTGAGCTATTACCAGCAGTATTGACCAGTTTATCCAGACATAATGCATAACCAATACCTTTTTCCACCATTAAGGTTGCATTAAAAATTAAATTATACGTTGCAACAATATTTAGTTTTTTATAATCACGTTTAATCCATTTTGCGATGCGGTCATCAACAAACCGTTGCTTTGAACCAATCAAAGGCAAGTCCCATAAATCCTTCGGTTGAATGAACTCTTTTTGCGCCAAAGGACTATCTTTGCGCATTAATACCCCCCATGTATCTTTTGCTGGTAAAACTAAAGAGTCATATTTACTGATATGTGCTGGTTCAATAAGTACTCCGAAATCTAATAAACCTTTATCGATACGTTCAGTAACTTCATCCGCATCGCCACTAAAAATATGAACATTAACATGTGGATAATCGTTCTGTAACTCTTTAATCACATCAGCGACCAATCCCATCACATAGCTTTCACCACCACCAATGTAAATATCGCCGCTAATGATTTCCACTGGAGCCTGAAATTCGGCCTCAGTCTTTCTGACCAATTCAACGATTTCCTCCGCTCGTTTACGCAACCGCATTCCTTCATCAGTTAGTGTTATTTTTCGGCTACCGCGAATAAACAATGTAGTACCGAGTTCATCTTCCAGTTCGCTAAGTTGTCTTGATAAGGTTGGTTGAGTTAAGTGTAAATATTCGGCAGCAGCAGTTACACTCTCCTCTCTGGCAAGTGCTAAGAAATAACGTAGTACTTTGATATCCATGAACTGTACTCCCTATATTTAACAAAATATAGACCTATGCTTTAAAGGCATTACTTACTATACAATATAAGTATTTTACATACCTTTATTATCTTAATAAACTTAAAAATATTAAAAGTAATCGGGTTAAAAGATGAGATGGATGTGTTTTTGGTGAGTGTTCAAAACTTAAAAGATGCGGGTTGTAAAGAAGCGTTCATAGCGAAGTATATTGACTTGCAAGCAAAAGGTAATACAGCAGAACAATTACGCATATTACTTCGTCACCGTTGCCAGTTGCTTGAACTACTCCATGAAAAACAAAAGCAGATCGATTGTCTTGACTATTTGCTTTACTCCTTGAAAAAAAGTCGTAATGGCAATTCACCTCAATTTTTTAATAAATGAGAGAGTAAGTTGCCTTTTACTGACAAAAGTAATGCGTTCGTTATGACACGTTCGCTGATTTTTAACTGATTGAGTATTAAGATGAAAGTAGAGATAAATGCATCATTGGAAAAAGCACATTGGTCGGCAATCTGCTCGCTGTTTATAGGGGTAACCAGTTTAATTGCTGCAGAGTTTATTCCAGTGAGTTTATTAACACCTATTGCGCAAGAGTTAAATATTACCGAAGGTATGGCTGGGCAAAGCGTAACAGTGGTGGGTGTTTTGGCCGTGCTTGCCAGCCTGACATTATCGCCATTAACGAAGACGATTAATCGGCGTTATATTTTACTGATATTGTCTGCTTTATTAGTGATTTCAAACATATTGGTTGCCTTAGCACCTAATTATCCTGTGTTGTTAATGGGTCGCGGTATATTAGGGCTTTGCGTCGGTGGCTTCTGGTCAATGGCTTCGGCAGTTGCGTTACAGCTGGCGCCTAAAAGAGATATTCCCCGTGCGTTAAGTATTATATATGCGGGAGTTTCTGTCGCGACCATTATTTCCTTACCACTTGCCAGCTATTTAGGTTCTATAATTGGCTGGCGTAGCGTTTTCCTACTTTCCGCGCTGTTAAGTGCTATTGCACTCGTCTGGCAATATTTTGCTTTACCTTCCTTAACAGCGCAGACAGGCAATGGTTTTAAAAATATGTTTGGTCTGTTGCAGCAAAACTGGGTGCTTATTGGTATTGGTGCCACAATTTTCAGTTACGGTGGTTACCATATCTTTTTCACTTATCTTAGGCCATTTCTCGAATATAACCTGACATTATCGTCAGATACATTAGCAACTGTTTTACTAGTATTTGGTATCGCTAATTGCATGGGAACTTTTATTGCTGGTTTTTTCCTCGGCAAACAGTTTCGAGCAACCATGATTGCTGTTCATCTTATCCTGCTCGTGCTTGCGATTTTATTATTGAGCAGTAATGGACAAACCATTTGGAACTTGATCTTAGTCATTGGCTGGGGATTGATGTTTGGTTTTATCCCTGTCGGTTGGTCTACGTGGATTGCTCGTACTCTAGCAGATAAAGCAGAAATGATTGGTGGCCTATCGGTGGCTGCAATTCAATTTTCGATTGGCTTAGCAGCAGCGATCGGTGGACTGATTTTCGACAATATAGGCATGTACGGTATCTTTATCACAGCAGCGCTGATTCTGGCTGGATCAGCAATATTAATCAAATTGAGTTTCTCATTATTTTTCAGGGCAACAAATAGATTAGCGTAATGTTTTATTTTGAAAATTATTAATGTAAACGACCATTTATTATACCAAAGGGGGTCTTATGACAAAACTTCGGCAACTCCTCAACTTTAATGGTGCGATAGCAATATTGATCGCTTTCGCAGGCATTATTTCATCCACATCAGCTATAGGTCAAGATATGTCAAATGGTGCAAATAATTTTTATCAAAGCGATAAAGTAACCGTACAAAAAGTAACCTTTAAAAACCAATTTACTATGAATGTGACAGGTAATTTGTTTATGCCTAAAGCGTTCGACCAAAATGCTAAGCATCCGGCTATTATTGTCGGTCATCCTATGGGAGCGGTAAAAGAGCAAAGTGCTAATTTATATGCAACTAAAATGGCAGAACAAGGCTTCGTCACGTTAGCAATTGATCTGTCGTATTGGGGGGAAAGCGAGGGACAACCACGTAATTTAGTATCACCCGATATTTATGCCGAAGACTTTAGTGCGGCCGTGGATTATTTAGGAACGCAGCCTTTTGTGGACCGAGCAAATATAGGTGTAATTGGTATTTGTGGCAGTGGCAGCTTTGCCATCAGCGCGGCTAAAATCGATCCCCGCTTGAAGGCGATTGCGACAGTGAGTATGTACGATATGGGGGCTGCAAACCGCAATGCGTTAAATCACTCATTAACGCTGGAACAAAGAAAGCAAATCATTGCCGATGCTGCTCAGCAACGTTATGTTGAATTCACTGGCGGTGAAACAAAATATACCAGTGGAACGGTACATGAAATTAATGATAAGTCTACGCCGATTGAGCGCGAATTCTTTGATTTTTATCGTACGCCTCGAGGAGAATTTACGCCTAAAGGTTTGTCTGCTGAGTTAACAACTCATCCAACCCTGACCAGCAACGTGAAATTTATGAATTTCTATCCGTTCAATGATATTGAAACTATTTCACCACGGCCAATGTTATTTATTGCTGGTGAAAAAGCTCATTCAATTGAATTTAGTCAAGACGCTTACAAACGCGCAGCACAACCCAAAGAACTTTATATCGTTCCAGATACAGGACATGTGGATTTATATGACCGAGTGAATCTTATTCCATTTGATAAACTAACCACATTCTTTAAAACCAACTTGCAGTAATGTTAAAAAACGGGAGATACCAACGTATCTCCTAATTAAGGGAGCAACGCTATGATTAAAAAACTTTTTTTCACTTTTTTCATAGGTTTTATGTTTACAACATGGGCAAGTGCACAAATGAACACATCAAATAACTCTCGAGATACGGTGATTGCCCGTATTAAAGTCACTTTTGCCAACAATGAAGTCGTGGTTAGTTTGTTTGATACAGCTGCCAGCCATGAACTTTTGGCTCAATTACCGTTAACCTTAAGTTTCTCTGATTTTTCTAATACAGAAAAAATTGCCTATCCACCTAAAAAGCTCACGACACATAACACACCAAATGCAGAACAAACAACAGGTGACTTTACCTATTATGCACCTTGGGGCAATTTAGCCATATTCTATAAAGGTAATGGCCATGGCACTCAATTATATGTGTTAGGACGAATTGAGTCAGGCAAAGAAAAGCTGGTCACCATGAAACGTGATTTTAACGCTGTGATTGAGCTGATCGACTAAAGCTCTTAAGGTTTGCTTATATGGTTAAACATTAGTGAGAAACTCGTATGAATATAAGACAATATATGATCGTGCTTTTGATATTTTTCAGCCTATCTACCCATGCGCAAAATACTCAGGTTCGTCATTTCCCTACGCCAGAAACCGTCAGCACTCAAATTCTGCCACTGGTTTCTGGTGAGCCTGCATCTATTTGGAATGACCATCCAAAAACAAATCAGGAGTGGAAGAACTGGGTTAATCAATTTGCTCAGCATAGTATTCAGCAATTGCCAGCTTTACGTAAGCAGATGCAGGTTACTGTTGAACCTGTGCAGTTTGGTGGTATAAATGGCTTTATTATTACACCAAAACAGACTCGATCTGAAAACAAAAATCGTGTATTGCTACATTTTCATGGGGGCGGTTATGTGCTTAATCCGGGAGAGGCTGGAACGGATGAAGCCATTTTGATGGCAGGCTTTGGCCAAATTAAAGTGATTTCAATTGATTACCGTATGCCACCTGATTTCCCCTTTCCAGCCGCTATTGATGATGCAGTAGCAGCTTATCGTGAAATTCTTAAGCATTACCCAGCGAACAAAATAGGGGTTTTTGGCACCTCTACTGGTGGCGGTATAACGCTCGCGCTAATGTTAAAAGCTAAAGCAGAAAGTTTACCATTACCAGCCGCAATTGTTGTGGGAACACCTTGGACTGATTTATCTAAAACAGGCGATTCTTATTTCACCCATGAAGGGATTGATAATGTTCTGGTTAGTTATGACGGCTGGCTGGGTGATGCAGCAAAACTGTATGCTAATGGTGAAGACTTAAAGGATCCGTTACTTTCACCCATTTATGGTGATGTTACAGATTTTCCACCAACACTGTTATTCAGTGGAACACGCGATCTGTTTTTAAGTAATACCGTACGAATGCATTTAAAACTACGTGATGCTGGTGTGACTGCTGATTTAATAGTACTTGAAGGTTTATCACACGCCCAGTATTTAATGGTGCCAGATGCCCCTGAAACTAAACGTTACTTTAATGAAAGCAGCCGATTTTTTAACCATTATTTAGCACAATAGTTGGCTTTCTTCTCCATTAGAGACTTATGGATGGAAGAAGCTCCAATGATTATTTATTTGTAGTTAGATTGGTTATACGATTGTGCCAGATGAATATTTAAATGCAGTCAAATTATGGTGGAGTAAACGGCATAATTTTCAGATAAATAAAGACTGGATACTTTATTCAACTAATGTCATACCAGCTATCTTATCTATTATTCATACAGTGACCTCACCAGGGGAACATGTTTTAATTAAACCGACTGTTTATAACATTTTTTATAATAGTATTCTCAATAATGGCAGACGCTTATTAGAAAGTAATTTAGTGTATAAACAGGGACGATATAATTAGGATGAGTTCCTCGTTCTTTAGACAAATAAATTAAATTCCTTGTGCTATCAACATCTAAACCAACAAGCCTCTCTGCTAAGCGATTATGCATAGACCTAGGGATTACATAATGATTTTAATAGCATTCTGGAACTTAATATTAACTCTCTCTTGCGGAGTCCAGTTTCTTGCTCCTCCACCAGCCTTAACTAAATCATGCTCTTGTACCCATGCACGATTTATTGCAGTCCCCCTTGAACTCGGTTGTGCTCTAATTTCATCTCTTGGTTTATACCTATATCATCCCCAAGGATCAACCCAATGAATAGGATTCGGAGCATATTGATAAAGATTGTGCCCGTCTAACAAACCTATAGGATCAGGCTGAATAAATCGTCCTATATCAGGGTCATAATACCTAAAGGTATTATAGTGCAATCCTGTTTTTCTATCCAGATACTGGCCTTGGTATCTTAAGTTTTGCTCAAAGTAATTTTGGTTGTTTTTCCATTTGTTTGTTATATTGTCTCAAATTTCATATTCCGCTTGCCAAGTGGTATTGTCTTGATTGTCTGTGAGTTGTTCAGACCGGCTAACCAAACGAGTATGGAGAAAAACTATTATTCATCTAGGTTATTAATCAGTCTAAGATACTGTTTTTTGCAATTCCATCAATCCCTTTTCAAGTTTTGTTATATTTTCAGCATTTCCACCTTTATCTATATATTTAAACCAATTAGGTATTATCTTGACAAATAAAGCATTACCAATATCTGTTAGATTAGATTGTTTAACAACTAGATCTAATTTTAAATAGCCTTGTTCATTAAATGGATCAATATTGATTAAATTATTATCTTTTAAAAAAGACAATAATATTGTAGACGATTTTATAACTCTTTTTTGATAATCATCACTTTTATTTCTTGATAAAAGCATTGGCATATTATGCATGTTAAAATCTATATCACTCATATTTACTTAGCCCTATATACAGTTGAAACATCATCAACTTTTATTAATTCCCGTGTTTTAGGATCTCTTACATAAACCCCACCTGCTTGACGAATTCTATCCTCTTTAGCCAGCTGTGCAATTTTATCCGCAGTTTTACTAGTTATTTCCTTTGCTACTCCTGTTTTTCCATCAGCATTTTTGATCACAAAATCAACTCTTCGACCTTCACCTGTAATAGGATCTCTAACTATTTTTCCATTAGAATCTCTTAAGTACCTCTCAGATAGAACGTTATCTTTTCCATAGCGTTGTTCAAATATTTTTTGTGCTCTTTTCTCTCTTGCTGTCCCATCAACTTTATTTTTTATACAATCCCACCCCCAAGGATCGATCCAAGCTATAGGATTAGGTGCATATTGATAAAGATTGTGCCCACCTAATAACCCAATAGGGTCTGGCTGAGTAAATCGTCCTATATCAGGGTCATAATACCTAAAGGTATTGTAATGTAATCCCGTTTCTCTATCTAGATACTGGCCTTGATATCTTAAGTTTTGCTCAAAGTTATTATGACTATTTTTCCATTCATTTGTTGTATTGCCCCAAATTTCATATTCTGCTTGCCAAGTGGTATTGCCTTTATTATCTGTAAGTTGTTCAGGCAGACCTGACAAGTTATTATGGAAATAACTTATTTTTTCTTTACCTTTTTCTCCATCTACTCTAGCCAGTAGGTTGTAACCATTATCATAGATATAGTAGCTAGTTAAGCCATTTTGTTTTTCGCCTAGCAAGCGCATACCTTGCCAGTAGAATTCTGTTTTAGCTACAGGTGTTTCTAAATTAGCGGGTAGATAAGTGGCTTTTTCTATACGCCGCCCGATAGGATCATATTTGAAACGTATATATTTTGTATTCTGGTGTTGAGTATGTTTAATTTCGGTAATACGGTGTTCGGCATCGTATTTAAAATGCTGAATAGTATGCCCACCTATACGCTTTTCTGCTAACCGACCAAAGCGGTCATAGTAGTAACGTTTATCTTGATATACTTGAATACGGTTGTGTTTTACATAACCTTGACTGGTATCACCATTGAGTAAGTTAGCAGCAGCATCATATTGTAATATTTCATAGTTAACCGCTTGCCCTTGTGGAGTATTTTGATAGCTTTGTAAAACACGCCCTGTACTATCATAGTTATAATAACGTGTTACTTGGTAACTATTTTGGCTAATATTTAGATGCGCTTCACTGCGTTGTGTTCCTGTGGTGTTAGCTGCATTTTGGGCAAATAGTCTACCCATAATTGGCGGATTATCTTTTTGTTGAGGTTTAATATCTTGTAAACCATGAGGCTCTAAAGGTAGCTTTTGCCCTAAGCGATCAGCGAGTGCTTTACCTTGCTGTGGATTGCGTTGGTATTGGGTAAAATGTTCTGCTATTAGGTTATCAGCTCCATCATATTGGTATGCTTTTTCTAATAAAGGTAATATATTTTGCTGTTTTTGTTGAGGCTGGCTAATTTGTCGCCTAATTAAGCGTCCTGTTTTATCATATTTAGTATGGGTATCAAGTTGTCCTTGAGTTCTTAGGATTTCTTGATGCAGTCTATCACGTTCAAAGTCAGCAATGATTAAACCGTCTAAATTAATTTGATGTAAATAACCGCTACCATAATAAAGGTGGTTTAGATTACGTCCATCAGGTAGTGTAAATTGTTCAAGGTTGCCTAGTTCATCATAACTATATTTTAAGTTACCAAAATTATTAATTTCACTTTGTAGCTGACCAAGCTCATCATAAGTATAAGCTAATGTTTGTTTTTTACCTTGGCTATCAGTAAAAACTATAGATATTAAATTATCATTTTTATCGTAACTATATTCTGTTATTCCATCATCCGTTATTTTTTTTATTAAACGCCCTATGGCATCGCGCTCAAAACGATGACTAATAATAGTTTGATAATCCTTTGTATCAATATGGGTAGATTCGGTATCATCATTAGCAGCTAGGCGTTTTCGTGGATCATTTTCAATAGGTGCTCCGATATAGTCAATACCAATAACTTGATCCAAATTATTATAATGATAACATCTTGCACCACCATCAAGTTCATGTTGCACAGTCAGGCGATCTAGCGCATCCCATTCAAAACGATAACTTTCTTTATTCTCATTGGTTAACGCAGTTAAACGACCATAATCATCATAATGATACCCTACTGATCGCCCCTGCGCATCAATACGTTGGGTGATTCGACCTGCTATATTATATTTATATTGAGTGATATTTTGAACCGGGTCAATATACCCTGTTATAAGACCAATTTGGTTGCGTTGATAACGTATTACACGCTCATCAGCTAAAGTAATCTGTGTTAAAAAGCCTGTTAGGTCATATTGATAGGTAGTGGCTTGATTTAATTCATTAATAACTTGCTCAAGAAAACCCCGTTGGTCATATTTATAATAAGTATGATAACCTGAACAATCACGATACTGTATTAATTGTCCTGAAGCTGTCCAGCGCAGTATCTTTTCTTTACCTGTTGCATCAGTAATATGAGTAATTAGTCCTCTGGTATCATATTCATAGGATGTGACTTGTTGTAATGGATCAATAACTTTTATAAGGTTACCTACACCATCATAGTAGTAATACCACGCATTGCTATTAAAATCTATGACTCGGCTTGGTAAACCTTTATAATTGTTATAGTAAGTATATCTAGTACGTCCTAAAGGATCTGTTGCTTCTATCTCATGGCCATATTCATTGTATTGAAATTGCCATGCATTTCCTAATGGATCAATACTCTTTGTTAATAGTCCATCTTTCCATTCATCTAGCCATTTATTACCCAAAGCATCTAGTTGCTCATAAACATTATGGTACTCATCCCAATAATAGAGTTCAGTGCGACCTAAACTATCTGTAACTTTAGTTTCACCTTTAGTTAAATCATAATTAAAGTAATAGTCTTCACCTGTATCAGTCCAGTGATGAATAACTCGCCATTCTTGTTGGGGTTGAGGCGCTTTTAAGGTTTTTGGTATACGTTCATTAGGCACATCATAAACTGCCCACTCATAATAACAGGTATTTCCTGCTGGCTGAGTATGACTTGCCATTTTACGATCAGCATTATAAGTAAACTGACGTAATACAGTATTTTCTTGGTTTTTAACAGTTTTTAAATCACCGTACTCTGTAAATTCATAGCTAACTAATAGTTCTGATTTTTCAATGGTAGCTTTATTTTCATTATTTAAATAAAGACGCTCTACTGATTGTAAACGCTTCAGATATTGGGGGTGATAGTTAAGCTGGATAACAATATGTTGTTCATTATCACTAATACGATCAATACGACCATCCTCATCATAACTAAGATCAAGATGGTTACCATTACGATCGCTCAAGCGTAATAGTCTTGAACGATTAGGATTAGATGGGTCTTTATCAAAAACACTAAGTATGCCAGAGCCAACATCTTCAATGACTGTAAGACTTGGCGTAATTTGAGTTATGCATAATTTTTCTTCTGGTACATAAAGATAGCTTCCTTCTTTTAAGTTACCTAACTCTAATTGTCTTCCTATATCATCATAATAAAGCCATAGCTCTCCCTCTTCTGGATGAGGAATTCTTCTAATTTCACATTCATAAAATAAACTCCATCCCATACCCAATAAAGTATTATTTCTATCACTAGCGCTACTATAATTACGTTGCCACACAATAGGTAATAAACTAGGTAATTGAAAATCTAAATCATTACTTTCATTCCATTGTAGTTTTGTACCACTATTAACCATTACTGGGTTACCCTTACCACAACCTCCTTTAATTTTTGCGATACCTCGCACAATCATAATGGCATCAAAGATCATCGTGGCCGCTTGCACCCACTTATTTTTACCACTAGTAATATCTCTAACTGTAATAGTTTCTCCACCTATACGCACATCGGGGGACACTTTATCTGCCTGATAGTTCTCATTAATATCACCTTCACAAGTGGTTTTCATGTTACTACGGCCAGCAGGTTGGCCATTGATATTAACTTCTTCTGAACCTTGAGCAATATATTGAGACGTTTTAGAGAACTCTTCTGCAAAATCATTGCCTGTAAAAAAGTCAAACACACTATTAATCATGTATGAAAAAGAATCATTAGTATGGCGCTCACAAAACACACAATCTTCATCAGCAGGCTCAGTCCCCAGATCGGCCTTTGTCACAACAGGGGAGTCAGCAATTGCTTTTCCTCTATCAATAAAGCCTTCAACAATACCCATTGGAGTCATTCCCCATAAGGTTTTTTTCAATGCATCCCAAGTGCTAGGTCCAGTTTCAGGAACTTTTTCTATATCAGCTACTTTCTTACCCGCTGCACGTGCAGAAAACCGAGAGTTTGTACGAGTATCTCTAGATGCTGTAGAGATAAACCCCATCTCCTCTGGTGGAGATACCCAATTTCCCACTGAATCGGCAATTTCAGTAATTTTTTTCCCTATTCCAGTAGATTGAGCGGCTGTTCCCATCACTGCGCCAGCTATTAAACCAACACCTAATGCCACTGCTGGACAAGCTATAAAACAAGTAACTGCAAAAGCAGCTGCACCATAAATAAGAGCCTCTGTTGCCCAACTAACCAGCTCCCCAAGCCATGAGGTGTGTATTAACGGATCTTGTAACCTTGCTGCCCATTCATCTGACATAAAATATCCTTACTAGTTAATTATCCTTAAATTGGGAAAGATCAATACTGGCTTTAATCTCATCCCATTGGGTTTTATCTGCATCATCTAGTGGTTTCTGCTTTACATAATTAATTGCAATCGTATTTTGAGTATCAGGCACTTGTAGTAATAATTGAAATTGATAGGTAGGTACTTTATTACGTAAAAACTGATTACGTGTTTGTACAGCTTCTATATCTTGATTGAGGCCTACTTTTACTGATTCAATTGAGTCATTTTTAAAACCATCTACTGTTTTTTGAAGTTTTTTCATTTGTTGATTAAAATCTGTTGCAAGATCTTTACCATTCAATAAACCTCGACCAATAACAATAGTCATCTCTAACGCTTTATAGGAAAGAATGTTTAATGTCATATCTCTATAATCATTAGAGGGAATATCTATTTGTATATCTTCTGCATGGTATTTCATGAATCATTTCTACCCTTTTAGTTTTATGATTACTTAGCTTTAGTCCAAGGCAATACACCTTTCTTTTTTCCTGGCTTTAACTCCCCAACATGCTGTAAAACAGCATTAAACTCTTTCGTACAGGGTTTATAACGGACAAGTGTTTGACCTTTCATGCTATTATTTTCATCAATAAAAAGCTGTAGCAAAATATCACCATTCTCCTCCATCCAGGCTTCACCAACATAACTAGTGTTTTCTATTTGATTAATTACTTTATGACATTGGTTCAAACTGATAAATATTTGTATACGCGTTTCTAAAATATTACGTTTTAAATAAGCGGCACGCTCCAAATTACCTTTCTTCTCTTCAGTATTAGCTAGTAGCATTTTCATTTCTGAATCATCTTTTATCTCACCAGAAAGATATTTGTTACCAATTAATTGAATGCCTTTATTAAATGAATGAATAGCTTTTTTAAACTCGTTGTTAATAAGGGATTCTTTTCCTTGTTGAAGTATGTTATTAAGAACGACAAGGTCATCACACATTGCAACAGTACTAATTGCAGTAAACGTTATATAGTTAACTGGTATATTCTGATATATATAGTGATCCACAGGAATATAATCCATAAGAGAACTCCTATTCACACTCATACTTTTGTTTAGCTAATGCAATACGTGTATCTAAAGTATTGTGTTTTAAATTTGCCGCTGTTTCTATATTTCCTTTTTTTTCTTCTGTTTCAGCTAATATTAATTTAAAGGCTGTACTGTCTTTTATATTATCTGAAATATAATTATCACCTATTATTTGAATACCTTTAGAAAATAGATTTAAAGCATCCTCAAACTCATTAACCTTAATGCATTTTTGCCCCTTCATGAGTAGTTGCTCTGCTTGCTTAATTTCTTGACAATTCATCTTATAAACTCCATTATTTAAGGATATATCCTTTTTAATATACCGTTCTTACCTTCATAGTAAGCCATATTATTTGCTGTAGCTGTTTCTTTTGCTGCAATACTAGAGGCTTCTGCTAGAGATTTTCCTTGATTAACTAACTCAAAAACACGTGTATCATGAGCCGTTGCAGAAATATTCTCTTTAGTAGCTGTTGTTGTCATCATAAGGAATTGTTTATCGCCACTTTGTACCATATCAATATATTGTTTATTGGAAATAGTGGTTGCTATATCTCCTCCACTAAAAGAGATATCCGTAAATCCCCCTTCGGATATATCATAAGGATGAGTATGGAAAACACCTACCATTTCCTTTCCTTTCGGAATATTAAAATCTGGTGTAAAAGAGCCACTCGTTCCTCCAGCTGTGTTTATGATAGAGTATTTCCCTGTAGTAGTATCTTTAACAAACGTACCACCAAACTCCTGACTTTTGCCATTAGGAAAACTATTTCCCCAGAGTTGATCAAAAGTTCCTTGCATGCTAGATAAATTAACTTCTTTGGGAGTATTGGTTACAGTTGTAGGCATTGTTTCTGGTAATATGCCTTGTACTGGGGGAGTTACGCCATTAACTGCGTTATTCTTATTTTTCTCTGATGTAATATTCAATGAGCTTACACCACTCTCATTTAATTGATTTTGATGGGTAACGGCATCTTGTTTATCTTGTTCTACAGAACTACCTTCCTGACTACCACCGCCACCACCAAAATAACTTTCAACTTCCTGATTAATTGTACCAGAAGCAGTTCCTGGTACAGTTGCAACACCTTTACGTGAGCCTTTTGATCCAATGTTAAGATCTAGCAGTCCTGTATTAGTATTAATTTGTCCTGCTGTTTCACCAAAGATATTAAAAGTCTTACAACTGATGTTAAGTGAACCGTCAGCATGTAAATCAATAGCTGTTTCACCACACACTAAACGAAGCATTTCACCCGCCTCCATTTCATAGGTGGTAGTAACTTTATCTTTTTTATTAGCACCTACTTTAAGTTCATCAGTTTTACGAACAACACGAGTACGATTATTACCAATAGTAACGTTTTCATCGTTACCTATATTTTTTGAACGATTCACCCCAACTTTAAGAGTTTCATTATTTTCTACTACAATATTTTGGTCTTTTTGAGCATGAATATAAATTTGCTCCTCACCCTTTTTATCCTCAAAAGTGAGCTCATTTGAACCGCCACCACCAGGCGAACTATTAGTTTTAAAACCTGTTTTGGTTTTATTATCAGGCATACCCTCAGCTTGGGTATTAATACCATTATTAACACAACCTGTTATCATTGGCTGATCAGGGTCACCTTCTAAAAAGGTAATCACTGCTTCCATACCTATTCTTGGGATAGTAAATGTCCCATAACCTTTATGTGCCCAATTACTACCTACTCGTACCCAACAGCTAGAGTTTTCATCAAACTGCCCTTCACGATCCCAAAAAAACTGGACTTTAACACTACCATACTCATTACAATAGATTTCCTCACCAGCAGGACCAACCACTTTTGCTGTTTGACTTCCATAAATTCTGGTTCTTGGATGTTGTAATGCAGGTCGCCAAATAACGTCTTTAGGTGTTGCTGTAAAGGTATTACGATAACCTTGGTGAAACTCCCCCTCAGGAAATGCTAAATCATTATTTGATGAAAATTTGTTTTTGAGCCTAGCATTATTTTCCCCACCTAATGCTTCAACGACTTGTGGTTGTTTTCCTTGATGGATAATCGTATTAAGTAACCAAGGGTCTTTTGCATCAATGCTTGGATGTTCATCTATAGATAAATAATAACCTGTATGTAGGGTAGGTACATCACTATAACCTTCAGCTAATACATGAGTTGTTCTTAAACGTTCTACCGCTATCTGAGCCAGTTGTTTACCTCGTGCATTATCCATAAAACGTCCAGGATAATCATAAAACTCTATATCAGGTTCAATGGCACCATTTGCCTTGGCACTTTGCGTTCCCTCTGCTTGACCTTCAGGTATTTTGGTATTCGTAAAGTTGTAATCCCGCCATGTAGTACGTTTAGTTTTACTGGTAAGATTAACATCAAAGGCTTTAATTACAGAATCGTCTGCAACAAAACCAGTACCTGATGCATAACGAACAGCCTGAGCTAGTGAAGGAAAAATAGGATTACTATCACCAAATACCATTAAATGATTATCTGCTGTATGTTTAAAGTGATAATGAATTCCCTCTTCTTCACAAAGGCGTTGGATAAAATAGGCATCTGTTTCATCATACTGTACACAATAATCTCGTTTTGGATAGGTTTCTTTTAAATGAAATTCATGTTGTGAACCTTCCATAATTCCATATTCACTAAGAACTTGTGTAATAATTTGAGGAACTGTTTTATGCTGAAAAATCCGTTGATTTGTTCGTTTTTCAAGATGTGCAAAACGTGGTGCTAAAATAACGCTATATTCTGCATAATCATTACCTACAGCACCGCGTCTAACAGACATAATAACGCCATGTACACCGTTTTTTCCATCAGGCGTAAAAGCAAGATAGGCTGGCTTACTTAATAACTGGGTAATATCATAACGAATATGTTTATTAACCAGATTGATTTCAAAGGTATAGGGTTGGCTAATTGATTCCTTTCCTTCAAAACTTAAGATTTGTAACCCTGTATTTTCTAAACCAGCAACTGACAGATTGAAGTGGGTTTCATTAGCAAGATTAAACATAAACATACCTTTAAAATTATCCTTAAATTACTCTCGAATGATAGTACCTTAGTCTTAAAAACACGTATTAGACCTAAGTCTAATATGAGGAAAAGAATACTATGACATTAAGAGCCACTATCCTATTAATTTTTAATGAGTTTTATAAGTTTAACTAGCTAAAAAAAAGTTAAAGTGATTTGTGATAAAAGTCTCAAAATAAACATTTATAATATTTAAAATAAAAACTGTTTACTTATAACTTAAACTGGATAAACAAGATAATAAAATAAGTAATCAGAAAAGATTAAAACTAATTAACTAAAAACTATTTATCTAATTCCTTATTTATGAGAAATTTTATAACTCTAACTTCAATTATATTCAATCTCTTAAAAAGGTTAGTTAGCTAATAGATATACATCAAAGATACAGAGACGTATAGGATCTATAGTTACCCTAAATTTTGCAAGGATTAATTTGATAACTGTAAGCTTGCTTCAATCTATCCGATGTCTATTAGATATATAACATATCAGCATCACAATGAGTTACGCACTTAATAAACCTAAAAAAATCACAGCATCAAAATACCATTCTTATACACAGGTTAATCATTAGGTTGATAAGCCATTCATGTCATTAATTATTAATCTTCACAAAACTAATGTAGGTAACTAAAAAACCCTCTATTTAGTTACTATCTTAATAGCAGTTAATAGTTTGTATTAAATACTGTTTGTTTAGTAGTATTAAAATACCTTTTTACAATGCAGTACCTTTTTTTGGTATAAATAAAGAAGACATATCAGCGCCTTCTAATTCCAATAATTTTATTTTTGTAGCAATCCCTCCAGCATAGCCTGTTAAGCTACCATTTGCTCCCACTACTCGGTGGCAAGGGATTATAATAGAAATAGGATTATGCCCAACTGCACCACCAACTGCCTGACTAGACATACTTTGTTTATTCATTTTCACAGCCATTTTTTTGGCAATATCACCATAGGTAATAACTTTACCGTAGGGTATTTCAGTCAAAATATTCCATATTTGTTGGCGAAACTCTCCACCAATAGGTGCTAATGGTAATTCAGAAATGGCAGGTTGCTTGCCAGCAAAATATTTTTCTAACCAATTTTTGGTTGCCTTAAAAACAGGTATGTTATCCTTTTCTACCATGGCCTCAAGTATAGTATCACCATGATACTTTTGCCCTGCTATCCACAAACCAAGCAGACTTTCGCCATCACATGCTAAAGTAAGTAAACCGACAGGTGATAAATAAGTTGTTGAGTAATACATTTTTAGCCCTCCTCTCATTATTTGCAATTTACAGAGAGTTCCAAAGATTTATTGTTGCGTAACTGCGCCAAGGTCGCCATGCTTCTGCCATAGAAAGAAGTTGCTTTGATGTATAGGGTTCAAGTGCTTTTTTTACACCCACATCTGTTTCCAGAAAAGCATCAGTCCATGCCATTGTACGCATAGCAATATACTGCGCTGTCCAACTACCAATACCACGAATTGCCATTAGTTTTTTTATTTCTACTTCTGGTTGCGCACAAAAGCCAAAATCAATTTTTCCGTATACTAATGCCTGTGCTAATTCAAAAATAGTCCTTACACGGCTTGCAATAATACCTAATGGCCCAAAGTGATTTTCAATAAGGCCATCCAGAGCAAGTATATTTTCAGGTGATGGAAAAACATGAGTCAACCCCTCTACTCCTGTTTGCAAGGGTGTACCATAATGCTCAACCAACCTAGCTGCTAATGTACTTGATGCTTTTACCGTAATTTGTTGTCCTAATACTGCTCGTACTGCCATTTCAAACGCATTAAAACAACCAGGTAAACGAATTCCCAAAACACAAAGCCCAGCTCGAATATTATTCATTGGTGCGAGGGTTTCATATACTGCATAGGGATCACAATACAAATCAAATAAATGACGCACTCTTGCTAATACTTGTGATAATACTGGTAATAGGGTCTCGCTTATGGTAACAGTCAAAACATCTTGTTTTGGCTTATGCCCTACCCGTACCCAACCATAGATATGTTGTTGATCTGCATTGACTAAATGGACAGTACGCAGATATTGCCCATCCTTTACTATCTCTACACCTTTAATTGCACGTTGCGCTAGAAAGTTTAATATCTGTTGCCACTGATAAGGAGGACGATAGCCTAAAGCCAACGTTATATTGCTGTCATGCTTTTTTCTTTCTGAAATTCGTTTGCGTAAAACCGTAGGTGCAAGGTTATAGTGTTTTTTAAAAAGGTCATTAAATCTTCGTAAGCTACCAAAGCCTGCTACCATTGCAACATTTAGTACAGATAAATTGGTATCAGTAAGAAGATTTTTGGCAGAGAGTAATCGACATGTTTGAAGATATTGTACTGGTGACACATTATATTCGGCCATAAATACTCGTCGTAAATGCCGATCTGTGCAGCCAAGACGTATAGCAAGCTCATCTAATCGTTGGCCACTTCCACAATTCTCCTCCAACATTCTTGCAGCTCGATGAGCCAAGGTAACAGTAGCATCAGTGATTGACATACCTGGTGCAAGCTCTGGTCGACATAAAAGGCACGGCCGATACCCCGCCTGCTCGGCTTCCGCTGCGGTTGCATAAAAAGTACAATTTTCAATTTTCGGTTGCTTTGCTCTACAGACTGGACGGCAGTATATTCCAGTGGACGATATAGCTACAAAAAAACGTCCATCAAAACGTGCATCTTTCGCTTTAAATGCTGTATATAAACCAGTTTTATCAGTAATCAGCATGGCTACTGCCCTTTATTTAAACTTGACCTAATTATGTCATATATTTAAAAAAATTCTGGCTATTTTCGGACATCATATTGTAAGAGTATTAGCTATTATTTAAATATAAGCTAATAAACCAAGACAGGTTTAATTACTCATAGACATTACATTAGTGTAATGTAATGAATAATAAGCTCACTTTTGCTACAGTACTGATATAATAAGCGTTCGCTCATTTTTAAAGCCACCTATTTAAAGTACCAATCCTATTACTTATGAATAAAACAAAGCAACAACAGCTTATTCGCTGGCTAAAACAACAAAATGGCATAGCAAAGAACTGGCTACGGCTATCAATGCTGCTTGGTACGATTAATGGCCTTGTTATTATTTTTCAGGCTTGGCTGTTGGCTACTATTCTACATAGCCTTATTGTAGAACAGGTTAATAAAGAATCACTCTCCCTTTACTTTTTGGGGCTGATTGCTACTACTGTAATACGAACAGTTCTAGCGTGGGCAAGAGAGAAAGTAGGCTTTTTATGTGGTGCAGCAGTTCGTAAAACTATTCGTAAAACAGTGTTAGATAAGTTGGAGGCATTAGGCCCTGTCTGGATTCAGAATAAACCTGCTGGTAGTTGGGCAAGCATGATCCTTGAACAAATCGAGGAAATGCAAGATTTTTACTCCCGTTATTTACCACAGGTAGCGTTAGCTGCCATTATCCCTATTTTTATATTAATTGCTGTTTATCCTACTAACTGGGCGGCTGGCCTTATTCTTACATTTACAGCCCCGCTAATCCCTTTATTTATGGCATTAGTAGGTATGGGTGCAGCAGAAGCAAACCAACGTAATTTTGCGGTATTGGCTAGATTAAGTGGTACTTTTCTTGATCGTTTAAAAGGGCTTAATACACTGCGTTTGTTCTTTCAAGGTAATAATGAAATCAAACAGCTCGAAGAATCTTCAGAAGATTTCAGACAACGAACCATGACTGTATTAAAACAAGCCTTTCTCTCTTCAGCAGTATTAGAATTTTTTGCCTCAGTATCAATCGCCATAGTGGCTGTGTATTTTGGTTTCTCCTATTTGGGTGATCTTAATTTTGGACACTATGGTTTAGGGGTTACCTTATTTGCTGGTTTTTTTGCCTTAATACTAGCCCCCGAATTTTTTCAGCCATTACGAGATTTAGGTACTTTCTACCATGCCAAAGCACAGGCAATAGGTGCAGCTGAATCATTAGTAACCTTTTTAGCACATGAAAATAATAATCCCTTAGTGGGCGATAAATTAATTGATAATCCAGATGAGATTATCATTACCGCTAATGAGTTATTTATTCTATCGCCACAGGGTCAGCAATTAGCAGGCCCTTTATCTTTTACCATCAACAGTAAACAAAAAATTGCTATCGTTGGGCATAGTGGTGCAGGTAAAAGTTCGCTATTTAATCTATTACTAGGATTTCTACCCTACCAAGGTTCGTTAACTGTTAATGGTGTTGAGCTTAATCAGCTTGATATTGAGAACTGGCGCAAACAACTCAGTTGGGTGGGACAAAACCCCTATTTACCCGAAACAACGATTAAACAAAATATCTTACTTTCTAACCCAAACGCTTCTGAACAGCAATTAACTACCGCCATTAAAAAAGCTTATATTGATGAATTTTTAGAGCGTCTGCCTAATGGTATAGAAACCTCAGTGGGTGAATATGCCACTCAACTTTCCGTAGGACAGGCACAACGCCTTGCTGTTGCTAGAGCCTTATTAATGCCTTGTCAGCTATTGTTATTAGATGAACCCACCGCTAGTTTAGATGCTAATAGTGAAATGTTAGTGATGCAATCATTAACAGAAGCCGCTCAACATCAAGCAACGCTTATGATTACCCACCAGTTAAAAGATACAGCTAACTATGACACTATCTGGGTGATGGATAAGGGTATGATTATACAAACAGGTAACTATCAAGAACTCTGTAGTGTTGAGGGTGCCTTTGCTCAATTATTAGCTAGCCAAAGAGAGGAGATTTAAACAATGCGTGATTTATATCCTTTCTTAAAACTTTATCGTCAATATTGGCGAAAAATCGCATTAGGTATTTTGCTGGCTATTCTCACCTTACTTGCCAGTATTTGCTTATTAAGCATATCGGGTTGGTTCTTAGCTTCAACCGCTTTAGCAGGCATTATGGGCGTTACCTTCAACTATTTACTACCTTCAGCAGGTGTCCGTGGTTCTGCGGTTCTGCGTACCGTTTTTCGTTATGGTGAGCGCTTAGTTAGCCACGATACCACTTTTAGAATTTTAGCTAAGCTACGTGTTTTTACCTTTAGAAAATTACTACCACTAACCCCTAGTGCTATCTCTCGTTTTAAACAAGCCGAATTATTAAATCGCTTAGTGGCTGATATCGATACCCTAGACCATCTTTATCTACGCCTCATCTCACCAATAGTCAGCGCCATTATGGTGATTTTTATCATCACTACTGGTTTATTATTTATTGATGCTAATCTAGCTTTAACCTTAGGCCTTATACTCACTGTATTAGTGTTAATCACCCCTCTTATCTTTTATTATGCAGGCAATCCTATTGGCATTAGCCTAACCCAATTAAAAGGCCAATATCGAACAGAGCTTACTGCTTGGTTACAGGGGCAAGCTGAACTCGCTATTTTTAATGCACTAGCACGTTTTCGTTCACAACTAAATAATACTGAAATAAAGTGGTTAAACACTCAGAAAAAACAAGCTTCATTAACGGGCTTATCCCAATCCTTTATTATTCTAGCTGCTGGCCTAACTACTGTTCTTATACTCTGGTTAGCGGCTAATGGTGTTGGAGCTAACCATACCTTAAACCCTCTGATTGCCCTATTTACCTTTGCTTCACTAGCAGCTTTTGAAACCCTTGCGCCTGTTGCAACTGCTTTCTTACATTTAAGCCAAGTTACCTCATCTGCTAAACGAGTCAATGAATTACTATCGCAACAAGCCGATGTTACCTTTACCCAAGCAAAAGCAGATTATCTACCTCAAGCCAGTCTACAACTAAACAAAGTCTCTTTTAGCTACCCTGACCAACCACAAAATGTATTAACCAATATCAATCTACAACTGCAAACAGGCCAGCATATTGCGCTATTAGGTAAAACAGGCTGTGGTAAATCAACATTACTACAGCTACTAACCCGCGCTTGGGATCCTCAACAAGGGCAGATTACCCTTAACCAAATAGCACTGGCTGACTACGATGAACAAACCTTAAGACAAATGATCTCAGTGGTGACACAACGCGTGCATATTTTTAGCGCCACATTACGACACAACCTTTTAATTGCTAATGCAGATACTACAGAGCAACAACTGATAGAGGTTTTAAATCAGGTTGGGCTTAGTAAGCTACTTGAAAATGATGGCCTTAACCAATGGTTAGGTGAAGGTGGTAGGCAACTTTCAGGGGGTGAGCAAACCCGTATAGGTATTGCTAGAGCCTTACTCCATCAAGCTCCACTTATCTTATTAGATGAACCAACCAATGGCTTAGACACTGAAACAGAACAGCAAATATTACGCATCTTAAAACAACATGCTCAACATAAAACCTTAATTATGGTGACACACCGTTTAACCAACTTAAACGAAATGGATATGATTGTGGTGATGGATGCTGGCAACATTATCGAACAAGGTAATCATCACGCACTGCTAGAACAAAAAGGTCGCTACTGGCAGTTTGTTAACAGTGCTGCTCAATAGTTACCTATACCATAAAACCATTGATTGCATTTATTCAATGGTTTGTAATTTACAAATTAAAAGATGTTTAATTTACCGTTTAAACCTTATTTAACAATTGAAGTTAAATAATTAGTTAATACTGGCATATGATCAAAAATAAAAAAGTGATTACCTTGCATTTCAATAAAATTAATAGGTTGTTTATTTTCCTGTTGCCACGCGTAAACAGACTCTTTAGTCATATCCTCCTGATCACCATAGATAACTGTCATAGGTACGTCTAAACTATATTGAGCTATTGTGTAGTTATAATTTTCTACTAACTTAAAATCATTTTTAATAATCGGCTCAAAATAATCTTTTAATTCTTGATACTCTAAAAACTCATCAGGAATTCCTCCCATGTTTTTTAAAGAATCCCAAAACTCTGTGGAAGGCAAATGATGAATGAACTTACTTCTTCTAAAACAAGGCGCATTTCGTCCTGAAACAATAAGATGTGTAGGATGTGGCAGATTCTCTTGTTTAATCTTATTAGCCAGAAGATAAGCTAATAATGCTCCCATACTATGACCATAAAATATATATTGTCTATCTAACTCTAAAGGTTTAATCACCTTCATAAAAAGATAATCTACTAATGTATTTATATCATCTATTAATGGTGTATTTGATAAAGCTTCCCTGCCAGGTAATTCAGGTGTTACTACTTCATAAACTGTTTGCAATGGTTCTAACATCTCTCTATAAGATAATGAATTACCTCCTGCAAAAGGGAATAAAATAAGTAATGGCTTCTTGTTATTCATGCTATTTTCCTCATTGACTACTAAACAGTTACTGTTAGTAGTTATCCTTTTTCCATATAGTTTAAATAATCTGCACTGTTGTAATATTTATCATCATGGGTAATAGTGAAAAGTAAACTCTTCTTTTTTTAATAATGGCTGAGTTTTTATATAAAACTTCCCACAAAAAGCTGAATTTAGATAAGCACTCCACTCATCTACTATTAGGGCTAACTGTTTATAGAGACTTATAGATAATATTGTGATAAAAAAATGACCTTTCTCTAAAGTTAGTTTTTTATCAAAAACAATTTCACTACTAATAGTGTTGTCATTATGGTGAACAATTAATTGGTAAGGTTTTAATTTTATTTTCACATTGTCTAAAGCAGATACAGCTGATATTTCTAACATAACTCAGTAATCTCTTATTAAGCTAATTCCTTGTCAAATAAATATCAACTTCAAACTAACTAACAATTACTGCAAGTTATAATAATATTTATAAAATTCTGACTCAATATAAGTAAAAAATAATGCTATTTACATTACAAAAAGAAGTCCGAAATCGGCATGATTTAAAACGAAATTTATGTTCTTTAATTAATTAATTTAATCCAATCGCTATCCATTAGACAACAGAGACCAAAGTCTAATATATTAATTTTATTAACATTACCATGAATAGCAGTCATATAATTCAACACTTTTATAATTTGCTAATGCATACTTAAAATTCTTATAAATATTAAAATATCTATGTTCCACTAAAAGGTTTCTCAAAGAACTCCAATTAATTTATCCAGATTCTTAAATATTTTATTTTGGAAGTTTGTACATTTTTCTAAAAAAGTAATCAAGTAATCTTGGAATATTGCCCAATGTTATTCTCTTTAGTAAGGATTACACTTCTATATGATCTGTGAATCTAGTTAATAATGTTTTGTATTAATTAGATAATTTTCTGATTTATTACTTAGTTAAAACAGAAATCTGAATGTTATCAATGGAAGTAATCATGAAAAAGACTAAAATCGTATGTACATTAGGCCCAGCAACCGATACAGCAGAGATTTTAGAACAGTTATTGATTAATGGGATGAATGTAGCTCGATTTAATTTTTCTCATGGCAGTCATCAAGATCATCGAGCAAGGATAAGTGCTATTAGAGCTGCTTCTAAACGAGTGAACATTCCAATAGCTATTATGTTAGATACCAAAGGGCCAGAAATGCGCTTAGGTTGCTTTAAAAATGGCAAAGCAAACCTAAAAAAAGGTCAATCATTTACCTTAACAACAGCAGAGCTTGTAGGTGATGAAACAATAGCCTCTATCACTCATCACAACTTACCTCAAGAAGTACAAGTAGGTAATAAGATTTTATTAGCAGATGGTTTGATTGAGCTGACTGTACAATCTATTGAAGATAATCAGATAGTAACAATCGTTGAAAATAGTGGCAATATTAGTGATAGAAAACGTGTTGCCGCACCTGGTGTTAGTTTAGGATTACCACCTGTTTCAGAAAAGGATATCCAAGATATTCTATTGGGCATTGAGGAAGATATAGATTTTATTGCAGCCTCTTTTGTACAACGTGCCTCTGATGTACAAGTAATTAGAGAAATATTAGACGAACATAACTCAAGTATCCAAATTATCTCTAAAATTGAAAATGCCGAAGGCGTTAAAAATATGGCAGAAATTTTAGAAGTATCGGATGGCCTTATGGTCGCCCGTGGTGATTTGGGGGTTGAAATACCAGCCGAAGAAGTACCACTTATTCAAAAAGCGATGATTAAATTATGTAATAAGTTAGGCAAGCCCATTATTACCGCAACCCAAATGCTCGAAAGCATGATGGTTAATCCAAGACCAACCCGAGCAGAAGCGAGTGATGTTGCCAACGCTATTTTAGATGGTACAGATGCTATTATGTTAAGTGGCGAAACTGCTTCTGGACAATATCCTGTAGAAGCGGTTAAGACTATGGTATCCATAGCTAAACGCACTGAACAAGCCATTGATTGTGAAACGGAGCTAGTTCGCTCAGGGTTTAAACGAACCAACACAACGGACGCTATCAGTCATGCATCGGTACAAATTGCTGTCGAGCTAAATATTAAAGGCATTATTACCGCAACCGAAAGTGGTTTTACCGCACAGATGGTATCCAGATACAGACCCCAACCTTTTATTTTTGCAGTAACACCCCATGAAAAAACCATTAGACGTTTACAGCTCATTTGGGGAGTTATTGCTGTTCAAGGAAAACCCAGTGACAATACTGACACAATGACCAAAGAAGCAATTCAACGTTGTTTAGACGCTGGTTATATTCAAACCGGTGATCTTGTGGAAGTAACTGCAGGAATCCCCATTGGTACGAGAGGAAGTACCAATATGATTCAAGTACATGTTGCTGGAACCAGTTTAGGTAGCTAACACAATGACTAGTTACCTCTTTTTATCTACTAAGCTATATGGAGTAATAAGCTTTAAGCTTATTTTACCCATTAAAAAGCCTCACATCTTATTAAAAAATCACTCACTGCTCAAAAAGCACCTAACGAGTGATTGCCGTTTTGTTGCGGCTATACCAAGCCAACAAAACTATCGTTTTTTTTCCAACATCCTAAGGAAATAAATATGAGCAATTTAACTGATAAACAAACAGTTGCATGGAAAGGTTTTAAAGGCACTCACTGGCAAAATGAAGTGAATGTACGCGATTTTATTCAAGCCAACTATACGCCCTATGAGGGTGACGAAGCTTTTCTAACAGAAGCGACTGAAGCAACAACTAAGTTATGGAATGAAGTTTTGGAGGGTATTAAGGTTGAAAATACAACTAAAGCACCACTCGATTTTGATACGGACATTATTTCTACTATCACATCCCATGACGCTGGCTACATCAGCCAATCTTTAGAAACTATTGTCGGCTTACAAACTGATAAACCACTAAAACGGGCAATTATTCCCTTTGGTGGTATTCGGATGATTGAGAGCTCTTGCCAAGCCTATAATCGTACACTAGACCCTACTGTAGCAGAAATCTTTACTAAATACCGTAAAACGCATAACCAAGCGGTATTTGATGTATATACGCCTGAAATTGTAGCTTGCCGTAAATCGGGGATTATCACTGGTTTACCAGATGCCTATGGGCGTGGTCGTATTATTGGTGACTATCGTCGTGTAGCACTCTATGGCATTGATTTTTTAATGGCTGATAAGCGTAAACAATTTGATTCACTACAAGCTGATTTAGAAAAAGGTACAGACTTAGAAGCCACTATCCGTTTACGTGAAGAAATCACTGAACAACACAAAGCATTAAACCAAATAAAACAAATGGCAGCCAAATATGGCTATGATATTTCAATACCAGCCACTACTGCTCAAGAAGCTATTCAGTGGACTTATTTTGGTTACTTAGCAGCTGTTAAATCGCAAAATGGCGCAGCTATGTCGCTAGGCCGAGTATCAACTTTTCTCGATATTTATATTCAACGTGATTTGGATAATGGTGTAATCACAGAACAACAAGCACAAGAGTTTATCGACCATTTTGTGATGAAATTACGGATGGTTCGCTTTTTACGTACCCCAGAATATGATGAGCTATTTTCTGGTGATCCAATATGGGCAACTGAATCCATTGGTGGTATGGGACTAGATGGACGAACATTAGTCACTAAAAACTCATTCCGTTTCTTACATACCCTCTATAATATGGGTCCCTCTCCAGAGCCTAATATCACTATTTTATGGTCTGAAAAACTACCACAAAGCTTTAAAGAATACGCCAGTAAAGTATCCATAGATACC
The DNA here is from genome assembly GCF_058693955.1 of Entomomonas sp. E7T21. Taxonomy (NCBI): domain Bacteria; kingdom Pseudomonadati; phylum Pseudomonadota; class Gammaproteobacteria; order Pseudomonadales; family Pseudomonadaceae; genus Entomomonas; species Entomomonas sp. E7T21. Next base: position 1,277,008 of record NZ_CP191672.1, on the reverse strand, counting down.
TCATCATTACAATATGAAAATGATGATTTAATGCGTCCCGACTTTAATAGTGATGACTATGCTATTGCTTGCTGTGTAAGCCCTATGGTAGTCGGTAAACAAATGCAATTCTTTGGTGCACGGGCTAACTTAGCCAAAACCTTACTATATGCAATTAATGGCGGTATTGATGAGAAATTAAAAATTCAAGTAGGCCCAAAAACAGCGCCAATGCTAGATGAAGTATTAGATTTTGATAAAGTAATGGCTGGTTTAGATTCATTTATGGATTGGCTCGCTAAACAATACGTCACTGCTTTAAACTGCATTCACTATATGCATGATAAGTACAGCTATGAAGCAGCCTTGATGGCATTACATGATCGCGATGTTGTTCGCACCATGGCTTGTGGTATTGCAGGGCTATCTGTAGCAGCCGACTCACTAGCTGCTATTAAATATGCCACCGTCAAACCCATTCGTGATAAAGATGGCATTGCTATCGATTTTAAAATTGAAGGTGACTACCCTCAATTTGGTAATAATGATGCGCGAGTTGATGATATTGCTTGTGATCTTGTGGAACGGTTTATGACTAAGATCAGTCAATTAAAAACCTATCGTAATGCAACCCCGACTCAGTCTGTACTTACTATTACTTCAAATGTTGTATATGGTAAAAAGACGGGTAATACACCTGATGGTCGCCCTGCTGGCGCACCCTTTGGCCCAGGCGCTAATCCTATGCATGGCCGCGATAAAAAGGGAGCGGTTGCCTCATTAACCTCTGTCGCTAAATTACCTTTTGCTTATGCTAAAGATGGCATTTCTTACACCTTTTCTATTGTTCCCAAAACACTGGGTAAAGATGATAGAACTCGCAAAACAAATCTTGCTGGAATGATGGATGGCTACTTCCATCATAGCAATGAGTTTGAGGGAGGTCAGCACCTCAATGTTAACGTGTTAGATCGTGAAATGTTATTAGACGCACAACAACACCCTGAAAAATACCCGAGCCTAACCATTCGTGTATCAGGCTATGCAGTGCGTTTTAACTCTTTAACCAAAGAGCAACAAAACGATGTAATCAGTCGCACTTTTACAGAAGCGATGTAATTTAACTACTACAGAAAAGACTCTAGCAAGAGTCTTTTCTTGTACAGGCAATATTAAAGATAATGACTACATCTTTAGCATCAGCAACAGGCAGCATCCATTCCATTGAATCTTTTGGTACTGTTGATGGTCCAGGAATACGTTTTATTGTATTTTTCCAAGGTTGCGTTATGCGTTGTCTGTATTGTCATAATCCCGATACATGGGATATAAAAGCAGGTCGTTTGATTACCATTGACGAACTGATGCAAGAAATTATTTCCTATAAACACTTCTTAATACCCAATGGTGGAGGTGTTACCGCCTCTGGCGGTGAAGCCATGCTACAAGCTGAATTTATAAGCCAATGGTTTAAAGCTTGTCATTCAGCAGGCATAAGCACCTGTTTAGATACCAACGGCTATGTAAAACGCTACACGCAACACATCATAGACTTGCTGCAAGAAACTGATCTGGTTATGTTAGATTTAAAACAAATCAATAATGACACGCATAAAAAACTAACGGGTATTTCTAATCAATATACCTTAAATTTTGCACGCTATTTACAGCAACAAAATAAACCTACTTGGATTCGTTATGTAGTTGTACCTGGTTGGACAGATGATGATAATTCAGCTCACCTATTGGGTCAGTTTACCCAATCTATGCAAAACATTGAAAAGATAGAACTATTGCCTTTTCATAAACTAGGCGAACATAAATGGCAAAATTTAGGATGGAAATACAAGTTAGAGAGTACGCAGCCTCCCTCTTCCGAAACCTTAAAACGTATTCAACATATCATTGCTAGTTATGGTCATAAGGTTACTTACTAGGTTTTATAATCAACTATACTTTTAAGCTAGAGATCGCCAAGCAACGACCTCTATTTATCTTTTAACTATAAACACAGTGGGATAATAAGTCATACTATCCCACTAAACCCTATAAAATTAATATCGCTCTAAAATCGTTAATATTAGTTCGACTAGGGCCTGTTTCCACTAAATCACCCAACTCACTAAAAAGACTATAAGCATCATTTTTAGCCAAATATTCTGCCCCAGAAAGCCCTAATTGAGCCGCTCGAGTTAAAGTATCAGGTGTTATAATAGCACCTGCATTATCCTCACTGCCATCAATGCCATCGGTATCACAAGCAATCGCATAAACATTATCTAAACCATTTAACTCAATAGCTAATGCTAATAAAAACTCAGTATTTCTACCACCACGACCACCTTCAGCAGCAATGGTCACTGTTGTTTCACCACCCGTTAATAATAAAGCGGGTTTGGCAACAGGAGTTTCATGTTGTTTAATTTGCCTAACAATTCCAGCGTGCATTGCCGCCACATGTCGTGCTTCTCCAGTAATACTATCACCTAAAAACAGCACATTAAGCCCCATCGCCTGCGCTGCTTGTTCAGTTGCTTTAAAAGCATCATAGGGCGTTACAATTAGGTGAGACTCCGTATTAGATAACGACTTAGGTGTTTCATCTTGTTCAGTAGCAGATGCTAAAAATTGAGCAACTGCTTCTGGTAACTGAATATTGTACTTTTTCAGAATACGTTTCACATCAGCAAAGGTAGATGGGTCTGCAACCGTTGCACCTGAACCAATTACAGATAAGTCATCACCCACCACATCAGAAATGGCAAAGGTAATTACTTTTGCTGGTGCCGCCACTTGTGCTAAATGACCACCTTTGATAGCTGATAAATGCTTACGTACTACATTCATTTCATCAATTGGCGCACCACAAGCTAACAACTGTTTAGTGATAAATTTCTTATCATCTAAAGTAATACCTTCACGTGGTAAGCTCATTAATGCAGAAGCACCACCTGAAGCTAAAAAAATCACTATATCATCTGCTGTAGCCGACTGGGCATATTCAAATAGCCTTTTAGCTGCTGCTTGCCCTTTACTATCAGGTACAGGATGTGATGCTTCAACAATTTTAATAAACTTAGTGTCTAAGCCATGCTCATAGCGGGTGATCACCATACCTTCTATAGGAAATGGATAAACCCTCTCTAACTCGGCAGCCATACTAGCAGCTGCCTTACCCGCACCTAACACAATGGTTTTGCCTTTTGGTGATGTTTTTGGCAATAGCTGCGCTATTTTACCTTCTGGCATTGCTGCCTGTAAGATAATCCTAAACAATTGATTTAGCATTTCTTTTGGCTGAGGCATTGAATATAACCCTCATAAAATAATAAATAAAAGACAACTGTCACCCTTACAAGGCAACGCTCATAACAAATTTTCTAATGTTACTGACTAAAAGGTTAATTCTCCTCCCTAATCTAATGCATAGTGATTAGGGAGGTATCATTAAAAAACTACTTTTTAATCTCAACTTTAGCAAGCTTCTCGTAAAAACGTGCAATGGCACTATGGTCAAGATCACCCATGCCATCAGTACGAAGTGCTTGCATTATTTCCATTACAGAAGCGGTTAATGGCAATGAAGTACCCACGCCATGAGATGTATCTAAGGCGTTTTGTAAATCTTTAATATGCAGATCAATACGGAAACCAGGTTTAAAGTTACGCTCAAGCACCATCGGCGCTTTAGCATCTAATACCGTACTACCTGCTAAACCACCGCGAATTGCTTGATAAACAAGCTCTGGCTCAACCCCTGCTTTAGTGGCTAAAGCAAATGCTTCTGACATAGCCGCGATATTGAGTGCTACAATCACTTGGTTAGCTAATTTAGTTACGTTACCAGCACCAATAGCGCCTGTGTAAACAACAGAACCTGCCATTGTTTTCATTAGATCATAATGTTTATCGAATAAAGCCTTATCACCGCCTACCATCACTGAAAGCGTACCATCAATTGCTTTAGGCTCACCACCACTAACGGGAGCATCAAGCATGGCAATACCTTTCTTAGCCAAGGCATCATGAATTGCTCGACTGGCTAAAGGAGCAATAGAACTCATATCTATTAACACTGTGCCTGCTTTGGCATGCTCAGCAATTCCTCCTTCACCCAATGCGACTTCTTGCACTTGAGGAGAATTAGGAAGCATGGTAATAATTACATCAGCTTGTTCTGCTACCTCTTTGTTGGATTGAGCTGCTTTGGCACCTGCTAATACAACTTCATCAATAGATGCTTGATTATGATCATAAACAACTAACGAATAACCTGCTTTTAACAAGTTTTTGCTCATTGGTTTACCCATAATACCTAAGCCAATAAAACCTACAATCATCATCTTCTCCTAAATAAACAAATTAAAAAACACTCAGTCATTATTTTAAAAACTTATCTGCCAATGCCTGAGTTGCACCACGGAACACCCCTAAATCACTACCTACGCCTACAAAAGTCGCTCCCATTTCAAGGTAGCGTCTAGCATCAGCCTCAACAGGTGCTAAAATACCTGCTGCTTTATTGTGCGCTTTTGCTACATCAAAAATATGTTGGATGACTTTTTGTACTTCTGGGTGATTAGGTTGCCCAAAATGATTTAATGCGGCTGATAGATCACTGGGGCCAACAAACAGTAAATCTACACCATCAACTGCTGCGATTTGCTCAACGTTCTGCACGCCTAACTGACTTTCAATTTGTACCATGACACAAATATTTTGATTAATCTTCTCAAAATAATCCGCCACCGTACCAAACTTATTACTTCGATGAGCAACTGATACCCCCCTTATACCTTCAGGTGGATAACGAGTTGCTTTAACCGCTTTAATAGCCTCTTCTTTGGTTTCTACCATAGGTACTAAGAAGTTATAAAAGCCGATATCAAGTAACCGTTTAATCAATACAACGTCATTACTAGCAGGACGCACTACAGGTGCACTCCTGCTATCTTTAAGAGTCATTAACTGTGGAATAAAGGTTAAGACATCATTACAAGCATGTTCACCATCTAACAATAACCAGTCAAAACCAGCTAAACCTAAGACTTCAGTTGTAATTGGACTGCCTAACGCCGCCCAACAACCAAATAATGTTTTTTTATTAATCACATCATGTTTTAACTGATTAAAACAGCTATTTTCTTTAGACATTTTCATTCTCTCAACAGCAATTAACGAACTAAGCAAGGACGTTTATTATCAAATGTCCAGTTAGGAATTAAATATTGCATGGCCATTGCATCATTACGATTACCAAGCCCCATACTCTTGAAAAGCTCATGAGCTTTCATCACTTGGTCCATATCAATTTCAATACCTAGCCCTGGTTTTTTAGGTACTTGCACCATACCTTTAACAATTTGTAATGGCTCTTTAGTAATACGCTGATTACCTTCTTGCCAAATCCAATGGGTATCAATTGCAGTAATATTACCCGGTGCCGCTGCTGCAGTATGAGTAAACATTGCTAAAGACACATCAAAATGATTATTGGAATGGGAACCCCATGTCAACCCAAACTCATGACACATTTGCGCAACCCGTACAGAACCGTTCATTGTCCAGAAATGTGGATCAGCCAATGGAATATCTACTGATTGTAGGGAAATGGTATGTCCCATTTGTCGCCAATCAGTGGCTATCATATTAGTAGCAGTTGGCAGACCTGTTGCACGGCGGAACTCTGCCATAATTTCACGGCCAGAATAACCTTGCTCAGCACCACAAGGATCTTCCGCATAGGCAAGCGTACCTTTTAAATATTTACCAATCTTAATGGCTTCATCTAATGACCAACCGCCATTAGGGTCTAAGGTTACGCGGGCATTAGGGAACCTTTTCTTAATGGCAATAATCGCCTCTGCTTCTTCTTCCCCTTTTAATACACCACCTTTCAATTTGAAGTCATTAAACCCGTATTTCTCATAAGTAGCTTCCGCTAAACGAGCAATAGACTCTGCTGTTAACGCTTCTTCATGGCGTAAACGATACCAGTCACAAGATTCATTCGGCTGACTTTGATAAGGTAAATCAGTTTTATTGCGATCACCCACATAGAATAGATAGCCAAGCATTTCTACTTCATCACGTTGCTGACCATCACCTAATAATGATGCTACGGTAACGCCTAAGAACTTACCTAATAAATCCAACATCGCTGCTTCAATGGCCGTTACCACATGTATCGTTGAACGTTGATCAAAGGTTTGATTACCACGGCCACCCTCATCACGATCAGCAAATTGCTTACGCACCACATTCATCACATTTTTATATTCACCAATGGGTTTACCCACCACTAATGGCTTAGCATCTTCTAACGTTTTGGTGACATTGCCAACACAAGGTACTTCACCCACTCCCACATTACCACTGTTATCTTTTAAGATAACTATATTACGGGTAAAAAATGGTGAGTGAGCACCACTTAAATTCAATAGCATACTGTCATAGCCAGCTATAGGGATTACTTGCATTTCTGTAATTACAGGTGTCTTATTCATAAAACAGCTCCTAATATTAATACTTGTTCTCTATACATTAGCCTTAATACCCAATACTGCTAGCGAACCATACAAGGCCGCTTCCGATCAAATGTCCAACCCTGATAATAAAACTGCATAGGTATGGCATCGTTACGCGCCCCTGTTGGCAGTTTTTTATGTAACTCGTGTGCTTTGGCGATTTTATCCATATCTAACTCAATGCCTAAACCCGGTTTATCATTGAGTTTAATTTTTCCATTAACAATCTTTAAGGGATCTTTAGTCAACGTCATATCACCCTCTTGCCAGATCCAATGGGTATCTAATGCCGTTGGATTACCCGGTGCAGAAGCACCTACATGGGTAAACATTGCCAATGAAATATCAAAGTGATTATTAGAATGACAACCCCATGTTAAGCCCCATTCATTACATAAGTGAGCCACTTTACTAGCGCCTGTTAATGTCCAGAAGTGAGGGTCAGCTAAGGGAATATCTACTGATTGCAACATGATGGAATGACACATTTCACGCCAATTAGTAGCAACCATATTAGTAGCAGTGGGTAGACCTGTTGCTCGTTTAAACTCAGCCATAATTTCCCTGCCTGAATACCCCTGCTCTGCACCACAAGGGTCTTCTGCATAGGTTAGAACATCCTGCATACCTTTACAAAGGCGGATAGCCTCTGCTAATGACCAACATCCATTAGGATCTAAAGTAATACGTGCCTCAGGGAAACGTTGCTTAAGTGCAATAATGGTTTCAATTTCCTTTTCCCCCTCAAGCACACCACCCTTTAATTTAAAATCTTTAAAACCATAAAGATCTGTAGCTGCTTCTGCTAGCTCAACAACTCGCTGTGTGCTCATTGCTTGTTGACGACGAATACGATACCAGTCATGGCTATTAGTAACAGGTGCTTGATAAGGCAAATCAGTAATTTTGTCATCACCTATATAAAATAAGTAACCTAGTACTGTTACTTCATCCCGTTGCTTACCAGGGCCTAGTAATTCAGCCACCGGCACATTTAAAAACTGCCCCATTAAATCAAGTAACGCCGCTTCTAAGGCAGCGACAGCATTAACACGCAACTCAAATGTCCAAGCACCACTGCCAAAGGTATCGTAATCAGCATCCAAATAGCCATTGTGCATATCATTAACGATACGGTTTAAAATAGAGATAGGTTTACCTTCTACATGAGCAACAGCCTCTGCTAACGCATTAAAAATCGTTTCTCCACCGGGTGCTTCTCCTGCGCCCACATGCCCTGCGTTATCTTTAAGGATTACAATATTGCGCGTAAAATAAGGTGAATGTGCACCACCTACATTCATTAGCATACTGTCATAGCCTGCTACAGGAATAACTTGCATTGAAGTGATCGTAGGAACTGTTTGTGTACTCATCATCTTTCTTCCCATTTATCAATTCTTTACGGGATCCTTTTTAAGCTCCATTCGCTTAATAGGGCCAACAATAAATAAGAAACTAAACGCTGCCATAAATGCATGGGCTGCCACGAATACTAAAGCCCACTCAAAACGACCTGTAGTATGAACGATATAACCAATAATAATAGGCGAAATAATACTAGAAGCATTACCAAACATATTAAATAAGCCGCCTGCTAAACCACTGATTTCTTTAGGTGCAGTATCAGCCATTACAGCCCAACCTAACGCTCCTACTCCTTTACCAAAGAAAGCTAATGACATAAACAAAATAACCATTGGAATAGAATCTACATAATTACAAAAGATCATGGTCATTGAAAACAACATGCCAAACACAATCGGTGTTTTACGGGCTATGGCTAAAGAGTTGGTTTTTCTCATTAAAAAATCTGAGAATATGCCACCTAAGATACCCCCACCAAAGCCACAGATTGCAGGTACAGCAGCTAAGAAACCTACTGACTTAATATCTAAGTTACGCTCTGTTGCTAAATAAATAGGAAACCAAGTAATAAAAAAATAGGTCAATACATTGATGCAATACTGACCTAAATAAACGCCTAACATCATTCTATTGGTAATCAATTGTTTAATATAACCAAGATTAGGACCTTCGTTCTTTTTCTCTTTTTTCTGGTCCATATCTACTAAACCACCACCTTCGGCGATATAGTCCACTTCTGCTTTATTAGCCCAAGGGTGATCTTTAGGATTATGCACTAAAATAATAGTGACAAAACTGATAAAAATACCAATTCCGCCCATAAAGAAGAACACTGATTGCCAACCATATTCATGAGTTAACCAACCCATAATAGGCGCAAAAATAACGGTCGCGAAATATTGTGCAGAGTTAAAAATAGATACGGCTGTAGCCCGCTCTTTAGCTGGGAACCATGCTGCAGTGATTCGACTATTCCCCGGAAATGATGGAGCCTCAGCTAAGCCCATTAAAAAGCGGAAAGTAAATAACATTATCAGTGCCCATGCACCAATAAAGAAATGAACAGTCCCTTGTAACAAAGTAAAAATAGACCAAAATAGAATACTACAAAAATAAACTCGTTTTGAACCGAATCTATCTAACAACCAACCACCAGGTAACTGACCAATAACATAGGCAATACTAAAAGAAGCGATAACCCATCCCATCGCAGCTGCGTCAAAGCCAAGCTCACCACTCAAACTCTTACCAGCAATACCTATAGTAGAACGATCCCCATAGTTAATAGCAGTTACAATAAATAAGAAAATAACCATCATCCAACGTACATTAGTACGTTTAGCACTTCGCGTTACTACATTTGTATTCTCAGCCATAATAGATACCACCATGATTTGAGCAGAAATTCTTTCCATCGATTTATAATTTAACGCTGAAATCAAATGTAACACCTGCTTTGCTTACAAAGCATTAGGCAAACGCCCAATATTTTTATAGTTTCTATTTTTTTTAATGGGCAGATACACTAACAATCTCTAAGCTCCCTGTCCTGCAATATATAACCTATATCCACTAGGCATATTCACTAACATTGCTGCATATCTAGAGGCAAAATTGTTAGTTTGCACACTGTTATTTAGCAAAAAATCACATAAGATGATACCAATCCAAAAACCAATAATTTATAAGGTGAGGAAACACGCATGACTGATGAGACTACTAGCACACCTCTATATATTAAAGTTCACCCCAGTGATAATGTTGCAATTGTTGTTAATGACCATGGTCTACCTACAGGCACTGTCTTTGCAGATGGTTTAACACTGGTTGAAGATATTCCTCAAGCACATAAAGTAGCACTGACAGATATTGCTGATGGTGAAGCCTTTATCCGTTATGGCGAAGTTGTTGGCTATGCCATTGGCAATGTAAAAAAAGGGAGTTGGGTACATGAAGGCATAACCCGTATGCCAACAGCGCCAGAACTACATGAACTGCCTATAGCCACCAAAATACCAAAACCTCTTCCGCCCTTAGAAGGCTATACTTTTGAAGGCTATAAAAATCCAGATGGTAGTGTTGGTACTCGTAATCTATTAGGGATTACCATGAGTGTTAACTGTGTATCGGGTGTTGTAGAGTATGTCACTAAAATAATTGAACGTGATCTGCTGCCTAAATACCCTAATGTGGATGGTGTTATCCCTCTTACCCACCTTTATGGCTGCGGTGTTGCCATTGATGCGCCAGCAGCTATTATTCCTATCAGATCAATTCATAACTTAGCTAAAAACCCCAACTTTGGCGGTGAGGTAATGGTTGTTAGTTTAGGTTGTGAAAAATTCCAACCAGAACGGTTGCTCAAAGGCACACCTGATACACAACCTATCAAACTAGTTGATGCCGATGATGTGGTGGTACTACAAGATGAACAACATCATGGTTTTCAATCCATGGTTGAACATATTCTAGCGGTAGCAGAAAGACACTTAGCACGTCTCAACCAAAGAAAACGTGAAACAGTCCCTGCCTCCGAACTTGTGGTTGGTATGCAGTGTGGTGGAAGCGATGCTTTCTCTGGCGTTACAGCCAATCCTTCAGTTGGTTTTGCTTCTGATTTATTAGTACGTTGTGGTGCAACCGTTATGTTCTCTGAAGTGACAGAAGTACGTGACGGGATCCACTTACTCACACCACGGGTAGCCAACGAAGAAGTGGGCAAAGCACTTATTCGAGAAATGGCATGGTATGACGATTATTTAAATGCTGGCAAAGTAGACCGCAGTGCTAACACTACCCCAGGCAATAAAAAAGGGGGCTTAAATAATATTGTAGAAAAAGCCATGGGCTCCATTGCCAAATCTGGCACCAGTGCTATTGTAGAAGTATTATCACCCGGCCAACGCCCCACAAAACGCGGCCTAATCTTTGCCGCTACTCCTGCCAGTGATTTTGTTTGTGGCACACAACAAGTCGCCTCTGGCATTACTGTTCAAGTATTTACCTCAGGGCGTGGTACACCTTATGGTTTAGCCGCTGTACCTGTTATTAAAATGGCCAGTCGCAATGCTATTGCAGATCGCTGGTTTGACTTAATGGATATCAGCGCAGGTGATATTGCATTAGGCAAGAAAACTATTGAAGACGTAGGTTGGGAATTATTTAAAATGATCTTAGAAGTAGCCAGTGGCAAAAAACCTTGGTCAGATCATTGGGGACTACATAACCCACTGGCTGTATTTAATCCAGCTCCTGTAACATAATACAACCCATTACATGGGATCGAGTTAATCATCGATCTCATGTAATGCATCTTCTACAGCATTAGTGCCATCCAACTGCAAAGCAATATACATCAACAACCTATCATCCAATAACTCAATATCCAAGCCTGTAATAGAAGCCACTTTAGTTAACCTATACTCCAAAGTATTACGGTGAATATGCAAGGCTTTAGCGGTATTACCCATTTGCAGATTATGCTTAAACCAAGCATGCAATGTTTTCTGTAATATGCCATTGCTATCTTGAGCTTTTAACTTATTTAAAGGAAGTGAAAATTCTGAAGCAGTCCAGCCTGAGTTTAACGAATTTAACAACACAGGTAAGGACATTTCTTGATAATAATAGTTTTTTACTTCAGGCTTACGTTGCTTACCTAACATTAACGTAGTATAAGCAGTCTGGTATGAGTAGGCTAAATGATTGCTACCCATACCCTCCTTAAAATAATGCCCTAAAGCCGTTCTAATATTTAACTTACTACGTTGCTCACTTAATAACACCAACTGAGCAAGCCTTGCCTTATGCTCTTCTATATCCCAACGTCCATACTGGTTTAATGCAGGCGACAAGACAATCATTTCTGTTAGCGAACGAATAGCAAATAAACAACCTATATTTTGTGCAACCAGATAATCTTGCAGTAGCTTAATTTCATCAATGGCTACTTCTACTTTTAAATTTTCGCTATCAATACCAACAACTATCGCCACTCGTGGCACATTTAAATCAATACCTAAACGCTGTGCCCACTCAAAATGCCGTTTAGATAACTCTTTAGACTGCAATAGATCAAGCACCAGCTCCTCTCGTAAACGAGTTTCTTGAGCGACGCTACGCAATAACTTAGCTTGCTCCATCATCATCACAGCAGACATACAAACTAATTCGCCAAACTGTTTTAAATGCGCAGGTTCCCCTGTTAATCCAATAACACCAACCACTTCATCATCAATAATTAGAGGCAAATTAACACCCGGTTTAACACCGTGTAAATCACCACTCATCTTTGAATCAATAGCTATCATACGACCTAATGAAAGAGCCATCATCGCCCCTTCATGTAACTCACCTATTCGCTCAGGATCACCACTCCCTATGATCAAACCATTGGTATCAATAATATTCACATTACAACCAATGATCTTCATTGTTTTATCAACAATCTGTTGAGCTAATTCCGAAGTAAGAAGATAAGCACTCACTAAAGTACTCCCTAAGATAACAATCTTTCCCCAACTTAATTAACCTAGTTTACTCCCAAAATCCACAAAAGATAATAACAACTTTATTTATATAAATTTGTGCGTTTAGTTATCCAATACTAACTATTAAAATACTAAGCAAAAATAAAGGGGAAAAATTCCCCCTTTAAAAAGTGCTTAATATAACAATATGTTAGTTATTGCGATTATTTTTAACATGACGACGCAGCTTACTAAATTCGCTAACACTGCCAAACATATTATTAATTTTCGCATGTTCTAACTGACGTGAGTTTAGTCCCTCATACTGAGTTTCCCTTGCAAGTTTTCGATAGCTCTCCAACCGCTCCAATGATAATGTACCATCAGAAATCGCTTGTTGAACTGCACATCGATTTTCACTGGTATGTGTACAATTTCTATATTTACATTGTAAAGCCAATGATTCGATATCTTCGAACGCTTTAGCTAGATTTCCCGTATCTAACTGCAACTCACGCATTCCTGGTGTATCGATGACAGCCCCACCATTAGGCAGTACTAATAACTGTCTTGATGTGGTTGTATGTCGACCTGAATCATCACTACCCACTGCTTGAGTTAGAAATACATCCTTACCTAGCAGTTGATTAACTAATGATGATTTCCCAACACCTGACGAGCCTAAAAAAACAACCGTTTTCTCCTTACTGAGATAAGGTGCAAAAACCTTATAATTATCAGACTGTAGAATAGAAGTAACTAACACATTTACACCTAAACTCACCGCCGCTACTTGTTGCAGTTTATTTGCTAAATCAGCACAAAGGTCTGACTTTGTCAAAACAACCACAGGTGTTGCTGTACCTTGCCAAGCAATCGATAAATAACGCTCTAAACGACGTAGATTAAAGTCATTATTTAATGACATACAAATAAAAATATAATCAATATTCGAAGCAACAATTTGTACTGTGTTTTGAGTTCCTGCTGCCCTACGCTCAAATGTAGTTTTTCTTGGCAAGATATGATGAATAATAGCTGTTTGTTCAATATCAGCTAAACTAACCATTACCCAATCGCCAACCACAGGAAAATCTGTATTGGTATTAGCGCAATGGATAAATTTACCAGATACTAAAGCGTGTGCTTCACCATGCTCAGTAATAATTGTATAAATATTACGATGTTGCCCAGTAACTCTTGCTAGCGTTAATTCTGGGAATAGCAAAGCGTCTTGTTCGAAACGAGATGATAATCCGTAACTTGTTAACTGTTGATACGGCATTTAAACCTCCAAATCAATGTATATATTTGGAGGAAAAAAGTTTACTTGACCTCTTCCTCCATCATTGTTTCAAAAATGAAGGTCACTACAATATCCCTAAACATACTCTTCTCCTTTGCAGGATTAACAATAAATTTATTTAACTATATAACAGTATATTTTATAGCAATTATAAGATCAAAGGTAATTCTAGTGATTATCTAAATAAGAGGAATTGTAGGTAAAACACTTAAAAAAGGCTCATTGGTTTGTTGCCATTCTATTTTAGTTTGCATTTGTTGGTTAAAATTAAATATTTTACTTAACAACTTTTTTAGCATATTTAGATTCTTTTCATAAAAATATTTTTTAGTAGAGGTTACTCTTCACTATAAATAATCGATAAATTATTATGTTCTGCTTGTTGTTTTATAAACGCTATTAAATCGTCTTTATTATGTTTGTTATAAAATAAATCTGTATTTTGTTTTTTATGATAAAAATTTGTACCCCATATATAGATTATATTCATTGGCTCAACTATCTCTATCTTTGTAACTTTATCCCAGCTTGTTAAAAGATGTTTATAATCAAGATGACTTGCAATATAACCTTTAGAAAATAAGGTAGCACCTGCCAAGATACCTACACCAACTATACCCCCAAAATTAACTGGGATTAGTGTAGGATTTACTATACAAACAATCACCAATAGAATACCAACTAACCAAAGAAAAACTAGAGAAAAGAATTTTATAAATAAAATACCATCTACCCAGCTTGCAAGTTCAATATTTTTAATTGTGATTCGATAATAGTAAATTTTTCCTCCTAAAAAAGCTAAATATAAGCTAGTTGAAAAAAAAAATATAATTCCCCATAAAATTATTAACATTAATATTTTTATTAATAATGATTCGTTATAGGAAAAAATATCTTTAGAAAAAAATATTCCCATCAATACAAATAAACCTGATGTGGTATAACCAAAAACTTTTTTTAGTAGCAAATCCTTTTTATTATCTACTAATCCTCTTTTACTCCATTGCAACACAACAGACTCATTGGTTACTTCCCACTCAGTTTTCTCTATTAACTGCTGGTTATAATTAAATAAGTTAAATAATTTTCTAATCATTTTAATATCAATCAGGTTCATAAGCTCGACCATAAACCACTTCAATATGGTTAATAGTTGCTTTTTCAGTTACAAGTTGAACTAATTGATTAAAATTTTCTTCTGTACAAAATAAATTAAAAAGTTTACTTCGTTGTTTTCTGCGATTAAAACTTTTAGCCACTAATAAAATAAGCTTTCTTGAGTTATCTATTTTTAATTCCTCTACTGTATTTAAATAAGTAAATAAATGTTTATATTTAAGATGGGTTTCTAAATAACTTTTAGAAAATAAAGTAGCACCTGCAATAAGCCCAACCCCAACCATACCACCTAAACTAATTAATAAAATAGCAGGATCAGTTATAAATATAAAAACTAAAAATAAAAAAACAACACATAGAAATATTTGCATAATTTCTTTAAATTTTGGTAATCCCTCATTCCAACTTGCTAATTCAATAGATTCCTTGGTAATACGATAAGTATAGAATTCGCCACCTACTGTATAAAAATAAGACATAAAAATTATTGGACCTGCCATAATTCCCCCAATACACATTATGCCAATAATATCTAATTGATCCTTAGCCGCTATTAAAAGAAGAGTTGTAGGGAAAATACCAAAAAGAAGAATAATACCTGCAAATCCTAATTTCCCTAATAATATTTCTCTTTTATTTCCCACACGTCCTCTAGCAGTCCAACTAAATAAGATAGGCTCATCTGTTTGTTGCCATTCTATTTTAGTTTGCATTTGTTGGTTAAATCTAAATATTTTACTTAACAACTTTTTTAGCATTATTTTATTTCCTAAAGGGTAATTATTTACTACCCCCAAGTTTCACAATAATGAATTCCTTTTTCTAACTCTTCTTCATTAACTTGTTGCTGTATTAGTTTAACTATTTCATCAAAAATCTCTGGATTACAAAATAAATTAAATAGATCAACCCGCTGTTTTTTATCATAAAAGTCTTTTCCCCAAACTAATATAATTGGTTTTCCTCTATTATCTATTTCTATCTTTAGTAGGCTATCCCACCGAGTAATCATATGTTGATAGTTAAGGTGACTTTCAATATAGCCTTTAGAAAACAAGGTAGCACCTGCCAAGATACCTACACCTGCCATCCCCCCTAAACTTACTAATAATGCCGTAGGTTCTGTAATAAATACTATAACTAGAAAGGGAGTTATTATAATAAGTAACCCTTGAGCTAACTGCTTACCAAATAATAAGTCTTCTTTCCAACAGACTAACTCTAATTCTTTTTCTGTAATACGATAAGTATAAAATTTAAATTCAAATATTCCAAAATAGCCAAGCGTAACAAATGGAATATAAAAAACAAGCATAATTAATAAACTTATTAAAGAATCCATCATTGTCTTAGAAGCAGTCAAAAGCAATATTGATGTAAAAATTATAAGACATAAAAAAAAGCCATAGAATGTGATTTTTTTCCAAAAAATATCTTTCTTATTTCCTATAATACCCCTATTTGTCCAACTTAATAAAATAGGTTCATTGGTTTGTTGCCATTCTATTTTGGTCTGTATTTGTTGGTTAAAATTAAATATTTTACTTAACAACTTTTTTAGCATATTTAGATTCTTTTCATAAAAATATTTTTTAGTAAAGGTTACTCTTCACTATAAATAATCGATAAATTATTATGTTCTGCTTGTTGTTTTATAAACGCTATTAAATCGTCTTTATTATGTTTGTTATAAAATAAATAAAATAAATCTGTATTTTGTTTTTTATGATAAAAATTTGTACCCCATATATAGATTATATTCATTGGCTCAACTATCTCTATCTTTGTAACTTTATCCCAGCTTGTTAAAAGATGTTTATAATCAAGATGACTTGCAATATAACCTTTAGAAAATAAGGTAGCACCTGCCAAAATACCTACACCTGCCATCCCCCCTAAACTTACTAATAATGCCGTTGGCTCTGTAATAAATACTATAACTAGAAAGGGAGTTATTATAATAAGTAACCCTTGAGCTAGCTGTTTACCAAATAATAAATCTTCTTTCCAACTAACTAGCTCTAACTTTTGAGGTGTAATATGGTAATTATATAGTTTACTTTCCATAATACCCCAATAAATAATAGGAGCTAATGGTAATAAAATTAATAAGAAAACCATGCTGTAAATTAATAAATTAACTACTGATGTGTTATTTCCCATAAAAAGTATAAATGAAAAAATACTAAAAAATATCCCAAATATAAAAAAACACATAAACTTACGATACTTTAAATCAGACCCAACCCATTGTATTCCTCTCTTTTGCCATTGGAATAGAATAGGATCATTGTTTTTTTCCCAAATAATACTTTCTATCATTTGCTTATTGTAGTTAAGTAATTTTTTTAACATAACTATTATTTCCTATCAGTAATAGGCTGCCCTACCATCAATCTGTAAGTTTTTAACTGGTTAGCGTATTGAGGATTGTTGATATGGAAACCTGCTCCATCCTGCTTGCCTTCATCAATAGTAAGATGTCTAGGCTGACTCTTGCCTTCTATTGTACCTATTGTACCTGTCTGTAATACTTGTTGATAGCTAAAATCTATATTTTCTGGTTGACCTTCTATACCTGGTGCATTAAGTAAGCTAGCGGGTTGATTAAAGTTCATTGGGAACTCCAGTTTAAAACTAAGGATAGTATCAGTAGTAGACTCATAAGCTACCCAAGCGGTATAGATATAGCGTTTAAAATCATCATGGGCTTCATAATCAAAAGGTTCTACCCTGTATTCAGAGGTGGCTGGTGGATTAAGAGGTAAACCTTCTCCTAAAGGCTTATTAGGATCTGTCCAGCTACCCCAACGTTCAAGGGTATCAGTAAAGGTTTGATAGCCTTGTTCTAGTGGTACATCATCACGAAAGAATATTCGATCTTCCATTAGTAGGGTTTTTAGGGTAATGGTATTGCCTTTTAATTCTACAGGTAAGGCAAACTGTAACCAAAAACCCGTTATTTTTTGGTTGTGGTATAGAATATCTCCTCTACCACCGTATTGTGGACCTTTATATTGCTGGGTATAGGTTAGATGTACGGCTGGCTCTAGTAAAATTTTATACAATGCTTTTAACTCGGTAAGTTGGGTTTGTTCATCATTACCCTGTGATTCACACTTTGTTCCCCAAATACATTTATCTAACCAAAGGGCTAGTCCCTCTCTATGGAAGTATTGTGTCCAAATAGTTGCTACCAAATAAACAATACCTGCAACAAATAATACAGGTGTAACCCATGTTCCTACTACAAAAGCACAATCAAACAGTAAAAATAAGATAGCATTACTTGCTGCAAATGTACCAACTCCACCAGAAACAATAAGTGAAACTAATTTTACTACTTGTCCTGCCCCTTCAAACCAATTTGATGAGTTCTCAACATCTTTCCAAGTTGTTCCAATTTCTGCTAAAGCGCCTACCGCCAATAAACCATTTAAAATACCCACCCGTGCAATTAGCTTAGGAGCTATTCTTGCTAATCCAGTATTTTGAGCTGCTAAATCTTTAACTGTTAAACTAAGCAGTTTTCTTGCATTTTGATTACGAAGAATATCATTAGTGCTATCAATCACGCCCCTAGCCAATTTATAATAGCGATCCCATACTGGCCCCATCCAGAGAGTCATCACAGATTGGCCTAGATACCCAATATTACTGGTAATCGTTAGGGTATCTTTGGTATTACTGAAGCTTTTAGCTTGGTTAATGGCCTCCGCTGTATTGTAGAGATTCCATACCACCGCCACTAAGGGTAAAAAGTTAACTTTGACTTCATTAGTAAATCGGCTAACAAAGCGGCTCGCCATACTTTTAGCCTCTAGTGCTGAATGTGCTCGAGCATAGGCACGCTCCATTGCTTCGTATTGGCCACTTTGGCGATAGAAAAATTCTTCTGTACCTACTGATGTATTAATAGTTCCTGCTGTTGCTACAAAAGGAATAGGTTTTTGTGCATTTCTTAGTGCAAGTTGCCTTTGTAATTCTGTACGCTGACGTTGATTTGCCCTTATTGTTTCCCTATCTCGTAAGTGTTCTTCTTTAGTCGTGCGCCCTTTGCTACTCAGTTCTACGTTTTGTTGAGAGAGTGCTTTAATATCGGCATTTAATTTACGTACATCCTCAGCCCAAACAAGAAACTCTTCTCTAAAACGAAGATTTTTATAGAAGCTCATATCATTAGAAGGCGCTAGAGTAATTACGCTTGCATAGGGTAGTAGTTCATTGGGTTGCATTAAAGCAAATTTAAATAGGCATTCTAGTACCATATTGTTATATGCTTTACCTAGGGCATTACCAATAGACATGCGCTGCATAACTGCATAGCTACGCTTGGCAACATCATTAAGCTCTCTAAAGAATGGTAAATCTTTTAAATGTTCATTGGATAAGGCGCCTATGGTGTCATTAACTCGGCTAAAGATGTTATAGCCTAGTTGACTACTCATTTCTACTCCACCTGTACCTGATTTATCACCTGTTTGGTTGATGGCTAAATCTTGGCTAGCTTCACTCGCTACACGAACAAAAAGTTTGTAGAGGTCTTCATTAAAGTTAAAAAAGCTTAAGCCAAAAAGGGTGTTAGGTTTTTTGAGTTGTTCAAACAGCCATTCACTGCCTTGACTATTTTCTTGGATAAGGTTAATAATTTTTTCTGCATTAACAAATAGTTCTGTTGAATGTTGAAAAACAGTGGTGTCATGGAATATTTCATCGGCATCAGGAGATAGTTTATCTAGCCATAGCACAAGATCTGCAATCATATTATCTGTGCAGTATTGGTAAGCTTTTAATGCTTGTTCTCGTTTAACCAAATGGTCTAATGCTTCTTCTAGTTTAAGGTGACGTCTTAAATTAGAACAACGATCCCACTCAATTACTTTATTTAACCATAAGATAGTTTGTGTTTCACCTGTTGCACTGGTAACGGTAGCACTTTCTTTAGGCTCTCCCCCTTTACTAGCCCATTTAGCTTGAAATGCTCTTGCTACACTATTAAATTGTTTTTCAGAACCACTAAAACCGCCCCAAGGTGCAGGAGGATCCATCTCAGCAGCCACTCTATTTTGCTCACGTTCTAGATAGGCATTGTATGCCGCATCTAGGTAGCCTAAACTTACTAGATCTTTTAGATATTGGTATTTTTGTTCTTGATCTTCTTTAACTTGGTCTGGAAGAAACTCATCAACACCCAAGCCGCTTAGGCTAATGGCTATTTCTGCAATACGCGTTTTACGTTGGTTTTGCTCTTCGTAGTTGGTCTTTTCTGTTACTACATAGCTTAAGCCCAATAATAGGTCATCTATAATACCGAATGGGTCATCTAGTGCGGCAATAATATCTGCTTGTTTGTTATCTGAGGCAGCTAAGATTGATATATCTGGTATATTGCTAACAAGTTCTCTAGTTTCATTTATATGTTCTACATTTGATGTTGTTAAACTTGATTTGAAATTAGTTTGCGGTTGACCTTGAAAAATATCTGCTACATTTTTTGCAAGGTTTTCTAGTGTGTCAGTATGTTCTGGCAGGTAGTTTGGCAAATTAAATTTGCGCATCCATTTGCTGCTATTTACAGCAGATTGCATTTTTTCACAGATACGCCATGACCATTGCACAGATGAGTAGGCCATATACACTACAGTATTAGGAACTGTTATTAACTGACTCGCTTCCCCTGCTGCTGTTCTTTCGTCTTTATCTTTATTTGCTTCTAGGTCAACCTTGATAAACTCTGGTTTACCACCTACGCTTTGAGCAGGTTTGATTTGGTATTCTTCCAGTTTATTTTGACTTGTCCAAACATAAAGCCAGCCTGAACGTAGTTGCCGTAAGTTGTAGTTACGGCTGCTAAGGGTTGGTAAGAGTGTATCTAAATCTGGGTGTTTAGCTAGCCATTCTTTGCTTAAGCCATGCTCACTTGCGGTAGTTATTATTTTTTTCCAATCTTGTGGCTGATCTAGTTGAGATAGGTCTTCTAAAAAGAAATTTTCATCTACTGCATAGCGTACAGGAAATATTTTGATTTCAGTAACCTGATTAGGACATTGACCACTTCCACTTGCAGTATTATCGTGCCTAGCTCTTACTGTATCATTTCTATTAGTTTGTGCTGTATTTCCCATTATACTATCTCCATTGTTACTGCTTCACTAGGCTGGGTACGCTCATCAAAAAAATGTTGTATATTGACTTCTGCTGGAAGCCCTTTGTACTTTGGTTGCGATGCCAACCAGCTTTGATAAATGCCTTGTGGTTTGGATGCAAAATCATTACCAAACTCCATAGCCATGACATACCACATTGCATAGCTACGATTACTAATAACACCAAATTCTGTCGCTTTTTTATGTTGCAATTCCATCCATTGGCTAATTTTGCTTTCTGGCTGATTTTCAAAGAAATTAGGCATTATTTCTAGGCAAGTTTCATAGATTTCATTTTTTAATTTGAAAGCAGCCGCATTATTAAGTGCCTCAACTTGAGGTTCATTTAGGTAGTCAAGCTGAATCTTTAAAGGTTCTGTTTGTGGATTTTCAAAAGTTTGCCACTCTATAGCTGGTTGTTGCCACTTAGCAACTGGTACAGGCACTTGCCATGTATTAATAGGCCCCATGATGTCTGGTAGTGCATTTTGCCCATAGCTATTTAGCCAATACCAAGTAATTAGTGGGTCTGCAAATCTAAATAGGGCTTTGCTATTTGTTTCATCTGTCACTGTAATTATCTGTTTTAGATGATCTGCTACTGTTTGTAGATATTCATTGCTATGAATAATGGTTGCACTGTTAGTCCAACTTTGTTTTATTTCATTAATTAAATTAGAACCATCTAACGCTGATACCAATATTGGACCAAGATCATAATTGTCTTTATAGGGCGTATTGATATACAGTGGTATGGTTTGTAATGGTTCCTTTTTTGAGTACAACTCACGTATTGCTGTTTGTCGCATAACTCCGTCAACAAGTGCATAAGTATATCGAGCCATTATGCATTTTCCTTAGCTTGTGCAGCCATTTGTTCGCAAATCTCACAACGAGGTTGAGCTTTCAATAAAGCTTGCCGTTGCGCTACAGGTGAACTAGTTGACTCTACAGCCTTATTTTTATTTAAAGGCAGTAATGGCGTTGCTGGCGTACCTGCCATTGGAACACCACCTGTCCATACTGGCATGGTCATCCAGATACCTGCTGGATTTAATACAATATGTTGACCACCTGCTTTTAGGGTTAAACTTAAACCTCCATCAATAACTGTTTGCATACCTGATTTAAGATGGATTTCTTGCCCCGCTTCAATAGTTTGCACTGTACCAATAGTGGTATGTTCACTTATCCCTACTGTTTTATGATCGTTCATCATTATTTGAGTTTTACGATCTAACTGAGTTAAATGGTGTTCTTCACTTTGTTGGTGCTGGTAACGGTTCTTAACAATCGTTTCGCTATGTTCATTTTGAACCTGAAGATGTGAGTTATTGTTGACCTGCACAGTGTGGTTATTTTTTGTAAGCTGATCAAAATCTTTTTGGGCTTGTACAAATATTTGTTCTTGCCCTGCCTTGTCTTCAATACGAAGCTCGTTAGAACCTACACCGCCTTTTGAAGAACTGGTTTTAAATACACTTCTAGTCTTGTTGGCTGGTAGATCATAAGGTACTTTATTAACACCGTTATGGACTGCCCCTGTAATTACAGGGGAATCTGGGTCACCTTCTAAGAAGCTGACCATTACCTCCATTCCAACTCTAGGAATAACTACCGTACCATAACCATCATGTGCCCAGTTGCTGGCTACTCTGATCCAATAAGAGCTATTTTCATCATAAGAGCCTTCTCTATCCCAATGAAATTGTACTTTAACTCGACCATACTCATCACAGTAGATCTCCTCACCTGCAGCACCTGTAACAATAGCTGTTTGTGATCCTAATACTTGAGGTTTTCTATGTAGTCTTGCTGGTCGGTAAGTAACTGCCTGTGGAGTAGCAACTAGACAATTACGATAACCTTGTCGATAGTCTTCATAAGGGAACTCTAACTCTTCAACAATAGGATGTCTAAAATACTTCTGAAGTGTATTGTATAATGCTTCAAGGGTAGTTGTATTGGCCGAGCTCTCCCCTCCCCATGCTTCTAGTACTTGAGGTTGTCTTGCCTGATGGAGGATTTGTTTAACTAGCCATGGTTGTGTGGTATCTAAAGTATCTAATGCTGGATAATCTTCTATTATGAAGAAGTAACCTGCGTGCAGCGTTGGTACATCAGAGTAAGCTTCCGCTAGAATATGACTTGCTCTTAATCGTTCAATCTCTATTTTTGAAAGTTGGTCAGCTTTGGCTTTATCCATATGTGGATTTGGATAATCGTAGCTTTCTAGATCTGGTTCTACTGCTTCATTAGCTTTTTTACTAAGTTTCCCTTCTGATGTACCCTCGGGGATTTTCATATTAGTAAAATTATAGTTTCTAAAACTCGCTGTTTTAGTAGCGCTACTTAATCCTACATCAAAACGCTTAAGCACAGGATGGTCTGCTACAAAACCTGTATCACTAGCATAATGAATTGCTTCTGCTAGTGAGGGTAGAAATGGTTGAGCATCACTAAAAACCATTTGATGTGAGGTATTGGTAAAGTTATATGTAATACCCCATCCTTCTTCTTCACATAAGCGATGAATGAAGTCAGCATCATTCTCATCATACTGTACACAAAACTCACGAGGTGCATAAGTTTCTTTAAGTTTAAATTCAAAACCATTTTTATCACCTTGTTGCATGGCATGCTCATTGAGAATAGAGGTGATAATTTCTGGTACTGTTTTTTCAACCCAACGACGTTGGTTTACTCTTTTGTAAAGATGACTAAAACGAGGAGCAAGTATTACTTTGAATTGAGCATAGTGATTACCAACAGCCCCACGCTTTACACTATGAATAACACCATGAATCCCTTGCTGGCCATCTGCTGTAAATGAAAGATAAGCTGGTTTGGAAAGAAGCTGTGTTATATCAAATCGTAAATGATTATGAACAAGTGTAACTTCAAAGGCATACTCAGCATTCATTCCTTCAATACCATCAAAACTCAATACTTGCAAACCAGAACTCTCTAACCCTTCTATTTGCAATGAGTAGATGGTTTCATTAGCTACACTAAACACTTTTTAACTCCTTCAAACCGCAATAGCCAAATACATCAATATCATTTTATTTATTCAATATTAAATAAAACTTAATTATGCTACTAAACTATCTCTTATTATTAGACTATAGTATAAAGACAATTAAACATTGATAAAAGCAATAGCTTATTAATTTTCCATGCAATGATTTAAGACTTTGATATTGAAGTAATTTTTATCTTTAATATTATTTACCTAATAAAATAAGAGGCTCTCTAAATATAATGAAAGTCATGGTTGTTATACTCTAGACAAAGTCCATATTATTCAAAATTGAGACAGGTTTAATCTTCAATTAACCTTTTAAAAGAAAATTTTTAATCACTAAAAACTTATAAATCAAAATATTTAACTTAAAAAGAAATAATATTGTAGCTATTTTGCTTTCTAAACAATGGTATGAGTTTTTCTTAAAATATGTTTATAATCATTATATTAAAGATTAATTAATACTCATACCACATTGATATTAGTCTAGTTATAATGTGAACTCTAATAGGTATTATATTCATCACATAATCAATAGCTTATATATCATTAACCCAATATAATGTATAAGACATTGGTATAATTATCATTAATATCTTACTAGGTTACTCTGTTAGTCACATTTTTGTAGATTTTCTTCTACAAGGGTGTGTTTTTTTAATCATCGAAATTATGGAGAAATGAAGATGAAAAAAATTATTTTGGCAGGCACTGTTGCCTTATTTGCAGTTATGGCAGTTCCAGCACAAGCAGAACTAGCTGATCAACCTTGGGTTTTAACAGGCACTTCACTTGTTAAAACAGGCTTTTTACAATACATAAAAGCTTGCCATTGGAAAAGAAGTGAATATGTAAATGGTATTTATCAAGCTCAAATGACCACTACATACACCTCTAAATTCAGTGGTTGTCCAGCGCCTATGAATTGATATTCAACTATATCAATCTTTCATTGGTGAGAGTTATCTTTGCGGTATTGTTTAAGGATAAGAAGTATTGGCAATAAGGATAACTCTTTGGTATTATTAAAAATATCTATTATTAACTAACTCATAAATAAATTTAGTTATCACTCAATAACAGGCTGTAGACAATCAGCCCAAAATTTTATCTTTATAAGATAGAATCGCATAATTATCTAAAATTACAATTGATATAAACGAATGCCAATATATAATTCAATGTAAAAATAGATATAAGGAACTGGAATGAAGAAGGGAATAAAAATAGTCGTTTCTCTCCTAATATTGTTGGGCTTAATTTATTGGTGTTATTCTGCATTTTTTTCTACTTCTGATGAAGTTAGCTACATTACAGAACCTGTTCGTGTGGGCACTATTAAAAGAACTGTTAATACCTCTGGCGAAGTTGGGGCTGTCCAGTTAGTAACAGTAGGTGCTCAAGTTTCAGGCCAAATAACAAAGCTATATGTAAAACTAGGTCAAAAAGTTAAAAAAGGCGATAAAATTGCGGATATTGACTCTATTACACAAATCAACGAATTAAATATTAATAAAGCCAGATTAGAAACCTACAAAGCACAATTAGTATCCAGAGAAATAGCGTTAAGAGTCGCTCAAAAAAAATATACTCGAGAAAAAAACTTAAAAAAACATAATGCCACTTCAGATGAAAATCTTGAATCCGCAGAAGATGCCTTAGCATCAGCTCGAGCAAGTGTAACAGAGATGAAGTCGCAAATTGTGCAAGCACAAATAGAAGTTAATAATGCTGAAACTAATTTGGGATATACCAAAATTATAGCACCATTAGATGGAACTATTGTTTCAACCCCTATCGAAGAAGGTCAAACAGTTAACTCCAATCAAACAACACCAACTATTGTAAAAATAGCTGATTTATCCAAAATGGAAATCAAAATGCAGATTTCTGAAGGAGATATAACAAAAATACAACCAAATATGGAGGTTAGTTATACCATTCTTTCAGAACCTAATACTGTTTATCAAGGAAAACTGAATCGCATAGATCCTGGCTTAATATCCCTCACCAAAGGCGACTATAACGGTTCTACAGAAGCAAACACAGCTGTTTACTATTATGCTAATGTGATTGTACCTAACGAAGCAAATAAATTACGTATAGGCATGACTACTCAAAATACGATTACGATTGCCAGTGCAGAAGATGTTTTACTAGTTCCCAAAGTAGCATTAAAGGGACAAGGTGATAATACTTATGTTGATGTGTTAGAAGCTGATGGAATCACTGTAAGCACTAAAAAGGTAACTATAGGATTATCCGATAATATAAATGCACAAGTACTATCTGGCTTACAAGGAGGTGAGCAAGTCATTACCATGCAAATGACCTCAGCAGAAATGCATAACAAAGTCATGTCTAGTGTACAACGCATGTAGTTGAGATTATATAAATGGCTATGATTGAAGTTACTAATCTCAATAAATATTTTGGTGAGGGTAATAATAGAACTCACGTTCTGAAAGATATAAACCTTGCCATTGAGGCTGGAGAGTTTATAGCTATTGTTGGGCAATCTGGTTCAGGTAAAACAACTTTGATGAATACACTAGGTTGTCTTGATACGCCCTCCTCTGGCTCCTATAAAATAGATAATATTGAAACCAGTAGCATGACGTCTAATGAGTTAGCTCAAGTTCGTGGAGAAAAATTTGGTTTTATCTTTCAACGTTATAACCTATTAGCTAATTTATCGGCATTAGATAATGTTGCATTACCAGCTATTTATTTAGGTGTCGATCATACAGAACGTACTAATAAAGCAACAAAATTATTAAATGATTTAAACCTACCCGATAAATTAAAAAATAAACCTAATGAACTATCAGGTGGGCAACAACAAAGAGTAAGTATTGCGCGCGCATTAATGAATGGTGGTGAAATTATCTTAGCCGACGAACCTACTGGAGCACTAGACTCACACAGTGGTGAAATGGTTATGGATATTTTAAAAGAGCTGCATCAGCAACAACATACCATTATATTAGTAACTCATGATCAACAGATTGCAAGTTATGCTCATCGTATTATAGAAATAAAAGATGGTGAGATTATTGCAGATACTCGCAAGCAAAATCAGCCTAACACGCCTATTGAAGCAAAAAAGCAGCCTATAAAATACAACCCTTTTGTTTTTTATAAAGACCAGTTATTTGAGTCTTTTAAAATGTCTATTCAAGCAATTGTGGCACACAAACTTCGCTCTATACTAACAATGCTAGGAATTATTATCGGCATAGCTTCCGTAGTCACTGTTGTTGCATTGGGTAGAGGTTCGCAACAAAAAATTCTATCTGATATTAACTCATTAGGCACAGATACTATCACTATTTATGCGGGTAGTGGCGCTGGTGATATGTACTCAGGAAGGGTGACTACTTTAACCGATGATGATGCTAAAGAACTGGCAAAATTAAGTTATATTGATGGCGCAAGCCCTACTATTACCTCATCAGGCACTTTGGTTTTTAACAATATTTCGGTCAATAGTCAGGTTACAGGTGTTAACGAACAATATTTTTATATTAAAGGCCAACAGATTGCTGAAGGTAGATTTTTTAATTTAGAGGATGTGGTTAATAATAATTCGGTTGTTGTTATCGATCATAACACCCAGCAAAGACTTTTTCCTTCATCTTCTGCTATAGGAAAAGTTGTTCTATTTAATAAACAACCTTTCGAAGTGGTTGGCGTTACTGTACCTAACAGTGGTTTTATGGCTAGCAGTAATAATCTAGAACTATGGATGCCTTACACAACTACCATGAGTAAAATCGCAGGTAGCAGCAATATATCTTCCATTATTGTGAAAGTTAAAGAGAATATTAATACCCAAATTGCTGATAGCGGTATTACTAAATTTCTAACTATTAAACATGAAAAAACAGATTTTTACACCGCGAATATGGATGCGATTAAACAAACCATAGAAAGTACCACCGATACCATGACACTATTAATATCTTGTATTGCCTTAATTTCTTTGATTGTAGGAGGTATAGGTGTAATGAATATTATGTTGGTGTCGGTAACCGAAAGAACCAAAGAAATTGGTATACGCATGGCTATTGGTGCAAGAGAACACAGTATTTTAGAACAATTTCTAATTGAGGCTATATTAATTTGCTTAATTGGCGGTATATTAGGCATTGGCCTTTCTTATTTAATTGGTGTTATTTTTAGTCTATTATTTAGTGATTTTCCGCTCGTTTTTTCAATCGAGTCTATTATACTAGCATTGTGTTGCTCAACGGCTATCGGTATTATTTTTGGATTTATGCCGGCTCGTAATGCCTCCAAACTTAATCCAATTGTTGCTCTTTCAAGGGAATGAAGAAAACGATAATGAATAAATGCACCGTTACACTAATTACATGTGTTTTTATACTGCTTGTTGTAGGTTGTACATCTACCAAAAATCCTGATGAGCAATTAAAAGAACGTGTTCAGTTAACAGAGGATATTCTTAAGCGTTATAAAATCGATGATCATTGGTGGAAGGTTTACAATGATCAACAGCTTAATCGGCTTATTGAATTAGCCATGAGCAATAATATTGATTTAGCAAAACGGGCTATTGATATTAATAGAGCTTTATACCAAGCCAATCTAATTGGAGAAGATTTAGTACCTACTTTTTCTGCTGGAACAGATGGTTCCATCCAAAAAAGCCTTAAAACAGGCGATGCATCAACACGCTCTTTCTCTGGAAAAATTAATGTTAGCTATGAAGTAGATTTATGGCAAAAAATTGCTAATACTGTTTCTGCACAACAATGGGAATATGCAGCCACTATTCAAGATCGAGAAACCACTCGCTTAGCTTTAATAAATAACGTGGTAGATGCTTATTACCACCTTCTATATTTACATCAAGCGATTACTATCACTGAACAAAATATAGAAAACTATCAACAAATTAGTCAGCTAGTTTCATATAAATACCAATATGGCAGAGTGTCCTCATTAGATCCTGCACAGGCTAAACAAGCGATTTTAAATGCTAGAAATAGCCTTATTGATTTACAAAACCAATTAAAGACCACCGAACAAACATTACGTGATTTACTGAATTTAAAACCAACAGAATCCTTATTAATTAATTATCCTGATCTATTAACATTACAACTACCTAAAGTAGATTTAAATGTTCCTCTTTCAGTGATCGCTAACAGACCAGACCTACGCGCTGCTGAATACCGCTTACAGAAAGCTGCACTCGATTTAAAAGCCACTGAAAAAAGTTGGTATCCAACTATAACCTTAGGTGCTGCTGTTAATAGCTCATCTGATAAAGCACGAACTACTTTTGACTTACCAATGGCAGCAGGTAATGTCAGTATTGATCTTCCTTTTTTAGACTGGAATAGAATACGCTGGCGTGTAAAAATTTCTAAAGAAGATTATGAAGGTATAAGACTTGACCTAGAAAAAGCTATTACCACAGCCTTAAATGAAATTAGTACCTACTATTATAATTACTCAAATGCTCAAGCATCATTAGCCAATTTACAAGATAAATATAATTATGATGTAGAGATCACACAGTATTATGATATTAGATATCAACAAGGTGCAGGTGAACTTAAAGATTGGCTAGATGCACTCAATACAGAAACCAATACTAAAATATCTTTACTGTCTAATCGCTATCAACTTATTCAATATGAAAATCAGATTTATAAAGCAATAGCGGGAAGATATATAGAATAATATTGTTTATATTTTTCTTAACGGTATCCAAAACCAATTTTAAAAAGTATAAAAATTATTTCTCCATCAACTGATAAACCAAATCAACATTTACATGCTGGCGGATATGGTCGGCTAATTTATCGTATTGTTGGTCTTTAAAGGCGGTATAGTCAAACGGTTGTTCTGTTAGCTTATCAGCATAAGGCTCTAGTAAATAATCAATAACCTCTGCATTATCTAAAATACCGTGAATATAAGTACCAAAGCATTTATTATTCAATAGATAACCATCGGTTGTATTATCCGTTAAGTGATTGACAGGTGATGTGGGATTATCATCCATTGGGGTGGTAATTCCCATATGGATTTCATAACCATCACAAAGGCTAGCAGATTGTTGAAAGTTAAATTTAACTTGCCGTGTTACTTTTTCACCTAGCATCTTGGTAGATACGGGTAATAATCCTAAACCTGGTAATCGTTCAATAGAACCTTCCACATGGTCAGGGTCACAAATCTCCTGCCCCATCATTTGGAAACCACCACAAATACCTACTACCGTAGCGCCAGCTCGATGGGCTTTTAAAATACTTTGTGCTACTCCATTACGACGTAACTCATATAAATCATCTAAGGTGCTTTTACTACCAGGCAATAAAATAATATCTGCTTTGGCAATTTCATCTACATTACTACTGTAATATAAATGAACTCTTGGGTCTCGCTCTAAACGATTAAAATCGGTAAAGTTAGACATATGCCTTAATAGTACCACTACCACATTAACCTTACCATGGGATGCTTGAATTTGCTTAGTATGTAGTGCAACAGAATCTTCTTCTTCAATATGAATATCTTTATAGTAAGGCACTACACCCACCACAGGAATACCACATAAATCTTCGAGTATTTTAATACCCGATTCAAACAGTCGAATATCACCACGAAATTTATTAATTAATATACCTTTTACGTATTTTCGTTCTTCTTCTGTAAGTAGCATAATAGAACCATAAACGCTGGCAAATACACCACCACGATCAATATCTGCTACCAAGATGACACTGGCTTTAGCGTGAATAGCCATTGGCATATTAACTAGATCAACTTCCCTTAAATTGATCTCCGAAATACTACCTGCACCCTCCATTACTACAGGATTATAGCTGCTTGCTAAACGATCAAAAGCCGCATTTACCTCTGCTCTCAACTCCTCCCTGCCTTCTGTTCGGAAATATTGATAAGCATTTTGATTACCTATGGGCTTACCATTTAATACTACTTGGCAAGTATGATCTGATGAAGGCTTGAGCAATAATGGATTCATATCGGTATGACAAGCCACCCCTGCCGCTTCCGCCTGTACTGCTTGCGCTCTGCCTATTTCTAAGCCCTCTTCCGTAGCATAGGAATTATTAGCCATATTCTGTGCTTTAAAAGGTGCTGGAGTATAACCATCCTGTTTAAAGATACGACAAAATCCTGCGGTAATAATACTTTTCCCAACATCACTACCTGTACCAACAAACATAAGGGGTGAAAGCTTTTGCATAATGTTAGCCTTTATTCAAATTGCAGTTAGGAAAAATAGTTAATGGCGTAATAGAACCATAGCTAGGCGCATTATTAAACATATTTTCTATGGTTGTCACCCCTGCATAAACACGGGCACAGTTAATAATACCACCATGAGTAAAGATGGCTGCTTTTTCGATTGTCGTTGGTAAAGTATTAATAAACTCAATAAAGCGCTTATATAAATCTTGGAATGATTCGCCATTGGTGGTGGCAGTATTTATCCAATCATTATAAAAGTTTTGTAAATTAGGGTCTTGAATATCATCCCACTTTTGCATTTCCCAATCACCAAAATTAAGTTCTTTTAAACGATGATCCGTAATAGCATTAGTAAAACCACAATAATTAGCTAACTTGGTACAGCGACTTAATGGGCTAGTAAAAACATGATCAAACTTAATCTGTTTAATCTGCTCAAATACTACGGTAGCTTCATCGTTAAAACTATCCTTTAAACCCACATCACTCCAGCCATAGCAAATACCTTGCGGCACATCTACCGCTGTATGACGAATAAAATAGAGCTTCATACTAATCCTACTAACGCAACAAATGACAAGTAAAAAGACAACTCTGTCATTAAAAATAAAGCCCCTGCACAATCGCCTGTATAACCTTGTATTTTACTTTGCATAAAAGCAGTTAATAGAAAAAATACTGCAATAGGTAAAAGTATTGATAGGTAGTAAACGGGTGAAACAATGCCAAAGATTATTAATAATGGCACTAAAGCAAAGCTGATTGAATATAAAAAATACTTAGTTTTAATATCATCATAAACAACTTTTACTTTACTGGTTTCAGCGGTACGAGCATAGCTTAAACGGACGGTAATAAAAGAAGATAATCCTTTACAAAATGGATCAGCTACTAAGATAGCTAAACAAGCCAAATACACAGGTAAAGCACTTAATAAAGTGAATAATAAAAGAAAATAAACAATTAAACCCAATACACCATAACAACCTATATGGCTATCTTTCATAATAGCCAAGATACGCTCTTTAGAAATTCCACCACCAAAGCCATCAAAAAAATCAGCTAAGCCATCTTCATGTAGTGCACCTGTTAATAATAACCTACTGGCTATCGCTAGCATAACAGCTACTGCTATAGGGAATAATAGACTACTTAAATACAGTACCATAGCCATTACCGAGGCAGTTAACCAACCCGCCATTGACCAATAATAGATAATATTTTTAAAGTACTCGTCAGGAATCATCCGATTCCTAAAAAAAGGTAGTCGCGTAAAAAAAATAATAACGGCAATAAATGCTAACATTTGGTAATCGGAGTAACTTCCGCCTTTGCAAAAGATTTCATTTCATTCATCATTCGCACTGCTGATTCAACCAATGGAAAGGCACATACTGCACCTGTTCCCTCACCTAATCTAAACTGTAACTGCAACAATGATTGCACACCCATATAATCTAATAGCAGTTTATGACCTGTTTCTTCACCCTGATGACCAAAAATCGCATAATCAATAATATGAGGATAAAACTTAGCAGCCATTAAAACACAGTTGGTCATAATAAAACCATCTATCAAAATAACCATCCCTAACTCGGCAGCTCTTAGCATAGCACCTACGGTCATCACCATTTCATAGCCACCAAAATAACGCATAATATCTAGGGTAGAACCATCCCCCCGATAGTTATCCACTGCTTGTTGCAATACTTGATATTTACGCAATGTACCCTCAGAAGCCCAACCTGACCCAGCTCCTACACATTGTTTTAAATCGATACCTGTTAAATAGCTCATCCAGATAGAAGATGGAGAGGTATTAGCAATGCCTAATTCACCAAAAGAAATAATATTACAACCTGCTTGATGACATTGCTCAACTAACTCCACTCCAGTGTTAATAGCCTGCTCCATTTGCTGTTCGGTCATGGCTGCTTGATAAAGAAAATTAGCGGTACCTTTACTAATTTTACGATCAATTACCCCTGTATCTGCCTCAAAATCGTAGTCAACACCTGCATCAACTACTAATAACTTAAATCCATGTTGTCGTACAAAAATATTGATACCACCACCACCCTCAACAAAATTAAGGGCTTGTTGCCATGTAATGGCTTTTGGCGAAGGGCTAACCCCTGATTCAGCTATGCCATGATCCGCAGCAAATAAAATATGGTGAGGGTTAGTTAATTTCGGTGATAAACTTTGTTGAATAGTGCCTACTTGTGCAGCTATTTTTTCTAATATGCCTAACGAACCCTTCGGCTTAGCTAGGTTATCAATCTTATCTTGTAATAAGGAGCAAATCGCTTCATCTGGTTTATTAATCACAAAACTTCTCATCACTACCCCTTAATTTTCATCGGTATGCCTGCCACTGTGAAATAAACTTCATCAGCCTGCTGCGCAATATATTGATTTAACCAGCCTAATAAATCGGTAAACTTTCTTTGTAAGGTATTTTCTGGTGTGCCACCTAAACCAATTTCATTGGTCACAAAAATAAACTGTGCATTTTGTTGTGTAAATAAAGCAAACTCTTGCTTTAGCTCTATTAACGCCTGTTCAATAGCACTGTCTAAATCAAAAAAATAATTAGTGGCCCATAAAGTAACGCAATCTACCAACACCACTTTATTAGTCACATCATGCTGTGATAATTTTTTTTCTTCCTCAATATTTGTCCATTGATCACCACGTGCTAATTGATGTCTTTCAATACGTTGCCGATACTCCTCGTCCCAAATACGAGAAGTAGCTATATAAATAGGATTCGCGCTTAACGATAACGCTAACTTTTCAGCAAAACTACTTTTGCCTGATCGCTGTCCACCTGTTACTAAGGTTATTTTTTTCATCACTCTTGCTCTGTTAGCCATTCACTAATGGCAGCTACTAGCAAATTATTTTGCGCTACACTCTGACTAGCCACCCTAAAATAATGTTTATCTAAACCAACAAAATTAGCCGCATCACGAATTAATAAATGATGTTTATTAGCTAAATAGTTTTTTAACTCTGCAGCACTTTTACCATTTAATAATTTCACTAAAAAGTAATGGGTTTGAGTAGGTAAAACCTGTAATTGTTTAAAGGCTGCTAGGGCTTGCTGTAATTGTTTGGTTTGTTGCAGTAGGACTAATAAATCAACCTGTAACTCATTAGCATGTTGCAATAAATAGTTGCCTGCCACAATTGCTAAACTATTAACCGACCAAGGCATCCGAAAATAATTAATGCGCGCGAGCAAATCACTATTAGCCACCAAATAACCTAAGCGTAAACCCGGAATAGCAAACTGTTTAGTCATTGAATGCAACACTATCACATTAGGGTATTGAATCACTTTATCAATTGCCAATAATGCATCTATAGCAAACGCTGCATAGGATTGATCAACTACAAAATAAGTGGTTGGATACTGCTTAAATAAAGTAAGTAATTGCTGCTCCGAATAAACTTCACCCGTTGGATTGTTAGGACTACATAACCAACATAATTCTGTTTGCGGTGCAATATCATGCAGATCAAAAACATGTTGTAGTTGATGTTGATGTATCTCACAAGCATCCGCATACTCACTAAATACAGGCGATACAATGGTTGTTTTACTACCGCGAAATGCTTGCGCAATCAGATAAATCGCTTCTGTTGCACCATTGGTAACGGAGATACAAGCTGCTGCAATATTAGTTTGCGCTGCTAATAACTCTCTCACAGAAACCGCATCAGGTTCAGGATAACCATGAATAACATCAATATGCTGTGTTAAGTATTGTTCTAACCCTGATAAATCTGTTTGGTGATAAACATTAGAACTAAAATTAGCTATAATTTTTGGATATTGATAACCATCATCACCATGCCCATTAATCATTTTTAGTTATCTCTACTGTTTATACTAGGCTGATACTCTCGTCTTAATAAGCTATAAATAGCTAAATCCGTGAAAACACCATCAACCAATAATTCTCCATCTCGTTCAATACCCTCTAAGGAGAAACCTAATCTTTCTGGAATGCTACGACTTTTGCTATTAGCTACTGCTACCTTTATTTGTACTCTATTTAGCGCTAATGTGGTAAATGCCATATCAAGTAAAGCAGCTACGGCAGCAGTCATTATGCCCCGCCCTTGCGCCTTTTCAGATAACCAATAACCAATTTCTATTTTGTGATTTAGAGTATCGTTATCTTTAAAACCAACTAAACCGATTAATTGGTCTTGTTCATAAATAGTAAACTGTGGCGTATTTTCTAAACCTAAAACACCTTCAATATATTCTTTAATGGTTTGTTCTTCTTGTGAAGCGTCTACAAAAGGTAACCACTGCCGTAAATAACTACGCTCATTATTAATAACCTGAAAGATATTACTACTATCCTCTAAAGATAATGGCTTTAACACAATATGCTGATTAATAATGGTTAGCATAATTTATCCTGACTATTAAAAAATTCCTGCTCATTGCGATACAACGGTAAACCTTTCTCTAAATGTAACCTAACTAACCAAGGTTGTACCAAGCCTGCTTGCTTGATTAAATCACTTTCTAGAAATACTTGCTGAGTTGCGCCCTGTGTTAATAAACGTCCTTGATTCAGCACATAAACCTCATCACAGACTTGATAAATCAAATCAATATCATGGCTAGAAATAACTACTTGTTTCCCTTCTGCTACTACCCTTTGCAGAATTTCAATAATATGTTGTCGCCCCATCGGGTCTAAGCCTGCGGTAGGTTCATCCAACAAAATACAAGGGGCATCTAGTACTAATGCGCCTGCAATAGCCACCCGTTTTTTCTGTCCAAAACTTAAATACTGAATAGGTTGATCTGCAAAATGTTGCGCATCTACTAACGCCAAAGCGTTATTAACTCGCCTAGTGATTTCATCTTCAGTTACCCCTAAATTACGTAAACTAAAAGCAATATCACTGCGTATATCGGTATAAAAAATTTGCTGATCTGGGTCTTGAAAAACAATGGATACGTTTTGTCGTAATTGATATAAATCTTGCTTTTTATAACTGATGGGTTTGCCATTCCAGCACACTTCACCAGCATTAGGTTTTAAAATACCTAGCAAAATCATAAATAAGGTAGACTTACCTGAACCATTGGCACCAATTAGCCCTGTTACCTTACCCGATGATAAACTTAAGCTAATATCCTCTAATGCCCAGTCACCTTGCTCATATTTAAAACTAACGTTGTTTGTTGATAACATATACTTCTATTCCAACCTTAAAGGTGAAAATCACCCTTAAATAGCTTAGTTTCTAAGGCTATAGTCATTTGACTATAACGAGTTAAAACTCGGCTAAGTAACATGGTTATCAACATACCCAAAGAACGATAACTGGTTCTAGGTGAGATATAACCAAAACGTAATGTTTGTGCGCGTTTAATAGCAGACACTTCATCTAAAAAGATAAAAATAAATCGATAAGTCAGTAAAATAATTTCCAATAATGCTTTAGGCATATGAATTTTTTTACCAATTTGAATTAACTGATCAAAGGGTGTGGTTAGCACAAATAAATAAGTGACGGCTAAACAAGATAAACTACGAAAAAAGGCATTTTGGGCAACCCATAACGATTCAGCACTAACGCCAATATACAGGGAACCAATATGGAAACTAGCTAACATCCGACTATTACTCCAGTCAAACGATAACAAAATACCTACTACACTCACCATCAGAAAAGCAAAAGGAACCATCATCCATCGACAGTATTTGCTAAAACTAATACGCGTCACATAACAAGTGATAGGTGCTAGCACAACTAAAATAATTAATTGAACTAATCCTATTGAACACAAAGCCACTAGCAATAAAACAATATAGGCTAATGCCTTAGTTAGCGGATTTATTTCGCGCCAGCGACTTTGATAAGCATAATGATCAATTTCTAACATCAGTCTTTGGCCTTCTACCGCGATAAAAGCCTAAAATATAGCAAATTATCCCTGTACCAATGGAGCCTTGTAAGGTAAATAACAAACTCTCTACCTCACCACTAGCAGGCTCAAAGAAAGACTCAAACCATGGTTCATAATCAGGATGGCTTTGGGTAATAGCCTCCTCAGCTTGACCATCTGCACCACTGAACTCTGCCCCTTTATTGGAAGGGAGGAAAAAGGGAACTAAACACATAATTACCACAATGGTTAATAACAACAGATTCTTTTTCATTGTGTAAAGCCCCCTGCTGGTGCAATTTTACGCTCAGTAATAACATTATAAATAATAACTGTTAATAACCCCTCAGCAATGGCAATAGGGATTTGTGTTAAGCAGAAAATACTCATAAATTTAGTGGCTGCGGCCACAAAACCTAATTGTGGATCTGGGAAAGCGCCTGCTAACTGAATAGAAGTGACAAAGTAAGTAACGATATCCGCAGTAAAGGCGCATAAAAACACCCCGACATCTTTACGGATTTTAAATTTGCATGAAATTCGCCAAATGTAGTAACCAACCACAGGGCCAAATACTGCCATTGACATACCATTAGCGCCTAAAGTGGTTAACCCTCCATGGGCTAAAAACAAGGCTTGGAATAATAAAACAATACCTGCTAAAACAGCCATCACCCAAGGGCCAAACATCACCACCCCTAAACCAACACCCGTAGGATGAGAACAACTACCCGTAACTGATGGCATTTTTAAAGAAGAAAGCACAAACACAAAAGCGGCACAAAGTGCTAGTAATACTTTTTTATCAGTACTGCCTGTAGATATTTTCTTTAATTGATAAATGCCCAAAATTAAAAAAGGAATATAGATTGCCCACCAAGTACCAGCCCAAACAGGTGGTAGAAACCCTTCCATAATATGCATTGCAAAAGCTTGCTGCGGAAATAATACCAGTAAGGCCGCCCCGCCAATTACTGATAAACGCTTGAATCTTATATTCATCGTTATAACCTTAATTTGTTAGGTAACAAATATTCCTCGCTTCATGCAGGTAAGGTTATATAGAGAAAATAAATATTTCATAGATATAACCCTTCCCACCGAAGGGGGTATTCTTCTGTAATCAGACAGGTCTTCTGGCTTGGCTTCATCCTCCTCTGTTCCTTCCCGAGTTTCCTCAGTGGTTACAACAGATTCGTCCACCTTACAGCAGCGGGGGCTGCGCAGGAATTTCACCTGCTTCCTTAGCAAAAATGCTATATCTGACTACAACTTAGTGAAAAGTCTATGCCCTTTTTAGTGGCTGGTAAATGTGAATTTGAGAAAAGATTGACGCAGGTAATAGGTTAGTTAAATTAACTTTAAAGATAGTTAATAATCATTTCAAAGTAACCCCAACTATTTGCCTGAATAGAAGTCATCCAGATAATTCACATAACCTACTACGAATACTAGAACTCTTTAATAGAGCATGGCATACTTGTGTACACAATATAGAATGTAACTATCCACTCAAGCAGCCAAATTTAAATTGATAGCAACCACTACAAAATCCTATACGCAATCATGGAACTAATCGTTATTAGCCTATTTGGCCTTGCCTTACTATTTTGTCTATTAGCTAACTTATCTGTTTTATATGCTTTACTAGTGGGCTATATTCTTTTCTTCTGCTATGGATTACTAAAAAAGCATAGCTTTAAAGAAGTTATGCGAATGTCACTACAAGGCGTTTACCAAATAAAAGTTATTTTACTGGTACTTATATTGGTGGGAATAATAACCGCTACATGGCGAGCCTCTGGCACTATTCCCTTTATTACCTACACCTCATCCCACCTGATTATTCCTTCATTATTTATTTTAATTGTATTTTTACTTAACTGCCTAATCTCTATTATTACAGGTACTGCTGTGGGAACATCCGCAACCATCGGCATTATTTGTATGAGCCTTGGTAATATTATGGGGATTAATGAAGTACTGGTAGGCGGTGCTATTTTATCAGGCGTTTATGTGGGTGATCGTTGTTCCCCAGTATCAACCAGTGCACTGCTGATAAGTACTCTCACCCAAACCAATATTTACCAAAATATAAAGCTAATGATAAAAACCAGTCTTGTGCCTTTTATCGTGACTTGCGCCATTTATCTATTACTTGGCTTAACAACTACAGCAACACCGCAAACCTTAGCAGTGCTCGATTTAATCCCAGATTATTTTAATCTGCATTGGATAGTGTTATTACCAGCGATACTTATTATTTTTCTAGCCCTATTCAAAATAAGAGTGTTATGGTTAATGTCTAGTTGTGTCATCGTTAGCTGTTTGCTTTGTGTATTTATGCAAAATATCCCCGTAAGCGAGCTAATACAGATTATGGTATGGGGCTACCAAATAGATAATGCTGAACTGGCTGTAATCTTTAATGGTGGTGGTATACTCACCATGTTAAAAGTAATAGCCATTGTGTGTATTTCTGCCACTTACTCGGGTATCTTTAGTGGAACAGATATTTTAAAAGGCTTAAAGAGCTCTATTGCTGCCTCTTCTAAATACCTAAATGTTTTTGGCAGTACCCTGCTTACATCATTTTGTACAGCCATTATTAGCTGTAACCAAACCCTCACTATTATCCTAACCTACTTGCTTTGCAGGGACTTAACAACAGATAATAAAGAACTAGCCATCAATCTAGAAGATACAGCGGTAGTAGTCTCTCCCCTTATCCCATGGTCAGTAGCCTGCGCAGCCCCCCTTATAACCGTTGGCGCGCCTACCCTATCTATTGTACTAGCTTGCTATCTTTATTTAATTCCACTATGGCGGTTGTTTTTTCTTAAAAGATATCCTCTAGTAAATAACTAAATTTTTTTCAATAGTTAAAAATAGTTTTAAATCACCTGACCCTAAAAATTATAACTACCTCTTTAAAATAATACTTTATCTCGCCCTAATAAAAAAATCTATGTTCTTTTATTGAAAGATAAGTGTATATTTACAAAAGATTAAAGCAGGCAATATACCCGATTAAATAAATATATTTTGTTAAAATAAATAGTAATTGATTAAATTGTAAGGAATATTTAATGAAAACATATCCCCGTATACTTTCTACATTGTGTTTAATTGGGCTAATAAGTCACTCTCCTTTATGGGCAGAAACTACTACAACTAACTCTGAACAAGTACCAATAATCAGTAAAAATCTAACAGAGAATACTATTATTGTTTACTTCAATCTCTATGATGAAACTGTTGCTGATAAAGAAAGCAGCGAAACCTATCGCAAGTTATTAAAAGTTAATAATGACGGAAGTTATTTAGTACAAGACTTTTACAGCAAAACAGATAATCAATTAACTAGTCCAATGACTTTAAAAAAAGCTCAAGACCTTACAGTTAATTATCTACACCTAAAAGATTTAGATGGAACTATTCTTTACTCGAACGAAGATGGTTCAAAAATGTTGGAGAAAACTTTTAAAAATGGCAAAGTAGAAGGTACCCTAACTCGCTGGAATAAAGCTGGTCAAAAAAATTATGAAGCTCATTATAAAGACAACAAATTAGAGGGTGTAGTATATAGTTGGCATGACAATGGTAAAAAGGCATCAGAGAGCCATTTTAAAAATGGCAAGCTTGATGGAAAGACAATTAACTGGAATGAACTTGGTAATAAAAAACAAGAAGCTAATTATAAAGCGGGCAAACAAGATGGTGTAACTACTCATTGGTATGAGGGCAAAAACCAAAAACTCTATGAAACTCATTATAAGGATGGTAATAGAGATGGACTTCATACCACTTGGTACGAAAATGGACAAAAGAAATCGGAAGAAAATTATAAAAATGATATGCTAGATGGTTTATCTACATCATGGGACGAAAACGGACATAAAGAATATGAAATTAATTACAAAGAAGATAGACCATTAGATAGTACTCGCTAATAAAATGAAACTGAGCATTAACTAACTATTAACTCTATAAAAGCTTACTTATCTATACAGTAAGCTTTTTTAATGAAACCATTCAGATAATATATAATCCATTGTTAAGAAATATTTTTCATTTAAGTTTAAGCTAAATCTTCCACTCCTTATTCACCAAAATAGTAGTAAAGTAAGGTAGTTTTTCATCGGCTGGAATATCTTTTAAATTGCGGTATTGCTTTTCAGAGGTCAGTGAAGCATCAGATACCAATACGGCATAATCTAATAAACCTAACTCTTCAATTAATGCTTTTACATCAGGTAAGCAAGAGGCTGCTTTCATTAATACTAGGCTTGAATGTTGTTGTAGGGCTTGGGCTAATACTTCTTTACCCACTGTACAAGACATAACCACTAAGGATTGGGTTTCCATTGCTAAAGGACGTTTTGTTTTGGCGGCAATCAGTGCAAACGAAGTAATACCGGGGATAATTTCGATATCTAAACCATCGGGTAACCGTTCTAAAATACTTACCCATGTGCTATAGAGCATCACATCGCCTAAGGATACAAAAGCTACTTTTTTACCTGCTGTTATATCGCTAACAATTTCATCGGTTACTGCTTGCCATGCTTGT
Source organism: Entomomonas sp. E7T21 (assembly GCF_058693955.1). Taxonomy (NCBI): domain Bacteria; kingdom Pseudomonadati; phylum Pseudomonadota; class Gammaproteobacteria; order Pseudomonadales; family Pseudomonadaceae; genus Entomomonas; species Entomomonas sp. E7T21. Next base: position 1,235,310 of record NZ_CP191672.1, on the reverse strand, counting down.
TGTTTTTCCTCTGCATTATTACTCATGGGGAAATGGCGTTCTTTAATTTCGGTTTGGTTGCCAATATATTCACGTACAATGGAAAGCGCCAAGCTATCACCACCTTTACGGGCAGCAGGTGCATAGACTATATCCATATGTGCTAGTAATCTAGCGGCCCTTACAGTAATTAAATCAGATGCACCGGGGCCTGTACCTATTGCGTATAACTTTCCACTCATTTTATTGTTTCTCACTAACAGCATCTAATAAATGTTGTGCAAATAATGCTCTGATTTGTTCGTTTTCACCTAAGCCTTGTAGGTAACACTCTGTTTCAATACCTAGCGCTTTAATTTGGCTATTCCATGAATCTTCTTCATCGGATGCCATATCATTAATGGCATGATCGCCTGCTACTATCATAAAGGGCATGAGGTGTACTTTACGTACTTTATCTCGTTGTAAACGTTCTAAAATAGTCTCTATTTCAGGGTAGCTTTCTACGGCGCCCATTATAAAAGGTAATTTTTTGTCCATAAATAGATGGTCGATACAAGCATAAGCAGCGAAAGTATGGTGAGTAGTACCATGCCCCATAAACAGTACCCGCTCATCAGGTTGTAAGTTAGGTGCTTGTGCTTTTAGTGCCTCTATTACTGCTTCAAAATCTGCAAAGGTAGTTAGTAGTGGCTTGCCAATTTCCATACGTTCAAACTGATCTTTATACACCAATACTTCACTAGTAATTTTCTCGTACTCATCACCATTAATAATATGCAGTGACTGAATAACCACATCCGTATAGCCTTGCTCAATTAACCGTTCTAACGCTTGTTGTGGACTATCCACATACATTTGGTCGCGCTCAGCTATCTTGCGACGAATAATATGCGACGTCCACGAACGGAAGAAGTCACGATCAGGACAAATATCACGCATGGCCTGTTCACAGGTTTCAATATTTTTGATCCGTGTTTCTGGGTAACTCGTGCCAAAACTAACTACTAATAATGCTTTTTTCACAGCTATCACCTTATTCAGCAGGGTCGCTAATAAATTGAGAAAAATCCAGTAAGTTATGCAAACCAACCACTTCACCAATTACAATTAAGGCAGGCGGTTTAACCTTTTGCTCTTCAGCTACTTGTACAATATTACCTAATGTACCTGTTACTACGCGTTGGTTAGCTCGGCTTGCCCACATGATAATACCAACGGGGGTATCAGCACTTTTGCCATATTGCATCAATTCTTCGGTGATATTCGCTAAGTTAGAAACACCCATTAAAATCACAATAGTACCTTGCAATTGTGCAAGTGCTTGCCAGTTAATTGGGTCTTTTTCTTTGTCTGCTCGTAAGTGGCCTGTTACCACATGGAACGAGGAAGCATGGTCACGATGGGTAACAGGAATACCTGCATAGGTTAAGCCGCCAATAGCCGAAGTCACCCCTGGTACTACTTCAAAAGGTACTTGTTGCTCAACTAATAACTGCGCTTCTTCGCCACCACGCCCGAATACATAAGGGTCACCGCTTTTTAAACGAACTACTTTCTTACCTGCTTTAGCATGGTCGGCTAAAATTTGGTTAATATCTTGCTGTGGAATAGGATGATGATCGCTTTCTTTACCCACATTAATTTTTTCACAATATTCTGGTGCAAAGGTTAATAACTCAGGATTAACTAAGCGATCATACACCAATACATCAGCATGCTTGATACATTCCATACCTTTTACGGTAATTAAAGAAATATCACCTGGCCCTGCCCCTACTAACCACACTTTACCTGCCATTTTTTCTACCTTCTATTAACTAAATGCCTTTAACTGGCACTCTAATTCCTCAATCGTTGAAACAAACCTTTGATAGATTTGTTTAGGACGACTAATCACGATACATCTAATATTAAGAGCCAAACAGGGTAATACTTTTTCGGTATAACCGCCCTCTGCCCCAGACTCTTTAGTAATCACTACATCAGGTTGATAAAACTGATACATTGCCTGATTCATTTCACGAGTGAATGGCCCTTTCATCGCCACAATTTCACCAATCCCTAAACCTAAATCAACACAGGATTGAATAACCCCTACTGTGGGTAATACGCGCGCAATTAATGTTTTTTCAGGCAATAACTGTTTATATTTGGCTAACTCTTTACTACCAGTGGTTAAAAAAACCTTATTGCCTACTTCTTTAGCAGCCATACAAGCTTCTTCAACCGTTGCCACTTTAATCAGTAAAGGGTGCTCCAATAAATCAATTTGAGTTTGTCGCTCATAACGAATTAAAGGTAAATTAACCTTACTGGTCGCTTCCATAATATTTTTGGAAACTTCCGCAGCAAATGGATGAGTAGCATCAATCACTAAAGCAACTTGTTCTTTGGTAAATAAGGCAGCCATTTGCTCAATATCTAATCTACCCACGTGTACTTTGCCATTTAAAGCCAACGCAGTTTCACTGCCTGCTTCAGTGGCTACTGAAAGGCCATAGCTTAAGCCTAGCCTTTCTAACATCTGACACAATAAGACTGCATCAGAGGTGCCACCAAACACATGAATTTTTCCCTTAAAAGCTTGGCTCACACCCTATATCCTCGTGGTGTAATCATATAGTCCTTATAACGATAGGTTGATTTATTACCCACAATCACCATCGAGGTCATGCCTACCACGGTATAATCAATATCTTTAAAAGTGGTTAGCCATAAATCTTCTTTGCTACGACCTGCCGCTTTTACTATTCCGACTGGCGTATCGGGGCTTTTAAAAGGAGCCATTAATTCAAAAGCTTTTGCTAAATGGTCTGGGCGGCCTTTGGAACGTGGGTTATAAAAACAGATTACAAAATCAGCTTCTGCCGCCATACGCACTCGTTTTTCAATTAACTCCCAAGGGGTTAATAGATCACTTAAGCTAATATGACAAAAGTCATGCATTAATGGGCAACCTAAAATAGCGGCACAAGCTACACTAGAGGTAACACCAGGAATCACTTGCACATCAATATCTAAGTTATCACGGGCAATAATTTCAAAGATAGGCCCTGCCATACCGTAAACACCTGTATCACCGCTGCTTACTAAGGCGACATTTTTGCCTGTTTTGGCGGCTTCAATCGCCACTTCACAGCGCTCTATCTCTTTACACATACCTGTTCTAACGAGCTCTTTACCTTCAATTAAAGGCTTGATTAGATTGGTATAGGTTTTATAACCGACTATTACCTCTGAATTTTTAATAGCGGCTACTGCATCTTGAGTCATTGAACCTTCATCACCAGGGCCTAAACCTACTAAATACAACATATACTTACTCCTAATGTGATGGTAATACCATCCTGTTTTAACGTTTCACCTAATAAATTGCCGTCGCTCATAATCCACGCAGAGGGCTGTGATACACTGCCTATGCCTAGGGTTTTGCGGACAAATTCAGAAGCAGCAAAGCGATGCTCATGCTGCTGTAACTCTTCAATCGTAAATACGGTAAAGGGCACTGCTAAACGCTTAGCTAAAGCAATAAGCCCTTGTTCATCTTGCTTAATAATGACACTGCCAATTTGTTTAATGGCTCGTATATCTAGCTGATATTTTGCTAAGTGCTGACAAAGTGTTTGATAGATTAACTCAGCATCGGTATCACGCCGACAGCCCATCCCCACTACAATATTTTTGGGAATAACTTGAATCACTGGGTAATCACTATTAACCTGTAAATCGGTGCGATTGGATACAACCACGAGGGCAGCTAATTCGCTTGGTAATTGCTTAAGGTCTGTTACCGCTACAAAGCCTCGAACATCTTTGACACTAACCTGTTCAAGGTATAGTCCAACTCGCTGACCACTCACCAATATTTGATTAATATCTTTAACCTGTTGTCGATAAGAAGCTACATCCCCGCCTACTTCTTGAATTAAGGTATCTAATGCCGCCACTTGATTAACATCAGTAGCCGTAGTAATAACAGGGGTTGCCCCTAACAGTTGGGCAATCTGCATAGTTAGCTTATTACCACCACCAACATGCCCAGAGAGTAAACTAATGACATGCTGTGCTTGCTCATCCATTACCAGTACCGCAGGGTCTGCTAACTTATCAGTCACTAAGGGCGCAATCATGCGCACCGTAATACCAGTGGCACAAATAAACAGTAATGACTGATAACTAGCGAATAACCTTTTTACACAATCCGCCATGCTACCGTTAAAGCCTATAAAGCCTTCGCTAACCAGCTTATCGCTGGTATAACAATCACAAGGAATTAACTTAGCCAAGCGTAAAGCCTGTGCTTTAGCCCCTGGTGTAACGGTTAGTATAGCTAATTCAGGCTTTTCTAAATTCATGGCTAAAATCTGCGTCATAGAGTTTCGAGTAGTGGTACTCTTCACCAAGAAAACGACCCACTAAAATAAGTGCCGTTTTATTAATACCTGCTTCTTTTACCTTCTGTGCGATATCCGCTAAGGTACCCTCAACTTTTTGCTCATCTGGCCATGTTGCCTTATAGATCACTGCCACAGGCGTATCCATAGGATAACCCTTGCCCTCATCATGTAAGTTATCGACCACACTGGCGATATTTTGTACTGATAAGAAGATAGCCATTGAGGTTTGGTGTTGTGCAAAAGCCTCTAAAGATTCTTTAAAAGGCATTGGGGTACGCCCTTCCATACGGGTAATAATTAGACTTTGTGCCACTTCAGGCACGGTATATTCCACGCCTAATTGTGAAGCTGCGCCTAAGAAAGAACTCACACCAGGTACAGAAACAAAACCAATATTCAACTTGGCCAATTCTTCACTTTGTTCACGAATTGAACCATACAGTGATAGATCTCCCGTTTGGAGGCGTACCACTAATTTGCCTTGCTCTATGCCCTGTTGCATTAAACTGATAATTTCTTCTAAGTTCAGTTTTGCACTGTCGTGACAAGCTGCACCCTCTTTACAATACTTTAATAAATCGTGATTAATGAGTGAGCCTGCATAAATCACTACATCCGCCTCAGCTAAAATACGGTAACCTTTTAAAGTAATTAATTCACAATCACCAGGGCCTGCACCAATAAAATAAACTTTACTATAATCAATGGTTGCTTGTGTCATTCGCTTACTGCCCCTTTTGTACAGGAAATAATATAGGTTGGATTATTAGGTTTAAAATATTTGCCCTTACCCAACTTGGTTAAACGTGATACTTGTAGCTGGCTTGCTTCAATATTTTCAAAACCAACTTGTTGTAGAATATCTAAGGCTTCCATGAGGTTATTTAATAAAATAAAGTTCAGTACTAAACGCCCTTGTGGATTTAAATGGGTAAATGCCCAGCTAATAATTTCATCTAAAGCGCCACCACTACCGCCTACAAATACAGCATCAATAGGTTGCTTAGGTAATACTTCGGGTGCATTACCTTCAATAACCTGTAGATTAGTAACAGCAAACTTGTCACAGTTTTGTTTAATTAAACTAATGGCCTCTGGATTTTTCTCAATGGCAATAGTTTTTAAATTAGGATAACGTAAACTAGCCTCAATACAGATACTGCCCGTACCTGCCCCCACATCAACTAATGTGCTCGCATTTTCTAAATTTAACCAGTCGATGGTTAATACCCGAACTTCTTCTTTAGTCATGGGTACATCACCCCGAATAAATAATTCATCTTTCATCAATAATCACCACTACATTCATTTGATAAGGTTGGTCTAATACTTCTGTGGCTGGCATAATCGTAATTTGTTCGTTGGGATAAGAAAGATTTTCGCCAATCACAAGAGTACGTTGTAAACCACGGTTAATAATTTGTTGTGCAATTTGGTAAGGACCGATTTTGTCATCCGTCACTAAGGCTACTTTCTTATGCTGTAACATAAAATCAAAGTCGGGGGTTTTACCATGACTGCTGGTTAGATAAACATCATTCATATCCAGTGCAATACGTGAGAAAAGGTATTGCATAGAGCTGATACCTGATACTACCTGTACTTCACTGCTACTCATTTGCTGGTTAATATATTTACCCAAGCCATATAACATGGGATCACCAGAAGCTAATACCACCACTTTTTCATGTTGGTGTTGTTTTAGCCATACAATAAGATCGGATAATTTTTTATCTAATAAATGCGCTTTCGCATGCTGATGAGGTACTGCCACTAATTGTCGTTCTGCACCAACAATCCAGTCACAATCATCGATTAGACGTTTAGCTAAAGGCACTAGATAATCCGCTGAACCTGGCCCTAAACCTACTACATTAATCATTCCCGAAACTCCTCTATTAATTCAGTTAAAGGAGCACTACTGCCTAAAATTCTGCCATCCATCGAACATAAAATAGCATCGGCTTGCATGGGGTTTTTAGTAAACTTTGATAGTTGCTCAACACGGTCTTTAATACGTAACGCAATATGTTGGTAAACCGCTTGATAGCCTTCTTGCTCAATGAGTTCCATAGCAGCTTCAGTGGTTTTACAGTCATCAATTTTTAATAAAAATGCTTGTGGTACACCCATCAGTGCTAATACCGCAATAAGCGTTTCAATACGTCCATCTGCCACATGGTTGTGGGTATGGAAGATACCCGCCGCCACTTTAATTAATTTACCTAAATGACCTAACAATAAAACTCGTTTAAAGCCTAATCGCTCAGCATCTTTTAGCACATAGCGCACAAAGTTACTCATTACCACCACATAGTTACTGTTCATGCCCATTTCTTCAGCAAACTTTTCACCATGATTACCGGGAACAAAAATAATTTTCTGTAGCCCTTGCGCCTGTTTCATCTCAATTTCTAGGGTGATGGACTTTTTCCAACTTTCATCAGACATAGGGGTAACAATACCTGTTGTACCCAAGATAGAAATACCATCCATAATTCCTAAACGAGGATTAAAGGTTTGTTGTGCTCGTTCTGCACCTTCAGGTGCAAAAATAATCACCGCTGCCCCTTTTTGCTCACCGATTACTTCACGCACTGCTTCCTCAATGGTTCTTCGAGGAGTATCGTTAATAGCCGCAGAACCTATTTCATGGCGCACCCCTTTACGGGTTACTCTGCCTACCCCTTCACCGCCATCAATGGTAATTTTGCCTGAATCATTCAGTGTTACTTGGGCAAAAATTAACATACCGTGAGTAACATCTATATCATCACCACCATCTTTTTGAATGGCGGCAACGGCTGTATTACCTTCAATACTAGGCTCTAATACATCTAAATCTAATACCACACCTGATGGTGTAATAATTGAAACTTGTGGAATAACAACTTGCTGCAATACCATTAAGGCCGCTACTTTAGCTGCTGCTGTGGCACAAGAGCCAGTGGTATAGCCTTTACGGTACTGCTTATTGTCAATCCAAACAAAGTGTTCCATTAGTTAATACTCACATGCTATATAACAAAGCATTGATAATAGCTGCCGCAATATTAGAACCACCTTTGCGCCCTGCCGCGGCAATATAAGGTAAATCACTTTGCATTAAGGCATCTTTTGATTCAGCCGCTCCCACAAACCCTACAGGAACACCAACCACAGCGGCTGGTTTTAATTTACCCTCTTGATATAACTCTAATAAACGGAACAGTGCCGTTGGTGCATTACCAAATACGAAGATTTTCTCACCCTCTTCGCCAGCTGCTTGTTCAACCGCCGCCATGGAGCGAGTAATTCCTTTAGCATGGGCAATGTCACGGGTAATCGGGTCTGCTACATAACAACGATACTGACAACCTAACTTATCTAAACGGGTTTTATTCATGCCAGATAACACCATATTAGTATCGGTATAAATAGTGGCACCATTTTTTAAAGCAGCTAATAATGCTTGATTTGCATCATCAGAAAATTTAAGAATATCTAACCAATCAAAGTCAGCACTGGTATGTACACAACGTTTAATGATCTTTTCTTGCAGTTCATCCACAAACTCATAATCAGGTCTAATTTCTTCAATAATTTCTTGAATAATTTCAAAACTTCTATCTTCAATATTTTGTGGTTGGGTTATATAGGTCATTTGTTTTCCTTAGCCTAAAAACTTAATAAAGCAATAACTAGCCGTAAACACTAACAAAGCTAATGTTGCGGCTACATACATCAGTTGAATGGTGCTAGTAATATCATTTTGCTCAATAGGGCGAACTTCATCCCCTAACCAAGGTTTCTCTACTAACTCACCAAAATAATTATTGGGCCCACCTAAGCGAACACCAAGCGCACCCGCCACAGTCGCCTCAGGCCATGCACAATTGGGGCTTTTATGTTGTTTACGATCACGCCAACCGATAACTAAAGCAGCTTTAGCATTGAGTTTGAGTAAATAGGCGGCAAAGGCAAATAACAACCAACTAATACGCGCAGGGATATAATTAAAGATATCATCTAACTTGGCAGAAAAATAACCAATGGCTTTATATTTAGGGGTTTGATAACCCACCATTGAATCTAAGGTGTTGACTGCCTTATAAGCCATCGCTAAGGGCACACCACCAATAAACAAATAGAACAAAGGAGCAATAATGCCATCGACACTATTCTCTGCTACGGTTTCAACCACTGCTCGAGTCATCTGTGGTTTATCTAGTTCTGTGGTATCCCTACCCACAATATAAGATAACTGCACTCGTGCTTGCTCTACTGTACCTGTATCTAATGCCTGATAAACAGACATTGCAGCATCTTTTAAACACTTAGTAGCTAAGATGGTATAGGCTAACACACATTCAACAATAAAACTCACCCACCATGACCATAAGCCCAGTAAATAGAGTAAGCCCCAAGTTACTAAGAAAGTACCACCGACAATAATCAACCATAACCATAAACCACCCCATTTTAGGGAGGCATCATTAGTGCATAAGTAGCGAATCTTTTGTTGCACAAAAGTAATGCTATTACCTATCCAACGCACAGGATGAGGCCATCCTTGCGGGTCACCCAATAATAAATCCGCCACAAAGCCAATAATGATTGGAAGAATAGGCAATAAATAACTCATACTAGCGCCCTATCCAGCCAATGGCACAGCATAAAAGGATTTTGATAAAAATGAATATGCAGGTAACTTGCTAGGGTATTGCCTACTTGATAACCACCTTGCCATTGTTTAATAACTTCGCCATCACGGGTTTTATACATGGCAAAAGCACAAGGCAAATCTGTGAAAAACTCTGAATGGTGGAATTCATGGCCTTTTAATATTTCACCCGTATCAGCCAATAAAGTATTGGTTAATGCTCTACCCTCACAATAACCAAAACGTTTTAAGCCTTTAGTCATTTGACTATAACCTGCTAATACCCCCACCATGTCAAAACTCTTACCATCAACCTGTAAAGACTCGCCTAAATACATCAAACCACCACATTCAGCATAAATAGGTTTAGCTTGCTGATGTGCTTGCAAAATAGACTGGCGCATAGCTTGATTAGCAGCTAGTTGCTCTGCAAACACTTCGGGAAAACCGCCCCCTAAATAAACCAAATCGCATTCAGGTAATTGGCTATCCGTTAATGGGCTAAAAGGTATTAACTGCAAGCCTAGTTGCTTAAGCAAATCTAAATTATCTTGGTAATAAAAATGGAATGCTGCATCCTGTGCAATGGCCATTGTTAAACCTTGGTATTTAGCTGTATTGGGTAATTTAGGCTCATTAACTGCAAGCTCTTGACCTGCACTTAACTCAATAATACGATCTACTTCAATATACTGTTCTATAGCATCGGCTAATTGCTGCCAGTAACTTTGCATATCCTGCATTTCTTCAGTAGGTACTAGACCCAAATGGCGTTCAGGCAATACTAACTCTGGCATATTAGGCAAACGACCTAATACAGGTATTTGACAATAGGTTTCTATGGCTTGTTTGAGTAGTTGATAGTGGCTATCGGTATTCACCCGATTAACCAATACCCCCACAATAGGCACATTGGGTTGAAATTTTTGAAACCCCATAACCGTAGCAGCAATAGAAGTTGAAACCGCTTTTCCATCAACCACTAAAATAATCGGGCAATTTAATATTTTGGCTAAACCTGCGCTACTGCAATAATTAGGGTCAACACCATAACCATCATATAGCCCCATTACCCCTTCAATAATGTTAATATCGGCAGTTTTAGCGTGAGACTGGAAAAGGTATTTAAGATTATTTTCAGGTAACATAAACGCATCAAGATTAAATGATGCATAGCCTGTAGCTAATTTATGCCAACCTGTATCGATATAGTCAGGACCTACTTTATAAGGTTGCACCTTTAAGCCTCGTCGCGTTAAAGCATGCATTAAACCTAACGTTACAGTGGTTTTACCTGCCCCACTGTGAGTTGCCCCAAACATAATTTTTTTCACAATATCTTTTGTCCATCCGCCCGAAAACAAAAATCCCCACCTTCTGTCAGGTAGGGATTTTCGTTTTGCTATAGATTGTATATGGGCTAAATAAACAAAATAAGCAGAACATACCCTCCCACCGAAGGTGTTACTCTGCGTTTAGATGGTCTTCTGGCTTTGCTTCATCCTTTCCTCTACCTTCCCAAACATTTCGTTCAGTGGTGTCTTAGAGGATCGTCCACATTACAGCAGCGGGGGCTGCGCAGGAATCACACCTGCTTCCATAATAACAACTTGTTATTACTAATCAAAAACGCATTAATTAAGTAACATACTAATTGAAATAGCTGGAAAACTACAACACTATTCAAAATAATCACTAGTTTGTTGATTTAAGTAAAAAATCAGTGATCTTTTGTTTAATTAACTTGGCACGAGTAGGATCTCGTGCTTCTGTAGAAATAGATACGATTAGACCCTTTTCTCGAATAACCGCAGGTGTAAAAAAATTGGAAGCCTCAGGCAATGCAGTATCATCAAACCATTGCCAATGTTCAATATATCGCCCTACCTCATCATTTACCTGCTGCTTATCCGTTGCTGCATAAATAATATGCATTCCTTTAGTATCATTAGCTTGAAAAGGACGTTGGATTATTTGTATATCAGGCAATGTTTTTATTTCTGGCAATACCTCTGGCGATACTACTGTAATCTCTGCACCTGTTCCCAGCAAGCCTTGCAACTTACGCAAAGCTACTTTTCCTGCGCCCACTACCAATACTTTTTTGTTTACTAACTTAAGCGTCAAAGGATATAACTTTGTCATACTAAATGGCCTTAAAATATTAAATCTGTCTATTTAAAACAATTTCTGAAATACCTTGCTGTTTATTTAGCACCCTTGCTAATACAAACAATACATCAGATAGACGATTTAAATATTGAATAGTCATCGGGATATATTCATCTTGCAGATCAGCAGCAATAACATAGCGTTCAGTACGACGACAAGTTACCCTCGCCACATGACAATGCGCACCTGCTTGCGAACCACCAGGTAATACGAAATCTTGTACTGGTTCTAACTGCTTCATTAACTCAGCCGCCCAACTCTCTAGAAACTCAACGTGACGCGTTGCTAATGCACAACGATTAGAGTTTGCTAATTGTGAACCTGCTACTAATAATTGATGTTGGATTGTTACTAGATTATCAAAAATTTCTTTATCTTCTATATAAACACGCAATACACCAATAGCAGTATTTAACTCGTCAATACCACCAATAGCCATAATACGTGGAGAGCTTTTGCTGATACGAGAACCATCACCTATACGAGTAGTACCTTGGTCACCTGTTTTAGTAATAATCTTTGATAATTGAAATCTCATAATAACTCCCCATAGTCTATTTATTATGCTACAAGGTTTATTTCTATTTATCTAGAAAATAATAAAATGATGGGAAGTATTTCACTTCATGAATAAGAATAAGTGTTTTGCAACAATAAGGTGTGAAAATTTGCTACAAAGCGCGTCTATCAATTCCGCCACAGTATAATACTGGCAGGACTCAAATCTGCAAAACCCGAAGGTCACAATGCCCTAATGTATTTCCACTGGCATTTATTTGTCACTTAAAATCTTTATTACTATTATCCACCCACTCCTGTGGTTAGTTTATAGTGGCAGGATTACCCGCGATATAGTAGAAGCTGAGATTCAACGCCTTGAGTGGATGTGGAAAAAAACTACACCCGCAGAACAACAATCTCAAACACAACAACAGTTTTGTATCCAACGACTAGACCAAGAAACTTGGGATACACTGGATTTATTTGATCAATTACAATTGCCAAGCATTATAGAAATATGTAGAAAAAGCCGTAATATGTCAGAGGCAGGTCGTAAACTGTTTAATCAGTCATGCCAACAAAGAGCCACCATCAATGACTCTGACCGTTTACGTAAATACCTACAAAAATTTGGATTAACATGGGAGATGATACAATAAATTATTTTATTGTTATCACAGAGACAATGGATGCAATAAAAAGCTTTCACAGACTTAAAAACAATGAAAATAACTCTATTGGATTATCCAATTACACGATAAAGTTATATCAATATTCGTAAAAGTTGTTTGACTGTTTAAGCTAACCACGCTTTAATTTATGTTTGTGAATTTAAATTAATCCAAGAGGATAGTGTGTTTAACTGGTCATATATTCAACAAGTTTTACCAACCTTTGAACATGCTCTGTGGCTTACAGTTAAAATATCAGCAGTAGGGATTTTGGCTGCGATTATTATAGGTGCTGTTTGTAGCATTGTTATTTTTTATAGGATTACGGTTATCTCTGCTATTGCTAGAGGTTATATAGCTTTTTTCAGAAATACGCCACTGTTGCTTCATTTATTTTTTATCTATTTTGGTTTACCTAGAGCCTTTAAGATTACACTAAGTTTTGAGGTAACTGCACTGATTGGTTTATCTCTGTTAGGCGGCGCTTATATGGCAGAAGCTTTTCGTAGTGGTATTGAAGCAGTGGCTAAATCACAATTTGAATCAGGGCAAGCAATTGGTTTGAATCGTTTGCAAATGATTCGCTATATAGTATTGCCACAAGCTATTTCCTATTGTGTACCTGCATTAGGTGCTAACTGTATTTTTTTATTTAAAGAAACCTCTGTATTTACTGCTATTGCAGGGACTGACATCACTACTATTGCCATTAACTTTATTAGTAATGATGGTCACAGTAATGAAAACTTACTGTTACTAGTGGTTGCTTATCTTATTGTGATATTACCTTTTATTTGCTTATTGTCTTATATTGAAAAGAGGATGCGCCATGCAGAATTTGGGAATTAATATCCTCTTTGATTGGATTACTATTAAACGCCTTTTAGAAGGGCTGTATTTCACCTTAGAAGTTTCTTTTGCTGCTATTTTACTAAGCAGTTTGTTGGGTACATTATTTGGTATTATTCGTACCTCTAACAAACTGGTAGTACGTATTATCTTCCGAATTTATTTGGAAGTTGTTCGCGTTCTGCCTACCCTAGTACTACTTTATATTCTTTACTACACCTTACCGAGTATATTTAATTTAAATATTGACGGTCGGTTAGTCGGTATACTTGCTTTCACCTTTTGGGGTGCTGCTGAAATGAGTGATATTATTCGTAGTGCTATTATTTCATTACCTAAACACCAAACAGAATCTGCCTTAGCAATTGGTTTAAACAAAACCCAATTATTCTGTTATGTATTACTGCCTCAAGCTTTAAAACTTGCTGTACCCCCTGCTATTAATTTAGCCGCTAGAATTATTATGACTACTTCTTTACTTGTTTTAATCAGCGTGCAAGATATTACTAAAGTGGGCAAAGAAATTATCGAATATGCCACCATGATGGGTAATGATATGGCACCGTTCTGGATTTATGGATTTATCTTATTAGTGTTCTTTGCTATCTGCTATCCATTATCCAAACTTTCACAACGTTTAACCAAAAGAAAAGGTTGATAAGGTCGGGCTTTAAATATGATTGATAACACTGAAACACTATTAGCAATAACCGATCTTCATAAACGCTTTGGTGAACGTGAAGTGCTAAAAGGTATTGATCTCTCTGTACAGAAAGGCGAAGTAGTCACCATACTTGGCCCTTCAGGTTGTGGTAAATCAACCCTATTACGTTGTTTAAACGGCCTAGAAAGTATTCAACAAGGTTCTATTAAACTGGATAATATTGAACTTAACACCCCTACCACCTCATGGATTCAAGTAAGGCAAAAAGTAGGCATGGTTTTTCAAAGCTATGACTTATTTCCTAACATGAATGTGATTGATAATATTTTATTAGGTCCATTAAAAGTACAAAAACGCGCTAAAACTGAAGCTATGCAACAAGCCGATGAGTTACTTACCCGTGTTGGTTTAATTGATCGTAAAACAGCTTATCCTAGACAACTATCAGGAGGTCAAAAACAACGTATTGCTATCGTTCGTGCCCTTTGCATGAATCCTGAAATTATGCTTTTTGATGAGGTAACTGCCTCTCTCGATCCTGAAATGGTTCGAGAGGTACTAGAAGTTATTCAAGATTTAGCCAAACAAGGGATGACCATGATTCTAGTTACTCATGAACTGAGCTTTGCTAGACGTGTGGCTAATAGAATTGTCTTTATGGATCAAGGTAAAATTGTAGAAATGGCTGAACCTGAAGCCTTCTTTACAGATCCTCAAACAGAACGTGCTAAACAATTTTTGACTGTATTTGATTTTTAAGGAGCAATAATGAAATTATTAACTAAAAAAACCACAGGCTTACTCCTCAGCAGTATTCTTTGTTTTGCTTTAACTGCTTGTGGCGACAGTGATAAACCAACTGTTGAAACTGATAACGTACAACCTCCTTCTGCCTCAAGCCTACAAGCCATTAAAGATCGTGGAGAGCTACGCGTAGCGGTTTTTAGTGATAAACCACCTTTTGGTTATGTTGATAAAGAAGGCAATAGCCAAGGTTATGATATTGAACTAGCTAAACGCCTTGCTAAAGATTTACTAGGTGATGAAAATAAGGTGAAATTTGTGCTTACTGAAGCACAAAATCGCATTAATGTACTTACCTCTAATAAAGTAGATATTACGCTAGCTAATTTTACAGTGACACCTGAGCGTGCTACCCAAGTAGATTTTGCCAAACCTTATATGAAAACAGCAATAGGTGTTGTTTCTCCTAAAACTGGCGCTATTACCGATGTTGAACAATTAGATGGCAAAGTACTGATTGTTAATAAAGGTACTACTGCTGAAACTTATTTTGCCAAACATTACCCTAATGTTAAATTGCAGAAATATGACCATAACTCAGAAGCCTTTGCTGCACTTAAAGATGGTCGTGGTGTAGGCTTAGCTCATGACAATACATTACTTTATGCATGGACTAAAAATAACCCTGATTTTGAAGTAGCCTTACATAAAGTAGGTGAAGATGATGTGATTGCACCAGCAGTTAAAAAAGACAATGTTGAATTATTAAACTGGGTTAATGAAGAAATCGGTAAACTGCAAAATGAAGAGTTTTTCCATAAGGCTTACGATAAAACTGTTAAACCTTTCTATGGTGACAATATTGATCCTAATAATGTAGTCATTGACACCAGTAATTTAAATATGGCTGAAGTGCCTACAACTAACGATGAAGCTGAAGAAACAGCAGAATAATAACTGCTGTTAACCAATAAAAAAGCGACCCTTGAGTCGCTTTTTTATTATGAATAATATCTATGATAGCTGTTGCTATAAATCTAGTATTAACTTATCACTCTTACACCCAGACACACATACCATCATCACATCATTAGCCGCCTTTTGACGTGGGCTTAGTACGCTATCACGATGATCTGGCATTCCCTCTAGCACCTTAGTTTCACAAGCGCCACAAATACCCTGACGACAAGCAGTATTCACTAACACACCGGCTGTTTCTAAAACCTCTATAAGAGAACCACCTGCTGGCACATCTAAAATCATCCCTGACTTAGCTAACTCCACCACATAGGCATGACTTTGCTCTGCTTCTACTATTTCTTTTGCAGCAAAATACTCTACATGACTATTGTCATAACCTAACTTTTGACAGGCTGCTTCAAAAGCTTCTAACATCGCCACAGGACCACAACAGTAGAAATGCACATCTTTATCATGTCCTGCTAAATATTGCTCAAGGTTTGGTATACCTGCTTTCTCATCATCGAAATGCCATGTAATTTTTACATTCAATTTTTCTAACTGATCAAGATAAGCCGCTTCTTGTCGGCTACGCGCACAGTAAATTAACTCTACTGAATTACCCAATGTTAATAAACGCACTAACATACAATAAATAGGTGTAATACCAATACCACCTGCTACTAATACACTGTGATTTGCTGCTTCATCTAAGGTAAAATTATTACGTGGTTTAGAAATCTGTAGCTCCTGCCCTACTCTAAGTTCCTTATGAATATAGGTAGAACCACCTTTACTATTGCCATCTAACAACACACCTAATACATAACAATCTTTTTCTTCTGGAGAGTTTAATAATGAATAGCTTCTCACCAGACCATTGGGTAAATGTAAATCAATATGAGACCCTGCTTCGAAAGATTGAAACTGCGTACCTACTGTAGGTGCTAACTCAATACTAATAATATTTTTAGCCTCATAGCGTAAGCCACGCACAAAAGCTGTTTGAAACTCTGACATAATTTTATTTTACCTTTATTTTTAGCTACTAATAGTGAATAAGAATATTTAGACAAAAATACAAAAACTAATTATTCTTAATAAGAACTTACCATTACCTATAAACACGTTTATTATACAACTTTAGTACAATATCAGTAACTTTATTCCTCTACTCAATGACTTTGAGCTCAATATTCTGATGAACCTAACTACTATTATTAATAGGCAATCTCCTCCTACTCCTTGGCAAACAGGTGAGAAAATACCTTGGAATGAACCAGCATTTAGTCAACGAATGCTAGAGAACCATCTTTCACAAGAACATGATTGGGCAAGTCGTCGTTATAAAATCATCGATCAACATATCGCTTGGATTAGCCAACAATTACCCAATAAACAATCTAAAATACTTGATCTAGGTTGTGGACCTGGTTTTTATACTCAGCGTTTAGCGAAACTTGGTTATCAATGTACTGCTGTTGATTTCTCACCTGCTTCTATTGAATATGCCAAGCAACAAGCTATACAAGATAATCTTAATATAAACTATCTATTAGCTGATATTCGCAACTATCAACCTACAGATCGGTTTGATCTTATTATGATGACATTTGGTGAGTTTAATGTCTTTAAAGAAACTGATATTAAAGCTCTACTTAACAATATAACCCAATACCTTACCCCAAATGGGTATCTATTAATTGAAGCACATACTTATCAAGCTATATTAACTTATGGCCAACAGACAGCTTCTTGGCAGTCGTATAAAACAGGACTATTTTTAGATTCTCCTCATATTTGCCTAGAAGAACATTTCTGGAATGAGCAACAAACAACAGCTACCACACGCTACTATATAATTGATACTGTAAATAACCAAACAATAGAATATGGTAGCTCCATGAAAGCCTATACCGACTTAGCGTATCAACGATTATTTCAAGAAGCTGGCATGATTAGCATTAACAAACTAACGCATACTCAATGGCCAACAGGCGATATTTTTACTGAGAAACTACAAACCTTTATTTGTCAGAAATAACTATTTAGAAGACTTCCTATGAAAAATAAACTAATCACTCTACTCATTATTATGTTACTCCCTCTATATAGCATGGCTGATCAATGGGATGATACTTTCTTACAACTAGTTGCGGATAAAAATAATGCTCTGCCTTATGATATTGTTGAAGGCTACCAAGTATTTGACATTGACTACAACCTTAAACAACGAATATTTAAAAATCATATTCAAATTACTAAAAGTAACATTACTAAACAAATGATAGAACAAGAATACAACAGAGATATAGCTGAGTTTTGTAAGATTGAAGACACCCAAACAACACTTAATGAAGGTATTTCTTATCAGTTTCTATTTTATAGACAACAAAATGAAACACCTTTTCTTATAATTACTATTGATAAAACTGTTTGTAAATAACACTTCACCAACAATTACTTGCGCATAAATGCTCAAGTAACTCCACTAAAAATAACTAGGCATATTTTCACATATAACAACCATAAAGATTACATGTAACAAATTAAAATTGTGTTATTAAGTGACGTTTTTTGTCATACAACAGATTTAATTGTCATTTTTAAAACGCTTTATTTTTATGCAAATATTTGAAGCAGATCACACTTTTTTATGTTTGTTGGTTATAACTGTTTGAAATAATTATGTTTTAATTTATATGGCATGCTAATTGCTGAATAAAAGTAATCTTAATTAAAATGTAAGATGCTTGATAAAGGGATGCTTTAGCAATTAGGTTTGTCGTCAATTGTTTTTCTCTTCTAAGATTTTGGAAATGCTTCAAGGTGTTTTTTAAGATCTTGTACTTAACGTTTGAATAAATTTTTACTTTAATTTCATTGTTACTTTAAATAATGAAAATGGGTATTTTTTTGCCTAAAAAAAGTGGGAATCTAATAAAAATAAGTGGTTATTACAAGGACTATGGATTATGTTTGACCCTGCTAATACAACACATTTTTCTATCACTATAGATGGACTCGAGAATACTCGGCTACAAGTATTAAGCTTTGAGGGTATTGAATCATTAAACTATTCTTATGCGTTTGAAATAAATTTAGTTAATGACCATATTCGCTACGATATTACTCAGTTACTCAATAAACCCGCTTTTTTAGCATTCGACCCAGAGGGGCAGAATGGAATCCATGGGATTATTGATTCCGTTAAACGTGGCTCTATCAGTAATCACTACGCTATATTCCAAATTATATTAGTACCTCGCTTTAAACAATTGGAAAGGAATGTTGATCAGCGAATTTTCCAAAATAAAACTGTACCGCAAATTATTAGTCAAGTTTTAGCTGAGTTTGGTATTTTAGAGGGCAGTCATCATGAGTTTAGGTTAGGCCCTACGCCTTATCCTGAGCGTGAGTATTGTGTGCAATACGATGAATCAACTGCTCATTTTATCCATCGTCTATGCGAGGAGGAAGGCATCCATTTTCATTTTGAGCATAACTCTACCCAGCACTTGATGGTATTCGGTGATTCTCAGCCTATCTTTCCTTCTCTAGCTGAAGCCATTAGTTATGTATCTGATACAGGTTTTGTGGCAGATAAACAGGTTATTAAACAATTTGACGTTAGCTTGGCTAGTCGTACCCAAAGTGCCTCTTGGCGAGACTATAATTTTAAACGCGCCAAAATTCCTACAGGTAGTGCTGAAGGTAAACAAAGTAAAAAGGCCAATGAAGCGGTTGAGCCTGCATTAGAATATTATGATTACCCTGGTCACTTTGTAGATAATAAACGAGGTGAACAATTAGCTAATATCGAAATTGAACGCTTAAGAACCAATCATCTCATTGCTGAAGGACAGAGTGACGTTACTTGCCTACATAGTGGTTATTACCTAACCGTTGATAAACATCCCAGTACTGATACAGAAGACCCTTGGCTAGTCAATACTATCCGCCACCAAGGTAAACAACCACAAGTGTTAGAGGCTTTTGGTGGAGAGGCATCAGCGGCTAGCATTGTGCCATCAAAAATTGAAGTCATTATTAATTCTCCTGAACTAAATAACAACCAACTGCAATTTACATCCAGTAACTTTAATCAAGGTTATCGTAATGCGTTTGTGGCGACACCAAGGGAAGTAGTATGGCGGCCTGTTCGTTTGCATCCTAAACCTAAGGTGTTAGGGAGTCAAACCGCTATTGTAACAGGCCCATCAGGTGAAGAAATTTATTGCGATGAATATGGCCGCGTTAAAGTACAGTTTCATTGGGATCGTGAGGGTAATTATAACGAGCGTTCAAGTTGTTGGATCCGTGTTACTTCTAGTTGGGCACATGATGGTTATGGTGCAGTAACCATACCGCGTGTCGGTATGGAAGTAATGATCGATTATTTAGAAGGTGACCCTGACCAGCCTATTATCACGGGTTGTTTACATAATGGGGTTAACAAAGTTCCTTATGAGTTACCAGCCCATAAAACCAAAAGTGTTTTTAAAACCAGTTCCTCTAAAGGGGGTGTTGGCTCTAATGAACTTAGGATAGAAGATAAAGCAGGTAATGAGCAAATCTTTATCCAAGCGCAAAAAGATTTTGAGCAACTCACTAAAAATAATCATACCGTACAGGTTAATAACAATAGTCATTTACAAGTTAATAATGAACACAGTGAAACGATTAAGAAAAATCGTTATACCAAGAACGAAGCTGAAGAACATCACCTTACGCAACTAGACCGTAAAACACAAATTCTAGCTAATGACCATCTTACTGTAGCTAAAAGCCAACACACTACTATTGGCACTATTTCAAGCACAGAGGCAGGTCAAGAGATACATATCAAAGCAGGTATGAGTATAGTGATTGATGGTGGGTTATCTTTAACTTTAAAAGCAGGCGGGCAGCATATTGTATTAAACCCTGCGGGTATTTTTACCTCTGTTCCAATGGTAACAGGTGGTTCGCCTATGACAGGTACTGCTGCTAGTCCATTATTACCTCTTAATATTGAAAAAGCTGTTCCTCCAACACTAGCTCCTTTTGCGCAACGCCATGCTCTTTTACAACTAAAACCTCGTTGTGAGATTTGTGAACAAATGGCGGCTCAAGCGAAGGAGAATGCTTAATGGCAATTAATCAATTTCTTCTAATTGATGGTGCTTTAAGGCAAACAGCCATTAAAGACCTTTATGCTAATTATCAAGGGTTAAAAATAATGCCCCTGTATATTGGCACACCTTACCATGATAATTATGATATAGGCCCTATTCTAGTGGGCAATCTCAACCAATCTCATTTACGTCAAGAAATAAACCAATACGATTGGGCAATTACTGCTTCCATTATAGAAAGCACACAAGATATCAATACCATAGCCGAACATTTACAACAATTTCTTGTAGTAGATGATGAAGCAGGCAGTCATGCTCTATTTCGTTTTGCTGATCCATTAATTACTTGGCACTGGCTTAATAGTTATGGAGAGCAGGTACATAACGAAATTATGGGACCAATTACACAATGGCAAGTGATAAAACCTATTCCCCATTGGCAGAACGATAAAACACCACAATGGCAAACATTTACCAAAGCAGAAAAATCTATAAAGCTAACAACAGCTATTAACTTTTTACTTCCTCCACAAACAGAAGCACTCAGTAAAGCCAATGATTTTCGCTTTAAAAATCGCTTATATGATTGGCTAAAAGAACATAAAGCCCATGCTTTTGAAAATAAGACAGAAGAGCAAATTAGTTATTGGATGGACTACTGCTATGAAGAAGCAGAGGTTTTTAACTTAATTAGCGAACGTAGCTTCGCCATGTGGTTTGAATTATCTGCTGACTATGGTTATGACTTCGCTACTCGTATTGAAGATAACCCTTATAAGGAATGGTTCACTCAGAATCCTAAAGAAAAAGGGTTGCCTACTGAGGTTACTATTCAGCATTTTTATCAATCTCTAATACAACAATTATCAAATTCAGTTACAGGAGTTTAAAATGAATACTAATGAACACTATAACAATTTAGCTGAAAGTTTCAGTCAACTTCCTGTTAATACTGACGCTTGCTGTACTAATAGTCTAGATGTAATTATTACTCCTGTGCGTTATGCAATTGATGATCTAATTAACATTAATGACACTGGCTTAAAAGAAGATTCTCTACACACAGGTAGAACATGCCAACGCACAAGTCGATTTGATAATCAATTAAAAACCCGTCATTTCACAATGCGTCAGCTTCGTGATGGTTGGTTATATGTTTATGATCAAACAACACAACAACTTGATGAGTATAAAATACAAGGTAGTTTTTTTATCAAACAAGATACAAAACAAACATCGCTACCTTATATAAGATACCCTGCCTGCAGTATTTTATATTTATTCTTTTGTCCAGTGCAGCTAACAGATAGGCTTAAAAAGGGAGATATGTTTTCCTCAAGCTCATTTCTAGAAGATAATCGCTGGGTAAAAAAAGTCGACCTCCCCACTTTATGTAGTGACGGATTTCCTTATGAAGAGGGAAACTGGCTAGATCGTATGATTCCATTAGAAGAGATCACAACTTTTGTTTCTGATATAAAGCGCGCTGATGATAAAAGCTTGGACCCTTTTTATAGTACAAGTATTTCCACTATTGAAAGACCAAATGACGTAGTTTCAAAATTAAGTATATTGTCACCTAAAAAAAGCTCTCCTTCTCTGCCTATTAAAGAAAGAGTGTCTGAAAGAGTAATAAGACAAGGAGAGGTAATAGATTCTACTAAAACTAATCAAAGTTTAAATATGATCGCTATACTTGAAGATCCTTTTGCAGTTATTGATGATCTAATATTAAATATCTTACCTTATTATGCTCAAGATATAGCATATACAACAGATGAAGGAAGACGAGCTATTGAAATAGCTCAACATTGTATATCTCTGATTTTCTCAGAAATTATTAATGATGTAATGCCATTAGAAACAAAAAATAACTTATACAAGCGCTATTCTTTATTAAAAGAGATTACAAACCATATAAGAGGATTAGATAGTGTAGTAATTGAGCAATACCGTACTTTAAGGCAATATTATAAAATAAATGAAAGCTTTAAACTTAAAACTAAATATCTTAAACCAATTAAAGAAATCTTAAAGATAGCTGATGAAGATCTAAATTTAGACGATATGCTCAACACTTTAATAGATTGGTCTAAAACAACTTATGAGCTTGATCGTAGGGTAGAGGATATCATTACTTATCTTAATTACATAGGGTATTGTGAGGGGATTGGTAGCTCAGCAACACTTCTAGTAGATTTTGGTCTTGATAATATAGATATAAAGCAAGCAACTATGGCACAGGAAATTTGCCATAAGGTTACTTTTTATATTTCTCATGTAGAGCGTGGTAGGCAATGGATAAAAGACACAGTAGAACTTCATAGAGAACATTTTATAACTTTGTCGCCTTTTAACTTTGAGTTTGATATTTATAAAACTATACGGGATATTAGCTCAAAAATTAAGAAAACAACAACTGTTACTAAAGATATTTACAATTTGGTAACACAAAGTATTAAATCAAATAATATTGCTAATCTAGCATTTAAAACTTTAGAGAAAATTTTAAATGATCCTAATGCACCTTTAAATATTTATTACGATACATTAAAAATAATTCAAACAAACTTAATAACACGCAATGGATTAGCTTTACATACAATAACTGGCTTAATACTAGATAATAGATTTAAAAATTTTTCAATATCTTATTTCTCTAATTCTAACGAATTTATAAAATGGAAAAAAGAGGTTATATCAATTCAAAAAGATATTATAAGATGGAACAAAATACTTAAATTGCCTATATCTAACTTTGAAAAAAATACAAAAATTCCACAAGGCTCAAAAACGAAAAAAATGTCTAGAGCAAAATTTAATGAGCTTTATACACAATGGATATCTCAAAGAACTGAGGCAATCAAAAAATTAGAAAAAAAATTAAAAGAATTCCCTACAGCAATGATATTAGAAGACCTTGATAAAAAGCATCAAAACACTTTAAAAACTATAAATAAAAGAAGTAATGACCTAGAAAAAACTACCAAAAACTTGGATGCAGCATTCACAGTAATATCATTAGGATGTGCATTAACCAGTGTATGCATCGCTATACGTGAGTTAATAGATGCATATAAATCAGAGAAAATGACAACTGATATTATTGCAAAAAATATTTTGATTCTTTCAAATTCAACAATAAGTATTATTGATAGTATTATTAAATTAAACACCCCCATTATTACTGATGCACTAACAAAATACCTTAAAGTAGACACTATCATTAACAAAAAAATTGATGCTATTGAAAAAATAAATGAAAAGGCTTCAAAAATTAAAATTTCTGCGGATAGTCTAGATTGGTATATGAAAGCACCTGCTAGGGGAGTTTTACTTATAGGATGCTTAGTTAGTCTTTATGAAATGCCCAATCTCGTTAACGGATATCAAGATGCAAAAACTACTGAAGAGCAAATCTGGTATGGTGTAAAAATAGCTTCCATTATGGTATCTGTATCGCTTTCAACAATTGCTTTAGTTACAGGTATGACAGCTGGCCCTATAGGAATAATACTCTCAATTGCTGCAGGAATTTTATATCTTATAAGCTCATATTTTATTGACTCTGCATATCGAACCGAGCTGCAAGCTTGGATGAAAAAATGTTACTGGAGAAAACATGAAAATGGCTATAATGATATAAAAACAGAATTAACTGAACTCTATAAAATTCATCTTTGCCCAGTAGTAAAATATAAACATATTTATGAATTAGACAATGACAAATCTAATATTGTAGGTGTTTGGGTGGATATTTATTTATCTTCCTACCTTGAAGGCTCTACTATTCAATATGGTATAAATGGTACGCCTCTTGCGCAAAATAACAAAACACTGAATATTGAATACTCTAATTGGATTAATCTTGATTACAGTAAAGACATTTTACCAAATCGACCTCCTCAAGTAGCTACAGATAGTAAAGACACTAAAGAAATAATAATAATAGAAAATCTTAAAGGAGACATTGAGTCTATCATTACTACTACTAAACAACCAGACCTTACAGTGGATGCAATATATGCAAAAGATGATAAACATCGTATATGTAGATCTTGGATTCCTTTAACAAAAAATATAAATACTTCTCTTGGATTTCACATATCATTATCATATGAAAACTTTGATCTTAATTACATTTATAATCTGTCAAGACCTGATAAGAGTAAGTCTGAAAGCACAAAACTTTCAGATGCAAAACTACTTTCTAGGAACACTGATAAGAAAGGACTCTTATTAACTGAAACAAAAAATATACCTGAATCAATAAATGATAATTAATAAAGTTTGGGGCTAAAACCCCAAACCTTTTAAACAAAATAACTCTTCAGCGGAGGAAAGCCATTAAACTCAATAGCGCTATAGCTAGTAGTATAAGCACCTGTTGATAGCCAGTAGAGTCTGTCACCTGCTGAGAGGTTTAGGGGTAGGCCGTATTTGTAGTTTTCGTACATAATATCAGCGCTATCACAGGTAGGGCCTGCGATAATGACTTCTTCTAGCTCGCCTTTCTTTTCGGTATAGACTGGGAATTTAATGGCTTCGTCCATAGTTTCGATTAGACCTGAGAATTTACCTACATCGGTAAATACCCAGCGTTCTACAGCGGTTCTAGATTTGCGTGAAACCATTACCACTTCACTTACCAACACGCCTGCATTCGCTACCAGTGAACGGCCTGGTTCTAGGATAATTTCTGGTAGCTCTTCGCCAAAGTCTTCTTGTAAAAAACGTAAGATTTCTTTGGCATACATTTCTAATTCATTAGTTTTTTGTAGGTAGTTAGCAGGAAAGCCACCGCCCATATTAATCATTTTTAGTTCAATATTGTCTTCTTCTTTAAGACGTTGAAAAATCACTTTTACCTTAGCAATAGCGCCATCCCATACGTCAATTTCACGTTGTTGCGAACCCACATGGAAAGATACTCCATAAGGTACTAAACCTAGTTGTTTAGCTAAAATTAATAAATCCATTGCCATATCACTTTGGCAACCAAACTTACGGGAAAGTGGCCAGTCAGCTGAACTTGAACCTTCACTTAAAATACGTACATAAATTTTTGAACCTGGTGCTGCTTTGGCAATATTACGTAAATCAGATTCTGAATCTGTAGCAAATAAACGTACGCCCTTTTCATAGAAATAACGAATATCTTTGCTTTTTTTAATAGTATTGCCATAGCTTACTTTTTCAGGTGATACACCTTGCGCCAGCACTTTATCTAATTCATAGATAGAGGCAATATCAAAATGTGAACCTTTGTCTTTTAGTAAACGAGTAATTTCTACTGCAGGGTTAGCTTTTACTGCATAGTAAATTTTAGCAAAGGGAAAGTTATTTACTAGCTGGTCATATGCATTTGCAATGGTCTTGGTATCAATTACAACGAATGGGGTGTCATGCTGTTCAGCACATTCTTTAATGCGTTTAAAAGTTTCAGGCGCATAGTAGTCTTCTACTTTAATAGTAGTCATGGTCATTGTGGGTTACTCCAAATTTATTATTAAACATTTTTACTGGATGAACGCCTAATCAGTATCCCCACTTTGGATCGCCTACTTCCCAAGGCATGTCGCCGAAATATATAGTATTAAAACTGCTATCTCTCGTCATCAGTACTTGAGCCGGATGGATCGTTGCCAGCATGAGCGTTCAGGATGCGAACTTTATTCTTTAATTTATTTAAGATCAATAAGAAATTTGTATAAGTAATCCTTTATTTGGAATAATAAATTGTTTATTAAGAGCTTTTTCTTATAACATTGTTTTTATTTATAGTTATAATATAACATAACAAATCTTTATTGATCATGGGCAAATAATATGCGTTGTTTTTTATTAATAGGCTCTCTTTGCTATTCTTTAGTAATATCTACCGCAATGGCTACAACCTTTCATGATGAAGTATATGAAGGCAGTTTAACAGCCCATGAGCATGGTCGAGCACAGTTAAATATAGCTATTAGTGATGATACATTAGAAATAGGATTAGATTCTGCGGCTATTAATTTAGTAGGATTTGAACATATTCCTACAACAGAGAGTGATAAGACATTAGCATCTCAAGCACAACTACAGCTTAATAATCCATTAATATTATTTGCCATTCCTACTGTTGCAAAATGTAGCCTTATCGATAAGGAAATTATTAGTCCTATTTTTGTTAATCAGGCTATAAATAATAATATTGCGCAAAAACTAACTCATCTGGATATAGAAGCTAATTATAGCTTTACTTGTGCCAATATTACTGAGCTCAATCAGCTTGATTTAAGTTATTTCTTTAAACATTTCCCTAATACTAATAAGTTAACCATTCAATATATTAGCGATAATGGACAGAAGGGAATAGATCTAACCCCTGCAAAACCATTATTTAAACTTCAATAATGGCTAACTTAATTGATCTTAAAAATTTACAATTTGCTTGGCCTAAACAAGCCACTTTATTAGATATTGCTGAATTCACACTAGGTTATAATGAAAAGTTGTTTTTAAAAGGCCCTTCTGGCAGTGGTAAAACAACGTTATTAAGTTTATTAGGTGGTGTCTTGAAAGCTAATAAAGGAATTATTCAATTATTAGGTCAAGATTTATCCATGCTTTCCTCTGGTGCTAGAGACCAATTTCGTGTTGAACATATTGGCTATATTTTTCAACAATTTAATCTATTGCCCTTTTTATCTGTTGAAGAAAATGTACTACTTCCCTGTCATTTCTCTAAACGAAGAACACAAGTTGCTAATGAACACTTTGGTAGTATTCAACAAGCGGCTAAGTCTTTATTAACTGATTTAGGTTTGGATAAGACATTATTTTTACGACGTGCGGATCAGTTATCAATAGGACAACAGCAGCGTGTAGCTGCTGCAAGAGCATTAATTGGCTCACCTGAATTAATTATTGCCGATGAACCCACCTCTGCTTTAGATACTGATACTAGGGAAAGTTTTATTAAGCTGTTATTTAATGAATGTGATAAAACAGGTAGTAGTTTATTATTTGTCAGTCACGATCAAACCTTAACACCCTTATTTGATCGTTGCCTTTCCTTACCTGATCTCAACCAAACAAGTCAAGGTAAGGATACTGTCTAATATGTATTTATTTCGCCTTGCTTTTGCTAGTTTACGTAATCGATTGTTTACAGCGCTTCTTACTATTATGGCAATCGCTTTGTCTGTTTGTTTATTGTTAGCAGTAGAACGTGTAAGAACAGAGGCTAAAACAAGTTTTGCTAGCACTATTGCTGGTACAGACTTAATTGTAGGAGCTCGTTCTGGTTCAGTAAATTTGTTGCTTTATTCTGTCTTTAGAATTGGTAATGCAACTAATAATATTCACTGGTCTAGTTATCAAGATATTAGCCAAGATCCTCGTGTAGCATGGACAATTCCCCTTTCGCTTGGTGACTCTCATAGAGGATATCGTGTATTAGGAACTGACTTAAATTATTTTAAGCATTATCAGTTTGGTCACAAACAGCAGTTACAATTTGTTGAAGGTAGAGCTTTTAAAGATATATTTGATGTGGTGTTGGGTTCTGAAGTCGCTAAAACATTAAACTATAAACTGGATGAGAACATTGTATTAGCTCATGGGGTTAGTACCATTAGTTTAGTAAAACATAATGATAAACCTTTTAAAATAGTGGGTATTTTAAAACAAACAGCAACACCTGTTGATAGAACAGTGCATATTAGTCTACAAGGAATGGAGGCAATTCATATTGATTGGCATAATGGTATGCCTGCTCGTGGTAACCAACAAATATCAGCTGAACATGTTCGAGAATTAGATTTACAGCCTACACAAATTACTGCTTTTTTGCTAGGAGTAAAGAATAAGGTAGCCACTTTCGCATTACAACGACAAATTAGTAACTACAAAGCTGAACCTTTAATGGCTATTTTACCAGGTATTGCCTTGCAAGAATTATGGGGGTTAATGAGTACAGCTGAACAGGCGCTATTAGTTGTATCACTTTTCGTTGTGCTAACAGGTTTAATCGGTATGTTAACCGCTATTTTAACCAGTTTAAATGAACGCCGACGAGAAATGGCTATTTTAAGATCAGTAGGTGCTAAACCTTGGCATATTGCTAGTTTGCTTATAATGGAATCTTTTATGCTGGCTTTTATTGGTATAGCACTGGGTTTAGTTCTGTTATACATTGGTATTTTATGTAGTCAACATTGGCTACAAACAAACTACGGGTTATATTTTAGTTTTAATTTACCCAGTGTCTATGAATGGGGATTATTGGCTTGTATCTTACTAGCAGCCTTACTAATGGGGCTTATTCCTGCTTGGCGCGCTTATCGCCAATCGTTAACAGATGGATTATCTATCAAAATTTAGTCATCAATTATGATTATTAATTTACTGTTATGTTCTTTATTTTTATAGCCCTTAATCTATCAGTCTACTTCTTTTTATATGGTTATTTGATTTGTTATCCTTTAAATAACAAAGATAGGTTATAATTTTGTATACTATTTTAATAATTTCCCCATAAAGCATAAATAATTAGAGAAACAATCATGACTGTGATTAAACAAGATGATCTTATCCAAAGTGTAGCTGATGCACTACAATATATTTCTTATTATCATCCGCTTGATTTTATTGAAGCAATGAAAGAAGCTTATGACCGTGAAGAATCCCCAGCGGCTAAAGATGCTATTGCACAAATTTTAGTAAACTCAAGGATGTGTGCTACTGGTCACAGACCAATCTGTCAAGATACAGGTATTGTAACTGTATTTGTAAAAGTGGGGATGGATGTCCAATGGGATGGCGCCACCATGAGTGTTGACGATATGATCAACGAAGGTGTACGTCGTGCCTATACTTGCCCAGATAATGTGTTACGTGCATCTATTTTAGCTGACCCAGCAGGTGCTCGTAAAAATACCAAAGATAATACACCTGCCGTTATTCATTACTCCATAGTACCTGGTAATAAAGTTGAAGTTGATGTGGCCGCTAAAGGTGGTGGTTCAGAAAACAAAAGTAAAATGGCTATGTTAAACCCCTCAGACTCTATTGTAGATTGGGTGTTAAAAACTGTGCCTACTATGGGCGCTGGTTGGTGTCCGCCTGGTATGTTGGGTATTGGTATTGGTGGTACAGCCGAAAAAGCAGCAGTAATGGCTAAACAAGTATTAATGGATCATATCGATATCCATGAATTAAAAGCACGTGGCGCTAAAAATCGTGTTGAAGAATTACGTTTAGAGCTATTTGAAAAAGTTAATGAATTGGGTATTGGAGCACAAGGATTAGGTGGTTTAACCACCGTACTTGATGTAAAAATTATGGATTACCCTACCCATGCAGCCTCTTTACCTGTATGTATGATTCCTAACTGTGCTGCTACTCGCCATGCTCACTTTGTATTAGATGGTTCGGGTGCTGCTGAATTAAAAGCACCTCCACTATCCGCATACCCTGAAGTAGCTTGGGGAGATGCTGGTGCAGCAAGACGTGTTAATTTAGACACATTAAAACCTGAAGATGTTTTAGAGTGGAAATCAGGCGAAACTATTTTACTAAGCGGTAAAATGTTAACAGGCCGTGATGCTGCCCATAAACGCATGGTTGATATGTTAAATAAAGGTGAGCAATTACCTGTTGATTTAAAAGGCCGTTTTATATACTACGTAGGCCCTGTTGACCCTGTCCGCGATGAAGTGGTTGGCCCTGCTGGCCCTACTACAGCAACTCGGATGGATAAATTTACTCGTCAAATCCTTGAACAAACAGGTTTATTGGGAATGATTGGTAAATCAGAACGTGGCCCTGCTGCTATTGACGCTATCAAAGATAACAAAGCTGTTTATTTAATGGCGGTAGGTGGTGCAGCTTACTTAGTAGCGCAAGCCATCAAGAAAGCTAAAGTACTTGCTTTCCCAGAATTAGGTATGGAAGCTATCTATGAGTTTGATGTGGAAGATATGCCTGTTACTGTTGCAGTGGACAGTTCTGGTGTGTCTGTTCATAACACTGGCCCACAAATATGGCACGAAAAGATAATTGAAAAACTCAAAGAAACTAAGTAAAACTAAAAAGGCTTCTTAAAAGAAGCCTTTTTTACATCTGTATTGAGGAGTTGTTGGTGTATCATTTCATCTTTTATAGTCTATTTTCTATTGTTTCTATCGCTCTTCTTGTTGCTATCGTTCTGCATTATCGTAAAATTTTAAAAAAGGCGGAAGAAGACCAATTAAGATTAGAAGCTATTGTAAATACAGCTGTTGATGGAATTATTACTATTAATGAAAATGGTTTAATACAGAGCTATAACAAGTCTGCAGAGCGTATTTTTGGCTGGACTGCTGATGAAATTATAGGTCGTAATGTCAATGTCTTAATGAATAGTAATGACCAACAAAATCATGATCACTATTTACAACATTATCAAAAAACAAAAATACCAAAAATAATTGGCTCTGGTCGAGAGCTATTAGCTGTAAAAAAAGATGGTTCAACCTTTCCTATCCGATTAACACTTGGGGAAGCTAAACTACCTGATCACTCGCTTTATGTTAGTATCATCATAGATATGACGCAACGTAAAGCCATGGAAAATGCTCTACGTGAAAATGAGCAACAATTTCGCTCACTGGTTACTAATATTCCAGGTATTGCCTTTCGTATTACTGCCAACTTAGAAAGAAAATCAGTTTATATTAGTGATGGTATTTCCCAACTTACAGGCTTAAAAATAGAAGATATAACATCCGGTAGAAGATCTTATCTTGAAGTGATTAAACCCGAGTTTATTTCTCTATTAGATGAAACTTTATTAAAAGTCATTGCAACTAAAAAACGCTATACAATAGAGTATCAAATAACTCACTTAGATGGTCGAGAACTTTGGGTTTGGGAAAGTGGTGTATTTGTTTCTAATGGTGATCAACAATGGATAGATGGTGTTATTTTAGATATTACCGATCGTCATTTAATTGAAGAGCAAATACGTACTTCTCGAGATATAGCAGAAAAAAATGCGGCAAATACTATGGAGTTCTTAGCCAATATCAGCCATGAAATACGAACACCACTTAATGCTGTGTTTGGTTTTACTCATCTATTGGCTGAAACACCTTTATCTTCTATTCAAAAACATTATATGGAGTCAGTAACTAGTGCTACAAACTCCCTATTTTCATTAATCAATAATGTACTAGATGTAATGAAACTAGATCGTTCAGCCATGGAACTAGAAAATATTGATTTTTCTTTAAAAGCACTACTTGAAGATTGTATAACCCTTTTCCGACTCTCTGCTCAAACAAAAAATCTAAAACTTACATTAGATTACTCACCTAATCTAAAAACCTTTTTTAAAGGTGATCCATTAAGAATTCGGCAAATAATTACTAATATTCTCTCAAATGCCATTAAATTTACTAAACAAGGCGAAATCTCAATCAATGCCTTTATGGATCAAAATAAAGTTCATTTAGCTATTAAAGATACGGGTATTGGTATTAGTCCTAGTAATTTAGAAAAAATCTTTCTACCTTTTACTCAGGAAGATGCTTCGATGTCTCGTCACTTTGGAGGTACTGGTTTAGGGACAACAATTGCTAAACAGTTAACAGAGCTTATGCAAGGCAAAATAATGGTGGAAAGTAAACTTGATGTAGGAACAACTTTCCATATAATCCTGCCACTGCAAGAAGGTATTTATACACCACCTAAAGACAAAGAAACTCAACAAAAATTACCCTTATTAACTATTCTAGCTGTTGATGACATTCCATATAACCTAGAACTATTAGAAATCATTCTAAAAAAAGAAGGTCATACTGTGATATCTAAAACCAATGGTTTTGATGCCATAGAAGCTTTTAAAACAACACATTTTGACTTAGTGTTAATGGACATACAAATGCCTGACCTAGACGGTATTGAGACAACTAGAATAATACGTGAGTATGAACATAAACAAAATTTAAAAGCCACTCCTATTCTTGCATTCACTGCAAATGTGTTAGCACGTGAAAGACAAAATGCACGTACGGTAGGAATGAATGGTTTTGTAAAAAAACCGTTTGATTCACAGGACATAAAAAATACTATTGCTACAGTCTATTTTAATGGTTCCTTAAATGAACATTTATCCAATGATAATAATAGCGCTCCAATGGAAACTTCTTTATTAATAGACTGGAATAACGCGATCAGTTTATGGAACGATAAAGATCACTTAATTAAAGTAATTTACAATTTTTTAGTATCTATCAAAGAAGAATTAAGTACTTTTAAACTAACTGAACAAAATACTGATTTATTTTTCAATATCATCCACAAAGCTAAAGGAGCTTCTGGTAATCTTTGTTTATCAAAACTTTATCAATGCATAGTAAAAATTGAACAATATAAAAAGCCATTAGATTTAAATCAACTAAGTACTTTATTAGAAAGTTTTTTAGAAATTACAGAAGAGACTCTCAATGAAGTTATACCTTTGTTACCAATTACTGAACAACCTGCAAAATCAGCTATTATTATCACATCCATAGATGATAAAACATTCATTGCAGACGTTAGTACAAACTTAACATTAGGCAAAATGAATGATAGCCAAATACAAAGAGTATTTGATATATTGACGGCACACCATCAATATCAAGTATTATCTCAATTAAAGGAATCACTTGATAAATTTGAACTTATAAACGCTAGTTTTTTATTAAAAAACTTAATTAAGTAACCCTATGCACGCTAAAATTTTATTAGTTGATGACGAACCATCTAATTTGCAACTATTACGACAAACATTAAAAGAAGATTATGAACTATTCTTTGCAAAAGATGGTAAAACAACCCTACAACTTGCTGAGCAAAACAAACCAGATTTAATTTTATTAGATGTTCTAATGCCTCTAATGGACGGTTTTGAAACTTGTCGTCAACTAAAAAGCAATCCAAAAACTAAGCATATTCCTGTTATTTTTATTACCTCCCTTAATGACACTATTGATGAGTCTAAGGGTTTTGAAGTCGGTGGTGTCGACTATATTAGTAAACCCATAAAACCTATTACTGTAAAAGCTAGAGTTAAAACACACCTTACCTTAGTAGATATTGCTGAATTACGCAGAACACAGTTACAAATCATTGAATGTCTTGGCCGAGCGGCTGAATATAAAGATGATGATACTGGGCAGCATGTATCACGGATGAGCCGTTATGCAAAAGTGTTAGCAAAGGCAGTTGGTTTTTCAGAAGAGCAAGCTGATTTATTAATGAATGCTGTACCTATGCACGATATAGGAAAAATTGGTATTCCTGATTCTATCTTAATGAAACAAGCAGTGTTAACCCCAGAAGAAAGGGATATTATGCGCACCCATGTGGAAATTGGCGTAAAAATTATTGGTGAAGATCCCGCTGAACTTTTCAGGATAGCTAGAACAGTTGCACAACACCATCACGAAAAATGGGATGGTTCGGGATATCCTCAGGGTTTAAAAGAAGAAAAAATTCCTATAGAAGCTAGAATTGTTGCTATTGCTGATGTATTTGATGCACTCACTAATAAAAGACCTTATAAGCCTGAATGGTCTGTAGAACAAGCGATAGAATATATGTTGGAGCAACGAGGCAAACATTTTGATCCTAAGCTACTATCATTATTTATTGAAAATATGCCTTCTATTTTGGAAATCAAAGCTAAATTTGCAGATCAAAATTAATCTAAAAGAGATGATATACAACATAAAATCTATCAAAATGCTTTATTACTAACGATACAATTAGTATACTTCTCAAATCAATAATTAAATATAGTATTACTATACATAGCTGTTAAGTTTATAATTTATAGTTTCTATATTGTTCTAAGGATCGTACTAATTATTATGAGCGCACAAAATCCTCCTTTAACAGGACTTCCAAAACTGTTTGTAGATAACAATATCTTATCAGAAAATGATATGCGCCAAGCCATGCAACAATCAAAGGTAGAACAATTACCGCTTGTTACTTATTTAGTACAAAATAAAATGGCTAGTGCAAAAAGCATTGCTATACTCATTTCAGAACAATTAGGATTACCTCTTTTTGATTTAAGCAGTTTACAAATAGATGATGCCTTAAAGTCTGTAGTTACTGAAAAGCTAGCTCGTCAACACCGAGCAATCCCTCTATGGAAGCGTGGCAATAGTTTATTTTTAGGTATTTCTGACCCATCAAACCAACAGGGCTTAAGG
This sequence comes from Entomomonas sp. E7T21, assembly GCF_058693955.1. Classification (NCBI taxonomy): domain Bacteria; kingdom Pseudomonadati; phylum Pseudomonadota; class Gammaproteobacteria; order Pseudomonadales; family Pseudomonadaceae; genus Entomomonas; species Entomomonas sp. E7T21. The sequence goes on along the minus strand of NZ_CP191672.1, from coordinate 1,200,377 downwards.
GATATTCAATTTAATACAGGCTTACCTGTTGATGCAATTCTTGTTGAAGAAGATAAATTAACTTCTTTACTGGACCGTTTTTTTGATACAGAAGCAGAACAAGTCAGTACTAGTCCCTTACAAAAACCTGGTTCAGGTGATGATGAAAAAGAGGACGAAGCAGTTGTTAACTTTGTTAACCAAATGCTATTAAATGCTATACGTAGTGGCGCATCTGACTTACATTTCGAACCTTATGAAAAGAGTTACCGAGTACGTTTCCGTAGTGACGGGATTTTACAGATAAAATCACGTCCGCCCATTGAACTCGCACCGCGTATTGCAGCTCGTTTAAAAGTAATGTCTGATATGGATATTTCTGAACGTCGGAAACCTCAAGATGGTCGTATTAAATTAAAAGTTTCAGAAAGAAAATCCATCGATTTCCGGGTTAATACTTGCCCTACTTTATGGGGTGAAAAAATTGTATTACGGATATTAGACTCCTCTAGTGCACAAATGGGTATTGACTCTCTAGGTTATGAGCCTGAACAAAAAGCACTCTATATGGAAGCTCTTAGTCATCCCCAAGGTATGATTTTAGTAACAGGACCAACGGGTTCTGGTAAAACGGTATCCCTCTATACAGGTTTAAATATACTTAATACACCAGATATTAATATCTCCACAGCAGAAGACCCTGTTGAAATTAACTTAGAAGGGATTAACCAAGTTAACGTTAACCCTAAACAAGGAATGGATTTTGCGGCAGCGTTACGGGCATTCTTACGTCAAGATCCAGATATTATTATGGTTGGTGAAATTCGTGACTTGGAAACAGCAGAAATTGCTATTAAAGCTGCTCAAACAGGCCATATGGTAATGTCAACTTTACATACTAATAGTGCCCCTGAAACATTAACACGTCTAATGAATATGGGAGTTGCTTCTTTTAATATTGCGACCTCTGTCAATCTAATTATTGCCCAACGATTAGCAAGACGTTTATGTCCACATTGTAAGCAAGAAATGGAAATCCCCCATGAAGCCTTAGTAAAAGCAGGATTTCCAGAAGATAAAATTGGTAATTTCACTGTTTACGGCCCTGTAGGTTGTGACCGCTGTAATAATGGTTATAAAGGCCGTGTGGGTATCTATGAAGTAGTAAAAATAACTCCTGCTTTACAACGTATTATTATGTCAGAAGGCAATGCTATTGAAATTGCTGATGAAGCAAGAAAAGAAGGTTTTGCGGACTTAAGAACCTCTGGTCTCAAAAAAGTAATGGATGGTTTAACCAGTCTAGAAGAAGTTAATCGTGTTACATCGGATTAATAACTGGTAGAAACGATTAAAACTTTGATATTCATCATATTTTGACTATAGAACAAATATTCAACTTCTATAGCATGTAAGTTATGGTAGAATTACTACAGTATTTTATTGATGTAATAATGGATTGATTATAAAGAGTTTGACTTCAAAAAGTCAAAATGCTTGTAAAAAGAGGTGCTCATGGCGCAAGTAGCAAAAACACGTACTTATTTATGGAAAGGTGTAGATAAATCTGGTAACAAACTAAAAGGGGAATTAAATGCAACAGACCCTACTGTTATCAAGGCTATTCTCCGTAAACAAGGTATCACTGCTAAACAAATTAATCGTAAACTAGAGCTTGGTATGGGTGGCAAAATCAAGCCTATTGATATTGCTATTTTTACGCGCCAAATGGCCACTATGATGAAAGCCGGTGTACCTATGATTCAAGCTCTTGAGATCATAGCCGAAGGTGCCGAAAAACCTAAAATACGTGAGCTACTGGATAATATTAAACAAGAAGTAGCTTCTGGTAATAGTTTTACTTCTTCTTTAAGAAAACGTCCATTATATTTTGATGAGCTTTTTTGTAGCCTTATTGAGGCTGGTGAAAAGTCAGGTACTTTAGAGACATTATTAGACCGAGTTGCTGGTTATAAGGAAAAAAGTGAGTCACTAAAGAAAAAAGTAAAAAAAGCAATGATTTATCCTATTGCTATTCTTGTAGTGGCGGCTATCGTTTCTGCCATTCTCTTAATCAAAGTAGTACCTCAGTTTGCTGCTATCTTCCAGAGCTTTGGTGCTGAACTACCTTGGCTAACTCAGCAAGTTGTTGATATGTCAGAATATTTACAATCTGATGGATGGAAAGTACTTGTTGCGATTTTTGTTATTGGTTTCGCAATTAAAGAAGCCTATAAGCGCGCACCGGCTTTCCGAGATCTTATTGATAGAGGATTGCTACGTATACCTATTGTAGGTTCTATTATCTATAACTCTGCTGTTGCTCGTTTTACTCGTACTTTATCTACTACTTTTGCTGCTGGTGTTCCTCTAGTAGAAGCATTAGACTCAGTAGCAGGCGCTACGGGAAATATTGTATATAAAAGAGCTGTACTAAAAATCAAGCAAGAAGTTTCTACAGGTAGACAGCTCAACTTTGCTATGCGTGGTAGTAATGTATTCCCTGCCTTAGCCGTTCAGTTAACTGCGATTGGTGAAGAATCTGGTTCGTTAGATAGTATGCTTGGTAAAGCAGCTAATTTTTATGAAGAAGCGGTAGATAATATTGTTGATAGTTTATCTGCCCTTATGGAACCAATGATTATGGCTGTATTAGGGGTTATTATTGGTACATTGATTATTGCTATGTACTTACCAATTTTCCAAATGGGCAGTGTTGTATAATATTAATGACTGTTTTTACCGAAATTCCTTCGTTATTTATTTTTGCCTCCCTACTAATAGGTTTATTAGTAGGGAGTTTTCTTAATGTGGTTATTTATCGTTTACCTAAGATGATGATCAATGCTTGGCAGCAGGAGGCTCGTGAAATTCTTGAGCAACCTCAACCTATTGAGCCACAAACTAAGTTTAATCTATTTCTACCCTCTTCTACCTGTCCCCATTGTGGCCATAAAATAACAGCAGTAGAAAATATACCTATCATTAGTTACTTAGTATTAAGAGGTCGTTGTAGAGGCTGTAAAGCGCCTATTAGTAAACGTTACCCCCTTGTAGAATTATGTTCAGGTATTCTTTCTGGTTGGATTGCTTGGTATTTTGGCTTTTCTGCTGAAGCACTATTGCTTATTTTATTAACTTGGGGTCTTATAGCAATGAGTATGATCGATATCGATCATCAGTTACTACCTGACTCATTAGTATTACCTTTATTGTGGGTAGGCATTCTTGCTAATGCTTATGGATTATTCCCTGATATCAGCATCAATAGTGCTATTTTGGGGGCTGTAATAGGTTATATGTCACTATGGACTGTAAACGCCCTCTTTAAACTACTACGTGGTTATGATGGCATGGGGCATGGCGACTTTAAACTACTTGCTCTGTTTGGTGCATGGGGTGGCTATCAAATTTTACCTGTAGTTATTCTACTATCCGCCGCAGCTGGTGCAGTAATAGGTATTATTGGTCTATTATTATTTGCAGGCAAAAATAAAATGCCCTATGGTCCCTACTTAGCTATTGCTGGTTGGATTGCCCTAATTTGGGGACAAGATATCGTTTCTGCTTACTTAAAGTTTTCAGGCCTCAATTAACTCTGCTATTATTTGTTAGGGATATTAATTTATATTAGTATCCCTTACTATGTCTTCTATTATTTCTTAACAAGAGACTAACTACAGTGAAAAGGTGGACACTGGGTATTACAGGTGGTATAGGCAGTGGTAAAACTGCTGTTGCTCAACTATTTGCCAATAAAGGAATTGAGACCGTTGATGCTGACCAAGCTGCCCGTTGGGTAGTAAGTAAAGGAAAACCTGCTCTAACAAAAATAGTAGAACATTTTGGTTCACAGATCCTATTAGAAGATGGTAATTTAAATCGGGCAGTATTACGCCAACAAATTTTCCAAAATCCACAGCAACGTGAATGGCTTGAAAAACTATTACATCCCATTATTCGTCAAGAGATTTGTCAATTCTTAGAAAACACTAACTCACCCTATAATATTTTAGTCTCCCCTCTTCTGATAGAATCAAAACAATATGAACTGGTTCATCGTGTCTTGGTTATCGATACCACCGAATCAATACAAATTACCCGTAGCATGCAAAGGGATAATAATTCAGAAGAGCAAATTAGAGCCATTATGCAGACTCAATTGACTAGAAATGAACGAATTCACTACGCTGATGATATAATAATTAATGATCAAGATATATCTCATTTAGAGCAACAAGTAGAACTACTACATCAATTTTATTTAACACTCTGTAAGAGTTAAGTTTATGAAAAAACAACCTATTGTTAATTGTCCCACATGCCAAAAGTCACTTATGTATAGTAGTAATAATCCCTTTCGTCCTTTTTGCTCTGAACGTTGTAAATTAATAGATTTAGGAGCATGGGCTGCAGAAGAACACAGCATTGCAGGACAAGAATTAATTAGTGATGAGTTTATTACAGAAGATGAATTAGCAGAAATAATGTCTAAACAGTTACATTAGTCCATTAAAAAACCCTGCTAAAGCAGGGTTTTTAATAACTAAATACTTACTACTCTTGTACTGGCGTATCAGATACAGCAGGTGCTGTATTCTCAGCAGCTACCGCATCCTTAATAGATAGTTTGATACGACCACGGTTATCTACATCAATAACCATTACTTTAACCATTTGACCTTCTTTCAATACATCTGTCACTTTCTCAATGCGTTGTTCACTAATTTGTGAAATATGCACTAAGCCATCTTTACCAGGTAAAATATTAACAAAAGCACCAAAATCAACAATACGTTCTACTTTACCTTCATAGATCTTACCTACTTCAGCCTCAGCAGTAATACCTAACACACGTTGTTGAGCCATTTCAGCTGCTTCTTTAGTTTCACCAAAGATTTTGATAACACCATTATCATCGATATCAATAGAAGCTTTTGTTTCATCACAGATACCACGAATAACCGCACCACCTTTACCGATTACATCACGGATCTTATCAGGATCAATTTTGAAGGTAAGCATAGTAGGTGCATTAGCAGATAGCTCACGAGGTTGACTAATCACTTCGTTCATTTGCTTAAGAATATGTAAACGCGCTTCCAATGCTTGGTTTAACGCAATCTCCATAATCTCTTCAGTGATACCATTAATTTTGATATCCATTTGTAACGCTGTAACACCTTGAGCAGTACCCGCTACTTTAAAGTCCATATCACCTAAATGGTCTTCATCACCTAAAATATCGGTTAATACTGCAAATTTATCACCTTCTTTCACTAAACCCATGGCAATACCGGCAACAGGGGCACGTAATGGAACACCAGCATCCATCAATGATAAAGAAGCGCCACAAACTGAAGCCATAGAGCTAGAACCATTAGACTCAGTAATTTCAGAAACTACACGCACAGTGTAAGGGAATTCAGCTTCATTAGGTAAAACTGCCTGTACACCACGACGAGCTAAACGACCATGACCAATTTCACGACGCCCAACACCACCCATACGACCACATTCGCCTACTGAGTATGGAGGGAAGTTATAATGCAACATAAATGCATCACGTTGTTCACCTTCTAAAGAGTCCAGTAGTTGTGAATCACGTGCAGTACCTAAAGTAGTGACTACTAAAGCTTGTGTTTCACCACGTGTAAATAGTGCAGAACCATGAGTTTTACCTAACACGCCTGTTTGAATATTTAATGGGCGCACAGTACGTGTATCACGGCCATCAATACGAGGCTGACCATTAACAATATTCTCACGAACAATACGGTATTCTAACAAACCAAAAATATTCTTAACTTCTTGTTCAGAAGGTTGGCCTTCTTCACTACCCGCGAATTTAGCAACGGCTTGCTCACGTAAAGTATCTAGTGCTGCATAACGTTCTTGTTTTGCTGTAATGGTATAAGCTTTAGAAATAGCTTCACCTAATTCTGCTTTAATAGCATTAATCAAAGCAGTGTTTTCTACAGGTGCTTGCCATTCAATTGCTGGCTTATTTACTTCAGCAGCAAACTCTTTAACTGCTTTGATTACTGCTTGCAATTCTTGATGAGCAAATAACACACCACCTAACATTTGGTCTTCTGTTAATTCTTTAGCTTCAGACTCAACCATTAATACTGCTGTTTCAGTACCAGCAACTACCATGTCTAAATGAGAAGCTTGTAACTGCTCATAAGTAGGGTTTAATAAATAACCAGAATCAATATGGAAACCTACACGAGCGGCACCTATTGGACCTTCAAAAGGAATTCCAGAAATAGCTAAAGCTGCTGAAGTACCTATCATTGCAGCGATATCTGGATCAGATTTTTTATTAGTAGAAAGCACTGTACAGATTACTTGTACTTCGTTTACAAAACCTTCTGGAAATAGTGGACGAATAGGACGATCAATTAAACGAGAGGTTAATGTTTCTTTTTCTGAAGGACGACTTTCACGCTTCAAAAAACCACCTGGAATACGTCCAGCTGCATACGTTTTTTCTTGATAATGTACAGATAATGGGAAAAAATCTTGTCCTTCCGTTGCATTTTTAGCAGCAACTACACTTACTAGTACACTTAAATCGTTATCAATAGTAACTAACACTGCACCATTTGCCTGACGTGCAATACGACCTGTTTCTAAAGTTACCGTTGATTGACCAAATTGAAATTGTTTTTTAACCGGATTTAGCACGGTATATTCCTTCTTTATCTAACTTACTTAATATGAAATTGGTTGATACGTTGGGAGTTGGACCCTAACTCATCAAATAAAAAATCTATTCTCAAAACAGAAAGCTGGAAGCAGCATAACCTGGTTTCCAGCTTTCTTGCACCTTAGCGGCGAAGTCCCAAACTAGCAATTAACGCTGCGTAACGTTCAGTATCCTTAGATTTTAAGTATTCTTGAAGTTTACGACGTTGGTTAACCATACGAATAAGACCACGACGTGAGTGGTGATCTTTTGCATTAGCTTTAAAGTGATCGCTCAACTTGTTAATATTGGCTGTTAATAGCGCAATTTGAACTTCTGGAGAGCCAGTATCACTCGCACCACGTGCATATTGCTTAACGATTTGAGCTTTTTCTTCTACTGTAAGTGCCATATTTTATTACCTTTTAAAAGCAGACCAGGGAAACTCCCTGTGTTATTGATAAGAGGATTAACCGTGTCTGCTAACAGCCACCCTCTAAAGGTATTAATCAACTAATACCTTATTCTCAAAAATCTTTAATTCAGCCTGATATTATAACAGTTATTAGCTATTTTGTATCAAACGTTTTGGCGCTAATCGACCATCATTAGCTACTTCACCAATACCAATAAAACGACCTTGATGATCGCGTACTCGAATATAAGTATTTAAAGGTGCTTCTGGCACACGAACTGGCTGACCATGTAACCAATAATAGCTAGTATGCTCTGTTAGCTCTAGGCAAGGCCAATGCAATAGCCCTGCATCAACTGGTAACAAAAATTGATCAAGCGCTTCACTACCTGATTTTTCTTGCAATTCAATCAGCGTTTCTAAATCAATAGCTTGCTCAAGATGAAAGGGACCCGCCTCGGTACGACAAAGCATTGCCACATGAGCACCACAACCTAACACCTGACCAATATCTTCTACTAGCGTACGAATATAAGTACCTTTACTACAAGAAACTACTAAACGAGCTTTATCACCTTCAAAAGACAATAACTCTAATTCATCAATAGTAATTTGGCGTGGCTCTCTATCGACTACTTCCCCTGCCCTAGCCAATTTATAAAGAGGCTGACCATCTTTCTTAATAGCAGAATACATGGGAGGAATCTGGGTAATTTCCCCTCTAAAACGAGGTAATACAGCTAATAAATCTTGTTCAGTGCAGTTTACTGGTTTTTGTTCTAATACCTGCCCTTCAGCATCCCCCGTTGCAGTAGTAATACCTAACTGCATCACCACTTCATAACGTTTATCTGCATTTAATAAATATTGAGAAAACTTAGTAGCCTCACCAAAACAGATAGGTAATACACCCGTTGCTAATGGATCTAGACTACCTGTATGACCTGCCTTGTTAGCATTAAATAACCAACGTACTTTTTGCAATGCTGCATTAGAGCTAAACGTTAATGGTTTATTTAGTATCAATACCCCATCCACAGATCTGCGCTTACGCTTTACCTGACTCACTCCTCATCATCTCCCTGACGATATTTACGATCTTCAGCAAGTGCTTTATCTATTAATGCTGACATCGTACTACCACGTACAATACTTTCATCATAAACAAAGTGTAACTGAGGAATAGTACGCAACTTCATCGCTTTACCTAATAGACTACGCAAGTAACCGCTGGCATTAGTTAATATCTCTAGACTTAATGCAATATCATCTTCTGCATTTTTACCCATCACAGTGATATATACTTTTGCATGCCCTAAATCACGTGCCACATTCACAGCTGTAATAGTAACAATCCCTAAACGAGGATCTTTAATTTCACGTTGAATTAACAAAGCTAATTCACGCTGCATTTGATCACCTACACGCTGAGTTCGGCTATATTCTTTTGCCATAATTTTTAATTTAACCCTAGCTTTATAAACTACTTAGTATAAAAATAATTCAATTAATCTAAATAAATAAGTTCCCCATAATGAAATCACTATGGAGAACTTAGTTGATAATGCTATTTATTAAAGTGAACGAGCGACTTGAACTTTTTCAAACACTTCAATCTTATCACCCACTTTAACATCATTGTAGCTCTTAACGCCGATACCACACTCCATACCAGCACGTACTTCAGCCACATCATCTTTAAAGCGACGTAGTGATTCTAATTCACCTTCAAAGATAACCACATCATCACGTAATACACGGATTGGACGGTTACGATGCACTAAACCTTCAGTTACCATACAACCTGCAATGGCACCAAACTTAGGTGAACGGAATACATCACGTACTTCTGCAATACCTAGGATATTTTCACGAACATCACTACCTAACATACCCGATAGTGCTTTCTTCACATCCTCAATAATGTCATAAATAACGTTATAATAACGTAAGTCTAAACCTTCTGACTCAACAATCTTACGTGCACCTGCATCAGCACGAACGTTAAAGCCGAAAATTACTGCATTAGAAGCTAAGGCTAAGTTAGCATCACTTTCTGTAATACCACCTACACCAGTACCTACTACTCGTACTTGTACTTCATCATTACCTAAATCAACTAACGATGACTGTAATGCTTCCAAAGAACCGCGCACATCTGCTTTTAACACAATATTGAGGCTCTTCTTCTCATCTTGTCCCATGTTGTCAAAGATATTCTCTAACTTCGCTGAATGTTGACGAGCTAATTTAACTTCACGGAATTTACCTTGGCGGAATAAAGCCACTTCACGTGCTTTCTTCTCATCAGGTACCACATTCACTTCATCACCAGCATCTGGCGTACCATCCAGACCCAATACTTCTACAGGAATAGAAGGACCAGCCTCTTTAATAGGCTTACCATTTTCGTCCAGCATAGCACGTACACGACCATAGTTAACACCTACTAGAATCATGTCACCTTGATGTAAGGTACCATTTTGCACCAAAATAGTAGCAACAGGGCCACGGCCCTTATCAAGGCGTGACTCAATAACAATGCCCTGTGCAGGCGCACTTGGTACAGCTGTTAATTCTAAAAGCTCAGCCTGTAATAATACTGATTCCAATAACGTATCAATATTAGTACCTTGCTTAGCTGATACAGGAATGAATTGGGTATCACCACCCCAATCTTCTGGGATAACATCACGACCAGCTAGTTCATTCTTAATACGATCTAAATCAGCTTCTGGCTTATCAATTTTGTTAATCGCTACAACAATAGGTACACCTGCTGCTTTAGCATGTTGAATCGCTTCTTCAGTTTGAGGCATCACACCATCATCAGCAGCTACCACAAGAATAACAATATCAGTTGCCTGTGCACCACGGGCACGCATTGCAGTAAATGCAGCATGGCCTGGTGTATCTAAGAAAGTAATCATGCCACGATCTGTTTCCACATGGTAAGCACCAATATGCTGAGTAATGCCACCTGCCTCACCCGTAGCCACTTTAGTACGGCGGATATAGTCAAGTAACGAAGTTTTACCATGGTCAACATGCCCCATCACTGTTACTACAGGAGCACGATGAATAGCTTCACCTTCAAATTTTAATGACTCTGCTAATTGATCTTCTAAAGCATTATTGTTAATTAACTTAACGGTATGCCCCATTTCCTCAACTACTAACTGAGCTGTATCACGGTCTAATACTTGATTGATAGTGACCGGAGAGCCCATTTTAAACATAAGCTTAACAACTTCCGCACCTTTTACGGCCATTTGTTGAGCTAATTCTGCTACAGTGATGGTTTCACCAATATTTACTTCGCGCACTATAGGTCCTGTTGGTGCTTGGAAACCATGCTGATTTTCCGCAGCACGTTTCTTTTGTTTATTTTTACCACGGCTACCGCCACGACGAGCGTAACCTGCCTCTTCATCATCATCACTTATTGCATGAAGATTACGAGGAGCACTTATCTTAGTAGGTTTTGCAGCAGCAGCTTTACGCTCACGACGCTCTTCTTCCTCATCACGGCCTCTCGAAGCTCGACGAGGCTCTTCACGCAATACCACTTTCTCTTTTTTAGGCTTATTCTTAGCCTTTGCTGCTTCTTCTTGCTCTGTTGTTACAGGTTGAACTTTATCTTCAACATTAACAGGCGTTGCTTTAACTGCCTCATTAACATCTGTTTTACGGCGAACTTCAACTGTAACAGTGTTAGAGCTAGGTATTCTAACAGGCTCTACTTTAACTTTTTCTGGCACTTCTTTTTTCTTAGTTACTTCAACAACGGGTTCTTTCACTTTTTCTACTGGCTGAACTACAGGTTTTTCTTCTTTAGCCTTAGTTGCACCAGTTTCTTTAGTTGCAGTAGGTTGCTTAACCTGTTTCTCTGCTTCTTTTTGATTTTTAGGAGCTTCTTTGGCTTTAGACTCCTTCACGTTTGGTTCTACCTGATTTTCTACAACTTGTTTAGTTTCCGCAGCAACAGTAGCTTTTGGCTGTTTCGGTGCAGCTTTCTCAACTACTACTGGTTCCTCTACAGGCTCTTCAGGTACATCACGTTTAACAAACGTTTTCTTCTTACGATGCTCTACCTTAACTGTTTTAGTACCGGCTTTAATCTGTTCTGTGGTTTTACGTTTTAACGTTATCTTTTTAGGTGCATCAGTTTTTGCTTTATCACCACTTAAATAAGTTAATAATTGTTGCTTTTCTTTATCTGATACTTTTTGATCAGCACTTGTATGTGGTAATCCTGCTTCTTTCATTTGTTGTAGCAAACGATCTACAGGAGCTTTAACACTTGCTGCCAATTCTTTTACTGTAACCTGTGTCATTTCTCTCTCCTCAAGCCTATTAACCATTAAATGCTCTACTCAAACCAATGAGCACGAGCAATCATGATTAACTCTCCTGCACGCTCTTCATTCATCCCTGTAATTTCGACTAAGTCGTCAACACTTTGTTCAGCCAAGTCTTCACGAGTAATAATGCCATTAATAGCTAGCTGTCTAGCCAACTCCTCATCCATACCTTCCAATGCTAAAAGATCTTCTGCTGGCTTCGCAGAGGCCAATTTTTCTTCAGTAGCAATAGCTCTAGTTAATAAGCGATCTTTAGCACGGTTTCTTAATTCACTTACAATTTCTTCATCAAAACCATCAATACTTAGCATCTCTTCCATAGGTACATAAGCAACCTCTTCTAAGGTAGTGAATCCTTCCTCTACTAATAATTGAGCTAGCTCTTCATCTACATCCAACTCATCAATAAAGGCTTGCAGAATATCTCCTGTCTCTGCTTGTTGTTTTTCCTGAATCTCATCTTCAGTCATTACATTTAAAGTCCAACTAGTTAGTTGACTTGCTAAACGTACATTTTGACCACCACGACCAATCGCTTGTGCTAAGTTCTCTTCAGCCACTGCAATATCCATCGTATGAGTATCTTCATCAACAATAATGGTTGCTACTTCCGCAGGAGCCATTGCATTGATTACATACTGCGCTGGATTTTCATTCCATAACACAATATCAACACGCTCACCACCTAACTCACCAGATACTGCTTGCACACGTGAGCCACGCATACCAATACAAGCACCTTGCGGGTCAATGCGTTTATCTTTAGAACGTACGGCTAATTTAGCGCGCGAACCTGGGTCACGAGAAGCACCCATTACTTCGATTAAGCCTTCTGAAATTTCAGGTACTTCAATACGGAATAATTCAATAATCATTTCAGGTGCTGTACGAGATAAAATAAGCTGTGGTCCACGGTGTTCTGTACGAATCTCTTTTAATAATGCACGAACTCTCATGCCTACTCTGAAAATCTCACGAGGTATCACTTGATCACGAGGTAAAATAGCTTCCGCATTGTTACCTAAATCTAAAATAATACTTTCTCTTGTTACTTTTTTAACAGTACCAGAGATAATTGAGCCTACATGTTCACGATAAGCGTCAACCATTTGTGCACGTTCAGCTTCTCTTACTTTTTGTACAATAACTTGCTTTGCTGTTTGTGCGGCAATACGACCAAATTCTACAGAAGCAATTTTTTCTTCAACAACATCGTCAATCTCTGCATCAAAACCTTTTTCTTTTGCTTCTTCTACTGTTAATTCAGCCGCAGGATTAACCTGATCTATCTCATCAACTATATGCCATTGACGATAAGTCTCATAATCTCCTGTACGAGGATCGATTTGCACCCGTACCTCTATATCATCGTCATAAGACTTTTTAGTCACTGTAGCTAATGCAATTTCTAGTGCCTCAAAAATTACACTTGGTGGCACACCTTTTTCATTTGATACTGATTCAACAACCAATAATACTTCTTTACTCATTTCTCTGCCTCTTCCCATCCTTAATAACTGTTAACTGTTGTTAATCAAAATTTGGCTCTATATTAGCCTTCTCTATTAGTTCTATTGGTAATAGATACTCTTGATTATCAACTCGTAATACTATTTGTTGGTCCTCGATGCCTTGTAAACTTCCATTAAAATTACGTCTACCTTCAAAAGCACTGCGTAACTTAACTTTTATCTGTTCGCCTATATATTGTTCATATTGCTCTAAGGTAAACAATGGTCGATCCATTCCAGGCGAAGAAACCTCCAAGGTATACTCATAAGGAATAGGATCTTCTACATCCAATATTGCACTGACCTGCTTGCTGACTTTTTCACAATCTTCCACACCAATTCCATTGCTATGATCAATAAACACTCTAAGTAAGGAGTGCTTACCTTGTGAAATAAATTCAACTCCCCAACACTGATAACCTAAAGACTCAATGACTGGAGCTAGCAGTGTCTGTAATTGTTCTAATCTAGTAGACACTTTTGCCTCCAATAAAAAATGGGCGTATAGCCCATTTTTATAATTAATTTTAAAACTGTAATTAACAAAAAACCCCATAATTGGGGCTTTTTAAAATATGGTTGCGGGGGCTGGATTTGAACCAACGACCTTCGGGTTATGAGCCCGACGAGCTACCAAGCTGCTCCACCCCGCGTCAAAGTGGGGCAATGATATAGAAAAATAATACATGCGTCAAGTAAAAAGACTGTTTAATTTTTATTAAACACAAATTTAACTATTCTTTAATAACTTTCTTTATTACTTAAAATTATTATTATTATCATGTAAACTAACTAATGCCCCTTACTTACTAAATCTTAGGTAGATACTTTATGTCTAAAACTGTTCATGAAAATTTAATTGATTTACAGTATAAATTAAACCATGCCAAAACCAATACTACTGCTGATAAAGAAGAAATAGAACGTTTGGCAGAGAAGATTAACCATCAACTGGAACTAGAAAAACTAGGCCAACAACCTGATATTAATTTAGTAGAAGAATTAGGACTAGCTGTAGGAGAATTTGAAGCTGAACATCCTACATTGTCAGCAGCCCTGAGAAATATTATGATTACACTACAAAATATTGGTATTTAATAATAAGGCAGTTTTATTACTGCCTTACTAATCGATTGTTACCATACTCAATTTGCTTAAGGCTACGACAAGGATTAATATCCAGACCACCACGCCTTACATAACGCCCTATTACTATCAGTTGTTCTGGTTTCAATAAGCCATTCAAATCCAAGAAGATACGTTCTATACATTGCTCATGAAAATCAGCATGTTGTCGAAAGCTAATAATATACTGTAATAAACTACCATGATCTAATTGTTTAGCTGCTTTATAAGTGATGGATAATGTAGCCCAATCAGGTTGTCCTGTTACTGGACAATTAGATTTTAATAGATGAGTATATACTGTCTCCTCTACTTCTTTATCATGGGTTTTTAATAAAGTTGCTGTAGGGTGATTATATTGATCAATCTTGATATCAAGATCATCTATACAAATACCTTCTACATTAGTAAGGCCAAATTTAGTAAAAGCATCTAACGTATATAAATTAACAACAACAGACTTTCCTGCTGCTGCCGAAAGGTCAGTAATTAAGGCCTGCTTTACAACCTCATCCGACTCAAATACCGTTTGATTAAAACTATTTAAATACAGCTTAAAGGACTTAGACTCAATAATAGCAGGTGAGTCCGCAGGTATAATAAACTCAGCAATCATAACCTTTGGTTTACCTGAAGGCGTTAACCATGACAGTTCATAACTATTCCAAATATCAACACCGTAATAAGGCAAGGTATTTGCTGTTAAACCTAACTCTTGCCACTTAACTTGACGTGCTATTGGAAATAGCAAATCTGGCTGATAATGATCAATATATTGATTTACTTTACCTAATGGCGACTCTTCAGCTGGATGATAATTCATAACTAATTAGCTAACTCTTGTTTAATACTTGCAAAAGTACGTACCCAAGGCTTACTTTCTTGAATAGCTGCAGGTAACTTTTTAATTGCCTCTTGTGCAGCAGAACGACTCGTAAATTCACCTTGAGTAATTACATAATCAATTTTATCTGCTCTTAAGCGTTTAAAATATTGATAACTACCCGATTGTTTACGAATAAAATCTTGTGCTGCCTTTTCGTTACTCGCCACACTAACTTGAATAGTAAAGTTAGCTCCTGTTTTACCACGATACCACGCATTACCCTGTGCAACTGGCTTAGCTGTTTCTTGGGGTTTGGTTACTTCTTGTGGATTATTTGCAACTGGTTTAACTTCTGGCTTAGTAACAGTTTGGGTTTGAGTAGCAACAGGTGGTGTAGGTTCTGTTACTACAGGAGGAGGTAACATTGCATTATCAACAACTGGAGTGTCATTATTTAACGGCTGATTATTGGATGGTGCGACATCTGTTGATAATGGTATATCTTGAGTAACTTGACCAGAACCTGCATCACTAGGTAAATCTGCATAATGGCTGGCAACAATGGTCGGCTCTTGCTCCGTAGAAGGTGATTTTGAAAATAATAAAATAGCTACTAAAGCGATTGCAATGACACCTGCTATCGCTAAATGTTTTTTGGGTAACATTAATTTAGGTTTTGCTGCCTTTACTTCTCTTGTTGTATCAGAGGCATAAAGAGCAACTTCATCCTCACTTTCATCAAAATCATTAAATAATGAAGATTGATCTTGATGTTGCATATTTTCAATCAAGATATCTCTAGCCACCTGATTAATAACACCAGGCCAACCACCTGATTTTGTATAAATCTCTAACAATTGTTCATCAGTAAATATACCTAACTCTTGCCCTGCTCCCTCTAAACGCAATAAAAGATATTCTTTAATTTCTTCTAAAGTATAAGGCGTTAATGGCAAATTAAAGGTAACTTCTTTAGCTAATGAAGAACTTTCTAATTGATCTAATAAATTTGGTCTAGCAAATAAAAATATGTGCAAACTGGCTAAATGCTCATTAGCTAAATTTAATAATAATTGGATAATATCTTCTGATAATTGGTCAGCATCATCTATCATAAAATATAGGCTGATACTTTGTTCTGACAACTTACTGATTTGCTCAATAATAGCTGCTATTGTATTATTGGTCGCTTGTAGCTCTTCTACTAACAAAGCTAAAACATCTGAAACTTTTTCACAATCAGCCGCTGAAATATTAATAATTTTTATAGTGTCTTTATTAACACTTGCTATCAGTGCTTGTCTTAATAGTGTTTTACCACTACCTTTAGGCCCTGTTATTAATAACATCAACTGACTATGACGAGCTAAATGATGCAACTGCCCTAAAATAGTTTTACGCTGAGCAGGGAAAAATTTAAAGTTAGGAACCCTTGCAGCAAAAGGATCATGGTCTAACTGATAATAACTTAAAAAAGGTTCATCTGCCCGTAACGTATTCATTTATTTAATCCGTCAAAATAGAGTCAAGCAATTGTTGATAATTAGTGGATAGTATAGCATTCAATATATCACTAGCAAATTCACTTGTTACTACTGCTTCACCTATTTTTTGTAATAAAACAAGACGTATTTGTCCATCTAACGTTTTTTTATCTACCCGCATATATTTTAGAAAATCATTTGCGGTCATGTTAGTAGGTGGAACAATGGGTAAACCAGCTTTAGCGAATAATTTAATACCTCTATCACGATCTTGTGCTGATAGCCAACCTAGTTGCATAGACATTTCTAAAGCCATTACCGTACCTGCTGCAACTGCTTCGCCATGTAACCAATTACCATAGCCTTGATGCGTCTCAATAGCATGACCAAATGTATGACCCAAATTTAAAATAGCGCGAATTCCTGACTCTGTCTCATCCATCGCCACTACACGCGCTTTAATATCGCAAGACCATTCAATCGCTTTAATTAAACTTTGTGTATCCAAGCTTTTTAGCTGATCAATATTTAACTCTAACCAGTCAAAAAAATCTTTATCTGCAATCAAGCCATATTTGATAACTTCTGCTAAGCCTGCTGATAGCTCTCTTGCAGGTAATGTATGCAAAGTGCTAATATCAATAATAACTGACTTAGGCTGATAAAATGCACCTATCATATTTTTGCCTAAGTCATGATTAATCCCTGTTTTGCCACCTACAGAAGAATCAACTTGAGATAATAATGTAGTAGGTACTTGAATAAAATTAACACCTCGTTGATAACAAGCAGCAGCAAAACCAGTCATATCACCAATGACACCACCACCTAAAGCAATTAAGGTAACCTTACGGGTACACTCTGCTGTAAGCAAACCATCAAAAATTAGTTGTAATGTCTGCCAATTTTTATACTTTTCTCCATCTGGTAACACTACACTTTCATATTGATAATCTACTAGTTGAGCTAATAAACTATCTAAATATAAAGGTGCTACTGTTTCATTGGTTACCACAACTACTTGACTACCTTTAATATAAGGCTCAAGCAATTCTTTTCGAAATAAGCTTTCACCAATAAAAATAGGGTAGCTACGATCACCTAACTCTACTTGTAACCTATGCATATTAAATTCCAGATAAATAATAGAAGTAATTGAGTAGAACTTTACTACAAACCTAAAGATTCTAAAATATGTTGGATTAAAAAACGTGGATGACGCTCATCAGTTGTGATAATTATATGAGCTACTTGACGGTATAATGGATCCCTTATAGCCATAAGGTCTTGTAATACTTTTTTAGGATCAGCTACTTGCAATAGTGGCCTTTGTTTATCTTTTGCTGTGCGTGATATCTGCTGTTCAACAGAAGCATGCAAATAAATAACGGTTGTTTTATCAAACAATATCTGTCGTGTTTCTTCTCGAAGAATTGCACCACCACCTGTGGCTAAAACAAAACCATCATTACCTTCATTACAAATCTCTGTAATAATATTTTGTTCTCTATCTCTAAATCCCTTTTCACCTTCCACATCAAAAATCCATGAAATACTGGCACCTGAACGTGCTTCTATCTCACGATCCGAATCAATAAAAGGTAAATTGAGCTCTCTAGAAAGTAGACGCCCAATGGTGCTTTTTCCAGCTCCCATTGGGCCCACTAATGTTAAACATCTTGACAACGTGTTATCTCGAAGCAAACGCCTTACTATCAATAATACGTGGAGTTATAAAAATTAATAACTCTTGTTTAGTATTAGATACAGTATCACGACGGAACAAGCGTCCCATCACAGGTAAATCACCTAAGAATGGTACTTTTTCTGTTACTTTACTTTGTTCATTCTGGAACACACCACCTAATACAATAGTTTCACCATCAGACACTAATACTTTAGCATTAACTTCATTTTTATTAATGGGTGGAACACCTTGATATGTCCGTGACTCATTAACAGAGTCTTTAGTCACTGTAACAGCCATCATAATTTGATTATCTGGAGTAATTTGTGGAGTTACCTCTAAAGAAAGTAATGCCTCCTTAAATGAAGTAGAAGTAGCACCACTTGAAGAGGCTTCTTGATAAGGTACTTCTTGACCTTTCATAATCCTTGCAGTTTCTTTATCTGAAGTTGTTACTTTCGGTTGAGAAATTATCTCACCTTGTCCAGATTTCTGCATAGCATTTAATTTTAAATCAATCATTACATTCGAACTAAAAAAACCTATACCAATACCTGAGGTGGCATTTGCCGCACCTAAGTCTACTACTGGTGCTGCTGGTGTCCACATGTAGTTATCTCCATCATGAGTAATCGATGTACCAAGATTACCAAAATCTTTGCCAGCGCCCTCAGAGTTTACACGACCATCAGCACCACCATAACTTTGCCAATTACGAGATTTTGAGCCAATATCAGCTCCCCAACGAACCCCTAGGCTTTTAGCGAAATCAACATTAGCCTCAACAATACGTGCTTCAATTTGTACTTGACGCACAGGTCGGTCTAACTGAGTGATAATACGTCTTAACTCTTCTAAACGTTCTTCTGTTTGATAAGCAATAATCGTGTTAGTACGCTTATCAACAGTCAAAGAACCTCGATCATTACTAGTCATATTCGCATTATAAGCACCATTCTGATTAGTTTGTACACTATTAGTCTGGGACATAGTTGCTTGGAATAATGCAATAATACTTGTAGCATCAGCATAATTAACAGGGATAAGCTCACGACGTAAAGGTTGTGTTGCTTTTAATGTTTGTTCAGCATCAAACATTCTACGAGCAGACTCTGCTAACTCATCAGCAGGAGCAATAATAAGAATATTACCTTCTTGACGCTTTGCAAGCCCTCTTGTACGCATGATAATATCTAATGCTTGATCCCATGGTACATTTTGTAAACGTAAAGTAATATTACCTGTTACTGAATCAGTAGCCACTAAATTTAATTTAGTAAAATCTGCTAGAATTTGTAATACACTTCTTACTTCAATATCTTGGAAATTTAAAGATAAAGTATCACCTTTAAAAACACCTTGATCTTCTAAACGGCGTTGTTTTTCTTCTGCAGATACATGTTTAACACTAACAGTTAATTCATCATTAGCTTGAAAAACTAAATAATCATAATTTCCCTTAGGCTCAATAGAAATACTCGAACCATCCGATTTAGCTGTTGAGTTAATAAACTGCACAGGCGTTGCAAAATCTTTAACATCTAACCGTACACGTAATGATTCAGGTAATTGTGTTTTAGGGAAATTAAGAACTATTTTACCTCCCTTTTCTTGTACATCAGGACTAATTGTACTATTTGATAACTTAACGACAATATTACCTTCACCATTATCACCACGTCTAAAATCAATATTTTCAATAGCATTTCCAACTGAGGTAACTGCTTTTGTGGTAACTGGCGTAACATTATTTGTTGGCTTAGTAGATACTGTAGAAGCAGTATTTGTTTGAGCAACTGGTGATGCCGTAGTTTTATCACCTAATATAATAAAAATATTATTGCCTTCTGCACGCGTTGTATAAGGTACTAAAGTATTTAAGCCTACCACTAATCGCGTTACATTTTTAGATTCAACTACTGTTAGATTTCTTACATTACCTATACCAACAGCCCTTCTTTTCTCACCTAATTGGCTTGTAACACCAGGTAAATCAAGGGCAATACGTGCAGGCTGATCAATTGTATAACCATTAGGCGCTGCTACTGGTTCATCAAACATTAATTTAAGCTCTACCCGTTCGCCAGGTAAAGAAACAACATCCATATCTTTTAAATTAGCTGCATATAATATTGAGGGAATAGCCATACCTAATAAAGCTACACTTAAACGTATTAAAGAAACATTCATTGCTGTTTTCCGTTGTTCAATTGGGGTATTCTTTTTCATCTGTAACATCCTTAAGATTAATTTTTAAGCTCTAAGGTATAGGGTCTTTCTCGGCAACCTTCATTACCATCAGAAATTTTCTCTAGAACTTCAAGTCCAAAATCATTAATGGAGATTACTTGTCCATGATTTACACCAATGTAATCTCCTACTCTTATGCGATGAATACCTCCAGCACCACGCAATAATGCATAATGCTCTTTGTCATTTTCTATTGTACCCACCATAGCAAATGATCCTATATCAAAGCCTTCTAAATATTGTTTTGGCCTTGTCAAATCAGGCATAACACATTTAACACCTGACTCATCAGGATCTGGTTTTGGTTGCATAATAGCATCTTGACTTTGAAAAGGGTCTCTCATAAAAGTAGCTGTATATGAAAAAGGTAAATAAGGCTTTGGTTCAGGCAAAGGTTCAATTGCCCTAGCAGGCCTAGCTTTAATACGATCGGTATATTCTTCTAAATCGGTAATACCTGAGTTTCCACAACCTACCAATACACTTGTTAATACACCCAAGAATAGAATGCGTTTAAACATTATCATTTCACATCCTCACGGTAACGGTATGTTTTCGCTAAAACATTAATAGTTAACTTAGAAGAATCTCCTACCACCTCTGGTTTTATTGAAAAATCATTTAATGTAACAATCCTAGGTAATGCAGCAACCTTAGTAGCAAAATTAGCAAATGCGTGATAATTACCCGTTATGGTAATTTGTACAGGCAACTCTACATAAAAAGGCTGTTTTACTTCTTTTTGAAGTCTAATTTGTTTAAATTCTAAACCGCTCGTTAAACCCGCTTTAGTTACATCTTCAATTAAACCTGGCACTTCAGTTTCAGCTGGTAATTGCTTTAGTAAACCACTAAATGATTCCTCAATAGCATCCATTTGAGCCTTATAAGCGTTTAAACTAGCTGATTGAGCAGCCTTTGTTTCAAAGTCTGCTTTCAACTTTGGCTCTTGACCCCTTGCTTTTTCTAAAGAGGCACGAACATCACTTAAAACAAAGTTATAACCTAAAACACAAATAACAATTAATACCAATAAACAAGCAAGAACCATAATAGGTAGAGGCCATGTTCCAGGACTCTTAAGATCTAAATTGTTTAGATCTAAGCTTTTTAAATCAAGACTCATTGTATAGCCCCCCCATCCTTTGGTTCACCTTGATCAACTAATAAAGTAAAACTTGCTGTTTTGTCATTTGGATCTTTTTTGTTGATTTGAGTAATCACAGCCAAATTAGGATTAGCTAACCATGGTGAGTTATCAAAATTACGCATCAATTGTGAAACACGATTATTAGAAACTGTCATACCTTGAATAGTGATTTGTTTATTACTTTTAGATAAAGAAGTATAAAAAACACCCTCTGGCAAGGTACGAACAAATTGGTCTAATAATCTCGCTAGAATTTGACGATTTGACTGTAAATCTTGAATAATCTTCATCCGAGATAATAATTCAGATTTTTTAGATTTCAAATCCTCAATTATTTTAAGATTATTATCCATTACCGTAATTTGTTGCTTTAGATAACTATTACGTAAATTTTGATTTTCAACTTGTAACTCAAAATACTTATTAGCAATATAAACCAAAATAACAGCAACCACTACAGCAACTGCTACAGCTATAAAAAATTGACGTTTCCGCTCTTCCCGTAGCTGCTCACGCCATGGTAATAAATTAATACGTACCATTAGTCAAAACTCCTCATTGCTAAACCACAAGCAATCATCAGTGATGGTGCATCCTGTGCCAATACAGATGCATTAATTTTAGATGATGTTTTCATCTCGGCAAAAGGATTAGCCATCTCTGTTGCGATGTTCAATTTATCTTGGATATAACTTGGTAATTGCTGAATACGTGCACCACCACCAGCTAGAACAATTCCATCAATAGTATTATGTTGTCCTGTTGCAAAGAAAAACTGTAAGGAACGAGCTATTTGATCAGAGATTTGATCCATAAATCCTTGTAATACTGATTGCTCATAATCCTCAGGCAACTCTCCTCTTTTCTTCGCACGCTCTGCATCAAGGAAGGTTAAACCGTAGTGTCTTTGTATCTCTTCAGTAAGTTGACGACCACCAAACATTTGCTCACGATTATAAATAATATGTCCATTATGGATAATATTAAAACTAAGCATTGATGATCCAATATCAATAACAGCAATTGGTGCAGCAGCGCCGGCGCTTTTCACCATAGGGATAAGTGCTGCTGCCCGCTCCATAGCATAGGATTCAAGATCAACAACACCTGCTGATAATCCTGTATAAGCTAATACTGCTTCTCTCGTTTCGATACTTTCTTTGCGGCAAGCAGCTAACAAAACTTCTTCTTTAGAATCATCATTGGGTGATGATGTACCTAAGCGTGCAAAGTCAATAGCCACTTCATCTAAAGGATAAGGAATATATTGATCCGCTTCTAATTGCAGTTGAACTTCTACATCCGCATCACTCATTCCTTTTGTAACTTCTACAACACGAGTAATCACAGATGAGCCACCAACTGCTACTACAGCAGACGTTGCCTTAACCTTAGCAGCTTTAACAGCTTTCTCTAAGACTTTACCAACTGCTTCGATATCATGGATATTTCTATCAGAAACAACGCCCAATGGCAGTTCTTCGACAGCATACCCATTCAATATATAAGAAGCACCTGACTGATCTAAGTCCACCACTCTCACGGAGCTAGCCCCTATATCAATCCCCAATAACTTTTTAACTTTCTTTTTGAATAGCACGATGTTTTTCCCTATCTACATCCGCAACTTACGGAAAAAATTACTCTGTACACACTATATACTATATATAAATATCAAATTTTACTACTCAATTCATAGTGATCTTTACGTAAAAAAGCTATAATATGTCGCAAGTGTTGTTCTAACTCAATAATTTTAACAAAATATTACTATTATTTGCTAGGAATTTATTAATTTTGATTCGTTTATATAAATTTATTTGGTGGTCTTTTATATCATTAATTTGTGTAGTTCCACTTGTAATCAGTGGCGCAGCTCTTTATTTGAGCCACAATTTACCGTCTATTGAATCAATACGCCACATAGAATTACAAATACCATTACGTGTTTATAGTGCAGATAATAAGCTAATTGCTGAATTTGGAGAAATGCGTCGCTCACCTATTGCCTACAAGGAAATCCCTCCTAATTTTGTTAATGCATTATTGGCAGCAGAAGATGATAACTTTAAAAGCCACTATGGCATTGATCTTAAAAGTTTACTACGTGCAATACTTGAATTAGCAACCACCGGCCATAAACAATCAGGTGGCAGTACTATCACTATGCAGGTTGCAAGAAATTATTTTTTATCAAGTGAGCAAACCTATATACGTAAAGCAAGAGAAATCTTGTTAGCTTTAAAATTAGAACAGGAATTAACCAAAGAAGAAATTTTAGAGTTATACCTTAATAAAATATTTTTAGGTTATCGCTCTTACGGAATTGAAGCTGCTTCTCAAGTTTATTATGGGAAATCTGTTAAAGATTTATCATTGGCTCAAATGGCCACTTTAGCTGGTCTTCCTAAAGCACCATCAGCTAATAATCCAATTATTAATCCTAAACGTAGCTTAGAAAGAAGAAATTGGATTCTTTCCAGAATGTATAACTTGAGAATGATCAATAAAGCAGACTATGAAAAAGCTAAAGCTGAACCAGAGACAGCTAAACGCCATGATGCCATTCCTGAGCTTGCCGCACCTTATATAGCTGAAATAATACGCTCAGAAATGGTTGAAAAATATGGTGATGCTGCTTATACAGATGGCTATCAAGTAACTGCTACTATTTCCTCACCTTTACAAGAAGCGGCTAATCAGGCTTTACGCAAAGGTTTATTAGAATATGACAAACGTCATGGTTATCGTGGTGCAGAACAACCATCAATAGCAATAGAAAGTTGGTCTAATATACTTAAAGAACAAAAATCTATTGGTTATTTAGAACCGGCTATAGTAACAGCTATTGATGAGCAAAATATTACTGTGCTTACTCAACAAAACCAGCAAGAAATAGTTGCTTGGGCAACAATGAAATGGGCAAGATCTTATTTATCTAACAATAGCATGGGGCCTCTACCTAAAACCCCTAAAGATATTGTTAAAGTGGGTGACTTAATTCGTGTACAAAGGGATCAACAAGGAACTTTATACTTTAGTCAGCTCCCTAAAGCGGAATCTGCCTTAGTTTCATTGAACTCACAAACAGGTGCTGTTGAAGCGCTCGTAGGCGGCTTTTCATTTGATCAAAGTAACTATAACCGTGTTACCCAAGCTAAACGCCAACCAGGTTCCAGCTTTAAACCTTTTATTTATAGCGCAGCATTAGATGCAGGGTTCACTGCAGCAAGCAAGATTAATGATGCCCCTATTGTTGTAGAGGATGGTTCTAATAAGAAAAAATGGAAACCAAAAAATGATGGTAATAAATTCTTAGGACCTATTAGTTTAAGGGAAGGTTTATACCGCTCTAGAAACTTAGTAACTATTCGTTTATTACAAAGTGTAGGTATTGATAATACATTAGACTATATTGAAAAATTTGGTTTTGCCAAAGAAAGTTTACCACCCTCTCTTTCACTTGCATTAGGCTCAGCTGATGTATCACCAATGCAAATAGCCCGTGCATGGACTGTATTTGCTAGTGGTGGCTATAAAATCTATCCTTATGTAATTGATGAAATTAAAGACCGTAATGACAAAGTTATTTTTACAGCTACACCACCTGCTATTCCAGAAATAAACCAAACAATAACCGAAGTTAGTGAGCATAAAGCTGTACTTATGCCTATGGAAAAAGATGATCAACCAAAAACCATACCTAATATAGCTGAGTCTGTTATTGATAAGCGCACAGCTTATATTATGAATAGTATCTTACAAGATGTAATTAAACGTGGTACAGGTACAAGAGCTTTAGCATTAAAACGTACAGATCTAGCAGGAAAAACAGGTACCACAAATGACACTAAAGATGCTTGGTTTGCAGGCTATAATGGTGATTACACAACCGTTGTTTGGGTTGGCTTTGATAAACCAGATACATTAGGACGCCGTGAATATGGTGGCACCTTAGCTCTGCCTATTTGGATTGACTATATGCAAGTAGCGTTAAAAGATAAACCTAATAAGACCATGCCCAAGCCCGCAGGTATTGTACAACTTAAAATAGATGCGGATACTGGCCGTCTAGCTTCTGATAACTCACAAAGAACTTATACGGAGCTATTTAAGAAAGAGGATGCTATCAAGGGAGATGATTCTTCAGGTCTTCCTATGTCAAGTGATGATGTAGCGCCTATGGAATTATTCTAATGCTATAAAAAAGGCTTATTTGTTGATCAAATAAGCCTTTTTTACATCACTATAAATTAACTCTATTTGCTAACTTACCTTGTTTATAATGTTCTTCTTTTATTTTATTTCCGTATTTATCCCAGAAGATCCATACACCCTCTTTTTTGCCATTTTTGTATTTTCCTTCTGAACGCTTAGTTTCTGCATCATCTAACCAAAAGGTTTTCCAGACTCCCTCTCTCTTATCATTTTTATAATAGCCTAACATTTCCCTTTTACCTCTATCATCCCAAGAAACCCAAACACCCTCTTTTTTGCCATTAACTAACATAACTTGTGACTTTAAACGACCATTTTCATCCCAAACTAACCAAATATTTCGATCCATTTTATTATCATTTAAGCTACCTAATTTACTTTTTTGGTCTTCTTTTATATCAGATAAAACAGCCTCTAAGCGTCCATTTTTATAGAAGGTTTCATTCATATTGGAACCATCTATATTCCACATACGCCATAAACCTTCTAGTTTTCCTAACTTATACATTCCTTCAGCATGTTTTTGTCCATTACTAAACCAACGTGTCCACATACCATCTTTTTTACCATCAATATAATTTCCATCCTGCATTTTAATGCCATTCTCATACCACATAATATAAGCGCCTGTAATACTTAACTCTGACTCAGGCATAGTGTAGTAAACATAAGGGATACGAGTGACATCTTCTATTCTTTCTAACACAAATGGATCTGTCGCTTTATTATTAGTATCCTTATATATCTCCTGTACAAGAAATCCTTCAGGAGCTTTCTTTAAAAAAAGACGATAAACTCTGTAATTAAACAATGCTGTATCATGACTACTATCTGTCTCAGCCACAATTTGCCCCTCTTCCCATGGAAGAGTTGAATTTGCTCCTTCTTTTTGTTCTGCTTTAACAACAGAAACTAAAAAAAAGACTGCTATAAACAATGTTATTATCTTATTCATGCAAAATATCTATTGGCTGTAGAGCGTCTTAAATTTACTAATTAAACACTATTAAATACAAGTATAACCTATAGCCGTAATGCTATAATCAATTTTATTTATTAATCAAGAGTAATTATTACATGCAGATTTGGATTGACGCTGATGCCTGCCCCAAAATTGCTAAAGAATTAGTTTATAAATTTGCCCATAAACGCAACCTACACGTCACTTTAGTGGCTGGGCAAGGGCAAACTAAACCCATTTTTAATTGGGTAAGCCTTATTATTGTACCAACAGGTATGGATGCTGCTGATGACTATTTAGTAGAGCACTCCCAACCCAATGATCTTGTGATATGTAGCGATATTCCATTAGCAGACAGATTAATAAAAAAACAAGTCGCTGTACTTGATCCTAAAGGCCGTGAATTTACTCCTAATAATATGTCCAACAAACTAGCGATGCGCAACTTATTTACAGAACTTAGGGATCAAGGCCAGATTAACTCACAGCAGGCAAGTTATGGTGACAAAGATAAACAACAATTTGCTAATAGTTTAGATCGTATTCTTACTCGGCTACAGAATCAAACAAAGTAAATATATTTACGAACGTACCTCGCTACTACTATATAAGTTATAATTAATTTAATTTTTTATTTGTTAACTGGTTTATTAATGGACACTCAAAACACACCTATTGTTACCGTTATTATCTCCTCCTATAATCATGCACACTATATCGAAGAAACGATTAATAGTGTTATTAATCAAACCTACCCTAACATAGAACTACTGGTTATTGATGATGGCTCATCAGATAATAGTGTTGAACTATTAACAAAGCTTCAAAAACAACATGGTTTTGATTTATTAATTCAAGAAAACAAAGGGTTATCAAAAACCTTAAATGAAGCAATTGCTAGAGCCAAAGGTGAGTTAATAGTCCCCTTTGGTTCAGATGATATTATGTTGCCTGAACGTATCACTACCCAAGTTAACTATATTCAAGATAAACCAGAAGTAGGTATCTGTGCTTCCAATATGGATATTATTGACAGTGAAGGAAATCTTTTTCCAGAAAAAGAACAAAAACATCGCCACATACCTTTTCGCCGCTTAGATTTTGATGATATTTTTCTTGATAGAAAACCTGGCGCTATGGCTGCAACATTGATGCTTCGCAAAGAAGCACTCGTTAAAATAGGTGGCTTTGATCCAGAAATTAGATTAGAAGATCTCTATATTATGCTTGCTATTACTAAAGCAGGTTATTTTATGGATGTGCTTCCTCAGGTACTTTCTCTGTACCGCAAGCATCCAACCAACACCTATAAAAACTTACCCTTTATGTTTGATTATAGTTGTAAAACCTATGCACGTTTTAAAGACAGTCCCCATTATCAAGATGTACTAATGAAAATGTGTAATTCAATGTTCTTAAAAAGTGCTTCCAGAGATAAAGTACTAGCTAAACGAGTGCTTAAACAAATACCTTGGAAATATTGGAATAAAAAGACATTCCGTGGACTACTACGATTATGGTTCAGTTAACAAGTAGCAAAGAAAAAAGGGAATAATTTATATTCCCTTTTTCTTTATTAATGACTTAATCCATTAATATTTTCTTTAAATACTCACCATAACTTGTTTTAGATAACTGCTCAGCTTTTTTCTGCAACTGTTCAGCCGTTATCCAACCTTTTTGGAAAGCTATTTCTTCTAAACAAGCAATTTTAGCGTCTTGGCGTTTTTCTAGAGTATATACATATTGACTAGCTTCTAATAACGAATCATGTGTACCACTATCTAACCAAGCAAAACCACGTCCTAACAACTGTACATCTAATGACTGCTGCTTAAGATATACACAATTAACATCAGTAATCTCTAGCTCGCCTCTTGGTGATGGCTTAATATTTTTTGCAATATCTATTACTTGATTATCATAAAAATAAAGCCCTGTTACTGCATAATGAGACTTTGGCTTTTTAGGCTTCTCTTCAATACTTAATACCTTACCATCCTTGTCAAACTCTACCACACCAAAACGCTCTGGATCAGATACATGATAACCAAAAACAGTTGCTCCTGTTTGCTTTTGATTAGCTTGTTTTAAACTAATAGAAAAATTAGCACCATGAAAGATATTATCACCTAGAATCAAACAACTAGGATCATTACCTAAAAACGACTCACCAATAATAAAAGCTTGTGCTAAACCATCTGGAGAAGGTTGTGCAGCATACTGAATATTTAATCCCCACTCACTGCCATCACCAAAAATTCTTTGAAAACCTGGTAAATCTGTAGGTGTAGAAATAATTAAAATATCCTGAATATCAGCCAGCATTAAAGTAGACATTGGATAATAAATCATTGGTTTATCATAAATAGGTAGTAGTTGCTTAGAAACACCCAAAGTAATTGGATGTAATCTTGTCCCAGAACCACCCGCTAAAATAATACCTTTTCTTTTTCCCATGTTTTATTCCACGCTATAAATTTGTTAGCCAATTATTTTACTAACTCAATGTTAGCTAATTAAAAGTCCTATTATATAAGACTATGCATACAATTAACAAAAAACCGCCCTATAAAGGCGGTTTTATATTCAATTAAACCATTAAATCTTAGCGCTTAATTCTTTAATCTCATGATTTAAAATATGATCATTCTCTGAATAATCCACAGGACAATCAATTAAATGCACACCAGGCTCATTCAAACATTTCTGCACTAACGGTGCAAACTCTGCTGCACTATTAACTCTATGTCCCTCAGCACCATAGCTTTCTGCATATTTCACGAAATCTGGATTACCATAAGTTAAACCAAAATCATCAAACGCCATATTAGATTGTTTCCAACGGATCATACCATAAGCATCATCACGTAAAATAATCACCACAATATGTAAGCCTAAGCGTACAGCTGTTTCTAATTCTTGACTATTCATCATAAAACCACCATCACCACAAACGGCAACAATAGGTTTATCTGGATGAACAAGACGTGCCGCCATAGCAGAAGGTAATCCTGCCCCCATAGTAGCTAAAGCATTATCTAATAATACTGTATTTGGCATATGGGCTTTATAGTTGCGGGCAAACCAAAGTTTATAAACGCCATTATCTAAAGTCACAATACCATCGGCTGGCATAATTTTTCGTAAATCTGCTACTAAGCGCTGTGGATACATAGGAAAACGGTCATCATCAGCACCTACTTTTAAGTGAGCTTCATTAGCCTCACGAATAGCCAATAAACGAGAAAAATCCCATGTAGGTTGCACAATAATCTCTTGTTTAATTTGCCAAATAGCATTAGCAATATCACCTACCACTTCAATTTGTGGGAAATAAACAGGATCCACTTCTGCTGAACGGAAGTTAATATGAATAACTTCTGTACCACCACGTACCATAAAGAAAGGTGGTTTTTCAATAACATCATGTCCAACATTAATAATAAGATCCGCTGACTCTAATGCTCTATGTACAAAGTCACCTGAAGACAACGCTGCATTACCAAGGAAACGAGGATGACTCTCATCAACCACACCTTTCCCCATTTGCGTTGTTACAAAAGGAATACCTGTTTTCTCAATTAATTGATATAAAACACGCGCTGTCATTTTACGATTAGCACCAGCACCGATTACTAATACTGGGCTTTTGGCTGTTTCCATTTTAGAAACAGCCGCACGAATGGCTTTTTCTTCTGCTAATGGACGACGTGTTAAACTGGCTGGAATGGGCGTATTATCAGTTTCATCTGCTGCCACATCTTCTGGTAACTCTAAGTGAACCGCGCCTGGCTTTTCTTCCTCTGCTAAACGTACTGCCTCGCGTATCCGAGATGGAATATTATCCGCAGAAGCCAATTGATGGGTAAACTTAGTTAATGGAGACATCATCCCCACCACATCCAAAATCTGGAAACGGCCTTGTTTTGAGCGTCTAATTGGCTTCTGACCAGTGATCATTAATAATGGCATACCACCTAAGTAAGCATAAGCGCCCGCAGTAACTAAATTGGTTGCACCTGGGCCTAACGTTGAAAGACACACACCTACTTTACCTGTTAAACGGCCATAGGTTGCGGCCATAAAACCTGCTGATTGTTCATGACGTGTTAAAATAAGTTTAATTTGTTCTGAACGAGATAATGAATCTAATAAATCTAGATTTTCCTCACCAGGAATACCAAAAATATACTTAACACCTTCACTTTCAAGGCATTGCACAACAAGATCAGAGGCTTTAGTCATCAGTTACTACCTTCGTAAAATTCGCACCGCAGAATGATATAAAATAAATTAGTCAATAAAGCGTGTAATAATGCAACAGCTTTATTCATTTGTCCATAATTAAACGACTTTTATCCTAGTATAGAGTGCTTTACTACCAAAGAGTTCGATAAAAAAATTAGTTTAGCTAGGATTTATATTTTGCATCACTTATACTAAATTAATCATATGTAAAAAAGTTAGTTAATGAATAGATCAACAATGTACAAATTTATTTACTACTGTTTAGTACTTGTTACTACCAGCTTACCTCTCTTAGCAACTACTACTAACACAGAGTCTACCTCTGCTACTCAAAGTCACTCAATAAAAGTGGGAGACATTGTTGCTAACAATGATTTTCTATACCGAAAAATTGTAGAAGTTACAGCAGACGGATATAAGGTTCAAAATTTCTACAAACAAACTGATGACAAACAATCTGATATTTTTCTTATCAAAGAAACTAAATACCTCAATTATTTTCAACCACTGGATTACTATAATCTACAAAACCTCATTTTTGATGGGCCTCTTATTTTATGGTCTATCAATGGTCATAAAGCCTTAGATATTATTGTCAGTAATGGCAATGCCGAAGGCCCGTTTAAGAGTTATTATTCTATTAATGGCAATAAAGAAATTGAAGGCAACTATAAATTAGGTAAACCCGAAGGGCTTTGGCAATATTGGGATATGGATGGTAATGTAGAAAAACAAGTATATTATAAAGCAGGCATTATACAGTGGCAGAAAGACAGCATTAGTTTAAAAGGAATCTAATTAAATGCCTGATCAGTACCCTCAACCCAATACGATTAAGAAAAGAATCTATTTTTGGCCTCCAATACTAGTGGGTACAGCAAGTGCACTTATTATATTTACTGCATTACTTTATTTTAGCTGGCTTAATGTCATAACCTGTTTAATTATTCCTATTATGAGTGGCTTTATTACATTAGCAATAGCTAATCCTTTGGTTCAATCGGATAGAGTCTGTCAAATCTTTCTACCTTGGGCTTCTTTAGTACTGCTTATTCCTTTTGCTTATTGGAAATTAAAAATACTTATTTTACTGGTTTTTCCAATAGCCAGTTTAGGTGGTTGGTTAGCTGGCCAACTATTCACTAAAATTCGTCAATATTATGATGAGTAAATAAAAAATATTTTCATATTATATTTTTATGATATTATAAAAACATCAAGTGAAAAAGATGTAATATGAATACGATACAAGAAAATGCTAATACTGCTGCAAATTTTTTAAAAGGAATTGCTAACCCTCATCGATTATTAATTCTTTGTTTATTAGCAGAAGGCGAAAAGAATGTAACAACCTTAGTAGAAGCTACGGGTATACCTCAAACTTCTATTTCCCAGCACTTAGCAAAATTAAAGCAAGAAAAAATGGTTACTTTTCGGCGCGACCATAGGGTGTTGTACTACTCTATTTGTAACGAAGCAGTAACTAAAATTATGGATGTACTTTACCAAACATTTTGTAAGGAGTAACAATATGACTACTAATATTTCCCCGAAACAAGCAGAAGAAATGTTAAAAGCAGGTGATGCTATTCTAGTTGATGTACGTGATAACGATATGTATCAAGCTGAACATATTATTTATGCAGCTTCAGTACCTGTAGAACAACTTAACCAACAACAACTACAAGTATTAGCAGAGCAGCCTAAGAAAGTTATCTTTCAATGTATGAGAGGAATAAAATCTCAACAAGCTAGTAACTTAGCAAAAGATTTAGGTGACAAAGTATATAATATGGAAGGTGGCCTTGTAGCATGGAAAGAAGCAGGATTACCTACCCTATTAGGCACTAATACAAACGGCCCCAAAATGTCACTAGTTAGACAAATGCAAATTACTTTGGGTATTGTTTTACTAGTAATCTTCCTCATTCCTTTCTTAACAGGTCTCTTTGGCTTCCTTCTCTATTTAATCCCCGTTATCGGTATTGTTCTTATTGCGGCAGGTTTCGTTGGTTGCTGTCCATTAATGAAAATTCTAGGTCAAATGCCTTGGAATAAGTGAACCCTATAAAGGAGTAATTAATAATTACTCCTTTATAACTTTATTAAAACGCTATATAAATAACTGGTTTTATCCCATCTCGTTCGTTATTACTATACTTATATTTAGTATCATCTAGCCAATCACTACTTAACATTTGTTGCTGCTCATTCCATTGCAAAGGGTGTTGATTATAAGGATTAACAATTTTATTAGTGACCAACCAATCGCCTACTTGCTGCTTATCAAGTCCTTTCTGTTTAATAGCCAATTTAGTATTTACTAGCAATAAATAAAGAGATAGATCATATAATCTAAACTGATAACTATCATAGTTAGGTAATGCCACATTCAGTAAAACTTCACCATAAAAATTATGTAAAAAGAAAATCCCTTTTTCATTCATTAGATATACTAAGAAATGTTTAGCCTTTTTGTCATCTTGCTTATTCACTTGCTGTAAATAATAAGAAGAAGCTTCTGGTAAAACCAACATAGCATTTTGTATAAAAGAGTCATATAACTTATAATTTTTATTTAATGAGGCATTTCTATCAAACAGCAAGAACCACAAAGTTAATCTGTCCTTATTAATAAGCGACTGATAAAAATAAAGCCCACCATTACGCTCTATCATTAAAGCTCGAGCTATTGCTTGTTGCTCATATATCGTTAAAGGCTTTAATAGGCTATTAATTTCTTCATTATGTAAATAATCCATTAATTCAGGTTTATCTAACAAATCTTCAATAACATGATAAATAGTTAATAGTTGCCTTATCGCGACCATAGGAGCAACTAAGGTATCTTGACCTGATAATATTTTTTTATAAAAATCAATTTCTTCTTGTAAAATTACAATACCCTTTTCTACCTGATCTTGATTAATTAGTAAAACTGCCTCACCTACCCTTAGTTCAGTAAGCCGCATC
Organism: Entomomonas sp. E7T21; assembly: GCF_058693955.1. Classification (NCBI taxonomy): domain Bacteria; kingdom Pseudomonadati; phylum Pseudomonadota; class Gammaproteobacteria; order Pseudomonadales; family Pseudomonadaceae; genus Entomomonas; species Entomomonas sp. E7T21. The sequence continues at coordinate 1,166,489 of NZ_CP191672.1, read as the reverse complement.
ATATTTTGAAAGTTAAGTATTGGCGCTGATAATGATGTGAAATAACCATTGTAATTAGGTAATTTAATTATTTGTTTATAACGATCTAATAAAATATGATTTTTTTCTATTAAATGTGTTATAGATCTAGAATGCTCAACAATTTTTCTTGTACAACCTAACTCTGTTAAATTTTTACAAGGAAATTGGTAGTCTTTTCCATTCACTTGGTAATTAAGTTCTAATGCATTACCTTGGTTATAATAGCTCCATTGCTCCATTAATCTAGAGTCTTTGGTTACAATAGCTGCCTTAATCTTTTGTTGGTTATCAATAATTATTTGTTTACCGACTAGAAAATAATCCATATCTACTGGAGCATCAATACCCATAAAACTAACATAAGCATTTTGCTCCATTGTCTTTTTATCAATCTCAAGGCTATGAGTAAGTATATCAGCAACTTGTGGGTTTAGTTTTTCTTGCTTTAAAACGCCAATAACAAAAACAGCTAACAGTCCTAAAAAAATAAAACCCATTAGGTATAAAAGCTTTCGTATCATAATATCCCTATCTATTATAACTTCTACTGAGTTTCTTGATTGAAATAGCTCTCTCTTATTTTTACTCCTTTTTGATAGATAATTTCTTTATCTTTACTGCCATCTTCTTTCCAATATGTCCAAGTATCATCCTGTAAGTCGTTAATATAACTGCCTTCAGCCCATTTTTTTCCTTCTGCATAGTAAGTCCATAACCCCATGCGCTGATTTGCAGAATACTCTCCTTCAGAAACTTTTTCCCCTTTACTATCCCAAACTATCCATAAGCCATTTAACAAACCATTTTTATAATTCCCTAGTGTTTGTTGTTGACCATTCTCATACCATTTTTTATAAGGTCCATTTAATACATTATTTACATAATTAATTTGTGATTTTATTCGTCCATCAGCATGCCACTCTGTCCACTGACCAGCCTTTTTACCATCATCATATTGACCTTTTAATTTTAATATACCACTGTCATACCAGACCTGCATGACACCATCTAAAACACCTTTGTCTTTATACAATAATTCATACTGTTTTTGTTCATTTTTATACCATGTAACATAAGGCCCTTCAATACTTCTTAAAGAACCTAACTGCTTCAACTCATAGATATTGTGAATTAATACAGGATCAGATTGTTTTTTATTAGTATCTGCAAAAAAATCTTGTACTACAAAACTATTCTCACCTTCTATTGTTACTATCTTTCGGTAATAACCATTGTTATCAATATTATCTACAGGTGCCCAATACTGATTAAAGTATCCAACAACCATTCCTTCCTTTAAAGAAGCACGAAAACGCTGGTCTGGTGTTAGATTCTCCGGCTCAATAGCAACATTATTTGTTGCTGTTGATGCTTGTTGCTCAGTATTTTGAGCAAACCCAATATTCACCACTCCTACTAACAATAAAAGTTTTAGTGATAAAAGATACTTTATATATTGCCTCACTGTAGCTATTACCCTTTCATTACCTACACAATTTTTTGATTATAATACAGTATAGTCATGGAATTAAGAATTTAACTAAACTAATTCAGCTAGTTTTTAAGTAAAAATAGCTATTTATCACAAAACTCTCTAAAATGATCAACCTCTTCTTAATATTCTTATTAAATTTAGTAATATTCTTCTCAATACACAATAGTTGACTAAAATAGTAGGAAATAGCATAATAGTCCTATATTTATAGATATTGAGGCAAATTAATGCGCTTAACAACCAAAGGCCGTTATGCAGTTACTGCAATGCTTGACCTTGCCATCAATGCTGAACATAATCCAGTATCATTAGCTGATATTTCTGAAAGGCAAGATATCTCCCTATCCTATCTTGAACAATTATTTGCTAAACTACGTCGTTATGAACTAGTAACCAGTGTACGTGGGCCAGGTGGTGGTTATCAGTTAGCCCGCAGTATGGAAAATATTGACATCGCAGAAGTCATTGATGCTGTTAATGAGACAGTAGATGCTACCCGTTGCCAAGGTCATGCTGGTTGTAACTCTGGTGATATTTGCCTAACACATCATTTATGGCAAGGTCTTAGCCAACAAATACATGATTTTTTAAGTGGTATTACATTAGCTGATCTTGTTAATAAACGTGAAATTCGTGATGTTGCCCGTAGGCAAAATGAACGCCAACAAACAGCATATACACTTAATAGTAATAAAATAGAAACATCTTTTCTTGAATAAGATGATTTCTTCCGTGAGGAAAAACTGATGAGCTCTCCAATTTATTTAGATTATTCTGCCACTACCCCTGTAGATCCACGTGTTGCAAAAAAAATGATCGATTGCCTAACAATGGAAGGGAATTTTGGTAATCCAGCATCTCGTTCTCATATTTTTGGTTGGAGAGCAGAAGAAGCTGTTGAAAATGCTCGCCGCCAAGTGGCTGACCTACTAGGTGCCGACCCACGTGAAATAGTTTGGACATCAGGCGCTACTGAATCAGATAATCTTGCCATAAAAGGTGCTGCTCATTTCTATGCAAGTAAAGGTAAACACCTTATTACTTCAAAAATTGAACACAAAGCTGTACTTGATACCATGCGTCAACTAGAACGTGAAGGCTTTGAAGTAACCTATCTTACACCTACAGAACAAGGTGAAATTACTGTAGACATGATCAAAGATGCATTACGCGAAGATACTATCCTTGTGTCAATCATGCATGTCAATAACGAAATCGGCACTATCAATGATATTGCTGCTATTGGTGAGTTAACACGTTCTAAAGGTGTATTACTCCATGTAGATGCTGCTCAATCAGCAGGCAAACTACCTATTAATTTAGAAGAACTTAAAGTTGACTTAATGTCTGTTTGCGCTCATAAAATATATGGCCCAAAAGGCATTGGTGCTCTGTATGTACAACGTAAGCCAAGAGTAAGAATCGAAGCGCAAATTCATGGTGGTGGTCATGAACGAGGCATGCGCTCAGGCACATTAGCAACGCATCAAATTGTTGGTATGGGAGAAGCATTTCACCTTGCAAAACTAGAAATGCAAAAAGATACTGAACATTCAAAAACTTTACGTGATCATTTCTTCAAGCAAGTTAATCAACTAGAAGAAGTGTATGTGAATGGTTCTTTAGAAAATAGCGTACCTAATATTCTTAACTTAAGTTTTAACTATGTTGAGGGTGAATCACTAATGATGTCTTTAAAAGACTTAGCCGTATCATCTGGTTCTGCTTGTACTTCTGCATCACTAGAGCCTTCTTATGTATTACGTGCACTAGGACGTAATGATGAGCTTGCGCATAGTTCTATTCGTTTTGGTTTTGGGCGTTTTACTACAGAAGAAAATGTTGATTTAGCTGCACAAAAAGTTTGCGAAGCAGTTAGCAAACTTCGCGAATTATCCCCCCTTTGGGATATGTATAAAGATGGTGTAGATATTTCTAAAATAGAATGGCAAGCCCACTAATTATAAAGATTAATTACCGTATTAACTGATTTGAGGAATTAAACAATGGCCTATAGCGATAAAGTGATCGACCATTATGAGAACCCACGTAATGTAGGTAAAATGGATGCTGAAGATCCTAATGTAGGAACTGGCATGGTAGGCGCACCTGCCTGTGGTGACGTAATGCGTTTACAAATTAAAGTCAATGACCAAGGTGTTATTGAAGATGCTAAATTCAAAACCTATGGCTGTGGTAGTGCTATCGCCTCTAGCTCATTAGCGACTGAATGGATGAAAGGTAAAACCTTAGACGAAGCAGGTAGCATCAAAAATACCCAGTTAGCTGAAGAATTAGCATTGCCCCCAGTAAAAATTCACTGCTCGGTTTTAGCAGAAGATGCTATTAAAGCAGCTATTACTGATTATAAAACCAAAAAAGGAATGGTTTAATCCATCTTATTTGGTAAGGAGATTCTATGGCAATTACTATGACCCCTGCAGCGGCTAAACATATAGAAAGCGCTTTAGCTAACCGTGGTAAGGGTATTGGTATTCGTTTAGGGGTTCGTACAACAGGTTGCTCTGGCATGGCTTATGTACTTGAGTTTGTTGATGACACCGACCAAAATGATGTTGTATTTGATAATTTTGGTGTTAAAGTGGTTGTAGACCCTAAAAGTTTAATTTACATTGACGGAACAGAACTTGATTTCGTACGAGAAGGCCTAAATGAAGGATTTAAATTCAACAACCCTAACGTGCGCGGCGAATGCGGGTGTGGAGAAAGCTTCAACGTCTGAAGAATGCAGAGGTGATAAACCCTGCTACTTTGCACTATTAGATTTAAAGCCACATTTTAATATTGATTTAAACGATCTTGCTGAACGTTACCGTAAAAAGGCTGCATCAGCACATCCTGATCGTTTTGTATCGGCTACTGAAAGAGAAAAACGCTTAGCATTAGAACACTCTGCTAATCTAAATGAAGCTTATCAAATTTTAAAAACACCTTCACAACGTGCTCGTTACTTACTCAGTCTAAAAGGTAGTAATATACCGCTTGAAACTACAGTACAAGACCCTGAGTTTCTTATGCAACAAATGCAATGGCATGAAGAATTAGATGAGCTTAGAGAACAACCTGATACTAAACAGTTAAATAATTTCAAAACTCGTATTAAACAAACACAAACTAACTTAGAAGCAGAGTTTGATAAATACTGGCAAGATCATGAATATTATTTACATGCTGAACAGCTTGTTAGACGTATGCAATTTATGGACAAATTAACTTTGTCTGTAAAACAGCTAGAAGAACACTTAGACGATTAACCTAAACCATTAAGAAATATACATGTCTTTATTGCAGATAGCAGAACCAGGTCAAAGCCCTAAACCACATCAGAAAAAACTAGCCGTTGGTATCGACTTAGGTACCACCAACTCATTAGTTGCGAGTGTATTAAGTGGCATTCCTAAAGCATTAACAGACCTTGAAAACAATGTTATTTTACCTTCAGTAGTTCATTACTTACCTGATCAAATAGAAGTAGGAAAAACAGCTAAAGCAGGTACAACACAAGATCCACTTAACACTATTTCCTCTGTCAAACGCCTAATGGGACGAGGGATTAGTGACGTAAAACAACTAGGTGAACAACTCCCCTATCGTTTTACACAGGGCGAATCCAATATGCCGTTTATTGAAACGGTACAAGGTCCTAAAAGCCCTGTAGAAATTTCTGCTGAAATACTAAAAGCACTAAAAGAACGTGCAGAACAAAGTTTAGGCGGTTCACTGGTAGGCGCTGTAATTACAGTACCTGCTTATTTCGATGATGGACAGCGACAAGCAACCAAAGATGCTGCTCGTTTAGCAGGGCTTACTGTACTACGCTTGTTAAATGAACCTACTGCTGCCGCTGTGGCTTATGGCCTAGACAAACAAGCTGAAGGTATTATTGCAATCTATGATCTAGGTGGTGGTACATTTGATATTTCTATTTTACGCCTTGCCAAAGGTGTCTTTGAAGTTTTATCAACAGGTGGTGATAGCTCGTTAGGTGGCGATGATTTCGACCATCTTATTGCTGATTGGATTATTACAGAGGCCAATCTCTCCAATGATCTCTCCCCTTCTGAACAAAAAACATTGTTAAAAATTGCTTGCGCGGCTAAAGAATCACTCACTGACAATCAACAAACCACCATCAGCTATAAAAACTGGCAAAGTAATTTGACCCGTGAACAGTTCAACAACTTAATCACTCCTTTGGTTGAACGTACCCTTAAAGCCTGTCGTCGAGCAGTGCGAGATACAGATATCGACCTAGATGAAATCACCAATGTAGTAATGGTAGGTGGCTCCACACGAGTTCCCCTTGTTCGACAACAAGTAGGAGAACTATTTGGTAGTCAACCCCTCACCGATATTGACCCTGACCAAGTGGTTGCATTAGGTGCGGCTGTACAAGCAGATGCACTAGTGGGTAATCGCAGTGATGATGATCAACTATTACTACTCGATGTTATACCTCTCTCATTGGGTCTTGAAACAATGGGTGGACTAATGGAAAAAGTTATTCCTAGAAATACCACTATTCCCGTCGCCAGGGCGCAGGACTTTACCACCTATAAAGATGGGCAAACTGCTATGATGATTCACGTACTACAAGGTGAACGAGAACTAGTAGCAGATTGTCGTTCTTTAGCACGTTTTGAACTTCGTGGTTTTCCGCCAATGGTGGCGGGTGCCGCTAAAATACGGGTCACCTTTCAAGTAGATGCTGATGGTTTATTAGCAGTATCAGCGCAAGAACTAACCAGTGGCGCCCATGCAGCAATCCAAGTTAAACCCTCTTATGGCTTAACTGATGGTGAAATTGCTCGCATGTTACAAGATTCTTTTGCATATGCAGAAAATGATAAACAACAACGTAGTCTAAGAGAAGCACAAGTAGAAGCAAACCAACTAGTTGAAATTACTGAAGCAGCATTACAAGCTGATGGTAAAGAACTCCTTAACCAAACAGAATACCAAGAAATAACTAAACATGTAGCTGAATTAAAGAAAGTAGTTAATAGTAATGATCTACTGACTATTGAAAAATATACTCAAAAACTTTCCACAGCTACAGACTCTTTTGCGGCCAAACGAATGAATGCTACCGTTAAACAAGCATTAACAGGCCGTAGACTTAATGAAATAGACAGTGAATAGCACAGGATAATTTTATGCCTACCATTACTTTTTTACCTAATGAAGAACATTGCCCAGAAGGTGCAGTAATTGAAGCAGAAACAGGCGAAACCATTATTGAAGCTGCCCTACGCAACGGTATAGAAATAGAACATGCCTGTGAAATGTCTTGTGCTTGTACTACTTGCCATGTCGTTGTACGTGATGGTTTTGACAGCCTAGAACCTTCTGATGAATTAGAAGATGATATGCTAGACAAAGCATGGGGACTTGAACCTGATTCCCGCCTCTCCTGCCAAGCTGTTGTAGGAGATGAAGATTTAATTGTAGAAATCCCTCGCTATACTATTAATCAAGTTTCAGAAAATCACTAACAGGAGCCTTAAAATGACTCTTAAATGGACAGACGTACAAGAAATAGCTATTCAACTAACTGATACTTACCCTACTGTAAATCCACTCACTATTAACTTCGTTGAGTTACGCCAAAAAGTAATGGATTTACCTGAATTTAATGATGATCCTAATCGTTGTGGTGAAAAAGTACTAGAAGCTATTCAAGGTGCTTGGATAGAAGAGTTAGAATTATAAATTTTTATAACTCATCAGCTTATCCTTTTATGATGTACTTAACCAGTATTGACATCATTATGGCTATCATTACATTGATAAAAAATTAACTAAAGAAAACTGCACTATACCTAAAATCAATGCGGGTTAACTTGTATAAAGTTTATTTATTTTATAACTAATAATACTAACTCTAAATGATTCAAAACTTATTAAAAACTATCAAAATTCAATAGATAATTTTTAGTCTAAATTAAGTCTTTTTTATTAAAAAAACTATCCACAAAAACTGTGGATAACTTTGTTAATAATATTTGAAAATATATGGCTATCCCTACTGAATACTACCTTTGCCACAAATTGATCACTTTTCAATTAAAATATAACATTATAAAAATCAATAACTTATAAAAACAAGCTATATTTTAAATCTTTACCAATGAAAAAGCACTGAATTATCAATAAGTGTGCATAAGTCAAGTTAATTCTATTTATTTTTTAAATCATTAGTCGATTAAAATTAACACGCTAAATACTAAAAATAGTTAACTTTATTAACACACAAACATAATAGAATACTGACTCTATTTTTAAATTTTATTATTCTATAGTATTAATTATTCAGCTTGATTAGAGTAATCTTTATTATCTAACATTATTCTTTCCATCCACTATCAATTTATAGTTAAATTAGGAAAGATATAAAAAACAACAACTCTAAAAATAAAAAGACCTTAATAGAAATCTATTAAGGTCTTTTATTTGGTGGAGCCGGGGGGATTTGAACCCCCGTCCGCCAGCACTCCGCTATCGGTTCTACATGCTTAGCCTTATCTACTAAATTGACCCATTGCCGCCCGATAGGCAGGGTGCGCTGGGCTAGCTATATAAAATTTAGTCACGCCGCCTATAGCAAACTTTGTGACGATCCTGTTCTATCTGACAGATGGTTCGGGTTTACAGGCATCCCCTAGCATCTGCTAGCTGATTAAGCAGCTAGAGCGTAGTTGTCGTCGTTGGCAACTATAATTTTGTAGCAACGAATTTACGAGGTTTGCTACCAGCTCGACATGCCCCTCAAGTTTCATCACCAGCGTCGAATCCTAATCGACCCCAAAGGGAAACCTTAGGTTATGAGCATTATAGATGATTAATCATTAGATGTCGAATAACTGCCTTATTCACATTACTAACTAGAAGCTAAAACTTTTTTATAAAGCTCTATATATTGCTTACTTACTACTTCTTGTGACCATAATTCAACAGCTCTTTCTCTAGCATTTTTTTGGAGTAGCTTATAGTTATCTTGATCTGTCAAAATTTTCCTAATGCCTTCTGCAAGATCTTCACTATCATACGCTTTGGCAAGATAACCTGTTTTATTATGTTCAATTGCTGAAGTAAGTCCTGTGCAATTAAATGCTACAACAGGTGTTCCACAAGCCTGTGCTTCTGTTGCTGTTTGAGGTAAATTTTCTTGTCTTGAAGGAACGACCATTATATCAATTGCATTATAGAAAAGCGCCATTGTATAGTCATCATAAAAGCGTCCCATATAATGAATAGGAATATTTAACTTTAACTTTTCTTTTGGTTCAGTTTGTCCTACAACTACACATGCAATATCCAATAGATTTACACTATTTGATAAATGATTTAATGAGTCTAGTAATAGGTCAAATCCTTTTCTAAAATCTTTTGTATTAATAGCTCCAAAACCAATTAATAGAATATCTTTTGGTAACCCCAATATTTCCCTACATATATTCTTATCTAATGGTTTATAAAGTGTTGTATCTAATGCATTAGGTATTGTAAATATTGGCCATCCCGTAAATAAATTACTTTCAGAAACACATTGAGATAACCAATCACTAGGAGTCACAATAGAAAAAGGTATTTGCCAATATTTCTTCTTACGCTCCCATACTTTACGATCAATGTCTACTCCCTTCTCGCCTTGTTCCCTATTACTTTTTAAATACCCTTCCTTAAACCTAATTGAACTATCTACAACATAATGTTCTGAACCACAAAATGCCCACATATCATGTAAAGTCATCACTATAGGCTTATTAATAGAGGCAATTTGTTTAATTGATAAAGTCTCAGCATTGCACCAATGTAAATTAACTAAATCAACCTCAAATGTATTAATATTTTTTAATAAATGACTTCTAAACCAATTACCTGAATGTAAATCTTTATTTTCAGTTTTTTGAAGATTTTGTATTCTATTTGCCATAATATTTCTTAAAACTGTCCATAGTCTTTCTATTTTAGAATTAGGTTTATTTACATAATAACAATCTGTGTATTTATGTAATACAAGCATTTCAGCATCAACATCAAATTTTCTTAATGCACTTAGAACTCTAAATGCAGCTCTATCTGCCCCACCTAAACCATCTGTAGCTGAGACAATCAAAGGTTTCATAATGAAAATATTCTCTTTAGTTTATATTTGACACGAGTAATAAAACTAAGCTTATGCTGTAAATAAAATCTTCTAATTCTCTCTGTTGCAATGGTGTTTTCTGCTATTTTCTCTGAAAAGACTAATGGATATTTATTATTAACTGAAGAAACATAAACATCTTTATCATCACAATTTTCACCAGAACCATCTATACCTATATTTTTAACAAAGGTTTCTGTAGGATTTAAACAAAACCCCTGTTTTTCAAAAATGGTGGCATACCAGAAAATCGCCCAGGTATTTAATTGCCCGTTTGCATTGGCAACAACTTGCGTCCAAAAATCATGTGCGCCATCTAAATTAAATTGTTTAATTTTTCTTCTATTCCAGCTCTCTACTAATCGACTAGGATCTTTTTCAAAATATTGCCAACGATCTTGCCACGTTGCCCATCCCCAACAATTCATGACTCGCCAAAAAAAAGTATCTCCTATATCCGTATTCTCAATAGGATAATTCCACCCGCTTATATGCCATACTTTCTTTGATTTTTGATATTTTTCTAATGCTTCATTCATAAAACTTAAGAAATATTTAGATGTTACAATATCATCTTCTAAAATAATTGCTCTTCCATAAGTTTCAATAACTGAACTGACTCCCTCAATAATACTCTTGGCTAAACCATAGTTTTCTTTTCGTTCAATTATTTTGATAGTTTTAAAGCCTTCTATGGTTTCTAGTACTTTTCTTACTTCCTTAACAGAATCAGACATAGATTCACTTTTGGGAGCATCTGAGAAAACAATTAAATCTGTTTGAGAAGCTAGAATATTTATTTTTAATGCATTAATAACTTTTTGCGTATGAGCTGGTCTAGCATAAACAAATAAAATAACAGGGGCATAAGTTTTTATATTGTCAATATCCAATTTCATGATTCCCAATACTTATGACATATCACTTAAATTAAGATTAGTTATTAACTTCTAATAAACGTTGCATTAGCCCCATCCATACAAATATGCTTCATCCTTTTACTTTTTAGTAATTCAATATATTTATGAACACGATTATGTGCACCATTATCCAATGGTGTATGTAGCTCATCAAACTCTATTAGTAATAAGTAAGGTAAATTACCTGTACTAATTAAATGCTCAATAACCTGATATTCAGCACCTTCAATATCTAACTTTAATAATGCCACATTATTATGAGATAATTTTTCACAGATTGTAGAAATTGTATAACAATCTGCTTCAAAAAATTCTTCTGTTCCTTGTAAGTTTAGAATAGAACAAGATACATGATCTGGATTATAAGGCATAAAAAACTTCAATCGTGAGTTTTCTCCTGTTACTCCCCATGGATAAAAATGAATTTTTTGAAAATCAGTTGAACTTATATCATAATATTTCGTTGTATTATTAATAGCAAATAGTTCCTGTAATTCTATTGCTTTGGTTAAATTGTTGAAATGAGTAAGAGCCTTTGGCGTAGGATCAAAAATACAAATATTACAAGGAAAGCGTTTAGCAAGTTCACAATCAAAACTAATATCCTCTCCTGCACCAGCTAAGTAGCAATTATCTGTATCAGTCAAAGATAGCTGTTTTGGAATATACCACCCTCCATAGTCTGTTCCTAAACGAATAAGTAAGGATTTATCCCAAAAATCACTCTTATCAACTTGAAATTCCCTTTTCCCAAAGAAATGCTTCTTAACTCTTCCTAAGAACTTTTTTATCATTTCATAATCCTATAATGTATAACTTAATTGATGCATAGTATACATTGTTAACAAACTATAAAATAATAAAAAAGGGTGTATCAACACCCTTTTTTATTAACAATAATATATTAACTTCTATCTTATTTTTCTAAGTCTTTTACTGAGCTTTGAATATCCTCAGTAGTTTTCTTATCTACTGACTTATCAATATTCTCCTCTCCCCCAAACAAATCAATATTACTAAACTTTGGAATAGAGTCCTCTCTTTTTTTCACTATCTCACTCTTAACATCAGAAGAAAAACTAGAAATATCTGAACGTTGCTCAGTTTCTAACTGACGACGCTTAATTTCACGTGGGTCATTAGGAGCACGTCCAACAGACCGAGCAGGTTGTTCCACTACTTTTTCTGCCTCTGTTAACTGCGTTACTGATGGAGTTAACTGCGCAGCATTATTAACTGATGATACAACTTGCTGTTCAACAGCAGGTTTTGAGGCAACATGCTCTTTTACTTCTACTTCTTTTAAATTAGCTTCAGTAGTAGATTGAGCCTGTTCTCTCACCTCTTCCTTAACAATAGTAGTAGGCTGTTGCTCAACCTTTTGTACCTGTTTAGCGGTTTCAGAAACAATAGTGATTTCTTTTGATATAGAAGTCTCTACTTTTTCCTGCTGCTGCTCAACAGGCTTTTGAGCTCTCTCAACAGTAGCAGTTTGACTATCTTGAGCATCAATAGACTGCTTCTCCATTGTAAACTGTGGATTTTCTGTTTCAACCGCTTCATTACGTTGTTCACGTTGACGATCATTTCTTGGATTACGACGACGATCATTTCTTGGATTACGACGACGCTGGCCTCTAGCTCTACGACGAGGACGCTCATCATTATCTATTATATTCTCATCATTTTTTACTAATATTTCCTCAGTTTTTTCTATAACTTCAGGCTCAATATTCTCTTTAACTCGATCATTGTTTTGATTACGACGATTAGGACGCTCCTGTTTAGGCTTACGCTCTTCATCTTTATCTTTAGTAGAAGTATTTCTATCTTCTCTCGAATTATTTTGTTGTGTATCACGACGATTATTACGGCGTGGTTGGTTTCTATTTTCGTTTTGAGGACGACGACCATTACGATCATTATTTGTTGTATTCTTTTCAGTTTTATTCGCTACCTCTTCAACAGGTTCTTCTTTAACTGAAAATAAACTAACCAACGACTTCACTAAACTTCTTAAACCACCAACTTTTTTCTCAGCCTCAGGTGCAGGTTGTTTTGGAGCGATTGTTTTAACCATTGCTTCTTGACGAATTAACGCTTTAGAAGAGCTTACATGATTATGATCATCTTCAGCCTCAGCGTGGTGAATTTCATAGCTTAATTCATTAAACTGTGCATCAGGGCTATCAGTACGTAACCGTTGAACCTCAAAATTAGGTGTTTCTAAATGATCATTAGGAACAATAACTATTCTAACTTGGCTACGTAATTCGATCTTAGTAATAGCATTACGTTTTTCATTTAATAAAAATGCTGCCACAGGAATTGGTACTTGAGCCCTTACTTCAGCAGTAGACTCTTTTAAAGTCTCTTCTTCAATTAAACGTAAAATAGCTAAGGCTATAGATTCAATATCACGAATAGTACCTTGACCATTACAACGTGGACAAGTTACACCACTTGTTTCACGTAATGATGGACGTAACCGTTGACGTGACATTTCTAAAAGACCAAACTTAGAAATAGAGCCTACTTGAACACGTGCACGATCCGCTTTTAAAGCTTCTGTCATACGATCTTCAACAGCACGACGGTTCTTTGATGGAGTCATATCGATAAAATCGATAACAATCAAACCGCCAATATCTCTTAGTCTAAATTGACGAGCAATTTCATCAGCAGCTTCTAGGTTAGTTTGTAAAGCCGTTTCTTCAATATCACTACCACGTGTTGCACGTGCCGAGTTAATATCAATAGAAACCAATGCTTCTGTTGGGTCAATAACAATAGAACCCCCAGAAGGCAAACGTACTTCACGTTGGAAAGCGGTTTCAATTTGGCTTTCAATTTGATAACGGTTAAATAAAGGAACAGGATCTTGATAAAGCTTCACTTTATTTTTGTATTGAGGAATTACCTGACTAATAAAGTTTAATGCCTCTTCATAAGCATCTACTGTATCAATTAATACTTCACCAATATCTTGACGTAAATAATCACGAATAGTACGAATAATAACGTTACTTTCTTGATAAATTAAGAATGGTGCAGGGCTACTATCTGCTGCTTCTTTAATAGCAGACCATAATTGTAAAAGATAATCTAAATCCCACTGTAATTCTTCAATACTACGGCCTAAACCTGCAGTACGAACAATGAGTCCCATATCAGGTGGAGTTTGTAAAGCATTGAGAATTTCTTTAAGTTCTGATCTTTCATCGCCTTCAATACGACGAGAAATACCACCGGCACTTGGGTTATTCGGCATTAATACCAGATAACGACCAGCTAAGCTAATAAAAGTAGTTAACGCAGCACCTTTATTACCACGTTCCTCTTTCTCCACTTGCACAATAACTTCTTGGCCTTCTTGCAGTAAATCTTTAATACTAGGACGACCACCACCATTACCATCAGGGTTATTAATGAAATACTCACGGGAAATTTCTTTAAGGGGTAAAAAACCTTGACGACCAGAACCAAAATCAACAAAAGCCGCTTCTAGGCTTGGTTGAATAGCTGCAATACGGCCTTTATAAATATTGGCTTTCTTTTGTTCACGAGCACCAGACTCGATATCTAAATCAAATAGACGTTGACCATCTACAAGCGCTACGCGTAACTCTTCAGGCTGAGTTGCGTTAATCAGCATTCTTTTCATATTGTACCATCTGTTTCCATGCAAGCAGAAACACTCGGGCACACAACGCTCAAGGTCAGTGTTTGGGGCGCGCTAAAGTGGTATACCACCTTCGTGTCTAGCGTGACTAACAAATCATAGTTAGTCCGCGACCGCGTCTCCTGTTTTTGTAGTTACAAAAACATATAGTAGCAGGAGGAGGAATCTATTCAGTAAGGCGGATGCTATGGCATCTAACGCTTTAAACTACACTCTTACTTTGTAGTGCATCTCCACCCAACATGTTCCATGATAAATCGGGTGCCGCGTTCAGTATTTTCGCCCGCGGGTTATTACTTTATTAAAACCATCTTTATTATTAATAATGGTTTTAGCCATATTTCCAGAACTTTTATCAGATTAAATGATTACTGATTGGTAGTCTGAACCTACATACAATTTTTCACTTATTACTAATTAATTATTAGCCAATGCTCTACTTTGCAGACATTTTATAACCAGAATGAAATAAGGTTTCAATATCTGTATATTTGTTTCTCTATAAACAAATAATTCTGCGACAAGCTATATAATTATAAATAAACTTTGTAATGCTTAAAATAGTTCTCATTAATAATTCATGAGCGGATTAAATGGCCTTTTTTAGAACCATATTTTAGTTATTCCTTATAAAACTTATTTTAAGCTAATAACAATCATATATACCTTTTATAGGTTCGCTGAATATAACAGTTAATATACTATTCTTCAATGGAAATAGTTAACTACTTAACAATTAGTTATATAACTTTTAAAATACCTACTATATAAATAAAAGATTAATAACCTAGACACTGCAAAAACACCTTAATTTAAGGTAAAATATACGACCTTCATCTTATCCTTTTTATTGAGATTATCTGACAATGCTGATTCTGCGTGGTACTCCTGCTCTTTCTTCATTCCGTCATGGAAAATTAGTTAACCAATTACAAGCTGCTGCGCCTCATGTTACAGCAGTTTATGCTGAATTTATGCATTTTGCAGATACTACTGCCGAATTATCAGCAGAGCATAAACAGGTTCTAGAACGCTTACTTAAATACGGTCCTGCTGTAAAAGTTGAAGAACCTAAAGGGAAACTTTATTTAGTATTACCCCGTTTTGGTACTATTTCACCTTGGTCAAGTAAAGCAACTGATATTGCTCATAATTGTGGTTTAGATACTATTATTCGTATAGAGCGTGGTGTTGCTTACTATATTGAAGGTGATTTATCAGCGGCTGAACAGCAAACTGTAGCTCGTATCTTACATGATCGCATGACACAACAAGTGCTTGATAATATAGAACAAGCAGAAAAACTATTTAACCATGCTGAACCACGCCCTTTAACTTCAGTAGATATATTAGAGAAAGGTCGCTCAGCATTAGTAGAAGCTAACCAACAATTAGGCTTAGCACTCGCAGAAGATGAAATTGATTACTTAGTAAATGCTTTTACTGAGCTAAAACGTAACCCTAATGATGTTGAACTAATGATGTTTGCTCAAGCAAACTCTGAACATTGTCGCCACAAAATTTTTAATGCCAGTTGGGATATTGATGGCGAAGCTCAACAAAAAAGCCTGTTTGGTATGATTAAAAACACTTATGAAATGGGACATGAAGGTGTTTTATCTGCTTACAAAGACAATGCTTCAGTGATCGAAGGCTTTACTGCAGGCCGCTTTTTCCCTAATTCAGAATCAAAAGTATATACAGCCAACCAAGAGCCTGTACATATTTTAATGAAGGTTGAAACCCATAATCACCCCACAGCTATTGCTCCGTTCCCTGGGGCTTCTACAGGTTCGGGTGGTGAAATTCGTGATGAAGGTGCTACAGGACGCGGTGCTAAACCTAAAGCAGGTTTAACAGGCTTTACTGTTTCAAACTTAAATATTCCTAACTTTATCCAGCCTTGGGAAAAACCATACGGTAAACCAGATCGTATTGTTAGTGCATTAGATATTATGATCGAAGGCCCGTTAGGTGGTGCTGCCTTTAATAATGAATTTGGCCGCCCTGCACTAAATGGCTACTTCCGCACCTTTGAACAAAGTGTTGATACTCCTCACGGTGAAGAAGTTCGCGGCTATCACAAACCTATTATGCTAGCAGGTGGTTTAGGCAATATCCGCGCTGAACATGTGCAAAAAGCAGAAATTAGCGTTGGCGCAAAACTTATTGTACTCGGTGGCCCAGCTATGCTTATTGGTTTAGGTGGCGGTGCTGCCTCATCAATGGCAACAGGTACTAGTTCAGCAGATTTAGATTTCGCCTCGGTACAACGTGATAATCCAGAGATGGAACGTCGTTGCCAAGAAGTTATTGATCGTTGCTGGCAATTAGGCGATAACAACCCTATTAAGTTTATTCATGATGTGGGGGCAGGTGGTCTTTCTAATGCCCTACCAGAACTTATTCATGATGGTGGTCGTGGCGGTAAATTTGAATTACGTAATGTACCAAATGCCGAACCTAATATGACCCCCTTAGAAATTTGGTGTAATGAATCACAAGAACGTTATGTGATGTCAGTAGATGCTGCTGACTTTGAACGTTTTAAAGAAATTTGTGAAAGAGAGCGTTGCCCCTTTGCTGTAGTAGGTGAAGCCATTGCAGATCACCAGCTTACTGTACACGATAACCACTTTAATAATAATCCTGTGGATATGCCATTACAGGTATTACTAGGTAAAGCTCCTCGTATGCACCGCACGGCTAAACGTGAAAAAATAGCAGGTGATAACTTCACAACACAGGGTATTGAATTAAAAGAAGCTATCAGCCGAGTATTACACCACCCAACCGTAGCCAGTAAAAGTTTCCTAATCGCTATTGGTGATCGCACTATTACAGGTTTAGTAGCCCGTGACCAATTTGTAGGCCCTTGGCAAGTACCTGTAGCAGACTGTGCTGTAACAGCTACTAGCTTTGATGTGTATACAGGTGAAGCAATGGCAATGGGTGAAAGAACACCTCTAGCCTTATTAGATGCACCTGCTTCTGGTCGTATGGCTGTAGCTGAAAGTATTACCAATATTGCTGCTGCACGTATTGAAAAACTATCAGATATTAAATTATCTGCTAACTGGATGGCAGCAGCAGGCCATGCTGGTGAAGATGCGCGCCTTTATGATACGGTAAAAGCAGTAGGTATGGAGTTATGTCCTGAATTAGGTATTACTATTCCAGTGGGTAAAGACTCTATGTCAATGAAAACTCGCTGGTCAGATAATGGACAAGAAAAAAGCGTAACTTCACCTCTTTCTTTAGTAATTTCAGCCTTTGCGCCTGTACAAGATATTCGTCAAACCTTAACCCCTGAACTTCGTTTAGAGCAAGGTGCTACAGATCTTATTTTAATCGATCTAGGCCGTGGTCAAAATCGTCTAGGCGCCTCTATTCTTACTCAAGTATATAGCCAACTAGGACAAGAAGTACCTGATTTAGATGATGCAGAAGATTTAAAAGCTTTCTTTGCTATTATCCAAGGTTTAAATGCTGATAATAAATTATTGGCTTATCATGATCGTTCTGATGGTGGTTTACTAGCTACTGTCTTAGAAATGGCCTTTGCTGGTCATTGTGGTTTAAATATTCAATTAGATCCACTGGTAGAAAGTACTGATGATGTATTAGCTGCACTCTTTAATGAAGAACTAGGTGCTGTTATCCAAGTTCGTCAGGAAGATACTGAAGAAGTGCTTGCTCACTTTAGTGGCGCTGGTTTAGAAGATGCTGTATCCGTAATTGGACAGCCCACTAAACAACAAAATATTCATTTTAGTTTAGAAGGAAACTCACTCTTTAATGAAAGCCGTGCTAACTTACAACAACAATGGTCAGCAACTAGCTATCAAATTCAACGTTTAAGAAATAACATAGAGTGCGCTGATCAAGAATTTGCAATCATTGCTGATGATAGTAATCCAGGTTTACAAGTAAAACTTACTTACGATCTTCAACAAAATATTGCCGCACCTTATATTAATAAAGGTATTCGCCCTCAAGTAGCTATTTTACGTGAACAAGGTGTAAATGGTCAGGTAGAAATGGCAGCCGCTTTTGATCGTGCTGGCTTTGCTGCTGTGGACGTACATATGAGTGATATCTTAGCAGGCCGTATAAATCTTAATGACTTTAAAGGTATTGTAGCTTGTGGTGGTTTCTCTTATGGTGACGTACTAGGCGCAGGCGAAGGTTGGGCAAAATCTATTTTATTTAACAGTCAAGCTAGAGATGCATTTACTGCTTTCTTTAATCGTAATGACACCTTTACATTAGGCGTATGTAATGGTTGTCAAATGCTCTCTAATCTACATGAATTAATTCCTGGCACTGAATTATGGCCACATTTTGTACGCAATAAATCAGAACAGTTCGAAGCCCGTGTAGCTATGGTAGAAGTACAACAATCCCCTTCTATCTTCTTACAAGGTATGGCAGGTACTAAAATGCCTATTGCTATTGCTCATGGTGAAGGTTATGCAGAATTCACAGATCAACAAGCATTAACTAATGCTGATCAATCTGGTTTAGTGGCATTACGTTATATTGATAACTATGGTAAGGCTACCGAGCAATACCCAGCTAACCCTAATAGTTCACCTCTTGGTATTACAGGGTTATGTAATACTGATGGCCGCGTAACTATTATGATGCCTCACCCAGAACGTGTCTTTAGAACTGTGCAAAACTCTTGGTACCCTGATAAATCAAAAGAAGATGCAGGTTGGATTAGAATTTTCCAAAATGCTCGTGTTTGGGTAGACTAATTGTTAAAAAGAAAAAGCCAAGCAATTGCTTGGCTTTTTTATTTATTACAATTTACTAATTACTGATTGGTGATGAAGTTCCAGACTGAACTTGCGGTTGTACAGGTTGTAACTTACTTAATAAGTTTATTGCTTCCTGATCACCTTGATCTGCCGCTTTCTTTAATAACTCAATAGCTTTCTCTGGGTTCTTTTCAATACCATCAATACCAGCCATATAGAGTATAGCTAAGTAGTATTGAGCAGGAGCATAACCTTGGTTAGCAGATTTTTCATACCAAACAGAAGCTTCTTTCTCACTTTCTTTAAGCCCTGCTTTACCCTCTGTATACATTTGCCCTAAATGATATTGACCTTTAGCATCACCTTGCTCAGCAGCCTTTCTGAACCATTCTAATGCTGCTACATCATCTTTTTTTCCAGATAAACCAAAATAGTAAACTTTACCTAAATCTACTTGTGCAGGAGCATAGCCAAGGTTAGCAGATTGATTAAGTAAATCAGCTATCTTTTGTTGATTTGCTTTAGCCGTTTTAGAATCACTCATATATTGAATAGCTTGCTCATAGAGTGCTTTTGCTTGCTCTTTATTATCTACCACTTGAGTTCCAGATACAGCTTGAGCCATCACATAGGAAAATTGTGATGTCCCCACAGTAACTAATCCCAAACAAAGAATACCTGTAGTTAGATATCGTGAACAAGAACCGCTTATTTTCATGCCTAATGCATCCTTAGTAGCCAAAAGTATTAGATGGATAGTGTACCCTTTTTTTCAAAAGGGTTAATTGAGTTTTTTAATCAATATATTTCTATACATTTATATATACTATTTTTCCACATCTGTTAGCTCAAATTGCCTTACAGTAATATTATTAAATATCATAAAAATCAAACTATTGTCTGTATATTTAGCACTATAAGCACCTGTATAGTTATATAAGCGCATAGCCATAGAGGTATATTGCCAAGCCCTTATATCGGAACAAATAATGGATTGTTTTAATAATTCTGTATAAGCATGCTCTTTTGCAAAGCTTTGTACAGCTTTTGCTGCTTGTTGTAGACTAGGTTCCACTTGTGGATTATCCCATCCCCAAGCAAAAGTACTATTATCTAATGTATAAATCCCCACTACTTGCACAGGCGCACAAACCTCTATACCTACTGTTTCACTATTGAAATAAAAATAAATTTTTTCTTGTTGTTGATCAATATTCCAATAATTACAACGCTCAATACTCCATGTATCAATATGAAACTGGGTGGCTACTTCTAGTGCTTGCATACTACTTTTGATATATTCTTCCAAGGCTGGATTCTTTTCAAAAGTATCTATCATGTATCATTCCTTACTAATTAATCCTAGCATTTTAGAGTAGCATTAAATACCCATTAACAACAGTCAAATCATTAATAAGTTACTGGATAATACACTGTTCTACTTCATATTAAGTAGAACAGTAACTATTAAGTTTAATGGGCTGTCCAGCCACCATCCACAGAAATCATTGACCCTGTAATAGAATTAGCTGTATCACTACATAAAAAGCTAGCAATACCTGCTACCTCTTCAACTTTAACAAACTGCTTATTAGGTTGCTCGCCTAATAAAACCTCTTTAATTACCTGTTCCTTGGTCATATTATGGGTTTTCATTTGATCTGGAATTTGCGACTCAACTAATGGTGTTAATACATAACCTGGACAAATAGCATTGGCTGTAACACCATGTTCAGCAGCTTCCAAAGCAACTGCCTTAGTCAGTCCTGCAAGACCATGTTTGGCTGCTACATAAGCTGATTTAAAGGGTGAAGCAATTAAAGCATGGGCAGAAGCAATATTTATAATACGTCCCCATTTATTTTTCTTCATAATAGGTAATGCATGTTTGATCGTATGAAAACTAGCGGTTAAGTTAAGCGCAATAATGGTATCCCATTTTTCAGTAGGAAACTCATCAATAGGTGCCACATGCTGCACACCGGCATTATTTACTAAAATATCTAAACTACCAAATAACTTATAGGTTTGCTCAATCATTATTTGAATTTCATCTGGCTTAGTTAAGTCAGCACCCATATAGGCTACTTTTACGTCATAGTCCTCTTGAATCTGTTGTACCAGTGTATTTATATCTTCCTCTTTGCCAAAACCATTCAACACAATATTAGCACCTTTTGCAGCCAAAGCCTCTGCAATAGCTTTGCCAATTCCACTGGTTGAACCTGTTACTAACGCTACTTTATTTTTTAACATTATTTTTTCCTCAATAATTTAATTCAATAAATGCCTTAACGCCTATGGCAAACCATTTTTACTAACTATGCAAATCTAGACTATAAAATAAACACTTTTACTGCAAAAAAGATCTTGGGCTAATTAACTAATTATAAATAAATTATTTAACAGCAATACGCATACGATATGAAAAATCTATTTCAAAAGACTCTTGTTTAAAAATACCTTTGATTGTCTTACTAAATCTTTGAACATCCTCTTCTATAAGTTCAGGACGTTTTTTTAATAATGTTTGTAGACTACCCTGACTCAATATAATATTGATAAATCGCTCGGCTGTGCATATTTCGGTATTGCTAAAAACCACTTCCCGCGAATACCTGAAATAGCCACTTTCTCTGATTCTAGATAAGTGTTTATTTTTCTCATAACGTGTGAATGTATCTCTTATGTCAGGTAATTCAATCTCCATTTTCTTTACCTTTTCATAAAGATTATTATAAGCCTGTTCTGCCTGCCACTTAGCAATAGGAGGCCAATCACAATCTACTGTAGCAAACACTCCACCTGCTTTTAAAACACGATTTATTTCTTTTAATGTTGTTATTGGTTCCATCCAATGAAATGACTGGGAACAAATAACCACATCAGCACAATTATCTTCTAACCCTGTATCATGGCTATAGCCATTGCTAAAACTAATATTGTCACTTTGTTTTTTTTGAGCAACAGCTAACATATCTAAACTTGGCTCAATACCAACCACATGCTTACAGAAATCTTTCCATACAACCGTAGAAAGTCCTGTTCCACAACCTAAATCAATCACTTTATCAGGTTGTTTTTCTAAATAACGAGTAATAATCTTTACAGGATACACTGGCATAGTCGGTCTTGCACTTTCATAGGTATCTGCAAAACCTGTAAATCTATCAGCATTTTTTTGAATTTCATTGACCATACGATTACTCACTTTATAGTTACTAGCCTGCCTATTGCTAGACAAGCTTAAAACTGGTGACTAATTCATATTATTGCATATACAACCTATAGAAGTTGTATAAAGTACGAGAAAACTGTTTAAGGGTATTACAGTATATTTAATACTGAGAAAATTAATATTATTCTTTACAAACTATGGTATTTCTCTTTGTTTTTGTAACCAAGGTGGTAAATGAAACATTAAAAAAAGACCAAGTAACGCAATAACAAAATATAAAAAACCACGTAACTTATAACCTAGCAGCCCTAAGCTATTCACACCCAAAAATACAATAGCGGCCAGCAACACTGCTATTATAGCTAGCCCTATTGGGCTATTAAATAACGAGCCAAAACCTGATGTTTTAATAAACAAATAAAGTTGCAAAACAACACAAACTAATATTATTAAAACAATTCTTGGCTCCAGTTCTGCTATTACATTATAAGCAAGAATAGGAGCCAATACAGACTTATTGAGAGTAGGAAAGATAACCAATAAGGTTATCCATATTCCTCCCACCCAAAGAGATTGTAAAAATGCCCAAGCAAATCGCTCAACGCTATTTAATCTCTTATTAGACATGCTTCACTTCAATTATTTCATATTCCACTTCACCACTAGGAATACGAATTAATATCACCTCACCTTCCTCTTTACCAATAATGGCTCTGGCTATAGGTGAGCTAACTGAGATTTTACCCTCTTTAATATCTGCTTCATCATCACCAACAATCTGATATACCGTAGACTCATTGGTATCCATATTGATAAGTTCTACTGTTGAACCAAAAATTACCTTACCTGAAGGTGGAATCGACGAAATATCAATAATATGAGCATTAGATAACTTCGCTTCAATATCCCTAATACGCGCTTCTACCATACCTTGCTGCTCACGTGCAGCATGGTATTCAGCATTCTCTTTAAGGTCACCTAATTCACGTGCTTCACCAATGGCTTTACTAAGCTCTGGACGACGTTCAGTTTTTAGATATTTTAATTCTTCCTCAAGGGCTTTTGCACCTTGCACAGTCATTGGAAATTTTTTCATGTGTTAAACTATTCCTGCATGAAGGTCCTGCAAGCGACGCACATTTCTCTCTACACCAAATTTTAGTGCTTCACAAACCGCTTGTCCACCTGCAATAGTAGTAGTAATACAAACTTTATGTTGTAATGCATTACGACGAATTGAGTAAGAGTCTGCAATGGATTGACGACCTTCAGTAGTATTAATGATTAAATCAATTTCACCATTTTTAATCATATCTACAATATGTGGGCGTCCTTCAGTTACCTTGTTAATACGCTTAACAGGTAAACCAGCACTCTCTATTACTTTAGCAGTACCAGATGTTGACACGATTTCAAAGCCTAATTCGACTAAGTCGCGTACAACACTGGTTACAATGAGTTTGTCTTCTTCACGAACACTAATAAATGCTCGGCCTCCTTCACTCGGTAGTATTTCATTAGCGCCTGCTTGTGCTTTTGCGAAAGCCTCAGCAAAACTATCACCAACCCCCATCACTTCCCCTGTAGATTTCATTTCTGGTCCTAAAATAGGATCCACACCTGGGAACTTAGCAAATGGGAATACCGCTTCTTTAACACTAAAATACTTAGGAATAATTTCCTCGGTAAAACCAATTTCTTTCAGTTTTTTACCAGCCATCACTCTAGCTGCTATTTTAGCCAGTGATGTACCAATACACTTAGATACAAAAGGTACTGTACGAGAAGCGCGAGGATTTACTTCTAATACATAAATCTTATCACCTTGTAAGGCTAATTGGACATTCATTAAACCAATTACACCTAACTCTAAAGCCATTGCTTTTACTTGCTTACGAATTTCATCTTGTACTTCTTTAGAGAGTGAATATGGTGGTAAAGAACAGGCAGAGTCACCAGAATGCACACCTGCTTGCTCAATATGCTGCATAATGGCACCAATCACTACATCTTCACCATCACAAATAGCATCCACATCTATTTCAATCGCACAATTTAAGAAATGATCCAATAATACAGGGCTATCATTAGACACCTGCACAGCCTCACGCATATAGCGTTTTAACTCATCCGTATCATAAACGATTTCCATTGCACGACCACCTAACACATAGGATGGGCGCACTACCAATGGATAACCAATTTTTTCGGCACCATCAATCGCTTCTTGTTCACTACGAGCAGTTGAATTAGGTGGTTGTAAAAGATTTAAACGCTCTACCATTTGTTGAAAACGCTCACGGTCTTCAGCGCGGTCAATCGAATCAGGGCTTGTACCAATAATAGGTACACCCGCTTCTTCTAAGGCACGACAAATTTTCAGTGGTGTTTGACCACCATATTGCACAATTACCCCTTTAGGTTTTTCAACACGAACAATCTCTAATACATCTTCAAGGGTAACAGGCTCAAAATATAAACGATCAGACGTATCATAATCAGTAGATACTGTCTCTGGGTTACAGTTAACCATGATGGTTTCGTAACCATCTTCACGCATAGCTAACGCAGCATGCACACAGCAATAATCAAACTCAATACCTTGTCCAATACGGTTAGGGCCACCACCTAATACCATAATCTTGTCACGGTTAGACGGATTAGCCTCACACTCTTCTTCATAAGTAGAGTACATATAAGCCGTGTCTGTAGCAAACTCTGCCGCACAAGTATCTACACGTTTATAAACAGGTAATACTTCTAACTTATGACGATGGCCACGTAATGCTTTTTCACTAATACCTAATAACTTAGCTAAACGAGCATCAGAAAAACCTTTACGTTTTAATTTACGCATCATTGGCTTATCAAGTGTTGCTAAACCAAGGGTTTTAACCTGTTCTTCTAATTTAATAATTTCTTCAATTTGCACTAAGAACCAAAGATCAATCTTAGTTAAATCAAAAATCCTTTCAATTGAATAACCAGCACGCATAGCATCCGCTATATACCAAATACGGTCAGCACCAGGTACTGTTAATTCACGATTTAAGATACTTTCAACTTCTGGGGCAGATAAATCCACTTTAGGATCAAAACCATTAGCACCCACTTCTAAACCGCGTAATGCCTTCTGCACAGACTCTTGGAAAGTACGACCAATAGCCATCACTTCCCCTACTGATTTCATTTGCGTGGTTAAGCGTGCGTCTGCTTTTGGAAATTTCTCAAAGGCAAAACGAGGCACTTTAGTTACCACATAATCAATCGCTGGCTCAAATGAAGCAGGCGTTCTGCCACCTGTAATATCATTTTGTAGTTCATCTAAGGTATAACCCACTGCTAACTTCGCTGCCACTTTTGCAATAGGGAAACCTGTTGCCTTAGAAGCTAATGCAGAAGAACGCGATACTCGTGGATTCATCTCAATAACCACCATACGGCCAGTATCTGGACAAATACCAAACTGTACGTTAGAACCACCTGTTTCAACACCAATTTCACGCAATACTGCTAAAGAAGCATTACGCATAATTTGGTATTCTTTATCCGTTAAAGTTTGCGCAGGCGCAACAGTGATTGAATCACCTGTATGAACCCCCATAGGGTCAAAGTTCTCAATAGAACAAACAATAATGCAGTTATCTTTTTTATCCCGCACCACTTCCATTTCATATTCTTTCCAACCAATTAATGATTCATCAATCAGTAATTCATTAGTAGGCGATAAATCCAAACCTCTGGTACAAATTTCTTCGAATTCTTCGCGATTATAAGCAATACCACCGCCCGTACCACCCATAGTAAATGAGGGGCGAATAATACAAGGAAAACCAACTTGATCTAATACGCCATAAGCTTCTTCAAGGGTATGGGCAATACCAGAACGTGGGCACTCCAAACCAATAGCTTTCATCGCTTGGTCAAAACGTGAACGATCTTCTGCTTTATCAATTGTATCCGCATTAGCACCAATCATTTCCACGTCAAATTTAGTTAACACGCCATGACGTTCTAAATCTAAGGCACAGTTAAGTGCAGTCTGACCACCCATAGTAGGTAATAATGCATCTGGTTGTTCTTTTTCAATAATTTTAGCCACTGTTTGCCATTTAATTGGCTCAATATAAGTAGCATCAGCCATCGCTGGGTCAGTCATAATCGTAGCAGGATTAGAGTTAACCAAGATAACTCGATAACCCTCTTCTTTCAAAGCCTTACATGCTTGTGCGCCAGAGTAATCAAACTCACAAGCCTGACCAATAACAATAGGGCCTGCACCAAGGATAAGGATACTCTTTATATCTGTACGTTTTGGCATGGTTCTCTCGTGCTTCTCAATTAATCTAACTTAGGCAGTGGCAAGTCTAACGCCAAAACCCACAAATAAAACCCCAACACTGGCAGTAGCTGTAGCGGCTAAACGTTTTCTCTTATGAAACCACATCGCTAAAGACACACCAGCAAAAATTAAAAATGACAAATAAATAAAACTGCAGGCTTGTAAAGTTAATCCTAAAATTAAAAACGATAACCCTGTATGGGCATAATTAGGATCTACAAACTGAATAAAAAAAGCGATACAAAATAAAATAGCTTTAGGATTAGATAAACTTAACAACAACGCTTTCTTAAAAGGGCTTCTAACACTGGTTTTAGCAGTAATATCATCTTCAATCTCAGCATTAGCTGACTTGTGAAACTTCTGCCATGCACCTTTTAACATCATAAAGCCTAGATAGCATAAATAAAGCGCACCTAGTCCCTTAATAATTAAAAACAATACGGGCCATGTTTTAAGCAATGAAGCCATCCCTAACGCTGACGCAGTCATTAAAATAGCATCACCTAAAAATACTGCACAAGCAGCTTGATATCCTTTAGATACCCCACTTTGTGCAGCTGTAGCTAATACGAACAAAGAATTAGGGCCAGGCAATAAAATAACACCTATTGTTGCCACTAAAAACGTCCAGTAATTAATAACTCCAAGACTTTCAAACATTGTTATGCCTTAACGATTAGCAGCCATGTCAGCCACAAAACGATCAAATAAAGGGGCTACATCTTGAGGGCCTGGGCTTGCTTCTGGATGACCTTGGAAACTAAATGCTTGTTTATCAATACGCTCAATACCTTGCAAAGTACCATCAAATAATGATTTATGGGTAGCTCTTAAATTGCTAGGTAAAGTGCCTTCATCTACAGCAAAACCATGGTTCTGGCTAGTAATCATCACTATACCTGATTTTAAATCCTGTACAGGGTGGTTAGCACCATGATGCCCATGT
This sequence comes from Entomomonas sp. E7T21, assembly GCF_058693955.1. Classification (NCBI taxonomy): domain Bacteria; kingdom Pseudomonadati; phylum Pseudomonadota; class Gammaproteobacteria; order Pseudomonadales; family Pseudomonadaceae; genus Entomomonas; species Entomomonas sp. E7T21. Next base: position 1,138,966 of record NZ_CP191672.1, on the reverse strand, counting down.
GGCATTTTCATTGTTTTAGCACCACAAGCTAATGCTAATAACTGATGCCCTAAACAAATACCAAATATAGGAATATTATGTTCTTCTAATAACTCGCGAATAGCTTTAATGGCATAATCACAAGGTGCAGGATCGCCAGGGCCATTCGATAAAAAGATACCATCAGGATTTAATGCTAACACTTCTTTAGCAGTAGTTTGTGCAGGTACAACCGTAACCTTACAACCTCTTGCAGTTAACATTCCTAAAATATTGTGTTTAACTCCATAGTCAAAGGCTACCACATGATAAGGTAGTTCATTAGCTGGAATTTCTGGCCTACTATCTGTTTCCAAATTCCACAAACCAGTACGCCACTCATAAGGCTCTTTAACACTTACTACCTTAGCTAAATCCATTCCCTGTAACCCAGGAAAGCTACGCGCCAAATCTAACGCTTTTTCTGGGGTTGCATCTGCACCCGTTAAAATACAACCATTTTGTGAACCTTTTTCACGTAGTACACGGGTTAAGCGACGAGTATCTATCTCTGCAATAGCTACAACATTATTTTCTTTTAAATAATCAGGTAAACTTTGTTTATTACGCCAATTACTTGCCAATAAAGGTAAGTCACGAATTACTAAACCAGCCGCCCATACTTGGTTAGATTCAGCATCTTCAGGAGTGGTACCTGTATTACCAATATGCGGATAGGTTAAAGTAACAATTTGTTGAGCATACGAAGGATCAGTTAAAATCTCCTGATAACCTGTCATGGCTGTATTAAAAACAACCTCGCCAATGGTTTGCCCATCAGCACCTATAGACTCACCGTAAAAAACACTGCCATCGGCAAGAGCTAGTATGGCTGGCGTAGACAAAGGAACCTCCAATATAGAATTTAGGCGCGTGTAAAGAAGCGGGATGCCCGTGCAAACCGTCATCCCGTTATGAATTCTTTAAAATATACGCTGGTTTTTTAGTTGATACACTAAATGGATATTGTACGATAAACCAACCAAATAACCAAGTTAAAAGTCAGAATAAAAACGTGCTATATGCTTTACTTTTTGTTGTTAGGTTTTCTTTTAATAGCTAATAATTTTTCAATATTCTCAAAATGAGTCATATCAGTTATTTCGATCATTAACCATTTACCATCATGATAAGTAGTAGCCTCATCATATTGCTGTTGGATACTTAGGCTAAACTCATGGCGAGTTTGTTCAAACTTTTCTCGTTCAGCTTTACCAAAAATGACCATAAAGCCAAAATTATGTTGTCGTGGATATAACGCACATAACGTTTTGCTACTACGACGAAACTTCAATTCATATTTTGCAGCTTTACCACCTTTATTCCATAGAGTATCCATCAGGTAATGCTGATTAATAAAGTCAATGACATTCAGCCATGTTTGGTAGCAAACTGTACCTAATAATTGTTTTATTTCTTGCTCTGTGGGTATTTTATCCAACATAGTAAATTCCTTTTTTGATTTTGAATATAGCTGTTGCTATACAATTTTAGACAAGGCAAATGACTGAAGACAGTACAACTATTACGGCAAAGTCATTCAACGACGTATAAAAGTGTAGAGTAATAGCTATAGATAATAAAAAAGGCAGTTGCATTATTATACAACTACCCTTTATAAGTGTTATTGGTTTAAATCAGCTTAAACCATCCAACAGGAACAACCAAAGACTCCCCAGAAGCTTTTTAAGTCATCTGCGGGTGCATTAGTACCCCATGATTTAATATGGCTATGACCATGTACACCACAGTTATTACTACAACCACAAGCCATATTTTGTAATTGATAACGTTGTGCTTGTTGTTGATAGCCCCATGCTGCATAACCTTTATAGGTATTTACAGGCGACCAATCTGGCATCGCTGGAGGTGGTGGTGTATCTAATGAAGCAAAATCACCTGCCCCATAGACTACTTTGCCACCTACTATAGTTAAATCAGACACAATATGACTGATCTCATCTTCACTGCATTTAAAATAGTCTTTATTAGGTACAATTAAATCCGCTAATTGGCCTTTTTCAATACGCCCCTTATTACCTTCTTCATTAGAAAACCATGTTACATTTTCAGTCCACATACGTAATGCCGTTTCACGGTCTAAACAATTAGCTTGTGGATAAATACGCAAACCACCTACAGTCTTACCTGTTACCATCCAAGCTAATGATACCCAAGGATTATAAGAGGCAACACGAGTAGCATCAGTGCCTGCTGAAATAGGTACACCTTTATCTATTATCTTAGTAATGGGTGGAGTAGCTTCTGCTGCTTTCTGACCATAACGTTCAACAAAATACTCACCTTGGTAAGCCATACGATGTTGTACAGCAATGCCACCGCCTAAAGCAGCAATACGATCGATTGATTTATCAGAGATAGTTTCAGCATGGTCAAAGAACCAATTTAACCCTTTAAAAGGTGTTTCTTCATTCACTTTCTCAAATACATCTAAGGCACGTTCAATGGTTTCATCATAGGTAGCATGCATCCGCCAAGGCCAACGATTTTGTGCCAATACCCGAACTACATCTTCTAATTCACCTTCCATTTCAGGTGGCATATCTGGCCGAGGTTGACGGAAATCTTCAAAGTCAGCTGCGGAGAACACTAGCATCTCACCACCACCATTTAAGCGGAAGTAATCATCACCTTGCTTGTATTTAGCGGTGTTTGTCCAATTAAGGAAATCTTCTTTTTCTGCTTTTGGTTTTTGGGTAAATAAATTATAGGCAATACGTACTGTTAGCTGATCATCTTTTGCTAATTTCTCAATCACTTCATAATCATCTGGATAATTTTGAAAACCACCACCCGCATCAATTGCTCCAGTAACACCTAAACGGTTTAACTCACGCATAAAGTGTCTTGTTGAGTTTATTTGATAATCAAGAGGTAATTTAGGGCCTTTAGCTAACGTAGCATAAAGAATACCTGCATTAGGCTTAGCTAATAATAGCCCTGTTGGATTACCTTTAGCATCACGCACAATTTCTCCACCTGGAGGATTAGGTGTATCTTTGGTATACCCTACAACACGTAATGCGGCTGCATTTAATAATGCACGATCATACAAATGTAAAATAAATACTGTTGTATCTGGAGCTACTGCATTTAATTCTTCAATAGTAGGTAAACGCTTTTCAGCAAACTGGTGTTCTGTAAAACCACCCACTACACGCACCCATTGTGGAGGAGGCGTAATAGCCACTTGTTGTTTTAACATTTGCATGGCATCAGCAAGGCTAGGAACGCCATCCCAACGCAATTCCATATTAAAATTTAGGCCACCACGAATTATATGTAGATGATTATCAATTAACCCTGGCAGTACAGAGCGCCCCTTTAGATCAATAAGATGGGTATTGGTACTGGCTAATGGTATGATTTCTTCATTTAGACCAACGGCTAGAAATCGCCCCTCTTTAATAGCCACTGCCTTAGCTACAGGTTTGGTAGGATCTAATGTTGTAAATTGACCATTATGAAGGATGATCTCTGGATTACTTTCTGTAGCCATTACAAACTCTCCAAAATAGCAACTCGATAAATAACGTTTATCAACAATGCGTTAATTATTAAGCTGCATTATTTATGACAATTCAAATACTAAGATCTCGCTAGGCTTAACCGCTTCAATAATAACCTTTTGCTCTTCGGCAATAGCAATACCATCACTGGTATGGGCATGTGTACTATTCACTATAATTTCACCAGAAACTACCTGTATCCAAACCTTATCGTGCTTTTCGGGAATAACATACTCTTGTCGCTCATCTTGCTCTAACTTCCAGCGCCATAACTGCATATCTTGGAAAACTTTTAGCGATCCATCACGTGCATCAGGCGATAAAATGAGTTGTTTACCTAATTTTTGAGCAAAACTTCGAGTTTCATAGCGTGGTTGTAATCTTTCTTTATCAGGAATTATCAAAATTTGATAAAAATGTAATAATTCATCATCTGATGGGTTACATTCTGAGTGGTGCAAACCTATTCCAGCACTCATAATTTGAAACTCGCCTGCTTTAACTTGTTCTTTATGCCCCATACTATCTTGATGCTCTATTGTACCCCGTAGAACATAAGAAAGAATTTCCATATCTTTATGAGGGTGCTTGCCAAATCCTTCACCAGGTTGAACACGATCTTCACTAATTACCCTTAGTGTAGCAAACCCCATAAAATCAGGATCATAGTAATCACCAAAAGAAAATGTATTATAGCTTTCTAGCCAACCGTGATTAGCATAACCCCTTGCTTCAGCTTCACGGAGATAAATCATATAGCCTCCTATACCGTCATCCTTAATGTTTATAAAGATGACAGATAGTTACCCCATTCAATAGAACAATGAAAGGAATAATTTGTAGTTAAATAAAACACTTAAACAAAATACCTTATGACTCAACAACACGTTGTGGTGCTTTATGAACCAAAGTGTATGCATAATCAACACCCATACCATAAGCACCACTATGTTCACGCACTAAACTCATAACCTCATCATAAGTTTCTTTACGTGCCCAATCTCGTTGGTATTCAAGCAATACTTGTTGCCACGTTACAGGCACTGCCCCCGCTTGTACCATTCTTTCAATGGAACGCTCATGGGCATCTACACTAGTGCCACCAGAAGTATCTGTTACCACATACACCTCATAGCCAGCATCTAATGCCATCAACGCAGGGAACGTTAAACAAACCTCAGTCCACAATGCAGAAATAATTAATTTTTTGCGGCCAGTTGCTTTTACTGCTTCAACAAACTTTTTGTCTTCCCAAGAGTTCATTGAGGTACGCTCAATAGGTTTAACATTTGGATGAACAGCTAACAATTCAGGCCAAATATAGCCACTAAAACTCTCTGTCTCAACGGAAGTATAGATAGTAGGCACATTAAAAATTCTGCCCGCTTTAGCAAGAGCCACTACATTATTTTTTAACTGTTGTCGATCAATGTTAGCCACACCAAAAGCCATTTGAGGCTGATGATCAATAAAAATTAATGTAGAGTTTTTTGGATCAATTAATTCACGAATGCTCATATTAACTACCTATATCTATGTAATATTGATTTAACAATCTTATCAGGGCATTAAACTGGAAATATCCTACCCACAAACATTGTTCCAATTTCTAAACTGATGACGACAAATTAACATGCAGAATAAATAACTTCTTTAAGACTTAAGGTGTAAATAAACTAACTTAATTAATAAATACCAAAATATGATATATAAAACACAAAAACTTATAAAACAAATACTACATATTGATTTATAAGAATTTATTGATTTTAAAAAATAAATAGCATGCCCAAAAATCATCACTTTTAGGTAACTAGTTAATGTTTTCTGTAAAACACCTAGTAACAAATTATGAGAGGGCTAGCTATTTATCTTTTTTTGCTTAATAATTATTTTTTATCAGAAAATAGAGCTATTAGATTTTATTATGCATATTCATATTCTTGGTATTTGTGGTACTTTTATGGGTTCTTTAGCAGTATTAGCTAAAGAACTAGGTTACAAGGTAACAGGTAGTGATGCCAATGTTTACCCACCTATGAGTACTCAGCTAGAAACACAAGGCATTGAACTATTACAAGGCTATTTACCTGAACATCTACAACCTGCTCCCGACTTGGTGATTGTAGGCAATACGATGAAACGTGGTAACCCTGCCATAGAATATATGCTTAATCAAAACCTACACTATACCTCTGGTCCACAATGGCTAGCCGAACACGTACTACAGAGTCGTCATGTACTGGCTGTAGCAGGCACTCATGGTAAAACTAGCACTAGTAGTATGCTAGCTTGGGTATTAGAAGCAACTGGTTTAAAACCTGGTTTTTTAATTGGTGGTGTACCCCAAAATTTTGCTGTTTCTGCTCGACTAGGTGATTCTAAGTATTTTGTGATTGAAGCAGATGAATACGATTGCGCCTTTTTTGATAAACGCTCTAAATTTGTTCACTACCACCCAAGAACAGCTATTTTAAATAATCTAGAATATGATCATGCTGATATTTTTCCTGATTTAGCAGCTATTGAAAGACAATTCCATCATCTTGTAAGAACAATTCCTAGTGAGGGGCTTATTATTTACCCTTCTACTGAACAAGCCTTACAAAGAGTAATAGACATGGGTTGTTGGACACCGATCCAAACAACTGAAAAGGGCAACTGGCAAGCAAAACTATTAACAGATGATGGTGCAAACTTTGAAGTTTATTTGGATAAACAACTATGTGGTACTGTATCTTGGTCTCTCACAGGGCAACATAATGTTAATAATGCCTTAGCTTGTATCGCCGCTGCAAATCATGTTGGTATTGAACCCAAACAAGCTATACAGGCTTTAGCACAATTTAAAAATGCTAAACGACGTATGGAAAAAATAGCAGAGATTAATGGTATTACAATCTATGATGACTTTGCCCATCATCCAACAGCTATTGCCACAACACTAGATGGCTTACGTAAACATATTGGTTCTGCTCAACTTATTGCTATTATTGAGCCACGCTCCAACTCCATGAAGCTAGGCGCACATCGTACAGGATTAGCAGAAAGCGTTGTACAAGCAGATCAAGCTATTTGGTATGCACCAGAAAACTTAGGATGGGATTTAGCTTCTGTTGTTAAGCAATCAGCTATATCAACGACTGTTTGTGACTCACTAGAAGCCATTATTGATACTGTAAAGCAACAAGCTAAAACAGGGGCACATATTGTTATTATGAGTAATGGTGGTTTTGGCGGTATTCACCAAAAACTCGCTAAGGCATTAGCTGAATAATACTATTGAAAGAAACTAGCTATATGTTAGTTTCTTTCACCCTATAAATAATATATTGTTATTCTTGTTAGATAAAATTAATAGCTATACCAAATACCAGCTTCACAAACCACTTTGCCAGTTAACTCTAAATTAGTTAACTCAATCAACACATCCTCAAAAGGTAAATTCAAACTCACTGCTAATGCTTCACTTGTTTGAGGTGCTGCTCGTAAACTGGTTAACAAAAGGTTATCAACAACCATTGTTTCCTCTTCTACTACCTCTTCAGACTCTACAATATCAATATTTTTCCATCCTTGTAATGCTTCTAAAATATGATCTACTGTTTCAACTAACATTGCCCCTTCTCTAATTAGTTGATGACAACCTTTTACAGCAGGATAATGAATAGAACCTGGTATGGCAAAAACCTCTCTTCCCTGCTCAGCCGCTAATTTTGCAGTGATTAAAGAACCACTTGATAGCGTAGCTTCAACTACTAATGTACCTAGTGATAAGCCACTAATAATTCGATTACGTCTTGGAAAGTTGGCGGCTTGAGGAGCTGTATCTAGTGGAAATTCCGAAACTAAAGCGCCTCCATTTACGACCATATCATCTGCTAATTTTTTATGACTAGCTGGATACATATGATGTAAACCACATCCCAATACACCTATTGTTAAACCTTGTCCCACCAAAGCTCCTGCATGAGCAGCACCATCTATACCCAATGCCAAACCACTAGTAATAGTAAAACCACCACTAGCTAAGCTTTTAGCAAATTGAAAAGTGGTATCTAAGCCAGGTTTACTTGCATGCCGACTACCCACTATAGCCAGCTGGGGATTCTCTAGAATATTAGGATTACCTTTTATAAATAGTACAGGTGGATAATCAATTATCTCTCTTAATAATGCAGGATATTGAGGGGAATCGCAGAATAATACATGTTGATTATCTTGCTCTAGCCATTCTAAAGATTTATCAATATTTTCTTTAATCTGACTAATATTAATAGATTGGCAACTGCTTGGTAAACCAGCTTGTAACCAAGCACTTTGAGAAGCCAATGCCTCTTTTGCAGAACCAAAATAATTAACTAACTGTAGAAACCGTTTACTACCTATTTTAGGTAAATTATGTAATATAAGGCGCGCTTCTAGCTCTTGAAAGGATAAACTAACTTCCATACATTTTATCCTGATAATAATTCGTTATTTTTATGATAAATAGATAACTAATTTAAAATAAACTAATTATCTATCTAAAATCATATAATTTTAATAGCAAGTACCTACAGAATCTTTTCCACAAATCTTACCATTTATCCAAATAGCGCCTGCTAATTTTGCATTAGTAAAATCAGTATTGGTTATTTCAGCACCTGTTAAATTAGCTTTTGTTAAGTCAGCATTTTTTAAATTAGCATTTGTTAACTGAGCATCACTTAAATCAGTATTTCGTAGATTAGCACTTGATAAATCAGCATTAGTAAAATTAATACCCGCTAACTTCTTACCTGAAAAATCTTTTCCTACTAAAGAAGCATTAATATAACTACTATCTAATACCTTATTATCTGTATCGTCTATATTAGAACTACCTTTTTTACCAATCACGGGGATTGAGCCATCACCTTTTGTTGATAACTTACCTTGTTTATTAGATATAGTATTAGAGCCATCTGTACCACTAGAAACTGATCCATCAGGTGTTTGCACCTCAATGGCACCATCTTTACCAATATCTAACGATGATTGTGCTTGAGCGGAAAGAGGCAATAAAACCGCTAAACAGAATATATAAGATAGTAATTTCATCTTTCTCTCCTAAATTTATAGTACAAAAACAAAAAAGAGAGATTAAATCTCTCTTTTTTAACACCTTCAAATTATTGTGGATTCTTTAGCTTATCACCAACACTCAATGGAAGATTAGCCGACAACACAATACCATAACTTAACTTATCATAAACACGAAATACCATTAATAAACCGGCTTCTTCATCTGGCAATTTAACATCTCCACCTGCAACCTGGTCTTTTACTGTTTCACCTAAACGATAAACAGCTAATACATTACCTACCTCAATGCCATCCTTACTACCTTTGTTGATAATAACAATATCTGTTTGACCAACTTGTGTCACCCCACGAGGAACATCAACAATTTCACCATTAATCAATGTTTTTGGTGAACTAGGTTGGAAATTAGCATCAATATTACGTGCTTCTGTTGCAAAAACACGATCGCCATTACGCACTTCTTGTGTTGTTCTAATTAAACGCAATGTTGCAACTTCACCTTGCTGAGCAATTAAACTAGCGCTAGCTATTTCGTCTGCATTAACACCTAACAACTCATTAGTTTTAGGGTCTTTAAACTCTTTTGCTTGGCGATAGATACCAAAACCAGTCTCCCCAGCTGGTAATTTGCCTCTCACATATACTTTACTACCAGCACCACTAACTACACTACCATTTTCTCCACCTACTACATAAGGCACAGTTTCAAATGCTTTAGCATTAGGCATCACTCTATTTTTCAATAAAAATGCATTAATCGATTGTAATGGAATAGTAGGAATGGCATCCACCACCGGCTCTACACGTACAGTAGGAGATAATTTCACTGTACCTCTTGATGTACCACGATTTACGGTTAATCTTGGCTTACCATTTACATAAGTTAATGTTAATGTATCACCTGGGTAAATTAAATTAGGATTTTTAATAGAAGGATTTACATGCCAAATTTCTTTCCAAAGCCATGGCTTTGCTAAGAAACGACCTGAAATATCCCACAAAGTATCCCCTTTTACAACTGTATAAGTTGTAGGATGGTTCTCTTTCAGTTCAACTTGTTGAGCCTGTACTAACACGCTAGAAGCTAGTAAACCAAGGGCGAGTAATAATTTCCTCATGCCATGCATTCCTTTATCATCACTAAATTTGTAAAATTACAACAGAAAACATTTAGTCTATAGTGTAAACTGTTCTGGTATTATAAAGCTATTTCTTAAACTTTCTATAATGAAATCTATTGTACTATGTCAATTTTAACCATACTTGAATTTCCTGACCCACGTTTACGAACTGTTGCACAGCCTATTGAGGCGGTTGATGCTGACCTTCAAAAATTTATTGATGACATGTTTGAAACCATGTATGAAGCACCAGGTATAGGTTTAGCTGCAACACAAGTAAACTTCCATAAGCGTCTTATTGTAATCGATATTACTGAGGATCGTACACATCCTTTAGTATTTATTAATCCAAAAATTGAAATTTTGTCAGAAGATCCACATACTTACAAAGAAGGTTGCCTTTCTGTACCAGGTTTTTATGAGGAAGTAGAAAGACCTGAACGGGTAAAAGTAAATGCCTTAGATCGTGATGGAAAACCTTTCGAAATGATCTGCGAAGATCTATTAGCTGTTTGTATTCAACATGAATGTGATCATCTAGACGGCAAACTCTTTGTAGACTATATTTCATCATTGAAGCGTAATCGTATTGCTAATAAGCTAGAAAAACAGCATAAGCTTGAAAAAAGAGGACGTTCTGAGTAATGACCACACCTCTTAAAATTATTTTTGCTGGCACACCAGAATTTGCTGCAATACATTTAGAAAAGATAATTAAGCAAAATAAATATCAATTGGTTGGTGTTTATACCCAACCTGATCGTCCTGCTGGTCGTGGCAAGAAACTAATGGCTAGTCCTGTAAAAGTGTTAGCAGAACAACATGGTATTCCTGTATTCCAACCTTCTACCCTAAAAACTATTGAAGCACAACAGCAACTTGCTGAGTTAGAACCTGATTTAATGGTAGTAGTTGCTTATGGACTTATATTACCGCAAACAGTACTAGATATACCAAAACTAGGTTGTATTAATAGCCATGCCTCTTTGTTACCTCGTTGGCGAGGTGCTGCACCTATTCAAAGGGCTATCCAAGCAGGCGATAAAGAAAGTGGTGTCACTGTTATGCAAATGGAAGCAGGTTTAGATACTGGTCCTATGCTGCTTAAAGTAACTACTCCTATTACTGAACAAGATACAGGTGGTAGCTTACATGATAGATTAACTGAACTAGGCGCTAACGCTATTATAGAAGCTATAGATGGTTTAGCTAACCATACACTTAAAGGTGAACAACAAGACGATAGCCTAGCCACTTATGCTCACAAACTTACGAAAGAAGAAGCACAAATTGATTGGAATAAATCAGCGATTGAACTAGCCAATACAGTAAGAGCTTTTAATCCTTGGCCTATCTGTCATACTTTAATTCAAGGGCAATCTTTAAAAATCCTAGAGGCAAAGTTAGTTGATTTACAAGGTATGGCTGGCAGAATACTTGAAATTTCTAAAGAAGGATTAATTGTAGCCTGTGGTTCACAAGCATTATGTTTAACCAAACTACAATTACCTAATAGCAAACCACTTTCTTTTTGGGATGTTTACAATGGTCATAAAGACCTCTTTAACAGTACTCAGGAATTGGGGAAATGAACCCTCGCTTAGCTGCCTGTAAAGCTCTGACTCCGGTATTACTAGGAAAAGCCTCTCTTGCCAGTACTTTACCACCTCAACTCACATTAATAGATGAGACTAATAAAGCACTTGTGCAGGAGCTAACATTAGGCACAGCGCGTTGGCAGCCTCGCTTAGAGTTACTGTTAAACAAGTTACTTGAGAAGCCATTAAAAAATTCAGATAAAGATATAGAAGCCTTACTTTATATTGGCCTCTACCAACTTCTTTATATGCGAATACCTGCTCATGCTGCCATTAACGAAACCGTTAGTTGTGTTACAACACTAAAAAAGTTATGGGCAAAAGGCTTAGTCAATGCTGTATTAAGAAATTGCCAAAGAGAAAGTACTGATATCTTTGCTAACTTAGCTAAAGATCCTGTTGAGTTTACAGCTCATCCTCGTTGGCTACAAAAACGCCTAAAACAAGATTGGCCCAATGAGTGGCAAGCTATCTGTGAAGCTAATAATATCCATCCTCCGATGACCCTTAGAGTAAATACAAGATATACCACAAGGGAAAACTATTTAAACCTATTAAACGAAGCGAATCTTAAAGCAACTCCCTGCTCATATAGTTCAGAGGGAATACAACTGGTTACCCCTTGCCCTGTAAACCACCTTCCCTACTTTGCAGAGGGCTGGCTTAGTGTGCAAGATGAAGCTGCCCAATTAGCTGCTCATTTACTTGAATTAAAACCTCAACAACGTGTATTAGATGCCTGTTGTGCTCCTGGTGGTAAAACCTGCCATATTTTAGAGTTACAACCACAATTAACAGAAGTAGTAGCCATTGATGCTGAAAGCAGCCGTTTAGAACGTGTCACTGAAAATCTACAACGTCTAAACTTACAAGCAACCCTTAAAGTAGCTGATGGTCGTGAGACAGCAACATGGTGGGACAACAAACCCTTTGAACGCATATTATTAGATGCTCCTTGTTCAGCTACAGGAGTTATACGTCGTCATCCAGATATTAAATTAACCCGTAAAGAAGAAGATATAACACCTTTAGCGACGCTTCAACAGGAATTATTAACCGCTATTTGGCCAACTCTCGCTGTTGGTGGCATACTTGTCTATGCCACTTGCTCTGTATTGCCTGAAGAGAACACCGACAATATCAAAAAATTCCTTACTAATCATTTAAATGCAAGAGAGTTAGATATAGGAAATATTGGTATTAAACAACCCCATGGCCGCCAATTACTGCCACAAATTAATGGCCATGATGGGTTTTACTACGCCAAATTAATTAAAATTGCAAAATAATTTATGTTAATTACTCCTGTGCAACCTGCTGAATTCACAACTTTATTAGAAATATGGGAAGCATCTGTTCGTGCTACTCACAACTTTTTACCAGAACAGACAATACAAGCATTAAAACCACAGGTTTTAAATGATTACTTACCCATGGTCACATTATTTTGTAGCCGTACAGATGATCAAAAAATCACTGGTTTTGCTGGAGTACACGATAACAAACTAGAAATGCTATTTATTGATCCCTCCTATAGAGGACAGGGATTAGGTAAAGCACTATTAAAACATGCTATTGAGCATTTTCAAGTTAATGAACTTGATGTTAATGAGCAAAATCCACAAGCCTTAGGATTTTATCAACATCAAGGCTTTGAAATTATCAGTCGTTCCCCTTTAGATGGACAAGGAAATCCTTACCCTTTATTACATATGCGACTTATAACCCATTAATTTTATTAAAAAGTCAACTTATAACCTTAAGTATTTAATTATATTTATCCAGAATATTAACTGAATCTTAATTTATAGCTTTACTTACTTTACTTAATGTAATATCCAGATACAATTAGCAACACCAACTATTTGTATTCATTATCACGGAGCAACATCATGCAGGATCAAGGGCAAAATCCTTACCAACCACCTTCTACCAACAGCATCAATACTGAATCTGTTCAATTAGGAAAAAAACGCACTATTGAAGAAGCGATAGCTAATGGCTATGATTTTAGTATTAGTGATGTAATTTCTAAAGCGTGGGCACAAGTTAATGGCGTAAAACTAACTTTCTTTTTACCACTGTTAGCTATAGGTATTATCAGTTTTATTATTGGTTTAATTTTAGGCTTTTTACCTCCTAAAGTGATAGGACCAATAAATTTCTTTGTTAATATTGCTTTAAATGCTCTTGCTGCAGGGTTTATTGTTTTAGCACTAAAACGCCTAAGAGGACAGCAAATAAATCTTAAAGAAGACTTTTTATCTATTCTTCCTATCTTTAGTGTTATAATTCTTGCAACCTTATTGACTACCTTATTAACAGCAGTAGGTATGTTATTAATACTTATTCCTGGTATATATTTGGCTGTTGCATATTGCCTTACAAATTGGATCATTATTGATAATCCTGGCATTTCAGCTTGGCAAGCAATGGAAGCTTCTCGTAAAATTATTACCCAACGTTGGTTTAGCGTTTTTGGATTAATGATTGTTCTAGGCATTATCCTAATGATTTCAGCTATTCCTTTTGGCATTGGTTTAATTTGGACTTTCCCTTTATTTATGCTGTCAATAGGTACACTATACCAAATCATTTTTGAAGTTTAAGTAATAGCACATTACTTTCACCTCATAAAAAAAGCTCTTCTTTCGAAGAGCTTTTTATTTTAATCCCTATCAATAAACCTTGAACGAGGTGTTGCCATAGGGATAATATCACCATCCAATGGTAAAAACTCTCCTAAGCTATCATCAAAGGCTTTAATTTGACTGGTTTCAATATCATAAACCCAACCATGGATAAATAGGTTTCCGCCTGCCAAACGAGAAGCTACAGATGGATGAGTACGCAAATGCTCTAACTGTAAAACCACATTTTCTTCAGTTAGTACATCTAAGGTATCTTCACTTAAACAACCACAGTTTTCTTGGACGACGGTACGCGCTGTTTCTGCATAACGTAACCAAGCACGTACTGTTGGCATTGACTCTAATACTTGCTCATTAATAACTGCTCGCATTGCACCACAGTCAGAATGGCCACATATAATAATATGTTGCACATTTAAAGCCATTACTGCATATTCAATTGCCGTAGAAACACCACCATTAATCTGTCCATAAGGTGGAACTACGTTACCCACATTACGAGTAACAAATAAATCACCTGGCGAACTTTGAGTAATCAACTCAGGAACAACTCTAGAGTCTGCACAAGTAATAAACATTGCTCGTGGTGTTTGGGCACTAGCTAGTTTTTTAAATAAGTCTCGCTGCTCTGGAAACACTTCTTGTCTAAAACGTTTGAAACCTTCAACTATTTGGGTTAATGCTTCTGTTGCAGACTCTTTTGGAGGCAAAAGCCTTTTGGAATAACTTCTTTTACGCATAATTTTCTCTATTTACTCATCCGATACTAACCAAATTAATGAAGCCATTCGTCCTGTTATATTCTGGCGACGATAAGAATAAAATTGCTGATCACTTACCGTACAAAATCCACCACCAAAAATAGCAGTTACTCCCTTAGCCTCTAAACGAAAACGTGCTAGCTGATAGATATCAGCTAAATAACGATCCTGATTACCACTCGCTACAAAAGCCTGTTCAGCTAAACTACTGTGAGTTACAAAAGCCTCTCTAACTTCTGCGCCTACTTCAAAATTTTCAGGGCCAATAGCAGGGCCTAACCAAACTAATAATTGGTCAGCAGCAACAGGTAAAGATTCTATTGTTGCCTCCAATATACCGTTTAATAATCCTCGCCAACCCGCATGAGCAGCGGCTACATAATCCCCTTTTTTATCACAAAACAACACAGGTAAACAATCCGCAGTCATTACTACACTAGCCATACCTTTTTCATTAGTCCAACTAGCATCAGCTCTCAGGACTTTTGAAGAGTCAGCCTTAACGACTAAAGTACTATGTGTCTGCTCTAACCAAGCAGCCTTTTTATAACCTAGCGCTTGTTGTACCCTTCTTCTGTTCTCAACAACAGCTTCAGGGTTATCACCCACATGCAACCCTAAATTTAATGAACTATAATTACCTTCGCTCACTCCACCTACACGCGTTGTTACACAGCTTTTAACATGTGTAGGTAGCGGCCAATCAGGTTTAATCCATAATTCATCAATTGCTGGCATCACTTTTCCTCAAATGATTGGTTATCTTGCCGCAATAAACTTAACATCCATACTATATCCTCAGGTAACTCAGACTCCCAACGGATACGTTTACCTGTGGTAGGATGATCTAATTCTAAAAAACGGGCATGCAAAGCTTGTCGAGGAAACTCTTTTAAACTCTGTATTAATGTTGGATTAGAGGCAGGAGGAATACGAAAGCGCCCACCATAAACAGGATCACCTAACAAAGGGAAATTAATATGTGCCATATGTACTCTAATTTGATGAGTGCGACCCGTTTCTAACTGAACTCTAATATGAGTATAAGCCCTAAAACGCTCTAACACACGATAGTGAGTCACTGCTTTCTTACCATCAGCTACTACAGCCATTTTTTGACGTTGTACACCATGTCTATTAATCGGCGCATCCACTGTTCCACCAGAAGTCACTACACCAGCTACAATCGCCTCATAAATACGGCTAACACTACGTGCTTGTAACTGCTCTACTAACTTAGTCTGTGCCTCTAATGTTTTAGCAACAACCATTAAACCTGTCGTATCTTTATCTAATCGGTGAACAATACCTGCTCGAGGTACATTTTGTAATTCAGGCGCATGATAAAGTAATGCATTTAACAATGTACCTTCATAATGACCTGCTGCTGGATGAACAACTAAACCAGCGGGCTTATTTATAACTAATAATGCCTCATCTTCATATACGACATTTAGCTTAATATTTTGTGCTACCCAGTCCCCCTGAGCCTCTTGCTCAGCATTTAATGCTAAAAGAGCACCACTAAAAACTGTATCTTTTGGTTTCAATACTGCCCCATTTACTGTTAACTTACCCTCTTTAATCCAAGTAGATAATCGAGAACGCGAGTAATCACTAAACAATTGTGCGGCTATTTGATCAAGGCGTTGTCCGCCTAGCTCAGTAGGGACTTGTGCAGATAGTTCTATTTTAGTTGAATTCATAAAAAATTTAATTATAGTCTTTGGTTTAAGGCTCAGCTTATGGTTAAATAGGAAAAATTTATCCTAACCGTTATAATAGTCATCATAGCAAGACTATATTAATAGCAACAGTATTTTTAAGAGAACACTATCACCATGCGTGTGAAACATTTACTAGTTATTTCACTATTTATCCTAATAAGTGCTTGTTCAAGCTCTAACAAAGTAGATGAAAGTCTTACTGAGGTACAATTATACCAACAAGCTCAAAAAGATCTTAGTGATAAAAATTTTAGCGCTGCAATTGCTAAACTAAAAGCATTAGAATCTCGTTATCCGTTTGGTCGTTACGCAGAACAAGCTCAACTTGAGCTTATTTATGGCTATTATAGAATATCTGATGCAGAAGCGACACGCGACTCAGCTAATCGTTTTATTCGCTTGCACCCAGATCATCCTAATGTTGACTATGCTTATTATATGAAAGGGCTAGCTTCTTTTGAACAAGACCAAAGCTTTTTAGCACGTTTCTTACCATTAGATATGACAACCCGTGACCCTGGTGCAGCAAGAGATTCTTACAATGAATTTGCGCAACTTACCAGATACTTCCCTAATAGCCGTTATGCTCCTGATGCTAAAGCTAGAATGGTGTATTTACGCAACCTATTAGCGGCTTATGAAGTGCATGTAGGTTACTACTATTTAGATAGACAAGCCTATATTGGTGCGGCCAGACGTGGTGCTTATATTGTTGAAAACTTTAATGGCACACCATCAACAGGTGATGGCCTAGCTATTATGGTTGAGGCTTATCAAAGAATGGGCATGAATGATCTTGCTAATGCTAGTTTAGAAACATTGAAATTAAACTACCCAAAACACCCTACTATTGCTAGTGGCACCTTTAAACCTGTAGTAAAAGAACTACAAGACCGTGACTGGTTCACTCGCACAATGGCTCGTTGGGTAGGTAGTAATAATGATCCACTACCACCAGGCCAAACCCGTGCTAATGAAGACTTAGAAAAACGTTATAAAGATGCACTAGAAGAAATACCAAAAGAAATTAAAGAAAGTACCAACTAATCAAAAGGGCAGTTTAACTGCCCTTTATATTTTCTAATACTCTAACCAATCTATATCCAACCAATTATTATCCTAATTACAGTGTTCAGACTGTTGCTCAATTATTGACCAATCATTAACTAATTAGTCATTAACAAATCTACCATTAGCTAAATTTATAATTACCTTAATACACTAGGATTAGCTTATAATGATCCTCATTATTAAATAAATGGATAGTTTAAAATGTCTTATCAAGCTGTTCCTCTTAATAAAGCTTATCTACTGCTAAATCACGGCCCAACTGTAATGATTAGCTCCGCATTTGGTGATAAACGAAATATTATGAGTGCTGCTTGGTCTACCCCTTTAGACTTCGACCCTGCCAGAGTAGTGGTAATAATTGATAAACAGACCTACTCCAAAGAACTTATTGAAGCTTCTGGAGAATTTACTGTATTAATTCCCAGTAAAAAAATAGCTAAACAAGTATTACAAGTAGGTACAACCTCTGGTAGAGATATAGATAAATTTACTGAATTTAATCTAACAACCGTTGCAGCTAAAACCATACAAGCGCCACTCATCACAGATTGCTTAGCCTGTTTAGAATGTAAACTTATTCCAGAACCACACAATCAAAACACATATGACCTCTATATTGGTGAAGTCACGGCGGCATGGGCTGACCCTGAAGTATTTAGTGAAGGTAGATGGCATATTAAATCTGATCAAAAGCGCTCTATTCACTACCAAGCTGGTGGTGAATTTTTTGCAATTGGTGACTCATTTCATATTGATTAAGTGTTAAAGGAAGCACTTATTTGTATATACCATATTTATCTTAAAATTTAAAAACACAAGGAGTAGTGATCTAATATGACTATATATAATATATCCGTAGCAATAAAAACTAATACAGCCCCAGAAAATCTTTACTATGATATGGAGCTTTATAAAACAGATTGGTCAGGAAATGAAACGTTTGCCTTAAGACCTACAGGTAAACATCCACTACAAGCAGATTATAAAACTCAAGTACATCCCTCACTAGATATTAGTGATCCCCCAGAAACTTGTTATATTCTTTCGATAGATATTTATCGCAAAGTGGGTGTTGACTATATCAAAATGAACCAAGACCCAATAACCGCAATAATGCCTTTAAAAGGTTTTCAAACAACCGACAAAGACTGGGGTGCATCAAGAGAGTTTGAATATTTTGAAACAGCCCAAGACACTAAAAAAGCTGAAGATGGTCAAGTAAATACTTATAAATTAAATATATCCTCAAAACCCAGAATATTTGAAGCCAAAGAACATCCTATAGGCGATCCACTTGATCCTTTTACTAAACAAAAGGTTGAAGAAGAATTAAAAATTAGAATGACTAGGCCTTTTAAATCTTATATATATGATCTTACTAAATCTCCTCAAGAAAATGGAAAAATAAAAGATTATTATGATTTAGTAGGCATTTATCCTAATCAAGCAGCATCAATGTTCTGTGGACCAGCAGCTTTTTTTTATTGTGTCCAAAAAGATAGACCTGATATTTATCAACAAGTTATTAAAGAGCTTTGGCAGTCTGGTAAGACTAAAATAGGTTCTTTAAAATTAGAGGCAGATAAAAGTGTAAGGCATCCAAAAGGTTTTTTTACAGATAATGGTACTGTTAAAATTCCTGCTATAGATTGGATTGTGATGGCAAGTCTAAGAGATACTGAAAATACAGGGCTTTTTTCTATTAATTCACCTAGTGCAGGTTTTCTTTGGTGGAACTGGGCAGGAGCAGTAACTATGTGGGGAGTATTGGAGAAATGGTTTAAAAGAGCAGGTGCTACTAAAAAATACGATAACATCAGTATTGCTCATAGTAATTTACAAGATGTTTGTAATTTAAATAAATATATTGGTAAGGATACCCATGTAGTTACACTAATTGGTAGTGGTATGTTGGCAGAGGATAACCCACAATTGAAAAATCATTGGATAGTTTTGGAGGGTAAATTAAAAATAAAAGATTCGGAAGAAGAAGTTACTATTTCAACTCCTTTATCCTCGTTAGTAGAACTAGAAGTATTTTCATGGGGAAAAGTAAAAAATAGAATTAGAAATGGACTAACATTAGGCGAGTTTTTAAAATATATTTATGGAGGAATGGTATTTACTAAAATACCTTAAAGAATTATGGCAAAATTCGTTAATAGAGCAAGCTATATAATAATTTTATTATGTTTGAACTATATTATAGGTTGTTCCTCTTCAATTACTTTTTTACCAGATGATTTACCTACTGCTACAGTGGGTAAACCTTATTATATTGAAGTACAAATAAAAGGGGGAGCCCCAGTAGCTTCACTTACTTGGGAAGCTTTACCAGTTAATAATGGATTCTTTGTTGAAACTATTGAAAAAGAAGGTTTTGGAGAGAAAAACTTTTTAAAAGTATATGGAACACCAATTGAACCAGTAAATACAAAAATTACATTGTATGGTTTTACTTATGGAACTTCATCTTCAGGTGAAGAATTTAAGAAAACCTATTTAATTAAAGTAAAAAAAGCAAATTAAATGAAAAATTTGAGCATTATATTTGCTGTATGTTTTTTACTAATAGGTTGTACTTCATCCAAAGTAGTTATTACACCTGATGAGTTACCAGAAGCTAATTTTAAACAACCTTATTATGCAAAATTTGAAATTAAAGGTGGTTCGGGGCCTGTATCAGCAGGGGGATTGAGCTACTCAATGACTCCCGTTAACTCAGGAATAGAATTGGATATATGTGATCCTGATGATAAAACCTTTTTTACATACAATTGTTTTATTGTTAAAGGAATTCCCAAAATATCACAAAATATAACTCTCAAAATCAAAGGTGATATGGTGGGTACCATGTATATGGGTAGTAGTGAATTTAATAAAACCTATATTATTAAAGTAAAAGAATCAGAATAAATAAAATAAAAAATTTAATCTTTTAGATACCTTCTATTCTTAACCAATTTATTTTAAAGACTGTTTAGTATAAATATCATAACGGCTACTTTTACCCTCTAAGCTATAATTAGGCTTAACTCCCTCTATAATAGGGGCTTTACGAGGGCGTTTAACGACTACTCGATGACTAGCCAATGATAATGCAGCCTCTAATAATTGTGTTGCATCTAAATCATCCCCCACCAGTGGGCGAAATAATCTCATCTCTTTTTTAACCAATGCTGATTTATCACGATGAGGAAACATAGGATCAACATACACCACTTGTGGAATAGCATTTTGCCAATTTTTCATTACATCAATAGCATTACCTTTTATTAGTGTCATTCTCTGCACAATAGAGAAAACTTCACTGTCTTGCAAAGCTCGTTGTAAACCATCTTCTAACAAAGCAGCAATAATAGGTTGACGTTCAATTAAGGTCATTTGACAACCTAAAGTAGCCAGCACAAAAGAATCCTTTCCTAAACCTGCTGTGGCATCCAATACACTGGGAATAATATTACCCTGTATACCAACTGCTTTAGCTATCATTTGTCCTTTACCACCGCCAAATTTACGACGATGTGCCACAGCGCCCTCTACAAAATCCACCTTTAAAGCACCTATATTTTTTTCGGTTAAACACTGCAACTGCAATCCCTGCTCACCTATTTGCAGTACAAAGTCTGCCTCCCCTGCCATTGGTAAAGCAAACTCTGTCGCTAATGCTATTGCCTGCTGTTGCCAATTAGCACTCATGGCCTCAACACGAATAACGGCTTGTTTTAAATCAGTTACCATTAAAAAATATTTGCCTTATTGATAAAAAGTAATTTATATACACAGTATCTATCATAGAGGAAGCAAGTTTATCATGACCATTCAAGACTTTCAGAGTTTAGCTAACGAAAAAGACTATTATTTTTAGGTACTGCAAGAGAAATTGAAAATGTCTGAAACTACCAATACATTAGTATTTGATGAATATTTACTTGATTCACCTATTGGTAAACTTATTATCTGGTTGGATAAGCAAAATATCCTGCAATTTATTGGTTGGGATGAGTTTAAAGAAGAGACATTGCAACAACTAGCTCGCTATTACCAAGTTAAAGAAATTGTTTTACAACCCTCTTCTCAATCCAATACGGTTATTCAAACCATTGAAAACTATTTTAAGGGTGATATTAAAGGTATTGATTCATTAGCTGTGGCTAACTTTGGTACAGATTTTCAGAAACAAGTATGGCAAGCATTACGCACCATTCCTGCGGGAGGTACTATTAGCTATGGTGAGCTGGCTGAACAAATTGGTAAGCCGTTGGCTAGTCGTGCAGTAGGAATGGCCAACCACTGCAATCCCATTGCTATTGTAGTACCTTGCCACCGTGTTATTGGTAAAAACAATAAACTAACAGGTTATGCAGGAGGCGTAGAACGTAAACAATGGTTACTAGACCACGAATGCTATCATATAACGCTAGCTTAATTTATTTAAGGGTATTCTTTTGGCAATACGCTTTAGCAAATTGAATAGCATTGTTAATAGCTGCTTTAGCTTGAGGGCTATTTTTCCAACAAGTTGCATTTAACATGGTGGCCGCTTGGCTAGTAATATCTTCTGTATTGGCAGTAGCTAAGATGGATAATGAATCTATCCCCATTTGCTCTAACCTTTGTATAACTGTATTACCTACTCCTTTAACTGTTAATAATGCAGATCTTTCAGTAGCTGAAAAAGCCATGTTGCTCTCCTTAAGCTGTATCAACGTTCTATACTAGTATAGCTATAATAAATCTATAGCAAAAAGTCAGATTATGCTATGATTTACCCTTTAATTCGTCCTTATAGTGCTTAGTCACAAGATTTTATAATTCAGGATCCAATCATGTCTGAAGAACAACAAACACAAATTTCCGCTAACGATGAAAAAAGTTGGAAGTTATTGGAAAAAACCTTACAAGCTAGCCTTATTGAACAACGTCGTTCAAGACGTTGGGGCATATTTTTTAAATTATTAACGTTCTTTTACCTATTTATATTAATAGCTATTGCAATGGGTGGTTTTAAAGGTGACATCAGTACCTCAACATCACACACTGCTGTTATTGATTTACGTGGCATGATTGCCGATCAAACAGATGCCAGTGCAGATAACCTTGTAACAGGATTAAGAGCTGCTTTTAAAGATTCTAATACTAAAGCGGTGATTATACGTATTAATAGCCCTGGTGGCACACCTGTTCAAGCAGGTTACGTATATGATGAAATCAAACGCTTACGTGCACTATATCCGCAAATTAAAGTTTATGCGGTGATTACTGATTTAGGTGCATCAGGTGCATACTATATTGCTAGTGCCGCAGATGAAATTTATGCAGATAAAGCTAGCTTAGTTGGCTCCATCGGTGTGACTGCTGCTGGCTTTGGTTTTGTTGATGCCATGAACAAATTAGGTATTGAGCGTCGTGCTTATACATCTGGTGAACATAAAGCGTTCTTAGATCCATTCCAACCTATGAATAAAGAAGAAACAGAGTTTTGGAAGAATACGCTAAACACAGTACACCAACAATTTATCAACCAAGTAAAAGCAGGTCGTGGTGATCGCTTAAAAGATAAAGAACATCCTGAGTTATTCTCTGGCCTTATCTGGTCTGGCGAACAAGCGAAAGAGCTTGGCTTAATCGATGGTTTTGGCAGCACCAGTTATGTAGCTCGTGAGATTGTTGGTGAAGAAAACCTAAAAAACTTTACTGTGCAAGATAGCCCATTTGATCGCTTTGCTAAAAAGCTTGGTGCTAGTGCTGCTAAAGAAATAGGCACCTCTGTTGGTTTACAGGGTGTTAACTTACAATAATATGACAGAGGTAATGTTGCCATTACCTCTTACTTTTTTTACGTGTTAAAAACGGGAGTAAGCCATTATGTCTGGCAATACCATTGGCAAATTATTTACAGTCACTACCGCAGGTGAGAGTCATGGCCCTGCATTAATGGCTATTGTTGATGGTTGCCCTCCTGGACTCCCTCTCTCAGAAGCAGATTTACAAACAGATTTAGACCGTCGTCGTCCTGGCAGTAGCAAATTTACTACCCAACGCCAAGAAGCTGACCAAGTAGAAATTTTATCAGGTGTTTTTGAAGGGATTACCACAGGTTGCCCTATTGGCTTATTGATTCGTAATACCGATCAAAAATCAAAAGACTATACTGCCATTAAAGATATCTTCCGCCCTGCTCATGCTGATTATACTTACTACCATAAATATGGTATTCGTGATTATCGTGGTGGTGGTCGCTCCTCTGCTCGTGAAACAGCAATGCGTGTTGCAGCAGGTGCTATTGCAAAAAAATACCTAGCCACTAAAGGTATTATCATTCGTGGTTATATGAGTCAACTAGGCCCTATTGAAATACCTTTCAAAAGCTGGGATGCAGTCAATGCTGATGGCAATCATTTTTTTGCAGCTGATCTTGATAAGTTACCTGAGTTAGAAACTTATATGGAACAACTACGCCGTGATCAAGACTCTGTAGGTGCCAAAATCACTGTAGTTGCAGAAGGTGTTCCTGTCGGATTAGGTGAACCTATTTTTGATCGATTAGATGCCGAACTTGCTTATGCATTGATGGGTATTAATGCAGTCAAAGGTGTAGAGATAGGTGCAGGTTTTAAAAGTGTTACACAGCGTGGTACTGAACATAGAGATGAATTAACCAAAGCAGGTTTTTTATCTAATAATGCTGGCGGTATTCTTGGTGGTATTTCTTCAGGCCAATCAATTGTTGCCAATCTAGCGTTAAAACCTACCCCAAGTATCACCACTCCTGGTCATTCTATAGATACTCATGGTAATGAAATTGAGGTTATCACTAAAGGTCGTCACGATCCTTGTGTCGGTATTCGTGCCACTCCAATTGCTGAAGCAATGATGGCTATTGTATTAATGGATCACTTCCTTAGAAATCGTGGTCAAAATTCAGATGTAAAACTTGCTTAACTTTGTTATCCATAAGTAATAAATGCTTATGGATAATACTATTTCATTCATAATGAATCCAACCCTTGGTAGTACCAGAGCCTTTAATTTTCACTGCATTTGGTGGTTCTTTAAATATATAATCAGTCCCTTTGTTTACATAAGTTACTGCTTGTGCTGGTAATTTTATATCTGGTCTACCAGAACTGTCGCCATAAATCACCGTTTCAAATACAGCATTCCTTTGGCTATTGTTTATAATGATAGAGTAAATACCAAATTTGGGTGTAACACTTACCTGTTGCTTATTTGCCAAGGTAAATTTAGCAGGTAAGAATAGTATTTTTTCTTCATAAGTATTTCGTTCTTCGTTCAAAATATAAACGTGATTTACAAAAGAAAAATATAGTCCCCCAAATACAACAGCCACTAAAATAAAGACACTTTTTCTATAACCTTTTAATTTTTCTGACTTCCTAGAAAAAATAATATAACTGCCACAAATGATTAATACAGCTACAACAAAAATTGCTATTGCAATTTCTTGACTAAACATACTCATCTCCATAAAAATTAAATTGGCTTAATGAATGTACTAAATCAAGCTTATTTATATCTTAAGATCTCCTTTTCCATTAATTAAATTTAACTATTTATTTGATAATTGCTTGCGATATAACCAAGGAGGAGTAGGATTTGATTGAGACCATAAACCAGCTTTATTTGCCCGAGCCTTAGTCTCTAATAAGGGTAGACTATCATCTTGATTATAGTTGGTATATACCCATGCCATCCCTAGCCTAACCATTTCTTGATTAATATTTAGATCGTCTAGTTTAATAATAGCTACCATACGCTGATACTGATCTTTATCCACTTCAATAACAGTAACCACCTTATTTTTAACCCTATCTGCTAATGCTTTCTTAGCTTTTGAGCCAAAAGCTTGGCCTTTTTCTGGTGCATCAATTCCTGCTAAACGAATACGAATGGGCTGATTTACTACCAATACATCTAGGGTATCACCATCAATCACATGAATAACTTCTGCTGTAAAACTATTCTCAGAAATCTGGTAATAATAAAAACCTACAGCTATTAATAAAATAACTATGCAAATAATTGGATTATGTTGTAGTCGTTTAAATAATGGTATTTTTCTTTTCACAGAACTGAACAAATGATGAAGTAACAAACAAAATAATTGAACTATCAGACTTTATATAGGGTCAATCATTGTACAATGATTATGTTAGTTTTTATTAGCAATATTTATATAAAAACACTTCGATGTAATAACTAAAAATGGTAATGATCTATGAAGTACTTACTAATATTAATCACCACTTGTTTGTTCTCAAGTATGGCACTGGCTGATAGTAACGCTGTAAAGTTGTGTGTAGATATGTTAAAACAGCGACAAGAACAAGCAGGTACCCCTAATAAAATCACTGATAAACAGGCAAATACCTATTGCCAATGCATTGTTCCAAAGTTAGAAAAACTAAAAACAGGTACCATGCCTTCTCAGCAAGAACTAAATAATCTTTATAACCAATGTATGACTAAAGCTGGTATTAAACCCGCTAAATAACAGGGTTTAAAACTTACCTTTAACAAATTTAATAATGCACACTGAAGCCTTTGACTCTATTTTATCAAAGGCTTCAATCATTAACGCTAAAGCACCTTGTTCGCCAAAGCCTCCTGAACCTGCACCAATAATTGGAAATGCTACTGAATTAATTTGCTGATCGTTGATTATTTGCATCGCAGAAAAAACTGATTGCTGAATTGAATAACGAGTGGCTCGCCAAAACATATTAATACCTGCCACATGAATAATTGCTTTATAAGGCAATTTTCCTGATCCAGTAATCACCGCTTGTCCTAATTTTATTGAACCCATCTTTCCCAATTCGAAAAAAGGTGCATAACCTGCCTGTTTCTTAATAGCCCCAGATACACCTTGCGGTAATAAAAGCCACCAAGGGATAATATTTCTATTCCATGCATTAACAATCACCTCAACAGGCTGCTGTAATAAATCTCCTTCAATAATACTGACCTGCATTAATAATTTTCCTTCGCTTTATAGCTATCATGTTCGCTTTAGATTAACGCAATTAAAGAATATTAATAAGCTTTTAACAAATAAATAGCTAATAATTAAATTTAATGTTTTTGTAAAAAATATTAAAAAAACTTTTGTTAATGATAATTATCTGAGATAATGAGAATAATTCTTATTATTCTTTTCTAAATTAAATTGGATGAATATGTTAAACGTATCTAGTCGTCGCTCTTCACTTGTTAAACAATTGATTCTAATTACCACACTGTGTTTTACTTCTTTAAGTTTTGCGCAACAAGTATCCCCAACAACACAGCATGAGCACCCACAAGTAGAACAAAACACTACTGCTACACCAGCAGAACAACCGACCACTAGTACTACTAACAATGAAGCATCTCAACCAACACTAGATCCAGCAGTTACTGCTGCAAATATCCAACAAGCAGAACAATCTTTAGATCATGACCTTTCTCCTTGGGGCATGTATCAAAATGCAGATATTGTCGTTAAAACAGTAATGGTAGGCCTATTGTTAGCCTCACTTGCTACATGGACAATCTTTATTGCTAAACTTACTGAATTACTTAGTGCTAAAAGATGTTTACGTCAAGAAATGGCTGCTTTAAGAAATACCAAGAACTTAAAACAAGCCAACGAAGTGGCCAATACATTTTCTAAAAATAGCCTTGCTACTTTATTGATTGAAGACCTGCAAGAAGAACTCGAACTATCCGCTGAATCTACCAGCCATGAAGGGATTAAAGAGCGTGCCGCTTTTCGTCAAGATCGCTTAGTAGCTGCCAGTGGTCGCAAAATGAATGCAGGTACCAGTATCCTTGCTACTATTGGTGCAGTATCCCCCTTTATCGGTTTATTTGGTACGGTATGGGGAATCATGAATAGCTTTATTGGTATCGCTAAATCGCAAACCACCAATCTTGCTGTAGTTGCTCCTGGTATTGCAGAAGCCTTATTAGCAACAGCTATGGGGTTGGTGGCAGCTATTCCTGCGGTAATTATTTATAACGTATTTACACGCTCTATTAGCCATTACAAAGTGATGGTAAGTGATATTTCAGCCCATGCTTTATTACTATTAAGTCGTGACTTAGACCGTAAAAGCTATACAGCTTCTACCACTACCACGCGCTCAAATGTAACAAAAATAGGCTAATTAACATGGCAATCAATTTAAAAGAAGGTAGCGACGAAAATACCGAAATGAGTGAAATCAATGTCACTCCTTTCATTGATGTGATGTTAGTACTGTTAATTATCTTTATGGTAGCCGCGCCACTGGCTACTGTGGATATTAAAGTAGACTTACCTGCCTCAACAGCTACTCCACAACCTAGGCCAGAACAACCTATTGTATTGACCTTAAAAGCAGATCAACAACTGTATTTAGGCAATGAATTAATTGCTAATCCTGATCAATTAGCCATTGAACTTGAGAAGCAAACCAAAGGTAATAAAGAAACTACCATCTTCTTCCAAGCTGATAAAACAGTTAACTATGAAGATCTTATTAATGTGATGAATGACCTTAGAAAAACAGGTTATCTAAAAATTGGATTAGTAGGTTTAGAGGCTATGGGGAATAATGAGTAATAACTCTATAGCAAATAGTTCACGTTGGTTAATTGCTTTTATTATCGTTGTAGCACTGCATATTGGTCTTGCTACTGCCTTAATATTAGGCTGGAACCCATTGCCACCAGTACAGCCACCTATACCAGCGGCTGTTATGTTAGAGCTTGCTCCATTACCTGAGGCACCTAACAATACACCTCAGGAAAACCCAGCACCCGTTGAACAAGTGGCTTCTGATCCAACACCTGTTGAGCCCGAGCCCATCCAAGAGCCTGACCCAATACCTGTGCCAGAACCTGTAGAAGCGCCTAAACCAAAAGTAGTTATTCAGAAGAAACCAGAGCCAAAACCTATTAAAAAGCCGGTTGAAAAACCAGTCGAAAAACCTATTGAAAAACCAAAAGAGATTACAGAAGATACAAAACCTAAAGCTGAAGTAACTACTAACTCCTCAGCAGTAAGTGATCGCGTATCTGACCGAGTAGCAGCTCCTGTTACTACTAGCTCTACCCGTCCATCAAAGGCACAAATTACATGGCAATCACAATTATTTAGCCGTATCGCCCGTTACAAACGCTATCCTCGTGAGGCTAGAAGTAAACATCAAGAAGGTACTGTATCTGTCAACTTTACGATTGATGCACAAGGCCAAGTATTGGCGAAACATATCGTCAAAAGCTCTGGCTATCCATCATTGGATCAAGAGGTATTAGACCTATTAGACCGAGCCCAACCATTACCCAAACCACCTACCGAAGTATTAAATGGTAACAGCTCCCGTGCTATTACTATCCCTATTAACTTTAATTTAAGAAGAGATAGATAATTAGCCTCTATAAGTACCTAATAAACAACTAAATACTCTAGCTTGTTGACTATAAGCCTAATTTATAGCAATGTATTCCATTAATAAATGCTATTATTAAATCTTATAGAAAGTAATTAACATTGCTTTATTGTTAGTTTATTAATAATTACTTATAGAACTTAAAACCATGCAAAGAAACTTTTTTTCTATCAATAAATGCAGTCATGATGAGCAAAAGCTACTTAAAGCATTACGTGCATTAAATTGGCAAGGCAATTGGCCTGCACAAGCTGGTTTTTTATTAGAAGAAATAGGAATTTTTTCTGTCCATGCTTTTCCTTTTGCTCGCTTAGTTCAAGCGATATTAACGACTAATCCCAATTTTAACCTTCTAGGGCCAGACTCGCCTTTTGTATCTAAAGATGAAATAGAACTACTATCAGCACTAGGCCATACTGCAAGAAGTATAAAAAGCAAATCTGTAGCTATTACTCCTCTACTTCCTACTGATGTTCAAACATTATTAGATATTTGTGGTGAAGAATTACGTATAGCAAAAGTAAATATCAAGCCAAGGGCTGTTCTAAAATCTTTTAAAGATTTAGTCGCCAAGTCCACTAAACAAACTAATCATCACTTTCCTCACTTACTGACTCAAGTAGTCAGTATTGAACAACTTACACCAGCCTTTCATCGTATAGTTTTAACAGGGGAAGATTTAAAAGATTTTGCTGTGGAATACCCTGCACAATGGGTAAAAGTCTTTTTACCGAATAGTAAGATGACTGGTCGTGCTTATACTATTCGTTATTTTGATGCAGCTAAACAACAATTAACTTTAGATATAGCGATTAACCATCATGGCTTAATTTCTTCTTGGGCAAAAAAGGCCAAAATAGGTGATGAAATTTATATTGCTGGCCCCAGAGGTGGGTTTCGCGATTTAGAAATAGACTCTTGGTTGTTATTATTAGCTGATGAAACAGGCATTCCATCTATTTCTGTCATTCTTGAGCAACTTCCCGCCCATTTAAAGGTCTATGCTTATATAGAAGCAACCAATAAGCAAGAGCAACAACAGCTTACAACACAAGCTGATGCAACTATTCATTGGGTTTTTAAAGACTCTCAAAAGGAAGGTTTAAAAACTGTTCTAAAATCTAATGATTTGCCAAATACCCAAGGGCATGCTTGGATTGCAGCTGAAGCCTCAGTGATTCGAAATATCCGTGTTCAACTACTAAAAGAACGTGGTTTTCACTTAGGCAATATACAGACCACAGGCTATTGGAAATTGGGTGAAAAAGACCACAAAGACTTAGCCGCTATTTTGTAGTGGCTTTTTCAACAATAAGTTATTAACTTGACCAATATCTATTAACTATCCTTTATCGATATTAGATTAATTTTATGAGCGATTTACCTTTACAACAAATTATTGAACAACTTGAGCGGATTGCAAATAGCTTAAATAATGCTTTTCCTCCTCCACCTGTTTACTCCATTAAAGAAGATGTTATAGCTTATTTATGGGAACATCGCTTTTACAACGGTATTGAACAACCTACCCTGATTCCTGTTGAAGAACCTAACCTGATAGCTTTTGAAGATTTACAAAATATTGACCGTCAAAAAGCTCTAATCGAACAAAATACACGTCAATTTGTAGAAGGTTTACCAGCTAATAATGTATTGCTTACAGGTGCAAGAGGTACAGGTAAAAGCTCACTAATAAAAGCCTGTTTAAACGCTTTCCATACTAAAGGGTTAAGACTTATTGAGGTGGATAAAGAACATTTAATGGATTTACCACAAATCATCTCTATGACCCGTGGTCGTCCAGAACGTTTTATTATTTTCTGTGATGATATTTCTTTTGAAGAAGGTGAAACAGGCTATAAAGGCTTAAAAACTGTATTGGATGGTTCAATTGCTGGCAAATCTGATAACACCCTAATATATGCCACCTCAAATCGCAAACACCTAATGCCTGAACGAATTGACGATAATTTAAGTTATCGAACAGATCATAATGGTGAAATCCATCCAGGTGAAGTAATCGAGGAAAAAATCTCACTTTCTGAACGCTTTGGTTTATGGATTTCTATCTATGGCTTTAATCAAGAACAATACTTAACAGCTGTTAGCCAATGGTTAACTACTTATGGTATTGATATGGCAGGCAATGAAGCAATAGAAAAAGAGGCTATTCGTTGGGCAACCTACCGCGGCTCACGTTCTGGTCGTATTGCAGCACAGTTTGCTAAAGATTATGCAGGTAGATTAAAGTCTACTCAGTAAAATATGACAAGGCTATAAATTATTGTATAGCCTTGCCACTCTTAATGACTAAATAATAATCTTATAACGTTGTACTTTTTTTACTTTTAACAAAAGCAATCACAAAGATCATTAAGCTAAATATTATATAAATGATGCCATTTTTCTTATCAACATCGTAAGGGTTTGGTATTTTTGGTAAAGCTTTGGCATATCTTTCTGGTAAATTAATTGAAGGATTATTGGGATCATATAAAATTTGCTCTGAAATTTTTTTGCCTAACATATTTTTTGTATGTGGCAAATACTTCATTTCTAAACGCTTACCAAACACTAATAATTTTTTAGTATAAGTGTTGCCATCTACCTCAAACATATATCTATAGACATAAATACTAGGTGTAACAAAGATAGCCCCCTTAACAATATGAGAACTCTGTGTCTCTATATATTCAATACTTCCTTTAGTAACACAAGGTTGCTTATTACACCGTAAAGAAAGAAGATGATACGCTTGCTCCTTTATGGGTAAATAAAATTTCTTTGTATCATTATCAGCAATAATATATAAAGCAATACCACAAATCAGTATGAAAAAACTAAAAATAAGAGCCACAGTTTTTCCTTCCACTACATTACCTCCTATAATATAGAGCTGTTAAATAGCTAATATCTTTACTTTAATGTTTACAATTTATACTCATTATAAACAGGATAAGCATACTGCATAATTAAGTAGGGCCTATGTTCTTCTGGGCAAGCATCTATACGTTTTTGCCATTCTTGCTTAGCTTTTTCAATCTTTTCTACTGGAAATAAGCTTTCAATAGCAGGAACGTTTATTGTTTGATCTGCTTTCTCCCACATTGCATAAGCCAAATAATGTACAGGAAATAGATGATAATTACCTAAAATCTGTTGATCTATTAAATCTGCTAACTCCTTAGCATCTTCAAAACCATTGCTGATAGGCTTACCAAAATGAACATGTACATCCCCTTTATAACCCGTAATCCCTAATGCAATACTACGGTCATCTTCACCAACAGCTTTGGTATACTTACCTTCTGTAGCCTTAATATAAAGTTCACGTGCCTTCATTAAATCGCAAGGATCATATTCATAACTAATAGAAATGGGTAAAAGATTTAAGCTAGCAATTACCTCAACAAAATTCTCTTCCTTACGGCTTATATGCAACATTTTCAATAATGCTGAATCTGTTTCATCATTCCCATCTTTAGCTCGCCCTTCCGCCTGAGCTATCCAAATAGATTCATGATCTTGTAAGATTGAATGATTAATATAGGCTGATAACTGCTGATAAGCAGCTAACTTTTCTTTACGTCCAGTTACCGAACGTTGTACCACAAAGCTTTTATTTAAACGCATTAAATCAGCTACATATTGCTTTTGTAGTAAATTATCCCCAATAGCAATACGCGGAGTATCCATACCAACTAAATGCAATGCATAATTAGTTAATGTAGGATCCATTACGATATCACGATGATTCGCCATATATAGATACTTACATTGAGTATCTATATTTTCTCCACCAGAATAGGTAAAGTGTTCAATACTTGAAGAAATAGAATGCTCTACATAGTCAGCTATTTTTAACTGTAAATCGCGTACACTATGAATCTTTGATAGATAATTCTTTAATTTACGAGCAATAAAAGGCCGTAATAACCATCCAAAAGTACTACTTAAATGGGGAAAACGGAACCTTAATACGGTATTAATAAACTCATTATCCTTTGATAGCCTCTCTATTACAGCAGGTACTTCATCATCATGGTAAGGACGAATGGTATTAAACTGTCCCATATTTTTCTCTACGACTCACTATTGGTTTAATTTATTAAAGGAATAAAAAAAATTAACATTTATAATAAATTTGGATCGGTTATTATAAGGCTATTTGATATTCACGCATATAGCCCATATATAATATAGATTATACCTTATATCCTAACCTTGTATTAAGGTATCTGAAATAATTTATCCTAAACGAGTGTATTATGACTTCTGCCCTAACCATCAGACAGTTAACTAAAGTCTATAACAATGGCTTTCAAGCCCTTAAAGGGATTGATTTAGATGTTGCTCAAGGTGACTTCTTTGCCCTTCTTGGCCCAAATGGTGCTGGCAAATCCACCACTATTGGTATTTTATCTTCTTTAGTTAATAAAACCAGCGGTTCTATTAAAGTTTTTGGTCATGACTATGATACTGACCTGTTTAATTTAAAACGCCATCTTGGCGTTGTACCACAAGAGTTTAACTTTAATCAGTTTGAAAAGTGTTTTGACGTTATTATTACTCAAGCTGGTTATTATGGTGTTCCTGCCAAAATAGCTAAAGAGCGCGCTGAGTTCTACTTTACTGAACTAGGGCTATGGGATAAAAAAGATGTTACTGTCCGTATGTTATCGGGCGGCATGAAACGTCGTTTAATGATTGTTCGCGCATTGATTCATGAACCAAAACTACTTATTCTTGATGAACCTACTGCTGGGGTAGATATTGAGTTACGTCGTTCTATGTGGAGCTTCTTAACCAAACTTAATCAGAAACGAGGCATGACTATCATCCTCACCACTCACTACCTTGAAGAAGCTGAACAATTGTGTCGCAATATCGCCATTATTAATCATGGTGAAATTGTAAAAAATACCAGTATGCGTTCACTACTCAGTACCCTAAGTGAAGAAACCGTTATTTTAGACTTAGCCAACCCTTTAGTAGCGCCACCTGCTTTACAAGGTTATGACTGCAAATTGGCTGATAACCAAACACTTGAAGTAGTAGTTAAGCACAATCAAGGTATTAATGATTTATTTAATCAATTAAGTATACAAGGCATTCTAGTGTCTAGTATGAGAAACAAGAGTAATCGATTAGAAGAATTATTTTTAGCATTAGTGGAAAATAACGAGAAAGTAAAAGTATCATGAATATCCAACTCGCAACCAACTTAATAGCCTTACGCACTATTGTAAGTCGTGAAATACACCGTTTTATGCGGATATGGGCACAAACTCTGTTACCGCCAGCCATTACCATGGCTTTATATTTTATTATTTTTGGTAAACTTATTGGTAGTCGTATTGGTGATATGGGCGGATTTGACTA
The DNA here is from genome assembly GCF_058693955.1 of Entomomonas sp. E7T21. Lineage (NCBI taxonomy): Bacteria > Pseudomonadati > Pseudomonadota > Gammaproteobacteria > Pseudomonadales > Pseudomonadaceae > Entomomonas > Entomomonas sp. E7T21. The sequence continues at coordinate 1,104,599 of NZ_CP191672.1, read as the reverse complement.
TATTCAATATATAGTACCTGGCCTTATTATGATGTCAGTAATTACTAACTCTTACAGTAATGTGGTATCTAGCTTCTTTGGGGCTAAATTCCACCGCTCTATTGAAGAACTACTTATCTCTCCTGTATCACCACACACTATTTTAGTGGGTTATATTACAGGTGGTATTTTAAGGGGCTTGGCTGTTGGTTTTATAGTATCCATCTTGTCCATGTTTTTTACTGAGTTACAAATACATCATTTAGGCATTACTATTCTAGTAGTCGTATTAACTGCTGCTGTATTCTCTTTAGCTGGTTTTATTAATGCTGTTTATGCGCGTAACTTTGATGATATTTCTATTATCCCTACCTTTGTACTAACACCCTTAACCTATTTAGGTGGTGTTTTTTACTCTATTAATTTATTGCCTGAATTTTGGCAATCAGTATCCTTAATTAATCCTATTTTACATATGGTTAACGCATTCCGTTATGGTATCTTAGGGGTATCGGATATTAATATTTTTATTGCAATTGGCTTTTTATTAGTTGCTACTTTTGTGCTCTATGGCTTAAGCCTTTATCTACTTAAAACAGGCAAAGGACTACGTCAGTAAAAAGGAACGATATGAAGGATACTATTACACACCTAGCCCAACATTTAGGCAAACAGCTTAAAAAACAGCAAGCCCAAGTGACCACTGCTGAATCTTGTACAGGTGGTGGTATTGCTGAAGCTATCACTCGTATTTCTGGCAGTTCTAGTTGGTTTGAAGCAGGTTATATCACTTACTCCAACAAGCAGAAAACACTGATGTTAAATGTACCCAATCAACTGTTTGACACAGTAGGTGCTGTCAGTGAAGAGGTAGTTATGGCAATGGTTGGGGGTGCTATTGCTAAAAGTAATGCGCAATATGGTGTAGCCGTTAGTGGTGTAGCAGGTCCAACAGGTGGTACTGAACATCACCCAGTTGGTATGGTATGGTTTGCTTGGTATACCAATAACCAATGCTATACCCATTGCGCACAATTTACAGGAAACCGAGCGAGTATTCGTGAACAAACCATACAGTTAGCGCTACATGGCTTGATACGATTAACTCAACAAAAAACACCTGTTGAAAGTTAAAAAGTGCTTTAGTTATACCCTAGCACTATGAAATAATAGTCGCCAAATTTTGGTGTTAAATAGACACTAATAATTAGCTTTCTTATATGAATGAGGATTGATAATGGAAGAGAATAAAAAGCGCGCACTAGCCGCTGCTTTAACACAGATTGAACGGCAATTCGGTAAAGGTGCTGTAATGCGTATGGGTGACCAAGAGCGCCAAGCTATTCCTGCCATTTCTACTGGTTCATTGGGGCTAGATATTGCCCTTGGTATTGGTGGTTTACCTAAAGGTCGTATTGTTGAGATTTATGGCCCCGAGTCTTCTGGTAAAACTACCTTAACCTTATCAGTTATTGCAGAAGCACAAAAGCAAGGTTGTGTATGTGCCTTCGTAGACGCTGAACATGCATTAGACCCAGAATATGCAGGTAAATTAGGGGTTAATGTTGATGATCTCTATGTTGCTCAACCAGATACAGGTGAGCAAGCACTTGAAATTACTGACATGCTTGTACGTTCAAATGCTGTAGACGTTATTATTGTTGACTCTGTAGCCGCCCTTGTACCTAAAGCTGAAATTGAAGGCGAAATGGGTGACTCTCATATGGGTTTACAAGCGCGTTTAATGTCACAAGCATTACGTAAAATCACAGGTAATATCAAAACCGCTAACTGTTTAGTTATCTTTATTAACCAAATTCGTATGAAAATTGGTGTAATGTTTGGTAACCCTGAAACAACTACAGGTGGTAATGCTCTTAAATTCTATGCTTCTGTACGTTTAGATATTCGTCGTACAGGTTCAGTAAAAGAAGGTGATGAAGTTACAGGTAGTGAAACACGCGTTAAAGTGGTTAAAAACAAAGTAGCGCCTCCTTTCCGTCAAGCTGAATTCCAAATCCTTTATGGTAAAGGTATTTATCGTACAGGTGAAATTATTGACCTTGGCGTACAGCTTGGCTTAGTTGAAAAAGCAGGTGCATGGTATAGCTATGATGGTAAGAAAATTGGTCAAGGTAAAGCCAATGCTTCTAAATTCTTAGAAGAAAATCCAGAGATTACCAAAACACTAGAAACAACTATCCGTGAAAAATTATTAAGCCAACCAGTACCTATTACTGAAAGTAATGATACGGCTGCTGAAGATTAAGCAATGGCTGTTCTAGATACTTCCATAGCTATCCGCAAGGTAGCTATGGATATCTTGGCAATGCGTGAGCATGGTCGTATTGAACTAAAGCGTAAACTGTTACGCAAAGGTGCCCTACCTGAATTGATTGATGCAGTACTCGATCAACTTACCGAAGATAAACTTCTTTCTGAACACCGCTACTTAGAATCCTATATTAGAAGCCGCGCTAATAATGGTTATGGCCCATTGCGTATTCAACAAGAACTAATGGAACGTGGACTTAACAAAGCAGATATTAATCAAGCCTTACAAGAGGCAGATTATGACTGGCAAGAACAACTTGAAGCACTGTGGCAACGTAAATTTGGTGCGCCTCCCAAAGATGCTAAAGAAAAAGCTAAACAAGGTCGTTTTTTACTTTATCGTGGCTTCTACATGGATGCTATTTCTAAACTATTAAATAGAAAATAGCCCTCGCCTTATTAACTACTTTGATACCCAATAATACAATATCTCACAAGTTGCAACTAAATCGTTATATAAGACAGCCCTAAAAAAATGCTAAAATTACTCCTCTTTTATATTTGTTAATAACTCTGCTCTGTATATTTTTTATGTCTGATACTACCACCTCTTCTGCAAACTCTAAATTCTGGCAAGCATGGTTACCCGTTATTGCGCTATCTTTTGCTGCCTTTATTTTTAATACTACCGAGTTTGTACCCGTAGGCTTATTACCGAGTATTGCTGAAAGTTTTAATATGGATGTATCACACACAGGGTTACTGATTACAGGGTATGCTTGGGTAGTCACCCTAATGTCGCTACCCCTTACCATCCTTACTGCCAGAATAGAAAGACGCTTATTACTAGTTATTTTGTTTGTTTTATTTATTGGTAGCCATATTATGGCTTGGCTTGCTTGGAGCTTTGCTTCATTAATGGTTGCTCGAATTGGTATCGCCTGTGCTCATGCTGTATTTTGGGCTATTACAGTACCACTAGCTGCCCGTATTGCACCTTTTCATAAACGAGCTAAGGCTTTAAGTTTTATCGTAACAGGTTCATCATTAGCTACTGTATTAGGCGTACCTATTGGAACTATTATTGGTCAACATACAGGCTGGCGTATTACCTTTTTATGCATTGCCATTATCGCTTTTATTGTTATGCTAATATTGATTTGGTTACTTCCTAAATTACCTAGTAATAATGCTGGTTCTTTAAAAAGTCTACCCTCTCTATTAAAACGCCCTGCCCTTATCAATGTTTATATCTTAACAGCCATTATAGTAACAGGACATTTTACCGCTTATACCTATATCACCCCCTTTATGACAGAAGTAGGTGGCTTTAGCAAAAACTTTGTAGTGATTTTATTATTATGTATTGGTGGTGCAGGCATTATTGGCAGTATTATTTTTACAAAAAAATCACCACAATATCCAATTGGGCTAGTTTTGAGCTCAATAGCTATTCTATTAACTAGCTTACTAGTCCTGACTATCAGCACCTATAGCCATTATACCACTGCTATACTTTGTATCATTTGGGGCAGTGTAATGACTATTATTGCCCTTGCTCTACAAACTAAAGTATTGGATATAGCACCTGATGCTTCTGATGTGGCTATCTCCATGTTCTCAGGTATCTTCAATATTGGTATTGGTGGCGGAGCATTAGTAGGAAGTATTGTATTAGCAAAAACCAATACATCTTATGTAGGTTATGCAGGCGCTGTATTTGTATTGATTGCCTTCGCTATATTCTGCCTTATTTCTCGTCGCTATTGGACACAACAATATAATCTACAACCCTATCAAGAAAAACTAGCAGCTGATAAGTAAAACAGCATTTAATGACTCTGTGAATTATTTCATCTAACAAGGTAACGCTTTGTACTAAACCTTAATTGAAAATTAATGACCTTTGCAGTTAAACCGCAAAGTACTTAGAATGGATATATTAAAACACCAGTAAAACAAGGAGTCATTTATGTTAAATGCCTATAGAATAAAAAGAATTGTTATTACTTTACTGGCAACTACTGGTCTGTTAATAGCTGGACTTATTACTTCCTGCTCATTAATGACCCAGTCTTATATAAAGGCTCAACACACTTCAACGACAATTCCTGCTGTTTCTACCGAACACCTTATCCAGCATGTTAAACAATTATCTATTACCAATCATCCAAGAAGCTATACCCATTTAGATAATTTAAATGCAGCTGCCGATTATATTAAACAGCAATTATCTCTTTACTCAGACAAAATATCAGAGCAACCTTTTCAAGTACAAGATAATACCTATCGCAATATTATTGCTCGTTTTGGCCCTGAACAAGGGGAACGCATTGTTATAGGGGCTCATTATGATAGTTGTGGTATGACTCGTGGCGCAGATGATAATGCCAGTGGTGTAGCAGGGTTATTAGAATTAGCCAGATTATTAAAAGAGAATCCACCTACAACTCCTGTTGAATTAGTTGCTTATAGTTTAGAAGAGCCCCCTTTTTTTAGAACAGATAATATGGGTAGCTCTTTCCACGCTCGTTGGCTTGCAGAAACTAAACAATCTGTAAAATTAATGATTTCCCTCGAAATGATAGGTTATTTTAGTGATAAGCCTAACTCACAAAACTTCCCTTTTGGGTTTATGAAAAAGTTATACAGCGATCAAGGTAACTTTATTGCTGTGATTAGCAATATGGATAATAGAAAAGTAACAGGCAAAGTAAAAAGCTTAATGATGGGAGCTACAGATTTACCTGTCTACTCGCTTAATGCTCCAAGCTCTGTACCAGGTATTGATCTTTCAGACCACCAACATTATTGGAAAAATAACTTCCCTGCTGTGATGGTTACAGACACTGCTTTTTATCGTAATCATCATTATCATGAGGTAGGCGGTGATAGCTGGGATGATTTAGATTACAACCGTATGGCCAAAGTAGTACAGGGTGTTTATATTGTTGTACAACACTACTGAAATAATTCAGGTAAAAAAATGGAGAAGCCTAAGCTTCTCCACCATAGAGACCCTATGGAAAATAATAATTACATATTAGGATAAACTGGGCCACCGCCACCTTCAGGTGGAGTCCAAGTAATATTTTGTGCAGGGTCTTTAATATCACAAGTCTTACAATGAACACAGTTAGCTGCATTAATTTGGAAACGCTTAGTACCATCATCATTTTCAACTACTTCATATACACCAGCAGGGCAATAACGTTGCGCAGGTTCAGCATATTCAGGTAAGTTTTTATTGATAGGAACATTAGCATCTGCCAATTTTAGATGGCAAGGTTGATTTTCTTCATGGGTAGTATTTGATAAGAACACCGAAGACAAACGATCAAATGTAATTATCCCATCAGGTTTTGGATAATCAATCTTTGCTGACTCACTTGCTTTCTTAAGGGTATTATAATCTTGGCGAGTATCATGCAAAGTAAAAGGTAATTTACCTGCAAAGATATTTTGATCAATATAACTAAACGCACCACCCCAGAATGTACCAAACTTGTGCATAGCAGGGCCAAAGTTACGTGAGCGATATAGCTCATCATATACCCAACTATTTTTAAATAATTCTGGATAAGAAATTAATTCATCACCTGCTCGACCAGCCACTAAAGCTTCAAAAGTAGCATCAGCTGCTAACATGCCAGACTTCATTGCTGTGTGGCTGCCTTTAATTTTAGAGAAGTTTAATGTTCCTAAATCACAACCAATTAAAGCACCACCTGGGAAAATCATTTTAGGTAGAGAGTTTAAACCACCTTTTACAACGGCACGTGCACCATAACAAATACGTTTACCACCTTCTAAATATTGGCGAATAACTGGGTGCAATTTATGCCTCTGGAATTCTTCAAAAGGTGATAAGTAAGGGTTTTCATAAGATAAATCTATAATCAAACCAACCACTACTTGGTTATTTTCAATATGGTATAAGAATGAACCACCTGGACTTGCCTTCGTTAATGGCCAACCTGTGGTATGTACTACTAAACCTTCTTCATGTTTAGCTGGGTCGATTTCCCATAACTCTTTAATACCAATACCATAATGTTGTGGATCAGAATCAGCATCTAAGTTGTAATGCTTAATAAGTTCTTTACCTAGATGACCACGGCAGCCCTCTGCAAATAAAGTATATTTACCACGTAATTCCATGCCTGGTGTGTATAAGCCTTCTTTAGGGTTGCCATCTTTATCAACCCCCATATCACCCGTTAAAATACCGCATACTTTATTTTGATCATCTATTAATAATTCTTGTGCAGCAAAGCCAGGATATACTTCTACACCTAATGCTTCTGCTTGCTCAGCCAACCAACGACATAGATTACCTAAAGAAATAATATAATTGCCATGATTACGCATTGTTTTAGGAATGAACGCATCTGGAATTTTTTTAGAATCTTTCTCACTGGTAAAGAAATAAATATCATCGCGTTTAACATGAGTCTTTAAAGGTGCACCCTTCTCTTTCCAATCAGGAAATAATTCTTGCAATGCGTGAGGTTCAAATACCGCACCTGATAAGATGTGGGCGCCTACCTCTACCCCTTTCTCAACCACACAAACGCTAATTTCTTGGTTTGCTTCTATTGCTTTTTGTTTTAAACGGCATGCAGCAGAAAGCCCTGCAGGACCCGCCCCAACAATTACAACATCAAACTCCATGAATTCACGTTCCACAATATTCTCCTCACAGCTTTTCTTATTTACCGTTTAGTAATTAGGCCACTTATCAATAAACAATGTTATTTTGACTAAAACTTACTAAACCCTTTACTAATATTTACTTATTTTATCAATAAATTCTACTAATATAACTGACATTATTAAATTATTTAAGTCCATAAGTTTCACGATGCGAAATCAAATACCGATTTTCAACATATTATAGCACTATAATTTAACCTTGCTTATCAAAAAATATAGATTTTTTACTACAATAATTACAAATTCAAGATATATATCAATTAATGCTAAAGTCATTAGCCATATTGAATTAAATGTGACACTCTATCAAATATTCTTACTTTTATACTCTTTATTTTTACAGACTTTAGTAATAATAAATAATAGCATGCTCCTTAACACTACATTTTATTATGCTACATTATTTTTAAAATAACCTTTTTTTATCTATTCTCTATTACAATAGTAAATAATTTTTCTAATTAATGTTTATAAATAATGATGGATACTCCTACTCTTTTATGGTTAGTTATTATTGCTACTGGATTATTATTTTTTGTCCTTAGTAGTATTATTTGGGCATTATATAAACAACTTACTGATGCTAATTTACAACTACAAACCCTACAACAACAGCAACAGGATTATCATATTCAAGCTGAAAACTTTAAAACTCAAAATACTCAATTGAAAGAGCAAAATTTAGAGCTAAAGGCTAACAACCAAGAACTACAAATTAAATTTGAACATTTACAAACACGCCATACCCAACTGACTAATCAATATATCCAAGCCAATACGACTTTAAAACAAAAAGAAGAACATTTTGTTGAGCAAATAAAGTTATTTAATGATAATCGCCAACAATTAAAGTTAGAGTTTGAACAATTAGCCTCTCAGATTTTTGAGGCTAAAGGTAAAAGCTTTACTGAGCAAAGCCAACAATCACTGCAATCATTATTAACACCTTTTCGTGAACAAATTGCAGGCTTTCGTCATAAAGTAGAAGAAATTCACCATGCAGAAACTATTCAAAAAACAGAATTAAGCCAAGAATTAAAGCATTTAAAAGAACTCAATCTACAAATTACCCAAGAAACTCATGATTTAACCGTTGCCTTAAAAGGTGATAAAAAGATGCAAGGTAATTGGGGTGAGCTAATTTTAGAAAATATATTAGAACAAGCAGGGCTACAACCCAATAAAGACTTTAGCTTACAAAAGCGAATTTATTCTGAAGAAGGTGAACCTCAAGTTCCCGATGTAATCATCAATCTTCCGCAACAAAAGCACTTAGTCATCGATGCAAAAGTATCGCTTAATGCTTATATTAAAACCATTAATGCCGAGACTACGGAGCTTCAACAATCAGCCCTTAAAGAACATATTAAAGCCATTAGCCAACGGATTAAAGAATTATCAGAGCGTTTTTATTATAAATCACCAGATATTAATTCGCCTGAATTGGTGATTATGTTTATTCCTATTGAGCCTGCTTTTATTGCAGCTTTTAAGAATGATGAAACGTTACTGCAAAAAGCCATTGATCAAAATATTTTAGTGGCTACGCCTACTACACTGCTTGCTTGCCTCACTATTGTTAGACAACTATGGCGACTTGAAAATCAGAGCCGTAATACGATAGAACTTTCTAATATAGCAAGCAAAGTTTATGACAAACTGCGCTCTTTTTTAAGCAGTATGGATGAAATTGAAAATAACCTATCCAAAGCCCAAACAGCCTATAGAAAAGCTAAAGGCCAATTAACGGATGGCAAGGGTAACTTAGTAAAACTGGTAGATGATTTTGTAGAGTTAGGTGTAGCCGTTAAAGGTGAAATAAGTGACGACTGGCAAGAAAAAGCAGCCTTAGGATTAAGCATAGAACCACCAACTTCATAGGCCCTCTATAAAAAATCAAAGTATCATGAATAAAAAAGCCATCTTAATTGATGGCTTTTTTAAATTTAACTCTTTACTAGAACTTATCAAATACAAAAGTATAAGTGGCAATTAGACGATTTTCATCCAAGTCATTAGAAGCACCTGAACGGAAAGTTGCATTCATCCATGCTAACTCAAGATCTTTTAAAGGACCTGACTGAATTTTGTAGGCAACTTTAAAGTCACGCTCCCATTCTCTTTCCTTTTTACCATAATTAGCGCCAGCACGAGTATCGTAAACATGGCTACCTTTTAGATACTTAATAGAAGCCGTTAAACCAGGCACACCTACATCAGCAAAGTTAAAGCTATATTGGCCAAACCAAGTGCGTTGCCCTGCACTTAAGAACTTACCAATTTGGCTATCAGTCCATAAGTAGGCTGTAGATCCACCAGCACCTGACCATGCCGTACCCTGATTTAAGAAGGGAAAGTTACTATTCCCAGAAAGACTTTGATAACCGCCAGTAAGCGCATGTCCCTTTACAGTATAGGTTAATGCTAAGCTCCATGTTTGGTTATCTACCTCACCATTATTATTGTAACCTTTGATACGATAGCCTTCACCTCTACCTGAACTACTCGCATTTTTGCCATCAGAATCACTGTAGAAATAACGTACATCTGTGGTTAAATTACCTACTGGTAACGCTAAACCATAGTTTAAACCTAAGAAATGTTGTTTATAAAACTCTTTTAAATTGCCATAGTAATATTGCAGTTTTAAATCTTTGGTAACACGGTAATCTACACCACCAAAATAAAACTTATTACTAGCTATACCAGTACTCGCACCATCCACAGACATTGATTGGTTATCCGTAGAAGCACGACCTTTAACATGTTCTAACTTACCACCTACAAAGGTAAAATCTTCAAACTCATTAGAAGTAATCATACCGCCATCAAAGGTTTGTGGTAATAAACGACCATTATTACCAACTGCTACTGGCATATTAGGAATGAACGTACCATATTTTGCTTCTGTTTTAGAAATACGAATTTTAGGTGCTACCCCAAAACTACCAAAGCTATCTTCTGCTTTACCATTACGCTTTAATGGAAACATGGTTCCTGGAGTACGATCAATATTAGCCTTACCTGAACGACCACCACTGTCTAAACGAAAACCAAACATAGCCAAAGCATCAATACCTACACCTACAGTGCCTTGCGTAAAACCTGATTTATAATCAAGGATAAATCCTTGTCCCCATTCACGTGCTTGGCCAGCGTAATTATCACGATTATTATTATCATAATAATAATTTTTAGCCGTAATTGTTAATGTACTATCCTCTAAGAAACCATGCTCTTCAGCCATAGCGTTTAAAGGCAAATAAAATGTTGTGGTACAAGCTGTGGTCAATATGAGTAGCTTTTTCATAATATAAATATCCTACTATAGGCTTTGCATGGATAACACATTTTTTAAATACATCTTCACGAACACATATATCCTATTATTATAGGAAATATTATGTAAATAATTATTTAGAATATAAATATAACTGGATAAACACCTTTTTAACAATTATAAAATTAAATTATTACGGCATATTACTTGTTTTAATTTATGCCTAGCATAATATAATAACAATTAGCCTATTTATCTAAGTATTTCTTATTAGCTAATAGTCAAATAACCATATTATATTTACTATTCTTAACTAATCACTATTACTTAATACTGTACTTATTAGGAACCATAATGAAATTCACTGGCTCATCCCAATACATTGCAACAACAGATTTGCAGCTAGCTGTTAATGCAGCAATTACCCTTGAACGTCCTTTATTAATTAAAGGTGAACCTGGTACAGGTAAAACTGTATTAGCAGAACAATTAGCTGAAGCGTTTGATGCACAACTCATTAGTTGGAATATAAAATCTACCACAAAAGCCCATCAAGGTCTCTATGAGTACGATGCGGTAAGTCGTCTCAGGGATTCTCAACTAGGTGTTGAAAAAGTTTACGATATTGCCAATTACATAAAAAAAGGCAAGCTGTGGGAGGCTTTTGAAAGTGAAGAAAAGGTTATTCTGCTTATTGATGAAATAGATAAGGCTGATATTGAATTCCCTAATGATTTATTACAAGAGCTCGATAAGATGGAATTCTATGTTTATGAACTTGATAAAACGATCAAGGCTAAACGACGTCCGATTATTATCATCACTTCTAATAATGAAAAAGAATTACCTGATGCTTTTTTAAGACGTTGCTTCTTCCATTATATTGCCTTCCCTGATCGTAATACCTTACAAAAAATCATTGATGTACATTATCCCAATATCACTCAAGAGCTAGTGACAGAAGCTTTGGAAGTATTTTTTGATATTCGCGCTATTCCAAACCTTAAGAAAAAACCTTCTACCTCAGAGCTAATTGACTGGTTAAAACTATTAATGGCCGATCAAATTGATATTGCCACTTTGAGGGAACGTGATCCTACAAAATCTCTGCCGCCTATGGCTGGTGCATTACTGAAAAACGAACAAGATATTCACTTGCTTGAACGTTTAAATTTTATGAGCCGTCGTCATAGGGATTAAGCCATGTTACTTAACCTCTTTAATGAACTACGTGTAGCTAAAGTTCCTGTTTCATTACGAGAACTATTAGATTTAATTAATGCACTTAAACATCATATTGTGTTTGCAGATATGGAGGAGTTTTATTATCTAGCACGTAGTATCTTAGTTAAAGATGAACGCTATTTTGATAAATTTGATCGAGCCTTCGCTGCTTACTTTGAAGGTATTAATCAAGTGGATGTTGAGTTATTAAGTGCTGCTATCCCTGATGAATGGTTACGCAAAGAGTTAGAACGAAATCTTAGTGACGCTGATAAAGCACAAATTGAGGCGTTGGGCGGTTTAGATAAACTAATTGAAACCTTAAAAAAACGCTTAGAAGAACAAAAAGAACGTCACCAAGGTGGTAATAAGTGGATTGGTACAGGTGGCACTAGTCCATTTGGCTCAGGGGGTTATAATCCTGAAGGAATTCGTATTGGTGATGCAGGTGAACGACAAGGTCGTGCTGTAAAAGTCTGGGAAAAAAGAGAATATCAGAACCTAGATGACCAAGTAGAAATTGGTAGCCGTACTATCAAACTGGCCTTACGTCGTTTACGTAAGTTTGCCCGTACAGGTGCTAGTGAAGAACTAGATATAGATAATACCATTGAAGCTACCGCTAAAGATGCTGGACTACTGAATATCCGCATGAAACCAGAACGCCACAATGCAGTAAAACTATTACTGTTATTCGATATTGGTGGCTCAATGGATATGCATGTTGAAATGTGCCAAGAATTATTTTCAGCGTGCCGTTTAGAGTTTAAATACCTTGAGTATTTCTATTTCCACAACTTTATTTACGAAAATGTTTGGCAAGATAATCATCGTCGCCAGACTAATCGCATCCCTACATGGGATATCCTACATAAATACGGCCCAGACTATAAAGTAATCTTTGTAGGTGATGCCGCTATGGGCCCTTATGAGATAAATTATATCGGTGGTAGTGTCGAACATTATAATGAAGAGCCTGGCAGTCTATGGATGCAACGCTTTATAGAACATTATCGCAAAGTTATTTGGCTTAATCCTTACCCGCAACATGCTTGGCAATACACTCGCTCAATCGATATGGTGAAGGGATTGGTTAATAACCATATGTATCCTTTAACGTTAGAAGGATTAGAAGCAGGTATTAGCTATTTAAGCAAATAGCTAATACTCAAATAACTTCTTTAAAATCAATTAATAAAAATATTTTTCAACCATTTATTATTCCATTATGTTATTTATATATGAATAAATAGCACTTTTAAGCATAAGCAGAAACTGTTATCTTGTCACACCTTAGACTATACCCTTGTTATGTAGCTGTTTTTATAGTTTTTTAGATAAGGCAAATGGCCAAAGACATTACAACTAAGCCATTCAACAAAGTATAAAAACTAGGGGATAGCACTATCAAATGATAAAAAAGTATTTGTTATGTAGAAATAACTTAGCTGTGATTGGAAATTAAATGTATATCTATGATGAATATGATCAGAAAATTGTAGACGAACGCGTTAAGCAATTTCGTGATCAAACAAACCGCTATTTAGCAGGTGATTTAACAGAAGATGAATATCGCCCGCTACGCTTACAAAATGGTGTCTATATTCAACGTTATGCACCTATGTTGCGGATAGCAGTTCCTTATGGCTTGTTATCTTCTAAACAACTACGTAAATTAGCCAGTATTGCGCGTAATTATGATAAAGGTTATGCACACGTTTCTACTCGTCAAAACTTTCAATTTAACTGGCCTGAATTAGAAGATATACCAGATATTCTAGCTGAACTTGCTACGGTACAAATGCATGCTATTCAAACCAGTGGTAACTGTATTCGCAATACAACCACTGACCAATTCGCTGGCGTTGCAAAGGATGAAGTGATCGACCCACGTGCTTGGTGTGAAATTATTCGTCAATGGTCAACCTTTCATCCTGAGTTTCACCATCTACCTCGCAAGTTTAAAATTGCTGTGAATGGTGCTCAACAAGATCGTGCTGTAATTGAAGTACATGATATTGGTCTTGAAGCCATTCGTAATTCACAAGGTGAACTTGGCTTTAAAGTTTATGTAGGTGGTGGCTTAGGCCGTACCCCTATTATTGGCTCATTGATTAATGAATTTTTACCTTGGCCACATTTATTAACCTATCTTGATGCTATTGTTCGTGTTTACAACCGTTATGGTCGTCGTGATAACAAATATAAAGCGCGTATTAAAATTTTAGTAAAAGCGTTAACACCTGAAATATTTGCAGAAAAAGTAGCGGCTGAATGGGCAAACGCTAAAGATGGCCCAATGACTTTAACTGAAGCAGAAGTAAAGTGCATTAGCAGCCACTTTATAGCTCCTGCTTATAAGCAATTAACAGATATTGATTTTAATGAAATAGATCAACAACACCCTGGTTTTGCTCGTTGGAGACAACAAAATACCCGTCCCCATAAACAAACAGGTTATATTGCTGTTACTTTATCATTAAAAGCTACCGCTACGCCTCCTGGAGATATTAGCGATAAACAATTGGATGCTGCTGCTGATCTTGCCGACCAATATAGCTTTGGCGAAGCAAGAACAACTCATCAACAAAATATTGTACTCGCAGATGTTGAGCAAAATAAATTATTTGAACTATGGCAACAAATGCGAGAGCTAGGTTTTGCCACACCTAATATTGGTATGCTTACTAATATTATTTCTTGCCCTGGCGGAGACTTTTGCTCACTCGCTAATGCTAAATCAATTCCTGTGGCAGAAGCTATTCAACGCCGTTTTGATAATCTAGATTATTTATTTGATATAGGTGAATTAGACCTTAATATCTCTGGTTGTATGAATGCTTGTTCCCACCACCATATTGGTCATATTGGCATTTTAGGTGTAGATAAAAAAGGGCAAGAGTTTTACCAAATATCTTTAGGTGGTAATACGGGTTATAACACGGCTTTAGGTAGTGTATTAGGCCCTTCTTTTGCACAAGAAGAGATACCTGATGTGATAGAAAAGATTATTCAATTCTATCTCAAACAACGACATGCTGATGAACGTTTTATAGATACTTATCAACGCTTAGGTATGGAGCCCTTTAAGGAGCATGTTTATGCAAAAAATAATTAAAGATGCTCAGATCGTGAATGATAATTGGCATTTACTGGCTAACGATATTAGCCTTGAAAACATTGCTAATTGTGATGACGTTATTGTGCCCTTTGCTTTGTGGCAAGAACACAAACAATTACTGCAAAAACGTGATGGTCAAACTGCAGTTTGGCTAGACTCATCACAAGAAATTGAAGAATTGGCAGATGATTTAACAACATTACCCCTTATTGCCCTAGAATTTCCTGCATTTACTGATGGACGACACTATTCTAGTGCACGTATTTTACGTGATCGCTATCGATATAAAGGGGAAATACGTGCCATTGGTGATGTATTAAAAGATCAACTATTTGCTATGCATCGCTGTGGCTTTAATGCCTTTGTGGTGAGAGCAGACAAAGACATCGAAAACGCTTTATTAAGTTTAAATGACTTTACAGAAACCTACCAAGGTGCAACAGATCAGCCTTTACCATTATTTAAAAGACGCTGATACCATTTGCTATTTTCTAGTTACCCATACTAGAAAATAGTGATTTTATAGCTGTTTCCATAGTTTTTAGGACGAGGCGGATGGCTGAAGACAGTACAAATATACGACTAAGCCATTCAACAAAGTATTAAAAACTAGGGGGATAGCTAAATCTTTTTATTCCAAACCTCTATGGTATAAGCAGGCTTATCATCTTCTGCTGCAAAGCTTTGCTCTTCAGCTTTACACCACAAACTCTCATCAAACTCAGGAAACCAAGCATCTCCCTCTGGCTTAAGGTGAACACGAGTTAGATATAATTTATCTACTACATTCGTTTCTAAAGCCATGCTATAAAGTTGTGCGCCACCGATCAACATCATTTCATTAACTTGTTGAGCTGTTGCCCATTCGTTAGCACGCAGCATAGCCTTTTCTAATGTTGGATAGACTTCCGCCCCTTCTGCTACAAAATCTGCTTGTCGACTTATTACGATATTTAATCGATTAGGTAAAGGACGACCCAAAGATTCCCATGTTTTACGCCCCATAATAATGGGTTTACCTGTAGTAACCGCTTTAAAATGCTTTAAATCAGCAGGCAAATGCCAAGGTAACTGGTTATTGATACCAATAATATGATTATCTGCTAATGCTACTATAATTGATAAAGGCAACATAACATCTTATATCCATTAACAAAGTGGTACATAAGTATACCTGATAAAAAATACAGTATAAGTTTTAAATGAAATTTATCATTGTTTAATACGCTATAAATATTTAATAATACAGAAAAGATACTTCTAAAAATTTAGGAAACTAAAATATGAAACAGTCTGCTACTGCCATATGGGAAGGATCAAGAGCTGAAGGAAAAGGTGTAACCACTACACAAAGCAAACAAATAAAAAATACGCCTTACTCATTTATATCACATTTTGATGATGGTCAAAGAAAAGCTACCAACCCTGCTGAGTTAATTGCAGCTGCCCATGCAGACTGTTTTACTTTAATGTTAACAGAGTTACTCGAAGAAGCTGGCCTAATTGCTAACTATATTGAAACCAGTGCAGAGGTAACCATAGATTTTGATTCATCATCAATGACTCACTCTCACTTAACTGTAAAGGCTAGAATACCTAGTATAAGTAAAGAACAATTTGCTGAAATGGCAGTAAATGCTTCTGAAACATGCCCCGTAAGTAAATTATTAAAAGCCGAAATTAGTGTGGATTACGAATTAATTTCACTAATTAAACTATATACCCAAATTAACAACTAAACATTTGCAAGATATTAAGATATCTACTACCTATAAAATGATGGTTATCTGCTATAATGCTTAAAAACCTCACTGACAGAAGGCTACTACCATGCAACAAAATCAATTAAAACAAGCTGCTGCTCAAACTGCCATGTCCCACCTGATGCCTAAATTACAAAGTAAAAGCATTATTGGTATTGGAACAGGTTCTACTACTAACTATTTCATTGATTTACTGGCTAATCACAAAATGGATTTTGATGGAGCTGTTGCTAGTTCAGAACAATCGGCACAACGATTAAAGAAACATGGCATACCCGTTTATGATCTAAACAGTGTTGCGGAATTAGAGTTTTATATTGATGGAGCAGATGAAGTTAATAGATACCTTGAATTAATTAAAGGTGGTGGTGGTGCATTAACCCGTGAAAAAATTATCGCCGCAGTTGCAAAAAACTTTATTTGTATCGCTGACGAAAGTAAATTTGTAGACACACTAGGCGCCTTCCCTCTTCCTATTGAAGTTATTCCAATGGCACGCAGCTATGTGGCTAGAGAGATTGTTAAATTAGGTGGTGATCCTATTTATCGTGAAGGTTTTGTCACGGATAACGGTAATGTAATTCTTGATGTACATAACCTAGCTATTAACAAAGCTAAAGATCTAGAAGTAAAACTTAATAATATTACAGGTGTTGTTTGTAACGGCTTATTTGTTAAAAGACCTGCTGATTTATTATTCTTAGGTACACAAGATAAAGGTGTTCAATTGCTAACACCATAGTCTTGCTATCATTGCTTGCTATGTTGCCCCATAGCAAGCAATGTGATTTTTTTATTTGTTCTCAGAATCCAATGTTTGTATCTTGCCGCCTTTAGCAAGAAACTCTTGCATAGCGCGCTCTAAGGCATCACGATCTTTTTGCTTTGCCTCTATATTAGGCAACTCTTCCTCTTCAGTTACTGGCTTACCTATCTTTTTATTTGTTGTAGGTATCTCATCTTGCTCATTAATATCTTCTGGCTCATCACTATCAGGGCCATTATAAGCGTCTACACCTTCATCATCCTGCTCTTCAATATCATCATCATTTTCTTGTTCTAAATCATCATCAATCATAAGCACCCCATTAATCACATAAAGTTTCTAATAATATAAAATAATTTTAGTCATTTCTTCAATAAAATAGTTTAATTTTCTATAAAATAATTTCCTGAAATAGAAACGCCCAGCGAATACTGGGCGTTTTTACACATCATGTGTTAACTATTAGAGATTATAACCACGTTCATTATGAGATGAAAGATCTAAACCTATAACTTCTTCTTCCTCTGTTACACGTAATCCCATTAATTTATTAATAATAAATAAAATAATGAATGTAACAATAGCTGTGTAAGTAACAGTGACAATGACACTTAATGTTTGTATCCATACTTGATGTGTAATATTAGTAACACCAGCATCAAAACCACCTAATATTGGGGCTGCAAACACACCTGTTAAGATAGCGCCTACAATACCACCTACACCGTGTACCCCAAAAGCATCTAAGGAGTCATCATAACCTAATTTACGTTTCAAAGTAGTGGCACAGAAGAAACAAACAACACCAGAAGCAAGGCCAATCACTAAGGCACCTGCTGGCCCTGCTGTACCGGCTGCTGGAGTAATAGCGACTAATCCAGCTACTACCCCTGAAGCAATACCTAAGGCACTTGGTTTACCATGAATAATCCATTCACAAGACATCCAAGCTAATGCCGCTGCTGCTGTAGCAATTTGTGTAACTAACATTGCCATACCTGCTGAAGCGTCTGCTGCACCTGCTGAGCCAGCATTAAAACCAAACCAACCAAACCATAACATCGCAGCACCGACTAAAGTAAATGGTAGGTTATGGGGCGCCATTGCTGATGATGGATATCCCTTACGTTTACCCAACATTAAACAAGCCACTAACCCAGCAACACCTGCATTAATATGTACCACTGTTCCGCCAGCAAAATCAATCACACCCCACTCATGCATAAGACCACCATCACCACCCCATACCATATGGGCAATAGGCGCATACACTAAGGTAAACCAACATCCCATAAACACTAACATCGCAGAAAACTTCATTCGTTCCGCAAAAGCACCGACGATAAGTACAGGCGTTAATATGGCAAAGGTTAATTGAAAAGTAATCCAAACACTTTCTGGATAAGTACCATTTAAACTATCATGGCCTAATTGCTTTAAGAATAAATTATCTAAACTGCCTACAAAAGAATTGAGATTAGTTACACCTGCCTCCATTCCTGTCGTACTAAAGGCGATACTATAGCCATAAATAAACCATAGAATGGTAACCAATGCTGTCACAGCAAATGATTGCATCATCACTGATAAAATATTTTTAGCACGTACCATACCGCCATAAAATAAGGCAAGACCAGGAATAGTCATAAAAAGAACAAGTGCCGTTGAAATAAGCATCCAAGCTGTATCGCCACTATCAAGTTTTGCAGTTTCTTGTGCCATAGTGAAAGGGGTAGCTAGCGACAATAGGCAAGCCATCCCGAGTAATTTACGGAAAGATAACATGGGGTTTCTCCTGCACTGACAATTACTTAGATAGCATCATTATCTGTTTCACCAGTTCTGATGCGAATGGCTTGCTCTAAAGCTGTTACAAAAATCTTGCCATCACCGATTTTGCCTGTGTTGGCAGCTTTACTAATTGCTTCAATCACAGCATCCAGCTGGTCATCAGCAACACCTATTTCAATTTTTACCTTCGGTAAAAAATCAACCACATATTCTGCACCACGGTAAAGTTCAGTATGGCCTTTTTGACGACCAAAGCCCTTTACCTCAGTAACAGTAATACCTTGGACACCAATCTCAGATAGTGATTCTCTTACATCATCTAACTTGAATGGCTTAATAATCGCAGTTACTAATTTCATTCAAACTCTCCTCTGGCTAGATAATCCGTACAGGAGAGAAACCCCGTTGTACAGTTTATCCTATATAAGCACTTGTTTAGTACATAAAAAATTAAAAACGAAGTAAAAGTTACTTGTTAATTGGTCTATTGCAGAAAGCTTGCCAACAAAAAATAATCCTCAGACAATTTGCAAGATATTGATTATTAATAATTTTCTACAATCACCGATAAATATTGCATCTTCTTGGTGCAATATAAAGAATCAAAACTATTTATTTTGGTGCGTCATTATGTAAACTAAAAATTTTCAGTGATCTATTTATTGTGAATAGGTATATTACTAATAAAGAAAATCATAGGAGAAATACCATGGCTCTTGCTCAACTTATCAATTGTGAAAAACTAGCTAACCATTTAAATGATAAAGATCTAATTATTTTTGACTGCCGATTTTCACTTGAAGACACAAGCTATGGCGAGCAATCCTATCAAACAGGCCATATTCCTAATGCCGTTTTTATTGATTTAGATAAAGACCTCTCTAGCCCAGTTATTAAAGGAAAAACAAGTCGTCATCCTTTACCAGATACTAATCTACTCATAGAAAAACTAGCACAATGTGGTTTAAATAATGACAGTAAAGTCGTTATTTATGACAATGGACCAAGCCCTTTTGCTACAAAAATGTGGTGGACACTGGTTTGGCTAGGGAAAAGGGATAATGTATTCCTATTAGATGGTGGCTTTAAAGCATGGCAAGAAGCAGGATTACCTATTACCAGTGATAAAACGCCAGTACATATTGGTAACTTTATAGGCCAACCAGATAACTCATTATTAATTAATGCTAATGATTTAGCAAATAAGTTAGGTGATGATCAACTAACTCTATTAGATGCTCGAGCACTACCTCGTTTTCGAGGTGAAGTAGAACCAATGGATCCTGTAGCAGGTCATATACCTGGTGCCACCTGTGCTAATTTTATGGAAAACTTAGATAGTAATGGTTTCTTTTTAACTATTCCCAAGCTACAAGAGCGTTTTCAAATATTAATTAATAATAAACCTATTGATAAAGTGATTGCTTATTGTGGTTCTGGGGTTTCAGCTTGTCATAACTTATTTGCCTTATGCCTCGCTGGCTATCCATTAATTCCCCTTTATGCAGGCTCTTGGAGTGAATGGATTACTGATCCCAAACACCCTGTTGCAGTGGGTGATTAGTTTCACTATCTATTAGATAAAAATGCTATATAACCCACAAGCAAATACATTAAAATAACTTGTGGGTCATATCTTATTTACTCAAATTATTTTCTAGTAGTGGCGTTTTTAATATCAAAACTAATAACCAACGATCTTTATAGAATTAACCATTACAACTGAATTTCGTATAAAAAGCATAGTTTCTGTTTTAATTATGCAACTTATTTAGTTCTTTATTTTCCAAGCTAAAACAGTAATTTTTATTTATAATTACCAAAACACATTATCCTACTTTTATTTAACAAATAACAATGTTGCTAACTTCCTTCCTTCTTTACTTTTTCCTTGGTGCATTCGTAGGCTTTTTAGGTGCCTTATTTGGCATTGGCGGTGGTTTACTGGTTATTCCATTGTTAGTTATCTTCTTTGGCTTCGATCAACAAATGGCACAAGGTACTGCGCTGATTATGGTGGTTCCTAATGTAATTTTATCTCTTCGTAACTATCATAAGCGCGATAAAATTAATATACGTTATGCGCTTTCTTTAAGTATCCCTAGTTTCTTCTTATCATTTCTAGGTGCTTATGTGGCACTCACTTTGCAAGCTAATAAATTACAAAATATATTTGCAATCTTTATGTTTTGTTTAGCTATTTACTCAATATCACATGCCTTATTCCGTAAAAAAACAGTTTTAGGAAGTAAAGAATCAGCCTATGGATTTATCTGGTTTATCGTCTTGGGTGGGACTTGTGGATTTTTAGGTGGTATTTTTGCAGTAGGCGCAGGTGCAATAGCAACACCTGTGCTTACTTTAGTCTTTGGTCTAGCTCAATTAATTGCACAAAGCCTTGCTTTATCGCTAGCACTACCTAGCTTACTGGCTTCATTATTTATGTATTTACTGCATGGACAAGTTAATTGGGCCGTAGGCATACCCCTCGCATTGGGTGGATTAACCAGCGTTGGCTTTGGTGTGAGATTAGCCTATGCCCTCCCCCCCAAATTATTAAAAATATTATATGGCTGCTTTTTATTAGTTTGTGGCCTCTTATTATTAATTAAGTAAAAAATTATTCCTACTAAAACACTAGGACTTTATAAAAACCTTATAGTAGCGTAAACTAAACACAATAACTTAGGAGTCATTATGTCTAGTATTAATATTACAGAAGCGGCGCAAGATTATTTGGCCAGCTTACTTGCTAAACAAGACCATAAAGATGTGGGTATTAGGGTGTTTATTACCCAACCAGGTACTCCACAAGCAGAAACATGTATTTCTTATTGTCGTCCTGGTGAGGAAGATCCTTCGGATAGGGTACTTGGTTTAGCTAAATTTACTGCATGGATAGATGCAGTTAGTGAGCCCTTTTTAGAAGATGCGGTAGTAGATTTTGCTGAAGATCGTATGGGCGGTCAATTAACGATTAAAGCACCAAACTCTAAAGTACCTATGATTGATGATAGCAGTCCGCTTAACCAGCGCGTTGAATATTATTTGCAAACAGAAATTAACCCTGGACTCGCTAGTCACGGTGGACATATCAGCCTAATCGATATTGTAGATGGTAATGTGGCTATTTTACAGTTTGGCGGTGGTTGCCAAGGTTGTGGTATGGTTGATACTACCCTTAAAGAAGGTGTTGAGAAGACACTACTTGAACGTATTCCTGAACTTACTGCTGTTAGAGATGTAACCGATCATAGCAATAAAGAAAATGCTTACTATTAGGAATAATATATGCATTTTGATGAAAATGTCATTAGAAAATGGGCTTATGGCACTGATTTAGATGAAGCTGTTGATCAATTCATTGAAGATGATGATAGTGGTGATTTGTTTGATTATGAAATAGGTAGCATTTGTACTATTGAGCTTATTTGGGAATTTGCAAAAGATCCTAATTGTTTAAAAAGGCAATTTTTTTTACACGAATTAATTGATAGACTTTGCTCTATCTACCAATTACCTTTTTTTGCACTGAAACCATTTAAAGGCTCACATTTATTAGGTATTGAAAATAAAGAAGATTACCTATTAAAAGTTATTACTTATGCAGAAAACTTGTATCGTTATAATATCGTCTTAAATGATATGTTAAATAGCAATGATATTGTGATTGAATATATTCGGAATCAAGTTTTTAACTTTATAAGTATGAATCCAGAAGATTCAACATTGTTTTACAATGAAAATCAAGATCAACGACCTAACCTTCAAGATCAATACCGAAAAACTTATTATGAGAATATAAAAGCACTACATAGTGGCGTTAGACAATTAACTGAAAAATACTACCTCTAATACTGAAACTTACCAATAAAAATAGCAGGATCAACACGGGCATCATTTAGGCTCACATTCCAGTGTAAGTGTGGTCCTGTCGCCCTTCCTGTAGCACCTACTTTAGCTACTACCTCCCCCCTTTTAACCTGTTGCCCAAGCTTTACATCAATAGCTGACAAATGGCAGAACATGCTGATTAAACCTTGTCCATGATCGATAAAGAGTGTTTTACCATTAAAGAAATAATCACCCATTAAAATAATTTCCCCATCAGCAGGCGCTTTAATAGGTGTTCCTTGTGGTACAGCCAAATCTAAACCAGAATGGGGATTACGTTCCTCACCATTAAAGAAACGTCTTAAGCCAAAAGGGCTAGATAACCTACCTGTAACGGGTAGATCAAACATTACATTGCTAGGAATTCGATTGGAAAACTGTTGATAGGCTGCTAATTGTAATTTCAACTCTTTAGCTATCCGTTGTTGATTCTGCTGATCAGGATTAACTTGCTGTTTATTCTTTAACTTAATATGTTGTTCACGATAATCTTTATGAGCTACTGTAAAATTAGCTGTATAACTACCTTGTTGTCCTTTAACCATAATACTTTCAGTACCTGCTTTGGTAGTTAAAGGAATCCCAACCACAGCGATCCATTGTTTATTATCTTCATGAATCACCAATACTGGCTTATCTTTATAATAAACACTAGGCTTAGTCGTCTCTTTATCTAAGGCTACAACAGCCACACCACCTTGCACGGGTTTATTTAACAATCTTGTTATAAAACCCTCTGCATGGCAAACAGTTGCTAATAATAACGTGTTAATAAATACAATAATTCTAATCATCTTACTCTAATACTTATGCTTTAATTTATTTTCTTGGCCAATAACGTAGCAAAACGTAATTTGATTCGTTGACCATTTTCATCTTTTCTATGTAGCTCGCCTACATTCTCATTATATTTAATAATTTCCCAACCTTGGTAATACTCTTTTAATTCATTTTCTTTAAAGGTAAAAGAAAATGAGACTGGGCAAGGAAAATCCTCTGTAGACATCGCCGAAACAATTAAATTATAACCACCTATATCAGTGTGTTGTTGCATATTCTGAATAATAGCAGGAATTCGATCCCGTTCTAAAAACATTAGAACCACAGTAGAAAGAATAAAACCATAATTGTCAGTGATTGTAGCTTCGTTAATATTATAAGGAGCTACCTTGATACCTTGTATATTTTCTTTAGTTACCACCTCTTGTAAACGCTCAATATTTTGATCTACGGAGGTAACATCAAACCCTAGTAAATGGAGGAACAAAGAGTTTCTACCACCACCACAACCTAAATCTAATGCTTTACAGGGTTTAACTATTTTTACTGCTTCTAAAACCTCTGAATGGGTTTTAGTTAAATCATATTTTTTATGCGTATAATCTTCTGCTTTACAATAAAATCCTAATTGGCATTCTAAATCATCTGAACAACTCACTATCTTATGCCATTGTTGAGGTTCTATAAAAGGAGGCTGATTAGCAACAGAAAAACTAAATTGCTCAATTATATCGCCTTGCTCTGTTAACATGGCAAACTCTAATGAGCCCTGCAAAATAACTAATTTTGCCCATGTTCCTTGTTGAGTATTGTGCTTTTCTTTAAAGCCTTCTGGTAAGGTAGTATTTGTCCAAACAGGCATTTTTTTATAACAAACTAATTCTTCCATCACTTCCTCTACGTATTAATACATAACTAAATAGAATAACTATTTAGATAATAGTTGACTATTATTGTAGGATATTGGGATCAACTATACTATTGATTAAACGCATATAAAAATTAAAGTAAATCTAACTTATTGTTTTATTTTAATAATAAAAAAAACCTATTTAATATAAATAGGCTTTAGTTAATTATTCATTACTATTTTGCTTACTAATTCCAGGTTCAATATCAACTTCTCTAATCTTGAAGTCTGCTCCTTCAGGTACATATTCAATAGTAAAATCTGCCTCTTGATCAACAAAATTCCACTCTCCACAATTGGCAGGCAAATCATTTAATTTCACATCCAAATCTGCGGACATTTCAACTCTCTGTACAGTAATATCTGCATTACTGTCTACTATTTTAACATTACCGTAGAGAGGAATACCTTTAAATGTGCAGCGTTCCTTATCTATTCCCTCTGCCAATGTATAATTAGCAAAACTAGCGAATAAAACCATTAAGCCACTTAATAAGAATAATTTTTTCATTACTTAACCTTAGTTTAATAAAGGAAACTTCTAACTATTTAATTAAAATACTCTTTCAAAGTTTGAATAACTAGTTAAATCAGCTAAATATTATTACAACATTTTATATTATTTATAATAGTGATATGCAAAGATTAAAAGTAATACACAAACTACATACACTATTGCAGTATAAACAATACTATAAATAATAAATCTAATTTTAGTTTCAATATTAAATAAAAATACTGTACAAATAGCTACCAGTATTGTCATCATCACTTCCGCTAACAGTAGTCTTTGAAAAACTTCACCCTCAACTGTATCCGTTTTTATATGATAGTCTGGAATGATTAAACTACTTATAAAAAAAACACAAGCTACTGTGAGTAAGAATACAATTATTGCATTTGTATTAAAACTTTTCTTGCTAAGTAAGATTAATGCTCCAATAAAATAAACTATTGCTAATAAAGATTTTATAAACTCGCCATTCTTAAAAAATAAAATCAACGTATAGGCAAAGAAAATATAACAAATAACAATTAAATCATCACTTTTGTATAAGGGTTTTTTCTGTACTAATGAGTTTTTTAACATCACTAATGAAAAAACAACAAGTTTCAATGAGATGATTACTCCAATTAGAATGATTGCAAATAGCGTAAGAAATACTAATGCTAGACCTTCTTCCATGTAATTAATCCCTTTAATCTCTAGAAAAGCTTATTGCCAAATAAGCTTTTCAAATAATCTATTTTTTCTTCAATTGCTTAGCATTTGCAAATAAAGCAGCCATTGCATTGTTAGGTGGTGGAGTACTTGCCTTAGGTGCCTGTGGTTGATGAGGTTTATTATTACCACCTCTATGAGCTTGTCTATTATTGCCAGCAACACCTTCTATTTTCTCACCTGGTGTATCACCTAAACGCATAGACAACCCTACTCGATTACGAGGAATATCCACTTCCATTACTTTAACTTTAACAACATCGCCTGCCTTTACTACCTGATAAGGATCTTTTACAAAATTCTCCGACAAGGCGCTGATATGTACTAGGCCATCTTGATGAACCCCAATATCCACAAATGCCCCAAAGTTAGTCACATTCGTTACAACACCTTCTAAGATCATACCTAATTTAAGGTCTTTTAACGTTTCCACCCCTTCTTGGAATTCAGCTGTTTTGAATTCTGGACGAGGATCACGACCTGGTTTATCTAATTCTTTTAAAATATCTGTTACGGTTGGCAAACCAAAGGTTTCATCAGTAAATTTGCTTGGGTCTAATTGTTTTAAGAAAGTAGAATCACCAATTAGAGAGCGAATATCCTTACTTGTTTCTTTAGCAATACGTTCCACTACAGGATAAGCTTCAGGATGCACGGCTGATGAATCAAGCGGATTAGTCCCACTCATTACACGCAAGAAACCAGCGGCTTGTTCAAAGGTTTTTTCACCTAGACGGCTCACCTTTTTTAGCTCATTACGCGTTTTAAAAGCACCATTACTATCGCGATAACTTACAATATTTTGGGCAATAGTCGTATTTAAACCAGAGATACGTGCTAATAAAGCAGAAGAAGCAGTATTTACATCTACACCCACTGCGTTTACACAGTCCTCTACTACCGCATCTAATGAGCGCGCTAGTTTAAGTTGTGATACATCATGTTGATACTGACCAACACCAATAGACTTAGGATCAATTTTTACCAATTCTGCTAATGGATCTTGTAAGCGACGGGCAATAGATACTGCTCCCCTTAATGATACATCAAGCTCTGGAAATTCTTTAGCCGCTAATTCAGAAGCAGAATAAACAGAAGCACCTGCTTCGCTCACCATAATTTTAGTCATTTTTAAGGTAGCATATTTTTTAATAAGCTCTGCTGCTAACTTATCTGTTTCACGGCTTGCTGTACCATTACCAATCGCAATTAAATCCACATTATGTTTAGCACATAGTTTTGCTAAAGCATTAATACTGCCATCCCAATCATTTCTCGGAGCATGAGGATAAATAGTACCTGTCTCTAATAATTTACCTGTAGCATCTACCACAGCCACTTTAACACCCGTTCTTAAACCAGGGTCTAAACCCAATGTTGCTCTTGGGCCTGCTGGTGCAGCAAGTAATAGGTCATGCAGATTACGGGCAAATACACTTATCGCCTCATCTTCTGCTTTTTCTCTTAATTCACCTAATAAATCTGTTTCTATATGATTATAAAGCTTAACTTTCCATGTCCAACGCACTACCTCAGATAACCATTTATCTGCTGCTCGGCCTTGATCTTTAATATTGAACCAATCAGCTATCATTGCCTCACAAGGATGACTTTTAGTTTCCTCATCCCCTACGATCAATGAAGCAGATAAAATACCTTCATTACGACCACGGAAAATAGCCAGTGCACGATGAGAAGGCGTAGTTTTTAGAGGTTCATTATGTTCAAAATAATCACTAAATTTAGCTCCCTCTTGCTCTTTACCTTCAATAACACGCGCAGCTAAAGTAGCCTCTTGCTTCATAAAGTGACGTAATTTTTCTAATAGGTTAGCATCTTCAGAAAAACGCTCCATTAAAATATATTTTGCACCATCTAATGCTGCTTTAATATCAGCTACACCTTTGTCCACATTGATAAAATTAGCAGCTTCTGTTTCTGGATCTCTACTTGGCTCATTAAATAATAAATCAGCGAGTGGTTCTAAACCTGCTTCGATAGCAATTTGCCCTTTGGTACGACGTTTTGGTTTATAAGGTAGGTATAAATCTTCTAGGCGGGTTTTAGTGTCTGCCTGCTCAATTTCTGTTTTTAATTCTGGGGTTAATTTACCCTGTTCTTCAATGCTAGCTAAAATAGTGGCTCGACGCTCATCTAACTCCCTTAAATAACGCAATCTTTCTTCTAATAACCGTAATTGTGTATCATCTAAACTGCCTGTTACTTCTTTACGATAACGAGCAATAAAAGGAACCGTTGCTCCTTCATCTAATAAAGCCACCGCAGCAGCTACTTGATTAGGAGATACCTTACCAGAAGGCAATAAAGATAATTCTTCAGCAATACGATTATTTATACTATTCATAAATTCTCAACAATAACAAACCATCAAAACAAAAGGTCGCTAGTATAGCAACCTTCAGTGTTAACAATAACAATTTATACTTTAATAAGAGGAACAATCATTACCCTGGAAATTTACACCTACAACACGGTCCTCAAAGACTTCAAAAGTTGTTTTACAATGATGTTTATATATCCTATCAGGAGTACCTCTATGTACAGTTCTAGAAACCTTATTATCTTCAACCTTAGTTTCATAAACAGGATCATCTCCTTGAATGACTGTTTCATCATATGTTGTATAGACTAGAAACTTATGACCATTCATCTCAAATATTTGCTGTGGTGGCCCCCAATCTCTAATAAGATCTACTGATGCTGCATTCACCCAACCATTTACCTTAACTCGGTATTTTTCTTCAGTAGGAATAATGCACCCAGACAATAATATTACTGCCAGTATAATAACCATTTTTTTCATGAGTCTTAAGCAATCCTCTCTTTAAACACTCTATATAGTTAACCAAAAAACCAATAACAAATCAAAATAGAAGTAATTACTCCTACTAAGTCACAGAATAAAGCGCAACCAACCGCATGACGTACACGCTGGATACCCACTGAACCAAAATAAACAGCTAATACATAGAACGTTGTTTCAGTACTACCTTGCATCGTAGCAGCTACCAATGCAGGGAAACTATCAACACCATAATGTTGCATAGTTTCTATCATCATGCCCCTAGCACCACTGCCAGAAAAGGGTTTAACTAATGCTGTAGGCAAAGCATCTACAAAGCGTGTATCGGTACCAAAAAAATGAAATAACTGACGAATTAACTCTAAAAAATAATCTAATGCACCAGAAGCCCTTAATACTCCTATAGCACAGAGCATTGCTACTAAATAGGGTAATAAATTCTTGGCCACATCAAATGCTTCTTTGGCTCCCTCAATAAAAGCATCATAAACAGGTACTTTACGATAAGCCCCCACAGATAAAAACAACAGAATAATACCAAACAGTGTGATATTACCTACTAAAGAAGAGAAAGTGGCTAATGATGTATTCTCTAGCCATAACAAGTGAATTAATTTATTAATCAAATAATAGCTTGAGGTAGTCAAGCCAACTGAAATACAAACAAATACCCCAATAAAGAAACCTATTCCTGCAAACCATAATAAAACTACTGGGTCTAATAATCTTAGGCGTTGCATTAAGGCAACGCTTAACAACCCTGCTAAAGTTGAAGCACTGGTAGCGAGTAAAATAGGTAAGAACACCATTGTTGGATCAGGTGCATTATATTTCGCCCTGAAAATAAAAATCGTAATTGGTAATAAAGTTAATGATGAGGCATTTAACACCAAAAATAAAATTTGCGCATTAGTGGCTACAGTTTTAACTGGATTTAACTCCTGCAAGGACTTCATTGCTTTAAGCCCTATAGGCGTAGCAGCATTATCTAGCCCTAATGCATTGGCTGTAAAATTTAAAGTAATTAAGCCGATAGCTGGGTGACCCTTAGGAACTTCTGGCATTAAACGTTGAAATAAAGGGCCTAATAATTTAGCCAATATTTCAATAAGCCCTGCTTTTTCTGCTATTTTTAATAACCCCATCCATAAGGTTAATGTGCCAAATAGCACAATCATAATATCTACTGACGTTCTAGCCATCTCAAATAGGCTTGCCACCATATTAGCAAATACTTCGACATCGCCACCTAAAAGGCGAATCACTGCTGCAATAGCCGCAATTACAAAAAAACCTAGCCACAGGTAATTAAGCATTAGGCATCCCTTAATTATTAAAGAGAAAAAGATTTAAGATAATGAAATTAAATAAAAAGCATTATCGCATGTTTTACCTTAGCTGTAATGTATAGGTAAAAAACTTTACACATTTATAGAGATAAAAATAACTTGTATAAAGATAGGGAACTTTTATATTTAAATAATTAGAAAAAGCCGAGAGAAGAGTTTTACTAAAAAGAGTAACTATTATATAAATAATTACTCTTGCCCAGCATATTCTTATTTAGTATGGATAGTAACAGTTTCTTCTTTCACTAATTTTAAAGGATGGCAGCTTTTACTGGTCTTTGTTTTAACTGCTTTACCTTTTGCTAATGGAGTTAGATTACCCTCTTTACCTTTTGTCCACCATTCTAGGCTATCTCCTGTATAGCGAGCACCACTGGCCGAAACAGCTGACTTTAATAAAAATAATTCATTTTTATAATACAAAACTGCGCTATCTTGATTTGGATAGGCTACCTGAAATTGCTCACCATCATCACATTTATAAATAGTAGTTTCTGAAGCATAAATGGAAGCAGAAAACAAAACACTACAGGCAATAATAATTGAATTAAATAACTTCATAACATACCTCTTTGATCAAAAATTGCTGTATATACATTCTCACTAAACATTAAAAAATACAATAAACCTTTAGAATAATATTTGTATCAAATACTTTTGATTAAATTAACTAGTAAATTTAATGATACAAAATTAACATGCGCTATTTAATGGATAATTAATTAATCATAAGTGAGAATATAATGAGATTAATACCTATTTTACTATTATCTTTATTATTAGCTGCTTGTTATACACCTGTTTCAGTAACACAAATGTTACAAGATACAGAAAGTTATCAACTTCCACACTTAATTAAAGCAGATCAAGGAATGGTTTATGTAGTAAGACCAAACTCCCTTTATACTATCTTCAAATATAATGTGTTCTTAGATGGTAAAGAAGCTAATAGCCAAGTAGGTTATAATCGTGGTAATCAGTATATCTACTTTCATGTAGAACCTGGTGAACATACTGTAGCATCAAAAGCTGAAAACTGGGGAGAAGTTTCTTTTACTATTAAAGCAGGGGAAACAATTTATATTATCCAAGATGCTAGTTTTGGCTTTTTATTTGGCAGAAACAGTGTTTATAAAATAAATCCTGTTGAAGCAAAATATTACATCAAACATAGTGAACTAGGTACTCTTAACAGGACTGTTGAGTAAGTTATTAAATTCACAAATAACATAACAATGACCCTAGCAAACAAAAACATGTATACTTTAATAATATTAACATTACATCTAATCTAAATAGTTAGATGAATACAATGTTCTAAAAAATAGTTATAACATTGATTAATTAAAGTTAGTAAGAATTTAGTCTGATTAATAGTTTGGAGAATAACGATGTCTACCTCAAAAATCACTCCACCTGATGTCATCCTTCCACCAGGAGAATCTGCCATTTTTATGGTGTTTAACTTAGTTGACACTGCAACCACCGTCGACCAAGTAAAAGATGTATGTGGCAGTCTTGCTGCATTAGTAAGAAGTATGAGAAAACGTGAACCAGATGGACAAGGTAGCTGTGTAATGGGATTTGGTGCTGAAGCTTGGGGTAAATTATTTCCAGAACAAGCCTATCCTAAAGAATTAAAGCCATTCCAAGCGATTAAGGGAGACAAACATACTGCTCCATCAACGCCAGGTGATTTATATTTCCATATCCGCGCTAGACGTATGGATATTTGTTTTGAGCTAGCCTCTGAAATTAGTACTTTATTAGAGGGTGCTGTTGTATCTGTTGATGAAACTCATGGTTTCCGTTATTTTGATGGACGAACTATTATTGGCTTTGTTGATGGTACTGAAAATCCTGAAGGTGAAGATGCCTATTACTTCACCTCTATAGGTGATGAAGATAAAGATTTTGCAGGTGGCAGCTATGCATTTATCCAAAAATATCTACACAATATGAAAGATTGGAATGGTATTTCTACTGAAGAACAAGAAAAAGTTATCGGTCGTAGAAAGTTTAATGACATTGAACTTTCAGATGAAGAAAAACCAGCTAATGCACACAATGCCGTTACTAATATTGCAGATGATGATGGTAACGAACTAAAAGTAATGCGTGCTAACATGCCTTTTGCTAACCCCTCTAAAGGTGAATATGGCACTTACTTTATCAGCTATGCAAGTACCTTCACTACCACAGAGCGCATGTTACGCAATATGTTTATTGGTGAACCTGTGGGTAACTATGATCGTTTACTCGATTTTAGTACAGCGGTTACAGGCACTTTATTTTTTATCCCTTCTCCTAGCCTACTTTCAGAACTAGGCGGTGGTGACGACTAAAGTTTAGCTATTACGAGCTGAACATAACTTGTTAAAATGCCAGATATATTCTTATATCTGGCATTTTTATAGATAACAATAAAACTTTTATTCTTATTATCTATCTATATAAATAAATAACTAATTTTTATCTTTTCTGAGTTTTACTATGACTATCGTAAAAAAATGTTTTTTCTATGCTACTATCTTTTTTGTTATCTCTATTGTATTAAATGCAAATGCAGCAACTATTAGCCAAACGGAAGCTAGCTCTGGTTTAAAAAGTATGTTAAATCAGGCTGCTCAAACCGCTGTTAAGGAACTAAGTGCACAAGGAGGCTTTAGCAATAACCCAGATGTTAAAATTGAACTTCCTGGTAAATTAGGCTCAACCACTAAAATGCTAAAAATGTTTGGCTTGGGAGATCAGCTTACTCAATTAGAAAATAGCATGAATGCTGCCGCCGAAGCAGCTATCCCTGAAGCACAACAAATGCTATTAGACAGTATCAAACAAATGACCTTTGCTGATGCAAAAGCTATTGTGACAGGTGGTGATCAATCAGCCACTGCATATCTTGAAAAGACTAATCGTACTCAACTATTCAATAAGTTCTTACCTAAAGTAAAAACTATCACTGCAAAATCTTCATTATCATCTCAATATGATGCTATATTACAAAAAGCAGCTACCTTTGGTGTTGCAGACAATAATTTAAAAATCGAGAATTATGTTACCAATAAAGCGTTGGATGGTTTGTTTAAAGTGATTGGTGAACAAGAAAGCTATATTCGTAATAATCCAAAAGAAGCAGCAACTAGTGTAGCTACAAAGATTTTTGAGGCATTAACTCACTAAGCTAATTATTTTATTAAAAAGCCACTATAACAGTGGCTTTTTTTATTGCTTCACTACTTATAACTCTAAATGCTGTGATGTCGTCACATCACTTTTCCATAAACAAGATAAGGTTTTATTAAATACTGCAAGATCACCTGTTGTTCTGAAGTTAACAGTTGGTTGATTTGAGCTATCAGCCTGTTTATCTAACAGGGTAAGAGTCTTTTGTAAATGACGTGTAACTGCCTCCCCTGTATCAATAATTTGAATATCAGCAGGAAGTAGCTCCAGTAACAGTGGACGTAAAAAAGGATAATGAGTACAGCCTAAAATAATAGTATCACAACCATTATCTAACATCGGCTGTAGATATTGGCTTAATAACTGGCGTGTCTCTGTTCCTGTTAAATCACCGAGTTCTATACACTCCACTAAACCAGGACAAGGTTGAGCAAACACAGTTACATCACTAGCAAAACGATCCAATAAGGCTGCAAATTTAGCACTTTTTAAAGTACCACTTGTTGCCAAAACACCCACTTTACCAGAACGAGTTGCTTGACTAGCTGGTTTAACAGCAGGTTCCATAGCAATCAATGGTAACTGAGGATACTTTTCTCTTAACACTGTTGCAGCAGCAGCAGTTGCTGTATTGCATGCAATAACCATCGCTTTGACTGACTGAGCAATAAAATAATCCGTAATTTTTATACAACGCTCTACAATAAATGCTGCCTCTTTTTCTCCATAAGGCACATACTTGGTATCTGCTAAATAGAGTAAACTTTCATTAGGTAAATACTGATGAATAGCCGTTAATACTGATAAACCACCTACCCCTGAATCAAAAACACCAATGGCTTGATTATTTGCCATTTTGCTCACCACACACTTTACAAGCTGGATCTTTAATCACTTTCAGTTCTCGAAACTCACTATTTAAACCGTTAAATATCACTAATCGCCCTACTAATGAACGACCAAAACCAACCAATGCTTTTATTGTCTCTAATGCTTGCATACTTCCAATAACACCCACCATAGGCCCTAGCACCCCTGCTTCACTACAAGTTAACTGCGCATCGCCTCCATCACCATAGAGACAATGGTAACAAGGGCTAGTTGTCTGGTTAGGGTCAAAAGCTGTTATTTGTCCTTGTAAACGAATAGCAGCACCACTAATCACTACTTTTTTCTTTAATACGCTAGTACGATTAATTAAATCTCGTATTAAAAAATTATCTGTACAATCTAAAACTATATCCACCTGCTCAACTAAATGATTGATATTTTCTTCATCAATAACTTCAATAACTGTTCCAATATCAATGGTTGGATTTAACGCTAATAATCGTTGTTTAGCAGCAAGTACTTTTTGTTGCTTGATCTGATCAGTTGTATAAATCACCTGCCGTTGTAAATTAGTTAAATCTACTTGGTCAAAATCGGCTAATATTAGTTTACCTACACCTGCTGCTGCCAGATATAAAGAAACAGGTGCACCTAAACCACCCATACCAACAATTAATACGCTACTTTGTTTTAACTTTAATTGGCCGGCCACATCTACTTCGGCGAGTAAAACCTGTCGACTATAACGTAGTAATTCATCATCCGTCAGGATCATAACCACTGTCCTCCAGTTACTCTCTCATTACCACCTAAATCATAAAAAGTGCTGATATTAATAAAACCACGTTCAGCCAATAACCGTTGAACAGACTCAGCCTGCTGATAACCATGTTCAAAAAATAACCAACCATTTTCTAATAAATAATCAGGGGCTTGTTGAATAATTTCTCGTATATCATCCAGACCATCTTTCCCTGAAATCAAAGCTGTTTTTGGTTCAAACCGCACATCTCCCTCAATTAAATGGGGGTCATCACTAGCAATATAGGGTGGGTTACTCACAATAATATTAAACTGTTGAGCTGTTAAATGGCTAAACCAATTACTTTGCATAAATTCAACATTAGTAAGCTTTAATCTTGCACGATTTTTTTCTGCTAACTGAATGGCCTCTTCGATAAAATCCACACCCACAACCTGTGCTAGAGGCAGCTCGCTTGCTATAGCTAAGGCAATCGCGCCTGTTCCCGTGCCTAAGTCTAAAATATGCAATACTTTATCTTTAGGCATATGATTTAAACAGGTTTCTACTAATAATTCAGTATCTGGTCGAGGAATAAGTGTCTGTTTACCTACTTGTAAATCTAAAGACCAAAACCCTTGCTCACCTAAAATATAGGCAATAGGTTCACCTTGTAGCCTTTTTTGTAAATACTTATTAAATAAAGTAAGCTGTTGTTGATCTACTAACTTTTCAGGCCACGTATGTAAGTAGCTTGTTGGTTTATTTAAAGCAGCGGCTAATAATAACTCCAAATCTAAACGTTCTGTTGGAGAATCTGGCAATCGGCTATCTTTTAATAACTGTTGAATACTAATCATAAATGGCTAATTAAGTTTTTACTAATGCAAATTGGGCTATATATTTAGCAAGCATTGGCCCTGTTAAAATAACAGCAAATAAACGTAGCGTTTGCATTGCCATCACTAACCCAACATCTGCATGAACATCTATAGCGACTACCGAAAGAGAATCTAAACCACCTGGGCTAGTCGCCAGATAAGCAGATAAATAATCTACGTCTAACCACCAGCTCACACCTAAAGCAGAAATACCACAAAGGAAAACTAATAGTAATGATGCAATAATCATAATAGGCATGGCATACATAACATAGCGTAAGGTATCACGATCAAATCCTAAACCTATATATGCACCCATTACACCATAAGCAATGGCAATCATCCAATGTGGTATCAATAAATTTACAACACCTAATAATTGTAATACAGTCCCTAACAACATAGGAACTAATAAAAAACCAGCAGGCATATAACGTCCTATATTGACACCTACTACGAGTACAAGCATAGTAATTACAAAATTAATAAAGACACTTTGATCCCATTGCATAGTCGCTGGTTGAATATTTTGATATCCACCCACAGCAGCACCAAATACATGCCCAACCAATGCCGCCATTAGCACTACACAAATAACTCGAATATATTGCATCGTTGCCACTACACGCGCATCGGCACCATATTCTTCTGCCATCGCTACCATAGTAGCCGCACCACCTGGTGAAGTGCCCCAAGCAGCAGTAGAACCAGGTAAACCACCATAGCGCACACTTACAATACCGACTAATACACTTAGCACAAGCGTAACAATAGTAGCTACTAGCATCACATGCCATATTTGCAATATTTCTATTAAAATACCCATAGTCATAGCATGCCCAATTAAACAGCCTATTATTCCCTGACTAAACTTAAAATATACTTTAGGCATTCTAATTTTTGTGCCACTTACACCCATTATTACTGCACATAACATAGGGCCAAGTAATAACGCGGCAGGAACAGCAAACTTTTCTAATAGCCAACCAGAAAAACTTGCTACTACAATAAAGAATAACCATTGCACTACTGATAAATGAGTAGCTGACAATAACTTTTTTATAGCCATTGGGTACTTTTCATCTGAATATCAAACATCTTATTAACAATAAATCCAGTAAACTTTGTAGGAAAGTGGTTAAAAGTTTACCTTAACCTTAAGACACATCAAGAAAACCACCATAATATGCTTTATTATATGTGATTTATATAACACTGTTTCACTATTATTTATTTCTATAGCCTTAGTTTTATAGGCCCAGTAACTAATAAATAACGATGTAAGTAGTGATATACTATTACTTTAGATGAATATTAATTAACAAAAATCAATTTTCTTAGTGCTATATAGTGAATTTTAGTGATTAAAATAACTAAAATGAGAGGAAATACTACATATTAACGCTATTTATATAGTATTATTAGAAAAATTTTTTTTAAGAACTCGTAAAAGTTTGGTTTCAAGGGATTATACTATGGTAAAAGTTCATAAGTTGGTTGCTGCTATTGCTACTACCATTACTTTATCTACAACAAGTGCATATGCTCTAAATATGGGAGAGATTTCTTGGAAATCATCCTATGGTCAGCCA
This sequence comes from Entomomonas sp. E7T21, assembly GCF_058693955.1. Taxonomy (NCBI): domain Bacteria; kingdom Pseudomonadati; phylum Pseudomonadota; class Gammaproteobacteria; order Pseudomonadales; family Pseudomonadaceae; genus Entomomonas; species Entomomonas sp. E7T21. The sequence continues at coordinate 1,067,474 of NZ_CP191672.1, read as the reverse complement.
TTAAATGCCAGAATCGAACTATCTGATGCGGCAGGTTTAAGAGCAGCAGATATCAAACCAAGCTTAGCAAGCCCTGATGATTTTGCTAAATCTGGTCTGGATCGTACGTCTGAACTTTCCAACCTAACTTTTAAAACAGTTCTTAGCGCGAATGGTAAAGGCTATATTCAAATAAGCTCTACCAAACCAGTAAAAGAACCTTATCTTAACTTTTTACTTGATGTAAATTGGCAAGGTAATAAAATTTCCAGAGAATATACTATTCTAATGGATCTCCCAGCTTCTGGTAATACTAATACTGCTGCCACTAAACCAGTTGCCAGCCAAGTAAGTACACCAAAACCAGTTTCTCAATCCACCATTGCTGGTGAAACTTACTTAACAGTACGTGGTGATACCCTTTGGTCTGTTGCTGAAAAGCTAAGTGATAATAATAGCTCTGCTGCTAAAACTGCTACAGCCATTTATAAGAAAAATCCTAAAGCATTTATTAATGGTAGTGCTAACCACTTATTAGCTGGTTATACATTAAAAGTACCTACTAGCAAAGAAATAAATGCTATTTCAGTGGCTGAAGCAACTACTTTACTACAATCAACTAAATCAGCAACAGCTGCAGCTGCTACTCCAGCAAAAACAGATGTTACTCCTACTAAACCAGCAGTAGTAGATAATAAACAAACTGAACAGTTACAAAGCCAATTAGAAAACTCTAAACAAGCACTTGATAATGCACGTCAAGAAAATGATGATCTAAGCACTCAGTTAGAACAACTGCAAGCAGAAATCAATCGTTTAGAAGAACTTTCTAAACAAAAAGACTCTCAAATAGAAGAAGCCAAAACAAAATTAGAACAACCAGCTACTAAACCAGTTGTTATTGATGAACCAACAGCTGACGAAAAGGCTGCTGAAGAAGTTGCTGCACAAAAAGCTGCCCAAGAAGAAGTTACTAAAAAAGCCGCTGAGGAAGCTGCTGCTAAAAAAGCTGCCCAAGAAGAAGCTGCTAAAAAAGCCGCTGAGGAAGCTGCTGCTAAAAAAGCTGCCCAAGAAGAAGCTGCTAAAAAAGCCGCTGAGGAAGCTGCTGCTAAAAAAGCTGCTCAGCAATCTAAACCAATTGCTCCAGTTAAACAACAAGATACAACACCAGAACCATCATTCATTTCATCACTTCTTGGTAACCAACTACTATTAATGGCTGGTGGTGGTGTTCTATTAATTATCTGTATAGTTGCCTTATTATTACGTCGTAAAAAAGCTGCCAATGACGATGCCACTGTAGTAGATTTAAGTAATGTTACACTAGATGATGATGACTTAAACGATCCAGAACAAACTGATACAGCCGCTGTTTCTAGCAATGGCTCGCAACCATCAACCAGCCCACTTTCTCAACTAGGTGAAGGAATGGGTATTATTGATAAAGCTGATATCTACTTAGCTTATAATCATTATGATGAAGCAAAAGACTTATTAATTAATGCACTACAAGATGATCCTACTAATACTGAATATCGTCTAAAATTAATGGAAGTTTATGCAGAACAAGGCGACGTAGGTAATTTCGAAACTGAAGAACAAGAACTAATTTTGTTAGACCCTCTTGCTCAACATAAAATAGATAGCTTAAAAGAAAAATACCCAACACTTGCAAGTGCACAATTTAACTTTTCTTCTCCAGCGACAGTAACTCCAACTGCTTTTGAAGAATCTCCACAATTTACTAGTTTTGAAACACCAGAAGAAAATACTTTTGGCACCTCTACTTCAGAAGAAGTATCAGATCTTAAAGAACCTGAAGCAACCGAAGTTAGTTTTGATTTTGATACTCTGTCTACTCCTACTACACAAGAAATTGCTGAACCTGAAGTAGAGAAAGAAGTAATTTATGAACCAGATCCAACTCGCGAAGTAGATGAGAGTTTTGAGTTAGAAAAGATAACACCTGACTCTACTGAGTTAGAAAAACCAATATTTGGAACAAACTTAGATGAAGATGAAAGTTTTAGTTCCGACTCAGCTATCTTTGACTTTGAAAAAGAAGAGGCACCACAAGAAGAACCTAAAGAAGAAGAGTTTAAATTTGACTTAGGTTTTAACAGTGCTTCTGAACCTCCTTTAGAAATAACAGATACTCATACGCCTCATGCAACATCCGAAGAAACTGCTGATGAGATGGATGATATTATTGAAAAGGACCAAGTTACTACTAAATTAGAATTAGTCCATGCTTATATAGATATGGGTGATACTGAAGGCGCACACGATTTATTAGAAGAAATCATACGTGAAGGTAATGATAGCCAACAAGCTGAAGCAAAATCTTTATTAGCTTCTATTGGTGGTGACAATCAATCTTCAACAACAGATGATTTCACAGCGACTATAGAACCACCAGTTCTTCAAGAAAATGAAGTAATTAAGGATGAAGACCCTGCTATCTCCTTAATTGATTCAACAGTCGATACTAAGACCTCGCTTGCCGAGTTAGACCTTGGTTTTGAACTGCCACCTGAAGATGAAGTATCTACTAAATTAGAACTAGCTAATGCTTATATTGAAATGGGTGATACTAGTGGCGCTAAAGATATTTTAGAAGAAGTCCTAAAAGAAGGTACTGCTGAACAAATACAACAAGCAGAACAGATCTTAGCCACACTTAAATAAACGATGATAGAAAAAAGTAGTAATTCGAATGCGGCAGCCGAAATGGCTGCCGCAAACGTTTCCAGAATAGCGCTTGGCATTGAATATAATGGTTCACGTTATCGGGGCTTTCAACGTCAGTTAGATGGCATACCAAGTATCCAAGAAACCTTAGAATTAGCCCTGAGTACAGTTGCTAATAGCCCTATTACTGTATCTGTTGCTGGCCGTACAGATGCTTGCGTACATGCAAGTGGACAAGTAGTCCATTTTGATACTCATGTAATTAGGCCTATGAATGCTTGGATCATGGGCACTATCGCAAATCTTCCTAAAGATATTAGTGTTACATGGGCAAAAGTAGTACCAGAGCATTTTCACGCGCGTTATAAAGCATTTGCTAGGCGTTATCGTTATGTTATCTATAGTGACCCTATACGCCCCGCTCACCTTTCTGATGAAGTTACATGGAATTTTCGCTCTTTAGATATTAATAAAATGCAGGAAGCCGCTAATTATTTTATTGGTACCCATGATTTCACCTCTTTTCGGGCAGTACAATGTCAAGCTAAATCACCTATTAAAACTATTTATCATTTTAAAGTAATACAATTTGGTAAATTGATTATTCTAGACGTTCGTGCTGATGCCTTTCTACATCATATGGTACGAAATTTTGCTGGACTTTTAATGACCATAGGTGCGGGCGAGCGCCCTATTAGTTGGGCAAAAGAAGCATTAGAAGCTAAAGATCGTACTAAAGCAGGTGTTACTGCCCCACCTTATGGATTGTACCTAGTTAATGTTGAATACCCTGAAGAATTTGATATTCCCAAACGCTTTATAGGGCCACATTTTTTATCGGGGCTAGAAATCTAATTAATAAAAGCTTATTACTGTGGATAAGCTTTTATTAACCAATCATCACCTATCGCTCTTATGTCTTTAATATTTAGAGAAATCGCTTCTGATATTGATTGTAAAGGTAAGTCTAATAATGGTCTTGCAGAAGAACCCAACAGTTTACTAGCCATAAAAATTTGATACTCATCCACTAGTTTTGCTTGAGTAAAAGCACCTGCCAACGTTGCTCCTGCTTCAACTAATAGCTCATTAACAGCATAATCTTTAGCCAGTATTTTTAATAACGCTAATAAATCTATATATCCCTGTTTATTAGCAGGTAATTGTAACCAATATTGATCATCTCTTAACGTGTTTGGTATAGGTAAACTAGAAACAGTTAATGAATAAGGATATTGGTAAAAAGCTTTATCAAAGGATACTCGCCCCTTACTATCAACAAGCACTCTTAAAGGGATTCTCTTTAAAGCTAAATTAGTTAATGTGTCACTTAATCCTAATTCTTCTGCTCTTATTGTTAGCTTTGCATCATCAAATATTACTGTATCAGCGCCTGTAATAATAGCACTACTCTGTGCTCTTAATCGTTGTACTTCACTACGCGCAGCAGCTCCTGTAATCCACTGACTCTCACCACTAGCCATTGCTGTACGACCATCTAAACTCATCGCTAATTTAACAGTAACATAGGGTAAATCTGAACGCATACGTTTAATAAAACCTTTGTTCAAGGTTGCCGCTTCTTGTTCTAATACACCACAAATAACCTCAATACCAACAGCCTGTAATTTTGCGATACCTTTTCCTGCCACTTGAGGGTTAGGGTCTTGCATAGCAATCACAACTTTGGCAACACCTGCATTTACCAAAGCATCTGCACAAGGTGGTGTTCTACCAAAATGACTACAAGGCTCTAAAGTAACATAGGCTGTTGCGCCTTTTGCTTTCTCTGCTGCCTCTCGTAAAGCATAAACCTCAGCATGTGGCTCACCGGCCTTTTGGTGCCACCCTTGCCCAACAAGCTGATTATCGGCAACAATTACACAACCAACACGTGGATTGGGATGAGTAGAATAAATACCTTGACGAGCCAACTGTAATGCTTTGCTCATCCATAATTGATGATTATTCATTATTCTTATCAATATTTTGTGAAAGGCGCTCTACCTCATCACGGAAAGCATTAATATCTTGGAAACTACGGTATACAGAGGCAAAACGGATATAAGCAACCTCATCTAATCCTTTCAACTCCTCCATTACAAGCTCACCTACTTTTAGTGAACTAATTTCACGTTCACCCGATGCCCTGAGTTTATGTTTAATTCTTGCTAATGCTTCCTCTAATAACTCCATACTTACAGGCCGTTTTTCCAATGCCCTAAGCATACCAGCCCGTAATTTATCTTCATTAAAAGGCTGACGCGTTCCATCTTGTTTAATTATCCGCGGCATAACTAATTCTGCTGTTTCAAACGTTGTAAAGCGCTCACCACATTCAATGCATTCACGTCTGCGTCTAACTTGATCTCCCTCAGCCACTAAACGTGAATCAATCACTTTTGTATCATGAGTACCACAAAATGGACAATGCATAATAGGCCTTCCCCCCGTGAATATAAGATCCTAGATAAAGTTTTAGTTATTGTACTGTATTACCTATAGCATTTTTATTCTTTATTAACTATTTTGCAATCTATTTAATCAATATCATTGAGTAATTTAATTAACTCAGGTAGTGTTATGCAATTTCTATGGACTGATTTTCTATACCGAGTACGTTATGTCAAATAAATTAGAACAACTTCGCCAAATTACTACTGTTGTTGCAGATACAGGGGATATGGAAGCAATTGCTCGATTAAAACCTGTAGATGCTACAACTAACCCATCACTATTATTAAAAGCTGCTGCATTACCACAGTATCAACAACAACTAAATCAAGTAAAACAACAAGCCAAAGAAGATATTGGTATTGCTTGTGATACTTTTGCAGTACTGGTAGGTAAAGAAATACTAAATGTTATTCCAGGAAAAATTTCTACTGAAGTAGATGCTAGACTCTCTTTTGATAGCCAAGCAACGATAAATAGAGCCAAAAGACTTATCAATATTTACCAAGCACAAGGCATTAATAAAGAACGTGTTTTAATTAAAATTGCTGCCACATGGGAAGGTATTCAAGCCGCAAAACAACTTGAAAAAGAGGGTATCCAAACTAACTTAACCCTATTATTTTCATTTGCTCAAGCCGTTGCTTGTGCAGAAGCTGGTGTTTTCTTAATCTCACCTTTTGTTGGTAGAATTTATGATTGGTATAAGAAAGCTGAAAACCGTGACTTTACCGCTGTAGAAGACCCAGGTGTACAATCTGTTAGTCGTATTTATCATTACTATAAACAATACAACTACTCAACCATTGTAATGGGTGCTAGCTTCCGTAATATAGGCCAGATTGAACAACTAGCAGGTTGTGATCGACTAACTATTAGTCCAGACTTATTAGAAAAGTTAGCACAAGATAATAATGACCTTCCTCGTATACTATCTCCAGAGCAAGGAACACAAGAAACTCAACAAAGTTTATCGGAAAGCCAATATCGCTGGCATATGAATGAAGACGCAATGGCTACAGAAAAACTAGCAGAAGGTATTCGTGCCTTTGCTCGAGACCAAGAAAAATTAGAAAAATTATTAGCTGTTTAATAACCACTAAATCAACTACAGGCAGTTTATTATTAAACTGCCTATTCTATACTTTAAATATTTTCTAATTTTTGTGCAGACCAAGCACCAATTATACAGCCTACCGCTAAGGTAATTAATACCACATCAAGACTTGCCCATGAACTTAATGCTGCGAGTATTGAACCTAATATCAACACTAAAATCCCTGTAATGGTATTAGATAACGCAATATAAAGTGCCCTGCTTTCTCCATCCCCCATATTGACAATATAGGTTTTACGACCTATACCAATCCCTGTTTCACCAATCACAACAAAGCCATAAGCAAATGCATACGGCCAGACTGTACTACTAATACTTTCAGGCAAATAACCAAATAGAGTAATAGCAAAACAAATAACAGCTACCACTAATCCACTATCTCGCATAACATTACGGCTAGAATGATCAGCATATTTACCCCAAAAAGGACTAGCAACCATAGTGGCTATGCCCGAGATTAATACTAGAATACCTAAACTACCCAAATTTGCACCGCTATGTTTTCTACCCAAAATAGCAATATAGGGTAAGGCCAAAGCACTAGAAAGCAGTAATGAACGGCTAATATTAAAATGTAAAAACTGCTTATCTGTTTTCAATAATTCCCAAGCTCTCACTAAACTACTTTTTTCTTTTAATTCTTGTTCTATTTCACTTTCAGGTTCAATTAAACGAGCGCAAAAGATAATATCAACAGCCCAACCTAAAGTAGCTAATAGCAATAACCCAGCTACTATTGGCCTACCGGGTTGATCAGTGAGTAATACTAATATCACGCCTGCAAGTAGCGTAATCCCCCCTGCAATACTGGTACTCCACCCCATTAAATGGCCGCGGCTTTCTTTATCAATGGTTTTAGCCATTACATCTTTACTAGTAATTGAGGTAACACCTCTTGCTAAAGAAAGAATAGTTAATGTTACCAATACTAATACAGACCCCCAGAAACCCTCTCCAGTAATGGCCAGTATTATTAACGCCACACCACATAAAGTTAATACCAAACAAGCATTAAACCATACCCATTTACGAATTTTTTTAACCCGTAAAATACTAGCGACAATTAATTGCGGTAATAAAGCACCTGCCTCACGAATAGGTACTAATAAACTCACTACCCATAATGGCGCATGCATAGCACTTAATAGCCAAGGTAAAATAAGGCGGGGGCTAATTAAGGAATCAGCTAATTTATTCCCTAAAGAAATCCACAAATGGCTAAAGAAATTGCGCTGCAATACCTCTTCATTTTTGGTTTGACTTGTTTCTTTTTGATCTTGTTTATTGCCACTCAAATAGTTATACAAACGTGTTGATAAATGCTTCTGTGACATTAACCTTACCTATTTAAGATACTTTAGTTATTAGTTCCCACTCTGTAATTATCTGCATTGCCTGTTCACTATTATCGCCACAAATAGTATGTTCTGCTTGGAAAGCTGAACATACTAAGGGACGTTCTGAACTACCGAATAATTGACAAAGATTTTGCTCATTAAGTTGTACACAGCGAATACCTGCAGGTTTACCATTAGGCATTCCTGGAATAGAAGAAGAAATAGACGGAGCAATACAACAAGCCCCACAACCCAAACGACATTCCATAAAAATATTATTAACTATATAAACAAAAAACCCTATTCACATAAGATGAATAGGGTTATTTATAACACTAATCTTTAATGTTGCCTATAGCGCTTTAGTAAGTTCAGGCACTAACTCAAATAAGTCACCCACTAAACCATAATCCGCTACTTGGAAGATAGGGGCTTCTTCGTCTTTGTTGATCGCTACAATAACTTTGGAGTCTTTCATGCCCGCTAGATGTTGGATAGCGCCTGAAATACCTACCGCTATGTAGAGTTCTGGAGCTACGATTTTACCTGTCTGGCCTACTTGGAGGTCGTTAGGTACATAGCCAGCATCTACCGCTGCTCGTGATGCACCTACCGCTGCGCCTAGTTTGTCTGCTAGGGCGTAAAGTAGTTGGAAGTTGTCGCCATTTTGTAGGCCACGACCACCTGATACAATTACTTTGGCTGCGGTTAGTTCTGGACGGTCTGATTTGGCTAGTTCTTCGTTGATAAAGCTGGATACGCCTGCGTCGGTTGCTTCGCTAATCGCTTCAATGGTCGCATTACCACCTTCAGCCGCTACTGCATCAAAACCTGTGGTACGCACAGTGATGACTTTGATGTTGGCGCTTGTTTGTACGGTGGCAATAGCATTGCCTGCGTAGATGGGGCGTTTGAAGGTGTCTGGGCTTTGTACGGCGATGATTTCTGAGATTTGGTCTACATCGAGTAGGGCTGCTACGCGTGGTAGGTAGTTTTTACCATCGGTTGTGGCTGGCGCTAGGATGTGGCTGTAGTTGTTGGCTAGGCCTAGAATAAGTTTGGCTACGTTTTCAGGTAGCATGTGGGCATAGGCTGCATTGTCTGCTAGTAAGACTTTGCTTATGCCTGGTACTTTTGCCGCCGCGTCAGCTACTGTTTGGGCATGTTGGCCTGCGACGAGGATGTGGATGTCTCCACCAATTGCTTGGGCTGCCGCTACGGTGTTGAGGGTGGCGGTATTTAATGTTGTGTTGTTGTGTTCTGCTATAACAAGGATTGTCATTAGATCACCTTCGCTTCGTTCTTTAGTTTGTCTACGAGTTCTGCTACTGAACTTACTTTGATACCTGCTTTACGGGCAGCAGGGGCTTCTACTTTTAGGGTGGTTACGGTGTTGTTGACGGTAATGCCTAGGTCAGCAGGGTTGGTAGTTTCTAATGGCTTTTTCTTGGCTTTCATGATGTTAGGGAGTGAAGCATAGCGTGGTTCGTTAAGACGTAGGTCGGTTGTTACTACGGCTGGTAGGGTTAGTGCTACGGTTTGTAGTCCACCATCAATTTCGCGAGTAAGGTTGATTTTGTCGCCCGCTACTTCTAGTTTGGAGGCAAAGGTACCTTGTGAGTAATTACCTAGGGCGGCTAACATTTGGCCTGTTTGGTTGTTGTCGGTATCGATGGCTTGTTTACCTAGGATAATGAGTTGTGGTTGTTCTTTGTCGACTACTGCTTTTAGTACTTTGGCTACGTTGAGGGAGCTTAGGTTGTCTTCGGCTTCTACGAGGATAGCGCGATCAACGCCTAATGCTAAGGCGGTACGAAGTTGTTCTTGTGCCGCTACTGGGCCTACTGATACGGCAACTACTTCGGTGGCTATGCCTTTTTCTTTTAAGCGAATTGCTTCTTCTACCGCAATTTCGCAAAAGGGGTTCATTGACATTTTGACATTAGCTAGGTCAACTCCCGTATTGTCTGCTTTAACACGGACTTTTACGTTGTAGTCAACCACTCGTTTAACTGCTACAAGAACCTTCATGGGTGTCCTCTTTCTCTTCTTCTGTGGGTGAAAAATAGCCTAACTATAGACATATATTATAAAAATTATAACCGCATGGGATGCAGTTAGTTTAACGCGAATAGGTTAATTGTTCTAGTTAATTGACCAAACTCAGTTACTTTATTTAACAGTCCATTATATAAAGTAACAGCTCTTTAAATGACTTTTAAGCATTTTTTAACTATTATGTTAATGTTTAAAAATCATTACATATTATAATTACATATTGCCTTAATATATTGGAAAGCCACAATGAAAGCATCTGATAAAACCATAGAACGTATTTATAATGCTGCCGAACAATTATTTGCAGAAAAAGGTTTCACAGAAACATCTTTACGCACCATCACTGCTGAGGCTGAAGTTAATCTAGCTGCAGTCAATTATCACTTTGGTTCAAAAGAAGGTTTAATTAAAGCCATTTTTTCGAGATATTTAACACAGTTTTGTTCTGAGCTTGAAAAGAAACTAGATTACTATGAGTCAGCACAAAATGCTACGCCTTCAACTGAAGAGCTGTTAGCCATCTTTATGGAATTAATTGTGTCCGTCAAATCACATAGCCCAAAAGGTGTGGTTACCTTTATGCGCTTATTAAGCAATGCATTACTACAAAAACAATTATTTTTGCATGAATATATGAGTAATGATTTTGGTATTGTATTCTATCGTTATGGATTACTGCTGAGAAAAGCGGCTCATGATGATAATATTTCAGAAGTAGAATGGTTTTGGCGATTACATTTTGGCTTAGGTACCATCTTACTTAATATAGCGAGTTTGGAATATTTTAGAACGTTAATGAAAAAGGAATTTAAAACCTCAATTAAAACATCACAAGTTATTCAGTTAATGACTCCTTATATTACAGCTGGGTTATTAGCTGCACCAGCATTAAAAGATCAAACGCTAGTGAATGCAAAATACGATATTTCTAAACTAAAATAAATCTAATGTTAGATCAACTTATTGTTTCCATTGCTGATCAGAAGCTTTATGGCTTTAGACAAGGGAAGTTAACGTTAACCATACCAGTCTCTACTGCTTTAAAAGGAGCTGGACAGTTACAAAACAGTAATTGCACACCGCTTGGCAAACACTTTATAAGAGCTAAAATTGGGGCTAATTTACCTATTAATGCCGTACTCAGTGGAAGACGTTGGACAGGTGAGATTTGGTCATCTGAATTAGCTCAACAACACCCGAATAGAGATTGGATATTAACTCGTATACTATGGCTTAGTGGTTGTGAATTAGGTTTTAATCGACTAGGTAATGTTGACACCTTTCGTCGTTACATCTATTTGCATGGCACACCTGACATAGAGCCGATGGGCATCCCTCTCTCTCATGGATGCATTAGGTTACGCAATACTGATATAATTAAACTCTTTGAATTAATACCAATTCACTGTCCTGTAGAAATCAGTGAACAACCCTATACAGAATAAGGCATCTTATGCAAGGCTCATTAATGGTTGATATTGAAGGTCTTTGGTTGACTGCTGAAGACCGTCAATTTCTAAAACACCCTGAAATTGGTGGCTTAATATTATTTACTCGTAATACAGAAGACCCTAAACAAGTAAGAGAGCTATGTGCTTCTATTCGAGCTATTCGCCCTGATTTAATTTTAGCTATTGATCAAGAAGGTGGTCGTGTACAACGGTTACGTCAAAATATGCTAAAACTCCCTGCTATGGGAAGCTTTATTGAACATCCTAATGCACTAGCGCTAGCTAATTATTGCGGTTGGTTAATGGCTACGGAAGTATTGGCTATTGGCCTTGATATTAGCTTTGCTCCTGTACTTGATATTAACTATGATAGAAACCAAGTTATTGGCAAACGCGCTTTTGCTAATAATCCTGAAAAAGTAACTGAGTTAGCTAGTGCCTTTATAACTGGTATGCAAAAGGCCGGTATGCAAGCCACAGGTAAACATTTTCCAGGACATGGTTGGGTAACAGGTGATTCTCATTTTGTTATTCCAGAAGATGAACGTTCTTTAGATGAAATTAGAAAAACTGATTTAATTCCTTTTACAAAACTCTCTCAACAATTAGTAGGCATTATGCCTGCTCATATCATCTATACCCAAGTAGACAATAAACCTGCTGGTTTTTCTGCATACTGGATACAAACTATTTTACGCCAAGAACTACAGTTTAAAGGGATTATTTTTAGCGATGACCTATCTATGGTTGGTGCCCATGCAGTAGGTGATATTCATAATCGTGTAGCAGCTGCTTTTGGTGCAGGTTGTGATATAGCCTTAGTCTGTAATAATCGAGCTATGGCAGAAGAGGCTTTAATTTCCACTCAAAAACTAAACATACTACCTAGCCAAAAACTAGCAATGATGAAAACTAAAGTAACACCTAGCACTGACTATAAATCTCAACCTGACTGGTTAGAAGCTGTACGGACTTTACAACAAGCACAGCTACTCGTATAAAAAATCTGTTATAAAAAAAGGTAATCATTTGATTACCTTTTTTATTTATCTACCAATAATAACTCTTTAGAATCGATAATTAAGATTAAGTTGCCCCTGATACTGATCAAATTTACTGCGTCCCCATTGACCACCAACTTGAGCCGAAACGTTTAATTGATTAGTTATATTACCTTGCAAGCCTAACTTAGCCTCAAAGCGATTTTTAGGCATACCATCTCGCAATTCAGTACCATTAAACTCTAACTGATTTTTGGCTGTATTATTAATCCAATTCATCTCTATAAATGGTTCTATAGCCTGTTTACGTTGGGTATCTCTTGCATGCAAACGTACCCCCACCCTCGACATCAAGCCACTTCCTTTATTGTCTGTTACCCACAACTCATTATGTCTATCATATAAATTATCTGTATCATAATAATGATACGTTAACTGTACTTGTGGTGTTGCAACCCACTGAGTGGTCTGTTGCTGGCCTAATACTAAGCCATATCCAATTTCTAGTGAATTACTCCATACATTACTATTATATTTTTTATTGCCTGAAACTTCTTTGCCTTTGGTCTCATTACGGAACCAACCATATTGCGACCAAGTATCCACATATAAGCCTAGTGCAGAGTCATCATTTTGGAACCAACTAGCATAAGTACCCACGTTATAGCCTTTAACAGAAGAGTCTGCTTTAATACGTGTAGAGCGTGAGGTACTGGTATTTTCATAATCACCATAACCAGCCATAATCCCTACATGCAGATTACCTTCATTTAAGCGCCATACACCTAGATCACTACCTAACTGCATGATATACATACGATCTCTATTACTAAGACTGTCATGAACGCTATGCCTGCTGCCATGAGTCATCTTAGTACGTAACCACAAAGTATTTAGTTGTGAGGTATCTGTTGAAGCTGCCGTGGATGATGCTAATAAACGATCTCTTAATTGTTGATTAAACATCTCCGTAGCGGCTACTTGATTAGCCAAATAAGCACCAACAATGGGATTGATAGCATTTGGCATATTTTTTAAATACCAACTATAGGCACTGGCTGAGCCACCTTGATAAAGACCATATTGATAAATACCATTCACTACAGGTCGCCCTAGAGCAAAGGCATTATTAGAAGAATTACCATTAACCTGTATAACCTCTATACCATCACCTGTTAAATAACCATACGAACTACCAGCAGTAGGTGTAATAAATACTTTAGTTGCACCAGTACCCGTTATTGCATTGTCTATAACAAGCTTGTCACTTATGCCTCCAGTAGTTGCAATATAAGTATTTAAATATAAAGCACCACCATTAGAAACAAAGTTACCTGCTCCTGCATTACCAATTGTTAACGTATTACCTGCCAAACTATTTTGGCCTGTCCTTAAATCAATCACACCATTATGATTAAAGTTAGCAAGGCCTGTTAAAGAAGCTTGAGTAGTAGTACCTGTATTATTTTTATTTGATAAAGCTAATACGCCTGAATTATTAAAGACACCATTTGCTCCAAAACTACTAACACTATTTGCTTTAGCTCCACTGCCAAAATTCTGTAAATCAAAGCGACCATTATTATTGAAAATAACATTATTACCCGAAAGACTGACATAACCTGTCATCAAATTGTTATTATCTATTGTAGTACTCCCAGCACTTCCACCAACAATTGCACGGTCACTGGTTGCACTAATAACACCATCATTAGTTAATATTTGATTACCCGAAGTACTTGCTATATTGACTGTTGCACCTGCTCCATCTCCTCCATGAACATGAATACCCTCTGCAACATTAATAATGTTATCGCCTGTACCGGTTTGACTATATATAGCCGTTGAATTGCTGCTACCTTGTACCAAAATATTAGATTTAATATCTAACCTAGCAGAATCTGTAGCTGTTGTATAAATACCAAAACTATTTACACCATCAGCAGTAATTGAACCTAAGTTTTCAATTTCTACTACATTACCGCTTGCCGCAATACCATAAGCACTACCAGATGCTGAAGTAGAAGTAATTTCTGACTTTGTATTAATAATGGTAGAACTAGACCCTTCATCAGCTCTTATAGCATAACTTGTTGCTGTACCATTTGATATAGCAATAATACTACCACCACTGTCTTGTTCTTGAATCGTGATATTAGTACTTCCATCACGACCTGCATAAATAGCAGTTACATAATCAGCATTACCTGTTGCTTTTATAATATTAGTCCCTACAAGCTGAATATCAATCGTATTAGCCCCATTAATTGAATATGCGAGTATTCCTATCGATGGATTGGCAACAGTCCCTATTACATCTATATTTATATCTTCTAAATTTAGAAGATGGATTTGCCCACTGCTATGTGATTCTGATAATACTCCTATGGTATTTGGGGGAAATCCACCTGTAGACACTAATTTAACAGTAGAGTTACTAATATTAGTGGTTAATGTTGCATTAGCACTATAGCTACCGGTTCTAACTGCATGCGAGACATTATTTTGATTTAAATCAATAGTGCTATCTGTTAAAGTTAAAGTTACATCACCAAGATAACTACCCATTTCAGGGTTTCCTAATATAACTCCACCTCCTAAAACAGAAGTATCAACAATAGATGTTATAGTCTGATTATCTACTGTGAGATTTGAACCTGTTGGATTTTGGTAATTTGGGTCTAAAGCAAAGATAGGTTTTATGATAAAAATAAGGGAAACACTTAATAGCAACCTCCCTGTAAAACATTTTGCAAACATACTATTATTCCATTAACAACATTTAAGGCTTTTTCTATTATAATCAATCAAATAAAAATTTGTATTAAATATATTAAGATTTAAGTCTTATTGCAAAAATATAGCTAATATGATAATTATTTCAATAAATTCATTAATCTATCCTTAGCTGGCTGATAACCTAAGTTTGCTGCTTTTTGAAACCATTCTTTAGCTAATGCGGTATTTTTATTTACTATATCCCCTTTTTCATATATATCACCCAACAAAAACATTGCTACTACCCTATTCTGTTTAGTGGCCAACTCATACCAATACACAGCTTGTTGACCATCTTTTGCAACTCCCCTTCCATAACGGTATAAACTTCCTAAAATCACCATTGCTTCCCCATTATTTTGGTCAGCTGCACGTTTAAACCAGTAAAGTGCTTCTTCGTTATTTTCATCAATATCTTCACCTAATAAATAGAACCAACCTAAATTAATCTGAGCTTCTGTATAATTTTGAGCAGCAGCTTTGCGATACCAATAAACGGCACGGGCTTTATTTTGGACAGTACCTATTCCTTTATCAAACATACTAGCTAGATGAAACTCAGCCTTTGGATTACCCTGCCAAGCACTACGCTCATACCAATAAACAGCTTGTCCATTATCTCTTGGAACAATCCAACCATATTGATAATGCCAACCTAATAAAAATTGCTGCTCAGCATTACCTTGTTTTGCTCCCTCTATAATATTATTTTTATAATTATAATTTTGCACATTACGAGAAATACAACCCTGTAATACCAATACAATAAGTATTAATGCACAGAAATTTAGCCATTGTTTAAAAAATAGATTATTTTTCATCTGGAATAACAAGCTCACTGTTATTTATAATTAATAGTTAATTTAACGTATTCTACACTGCAAAGTGTAATAAATTTAGTACAATAACCCTTTTAACTTAATGGAAATAACGGCAGATATCATGACAACCCGCAAAATACTTGTTACCAGTGCCTTACCCTATGCCAATGGTTCTATACATTTAGGCCACTTAGTTGAATATATTCAAACTGATATCTGGGTTCGTTTTCAAAAAATGCGTGGTCATCAAGCTATTTATGTATGTGCTGATGATGCTCATGGATCAGCCATTATGTTACGTGCTGAAAAAGAAGGCATTACTCCAGAACAATTAATTGATAATGTTCGTGCAGAACATAGCACAGACTTTGCTGATTTCTTTGTAGCATTTGATAATTTTTACTCAACCCATAGCACCGAGAATAAAGAACTATCAGAAAAAATTTACTTAAAACTAAAAGAACAAGGTCATATTGCTACTCGACCAGTAACTCAATATTTTGACCCTGAAAAACAAATGTTTTTAGCTGATCGTTTTATTAAAGGTACTTGTCCTCGTTGTGGTGCAGAAGATCAATATGGCGACAATTGTGAAAAATGCAGTGCTACTTATGATGCAACTGAATTAAAAAATCCAAGATCCACTATCTCAGGCGCTATTCCTGTACTTAAAGAATCTATGCACTTCTTCTTTAAATTACCTGATTTCACAGAGCTGCTTAGAACATGGACACGTAGCGGTTCATTACAGGATTCTGTTGCCAATAAATTAGCTGAATGGTTAGATTCTGGTTTGCAAGAATGGGATATTTCTCGTGATGCGCCTTACTTTGGTTTTGAAATTCCAGGTGAGCCTAACAAGTTTTTCTATGTATGGCTAGACGCTCCTATTGGCTACATGGCTAGCTTATTAAACCTATGTAAACAACGTCCAGAATTAGACTTTGATAGTTTTTGGAAAAAAGACTCTAATGCAGAGGTTTACCACTTTATTGGTAAAGATATCGTTAACTTCCATGCCCTATTCTGGCCTGCGATGTTAGATGGTGCAGGCTATCGTAAACCTACTGCAATTAATGTACATGGTTACCTAACTGTTAATGGCTCAAAAATGTCTAAATCAAGAGGGACATTTATTAAAGCCCGTACTTACTTAGACCACTTACAACCAGAATACTTACGCTATTACTATGCTAGTAAACTTACTCGTACTGTTGATGATCTTGATTTAAGCCTTGATGACTTTATTCAAAAAGTAAACTCGGATTTAGTAGGTAAAGTAGTTAATATTGCTAGTCGTTGTGCTGGCTTTATTGCTCGTGGTAATAATAGCGTATTAGTAGAGGCAAACCCTGCTCCAGAATTATGGCAAACCTTCCAAGAGACTATTCCAACAATTGCCGATGCTTATGAAGCCCGTGACTTTAACAAAGCAATGCGTGAAATTATGGCATTAGCCGACCAAGCTAATGCATGGATTGCTGACAAAGCACCTTGGACATTAAATAAACAAGAAGGTAAACAACAACAAGTTCAAGAAATTTGTGCATTAGGTATTAACCTATTCCGCTTATTAGTACTTACTTTAAAACCTGTATTACCAGAGTTAGCTAAAAAAGCCGAAGCTTATTTAAATATCGAACCATTAACATGGGCTGATTATCAAGCACCTCTAGCTAATCACCAACTTAATGAGTTTAAACCCTTAATGACACGTATTGAACAAGAGCAAGTTAATGCAATGATAGAAGCCTCTAAAGAAGACTTAAAAGCTGAAGGTGTACCTAAAGGTAATGGCGAATTAACAAAAGACCCATTAGCACCAGAAATTGAATACGATGCTTTTGCTGCTGTCGATATGCGTGTCGCTAAAATTATCAAAGCACAACATGTAGAAGGTGCTGATAAATTATTACAGTTAACCTTAGATATTGGTGACCAACAACGCAACGTATTTGCAGGTATTAAAAGTGCATACAAAGACCCAAGCCAATTAGAAGGCCGCCTAACTGTAATGGTAGCCAATCTAAAACCAAGAAAAATGCGTTTTGGTATGTCCGAAGGAATGGTAATGGCCGCAGGCCCTGGTGGTGAAGAAATTTACCTACTAAGTCCAGATAGTGGTGCAATACCAGGACAAAGAGTTAAGTAATATATAAATTATTAAGAGATTAATTAAATGAAAAAAATAGTTATTGTAAGTATATGTTCATTATTTTTGATGGCCTGTGATAAAACAGAAAATACAACTGATACTGTTACAGGTTTAACAGGTAATTGTGTAGACACATTAAAAGCTTACGATGAGCTTAACGCTTATATATATGATGATAAGGCTTCACCTTTATACAATAAAATAACTATAACTGAGCGTGAACAAAAAAGAAATTCTATGATAAATAGCTTAAAGACACGTTCACAAGAAGAATGTAAACATCAAGCAAATACTGTACGAATATCTATGGCACAAATAAAAGCTGAAGACACCCATCACTAACCACAATGTTAACTTCCTTAATGCCTACCTATATATAATAATTATATAGGTAGGCATTTTTTATTAAATTCTATATTATTTATGGATAATATTAAGATTTTTAATTATTAATAATTTTATTTTGCATGATAAATAATATAGTAACAACTTATACCCTCCCCCAACTCCGCCAAATAGAGCAAACTGCTGAGCAGGCAGGGATTGACTTAATGCAACGAGCAGCACGCTCTACTGCTGACTGGGTAAATCATCAATATCCTACCGCTAGCCATATTTTAATTGCTGTAGGAACAGGCAATAATGGTGGCGATGCTTTATGGGCTGGGTTAAATTTACATTCCCGAGACTATCAAGTTACACTTTTTATTCCCGAGCCAGTGGCAAGCCCTGCGGCTATAAAAGCTTTAGCACTATGCCATATTAATAAGCTACCTATAATTACTCATCTAGATCAGTTAACAACGCGGCCTAAACTAATAATAGATGGTTTATTTGGGATTGGTTTAAACCGTCCATTATCTGAAAATTGGCAACAGTTTATTAGTCAATTAAATGCTTTTAATTTACCCACTTTAGCTTTGGACACTCCATCAGGCTTAGATGCTTACACTGGTACAGTGTATGGCTCTGTTATTAAAGCA
Organism: Entomomonas sp. E7T21; assembly: GCF_058693955.1. Taxonomy (NCBI): domain Bacteria; kingdom Pseudomonadati; phylum Pseudomonadota; class Gammaproteobacteria; order Pseudomonadales; family Pseudomonadaceae; genus Entomomonas; species Entomomonas sp. E7T21. The sequence goes on along the minus strand of NZ_CP191672.1, from coordinate 1,048,649 downwards.
ACAACCACTTTAACTTTTTTAGGTGATAAGCCCGCCTTACATACAGAGGAAGGAAAAAAACTAGCTGGCGAAGTGATTGTTGATATTTTAGATTTACCTAAAAATATGATTCCAACATAACATACAAAAAATAAAGGCAATACTGATAAAGTATTGCTCTTAGGATTAGCACAACAATAAATTAACGGTTAAATGCATTCACTAAACTATTAATATTTAGCTTGTACATTTTGTACTGTACCTGTTGTAAAACTAGCACTACAAGTTAATAGGCTTATTATCACAAACACATCTATAACGCTCTTTAGCAGACTTATTAAAATCTTTTGCTACACTAATAACTGATCTAAGTTTTGAGTCTGTCATTATGCCCAATTTCTTTATAGCGTCTTTATTATTTGGATCTTCATAATAAGCTGAAAAGCCATATTTTTGCTTGGGAGCAGTAGTTAATTTTGCTGGTTCATTAGTGGTTGATACTTTTCTATCATCGCACAACCATAAAACATATTTGCAACTAAAGCACTATCTATTAATAGACTAGTTTTACTAATTTTTTTTCATATTAATTCAACAAATTAAGTTGGTAATTAAAATATAACAAGCTCTATTTTACTAGTCTATTAATATTGTTTAGTGCCATTAATCACATTTATAGTTTACTATTTATCCTTCAATTTCTATCAGTAATTCGCCTTGATTAACAGCATCACCACCCTTAATATGAATAGCTTTAACAACACCATCAATTGGGGCTTGAATTTCTGTTTCCATTTTCATCGCTTCAGTAATAAAGAGCGCTTGACCTTTTTTAACAATATCTCCCTCTTTTACTAATACGTCCACAACAGTGCCTGTCATACCAACAGATACATCACCTTCTTTAGAAGCTTGTTTACGTCCGCCAGCAGCACTCTCACCAGAAACTAACTGTTCGAATACTACCTCTTGTGGAATACCATCTACTGTTAAATAGAAGTGACGTTTTCCCTTAGCCTTAGCACTAGCACCCTTAATGTCAATACGGTAACTCTCACCATGCACATCCACCACAAACTCAGATACACCTTCATTAGAAACAGCTGCACCTGCACTACCAGCGGTAGGAATAGGTAATAACTCTTCAGGTTTTAAAGTACCAGCAGCACGTTCTTCTAAATACTTACGACCAATATCAGGGAACATAGCATAAGTTAATACATCTTCTTCAGACTTAGCTAAATCACCAATTTCTGCTCGTAATTGTTCCATTTCTGGATCTAAATAGTCAGCAGGGCGTGTTGTAATCACAAATGAATTACCAATTGCTTGGAAACGTAATTCTTCGTTAATTTCTCCTGGAGCCTTACCATAACGACCTTCTAAATAAAGCTTAACTTCATTAGTAATGGTTTTGTAACGCTCACCAGAAAGTACATTAAATAATGCCTGAGTACCCACAATTTGAGAGGTTGGGGTTACTAATGGCGGATAACCTAAGTCCTTACGAACCCTTGGAATCTCATCAAATAAATCATTAATACGATTTAAAGCACCTTGTTCGCGCATTTGGTTAGCAAGGTTAGAAATCATACCACCAGGTACTTGGTTTGCTTGTACACGGGTATCAACCCCAGTAAATGGACTTTCAAATTGGTGATATTTTTTGCGTACTTCGTAGAAATACATACCAATTTCTTGAATTAACTCTAAATCTAAACCTGTGTCATAAGGCGTATCACGCAACGCTGCCACCATTGATTCAGTAGCAGGATGACTTGTACCCCAAGCCATACTAGAAATGGCCGTATCAATATGATCGGCACCATTCTCAATCGCTTTTAATTGGCACATGGTAGATAAACCAGCTGTATCATGGGAATGGATAAACACAGGTAAATTTAAAGCCCCTTTTAATGCTTTGACTAAATCACCTGTCACAAAAGGTGTCAACAAGCCAGCCATATCTTTAATGGCTATCGATTGCACACCCATATCAGCCATTTGTTTTGCTTGCTCTACAAAAGACTCAATAGTATGCACTGGGCTAGTGGTATAACTAATTGTGCCTTGTGCGTGTTTACCTGCTTTATTTACAGCATCAATAGCCGCTTGTAAATTACGCACATCATTCATCGCATCAAAAATACGAAATACATCAATCCCATTTTCTGCTGCTTTTGCTACAAAGGCTTGCACCACATCATCACTATAATGGCGATAACCTAATAAATTCTGACCACGTAATAACATTTGTAAACGGGTATTAGGTAACGCTTTTCTTAATTGACGCAAACGTTCCCATGGATCTTCTTTCAAAAACCGTACACAAACATCAAAGGTAGCACCACCCCACACTTCTAAAGACCAATAACCCACTTTATCTAATTTATCGCAAATAGGTAACATATCCTCAGTACGAAAACGAGTTGCTAATAAAGACTGATGAGCATCACGAAGGATAGTATCTGTTATAAGAATCTTTTTAGTCATTTATATCTACCTTGCTGTTATAAACCAGTATAAGCAGCAATAGCTGCAGAGATTGCTAGCGCCAATTCTTCAGGTCTGCGTTTGATCGAGTATTCACTCAACTCAGGATGAGAATCAACAAAGCTAGTATTAAAATGGCCTGATCTAAAATCAGGATGTTTTAAAATTTCTTGGTAATAAGCGGCTGTGGTTTTAACCCCTTGCAAACGCATATCGTCTAATGCACGTGCGCCCCTATTAACAGCCTCTTCCCAAGTTAGCGCCCACACCACCAATTTAAGACACATCGAATCATAATAAGGCGGCACAGTATATCCTGTATAAATAGCCGTATCCGTTCTAACACCAGGCCCACCAGGCGCATAGTAATGGCTTACTCTACCGAAGGTAGGTAAGAAGTTATTTTTAGGATCTTCCGCATTAATACGAAACTGCAATGCATAACCCCTAAACTTAACATCTTCCTGCCTAACAGATAATGGTTCGCCAGCAGCAATTCTAATTTGCTCTCTTACAATATCAATCCCCGTAATTTCTTCGGTAATGGTATGCTCCACCTGAACACGGGTATTCATTTCCATAAAATAGAAATTATTATCAGAAAGTAGAAACTCTACTGTACCTGCATTTTCATAGCCTACTGCTTGAGCAGCACGCACTGCTAGGCCACCGATATATTGCCGTTGTGCTTCTAATAACTGTGGACTAGGCGCTATCTCAATTAACTTCTGATTACGACGTTGAATTGAACAATCACGCTCATATAAATGAATCACATTGCCATGGCTATCAGCCAAAATCTGTACTTCGATATGACAAGGATTAATAATACATTTTTCTAAAAACACCTCAGCACTTCCAAAGGCTTTAGTGGCTTCAGAAATAACACGGGAATAATTTTGCTTTAACTCTTCAGGGTTATTACAGCGACGAATACCTCGCCCACCACCACCAGAAGTGGCTTTTAACATAATCGGATAACCGACTCTTTCAGCTTCCCTTAAAGCCTCATCCACATCTTTAAGATTACCTTCCGTACCAGGTGTACAAGGAACCCCCGCTTTAATCATGGCATTTCTGGCTTGGGTTTTATCACCCATGAGCTGAATAACCTCAGGCGAAGGACCAATAAAACGAATTCCCTTTGCCTCACAGCATCTAGCCAACTCTGGATTTTCTGATAAAAAACCATATCCAGGGTGTAATGCATCACAACCAGCTTCTACTGCAAGATCAACTAATTTTTGGGGATTGAGATAACCCTCTAAAGGTTCTTCACCAATATTATAAGCCTCATCAGCACGTTTAACATGTAATGCATGACGATCAGCCTCACTATAAACAGCTACCGAACGAATGCCCATTTCGGCACAGGCTCTGATAATCCGTACAGCGATTTCTCCCCTATTAGCAATTAGGATTTTTTTTATCACATAGACTCCCATGCACTTATTGTTAGCAAAAGATGTAATAATTTAACTTATTAATAAATACAGGTACAATTAAACTTTATAATAATTAGAAGTTTTATAGAGAGAAGTCAGTTTTTATATACATAAAGTAACAATTTTAACTATATAAACTGATCTATAAAGAAGGGAAAAATAAAACCACACAAATACACAAAGTACCTGTGTGGCTTAATATTGGAACTTATAATTCTTTGATAGTTAACACATCATCTTTATTAATAGTGGTGTCTTTACCATCTAACTGTTGGAATCTATAGAAACCTGCATCAGCATCTAATTTTGGTTTGTCAGTTGTTTGAATTTGACGACCATCTTTCAATGTAATAACAGATGGTGTTGAACAACCTGCTAAAACACCTAAACTTCCAACTAATAATAAAGCAGCTAATGCTTTCAATTTCATATGTAATACCCCTTTTATAAAAATATACTTAATCTAAATACATTACTTTAGATATGTTTACCATTATAAAGTTCATTCGATTTAACATCCTCTCTACATTAGTCTATAACATCAACTTTATATTCATCGTCAACAAGAATATGATAGGCTAAATATTATTGAACGCTAATAAATTGGAACCATAACTATGCTAGAACCTTTGATTCTCGATCCACCTGCTCCTGTAGATTCAGCTATTATTTGGCTACACGGCTTAGGTGCCAATAAATATGATTTTCAACCAGTAGCACAAATACTCCAACAACAACTACTGCGTAATACCCGTTTTATATTGCCACAAGCCCCTAGCAGACCTGTCAGCTTAAACATGGGAATGTCCATGCCCTCATGGTATGACATTATCAACCTAACCATCCCAAGAGAAATTAACCTAACCGAATTAGAAGAATCAGCGCAAAGCGTTATAGAACTGATTGAGGCACAACGTAAACAAGGTATAGCACTAAATCGTATTATCCTTGCAGGTTTCTCCCAAGGTGGTGCCGTAGTAATGCATACAGCTTATATTGCCTACCCTGAAAATGTAGGTGGAGTAATGGCGCTTTCCACTTATGCCCCTACCTTTACTGCTGAAACAACCTTGGCAGAAGGTAAACAAACTATTCCCTCACTACACCTACACGGCACACAAGATAATGTAGTTGATATTAGCCTAGGCAAAGCCGCCTATGACTTCTTAAAAAATAAAGGTATTAGCGCTTCATGGCACGACTACCCAATGATGCACGAAGTTTGTAATGATGAAATATCAGATATAGCCAAATGGCTACATGACAAACTAGTTAAATAACACCTTCAACTAAAGCGTTAGCAATTTTGCATAACGCTTTAGTTACAGCTAAAAGACAATCTCTCTAAATAGTATTTAAATACTTACTTCACATAACAATGAAAAAATGGAATCCAACAGTTATACCACCATCTACCCTTTGCCCTAAAAAATATTGTTATTTTTTTCTAGAACCAAATGATTACTATACGCAAGGTTTACACAACAACCTAGAAGAGGCTATGACTGAACTCAAACTAATAGAGCAAAAAAGTTGTGGATGTGAGTTTGGTAATTGTATACGAATCAACAATAATGGTGATGCTGATTGGTACGAACCTTGTGAACCTGCTTTAGAAAGGGATGGCTTACCTCATGATTACTTTATAAATAAAACCACCAAAATTGATAACTGATATTAAGCTTAACTTAACCTTATTCAATTACAATACTGACAGTAAATTACTACATTATTATGGAAAAGCACCTATGAACCCTAAGAACATTGTCAAACTTAGTAATTTTATTGGCATTATTGCCATTATCTGTCTTATCTATTGGGTTTTTATATTTACTAGCGTCACTGTATTTGATCTAAAAATCTTCCGCCAACGAATGACTGAAACATTCCTGCTAAGCATATTTGGTATCATTACCCTAATGGCTGGAGCATTAATGATAAACATTATGTTTAATCTAACCCGTATTGCGGAAAAACATAATACCGACCAACAGTACCCAGAAAAAAATCTAAAAAAATGGCTGATTATATTAATGGTATCTTTCCCCTTGATATTCGGCCTATTGGTTTGCGCTCACCAACTATCTATCTATAAAAGAAAAGAAGTACTGATTAACTCAGCTCACTCCGTATTAGAAAACTACCCACAATATATACAACAAATAGCGGATTATTCTTTTGCAGAAAGCTGGATTAACTCAACCAAACAAACCTTAAGAGTTCTATCTCAAACAGATAGCCAACTACCACACCTAATAGTTATTGTAAAAGACCAACTGGATGAAAACTCACCTGTCTACCTCAGCTTTGGTGATCGTTACTATGATGAGAACAAACAATTAACTAAAATAGATTACCTATTTAAAACCACTAAACCACAACGTGAATATTTTGATAATGTATTTAAAGGACAAACCAAAGACATTCGCTACGAGCATAAAAACAGCTCCTATAAACTGTTCTACCCTTATCAATACAAAGATAAAACAGTTATCTTCTTATTTAGTGACTACTATTCTTATGGCAAACTAGGTAGTTAATATTTTTCTCCCTAAATAGCAACAAACCAACTATCTAGGGTAAAACTTAGCTACTTTTTATTGTTATATTAATGGTGGACTATGTATTGTACACCTTAAGGCGTAACAATTTTGAGAGTAATTGGGCAACCAAGCTATAACAGCTCTACCACCCTTTCTTTTTAAAAACCCAATTAAGAAAGGCTAGATAACTAGCCTTCTTTTGCCATACTTATGATTCTTATTTTAATTTTTATAAATTATTGTTCTTAGAAACTTTATGATTTGTATATTTACTGTCCCAAACTTTCAATATGCATAACCAAGATTAATGGATACTCTATTTCATCACTAATAGTAATAAATAGTGAACATTTACTTATGTTGGTCTCGTGTAATACTAAACTGACGATTATAATTACATAAAGCTTAAATAACTCATACTATCCAGTATAAAAACTCATGTTTAAATTTATTACTAATAAATTTATATACTTAGGAAAACCAACCACCATAGTCACAAAAAAAAATAACTTGCTAGCCCTATAGGGTAAGGCTAAACTAAAAAGGCTATAGCAAAATCTATAGTATGGGCTTGGCGGCTCATTTCATGCTAAACAGCTCAGCTACTGGCTAATCAGGCGGCAGGTATTTCTTTCTGCCTGTACTTTATAGCGGGCTGTGTACGGGACATCCTTCGGGATGTGTCGATTTTTAGCATGATCGGTCCGCCAACCTGTGCGCAGTTTCGCTTCCAAACTATTAATTTGTAAGGAGGCCCAATAAAGATACAGGAGTTAAACCGATGAGCTACAAAAAATCACCACCACACTTTGTAACCTTAAATTCAAACTTACAAAGCAATGGCGAAAGCGTTCTCTATTACAATGCTAATGCTTCTCTAGATGCTATATACGAATGCGCCATTGGTAGACTAAAAACTGTAACGGATCTATTAGAGAATCTCTACGAATTTAAGGCAGCCCCTACAAATACCATTATTGCCATTTGCTCTATTTCAACCTTACTTTTAAACGAAGCAGCCACTCTACTAGAAGAATTAGACCCTGTGGCCGTACAGCTAAGAAAAGAAAAATGATAAAGGCTAGTAATACTAGCCCTTTCAAACCTTATTAAAAACTCCCCTTATTCAATATTTCTTAATGCTTGAAATAAAGTAAATAGTTACCTTATTTCATCTTTAAAATCAGCAAATCGAATTTAATACATATCTACATTTAGGGGAAATTATCCCTATGACGACCAAGAAACGTAAATAGATAAAAACAAAACTACCTGCCTAACTATAAAATAAATAACTAAAATCACTTGCTAGCCTTATAGGGTAAGGCTAAACTAAAAAGGCTATAGCAAAATCTATAGTATGGGCTTGGCGGCCCATTTCACAAGACAAAGTGACTAGGTTATCTAGCTCACTGTATCAGTTCGCATATATTTTTTATGGCGGGCTGTGCACGGGATTTCCTTCGGGAAATGCCGATTTGTCTTGTGGTCGGTCCGCCAACCTGTGCACAGTTCCGCCTCCCTAACAATAAAAAGGGAGGCTAAAACAAGGATACAGGAGCAAAACCGATGAGCAACAAAAATAACCAACCCTACTTTATCGCCCTAAATGCTACATCTCAAAGCAATAGCGAAAGCGTCCTCTATTACAACGCTAACGCCTCACTAGACACCATCTACGAATGCGCCACCGCTAGGATACACGCGGTAATCAACCTACTAGAAAATCTCTATGAGCTAAAAACCCAAGAAAATACCATAACCGCCATCGCCTCCGTATCCACCCTACTCCTAAACGACGCCACTACTCTCCTAGAATCCCTAGAACCTATCGCTATGGAACTAAGAAAAGAGAAATAAAAAAAGGCTAGCAACGCTAGCCTTCTTTAAAACATATTTTCAGTTACTAAAACGATTTACTATTTCCATTCTTCTTGACATAGCTTCCAAAAATTTTACTCCCTTAGATTCAATATTGTATTTTCTTATTAGCCCCCACATTCTATCTCGATAATAACCTGATGGATTAGGGTCATCATGTATTCTTCTATGAATATCTTTTTTAAAATCTTCTTCAGTAATCTTATTAAACATAACACAAGCTACAAGTATATTTAATACTATTCCGTAATAACTAGTACTCATAGCATTTCCAATTACATCATTAGCCCATAATTGGCTTAATTTTTTTATTTTTCCTGCTATAAGTTTTTTATATTTTTCTGGTTCTTTTATCTTTAAAACTATAAGAGAACAAACAAATAAAGAATATATACTTTCATTTTCAGGAGTAAACTTTAACGCTATATTAAATAATGAAATACAATGTATTTGTTCTCTTAGTGTTAAATCATACTCTTCTGGCATCTCAGTAAATATACGCTGGATATCTTTCAAATCATCGGTATAGTTTAATACTTCTCTCCCTGATGCTTTTATATCATTTTCTCTTTGTTCTAATAAATCATGAATACTATATTTCTTTAATAAAATTTCTATAAATTTCCCTTTTGCAGGTTGAGGAAGTAAGTAATCAAAATCAATAAAACGTCTTAAATAACCATTTACATTCAAACTATCACCATAAATAGCCTTTATTGATGAACCTAACTGCTCTTTGTCTACCCCTAAAACAAAAATAATATTCTCAACATTAAAAAAGTGTTTTGCTTTCTCTAAAATTTCTATAGCAAAGTTAGGACGGCATCTATCTAATTCGTCAATAATAAAAACTAAAGGCTTTTGATCATTCTCACTAGTAATGCTACTTGCAAAGTTTGATAATGTTTCCCTGAAAGCTAATAATCCTTGCTTAGACTTTTCATAATGTTCTATTTGTTCCTTAGCCAGTGACTCAGCAAAATCAGATAATGTAGCCTCAGTTACCTGATCAAGATCTAAAGCTCCCATAGTTCCCATTTTTGCTAATACAGGAATACTACGTTTCAATAATGCACTACCTAATTTTTTAGCCTTATCAAAGTATTCTTTTGCTTTTGATTCATTACCATCTTTAGATATTTCATTAATTGAAGCACTGATCTCACCAATTAAACATACTAAAGCATCATCAGAAAAATCACTCTCCCATGCATTAAAATATAAAGTAGGAATACCTTCATTCTTTAAATGCTGCTTCCATATTTTTAGAAAAGTTGTTTTTCCCATTCCCCAAGGTGCATCAATACATATCACCATTGGCTCTTCAGATGAGGTAACAAACTCTGTTAATATTTCTGCACTTTCTTTTCTTTCTAAAACATCATTAGCGAAAGGGTCATCTTCTGGAATTTCAATTTCTCGACTTTTTATTATCATCATTTTTTCCTTTTACTAATGACATTAAAAATAAATAAAGATACTAGCTCCCCATTCGCCAAGTAGTGCCACTTTTACCATCTTCGATAATTACGCCCATAGCAGTAAGTTCATCACGAATGCGGTCGGACTCTGCCCAGTTTTTATTGGCACGAGCTTCTAAGCGAGCATTGATAAGTGCTTCAATTTTAGCGACATCCACATCGGTATTAGCTGTTGCACCTTGTAAGAAGTCATCGGCTGATAACTGTAATATACCTAATAGACTAGCTAGTTGTTTTAGTTGGGCGGCTAGGCCAGTAGCCGCTTGTAGATCATTATCTTTTAAGCGGTTAATTTCGCGCACCATATCAAATAGTACTGAACAGGCTTCTGGGGTATTAAAGTCGTCATTCATGGCATTGGTAAAACGTTCTATATAGGTTTCACCGCCAGCTGGTTGTGCTTCTGGTAAACCTTTTAATGCTAAATAGAAACGTTCTAATGCACCGCGGGCTTCTTTTAGGTTATCTTCTGAATAGTTAATTGGACTACGATAATGGCTAGCTACTAGCAGATAGCGCACTACTTCCGCAGGATATTTTTCCAATACTTCGCGAATGGTAAAGAAGTTGCCTAGTGATTTAGACATTTTCTCGCCATCTACACGCACTGCCCCTGCATGCATCCAAGTTTCAGCATAGGTTTTACCTGTAGCGGCTTCACTTTGGGCGATTTCATTTTCATGGTGAGGGAATACTAGATCAGGGCCACCACCATGAATATCAAAAGTTTCGCCTAGACAGCAGGTAGACATTACGGAACATTCAATATGCCAGCCTGGTCGACCTTCTCCCCAAGGAGATGCCCAACTTGGTTCACCTGCTTTAGCGCCTTTCCATAGTACAAAGTCGACAGGGTCTTGTTTGGCTTCATCTACTTCTACCCTTGCACCACTGCGTAAATCTTCTACTTTTTTGCGCGAGAGTTTGCCGTAGTCTTTAAATTTACCCACACGGTAATAAACATCACCATTGTTGGCAGCATAGGCGTAATCTTTTTCTACTAGATTGCCTATCATTTTATGCATACCATCAATATAGTCGGTAGCACGTGGCTCAATATCGGGTGGTAATACACTGAGTTTGGCTTCGTCTTGGTGCATGGCGCCAATCATACGTGCGGTTAACGCTGTAAAAGGTTCGCCATTTTCATTAGCACGGTTGATAATTTTATCGTCAATATCGGTGATATTGCGTACATAGGTAACATCATAGCCTAGATGACGTAACCAACGAGTTACCACATCAAAAGCTACCATTACTCGCGCATGACCGATATGGCAGTAGTCATAGACTGTCATGCCACATACATACATGCGCACTTGGTTATCTTTTAATGGCTTAAAAGGCTGTTTAGTTTTGCTGAGTGTATTGTAGATAGAGAGTGCCATTATTGCCCCCATGAATCACGCAGGGTAATAGTACGGTTAAATACTAGACTGTCTGGCTTGCTATCTTTACTATCTAAACAGAAGTAACCTTCCCGTTCAAATTGGAAACGATCATCTAAAGTAGCCTTTGCCAATGATGGCTCTGCTCGACAACCTTTTAGTATCACTAGTGAATCTGGGTTGATGTTTTCTAAGAAACTACCATCTTCTTGTTCCGTTTTATTAGGGTTAGCTGTTTTAAAGAGACGATCATATAAACGCACTTCGCACTCGATACTTTCTTTAGCAGGTACCCAATGAATAACGCCTTTTACCTTGCGGCCTTCTGGGTTTTTGCCAAGGGTATCTGGGTCATAGGTGCAATGTAGTTCTATAACATTACCGTTTGCATCTTTAATGGCTTTTTCTGCTTTGATTACATAACTCCCACGCAGTCTTACTTCGCCTTCTGGCACTAGACGTTTGTAACCTTTTGGTGGGTTTTCGTCGTAGTCACCTTGATCAATATAGATTTCACGGGCAAAAGGCAGTTGGCGTTTGCCTAGTTCTTCTATTTTAGGATGACGAGAAAGCTCTAAGATTTCTTGCTTATCTTCTGGGTAGTTAGTAATCACTACTTTTAGTGGTTTTAGTACGCACATAGCACGCGGTGCATTAGCGTCTAAGTCTTCACGAATACAGAATTCTAAAACGCCCATATCTACTACTGCATCAGCACGGCCTACACCAATACGTTCACAGAAATCACGAATTGAAGCAGGGGTATAACCACGACGACGGAAAGCAGAAATAGTAGACATGCGTGGATCATCCCAACCATTAACATGACCTTCTTCTACTAACAATTTTAGTTTACGCTTACTGGTAATGGTGTAGTTTAGATTTAAACGGGCAAACTCATATTGGTGCGGTGTTGCTGGCACAGGTAGGTTAGCTAAAAACCATTCGTAAAGCGGGCGATGGTCTTCAAACTCTAAGGTACATACTGAATGAGTAATGCCTTCAATCGCATCTGATTGACCATGGGTAAAGTCATAACTTGGGTAGATACACCATTTATTACCTGTTTGGTGATGCTCGGCATGGCGAATACGGTATAAAATGGGATCACGCATATTCATATTAGGTGATGCCATATCAATTTTAGCTCTTAAGGCTTTTTCACCGTCTTTAAATTCGCCTGCTTTCATTCTAGCGAATAGGTCTAGGTTTTCTTCTACCGTGCGATCACGATATGGGCTGTTTTTGCCGGGTTCACGCAATGTGCCACGGTATTCACGGGCTTCTTCTGGTGAAAGATCACAAACATAAGCTTTGCCTGCTTTGATTAAGTCAATTGCCCATGCATGTAATTGGTCAAAATAATCTGAGGCATAGCGAACTTCGCCTACCCAATGAAAGCCTAGCCATTCTACATCGTATTTAATGGCATCAATAAATTCTTGCTCTTCTTTGGTTGGGTTAGTGTCATCAAAACGTAAATGGCAATCACCACCAAACTCTTTGGCTATGCCAAAATTTAAACAAATAGCTTTAGCATGACCTATATGTAAATAACCATTAGGCTCTGGTGGAAAACGGGTAATCACTTTCTGGCAACGCCCTGCTTCCAAATCAGCCTTAACTATTTGACGAATAAAATTATTTGCAGATGCTGTTGTTTCTGAATTGCTCATATATTCCTAACCATAGCGATAAAATAAAGGACTGCAAACGCGCAGCCATTAAAATTAACTGAACTGTTTATGATACCTAAAGTAAGGTATTAAGGGGAGTTTTATTTGTAGGAAATTGCTGTCTTTTTTATTTTATTTGGAATTAGATTGTTTATGAACTAAACAGTTCTTAGCCTAGTAATTCGTTATTAATAAACCAGTTAGTTAACTACCTGTTATTCCATTAATTATTAATACAGCACTCCAACTGATCACAATATTTAAAAAAGCCAACATTACTGCAAACATTAAAAAGTTACCACTTGGTATTTTTAATACTTTCATACAAATAATAATGGAAACTATTGCAGACAGTAAAATTCTTATAAAAGGACTATAGGGAAAGAAAACAAAGGTTACCACTTGCACAAAAGTAGTAATAATACTCAATATAAAACATTTTAAATAATTGGAATCTTCTGCTTCTGCAAATTCCGCTGCCCAATGCAAAGGAAAAATATAAAGCACTAAAAAGAAAATGGACACTATCACTCTATAACATTCCTTAATTTTTATTAATCAATGTACTAGGAAAATATTAAATTTATATAAGTAAATAATATAGTTGCTTTCTTTTATATTAGAATTCTTTTCTTAATTATCACTTAATTTAGTAGTTGCTAACCATTTTATCTCCTACCTGATAAGGTAACAGAAACAGAATCGGAATAACGTAGTGCTTGTGGTTTATCCACTTCTACTTCGACATATTGTACTTCTTTATATTGCATTACTAAATCTACTAGTTCTTGAGTTAGTCGTTCTAATAAGGCAAAACGATTATTTTCTACATGGCTAATAATTGCTTTAGTAATGGTACGATAATTTAGCGCATATTCGATTTCATTTTCCTGCACTGCTGCTTGGGCTGAATAGAAAATGGTTAAGTTAATAATAACGTCTTGGCGGTTATTAATTTCTTCTTCTTTAATCCCAATAAACGTACGTAATCGTAGATTTTTAACTCGAATTTTTGCAGTACCCACATCAAGTATTGGCATATAGGCTCCTCTTTGTTCAATAATTATTATTTGCTAGTATAAAAGGCTTTCACTATGATGAACAGTATTGCACTCGCATAGACCTGCAAAACTAAAGTATTTTTAATAATAATAGAGGTTGTTATGAACTCCGCTGCCGTTGTTTTAATCACTAGTAAAGTTACTAAAAGCTTGCATACCAATATTGAAAATAACTATAAAACTTATCATTTATGGGAACAGCCAGATCAAGAAGCCTTTCTAAAACAACATGGACATGAAATAACAGCTGTAGCAACCAGTGCTGTCTATGGGGCTAGCGCAGAATTAATGAGTGCTTTACCCAACCTTAAAATAGTTGTTAGTTATGGTGTTGGGTTTGATGCCCTTGATATTAACTATGCTAAACAACATGGTATTACAATTACCAATACCCCTGATGTGTTGAATAACTGTGTAGCGGATACAGCGCTAGCCCTATTATTAGATGTGGCTCGTTATATCAGCTATTCAGATCGTTTTATCCGTTCTGGGCAATGGAAAAGTCGTTCAGTTAAATTAGGCCATAAAATAGGTAATAAAACTTGTGGCATTGTAGGATTAGGCCGTATTGGTAAAGCCATTGCTAAACGTGCTGAAGCCTTTGATATGAAAATTGCTTATTATGGTCGCCATCAGCAATCTGATGTAAATTATGATTATTATAATGATCTGCAAGCACTAGCTAAAGCAAGTGATTTTCTAGTACTTGCCCTACCCGCTACAAGTGAGACTAACCATATTATTAATAAGCAAGTATTAACAGCTTTAGGCGCTAAAGGGTTTCTAATTAATATTGCTAGAGGTTCTGTAGTAGACGAGCAAGCATTAGTAACAGCCTTGCAAGAAGGGGTTATTGCGGGTGCTGGCTTAGATGTATTTGAGCATGAACCGAATACCCCAAAAGAACTTTGGGAAATGGATAATGTGGTAATGACACCACATATAGGTAGCTCTACCTATGAAACTAGAGAAGCGATGAGTGATTTAGTATTTGCTAATTTACACAGCTTTCTTGAAGGTAAAGGGGCTATTACTCCTGTGGTATAACCTTAAATATTAGATGGGGCGACGACCAGCTAAAGCATGGGATAACGTTCCCCCATCTACCAACTCCAATTCCCCACCAAGCGGAACACCATGGGCAATACGAGAAACGGTTAACCCTTTAGGTGACAACAATTGAGCAATATAATGAGCCGTTGCCTCACCTTCTACGGTAGAGTTAGTGGCTAAAATAATCTCTTGAAAGTCAGCGTTTTCAATACGTTTTAATAACTCAGGAATACCTATTGCTTCTGGCCCCAAACCATCTAATGGTGATAAGTGGCCTTTCAATACAAAGTAACGACCTTGATAGCCTGTTTGCTCAATCGCAAAGACATCTAGTGGCCCTTCCACAATACACAATAATCTATCATCGCGATTAAGTGAGGCACACTGTGGGCAAAGCTCTTCTTCACTCAAGGTATGACAAAGCTTGCAATAGCCTACTTTATCCATTGCTTGATTTAAAGCATCTGCTAATTTCAAAGCACCTTGCCGATTACGTTCTAACAATTGCAAAGCCATACGTTGCGCACTCTTTTTACCTACACCAGGTAAAATACGCAAGGACTCAATAAGCTGATTAATAAGGGGGCTAAAACTCATGATTCTCTTAATTACTGAGCTAATGCTATTAGCTCAGCAGTAACAAGTAACTAATTAGAAAGGCATTTTGAAACCAGGAGGCAGTTGCATACCTGCTGTCATACCAGCCATTTGTTGTTGTGTATTTTGCTCTACTTTACGTACGGCATCATTAATAGCCGCTGCAATTAAATCTTCTAATACTTCTTTTTCTTCTGTCATTAAACTAGGATCAATAGTCACTCGTTTAACATCGTGACGACCTGTCATTACAATAGAAACTAAGCCAGCACCTGATTGACCAGTAACTTCTGCATTGGCTAATTCTTCTTGCATCTTCTGCATTTTTTCTTGCATTTCTTGCGCTTGTTTCATTAAAGCGCCCATGCCACCTTTTAACATTGGATATACTCCTTAATTTATTAATCTTAATTGTGCATTATTATAAGCGGTTATAGCGATTTTATAAATTACTTATCTAGTTACTTTACTTCGTTTTATTACAAAGGTTTAATACTTTCTTCATCCAGTTTTGCTGAGAACTTATCCACTAACTGCTGTACAATAGGATCCTCTAAAATAGCTCGTTCTGCAGCCTTTTGTAATTCTATTTTCTTACGTTGTTCTCGTTGTGCTGGTGTTTCTTGCTCAGGCTTTTCAATAATAATTTTTAAGCTTACATTGTGACCTAAATAAGTATTAATGGCATCACTAATCCTTTTTTTCTGATTATCACTAAATAATGCTTGCTGTGTTGGATCTAACTGCATAGTCCATTGCTGTTCATCTTTACTAATTAGCGTACAGTTTGCAGCAATACTTGCTGTAATACCACTTAGCTTAAGTGCAGGCAATATTTCTATCCATTCAGCCGCTAACCCTGTTGCAGGTGCTGGCAAACTATCCAACAAGTCTATCTTTTCTGCTGTACCTGCAACATCTGTTTCAACATAGTTCTGGTCTAAAAAAGACTGATACTCCTCAACGGATAGATAGTCTTCTTCACTTTCTCCAACAGTTTCTTCTTGATAATCTGCTAGCGCTGGATCTGTAACTATGGATGTAGCAGTTTCTTCTGTCACATTTACTGTAGTAACTGCCTGTACTATTTCTGGAACTTCCTGTTGTTCTGCCGTAGTATTTTCTGGTTTTTGTGGTGTAATCTCTTGCTCATCAGTTACCAGACTTTCCTGAATATTAGTTTCTAATTCAGGTTCTACCACAACCTTAGTAACTATTTCTTCTGTTGGCTGAACTAACTTTGCATTATTCAGTGTTTTTTTTTCTACTGTTTCCGTTGTAGCTGAAGCTTCAATTTTTTTTAATGGAGTAATAGGAGCTCGCTCAGCATTAGCAGGACGGAATGCTAGCATTCTTAATAAGACCATTTCAAAACCTTGCTGACTACTAGTAGCTAAAGGTAAATCACGACGTCCGACTAAACCCACTTGATAATAGAACTGCACATCCTCAGCAGGTAACGCTTGCGCTAAGGCTATAATTTGCTCTTTATCACCTATACTGTCATCAACCGCATCAGGCAGTATTTGCGCAATAGCAATACGATGTAAGACATTTAATAACTCTGCTAATACATCTAACCAATCAGGGCTTTGCTCTGCTAGCTGCTTAATAATAGCCAATAATTGTTTAGCATCACCCTCTAATAAAGCAAATAACAGCTCATAGACTTGATTCTGATCTAGAGTGCCCAACATATCCCTTACATCAGCTGTATTTACCTTCTCACCACCAAAAGCAATGGCTTGATCCGTCAGGCTCATTGCATCACGCATAGAGCCTTGAGCAGATCTACCTAATAGCCACAATGCTTCTTTCTCATAAGGAATTTTTTCCACATCTAATACATGAGCAAGGTGTTCTACAATACGATCAGCAGGGATATTTTTAAGCGCAAATTGCAAGCAACGTGATAAAATAGTCACAGGCAGTTTTTGTGGATCAGTCGTTGCTAGTAAAAACTTTACATGAGATGGTGGCTCTTCCAAGGTTTTAAGCAAAGCGTTAAAACTATGAGATGATAACATATGCACTTCATCGATTAAGTAAACCTTAAAACGACCTCTGGTTGGTGCATATTGAATATTTTCTAATAATTCTCGGGTATCTTCTACTTTAGTGCGGCTTGCTCCATCCACCTCAATAAGGTCTATAAAACGACCCTCATCAATTTCAACACAAGTAGAACAAACACCACAAGGCGTTGAGCTCACACCTTGCTCACAATTTAAGCATTTAGTAAGAATACGAGAAATGGTTGTTTTACCAACACCACGAGTACCCGTAAATAAATAAGCATGGTGTAACCGCCCTGTATCTAATGCATTAATCAATGCACGTAATACATGGGTTTGCCCAACCATTTCATGAAAATTATGCGGCCGCCACTTGCGAGCAAGAACTTGATAACTCATATGAATAATTTTAATAAATACTCAATAGTAAATGATAATGAATTATAAAGGTATAAGACAATAAGTAGAAAGGATTAATTTCATTAACTAAGAAAGTTAAAGCTTTAAGAATATATAAATTATTTTATATAATGGAAAAAAAAGCCGAAGAGTTTTGTATTCTCCGGCTACTAAAATCATAGGTAGTTTAAAACTCTAAACGATAACCAACCTTAATACTTTTATTATCAAATTTATTACCTTTGGCATAGTCAATTTCTGCATAAACATTGTGCTGTTTATTAATTTTAGCATTAATACCCACACCATTATCCCACCAACTACCATCAAACTTATAGGTATCGTGAGTAGCGGCAACACCATTAAATGAATAACCAGTTTTACCATCAAACTCTTTTACATAACCAGTTTTGAAGTAAACATCAATGGGCGTTTTACCTCGATTAATACTGTAGCCAACAATGGCACTGGCTCTTCCTAACACAGAATCAAAATCATCTAATTTGGTTTTTAAGCCATTACTAGAATGAATTTTGGCACTATCTTGATGGGAGTAGGTTAATTGGGCTTGTGGCTCAAGATACCAACCAGACTTAACTTTACCGTTAAAGTAAAAACGTTTACCTGTTTCAATGCCTAAGGTATAACCTTTGGTTTTACCATCTCCATTGACTTGATAACCACCGCCAGTTTCAGTATTAAAGTCATTTTTCATCACGGTATACTTAGCAATGGCATCTATATAAAAATCATTTTGGGTTTTATAAGTACCATAAAATCCCACATGATAACTTTTAGTGTCGCCATGACCTATATCATAATCAGCCTTTGCCTTAGCAGTACCCACCATAATACCCGCATAAAGATCATTGCCATCTACATCAAAACGTCTATCTAAACCTGCTTGAAAACCATGATAATCCATATCAAAACCAGAGAGTTTGCCACTAAATGAGCTCATACGGCCAGCAAAACCTCTTATCCAAAAATCCCAATCATTGTCTCGAGATTGACGCAACTCTCCCATACGGTGCAATAATGTTTGCGTTTCCGCATAATTCAATAAGTAATTAATATTTAAAACATTAACTGAATGATCTGCTGTATTGGTTAATGAGCTTGGCCCTCTAGCTGTAGCACTCAAATGCCAGTGATTAGTGTCTTCAGCATAGCTCACATCCCCAGGATTTAGATAGTACTTATAAGCACCTATATCTACATACTGGCCTACATGGTTTAAGGTAAATTTAGCATTACCATCTGTTGTTTCAACCAATTTTAAACGTTCAGTACTATCTACGGTAGCGGACCCATTATAATAGTCAGTAACTGTAATAAGGTGATTACCTGCAGAAGTGCCTGTAACCTTTAATAAATCACCAATATTATTAACGCCTGAACCCGTACCAATAACATTGGTGCGCATTTGAAAATGACCATTACCACTTAAATTATCTACGGTTAATACTACCTTATTAGTAGAATCGACTGCTGTAGCTTGATCACCTAAGATAACATTAGCATAGTTACTTAATGATAAGTCTGTTACTTGTGAGCTTTTACTCATCTGCCAAGTACTATTAGCACCAGCTATATTAAGGTTTAATACACTACCTGTATCAGTAATTGAAGTATTACCCTCAAAGTAAGAGTTATCTGTCATACGCAAGTCGATCTTACCTTCTCTATCAACTTTCATATCACCAATTACATAAAACTTACCAGAAGTTTGTGTACTAGTATCTGTATTATAGGAGGAAATAACAGAATCTGTTCCACTCGCATAGATAGAAAGACTATTTTTAGTAGGATCTACTATAATGGAAGTATCACTCAATAAGTCAACCTTGCCACCTGCATAATTTACAACATTGTTATTATTAGTATTTGTAACAGAACCATCCATAGCTACAATGCCATGAGCATTTGTTCCTGTTGTTTGAATAATAGTGTTACCTAATTGTATATGGCCTGTTTTATTAGCATAAACAGCATAGGCATTATTACCTTTAGTAGATATTTGGCTATTACTACCAATAGTTACTTTAGCCGTTCCTGATGGATTTCCTTCTGTTTCACGATCTCGATTTCCTGCATAAACAGCATAACCTGTTCCTGCTGAACTATTAGCACCCTTGCCTTCTGTTTGAATAATAGCATTATTGCCTACATTTATTAAATTGTTTCCTGATCTAGATAAATTAGCACGAACGGCTACGCCAGCTTTAGAATAAATCTCGCTGTTGTCACCTGTATTAACTGTTGAGTTACTGGTAATAGTTACGTTGATTGCATCACCTGATATACCATTAGCTTTTACAATTAACTTACCATTGACTGTTAAGCCGCCATTACCTTGCGTTCTAATAGCATCAGTAGCAAGGAAACCACTACTAGTTACGGTCAAGTTATTAGCTGTCATTTGTGATGAGGCATAAATACCTACACCTTTGACATCAGGTGAAGTCCCGAAATTAAAGCCTGTATTATTAATAACAACGTTTGTATACTGCAAACGAGAACCATCCCATACAGCATATTGGCCACTACAAGTATTAGTATCAGTTACAACATTATATGTACAACTAGCACTATCCGCCAGAACCGCTGAACTGCCAAAGCCAAGTGTAAAACACATGTGAGAATATAAAACTGCTTTTGAGTACTTCATAATCACCCTTTTTCCTCCTATCCCTTAAATACATAAAAAGTAAACTCAATAAAATATCACTCACTCAACTTAAGTAGCATTTACCTACTTAGAAAAACACCTATAATAAAAGGGCTGTAAGTATTATATTTATTTCTGATTCTATTAAAGCCCTTATAAACACTGGTGTCAATTGACATGTTTTGTTAGTTTTTACCAAAAAAAATACTTATCAGACAATACTTTTCACTCGACAAAATAACCTATTTTTAGTGTATTTTTATCTTTCTGATTCTACTTATTTTTATTCTAAAAATTAGATTTTCTCAGCACAGACTTAATGACAAAAAAATCATCTTTAAAAAGAAAAAATCAAGAGCATGTATCATTTTTGTGATTTATTTCACATCAAATAATTAATAAGTAGAATATTTTTATAATTTTCCTACATATCTATATAAACAAAAAACAGGTTAAACGCTGTAATAACTATCCAGCTTTTTTGTTTTTATGTGTATGATGTGCCCCAGTTATCAAAATTACTGATTTGTAGAGAGTCATTAACCATGAATACACATTACCCAACTATTGCTGATGTAATTGGCAACACGCCTTTAGTAAGATTACAACGGCTAGCAGGTAATACCAGTAATACTATTTTAGTTAAATTAGAGGGTAATAACCCCGCAGGTTCTGTGAAAGATCGCCCTGCTCTATCGATGATTACTTTAGCCGAACAACGTGGTGCGATTAAAGAAGGCGATACATTAATTGAGGCCACCTCTGGTAATACAGGTATTGCCCTTGCCATGGCAGCCGCGATTAAAGGCTATAAGATGGTGCTGATTATGCCTGATAATATGAGTGCTGAACGTAAAGCAGCAATGACCGCCTATGGCGCCAAATTAGTAACCGTTACCAAAGAGATAGGCATGGAAGGTGCTAGAGACTTAGCATTAGAGATGCAAACCAAAGGTCAAGGGATTGTACTTAACCAATTTGCTAATAGTGATAATCCACAAGCTCATTACGTAAGTACTGGCCCAGAAATCTGGCAACAAACGCAGGGTAAAGTTACCCACTTTGTCAGTGCAATGGGTACCACGGGCACTATTATGGGTGTTTCTCGTTATCTTAAAGAGCAAAATCCAGCTATTCAAATTGTTGGTTTACAGCCTAAAGAGGGAGCCTCTATTCCTGGTATTCGTCGCTGGAACCCTGCATATCTACCTAAAATATTTGAAGCTAATCGTGTAGACCGTATTATTGATATGGAACAACGAGAGGCAGAAGATACCATGCGTCGTTTAGCACGTGAAGAGGGCATTTTCTGTGGTGTGTCATCAGGTGGTGCAGTAGCAGGTGCATTAAGACTGGCTAAAGAAGTAGAAAATGCTACCATTGTTGCTATTATTTGTGATCGTGGCGATCGTTATTTATCAACAGGCATCTATGATGAACCTCAAATATGAGTAAGCAAAACCAAGGTTTACGCTTTCAAAGTAACCGTAAACCAAGCAATAGTAAAACAATCCCTGTAGGTAAAAAACAAATCTTAACCATTGATCGACTCTCCCATGATGGACGGGGCATTACTAATTTTTATGATAGAACATGGTTTGTAGCAGGCGCTTTACCTACTGAAGAAGTCGAAGTGAGGGTTGTCTCTAGCCAAAGCAAGTGGGTAAATGCTAAATGCGAAAAAGTCATCACCCCCTCACCTATCCGTCAAACTCCCCCTTGCCAGTATGCAGGTACTTGTGGCGGTTGTGAGCTTCAGCATATTCCTTATGAGCAACAAATACAGCTCAAACAAAACAGTGCTATCGAGCAATTTCAACGAATAGCTAATATTACATTACAGGAATGGCAACCACCATTGATTAGCCAACCTTTTGCTTATCGTCGTAGAGCACGTATCGCCACTCGCTATAATGAACAAAGCAAACAGTTAGAAATTGGTTTTAGGGCAGCTTTTAGTCAACAAATCGTTGCTATTAACAATTGCCTTGTATTAACTGAATCGCTTAACCAACTATTACAACAACTACCTAATTGCTTAACAAAATTAACCTCGCCACGTCATATTGGCCATATTGAATTATTTTCAGGCGATCAGAATGCATTACTTGTTCGCCATACTGCACCACTCACTGATAAAGATATCAATACACTACATACTTTTTGCCAAACCCAACAATGCCAACTATGGTTACAAGGCAAAGCTGATCCTATGCCTTACCAAACAGAATTACCTTTAAGTTACCCATTAGTGACTAATCAACAATCTCTTAAACTCAATTATCGTATGGGAGACTTTGTACAGGTAAATACTGAAATTAATCAGGCAATGGTTCAACAAGCATTAGACTGGCTACAAGTACAAGCTAATGAGTCTGTCTTAGATTTATTTTGTGGTTTAGGTAACTTTACGCTACCACTGGCAAAACAAGCTAAACAGGTAATCGCTGTGGAAGTTATTGAGGGAATGGTCAATTTAGCTAAAGAAAATGCTAAACAAAACCATATAGAGAATGCCTTTTTTTATAAGGCCGATCTTACACAACCTATAGCTGAACAAATCTGGGCGCAACAAAGGTTTTCCGCTGTACTATTAGATCCTCCCAGAGATGGCGCAATGGAAATAATAAAACAGATGAAAAAATTAGATACAAATCGCTTGCTCTATGTTTCTTGCAACCCAGCCACCCTCGCAAGAGATACTAAGCTATTGATAGAACAAGGTTATCAAATTAAAAAAGCAGGTATAATGGATATGTTTCCACAAACCTCACACTGTGAAGTCATGGTATTGTTTGAGCGTTAGTAGCAATATTAGTACAATAGTAGATTACGCAATTTATTAAAGAACACCATAAAGGTAGTTTCATGGTACAAGTTAAAGCACATCAATCTATTAATGAAGATGGTAGCATCAACTTAGATGCTTGGCTGGAACACATTAACTCAATGGTTTCTGGCTTAGATATTGCTGCTTTACGCAAAGTCTGTGAGTATGTTGCCAATGTTGTTAATACCAGTAAACCTTCTCATCAAGGCTGGAATGAAGATATTTCCTGTTTTCATGTTGGCTTAGATATAGCAGAAATTCTAGCTGATTTAAACCTTGACCAAGAAACCTTAACTGCCGCTATCATTTACCGTGCAGTCCGTGAAAAATATATCACCTTAGAAGAAGTACAAGAAAAGTTTGGCGAAACAGTCGCTAAACTTATTGAAGGTGTGCTACGCATGGCAGCTATTAGCTTTGCTAATAACCCTGTGCAATCTGATATGTTAAGCCCACAAGCACAAGTAGAAAACCTACGTAAAATGCTAGTGGCAATGATTGATGATGTTCGAGTAGCCCTTATTAAACTAGCTGAACGTACCTGTGCTATTCGTGCGGTTAAAAATGCTGATAATGATCGCAAAATAAAAGTAGCCCGCGAAGTAGCTGATATTTATGCACCACTAGCCCACCGTTTAGGTATTGGTCATATTAAATGGGAGTTAGAAGACCTTTCTTTCCGTTACTTAGAGCCTGACCAATATAAACAAATTGCTACCCTACTGCATGAACGCCGTTTAGATCGTGAACAATATATTGCTGATGTAATGCAGCAACTTCGTGAGAAACTTGAAGAAGCCAATATTAAAGCTGATATCAGTGGTAGAGCTAAACATATCTACTCTATTTGGCGTAAAATGCAACGCAAAGGGCTTAAATTTAGCCAAATTTATGATGTTCGTGCTGTCCGCGTATTAGTACCTGAACTGGCCGACTGTTATACCACCTTAGGTATTGTGCATACCTTATGGCGTCATATTCCTAAAGAGTTTGATGATTATATCGCTAACCCTAAAGAAAATGGCTACCGTTCTCTACATACAGCCGTAATTGGTCCAGAAGGAAAAGTACTGGAAGTACAAATCCGTACCCAAACCATGCACGAAGAAGCTGAACTAGGTGTATGCGCGCATTGGCGTTATAAAGGCACTGATGTCAAAAGCAAATCAGATCATTACGAAGAAAAAATTTCATGGCTACGTCAAGTTTTAGAGTGGCAAGAAGAGCTTGGCGACTTTATGGGCATTGCAGACCAGTTAAGGCTGGATACTGAACCTGATCGCGTCTATGTTTTTACCCCTGATGGACATGCTGTTGACCTACCTAAAGGCGCTACTCCGTTAGACTTTGCTTATCGGGTGCATACTGAAGTGGGACATCGTTGCCGTGGTGCTAAGATAGATGGTCGTATTGTGCCACTCAACTACAACCTAAAAACAGGTGAGCAAGTTGAGATTATTACCAGTAAAGAAGGCGGTCCTAGCCGCGACTGGTTAAATCCTAACTTAGGTTATATCAACACCTCTAAAGCACGTGCCAAAATTATTCATTGGTTTAAACTGCAAGACCGTGATCAAAACGTTGCAGCTGGTAAAACCATGATAGAACGTGAATTGTCACGTTTAGCCTTGCACCATGTTAATTTTGAGAAACTAGCCGAAAAAGCTAATGTCAAAAATGCTGAAGACCTCTTCGCTGGCTTAGGTGCTGGTGATTTACGTTTAGCACATATTGTTAATTTAGCCCATCAATTAATTGAACCTACTAGCAATGAAGTTGAGCAACTTGAATTAATCCAACGTCGCCCTAGCAAGATTGGTAACAATCCTGGAGAAATTCAAATTCAAGGTGTGGGTAATCTAATGACACAGATGGCTAACTGCTGCCATCCACTACCTGGCGATGCAGTTATTGGCTATATTACAGTAGGTCGCGGTGTGACTATCCATCGCCAAGACTGCC
Organism: Entomomonas sp. E7T21; assembly: GCF_058693955.1. NCBI lineage: Bacteria > Pseudomonadati > Pseudomonadota > Gammaproteobacteria > Pseudomonadales > Pseudomonadaceae > Entomomonas > Entomomonas sp. E7T21. The sequence goes on along the minus strand of NZ_CP191672.1, from coordinate 1,023,175 downwards.
CTAATGCGCTACAGTTAGCTAGCCGTGAACCAGAGCGTATGATCCAAGTAGATTGGGGCCCTGTACCTGCTAAAACCTACCCCGTGGATATTCAAATTAAAGCTTATGATCGTTCAGGCTTACTACGCGATATTTCACAACTGTTGTTAAATGAAAAAATTAATGCGCTAGCAGTCAATACTTTATCCAATAAAGAAGATAATACTGCTTCTATGAAATTAACTATTGAAATTACTGGCTTAGACGCACTAGGAAGATTATTAAGCCGTATATCTCAACTACCTAATATTATAGAAGTAAAACGTAGTTTAAATGGTTAGTAATGGATAAATATTACAGTAGCTCAAATCTTTTTATCATAAAAAATTGATAGTAAAAATTTGAGCTACTTTATATCTAAACCTCAGATATATTACTTCCCACCAATCCAACCATCAAGCATATCTGCAAAGTCGTCTGCATGCTCTTCCTCTTGTTCTAAAATACCTTCTAGAACACGTTTGGTTGTAGTATCTGCATCACCAATATAATTAATCATCTCTCTATAACTATCGATAGCAATACGTTCTGCGATTAAATTTTCTTTAACCATATCTTTTAGAGTTACACCCTCTTTATATTCAGCATGAGAGCGTTTTGTTAAGGTATCTGGGTTTAAATCAGGTTCACCACCTAACTGTACGATACGTTCTGCAAGTATTTTGGCATGTGCTTGTTCTTCTTGAGCATGAATAAGAAACTCGCCTTTTACAGAGTCTGCTAGCATACCTGTCGCCATAAAATAATGACGGTAATAACGTAAAACACAAACCCACTCAGTGGCTAATGCCGCATTTAATAATTCAATTACTTTTTTACGATCTAGGGTATATGTTTTAGTGACTGCACCATCTTCAATATTTTTTCTAGCATTGGCACGTAAGGTTTTAGTTGGAGTAAACTGAGCAACATTTTTTGCTTTTGACATGGTAAATCTCCTCTTAGATTAAACATGAACTATCACATGTTTTTTCATTTTAATTATCAGACTATTACACGGTTTTGAGGAATTACTAAACTATTAACTATAGCTATTGTTATACAATTTTAGACAAGGCGAATGGCTGAAGACAGTACAACTAGTACGGCGAAGTCATTCAACGATGTATAAAAATGTAGAACAATAGCTATACTAATAAAACTAAGTAATACCAATAGTTCATATAGTAAAGACTAATGCACGCAAGGAGTACTAGCATTAAGTCTAAAAACAGCGGGTTATTTGCAAGAGAATATTTATTAATTAGCTTGTTTCAAAAACACGATCAACACCTGTACTGGACACTCCTTGCTCGTACAGTATTTCATCATAAAGCCGACCATCATCTAAATAGTATTGCCAGAAACCTATTTGCAAGCCCTGCGAATAACTACCTTGTACAGATTTAGTACCATTTTCATGCCAACTAATATAACTACCTGTTAGTTTACCCTGTTTATAAAAGCATTCTTTTTCTTTTTGCCCTGACTCGTACCATTCAAGACAAGGACCTTTTTCTATGCCATGCTCATAAGTCAGTTGAGTTTTAAGTTGACCGTTTTCATACCAGTATTGAACTGAACCATTTAGGCTATCTTGATAGTACTGCCCTTCTCTTTCCTTTTGACCATTTTTATACCAACAAGCACCATAGCCATGAAAACATCCCTCATGGTATGGAATTATCTGATCTTTTTGACCATCTTCATACCAAAGCCGCCAATAACCTTCTTCTAGGCCATCGACATAAGGGGCTTCTAAGGCAATCTGACCATTTTCATGCCACTCTAACCAAACAATATCCTCTACAGGTGTTCCTTCATCAAAATGAACAGCAACCCGTTGTTCGGTTAAAGGATGACAAGATTGGCAAAAACCATGTTTTACACCAGCATCATAATGGTCTTCTGTTTTTAATTTACCATTTTTATACCAACTGCGCCATGCACCATGCCGCTCACCCTCTTGATAATAACCTTCAGTTTGTTTTTCACCTTCTTCATACCAAGCTTGGTAAACACCTTGCGAAATATCTCGCACATAACATTGTTGTTGTTCTTTTTGACCATTTTCGTAATAAGTTACCCACCAACCTTCACGCTCACCTTCATGAAAATAGCCCTCGATACATTTACTACCTGACTCATACCACGTAATAAATATCCCCTCTTCTAGCCCCTTTTGGTAATGCTTTTCTGTGGATTTTTGACCATTCTCATAATAAGACGACCAAACGCCTGTACGCATCCCTTGTTCTAATGCACCCTCAAGCACTAATCGACTTTCATCAATCACTTTATGCCCACCATGCAACCAACCTTCTTGGTAATGTGATTCGATATAAGAGCTTTCATCATCAGGCCAATATTTTCGCCAACAACCTTGTTTATGGTTGTCTAAAAAATATCCTTCGCCCGCCTTTTGACCATGTACATACCAACTACTCCATTCACCATTACGCTTGCCTGCTTGGTAATTGACCTGTTGCTCTTTAACACCCGTTTTATAATAAAGGGTTAGCAGTCCATCTATAGGTAATAACTCATAGTCAAAACTAACAGGAATAGCTGATTCTTCAGCAATTACTAAAAAAGGATCAGTACGTTTTTCACCCGTCACATAAAAATCCTGCACTAAACAACCCTCAGTATTTCTTTCAATTAACTGACGAGTAAAGGATTTAACAGCGGCAAGGCGGGGTATTTTGGGGGTCATGAATTGGGTTCAACACTACTAACAGCTAAAGCAAAATATCAACCTTATACTATACATCAGTTAGTGATGATTATCGAATAATATACTGGTTATTATTCTCACAAAATATTAAATCAAGGGCTGTTTTATCTTATTAAAGGGGCTTAGCAAGTTTTTTAACATCATTTCTGCCTGATAAACAGCATCTGCATTAACCTTATCACTCGCTACAACTTGCTCAAGCAGAGCTTCTACTCGTTCACTCTCACGTTCCGAGACACTATAAAGCTGAGCAAGTAATAAAGCTGCATTGTCATCACCTTTTGCTAAAGCTAACTCTAAATAATGCTTGTAACGCAGAATATCATGGGTATGACGATAGGCAATAGCAAGGTTAAGGTTGCTTTCAAAACAGCCACTTTCTATAGCCCTTACATACCATTTGATAGCGTCCGTAATATTAACAATTACGCCTATACCATAAAGATAGATACCGCCTAATATATCCATAGCTTTAGCACAACCATCAGCGGCTAGTTGTTCCAGTAATTTGCGCGCTTTTTTATATTTTTGGCGATCTAAATACTCAGTTACTTTAGCTAATTGCTTTACTACTTTTTTAGAATCTTTTTGGTAATTACTGGGATATTTTATTTTCTTAACAATAGGCTTAACGGATTTAAATAAGTCTACAAAACTTTCTAGTTTTTCTTCTTTTTCCAAGTTTTTTAAAATTTGCTGTGCCTGCTCTATTTCATCCTGATAAGTATTATCACGCGTTACCACTAATAATAGTAACGCTTGAACTTGTAAACGTTCTTTAGTGGAAACACTGTATAATTTAGCTAGGTTAAATGCAGCACTATCATCACCTTGTGCCATTGCTTTTTCTAAATAATATTTATAACGCTGCATATCACCCAATTGACGATAGGTAATCGCTAAATTCTTTGAATCTATTCCTTGTTTAATTGACTCTAAATCCCAGTAAATCGATTTTTTATACTGTTTTCTAACATATTCACCATTATGATACATAAGTGCCAATGCACTCATTGCATGAGCATTACCTTCACGAGCTAATTCACTAAATAACCGATAAGCTTTTTTATAATTTCCTAAATCCTCAGCTTTACCAGCTTCTTCAAGACGATCATACTTTTTAATCATTGTATGCTCCTAGTATATTCAGTGAGGGCACGTTGCAAGTTTTCAGGTAAGGGATTATTACGGCAAGCTTCAACCGTATAAATATTAGTGATATTAGTATAACAAGGCCACTCTTGTTGTGGCATTTGATTCACATCATAAGCGATGGCAATTAAACCATTTTTTACATCTTTACTGGGTGTATCATTACGCATCACTGCTGTGATAAAACAGGTATTAGACTGTTCATCGGCTAAAAAACGAATAGTTTTAATATATTCATAAGCCTCCACTTGAGAAATAAGTTGTTGTTTATCTGCCATAGTTGGACAACGTTTATATTTTTTATAAAAACTTATAAGTGGTTGCTGATAACGTTTAATGAATTGATAAGCTTGTTGTGTTTCAAGTGCTGGGCGTTTTTGATAGTGCAAAATAATATTGGATAATATTTTATGGCTAGCGATAAATAGCACAATAAAAATAATCCAAAAACCAATAATAAATACAGTACGTTTTTTTATCAATTTCACCATTATTACACTAATTGTTACCTATTACTATTAACTTAATATTGTATTATCTATTAGCTATTAAATAAATTATACTAATAATTCACTTAATATAATTATTGGATCTAGAAATATGCCTTGGTATGGTTGGATAATTCTCTTTTTCGCCTTTTCTGCTATTATTAGTCCACTATTTTCTTTGTTAAAATCAAACAAAAAAATTCAACTAACTGAAGAACAAAAAAAGCGTATTCGGGAACGTAATGTTAAATGGGATGAAATGGAAAAAAAAGACAAAGAGTAACCTAGTCTTTCCTTTTTAACTCACGACACGAAAATAGTTTTTATACTACAAAGATAGGCTCTATATGTACTCTTATACTGCTCGTCCATCATTATTAGAAAATCGTACTATTCTTATCACTGGTGCTGGACAAGGTATAGGAAAAGCTATTGCATTAAGTTGTGCAGAGCTTGGTGCAAAAGTTATATTACTAGCAAGAACAGCCAGTAAGTTGGAAGCTGTTAGTAAACAAATAATAGAACAAGGTTATTTATCGCCTATTATTATTCCCTTTGATTTAGCAACAGCGAAAGATAAAGATTATATCCAATTAGCTGAACAACTCTCTGAACAAGTTAATCAGTTAGATGGCTTGGTTAATAATGCATCTATTGCCACTGATTTAAAACCTTTTACAGAGCTTTCTATTGAAGAATTTCAACAGATTATGGAGGTTAATGTGAATGCTACCTTTGCATTAACTAAATACCTGCTACCTCTTTTACAACAAGCAGCAGATGCCTCTATTATTTTTACCTCTAGTTCAGTGGGTCGTAAAGGACGGGCTCTTTGGAGTGCTTATGCCTCTTCTAAATTTGCTACTGAAGGACTTATGCAGTGTATTGCTGATGAACTAAAAGAAACTTCTATCAGATCCAATAGTGTTAATCCTGGTGCTACCAGAACAGCCATGCGTGCCCATGTTTACCCACAAGAAACAGTAACGGATAATCCACTACCAGAACAAATAATGCCTGTTTATCTTTATCTATTAGGTCCTGATAGTATAGGGATTAATGGGCAAGCCCTTAATGCACAATAAATTTATATAATGACTAAACAAACTGCTTTAATTCAAATGCATATTGCCGCTATTTTATTTGGCGTCTCAGGTATTTTTGGTAATCTTATTGCTAGCGACTCGTTTGTTATTAGTATGGGTCGTTCTATTTTTGCTATTTTTGCAATGACATTACTTAGCTTGCATTTTCGATATATTCCTTGGCGCATTCCATTAAAAACTTTTTACACATTAGTTATTGCAGGCATTTTATTAGCTGCCCATTGGGTTACCTTTTTCTATGCAATTAAAGTAGGTAATGTGGCTATGGCAACCTTGGGCTTTGCTTGCTTCCCTGCTTGTGTTGCTCTATTTGAAATGCTATTTTTTAAAGATAAAATTACTAACGTAGAATATTGCTTACTGCTTTGTGTTTCCATTGGCTTAATTATGGTAACCCCTTCTTTTGACTTAAGTAATGGCGGCACACTTGGTTTATTATGGGGTATAGCCTCTGGCATTCTTTATGGGGCTAGTGTAGTTGTTAATCGCTACAACTTAAAAAGTACTACGGGTGTACAAATTTGTTGGTGGCAATGTACTGTTGTGCTAATTATCTTATTACCTTTTACTATCACTAGCATACCTAGTATATCGAAAATGGATTGGTTATGGATTGCTTGTTTAGGGTTACTGTGTACTGGACTTTCTTATTATCTATTTATCAGTAGTTTGACTGCTATTAATGCCAAAACAGCTTCTATTATTATTGCCTTAGAGCCTGTTTATGCAATTTTTGGAGCATGGATATTATTTAGTGAACAACCAAGTATAAGAACTATTATTGGTGGAGTGGTGATTATTTTAGCTGTTGCTTGGGCAGGATTACAAAAACAAACTAATAATACTACAAAGCCTGTTATTGAATAGTATAAGGTAGGGATAACCCTACCTTAATAAACACTCATTAGTGCTGATGACCACCTTCACCATGAATATGACCATGCTCTAATTCTTCAGCAGTAGCTTCACGTACCTCTGCTACTTTTACTTTAAAGTTTAAACGTTGACCCGCTAGAGGATGATTACCATCTACTGTTACGTCATCACCTTCGATATCACGAATAATTACTACTTGCATGCCACCATCTGGTGCTGAAGCGTGAAATTGCATACCTGGCTCTAATTGTTCTACACCTTGGAAAGCACTGCGAGGTACTACTGCTACTAAATCAACAGAATAGTCACCATAACCATCTTTAGGCTCAACTTGTACATCTAGTTCATCACCAGCTTTTTTACCTTCAAGCGCACTTTCCAATCCTGGGATAATATTATTAAAACCATGCAAGTAAGCTAAAGGTGGATGTCCTTCTGAACTATCTAAAACATCACCTGCATCGTTAGTTAATGTGTATTCAATATATACTGCTTTTTTAGGTTCAATCTGCATGGTCTATTGGCCTTTCTTTTCAAAATTTAAATTAAACGCTCATCTTACCTTGCTTAGTTAAAGATATCGACTAAAAATTATTTAAATTTGTATAAGATTAAATATTTTCCTTTATCATTAAAATTTAAATAAAAACCTAGTATCATGATATTTAAAGATTTAATATCTATTATTGGCAATTAACTAAATAAATCAATAAAATTGGTGAACAATTGCAGTTTTTTTTACACTAATCAATATAAATACTAAACAATTTTAATTAAAGTTACTTAATTTACCCACATCATCTATAATGTGACACGTTTTAATTATTGTATAAACAACAGGTAAAAATGTATGACCCCGCGTAATATTTTAGTCATTAATTGCGGTAGCTCTTCTCTAAAATTTGCTCTAGTAAACCCTAAACAAAGTGAATTTGCTATCTCTGGTTTGGCAGAACGTTTAAATACACCTGAAGCAGTTGTTACTTGGAAAACAGGTAGTGATAAAAACAGTTTAATGATCCCTAACGGTGACCATAAAACAGCTCTTTCACAAATTATGCCTCGTGTACAAGAAGTTTGCCAAGGTGAATTAGATGGTATTGGGCATCGTGTAGTACATGGTGGTAGAAATTTCACTGCACCTCACAGAATTACTCCACAAGTGCTTTCAGAAATAGAACGTATATCACCCTTAGCACCTTTACACAATCCACCAGCACTACAAGGTATGCGTGCGGCACTAGAAGTGTATCCTGACCTATTACAAGTGGTGGTATTTGATACAGCATTCCATCAAACAATGCCTGATCATGCTTTCCGCTATTGTATACCAGAAGAATATTACGCTAAACACAATATTCGCCGTTATGGTTTCCATGGTACTAGTCATCGTTATGTGAGTCAGCAAGCTGCTGATTTCTGCAATTTAAATGCAGGTGATAGTTATTGGCTTTCAGCTCACCTAGGTAATGGTTGTTCTACTTGTGCTATTGCTAATGGTCAAAGCTTAGATACTAGCATGGGTCTAACACCTCAAGAAGGTGTATGCATGGGTACTCGTAGTGGTGATGTAGACCCAGGTTTACATGGTCACTTAGTACGCATTTTAAATATGAGTGTTGATGAAGTCGATAATCTACTTACTAAACAAAGTGGTTTATTAGGCTTATCTGGCCTTTCTAATGATATGCGCTCTTTAGAAGAAGCTAGAAGCCGTGGTCATAAAGGCGCTACTATGGCGATTGAGGTTTTCTGCTATCGTTTAGCTAAATCATTAGCCAGTATGGCCTGTGCTTTGCCTCGTATTGACGGCCTTATTTTTACAGGTGGTATTGGTGAGAACTCACCATTAATCAGAGCACGTACTGTATCTTGGTTAAAATTATTAGGCTTTGAAATAGAAAGTGAAGCAAATGCTAAGTTTGTACGCGGTAAAGCTGGCTTAATTAGTAAACCAAGCTCACCACGTATCATTGTTATACCAACCAATGAAGAACGTCAAATAGCACTGGATACACTATTATTTGTAGAAGAAAAATAATACAGGATAGATAACTATGCATGCTTTTTTTGTAACTTCTACAAATTTCGGTGTAGGCCTTACTTCTATTAGTTTAGGCCTTATTCGAGCGCTAGAAAATAAAGGGTTAAAAGTTGGTTTCTGTAAACCAATCGCTCAACACCATGATAGAGAACAGTTACCAGATTACTCTTCTGAGCTAATTGAAAAAACAGTAGGTATAAAATCACCTAAGCCACTTTCTAGAAACTACGTTGAACAGCGCTTAAGTGATGATCAACTAGACATACTTTTAGAGGATGCTATTAATCTTTTTCAAGAAGCATCTGTTGATAAAGATGTGATAGTGATAGAAGGCATGGTACCTACTCTGCAATCAAACTATGCTACATTTATTAATGCAGCATTGGCTAAAAGTTTGAATGCAGACATTATCATGGTGGCGGCACCTGAAGAAGAGCATGCAACATTAGAAGAGTTTATTGATGCCATTGAAATTCAAGCACATGCGTTTGGTGGACCACGCAACAAAAAGCTAATTGGTGTGATACTTAATAAAATTAAGACTCCAGAAGGCCCTGAAGCATTTAAAGAACATTTACAAAATGCTGCTCCACAGCTATTTAAAGATGACTTTAAAATATTAGGTTGTAATCCTTGGCGTGAAGAATTAAACGCACCACGTTTGCAAGATATTGCTAAGCAGCTAAATGCCCAAACAATCAGTAAAGGTGAACTTGATACGCGTCGTGTTCAAAAAATTGTGCTTTGCGCTAGGGCAGTACCTGATACTATCCCATTGTTTGAACCCGGTGTATTGATTGTTACGCCTGGTGATCGTGATGATATTATTATGGCAACCAGTTTAGCTGCTATGAATGGTATTCCATTAGCTGGTTTACTACTATGTAGTAACTTTGAACCTGATGCACGTATTATGACACTTTGTAAAGCTGCATTAGAAGGTGGCTTACCAGTTCTTTCTGTTAAAACAGGGTCTTATGATACCGCTACTAACTTATCACATATCGATAAAAGTATTGCTGTGGATGATCAAGATCGTGCTAAACAAGTAACAGAGTTTATTGCGGAACAGCTAGATGAAGAATGGTTATTCCAGCGTTGTGGTATTGTTCAAGAAGCTCGTTTATCTCCACCTGCTTTCCGCTATCAATTGGTTAAACGTGCTCAAGAGGCCAATAAACGCATTGTATTACCTGAAGGCAATGAGCCTAGAACCATTCAAGCCGCTATTATTTGTCACCAACGCAATATTGCACGCTGTGTATTATTGGCGAAACCAGAAGAAGTACACAGCACTATTAAGAGCTTAGGTTTACAGTTACCTGATAACCTAGAGATTATTGATCCTGATAGTATCCGTCAAAACTATATTGCCCCATTAGTAGAATTACGCAAAAATAAAGGTATGACACCTCTAATTGCAGAGCAATCACTAGGTGATTCTGTTGTATTAGGTACAATGATGTTAGCTACTGATGATGTTGATGGTTTAGTATCTGGTGCTATCCATACTACAGCTAATACTGTACGTCCTGCTTTACAACTGATTAAAACATCACCTGAATACAACCTAGTATCTTCTGTATTCTTTATGTTATTACCTGACCAAGTATTAGTATATGGTGATTGTGCTATTAATCCTGACCCTACTGCTGAGCAATTAGCAGATATTGCTATTCAAAGTGCTGAATCAGCCGCTGCTTTTGGTATTTCTCCTCGGGTAGCCATGATTAGTTATTCTACTGGTGCTTCGGGTGGTGGTGAAGATGTTGAGAAAGTTAGATTAGCTACAGAACTTGCTAAACAAAAACGTCCAGATTTACTCATTGATGGACCGCTACAATATGATGCGGCTGCTATTGAAAGTGTAGGGAAACAAAAAGCACCTGATAGCCAAGTTGCAGGTAAAGCCACCGTATTTATCTTCCCTGACTTAAATACTGGTAATACTACTTACAAAGCGGTACAACGTAGCGCCCAAGTGATTAGTGTTGGCCCTATGCTACAAGGCTTAAGAAAACCTGTTAATGATTTATCTAGAGGTGCTTTAGTAGAGGATATTGTATTTACCATTGCTCTTACTGCGATTCAAGCAAACAGTAAAAAATAACCTATCCATATTTAATTTAAAGGGAGCCAGTGTTTACTGCTCCTTTTTTAGCTTATCAATCCATTGTTTTTTATCAATAAATTCATAAGCTAAAATTATGTTCTAAGCTAATTTTGTAGAGTATAATAATTCAGATAATTAGCCTATTTAATAATAAAGCACAGAGGAGATTGATTAACGTGACTTTTATGCCGTGGACGAAAGAGTTAGAAACAGGTATTCCTCAGATTGATGAGCAACACAAGTGGTTGGTTGACCTTACCAATAAGCTTTATGACTCAACGAGTAATGATCGCCAAATTAACTCTGCCGAAATAGGTAACATTTTAGAGCAATTAGTGGACTATACCATTAATCATTTTATTGCCGAAGAAACACTGTTCGCTAATTTAGGTTATCCTGAAACAACTAGCCATGTAAAACAACACAATATGTTTACTCATAAAGTATATAGCCTTTTAGAGAGACATGAATCTGGTGATGACAGTGTTGCCAGTATTGAAACATTAGAGCTACTTAAAAACTGGTTAACTAACCATATTATGAAAACAGATAAAGATTACATCGAATTCTTTCGTGATAAAAAAGTTGTTTAATATTTTTAAAAGGGGATTAATTAATCCCCTATTTTTTATCTTTGTTCTAATGCATTATTTTGTTGAGTTAACCCTTCCTGTACAAATCTTGCCATCCACTCAGCCACCACAACACCCTGATGCTCTGTAGATAAACTATTGACAGCTTTAGTATATAACTCTTTCCCTAACTGGTCTTCTCTACTGTCCAAAATAGCCTTGGCATAATTTACAACAAATTCAGGATGCCCTTGAAAACATAAAACCTGCTTTCCTATTGTAAATGCCGCATTTGGACAAAAATCACTTTTTGCAACTAAGGTAGCTGATTCTGGTAGTAAGGTTACTTGATCTTGATGACTAATTAATAAGGTTAACTTATCCAGTGTAGGTGTCATCCAATCTGCTTTATGGTTAACATCATAATGATGAGAACCTACACCCCAACCTTGAATAGCACGTTCTACCTTACCACCAAATACTAATGCCAATAACTGATGGCCAAAGCACACACCTAATAAAATCTTTCCTTGATCAAATAAATTTTTTACATAACCTTTTAGTGCTTCAATCCAAGGATCATTAGCGAAAGAATCCGCTTTACTGCCTGTAATAAGATAAGCATCCCATTGTTCATCAGCAGGAGGATAATCCCCATTTACAACATTGTAAACTTTACATTCAACAGCAATCGGTTGTTTAGAAAACATACTCTCAAACATTGCACCATAACCATGATATTCTTCTAATAGCTCTGGACGGATAAAGTCAGTCTCCAAAATACAAATTCTTAAAACCATTTCTAATACAACCTCATCTTACCAACAACAGTATATAATCTTTTCCTTTTTAAATTATACATTATAAAAAATCTTTTTTTTATAGCACTTAATTCTATATATAGAATCTCCAGTTACGCTTGCTATCAATTTTTATGCATAAATTGTGGACAAAAAAAAGCCAGCAGTAAAAACTGCTGGCCTTTTATTAATTCACTTAAGAATTATTTAGCCACTGTGCAGCAAACATTGTAGTTGTTTGTGCTAGTAATGCTGTTTACAGTACCTTTGTAACCAGTTACTTTAACGTGGATAGTTTTGAATACGAAGAAATCGTCTACAGTGATTTCATAACGTGGAGAAATTAACACGTCACCATTAACTGGAGCTAAAGCATTGTAAGCTGCTGCAGCTTGAACTTGTGGAGTTTTGTCAAATGGATTAGAAGCTAATAAACCGCCACTAGCAATACCATCATAACCTACGCCATCAGCAAAGTTGCTGTCGCCACCGAAAGAGATGAAATTGAATAAAATATTTAAACTAGATTCACCAGTTACTTTCTCACCAACTTTGATGTCAGCGCGTAATTCATTAGTTACTAAACGTGGTTGAAGAGTAGCACTTGGTTTGTTAGTGTTAAAGCTGTGACAACCAGCAGCAACAACTACAGCACCTGCTAATGCAGCAAATTTAATAGACTTAAGCATATTTTTTCCTTTCATACGAATTTTAGAATTTTATTCCAATTGAAATACAGTTCCGTAAATAATAACGGTAGCAAAATCCTACCATTATAACTACATTATGTACAGTACTTGAGCTAAAAAGTATATCAAAATTTAAGCTCCAATTAAGATTACTAATAATATAGCTAGTGCAATAATAACACTCTTCTATTTTTCAGCAAATATTTGTTAGCTCAGCTTATACTTGAAAGATTATATTTTGTGATATTTATCAAAATATTTCAGCAATGACTCAGTTATCTCTTTTCTATTAAGCAAAATTATGATTTTTTATTAAAGCTTTAATAATGGTATTGCCAATCTATTTAATAATGATTATTATTAACAACTAATTAATAGTTAATTTTTTATGCCTTTTTCGTAGTACCACAAACTTATTATTTAGCTCACTAGTTATTTTGAGTTTAATATATGGAGATATTTATGCGTTCTTTATTTATTCTGCCTGCTATTTTACTTTGTACTACCTCTATCAGCATGGCTAAGGAATATCCGGTTGGTAAACCACAACAATGTGGTGGAATGGAGATTGCTGCTGTTTATTTACAACCTATCGAAATGGATCCTCCTGGCATGATGCGTCCTGCAAAGGATTCTGATGTACATTTAGAGGCAGACATTACCGCACTTGAAGATAATCAAAATGGTTTCCAAGAAGGCAGCTGGGTTCCTTACCTACAAGTAGCTTTTGTATTAACTAAAGAAGGTAGTGCTGAAAAAGTAGAGGGTACTTTCCATCCAATGGTAGCTAATGATGGCCCACACTATGGCGATAATGTTAAATTATTGGGTCCTGGCAAATATAATTTAAAATTCACTATATTACCACCAGGTAAAGAAAGTATGTTTGGTCGCCATACTGATAAAGAAACAGGGGTTGCACCTTGGTTTGAAAAATGTGAAACCAGCTACGATTTTGTTTATGCAGGTATAGGTAAAAAGGGTGGTTATTAATAAACCCATATTTATTTTGAAATTTTCTTTAAATAAAAGCCAATCACTTACTTGATTGGCTTTTTGCGTTTCTAATTTTAGCGAGAAAAGCTATGTTAAGCAGACAATTTATTGCATTTATTGGCCTATTATTCATCACTGTTAGTGCTATAGCTGCTCCTCTACCCACTTATGAAATAACCATTAAAGATGGCGTATTCTCACCATCATCTATTGAAGTCCCAGCAAAACAACGTTTCAAAATTATTGTCAAAAATATTGGATCTGGGCCTGCTGAATTTGAGAATCTATCAATGCGTGTAGAGAAAGTACTAGCCGCTGGTGTTAGTTCTTTTGTGGTAATTCATCCTCTAAAACCTGGCTCTTATCATTTTATAGATGAGTTCCATATGGATATGGCTGGTTTTACTATTAATGTTAAATAACTTTTCCGACTAGGAGTTATAGTTAAAAATGTGGCAAGCTCTGTTTATTGTATGGCGAGAAAGTGTTGAAGCATTATTAGTAATAGGAATCTTATACGCTTGGATTAATCACCAAGTAAATGCTGGTCACACTAAAAAAATGCTCTGGATAGGTACCGGACTAGGGATATTGTTTGCCTGTGCATTGGCTGTTGGTTTTACTGTAGCAGGCGAATGGTTTTCTGGTACAGGTGGCGATTGGTTCCAAGTTATTATGATGGCCGTAGCTAGTATTTTGATTTTCCAAATGGTTATTTGGATGCAGAAAAATGGCCGTGCTATGAAAAAGAATTTAGAAGCAGAAGCAGCCCAAAGTTTTGCTCAACGTGGTGGGTTTGGTATCTTATTACTTGCTATGTTAGCCGTTGCCCGTGAAGGTTCTGAAATTGTTATTTTCCTTTACAGCAGTTTTGCTGCTGCACAAGGTACAGCCTTCTGGCTATTAACACTGGGAAGTGTTGCAGGTGCAATTCTAGGCTATGCAACTTTTATGTTATTGCAGCTTTCTAGCCATATTATCTCATGGCGTGTATTTTTTAATATCAGTGCCATTATTTTATTACTATTAGGTGGCGCTTTATTAATGTCGGCCTTAGATAAATCGAGTGGGCTAATTATTGATATGCTTGCCAATGCTGATGCGCCTGAATGGAGTTATACATTATTTGATCCTGTATGGGATAGTTCTTTTATCTTATCAGATACCACAACTACGGGTAGTTTTATTGCTAGTATAACGGGTTATCGCGCACAACCTATGTTATTAGGTATAATTCTTATTCCTCTTTACTGGATTATTGCTATTATATGGACACAATGTAATAACCGTATTAAGCACTAATTTTGCAGGACAGATGTTATGAGTAGTTTACCTGTTACACCCCTTTCAAAACTTGGTGACCTAATGCGCCGTTATGGAGGGGTTATTCGTGGTATTCAATGGTTTATTATTCTCTTCTATTTAGTGCTATTAATTATCCCTGCTTTTCTGTCACTACCACCTGATAAAGCAAGGGCATTGAATAATATCTCGTTATTTGCTCAGTTTGTATTCTGGGGAATTTGGTGGCCCTTTGTACTGGTTTCTATGGTACTGTTTGGAAGAGCATGGTGCGGTATTTTTTGTCCAGAAGGTGCATTAGCTGAATGGGCTAGTAAACACGGTAAAAATAAGGGTGTTCCTAATTGGCTTAAATGGAATGGCTGGCCTGCTATCGCTTTTGCTTTAACCACCCTCTATGGCCAAATGATTAGTGTTTATGACTATGCTAAACCTGCGTTACTTATTTTAGGTGGCTCTACTGTAGCTGCAGTTGGTATAGGTCTTTTATATGGCCGTAATAAACGTGTGTGGTGTAGATACCTTTGCCCTGTTAGTGGGGTGTTTTCTTTATTAGCCAGATTAGCACCTGTTCACTTTAAAGTAGATGAAAAACGTTGGCAAGAAAACCCAGAGCCTCATCTACCTGTACCTAACTGTGCACCTTTAATAGATATTCGTAGAATGCATGGTGCTTCTGCTTGCCATGCTTGTGGTCGTTGTAGTGGACAACGAGATGCAGTAAGGCTATCAGTACGCTCCGTCAACGAAGAAGTAGTAGATTATGGACAAGAAGAAGCAAACCCTTGGTTAATTCGTTTATTACTGTTCGGAATTCTTGGTTTAGCCATTGGAGCTTTTACTTGGACAGTAAGTCCTTGGTTTATTTATGCTAAACAAACTATTGCTGAATGGTTAGTCATGCATGACATCTTCTGGCCACTTAATCAAAATACACCTTGGTGGCTATTTACTCATTACCCAGAAAATAATGATGCTTTCAATTGGGTTGATGGTTTTTGTGTAGTTGCTTATATTGTTGGTCATGGCATTGTACTGGGTACAGCATTTAGTTTAATTATGCACCTTGCTAGCAAAATTGCTAATAAAGGAAAAACCTTCTATACCCATATTTGTTTAGCATTAATCCCTATTGGTGGTGTTGGCCTTTTTCTTGGTTTAACCGCAACCACCGTTAAATTAGTTAGACAAAATGGTTTTGCTATTACATGGGTACAAGATGTACGTTTACTATTATTAGTTGGTGCCTTAGTTTGGAGTTTAGTATTAGCTTGGAAAGTACTGAATAAACAACAAGTTTTTGGCTTAAAACGTTTAGCTGTATTAATATGTTTTAGTAGTATTTGTGCTTTTGTGCTTTATAACTGGTATTTGATGTTCTGGGGTTGGAGTGACGCACGCCTCATTAAATCATCCACTATTCAATTAGCCACACAAATTGCCATATTTATTATTTTATTTATTGTAATAAAATTCGTTATAGCAAGATTATTAACTAAAAATCATTCTTCAAAACAAACCTCCTTACACTAAAATAATAGGACGATTAGTAATACGCTAATTGTCCTATTGTTTTACTAAGTCTATTGTATTTAATATACCCTCTATCCTTATTTAAAAAGCATAGAAGCAAACACTATGAAGCAAAACAAATATGATGATCCATCATTTTTTGAGCAATATAGTCAAATGGCTCGCTCTATTGATGGTTTAGCAGGCGCTGGGGAATGGTATATTTTTAAACAAATATTCCCTAACCTACAAAATAAAAGCGTATTAGATTTAGGCTGTGGTTTCGGCTGGCATTGTCAATATGCAGCAGAACAAGGTGCTAAATTAGTGATAGGTACAGATATTTCAGCAAAAATGTTAGCAGAAGCTAACAAGAAGAATGCTTATCCTAATGTAAGTTATCAACAAACTGCCATTGAAGATATTCATTTTGCTAAAGATAGTTTTGATGTCGTTATCAGTTCACTGGCTTTCCACTATATTCAATCTTTTGCTGAAATTTGCGATAAGGTTAGAAACTGTTTAACCAAGGGTGGTGATTTTATTTTTTCAGTTGAACATCCTGTGTTTACTGCTCAAGGCAAACAAGAGTGGATTTATGATCAACAACAAAAGCCCCTTTATTGGCCTGTAGATAACTACTTTGCAGAAGGTATTCGGCAAGCTAACTTTCTTGGTGAACAAGTAACCAAATACCATAAAACCTTAACCACCTATATTAATACCTTATTAGAAAACGGCTTTCAATTAACCAAATTAGTTGAGCCTCAGCCTGATCCAAGATTATTAGAGAAATACCCTGAATACAGTGATGAATTACGTAGACCTATGTTTTTATTAATTGCTGCTAAAAAAATCTAATCTCTTTATTAGGAGTATTCTATTATGTTAACCATTAAAACGGCTGAAGCCACTGACATTCCAAATATAGCCAAGCTACTACAAAAATATGAGCAGGATAACAATGGCGGACTATTTGGTAATTTCCCATTAAAGAAAGTAACGGCTATGGTTGAAGAAGCACTTACTGTCATTATTGCTTGCCATGATTCTAAGGTTATAGGGGTAGTATTTGCCTCCCTTCCGCAAAAAGACTTACCGCCTATTCTTCAAGCAATGTTGGCTGTTCACCCTATTACAGCCAACAATTACCTTTATGGCCCTATTTGTATTGATGAAGAATTTCGTGGTCAAGGCATTACCCAATTAATGTATCAAAAGTTACAACAATTATTACCTAATTTTCGGCCACTACTTTTTATAGCAGAAGATAATTTAGATTCCATTCGTGCTCATCACAAATTAGGGCTCACTGAAAAAGCTAAATTTACCTTTAATGGTCAACATTTCTTAATATTTAGTGATTAAGCTTATACCAAACAATTGTTAGATATTTTATATGATAACTATTGACTAATGCTGTTTATAACTACAATAGTCATTGACTTTCTGTGTTAGAACCTGTCAAATAACTATAAATACACTAACGTATGTTTGAGTGACAAAGCGTAATCACAATTGCAGCTTTTTACTTAGTACTATTAGTTGAACATCTTCTATAGATAGAGACTCTGTACCATGAAAACTGAAATGAAAAAACCAACATTAATAATCATAATTATTGCAGTAGTTTTAATCATAGGTTATCTAGTGTGGTCACAGCTAAAAACTAAAGACTTTGGTGAAGGTTTTGTCAATGGTAATGGTCGCATAGAAGCTACAGAAATTAATGTATCAACCAAACTTGCAGCACGCATCGAAAAAATACTGGTTAAAGAAGGCGATTTTGTTGAAAAGAGTCAACCTCTAGTTATTATGCAAACTGATGTGCTTGAGCAACAACTTAATGAAGCTAGGGCGCAATTACAACAAGCAATTAGTAATGAAGTAAATGCTAAAGCACAACTTGCCTTAAAAATGAGTGATAAAGCTGCTACCGAAGCTGTTGTTCTACAACGTAAAAGTGATCTTGATTTAGCTAATAGACGACTAAAACGATCTGCACCTTTGCATCGTAGTGGTGCTGTATCAGCCCAAATATATGATGATGACCTAGCCTCTGTTAATAGTGCAAAAGCTGCATTAACTGCCGCAGAAGCACAAGTGGCCGTAGCAGAAGCGGCTATTCAAGCTGCGGAGGCCAATGTTACTAGCGCCAGCTATGCAACAAAAGCCTCCCAAGCCACCATTGATCGTATTCAAGCAGATATTAATGACAGTACTTTAATCGCTACAGCACATGGTCGTGTGCAATATAAAATATCTCAAGTAGGCGAAGTTTTAGGCGCTGGTGGTAAAGTGCTCAATGTAGTAGATTTAAATGATGTTTACCTTACTTTCTTTTTACCAGAAACAGTAGCAGGTAAAGTTAGATTAGGTGATGAAGTTAGAATGGTGTTAGACGTATTTCCAGATATGGCAATACCTGCTTATGTTTCCTATGTAGCAAGTGTGGCTCAATTTACACCTAAAACTGTGGAAACACAGAGTGAACGTCAAAAACTAATGTTTCGCGTTAAAGCCCAAATTAAACCAGAACTTTTAAACTGTTATTTAGAACAAATTAAAACAGGAGTACCAGGAGTCGCTTGGTTAAAATTAGATAAACAAGCCGCATGGCCTGCTGAATTATCTAATTTAGTACCTATGTGTAAAAAAGATTAGGGGCTTAACATGGCCAACCCTATTGATTTTTCACAGATTGTCGTACATGTAGCAAATGTTTCACTACATTATGGTAAAACATTAGCATTAGATAATGTCAGTTTAGATGTACCTGCTCAATGTATGGTAGGGCTAATTGGCCCAGATGGTGTGGGTAAATCAAGTCTACTATCTTTAATTTCTGGTGCTCATGTTATTCAACAAGGTACTGTTGAAGCACT
The DNA here is from genome assembly GCF_058693955.1 of Entomomonas sp. E7T21. Classification (NCBI taxonomy): domain Bacteria; kingdom Pseudomonadati; phylum Pseudomonadota; class Gammaproteobacteria; order Pseudomonadales; family Pseudomonadaceae; genus Entomomonas; species Entomomonas sp. E7T21. Next base: position 1,003,885 of record NZ_CP191672.1, on the reverse strand, counting down.
AGCTGGCGATATGCGCAGCAAAGAACATCGTACCCAAGTTTGCTCACGTATTGCTTATATGCCACAAGGACTTGGTAAAAACTTATACCCTACTTTATCAGTTGAAGAAAATTTACAGTTCTTTGCACGTTTATTTGGCCACAACGCTAAAGAGCGTCGTCGTCGAATTGATGAACTTACCAAAAGTACGGGACTCTACCCTTTCCTAGATAGGCCTGCTGGCAAACTCTCTGGTGGTATGAAACAAAAGCTAGGGCTATGCTCAGCCTTAATCCATGATCCAGATTTACTTATTTTAGATGAACCAACCACAGGGGTTGACCCCCTATCTCGCGCTCAATTCTGGGATATGATTAATAATATCCGTAAACAACGTCCACAAATGAGCGTTATTGTAGCCACTGCTTATATGGATGAGGCTCAACGCTTTGATTGGTTAGTGGCAATGGATGCAGGTAAAATATTAGCCACTGGCACACCCACTGAAATTTTACAACAAACTCAGCAAGATTCATTAGAAGCTGCGTTTATTAAATTAATGCCAGAAGAAAAAAAACAAGGCTATAAACCCGTTGTTATTCCACCTTTACAAATTGATGAAAACACCCCGATTGCCATTGAAGCAAAAGGGCTTACCCAACGGTTTGGCAAGTTTGTAGCCGTAGACCATGTTGATTTTAGAATAGCTCAAGGAGAAATATTCGGTTTCCTAGGCTCCAATGGTTGTGGCAAATCCACCACCATGAAAATGCTAACTGGGTTATTGCCTGCCACTGAAGGACAGGCATGGCTATTTGGTAAAGAAATTGATGCCCATGACCTTAACACCCGTAAACGTTTAGGCTACATGTCACAAGCATTTTCGTTATACAGCGAACTCACTGTTGAACAGAATCTTGTGTTACATGCTCGTTTATTTGGCGTTGCTGAAGAAAACATACCAAACCGCGTCAATGAAATGTTGCAAAGGTTTGGTCTAGAGAATGTAGCAGATAGCTTACCTGACAATATTCCACTCGGTGTACGGCAACGTTTATCGTTAGCAGTTGCAGTTATTCATGATCCAGATATTCTTATTCTTGATGAGCCTACCTCAGGTGTAGATCCAATTGCTCGTGATAATTTTTGGCATTTACTGGTAGAACTATCTCGCAAAGATAATGTAACCATCTTTATTACTACTCACTTTATGAACGAAGCAGAACGATGTGACCGCATGTCACTAATGCATGCGGGTAAAGTGTTAGATAGTGATACCCCTGCTAAGTTGATGGAAAAACGTCATGCCGAAACACTTGAGCAAGCTTTTATAGAATATCTATTGGATGCAGGTGCTGGCACTTCAGCAACAGAAGTAGAAACAGCCACTGCAACTCCCCCCCCTATTACTCAACAAACAAATAGTAATCATACGCGCCCTAGTGTGTTTAGTTTAAACCGCCTTATTGGGTGTATGTGGCGCGAATCACTGGAACTAAGACGTGACCCTATTAGAGCGACCTTAGCTTTACTAGGCGCAGCCATACTCATGCTAGTAATGGGTTATGGTATTACCATGGATGTAGAAAATCTTAGATTTGCTGTACTTGACCAAGATCAAACAGGCTTAAGCCAAAACTATACATTAAATATTGCAGGTTCTCGTTATTTTATAGAACAACCAGCACTCACTAGCCATCAAGAGATGGATCAACGAATGCGCAGGGGCGATATTACCCTTGCGATAGAAATTCCGCCTAACTTTGCCAAAAAAATTGAACGTGGTGACCAAGCAGAAGTTGGGGTATGGATTGATGGTGCTATGCCAATGCGTGCAGAAACTATTCGCGGTTATGTGCAAGGACTGCATTTAGGCTGGCTGGCAGAACAAGCTAAAGAAAGACAAGGTTACGATACCACGAGTAATGCCAGTATAGAAACACGTTATCGCTATAACCCTGATGTTAAAAGTTTACCTGCTATGGTTCCTGCGGTAATTCCTATTCTATTATTAATGTTACCAGCAATGGTTGCAGCACTGTCAGTAGTACGTGAAAAAGAGTTAGGCTCCATTCTTAATCTTTATGTAACACCTATGTCACGAGTAGAGTTTTTAATTGGTAAGCAAATACCTTATATTCTGCTTTCCATGTTGAGTTTCTTCCTATTGGTCATTATGGCTTTAACCATCTTTGATGTTCCCATTAAAGGCAGTTTCTTAACCCTCTGTTTTGCTATATTCCTATATTGTATAGTAGCCACTAGTTATGGCTTGCTTGCTTCAACTATTACCCGTAGCCAAGTAGCCGTTATTTTCTTAACGGTTATCTTAACCTTAGTACCTGCTATTCAGTTTGCTGGAGTAATTAACCCTGTATCCTCTTTACAAGGTGGCGGAAGACTTATTGGTGAATACTTTCCCACTACCTACATGCTATTAATTACACGCGGAATATTTAATAAAGCACTGACTTTTTCAGATTTATATAGTTCAATCAATATGCTACTGGCCATGATTCCTGTGTTATTGGGCATTAGTATTTTATTACTGAAAAAACAGGAAAGCTGATCTATGCAAAAGTTTACTAACATTTATCGGCTAGGTATCAAAGAATTATGGGGATTAGCCCGTGACCCTGTAATGCTGATTCTAATTGTGTATTGTTTTACAGCCTCTATCTATACAGCAGCTACGGCTGTGCCTGACTCTTTAAACTTAGCTTCAGTAGCGGTGGTTGATGAGGATGATTCACCCTTATCTAGACAAATTATTGGTGCTTTCTATCCGCCCCTCTTTAATAAACCTGCTAAGATTTCTTTAAACGAAATGGACCCAGGTATGGATGAAGATAAATATACCTTTGTCCTCAATATCCCGCCAAACTTTCAACGAGATGTACTAAAAGGAGATTCTCCGAGTATTCAGCTTAATGTCGATGCCACAAGGATGAGTCAAGCATTTACAGGTAATGGCTATATCCAACAAATTGTTATAGATGAAGTGAATGAATTTGTTAAACGTTACCGTAGTTCCGATATTTTGCCTGTTAATTTAGAAGTACATACTAGTTTTAATCCAAACTTGACGCAATCATGGTTTAGCTCGGTTACAGAAATCATCAATATGGTAACTACCCTATCGATTATTTTAACAGGTGCAGCCCTTATGAGGGAGCGTGAGCATGGTACTATTGAACATCTGCTTGCCATGCCTGTTACTCCTTTTGAAATCATGACGTCAAAAGTTTGGTCAATGGGGTTAGTGGTGCTGATCGCTACTGCTTGCTCATTACTGCTTATTGTAGAGGGTGCATTAAAAGTACCTATTACTGGCTCTAAATGGTTATTTTTATGGGGTGCTGCACTGCATTTATTTGCTACCACTTCCATGGGTATTTTCTTGGCAACAGTTGCTCGTAGCATGGCACAGTTTGGTATGTTATTAATGTTAATTTTATTACCATTACAAATGTTATCAGGCGGTAGCACTCCTCGCGAGAGTATGCCAGAGCTTATCCAGACAATTATGTTAATTGCTCCTACCACTCATTTTGTAGAATTAGGCCAGGCCATTTTATACCGTGGTGCAGGTCTTGAAACTGTTTGGAAACCATTTTTATGGCTAATTACATTAGGTACAGGTTTCTTTATTTTTGCACTGACTCGTTTTAGAAAAACCATTACTCAAATGACCTAATATAATTTATTAAAATTGATGTTAACTAATACCTATTGGAAATAAAATTACATGTTTTTAAATATCCATTTACATATCATCATGTAATTACCTTGCCTTGTCCAACAAGAGTTAATTAACGTCTTATATCTCCATACCTTAGGGTACAACTAAACTACTATGAACAATATATTTTGTAGATTTTTGTTGTTTATACCTTCGTGGCATTGTGTCTAACTACTAATTGCTCAATAAATAGTAAATATACCGTTTAATTTTACTCTTTCGGAGGTAACAATGAGCAAGCAAGTAGCCGTATTAATTACTAATGAATTTGAAGATTCAGAATTCACCTCTCCTGCTGAAGCTATTAAAGCAGCTGGACATAAAATTACTACTATTGAGAAAAAAGCGGGCAATACCATTACAGGCAAACACGATACCAAAGTAACAATAGATAAATCTATTGATGATGTTAAACCAGAAGATTTTGATGCGTTATTAATCCCTGGTGGTTTTTCACCTGATTCATTACGTGGCGATGATCGTTTCGTAAACTTTACTAAACATTTTGCTAGCACTAATAAGCCTATTTTTGCAATTTGTCATGGTCCCCAACTAATGATTAATGCAGGCATTGTTAAAGGTAAAAAAATGACCACTGTGAAACCTGTGGTGATTGATTTAAAAAATGCTGGGGCTGATTTTCATGACGAATCAGTAGTGGTTGATAACGATACTATTGTCACTAGTCGTACTCCTGATGATTTACCTGATTTCAATCGGGAAATCGTCAGAATTCTAAATAAGTAACTTTATTTAACAAAATCCTCTTAGCTGTTTTAAGGGGATTTTTTAATTATCCATTAGCCTCTGTGGTTACGCTTATCCCTGTAAAAGGTTAGGTTAATATCATCACCCTTTTTGTTATACTTTTGGCGCATGTTCTGCGCCAATGGTTTGACATACTTGTAATGATTACGTTATATTGAAAAAAGAAGTGACTATTGTTTTTACTTCTTTGCCTTCAGGGTTTCTGTGTAGAGCTTCATGTGAAGATTGGATGCTTCGTTTTGTGACAATATAATTGTCCTCTCGCCTATAACCTTGTCTGTATTACCACTCTTAGGGGTTTCTATTGCGAAGCCGGGGGATACAGAATTTTTAAATTGTTGGCACTCCTGATGTGATGTTGGAGTTTACCATTTTCATACAGCTCAGCCATTTTAATATGGTGTTGCATCTTACACTGAATAACCTTTTTATTGGTTAACATTATTATTAATAACTTTTTCAGTGTTCAGGAGTGTTCCTATTAATTAGCATAAAGGGAGCAACACAATAATATGTCTGAACAAATTGTGCTCGATCGCATTTTTAAAGTCTTTGGCTCTGAGCCAAAGAAAGCTATGGAATTAGTCAAACAGGGTAAAACCAAACAGCAAATTCTCGAACAAACAGGACAATCTATTGGTGTCTTTGATGCTAGCTTTAGCATTGTAAAAGGTGAGATTTTTGTCATTATGGGATTATCGGGTTCGGGGAAATCAACGCTAGTTCGGATGTTAAACCGACTCATCAAACCAACTTCAGGTCGTATTCTAATTGACGGTGAGGATATTGTAACTGTCAGCGACTCTCGTTTGCGTGAATTACGCCGTAAAGATATCAGCATGGTATTTCAATCCTTCGCACTTATGCCACATATGACAGTGTTAGACAATGCAGCACTCGGTTTAGAGTTTTCTGGTGTAGATAAAAAGGCCCGTTTAAAAGCTGCAAATGAAGCATTAGAACAAGTTGGCTTAGCAGGTTGGGGAGATAAATATCCTGATGAACTTTCTGGCGGTATGCAACAACGTGTTGGTTTAGCCCGTGCATTAGCGGCAGACCCTTCTATCTTACTAATGGATGAAGCCTTTTCTGCACTCGACCCTATTATTCGTACTGAAATGCAAACTGAACTTTTGCGTTTACAACAAATTAAACGCCGTACCATTATCTTTATCTCTCATGATTTAGATGAATCTATGCGGTTAGGTGATCGTATTGCCATTATGAAAGATGGTCAAGTCATACAAGTAGGTACACCAGAAGAAATACTTCGTGAACCAGCAGATGATTATGTAAAACGCTTTATTCAAGGGGTTGATGCAACTGCTGTATTTAAAGCAGGAGATATTGCTCGAAAAACTCAAGTAGAAATTATTGCTGAATCGCCTAACCGTGGTTGTCGAGCAGCTTTACAGATTCTCGAAGATGAAGATCGTGACTATGGTGTAGTGTTAAGTTCAAACCGTAAATATTTAGGTATGGTTTCTACTGATTCCTTACGAGAAGTTTTAAAGGGGCAAACAGCATTCACTGGTAGTGGGCTTGCTAATGCTTTTTTACCTGACGCCATCACACCTGCCAACGTAGCAGAGCCTGTTGGTGAGTTATATGGTAGTTTGGCTCAAGCTCCACACGCACTCCCTGTAGTCGATGATAACGGCCGTTATATGGGCGCTATTAGTAAAACAACGTTATTACGATTCCTAGATAAAACAACAACTACTGCACCACCTGTAGAACAACCTACAGTGGCGACTGAACATAATTAATCGATCAGTTACTCATAAAGTATAAGACATATACACAGTAAATAAGTGTATTTGAGAGATAAAGGTTTAAAAACGATGAATGAGAACGATACGGAAAACAATATCACAACCCAACAAAATACGGATACTACCCAAGCCAATGATCCTTGGGCTGCTATGAGCGACAGCTCATCCAATGATACTACAGCAACACAGGCTACAACGGGTACTGACACAACAGCAGACCCTTGGGGAACAATGAATAATGGCGATACAACTACAGATACCTCATCCTCAGATGCTTGGCTAAATACAGGAGGTAGCGACAATAGCTCGACTGATTGGCTTAGCTCAACAGATCCATCCACAGTAGATACTACATCTTCCGGCTTTCATATCAGCCAATTATGGGATGGCTCGTTATACTCCCCCGTGGAGTCAAGTATCAACCATGCCGTGCGTTGGTTATCCGATGAATGGCGTCCATTTTTTCAGATAATACGCGTTCCTATTGACCACACTTTGGTCTTTATTGCTAATGCTTTTCAAGATGCACCTATCCCCTTAATGATAGCAATTTTAGTGTTATTGTCATGGCAACTAGCAGGCCGTACTATGGCAGTTGGTGCATTAATTTCTTTAGCCTGCTTGGTGGTATTAGGCATCTGGCAACAAGCTATGTTGACTTTATCACTGGTCCTCACCGCCTTATTGTTTTGTATAATTATTGGATTACCTTTGGGGATTCTGACTGCATCTAGCAATAAATTACAACGAGTGATACGGCCTATTCTAGATGCTATGCAAACGACCCCCTCGTTTGTTTATCTTGTTCCCATTGCGTCATTAGTAGGTATTGGTAATGTACCAGGAACTATTGTCACCATTATTTTTGCACTCCCCCCATTAGTTCGTATGACCAACTTAGGTATTCGCCATGTTCGTCCAGATTTAATAGAGGCTTCTAGAGCTTATGGTGCATCAAGCTGGCAACTACTTTCTAAAATACAAATTCCATTAGCACTGCCTTCTATTATGGCAGGTATTAACCAATCATTGATGCTTGCTATGTCTATGGTAGTAGTGGCTTCAATGATTTCTGTAGCGGGTCTTGGACAAATGGTTTACGAAGGCATGAGCAGTATGAATATGGGTAAAGCCACTATTGGTGGTCTAGGTATTGTTATTCTTGCCATTATGCTCGACCGTGTAACTCAGGCCATTGGTAATAAACAACGTAATGTACGCCATTGGTGGCAAACTGGCCCCATAGGCATAGTAATACGCCTGATGAACCGTAACCAACAAGCTTAAGAGGATTAAAAAATGAATCAAATTACTATTTTGCAGAATCAAAGCAAAAAACCAAAAAGCTTTTTTCTAAAATCTGCTCGTAATATATTATTTGCAGGTGCTACAACCTTGGCATTAGCAGCTACATCCGTATTAGCGGCAGACTTACCTGGTAAAGGTGTTACAGTTACCCCAATGAAAAGCTCTATTGCTGAAGAAACATTTCAAACTCAGCTTGTTATGCGCGCCTTAGAAAAGCTAGGCTACACAGTAAAACCTATCAATGTTGCAGAATATAATATTGCTTATCAAGCAATTGCTACAGGTGATGCCACTTTCTTAGCTGATGCTTGGGTACCACTACATGATAATTTTTACAATGCAGTAGGTGGCGATAAAACACTGTACCGTAAAGGTGTCTACTCTAACAATTCATTACAAGGTTATCTAATTGATAAAGCCACAGCAGAAAAATATAACATCACCAATATTGATCAATTCAAAGACCCTAAAATTGCTAAATTATTTGATAGTAATGGTGATGGCAAAGCAGATTTAACTGGCTGCACGCCAGGCTGGGGCTGCCAAGAAAGCATTGAACACCAAATGGATGCTTATAAATTACGGGATACGGTAAAGCATAATATGGGTAGCTATCCTGCTATGATGGCTGACACTATTTCTCGCTATCGCGAAGGTAAGCCTATTTTTTACTATACTTGGACACCTTACTGGGTAAGTGCTGTATTAGTGCCTGGTAAAGATGTGATTTGGTTAGAAGTTCCCTTTACCTCACTACCTAGTAATCAAAAAGATATTAAAACTGTACTACCAAACGGTAAAAATTATGGTTTCCCAGTTAGTACTCAACATATCGTAGCCAATCGCAAATTTGCTGAAGAAAATCCTGCTGCGGCGAAGTTGTTTGCTATTATGCAGTTACCCGTAACTGATATTAATGCACAAAATTTACGTATGCGCCAAGGAGAGAGCTCGACAGTGGTTATCAATCGTCATGTAGATGGTTGGATCAAAGCACATCAAGCAACCTTTGATGGTTGGATACAACAAGCTTTAGAAGCAGCTAAATAATAATTCAGCATAAAGAAAGCCTCTAAAATTTAGAGGCTTTCTTTTAATTACCCTTTAACACAAACCACTTGTTTTAAAGTATGTAATACTTCTACTAATTCACTTTGAGCTTCCATCACAGCATCAATATCCTTATAAGCCATAGGAATTTCATCAATCACATCTTCATCTTTTCGGCATTCCACATGAGCAGTTGCCTTGATTTGATCAGCGACTGTAAACATTTTCTTAGCCTTAGTTCGACTCATAGTACGTCCTGCTCCATGACTACAAGAACAAAACGCCTCCTCATTGCCTAAACCTCGAACAATATAACTTTTTGCTCCCATAGACCCTGGAATAATTCCTAATTGCCCCTTATGAGCAGATACTGCACCTTTACGAGTAACTAATACTTCTTGCCCGAAATGCTGCTCTTTTTGCACATAGTTATGATGACAATTCACTGCCTCTAAATGTGTCTCAAATGGTTTAGTAATTACTGTTCTAACTGCTTTAATCACATTTAGCATCATTAACTCACGATTTAATCGTGCAAAATCTTGAGCCCAGCTTACTGCCTCAACATAATCATCATAATGTTTAGTCCCTTCTTTTAAATAAGCCAAATCTCTATTTGGCAAATTAGCAATATGCTCTCTCATATCATCTTGAGCTAACTCAATAAATAACCGACCAATAGCATTCCCTACACCACGCGAACCACTATGCAACATAAACCATACATGATCAGCTTCATCTAAACATACTTCAATAAAGTGATTACCTGTTCCTAAAGTACCTAAATGTAGACGATTATTAGTATCTGCTAATTTAGGATATTTATCTGTAATCACCTTAAATCGATCAGCTAAAATCTGCCATGTGTTATCTACTTCAGTAGTTGCCTTAGACCAAGCACCCCTATCATTACGTCCAGTTGTTCTTCCATGTGGTACAGCTTTTTCAATGGCAGTTCTAATTGCCAATAAACTATCTGGTAAATCACTCGCCATTAATGAAGTACACGCTGCAATCATTCCACAACCTATATCAACACCCACTGCTGCTGGAATAATAGCGCCAACTGTAGGAATAACACTACCAATCGTAGAACCTTTTCCTAAATGCACATCTGGCATAACCGCAAGATGTTTAAAAATAAAAGGCATTTTGGCAGTATCCATTAGTTGTTGACGCGCATCATCTTCCACAGGCACACCCTGTGTCCACATCTTAATAGGCTTACCATTGGCAACTTCTAATAAATTATATGTTTTCTTTTCCATTTTTATTTCCTATTAAACAATACGTTGCAAACTACTTAATACCTGCCAAGGTTATAGAGTGCTGTGACTTGGGGCGATGAAATATTTACTTTGCTTGCTCTACCTGTTGAGCTACTCCCCCATTGATAGAAGAGATGGGATTCGAACCCACAACCTAGCAGTTATCTATGTAATTCCATTAGCATTCGCCAAATTTATTTAACTTACATATTATGTATTGCAGAAGTTGTGCCAACCCTTAAAATAAAAAATAACTTATTAAAAAACATAATGAAAACAAAAAATAGAATTAGAATATTTATCATCATATCCTTAAAAACATATAATATTTTATAATTTAATATATATTTTTATAACCACTTATTACTCATTTAGATTATTTCTTGTTTTTCTATTAATAGCTTTAATATCATTTTATAAATATTCTTGTTTAAGCAAAAAGAATCAAAAAGTTATATTCAATAAAATAAATCCTAATTAATAATTACCCAAACCCTATTTCAGAAATGATTGGATTCAACTGCACACCTTATATTTATAAAAATTAGTTCTATGAAATAGAAACCTAACTCACAAAACACCTTTTCCATTTAATAGCAAGGATTAATCATGAAAAAATATTATTTTATTATCGCAACTTTATTACTTTGTAACTTCTTAGCAAACTGTGCTCTTTATTATAGATAAGGAGATATTATGCTTAAAATATCAATACTTTTTAGCCTGCTAATTTTAGCAGGCTGCATTACAGTTTATGAATGTGAAGGAAAACATAAGGAAACTTACAATAATATTTCACCTACAACACAGCACTCTGAAACAATAAACTCAGGTGATAAGCCACCATCTAATCACTCTGAACCTACTAATTCCTAACGAGTGACCTACCCAAAATTTATCAAATCACTTCGTTAGAAAGTTATTTACCCCACAAAATAGATATAGCAAAAATAGTTTGTATTAAGGAATAGCCAGGAAGCTGTACCCATAGAATATGAATAATGCAATAACAGTAATAAAGATAGGAAACAACTGTACTTTCATGGATAAATAACAGGCAATAAAAAACCCTTGTACATATAATGATACAAGGGTTTTTATACTTAAATGGCGGAAGCGCAGTCCGTCATTTTATATTCCAATATATTCCTGTTTAATTTAATTTATTTCCTACAACCTATTATATAGTAATATATTATATATTTTAACTATTTAATATAGTTTGATTTGGTATAATTAAAATCATTATTTAATGGCCCTCTAAATGGCCCTCCTTTTATGGATGTATTTGTATGGCAATTTTAACTGATCTTAAAGCTAAAAGGATTAGCCCTGATGACAATCCTTTACCTCATGGTGGTGTTACTGGTTTAAGCTTGTGGCCTGCCAAAACAAAAGGACGTGGCAAGTGGATTTTACGTTATGTCAGCCCTGTCACTGGTAAGAGAAGGAAAGCAGGTTTAGGTCCTTATCCTGATGTAAGTATCGCTGAGGTGGCTGTTAAAGCCAGTGAATTTAGGGTTAGGTTAGCTAATGGTGAAGATCCTTTAGAGGATAAACAGCAGGTTGCTAAAAGAGTTGATAAGGTTGTTCCTTCTTTTGAAGAGGCTGCTTTTAAGCTTTACGAGAATTTATTACCTAGTTGGAAGAATAAGAAGCATGGTCAACAGTGGATTAATACATTAAAGCAGTATGCTTTTCCTGTTATAGGGAATAAGTTAGTAGATGTAATTGAGGTTGAGGATATTGAGCTTGTTTTAAAACCTATTTGGTTATCTAAACATGAGACCGCTTCTCGTTTGAAACAACGTATACATGCTGTTATGGCTTGGGCTATTGCTTATAAATTTGCTAAGTATAATCCTGTGGATAGTGTACAGTATTTATTACCTAATATGGGAAGTAGAAAGGCTATGATTAAGCATCAGCCTTCTATGCCTTGGCGCGATATTCCTGAGTTTTTAGTAAAATTAAAGAATGAAAATATTATTATTTCTCATTTGATGTTGGAGTTTCTTATTTTAACAGCTTGCCGTTCAGGTGAGGTCAGAGGAATGAAATGGCAGGAAGTCAATTTTAAAGATAAAGTATGGACAATTCCTGCTAATCGAATGAAGGCAGGTATTGAGCATAGAGTTCCACTATCAACGAGAACCGTTGAGATTTTAAATAGATTAAAAGGATTAGATGAGGTATTAGTTTTTCCTTCAGTAAAAAAGAAAACCATTATGAGTGATATGGCACTGACTCAGTTATTGAGGAGAATGGAAGCTCAAAGTGATACCACAGGTCGGTTAGCTACTGCCCACGGTTTTAGATCAAGCTTTAGGAATTGGTGTAGTGAAAATGGTTATGCTAGGGATTTAGCAGAGCGAGCATTAGCTCATACTATTCAAAATCAAGTGGAAGCAGCTTATCATCGAACTGATTTATTAGAACAGCGTAAACCTATGATGGAAGCTTGGGCTGAGATCTGTCTAGGCAAGCTCTAAGGTAAGAAGACATTATCTAAAGTATGAATATAAAGAAGAAAAGCAAGAAGCTTGGGCTAAATTAGATAAAAAATTAGAGGAGATTTTATCAAAATAAAACCCAAAGTGAACCATATAGTACTTTGATATGACCGTATAAGTAATGTTATAACATTCTGTTAATTATTACGATTAATGGGGAGATGATGCTCTTTGTATTAATACTAATGTAAAAGTACACCAGCAAATATAAATATAATAATGCTAAAACAAAAATACATCCCTTTTTAATTAATAATTGTTAACTTGAATAGGTAGGTCTAAAATATCTTAATAAAACTATTATAAATATGTTATTACATCAATGTATAAATCACACATGCTAGCTTTAGGGTATATTTCAAATATAGACATGTATCTTTAAAGCTAGGTCATATAGGCGAGAGATTTCTATTATTATCATGACAAAAAAAACAGCCAGATTATTATATTATTATTCCTCAATCACTTTGGAATGAGGCTAATACTATCGTTGAGTATTTAACAGTTTATCCTTTTTTACAACCAACCCATTGTAAACATTGTAATAGTAGTCATATTACGTTGAGTAATATATCAAGACACAACAAAAATGGTTTAACACTTTATTATTGTAAATCATGTAAAAGAAGTTTTACTCAAATAACGGGGACTCTCTTTATGCGGATGCAGTATTTAGAGTTATGGGGTGATTTTGCTAAATTGCGCTTGGCAGGTAAATCTACTAATGAGATTAGTGAAATAACAGGGTTATCTATCAAAGCAAGTACAGGCAGAGCAAGAATTTTAGACAAACTTATTGCCGAGCAATTTCCTGCACTATATCAATGGTGGAAACCCCATCAAGATTATATTGATCGTAGACTCTCTCCACAGGTAGAAAACGAATATCAGTATTTTACTAATTGGTTAAAACAGCTTATTGAGCAATCATAAGCGACTTGTCCTTATTGTGGTAATTTTCCTATCAATCGAGTAAAAACAGGTTCAGCAGATAAGGAAGGAATACGCCACAGGCATCGCCCTTCATTTTATTGTGGTCGTTGTAAACAATTTTTTAGTTTGTTAGATCACTCTCCCATTAAAAAATTGTTCCATATAGAAAAATGGCTACCCTTTATAGAAGGAATGATACAGGGCAAAAGTAATATACAACTAGCCAAACAAGTACAAATAAGTTTTTCCAGTGCACATACTTGGAAAAAGAAATTTATAGAGCAAATGCAACTACTAGAACTGTATGAATTAGTTTATTGGTTAACATGGCAGTGTAGTCGAGGACGTGCTTATACCAATAAATTAATTAAACAACAGCATAAAAAAAATAACAAGAAAGTACCTCCATTAAATAGTAGGTAAGTAGCGATTAACTCACTTGTACTAACTCATATCAGATGTAGAGCAAGTTAATATTATTACTAAACTTAGTCTTCTCTGAATGAGCTACTTTATTTGCTGATGAAAAAAAGACAGCAGCTTTATTAGATAGGCTAGTTCATCATTGTGACATCATTGAAATAGGTAATGACTCCTATCTATTTAAAAATCATTCTTAAAGAATTATAAAATAGATAAATAACTACTCGTTAAGTGGTGCATTTTTGCTTTAGCCACTGGTGTATTTTTAAATTAGCATTGACAACTAAAATAATCTTTTAAATTATTAATATTATTTTTACCATAAGTAGCTAGTAAAATATTACTTTGTTCAATAAGTTCTAAACTTGGTTTTTCCCATTGCTCTTTAGCAATAGGTTGTGACCACGTTAGCATAGCCTTTGGGCGTTTAACAAAGTTTTTTCTATTTAACCATTCGGCTAGATGACAAGGAAAGGTCCAGCCGCTTAATATATGACCAACGATCCAAAAAAAATAACCTACTTTACTGTCACTGTATTTATTCTGATTTTTTATAACATAAAAATATTCAAGGCTTCCTTCTTGGCATTGCTGGGCTAATTTATAGTAATAGTCAAAGGTCGGTTGTGGATTAGCTTTTATTTTTTTTAGTGCTTCTGGTTCTAATAGATCAGGGGTTCCTGTTTGTTTTTTTAAAGTTTCCAGACCATACTCCATAAATACTCTTATTGCTTCCCAATCTGCGATGGCAAGTCCTTCAACACCATACCCCATACTATAGGTAGCCTGACGACCTGTGTTAATATCAGGAATTTGGAAAGTTAAAGTAACATGCTGAGTAGCAGAATATTGACTCATTAATAAGGCTGTTTCTAGCTGAACACTAATACTTTCCCAAGGAGCAATAAAAACTTCTTTTCCCACTACCGCACAAACTTCTCTTCGTTCTCGATTAAAACGTAAAGGAATTTGTTTTGCTGCTTTAAAATAGCCACTAATAGTAATAAAACTAAAAAATAAAAATGAGCCACCTAAGCTATAGGCATATAGCTGTAGCATCACAGGCCCTACATAAATAAAAAAAGCATAAAAAAAAGGATAAGAGTCCGTTGCAGCAACGACTATATGCATTGCAAAAAGTGCAAAAAACAACATCATAAACCATGAAATTTGTGCCCTCACGCCAAATTCAAACCCCCAATAATTACCTTTACCATAGTCCATATAGGTTGCTGTAGCTTGTTTTAGGTCTGCAATTTGCACTATAGGTGGATAACCTGTAGGTATTGGTAAAGGAGCTAAAGCTAAATATCTAGTGGTTAGACCTTTGCTCTGAATACCTGCCGTTGGGTATGGGGTGTTAACTCCTGTCATTAGAGGTGACCTGTTGGATAAATAGTGATTAATATATTATTTTTTAAAATAAAAATAATGTTTAAGCTTGTCAGTATTTATTGTAACATTGCCCAAACTCCTCCAGAGACATGACCGCTTTATTCGTATCATTTAAATCATAAAGCACATGCACTTGAGAAGAACTTTCTGCTAGTTCTTCTGTATTTATCGCCCACATACCTAAGTCTTCTCTAAGGCGTAAAAATCTATTATCACTATCAATTCTAGCAATCAGTTTATCAGCACTTTCTTTACCTATAATAGTCATATAAAAAGCACATAATCTATTTCTTTTATCAAAATCATATCTTACGCTTTCTATTTGTAAATTACGGGTATCTATTCCCATTACACTTTGAGGTAGTTCTTTGCTTAAATAAGAGCTATATTCTGTATTAAAATCAGCATTTTGAAGCGGCATAATTTTACTAATACGACTATAGGTATCATTTGGTAGCACATCCAATTCTACTTTTTTAGTACAACCGATTATTAAAAAAATAGTTAATAAAAGCGTTAATATCTTTTGCATTAATCAATTACCTTATAGGTAGGTTTATATCAATATCACTAAAATAATTTTTAAATCTAAAGTGTATTAGTTTTTGTCATTATAGGTGCCCTGTTGGATAAATAATGGTTGGTATATTATTCCTTATTCTCATTTCATTTCCTGCTATTTGTTCTACTTTTTTGCTAGTATCCATATCCCATTTTCGTAATGGTACTTTATACCCAAGCCCATATTGTTCCCCGCCCAGTGTTTGATTAGCCATATCTGGTTGATAAAACAGTCTTAAATGCAAAGTATTTTCTTGAGCTGAAGACCATTCATTTTGTGGTAGCCAAGGTAGCTTCCATTCTAACACTACCACACTCTCACCAATTAGCTTAGTAGTTTGTTTTAAATTTTCGCCAATCGTTATATCCACATCTGGGTTATCAAGCATATTATACAACCATTGTGCTTGCCATTTTATTGGTTTACTTACTAGGGTATTTTGCATTTGACCAGGGAATATAGTTTGTAAAACTCGATAGTTTTTACCCTCAACCTCTTTTACCCCTTGATCAATAATAATTGGTTTAAGCAGCGCCTCCGCCAATATTTGATTATGTTGCTCTTGATTCCAACCCCGATTCTTTTTCCCCCAATAACTTTTCTCAAACCAATCCTGTACTTCGGAAAGGTCATAATAATTATAAATCCCCTCACCTATCAGCTGTACCGCTGTTAATAATAACCCTACAGGCGTTACTCGACCTATCATGGTAGCATATCTGGCGCCACGCACTGCCCATACTGCACGGACTGCAATTTGTCCAGCACGAAGCTCTCGCGCTATTGCTAAGCCAGTTACAGTTGTTTGATAAAGTCCATAGGTACTAACAGCGGCATTACCCACATTAGCAAAGAGTGACATTGCCGCCCCTGTGGCTTTACCTGTATCACCACTCATTATCCCTTCATACCATTTATTAAAGGTGGTAAATAAGGTGATATAGTTAGCAAAACCACCAAAAAACTGCCCAGCCCCACCTAATAATATATTTAATCTACCTAATCTACCCAATAACTGAGCACCTGCTAGATTATTACCCATCGCATTAACACGTTGCAGTACTCTATTTAATAATAATGAGTGAGCAGCCTCCCAGACTGATGCCACTGCCCCCAGTGTTCCTGTAATACTACCTGCCATATCAGCAAGATTAACTAATGTTACTCCATTAACTGCTTTGTCTCGATTAAACTGAGTCCAAGCATTACTTAAGTTAAAAATACTAAATGCCAATAGTATCGTAGGTAAAGCAACACTTCTTAGCGATTCACCTACTGCTGGAAAACCCTCTCCATAGCCTCGCCAGAAGCGTGATCGTAAAGCTCTTTGCTCATAGTCAAGCGCTGCTTGTTGTTCTGCTGAAATGGTAAACCGTAAGCTTGCATGGGCTTCGCCTGCATTTAATGGACTAATATATTGCATTAAATGCTGTTCGCGACTTCCTATCTGTGTATGTAAGGTACTATTTTCATTTTGTAACCGAGTAATCTCTCTGGTTAATCTTCTATTAGCTGCTTGACGCTCTCGTAGCGTGCGTAGTTGTCTTGACTCTGCAGAGTTAGGATCTTGAAGGCGGTTTCGTTCTGCTATTTTACTATTAAGGGTAGTGGTATTAGTTTGAATTTGTCCAAGCCATCTATTAATATCATTAAGTGCTTTACTTGCATTAGCATTAGCTTGTGGTAGATCACTTATATAAACATGTCCTACTCTTCTTATTTCTAACAAAAAGCTGGCACGTGCACTAAGCCCCATACTATTAACCATATGTTCATAGTGTGCTAAAGCAGTGTTGAAACGTGTTTGTCCAGCTTCATTTAATAATGGTCTTGTTGTTTCTGTGATAAAGTTTGCTAAATTCTGGTTAACTGCAGCACTTAAATTAAGGCTATGTATTCTTTGCAGTTCTGCTAGATCACCTGAGGCATGATATAACTGTCGCCAATAATTATTGCCCATTCTTTGTTCAAGTTGCTGAAGCGGTGTGGCTTCGTTATTAATGGTTGATTGAATAAGATTATTCGTATCATTAAGCCACTTGGTAACCTCAGGAATTGTTTTTGTAAAATAATCTACCGTAAAGTTAGTTTGAAAGGCAGGAAATACATAGTATGGATTTTTATCTAAAAACTCTGCCAGTGTATTAATACTTCTATCATTACGTTGGATATCTTGTAATACAGCTTTTTCTAATAACAGCACTGCCTTATGTTGCTCTTCATCATTATTATCATAATACCAAGTTGTCATATGATATCGATTAGTATATAAGGAGCAACGAGCATTGGTAACGATTTCTAAGCGATTCTGCCAACCATTATATTTTTCACGATTGATGGCTAAGTAGCTTTTCATTGTTTCTAAATTAACTAACTGGTTTACACCCCTACCAAACCAAAACTTACCATCATAATGTAACTCTTGATTTTTTCGAAGCTCATTAATCTCATCCTTATGTGCCTCATATTCCTCTTTACCAAGAATATCTATCATTGCTTGTTTCTTTTCTTCAAGCGTGACATAGCCTGGATATTCCATAACTGTCCGCTCTAGTTCAGCAGAACTAGCATATGCAGCCCTTTTTTCATCAATGATTTTTGTAATTTCCTGATCTACTTTGATGCTTTCATTGACATAATCATAAATCGCTTGTTGTTTTTCTGGTGGTAATGATGATATCCAAGACCCTGCCCCTTTTTGGGCTGCATTATTTGGAGTTATTGTTAAGGTGGAATCAATATAGTTGCCTACATTGTATTTTAAGCTATTATTATCTTTTTCTGCCCAATCCCCTAACCATTTAGCTACCAGTTGTTGCTCATTTTCTAAATCTAACATCATGCCAATATAATCATATACAGCCACAAAAAGATAATTACCTTTTTGCTCATATTGCTGTTTTACTTGGCTAGTCAATTTACCAATAGAGGCTTTAGCAAAAGGCGTTACCGTCCAACTATAAGCTGTACACTCTGTTTCAAACTCTGTTGGATGTTCTGGTGGTTGATACTCTTCTGCTACTTCTGCTATTGATTCTTCTGCTTGTTCACGTGTCAGTAGGTGTTTTCCTACATGCTCACAACTCACATTAGCTAAATCCACCTCTTGCATGAACATTTTTCGTTCTGCTCTTTTACTCATTTGCACGCATTTAGCAGTAGTCCATTGTACTTGTGAGTAACTTATATATATTTTGCGATCTTTTTTAAAGATAATTCGTAGTTCTTTACTATCCTCTTGCTCTATTTTGTCATAGCTATCACGAGTAATTGGATAAATGGCTGGCCCTATGCCTTTGTAGGTACGTTGTACTACAACACCATCTTTTAAAACATACTCACGAATACGGTTATCCTTATCATCTATTATATATAACCAACCATCACGAATAAATCTATAGCCTACGGGATGAGGTCCCCCATACACTGTAACAGTTGGAAGTTGGGTTATTGCATCATCACCTTCTTGTGTAGAATCATTAGCTTGTTGTTGATTTTGTGACGTTTTATTTTCACCTGCTTGATCCATAACAGGTTGATCATAGTGCTCATGGTTACCTGCTAAGTTCTCAACATAAGCATAACGAATAGGCAATAATTGAATATAGTCATCATTTAATGGACATACTGCTGGCGCTGTTTTATCTGCTGCATTTGCTGCACCTGCTGCTTCATTTGGATCTGGTTTTGATGTATCTATTGTCATACTGCTATTCCTTTATCTTCAGATAGCTGCTTCGCTAACTGTGCGGCGTCTTTTAATGACTCTATATTTTTTGCTTTAACTAAACTAGCTAATTGTGCATTCTCTTGAAGTGCATTTACTCCCAGATAGCCATGAATATTTAAATAGTAAAGTTGCTCTTTAACACTTGTATAACCGAATTGTTCTGCTTGACTTATTATGAGGTCAATTTCTTTTTTATAATCACTTCCATAACCAGTAAGAAACTCTGGAAAATAAGTTTGCATATGGGCATAGATTTGTTGGTTAGCCCGTTTAATATCTACTTGGTCAAGTGCTTTGGCCTGCTTTTCTGTTAACTTATATGGAATACTTAAAGGGATTAATTGTTGGTTTGGTCTTTGTAAGTAATTTATCTGTTTATCTATTACATTAGCGGCAAGCATATTTGTAAAAGGACCAAACAAGGTTGTATCTTGTTCCTCTATTGAAGTGCTTAATAGTGCTGCCATAACTTGTGGATCAGCAATTTTTAGTAGCATTTGCTGTTCGGTTAAAGCATCCTCTACAACAAGTAAACTTTTTAAGTATTGAACTTGCTCTTCCCAAGTTGATTGGCTAGCTAAAAAATACCCCCATTCATTGTTTATATTTTCTAAAAACTTTTCTATCGGATAGCTCGTTGAACTATCAAGTTTTATTAAACAAGGTGAAACTTCTTTTAGCTCTTGAAAACGGGTTTGTATATATAAAACAGAAAACTGTTTAATGGCGTTATTCGCATGTATTAAACGTAAAATATTAGGAACATTAATACCATCTAATAACAAAGTTATTTGGTGAGTATGCCAAGGTAGTTTTTGGATTGCCTGGCGATAGTTTTCAGTTAAGTCTTGAGGAGTATTTTGCATTTTTCAATTACTCCTAAGCTTGTTTTTTTGCAGCTTCACAAATTAGGCAACGCGATTTCTTTTGCATTAATGCTGCTAATTGTGTTTTTGGTGAAACTGTAGCTTCAACAGCTTTTTCATTTGCCATTGGCAATAATGGAGCAGATGGAGTTCCCTCCATAGGTACACCACCTGTCCACACTGGCATGGTCATCCAGATTCCTGTTGGATTTAATACAATATGCTGTCCACCTGCTTTTAAGGTTAAACTTAAACCACCATCTATTACTATATTCATTCCTGCTTTAAGGTGAACTTCTTGGCCTGCTTGGATGGTTTGTACTGTACCTACTGTGGTATGTTGGGTCATACCTACTGTAGTGTGGTCGTTTTGTAGTATTTGAGTCTTACGATCTAGTTGAGTGAGATGGTGTTCTTCACTTTGTTGGTGTTGATAACGGTTTTTTACAATAGTTTCTGAGTGTTCATTTTGAACTTGAAGATGGCTGTTGTTGAGCACTTGTACGGTATGGTTATTTTTTGTGAGGGCGTCGAAGTCTTTTTGTGCTTGCACAAAGATTTGTTCTTGGCCTGCTTTATCTTCTATGCGTAGTTCGTTTGAACCTACACCACCTTTTGAGCTGGAGGTTTTGAAGACGCTTCGGGTTTTGTTGGCTGGTAAGTCGTAAGGAACTTTGTTAACTCCATTATGAATTGCTCCTTTGATCATTGGTTGATCAGGGTCTCCCTCTAAGAAGTCGACCATAACCTCCATACCCACTCTAGGTATAACTACAGTGCCATAGCCATCATGCGCCCAGTTAGAGGCTACCCTTACCCAATAGGAGCTATTCTCGTCATAGCTACCTTCTCTGTCCCAATGTAGCTGAATTTTTACTCTGCCATATTCATCACAGTAAATCTCCTCTCCAGCAGGGCCAGTGACAACAGCTGTTTGGGAACCAAGTACTTTGGGTTTTGGATGTCTTAGAGCTGGGCGGTAGGATACTTCTTGGGGTATAGCATTGAATACGTTGAAGTAACCTTGTTGTTGGTTATCTATTGGAAATTCTAGCTGAGTATCTATGTCTAGGTATTTATGCAGTTGGCTTGGCAGGGTGTTTTGTGCACTATTTGTTCCACCAAATGCTTCTAATACTTGGGGTTGATAGGCTTTGTGTTTGATTTGGGTAATCAGCCAAGGTTTTTCTGCATCCATGCTATCTAGACTAGGATGTCCATCTATGGTGATGTAGTAGCCTGAGTGAAAGTCTGATCGATCACTATACCCCTCAGCTGTTAAGTGGTCTGCTCTAAGACGTTCTATTTGGACTTTGGCTAGTTGATCATTTCTGGCTTTGTCCATACCTGAGCTTGGGTAGTCATAGTACTCTAAGTTTGGTTCAGTTGCCTCATTACCCTTTTGACTTTGTTTACCTTCACTACTACCTTCAGGAATTTTGGCTGTTTTGAAGTTGTAGTCACGCCATGCGGCTGTTTGGGTTCTGGAGGCAAGGGAGACGTCGAAGTATTTTAAAGCTTGAGTATCTGCTACCATGCCTGTGTCGTTCATAAATTTAACAGCTTCTGCTATGCTTGGGAAGAATGGCATGGCATCGGTAAAGATCATTTTGTGAGCGTTAGCTGAGTGAGTGAATGAATAGGCAATGCCTTCTTCTTCACAGAGACGGCTTACAAAAGAATAATCACTTTCGTCATACTGCACACAGAAGTCTCTTACTGGATAGGTTTCTTTGAGTTTATATTCAAATCCTGATTCAGCGCCTTCCATTATGCCGTGTTCTTCTAAGATAATTTTAATAATATCTGGCGTGGTCTGCTGTACAAATTTTCTTTGATTGGTGCGACGCATCAAGTTAGTGAAACGTGGGGTAATCACAATAGAGAACTGAGCATAATGCTGACCTACAGGTCCACGCTTGACGGATTGTACAATTCCATGAATTCCAGAGCCTGAACGTCCATCTGGAGTAAAAGCTAGAAAAACAGGCTTACTCAGTAAAGTCGTTACGTCAAAACGAACGAATTCATTGACAAGTACCAGCTCAAACGCATAAGGACTAGAGATACCTTCTACACCAGAGAAGGATAATATCTGGAGACGATCTACTGCGCTTTTAGGTTTTTCATTATCATTAATGCTATTGTTTAGGCTGTTTAAGGAGGTTTTTAATTCGTTGGCTTGTTTTAAAGCAGTAAACGGATCAAGGCTTGTTAAACCACCTGACAAAGAAGATAGTTTGTCACCTATACCTGATAAAGCATCACTAAAACCACTTGCACCAGAATCACTGGTTAAATCTATAGGTAAAGTTGAATTTGCATTATTTGTCTTAGTTGTTATTTGATCAATAGGTTTGTTACTATTTTGATCTTGCTCTAATCCATCTACATACAATGTAAAATGGGTGGTATTACTACTAAAAAACATACCTTAAACTCCTTTTACTCCTTGGTACAGCTAATAACCATTGAATAAATACTCTATCATCTATTAACTCATTATTAAGCCATCTATTATGCCATTAAACTTTAGTCTAAAACAGTAAATATTATTATAATCTTTACTACCTTAACTGATTGTTAATTAAGGCTATTTAGTATGAGTATTTATCGCTATATAATCAATAAATACTCATACTAAAAAGGTTTCTATTATTCTGATCTATTAACTAATGAACTACAATCCATGTCTTTTAAGACTTTCTTAACATTGTTAGCCTTGGGGCTAAATGTCGTTATTTTCTTATTATCTACATAAACATCAAATTGAGTGGCTGTACTAATCGCCCCTACAAAACTATCCCATGCATTAGAGCCTGACCTCGTCTCAGTTTCACTGGGGATAGGATAGCTTTCATCCGCAATTACAAATTCTAGTTCACTTTTTTCATTCTCGTATTGCTTATTACTGGCCAAATATATGGCTACTGAGTTGTCATAATCGTCACCTGCTCCTATATTGCAGGTAATAATTATAGAATCACCTTTATCATTAACAATTCCATATTCAATAAAGCCTTGTGCAAAGCTAGATCCCCATAAATTAGGAGCAGCCATAGCATGATGGGTAAATAATACAGAACAGCATAATAAGCTGAATATAGTGAGTAATTTTTTCATGGAAATTTCCTTACTAAAAATAAATAATTAATAGATAAGTTAGAAATATCAAAAAACTATTTGAATACTATGATTTTTTATATACTACAGTAACACTATCCATCACTGGATTATAAGTAACAAGATTATGTAGCCCTATCCCAATAGCAGAAAATAATCCTACTGCCTGAGTAACTCCTGTCGGGATAACAGCACTACTCAATGCTGCTGACCTATACTCAGTATAAACTCTACACCTTAACCCTTGAGACTCAATAGCTTCTTCTATACGACCAACAACAGTTGAGATACTAGTAACCTGTACTACTCTAAAAGATTTTCTATCATCAATAAGTTGAATTAAATCTTGCTTGGTTAATTGATCAGAGGAATATTCTTCAAGATCTATACTCATTTATATGCTCCTTAAATAAAACTAGATGGTTAACTTCATAAAATACTTTTATAGATAAATAACACTTGGAAATGAATCTATATTTAGTTCGCTATTTATTTCACCACATAAAAAGTAAATATTCAACTATATAGGTTGAATATAGTCATATTACGATGTTCAAAATAATACATGAATACCCGATGATTCAACATGAATGGAGGGTATTAAATTGGCTAAACAAACGAAACAAGCGCAAGCAGTAAAATCGGCTAAAAAATCTACAGTAAAAAAACCTAAAAGCGCAGAGAAACAAAAACCTCAACTGCACCATATGATAGGTAAAGCCATTGCTAAATACCGTAAAGCAGCTGATTTATCACAAGAACAATTAGCAGAAAAGCTTGGTTTGGGTAATGAAGCCGTTTCGAGAATAGAACGTGGTATTGTTATTCCTACCGTGGAACGCCTCATTGAAATGGCAGAGGTATTTGATTGTCCTGTGTCAGAATTACTCACAGAAACCAGTAATAGACCTACTGATGAGGCTATATACCTTCAATCTCTGTTATCTTCTATTGCTGTAGAGGATAAGCAAATGTTGATTGATATGGTAGAGAAGTTAGTTGTTAGACTAAAGTCTAATAAGATTGATTAACAATCCATTATAAAGTGAATAGCTTGTAATATATAACCTTATAAGTTATATACAATTAATATAAGCCTGCTGTTTTAAGTACAGCGTTATCTGTGTTGTTATGTAAGTATACTCTTCAGTTCTTCAAGGAAGAAAAGCCATGGCTACTTTAATTCCTACCCTTAATAGTTGTTTACCTCGTATGACATCAGGGGAAAAACGCTTTGCTCGGCTATTAGAAGCAAAATTAGAAGAAGATTATTTATGTTGGTACGATGTACCTGTTGGTAATAAAGCACTCCATCCTGACTATATTATTTTCCATCCTAACCGTGGCTTATTAATCTTAGAAGTTAAGGATTGGAAAGTTGATACGCTAATAGGCTTAGATAAAGAACAAGCCACACTACTTACTGATCGAGGTGAGATCAAAGAAAAAAATCCCCTAGAACAAGCCCGTAGCTATATATTGGCTATTCTCAAACTCTTAGAAAGAGATCCGCAATTAGTGTTTGCAGGAGGGCCTCGCCAAGGTAAATTGATGTTTCCTTATGCCTTTGGTGTAGTGCTAACTAATATTACCCGTAAACAATTTAATGAGGGGCAATTAGCTGAAGCTATTCCAGAACATCTTGTAATCTGTAGAGATGAAATGGTAGAAAGCGTTGATGCTGAAGTTTTTCAACAACGTCTTTGGGAAATGTTCCACTATAAAATGCGTGGTATGATCAGCCTACCACAAATAGATCGTATTCGTTGGCATATCTTCCCTGAAATACGCGTACCAGAACAAAGGGATCTCTTTGCTGAGGATGCTAATAACCCCATAGCAGAACTGCCTGATATCCTAAAGATTATGGATATTCAACAGGAACAACTGGCACGTAGTTTAGGAGAAGGACACCGTATTATTCATGGGGTAGCAGGATCAGGTAAAACCATGATACTGGGTTATCGAGCACAATATCTCGCTTCCCTTGTTAAAAGACCCATACTGATTCTTTGTTTTAATCGTAAATTAGCTGAAACTCTAGAACAAAACATGATCAACAAAGGACTTAATGAAAAAGTCCAGACCATGAACTTCCATCAATGGTGCAATCGTCAGCTAACGGCTTATGGTATTCCCTTACCTAATAAAAATGATAAGACTCCTGAAGGTACAAAACAATTTCATGCTGAGTGTGTACAGCGAGTAATAGAAAATGTCGATAGAAAACTCATACCCAGTGGTCAATATGATGCCATATTGATAGATGAAGGCCATGACTTTAAGGATGAATGGTTCAAACTCATTGTACAAATGATAAATCCAGAAAGTAATGCCTTACTAGTACTCTATGATGATGCCCAATCTATCTACCAAAAGAAAAAGAAAATTGTCTTCTCCCAACTAGGTATTCAAGCTAGGGGGCGCACCACTGTTTTAAAACTAAATTACCGTAATACTGTAGAAATACTCACTGTAGCCAAAACCTTTGCTGAAGAATTACTACATGCAGAGGAAAGAGACGAAGACCAGCCACCTGTAATAGAACCAGTAGGAGCAGGTACTCATGGACCAATGCCGCTATTAATAAAACTGCCCAAATTCTACCAAGAATGTGAACGCATAGCTGATATCCTGATAGAACATAACCAAGCAGGAATGCCTTGGCAAGACATGGGCATTATCTATCGCTGGAACTATATGGCAGAACAAATCACTAAAAGCTGCCAAAAACGGGGCATTCCCATTAAAGAAAAGAAAGATCAACCAGGTATTAACCTAATGACCATGCATGCCAGTAAAGGCTTAGAATTCCCACTAGTATGCATACCAGCAGTAGGAACACCCGCTAAATACGAAGAAACAAAGGAAGAGGAAGCCAGAATACTTTATGTAGCTATGACTAGAGCTACTAAGTATTTAGTGATGACGCATGGGGATAATTCTTATTTTGCTGAGAAGCTGGAAAAAGCGCTAGAGGTAAGTAGTAGCTATGCCTGATTTTTATATTCAAAGAATATTAAGAAAAAAAGATAATGAATCTATACCTCAATCTCAAGTATTTACTCAAGAAACTCCTTATAAGTTTATTATAATATTAGCTGAACCTGGAGCAGGTAAAACAACTCTTCTTTCTAGTCTTGCAAATCAATATAACACTAACCGATATAGAGCTAATGTTTTTAAAAATAAGGCTACTGTAGATAAACAAGAAGTATTGATAATAGATGGTTTTGATGAAGTATCTAAATTGGATGGTCAATCTGCAATAGATACCCTATTGGTAAAGATAGATAAACAATCTCCTAATATTGTTATTCTATCTAGTAGAGGGAGTGAGTGGGAAAATGAACGTAATCAGGGTTTAATCTGTGATTATTTAGAGATTAAACCTGAACAAATAGAAACTTTTTACTTAACCCCTTTAGATCAACAGGAACAACAACTTTTTTTTAATCATCATTGTAATAATGCGGATTTTAAAGATTTTAGTGATCAGTTAGCAAAATTGGATTTACACGGGCTAACGAATAATCCTCAATTTTTAAAGCTATTTATATCTGCTTATAGAGAAACTAAAACATTTGGTTCAAAAGCTGAAGTTTTTGCAAACGCTGTAAAAGATCTTGCAAAAGAGCATAATCCAGAAGTACCTAAAAAGAATAGATGTACAACGGATCAGTTAATAACATTTACAGAAGAAGTATTTGCTAAATTGTTACTTGCAGGTATATCGGGGGTCTCTTTATCTGAACAAGAGCAATCAGAGGAATTCCCCCATTTAAATTCTCTTAGCCCAATAATATCTAAATCTGACCTAAAACAAATTTTAGATACAGGTCTGTTTAAACAAGCAGATAACTTTAATTGTTACGAACCAGTACACAGAATAGTTGCTGAGTATTGTGCTGCTAATTACTTAATCAGAAGAATTAAAGAGCCAAAAGATCAAATAACATTAAGACGTTGTTTCTCTATTATAGCGCCTAATAATGTAGTAAGAACGGAGTTAAGAGGATTATTGGGCTGGATAGCTTGTTTAGGGGATGAATTAATACAAGTAGAAGCTATTAATCTGGATGTCTATGCAGTTATCGCAAATGGTGATCCCTCTCGTTTACTTCCCACAAGTAAACATAAATTAATATTAGCTCTTGAAAAATTACAAGAAGAAAACCCCTATTTTAGAGCAAGTGATAGCTATCGTAGCTTTAATGCTAAGGGCTTTATTACACCTGATATAGTACCTCAAATAAAGAAGCTTCTTTTAAGTGAAGCTATAGGCTTTCATTTAAAATCTCTGCTATTAGATCTTATAAAGACCTTGGATACACCAAACCTTTTTCAAGAAGAGCTTATAGTGTTATTACTGGATAATAAACAATATCCTCGAATCAGAAATGATGCAATAAGGAGCCTATTAACTCTACAAAATAACTGGGATTATCTATCTGTATTTCAAGCACTATTCAAACGTCAGCAAGATGATGATTTAGAGTATGCAGCAGATATTGTAGAGAAGCTTGGCGTTATTTCAGTGGGTAAAGATAAGGTCTTAGCGCTTTTAAAAGAGTTAACAAACTTATATCCAACAAGTGATGAGGCTAAACTAAATGAACGAGTTATTGGCAAAAGGTACTTTATAAAGTCTTTAGCTCAGTCTTTTAATTTAACAGATACAGAATATTTTCTTGATAATCTAACAAAAGATATACATTGTACCTGTAATGCTGAAAACGAATACAAATGCACCTGTAAAAATGGTACTAGTAAAGTTATAAGTCGTTTATTAGATAGGTATTTTGAACTAGCAGACAATAACTACAATATTGAAAAACTAGCATTGTGGTTGAAAGATTTAAGATACGCTACAAAAGGATACTCTATTGACACAGACCCTTGTGTTAATACTCTTTTAAATAATTTTGAATTAAGACATGCCATTTATATTCAACTAATAGAAACAGAGTATTTTAAGGATATATATGAAGAGAGGTATGAACGTTTACATGCGGGATTAATCTTTACTTTGGATGATTATCAGCAATTAATTATTTATGCTTTTGATACCAATAAGACCAGTCTTTGGGAGTTATTATTTCAATCTCATAATCGTTATTGGTATAAAAGTAATAAAGATGACATGATAATTTTAAGACGAATTCTA
Source organism: Entomomonas sp. E7T21 (assembly GCF_058693955.1). Taxonomy (NCBI): domain Bacteria; kingdom Pseudomonadati; phylum Pseudomonadota; class Gammaproteobacteria; order Pseudomonadales; family Pseudomonadaceae; genus Entomomonas; species Entomomonas sp. E7T21. The sequence continues at coordinate 975,283 of NZ_CP191672.1, read as the reverse complement.
CGCTCTCATGCTAATCAAAAAGATGATCTGATGAAAATATGGGCTAAAGATATAGCTTATAGAAAAACTCTTAAAAAAGGTAAAAGTAACTCTCATGCTAAATGGCGTCGCAAAGATCGCTCATATGAAAGAGAAGAACAAGAAAGATTTGATCATAATAATAGCTATTTACTGGATAATGAAGCCTTAATTAAAAGAGGTCAACATTGGTGGTGGCTAGAGTTTTTTAGTATTAAATATTTATTTGATAGAAAAAAAATTCTTAAATATAAAGATTTAAATTTTATAGAAGATACTTTAGGTAATGGTCTAGCATTACTCGATCCAGAATTACCCTCTTTAGAGGAAATGGCCCAAAAAACTGTGAAAGGAGCTCTTCCTTATACTGTGATAATGCTATATGCAATATGTTTTGTTATTTTTAAAAAAACAGGAACATTAGAGAATTTACCAGAGAAACATCTAAAATTACTAAGGGCAAACGCTAATACACATTTTCAAGAGGTTACTGAAACAGACAGAATTGAATTTGCAAATGAAATTGATCGAACTCTTTTTAAATCTGAAAAAGATCTTGAGGATTTTATTAGTCACTATATAACACCTCAATTTGGTAATAACAATAATCATCATGTTTCTTTACATTGGCTTCTAGATAAAGAAAATTGGAGTCCAGTTAATATAAAATTTTGTTTATACTGGCTTGAAAACTATCCTTATATGGGTATTAATAACTTAAAAGAGCTTTTTAATTATTGTATTAAACACAATCAACTTAAGAAGTTAATCCCTCTAATAGAAAAACAAGCAAATAATTGTCTTGTAATAGATAAAGGTTTTTATGGGCCACCAACTGATAACCAATTACAAGTAAGGCAATTTTGGTTAGAAACTGCTTTTTTCTTAACAGAAGATAAAGAAAATAAAGTTTGGGATGAGTTAAAACAGGAACCTAATATAATATGGATTTTTTTTGACATTGTTTCGCCCTGGAGCAGTGACAAAAAAGATTGGCCTAATCTCTCAGCAGAAAAAATTTATAAAGTACTTGATTACTTTATAGAACGTTGTCCACCTACTGAAGAGCAGTATGCTTGGTCAACAGATAGCACGAAAGAAGAAAAAGCTTATAGTACTCTTGTAGGATTGGTTAAATACATAGAAAAAGATGGTAACAACAGTATGGTCGTATTTGATAAGTTATTGTCTGATCCACGGTTTAATAACTTATCTGAACCTATCCGTCACCACCGATACGAAGCTAATAAGAGAATAACCTTACAAAACTTTACTCCACCGAAGATAATAGAAATAGTCAACTTTTTTGATCATAATAAAATTGGATCTATAGAGGATTTACGAACTTATGTTATTGAAAAACTAGAAGATTATCAGAAAGAGCTTAAAGGTTTAGAAACAAATCCCGTTGATGTCTTTTATCAAAATGGAAAGCATGTAGATGAAAATACAGCTCGGAATAGAGTGGTTGACTGGCTTAAACCACGTTTAGCACCTTTAGATATTCATATTGATTTAGAAAAATCTATGTCTCAACAAAATAGATGTGATATTACTGTTGCTTTTTCTTTGAGTGGTCAAACTTATTTATTAGTGATCGAGGCAAAAGGCCAGTGGCATCCTGAACTTTATACAGCTGCATCTGAGCAACTTCATAAACGTTATTCTATACACCCCAATGCTGCTGATCAAGGTATCTACCTAGTATTTTGGTTTGGTTCAAACGAAAAAGTGGCAGATCGAAAAAATCGTAATATTAATAATGCTCAAGAACTTAAGTTTTCCATTGAAAGTCTTATGCCATCAGAACTAAAAGACAAAATTGACGTATTTGTCTTAGATGTATCGAAGTCTGATTAGCTAGAAAAACAAATAAATCAAAATAGGATAAGTAATATGTATTTAGCACATATAGTCATCAACAACTTTAGATTATTTGAAGCATTAGATCTAAAGCTTAACAAGGGGTTAAATGTTTTAATCGGTGAAAATGATGCAGGGAAAACTGCATTAATTGATGCTATAAAATTAGTACTAAATACAAACTCTATTGAAAATGTCCGTGTTAAAGAAACGGATTTTCACACAGGAGCAGATGAGCTATCCATTCAGTTAAAGTTTGAAGACTTAGTAGAGCTCGATGGTGCTGCTTTTGCTAATCACTTAACGACAGAGGAAGGTAAATCTGTATTATATGTCAATATGAAAGCCTCGCTAAAACAAGGTTTCAATCGATATGGCAATAATATTAGCCAAACAATATCTTCGGGTAAAAATTTTGAAGGGGATAGGCTCGAAGATGAACAAAGAACCTATTTAGCGGCTACTTATTTAAAGCCATTAAGGGATGCTGAGAAAGGATTGGCTGCTGGTGCGAACTCCCGTTTCTCTCAACTTCTACAAAGTAGCAAAGCCTTTGGGGGAGACACAAATGTAGTTAATCGTTTAATAGAAGCAATATTAACTGCCAATAAAACGATTAAAGAAGATGACTGTATTCGCAATACAGCAAAAACTATAGAAGAACAATTAAATAATTTTACATTTAAAGAACATGCGTTCAATCCTGTTATTGAAATGTTAGCAAGCAAACCTCTTGGAGAAATGAACGAGCTAGAAAAAAAGATTGTATTTAAAAATATATTAGAAAGGCTAATGCTTTCAATTGATGAAACCGGCCAAAACCACGGTTTGGGTTATAGTAACTTGCTCTTTATGGCCGCTGAATTAATGCTACTTAAGGATGAGCAAGACGAAGGTTTGCCTATGTTGTTAATAGAAGAGCCTGAAGCACACTTACATCCTCAATTACAAATGAAGTTTATTCAGTATTTAGCTACAATTACAGCAGGTGAGCCTGTAAATAATCAAGAGCAATCAACAGATAGCCAGATGCAAGTAACTAGTCATAAAAGAAATATTCAATGTATCTTTTCTACCCATAGCCCCAATTTAGCCTCTAAAGTGCCTTTGGAAAGTATTATTTTGATGAACCAAGGTAAAGCTTATCCTTTACGTAAAGGGTGTACGGCTTTAGCTAATGATGACTATATTTTTCTAGAAAAATTTTTAGATGTGACAAAAGCTAATATGTTTTTTGCCAAAGCAGTTATTTTTATCGAGGGTGAAGGTGAAGAAATACTATTACCTACCATTGCCGAGCTATTAGGAAGACCCTTTGAGAACTATGGAGTTTCATTAGTGAAAGGAGCTGGTATTACTTATAAACGTTATGTAAAAATTTATAAAGGTAATAGTGATAATGACAATTTACCCATTAAAGTAGCAAGTATTACTGATCTAGACTTATGGCCTGATAAGGCAGAGAAGCAAGGCGAGAATGATATAGTTGGTTTTAAAGAAAAAAAACAACCAAAAAATGGAAAAGGTGGTAATTTACATTACTGGCGATCTAGTTATTCTGATGGGCTCGACGACTACAAACAGAAAAAACAGGAGTTTGATGATGATAATATCAAAACCTTTATTTCTAATGAATGGACTTTTGAATATTGTTTAGCCAAATATGGTTTGGCAGAAGAAGTTTACCAAGCCAGCCAAGGTAATAACGAAGGATTTGCAGATTTAAATGAGAATATTGAAGAAAAAGCAATACAAATTTACTCAAAAATAGATACTAAAAGTAGCGCTAAAACTGAAGTTGCATACAATTTATCAAAAATTCTAATTAATAAATATAAAGATAGCTCTCAAGAGCTAAAAGAAAAATTACCTACCTATATCATCGATGCCATAGAATTTGTTACAGAACCATTTAATGATGAAATACCAGAGTCAGCAGCTGTCGCTGAGGTTACTCAGAATGATTGATATTACAGATGAAGATATTGATCTATTACAGCAAGAGATGGGATTAGTATTTGATGATGCCCGAAGGGAATGCTTAAAATCATATCAAGATGTTCAAGCATGCCCAGGTAGTGGGAAAACCACTTTAGTTGCAGCTAAATTAATACTGCTAGCTAAAAAATGGAATGCCAACTACCAAGGTGTCTGTGTTTTGAGTCATACCAATGTGGCTAAAGATGAGATTACTAAAAGATTACAAGATCACCCACATGGAGCCAAGCTTTTAAGATACCCTCATTTTATAGGAACAATTCATAGTTTTGTGAATATGTTTCTTGGAATACCTTACTGTCGATCAAATAACCTTCTTGTCACTAAAATTGATGACGATAGTTGTTATAATTATATTGAAAGCCATATTTGTTATAAAACTAAATATTATATTGAGCAAAATTACTGTAATTTAAGCGATCTAAAGTATTATTATAGGGATAATCAGTTAACTTTACTCGTGCCTGGGTTTTCTAATACATCAGAAAAACCAAGCTATTTAGATTTATGTCGTGTCAAGCAACAACTATTGAGTTTAGGTTATCATTTTTATAGTGAAATGTTTGAGTATGGGAAAGCCTATTTACATTCAAATTATTCAATTAAAAAATTTCTTAGAAAGCGTTTTCCAATAGTTATTATAGATGAAATGCAAGATACCAATAAGCAACAAGATGAATTACTTAATAGTATCTTTAATAACCAGGCTTGTAAGCTTCAAAAATTTGGCGATCCAGATCAAGCAATATATGACTCTATGAATAATAGTCAGCCTAATGAGTCTTATAATAATCAGCCCAACTTATTAACCATAGAATTAAGCCATCGTTTTTCAAACGATATTGCAAACCTTGTTACAGGTCTTAGCTATAATAAACTGACACTTAATACTGTTCTTTCTAGTCAAAATAGCCCACAACATACAATTTATTTAGTTGACAAGGCGACGAGAGACCAAGTTATTCCCACTTTTGCTAAGCTCTGTTGTGAATGCATTCCCAATGATAATACACTCCCCATTAAAGCAGTAGGAGCTGTAGGTAAGAAAAAAGAAGATAGCTTAACTATCGTTCATTATTTCCCATCCTTCGCAATGGAAAAAATTAATAATCACAACCTTAATTTTGATAAATTAATACTTTATATTTTGGTGGCTAAACAATTAAAAGACTCTCATATGAAAGAGCCTTATCAAGTTATTATGAAAGGCATAGTCAAGTTTTGTGAGTTAGCTAATATAGAACTTAATCAAAACTCTACTAGCTCATTAAAAGCATGGTTTAAACAAACTAATAAAATAATGGACTATAACCGATGGTTTTTATCAGTTATGCAAACTAACGCAATCACTGAGCCTTTCTGGCAATCTCAAATAATAGAATTACTCTCTCTATTTAATATAGAGTCTACTCCTAAAGTTACAGAATTTCTTAAGTATACCCAGCAGGATATGGTTGATTCAACAAATACAAGTAATGTTTACTCTTATACTGATGAAGATAAAACTATTAATGTTGAAGTTTCAACCATACATGGTGTAAAAGGTGAAACACATGCTGCAACACTTGTTCTTGAAACTAAAAACCATGAATTCGATATTCAACAAACCATAGATTACTTATTAAAAAATACTAATAAAAAACCATCTGGAGTACGAAAAGAAAAATTTATGAAACAGCTATTTGTTGCTACAACAAGACCAAAATACCTTGTTTGTTTAGCTCTAGATAAATCAAGATTTCCAGAAAACAAACAACAAATAGCTATTCAAAAAGGCTGGAAAATAGATGACCTCACGGATAACTGTATTTAATAGTCTTTAAATATGATGAACATAATTTCCACTGATTCCTAGATAGTTTATGCTATTTTTTTCATCAAATTTGTACAGAATAAACTAAATAGAATATATGGTAATATATAGAGAATAACTAATATAATCTATAACAAGATAGTAAATTAAAAATGGCTTATGGACTTAATACAAGTAATCAAGGATAAAATCAATACTCTAGAGAATGGTGACTATTCTAAGGGTTTAAATGCGATATTAACTCATATTGAGGTTGCCTTCCGTCATCTTGAAAGAGGTCAAAAAGGTGATTTTCAATGCTTTACAGATGTTATATATAGAACAAATCAAGCCTTTGAAGGTAGCATTAAGGAGCTATATAGAGTTTTAACTCATAAAGATCCTTCTAAAAAGACACTTAACGATATTGAAAGCTACTTTACAGACAGTAATATTTTTAGACCACGTGTATTAGAACAATTTACTAGTTACCGTAAAAATTGGCGAAATCCTTCAACCCATGATTATCATTTAGATTTCGATGATAGAGAGGCATATTTAGCTATTATTACTGTATCAGCTTTTAGTTATTTACTAATTAGTCAAATAGAAGATACGCTTATTAGCCAAAAAGTTGAGAAAGAAATAAAATCGCAAAGCCCAACAAAATATATTTCTCCAATCAAAAACAATGATTTTATAGCTGATACCCTTAAACTACTTGAGGATTTCTGCTCAAATAAGAGTTTATGGAATATGTTCTTAGTGGGTACAGTACATCCAATGATTAGAGAGCATCATGTAATAAGTGCCTTAGAAGGTTATTTTAAGTCTGTCACATCTGATATATCTTTAACTGTTGAACCTTCATTAAATAATGATGTATGCCCAGATGCTATTTTTGCTAAAAATGATGAAAAAATTATTCTTGAATTAAAAGCATATCGTAGAAAATCTACCAAAAGTGAATTGGAAAGAGCTATTGTACAAGTTAATAGCTATATGAATTTAACAAAAATTAATACAAGTATTATTTTTTATTATGCAAGCCAGCCTAGTAAATTTAATATTCAAGAAATTACAAATATAGATAATAAGATTATTATTCTTACTCCTGAAATAAAAATTTAGTCATTTTCTTAAGATTATAAATAATCAGGTAACAAAAATTCTTTTAAATAATAAATTGCTTTATATAGAAATTTGAGGGATGTAATCCCCTTCCTCTGTTTTTTCTAATACTTTTCTAAATTTACAACAAACATTAATAGCTGATGCTACTTTACTATCCCAGTCTTGAAAAGAAATAGTAGTATTTAGAGCAGAATATCTTTTATAAAAACGTTTGGATAATTCTTCTCTAGTAAATCTTTTGGTTGGTGACCACAATATCCAAGATATAACTAGTATTAAGGCTACTTTATAATACTTTTCTCCATCACAGAAATTAAAATAATCTGTGTAGCTAGGATTACTCTTAATAACCATTTTTTGTGCATAGACTGGAATAAGCTCTAGAGGAAGATCTTTAACTTTTTTATTATTTAAATTTTCATCATATAATTTGATTGCATGAAGGATCTTTTTTTTAGGAAAAACGTTAGTTTTTTTATCGTTATAACAGAACAGACACTGATCTTTACTTTGTCTATAAATATGTGGAGTATAGTTATTACATATATTACACAATAATATTTTAGCATAGTTTTCCGTTAACATTACCTCATTATTTGATCGGCTTTCAAAATAACAATTAATTGTGCGTAAAGAAGAGTCGTTATACCAATAGTAAATATTATTATCATCATTTTCTTGTAAGTAGCTAATCCAATGATAATTATGATCATTTTTGTCTTTTAATTGTAATAGCCAACCTTGCCATTGTTCGCTCCAGGCTAATAATAAGGTTTTGAGAGGAAGAAATTGGCATTTTAAGTATTTACTAATCAAAGTTGTAGTTAATAAATTTTTCTTTGCCTGTTCTAATATAGGGATATTTTTTTGATTTTCCACTACTAACCTATGAAACGCCTCAATATTGCCATGAAAAGTTACTGTATCATTAATTTTCATAACTACATTTTGTACTAGATACTCTGAGTCATATAGTGCAATACAAACCGTTGTAGCCCTAGAACAAGCGCTAAAAAGTTGTTTATCATCCATATGTTCTGCATTTAGAATGATTACAACAGGTGATTCTAATCCACGGTAGCGAGATACTGTTTCATAGTTAATATATGCAAAGTTAAGATGACGTTTAGCAAATGATATATCACTCTTAATTCGACATAAAATAACTATATTTTGTTGTTCAACTCCTTGTTTTAATACAAGATCTATAATTTTATTAGTTTCCTCCATCATATTGTTTGTTAGTATCTCTTGAAAACTATCTTGTTCAGTTGTTGGTCTTACTGAAAGTTGATATGTTGGAGGGTTAATTTTTTGTAAATGGTTTGTTATTATCTGAGGGGTACGTAATGCTATTGTTAAATAAAATGGTATTATATTACCTAGCTTCTGTGCAAGTTCTGAAAGCGTTACTCTATCTTTTTCAAACTCGAATAATTGTGTTTCATCACAAAAGGTTATAATTTGTTTATTTTTAAACCACTCAAATAATATATCACACCATTCTGGTTTAAAAGCTTGAGCCTCATCTAATATGAGTACATCATAATCTTCTAACCTATTATCACTAAGAGCTTCTTTAATTTCTTGTACACATGTAGTTTCAAACCATTCATTATTTTCATTAGAATCCTCTTTTTTATATGTACGACATAAATCATGCCAATGGGTAATAGTTATTTTTTCTATATCTTCCAACTGTTCTCGTAAGTAAGTAACTAATCTAACATTGAAAGTCAAAATAAGGATTTTCCTGTCTTGTAATGATATTTTTTTTGCACATTCTGTGGCTATAAGCGTTTTTCCTGTACCTGGCCAACCTGTTACTATAATACGGTCATTTTCTATAGCACGCTTTATAACGCTATCTTGATCTTCTGTTAAGGGTAACCACATTTGATTATCATAAGTTATCTTCACAGCCCAACTAGGTACTCCACTAGATTGAGGGCAAAGAGTTGTTATTAATTCTTGAATTTTTTTATTATTAAGATAGGGGGTTTTAAGAGCCTTTTTCCAGTATTTCATTATTTCTATAATTCGATCAGCTACAAAAGGAAATTTGGGCTTATCAATAAAAATATTTTCTGGTGGATCAATGGTCTTATCTATAAGACCAGTACTAATAATATCCTCATCGAAACTACTATCTGGAAATATAACCGCATAGCCAATAGGAATATTTAGATCCTTTGCAAAATTTTTTAGCCATTTATTTAAACCAAATGAATTCTTTTTTATTTGGTTAAGTGGATCAATAGTATATTTATCTTTTTTATGTATAAATGTAGTATCCCTAACCTCATATACACCACTTTTTATTTCAAGAGTTAATATACCTAAAGGACCAATCACTATAAAATCTATTTCGCCTGTGGGTGCATAACTTGGATTGTCTTCTTTTACTGCTGATGCTAGTAATGGTAAACTTTGAATGACAATATAGTCATTTGGAAGCTCTTTCTCTAGGCGATAATATAATAGTTTTTCACCAAAACTTTCCGTTTCCCTAGGCCCAAAAAGCGGAATTAATTTAGCCATAAAAAATTAGTCCTTAAGTTTACCTAAAAGAAAGTAATACAACTCCAAAATCCAAACTTTAAAATTTATTTTAAATTAAGAGAAAAATACCAATTATTATAGCTAATAAAAGCTAAGTAATAATATCCAAAATAATTTCAGTTATATATTACTCCCATGAATAGACAAAAGGTCTGTTTAGTTTGAGGTATTTTTTTATTTCTTAAGGAGTAGATATGTCTGAGTTATTAAATATCATGTTAAAGGTATTAGCTATTAAAGTAGCTGAATTAGCTGTGGAAGAAGCAGAACAATTAACCAACTGGATTCGTGATTATTTTGAGGTGTAAAGTCACTGTTTTATTGAAGAAGCATCTTGGCGTTTGTCCAAGATGCTTTTTTTATGTCTGTTTGATTGATCTATTCACATATTTATTGGTTATCTATTTTTATTTAGTTTAAGAGGATTTTTATAATGGCACATTTAGTTGAAACAATGGCTTATGTAGGTAAAACCCCTTGGCATGGGTTAGGCAGTGCGTTACCTTCTGGACAGCCTATAGAGGTCTGGGCCGATAAAGCAGGCATGAATTGGCAGATTAATGAAGCCCCTGTGCGTTTTATTGCTCCTCATTTAGATAACGAACGCGGTGAGCTTATTGAGTTGGATGGAGTATCTGCTGTTAATCCACAATCTTTAGTGAGCTTTGAAGACCAGAAGGTGTTGTATCGTAGTGATTCTAATCTACCTTTGTCGGTAGTGAGTGGTCGTTATAAGGTAGTTCAGCCAATGGAGGTGTTGGAATTTTATCGTGATCTTACTGAACAGTTTGGTTTTGAGTTGGAAACAGCAGGGGTATTAAAGCAAGGCCGTAAATTTTGGGCATTAGCACGTACAGGTCAGTCCAGTGTATTAGCTGGTAATGATGTGGTGAATGGTTATGTATTATTAGCTACTTCTTGTGATGGTTCGTTAGCTACGGTAGTAATTCCTACTACCGTTCGCGTGGTGTGTAATAATACTTTATCGGTAGCAATAAATAAATCGCTCGCAGCTGAGTCTATTAAGGTACCTCATAATACTATATTTGATGCCGCTGCGATTAAACGTCGTTTAAATCTTAGTATCGGTCAATGGGATGACTTTATGTTAATGATGCAGGAGTTAGTAAAGCGTAAAGTGTCTGCTAAAGAGAGTGAGCAATTCTTTATGAATGTATTAAATCCTGCCACTGCTTTTGATCGTTATGGTAGTAATAGCAATCATGGTCATAACGAAATTGTTATTGATGGTGTAGATACAGTTAATCGTGTTTCTAATATTGTGCCATTGACAGGTAATAATAATTTTGAAGGTGCTTCCTTACTGGATCGTATTGTTAGTAATACAGGTAAAGTAATTCAAGCAGAAGTAGGTAATATTAATTCTATAACCACTAAGGAGGTTGATTGGAATAAGCTCCCTAATGGTCGTGCAATGAAGAAAGTACAAACCTTATATGAAAGCCATGGACGTGGTGCTGAACTACAAGCAGCTAAAGGTACTGCTTGGGGCTTGCTGTGTGCGATGACGGAGTTTGTGGATCATGAACGACAAGCGCGTAATCAAGAGAATCGTTTAGATAGTGCTTGGTTTGGTCAAGGTGCCCAACTTAAACAGCAAGCCTTATCACGGGCAGTAAAGCTAATTGCTTGATAGCGACTATCCAATAATAAATAAAAACTATTATTTGCTATTAATTTAAAAGGAGTAACCATTGATGTCTTTATTAATCAAGCTGTATGAATGCCCTCGATCCAGTATTAAACCTGTTGCCAGTATTGAACAATGTAATGCGTTATTAAATTGGTTTGATAATCATCTGCTGGAGTTACACAGTGAGGCTATTGTTGAGTTAACAGAACAAACACTGCTAAAACTATTAAGTGATCTGTATCGTCTTAGTGCCAATAACTGCGAACAAGTATTTCCTACTATTCCTAACTTTGTCCATGGTGCTAGTGAGTATGATGAGGCCTATTGGCAAAAAGTAGCCCAACTGCGTGTTAAGTTAAAGCAACTGCTAGATAGCTTTGATTTCAATCAGCATCAACTTTTTTTACAAGGTAGTTGGTAGTAGTAGGTAATCTTATTTTTTAGCTTATGCTACTGACTGAACCTTGCTTATCCTACCTTAACTATAACTCTTATTCTAAATTTATTATCAATTTTTCCCCTGTCCTAATATAGCCATTACTCACCTATCTATTACCATTGCGATTACTTTATTTATTTTTACGTTAGTGTTAATACGTTAATATACTAATCATATTAAATAATAAAAGGTAGTTTATAAATAGCAATAGGGTTGGTAGTGTTCTATTTTACTTTAGGTACGGGGGATTCTTTTTTGGAGAATCCTATTATGCAACTACAACCCAACAATAATGTATATCCTGTACCCTTAGATAAAACCACCATCAAACAAAGCCTTTCTGAACTTATCAGACCGTTGGTACCTAAAAATTGTCGTCAGTATCATTATCGTTTTTGTGATTTAATACCAGAGCCTAATTTATTTGGTTTTAGATGCGATCCACAGCCCTTCCAAGGTAAAGTAGCATTAATTACTGATACGTTTATGCTAGTACAAGAAAAAGGCACTAAGAATCATTTTATTATTGTAAACAGCGCTTATATAGATAATCTACCAGCAGTAGGTAATCAAATAGAAGTTATTCCCTATGCCAGAAGACATTTTAATGGCAAACGGATTGATGAAATAAGCCAACAAGAACAAATCCTTGATGATGGTACACGTTATGTAACTACCAAAATGATATTAGGCGGCGAAACCACTGAGCTACCATTACCAATCCCCAAAGGACAAATCCAATGCCCAGAACTATTAGAACTGATTGAACAACTGGAACAACTGCCTGCCCCTGATGGGTTTAGGCAAATTAGTCATTTATTGGTAGATGCAGGAGCTAAGGAGTTTACCCTGAATGTTCCTAAAGCAAGCGATATAATAGACCAACCACCTAGTATTAGCTTTACAGTAGCAAATGCTAAATTTACAGGACAAATCACGGTTGCTTATGATCGTGGGGCTGATACCTATGTTATTCAGGCAACCTCAACTACAGCTGGACTCATGGAAGTCACTAATGTGTATTTTGATGATTTAGCAATAAGGTTGGCTGAGCTGATTGATGATGGAGCTTGGCAGGTGATTAAAATAAAGATTTTATAGCTTGGTGTCTTTTATAAAACCATATCAACTTATGGTATGGTTTTATCTTTCACCATTACTTTTTTGTATTTTATTAGTCTCTAATATCACAGTATATGTCTAGCAAGTTAAATGCTCTATTTTTTATAGCTATTTGATCAGTATTTAAGTAATTAGTTGCTTAAAAGAGATATAACGATCACTTTAAAAATGATAGGTTACCTTTTTTTCATTAATGGTGATGTGTTTTTTCTTAGCTAGCTCTTCAATAATACTCTCTATATCTGTCATTTCAATCGTGTTTTGAAAACGTGATTTAATCATATTTTGTAGCGTACTTACTGTTGCAGGCTTTGAGTTTTTTTGAATTTTAAGCTGTTCGAGAATAAAACTAACACGTTGTGGCAATATTTGTATATGTTTAACTTTGATCTTTGGTATATCACCAATGGTTTTTACACGAGAGATTTTAGTTTTCTTACCTCTAATATGTGTAATAAGAGGGTCAAAACCTGTATCATTTGAGATGATATAGTAATGAGCATCTGGCTCTTTGCTTATAAGTTTTCCTAAATAGTAAGTAATATGAAAATCCAAGGCATTTTTACCACAACCAGAAATTTGGATATATTCTCCCCGATCTTTTAGGCATTGCATAGCTGTTGCCAATTCAGTAGAAATTTTTGTTTGATTGGCACCAAGAAATACTTTCACCCTAAAAAAGTCATCGTCTATATTCTTTAAGTCTATAGGCTGTATATTTTCGTAATCAATTAAGATATATCCTATGTTCAATTTAACTCTACTCATTCCATATAAAAATAAAACCTTTAATTATCAAAAGATAATATCAGATATACTTACATAAGCAACCTGATCGAATAAGCTGAAATACTATATAAAATAAAGTCAGCTTTGAGTCATCACCACTAAACTAAGCAGGTATATGGTTAACTAGTTATAGTATTTTTGACTAGGCGTTTGCCTGTATCTTTGACAGTTATTTTATTATCTGCTAGTTCAACAGTAGCTGAAACATGAATTTCCACAATAGATTTTAAAATAGGATGGTAGGTACTAAATGTAGTATAGACACAATAAGCATCATGCTGGTTAACAACATATCCTTTATTAAAATGCCATTCATGTTTATCTGAAAGGGATTCTTTTTCCTCCAAATATTCTATAATAGCAGTAATAGCTTTTCCCCATTCACACCATATATCATCAATGGATGTATAAATTTGCATCGTTAATTTTCACTATATTGGTATTTCATATGCTTACTGATCAATTGAAGGTAAGAAAAACATGATTTTTGATTTATTTTGGAAAATTATCAGTTTAATTCATAAACCATCGTATTGAAGATTAGAATCAAGTGACTTAACTGAGTCGTCACTTGATTAGCAAAGTAGTTATTTCTATCTGTTTGTTATTATATCATAAGTTCATCTAGACATAATGCCCCTTCCTAAAACTCTTCTCCTATCAAGTTTAGTCAATCGCAAATATTCATCTGGTTTAACTAGACAATCCATCTCTTACTCATTTTATTAATAACTGATTTATCCTGCATGCTAATCTTTGTTATAGTTACTGTATTAGCTATAAATAATTAGGGTATTTATCTAGTCAATGAATAATAATAAATTTTCTATATTTCCATGGATTATAGCGATATTAGGCATTATCTCATTAGGATCTGGTGCTATTAAAACAAAAATGGATATACGATTTTTTATTAATACCATCCAAGTGGAAGGTACAGTTATAGATATTATTACGGTTATAAATTATAAAAGAAATCAAATTGGTAATACAGTAAGAGCACAAGATACCTATAAACCTGTGATTCAATTTAAATTACCCTCTGGTAAAACACTGACTCACACACCTGATATTAGCTCTAATCCTGTCTCTTATAATAAGGGAGAAAAAGCTCCCATACTCTATGATCCCAACACAGGTAGGCCCGAAATTTATCGTTTTATGAGTTTGTGGTTATCAGATTCTATTTTGATCATTTTAGGATTATTGTTATTTATATTAAGTACAATAAGTATTGTTTATAGTTTTATAAATCGTAATCCATCAGAGAAACAATAATAAACAGTATTAATCTTAATTAATAAGGTATTTTTATAGATTAATACTGTTATTTGTACAACATACTAGTATTGTTATCTTTAAATTCTGTTATATAGCCATTGCTATAAATGGACATATTTTAAGAAAATGGATTAACTATTACTTCAACTTCTTTTATTTGTTTCATAGGTGTTTTACCTCTAGATAAGAGTTTTTTCCCATAAGGCTTCATTAATCGTTGGTATTCATCTATTTTTACTAGGTATCTAATACCCACTTCTTTTAAACAATTCATCCTGATCTGTTCGTCTCGTTGTAATCTACCTAAAAAGCAGATAGGATAAGTGGCTTTATGCTCATCCGTATTACAATTAAAGTAACTGCCTTGTCCTTTGGTTATGTCATGCCGCCATAACTCGCCTATCATTTTTCCCAGATGAATATCCCCTCGTTTTTTAGCACTGTTATAAAATAACATTAAATGTACATGATAGCCTCGTTCAAAACCATGCTCTAATTTGGCAACATAACCCTCTAAATAGTTAAATAGAGGATTACTCTGCATACGCTTTAAAAATCTGCTAGTATGGGTATAGAAGGTTTCATCAGTAATACAGAAGTCTTGGCTATAGCTTAAATCTACTCGAACAATTAATAATCTTGAGTTGATTTTATAAAGATCCTCAACATACTTTATATATTCTCTTAAATTATCAGTAAAACCCGTATCATGATGGTATTGACTAACAGCACTATTAAAAGCAGGGTCTTGTGCATGGATCAGTAAAGTGGTTAATAGTTGTTGAATATCACCTAATGCTCCAAGATTAATACTAAACTTCTTATAGTTATTATGCCAATAGCCATACTCTTCTTGTAATTCCACTTTACTTCTGATATCAACAAACTGATCACTTTGTATTAATAATCTACAGTAAGGCGATAATCCTTTATCATCAAATAGCTGTTGGAATAACACTTCATCAAACATAGAGTAGGCTTGTATCAATAAATAAAAGGGATGGTAGGGATTAAGGTAAGCCCGTTTTTCGCTAAGAAATGAATAGGTAAGTGCTATGCTTCTTTTATGTGGGTCATTCAGTAATTTTACAATGGCATTATTAATTCCTGCTGCACTATTGGCTTGTTGCTGTTTTAAGAAATGAAAAGAAGAAAGTGTGTTAGTATTTATGTTAAACATATAAATAACCCTTTTAAACAATATTTTTTAACTATTTGTTGTAAAAAGGTATTGGTCTTGTTGAAATCTGCTCTATAGTGTTGTTAAAAGAACTACAACTTATATGTTAATGGTTGAAAGATAACTCTAATAGATTATATTTTATGGGCAACATCTTTCTGATAATAATAAAATAAATAAGAATATTATTAAGATACATTGATACTGTAGTATTAATATCATTAACTAATACTATAAGAACCAACCCTAACTAAAATAAAACACCTTAGTACTATAAGGAAACTTATCTTTTCCAAAATAGCTCAATTTATTATAAAGTAATCTGATACCATCAACGATACTTAGCCGAAAAGCAAAATAGAAAAAATAAGAAAGCGAGATCAATACCATTAAAATCAGCACAATCAATTAATGCCTACTTTGTGCAACCTTCGCTAATAACCAATGGTCTATTTCAGTAGATAACCAACCAATAGATTTAGCATTAAGCTTAATGGGCTTGGGAAAGCTGGCATCATACCGAGGCGATTTAACATCTAGCCAATCATAAATAGTAGATTTACCTATGCCTAACTTATTAATCACCTCTTTAATACGCAGGATACGAACCTCAGAAGCAGCCGTTCCAGCAGATAATGTAGGTTGACTATTGGCTTGATCCTGAGAGAGAGGTTGAATAGTTGAATTTAAGGTTGCTTGCATTTTTACAGGGGTAACAGTATTCATATATTAAGCTCCAATAAAAAAACCACTTAAAACGGCTCCCTGACAGGAAAACGTTAACTAAGTGGCTTATGGTAAAAATAAAGAAAAATGGATTTAAATTTAAAAACAGATGAGCAACAATATTGTCCGAAAATACTAATTAATCCTGTGTACTGCATAGCCTAAATATGGATTAAAAAAATAACAAACAAACTATGCCATCTCATGATAGGATGAATATGTAATTTTTTATTTTTTTGTTTAATATGTTCTAAAATAGTATTTTTTACGCTTGCTTTGTTTGTCCATCTTTTTAGTATTTACTTAAAGAATTCATTTTCATGGAGCTTAATTATTCTTCCTTGTCATTACCTTTATCAAAGAGCATTTTTTTAGGTTGCTTACAGGGAATTTGATAATAGGGAAACCAAAAATCTTGATTAAAGTAATTCTGAAGATAGAGATTAAATTGCTTCCTTTTATCATCTTTACTATCTTTAGTGATTTTTATTTGAATATCTAGTGTCTGCTCTATCTCAACTTTTGTAATACGTGCTGACTGCTGAATTTGTTTTATGAGTGCTTCTTTTTCCTCTATAATACTTGCATCAATATTTTTTTGTGATAATAAGCGTTTTACAATTAAACAATGCCATACTAGTTTACCCTTAACAACAATAACCTTCCAAAGATAACGGCTATGGCTATCAATTAAGCGCTGATTCTTTAATTGTGATAATAGTTTGGTTCTGAAAGACTTAATATGAATCAAAGCATTTTCTAGCTGCTCTGCATTGTTTACAGTGTCTGAAAAGACAATATTAATGTGATAAAAAGCAAAGTGGGTGTCTACTAAAAAAAACTTAGCTAAGTAAGCCTTACTTTCTTTAAGATGATTTGTTGTATTTTTCTCAAAACGCCTTACTTTCTCAGATAAAGGAGGATATTTTAGTTTAGTTCTTAACCACTCATATTCAGCCACTAGATTAGCCATTTGGTCTTCTAGACCAACAATATTTTTTGCGTGTAGCAGAGCTGTGATTCTAGGCCACTGACGAAAGAGATTAATATAGGGATGATACGTTATTAGGGAGCTATTCATAAGGCCTTGAGGAGATAGATTACCTAACTCAGAAATTCCTTTAAGATTTTCTTTGTAGCCATACTGTTTAAGCTTTTTATCTTTACTGCCGTTGACACTGCCTTTATCCTGAAGCGCATAGATAAACAAAGCACCTTTATACTTTTTTAATTGCCGCATGAGTTTAACAAGCTTAATCAGTTTATCATATTGAGTATTTGTTGAACTTATCATTCAATGCTTTTCCTATTGAGGTTATTCAAGGCTTTTTTATTAATCACTTGAAAACAATAAAGTCCTTCTAGATGTGTTCGATATAAGTTAGAATGTGAAAAATAAGATTTTATAAGATTCATTAGCTCTTCTTCACCATCCTGTTGAGTAAGTAGTAGCCCCCATAAACGATCTAAATCATGTGATCTCATAGCAGTACTTTCTATAATTGTATCAAAAACAGCTTGTATTTTTCTTTCGTCCGTTTCTGTCATAATTGCTTTTAACTGAGCTATTATATATTCGGCATCTTTATTATTTTTAAGTGCCTGTACTATTTCAATTTCATTAGAAAGTTTGATTTTTTGCTCATCTGCCCGTAGCCTAAAGCAGCAGGGGAAAACAGACTGGCATGAGGCAATTAAATATCCATAATCAGGATATGAAAACCCCATACACATAAAGCTAAACTCAAACATGTTATCACGGATCTTTAAAAAACGAATAACAACTGTTTGATGGTCTCTAAATATTTTGTCAATGCAAGTATACATTTGCTGTATCGCATGATACGTCTGCGCCCATGAAATAGGCTTAATAATTTCAAGGCTTATTTTGAAGTAGTATATTTCCTTATTTTTACCACTAAGATCAAAATTTGGTATTTGCTTAAACAACTTATAAAAGCGCATAACTTGCTTGTAGCGATTCATTGTTGTTTGCTGATATGCCTTATCTTGTTTTAAAAAGTCTGTTTTATGTTGATGATAGCACTCGATCATTTTTTTTATTATAGGGTCATTATACCCATTAATTACCTTATTATTTTCCCAAATCAGACTTTCTAATAAATATGGTATTTCCACTTTTAATACATCAAAAAAATCGGAGTATGGAGATAATTTAAAGCAATCATAATACTGCTTGATAGCTTCACTTGAATTAAATTGTTTTTTATTCAAAAGTTTTTCTAAAGCAAACCATTGCTGCAATAGATGCTGAATAATTGTTATATTTTTATCTGTTAACTTCCTCTCAAGAAAATCCATTTTAAAAAAAGCCTTACAAGACTTAATAAAATAAACGATCAGCTGTAAATCTTCTTTTACTAGCAAGCCTGTATTATTACCACTTAATATTTCTTGTAAATAGCTATACTTACTCATACTTTTATTACTTATAAAAATAAACTAAGAAAACATAACATATTTAGCATCAATAGCCTAGAAACATAATAATAAATATAAAATCAGTATCAAATAAAATTAAAATAATACCTTAATATTAATTAAATTTAATTATATTAAATTAATATAATTATTTTATAAATAAATTGTCTTATTATTAGCTATTTATATTAAATAACCCTATTTATTTTTATAAATTTAAAGTGTCTAGTTATTATTCTTATTCTATTTTATAGTAGATTAATATAGATTTATCTAATAAATAGAAAGAGGAAATGCATGATTAGCACATCATATTTAGCTTTAAGGATTGCTTATTTAGCTAAAATTAATAAGAGAAAAAGACTCACTATCAGTGAGGCTAGTTTAAAAAAACTGGCACAAAGTACAGTATTACCTATCTCTTATTTGTATAGTTTAAAAAATGCATTGGAAGAACTAGGCTATTTTTTGGGTACTTTGGAAGAAGGAGGTTATGGATTGTTTCCTATACAGAGCCTAAAAAATGCTCCAGCATTAAGCATTTCTGCTGACCATAAAGAGCAATTTGAAAGCTATGATGAAGCGCAGCTTCGTAAAAAATATGATGAAGACACAGTAAAGGATGTGGTAAAAATAAATGAACCAGCAGATATTAATATAAAGGCTACATTATGGGATACTTTAATACTCATTGCTAAAAATAAAGAATCAATAACTTATGGAAATTTAGCTAAAAAATTAGGCTTTAAACATCATAAAAAACTAGAAAAACTATTAAAAGAACTGGTTATATACTGCACAAATAAAGGACTGCCCCGATTGGATTATTTAGTCAGCAAACAAAGTACAGAGCTTCCCTCTGGAATAACAAGTTCAGATGACACTGACTATAACACTGTAAAGGAAAAAATCTACCAACATGATTGGAACAAAGAGCCTAATCCATTTGCTGATAAAACAGAAGAATCAAACCATACTCAAGAAATAGTGGATACGCAACAAACAGATCCTATCAATGCTACACCTAATATAGCTGATAATGTTACAATTGATCAAGAATCACAAAGCTTAGAGCAAACAACTACAGAAACAGATGCAACAGAAGAAGATTTAGATACTGTAATAGAAGAAAAAACTGTATCTACCCATGTTCCTCAAGCTGATGTAGTGTCTAGTAATGAAGATAATTATGATATTGAACATTTATATGGTTCCAGAAACAACTCAGGTTTTAGCGAAACAAGTAAGCAAGATGTTATAACCAATGCTTCTGATACAAATACTATTGATAATTTTAACAATAATAACTCATCACCAGAAACAGGGACTGATTAGCAAGGTTCGATAAACACTTTGAAAACCTAAATAGGGTAGATAGCAAAAAGCAAATAACAACTAATGCAGTGCAGGAGATCTTAAAAAGAAATCATTGAAAAAATATTAGAGTAATAAATGGAAAGCTAAAAAAAGAAAAACTATAGTAGTATAATTTGATAGTTGTTCTGATTTAGTCTTATGTCATTTCATTAAAGGCAATACAAAATGGCCCTCTAAATGGCCCACCTTTATACTTTACAAAATAAAAACCCCTTGTAAAACAAGGGGTTTAATATTTAAGTGGCGGAAGCGCAGAGATTCGAACTCTGGGAGGGCGTTAACCCTCGCCGGTTTTCAAGTCCAGACATAAAATCATTATAATCATAGTGTTAAATCAAAATCATTTCCGCAAATACTTATTTTCATAGCCTTTAAACCCCTTGTAATTACTAAACTGCTATTTTAATTGCGGAAATGATTTTGTATACTTATAACCATCTTTAGTCTTATTTATGTAATAATATTTTCTGCTTAATTTAAAAAATAAATAAAGAATGTGTTATGTTAAAAAAAATTGAAGATATAAAAAAAGCTTTAGAGGCAAAGGCATATCTTTCAGCACTAGCTTTAACGTTAACCTTGCCAGATATATGTGGCAAAATAGCTTATCCTAATGATAAGAATGGTGAGAGATATATTAAATGGTTTAATGAAAACCTCACTAAATATGATTATCCAAAAGAATTTGATGAAAAACTAAAATTTGATGGTAAAAAATGCTGGAAACTACGTTGTGCATTTCTTCATGAGGGTAGTATTAACGGCATACCTGATATTGATAAATTTGAGTTAAGTATTTCAAAATCGTTTAATGGACTTTATGGCGCTAGCAAGTACAGTATTAACGGCAACGAAGAGAACCCTAGTTATGCTATCCGTTTAGACATTGCTCAGATTTGTTTTCGGATTTACTCTTGCGCAGAAGCATTTTATGATAAGCATGAAGATAAATCTGTATTTGAAGATCAAAACATAACCATAATTGATATCGATGCTGAAGCAAATAAAATTCAGAGAAATGAATAAGGATTTTTTATATGACTGATACCCCCTCTCAAAAAGATATTTTTATAGATAGATTGAACTCCAAACCATATAGTAATAGGGTATCTTTACAATTAAAAAGTAAACTTATAAATGGCAATGACTATTATTTTCGTGGTGTTATACATGTTATAGATGTGCTTGAAGGAATAACAAAGCCTAGAATACAAGATTTGAGAGTAGATTTATTAACAGATCCGTTAAAACAAAACTTAAAAGGAAATTTAATAGGCTATAAACATGTTCATTACCAACATGATGCTGTAGGCTACTTTTTAGCTAATATAAGCTTAGAGTTAACTGGCAGTCCTGATACTTTTCAGTCTATAGATGACCTAAAAAACTATAAAGAACAACACAATATTCCATCTAATGCTATAATTAAAAGCCTACTAAAAAGAAGAAATGAAGGTAGGTCAACTCAACATTGGTTGCTATTTGTCGAAAATAGCAAAGAAAATTATTATTTAGATACTAGCGAACATGTAAAATCAAAGTCCACAGAAGAAATTAATTTAAAAAATAATTTAGATAATCTAAAACGTACAATTCATATGAACAAATGACTGTACTTGACAACACAATTGGAAGTGGTACTACTGGTGTTGCCTGTGTAAGAACTAACTGTCATTTCATTGGAATAGAAAAAGAAGAAAGGTATTTCAATATTGCTCAAGATCGTATCAATTAAGAAATTCAACATCAAAAGATGCAAACGGCATCTTTATTCTAACACTATAATTTAATAAATTTATTGAAGAATTCTTAGTTGTAGAGTTTCTACACTTAAATCTAATACTAAAGTCTAATAAGCAAATAAAACAATAACTTTACAAAGACTTGTTTTTTATATGGACATAATGTTTAATTAACGCGCTCTAGCTAAATCGTTAGGGTATGGGCTTGACCTCCCATTTGAACGAAAAACCGCCATAGATACAACATGATGCTACCTAGTGTTTTTTTGTGTCCGCTTTTATGGCGGACTATGGACGGGACGCTATTTAGCGTGCCGTTTTCGTTTCGTTCACGGTAGGTCACCCGTTCATAGTCCGCCCCCATATCTAGGCTGTTATAGGGCTTTAATTTAAAAACAAATAAGGATGTACCTATTATGTTTCACACAGCTAACGAAACGCATTTTTATTTTAATGTGCAAGGTATTTCTAATGATAATCTCCAAGTCCTCTCGTTCGATGGGATTGAAGGTTTAAATAGTGAATATATTTTTGAAGTAACATTAGTTTCAAATCATTTACGTTATGATATTACTAAGTTACTAAGTAAAAATGCTTATCTTTCTTTTACCCCTGATAAGTCTCAAGGGATACATGGAAATATACTTTTTGTGAGGCGTGGTGCAGTAGGTAAAGACTATTCATTATTTAAGGTAATTTTAGCTCCAAAATTTAGCCATTTGCATAAACGCTTTAATCAAAGAGTTTTTATTGATAAATCTGTAATCGATATTATTACTACTGTTCTTAATGAACATGGGCAACAGCAGACGATAGATTTTGACTTTAAACTAAAAGAACAATATCCCAAAAGAGAATTTTGTTGTCAATATGAAGAAAATGATGCAAATTTTATTTATCGTCTGTGCGAGGAAGAAGGTTTAAGCATTCATTACCAACATAATCAAGATAATCATTTAATGGTAATCAGTGATGATAATAACTTCTTTTCTAGTAATAATAATGCTTTTCACTATGCCAGCGATACAGGTTTTATAGCAGATTACCCTGTCTTTAAACGGTTAGATGTTAATTTAACGAGTGCTACTACAACGGCTAGTTATAGAAATTATAATTTTGAGACAGCTAAAATCCCTGAAGGCAATGCCCAAGGCAAGCAACATAAAAAAGCAAATGATGCCCAAGAGCCTTTATTAGAGTTTTATGATTACCCACAGCATCATCTTAATAAAGCCAGAGGCGACTATTATTCAAAAATAGAAATAGAGCGTTTACGCACTTTTCATATCCTAGCAGAAGCTTATACGGATATACCTGAACTAAAAAGTGGTTATTGCTTTAGTGTTGAGGATTTTCCTGCACTTGATACACTCGATAGTAGTGATAAATGGCTAGCTATCCAAGTATATCATCAGGGTAGACAACCGCAAGTCATTGAAGCAATGGGCAGTGAAGTTAGTGCCATTATGCAACAGCCTAACTACTTATTTAAATATTACCAATTGCCAATCAATGAAGCCCTGCAATTTCCCTTTGATGAATTTGCCCAAGGGTATCGTAATTGCTTAGTGGCTATACCGCAAGCTGTACCACACCGCCCTCAAAGACTACATCCCAAGCCTAAAGTATTGGGCGCACAAACAGCTATTGTAACAGGTGCAGCAGGTGAAGAAATTTATTGTGACGAATATGGTCGTGTCAAAATTCAATTTCATTGGGATCGTGAAGGCAACTATAATGAAAACTCAAGTCATTGGGTAAGAGTAGCGAGCAACTGGGCTGGTGATGGGTATGGCACAGTAGTAGTACCTCGAGTGGGAATGGAGGTAAAAGTCGATTTTCTGGAAGGTAACGTTGATACGCCAATTGTAACAGGTGCATTGCATAATGGCGTTAATAAAGTACCTTATGATTTACCAGCCAATAAAACCAGATCAGTATTTAAAACTTCATCTTCTAAAGGTGGTGTAGGTAGTAATGAACTACGCATAGAAGATAAAGTAGGCCAAGAACAAATCTTTGTACAATCACAAAAAGATTTTGACCAACTTACCAAAAATAATCACACCGTACAAGTTTTAAATAATAGTCACCTTCAGGTGCAAAATGAACACTCAGAAACTATAGCAAAGAATCGTTACCAACACCAGATTTCCGAGGAACATCATTTTACCGCACTTGATCGTAAAACCCAAATCATGATGAATGATCACAAAACTGTGGGTATATCAGAACATGAAACCATAGGTACTATTAAAACAGTACAGGCAGGGATGGAAATTCATTTAAAAGCTGGTTTACAAGCTGTAGTAGATGGTGGTTTAAGCTTAACTTTAAAGGCTGGTGGTCAACATATTATACTAAATCCAGCAGGAATCTGGATGACTATGCCAGTATGGACAGGAGGTGTACCAATGGAAGGAACACCAGCAGCACCCTTACTGCCTTTATCCAAAGGAGGTGTTGTTCCTGCTACTACTGCACCACCCGTAGCATTGGCAACCCAAAAAGCTGCTTTACTGCAAGGTAAAACACGTACTGCGCTTTGTCCTGTTGCAAAACAAGCAACAACTACTCAACAAACTATCTAAGTAGAGGCTAAAAAGACATGTATCAATCTACTTATAGTTTAACTGAACAATTAACTCAGCAAATTGCTAAACTACCTTGGCAAACCCATACCGTTAGTTTACTGCTTGATGGTATTAACATCAACAATCTACTTCATCGATTTTATACCCAAAATAATACTTCTACGTTTGAAGTACTTTATTTACAAACACCTTTTGCCCAACTGTATGATATTTCCCCTTGCTTAGTAAAATTAGACAATACTAATAATCCACATTTACAAGCCTATCTTAATAACCTAGCAAATGATTGGGGCTATATCTTAGTCAGTGATCAAGCGTGGCAACAACAAGTAGACCACCTTAGAAGCTTAATTTTAGTTCAATCATCCAGAGACGAAGAACCAACTATCTTAAAAATAGCTGATCCATTAGTGGCTAAAGCACTATTTGGTTTAGCACAAAGTCAAGAAGATACGCAATTCTTTGGAGCTTTTACACAAGTATATACCACAGACATAATAGATAATCAGCTAGATAGCTATCAACGTCCAAGTGATAAAAACATTGTACCTTTAACCTTGCCCTATCAACTTAGTAAAGCGCAAGATGAGCAACTAGATAAAGTAGAAACTAAACGTAATAACCATAAACTTTATCAACATATGCAACAGTATTTTCCAACATTCTTAGCAGATTATGCAGAACCAGATAAAAAACAGATTATCTGCAATCTAATCCAAGAAGCTGAGAATAAGGGATATACAACTCCTATGGAACAAACCTACTACCTTAATATACATGGCTATTTGGGAAATAATGTTCTACAAGAACATCCTAATATTTTTCAGCTTGTACAACAACAAACACTTCAATCATTACAACAAGCAGCAGAATTAGCTAAAACCATAGCCAGCCATTAATTAAAGGAATAACACCATGTCAGATCAAGCTATCCTAGATACCAGTAAATTAGACCCTAACCAAGTGGCTGCTGCTTCTGATGCTACACCTGTAAAAGAAAAAGCCAGTTGCCCCTTATCAGCAGATACACTACAACTAATCCCTATTCGTTATGCCCTAGTAGAAAACCTAAAAACCAATATCAAAACAGATGAAGTTAAAAGTCATCCTATAGGCTATCGTTTTATACGTGATGGTTGGCTTTATTTGGTTGATAGTAAAGATGGTCGTTTATATGAACTAAAGCTAAAAGATGGCGTTATTATAGAAAGAACCTTTAAGGGTAGATGGTTATCAGCCGATGTTCGGGGAGAATATGACAAGATACCACAAAGAGATAATAAAGAATTAGCCCTTGTATTTAAAAAAGATCGTGTTCTCTATATCTCTTTCTCAGAAATACAATGGACAAATAAACAATGCAATCAAATGGCCTACAAAAAAGAATGCGAATTCTTTATGCAAAAAGTAGATTTGATAGGTGTGGATTGCGCCCATCAAAATGAACATCTACTTACCAGAGAAAAAGCTGAACAATGGATTGCTGAAGTAGCAGAAAAACCGACTCAACCTGTACCAGAACACACATTCAAAGATGAAATCAAACCCTATACATGGGAAGATAAAACACAAAGTGAATTTAACCAAGCAGGTATAGGTAAGCTTCTTGCCCAAGTTAAACCAGAATGCCAAAAAGGTAACTACCTATTTGTGGCAGTCAACGATCACATTGGTATGATGCAAGACCTCGCCAATGAGCAAGAAAAAATAACTGAATGGATGGGTGATTGGTCAGAACAAAAATATACATCAGCCACTAACTACCAAAAATACAATATTGCTACCTATATAGAATCCACTTTAGAAATTACTGAAGAGAATGCCCTAACTAAAGGGGCAAGTAAATGGATGATGGGGCTAAGTGTTAATCAACGACAAACCATTTTTGATTATGTAACCGCCAAAATAAAAGTGGAATACAATAGTGGCATAGGTTGGATACCAGATGTTAATGCAACAGAAGCAGAAAAACAAGCTGCTGGCGATAGCGTACCTACCGTTCGTGCGCCTTGGTATTTAGAACTAGTGGCTGATATGGGGCAAAAAAAGCAAGCGATGATAGCTGCTATTACTCAAGCAGAATACGACAAACATAAAGACGAAATAGAAACCTTAAAAGACACACACATGTCATACCTTTATGGTAGTCTATGGGGTAATAGAGGTCTGTATGATTTAGTGCATATTAAAGAACTAAAAGACTACATCAAAACCGAAAGAGCCAGACTAAAACGTTGGCGAGCAAGGTTAGATAATATAACCCATGATCGCTTCCACCTTTATACCACTTACTTTCATAAAGCTACATGGTATTTTGATAACAGTGAAAAAGAACAATTCAAACAAGCATTAGCCTTAGAATGTAACTGCACAGGTGATTTACTGCGTACTGATAAAGTCATAGCAGATATGGCAGAGTTTTTAAATAAACATACAGAATATCTTTTCCCTGCTTTCCAAACTAATTTCACATCAAGTAACTTCACAGGATTAATCTCTACTATAAGAGGTTTAATGAACTCTGCTCAAGAGTACAAACAAGCTACTCAAGAAAATACAACACTTGAGCAAAAAACAGCCAATATGATTAATAAAGAATATTGGCTTAACTTTATGGATGATGATTTAAGTATTATAACCCTAAAAAAAGCTCAACAAGCTAACCTTAACCCTGCTATAACTCATGGTCTTCAAGAAATAATAGATAAATTAACAAAAGAACAACTAACACCTGAACAACAAGTTAATGTAGCCAATAACTTAGATCGTGTTACCCAAATAATGATGCGCTTAAAGCCAAGCCAAAGAGCCGCCTACCTAATTGCTTTAAAACAGCAAAATATGGCCTTTAAAACATCAGATCCTAAAGCGATTAACCAAGCTTTAACCTATATAGAAAATATAGGATCATTAGCCGAACAAATAAACTCGCTAATGAAACAAATCAATAAACTACAACGACAAATTAAAACCATTAATAAAATGAAAATTCGTTATTCGCCTGATTGGAAGGCACAGCGAACTAACCACCAATTAGCAATTAATAAACTGGAAGGACAAATCGCAGGATTAAACCAACAAATAGCCAGCAATGAAGAAAATCTACAACGTTATACCAGTCCACTACGTGAAGGTGAAACACCCTTTGCACTGACGGGTAATGACCTCACCAGTAATCAAAAATCCTTAATTGCCTTAGAAGAAGGGATGCTTAAAAAAGGTGTCTTACGTGGTTATGGTGTACCTGATAGTAGCTCTGCTTTAATTAAAAGCATATGGCTACCCAGCTTAATTTGGTATTTGCAATTTAATAATTTAATCGATACATGGCAAAACTATAATAACAAAACAAAAAATACTGGTGGCACACATCTAGCAGCTAGTCTTTTAGGTACTGCCTCAGCTAGTTTATCCTTGGCTCAAGCCGCCTATATTGGTGTGACTCAACATGCCATTAATAACCTTAAAACCGCTACTAATAATAGCTCTTTAGTAAAACAACTGGAAACTAAACTAGGCCGCTTCTCATTATTAACAGGATTTTTTGCTCAAGGCTTTGGGTTAGGTGCATCAGCACTCAATATTTATAATAATCATGCCCAATGGGTAGAATCCCTTTATTATGGTGATACCAAAGAACGACTAACAGCTCTAGGAGCTTATGGGGTTAATGTGGGGTCTTTTGGTATCGCAGGGATTGGTACAGGTAAAGGTCTGAAGGAAGGTTATGGTCTTATTCGTGATATTCGTCATATTAGACAAGGTTTTGGTGTAACTCGTGCAGCTACCCTATCAGCCGATGCTCAAAAACTTTACCAAGGGGCTAAAGGGGCTGTTTGGGCAGCCAGAGGGATTAGTTTTACCAGTTTATTAGTAAAGTTAGTACCTGTCACTATTGCCTTAACAGTAGTTCAAGTAGCGGCTGAATTTGCCTATAACTACTATAATTTATCTGATACTCAAAAATGGTTTTTAAAATGTTGTTGGGGTAAAGAAGATAAAAGCTGGGATTTAACTCAGCATAACCAACAATTAGCTGAAGTATTAATGATACCTTGGTTAGAAGATTATGGTGTACTGGAAGAAAATGGCCAATATTGGCGTGTCATTCGATTAATGATCCCTGGTCAAGACTTAACTACCTTAAAAGAAAGACCTTTAATATGGGCAGCACATTGGCAATCAGCCTATGAAGCACCTGATAAAGTAGACTATGCCCTCTATTTAAAGCAAAATAGCACCCTATTACAAGCGGCTGCACCAATGGTAATTGAATGGCGTTTGCCTTGGGTAGCAAAAAAAGATTGGGGTAATAGCTTAAAGGGCAGTTTAACCTTTAATCTATTCCATCGTAATGATATGAATCCAAACAATATGATGAATAACAATCAAGTAGGACTAGAGTATAAAGTGGCGATTAGCGATTGGGATATAGAGCGTGATACGGATAAGGAAACAGGCAAACCTAGCACTGACCCTGCGATTATTCAGGCAGATAAACATCCTAAATTGACTAGACAGCTTGGCTCTTATGTAATGTATACGGGTGAATTAAATTATGGCGAATAAACTACAACAGGCAGGCGATTATCAAAAAGGCCTATTAACAGACCGTTGGCAACTTGCTCCTTTGCCTGTTCCTTTAAATGAACCAGCCATTGCCCAACACTTAGATGTAGATACTGCCAATCACACTACTATCAATTATGGACGCTCTGATTATTTAAGTGCTGAATTTGGGGTAAGAATGAGCATCTCTGGTATAACTGTGTTCTTTATTTCCTTTGTAATAGTACATATTATTGTTAATTTTGCTGCAATGAATAGGGATGGTCATGACTTTATAACAACGTGGGTTAATGGTTGGCATGAAATGAAAGTAATGTATATTCTCTATGCTGGAATGTCATTATTTATATTGGTAGTATCAATATATTATCTATTTAAAAAAGGCATTGAACCGCCTATTCGTTTTAACCGAGAAAAACGCCAAGTCTGCTGTACCATGCCCAATGGTAAAACCCTAATTGCTGATTGGGAAAAAGTAAGTGTTATAGCAGAAGCTAAAATGCAAGTTACTGCCTACTATGCTATTCAAGGTGGTGCTTTAACGCTAACTATACCTGATAATAGTTGTGATGAGGCAGGACAGTTTGTAAGGGATTACCCTTCAGAAGCATTAGCTATTGATGAATGGGAAGCTATTAGAACCTATATGGAAGAAGGGCTAGATAGCTTAAGACAAAAAACCGATAAACTAGAAAAACAAGCATTAGAAAATAACTTAAAAAACTTACCTAAAGATAGCCTAGAATACTGTAGTGTCCTCTGCCAATATCACCCTGAAGGCAGTGTAGATTATTTTTATGCAGTTAAAAATCGAGTTAAAAAAGAAGGTAGCCTAATCAAATATATTTGGTGGCTAACTATGCATAGTGTTACCTTGTGGACTTTACCTTGCCATATAGTACAGTTTTTAGATAAACACCCACGCCTTAAACTCACTAAAGAAATGTTAGCTTGGTCAAAACCTATTCCCAAAGAACAATGGGCAAAACCTAGCGAAGAACTACTAAAACAAACTAAACAACTACAACAACTTTATGCTAAAGGTCTTAGCTTTAAAGAGGTAATACACAAAAGCTCAAACTAATTATACTGTGATGAATTAAACTATTATTGAAAGCTATTGCACCTTGGGGTTTAGAAAAAATAAGAAGCAATAGCTTTTCATTAAAATTTTACTTACTAGGTATGGCCTACCTGAAAATCAGTTAATCTCAATCCAATTTGCACAAATGCAAGCCTCATACTACGACTAAGTCTTATTTGCCATTGATCTTTAGAAATTTGCTTTAAGTCTGCATCGCCAATAGCATTTGCTGCAGCTTGAATGGTTGCCTGACCTTCAAGCTCTGCAAAAAATGTATCAAACTTTTCCTCTTCTACATGAGTATCAAGCTTATTCCTTAATCTAGCCCTTTTGGCATCAGTTAAATCAACTTCCCATACTGGCATAAAAACCTCCTGTAATTTTTAGAGTTTTTATTTAACTATATAAACAGTAAAAGCAACAATGAAATTATAAGAGCAAAAGAATATAAAGCTGTGCCATATCTATTAAATGTTAAAAATAGCAAAAAGAAGTAAATATTTATTCGTTAGAATTTGTTATAGTTAAAGATTAAAATAGAAACATGGCATTATGTTTTTATACCATTTTTGCCATAAAGCATACCGCCTTGCTCAAGGTATTTAGGTTTAACTGTATTATTAGGATACGAAATAGCATAGCCAGCAATACCCACTTGAGAACCATCACCAGCTAATCCCACCACAGAACCTAAAGAGCCATTTTGCCCTAAATCACCACCCTTGCCACCAGCTATAGTATATCCATTAGCAAGTGTTTGACCTTTACCACCTTCTTCGATAGTAGCATCAATAGCACCATTACCATTAGGTGTAGTGCCTATTGCCTCACCAGCACCGCCACCACCATGAGCTAGACCTACTGTAATCTGGTTATTATTCACTATTCTAAAACCTCTGGCAGTAGCACCACCGCCTCCACCACCACCAATAACAGCAAAGTTTTGAATTTGTGTAAATTTGTACTTATTTCTGATAGCATCACTGCCATTATAGGCTTTTCCCCCTACTAATGGTGGGATACCATGACCACCTTTACCCACAATGTAGCCAATATTAAGAATAGTAACCATGCTACCATCAGGAAAGTTATCATCAATTAATAAGGCTGGTTTAGTTATATCTTGTGAGCCTATTATGCCTTCATTCACTAATACAAAATTTTTAGACAATTTACTCATATCAAATAAACTGGACAAGGTAATATTGTATAACGTTTGATCGACTGCATTATGATAAAGCTGATCATCTGTCAAACTTCCATCTGGCAATGGGAAAAATTGATATTTTCTACCCAAATCCCCTATGTTAATAACACCCTTTTTTACTTCGTGCATTTTGCCATTAAGATTTAAAATAATTTTATTTACTTTATGATAGGCATTATTCCAAGCTAGTTTTACAAGTATCATAATCAACTAATTCCAGTAGGGATTAGGGTCATAAATAAGATAGCCTTCTAAATGCTCACCTGTGCCATCAGGTGGCACTTCTGTTGCTATATTCCATTTAATTTGACGATCTAAAAAATAGGGAATACTACCTGCTACCCTTGTACTGCGTTCAGGATTTTCTCTTTCATAGGCAATACATACACCGTCTATTTCAGTCTCTTTAGCCTGTGCAATAACATTATTAGCCGTTCCTAAAACCAGTGGCTTTTTCTTTTTATCTGCCATAATAAGCACCTTATAGTTGTGTATAATCTTCTTGAATGGTCATTAATTCGGTAGCAGATTTTGCTTTACCAATATATTGATGAATTTTCCCATCATTAGTGTTAGGGTCTAAAGGCGTAGTAACAATTTGTCCTGTTGTACCTAAATAATAGCGTGAACCAATGGTTAATCCTGATAATGCAGCATTAACAGTACCTAGTGGATAAACGGCTACTGTCTCACCTGAAGCGACAGCTTCTTTAATAAATCCATCCACTGGACGACTATTAGAGTTATCCGCCATCCGAATAGAGGCTGTACCACTATCCTCGAAGATATTAACAAATGATCCTGCACTAATCGCTTCACTTGCCATAATAATATCAGGTGTTTCGGTAGTATCTGGTAGCATTGAAACATCCAGTTTACCTTCACTGTCTAACGCTGGGATTTTTCCTGCATCAGCCGCACCTGTACTGATCGTAATTGCACTCACTAACTTACGTACACCATTTACTAATGTTAAAATCTTTTGCACTGCCATAATCTACCTACCTATAATTCAATGGGGTCTTGGATATTTAATAAAATTGTTTTGTCTGCTATTGCTGTACCAATAAGTACACAATAACCTTTATTTAAAGGTGTTTGAGTCAATGTACCCTCTACCCCTAAATAAACTCTGCCTAATGTAAAGTTAAATGACTGGTCTGTTAGTTCACCCTGTCTTTTAATTTTTATAGGATTATTTTGCATAGCTCCAGTTACTGCTATACCTGCAATAAAGAAGATATTGTCACTGTCTGAACTATCGAGTTGATAAGCCTTACCTGTTTTTACATAGACTACTTTTAAAGCTGAGATATTTACCCCTGCGGTAGCGGTTAATACTTCGCCGCTACCGTCTTTACCTGCTGCCCCTCTAATACCAGCCATGACAATGTGTGGCTGTTTTGTGACTGTATTATTAACCACGATTTGAGAGCTGTTATCTGCATCAATTACTTTCATCGCGTGACCTCTGGCTCAATAGTTACGCCACTTGGACTAACTACTGATAACACTTCACCTGATGGAGCTGTGGCCTCTACATCATAGATAGCATTACACCAACAAAACGTTGCTGTTACTTCCGCAGGAATTTGTAAGATAATTAAATGGTTTTGAGCATCTACAATAACCTGATCCCATTGATAAAATATTTCTTTACTGTTGATATGGGGTCTAATGGTTGCTCTTGCTGTAAATCCTGTTAAGTCATAAGGTTTATAGTAAGAAATCATGCCGCTTCCTGAGTAAGGACGTTTGCAACAGACTGTCATTTGGTTGATTTCAATAATATCTTTATCTATAACCGTAGCTATTACAGGGCATTCTGTATTTAACTCAAAAGGATTTTTGACACAGCTAATAGTCACAGGCCAATTATCAGGAATGCTATGATCTTCTACTAAAAGTTGCACAGGTACTTTATTAATAAGTTCTGAAATAGATCTATAAACTATTTCGTTATCAGCTAGTTTAAATCCATAATTAAAGGTTTTACCTTGTTGTATGGTTATCTCTATTGGTTGTGTCATAACTATCCTCTTTTAAGGATAAAATTATGTCCCTTTGTGGTCTTGTCAAGATTTTTTGTTATTATTGTCTGCAAAAGCATTACTATAATTGATTGCATAGAACTCATTGCCTAAAAAATACAGTCCTCCCCCTGCGGTATAAGGACTGTCTATAATTTTAGTAAAGGTTTTAGCTGAGTCTTTAGAAATATAAACTTTGCCACTTTTTCCCTGTGTTCCTACTCTGTAGATAATCCCTGCTGGGATGATTTCCTTGCCATCCTTGTCGGTTACTTTCTTTTGGTAGCAGGTAGCCACAATATCACCATCTGCTTTAGGTGTCCTTTTGAGGACTTCAAAGGTCTGTGTTTCAATATCAAATTTAACCAGTAGATTTTCTTCATGCTTGGGGTAAGACCTAAAACAAAATAATACTTCCGTATCACTCATCACTGTGCCGTATTTTCTACCCCATGTTATAGGAAAAATATCTGCATAAAGCCAAAAATATTTATGGTGACGATAGGTAGTATCATTTTCTGAGATTAAGTTTGCCCCAAACTTTAATTTTGCAGTATCAAATTTATATATTTTTCCATCAATATAGAGATGGAAGAAGGTTTCCAAATTGGTATCAGGATCATTCATATCTTCTATGGAACTTTCCCCTGCATAGTTTGCCGCCGCTTCATCATATCTTTTGTGTCGAGTATTAGACACTAATACAATTTCTTTATCGCCAACTGTATCAGCCCAAAGGGTATGGTATATATTCCAGAATGCACCATCAGTACCGCCAAACTTTTTACTCGTCTGTGAGTTACCAGAAGCATCATGTTCAATCACTTTGGCTTCTTCAAAGGCTAATGCACCATCTTCACGTAGTTTAAAATAAACTCTTAGCACTGCCGTTTGTGAGTCATAAACATTATAGGTTCCACCACCACTCGTACTTGTTCTTTCACTATAGTGACTACGAACACCTGAGATATAAATAGCAATACCTTTGCTCGTGCCTACTACTAATGGCTGCCCTAGTAGATTAGGTAAATAGCCAAGCCATTTACCCCCCTCTTTTGGTGGTACGCTTATCAATGATGCCGCATCACGCCATTTATCAGCATTTTCTTCATATTTTTCTAAATAAAAAAATGCTTCTTCTGAAGAGTTAGTCGGTGTTACCTGTAGTCTTATAGGTGTATATGAGCCATTTCTTGTATTCAGTACAAAAATAAACAACGCCGCTTGTCCATAACCAGCATAATAATCTTTGTAGGTAATACTGGTCGATGTTTCTTGTAGTATCTCAGGGTTGGGATTTTCACAGAAACAAACACCTCCCATAATTCTCAGTGAGTTGTAGGCCATAGCATAACTACCACCAATAGCAATATAGGGTAATGTTGCCCCTCCTCTTGGCTTTCTTTGACAGATTGATGCATCTAGCTGTTTTAATGTATTTGAGTTTTCAAAAATTGTCATCGCTAAATTACCCAAGTAGCCATTGCCTTTTAGTTCTTTTCTTGCAATGCCTCTTTCAATAAAAAAATAACTCCAACACCTTGAGCGTTTTGCACCTTTGTAACCATCAGGCCAGC
Organism: Entomomonas sp. E7T21; assembly: GCF_058693955.1. NCBI lineage: Bacteria > Pseudomonadati > Pseudomonadota > Gammaproteobacteria > Pseudomonadales > Pseudomonadaceae > Entomomonas > Entomomonas sp. E7T21. The sequence goes on along the minus strand of NZ_CP191672.1, from coordinate 940,103 downwards.
TATCAGCATCATTCCAGCCATCTAGTGAGCCTGTATTATTATCTTTATATCTGATGTTTTCACTGACTGAAATAATAGATCGTTCTACTGCTGAAGCCCTATATTCAACATAGGGTTTTTCACTGCTTTCACTACCCAAAGAGTAATATAAATAACCTAATTTTTTAGGTTCTCTTTTGATTTTTATAGACCCTTCTTTTATTTTATTTTTTACATTGGGGTTAAACACATCACGCCCTGTATTTAGTTCTATTACATGGGTTTCTGCCTGTTGTTGTAACCACTGAACCTCGTTAAAGGTAGCCAGTATGCCAACTAAACATACATTGCTATCAATCACTTTGGTATTAATAAATTGTCCTGATTTTATGCTTTTCCCTATATAGCCTTTATAAAAATGATTCATGGACAGAGCATTACTATAATCTAATGTTTTAGCCCTGTTTTTAAAATAGGAAGCATATTTTTGACCACTGACTGAGGCGATAGATAACGAATGTAAGTATTTACTCATCTATCAGTTCCTCTGAATACACGAACTCTTTCCAAAAGCCATTGGTGGTATCGTAGTAAATTTCATACGATTGGTGGGCTGCTGAACCAAAATAATTAATGCCCAACTCAGGGTATAGGCTTGGCAAATCAGGCTTGGTTAGCTCAGTTTTGTCTGACTGATTAATAAAAAATAGTTGTCTATCCCATGAAGTAGGATTTCTACCATTCCATAACACATAACAGCTTTCTTCATTAACAGGTAATACTAAACTTCTACGAAAGCCCATATTTTTAACAGTAGCAATATAGCCACTGGTATTTTGTTTTATAGCCCATTCATTAGCAGGGTAGATAATATTTAAGTAATCAGTACTTTCAAAAGGTATCAACCCTTTAAAAATTTGTTGTCCTGCATAAGTAAATTGTTCATTGTCTTTTAAACCATCACTATTAATCTTTTGGTTATCTAATAAGATACCATCGCCATTGTCTTTAAAAGTAAATAATGCCAGCTGCATACCTGTATCTGTAATAACTGCATTAAAATAACTTTGAGGATAATATTCATCAGGTAAGATATAGCGAATAACATTATTATTAACATCCTCTAAAGATAAAGTTTTATCTATTCGATTTGTTTTAAAGTATCCATATAAATTAGGGATACCACAAATAGAAGAGGTATTGAATCCTTTGCTATGTTTAGCGTGTACGATTGAGTTTTTATAAGCCCCAATAGTTATATCATTATCAGTAATCCAGTTAATTCTTGCTTTATATTTATCCGTTATCGTTCCTGCACCACCATAGTCAAAACACATAAAATGTAGATAATCGTCATGGATAACAAAAGTATAACTGTATGTACTATTATATTTTGGGTATGGTTCACCACTCACTACTGTATCATAGGGCGTATGAGCAAAATCTAAGATAATTCTTTCAACAATACCCATTTTGAGAATCGCACCGTTGAAAGGGTCTGTTAATAACAATAATAATAATTGATCATGTATCTTTTTTGAAAAAAATAACGATAATTCTACTGGCCTAATCATCGGAAACTGTCTCCATTTGTGCCACAAGAATAGAGTTGGCATTGGAGGCAGCAGCAGCTATTTGTGCAAAAGACTCTGCTGCTCTGGCTACGGCTGGATTAAAGGAAGGATCAGGACGATACGCCTCTATTTTTAGTTTTTCGTAGGTATTACCAGCATCCAATTGGGCGGTGGCAGCCGTTAGTTTTAAACGCTCAAAACCCAGTTCATTATCATAGTAGCTGCCTAATGCTCTGTAGTAAGCATTATAGATATTGGCTTTGGCTTCAGCTATTCTGGTTTGGTAGTTAGGCATATCCATAAATAATTTATAGAAATCTGCCATTGCTTTTAAGAGGGCAATTTTTAGATTAATCGCCTGTTCTACTGCAAATTTGAGTAAATCGAGTTTGACATTGATCTCATTGATCATGATTTCTTTATTGGCTGCTGAAATAGTATCACTAGCATTTTCTTCTGTCTGTTGAATAGCTGCTACCATTGCGCCCATAGGAAGAGTAAAACCACGACTAGAAAATTCAGCATAGATTTGATTTTTCTCTATCTGTGCTGTTTTATAAGCGTTATCCCTTGCCTGATTCCACACTGCCCTAAACATTTGTTCACTGTTGCCATAAGGATCTTCACCTGAAATCACTTTGCATAACCATTCTTCAGGTAATGTTCTAAGACAACATTTCAGCAGTGGAAAGTATTTATCAATTAGTTTTTCAGCTTCGGTATCTAGCCATTTAATAAAATCATTATCCAATCCATCCGGAATCAGATCATCTAATGATAAAGATGGTGGTGGTATATAAGGCTTGTTAAATTGATAGTCTAGGTTATGTTTGCTAACATTACCTAAATAATCTGAGAATCGTATTCTGCTTGCTGTTTGTCTGGCTTGACTGATGCCTTCACTAACAGTCTTCATGTTACTTTGTAGAACTGTATCTACTGTTACTGCCATTTTATTACCGCCTTATTCGTCTTTGTGATAGACCCACTTCAAATTCAAGGCTATCTATTTCTGCATACGTTATATCTTCTAATACTAAGTTCATGCGCCAATATCGCCCTGCTACCCCTTTGGCCATAAAGGTACGCCTTTGACTTTGTGTATCTTCAAAGCGGTATACATTAGTGTGCTTATCATCTACCACGACTTTTAAATACACATCACCATCACTACGAATACCAAGATAAGCAGAGGAAACACGTTTAACATTAGGTACTCCCCAATCTTTTGCGCCTATATCTAGTTCAGCGTTGATTAGTTGTCCATTATCAGTAATACCTGATAGGCGATAGAGGCCATCTGACTTAATGCCATAGGTAACACCATTACAATTAGCAAAGGAGGTAAAATCAAAGTTGTCATACAAAGATAACGCGAAATTGGCGACATTGACTGCATACTGGTAATTTTTAGTATCCTGTGGTGAAGCTTGGCTAATTAATTTGATTTTTTCTTCAAACAGGAGTTGTAAGGTGGTGGCAAAATCAATGTGTTCATTAATATAAATTGATTCATTGCCCTCAATAGTAAAGATTAAAGCTACTTCTATGCTATCTTGTATTTCAATCGTTTCAGTAAATAATAGAACGGTTATGCTGTCGATCGTTTGTTCGGTATTAATAACGATATATTCTTGTAGGTCTATGGTGTCGCCTGTCTCGTCACTGCTGGTAAATGATCCCGTTGGTAGTGGTAATTGGTTTATAAACTCAGCATAGTATTTCCTATCTGACATGATCATGTTGTGGATAGGAATAGGTGTTAAAGCTAAATCAGCTACACCACCATTAATAGCTAGTATAGGTAGTTGATTAAGAGCTGGCATCATGCCAAGAAAAACACCTGTCTGTATTTGTGGTGATGTGTCACTAATAAAGGATTCTGTTTGTATAGGTATAGCTGATTCAAAACCACAATAAAATTCTTGAAAGAAATTATCCTTTAAATAAAGTGGATTAAAAAAGTAGTTACCTACCTCTAACTCGCCTGTTAATGCTGACATCACGCCATTAAGTAAGTTGCTATCAATATTAGTAAAACCACCAGCCATTGTTATTTTGGCGATAGCGAGATTATTATCAATGCTGATAAATTCAGGATTATCAACAAAATCATTAATCATATAGAGGGTAGATTCTGCAAAGATATTGCCCGTTATGGTGCTATTGCTTTTATAGACTACTTCAAGTTCTCCGTCTATTTCAGCAAAGTAACTTATCTCGCCTGATAATGCCCTAATCATAAAGCGCGGTTGATACATTAGCTCTATATTAACCGTTTGCTTTATAACACCTGATTCAATAATGTAGGTATGTAGGTTTCCGTCTAGTTCATCCACTTTAAATAAAAAGCCATGTGCTACATGGTAATAACTTCTTGTGTTTTTACCATCAGATAAACCGCCAATAATGCCTACAAAGTTCTGTGGCACATTAAAAGAGAATTGGCAATTATCCGCAAAACTCACTACACTCACTGCACCAGCGTTCCAGCCTGTCATGGGTTTAACAGACTCTTGGGAAGGTACTGCTGGTTTGCTAGGTATTGCTGGATAGCATACGGTTTCTGGTCGATACTCTGATACAAAGTGTACCGTACCATTTTCAAAGACCATTTCTGTATGTAGCTTATATTCCACTCTGCAAAAAGCAGGTCTACCAGCTTCAGCAGGTATTTCAGGAATATAGGAATAAATACCTGTTTTAATTAATTTGTTCATGCAGTTGTTGGGAAGTAATAACCGCCTGATCCAATAGGTATAATTGCCCCTGTAGTAATATCAGGATTGGTAATGGTTAAGTCTGCGCCCATATCACTGACTGTTCCCTGTATTCTGACTTCGGTTGTCGCTATACCGTTAGTATCAGATTCTTTTACCAATCTATAAAACGTTGCACGCCCTGTATTAGTGGCTGTGCCATTCCATTGTTGATTGGTGCTTTTAATCACTCGCCCTAATGAGTCTACTTCAAATTGAAGCGGTGAACCATCAGCAGCCCTGATCTCTACTAGCATAGTGGCTGATCCAATGGAGTCATCTGCGGTGTCTGGTACATTACCTGCAAAGAGGCGTAATACAGTATTGTCGATAGCCTCTTTTAATGAGGATGTACCACCTATTTGCAGTGCTAATGCTTTTGAAATTTTAATCATAGTGTCACCTTATAAACTTGTGCCTGATAAATAAGAAAGTCTGGTTTTAACCTTTAGTTCTTCTGAAACGGTTTTTGGCGTAGATAACCTTGCAATGGATAATAAAATGCCATTACTAGATCCTTTAATATCGCTGGATACTAAGAAGTAACCGTTAATGGTTTGTTCTTCAGTAAAGGTAAATATGGCTGGATTGCTACTATTGGAAAAGGTATTGCTGCCATCAAATACTTTGTTCCATAAAGGTCTGCTCACTTCTTGATAACTCGTCACTTCACCTATATTGGGAATATCTGTGGCTTTAGAGGCGGCAGTAGGTAGATAGTTACCTTTAAAAATACCACAATAAAAATTGCTTACAGGTTGCGCATCACCAAAAGGAGAACGCATTAAAAAAGCAACGCCTTCATTGGGGATCAGGTTATGTTCTTCCCATTGGTCTACAATATTGCCTTGTTTGTCGTAGACGGTTGATTGCCATACAAAGCCATCTAATACAATACGATCTAACATGTGCATACCTCGCCATCTATTTCAATTTCCCAATAATCACCAATGGCAAGGTTATTATTAGCATGACTATTTTTATCTAATGAATTGACGATGAGTTGTCGTCCGTTATGTTCTAAGTACCCTGCTGCGCCTGTTTGTTTAACTTCAGGTGCGTAGATACCTTTGTTGGGTGTTGCTAATTCACCACTCATGCCAGCTATTACTTGTCCATAACGACAGAACCAAGCAGCACGCCCATCAGGTAATGGGGTATATGTACCTTTGATTGCATCTGTATCAGATACTTTGACTTGGTTTATTTGGTCGTTTTCGAGGTTGGCTATAAAGTAGGTTTTATCAGCTACTACATAGATACCATCAGCTACAGGCGCAATAATGCTAATGGGTGCAGGGTATTGTAAGAATCCTCTTTCTGCTCTAATTAAATGAGGCATAAAAGGAGCTGAGAAATACAGATAGTTGTCGATACTACCAATAATCACACCATGATAATTAACTAGGTTGGTGACATAAGGGAAGGGATACATATTGCCAGTAGCAAGACGTTTAGTATCTGATTCAATGTTAAGAATGGTATAACTATCATCAGCAAGACCTTGGTAATATAGAATCTCTGAATTTTGTTCAGTGGCGTAAACGTTGCTTCTAATGTTACTGTTAATTTGAATAGAGCTATTATCAGGTACATCTATAAAATAAATATCTGCCCCTGACTCCTCGCCCTCTTCACCATTGCTAGTCACTGCTAGCTTATAGCGTCCACCCTGTAAATTACCTTTACCAATAGATAAATTAACTTTAGGATTAGCAATTATCCATTGCTTAACTACTCGGCCTTTAATCCGATAAGATTGGTTGGCAATAATAAGATAAAGCTGCTCGTTAAATAACGTACCAGCTACAGTTCCATTCTCAGGCACATTAATTAATGTATCTGAAGTACCTGTTAATGTATCAAAACAAATTAGCTGATCACTATCGACAATGATTAAATCATTGCCAATGCTAAATAACGCTCTGATATTTTGTCCTGCTAATACTTTTTCAAAGCCAGTACGCAAACTAAGCAGATCACCAGCATCTAAATTAACAATGCTTCGTACAAAGCCATCTGGTAATCGTTCAATGGCTGTCACATTATTTGATCCTAACGACCAATTAATTACACGTTCCATATCCACTCCATAGCTATAGGTTGAATAGCTGAACGTCTACGTAAATTTTGATCTTTAATTTGTTGGCATTTTTGTTCAAATAAAGCTAAGTTAGTAGCGGCTCGATTAGGATCAAATATGTCAGCATCAGCCACACTAAAGGCTAGATATTTAATGTAATGTAGTAATACACGATAATCTTCTTCATTAATATCAGGTATTATTTGGTTAATATCTTCTAAAGTTAGTCGTTTAAGTGGTTTTCTAATGACTCTTAGATAGATATTGACAGGATAATGATATTTTTTGGTTAGGATCATTTCCCCTGCTTCGCTATTCAGTAATAATGAATAGGGGGTAGGATCAGCTACATTAGCAGAGATAATACGAAGATTATCCCCTGTTTCTCTAACGATGGCCTGTTTGATCTCTAAAATACGTTGATCAAAAGGTAAAAGATGTTGTTCTTTAGGTACATAGACTTGTGTTAATGGACTGCTGGTGTCATAGAATGACATGGTTTTTTTAGCAAACTCATTAAGCGCATCATTAAGATAGGTAATAAGCATAAAGTCGCTAGTGAAATAACTAGGTATTTTATCCTTCTCTTCTTCACGATAGATTTTAATGAGTTCACACACTAGCATTACTGCACAGCCTCTTGTTGAAAGGCAGTCCATGCTTTGGTGAGTTGTGATTGACTCACTTTAAAGCCAGCTTGTTTAATCACAGCCTCAAGGTTAGGATAGCCAGCACTGTACTCATCAGGTTGTAATTTTTTAATGGCTTCTATAATCGAAGTAATTACCTGATCTTTAGCAGGTTTTTCTTCTTGTTTGACTTCTACCATGTTTCTGATAATACAGCCCATCAGTGCTGCTTTTTGCTGGAAGCGTGAGCTAATATCTGTTCCCTTGCCGCCTTTCTTTGCAATAAGTGCTGAATGCCCTGATTCCAAACAAATAACTACTTTTTCTTTACCCACTGGTGGTAATACAGTAATGGTTGCATAACTCATTTTATTTATTCCTTATTAACGTTATTGATAGTCCAGTTGGATTTACCTACACCTACATGGTCAACAATTAAGATGGCTTTACCCTTATCACCAGATAAAACAGCATCAAGGGTTAGTTTGATTTGATTTAATACATGGGTTACTTTGCCTGTCACTAATAATGGCTTAACAGTTACTGTATTAAGTGGTGTATCAGCTAGATAACAATCAGCTGTTTCATCATCACCAATCTTGATAGTGCCACTATCAAATGCTTCTTCTACAATAAAATGTCCACCTGTAATAATGGTGTCGGGATGAAGAGCTAAAGCATAACGTTCTGTACGTACTGAAAAATCACTAGGGTATAATTCAATAACGGTGCTACCACTGTATTGATGACGTGAATGTTTAGTGATAAATGGCTTATCTGGCTTGTTACTTGGTTGTCTGTTCATTAGTCATCTCCTGGTATTGCACAATCAACAGTGAGTACACCAAAGTCTTCTACCGTACCTGAGTAGCTAGAAGGGAATGTGGGTTTTAGGAAGCCAATAATACGACCATGTGCTACACCAATTTGGTTACCATAGTTAAATTTCTCAGTATCCCAAGTACCATCACCAATACGGGCAAAAGCTACTGCCTGACAGCCTGCTAAACCTATACGCACACCGTTGACTTTACTATCTGCGCCCCATTTCTCACCTGCTGGAGCATGTAAAGTATTAAAGACTCGTTCGGTTTCGTGAATTACTGCACCATCATGGGTAACGATAGCACCCGTAAACCAAGGGTTATTTTTGCCACGTTCAGAGGCATTGATAATAGACTTCATAAAATCAGGGTCTTTTTTTAGTTCCCCAATAGCAGTAGCATCCATAAAGATGATGTAGTGCTTTTTACCACTGACAATTAATGGCTTGATATTGTGACGCTTAGCCATTGTAATCATGTCGGTAAGCATTTTATGATTAGGCGTATCAGTTGCAGTTAGTACGTTATTCCCCGCTTTTACAAGTTTGCCACCTGACCAAACACGATAACGATTTTCAGAAGGTGCTTTGACATCTTTAGCAAAGGCTAATTGTTGGAAGGTAGGATCATTACGCTTAGAACCATCTAGGTTGTAGTCATAACTGATACCTAATAAGGTTAAAAAGGCTAGTTGATCTACACGATCAGCTAACCATTCAGAGAGTTGTGGATTAGCCACTTTAGCAAATTGAATATTGCCACGCTGGTCATCCATACGACCTACATTTTTAACTGCATGACTTAAACGATCTAGGGTAATTTCTTGGTCATGGGCAGTCATTTCTTCTTCATTGCCCACTAACTGATTATCACCAGCTACCCCATCTTTCATGAGAGGAGCTAATAATTGAAAGATAGCTTTAGCACCTTGCTTAGTTTGAGTAAGTTCAGTGACATAGGTAAATACAGCCTTTGCACCTTTACCTAAAAACTTAGGTAGTTCTGATTGTTTTTTAGCTTCATACCAAATGTCTTTACACCAAGCTATTTTTTGCTTGGATTGCTGTTCGGCAAAAGAGGTTTCCGCCATAATAAAATCTCCAATATTTAAATTTAGTTTCAATGTCTTTGATTTAACGTCCAATGACGAAGAAACGACCTTTAAATGCTGTCGGCGCATACCTGTTTTACGTCCAGCAGACGAAGAACACTATTCTTAGTGAGCGAGCTTAATTATTAAAGCGAAGGATATGGATAGAGGATAAGTTATAGACTATCGAATAGAAATAAATATAGTAAACTTCCTCTATCCATGCTAATTAAGTTATGTCCTTTTTATTAGTTGTCAAGTATTATCATATAATTTTTTGCTTATAAGAAAACACCACGTTTGAAGTTGGGTATACTTAAATTTACAAAAAAAGTAGCTATTATGTATTGCAAATATTAATTAAATACCTCATTCCTTAAAATTAAGTATAAAAATAGTTAAACTATAATAATGACTTTATAAAATATCCTTCCTAAAACTAACACATATAAAAAGCTTAGAGATAAAAAATATATTAGTATTCCCATAGTACAATACAAATAAGATTCACTAATAAACAAATTTATTACACCCATAATGATTAAACATAACAATAATCCTGATGCTATGAAAGCTTCGGTCATCAGGTTTTTAAAATGCCCTGTTTTTCTCATATTTGCAATTAACTTTCTATCCATTATTGCTGTCAAAATAGCTATCGAAGTAATTAAAAATCCGAGAAGCACGCTACTTAAATTAATTACAATATTATTAACTTCAAAAAGACGAGTTGGATTAATATTTAAACAAAACCAAATATAACTATGCACAACCAATAATGATATAAAGCTCTGTGTTGAGCAAAATATTCTTCTAAAGTTTTTTATCACCCGTTCCAAAATATTCATTTATGGATTCTCTACATTCGTTCATTGCTGAATCAATCACTTTATGAATGGTACCAGAAGGAGGATTTCCATTTGTTTCAATTTCTTGAATAGAGTAAACTCTATCAGCAATCAAGTCTATTGGATAAATAGCTCCATTTTCGTCAACTACAGCTTTTGCCTTAGTTGCCCCCATCTCAAAAAGCTCTCTAACTGCAAATTTTAAATTATCTTTTAGGGACTTATTGCTATTTCCCTTTCTTCCATCAATTCTCATTTCAACATACATACTATCTGCATCTGAACTATTAAGCATTTGTAGAGTTTGGGCAGAAAAATCATTACTTGGAATCATGTCTGGATTTGTTGGTTTTGGAACAGTAATTTCTATTCTTTTTAAAATAGAATTTCCGCTCAACAGTCGTTTAATTGCATCCGCTCTAATTACAGGTATAATTGACACATCCGTACCCCATTTCTCCTGTAGGAAAGTCTCTAATCTTTTAGTAGTACAAGCATTTCCATTTCTGCACCATCCTAAAATTTGATTTTCTGGATAATATACAAAGCAATTCTTTTCAATTAATCCATTTTCTCCTAGATCAAGGGGTTGCCCTTCATTCTTAGGTAACCCATATTCAAGATCTTGTTTTCTAAACTTTCTGAACTCTCCAGCAATTGAAACAGGCCTAGTTCTTTTTTTTACACCCCAAAGATCATATAAATAGTTAGATGTCGTCAAAGTTGAGTCTATTTGATCATCCATCATCATCTCAAAGCCACTTTCCACTTCATTTATTTCAGCAGTTGGCATAATTGTAATCTGGAAAAAATCAATTGTATATTTTCGCTTCTGTAATGGATCAGACATAACCATTTCCTTTTGATAATTAATAACTATTTTATATAAGGTTAAAATAACTTATATACTAATAACCATCAATAAAAGAAGGCATATTGCCACCATTATTAGACTAAAGTATAATATTAAACTCACCTTTTACTATATCAGGACAAATGATTTAAATTCTGACCAATAGATTATTCAATTAAATAAGAAATAACTAAACTAGCCTTTCTATTATTAACTTTCAAAATCAAACCTCCCACCATTATCTCTAAACTTTTCATACTCTTCTTCTGACATATCAGCAGGGTCAACAATTATATCTTTACCTGATGTGCCTTTTTTGGAGATTTGTGGTGTAGCTTTATTAGCACGTACTAACTGTTCTTCAACTTGTTCCTTGGTTAAAGTTGGTTTTTTCTGTACTGGTTGAGTAGTTTGCCGATTAGTTAATGTTTCTACTTTACTAACAGCATAATCTAAACTTTCTTTAAAGGTTTTATTACCACTTTCAATGGATGATTTAAAGAAGGCACTAAATACTTCAAACGCATCAGGATCAAAGTTAGCTGATTCATCATTTAGATAATCATACTTTTCTAAAAACTCATTAGCATATTTTTTATTTTCGGCTTGAGTAAGTTGCTGCTGTTCCTTCTGTTTGGCCTCTTCCCTTTCTTTGATAACCTTTTCAGCTATTTTTAATGTCTTTTCTTCAGTGAGTTTATCATGGTAAGTGTCTATTTGTTCTTGGATTTCCAGTGCTTTATCATCATCACCTATTGCCATTGCTTCATAGTAATCACGTCTTAGTTGCTTAATATTAAGCTCTGGTTCTTTAGGTGGTTCTGCTTGTTGTTTAGTTTGTGCAGAAGCGGCACCTTGTAAACGAGCAAGCTCTAATTCTAATTCACGGTACTTTTGACTAAGTTCATTCGCTTCATGTACTTTTTGTTGGAATCGCTGATAAGGCACTGATTTAGGAGGCTGATTGGCTGTTTCCTTGACCTCTTCTTGTTGTTCATCAGTTATTTCTTCTGTTGATTTATCTACTGTTTCTTTATTGGTCTCTGGTTCATCTGTTACTATTTCTTCATTAGTCACTTCATCTGCATCAGGATCATAAGGTAAATCATCGTTGATCGTATTTATTGCTTCATTTGACATAGTATTACTCTCTCTTAGGTTATTAATCAATTTGTGGTGTTCTGATTCCCTGCATTATTCCCACATCAGGATTAGCAGGGGTTAAGGGATTAGTATTAGTTGGATTCGCTAGTTCAGCTTCGGGTAGTTGTTGAGTAGGTGTAGCTACAATAGGTGGTTGATCTTTATCTTGATAACCTGCTGATTTTAATAGTTGGTCAGCAATAGGTGCTGTTTGTGGTGTAGCAGCTATAACATTAGCAGCCTGTACACCGCTATAGACTGATTCAATACCTTTATTGACTGAGTCAGCTTTGATTCTTTCGGCTTCGGCTTGTAGTTTTTCAATCTTGGCCATAATTTCTTGAGCCTTGGCCTCTTCTACTGGGTCAGTTTGTGGTTCTTGCATTTTGGTGAGTGCATCTAGCATGTCTTGTTTATCGGTAATATTGCTGTATCTAATTAGAATACGGATAAATTCAGGGGTAACTACTTGTGGTACTTTGTTAGCCAATTCTATTAGTTGGTTAAATTGGCTGTTATCAAAGGTAATTTGCATCGGTTGTTCACTGATCACTACATCATATTCACCAATGGTAAGATCATTTAAGATACGTCCATCTTCTAAAGGATAGTTAAGATAGATTTCTTCAGATGTTTGTTTACCATTAATATCCGTATTGGTAATTCTCCTAGTGCGTGGTAAATCGTAGAAGGTTTGAATAAGTTCAATAAAGAAGCGACCTACCATATTACGAGTGCGCGCCAATGAGTCTAAAGCTAAAGCTAGTTGCTGTTGTGCTGCAAATTGGCGACTCTGTATAGCTACGCCACTAATCTCTTGGCCTTGTTGGCCTAGCATGGCTTCATTGATACCTGTTACATCATGGATTGCTACGGTTGCTCTATCCGTTAAGTTGGTAACACCTGAAGGAATAGGATTAGGTTGTAGTTTGAAGGGTACTTTGGATGGATCGGTATCATGCTTTAGAATTAAATTAAGTCCAATCGTAGAACCTACTTCACTTAATTTCTCATTGGACATATTAGCAAGGGTATTTTCCCAACTAACAAAACCACTATTAGCTGTGGTATTAACTATATGCAGTGATTGACTCAGTGTTTTGTTAAGTAGTTTTTGTGGGTCTTTGGCATTATCCACTAAGCCAAGGGTAAGGCCACGCCTAAACATGGGGAAGTAGGGAATTATTGTAAAATGGTTGTAAGGTGAGATTTCATTGTATAAAACAGCATTGGAGGTAGTAGCCACTCTTCTTACTACCCTACGTTGCATTTTATGCAGAAAATAACCACTCGCTATTAAATGGTTCTTTTGTTCTTCTTTCAGTGCATGAGCGATACGAATATCACCAGTAGGAGTAATAAACACATCTACTTGTTCATTTACCCAATATTGACGATCAATAATTCTATAACGTTTTATGCCATCACTACATAATCTGGCACTGCTGGAATAACTACCTGCAAAACTATTACGTGTTTCTTCTTCATCTAGTCCATCACCAAAGTTGTTAGAGGGTTCTTGTGCCTCTAATAATGTTTTTAATGATGATGGGTTAATATCGTAAGTACTGGCAATTTCATCTATGGTAAACCAACGTGTAACAATAACATCTTGCCAGTTATCAGGGTCATAGTCGTTAGCATCAGGATCAGGTATAACATCCAATGGATCAAGTATATTTATTGAGATTTCACCAAGAATAGTATCATCGTAGCTAATACCTATATCATAGTAACCACGCTTCATTATTAAACCATCTGCAAAAAGCTCTGTTTCTTTCCAATGAAAATTAATATTGTCAGCTATTTGCATTGCTAGCTTTGATAAAGTAGCTGCTAGTTCATCATTGGCTACACCACCACGAGGACGATAGCTAATATCTGCTCGATTGGCAATCTGATAGCCAATGGCTGCATTAATCCTCGGTAGAATTTGGTTAATGGTTAAGGCAGGTTTTTTAAGGCGTTGCATGACTGCTAGGGCAGCATCAGACCACTGCTTACCAAGATAGAAGGCTTCATTTTCTTTCGCTTCCTGACAATAATCACTGTGGCCTTTACGCATACCGTAGTTGTAGCGTTGCCAATTCATAGCACATAGTTGAGTATCATCCGTTTCTTTTATATCTAGCTCTTCATTTACTATCATATTATGCAGCCATGTAATCTAAATCTGAGTTAGTAAGGTTTTTCTGCCAATCTGGTGTATAACTGTCATCCGCTTGGATAGGTGCAGCAAAGGTTAAAGCTAGAGCATCACCATCATCAGGGGATTTACCTGTTTCTTTCTTGATTTTTTCTTTTGAATCTAGTTTGATTTGCCCATTGTGGGTAAAGGAGTAACTAGGTGCAGTTAAATCCATATGTAAGCGATCAGTATCTGGAATAGAAGGTGTAATAGGATCAGCTATCCAATCTGCCATTTCTCCCCATATTTCAGCACGTTTATTGTAGTATTTGCGTGGATCACTAGGTTTAGCATTGAAAACTACAGGCGTGACACGTTTACCATGCCCCCATAATACTAGTAAGTCATAAACACCAGCACCTAATCCACCCGTAATATCAATAAACATCATTCTAATACTAGGATCATTGCGTAATAGGTTGGCACAGATACTAGCTACTTCTGGCACGGATAGACCATTATATGATCCTTCTTTCCAAGCGACTCGACCTTGTCGATGGTAAATACTGGTATCATCATCACCATAGCGAGCCACATCTACACCTACCACATGCGCGCCTATCCTTTGCATATATGCTGCTACTTGCTTTCTAGCCTTGGTAACAGCAAAGGTGCTTACTAATGGCTGGTGGCCTACTTTTTGGAAAGCGAGATCACAGGTAGCAGGATATTCTTGGTTAAATACGTCTTTACTGCCGTTAAAATCTGAGAATATTTTATTAGCTCGCCATGCCATCTGGTTAATATCAAGGCCATAGGTTTCCATATACTCAAGATCATATTCATTTAGCTCTAAATCTTTGGTTGGTTCTCTTCTGTACTCTTCTTGAATATACCAAGGTACAAAAATAGGAATATAATCAGACTTACCAGCAACAGCTAATTTCCAACGCTCATGAAAAAAGTTCATACCATTAGCCGTAGATTCCAAAAATATCTCTGTACCTTCCTTATCTGGTATTGATTGCCCAAGACCTGCCATAATATTGATACCAAAAGGCCAATAAGCCACTTCAGAGCCATGAAAAAATTGTGCAGTAAAAGAGCGTCCTGTTGTTTTATTTTTGGCTGTAGCTACACGATAGCTACTATTTAACTTTGAAAAGGATAATGTTTTAGCATTCCTAGCATTAATTTTTGGCTTAAATTCATCATGGCTGAGATCATAATAATTTTTAGCCATATTAAATAGGTTATCTGTAGCATCAAGATCATGGGTAAGAATAAAAGTTTTCTTATTGGTTTTGCTAGAGGTACGCTTATAAAATCTCGCACCAACATAAGTACTAATGCCTTGCTGTCTACCCTTTACACAAATTGCCCTAACCTTACCATTTTCTTGTAATTGCTTTTCTACTGCATCATGAACTATCTTTTGTGCTTCATTCATATAGAAAGGTACTATTTCACCATCTTTATCAATGATCTTAAGATTATTAGCAAAATAATAAGCATCATCTGTCATCATGCGCTTAAAATAGCTGTCAGCCGTTTTAGATGCACAATTAGACATCTTTGGCCTCACTTGCTAAGCGTGCTAATCGTTCTTCATAGGACTCGCCTTCTACTTCATCTGTGATATTGTAAGCTTGGCGTTCTAAAGGGATTAGATTTTTAAGAGTAGTAGATAAATCACGTAAGGTGCTAGCATGAGTAGGCAAAGCAACAGCTTTTAACATAGCACTGCGCCTAACGGTAGTTTGATCCTCTTCTGTTTCAGATAAGATAGCTGCTTCTATTTCATTTCGATTAGTAGCTGCTTCTTGGAGTTGCCCCATAAATAGATTAACTAACTCTCTTCCTGTGCGAATATCTTTACGATGTTGGGTAATAACTTGAATGTTGGTTAATGCTGCTGCTTTGATATCCTCGCGCGTGGGGGTGTGCGCAAAGTGTGCGCAATCTTTATATACACCACTAACCAACCCCTCTCTCGTAAGCTCTTGAACCTGTTTTGTAATGTTGCGTGTCCAACCATATCTTTTAGCTCTACTTGTTATTGTACTGTGTGAACCTTTAAAATTATGTTTTTCAGCAATAGCTCTTACAGATAACTGTCCCAGTCTGTAGTCTTTCTCTATTGCTTCCCAGTCATATTTAGCATTAGCCATAACAAATAATTACCTATATCTCTCCAAGTGAGTTCATTTATAACCCTATTCAAATTATGTCCCTTTATAATGTTGTCAAGCCGTTTTATACTTTTTAGGCAATAAAAAACCCACTTAAAAAAGTGGGCTTAATAGTTAGTTTGTGAGCAGTCTAATTTTTTATTACATAACCTCTTCTTAAATATTTCTTAATCTACGATTACCCATAATTTTACCTTTGATTAACTCTTTATATTTTTCATCCATTAATTTATCACATTCTTGTTTGCTCATAGCTTCCCACTGGTTTCTATCAATGATAAAACTGGTAATCTCATCTACATTAACAAACTCTAACCAGTAGTCCACTTGTATTTGTTGTGTTTTATTTTCTTCTGCTAGTTTTAATCCCTGCCAATAAGTAAAATTTTCAGAGAGAATTACCATTGCAATATCTTCATTGTATCTGGATGAGAATATAAACACTTCAGCAAATAAATGCTTAATATCATCATAGGTTACAGAATTGAGATCAATTACTTCATCGTCCTCATAAGGACTATTTAAATTATTCCATACATGTTCAAAAACATGAACAGCCGCATAATATTCTGGTGTTCTGTAAGGCTGGCCTACTACATAAGCTATATTGATTAGGTCAATAATATCGCCCATCGTTTTAGCTCTTAAATAATAAATATCGTAAGGTGGTAAATAGTTGCTTTGCATTTTTATTACCCTGCCCCTGATCAGTCGAGGCGCACTAAGTTGTTTAACTAAAGGATGAATTGCTAAAACCTATTTAAGTAATTTTTCTTCTAAATCTTTTTGAATAAGGATTTTTGCTCTATTATCTATAATGCGAAAACCATCAACAGGTTTATTAAGTGATAAAATACTATGCCTAATATCTGTACTAGTTATTAAACTTTTTAAGTTATCAGAAAATTGAATAACACACTCCTCCAATATAGATAGTATTAGATCAATATTTATATCTTTAATATTGGCAGTATAGTTATTAATGATTTTAGAATAAGTATCACTGATTAGAAAATGGTTTACAGTTTCTTCAATACTTTTATTAAATGATTCTGTAAGTTTTTCTTCACTGTATTTTAATTGACCATGTTCAAAATATAGAGCATCGGTATCCCTAAAGTTTTTAGCATTAGTTATACAGAATTTAGGAAGTACAACAGAATAAAAAACTCTTTCTATTTCTTTATTTGTTAAGTTCTTAGCGTCCTCTGCTTTTAGTTTACCCCATAGTCTACCTAACAAAGTCATTTTATTAGCTAATACTTTTTGTAAATCTATTGTAATTATATCTCTCATTTTAAGTTCCTTACCCCTGATCAGTCGAGGCGCACCATTTGATTTTATAATACGTCTTTTAGACGTACTAGTCAAACATTTTTTTAAATTATTTAAAATAAAAAAACTCACCAAAGTGAGTTTAATGAATTATGACGTTATCTTGATCACTAGAAGCTACAGATACTTTTTTATTCTTGTAGAATGATGTACTGTTAATTAATCTAAATATTTGTGCGCCTATAGAACGTAAACCATATTCAGGAATATTATGTAAATCCCCTTTTTTGTAGAGTTCTAAATTAATCTCATATTCAGGGTATAACTTTTTAATTTCATTGATTGCTAATAGCTTTAGTTCATCACTAGAGTTTCTAGTTAAGGATACTCCATCAACACCACCGTATATTTCATTAAATGGTGATGGTTCATAATCCCTATAATCACCTGTTAATTCATCTGTATAATAAGCATTAAACTTGCCTATTACATTATATACCTCTTCCTCAGTCGCACCATCAGTCCATTCAACATAGGTTCTATTACGGTCTTTTGATACTTTAAACTTAATGTCTTTAAAATGTTTTTTTAAATCGCTGCGAATATTTTTATTAACTGCACCAGTACCATGATTATCGGTTAAAACTTCTAAATGAGTATATTCATCACTGGTAAGTATTCTTTGTTTTTCTAATATTCTAGTTTTTTTAGCAAGTTCGATTTCAGCTTCTTCTTTAGCATTAAATAGCTCAGACATTGTAGCGAGTAACTTTAACTCGTGATCTGTGGCTATTGCTTCATAAATCTTAAAAGAATAACCATTATTTAATTGATTATGATTAATTTGTGTACTTGATCCATCTTCATAGATAATATGGTAGTGGTTTAAATTATTTTCTTCTGTAATCTGTGTAATATATCCATATTTAAAACCATACAATGAAGAATCCCATACTTTAGTACCTACAACAATTGATTTTTCCATTTTACTATAACCTGCCCCTGACTAGCCGAGGCGCACTATTTATGCTAAATAATACGTCATTTAGACGTATTGTCAAGTATTTCTATTCAGCATTGTTTTTACGTGCTTCCGATTCACTGGTGATAGTGTTATATTCTGCTTTTAGCCTAAACAGTTCTAACATGGCAATATTCATTTCATTAGTACCACCTTCCCAACGTTGCCATTGTCTTAATAAGGCATAAACTAATTTACTTGCTTGTGTCTGTGTTAATCCTTTAGCTTCTCTTAATGCTTTTATTTCACTAGGTAAAGGAAATTTACTTTCGTCTATACGGTGTTGTGTTTCACTAATTATTGATTCTATAGTAACTTTTAACTGTAAAAGCTCCCAAGTTGCCAAGCTCATCTTACCTGTACCAGTTTCCCACTTCATCCATGTATTGAGAGAAATATATACTAAATCACTTGCTTGCTGTGAAGTAAGTCCTACTGACTCCCGAAAAGCTATAATCTCTTCAGGTGTTGGTGAGTATTTTTTATCTCTATTTCTATTCTGGTGATTCGCCATTTCATACTCGATTGATTTTTGATCTATAAATTCTTTGAGTTTCTGAATGACCTGCTGTTTAACTATTTCACGGCTCATTAATTTAACTTGTTCAGTAGAATCAATAATATCCTGAGTGAATAATTTGAAATACTTAACTAAAAAAGTAGTTATATCTTCACAGATACATAAACTTCTATTAGCTAAATCCTCTACTAACAAGTTAAGTAAATCATGCTTATTTGAAATGTTTAATGCTGTCATTCTCATATCCTTACCCCTGAAAATAGTCGAGGCGCACCACCAACTTTGAATATTACGTCATTCTGACGTATCGGTCAATAAACTTACAAATACCCTCTTACCCTTTTATTATATATATTAATAAAAACTCATAATACTATGCATTTAAAATCATTATTAAAAATAAAATCCTTTTGATATATTGATTAGATTGAAAGCCAAATAATGTTAGAGTTAAAGACCTGCAATGAAAAAAGTGATATTTATTATTCTTATAAGTAGTTTGTTAATAAGTAATTTAGGTATGGCTCACTCTGGACGTACTGATAAAAACGGTTGTCATAGAGATAAGTCAACAAATACTAGACATTGCCATTAATCAATAATTATCTCCAAGACACTCCAGCAGTAATAAAGAAATGGTATACCTAAATATGGATAAAGAACTTGAACACCCAATAAACCATCCTTGGCCTGAGTCTATTAAAAGATTGCAAGAGTTGACTAAATTTACATCTTTACCTTTCTTTGAATCTGAAACAATGCGTTCAATCCAAAAACTTAATGAGGCCGCTACTAATAATCTAACTTCCTTGGCTACAAGACAATCTGGACTTATGAAATTAGCTCAGTTGGCAGCAGAAAACAATAAATTGGCATTCGCTTGGCGTGAATCAACAGCTATAAAACTAGCTGGCGACCTCGCAAAATCAAATAAGTTTGCTTCTCTTGCACTACAAACACCAGAAGTTATAAGCTCACTAAAAATGTTTGTAGAAGCAACTAAATTATCAGGTTTATATTTTCAGCAGCCAGAAGCAGTAAAACACCTAGAAAATTTTAGTAAAACATTTCAATTACCCTCAATTGCCAAAAGTCAAATTGAGGTACTAAAACAATTTTCTGAGATAAGTAATCTTGCCTCGTTCAAAGCATTAACCAATTTAAAAAACTCTCCATTATTTAATCGTCCATCAGTAGACTGTTTATCAAATATTAGTCCCGAACAGATAATTGATAAATCTTTTTTAGAAATAGATTCCCAAATACGTGAAGAAGTGTTATCTACAACAGATTTTAATACTCTTTCAGAAAAAACTAAGAACATTCTTACTTATCTTTATCATTATTACTTTTTGCCTTTTTTTCTCAGTTGTTTAGTTACACACATGATGACCCAATCTTCTGAAGTTAGGAAAGAATTAGAACATGTATCAACTCCCGCAGAGGCAAAAGCCTTTGTCCGATCTTATAGTAAAAGTTCTGATTGGTTATCTCTAAAAGGATATCGTGTCACAATTGCAGACTCTCTGAACTTTAGAAGTAGACCTAGTACAAAATCTGAAGTAATTACAACTCTACCTATAGGAACACTCGTTGAGGTTATAGATAAAAAAACTTACCGTTCATGGCTTCTAGTTGAAGTTGAGATAAATGGTGAGTTTGTACAAGGGTGGGTTTCCAGACGTTATACAGACTATTTTAGATATTAGCAGTATTACAAATATCCTCTTGCCCTTGCCATTTTATCTACAGATTCAGCCAACTTATTACGTCTTTTTTGTAGTATCTCGATACGCTCATTTTTCATACTGGCAGTTAATTGTTTATTAGCTCTAATCACATTTATTTGCTGTGAATATTTATCTATCCTAGTTTTGGCATTATTATATAACTGACGTGATTTTAATCTATTATCCTGCGCTAACTCTTTGGCATACTCTAGCTCACCATTTTTGCGAGCATTTGATAGAGAAGCATAGACTTGATCTATTTTTTGTTGCGAGTCATAGAACCTCGTCAAATATTTACTACCTGCACCTACTTCAGCATTTTTAATAAAATCTCCTATCATAAATAGATTATTAACTTTGCTTAAATCTCGATTAGGATTACTAGGTAAATCTACTAAAGGTCTAGCGGCTAGATCAGTAATATTTAACACCTGTAAACCAAGCCAACCAAAATAACCACGCACAAGATACTCTATACGCTGTGGTGAAATATTTAATACCTTTCCTGCTGCTATAGCCCCTGCACTGGTGGTTGCTGTATAACGGTTTTTAGCTGCAAGTCGTTGTTGCCCCATATTATCTATAGGTGAACCAAGGAAAGAATTATAATTATTAGTTGCTTCTAAAGCTGGTTTTATTAATTGTGGCATAGGATTCATAGCTAGTTGATCAGCCAGTAAAGTAGTCAATGATCCTGCAAAATCTTTAGTCGTGTAATCATTGCCAGCTAGCGCAAATTCTAAACCACGTTCAACTACTGTGCCTAATGCGCCAATTTCAAATGGTTTAGGAATATATAACGCTTTATCAGCTAGCTTCACATACCAGTAATTATCCCGTACCCAGTCTGGCAGTTGTTTATAATCATCGTCATCTTTTTGTAGTAAATACAGTAATGAAGAAGCTAGAGCGACAGCCCCTGTTACCATAGCAAACCGTTTAGGATCATTTTTAGCTGCCCGCCCCAGTTTATACATTCCTTGTAAACGTGCATTAAAAAAAGGGACTACTTGACTGAGAAAACGAATAGAAGCCCATTTGCCATGTGCTGTAAAGTTCATTAAATCACGTGCTTCAAAGCTTGCTTGTAAATGACTTTTTCCTGCTGCTATGGCTTGCTGATAGATAGCTGCCCGATTAACAGTTTCTGCTCTGTCTCCGACTTCCTTATACCAATTACATGCTTCAAATAGAGCATGTTCTACTTTGGAGCGAGTATTTAATATCTGTCCTTCTTTGATACTAAGTTCTTTCATTAGTTTACGTAGTTGATAACCTTGGTTGCCATCATTCATAGAGCCAAAGCGAATAGCACCACCACCAGCCATTAGATGATTTAAGGTATTAGTACCTATTTTAGAAGCATTAAAACCATCTATTACATTACTGATAGGATTATATTTTAGGTTAGCTACTGCGGTAGCCTGTAACGTATCTCTGATTAAATTTCTTAATCTAAAGGTAGGCGAGATTGTAACACCAACAGTTAAAGCTTTTTTAAAGCTACCCATGATATTAATCAGAGGATTATTCCAACCTTTGTGATTAATCATATTCAGCGCATCAAATACCAAAGGATCATTTACTTGGTAATATTCTTGTTGCCCCTCTTCCATCACCCAAACAATATTTTGGCCTCCTTTACGGTAACCATTGGTGGATTGGTTGATATACTCACCTGCACCTATTTTATCTAACTTATCAGCAATCCCTAGATTAACCGCAGATTTAAGAGAGGTAACACCAGCTTGATTTTTCATGGAAGCAGTCAATAGGTGTGACCAGTTAGAGACAATATTAACTAATAGATCACCCAGTGCCTTAGTACCGCCTTTAAGTTTTTTAAATGCTTTCTGCCCTACTAGTTTATTGACATTGCCTATACTGAAATTAGTATCTTCATCAGCAATACGATAAAAAGGTAAGTAAAAACCACTTTCCCACGTTTTACGGTTTTCGCCATCTATTAGCCCTGATTGTTCGGCAATATCCAACACTGCTTTGTTGTAGGCCATGAATTGTTTTCTAACTTGATTATATACCTTTGCCCTGCTTCGACCATCAGTCATAGTACCATCACTTAATTTTTTAAGCTCTTGTATATCACTATCTGTAAATAGGTTTTCTCGATCCTGTTGTTTTAATCGTTCTGCTCGATTAGCTGCCATCCAGCTTAACCATTCGTTAAGTTCATTGGTTTCGCCTGAATTTAGTTCTGATAAAATACCAAATAATCCTCGCCCATCTGAATCTATATCTAATGCACCTTGGCTAAGTTTAGGTTTACCAAAGCGCAATAAAGCTTCTACTGCTCCCTCTGTGCCTTTTGACAGATGAGCTTGCATATAAGCAGTTTCACTTAATTCTTTTAGTGGTGCAAAGGAGTCAAACACACCCTGAATAAATTTTTTACCTAGGTTTTCAGTTATGCCTTCAATTTTATTTTTAATGCTTTCATGCTGGAACATAGCAAACTTATTTTTCATAATGCTACGTTGAGCTGGTGAAAGACGATCCGCTAAAGGCTGTGATCTATCAATTTTATTATCTAACCAACTAAGGCCACTATCAATAAATTGGCTGAGACGTGAATATTGTTGATTATTATCGCCAATAGATACCTTTCTGCCATTTTCTACAAAACGCCTCGCATTACCTAATAAAGAAGCTATATCATTAGTAGACCAATTAATAGGTAAACCTAATTTTCTTGAGAAGTTTCTAAAAGCAGCCACTAATTTATTCCAAAAAGACATATTTTGAATATCATCTGTAGTTGCCATATCAGCAAGCACTTCTTCAGTAGCTAATAATTTACTATAGCCATACTGTTTTGATAGTTGATCTGCTTGTTGTTTAACTGCTGGATTAGTATTGTAGATATTATTTAAAATTGGATTTAGGCTATTACCAAATAAACCACGTAGCCCATAGTGACCTAATATCTCATGTTCTACCACAAAGGACGCATGTTTAGTCGATTCGATATTATCAGCAATTAAATAGACTGTGCCATTATGTTGAATACCACTGGCATCATCGGCATTATCTTTGTTTATTTTATGACGGATCGCTTCAGGTAAATCTTCTATAGACTGAACAATGGTAGTAGCAGGTACATTTTTCCAATGTTTGGTAGTATTATTAATAAATGATCGTAAAGTTACTGCATTGCTCCCCTGGTTAATTCCTTTTCGTGAATACTGCTGATCTAAATGTAAGTTACCATTTTCATCTAAATACTCTTCACGAATAAAGAAACCACCCTCTTTCTGGAAAGTATATTTATCAATTGCTTTTGCTTGCTCCTTGCTGATATTAGCTATAATACCTTTGATGACTTTACCTCTAGCTGTTGTATGTTCAACAATTAAAGGTTTACCATTACCAGCTAAGTTAATCACTAGTTTACTGTCAGACTCTTTATTATTACTAATAATAAAGTTATTATTTTCGTCTAAATAATTTTCACGAATAAAATAGCCATTTGATTTTTTAATTGCGTAAGGGTCAATTGCTTGTGCTTGGATTTTAGTCAACTTAGCAATAACACCTTTTAGCACCTTACCATATTTAGTGGTATGTTCGGCAAAAATAGGATTATTATCTTCGTCAAACTTTACCACCGACCTAGTATCCACAGTGTCAATAGTTGCTAGCTCTTGTTGTTTTGCTTTTTCAAAGGCGGCTAACTTCTGTTGTTTTTTAAGTTCTTTTTCTTGTTCTTTTCTGGCTTCAGCTTCTTCCTTATTTTCTCTAGTGCGTTTGAGAATGTCGATATGTTCTATTCGATCAAATAATTCATTGATGGTTTTAGTTCTTGTTAAATCAATATTGGTAGTACCTTGATCTAAAGTATTATTATCAATGATTAAAACTTGTGTCATCACACCAGTACCAGCTTTTTCAAAAGTGATACTAGGTAATAGTATTTTTGCCACAATATTAATATTACTGGCTTCTTTGGATTCTAAAAAGTTATCAAAACGTTTATCAAATTGTCCAATTGGCACAATTGCTACAACACGACCATTAGGTTTTAAATGATGGATAGCTTTTTGTAAATGTTCCATTGCCGTTTTACCCCCTGCGCCATAGGGAGGATTCATAACAATAGCATCGTATTTATTAACTATATTATGGTTTTCAAAACGGTCATTGATTATTGTTGCATCAGCATTACTTAAACCAATTCTTTGCGATAAATTATAACTAGGCTCAATCGCTGTAATTTTTGCCCCTTCAGGTATAAAACGAGCAATTGCGCCATGACCAGCCGAAGGCTCTAATGCTTTGTCGCCTCGAACAATATCAGCCCATTCAGTTACCTTAAAACCAACAGGTTCAGGCGTGGCATAGTAATCTAAACCTTCTCTTTGATCTCTTCGTTTGGCATTTTTCTGTTGTCCATAATAGTATGTTTTGGCTGCCTCGAAAGGACTAATCGCACTAGATTTAGCAAGCTGTTGATCATACTCTTTACCACCAGTTCCATCTAAATCACTAACTTCTATATCTGAGGCATTGGCATAGGCATCTAAGAAGGATTTTTTTAAAGCTCTGGCTTCTCTACCTAATGCAAGATTTTCTGCTGTACCTGATCTTTCTGCTACCTTGTGGGTAAACGCGCTAGATTCCCAACCAGTACCTGTTGTAAAGTACCTAAAAATTGCATCAGATGCTTGGCCTGTACGGTAAATACGTCCTTCTATTTGAGTAGCTTTAACGGGTCTTGTAGGCATACCCAAGTTAATAAGTACACGTTTATGTAGGCTAGTAGTATCATGCATACTAGAGCCTTCACGGGCAGCATCAGATTGTGCTATTAGTAAATCATAGCCTGAATTATCATCATTAAACTTTGCTAAATTTGTTTTACGCTGTTTTTTTGTCAACGTACCATTGACAAATAGCACCTTGTCAAAATCTCTACTAAATCTATCAATAGGTGATATCAAATCAGAAAAATCAGCTTTAAATTCTGGCCTTGCTAGAATTGCCGCTATTTTTTTTCTATGACTACCATCTTTAATACGGCTTAACATCAGTTCATAGGGATTCCAAGCACCTCCCTTGTTAAAGTCATGAAATACTACAACCTTTCGACCTAATGCTAAATTTTGCTTGATATAATCAACAGCATGTTTAGCTTTGATAGCTTCCAACAAGTACATTCTTTCATGGTGTGGAAATAAATCATATAAGCTAGGTATATTTCTTAAAGTTTTATCTTTTTGTTGAGCTTCAGATATTGCTGCAAAAGCTAAATCTAGTTTTGTACCTGCTGCATCTTCTGTATAGAAGAATTTACGATCATAATCATAAGGAATATCTAAGCGTCTACCTGATAAAGCTCCACTAGTCTGTAACTTTTCATTAAATTGTTGTTCCATTAACTCATTATTAACATTACCATCTGGTCTTGTTAATTTGTTGTAGCGCATCCTATAGCCAAAGTTTTCCATGAAAAATCTTTCTCTGGCATTACCTGAATTATAACCACCTGTATCAGAGTCTGGTATAGTTGAATAATCGAACAAATAACCTTCGGCATAGTCAACACTTTTTACATAAGAGAAAGGTGTTGCTGAGAGCATTACTACTTTTGACTTCGGTCTTTTATCAAAAATGGCATTAGCTTCTTCTTCTTTTAATCGCCATTTCTTATGCAAGTTATCTATTTTATTTCTGAATCCTTCGATAGCTACCTTGTCTTTTTCAGAATCTAATTTTTCTATTTTGTCATATAGTTTATCAACATTATCACTATACTCTTTGTATTCGGTATCAAAATAGGATTCGGCAAAAAAGTGTTTGCCTCTCTTATGTCCAGTAATAAGTCTAAGTTTATTTAGATAATTGGTATTACCTCCGTTTTCTTCACTAGATAAGTAGTGGCTTTCATCAGCAACAATTAAGTCATTAGTTCGCTTAGTAATAGCATCATTTAAACCAAAATTGGCATAAGTTGTAACTACTACCCCTTCACCACCACTATCAGTAATACCCGTTAGTTGTCTAGCAGAAACATCTAATTTATTTTTTAGAAAATCTAACCAATCACCAGCAATGCTATTATTAGGCACTACTATAATAATGTTATTTTTACCAGCACTAACAAAACGTCTAACTACCCCTGATCCTGTACCTGTTTTACCAGTACCAGTACCATTGGTAAACATCATTCCATTTTTTTTATCTTTATAAAAACGTTTCTCAGCTTTGTAAACATCGTCTATTTGAGCATCGAAAAGAACAGGTAATGCTTTTTCTATATTATCTTTATCAGCAAAATTAGTTGTTATTGTTTTATTAGCTTCTAATTGCCTTGCATATAAGGCTTCTGCATCTCGCTGTCTACTATCTTCAATAATTTCTGTTGTTCTTGCTGACTCAACATCTTGTCGTAGGTCGCTATCGCTATTAACTCTGCTTTGCTCGCTATCTCTGGTAGTGGACTCCGTAGTTCTACTTGCTGGGTTTTCTCGATATATTCTGCTATCGTTAGGCTCTCCATTAGTAATGGCATCAGTGTTTGGTAACTGGTTATCACTGATTGGCTGTCTGGATACTCTCTCTCCAACTGGTTCGCTTGCTGTTCCAGTGCTTTGTCTAGTTCCTGTTGATTCATCTGAAATAGTTTCTTGTACAGTGGTGTTTCCAACTCCACTGTTTTCGCTATCTCGTTCCATAGATATGCTGGCATCTGATACATCTATATTTCCCTCTCTAAGGTCTTGGGCAAACCGCATAATGTGTGGTTTAATACCTGTTCCAAAATTATCTAATATTGCCCTAATAAAGTCACGTAAGTTTTTACCTGCACTCTGAAAATCCTTTAACATAGCGACAAAGTGTGGCTTTGCTTTAGTATACGTTTCCTCATCAAAAGATAAACCACTATTTAACCTACCTTTACCACCAAATAATTCTACTAATCCTTTTACAGCATTTTTACCAGCACTAGTTAGGTCAACACCAATATCTTTAGCAATACGCGAGGCTGTTCTATCAACAGACTGCTTATTATTAGTATCTGATCTTTCTGCTTTGGATACTGTACGTTTAGTGGTAGTTTGTTTTTTCTTAACACGTTGTTTACGTTCTTTGAGTGGCTTGTCTGTTTCTACTGCTTTAGTTTCACTGGCTATTTCATCAAATAAAGTACTAAGATCACTTTCTGATATATTAACTAACTCATCTGTTAAGTTAATTTTTTGTTCACTGGAAGAATTATTTTTACTCTCAGGTATTTTTTTTACTTTATTAGTTTTTTTTGTATTGTCGTTAATGGTAAGTACTTGTTGACTATTAGCAGCAGCAATATCAATATCTCTATTAGACCCAGTTAATTTAAAGTTATTAAGATCATTATCTGCTTGTTGTTTTTGTTGCTGCTGCTTTGTTTCATTAGCTAATTTTTGCTCTTTAGCTAATCTAGCTTCTAGCTCCTGCCTAAGTGTTTGTTCAGTCTGTTGCTGTAGATTAAAGTTAGTTATTTCTTGTTGGTTGCTAGTTGTTCTTTCAACTTCTGAAGTTGTTGTTCCTTCAGTTTGATTAGCTCGCTGATCGTATTGCCGTAACTGGTCGTTAATGCTGGTTGAATCGGCTTCTGTGACTGGTTCACCTTCGAGGATGGTTGCTTGTCTTTGGAGTTCATTGAGTTGTTCCTCTAGTTGCATAAAGTAGTTGCTGGCATTTTCATCATAGAAACGTGCCTGTTGTTCTGCTTCTGCGCCATACTGTTCACGTATGATACTATATTCTTCTTCTCGTAGCGCATTATCTTGTTCTAGCTTATTTAATAGGTCTTGCTCATACTGCTGTAAATAAGCCATTTCAGAGTTAAGGGCATAATGTTTTTTTCTACCTGCTAGCTCATCTGCTATTGCTTGTTGAAGCCATCTAACACCATCATCATTATTTATTGTATTAGAGGGTATATAACCTTCATCAGCTAATCTTCTGGCAACATCATCTATACTAGCACCATTTTTATTACTCCAGAGATAGCCAACACCTACTATAGATTTATTACCTACTGTGTCACCTGTAGTATCTAATTTATAATCAGGTGAAATACCCCCTAATTTGATGATAGCATCGGTAAGAGTATCTTTTTCAGGATTGATTTTACGTCTTTTAAGCTGTTTTTGCTTTTTGTCATATTGAGCTTGGTAGTTTTTTAGTTCTGCTTCAGTTAATAAGTTATCATTAGTAGGCAGTTGATTAGGCTGCACCATTTTCTCTTGATTAACTTGATTAATCGCTTTAACCGCTTGAATATAGTTACTTCCTGTATATTCCATTAGTTGTTTTGTACTAATATTGTCATACTGCCGAGCAATATCTTTTAATTGGTTTAAAGTTACTTCTTTCGGTTTACTATTTGGCTCATACTGTTTTGGAAGATTAAAATGTTGATCTAGTTGTGAAGTAACTTGATTAGTAGGGGGCAATAATTGATTAATTTCACTCGTTGGAGTAGTGGAATATTGATTGGTTACATTATCTACTACGGGAGATTGCAAATTTTGTTGTTGTCCAAGTCCACCAGCCAATAAAGCTTTGGTAATTGTACCGCTAGGTTTACTAGGTTCTGGCATACCGTAGAAATCAGCTTGTTTATTTAAACCTTCGATAACAGGATCATACTGATTAGATAAGTTAGGATTAAAATTAGCTGACTGTGGATTATTAGGGTTATCAAAACCTATCTGTGCTGGAGGTGGTGGTTGATAGTCTGTACCCTGATAAATAATATCTGGTGCAGGTTGTAATCCTTCATAGCCTAGTTTTGGTGTTGCATCATAGCCTAACTTTAATAGTTCTTTACTGGTAGTAGGTGATTGTTGTTCTGGTCTACTATTTCTACTATGCGCTAAGTTTGCACCTGCCCCCATAAAACCACCTGCTAATAAACCTGTGGCTGCGGCTTCAGGTACACCTTCTAATAGTGGTTTATCTTGAGCATAATTTTGCCACATTTGTTCCGTAGCTGATTGAGGTAGTTCTTGAAATGCACCTTCGGAGATAGCACCTTTAATAATATTACTAAAGGTCTTTTTGCTTAGTCCTTTGGGTAACTGACTACCACCAGCTAATAACGTTTGTGGATCTAAAATACCTGTTTTTTGTGCTAATCGACCACCACCATAACCTATTAGACCTGTAGTTAAACCTGAAGCAGCAGAAGCTAAAGATTGCTTACCTGTTAATAAGTTATCTGGATTTTCTTGCCTAATTTGTTCTGCTGTTTGTCCTGCGCCTACTAAACCTTCACCTATTGTACCTCTAGCAACAGGATTATTGGCTAATATCCCTGCTTTACCTAATAACCTTGCATAAGCACCACCACCTAACATAGAGGGTGCAGATTCCAGAACTGTACCTACAAGAGTAGAAGGATTTTTTAACATAGCCGTAGCTGTATCAATAAATCCATCTGCTTTTTCTACTTCTTGATTAGCTTGCTGCCTTGCCGCAGAATAATTATTACTCAGTAAATCCTTAGTACGTTTAGGATCATAACCTACATAATCTTGTAATAATTTCCCTACTCTACCTCCTGTGGCTAAATTACCCAGTCCGACTACAGCTTCACCTGTATCGACCACACCTTTAGCTAAATCTAAACTGGCATCACCAACACGGCCTAATATACTTGAGTTATTTTCTTGAGTTGGCGTTAAATCAATATTATACCGTTGAGCAAACTCTTCAACGGTTGGTTTTCTCTTTTTTTGATTCCCAATAGGTAATAAATCATAATTTGCCATAACTAAACCTGCTAATCTTATTTAAATAGCAAGTTATGTCCCTTTTGGGTGTTGTCAATTATTTTTATATTTTATAGTCAATAAAATCACTTGATATGATTTATAATTATGTATTCGCTGTGATCACTTCACTACATGAATACTTTGTTCCGCGACAGGTATTTCGATAACCTTATTATTTGTCATTTTGCTTTCAATTGCTCTTCTTACAATATATTTAATATCATCATTAGTATGATCAGGAGTAATTTCAATATATCCAACTCCTGCTTTACGTAAAGCTTCTTTTTTTATTGCGTCTCTCAGAGCAGCACTACTTTGATAGTGACCTTCTCCCTGATATTCAACAGCTAAAATAGGATTACCAGCACCATCAATAATTAATACATCAACACGTTTAGTATTTATACAACTATAAGCATAACTAGTTTCACTAGACAAAACTTCCCCTAGACTTACTTGGGCAAATACTCTGTAATATTTAAATTCTTTGATTACTTCTTTTTCAATTATGTTAAAAACCCTATATTCTTTACGCCCCATGATTTTTTGAGCAGAAAACGCTATTTTCTCATCAGAGACTATTTTTAACTGATCTCGAGGATCACTAATATCAAGGTAAGAACTAGAACGCTGATTTAACTGTTCTCTTACAGGAGGATTCCACTTATTTTTTCTTGAGTATTTTTTATTGTGTGGTCTAAAAAAATCTTTTAAGCCTAAAACAATACCTAATGCGATAATTATTGATAAGATGGTAAGCATTTAATCTCCCTATAAACAACAAAAACAGCCAAAATATATTTTTTACTATTTGTTATTGTCTTTATAATGAATTTTTTAACTATCTGTAATTCTATTCGTCATGCTAATGTATAACAAAACATAAAAAACTCATGGTATTAGTTAGTTAAACTCAATATAAAAATAATTGCTTTTTATTATGTGATTAAGTACCACTTATTAATTGTTTATGTATTTCCTCTTTTGATTTACCTGTACGCTTCGCTATTTCATTAATATAATCTTCTGTATTAGCACTTGCCCAATCAATATTACTAACTTCCTGCCCTGTACTTGGATCAGTCACAATGACTCTTTGTTTCTTACTACCATCTGGCAGTTCATCAGTAACCACATTGACTGCATTTCTTTGAGCTTTCTGTGCACCACTAGCTAATAAGTTTCTAGTTTGTAATGCTGCTAATCGTTGCTGTGGTGTTGCATTGAAATCTGCTAATAATCTTTCTAAACTACCTACTCGTTCTGCTGCTTCGATATTAGACCCTAATAATCTTCTGCTTAAAGAATCATTTTGTAACTGGCTATTATCTAAAGCAGCTTGTTTATTGATTTGCCAATTGTCCTTAC
Organism: Entomomonas sp. E7T21; assembly: GCF_058693955.1. Classification (NCBI taxonomy): domain Bacteria; kingdom Pseudomonadati; phylum Pseudomonadota; class Gammaproteobacteria; order Pseudomonadales; family Pseudomonadaceae; genus Entomomonas; species Entomomonas sp. E7T21. Next base: position 908,305 of record NZ_CP191672.1, on the reverse strand, counting down.
CTTGGCTATTGAGGCGATCTATAGTTTTCTTATTGGCTCTGTCAGCTTTTCTACGTTGATAATAACCACCTGTTGTAGAATCTTCGATAACAGTTGATTGTGTTCCAGCATTATAAGCAGGAATTTGTGTAGCTGCTGATTGTAAAATATCTCTAACGCTAGGGGAGTTTTGCCTTATAGAAGGAATAATACCTAAACCACTTGCGTCTTGATTAGGTGCATTACTATAGGTAGGAACACCATTTATTAATTGTTTAGTAACACCTTGTATACTAGTAGGTTCACCATTTTGTACAGAAGAAGAGGCTGTTCTTGGTATAGGACTAACAGCATTTTTACCTAGTGCTTCAAAATCAGATAGTTGCCTTGTGGAAGATGACTGAACAGGTGGGATTGATGCTATTTCAGTACCAATCCTACTAGCAGAAGGATAATTGTTTGTATAAGGATTCATACCTAATAATTTTCGGAATGAGCCTCTTAATCCATCTGCTTGATAAGCATAATTTTTAGCTTCATTATTCCATTGTTGTAATTGCTCTGGACTAGGTTTTGGTAGATTAGCTGATTGATTTAATAATTGCCTAGTTAAACCTTGATTATTTCGTCTCTGTAGTAAAAGATCATCAGATAAGGCCACTGGCGACCTCCTTTAATCTCTCTTCTACTTCTGTTGAATAACTATATATTCCTGTAGTATCTTTTTTTTCTTTTAATTTAGCTAAAAAACTCTCAAGTCCATTGATAATATTGTTATTAATATTACCACCAAATTCTATATAAACTTTTTCACCATCTATTACTGAACACAGAAAAAACTCTAAATCTTTATCATTTAAACAAATTTCTGCATTCTGTGCTGCCTCTAGTGCAAAGGCAAAAGCTGTACCGTGTTTAGTTGCCATAATCCTACCTATCATAAATGAATAATAGATAAAACTATGTCCCTTTATAGCCTTGTCAAGTATTTATTGCCATTTTGCTTGATCAAAGCTATCTATAATTTCCTGAGTCAACAAATCATATAAGTCTTCATTACCATCTGTTAAAAGCAATTCTTTTGGTTTCTCTTTTCTTTTCATAGAATTATTGTTAGTAGAGTTAGTATTTTTCCTTTTTCCATCACCAAAAATATCATCAAACATATTAGAAAAATCATGTTTATTCTTTTCATCATCTGGAAAAAGAATAATATATTGATCATTTTTCTTAGTTAGTTTCATCGTAAAATCAAAGCGGACTTTTTCCTTTGATTCTTTACTTTCATCCAAATAAAGTCTAAAAGTAAAGCCTACAGCATCCTCTCTTTCGTAAGTAGGTATCCATCCATTATAAAAACGCCCTTCACTTAATCCTCCATAACGTAAATATTTACGTGGCCTTTCTTCATCATCCACAACTGCTATAAATTCTTCATCTTTAATACCAAGATGATCTGCAAAACCTTCATAAATCTCTATTACTTTATTACGGAACTTATCCCAATAGTCCTGTTTAGATTGATTATATGCTTTATATGCAGACCGAAGTGTTGCCATATCAACCATACTGTGTACCTATTAAATTTAAAAATAGGAATATTATATACTAAATAGAGTTAGCTGATGAAAGTAGCAACAAGGTGCATTTTTTTTATACTTATACCTTTTCTTTTTTTGTTTAGATAACTTGAACTTAAATAATTGGAATTGTTTTGGCAGTAGATCATCTTCATTTAGATTGAGTGCCTTACACCAACCAGAGCCACGCTGAACACGTTTTTTAACGGTTTCCCAAGATACCCCTTTTCTATCTGCCCATTCAATAGCTGGTTTTACAATGCCATTGTATTCAACAGGTTCATATTTTGAACACCAAAAAGCTGCCATGAACAACACCTACTTGCATATTTTTTGATCTTTAAGAGAAATTAAAATATCAGTTGAAAACTTCCCTTTTATACTGTCTAAAAGAGTTAATATATTTTCAGGAATATCAACACCTCTCTTTTTTAATAGTGTTATACAATCCACTATTAGCTGATATTGATTCCCGTATTTTTGTTCAAATTGTTTTTTATAGGGATGAATGGCTATGGCTGTACCATTATCTTGATGATGTCCTGCACATAACGGTAAAACTAGCCAGTGAGCATTTTTCTTAGTACGCCCTTCGATATGGTGAATAGAGCAATAATTATTAAATTTACCTTCTTTAATACAGGCAATACAGCCAACAAATTGAGCAAGATTGTCCCAATAGCGTTTTTGGCTATCTGTTACTGAGCGTCCTTGTATCATATATTTCTTTTTCCATAGATAGCGTTCATTAAGTCTTGCGGATGAGGAAGTAATAAACCAAAACTAGCACAGTAAGCATCTAGCATTTCTAAATATTTGGTCATTTTTTTGGTATTAAATTTACTGGTTCTAGTACGTTCTTGAATAGATACAGTTTCTCCATTAGGTAGAGTTATTTCTTTATTAACTGTAGGGCATAACCTTTCGACCATTGTTTCATGCCAATCAAAGGCTGAAGCGGTAATACCTGAATGATCGAACATAAACTTTTGTATTTCATTATTCCAAAGCCACAAAAGTCTATTTTGTGCAGCTGTTCTGCTATTTTTCTGATCTTCAATGATTATTTTCTTAGGTATGGTTAAATCCAATGCAGTAAAGAAATTAATAAAACTATTTTTATCAAATTCATTTTTAATGGTGAGTTCTTTTTTCTCCATTGCTTTACAATTCATCGTTTTATCTCCTTTTCCTGTATCTATCAGAAAAGCTATTATCATTGGTATCTTCTGGGTCTGGCTGCCAACCTTTAACCAGTAGATCAAAGCGACTCATAGTTCCATTAAATGCCATAAATACGGTGGTCACTTCACCATCTCGATATTTGCCTAAAATTGCTTCTGCAATTCCCTTGTAACGGCTATTTTCTTTGTTATACACTTCGTCTCGATAGAGAAAGATGATGACATCAGCATCTTGCTCAATTGCACCTGACTCTCTTAAGTCACTTAATATGGGACGTTTATTAGCTCTTTGTTCTAGTTGTCTATTGAGTTGTGAAAGTAAAACCACAGGAATATTGAGTTCACGAGCAAGTAACTTACATTGACGTGACATTTCACTGACTTCTGTTACTCGATTTTCATTTTTCCCTGTTCCCTGCATCAGTTGTAAATAGTCAACCACTAATAAATCTAGGCCATACTTTAATTTATGCCTACGGGCAATTGAGCGTAATTGCATAATATTGATATTTGGCCTATCTGCCATATATAATTTCGAGTTTGCAATTAGGTTACTGGCTGAAGCCAGTTGTGAAGCGTAGTTACAAGCAGCCTGACCAGTTTTTAGCTCAGTTAATGGAATACTACCAACAGAGGCTAATGCCCTATCCATTAACTTGCCATTGGTCATTTCAAGACTAACAATAAGCGTAGATTTATTTGCATGGATGGCATTATGGGTAGCTATGTTCATGGCTAATACTGTCTTACCCATCGATGGCCTTGCAGCAATCACTATTAGCTCTCCAGCTTTTAATCCCATTAGCTTATCATCTAGGTCACTTAGTCCTGTTGATAAACCATCAATTTGCCCACCTAAATCAAAACGTCTTTGTAGTTCTTCCACATGATCTCTCATTACGTCGCTAGCATGGACTACATCATGTGAAGTGGTGGATGAATCTAGCGATAATGCTTTGCTTTGAATAAGACTAATCTTATCTGGTAGGTCTTGTTTAGATAGTGCTATCTCTCTTGCTACCAGTCCTAATTTTTCTATTTCTCGACAGACTGAACGTTCTCTGACAATATCAGCATATAACTTAGCATTAACAACACTGGGTGTATTTTTAGCAATTTCAACTAAATAAATTAATGGATTAGTTACTTCACCATTAGAGAATCTAAGTAACTCTATAGTTTCTGCAACACTAATTACATCAATTTGAATATTTTTTTTATAAAGATTTAATATAGCTCGGTAGATTTCACTATGTTCTGAATAATAAAAATCTTCTGCCACTAGATCAGTTGAAATAATATCAATTAGTTCAGGTCGTAATAGCAATGCCCCTATGACACTTTGCTCTGCCTCTCTACTAAATAACTCAGACATATTTACCTTCAACTACTTTGACAAAATTATTAGGACTAATTAACCACTCAAAATCTGCCTTAAATGATTTACTCCTCTCTTTAGGGATGGAATTACCTAGTAAGAATTGAGATTTTCTAACAAATTTAAAATAATCCTCCCAAAATGCTAAACTTTGGTGGTTTTTATGTTCTCGCCAACGAGCATTTAGATAGCGTTTTCGCTTCTCAGTAAGAATGGCTACCCTTGGTAGTTCTGGCAGTATTTCTTCATAGAGTTCTACAATTTTTTGATAAGGGCAATTTGGCGTATTTTGTTTTTTATTTTTAGGTTGAATAGTATTAGGTATATTTTCTTCTGAACAATCATCATCAAGTTGGGCGATTTTTTTATCGTCAACAAATACTGATTTATCAGTATTAAAAATATCTGTTGTATTCTCTGATGTATTCTCTGTATATAACGAACTGCCCAATGAGTTATTGCCGAAATTACCAATAGGATTTTCCCCAAATGCCGTTTGGGAATATGGCGAGTTTTCAATAGTGTTTTCTAAAAGTTCATTAACACGATCGAGATTTATCTTATAATAGATTCTATGTTCTAATCGTTTATTTGTCTCACTTAGTACACCTAATGCTATTAATTGTTTTCTAGCCGTTAGTTGTTCTTTATAGGTAAGCCCTGTTTCCTCTGTAATTTCTTCGGTAGTTTTATAAATACCTAATTCTGAATGAGCTTTATCATGCCAATAAAAAAATTGGCAGAATAAAACTGTAGCTGTCACACTTTTAAATTGCTTTACTAAATTAGGATAATAAGCAACAGGCCGACCAAGCTGCCTTAATACATCAGTTGCTTTCATTTACTGCCCCATAATCAAAATGATATGAATCTGCTCTAAATCTTGTCTTTTTTATACTATTTCTTCTGGTGGAAACACATCATCAAAACAACAATCAATGCCTAACTTATTTAGTGTAGAGATTATTTTTCTAGCATCGGGAATACTGGGTGTCCTTTTTCGTTTTTCATAATGACTGATAGTTGACTGGCAAAAACCTGCTTTATGTCCAAACGCTTTTTGGGAAAGCTTTAAACGTTTTCTATATTTTGTAAGGGGTGACATTCCAATTCCTTCCAATAAAAAATATTACATATCGAAATGATTTTTAACGATTATCTTGTACCTATTGCAAAAACAAGTACACGTTGTAATACTATTAAAAAGAATGACTGGAAAATACTTGCTGGAGCAAAAATCAATAAGCTAGGAATTTTTCAATATAATCTAGCTGAAGAAAAAATTACTCTTGATAAAAATCACACATAGATATAACCCTAGTTATACAATCAATATCATCAACTACATTTTTAAGTTAATTGTATAGATGCATCATAATCATTAATGTACTTTCACTACATATAAATAAATGTAATAATGTATAAATGAAGAAATCGGAACTCATAAGAGAACAATTCTCAAAAAGATTAAAACAAGCCCTTGCTCAAAATGGTAAAGATGGTTGGGGTAGTGGTACTTTTTTAAAAAATATTACTGGAGTCACCCAAAAAGCTGCTAATAACTGGTTGAATGGTGAATCTATACCTAATAAAGAAAAAATAACTCTTATATCAAAAGCATTAGGTATCTCAAGTGCATGGTTAGAATATGGAGAAGATGAAACTAGCCATTTTTCTACTAGTCTTTCAGGTTTTAAAAATATAAAGTCTGAAATGATCGAAGTATTCTATTATCCAGTTATAGAATGGAATGATATAGAAAATTTTTTAGATGGGCATTTATCTCAAAGTAAATTAAAAAAAACCGTATCTACAAAAAAGATAGAACAAGGTTTCTGGCTCGAAGTTAAAGATGATCTTATGAGTAATCCCAGTCTACCATCCTTTCCAAAAGGTTCATTAATTCTTGTCGATAAAAATTATAATCAATTAGAAAATGGAAAATTTTTATTAATTCAACTATTAAATGGTGATAAAATTTTTAGACAAATTGTAAAAAACTCAAATAACACTTATTTAAAGACATTAAATGAAAAATATTTACCTGTTTTAATTAAGGATGATGATGGTAAAGTTTTAGGAAAAATCACTGATTTATATATACAAATATTAGATTAATAATATACCTTTATAAATAAATTCATTGAGACTCATCGTCTTTGCTTATTGGTAATGTGATATCACTCTTTTTCTCAACTACACTCAAATATATTGTTCTTCGTTAGTGAATCCATAAATTAAAAAACAATAATTTATTATTTAATTCATATAGATATAAATAAAATGTATTAATAATACATAATAATATGTAGTTTTTCTTTACAAATATGTATTTTAACTTCATAATTATTTCAACAAATGAAATAATCTATTGAGGATTCCTAAAATGCTCAGTCAAGTTCAAGAATTATTAGAAAACAGAACATGTAATAACTTAATTATTCCTACTAATTATGCATTAGATGCTGCTGCGGAAGCTATCAACGGTTTAGTTGGAAATAACCTTACTGCTGATATTGATCTTTATGCAGCAATTGAACGTAAAGACTGGAATGAAGTTAGTCGCATTTATCAAACAGTTTTTAGACCACACCTTAAAAAATTTGCAGAAGAAACAATTTTAAAAGTACTTGGTAAACAAGCTGCTTAGGAGAACATCATGTTTGATTTAGTTAAAGCTGCTGAAATTTCTGTATTACAAGCAAAGGTAGTACAACAAGAACCGAGGTTACAACCCTATTTTGAATATGGTTTTGGCTCTGTATCTGCATCCATTAAAAACTCAAAAGGTCATGTGTTAATGAACCTTTATGTTTCTGAAGATACAGAAAATGCCCAAAGGGAAATAGATCACTATCACCAAAAATTATTACTTATGTTAATGCCATGATTTTATTTCTAAAAAGTCAGGTTAAAAAATTGTAGTTTTTTTACTATCCGCTTAATACAGAAGGTTTGTAAGCCTCTCCCATTAGCAACAGTGGTATTAAGCAAAATGAATACTAGCAGAGGTATTGAGAATGTCATCGAACAATCAACCAAGTAAAACACATTTTAGAAAGGCTTTTAAGTCACCGTACTTAAGCAGTGCCGATATAGTTGAACCCATTGTACTCACTATTAAGTATGTGGTACTGGAGTTAGACAAGACCAAGAAAACAAAAGAAGCGTTTAATACGGCTTATTTTGTAGAAAAAGAAATTAGAGTAGGTGAACCATTAAAACCTATGATTTTAAATGTCTCTAATAGTAAGGTTATGAGACAACTCACTGGCTCTTCATTTTTAGAAGATTGGCAAGATGTAAAAGTTACTATCTATGTTGATAGTAATGTTAAATTTGGTCGTGATACGGTAGAAGGTTTAAGGATTTCACCCTTTAGCTCTGAAAAGGTAAGGTTATTACCTGAGCATACAGTTCAATGGGAAAATGCTAAAAAATCCTATAAGAAAAATGGCAATTTAGACAAAGTGCTTGCTAAAGTCAGTATGTCTCAAGAACACCAAGCTCAACTAATTGAGGAGTGTAGCTATGAAATGGCATAACATTCAGCAAAATAGTGAAGCTTGGGAGCAGGTCAGACTAGGAAAAGTCACTGCCTCTAATTTTGGCCATATCATGGCCAATGATGGTGGTGCATTTGGTGATACAGCAAAGAAATATGCTTTACAAGTAGCTTTAGAGTTAGCTACAGGTCAAAAAGCAGAACATAGCTTTAGTAATAGACACATGGAAAGAGGCCATGAACAAGAACCAGTAGCAAGGATGCTTTACGAAAATACCTATTTTGTTGATGTGACTAATGGTGGCTTTTTTGATCATAGCGATTATGGTGACTCACCTGATGGGCTGGTTGATGACGATGGTGTAATCGAAATTAAAAGTGTAATTGCTTCAACTCATTATGCCACTCTTAAAAGAAAATCCTTTGATCCTACCTATAGATGGCAATTGATAGGCCACTTAGATTGTACCAATAGAGATTGGGTAGACTTTATAAGTTATTGCTCTGATTTTCCAGAAGATTCAAGGTTATTTGTTTACCGACTTAATAGAAGTGATTATTTAGAGGATATAGAAAGATTGAGAGAAAGACGATCACAGTTTATTAAGTTAGTACAGGATGTTTTACGCAATATTCGGAGTAACTACTAGCACAATACCTCTTTAGTTGGAAATCGAATTACGTATGACCGATAAAATTAATTACTGGTTTAGTTGTAGAACTTTCTCTACTAAGTCAGTAATTAAAAAAGTAATTTAATTCTTAGTAAAGAGGGGCTAGATGACTGAATCACAAGAGGAAAAAGGCGGTAAATCAATATTTGTTAGCAAAGAACTTTTAGAAGAATTAACTGGATATAAAGCACCATACAAACAAATAGAGTGGCTTACTCGCAAAAACTACCCTTTTGAAGTTAATGGTGCTAACCATCCAAAGCTTTTAATGGAAGTAATGTTCAGTAAGTTAGGCTCACCATCCACTAAAACGATTGAAGATGAACCTAAACAAAAATGGAAACTAGATTTAAGTAAATTGACTTAAGGCCATTGTATAGTATATGAGAAAGAAAAAACCTGAAAATAGGGACTTACCTCCTCATATGTTTAGACGAAACAGATTGCTTAAAAATGGCAAAATGTGGATTGGTTATTATTATGACTGTCGAAAAAATGGGAAACGGAAAGAAATCCCTTTAGGTACTGATCTTGATAAAGCAAAAATAAAATGGGCTGAACTTGAAATGACAGAGGCTCCCAAAGATATTAAAACTTTAGGCTATGTATTTGACAGATATGAAAATGAAATTATACCTAGTAAAGCACCTAAAACCCAAAGTGACAACAGGGATTCATTAAGACAACTAAGAAAAGTATTTGATGATGCACCAATTGATGAAATAACCTCCCATCATATAGCGCAGTACCGTGACGCAAGGACTGCCAAAGTAAGAGCTAATAGAGAAATGTCTTTGCTTTCCCATATTTATAATATAGCTAAAGAATGGGGGTATGTAACATATAATCCTGTTACTGGTGTACGTAAAAATAAAGAAAAACTAAGAGATTACTATGCCGATGATGAAGTATTTCTTGCAGTATATAAACATGCTCCTCAAGAACTAAAAGATGCGATGATGATTGCCTATTTTACTGGTCAGCGTCCAGCAGATGCTATAAAAATCAGGTTATCACATATTACGGAAGATCATTTATTTATAGGACAAAATAAAACAACTCACAAATTAAGAATCAAGCTTAACAATGAAACTGGACGTACTGGTTTAGGATTACTTATTGATGATATTTTGAAAAGAAAAAATGATAGTTCTCCCTACTTAATTACTATTAAAGACAGAGGCATGACCTACTCAATGCGAAGGTATAGATTCGAAAATGCCAGAAACACAGCTATCAACGAAGCTCTAGCGAATAATGATGAAGAGTTTGCAAAGCATATTAAAGAGTTCCAATTTAAAGATTTACGTCCCAAAGCAGCTAGTGATATGAATAATATTGAATTAGCCAGTAAGCTACTAGGCCATACAAAAGAGGAAATTACTAAGAAGATTTATATTAGGGTTGGTCAAGAAGTAGAGCCAGTAAATAGAGGCATTAGTAACAAATAATTGCGGAAACTCGTTAAATAATTGCGGAAATGATTTGTTTTTTTCATACAGTTATTTAAAAACAAAAAAGCCCTGTATCTATTGTGATACAGGGCATATCTGGCGGAAGCGCAGAGATTCGAACTCTGGGAGGGCGTTAACCCTCGCCGGTTTTCAAGACCGGTGCTTTAAACCAACTCAGCCACACTTCCGTTTCGGACGCATATAATACCCGATTGTTACAGTCTGTCAAATATTATCTGTTGTTTTTTTTTGATAAATGTATATTATCTAACTTATTAAAATTACAAATTACTACTTAACTTAACAATTACTACTGGATTCACAATATTTAGGAGCTGTATTTATGAATGATCGTTATAAGTCTCACGAGCCAACTACTTACACAATGGCTAGTGATAATTATGTGATGGAACATGCCAGTCAACTTTTAGTAAGCAAGGTTTTACGTAATACATATGCCCTACTAGCACTAACTTTAACTTTTTCTGCTATTTGTTGCTTAATCGCTATGGCTGCCAATTTTAGACAATTAAATATTTTTGTCTTTTTTGCAGGTGCATGGGGCTTAATGTTTTTAACTACAAAATTAAGAAACTCTATTTGGGGTTTAGCCAGTCTTTTTGCTTTCACTGGTTTTATGGGGTTTTCAATAGCACCAGCTATTAATTATTACTTATACCTTCCTAATGGTGCCAACATAGTATTTACTGCTTTTGCTCTAACTGCTTTTGCTTTCTTTGGTCTTTCTGCTTTTGTATTGATTACACGTAAAGACATGAGCTTTTTGGGCAATTTTATAGTAGTAGGTGCATTTATAATACTTGGCGCTATTGCTCTATTTTTTATAGCACCACTTTTTGGTTACTATATTCCAGGGCTATCCTTAGCTATTAGTGCAGGTATTATTTTAATTTCTGCTGCTGGTATTTTATGGAAAACCAGTGCCATCGTTCATGGGGGAGAAACTAACTATATTATGGCTACTATGTCATTATTTATGGATATCTATTTTATGTTTGTTCATTTATTGAATATTTTAGGTATTGCTTCTAACGACTAATACTCCCTTTAGCTCAAAAAGCCCGCTTTGCGGGCTTTTTTATATAAGTACTTATGAAATTTACTATTGCTATCTACTCTCCACCACAAAGCTCTGCCTCTAGAAGAGCATTACACTTTTCTCAAACTGTATTGCAAACAGGCCATACTATTGAGCGTTTATTTTTTTACCAGCAAGGCGTTTATAATGCTGTTAGTAGTATAGTAACGCCTCAGGATGAATTTGATATTCGCTTAGCATGGCAAACCTTTATTGAGGAAAATAATTTAGATGCTGTTGTCTGTATTGCAGCTGCATTACGTCGTGGCCAATTAGATACAACGGAAGCAAAACGTTATCAAAAAACAGCTATTACTATCTCGCCACCTTGGCAATTATCAGGATTAGGGCAATTGCATGAAGCCATCCAGAATAGTGATCGTTTTGTTTGCTTTGGGGGTAATGCTTAATGGCTAAGTCGATGTTAATCATTTGTAAACAGGGTCCTTGGAGCAATATTTCTGTTAGGGAAACACTAGATTTGGCTTTAGCGGGTGGTGCTTTTGAATTACCTATTAGCTTACTCTTTCTAGAAGATGGCGTTTTTCAATTAGTAGCGAATCAACAAGCTAAAACTATTCAGCAAAAAGATATATCCGCTAACTTACAAGCGCTGCCATTGTTTGGTATTGATGAGTTATTAGTAGCCGAACAGAGCCTACAGCAACGAAGCTTAACCACAGAGCAATTGATTTTACCAACCAAGCTTATACCACAACAGCAATTAGCTCATTTATTAACTCAATATGATGTAGTGGTAACTAGCTAATGAGTACATTACATTTATTTAATGAAAGTCCTTTCACAGGCAATCAATTTGAACAAGCTTTAGCTTTTGTTAGCCCAGCAGATGCTGTTTTATTAACAGGTGATGCCGTTTATGCTTTACTAGCCAATACCGCCCCTCTTAAATTGCTACGAGAGTCAACTATTATTATTTATGCTTTAGATGAAGATATTGTGACTAGAGCAGTGCAAATTGGCTTAGATAATGTCAAAATAATCAATTATCAACAATTTGTAGAGCTATGTACTCAATATTTAAAAGTTGTTAGTTGGCTATGATAATAACCGTTGAGCAGAAACCGATTGAATTAGATGATGAAGGCTATCTTGTTAATTTACAAGATTGGTCTACTGTTGTTGCTGAAAAATTAGCAGAGCTAGAATCTATTACATTAACTGAACCACATTGGCAAATTATTAATTTGTTACGCCAATTTTATCAACAGTATGAACTTTCTCCTGCTAATCGGCCACTAATCAAATATTTAAGCCAACATTTAGATAAAGAACAAGCCAATAGCTTACAACTCAATTTACTATTTAAAGGAAGCCCTGCTAAGCTTGCTGCTAAGTTAGCAGGCTTACCAAAACCGACTAATTGCCTATGAATCAGACTATCACACCCACAAAATCTATTACTGAACATCCATTTGCTGAATATATTCGTATTTTGGGTAAAGGCCAAAATGGCTCTCGCCACTTAACCTTTGCTGAAGCTGAAACAGTTATGAATATGATTCTAGAAAATAAAGTAGAAGATGTTCAACTAGGTGCTTTCTTATTATTACTACGCTATCAACAAGAAACTTTTGAAGAGTTAGCAGGCTTCGCAAAAGCAGTACGTGCCCATACGCAAGCTCCTAAAATATCTGTAGATATTGATTGGCCAAGCTATGCAGGTAAGAAAAGACATTACCCTTGGTATTTATTAGCGGCCAAACTATTAGCCAAACAAGGTGTTTCTATACTGTTACATGGTGCAGGACAACACACCAGTGATCGTTTTTATACAGAACAATTTTTACCCGTTTTAAACATCAATGATTGCAAAGATTGGCAACAAGTAGAACGATCGTTAAAAGATCAACATATTGCTTTTATTGGCTTACAACATTTTTCACCCAAACTACAACAAATTATTGAGTTAAGGCCTTTACTCGGTGTGCGCTCACCTATCCATTCACTGGTTCGTTTATTAAACCCTTTACAGGCACGTTGTAGTTTACAAAGTATTTTTCACCCTAACTATCAAGCGATTCATCAGCAAGCTAGTCAATTATTGGGTGATAACACTATTATCATTAAAGGTGAAGGTGGTGAAAACGAGGTGAGAGCAGATAATAATTGTGTGCTATTAGGAACAAGCAATGGTTCCTTATGGCAAGAAACTTGGCCTGCCTTAACTGAACAACGATTATTAAAACCAAGCGAAATCAATCCAGATCATCTTATTGCGGTGTGGCAAAAAAAGGTGAAAGATGAATACGCAGATTTAGCAATACCTGCTACTATAGCGCTCGCTTTTAGAGGGCTAGGCATGACCAGAGAACAGGCGCTAACAGAAGCCAATCAGCTATGGCAACTACATCATTAGTTATCAGGCTCACTTGCCCATATTAAAAAATATTAAGATTTTATAGATAATGTGTTAATGGAGTTATTATGATCACCAAATGTCTTTTCCCTGCTGCTGGATACGGAACACGTTTTTTACCTGTTACCAAAGCCATGCCAAAGGAAATGTTGCCTATTGTTAATAAGCCACTTATTCAATACGCAGTAGAAGAGGCAAAAAATGCAGGCTTAAAAAACATGGCTATTGTAACAGGCCGTGGCAAAAGAGCCTTAGAAGATCATTTTGATATCAGTTATGAATTAGAAAGCCAAATTGCTGGTTCATCTAAAGAACATTTATTAAACAGTATTCGTGATTTAATCACTCATTGTACATTCTCTTACACACGCCAAGTTGAAATGAAAGGCTTAGGCCATGCCATTTTAACGGGTAAACAATTGATTGGTGATGAAGCTTTTGCTGTCGTACTAGCCGATGACCTTTGCCTTAATTTAGAAGGTGATGGTGTATTAGCTCAGATGGTTAAATTATATAAACAATTCCGTTGCTCTATTGTGGCTGTAGAAGAAGTACCTAAAGCAGAAATAAGCCGCTATGGTGTTATTGAGGGTAATATGATTACAGAAGGTTTATATACCGTCACTAATATGGTTGAAAAACCAGCACCAGAAGAAGCACCTTCTAATCTTGCGATTATTGGTCGTTATATTTTAACCCCTGATATCTTTGATATTTTAGAAAACACACCACCTGGTAAAAATGGTGAAATACAAATTACGGATGCATTATTAACCCAAGCTAAAAACGGTTGTGTAATTGCCTATAAATTCCAAGGTCGTCGTTTTGATTGTGGTAGTGCAGAGGGCTTTGTTGAAGCTACTAACTTTTGTTATGAAAACATTTACAAGAACGAAATTTAAGGATAAACCATGAGCACACTTACCTGTTTCAAAGCCTATGATATCCGTGGACAATTAGGTACAGAACTAAACGAAGAAATCGCTTATCGTATTGCCCGCGCTTTTGCTCAATGGCTAAAGCCGAAGTCTATTGTGTTAGGCGGCGATATCCGCGCTACATCTGCTAGTTTAAAAGCAGCTTTAGCTAATGGCTTAAGGGATGAAGGTGTTGATGTATTTGATCTTGGTTTAACAGGCACAGAGGAAATTTACTTTGCCACTACCCACCTTCAAACATCTGGTGGTATTGAAGTCACTGCTTCCCATAATCCAATTGATTACAACGGCTTTAAATTTGTTAGAGAACAATCAAAGCCAATCTCAGCTGATACAGGTCTTAAAGAGATTCAGGCTATTGCTGAAACCTTGTCTTACGATTTAGTAGATGGTCGAGATCCTAGTATTAGTGAGAGTAATCGAGGTAGTTACCAACAAGTTAACACCAGAGACGACTATACAAAACACTTATTGTCTTATGTTGATCTAACAGCACTTAAACCATTAAAACTAGTGGTTAATCCTGGCAATGGTGTAGCTGGTCCTGTAGTAGATGTATTAGAAAAAGCTCTTAAAAAAGCCAACGCACCTATCGAGTTTATTAGAATTAATTTTGAACCAGATGGTACTTTCCCTAATGGTATTCCCAATCCTATTTTAGTAGAAAATCGTGATGTCACCCGTAATGCGGTACTAGCACATAAAGCTGATATGGGTATTGCATGGGATGGTGATTTTGATCGCTGTTTTCTATTTGATGAACAAGGCCAATTTATTGAAGGTTACTATATTGTTGGCTTACTAGCAGAAGCTTTTTTACAAAAAGAACAAGGCGCCAGCATTATTCTTGATCCTCGTATGACTTGGAACACCTTAGAAATTATTGCCAATAATAATGGTAAAGCAGTGACTACTAAGGCAGGCCATGCATTTATTAAAGAAACTATGCGTAAACATGATGCCATTTATGGTGGCGAAATGAGTGCTCATCATTATTTTCGTGATTTCTTCTACTGTGACAGCGGTATGATTCCTTGGTTATTAATTATTGAATTAATGAGTCGTAAACAACAACCGCTTTCTGCACTGGTTAATGAGCGTATTGCTGCTTACCCTTCTTCAGGTGAGATTAATCTAACCGTAACTGATGCTAAAAAAGTAATGGCTAGTGTTGAACAACACTATGGCAAAAATGCTAAACAAATCGAGCATATTGATGGTGTAGGCATTGATTATGAAGATTGGCGTTTTAATTTACGTGCTTCTAATACCGAACCTGTTATTCGTCTAAATGTAGAAAGCCGCAATAACCCTCAATTATTAAAAGAAAAAACACAGGAATTACTAAGCTTTATTAGACAAATTTAATAGAAAAATGACCTATAGACTAAATTATTAGCCCATAGGTCATCAATTAGATGAGTTATCATAAAAAACCTTACTTTTACTACAAGGATTAACTTATAATCATCTAAGTTATTGAGTTAAAGATATAGTTAAATCATTATGACGCAGCAGTCCGACCAACCAGATATTTCTTGTCATACGTCACCTGAGAAACAAACAGGATTGTTGGCTTTTTTCCGTCGTAATCAACAACGTATTGGTATAGCGTTTACTGTTATCGTCTTTGCACTCGCATTAGTTGCTTTTGCTCACCTTGTGGAAGATATTGATCGACAAAGTCTAACTACAGCTTTTAATAATGTTTCTTGGTATGCCATAGGCCTTGCCATATTAGCAGCCATTACCAGTTATTGTATGATTTTTGGCTATGAATGGTCTGCCAGTCGTTATGCCGATGCCAAACTACCCCTTTCTACTTTAGCCTTGGGTGGTCTTTCAGCCGCTGCTATTGGTAATGCACTAGGTTTTTCTATGCTAACTGGTGGCTCTGTTCGATATAGGGTCTATAGCAAGAAAAACACACCTGCCATGGCTATTATTCAAATGACTGTTTTTGCTAGCCTATCCTTAGGTTTAGCCCTGCCCCCCATTGCTGCATTAATGGCTTTTACCGATATTCACTACTCAGCTAAAGCATTATATTTAAATGAAACCTTACTGGTTATTATTGCTAGTGCTGTGATTGTAAGCTATATCATTTTTCTGTTTATTATTAGTCGTTTTATCTCACCTAACTATCCTTCAATTGATAGTCGCCATCTTAGTTTAGGCTTAATTACCATACGTGTTCCTAGTATGCGTATTACCATGCTGCAATTTGTAATTACTTTGCTCGATATGCTTGCAGCAAGTACTGTGCTTTATTGTTTACTACCCAACTCTGCCGATATTCCCTTTGGTACATTTTTAACTGTTTATCTATTGGCTTTAGCAGCAGGCGTACTCAGTCATGTTCCTGGTGGTTTAGGAGTATTTGAGGTAGTACTATTGGCAGCTTTCAAATCGCAATTAGACCAACCAGGTTTATTAGCGGCATTATTCTTATATCGACTAATCTATGTTGTAATGCCACTAGTTGTGGCTTGTCTAGTGCTATTAGTAGCAGAAGCAAGGCAATTTGCCTCTTCGCGCCATGCTGCCCGTCTTGCTTCAAGCGTAGCAGCGCCTGTTATGGCTTTATTAGTCTTTATTTCTGGTGTCACACTTATTTTCTCAGGGGTAGAACCTGAACCAGAACACTACCTAAATTATTTGGCTAGCTTTGTCCCTGACTATGTTATCAATAGCTCACATTTAGTAGCCAGTATAATTGGCACATTGTGCTTGGTCTCTGCACAAGGTTTGTGGCGAAGATTATCTAGCGCTTGGACTTTTACACTTATTTTAATGCTATCAGGCACTTTATTTTGTTTATTAAGAGGACTAGATTGGCAAATAGCAGCCTTACTTTTATTTGCTGCTGGCTGTTTACTTACCTTTCGTAAAGTATTTTATCGACCAAGTCAGATACTTGATATTCCTTACTCCGCAGTAACACTTATTATTGCAGGAGGCACCGTTGCCATCTCTATCTGGTTATTTTTCTTCACTTATCGCCATGTTCCCTATAGCAGTGATTTATGGTGGCAATTTACTTTAGATGCAGATGCTAGTAGAGGGTTAAGGGCAATTACAGGCAGTAGCCTCTTATTAGGCGTTATTGTTATAACATGGTTATTACATACTTCCCCACCTAAAATTCTAATACCTGATGATGAACAATTAGCTTTAGCTGAAAACATCATTAAAAACTCGCAACAACCTAACGGTGGATTGGTATTAAGTAAAGATAAAGACATTCTATTTCATTCTAAACAGGACGCTTTCATTATGTATGCCTGTCATGGTCGAAGCCTTGTTGCACTATTTGACCCTGTAGGTAATCCACAACATCATAACGAACTTATTTGGCAATTCCGCGATTATTGTGATTTACATAATGTCCGCCCTGTTTTCTATCAAGTACAGCCTGAAACACTATCAAATTATATGGATATTGGTTTAGCCGTTATTAAACTGGGTGATGAAGCTATTATTGACCTTGCCAATTTTGATATTGATAGCGAAGATAAACAAGAATTACAACAAATATGGCATACCGCACAAAGCAACAACCTATCATTAAAAATTTATAATCAAGGTGAATTGCCTTTTGAAAAACTCAAAGCTCTTACAGACATTTCCCTTATAAAGAAACAAGAACAGGAAAGGGGCTTTTCCCTTGGCAAACTTACTGAAGACTATTTACAACACTTTAGAATTGCTACTGTTGATTTTAAGGGCGAGATTATTGCTTTTGTTAATTTACTAGAAACCGATTCTAAACATTTAGTGGCTTTTGATTTAATGCAAGTCCACCCTGATGCGCCAAAGCTAACTATGGAATACTTACTTATTGCATTAGCAATAGATCTAAAAGAACAAGGTGTTAAACAATTTAGTTTAGGACTAAATCCTCTTTCAGAATTAAAACCTAGTAAAGGCGCTCCTATTGCTTACCGTTTAGGCTCACTAGTATTTAGGCGTAGCAATCAATTCTATAATTTCCAAGGTTTAAGCCGCTTTAAAGAAAAATTTAACCCCAATTGGGAAGCGCGCTATATGGCTGTACCCGCAGGGCTAGACCCATTAATTGCATTAACTGATACCGCTGCGCTAATAGCAGGTAGCTTTACTAAACTAGTTAAACGTCAATAATAGTCTATAGATGGCATCCTTTATGCTTCTTAAGTCTTAATTACTTGCAAAAGACTAGCTTCTCGCTATATGCTAGGTCTTCTCTTTGTATCCAAACTTGAGGCCTCGAATAATGACAACACAGAATTCTCAAACTGCTCAATTACAAGACTTAGGAAGAGAGCACTTACTTCCCCCTTTTACTGACTATCAACAGTTAAACGCTAAAGGTGCACGTATTATTAAACAAGCCAAAGGGGTTTATTTATGGGATACAGAAGGTAACAAGATTCTTGATGGCATGGCAGGGCTTTGGTGTGTCAACGTAGGCTATGGCCGCAAAGAATTAGCAGAAGCTGCTTATAAGCAAATGCTTGAACTACCCTACTATAATCTTTTCTTCCAAACAGCTCATCCACCTGCTATTGAACTAGCTAAAGCAATTACTGAACTAGCGCCTGAAGGAATGAATCATGTATTTTTTACAGGTTCAGGTTCAGAATCTAATGATACAGTGGTGCGTATGGTGCGCCATTATTGGGCAACCAAAGGGCAACCCAACAAACAAATTATTATAGGTAGAAATAATGGTTACCATGGTTCTACTGTAGCAGGGGCTAGTCTCAGTGGTATGCCTGCAATGCATAAACAAGGCGGAGTATTACCTGGCATAGTGCATATAGAACAACCTTATTGGTATGGTAGTGATCGCACCAAGTCACCTGAAGAGTTTGGTATTTGGGCAGCTGAACAATTAGAGCTAAAAATTCAAGAAATTGGTGTAGAGAAAATAGCTGCATTTATTGCAGAACCTATTCAAGGTGCTGGTGGCGTTATTATTCCACCTACCACTTATTGGCCAAAAGTAAGAGAAATCCTCAATAAATACGATATATTATTTGTAGCTGATGAAGTAATTTGTGGTTTTGGTCGTACGGGTGAATGGTTTGGTAGCCAATACTATGGCATTCAACCTGACTTAATGCCTATTGCCAAAGGTTTAACCTCTGGTTATTTACCCATGGGTGGTGTTATTGTACGTGATGAAATTGTTGAAGTACTAAATCAAGGTGGTGAGTTCTATCATGGTTATACTTACTCAGGACACCCTGCTTCTGCAGCAGTTGCTTTAGAAAATATCAATATACTTAAAAATGAAAACATTTTAGATCTAGTTAAACGTGATACAGCCCCCTATCTATTAGAAAAATGGACTCAGTTAGCTGATCACCCATTGGTAGGAGAAGCAAGAGCACTTGGCATGGTTGGTGCTTTAGAATTAGTTAAGGATAAACAAACAGCAGAACGTTTTGCAGGTGGCAATACCGGCATGATGTGTCGTGAACATTGCTTTAACAATGGCCTTGTTATGCGTGCTGTAGGCGATACTATGATTATTGCTCCACCACTTGTTATTACTAAAACTGAAGTTGATGAACTAATTGAAAAAGCAGTGAAATGTTTAGATTTAACTTGGCAAGATGCTAAAGCAAAATAAAAGTGTTTCACGATAAGAATTTTCTAGTGTTGTATGTAAAGAAAAACTATAATGTGCCGATTATTTCTTGGAAGTAACTACACATTAATAAGCTACTTAGTAATACCTACTAAGTGTAACTATTGGCAGGCAATTTTATCTTTATTGGGGAATTAGCCATGATGAAATTTTTTAAAAAAACACTTCTCGCCACTTCTATTACTATTGTAGCTACAGGTATGGCCTATGCTGCTGATGATGTATTGCATGTATATAACTGGTCTGACTATATTGCTCCAGACACTATCAGCAAGTTTGAAAAACAAACAGGCATCAAAGTTGTTTATGATGTATTTGATAACAACGAAATCGTAGAAGCTAAATTAATTGCTGGCAACTCAGGCTATGACATTGTTGTGCCTTCTAATGCCTTTTTAGCCAAACAAATTAAAGCCGGTTTATACCAACCATTAGATAAAACCAAATTACCTAACTGGAAAAACTTAAACCCTACCCTAATGAAAGCGTTAGAGGTTAATGATCCAGAAAATAAATATGCCGTACCTTATATGTGGGGTACTATTGGTATTGCCTATAATGTTGATAAAGTAAAAGCAGCATTAGGTGATAATGCACCTACTGATTCTTGGGATTTAGTATTCAATGTTGAAAACATGAAAAAACTAAAATCTTGTGGTGTAGCATTCCTAGACTCACCTACTGAAATGTTACCTGCTGCTATGAAATACTTAGGCAATGACCCTACAGCTACTGACACAGCTCATATAAAAGAGGCTCAAGAATTATTCTTAAAAATTCGTCCTTATGTAGCTTACTTCCATTCTTCTAAAAATATTTTAGATCTAGCTAATGGTAATATCTGTGTATCTGTAGGTTATTCAGGCGACTTACAACAAAGTAAAATACGTGCCAAAGAAGCAAAAAATGGCGTAAATATCCAATACAACATTCCTAAAGAAGGTGCTGCTAGCTTCTTTGATATGATGGCTATCCCTAAAGATGCACCAAATCCAGATGCTGCACACAAGTTTATCAACTTTATTATGCAACCTGAAATTGCAGCAGAAATTACTAACTATGTACGCTTCCCTAATGCTAATAGTGCAGCAACACCTTTAGTAATAGAAGATATCCGTAATGATCCTGGTATTTATCCAACTGAAGCTGTAATGGAAAAAATTTATACTTTCCCATTACTACCATTGAAAACACAACGTGCAATGGTAAGTAGTTGGACAAAAGTTAAAACTAGTAAATAAACCTAACTAGTTCCTAGTACACAAAGAGAGTAATAAGTTAATACAACTTATTACTCTTTGTCATTTTAATATTAGTGTGGAGATTCAAAGTAATGGCTATTGCATCTAGTGCTTTCAAAAAAGCCATGACAGGTACCCAAACGCCTAAGCAGGAACTCGTCAAGATTGATCGAGTGACTAAATCGTTTGATGGGACTATCGCTGTTGATAACGTAAGCCTTACCATTAACCGTGGCGAAATTTTTGCTTTATTAGGTGGTTCTGGCTCAGGAAAATCCACACTATTACGAATGCTAGCAGGCTTTGAAACCCCTACAGAAGGTCGTATCTTCTTAGATGGTCAAGATATTACCAAGCTACCACCTTATGAACGCCCTATTAATATGATGTTCCAATCTTATGCCCTATTCCCGCATATGACAGTGGAACAAAACATTGCTTTTGGTTTAAAACAGGATAAATTACCAAAAGATCAAATTAAGCAACGGGTTGAACAGATGTTAAAACTGGTGCATATGACACAATATGCACACCGCAAACCTCATCAACTATCGGGTGGTCAAAGACAACGTGTGGCATTAGCTCGTTCATTAGCTAAACGTCCTAAACTATTGTTATTAGACGAACCTATGGGTGCCCTTGATAAAAAACTACGCTCACAAATGCAATTAGAGTTAGTAGAGATTATTGAAAGCGTCGGTGTAACTTGCGTAATGGTTACCCATGACCAAGAAGAAGCCATGACCATGGCACAACGTATTGCCATTATGAACCAAGGCACCATTGAACAAATTGGTAGCCCTATGGATATTTACGAAACACCTGCTACTCGTTTAGTGTGCGAATTTATTGGTAACGTAAACATGTTTGAAGGTGAAATTGTTGAAGATGCCAGCAACCATGCACTAATTATTTGCCCACAGTTACCAAACCCTATTTATATAGGTCATGGTATCAGTAGCCGTGCTGAAGATAAAAAAGTTACCTATGCAATACGCCCTGAAAAAGTATTAATTAGCCATCAAAAACCTGAAATTGAACATCCAGACTATAACTGGACAACAGGTAAAGTGTATGACATTGCCTATCTAGGTGGTCATTCTGTTTACTATATCGAATTACCTTCTGGAATGATTGTACAATCATTTATGGCCAACTCTGAACGCCATGTGAAACGTCCTACATGGGATGATCAGGTTTATCTTTATTGGGAAGATGACAGCGGTGTGGTACTACAATGAACCCTAAATTAGCAACTTTCGCAAAAAGGTTAGGCCGTGGCTCTGTTATCGGCATACCCTTTTTCTGGCTATTTTTATTCTTTCTACTGCCCTTTATTATCGTATTAAAGATCAGTTTATCAGAGTCCGATTATAGCCCACCTTACCATGCTATGTTCGTATGGACAGAAGATCAGCTCTCTGTTGTTTTTAATTACTTTAGTTTTGTAAGTATTGTTCAAGATGATGACTGGGCTTATCTTGACCCTTATCTTGCGATGCTAAAACTAGCTTTTATTAGTACTTTGGTTTGCTTGATATTAGGCTATTTTATTGCCCGCGCAATAGCAAAATTACAAAACTGTAAGCTACAAAATACTTTATTATGGATTATTGCAATACCAACCATACTAACAATATTACTGCATGGTTATGCTTCCCATACAGGCAATACCCTAGCGGCTACAGGTATTGTTAATAATTTTCTTATGCACTTAGGTATTGTTAATGAACCTATTACAATTTTAAATAAAAGAATTTTTATTTATCTTAGTATTGTAATTACCCACCTATCATTAGCTGTTATTCCCATATTTTTTCAGCTTAATCAACGTGAATATAGCAATGATTTTGTTATAAAGAAAAGTCGCCTCTCTCATTTACCAAGAATGGGCTTAATTATTGGTGCACTATTAGTCTTTATTTGTATTATTGGTAAATATTTAATTCCGAATCCATTAGGTTTTGAACATTTTGAAAGCTCAAGTTATTTAACTCCTTATTTAAATTCTGTTGAATTAGCTTTCTTTAGTACATTCTTTTGTTTACTTCTTGGCTATCCAATGGCCTATGCCATTGCTAGAGCTCCCAAAAGTACCCAAGCAGTTTTGATATTATTAATTATTATGCCTACTTGGACAGCGTTACTTATCCGTGTTTATGCATGGATGACTATCTTAGGCAACGGAAATAACGGCTTATTAAACCAACTTCTAATGGGGCTAGGTATTATCAACTCACCTATTGAAATACTAAACACCTATATTGCTGTTTATATTGGGGTAGTTTATGCCTATTTACCTTTTATGGTTCTACCGCTATACGCTAATTTAGTAAAACATGATCACTCTTTATTAGAAGCGGCTGCTGACTTAGGTACAAAAAGCCTAGCAGCTTTCTGGAAAATCACTTTACCCCTCTCTAAAGGAGGTATTATTGCAGGTTGTATGTTAGTATTTATTCCTGTAATTGGTGAATTTGTTATCCCTGAATTACTAGGCGGCTCAGAATATCAATTAATTGGTCAAACTATTTATCGTGAATACTTTAGCAATAATGATTGGCCTAAAGCGGCTGCATTAGCGGTGATAATGCTAGTTCTGTTGATAATACCTATTCACTTATTTAACCGTAATCAATCTAAGCAATTGGAGGCCAACTGATGAAGAATCGTTTTAACTTCACCAATATCATGTTGGTTTTAGGTTTATTATTTATTTATCTACCGATGATTATTTTGGTAGTTTACTCCTTTAATGCTTCTAAAATGGTTGTTGTTTGGGGGGGATGGTCTGTTAAGTGGTACCAAAACTTAGCAGGTAGCAGTGATTTTATTTCTGCCCTCCTTCTATCAATAACCACAGCTATTTTTACATCACTAGCTACTATAATAGTAGTGATGGTTAGAGGTCTTTGGAAAACTAAAGGACATAATATAAAAGGTGGTTTTAGATCTACCATTTTTCTAGCATTAGAAATAGCCTTTTATGTTGCAGTAGCTACAGTAGTTTTTGGTATTTTAAAAAGAGGATGGCAAACCAACTGGTTCCAAACCGATACCAATGATCTTATTTCTGCACTATTCCGCTCTTTAGAAGTAGCCTTCTATACCTCTATTAGTGCAGTAGTTCTAGGTACTTTAGCAGCTTTTGTACTGACTCGTATGGATCATTTTAGAGGACGTTCATTCTTTGCTGGAATGGTGACTGCACCTCTCGTAATGCCTGAAATTATCACGGGTTTCTCCTTATTGTTATTATTTATGGCAATAAATGAGTTTTTTGGTTGGCCAAGTAAAGGATTAATCAATATTTGGATTGCTCATACAACCTTTTGTACGGCTTATGTAGCTATTCTTGTGTCTTCACGCCTCAGAGAACTTGATCGCTCCTTAGAAGAAGCCTCAATGGATTTAGGTGCTCCACCTTGGAAAACCTTTATTTTTATTACTATTCCAATGATCATACCATCACTATTGGCAGGCGCTATGTTATCTTTTGCAATGTCATTAGATGATGTGGTGTTAGCTAACTTCTTATCAGGCCCTGGCTCTACTACCTTACCTGTGTATATTTTCTCGAAAGTAAGATTAGGGGTTGATCCACAAATTAATGCTATTGCTTCCATTATTCTATTAGTAATATCAACCTTTACTTTAGCTGCTTGGTTTATTAATAGACGGATTGAGAAGAAACGTAAAACATTCAACTAACAGCTATCAGGGGAAAGATTATTTATATCTTTCCTCTTTTTCTTAATATAGTTAAATTTTAGCCTTAATTAATTTATAGTTAATACAAAGTTTTTTAAAAAATATATAATTAATACTCAATAATTATTCTAATTAAAAATAGGACGTATTATGCAATACAGTCGAAGTATACCAATTAATAACGTTAATATAATTACTCGTATTTTTGGAGTAATAGGCATTTTAGTACTTATATTAGGTATTGTTATATTAGAACCTATTACCATTGGTCTTGGTTCTATTTTCTTTGCTATTGGTGCTATAGCAGAATTTCTTAGAGTAAGGAGGGCTAAACAAATAGCCGAATTACAACAATATGGCATCCCCCTTCAAGCCAAATATCAAGGCGTTGAGATAAATACCAGTCTTACAGTTAATGGTAAAAGTCCTTATAGAATAGTTTGCCAATGGCTAGATACAAATACCAATCAAATTCATTTATTTTATAGTGAAAATTACTGGTATGACCCCACACCCTATATTGATAGAGAATATTTTGAAGTATTAGTGTTACCTGGTAAGTTTAAGGTTAATTTTATGGATACTGGTTTTTTACCTAAAGTAGCAAAATAATTTAAAAAAGGATGGCCCCCTCCCCCTTTTTATTTATTCCAATCTCTAGTCCGTAAGCGACCTGTTTCATAGTAGTTAGAAACTAGATCAATAAAATCTTTCATATCTCCGTTCTCAACTACTAAACGATTAACGGTTTGCCAATCAATATCTTGTTTAGAGCGCGCAGGAATTAAAATTTCAGACTCAGATAAATCTGCTATATTTAATACAATAACGCCAATACCATGTAAAGCTGATAACATTCTTAACTCATCTTCTGTCCCATCACCAGCAATTGCTGTACAAACTAAATAACCTTCATTAGCCCAAGAGGAATTACTGACAGCTTGGAAAAAGTACTCTCTCACATTCGCTCTAGTTAAGCCCTTTTTAACCTCAAATGACCAAAGCCTTGTACTTTGTCCATCCCCCTTTAAAACACAAGTACGAACTAATTGATCCCATGACTCTGCTATAGGTTGCATAGCCACAATATCTGGATGCAACCATTTATTAGCATTAATACCATAACGATTACTAGAACGCTTTTCATCGATGCGCATACAATAAAGTTTCTGTTCACTGCTTAAATATTGCATTAATAAAGGATAAAGATCGTGCTCAGATAGTAACGATTGTTTTTCTTTAGTTTGCCTAACAGTATCTTGTTCAATAGCTGCAATATCATCGGCAATAATAGAACTTACTAAACCTGTTGTTTCACTTTCATCAAACCAATAAACACGTGGTTTAGGCTTATCTTGCCAACGAATTTTCTTATTCTTCTTTATGATTTGATCTTTTTGAGCACCTATTTCTGCAACAATCTGTTGAACAAAATCTTGCTCTGTTTCAAAACGATCATTATTTCGTTTATCTTGATAATCCTCTGGATATCGTTCAATAATCGCTTTAGCAATTTCTCTAGCAGTAAACTTTTGATTAGGATGCTCAGCTAACCAATTAGCAATTTTTTGAGTTTGTGAAAGTTTACTCATCATCCATTACCCTTTTACTCTATAATTCTTTTATTACTGAGATTTAACTGTCAAATATATCATATTCATTACTGCTTAGTCAGAAACAGTTATACTATACACTTTATAAAATATCTATTAGGTTCCACTTACCATGTCTGATCAGTTTGAAATTATCCTTACCTGCCCTAAAAGCCTTGAAAGTCTGCTTAAAGATGAAGCGAGTGAGTTAGGTTTATTAGAAGCAAAAGAAAGGATAGCCAATATTCAAGGCTTAGCAGATATGGAAACAGCCTATCGACTATGTATCTGGTCTCGTTTAGCTAATAGAGTTCTTCTAGTATTAAAACGCTTTCCTGTAAAGAATGCACAAGACCTCTACGATGGTATTTATCATATTGATTGGCGAGATCATCTGGAAGCGACAGGTAGTTTAGCTATTGAATTTACAGGTAAAGGTAGTGGTATTGATAATACTCACTTTGGTGCCCTTAAAGCCAAAGATGCCATTGTCGACAGGCTAAGAAATAAACGGGGCGAACGCCCATCCATTGATAAGCTATACCCAGATCTTCGTATTCATGTACGTTTAGAACGTGGTGAAGCCACTATTTCTATCGACCTATCAGGACAAAGTCTGCACCAACGGGGCTATCGTTTACAACAAGGTGCTGCACCTTTAAAAGAAAACTTAGCAGCTGCTATTCTCATTCGTGCAGGTTGGCCGAAAATTGCCGCTGAGGGCGGTGCTTTAGTTGACCCTATGTGTGGGGTGGGAACATTAGTCATTGAAGGTGCTATGATGGCCGCTGGTGTTGCTCCTAATTTATACCGCGAACATTGGGGATTTACTAATTGGTTAGGTCATATTCCCAGTATTTGGAAACGAGTTTATCAAGAAGCACAAGAACGTTCAGAGGAAGGCTTAGCCAAACCACCGTTATGGATTCGTGGCTATGAAGCCGACCCTCGCTTAATTAAACCTGCTCATAATAATATTGCACGGGCTAACTTAGATCGTTGGATCAATATTTACCAAGGTGACCTAGCTACTTTTGCACCCCATCCTGATAAAGGACAAAAAGGTTTAGTGGTATGTAATCCTCCTTATGGTGAGCGATTAGGTGATGAGGCTAGCTTACTCTATCTTTACCAACATTTTGGTGAGGCTTTAAGAGCAGAATGCCAAGGTTGGCAAGCAGGTATTTTTACAGGTGCACCTGAACTATGTAAACGGATGGGCATTCGTAGTCATAAGCAATATGCTTTCTATAATGGTACTATTCCTTGTAAATTAGTGTTAATGGATATAGTGCCTGAGAAGTTTGTAGTACAACATTCGGAACAAGAAGAAACAACTACTACTGATAATAGACAAGCAGCTATGCTCTCGGAAGGTGCACAGATGTTTGCTAATCGCTTAGAGAAAAATAGAAAGCAATTAGCTAAATGGGCTAAACAACAAGAGATTAGCTGTTATCGCTTATACGATGCAGATATGCCTGAATATGCCTTGGCTATTGATATCTATAATGATTGGGTACATGTTCAAGAATATGCGCCACCACGCACAATTGATCCTGAGAAAGCACAAATTCGCTTATTAGATGCACTTTCAGCTATTCCGCAGGTATTAGATATTGCCCCCGAAAAAATTGTGATTAAGCGCCGTGAACAGCAAAAAGGTAAGCGCCAATACGAACGCCAAAATAGTGAAGGTCACTTTATGGAAGTGGCAGAAGGTGATGTTAAACTATTAGTTAATTTAAAAGACTATTTAGATACAGGTCTATTCTTAGATCATCGCCCCATGCGCTTACGTATTCAACAAGAGTCACAAGGTAAACGCTTCCTAAATTTATTCTGTTATACCGCTACTGCCAGCGTGCATGCGGTTAAAGGTGGGGCTAGAACAACCACCAGTGTTGATCTTTCCAAAACTTATTTAGAATGGGCTAAACGCAATTTATTATTGAACGGCTACTCTGAACGGCAAAGACTTATTCAAGCTGATGTAATAGAGTGGTTAAAAAACGATCAAGAAGAATATGATTTAATCTTTATTGATCCCCCTACTTTCTCCAACTCAAAACGTTTTGAAGGCGTGTTTGATATTCAACGAGATCATGCTAAGTTAATTAATCTTGCTATGAATCGCTTATCCAATAATGGCACGCTCTATTTCTCTAATAACTTTAGAAAATTTATATTAGATGAAAGCTTACAAGATGAATACCAAATAGAAGAAATATCTGAACAAACTATTGATATGGATTTTAAACGCAATAATAAAATCCATCGTGCTTGGAAAATAACTAAGTAATAATAAAAAAGGCTAGTAGTTACTAGCCTTTTTTATTATCAATGATTAACGATACCCGCCACTTTTCCTAAATAACCACACCCCTGAAAGGTTTGAAAATTAATAGTCAAAATAGCACGCATGGAATATACATCACCTGTTTCTTCATCAAGGCAACGTTCAGGAGCTACCCATAATTGAATAGTCTGGCCATTAGCTTCTGTAGCAAAGTTCATTTGTCCATCAGGTAAACGTTCATCAACATAAGGTAATACTAATGGATTTTGATTAACACGCTCTAATACCAGTCCTTTTGGTGCAATACTGGTTACCCATAATGGATTTTTACCAATAGTGCGCACAACCACTCGGTTATAATCATCTTCTTTACAACCCCTATTAGCATCTACTGTTAAACGATTTAACTGTTTAACTGTAAAACTTCCATCACTACTAGCTGTTGGCTTATTGTTAATAGTGCCTATTGCATCAATAAATAAGTTACCTTTTGTTTTTGTCAGCAAATCACTAGCATCCATAGCGAAATTAATATCATCCACTAACTGAAATCTTTCATTGCTACCGTTTGTACAGTCAGTTGCTATCCATTGTCCATCTTGCTGAGTTAGGACTGCTCGTAATTGAGTTTGACCAAAATAAGCAGGTCGCTTTATTTCATTATTCTGACAAGCCACCAACAATAGTAGTGATAATAATAAGCAACAAAAACGTACCAATCTCATATACTTCCCTTTCCAATTAATGGCTTACTCTATTTTATAAGCCATCCTTTTAGCTAATAATTGATCAACAACAGTAGCAATCACTAAAACGATTAATGATGGTATTAACCAAGCCAAACTTTTATCTGCTAAAGGTAAATGAATAAACCATTCAGGTATAGATATTTTTGCTGTTTTTAGTCCATCGAAAATACCGAATATAAGTGATACTAACATAACAGGAGAAAAAACATAATGTGGAAAATGCCAAAACTTTTTGAAGAAACTCATCATCACAAGCACAATACATGGTGGATAAATGGCAATCAATACAGGCTCTGATATTTTAATTAATTGGGTTAATCCGATATTAGAAATAATAAATGAAAACGTAGCAATACCCAAAATAATCGCTCGGTAAGGAATAGGTAATATAGTAGAAAAATAAGCTCCACAGGCAGTAGTCACCCCAATAGCAGTGACTAAACAAGCAATACCAATAAGAATACCAAGAAAGATAGCACCAAACTCACCAAACGTAAAATTAACATATTGATGAAGAACAACCGCACCATTATCAGCATCCATAGCAACCGAGGAGCTATTACTGCCTAATTTGAAAAGACTAATATAAACTAATGCCAAGCCAATCCCAGCGATAATACCTGCGATCACAGCATAACGTGTTAGCAGTTTAGTAGACTCAATTCCTCTTGAGCGAATAGCATTAATAATAACAATACCAAAGGCTAAAGAAGCTAGGGTATCCATTGTTAAATAACCATTCACAAAGCCCTGCGAAAAGGCTGAAACCTCATAAACCTTAGTGGCATGCCCAATATCACCTGCTGGATAAATAAAAGCTGCAATTCCTAAGATCGCTAAAGCAATAATTTTAAGTGGTGCTAATACATGACCAACTGTATCTAGTAACTTACCAGGATGTAATGAAATAGCGATGACAATTAGGAAGTAGATTAAACTATAAATAAATAAAGCATAATTTTTATAATGTTCAATAGAGTTCTCTTTAAGAAAAGGTAAGAGGCCTATTTCAAAGGAAACAGTAGCTGTTCTAGGCCCTGCAAACAAAGGACCAATTGCTAAATAACAAACGACTGTTAAGATAATTCCCGCTGTTTTACCAATTGGTTGCGTTAATTTAGCCATTGAGCCACCAACTTTGGCCATTGCTACAATGGTAATAACAGGTAACGTTACACCTGTTATTAGAAAACCTGCCGCTGCTAACCAAACATTATGTCCAGCTTGTAACCCAATAAAAGGGGGGAAAATAATATTTCCTGCACCCACAAACAAAGCAAAGGTCATAAAACCTAATGCAAAGATGTCTCGTGTTCTCAATGTATTCATTAAAGGCTGTACCACATTAAACTAAAATCATTTATCAAAAATTGCATAAATAATTTTGTGCGTTATTTTGCAAAATAACTTAAGTAAGTAATAAAACTCGCAAATATAACAGAATTTGTTAATAATTGTGATTTTATTGCAACTCTTAAGTGCAACCAATGTGGTAAGAAGGTTGCAATATAGACCAAGTAAAGGATAATTTTTTAGTAACTAAGTTTTAATAAATGTTACCGATTGGCCTAATAATTATTGCTAGTTTCTTTTGAAAACTAGCAATAAAGTTGCAAGAATATAAATAATAGACCGGTAATTAACTATAAAGTGCCCAAAAACATGAATATAGTTAGCCCCCTAAATAAGCGTTACGCACTTCTGGATCAGTTAATAAATCATGACCACTGCCTTGCATAACAATATGACCATTTTCTAACACATAAGCACGATCGGCTAATTTAAGTGCTTGATTAGCATTCTGTTCCACTAAGAAAACAGTTACGCCCTCTGCCCTCAATTGCTCAATAATAGCAAAGATTTGTTGAATAATAATGGGGGCTAAACCTAAAGAAGGCTCATCTAACAATAATAATTCAGGCTTACTCATCATTGCCCGACCAATGGCCAGCATTTGTTGCTCACCACCAGACATTGTTCCTGCACGTTGTGTAAAGCGTTCCTTTAGACGTGGAAACAACGTTAATACTTTGTCCATTTGCTCGTCATAATCTTTACTACTGGCGAAAAAACCACCCATTGCAAGATTTTCTTCAACGGTTAAGCGTGAAAATACGCGGCGTCCTTCTGGAACAACGGCAATGCCTTGTCGCATAATATGATGGGTTGGCTGCCCCACTAACTCTTCACCTTTATAAAGGATACTGCCACTCTGCGCCCTAGGTGAACCACAAAGCGTCATCAATAAAGTAGATTTACCTGCACCATTAGCACCAATTAGGGTAACAATCTCCCCCTTTTCAACACTAATAGAAACATCATGCAGCGCCTGAATTTTGCCATAAAAGGTAGAAACTTGATTAATGGTTAACATTATTCCTCCCCCAAATAGGCTTTAATCACTTCGGGGTTATTACGTATTTCCTCAGGTAATCCTTCAGCCAATGGCTTACCTTGATTAATCACCACAATATAATCTGAAATAGTCATCACTAATTTCATATCATGTTCAATTAATAATACTGTTACATTGTAGTCATCACGTAATAAGGCGATTAACTCTTTTAAATCTTCTGTTTCTTTAGGGTTTAAACCAGCAGCTGGCTCATCTAGCATCAATATTTCTGGTTTGGTCATCATACAGCGAATAATTTCAAGACGACGTTGTTGCCCATAAGCCAAAGTACCTGCTGTGCGATTAGCCACATCGATTAAGCCTACTTTTTCTAACCATTGGCTAGCATACTCTAATGCTTTACGCTCACTTCTTCGGTAACTAGCTGTTTTTAAAAGACCACCAATAAAACTAGTATTTAAATGACGATGTTGTGCAATTAACAAGTTCTCAATAGCTGTCATTTCAGAGAATAAACGCACATTTTGAAAGGTTCTGACTACCCCTTTGCGTGCTACCTTATGACCCGCTAACCCTTGAATTTGCTCTCCTTTTAAAGTGATGGTGCCACCTGTAGGCTTATAAAATCCTGTTAAGCAGTTAAATACTGTAGTTTTACCTGCCCCATTAGGCCCAATTAACGAAAGAATTTGTTTTTCTTTAACTTTAAAACCAACGCCATCAACTGCTAATAAACCACCAAAACGCATCGCTAAATCTTTAACTTCTAATATTACTTGACTCATCGGCGCTTTAACTCCAGATGGGGTCTTTGCATAGGTAGTAAACCTTGTGGACGCCAAATCATAATAACAATCATACTAAGTCCAAAAATTAGCATACGATATTCTTGAAACTCTTGCATATTTTCTAACAGCCCCATAAAAATAGCCGCT
Source organism: Entomomonas sp. E7T21 (assembly GCF_058693955.1). Classification (NCBI taxonomy): domain Bacteria; kingdom Pseudomonadati; phylum Pseudomonadota; class Gammaproteobacteria; order Pseudomonadales; family Pseudomonadaceae; genus Entomomonas; species Entomomonas sp. E7T21. The sequence goes on along the minus strand of NZ_CP191672.1, from coordinate 875,613 downwards.
AGAATCACCCCCAGCTGTGAACCTAAGCCACCTAAAACAACAATAGCAAGAATCATTGCTGAGCCTAGAAAGGTAAAGTCACCCGGATAAATAGTGCCTTGTTTAGCGGCGAAAATACAGCCTGCCAAACCAGCAAAGCTAGCTCCAATAGTAAATGCAGACAGTTTAATTAAGGTAGGATTTAGCCCTAAAGCACGACACGCAATTTCATCTTCACGCAATGCTTCCCAAGCTCTACCAATAGGCATACGAATTAATCGATTAATCACAAATAAAGCAAGTAATACAAATAACAACAGAATAATATAGATAAATATCATTCTATAATCACTGCTGAACTTTATTCCAAAGAACTCATGGAAAGTAGTTACTCCCTCTGGTGCTCGTCGGCTAAAAGCAAGACCAAAGAAAGTAGGCGCATCCACTGACATTCCCCTTGGGCCATTGGTAAATTGTGTTAGATTATTCAGTAAAATTCGAATAATCTCACCAAAGCCTAAAGTAACGATGGCTAAATAGTCACCTCTAAGTCTTAAGACAGGAAAACCTAATAATAAGCCAAAAATAGCAGCAGCTAATCCAGCCAAAGGTAATGATGCCCAAAATCCAAGGCCTGCAAACTCCATTAAAAAGGCATAGGTATAGGCACCCACTGCATAAAAACCAATATAGCCTAGATCCAACAAGCCTGCTAAACCTACTACAATATTTAGACCTAACCCCAATAAGGCATAAATAAGAATAGTGGTAGCTGTGGTCATAATTACCTTAGACCCCATAAAAGGAATAAGGAATGCCACAATAATTAAAGCTAGCATTATCCATATTTGGGTTGACTGCATGGTTAATTTAGCTTTAAGGCGGAGAGGGATAAATGAAGAGTTAGGATGACGTGGAAATTTAGCGGTTAATAAATCACGAGCAATACACCAAACAAACATGGCTAGAGCAGCAATGGCAATCAGCCATAGGGTTTTGGCATCAGCACCTTCAACAACAAAGCCTACTCCTTGCCCTGTTAACTTAAGACCAAACACCGAATAAGCTAAAATAACCACTAATAAGGCATTAATAAACGCCATACGAATGGATTTATTCATACCTTTTCTACCTCTGGTCGGCCTAAAATGCCTGTTGGCCTAAATAGTAAGATAAGCACTAATAAACTAAAGGCCACCACATCTTTATATTGGTCTCCCAAGATATCGCCACCAAAAGCTTCTGCTACCCCTAATACTAAACCACCTAACATAGCACCTGGAATACTGCCAATACCACCTAACACAGCCGCAGTAAATGCTTTTATACCAGCTAAGAAACCCATATTGGTATTAATCACACCATATTGCATACCTAGTAGTACAGAAGCAACCGCTGCTAACATGGCACCGATAACGAAGGTTGAAGAAATAACCGTATTGGTATTAATACCTAATAAGTTAACCATCTTCATATCTTGTGAACAAGCTCGACAGGCACGACCTAAACGTGACTTAGCGATAAACACACTCAAACCAATCATGGCAATTAAAGTCACTATCCAGATAAATAATTGCATATAGGAGATCATTAACTGTCCCCCTGCTAGCTCTAAATTACCTGAAATAAGGGGTTGAATAGATTTATCGTCAGTACCTTGACCTAATTTCACATAGTCTTGTAAAAAAATAGACATACCAATAGCGGTAATCAGTGGAATCAAACGGTTACTACCACGTAAGGGGCGGTAAGCCACTCGTTCAATACTGTAACCATAGGTACAGGTGACAATCATACTAAGAATAAAAGCACCTATGATTAATAAAGGGACACTTTCTAAGCCCATCATACTAAGGCCCAGCAAAGCAATAAACGCTATATAAGAACCGATCATATAAACTTCGCCATGAGCGAAGTTAATCATACCTATAATGCCATAAACCATCGTGTAGCCGATGGCTATTAATGCATAGGTACTACCTACAGTTAAACCATTTATTAACTGCTGAAGATAATGGTAATAATCCATAGTTAACCTTATTTAATTTTTATATTACTACTAGTCAAAGTCCTATAAAAAGTAGGTAGCATACCTACCTACTTTTACAAATAAATTATTTGGCTAGTGTTTTACTACCATCTTTATGCCACTCATAAACAGAGAATTGGAAACCGTTAATATCACCTTTTTTATCAAAAGAGATATTTTCACCCAATACTACATCAAATTTCTCACTATGAATTACATCAGCTACTTCTTCTGTATCTGTTGATTTTGCTTTCTCAATACCTTGTGCAATCACTTGTACCGCTGCATAAGCAGGTAATACGAAAGCGCCAGCCGCATCTACTTTTCTAGCTTTTAATGCTTCTACTACAGGCGCATTACGTGTATCGCTATCTACAGATCTTGGTAAAGTAACCAATAAACCTTCTGAAGCTTCACCAGCGATAGCTGATAACATTGGGTTACCAGCACCTTCAGGCCCCATAAATTTCGCATTCAAGCCTTTTTCTTTAGCTTGGCGAAGTAACATACCTAATTCTGGGTGGTAACCACCAAAATAAACAAAATCTACATTCTCACGTTTTAGTTTAGTAATTAAACTAGAGAAATCTTTATCCCCTACATTAATACCCTCAAAGGTAATTACTTTAACGCCTTTACCTTCTATTGCCTCTTTAAACGCTGTAGCAACACCTTCACCATATTGTTGTTTGTCATGAATAACAGCTACCGCTTTAGGTTTAACTTTTTCTGCTACATAGCTAGCCGCTACAGGTGCCTGCATATTATCTAAACCGATAGTACGGAACACCATTTGATAACCACGCTCAGTAATTTCTGGTGCAGTGGCTGATGGGGTAACCATTAACACACCATCTTCATCATAAATATTAACAGCTACTTGAGTAGGGCCTGAACAAGTATGACCTACTACAAATTTAACACCATCATTAACAATTTTATTAGCTACTGCTACGCCTTGTTTAGCATCACACATATCATCATATTTAACTGCTTCTAATTTAGCACCATTAACACCGCCTGCTTTATTAATTTCATCAACTGCTGCTAATGCGCCAGCAAAAACCATATCACCATATTGTACAACTGGGCCAGTTACAGGGCCTACAACACCAATTTTAATAGTTTCTGCGGCCAAGCCATAACCACTGAAACCAATAAAGGCCATCGCCGTTAGTAATTTTGAGAAATGATTCATTAGATAAACCCCATTAAATTTATTTATTTGATGCCTACTCAATTGATTTATATAGAATAAGCAATTTAACTTTTAGAAAACATAAACAATTAACTTTTTCCGTGATTATCTTCATTTAATTGTTATATTCATTTTTAACTTTACTCAACTATCATAACAAAAAGATACACTCTGCATGCAGTAGAATTTTATAAACATGCTAGAGTAAACTTATAACTACATAATCTTATAAGGAATTATTTATTTTGGCAAAAACTATCTTTATTACTGGTTGCTCAAGTGGCATAGGATTGACTTCAGCCCATTATTTAAAGAGTCTTGGTTTTAGGGTCATAACCTCCTGTCGCAAAGAAAGTGACTTTAATAATTTACAACAACAAGGGTTTGAAGTTGTTTTATTAGACTTGGATAGCAGTGAAAGCATTCACAAAGCTAGCTTACAAATCTCAGAAATGACCCAAGGCAGACTTTATGGTCTATTTAATAATGCAGGTTTTGGTATTTATGGGCCTTTACAAGAAATTAGTCGTGAACAGCTAGAGAAACAGTTTTCTACCAATGTATTTGGCTTACATGAGTTAACTAATAAGCTATTACCACTGATGTTACCCCATAATGAGGGACGTATTGTACAAACCAGTTCAGTGATGGGATTTGTGGCCACTGCTGGACGTGGTGCTTATGCTGCCAGTAAATATGCGGTGGAAGGTTTAAGTGATGCTTTACGTTTAGAATTACATAGCACAGGTATAAAGGTGAGTTTAATTGAGCCAGGACCCATCAAAACATCGTTTTCTAAAAATGTAAATCAAGTAGATGAACAAAATAAAGTGGTAAACCCAAGCATTGCTGCTAAATTTTCATTAACAGCAGATGATGTTATGCCCTATCTAAAACATGCTTTCACCCATCCTAAACCTAAAATTCGTTATCGAATTACTATGATTAGTAAAAGTATGTGGCTAGCTAAACGCTTATTGCCTAGTAGTTGGCTAGATAAGATTTTATTAAAGAAATAATTGCGTAGCTTACAAAGCCGTAAGCTACTTATAGCTATTTCTATATAATTTTAGACGAGGCGAATGACTGAAGACAGTACAACTAGTACGGCAAAGTCATTCAACGACGTATAAAAATATAGAGTAATAGCTATATATTATTTATGCACCTATTGGCAATACAGTTCTACCATATTGCTCATTAAGTACTTCGGCCATGGCTAAATAAATAGCACTTGCACCACAAATAATTCCCTCAAAGCCAGCAATGATTAGAATTGTTTTACTACCAATAATATTACCTATAGCCAATAAAAAGAATAGTACCACTAAACTACCAAACACAAACTGTAATGCTCGATTACCTTGTAATGTACCAAAGAACATAAATAAGGTGAAAATGCCCCATAGCCCTAAGTAAATACCTAAAAAGCTTGCATCTGTTGCAGAAATAGCACCTGATAAGGGTAAATACCAAACACCTACTAATGTTAACCAAAAGCAACCATAGGAAGTAAAAGCTGTGGCACCAAACGTATTACCTTTTTTATATTCCAAAATCCCTGCAATAATTTGCGCAATACCTCCATAGAAAATCCCCATTGCGACGATAGCAGTTACTACTGGAAAAAAGCCAGCATTATGAATATTTAATAACACGGTGGTCATACCAAATCCCATTAAACCAAGTGGTGCTGGATTTGCCAATGTTGCTGTTGTCATCTTTATAAACCTCTTTATTATTTTAAAAATTACTTAGTTTTATAGTGCATCATTATTATTTTTCTCTGCTGATTATAAATATGAAATCTTTTCCTTATAATCACCAATTCAGTTTATTAGATTAAAGTTTTATATGCAATCTTTAATGATTTTAATTAACTAAAAGTAGAGGTTACTGACTATTGAGGAAAATAAAGAAATAAACATGTAAACTCAATCACCCAACAAATTTATATTATTTATTATGGCTAAATAAAAAATACCAGAAGATAACTTCTGGTATTTTTTTATCTATTTAAGTTAGTGAGAAACTGCACCACTGGCGCCTATTCCTGTTTGCGAGCGAATAAACTGTGGTAAGAAACGTGCACGCTCTTGGTGTGCCTGACTAGACTTGTCAGTAACAGAGAAGATCCAAACCCCCATAAAGGCAACAAACATGGAGAATAAAGCAGGATATTCATAAGGGAAGATTGCTTTTTCATGCCCTAAGATTTGCACCCAAACGGTTGGCCCTAAGATCATTAACACAACAGCAGTTGCTAATCCTAAACCACCGCCCCAGAAAGCACCACGAGTGGTTAAGCCTTTCCAGTACATCGATAAAAACAGAATAGGGAAATTACAACTAGCAGCAATGGAGAATGCTAATCCCACCATGAAGGCAATATTTTGCTTCTCAAATAGAATGCCTAATAATACAGCAACGATACCCAACGCTAAGGTAGCAAGACGAGTTACTCGCATTTCAGTTCTTTCACTCACTTTACCATCTTTAAGCACACAAGAATAAAGATCATGAGAAACAGCCGAAGCACCTGCGAGTGCCAAACCTGCAACTACTGCTAAAATAGTGGCAAAGGCAACCGCTGAAATAAAGCCAAGGAACAAGTCACCACCCACAGCATGAGCAAGATGCACAGCGGCCATATTATTACCACCTAACAACTCACCTGTTGGGCTATGGAAAGCTGGGTTACCTGTTACTAAAATAATAGCGCCAAAGCCAATAATAAAAGTTAGGATATAGAAGTAACCAATAAAACCTGTGGCATAAAAAACGCTCTTACGAGCTTCTTTGGCACTACTAACGGTAAAGAATCGCATTAAAATATGCGGCAAGCCTGCTGTACCAAACATTAATGCAAAAGCCAATGAGAATGCAGAAATAGGATCAGGTGCTAATCCACCAGGGAACATAATAGCATTACCTTTTGGATGTAACTCAATAGCTCGATTAAATAAAGTACCTAAATCAAAATTAACTGCTACCAGTACCATAATCGCCATAAAGCTAGCACCAAATAATAACAATACTGCTTTAATAATTTGCACCCATGTGGTTGCTAACATACCGCCAAACAGTACATACAGCACCATTAAGATACCTACTAGTACTACAGCAATATGATAATTTAAGCCGAATAATAACTCGATTAATTTACCTGCACCTACCATTTGTGCAATCAAATAAAGTGCTACTACAATCAACGAACTAAACGCTGACAAGGTACGAATTGCACGTTGTTTTAGACGATAAGAAGCCACATCGGCAAAGGTAAATTTACCTAAGTTACGTAAACGCTCGGCAATCATAAATAAAATTAATGGCCATCCCGCTAAGAAACCAATGGAATAAATCAAGCCATCATAGCCAGAGGTAAAAACCAGTGCGGAAATACCTAAGAATGAAGCTGCTGACATAAAGTCCCCAGCAATTGCGAGACCGTTTTGAAAGCCTGTAATTTTACCCCCCGCGGTATAATGATCAGCTTTTGACGTATTGCGCTTAGCTGCCCATTTAGTAATATACAAGGTTGCTGATACAAAGATTAAAAACATCACAATGGCTGACAAATTGAGTGGTTGTCTCTCAACAGCACCATCAATAGCTCCAGCAGCTTGCACCATCGTTGTACACAGTAGCAGAATACTGATTTGTAATATTCTTGTTATCATTATTTTGTCTCCTGCATATCTTTTAGCGATTCAACGACTTCTTGATTTAAACGATCGAAATCACCATTGGCTTTGTAAACATAGATTCCAGAAAGAGCGATGGCTAATAAAATTAAACCAATCCCCATAGGAATTCCATAAGTAACAGAACCTCCCTCAAAAATAGGTGTTCCAACAAATTTAGGTGCATAAGCTAATAGCAGAATAAATGAACAGTAACTCCCCAACATTATACTAGACAATACCCAAGCAAAAACTGAACGTTGCCGAACCAGTTTTTCAAAGGTAACATTTGACTCAATTTTTTGATAATGCGTCGAAGCATCATCATTGTGAACGACATTTGACATATCTACTTTCCTCATACTTATTATTATTACTATTAACAGTTTTTATTTTTATAATTGCGTCTAAAGTATAGAGAGGAACATTTTGGTTGGTAACTGCTACATTAGTCCAATATTACATAAATAATAATTTTATAATATTGAAACTAAAATAAATTTTATAAACACAGAAATTGACAATTATTGTAGTTTTTTTAGCTAATGGTTAGTTAGCTAAAATTTTAATTTTATTTACAATATTGCCAAAAATATTTATTTGTTTTAACTGGTCTAATATTCTAGATAAGTTCTCTACAACACAATAGGTTCAGGCTCTAATTCTATATCAAACTTTTGCTTAACAATCTCTTGTATTTTTTGAGCAAAAGCCAACACAGCTTTTCCACTAACATTGCCATAATTGACTAATACTAATGCTTGTAGAGGGTAAGTGCCAATATCTCCCTCTTGCAATCCTTTTAAGCCTGCTTTGTCAATAAGCCAACCAGCCGCTAACTTAACCTGCTTAATAGCATAAGGATAAGTGACTAAATCTGGGTATTGTTGTTTCAATTGTTCTGCCTTTTCTAAGCTCACAATAGGGTTTTTAAAGAAACTACCTGCATTACCTAATTGTTTTGGATCTGGCAAACGTTGTTGACGCGTTTTAATAACTATATCACTGACTTGTGCATAGGTTAATTGATCAATCTGTTCAGGTAAATTCTGCTGTAATGCTGCATAACCTATATGTATTGGTGCTTTATAATCTAGCTTTATTTGAACCTTAGTAATAATCCATTGCTCTGGTTGATGTTTGAACAAACTATCCCGATAACTAAAACAACATTGTTCTGTAGTAAAAGTATGTAGCTCACCTGTTAGTCTATTTAACGCCTGTACTGAGTGACAAACATCCTTAAACTCAACACCATAAGCTCCAATATTCTGTACAGGTGCAGCGCCCACTGTGCCATAAATTAAACTTAGATTTTCTATACCACCAAGACCTTGTGCAACAGACCAACGCACCAGTTCATGCCACACAACGCCTGCTGCCACCTCAACAATAGCAACAGAAGCTTGTTGTTCAATGATCTTTATACCTTGGGTTTGTAGCACTAACACCAACCCATTGATATCTTTGGTAAAAACCACATTACTACCGCCACCTATCACTGTTACAGCTTGATTATTGGTTTTTGCCCAAAGCAATGCTTGCGGTAATTCTGTAACGTCTTTTACAACTAATAGATAACGAGCTTTAACATCAATCCCAAACGTATTAAACGGTTTTAAGGAAACATTTTCTGCAATGGCTAAGTTCACAATTGTTCCTGAATGCGTTTAACAATCAAATCACAATTTGCTTCTAGTTGTTCAAACATAGCTTTAAAGTCTTGCATATCACCATAATAAGGATCTACAACTTCTGCTTTTCGTGTGTCAGCATAATTTAAAAACAAATCAACCACTGCTGTTTTTTGTGGCATTTGTTTTAATGCAATGAGATTACTGTTATCCATACCTAAAATCACATCAAAACGAGCAAAATCTTCCGGCTGAATTTGTCTAGCACGTAATCCAGAAATATCATAACCTTTAGCTTTGGCAGTTTGCTGTGCTCTCTTATCTGGAGCCTCACCCTCGTGCCAACCACCTATTCCTGCTGAGTCTACAGTCACCTTATCAGCTAATCCTGCTTGTTTTAATTTTTGGCGAAGAATACCTTCTGCCGAAGGGGAACGACAAATATTCCCCAAACAAACCATTAAAATACGCACTATGCTTGTTCCAATATTTGTCTAATACGTTCTAAATCATCCATCGTATCTACGCCTGCTGGTGGCACTTCTAGCGCATCACCCACATGAATTTTTACGCCATTCCATAACGCGCGTAACTGCTCTAATGACTCACAGCGCTCCAACCAACAAGAGCCCCAATTAACATAATCATGTAAAAAGCCTGCACGATAAGCATACAGACCTATATGACGACGGTAAGGAATGCCATCAGGTAATAATTCTGGATTTTCTAGCATTGCATCTCTAGCCCACGGCATAGGGGCACGACTAAAGGTTAATGCATAACCATGACAATCAGTAACTACCTTTACAAAATTAGGATTAAATAAACCATCTAATTCTTTAATAGGCTCAGATAACGTAGCAATAGCTGCTTCATTAAACAACGCAAGATTTTCAGCCACTTGATTGATAATACTTGCAGGTATTAAAGGTTCATCACCTTGTACATTAACTACAATATCATCATCTGCCAACCCTAACATAGTGGCTACTTCTTCTAAACGATCAGTGCCTGAACGATGATCACCCCGTGTCATTAATACGGGAGCATTAAAAGCCTCACAAGCCTCTTTAATACGTGAATCATCCGTAGCAATATAAACTTGCTTTGCACCACTCTCTATTGCCCGTTCCCATACATGCTGCACCATTGGTTTACCTGCTATTGCTAACAATGGTTTACCTGGTAAACGTGTTGAACCATAGCGTGCAGGGATAACAACAATAAAAGGTGTACTCATTTAGCTAATCGCTCATCAGTCGTTAAGGTACGTGCTTCATCGACGATCATCACAGGAATACCATCACGAATAGGATAGGCAACACCTGCGCCTTTGCTGATAAGTTCTGTTTTGTCTTTGCTAAGTTCCAAAGGTCCTTTACAAATAGGACAAGCCAATATGTCGAGTAAACTTTGATTCATTGTAATAACCTCAATAGTGAGTTACTGGCAAAATTATTTGGCTTATTATAAACAGTTTTAGCCAACAAGCTCGGTAATTTTTTGATCAAACCATTTCACAAAAGCCATAGAGGGCTCTGTTGTTACTTTTAAATACCACCAATGCGGTTGAGCAAAATCTTTACATTTCACCGCATCTTTCTCAGTCATGACAACAGGATATTGATCTGTAAAATTTAAAGTAGTTTTATCGAAAACAGCGTGGTCGTTAAAAGGATGTTCAAATACCTTCCAATCAAATTGCTGTAATGTTTTAAAGAATCGCTGAGGGTTACCAATACCTGCCACTGCATGAACTGATTGTGCTGCTTTAAAATAATCCAGTGACTGTTGCTCACCTGTTAATACATTAATTAACTGGGTAGGCTGTAAATGCATAGCATAACCATCAGCAGTGTCTTGTTCAGCCCCATTATAAATAATGGCATCCACAGACTTTAAACGATTTGCAGGCTCACGTAGTGGCCCCATAGGTAAACAATAACCATTACCTAAACCCCTAGCGGCATCTATCATCACTAATTCTAAATCACGGGCTAACTTATAGTGCTGTAGACCATCATCACATAAAATAATATCTATTTTTTCAGTTGCTAGTAAATGCTTAACTGCATTGGTTCGATTAGGATCAATCACTAAGGGAACTTGAGTCCTTTTAACAATTAATAAAGGCTCATCCCCTGTTTCACTGGCAGATTGGTTTTCTTTAACACGCCATGGAAATTTAGAGGGCTTTGCACCATAACCACGACTAACCACGCCCACCGTTAATCCTTTACTTCTACAGTAATCAATTAACCATAGAATCATCGGTGTCTTACCTGTTCCCCCCACTGTAATATTACCTACTACAATGATAGGAACAGGCGCTCGATAAGCTTCTTTTTTACCTGAAAGATAGTCCTCTCGACGTTTTAGGACCTGCTTAGCATATAATTTCGAAAAGGGGCTAAGCCAATAGAAAGGCTTCCTTTGCCCATACCATGATGCCACTAAGCAATCACTAAAAGACATATTACTGATCAGACTCTACAGTGACTAAACGTAATTTAGAAAAGCCTAATTGCCCTGCTGCCGACATTGCTGTAATAACTGCCTGATATTTGGCATTAGCGTCCGCCGTCACTAACACAGGCAAATCTCTATTACCTTTAGACTCAGCTATCATTGCCTCAGTTAATGCATCTTCTGTTGACTGTAGTAATACACGACCATTCACCGCATATTTGCCGTCATTACTAATGGTAACCTCTAAACGATCTACATTAGCAGAGGTAATTGGATTATGAATACTTGATTCTGGAAGCTCGATAGTTAATTGGTTTTCGCGAGTAAATGTTGTAGTTACTACAAAAAATAACAAAAGCACAAAAATAATATCTATCAACGACGCTAAATTGATGAAAATTTCATCACGGGCAGCTCCATTACCCCGTCCTCTTTTAAATCTCACGTTGATTCGCCTCGAGCTTCTGATGCTTTACTCACTGGTTTACCAGTTTTACGCTTTTTAGTTGGCTTAACATCTGGTGCATAGGTTGTTTCTCTTTGGTTATAACTATCATCAATCGCATCAACTAATCTAGTTACATTTTGCTCCATGGTTACCACTAACTCATCTACTTTACGTAATAAAAAGCGATGAAAAAATACCGAAGGAATCGCCACAATCAAACCTGTGGCAGTGGTTACTAACGCCATAGCAATACCACCAGCTAATTTAGATGAATCTGGTGCACCACCACCTAAAAAAGCACTAAAAATCTCAATAAGACCAAAAATTGTACCTAATAATCCCAATAATGGCGTAATAGCAGCAATTGTACCTAAGGTATTTAAATAGCGCTCTAAATTATGAATAACAAAGCCACCTGCTTCTTCAATGGCTTCCTTCATTTGTTCGCGACCTTTATGAGCAGTTGACAGTCCAGCCGCTAAAATTTGTCCTAGTGGAGAATCATTTCTTAACTCTTCTAAGCGTAAATGATCTATTTGGCCTGATTTAAACCAAGTCCATACTTTACCCATTAATGGTGCAGGTGCTACTTTTGTTGCTCTTAAAACAATCAGTCGCTCAATAATAATGCCCATTGCTACAATAGAGCAAAGGATTAATGGGAACATCATGATCCCACCTGCTTTAACTAATTCCCACACAGTTTTTACGCTCCCTTCTTAAAATAACAACTTTATCACAAGGCTAACCTATAATGATAAACTGATGTCATTGTTTTCGCCAAAAATATTTTGTATCACGCTGCCTTGTAGCAGATTGAAATGTACCTAAGTTAATCTGTAAAGCACCTGCTAATGCTGTATCCTCAACCTTAGCTCCCACTTTTTGATAACGCTCCAGAGTGGCTAAGTTTGGATGATTAAATGGATTTAACCATCCTCTTGAAACAATTATATATTGAGGCTTTGTAGCCGCTAAAAAGTTCCATGATGAACTATTCTTACTACCGTGATGTGGCACTAATAGCCAATTAATCTGCCTGTTATTTTCTGCAAACCAAGCTTGTTCAGCTTTACTTGAAATATCACCTGTTAATAATAACGTTTCACCCTTTGCTTCTACCAATAATACGCAAGATGCATCATTACCCTTTGTTGCTGCTGACCACTGCCATAATGAGAATTTTACCCCATCCCACTGCCAACTATTATTTTGACAAGGGTGAGTCATTAATTCACTCACTAATTTATCTGGCTCACCACTTATTAACTGTTGCACGGTTACACGCTTAGTAATTGCTTGTAGTCCGCCTGCATGATCTGTATCTGCATGAGAAACAACTATTTTATCGAGTAGTTTAACCCCTTGTCGCTGTAGAGAGGGAGTAATAATCCTCTCTCCCAAATTAAAATCACCAAAACTGGGACCTGTATCATATAATAAGCTATGATTTTTAGTTCTCACTAATACGGACAACCCTTGTCCTACATCAAACACTGTTACTTCTGCTTGATCTTCTTTAATATTTACTGTGTTAACAAAAAATAATGGCAAACAAAAAACTATGCCAAATACTCGAAGTAATGCACCTCTTGGTAACAATATTAAAAATACGCCTAAAAAAGCTAATAAAAAAGCCCACCAAGGAGGCATAGGGGCTACCCAAGCAGGTACTACTTCAGCAACAAAAGTCAAAATAATAAACATTAACTTTAAAGTATAACCCGCCAACCAAAGCAATAGTGCGCCTACATAGGGAATACCTATGAGTAAAGTCCCCAATAATGCAAAAGGTACAATAATAAAACTAACAATAGGTACTGCTATTAAATTGGCAATAGGGCTGGTTAAACTAACAGGCAATAGCAAAACCAATAGTACAGGTATTAAACCTATGGTAATTGCCCACTGAATGTTTATAGCACTTAACCACCAATTGTTATAATTCAGTCGCCCTGAAAGCAACAATAATAAGATGGCTACTGCACTAAACGATAGCCAAAAACCAGCTTGTAAACTGGCTAAAGGGTCTGCAATAAGAACAATAGCTAAAGCCATTAAAAACGGTGTGGCTACCCCTAAATGACGAAACCTTAAACGCCATAACAACACGAGTGCCAACATAATACAAGCACGCTGTACAGGTACTTCAAACCCTGCCAATAAACCATAAGCTAAAGCACCTAACATAGCTAAACCACAAGCTATAGGTAACCATGGTAGTCTTTTAGGCCACCACCCTAAACGCACTAAGCCTGCTATAAAAAAATAAAGAAATCCTGCTAATAACGTAATATGCTGCCCCGAAATAACCATTAAATGGACAGTGCCCGTTTCTTGTAATACTTGCCATTGACTTCTAGATAATGCAGAACCATCACCTAATACTAAAGCGATTAATCCTGCTGTTTGGTTAGCAGTATCTTGTGCTAACATTTTTTGACGTAGTTGATAACGCCAGTTAATAATATTGGTGTTTTCTTGTAAACGTTGTGCTTGTTTAACCGTACCTGTTGCACCAATATGCTTGGCTGTTAGCCATGCTTCATAATCGAAAACATACGGGTTAATTGTTCCTCTAGGGTATTTTAATCTTACTTGTAGACGCCAAGACTCCCCAGTAGCTACTTGTTCACCTTTATACCAAGCAAGCCTTATATTGGTAGGTAACTGAATATCTTGTGCTTTGGCATTTTTTAATTGAAAGCGAATAACCTGTTCAGCTTGCTCTGGTAAACCAGCTATAGTGCCCTCTATCCATATTGTTTTGCCATCTAATGCTGGATTTAAACGATCATTAATGGTTTGACTTGCCCCATAACATCCCCATGCAATACCTATTAACAGCATGCCTAGTGGATAAAGTCGCCAAGGTAATAAAGTTAGCCCCACACAAGCCAATATGATACAAGCTGAAAGTGAGGGTAACGCAGGAAAAAAACGAATAGATAACAATCCAATGATAAAAGTTATTAACGCTATCCGCATGTGATTAATTTATATTATCTTCAATAGGTTGTTCTTCATAAAAAAATTCTTCATCACTATCCATATAATCATGTCGAATATTAATAACACATCCTTCTAGTAAAGAAATTGTCACCATTTCATCATTATCATCTTGGAACAATACTTTATTACCATCAGATGCTATAGGCGCTCCCCACACTTTAATAACATCTGCTAAATACATGCCTAATACCACTTGTTTAGTCTGCACAAGACGGTTACGCTGCACTTGATCATATTTTGCACAATATGTTTTCCTAATTTGTGCTGGTGACATACGATAGCGTATTTTGTCTGCAACTGTATCATCTACTACTACAGGTATTTTTTGTAACTCCACACTTCCTTTGCCTTGCTCATAACTCGTTACATCACCCTCGCCCATCATTGTTTCTGCACAGGGTTTATCAGAAAAAATACGTTGCCCCTGAGAGTCCACACAATAGTGAATACTTGCTTCAGCAGTTATTGTGAAACATAGTAAAAATAATAAATAATAGTAAATCCTTTTCATCTTACTTCTTCATTAATAACAAGTTTTATTAATCTATCACAAAACGGTGAAAGTTTTTTAATATTAAATTAACCCAATGGTATAATTTTCTAATTTCCATAGGTATATTGTTAAGTAGCGATTTTAAAGCCTATTTCTTTTTAACCTAAATAGTGAGTAAAAATACACTATGAATATTACAGTCTTTGGTACAGGGTATGTAGGTTTAGTACAAGGAACCGTTTTAGCAGAAATAGGACATGATGTTACTTGTGTAGATGTTGATCCCACTAAAATTGAAAATTTAAAAAAAGGGATTTTACCTATTTTTGAACCTGGCTTAGATAGTTTAGTTAAAACTAATTATCAAGCAGGCCGTTTAAAATTTACCACTGATGCAAAAGAAGCAATAATCAATAAAGAGATATTCTTTATTGCTGTTGGAACCCCTCCAGATGAAGATGGTTCTGCAGACTTACAATATGTATTAGCTGTAGCAAAAACTATTGCTACACATATGACCAATAATAGTATTATTATTAATAAATCTACTGTCCCTGTTGGCACCGCTGATAAAGTGTCAAATTGTATTACAGAGGTTTTAACAAAAACTAATCGAACAAATTTACAATTTACTGTTGCTTCCAATCCCGAATTTCTAAAAGAAGGTTCAGCAGTTAATGATTGCATGAGGCCAGACCGTATTATTATTGGCACGGATAATCTTGAAACTGAAAAAACCTTACGTGAACTTTATGCTCCATTTAACCGTAATCATGAAAAAATTATTGTCATGGATATTCGTAGTGCTGAACTCTGTAAATATGCTGCCAACTGTATGCTTGCTACTAAGATTAGCTTTATGAATGAAGTGGCTAATTTGGCGGAAAAATTAGGCGCTGATATTGAAATGATTCGACGGGGTATTGGTTCAGATCCTCGTATTGGTTATCACTTTATTTATGCTGGTGCAGGTTATGGGGGTTCTTGTTTCCCCAAAGATGTTAAAGCCCTCATTCGTACAGCAAATGAAATAAATTTTGATGCAAAACTATTATCTGCTGTAGAAGAACGTAATAACATACAAAAACATGTTTTATTTGAAAAAATTGATCAACATTTTCAACATAATTTAAAAGATAAAACCTTTGCTATTTGGGGATTAAGCTTTAAACCCAATACTGATGATATGCGAGAGGCATCTAGCCGTAATTTAATGGAAGCTTTATGGCAAGCAGGCGCTAAAGTTAAAGCTTATGACCCTAAAGCAATGCAAGAAACCTATCGTATTTATGGTGACCGTAATGATCTTATACTTTGTCAAACAAAAGAAGATGCCATAGAAAATGCTGATGCTTTAGTTATTGTTACAGAATGGCAAGAATTTAAAGCCCCTAGCTTTGTCACTATCCGTAATACACTAAAACAGGCTGTAATTTTTGATGGTCGCAATCTTTACGCATTAGAGAACATGAAAAAACTAAACATTACTTATTATTCTATAGGTCGCCCAACAGTTAATTCATGAAACTAATTCCTAACCATATCAAAAATAAATTATCGCAAAAGCCTTACTTAAATAAAATAATTAATAATATGGGCTGGCTTTTTTTCGATAAAATTTTCCGTATGGGTGTCGGATTATTTATTGGCGCATGGATGGCACGCTATTTAGGCCCAGAACAACTTGGATTATTAAATTATGTGCTAGCAATTATAAGTTTTTTAGTTGTTATTGCAGGCTTTGGTCTAAACAGCATTACTGTTAAAGAGTTAGTTAATGAACCTAAATTAACTAATATAATTATGGGAAGTACATTTTTTATACAAATAGTGACTTCTGTTCTCGCTTTTTTAATCCTATTACTTTTAACTTTTATTTTATTTACAGATAATACTTCAAAGGTTATTGCAATCGTTATTGGCTTTTCATTGCTCTTTAAAGCTAGTGATGTAATCCGTTATTTCTTTGAGTCTCACACTCAATCTAAATACATTGTATGGTCTGAAAACTGTTCTTTCGTGATTTGTAGTCTATTAAAAATAATTCTAATTCTCTGTAAAGCCTCATTACTTGCTATTGCCAGTATTTTTTTATTAGATGCGTTTATTATCAGTAGTTTAATAGTCTTTGCTTATCTCAGTAGAAAACAACAAATAACTACTTGGAAAATTGATTTAAATTATATTAAAAAAATAATAAAACAGTGTTGGCCTCTTATACTTTCAGGGCTAACCATCATAATTTATATGCGTATCGACCAAGTTATGTTAGCCCAGATGCTAGATTATGAAGCTGTAGGGCTTTATACTGCTGCCACAAAAATTAGTGAAATTTGGTATTTAATTCCAATGATTATCATGTCATCTGTAACACCAACACTAATTAAAGCTAGGGCAGTTAATGAAGAAAACTATTACTCCAAATTAAAACTTATTATTAACATTTTAGTTATTATCTCTATTAGTATTGCTATTATTACTAGCTTTCTTGCACCTTATATTATTTATTTTCTTTATGGCGTCCAATATCAAGCATCTGCAAGTATTTTAATTATCCATATATGGACTGGTGTTTTTGTTAGCTTAGGTGTAGCCTCATCACAATGGTTTGTAATTGAAAATTTACAACTATTATCACTATATAGAACACTTTGTGGCGCCATTGTAAATCTAGTAATGAATTTTCTACTAATTCCTATAATAGGAGGTTTAGGGGCGGCAATATCATCACTTATTGCAATGGCATGCACTGCTCTTATATATGATTTGTTTAATCGTCAAACTAAGATGTTTTTCTATATGAAAATAAGGTCATTTAATCTTTTTCATACCATTAATTTACTTATGAAATATATTAAACAAAAATAACCCACATGGTATATTAACTTGTTAATATACCATGTGAAATATAGAATAATTTCTAAAATTTATAGGAAATACTTTATGAATAAAAATCCAAGTTATTCTTTTAGCAATAATTGGTTTCAGAACAATATAGCAAAATGGTCTGAATTAATTCCACTCTATCAAAACAAAAAAACTTTGTATTTAGAAATAGGCTCATATGAAGGACAAAGTACTTTTTGGATGATGAATAATGTGCTGCGCCATCCAGATTCGAAAGCAGTTTCAATTGACACCTTTGAAGGCAGTATGGAGCACGACTCAGGAACATTTTCTACATTCATGCATAATGCAAATGTTTGGCAATCATCAAGTGCTGAAAAATATATTTTTATAAACTCACAGTCTTCTATTACACCAGTAGATAGATATAAACTAACCATTTTACAAGGAAGTAGTTTAGATATAGATACTAATTATCGAGTATTTTCCATACAACAACAATTTGAAAGTAATTTCGATATAATCTATATTGATGGCTCACATCGCTCACCCGATGTTTTATCTGATGCAATTTTTGCTTTTAAACTATGTAAAGTAGGTGGAATTATTATTTTTGATGACTATAAATGGAAAGCTTATAAAGAAGATTTTAATAATCCTAAACAAGGAATAGATTCTTTTCTAAAAAATTATAGCAATGAGCTTGAAATTATTTATAGTAGCTATCAAATTTGGGTTAAAAAAACGACACCAAAATTAACTGAATATAAAAAACTAGCACCACCAAATCCGTTAATAATTAAGTTAAAACAAATTTTTAGGCTATCATAATTATGGCTAAAAAAATATCTTATGCTTCTTATATTATCCTTTTCATCATCATTTTATTCTTTATGTGGGGACAAACGAAAGATGAGGAAATGCTACCTGTTGTAAAAGAGCAACTTTCCAATATCATTCCCAAAACAAATATTCCTAATGAACAAAATGCTTTTGTTGCTATGGCTGGATTTAATGTACTACATTCTGAAAATATGGTAACAGAAGGTTTAAAGGCCATTCAAAAAGCAATTCATACGACAGAAAAAACGCCATTTGAATACAATATGGGTTTTGAAGCAACAAAAGCACAAGAAATAAGTACACTGTACCAATTACCTTGTGATGCTAACTTTATAAATACACAATGCTTAAATGATATTACTCAACAAGCCCCTTTTATTCGACAATTAATGCAAGAACAAAAAGGTTTTATTAATAATTATTTGTCATTACAAAAATTCTCTGAGTTTGCTCATATCCTACCCGCTAATCTTAATAGCTCTGTACCTTATCAATATATAAGTAGCGTATCACAACTATTAACAGCCAATGCCATTCTAGAAATTAAGTCTGGAAATATAGAAGAAGGAGTCTCTTTCTTAATAAATGACATAAAATTTTATCGTCATATGTTAAATAACAAGCAACGAAATATAGAAGATACAGTTATTTTTATTAATATGCTAAATCAGCATTATTTTGTATTGGATAGATTGGTTCATTCTGGTGTAAATCTTGCCCCTTATTTATCTGATCTAACGACTTTATTAACCCCCCTATCCTCACAAGAAAGAAACTTAGTATGGACATTAGAAAATGAACGAAACTATCAATTAATTGTTCAAACTTCCTTGAGTCATTTTTATTTTTACACTGGCAATAGTGAAATTAGTGGTTGTTATAATGACAGCTGTTCATTTAGTCGTTATTTTTCAAGATTACTTTATAAGTTTAATGGTACGCTAAACGCTGTTTATTTAGATTGGCAACCTGCCATAGATTTTGCAGAAGCAGATTATCCTTTAGATAATAATTTTCTAGAGAAATTACAAATATTGCAAGTGACAGAAAAAAATCATCACACTATAAACACTTATCGATTATATGAGCGTTATGGTTTTTTCTTTTTCAAAAATCATGTTGGTGAGAAACATAAAAATACTATTTACTATGAAGAAGGTTATACCAATATCTTTATAAAAATGTATATTTTGAATAATGCTATAAATCAATTAAATACTGCCATACAAAAAATTTACTAAAATATTTTTTGAAATATAATTGATTAATGGTTAACTGTTATGATTTTAAAATAAAGGTATCATTATCATTTGACTAGTGCAAATAAGCTATTCTTGTTTTTACATAATATGCGATAATTCATATAATTTAATAAACTAACTACCACTAAGGGAGATTTAATGGACATTGGGTTGCGTGAATTGCTAATTATTGTTGGCATCATAGTTATTGCAGCCATTCTGTTCGATGGCTGGCGTCGTATAAGAGGTAGTCGTGGGAAATTAAGGCTTGATCGAAACTTAAGCCCTTATTACGACAATACGGATGACCCTAAATCAAAATCTAAAAATCCTAAATCCTTTTTTTCAGAAACAGAAAATGAAGAGGAGGATGTTCCATTTTTATCAACAAAAGATGAATCAGATTCTAAACCCTCCAAACAAGAACAACAGATTAGCCTAAATCTTACAGATGAAGAAGCTCAATATAATAAGCATAGTCCTAAAACAGAAACAGATAATAAGCCACAACCTATAGAAGAAGTATTAATTATTAATGTAGTATCTCTTGATTCAGAAGGCTTTAAAGGCCCTGCATTATTACAAAATATTTTAGAAAGCGGTCTACGTTTTGGTGAAATGGATATTTTTCATCGTCATGAAAGCATGACGGGCAATGGTGAACGCTATTTTTCTATGGCTAATGGGGTAAAACCTGGTACTTTTGACCTTGATGATATTGATCACTTTTCTACCCGTGCAGTTAGTTTCTTCCTAGGTTTACCTGGCCCCAAACACCCTAAACGTGCATTTGATGTAATGCTAGCCGCTGCTCGTAAATTAAGTAACGAGTTAAATGGTGAATTACACGATGACCAACACAGTGTTATGACAGCCCAAACCATTGAACATTATCGGCAACGTATCGTTGATTTTGAACGCCGTAAACTCAAAAAGAAATATTAAGCCTACTTTTAAGGAGCTGTAACAAATAGCTCCTTTTTCCCCTTTGGTACTACTATGTTGACAAAAGAACAAGCTATCTTACGTATAGAGCAACTTCGTAAAGAACTTAATCATCATAGTTATCAATACTATGTACTTGATAACCCTACTATCCCTGATGCTGAATATGATCGTTTATTTCGTGAGCTACAAGCATTAGAAGAACAATACCCTGAATTAAAAACTACTGACTCACTGACTCAGCGAGTGGGGGGTGAAGCATTACCCCAATTTAATACGGTACAGCATGAAGTCCCTATGCTAAGTCTTGGCAATGCTTTTGCAGAAGATGAATTAAAAAACTTTGATCGACGAGTTAAAGAAGGTTTATCAACTTCTGCTGAAATTGTCTACTGCTGTGAACCTAAATTAGATGGTTTAGCAGTAAGTCTGGTTTACGAAAATGGTATTTTTATAAGGGGTGCCACTCGTGGTGATGGTACTACAGGTGAAGATATTACAGCTAATATCCGTACCATCCGCAATATTCCTTTAAAACTACATGGTTCTGGATGGCCTACTCGACTAGAAGTTAGAGGTGAAGTTTATATGCCTCGAGCAGGTTTTGAAAAACTTAATACCTCAATCTTAGCCAATGAAGGTAAACCTTTTGCTAACCCCCGTAATGCAGCGGCAGGTTCACTTCGCCAATTAGACTCAAAAGTAACTGCTACTAGACCCTTAACCTTCTGTTGTTATGGTTTTATTACAGAAGATAACGAATTAGCTAATACTCAACAGCAAGCATTACTACAATTAAAAGAATGGGGTATCCCCATTAGTCCTGAATTAAAATTAGCCACAGGCTTTACCGAATGCTTTAGCTATTACCAAGATATTGGTCAACGACGGGATAATCTTGGCTATGATATTGATGGTGTAGTGTTTAAAGTTAATCAAATCGAAGATCAACAACAATTAGGTTTTCGTTCTCGTGAGCCACGTTGGGCTATTGCCTATAAATTCCCTGCTCAAGAGGAAATCACTGAACTATTAGATGTTGAATTCCAAGTTGGTCGTACAGGTGCTGTAACCCCTGTTGCTAGATTAAAACCTGTGCATGTTGGCGGTGTTATTGTTTCTAACGCTACCTTGCATAATATGGATGAAGTAACTCGACTAGGCTTAATGATTGGTGATTCTGTAATTATCCGTCGTGCAGGTGATGTTATTCCACAAATTACCAGTGTTGTATTAGAACGTCGTCCTAGTGATGCCAAACCTGTACAAATTCCTGAACATTGCCCAGTTTGTGGTTCAATGGTTGAACGTACGCAACTTATAAAGCGTAGTAAAGGACAAGAGCACATTTCAGAAGGTGCTATTTATCGCTGTACGGGTAGGCTATCCTGCCCTGCTCAAGTTAAACAATCTATTATTCATTTTGTTTCTCGTAAAGCTTTGGATATCGATGGTTTAGGCGACAAAATCGTTGAGCAATTAGTTGATAATCAATTGATAAGTTCGCCTGCCGATTTATATCAGCTTACTTTTGAACAAGTCATTGAACTGGAAGGTTTTGCAGATACTTCTAGTAAAAATCTATTAGCCGCTATTAATAATAGTAGAAAACCTGACTTAGCAAGATTTATCTATGCCTTAGGTATTCCCAATGTAGGCGAAAGTACCGCCAAATTATTAGCTCGCTCTTTTGGCTCACTAACGCGTATTAAACAGGCTTATCCTGAAATACTTACTTCACTACCTGATGTTGGTTTAGAAGTGGCTTATGAAATTAATAACTTCTTTGCAGAAGACCATAATCAACAAACACTACAGCAATTATTAAATTAT
This sequence comes from Entomomonas sp. E7T21, assembly GCF_058693955.1. NCBI lineage: Bacteria > Pseudomonadati > Pseudomonadota > Gammaproteobacteria > Pseudomonadales > Pseudomonadaceae > Entomomonas > Entomomonas sp. E7T21. The sequence continues at coordinate 852,959 of NZ_CP191672.1, read as the reverse complement.
ATTGAATTACAAAATGAAGGTGATATTGCTGAAAATTTAACAGCCAGTTTTACACTCGCAGACTTACTAAAAACGTTAAATATATCTTTTATTGCGGATACTACTGCGGAACGTTTAACAAAACGTTTCAATACCCTTGAAGCGATTATAAAGGCTGATAAAATTGATCTATCTGTAGTAGACAAACTATCAGAACGTGCAGCGAATAGTTTACTGGATTATTTTAAACAACCTCAAAATGCAGATAAAGCAAGGGCTATAGAAACTCAGTTAAAAGATTTTGGTATGCATTGGCAAAGTGAACAAAAGCAAACCAAGCAGAATTTGCCTCTTGCAGGTCAAAGTTGGGTACTAACAGGCACACTGCAAACCATGAAGCGTGATGCAGCCAAACTGTATTTAGAGCAACTAGGCGCGAAAATAGCAGGCAGTGTTTCAGCAAAAACATCCGTAGTCGTAGCTGGAGCTGATGCTGGTTCTAAACTCACGAAAGCTAACGAGTTAGGCGTTGCTGTTTGGGATGAAGAAGCATTAACTAATTTATTGAAAGAAAACGGGATAACATTGTGACAGTTGATGAAACAAAACCTAAAAAGGGCGCTAGGCTAGCAAATAAACGTCGTATTATTACTATCCTAATTCTTTTGCTATGTTCTTTTATTTTTGTGGCTTGGCAAGAAGCACCTAAGCTTACTATTCACAATACTTCCAATGAGCCACTACTTTATATGGTAAAAGTAAATGGTAATGAATCATCTGTGGGAAGCATCCCTGCTAATACAGAATTTACAATCAACTTACCTTTTATTAAAGGTAGAAATGCTGCCATTTATTTTCAAGCCAAAACAAGCGATAAAGTAATCAGCTCTTTAGCACGTACGGGTTACTTAGGTGGCATTAACTTTTACATTCAACCCGATTTTAATATCAGCATGGAACCCACGCCAATAGGCTTTGCTACAGAAAAACAAGAAGCAGATGAAACTATTATCAAGTAATTTTTACTTTGCTTGATTAATTTAATAGTTTCTGTTTCTTAAGAAAACTTAAAAAGTCTTGTTGTTGTTTAACTGTTGCAATTCTTAAGTAATCAGTTGGCCACTGCCCTTGTTTAAATTGCTCATAGGCTGCTGGGTTATAGCGAGGAAAATCTTTATTCATCGCCTGTAGCCAATAAGCAGCCTTTTGGCTTGCTTCATAACCATTAGCATTAAGTGCTAAAGCATAAAGTAATTTTAATAAACCACTTCTTTGCTTTTTAGGAAATGATCGTACTTTCACACGCGATATTAAACGCTTTAGAAAAGATGGCCGAAGAATACTGGTTACAATTTCTTTACTTTTCTCAGGGTAATTTTCTTGATAAGCATATCCATATTTTTCAAAGAAATACTGGCCCATTTGATGGAAAAACTCTTTTTTGCTCCAATAATGATAAATAATATTATGTTCCACTAATGTTCTTTGCTTATCAAAACTAATAGCCAAGCAAAACTGCTCTAATACTCGACATGCTGGATCTTTTGGCCACAGCTCATCAATGAGCTCAATAGCCTTTTCGATTAACTGGCTATCCTCTGCAAATAAACCTACTACACCAGAGTTAATAAGTTTTAGTGATGTATCCAGTTGTGGATAGGTTTTTATTAGATATTCATTAACCTTACCAATTAATTTATCATGTATACATCTAGCCCAATTACCCTCAATGCGATCAACTAAAACCTCTCCCTTATTAAATAGAGTAAATAACTGATTTGTGTCTTCTTTTAGAATAGTATCTGTATCTAAAAATACAGTACGCTCAGCATATGGTAAAGCCATTAAAATACCTACTGCCTTACGGCGATAATGATAATCCGTAATGCCTAACCAATCATTTAATATTTGATCATTAAGTGGCAAAATTTCTACAGGCCATCCATCATAATCTGCTGGCCTATCTGTCATTATTCGAATAGTAAAATTTGGTTGTTTAGTATGCCGTAAAATACTTAGGATACTTAATTTTGTTTCAATCTGATAATTCAGATTATCCCCATACACAATATACAATACTTGATTTATTACTTTATTTGGTATGACCCCAGAATAATTATTCAATACCATTATTATTTCATCCCTGCTATTTGTTTAAGTTAGTAAAACAAAACATCATTAAGGAATTATTAAAGAATAATATTTTCTAACAGCAAATAATATCTTTATAATTAATAACATATCCCCTAAATTATGATTATTAATCAATATTAATTGATAATTATTTTATAAAAAATGGAAATTATTTTTGTTCGTGTTTTGTATGTATTTTGTGACAAAAATTTAAAAACAGAAATTTTAATTTTTAGAGAGTTAAATGTTTTCAATCGAAATGAAAAATCAAGGACTTATTGTTGAATGTAATGTTTAATTAGCTGGTTCTAAACTCATGCCTTCAGAAGTGACCCTTAGCACTTTACCATTAGGCTCCCAATCACCCAATACTATTCTTTTTGCATGCTGTTGGTTTGCTATCAATTGATGAATAGCTGGTCGATGGGTATGTCCATGAACCAATAGTTGTACCTTATATTTTTCTAATAACTTAACAACTTCTTCTGGAGTAACATCCATAATATCAGCTGATTTAATCCCTTTCTTCATTTTACTTTCTGCACGTAGTTTTGCAGCTAATTGTTTTCTTTTTTTAAGGGATAATAACCGCAATAGGAATAAAATAAGCGGGTTTCGATAAAAACGCCGTTTTTTCTGATAGTCAATGTCTTTAGTACAAAGAATATCGCCATGTGAAAGTAATACAGGTGTACCATAAAAAGAAGTTAATGTTGGATCTTTCAGTAATGTACAACCTGCTAATTTACAAAAGGTTTTACCAATTGCAAAATCTCGATTACCGTGCATCAAATAGATTTTAATGCCCTGCTCAGTTAATTTTTTTAGTTGACGGGCAATAGTATGTTCAAACTCTCCCATAGCATCATCACCTATCCATACATGAAAAAAATCACCTAAGATGTATAATGCTTCACAATCCTTTGTTTTATTGTGCAAAAAAGACAAGAACGCCTCAGTAATATCTGGGCGTTCTTCATTTAAATGTAAATCAGCGATCAGTAAAATGCTCATTTACTTGCTTAGTCTGCTACAACCTCTGCTTTCTCGATGATTACATCTTCTACAGGAACATCTTGATGACCTGCTTTCGATGTTGTTGCAACATCACGAATCTTATCTACTACATCCATACCATCTACTACTTCACCAAACACAGCATAACCCCAACCTTGTGCTGTAGGAGCAGTATGGTCTAAGAACGTATTATCTTTTACATTAATAAAAAATTGTGCGCTAGCTGAATGAGGGTCCATAGTACGAGCCATAGCAATAGTGCCACGCTTGTTAGAAAGACCATTATTAGCTTCATTCTTAATAGGTGCATTGGTTTCTTTCTGGCTCATTCCTGGCTCAAAACCACCGCCTTGAATCATAAAATTATTAATTACACGGTGAAAAATAGTGCCATTATAATGACCATCTTTTACATATTTTTCAAAATTAGCAGTGGTTTCTGGAGCTTTCTCAACATCAAGTTTTAATGTTATTACGCCATGGTTTGTATGTAATTTAATCATAGTCAATTAGTCTTATAAAATGTCAATAGAAGTTTTTAAGAATACCATTAAATATCTTTTACGCATAATTAAATGCATTAAAATATAGTAACATAAGTTAAAATTTCTAATTAGATTAACTCATCATTACTTTTGTATCTATTGTTATCGTATTAGCTACAGCACAACGAGGAATAGGTATCAACAGCATAACTAATAAAATAATAATAGTTTTATATTTTTTACCCATGTTATATCCCTTTACCTTAAATAATCCTACTGTTGAGAGTTTATCACTTGCTCAATATAGCTCACAATTTCAGCCACAGTATTAGTAAAAACACCAGCCTCTCCTGCCACATGAGCTTTATACCAAGCCTCATATCCTTCTAAATAGTCACTATCAACTTCTTCATTAGCAATCTTTGTTGTTAAACTTCGCTCTAATGTTTCTACAGAAACAGGTGCATGTCCGATCTTATCTGTAAAACCTGTTGGACTATTTGGATTAGCAATTTTAACATCACGGATAGTAATGTGATAAATAGGCAATTGATCGCTACCAAGCTCAATCTTATTGATAACCACTGTAGAGTTTTCCTCTTCCTCCCGCTGTTGATATAACCAAACCTCTCCTACCACATACTTATCCATCAAAAACTCCTTATCACATAAAATGAAAATTATAGTCTTACTTAGCGAAAAGAATACTACTTATTGCACCGTATAACCACCATCTACTAGTAAACCAGTACCTACTATAAAACTAACATCATTTGATGCTAAAAATATTACAACCTTTGCAATTTCCTCTGATTTAGCTAAACATCCTATTGAATGTCGCTTAATTAAATCTAGTTTTACTTCTGGTATCATATAATCCAAAATATGGCTGCTCACATATCTCGAATATACTGTATTAATGCGTATACCTTTTGCAACATAAGTAACACCTAAGCTATCTTATCTTTTAATCTCATTGAATTTACTCCTGATTATTTTCATAGAAACTAAAATATCTAATTAAGCCTAAACAAAACTTTATAAGATATTAATTTATAAATAATGAAAGGATAAATGAGTTACTGTTGTATAATAAACACGATTAATTTTTTACTATAAATGAGCAGTTTAATGTCTGATACATCCACTATCCATTTAATCAAAAAATATGCTAACCGTCGCTTATATGACAGCCATACAAGCACGCATATTACATTACAAGATATTCGTAACTATGTAATTGAAGAGATTCCTTTCCAAGTAGTAGAAGCAAAATCAGGAGAAGATATAACAAGAAGTATCTTACTCCAAATTATTCAAGATGCAGAAACTGATGGTGATCCTATTTTTTCTAGTCAGGCACTAAAAAATATTATTCGTTTTTATGGCCCTTTCCAAGGCATGCTGGGTAGCTACCTCGAAAAAACATTAGAATCCGTTATGGAAATTCAGAAACAATCAGGAATGCCGTCCACGGAAGCTTGGACAGATTTTATGTCTAGCCAAATGCCTGTTATGCAGAAAGTAATGCAAGAATATTTAGAGCGTACCAAACAACTTTATATGAATACCCAAAATATGTTTGGTCTATTCCCTAACTTCCCTACCCCATTTAATCAAAGCAAAAAAAAGGAGGAGAATTAATATTCTCCCCCTTGTTATTTCTAACAGCTAATTAGCTTGCTTTACGGCTGGTCGCTGCTTTAGTTGCTTTATCAGCTGCTACTGTTGCCGCATTGATATTGTTTTCTGTCATTTCAGCTACTTTTTTAGCTGCTTTTTGTAAGCTTTCATAAGCTGTACCAGCACCTTCTAAAGCTGATTTTAATACAGAAACCACAGGTTCAGAACCAGCAGGTGCATTTTTTACAATGTTTTCAACAAGCTCTTGAACTTGTTTACCACCTTGACTTACTTGATTTTCAGTTAATTTACTGATACTAGCTTGAGTTTTAGAAATTAAATCATATACTTGACGATTGAACTCTAAAATACGCTCAGCTTGTGCAGCAGGTTGTGATAAAGAAGCTTGTAAGCTAGCAAATGATTGTGGGTCACGTACAGTTAATAGCTTACGGAAATTATCAAAGCTTTCTTCAGAAGAAGCTTTTAATGTTTTTAATTGAAGTTGTGTTAATTGCTCAACACCTTCAAATACTTTATCACTTAATTCTTTTAATAGATCAAGGTTTTTAGCTTGAATATCTTGTAACTTATCAGTATTAAACGTTGCCATGATTAAACTCTCCGAAATTTTATATTAATTAGACATTACAATTTATATATTGGTACATCTACAACTTTTCTTAACAGATGTACATATTTTTAGCTAATTAAAATATTTTTGCAAGTATTATTTTTGCACTGCACAATAGAATTTAATACAATATATTATCTAATACTATTTGTTTTTGATTTTTTTATAAAAATGCTATATTAACCTGAATTAGTAAGATATTAAGTTAATGGTATTTTATCAAAAAGTCCATATTTTGCCACCTCACAATGGGAGATTTTAGTATGAGCCAAGATGATTATATTGCAAAGCAAGAAAGGGCAATATCCTCTATTACCTCATTACTGACTGGTTTACGTAAGCTCAGCTTATTACATATAGATATTAATCAAGAATCCATTAGCAAGTGGCAAGAAGATAATATTACGCCTATTCAGAAAGATATTTTAAAAGTACCAACATTAGAAGACTGGCGAGAATACTTAGCAGATATCCCCCAAAGACTCACGCTATATTGGGACACATTACGCCAACGCGGTGATAATACTCTGACCTATCAAGCAGAAGACCGTCCTTTACTATTAAAATTCGATTATGAAGTATTAATTAATGGTAGAGATTTACCTGAACCCTGCAACTATTCATTATTAGAAATCAAACCACTACCAGGTCAAGTTATTAATAAAAAATTACAACCTATTGTGGTTGTTGATCCAAGAGGTGGTCATGGTGCAGGTATTGGTGGTTTTAAAGAAGACTCTGAAATTGGTGAAAGTTTAAGGGCAGGTCATCCTACTTACTTTATTTCTTTTAGCTATAGTCCAGTAAAAGGACAAACATTAGAAACAATTACTAAAGCGCAGGCTGTTTTTATCGAAGAAGTGATTAGACGCCATCCAAAACATGACAAACCTATTATCATTGGTAACTGTCAGGCTGGTTGGGCAATCATGTTATTAGCCTCTGAACGTCCTGAGCTACCTGGCGGTATCATTATTAATGGTGCACCTCTTGCCTACTGGTCTGGTGTAACAGGCCGTAATCCTATGCGTTATGCTGGTGGATTAATGGGCGGTGCTTGGGGAACTAGATTGGCTAGTGACTTAGGTAATGGTCGATTTGATGGCACATGGTTGGTTACCAATTTTGAGAACCTAAATCCAGCTAATACTTTCTGGGGTAAATACTACAATCTTTACTCTAAAGTAGATACAGAACCTTCTCGCTTCTTAGATTTTGAACAATGGTGGGGTAATCCTGTACTTTATAATAGTGAAGAAATTGAAGCGATTGTTGATGAGTTATTTATCGGTAACCGTTTAACCAATTCGGGTTTAGGTGGACAAAATAAAATTTTCCGCAACATTGAATCACCCATCATTGTTTTCTGCTCATCAGGTGACAACATTACCCCACCACAACAAGCATTAAACTGGATTATTGATGTTTATCCAAATGATCTTGATTTAAAGAAAGCAGGTAAAACCATTATCTACTTACAACATCATAGCATTGGTCATCTTGGTATTTTTGTGTCTGGCACAGTGGCACGCCGTGAACATCGACAACTTATTGCGTCTCTAGATGCAGTAAAAGCATTACCACCTGGACTCTTTGAAATGATCATTAAAGATGTTAAAGATAAACAAGGTAATGTAATAGACCATCAGGTTATCTTCGAAACACGTAGTATTAAAGATTTAGAAACAGGCGATACCGATGGTAGAGAAGATGAAAAAGTATTCTCACTGGTAAGCCGCATCTCTGAAACTAACAGTAACCTTTATGAATGGCTCATTCGTCCAATGATGCGACTCTTCATCAGTGAACCTGAGGCTCAATATCTAAGAGATGCTAATCCTTTCCATGTCAACCAAGTAGCATGGAGCAGTATTAATCCAATGACGTGGTGGTTGCCTGGTGCGGCTGAACTAGTAAAAGCTAATCGCCGCCCTGTACGTGCAGATAATCCTTTATTAGCATGGCAAGAAGCACTTTCTAACAATATTACTAATGTATTAGATGTTTATCGTGATACCCGCGACTCTACTCAAGAAATGTGCTTCTACAGCGTCTATGGCATGTTAAATGCCTTAACTAACTCGCAAGCCAATTATTTGGAACAGAGTACTGTCAACCAGAGCAAAGAACTCACTCATCGTCTTGAAAACTCACTAACTCAAGGTGATGTTCAAGATGCTACTATACGTATTTTACTATTACTTGCCAATGAAGCGGGCATGGTTGATCGTGACTTCCTTGCTGGATTTGTGCAACACTACCGTGAGACTAAAAACTATAACTCATTAACAGATAGAAAGGCATTAAGAGAAATTATTAATCTACAAAGCTTACTGGTATTTACACAACCTGAGGAAAGCCTAAATACTTTAACAAACTTACTACCTTCGCTAGAGGTACGTAAAGAAGTGTTAGAAAGTGTCGCAATATCTGAACCCGCACTTATTCAAACTAACGATAAAACACAAGCATTGTGGTTAAAGATTAATGATATTTTATTAGGTGAAGCTGCTAAATCTGTGCCAGCTATAAAAAAAGTAGCTCCTGTGAAAAAAGCTGTTGCACCTGCTAAAAATAAAGTAACCCCTTCTGCTAAACAAACAGTTACCAAACCAGCAACCGCTCAAAAAGCCAAACCCAAAGTAACTAAAAAACCTGTTGCAGACACAGTTTCCAGCAAAATCACAAAGCCCAAAACTGCTACTAAAGTCGCTAAAAAAGCAACAAAAGCTAATAATTCTATAAAAAAAAATAACTTGTAATAAATAGCCATAAAAAGGAGATGAAATGTACTTTCATCTCCTTTTGTTTTCTTATACAATAAGAAGATCGTTTAAATTCTTAAACACAGTGTGTTACACGAGTTTTGGTAGTTTTTTTATTATCCCAGATCAACAATACATTAAGTAAATAAATTACCATCCGATCATCATCATTAGATCAATAATAGTTTACCGTGATTGTGTTTAGCTATAGCTATAAAAAGTAATAACTATGTCAACCACAATAATAAGGGTAAATTATGAGCAAAAAAATAGCATTAGTAACTGGCGGTATGGGTGGTATTGGTACTAGCATTTGCCAACGTCTTTATAAAGATGGGTTTAGAGTTATCGTTGGATGCTCTGTAAACTCTACTAAGAAAGAAGAATGGTTAGCCAAGCAAAAATCTCAAGGTTTTGAATTCGAGGTGCTTGCTTTTGATGTTAGCGACTGGAACTCCGTAACTTCGGCATTTGAAAGTGCTAAAGAACAAATAGAAAGTATTGATGTATTAGTAAATAATGCAGGGATTACTCGCGATGGTACCTTCAAAAAGTTAACACCTGAAAAATGGTATGCGGTTATCAACACTAACTTGAATAGTGCATTTAATGTAACTAAACAAGTGATTGATGGCATGTTAGAGAAAGGCTGGGGACGTGTTATTAATATTTCCTCAATTAATGGTCAACGTGGTCAATTTGGTCAAACTAACTACTCCGCAGCCAAAGCAGGTCTACATGGTTTTACCATGGCTCTAGCAAAAGAAGTAGCGAGTAAAGGAGTGACTGTAAATACTATTTCTCCAGGCTATATTAAAACTGAAATGACAGCGGCTATGCGTCCAGAGGTTTTAGAATCAATCGTCGCTGGTTCCCCTGTAGGTCGTTTAGGTAATCCAGAGGAAATTGCTGCGATGGTATCATTCCTAGCATCAGATGATGGTGCTTATTGTACAGGCGCAGACTTCTCTGTAAATGGCGGAATGAATATGCAATAATGGCTGTTGCGATTCTTACTAACAACAAATTTTAATTAAAATGTATTTATCTAAAATAGGAAATCAATATGTCTAAAGATGTTGTGATTGTGGCGGCCACACGTACACCTATAGGAAGCTTTCAAGGCTCTTTAAAAGATGTTTCTGCTGTAGATTTGGGTGTTACTGTTATTAAATCTCTTCTCGAAAAAACTAAAGTAGCACCTGAACAAGTATGTGAGGTTATTTTAGGACAAATTCTTACCGCTGGTTGTGGACAAAATACAGCCCGTCAAGCATCTATCAAAGCTGGTATACCTTACACTACGCCAGCGATGACAATTAATAAAGTATGTGGCTCAGGACTTAAAACTGTTCACCTTGCCACCCAAGCTATCCGTTGTGGTGATGCTGAAATTATTATTGCGGGTGGTATGGAGAATATGAGTCTGGCCCCTTATCTTGTAACAGGCTTACGTAATGGCCTAAGAATGGGACCTGGTAAAACCATTGATACAATGATTCAAGATGGTTTATGGGATGCATTCAATGACTACCATATGGGTATTACTGCCGAAAACTTAGCAGAAAAATACAACATTAGCCGTCAAGAACAAGATGAATTCTCGTTAGCATCACAACAAAAAGCCGTTGCTGCAGTTGCTGCTGGTAAATTTAAAGATGAAATCACACCTGTGCATATTCCACAACGTAGAGGTGATGCTGTTGTTTTTGACACAGATGAACAACCTCGTGCTAGCGCTACAATCGAAATATTGACTCGCTTAAAACCAGCCTTCAAACGTGATGGCGGTACAGTAACAGCTGGTAATTCATCAACACTGAATGATGGTGCAGCAGCAGTAATGTTAATGACAGAAGACAAAGCCAAAGAACTAGGTTTACCTATATTAGCTAAAGTCACCTCTTATGCAAGTGCGGGTGTTGATCCTGCTATTATGGGAATCGGCCCAGCAGAAGCAACTAAAAAATGTTTAGCTAAAGCAGGTTGGAAAGCCGAAGACCTTGACGTTGTCGAAGCTAATGAAGCTTTTGCTGCTCAAGCCATTGCTGTAAACAAAGAATTAGGTTGGGATACTAGCAAAATCAATGTTAATGGTGGTGCAATTGCACTGGGTCACCCAATTGGCGCTTCTGGCTGTCGTGTACTGGTTTCTTTACTTCACGAAATGCAACGCAGCAATAAAAAGAAAGGTTTAGCTACCCTTTGTATCGGTGGCGGTATGGGTGTAGCTATCGCTGTTGAACGTTAATCTACCCAATTAATTCAGGAATATTCTGCTACAAGGATGTAGCATTTTCTACATACACAAAATAAAAGAGTATATTTTATGGCAACACAAGATACACTTGCTACTTATTGGTCAGTTCAAACTCCCTTTGTAACAACTATTGCCATAGAGCAATTACGCTTGTGGGCCACAACATCATCATGGTTTAAAGAATGTGATACTAGCCATTGGTTTGAAGTAGACCAAACTAAATTAGAACAACTACAAAATGATTATCAAGTAGAATGCGTGGATTTAGGCAATCAACTACTGAGTTTACAACCTTTCAATTTTACAGATAGACGATTTAACTCAGAAAATTGGAATACACCTCTTTTTGGTTCTGTTGCTGCTTTCTACCTATTAAATAGCAAATTTATGTTATCACTGGTAAATTTACTTAACATTGATGACAAAAAAGCTGCAGAACGAATGACATTTTTAGTTGAACAAACAGTCGCTGCCTCTGCTCCCAGTAATTTCTTTTATACTAATCCTGATGCATTAGAGAAAGCGATACAAACCAATGGCGGCAGTTTAGTTTCAGGTTTAATGAACCTACAACAAGATATGGTAGAGGGTAAGCTACGCCAATGTGATAAAGGTGATTTCGAAGTAGGTGTTAATCTAGCAACTACAGCTGGAGAAGTTGTTTTCCAAAATGAGTTTTTTCAGCTTATTCAATATGCACCAAAAACCCGAACACAATATGAAATACCCATATTAATTGTACCTCCTGCCATTAATAAATTTTATATTCTTGATTTACAACCCCATAACTCTTTTATCAAACATCTAGTGGAACAAGGGCATAGAGTTTTCTTAATATCATGGCGTAATCCTGATAACTCTATGGCCAACAAAACATGGGAAGATTATTTGCAAGATGGCGTGATTACGGCTATGCGTGTAACAAGAGCTATTTCAGGTGTACATGACCTTAATATGTTAGGCTTCTGTATAGGTGGCACGTTACTAAGCTGTGCACTTTCCGTACTAATTGGCCGTGGTGATTCACAACCTAACTCATTAACTTTATTTACTTGCTTCCTTGACTATGAAGACACAGGGCCAATTAATGTTTATGTAGATGAAGCACTTGTAGATTACCAAGAAAACACCATTGGAGGCAAAAATGGCTCTGTTGGGCTTTTCCGTGGTGAAGACATGTGTAATACCTTCTCTATTCTTCGTCCAGATGAACTTTGGTGGAATTATACTACTAGCAAATATTTAAAAGGTGAAAAGCCCAGAACCTTTGATATTCTTTATTGGAATAATGACAGCACTAATATGCCTGGCCCAATGTATTGCTGGTACCTACGCCATACCTATTTACAAAATGATTTAAAATCTGGTGAATTAAAATGTAAAGGTATACCTGTAGATTTTACAGTTATTAAAGCACCAACCTATCTTTATGGTTCAGAAAAAGATCATATTGTTCCTTGGAAAAGTGCTTATGCTACTACTAAGCTACTATCAGGCCCTATACGTTTTGTATTAGGTGCATCAGGTCATGTGGCTGGTGTTATTAATCCTCCTGCCGATAATAAACGTAATTATTGGACAAACGATACACTCACCAAAAACCCTGATGATTGGTTAAAAAAAGCAGAAAGGCATGAAGGGAGCTGGTGGCCAGATTGGTTTGCTTGGATTAATCAACATGCGGGTAAAAAGACAGCGGCCACCAAAGTACTTGGCTCACCGGAGTACCCATCAATAGAAATGGCGCCTGGCTCATATGTTAAAAGCTAATCCTTAGTATATTCTTTAAAAAGGCTCTAAAGTTAGAGCCTTTTTTATTTATTCATAGCCAACTATCCTACTATCATAGATAATTACTACTTTAAATTAGCATACTATTTATTAATATGAGTAAAGTACTTACTACGCCTTTTGCAACACTTAAATTAGACCGTTACCCTACGGACAGCCATCCCTCTTTACAAGCTTTTGATGCTGCTGATGAATACTTACTCAATGAACTAGCTGCTCTTAATCCTACAAAAAATAGTAAAATACTTGTCTTAAATGATAGCTTTGGCAGCCTTGCATGTAGCTTAGCTAACCAATTTTCTATCAATAGTTATAGCGACTCTTATCTAGCTGAATTAGCACTTTATAATAACCTTGTTCAAAATAATATCCCTTTATCTACAATCAACTTTATACCTAGTACAGAATTATTGTTAGAACAATATGATGTGGTGCTTATTAAAATACCTAAAACACTCGCATTATTAGAAGAGCAATTAATCCAACTGCAACCACATATTACAACTAATACTCTAATACTAGCTGGAGCAATGATAAAACACTTATCAAAAACAGCTAACGAATTATTAGAAAAATATATTGGTTCTGTACAGGCCTCATTAGCTATAAAAAAAGCACGACTATTAAGAGTCACACCCACTCATAAAAAGTTAATAAAATCACCCTACCCCAGTTGCTACAAAGTTAAAGAATTAAACTTAACACTTATAAATCATGCTAATGTATTTTGTCGTGAAGGACTGGATATTGGTACAAGAGTATTAATGCCATATCTAACTTACCAACCACACTTGATTAACGTAGCAGACTTAGGTTGTGGTAATGGAATATTGGGTATTATCTTTGCACTTAATAATCCCCAAGCTGAACTTATGTTAGTTGATGAATCCTATATGGCTATTGCTTCTGCCAAAGAGAACTGGCAACAAGCATTACCTAATCGTTCAGCAACTATCAAAGTAGCTGACGGCTTATTAAACCAAGCTAAAAACTCTTTAGATTGTATACTTTGTAATCCACCCTTTCACCAACAACAGGTAATTGGTGACTTTATCGCTAAAAGAATGTTTAAACAGGCTAGAGATTGCCTTAAACCGCAAGGAGAGTTATGGATTGTTGCCAATAGACATTTAAATTACTATCAACTACTAAAAAAACTATTTACACAGGTTACAACTATTACTCAGACCAATAAATTTATAGTGTTAAAAGCTATAAAATAAATTAAGAGATCAAAAGATCTCTTAATCTTATATTACTTATAACTCAGTATATTATTAATAAGCATTTGAAACTTCTATTAAAAATATTAAAGACTACTGCATCCTTGAGTCCAGACATCTATACCATTAATATTAGCAGTTTTTGTACCTGACTGATCAACAGTCATTCTGCCTCCAGAATATTTCCCTAATCTTCCATTAGCACTAACAGTTGCAGTTATTGTATAAGTTGTTGTGTCTTTTACAACATCTATATCAAAATCTGCATTACCAGATGAGCTACCATCAATAGGAATTGTTGTAATAGGAAAAGCATTACTATCACTATTATCATAAGAACCATACTTAATATAATACTGATTCATTAATGCATCAGCTTGCATTAAGCCAGCCTTACCATTATCACAAGCAGCTCTAATCGTATAATTAGTATACATGGGGTAGGCAATAGCAGATATAATTCCCAAAATAGCCATAACAATAAGTAACTCTATTAAAGAAAACCCTTTGGTTTGTTTCATATCTAACTCCATACACCTACCAATACTTATTTAAGAAAGGACCTTAAATATCAAGGTCCTCTCCCCACACATTATATCTCAGGATCGAATAAATCCGTCCAACTCATTTTCTTAAATACAGATGCTTTATCATCTTCATACTCTTTCCATTGGAATGGCTGACCCTCTTTATTTCCTGATGTCAGGTCTTCATAGTTCCATACTGGGGTACACCAATTGCCTTCACAATAAGTATTAACACCGGGTGGAATACCTATAATAACACTACCCCTAAATAAAGAATCACCAAAATAGGATTCTCCTGTTACTAGGTTAAAACCATAAGCACGTTGCCATCCACTCGCTAATCGGCAGGTACGGCCAGTGTTAGAGTTAGGCACATAGGTATTAAAGAAAACACTCGCTTCTTCTCTACCCGAGTTAGTAATATTACGAGCAGCTGACAAGCTAGAAACCATTTTTTCTCCCAAGCCGTTGCCAGTCATACCACTAGGATCCGCTGCACCAAAACTAACATAGAAGCCATGTTCTGTGAAAGCTGTTTCAGTAGCAATGGTTTTTCCTTCATCTTTAATAGTCTCTGATGTTACTTCTACCATTGATGCCTCAGTCAGTGCTGTATTATCCCCATCAGTCGGCGTAACATTAAAACGGAATGAATAGAATTTGTCTTTGTTATAAGTCACTAATGGATGACCAAGATAGCCCGTTCCTATATTAACTGAGTATTTACCCTTGTTTGCTGAATCCACAAACTCATAAACAGCAGGTGGCATATAGATACGTTGCGCTTGTGCCTTATCTCCGGAAGCTCCTACTCTAGCAATAACTCCATTCTCTCCAACAGGTTTTATAACTCCATTAGCAATATTGAAGCGCCATAGTTGTCCACCCATATCACCCACAAAGATGTCGGTAATTAATTTGTTTCCTTCTCCATCTATTTCCCTTTCCATTGTAGTAACAGGACTAGGTATACTATATTTCATATTACCATAGGTGCTTTGGTCTGCTTTCCAAATTAAACCACCTGTAACAGCATCTAGTATATAGATTTCATTACCCATATTATCTGCTGTTCTCTCTGTTACTTCATCTTGTTGTGAATCATAACCACCACCAAAGATAACTACCTTTCTTACGTCTGATCCTACTTGCATCTTTCCTGTTACTGGGGTTGACCAAGTATAACCTAAGTTATTAAATTGATCTCCTTGATTACCCTCTATTTTCCATAATAATGAAGGGGATGCTTTGTCACTGATATCTATGGCAAATAACGCACGACCACCTCTACCTGCTGCCACATAAGCAATCGCCTTTTCACCATTATTTACATAGCCATCATTATCCAGATCATCATGGTAGATATGAACAGTTCCATCTAAGCCATATAACCTTGGAACATCTGAACCAATGGTCTGTCTTGCCTGTAATTCAGGAATGATTGGTAGCATTTCACTAGGTATAACAGCATATAACTGTTCACCATTAGTTACATCAAAGGCACGGAAGAATCCATCATTACCCGCAAGCAGTGCCACTTGTTGTAAGCCATTTACTAAGAATTTAGTATCACTATAATCAATCTCTCCTTCATCAGAAAAACTTGCATCACAATTAATAGGATCTGCACCTTCTTCTGTTAAACATTTACCATAGTTTACAAAGTTTACTGCGCTATGAGCAAAATCACCTAATTTGAGATCATTTTTAGCAATGATTGTATCTTCACTTGCATCACCCTCTCTATTAAAGGCGAAACCACGTAGGAAGTTAACATAACCTTTGGTTAGTTTTAGTACATCATCACCTTCTTCTGCAGCTACTTCCATATCATCAGGTGTTATCTTGGAGTTTCCTGTCGCTGCCACATTACTAGCATTGAAGTGGAAACGTGAGCTACCTTTCATAACATACATAACCCGACTATCTGGATTATCAGCTAGTTTGTCTAACACACCACCCTTATGAACATTACCACCATCCCCTGTATTAGCATCGGTATACCACCAACTAGTTGTTAGAGGATTAATAAAATAGTAGCCATCTGAAGACTTGAATACTGCTTCCTCACCCTTAGCATCAACTAATACGGCTGATTGGCCTTGGGTTGTGTAATTGTTTCCATCATCATCTCTAATGGTTACTGTTGTTGGTTTATAGATTAAACCAAAGCGTTTCATATTACCTGACCAGTGGTTACGATTCGAGGGTTCCATTAATGAGTAATAGATTTCTCGACGTTGGATATAGCGGTTTTCATTACTGATCGCTACCTGTCCACTGGTGTAGTTATAGAATGTTCCTTTAGCCGTATCCATAATCTCCATAAAGGCATTAACTAAATCATCGCTAGTTTCAGCATAGAAATAATAACCTTTATTGGATGGATCATTAGCATTAACCAAGCGATGTAAGAATTCACCTGCACTTCTACTACCAAAAGCAACCGCATGGGTGGTTACCCAGTTCTCTCTATTATCCTCATTCAAGCCTTGGCTAGTGGTTGACATAAAGTTAACCAGTGCTTGACCACAAGCCTGACTGCCTGAACGGTCTTGACTACCCTTATACTCACACTCACTAGTAGATGTTCTCCAAGGTTTACCCGTATAAGACACTAACGCTCTACGCCAGTTAGTACCATTAACATTTGCATCACCATCAGACATTAATACCAAGTGAGTAGCCTGACAACTACTTAATAATGGACTAGGTTGAGGTTTACCATTCCAATAGAAAGTACCTTGATACGGACCATTAGGTGCATTACTACTTGGATAATTTGAAATATAACGTGCTGCCTCCAACATGGCTGGCATGGTTGGAGTTTGTGCAATAGTAGCTTCTTCCTCATTAACTGCATTCACAATTCTACGACGTATTGTTAAGCTATTAGGTGCCATTAGCTCCTGTCTAGCTGTAATCCTAATTTTCATCGCATTTGCATAGCCAGTATCATAGGGTTTAAACTGTAAATCCCTACTCTGCCGTTGAATGATCACAACTAAACCATTACCATTTACCCAACCATTCTGTTGCATTTTCGCTCTTATTACGTCAGTAATATCACAAAATACTGGAGTATCTCGAGAGTTAGCAGGAATAGTACAGATACTAGATGTAGGGAATAATGTTCTTGCCCCTAAATCATTTCTAGCCACTTTAAGTCGTTCTGCATTTACTGCATTGTCCAATGAAATTTGAATAGTACCGCCATAATTATTATTAGGCACTAATTGTAAGGTAGCAGATACTAAACCTTTATCAGCTAGACCTGTTGTACCTGCTGCCTCTGGATTTTTTAATAATACATTAGAAAAATAAGCACCTACTCTATAGTTATTATAGGCATATAAAATATTACCTGATAATGTGGGTATATTACTGCTGCTACCTGTCTGATAACCATCAGCACTACGGGAAGCTAAAGTTTCTTCCCATGTTTTAGTCATACAACCTGTTGCACCACCTGTATAAGTAAACTCTAATACAGGGCGGAAACTCGGACTTTGGTCATAGGTAAAAGCAGATCTATAACCATTACCTGACTGATGCTCTATGAAGAAGGCAACGGACTGGCCACCACACCACTCCTGAGCTTGTACAATTTCATTTAATATATTTTTAAGTTCAGGTGTTTTAACATACTTTGTAGCAGGATCATCACCAGAATTAGTTTTCCAAACCTCATCTATTTCCCAAGAGGCACTACTACTTGTCTTATTTCTTGTGGAGAAGTCATTGCTTGTTGCATTAAATTCTTTGGCATCCCCTGTTTTTTCACCTGTAATTTTTAAAGTAACATCTTTATCATTACCGCCAGCAGGTATCATTTTAATTCTAGCACTAGTAATTGTAGCGCCTTGTGGAATGTATACGTTATTAAAACGTACTGCTGCTGTAGAATTACCTGTTTGCGTTGAATTATAAGTAAGTTTTAACTTAGGTGCTCCTGCCCCTATTGTATGATATGGCTTCGAATATGCTGTACCACCACCTGTCCAGAATCTAATGGCCAAATCAGACATTGGAACGCCAGCGGCAGCAGCTTCTGATTTAAAATTATTTCTATAAGTAGTTGCACTTTGAGTATCTGTTGTTGAGATATTCAGTGCTTGTTGCACTGCTGTTGTAATATTTAATGTGATTTTCTTATTTTCTTGCCACCAGCAATAAGCACCATCTTGAGGAGATCCCCAATAAGAATCAGCATCACCGCCTAAATCTGTATTCCATCTAGTCTCATTCTGCCTTACTCCCCAATATCTTGGAGAATAGTCATAAGAGCCCGTTTTGAGATAGAAGTTAAAATCACTTGTAGTACCTGTTGTATTATAAATAGGCGAGTCTACACTGGGTGCGGGGAAATTTCTTGCTGACGAAACACGCCAATTAAGCCACTCAGCCTCACCTTTATTTCTGTAACTAGTTAACGTACAAAAAGTATTGCCATTGCTCTTATAAAAACCATCTTTTTTTGGTGTAATTATTAAGTGTGCTTTTTTAATGGTAGCATCAGATGGAATACTTACCCCTTTAAAAATAAATAATGCTTGATCACCATAGCCTGTTTGATTATAACCTGTACCATTTAAACCTGTTACCACCTGACGACTTTCACCATCAACTGTTTCAGTTTCTATAATATGGTTTCTTCTACCACTACCAGTACCAGTAGTATTAAATATACTGGATTTACAAAATTCTGCTTCATCATCTAAAACAAGTGAGCAAACATAACTGATCGCATTTGAATAGGTATAACTATCATAAGCAGATCCTGACTGTGTTCTAGGTAACAAAAACAAAGAGTTATAGCGATCACGATCTAAATCAAATTCCCTTTCTACATTATTATAATCTGCCCCAATATCACCCATTAACATAACATTACTAGTGACAGAAACATTTTTTCTAGAGCCATTAATTGTAGGTTGATGAGCATCATCCTTTCCACTAGTGGAGCGTGCAACAGTTTCCTGTATTGACCCATCATCAATTGCATCAATATCAACAACTGGATAAACAAGTTTTGCTGCCCTACCAACACTAGTATCAGAACCAACTGTTGTATCTGGATATTTCATTACACCAACACGTACCCCTTTCAATGAGGTATTAAGTAATGTTTCTGTTACCGCATCTCGGAGTCCTTCGATCCTTCTCGTACTAGTACCATTGATATTGATATCACGCATTGATGTAGAATAATCCAATAAAAATATGATATTGGGTTTAGCTACCTCAGCAAACTGCTCTGAACCAAAAAATACTTCACTATCATCAGCATAAGCTATACTTGTATGTAAGATAGCACTGGCTATCAACATAGTAGAGCTTGCTACTTTCAATTTATTTAAAATCATATTGCCATCCTCAGACTCTATGAAATAGTTAGAAACTACCTACACTTATTTCCAACTAAAATGTCTTTACCAAAAAATGAAACAGCCCAACTTTATATCTATCAATTTTATCTAATTTAATTTTATATCAAACTACTAAAAATACTATTTATACTAGCTAGTAATTCCTCAAATTGTGATGAATTACAACATTTTAATTACTATTTGTTACAGCATAAGTTTGTAAGTGTCGGCTAACCACACATCCTTTTCTTGTACTTTCAACAGTAATATCTGCTCCACTAGGACAAGCAACTCCTGTGATCACAACTGCAATACAATCACTACTACTAGAGCCACACACCACATTAGCCGCAGTACCACCACTTGCAGGAACACAAGCATACCATACAGAGGTTATACCTCTCTTATCAGATGAATCAATATCATTAGTGTCTACAACCTTTGAGTCACCACTACCATAAGTACTAAACTGATTGGTAAATCCACTCGAACATAAATTACCTCGTAAACTTGTAACAACATTCGCATCTGTATTGAGTAACTTTAATAAAACATCTGAACCAGATATTGCGGCTTGATAAGCTTGTTTTTTTAAAACACTATTATTGGTAGTAATGGCATGAGAAGTACTATTAGCAGCAACAGATAAAGCTAATACCATCATTACCAATAACAACATTAATACTACTAATAAAGTAGACCCTTGCTGTTTGTTTTTAGCTAATTCACACATATTACAAATTCCTCAATCTATAAGTAGCTGAGTAACTTCTTTCAACCGCTGTAGAGGCATTATATTTGTCTGCACTAGTACCCGCTGCGGTCTTAACATTAATATAAAAAGTTATTAATTTAGCTTCCTGTAAGTTCACAACATTGCTAATATCGCTATCATCATAATTAGAATCACTACTAATTCCTCCGATAGTAACCTCACTAAACTCTCCAGCATCATTTTCAAGCGTCACGACTATTTTTTCTATGCGAACACCTTCGATACGATCATCAACTAAATCAAAACTACCTGAAGTAGCAACTGTTCTACCTTGAATACAAAGATCTTCAGGATTATCCGTACCACAATTCTGATATATCATGTTACGATAATATAGCCTTCGCCCAAAACAATCCTCAGATAACAATTGTGTTTCACCTGATTGGGCAAATTTCCCATCTATCCCATAAGCAAACATAATACCAACAGGTTCCTTCAAAGGGACAACAGCGAAAGAACGTTTTCTAAGTTCATCACTATTTTTCCCTGTCCAACTTAGCTCTCCCCCTGCACCACAACCATTATAACCTGCTCTTCCAGCTTCTGAACCTAACAAATCCAAAACAGTTTTTGCTCTATCTTGGTTAACAGATAAATTATTAGTAGTTGTACCTAACGTAGATGAAGAGATCATCACTTGAGTAACACCTAGCAATAAGATCATCCCTAGTAATAGAGCTATCATTAGTTCAATAAGGGAAAATCCATTTTGCTTTGCTTGCAATAAACTTTTCATAAAAGTCCCACTTAGTACTTAATATTATAATGCTGTATTAACAATAAAATAACTATAATAGCTACCTTCGGTTGATGCTCCTGGATCTGCACCAACCTCTTTTGCTGTATCCCATGTAATAGAAAGCTTATAACGTTTATTTCCTGCAACACCCATTATATCGTCTGCTTCTTCTGAAAGACTCCATGTTACATTTTTAACTGCTAACCTATTAATTTGCTGATTAAAATTATAGATATCATATGCTGCCATATCAGTACCACTACACCAATGTCCAATCCCTTGACAGTTTGATTTTTGTGAACCTGTTTGATCATTAACATATTCATCCATATTGGTTGAATTTACTCTCATCTTTTCAATAAAAGTATTAGCCATTAATGCTACTTGTTCTGTTTCATAAGCCTTTACATTAACTTGCGAGCTACGAATAATTAAAATAGAAGCACCTAATATACCAATAACTAAAATAACAAAAGCAATTAATACCTCTAATATGCTAAAGCCACGTTGCGCATTCATCTTAATCATCACTGCAACTCTCCTGTTCAACCTTACTTTGTCCAATTGCAGAAACTTTTATGACATTACATTTTTCATCATCAGTACTTTTTTTAGCCTTTATCTTCCATTCAACAGTCCCTGCTCCTTTAGGAAAATAGTCATTATTTAATGTCAATCTAGTAGAAGCAGTATAAGCTCCATCATCATCATATTTAGTAAACTCATCAGGTATACCATGTATAGCAGAACTACTATCTGGATAAAATGCTATAGCCTTACCCAATGAACCAGTACTGTCATTAGTTATAACTACTGAATTTGTAACTGTCATTCCCCTAAGCAAATCCTTTATTGGATTAGCATAAAGAAAAACACCTATAGTGCTACTATCTGCAAAATCATCTTCACATGCATAGTCATTTGAACTTTTAGAGTATGGACAAACAATTACTGGATTATTATTTGTAACTGCTGCTGTTTTTGCATACTGGAGTAAACCCACTAATTCATTTGTTGTAGCAGTTATAGCATTTTTCTTTGACATACCAGAAAAACTAGGGATCGCTATAACCGTCAATATCGATAGAATCATTATCACCATCATTAGTTCTAATATGGTATAGCCCTTTTCTTTAAAAATTTTCATATATATGAACCTTAATTTGTTGGTTATTTATCCATAAATTAACTAACACTCACTACCCGTCAGCCCACCAATAAATATTATAAAACTTTACTTATTGCCATTATTTACAAAACAATGAGTAATGCAATCAGTAAACCTGTTATATTTGCGAAGTATCACATTTTAAAGATATTATGTTATCCAAATTATGCAAAAACAACGGTTTTGTTTCCATGGACCAATACTCTATCTTCTAAGTGATAACGTAACCCTCTTGCTAATACCATTTTTTCTACATCTCTTCCTAATCTTACTGTGTCCTCGATGCTGTGTTGATGGGAAATACGAACTACATCTTGCTCAATAATAGGGCCTGCATCTAGCTCTTCTGTCACATAATGGCAGGTAGCACCTATTAGTTTCACTCCTCGTTGAGCTGCTTGGTGGTAAGGTTTAGCCCCAACAAACGAAGGTAAAAAACTATGATGAATATTAATAATTTGGTGAGCATAATGCTGACAAAGCGAAGGTGGCAAAATTTGCATATACCTTGCTAATACAATACAGTCTGCCTTATAGTCTTCTATTAACTGAGTCACTTTATCAAAACTTTCTTGCTTATTATTAGCATCAACAGGCACATGGTGATACGGTACACCATACCACTCAACCATACTACGCAAATCATTGTGATTGGAGATAACACCTACAATATCACAATCTAACTCATTACTATGCCAACGATATAACAGATCAATTAAACAATGTGACTCTTTACTTGCCATTAACATGACTTTTTTCTTTTGGCTGGACTCAGTTACTTGCCAAGTCATTTTGAACTGATCAGCGATAGGTGCAAAAGCCTGTTTAAAACCATCTAAATCAAAAGGTAACGATTCTGCTTGAATAACATGGCGCATAAAAAATTGGCCATTTGCCAAATCTGAATGGTGGTTCGCTTCAAGAATCCAGCCATTATAGGTAGCTAAAAATCCACTTACTTTAGCTACAATACCAATCCCATCAGGGCATGAAATTACCAACCGAAAGGTATTCATAAACACTCCAGTAGTTTACAACGGCGGGTATTGTAAGTTGTATATTTCACTTAGTCCATTAAGTAAATTGAAGTTATTGATAAAAAAGATTTTTTCTGAAAATAAAAATATGAAAGTAAAGATACTACTATCTTTAACAAAGAGTTTGCCATTATTAATTCCTTAAATTTTAATTTATAAATATTTTTGCTCTAAATTATCTGCGTAATTTTGCCATAATCTTAAGATTTGTTGTTGCTGTATATCACAATTATCAAATAATTCTTGGCAAACCAACTTAAACTGCTCAAGTGTAATAGGTGCGCCTTTATTAATATCTATTAATCGATCTTTACAAAAATGCTGCCATTGTATTCGCTCCTCCTTAGTCAGTGTATCGGGATAGTTTCTAGCCCGATAGCGAAATAATAACTCTGGTAAACGACCATCTTCAAAATGCGCCATTTCATCGATAAGCCTTGCTGGATTTAATTGCCGTATATGATCACAAAGCCTTTTATCACGTTCTGATAAAAAACCAGCATATAACTGCTGTTCAGGGTCATCAATAGCCTCAGCAAATTGTTTACCCTCTTGTCGATAGATATCCATTAATTTACTTTGCCATAGTAACTGTGAATCTTTCAGTTGTGCTGCTTGTTTCAAACAATAAGCAACATCTAATGGTAAGCGTTCAATATCTTGCTCTCTTAACACGCCCATAGGTGCTACAACAGGACAACGATTAATATGGATAAGTTTTAATGGTATGGGCGAAATATCATCAGGTAACTCTTCATATTTAGTGTATAAATATTGAACAATTTCGTCAGCTGTTAATGTTAACAAAGGGGTTATATCTTTTTGTAAATCGCACACAATCACTGCATTTTTATTAACAGGATGCCATGCTAAAGGTAGAACAACAGATAGATAGTGTCGATCAGCGGAGAACCGCCCTGAGACATGTACCATTGGCTTTAATAAACTAATTCTTGCTTGGACTTCTTTTTTAAAACGCAGATTAAACAAATAATTATAAAGCTGTGGCTGTTTTTCTTTCACTAATTTAGCTAATGCGATGGTAGCCCTTACATCTGATAATGCATCATGCGCCTGTTCATGCTGAATGCCATTTTGTGCTGTTAATAGTTCTAAACGTAACGATACTCTACCATCCTGTTGAGGCCAGACCATACCTTCTGGACGAAGTGCATAGGTTGCTCTTAATAAATCTATAATATCCCAACGACTATTCCCCCCCTGCCACTCCCGAGCATAAGGATCATAAAAATTACGATAAAGGCCATAACGAGTCACCTCATCATCAAAACGAATACTGTTATAACCTGCTGTGCAAGTTTGTGGCAAAGACAACTCATGATGTAAACGTTGAAAAAAAGTAGCTTCATTGACACCCTTCTTTAACATGGTTTCAGGTGTAATCCCTGTCACTAAACAGGCTTGAGGATGAGGTAAAACATCCTCACTTAACTGGCAATATAGATTTATAGGCTCTGCTATTTCGTTAAGCTCTAAATCAGTTCTAATACCCGCTACCTGCAAAGGTCTATCTGCTCGCGGACTAATTCCCGTTGTTTCAAAATCATACCAAAAAATGCTAGTTGTCATATTTTGCTCATTTTCATTATTTTCCATAACAGATTACTTGATTTTATCAGTATTTTTAAGCATATTAATTATTCATAAATAATTAATAAACGGTTGTTACAATATTTCAGTTACCATGATGACTTATTGTATAAGGGATTTTGTATTAGCATGAACCACAAATTAGCTAAATTAGATACACTTTATAAGATAGAAACACCTGAAGGTATTAATTTAGTTTTTCGTCCTGCCAGTCCAATGATACGCTCATTAGCGCTATTTATAGATGTTATTTTTCAATTCATCATCTTTGGTATTTTTGCTGCTATCGTCTTTTTTTTAATAATACTGTTTGGCTTTGACAGCATGAGCATTATCAATTACGTAGGTGGCTTATTCCTTATTCTGACCTTTATTATGGTGTGGTGGTACTTTGTATTATTAGAAGTATTAAACAAAGGGCAATCACTGGGTAAACGTTTTTGTAATATTCGTGTTATTCACGATGATGGCACACCGATTGGTTGGACAGCCTCATTACTTAGAAACTTATTAAGGGCTGTTGATCTATTACCTTCTTTTAGTTACGCTGTTGCCCTTATTGTTGGTCTAACTAACAAAGAATTTAAACGATTAGGCGATTTAGCAGCAGGTACATTAGTGGTTTATAATGAAGAATACCTTACACCGCAACCATTACCTGATATTATTGCCACACCTTGCCCATTTCCTCTTACCCAAGAAGAACAACAAATCATTATAGCTTATGCAGAAAGACGCCAAACACTATCAACTGAGCGTCGTCAAGAACTTGCCAATATATTAAGTGATCACTTCGAGCTTAAAGATGAGCAAATGGAACATAAGCTATACCAAATTGCACAATACCTTATTGGTGCACAAGAATCTTCTCATTTAAGGAGAGAGTCTTGAGACAGCATACCTTTGAAAACCATTATCGACAAACATGGCTCGACTTCGCTAGTCAGCTTGATCGTCTAGAAACAGGTAATAAAAAACTACTAGCTGTTTCGCGACAACAGGATATTAATTTTCCAGAAATTTATCAAAATATCTGTCAACATCTTGCTATTGCAGAATCAAGATACTATAGTCCAGCACTTATAAGTTATTTACAACAGCTTGTACAAAGAGGCCATCGGATTCTTTATCAACATCGTAGTAATTTTTGGCTACGTATTATTCAATTTATTGTTCATGATTTTCCAAACTGTATCAGACAAGAAAAAAACCTTATTCTTGGTGCAACTGCTTTATTTTATGGTTCTGCGCTATTAAGTGCCTTAATTACTTTCTATTTCCCCGATTTTATCTATTTTTTCATGTCAACCTCTGACATTTATGACCTAGAAAGTATGTATGACCCTGCCTCTCATGTGATAAGACCACTGGTTAGAGAGGGCGATCAAAATTGGTTTATGTTTGCTTACTATATTAATAATAATATTAGTATTGCGTTTGTTACCTTTGCAGGAGGGATCGTTTTTTGCTTAGGGACTTTATATTACCTCTTAATAAACGGCATTATTATTGGTATTGTAGCCACTCATCTTAGTGTTAATGGCTATGGTGAAACTTTCTGGCCATTTGTTATTGGACATGGCTCATTTGAGTTAACAGCCATTGTTATTGCTGCCGCTGCTGGTTTAAAACTTGGTTTAGCAATACTTGCTCCACAGCGTAAAACCAGATTAGAGGCATTACGTTATGCGGCTAAAACTGCTATAAATCTAGTAATTGGCGCATTTATCATGTTGATTATTGCTGCTTTTATTGAAGCCTATTGGTCATCCATGAACAGCGCTTCAAATCTTAGATTTGCTATAGGTATCTTACTATGGATAGCTGTTATCAGTTATTTCCTGTTTACTGGAAAAACAAGGCAAAGCAATGAAACTAACTGATACTACCATTGAAATACGTCCTCGTAGCGCTTGGGAATCAATTGATCTTGGTATATTACTGGCTCGTCGTCATGGTTTACTGTTAATAACCTCTTGGGCGATAGTAACATTGCCTATCTTTTGTTTATTAACTATTATTTTTTGGCAAGCCCCTGTTATTACTATTGAAGCATGGGAAATCCCTCTACTACCTATTGTTGTTTTTTGGTGGTTAAAACCTATTTTTGATCGAATCCCTTTATATATTTTATCCAATGCTGTTTTTGGGCAAGTACCCACACTCAGTGAAACATTAAAATTCTGGTTAAAAAGCTTAAAAAACAACACCATTGCCGACCTAACAATACGCCGTCTTAATCTAGCAAGAAGTTTTGAACTACCTGTTAGCCAACTAGAAATGTTTAAGGGTAAAGCAAGAAGGCAACGCTTAAGAAACCTAAATTTAGGCAATAACAAAGCAAAACTTCTAACTTTATTGTTCATTAATATTGAAGGGATATTACTTACTACCTTATTAACAGTGATTTTTATGATAAGTAGTAGTACACCAAGCATTGTACCTGTCTCAGAATACTCTAGTGAAATTGCGTTAATAGAACAACTACCCCTTTGGAAGATACATGTTTATTTCTTTCTTTATGCACTGGTATTGCTTATAACAGAACCAATCTATGTTGCTTGTGGTTTTTGTTTATATTTAAACCGTCGAGTTCGTATGGATGCATGGGATATCGAATTATCTTTTAGACGTCTTAGTAATCGTTTAACACAGACACTCCCCATTATATTCATTATGGGCTGCTTAGTATTAATAGGTGGATACCCTACTCACTTGCAAGCTGAATCATTAACTAATCAACAAACAACAAGTACACAACAGCAACGCGATACAGATAAAAAACAAATAGAACAGATTTTAAAATCACCTCCCTTTTTTGAACAAGAAGAACAAACAAGACTGCGCTGGATTAATGATCCAACCTCATCAACAGAACCCTCTGCCAAAGATTCTTCATCATTTAATTGGCTAGGATGGCTATCATTGGATTTTTTTAAAGTTGTTATCTGGGCATTTGTTATTTTCGCTGTACTTCTGGTTCTTTGGCTATTCGCTAAACATCTTTCTATCACTAAGAGATATCAAAAAGTTGTCACACCTCCTGAACAGTTATTTGGCTTAGCTATTACTCCAGAAAGTTTACCAACTAATATTGTTGAAGAATTTGAACATTACTGGCAACAAGGACAAACACGTCAAGCACTCAGTTTGCTATACCGTGCTTTATTGAGCCACCTAGCTCATCAATATCAAATTCCGCTAAAAAGCTCTCACACAGAAGGGGAAATAGTTACCTTAACAAAACAGACACAAATATCTGCTGTAACAGACTTTACCCAAAACCTAACTGACCAATGGTTACTGATGGCCTATGGGCATTACCCTATTCAGCCAGAACAAAAACAAATATTAATCACTGGTTGGCAAGCATTAATGCAATTAAACAACAAGGAGGCAGTCCATGAGAAGAATCTCTAATGGAATGATACTGCTACTTGTTATCTTCTTTATTTTATTAATAGCAGTTATTGGCTATATTTATAATAATACTGAAAGTTATAAGACAATCATCACTAAACCTGAGCCTTATAAAGTAAAAACTAATCCTTACCTTGCTGCTGAATACTTTTTAAAAGAGCATAAACAAAAAGTTACTAGCAGAAGACATCTTAATTTTTTTGATAAATTGCCTACTAGTAAGCAAACAGTCTTGTTATTGGGAGAACATAATCATTTAACACCATCCCAAAACAAAAAAATTCTTGATTGGGTGGGTAATGGTGGGCAACTCATTGTTGAAATTAGCCATAACAGAGATTATAGAAAAAATACTTATACTGATGCATTACTTAACGACTTAGGCATTGAACTAGATATAGCAAAAATTGATGACCCCAAAAAAGAATTACTCACTACACTTTATATTGAAAATGAAACAACACCTATTACGCTAAATTTTCTTCCTCGTTATACGTTAATTGATTCATATGATAAAGCCTCTCTTTGGGCTAATGATGCCAATGATAATACTCACATCCTGCAACTTCCTTATCACAAAGGAAGAATTACTGTTATTTCAGATGCTAACTTATGGAAAAATAAATCTATTGATCAGAAAGATCATGCATGGTTATTACGTTATTTAACAACAGGTAATGATGTTGTTCTGGTTTATAACTCGTTCTCACAAACACAAATAGATCACCCTAATGCTTTTGTTAATTTCTTTAAGCATTTTCCCTATACTTTACTCGCACTTATCTTATTGATTATTGCTGTGCTATGGTATAAAGGAATGCGCTCAGGCCCTCTTGAAGCTATATTCAGTAGAAACCGTCGCCGTTTACCTGAACAACTATCAGCACAAGCCAACTTTTTATATAAAAAAATGGGAGCAACACAACTTATTGCTGTTCTACAGCAAGATATTAACTACCTTGCTAAAAAGCGTCATCCTCGTTTTGACGACCTCCCCATTGATCAACAATACCATTTACTTAGTAAGTTAACACAACATCCCATAGCAACAATCTCCAATGTCATGGGAATAACAGATCAACACAAACTCTCAAAACTTGAATTTATTAAAATGGTTACTGCCCTTCAAGCAATCAGGAATACACTATGACAGACATGACGAAATACCAGAATCCTGCAACAGCAGCCACACCACAACCTGATAGCAATTTACAAAATGCTCACACCTTTGTACAAAATCTACGCCAGGAGCTACAAAGAGCTATTGTTGGTCAGGCTGATATTATTGATCAAACTATTGTTGTGTTACTAGCTAATGGCCATGTATTACTAGAAGGTGTACCAGGGCTAGGCAAAACTTTATTAGTGCGTGCCTTAGCACAATGTTTTAATGGTCAATTCGCACGTATTCAATTCACTCCAGATTTAATGCCTAGTGATGTAACAGGCCACGCCATTTACGACATAAAAACAGAGCAATTTAAACTACGCAAAGGGCCTATTTTTACTAATTTGTTGTTAGCTGACGAAATAAACCGTGCCCCTGCCAAAACACAATCAGCATTACTAGAGGTGATGCAAGAACGACAAGCGACATTAGAAGGTGAGTCATTACCTGTGCCACAACCGTTTATGGTACTCGCCACCCAAAACCCAATTGAGCAAGAGGGTACCTATCCACTGCCAGAAGCTCAACTTGACCGTTTTATGTTTAAAATAAATATCGACTACCCTGCACATAATGAAGAGTCGCAACTGGTAAAACAAGTTACTCAATCAGCTCAAGCGGATATGTTAGAAGTAACCCCTTTACAACAACTAGTACAGCCTAAAGATATTTTAGCGCTACAGCAAATTACTAAAAATATCCCCGTCGATGAACAAATCATTGATTATGCAGTACGCTTAGTTAGAGCAACTCGAGACCACCACAATTTAGCCATTGGCGCTGGCCCACGTGCTTCTATCGCTTTGATTCAAGCAGGTAAGGCAAGAGCCCTAATAAGAGGTGGTCAGTTCGTTATTCCTGATGACATCAAAGTTTGTGTATTACCCACTTTACGTCATCGCATAAAACTGAGTGCTGCTATGGAAATTGAAGGAGCAACAATAGATCAAGTCCTTAACCAAATTATTGATCAAGTTGCAGCCCCTAGACTGTGAGTAAAGCGATGCCAACAACTAGCCGTTACTTATTAAAGCCTGCTAAACCACTGATTATTACTTTAGCTACCTTTTTGGCTATTATAGCCCTATTAGAAAGTTTAAAAGCTATGGATATTAGTGTACCTAGCAACTTCTATCAAGTATGGCTAATCGCTTTATTAGTGTTTATATTTTTTATATTAGTTGATATAGCTAGTTTAAAAAAAGTAACTACGCCCACTCTAGAAAGGCAACTACCTCCTTACCTATCATTAAATCGTTGGCAAGAAGTTAGTTTACTTATTAGTAATCAACAAGATAATGATTTATCGTTAATAGTTTACGACTATTCACCAGAAGCCATAGACTTTAAACAACTACCTCACACCTTAGAACTACCTGCTAATGGTAAATACTTATTAAAATACAGTATTAAACCACTGCAACGTGGTCATTTTTTCTGGGAAAGCTGTGAACTCACCGTTACCAGTCAATGGCGATTATGGCAACAACGTCGCATTATACCTGTTGCTAATGACAGCCATGTTTACCCTGATTTTACAAGGCTGTTTGACTCCAATATTACAACCATTGAGCAATGGATTTACTATTTAGGTGTACGGCCAAAACCTAGACGTGGTTTAGGACAAGACTTCCATCAACTACGTGATTTTAGAGAAGGTGATACATTACGCCAAATAGACTGGAAAGCAACTGCGCGCAAAAAAACGCCTATTGCCAAAGAATATCAAGATGAACGTGATCAACATATTATCTTCTTGCTTGATTGCGGGCAACGTATGCGTTTGCAAGATGATCAGCTTTCACATTTTGATCATGCCCTAAACGCTTCCTTACTACTTAGCTATGTAGCCCTACGACAAGGTGATGCAGTAGGTCTTGCTACCTTTGGTGCCGATAATGAATTATTTATCAAACCAGCTAAAGGTAATTTGCAACTGAATACACTGTTAAAGGCCGTCTACGATATAAAATGTACACAGACTCCTGCTGACTACAATACCGCTGTACAAAAACTACTTAGTAAAACCCAACGTCGTGCCTTGGTAATTGTTATTACCAACCTACGCTATTCAGAAAATGCAGAAACCATTGCTGCTTTTAAACAACTTAGTCGTTACCATAGAGTATTGATAGCGAGTATGCGTGAAGAAATTCGTGACGAAATTTCACAACAGCCCATTAATGATTTTGATGAAGCATTAACTTATTGTGGTAATATTCATCAACTACTTAACCGTAACCAATTACATGACAAATTAATTGCTTACCAACTGCCTATTTTAGATGTCATTCCCAAGCACTTTGGACCGCAACTGGTTAGCCACTATTTATCTTTAAAGCGTTCTGGAGCACTTTAATTTTTATTATCAGGAACTTACTACTATCGTCCAGTTCTAATGTCTGATCAAATAAATTTACAATTAAACAATTTTTTTTGACATTTTTTTGACATTTGTCTTTGTATTATATTGCCCAATCTCACATTTAACTAAAAGTTTATAACCATGATGAAACAAAACAAATCACTTGGTACACCTAGTGCGCTACAGCAGTTAGGATTTTTTGCACTATCCGCACTAGTATTAATGATAGTTTATAGCTTATTACGCTATGCGTTATTTCAATACAATTACGAATTAGTAGGTGATACACCTACTGCTACCTTTGTAGAAGCGTTTATTAATGGCTTACGTTTTGATGGCAAAATGGTAGCTTTTATGATAATCCCTATAGGTCTTACCTTCCTTTGCAGACCACTCATGGGGTGGCGTCTTATACAACGCTTATGGCTTACTATAGCGGCCTGTATAGCTATCTTTTTAGGTGTTTTAGAGCTAGATTTCTACCATGAGTTTCATCAACGTTTAAATAGCCTAGTTTTCCAATATATTCGCGAAGATCCTAAAACTGTACTCAGCATGATTTGGTATGGCTACCCTGTTGTTAAGTATATGCTTGCTTGGGCTATTATCACGGCTGTTATTTGGTTTATCTTTAAATTAATTGATCGTATTACCCGTTCAGAAAATAGCAAAAAATATCCTTTCTATGTGCAACTAATTATTTTTATTATCTGTGCAGCGCTTATTGCATTAGTTGCTCGTGGCACTTTACGTCAAGGCTCGCCATTACGCTGGGGTGATGCTTATACAACAGACTCTCCATTTGCAAACCAATTAGGTTTAAACGGCACATTATCATTAATTGATGCTGCTCGTAATGTGAGTAATCGTAGCACTGTTTGGAAAGCAACTATGCCTCCAGAAGAAGCTCAACAAATTGTTCGTTCTATGTTATTAACACCTAATGATCATTTGGTAGAGGCCGATAAAGCAGTTATCCGTCGCGATTACCAACCAAATGCTGAAAAAACATTACCTATTAAAAATGTTGTGGTTATTTTAATGGAAAGTTTTGCTGGTCGTTATGTGGGGGCTTTAGGTGATCCAAACCATATAACTCCTAACTTTGATAAGTTAGCCCAAGAAGGCTTATTATTCACCCAGTTTTTCTCAAATGGTACTCATACCCACCAAGGCATGTTTGCCACAATGGCTTGTTTCCCTAACTTGCCTGCCTTTGAAACACTGATGCAAGAACCTGAGGGTAATAATAAATTCTCTGGCTTACCACAACTACTCTCCATTCGTGATATGAATGATGTTTACGTTTACAATGGTGATTTTGCGTGGGATAACCAAAGTGGTTTCTTTAGTAACCAAGGCATGACCACCTTTATTGGTCGTAATGACTTTGTAAACCCTGTTTTCTCAGACCCAACATGGGGAGTATCTGACCAAGATATGTTTACCCGTGGTAATGAAGAGTTAGATAAACTAGCCAAACAAGGTAAACCTTTCTATGCATTACTACAAAGCTTATCTAACCACACGCCTTATGCATTACCAAAAGACTTACCTGTTCAACCAGTAACTGACCAAGGTTCACAAAATGAGCATTTAACCGCAATGCGTTATTCTGATTGGGCTTTAGGGCAATTCTTTGAAAAAGCTAAACAGTCACCTTATTACAAAGATACATTGTTTGTCATTGTAGGCGATCATGGCTTTGGCAGCCCTATGCAATTAACTGATATGGATATGTTCCGCTTCAATGTTCCCTTATTATTAATTGCCCCAGGTATTCAAGAGAAGTTTGGTAAAACAGATACTACAGTAGGTACACAAGTAGATATTGTGCCTACTATTATGGGGCGCTTAGGGGGTGATGTGCGTCATCAATGTTGGGGACGTGACTTACTAAATCTTCCTGCGGGAGATAAAGGTTTTGGTATTATTAAACCATCAGGTAGTGATCAAACAGTGGCTATCATCAAAGGTAATGAAATACTGATTCGTCCTAGTGAAATGCAACCGAAACTTTATCACTATCAATTAGGCGCTAATCCATCAGCTACTTTATTAGATAACCAGCAACAATTAAACAGTTTAAAACCTGAACTAGAAGCCTATATCCAAATGGCTACTCAGAGCTTATTAGACAATACTGCTGGTGCTGAAGCCGCTCAAAGCGATAAATAATATCAATCTATTAACTCCACTAACCTTATTGTTAGTGGAGTTATTTCACTGTTTCATTTACAATTCCTCTTTGAAAAATACCGTTATTACTCACTGAACATGCTATAGTAATAACCTTTATAGTTAGCCTGTTTATCTTATATTCTAATGCGCACACCTACTCCACTTTTTGATTATCCTAAATATTGGGCCGAATGCTTTGGCATTGCACCTTATCTACCCATGAGCCGTGAAGAGATGGATCAGCTTGGCTGGGACTCGTGCGATGTTGTACTTGTCACAGGTGATGCTTATGTTGATCATCCCTCTTTTGGCATGGCAATTATTGGCAGGTTATTAGAAGGACAAGGCTTTCGAGTAGGTATCATCTCCCAACCTGATTGGCACTCCAAAGATGACTTTATGAGATTAGGTAAACCTAATCTATTTTATGGAGTAGCCGCTGGCAATATGGATTCGATGATTAATCGCTACACAGCAGATCGTCGTATTCGTTCCGATGATGCTTATACAGCAGGCGGAGAAGCAGGCAAAAGGCCTGATCGTGCTAGCTTAGTATATAGTCAGCGTTGTAAAGAAGCCTACAAAGATGTACCTGTTATTCTTGGTGGAATTGAAGCTTCATTACGTCGTATTGCTCACTATGACTATTGGCAAGACAATGTACGTCGTTCAATATTAGTTGATGCTACTGCTG
Source organism: Entomomonas sp. E7T21 (assembly GCF_058693955.1). NCBI lineage: Bacteria > Pseudomonadati > Pseudomonadota > Gammaproteobacteria > Pseudomonadales > Pseudomonadaceae > Entomomonas > Entomomonas sp. E7T21. Next base: position 817,995 of record NZ_CP191672.1, on the reverse strand, counting down.
ATTTAGTGGTTTATGGCAATGCTGAGCGGGCTACTTGTGAAATAGCACAACGTTTCTCTCGTGGCGAGACCGTTGATAGCATGACAGATATTAGAGGCACCGCATTTATTCGACGCCATACCCCTGAAGGCTGGTTTGAAATAGATTCAACCCGTATTGATCGCCCTGGTAAAGTTGACAAAATCATTAATCCCTATGTGTGTACTAATGATTTAGAAGAATGTGCTATTGAACAGCAAAAAGGCCAAAATACAGCAACAGATACTGAGCAAACTCAAGCAATAACTATCCTACCTAACCCTACACTTACTAGAGATAAAACGGTTATTCGCTTACCTTCTTTTGAAAAAGTACGTAATGACCCTGTATTATATGCTCACGCCAATCGTATACTGCATTTAGAAACCAATCCAGGTAATGCTAGGGCATTGGTTCAAAAACATGACAATATGGATGTATGGATTAATCCACCGCCTATTCCATTAACCACCCCAGAGATGGACTATGTATTTGGTCTACCCTATGCAAGATTACCTCACCCTGCTTATAACGGTGCAAAAATACCTGCTTATGAGATGATTCGTTTCTCAGTTAATATCATGCGTGGTTGTTTTGGTGGTTGTACCTTTTGTTCAATTACAGAACATGAAGGACGGATTATTCAAAATCGCTCAGAAGAGTCTATTCTTCAAGAAATTAAAGAAATTCGTGATAAAGTGCCAGGCTTTACAGGGGTTATTTCTGACCTAGGTGGTCCTACAGCTAATATGTATCGTTTAGCCTGTAAAAGTCGTGAAATTGAGGCGGCTTGTCGTAAACCATCCTGTGTTTATCCAGGCATTTGTGGCAATCTTAATACTGACCACTCAGCTCTGATTCAACTGTATCGTCACGCCCGCGAACTGAAAGGCATTAAAAAAATTCTAATTGCCTCAGGTTTACGCTATGACCTCGCTATAACATCACCTGAATATGTCAAAGAATTAGTGACACATCATGTGGGTGGCTACTTAAAGATTGCACCTGAACATACTGAGCAAGGCCCTTTAAGTAAGATGATGAAGCCGGGTATAGGTATTTATGATACATTTAAAGAAATGTTTGATAAGTACAGTAAAGAAGCCAATAAGGAACAATACCTTATTCCCTATTTTATTGCGGCTCATCCAGGGACTACTGATGAAGACATGATGAACCTCGCCCTTTGGTTAAAAAGTCGTGGTTTTAGAGCCGATCAGGTACAAGCTTTCTATCCATCACCAATGGCTACAGCTACAGCCATGTACTACTCAGGGAAAGACCCTTTGCATAAAGTGACCTATAAAAGTGATAAAGTATTTGTCACTAAAAGTGAAGAACAGCGTCGTCTACATAAAGCTTTCTTACGTTATCATGACCCTAATAATTGGCCGACGTTAAGAGAAGCTTTACAACGTATGGGACGTAATGACTTAATCGGTGATGGAACACATCAGCTTATTCCAACCCATCAACCGAAAACTGCTGGTTATCAAAGCCCTAGACGTAAAAACTCAACCCCTGCTCGTGGTAATACAGCTAAACAACCTATATTAACGCAACATACAGGGCTACCTCCCCGTCAACATGGATTAAAAACAACTAAGAAATCACCTAAAAGAAAATAATTAGGCGTTAATAGAAACAGATCACAAAAAACTCACTTAGCTAGTGAGTTAAATTAGTTAAATGTTATACTGCTGAAATTGTATTATTTTAATCAATAATCACTGTTAAAAAGGGCATTATCCCTATGAAATCATTACTAAACTCTCGTTTTATTTTCTTTATGATTTTCCTAGCTTGTGCAGCTAGTCTAGGCTATGCCTTTTATTTGGAATATGTTCATCACATGGAGCCTTGTGTACTTTGTTGGGTACAACGTGCACTATTTGCTGGAGCTGGTATTATTTGCTTTATTGGTTTTATCCATAATCCACAAGGTGTTGGCCGTCGTATTTATGCTTTCCTTGGATTAATATTCTCAATACTTGGAATTGTTGCAGCAGGCCGTCAAATATGGCTTAAATTTAACCCAGATAACTCTGGTTGCCTACCGACTACTATTGAAAGTATTTTTGAAGATAACCCATTTTTTGGAGCCATTTTAAAAGCATTTGAAGGAACCCCAGAATGTGGTTTATTTCAAGGTGATGTATTAGGTATTGAGTTGCCTTATTGGGGCATTATGTTATTCAGTGCTATTACTATTGTGCTTATCTTTCAATTAGTTAGAAGCAACCCTGTACGAATGATATTTAACTAATCAATATAAGCGTTAATTATATAATATTAATTAACGCTTATTTTTGTTATGGCTAAATAAAACTGTTGGTTCTTTTACTTTTTTCCAAAATAAATCAGAGAATGCAGGCGTTAGAATCACTGTTAACAATGTTAATAGCATTCTTTTAACAGTTCCCATATCTCCCCAATTCATATATAAATAAATTACTAACACTAACCATATTGTAAAAATAGGAATAGCGATCAGATAATGTTGTATCTTTTCTGCCAAAATAATCATCCCTTATATAATAACTACAAGTAATCCTCTTTTATTTGCGCTATTACGGCCAATCGCTGCTGTGTTAATGCCTTTCCTAAAGCGGCTCCCTGTAATCCTTTAGCAATTAAAGGCTGTGGTTTTACAGCACGTACCGCCTCTGCTATTTCATTCAAAAATAGGCCAGGTAGATATTCTGCTTTATAATCAAGCTGTCCTGTCACTTTGGCTAATAATACACAAACTTGTAATAACAATAATAAACGTTCAGGGCGACGTAAAATATCTGTTCGTTGTAATAGATTTAATAACTCATCAGTCGATTGAGTTAAACTTTGCTGGCAAATAACTAAGTATTGCCCCGTTAATAGAGCCAAATCACTACAATCATTAGGTACTTTAAAACGTTCATTAATCGCTTTAATACTATTTATCTTTCCTGCTAAAGCTAAGGGAATCATTAAACACGCCCAACGTACTACTAATGGTTGTTGCTCAATAGCAGCTTGTTTTAATACCCTTTCCACTAAAGGTAAATCTAATAACTCGGGTAGTAATACAGATAATGCTTTACATCTTTGCAGTACTTGTAAAAAAACCTCTGGACTGGGCTCCATTAATGCACGAGAAAATTCTTTCCATACTCGTTCAGCAGTTAGTTCATCCAATTCGCCACTAGCACTCAATATTGTCATTAATGCTAAGGTTTCATCTGCAATAGTAAAACCTAAAGAGGCATAACGCGCAGCAAACCGTGCGACTCTTAATACCCTTAATGGATCCTCAACAAATGCTGCTGAAACATGGCGCAACACTCTGTTATCAATATCTTGCTGACCATGATAGGGATCATATAAATTGCCTGACTCATCTTCTGCAATAGCATTAATAGTTAAATCTCTTCTTGCTAAATCTTGCTCTAAGGTAACTGCTGGATCAGTGAAAAAAGTAAAACCACCATAGCCTTTGCCACTTTTTCGCTCAGTACGTGCTAACGCATACTCCTCACCTGTTTTAGGATGAAGAAACACAGGAAAATCAGCACCCACAGGTTGATACCCTTGCGCTAGCATATCTTCAGCAGTAGCCCCCACCACCACCCAATCAGTATCCATAACAGGTTGATCTAACAACCTATCACGAACTGCACCGCCTACTTTATAAACAACAACTTTACCTTTCACTTTTATCCTTAACAGAGAATACTTTTAATAACTAACTTAGGTATAAGTTATCTTTATCAACAAATAACTTATGATTTATCACTATGGTATTACGTTATATATCACTATACTATTTTGTATCTACATATAGTCAAGCTCACTATCGACTATTATTTTATTCACCCTTAAAAATAAGGAATTCTTTATGAGTAAGTTGGCAAATAAAATTGCAGTGATTACAGGTGCGGCTATGGGTAATGGCTTAGGTACTGCACAAGTATTGGCTAAACACGGCGCTACTGTTATTTTATTAGATTATAATGAAAGTGTTATTGAAGCAGCAAATGACTTAATCCACCAAGGTTTTAAAGCCGAAGCCTATATTGTTGATATACGCAAAATTAATATACTTAAAGAAATAGCGGAAGCAGTTATTAAAAAATATCAGAAAGTGGATATTCTAGTTAACAATGCTGGGGTATGTCATATTGCTTCCTTTTTAGAAACTTCAGATGAAATCAGAGACCGTACTTTTGATATCAATATCAAGGGTACTTGGAATGTTACTCAAGCATTTTTACCTTATATGGTAAAAGCTAATTATGGCAAAATTGTAAACCTATCATCAGTAACAGGTACCATGGTTGCTGATACAGGTGAAGCAGCTTATGCCACCACCAAAGCAGCTATCTGGGGCTTTACTAAAGCCTTAGCGATGGAAGTAGCTACTAAAAATATCACCGTTAACTCGGTATGCCCAGGTTATATTGCTACACCAATGGCTGAATCCATTGCACTAGAAAGTAATCAATCTGACCCACAAAGTGTAATAAAGGGTATTGCGGCCGCTATACCAATGAAGCGCTTAGGAACTATCGAAGAGTTAGGAGATGTAGTTGCCTTTTTATCTTCTGATGAATCACGCTATATCACTGGCACACAAATTGTTATTGATGGTGGTTCAACACTTCCAGAAAGCTTTGGTGCAGTAGGCGTTTAATAGCTACTATTTAAGCCAACTGTTAGCAAAACAGTTGGCTTAAACTTATTATTTCTTCTTTCTTGGAGAGCAATGGGTAGCAAACTTTTCTTTAGTATCTACATCTATCATGGTTAGACAATTACCCCATACACACCCTGTATCTAGCGCATACACATTTGGTTCATCACATCTACCTTCTAAAGCAGCCCAATGGCCAAATATAATTTGTTGCCCAGCCATTTTGCGATTAGGGATTTCAAACCAAGGGATGTAACCTGTTGGCGCACTATCCAAACCTTCTTTACTCTTAAACTCAATAGTACCATCAGCCTTACAAAAACGCATTCTGGTTAAATAGTTGGTGATTACCCTTAGTCGCTCATGACCTGTTAAAAGCTCACTCCAATTAACAGGATCACTACCATACATATGAGTAAGAAACCCTTCTATTCTTTTATCATCTTTTAATACTGCTTCTACTTCAGCAGAACGCGCCAAACTATCTTCTAAAGTCCATAAGGGCGGAATACCCGCATGTACCATTGTTACTTTACGATCACGATCAAAATAAACTAATGGTTGCTGGCGTAACCAATTAATTAACTCCTTGGCCTCTTTAGCTTCAAGAATCTCTTTAATCGTGTCATTCTTTTTAACTTTAGCATTATCATAAAAACAGGCAATCAGATGTAAGTCATGGTTACCTAAAACAGTCACTACACTTTTACGAATACTATACAAAAATTTCAATGTTTTAAGGGACTTGGAACCACGATTTATCAAATCCCCAACACACCACAGAGTATCTACTGCTGGGTCAAAATTTACTTCTTCTAATAACATCTGTAGCGGATCATAACACCCTTGAATATCACCAATTGCATAGACAGCCATTAATTCAATACTCCAGGTGCTGCTAACCGAAAAGGTGCTATATGAGCATCAAATAACTCTCCTGTTTCAACTTGCATAGCATATTTACCGTACATACTACCTACAGGTGTTGAAAAGTTCGCACTACTGGTATATTCAAATGTTTCGCCTGCTTTAATACAAGGCTGTTGTCCCACTACACCACTACCTTTAACTTCTTTTTTATGGCCATTACCATCAGTAATAACCCACTGCCTTGATAATAAAGTGACTGTTTTATCACCTTTATTTTCAATGGAGATATGATAATCAAATAAATAATAATTATCTTGTGGGTCTGAATCCTCTACTAAATAATCAGTAAACACTGTTATCTCGATAGGATAATCAGCTAAATTCATAATTAACCCTCGCGTTGTTGATATAAAAAAAGTTGATCTGCCAATTTAACAAAATCAGCTAATGACAACTGTTCTGGTCTTAAACTACCATCAACCCCTGCTTGCTCAATAGCTTCTATTGGCAATAAACGCTTTAAGGTATTTCTAAGTGTCTTACGGCGTTGATTAAACGCTTCTCTTACAATCAATTCTAATAACTTATGGTCTTTTGCTGGATAAGGCAACGTTTTATAGGGTATTAACCTTACTATTGCAGAGTCAACCTTAGGTGCAGGTGTAAAACATTCTGGTGGAACATCAAATAAATGCTCCACCTGACAAAAATACTGCACCATTATTGTTAAACGACCCCAATCACCACCGCCTGGTTGTGCCGCCATTCTTTCCACCACTTCTTTTTGCAACATGAAGTGCATATCTTCAATAACAGTATGCTGGTTCAACAGATGAAAAATAAGCGGTGTAGAAATATTATAAGGCAAATTACCCACTACTCTTAGTTTCTCACCAGAACAAACTAAAGTGCTAAAATCAAATTTTAACGCATCACCTTGATGTATATGAAATAGTGGATTTAGGCCAAATTTTAACTTTAATAAAGGAATTAAATCTTGGTCTAATTCAATTACATCCAACCGTGCACCACTAGCTAATAAACCTTCAGTAAGGGCACCTTGACCTGGTCCAATCTCTAATAAATGCTGAGTTGCTTGTGGATGTATCGAGCGTAAAATTCGATCAATAATCCCTGCATCTTTTAAAAAATTCTGACCAAAACGTTTACGCGCACGATGTTGGAATAATTCTGACATTAATGCTTTGCCTTAAAAACTATAAATTTAGCTATGTATTGTAAGCCAAAATCCTACTAAACCCCATACTCTCTTTTTATTTAACAAGCCTCTACATAAATATTCGCCTTTTGGAGAATAGTAAACTATGCAATTTGGTTGCATATTAATAAAGCAAAGGACAAACAGAGGATACTAGAATGTATCAAATAAAAACACATGATCATTCTGTGTCAGGCAGACCAAAGGAATTTGTTTTACCTGAAGTAGCAGAATTAGAAGGACTTTTCTTTATACTATATCCCACCCATGGTGAAAGTATTGAATATCATCTAAAAAAACATCAAATCATTTGGTTTGACCCTGCGACTAAAAAGCAACAAAAAGCTGATTACAGGGCGACTTCTATTCGTGATGGTATTTATTTCATAGATTATATTTTAGATGGGCAATCTATTTCCATGATTTTAGATCTAATCAATCAAACGTTCACAGAGGTAGTTGCTCATCTATCAAGTTTACCTAATCCAAACACCTCTAAGCAAATCCAGCTTAATATAGCCACTATGGATCTCTCAATTACTCAAGGTAGTTTAGATAAACCTTATGAAAAATACCAAGATCTACACTCTCAAACTGATGAGCTAATTGGTGCTCGTTTCTTATATTACTGTGGTTTTGATACAGTTTACGAACACATATACCTTAACCAAAACTATTACACATGGCACTGTTTAGTAGGTGAAAGGACTGGGCTAGCAGATACCAACCCTTGCCATTATTATAAGATAGCAGATAAGTTGTACTTATTAATTTGGACAAGAAAAAGCTCACCTTATATGGGGCTCATGTTAATAGATACAAACTTCCTCCGTGCTGATGGAAAAGTTTATGGTTATCAAACAAGTACCGCCAATAAACAGATTAATCTCCCTATTAGCCCTTATTTTTCAATAATTAATAAACCTAATGTTCCTTATGGTATGTTATTAGAAAATATTAAAAATGACTTTTCTTAAATATATTAATTTGCTTAAGAAATAAGAGTTTGTACTTGTCATTTTCATCATAAAATCTTTAAAATTAGTTACCCTACTAATGATTAAGGATTTTTTCATGCCATTGATTGCGTTAGTGACAATTTTTTGTCAGATTCTTTGTGGCGTACATATAATGAAAACGGGGCAAGAACGTTATTGGTTATACCTTGTCATTATTTTACCAGGTCTTGGCTGCACTATTTATGCTGTTGCTGTACTAATACCAGAATTATTAGGTAGTTACAAAGGTAGACAAGTAGTTAAGGGGGTGCAAAATAAAATTGCACCTACCCGTAATTTAAAAACATTACGTAATCAGTTAACATTAAGCGATAACGTAGAATCTCGTACTAATTTAGCAGATGAGTTAGTTAACCTTAAACAATATGCTGAAGCAATTACGCACTATAAAGCTGCCTTATCAGGTATTCATTCTGAAAACCCAGAAATTTTACTGAAACTTGCTTTTGCAGAATTTGCAGAAGGTAATTATCAAGATTGCCAACACGCATTAGATTATTTAATAAAGCACAATCCAGATTTTCGTTCGCCTGAAGGGCATTTGCTTTATGCAAGAACAGTTGAAGCTATTGGTAATTTAACCAAAGCTGAAGAAGAATACAAAGTGTTAGTCAGTTATTATGCTGGACCAGATGCTTGTTTCTTTTATGCTAAATTCTTACAAAGTCAAAATCGCTTAGATGAGGCAATAGAACAATTACAGCAAGTACAAGACTATGCTCGTATAGCACCTAAATATTATAAAAATGTACATAAAGTTTGCTTATCTGAGATACGTAAACTACTTCAACAACTCCATGAAAAAATAAATACACAATAACTTATTAAGTAATGTTGATAGTAGTAACCATTTATTAATTTAATAACAAAAGACTGGACTAACGAACTATGAACTACTAATATAATTTATTACTTTATAGTTATTTTTATTTATTCTCTTTATAAAAACTTACAATAGAGAAACTAATAAAAATATATAAATTTGGCTTTGTATTATCACTAATAAATACAAAATATTCATTAACTTGCTTTAAATAACTATAAACAATAACTATTGGCGTATTAAAAATGCTAATTGAACTTTCTTTATACTAAAACTCTCCATATTAGAGTCTAGTTATATATTTAAGTAGCAAAATAAAATATACCCTTAGTTTAGCAGTAACTTAAAACAATTATAATTCCAACAGGAGAATGTATGCGTAGAGGATTTGTTAACCTAAATGGGCAACGTACCCTTGTTAATATTGATAACAACGGTAATGTTACACATAATGGTCAAACAATTACTAACCCTGAATGGTTACCTATCAGTATAGGTACAGTTTATGGTGTAGCCCTTAACTATAAAGGCTTATTAGATAGTCGCTTAGCCGAATTTAATGAACCTCCTTATAAAAATCCACCTATCAAACCAGTGTTGTTTATTAAAACGCCAAGTACTTATAACAACCATTTAGGCAATATTGTTTTTCCAAAAGGTATTGAGCGTATCCAAGCAGGACCAGCACTTGGTTTTGTAATGGCTAAAGATGCTAGTCGTGTTACTAAAGAACAAGCAATGGATTATGTAGCCGGTTTTACAGTTGTTAACGAAGTTAGCTTGCCAGAAGATAGCTACTACCGCCCTGCTGTTAAAGCTAAATGCCGTGATAGTTTCTGCCCAATGGGGCCGTGGTTAGTAGCAACAGATGCTGTTAATGCTGCTAACTTAGCAATCAGTGTCAGCATTAATGGTGAAGTTCGCCAACAAAACTCTACTGCCAATTTAGTACGTAATATCCCCCAGCTCATTGAAGAGCTCAGTGAATTTATGACTTTAAAAGCAGGTGATATTATTTTAACAGGCACTCCAGAAGGTCGTGTTGATATCAATGTAGGTGACAAAGTTGAAGTCACTATTGAAGGTATTGCTACCCTCACTAACACTGTTATCGCTGAATAAGGAGTCCTAACTATGAAATATGCTCGTATCCGCTATCAAGGTGAAAACTTTGAAGTAATGGTTGAAGAAAATAATGCTGTTCGCTTAAAAGACGGTCGCCTCTTACAAGAAACAGAAGTTGAGTGGTTACCACCTGCTACTGGTAATATGTTTGCATTAGGTTTGAACTATGCTGACCACGCTGCTGAACTTGAGTTTAAAGCGCCCACTGAACCCTTAGTATTTATTAAAGCGCCTACTACCTATACAGGTCACTTATGCCATACATGGCGCCCAGATAATGTTGACTACATGCACTATGAGTGTGAACTAGTAGCTGTGATTGGTAAAAAAGCCCGTAATGTGAGCCAAGCCGATGCTTTATCCTACTTAGCTGGCTATACCCTTTGCAATGACTATGCTATCCGTGATTTTTTAGAAAACTACTATCGTCCTAACCTACGGGTTAAAAATCGTGACTGCACTACCCCAGTAGGCCCTTATATTATTACTGCTGATGAAGTCCCAGACCCCTCTAAACTAACCTTACGCACATGGGTTAATGGTGAGTTACGCCAAGAGGGTACCACCGCAGATATGATTTTTAATGTACCTTATTTAATTGAATATCTTTCTAGTTTTATGACCTTACAACCAGGTGACATGATTGCCACAGGTACTCCAAAAGGCTTATCTGATGTTAAGCCTGGCGATAAAGTGGTTGTGGAAATGGAAGGTATTGGTAGCTTAACTAACTTTATTGTTACCGAAAAAGAATTCTTTGAAAAATATGGTACTAATGCAATTGGAGAAAAATAATGTTAAAACATTGGATTAATGGCAAAGAAGTTGAAAGTAAAGAAACCTTTATAAACTACAACCCTGCTACCATGGAAGAAATCTGCGAAGTAGCGAGTGGTGGTGAAAAAGAAGTGAATGAAGCAGTAGCTGCGGCTAAAGAAGCTTTCCCCAAATGGGCTAACACACCAGCAAAAGAACGTGCACGTTTAATGCGTAACTTAGGTGAATTAATTGATAAGAATGTGCCTAAAATTGCTGAACTAGAAACTAAAGATACGGGTTTACCCATTCACCAAACTAAAAACGTATTAATTCCACGTGCTTCCCACAACTTCAATTTCTTTGCGGAAGTTTGTACCCGTATGGATGGCCATACCTACCCAGTAGATGATCAAATGCTCAACTACACTCTCTACCAACCAGTAGGTGTATGTGGTTTGATCTCGCCTTGGAACGTACCTTTTATGACAGCCACTTGGAAAACAGCGCCATGTTTAGCCTTAGGTAACACGGCTGTTTTAAAAATGTCTGAGCTATCCCCTTTAACTGCTTATGAGTTAGGCCAATTAGCATTAGAAGCAGGCATTCCAGCAGGTGTCTTAAACGTAATTCAAGGTTATGGTGCTACAGCTGGGGCAGCCTTAGCACAACATCATGATGTACGTGCTGTATCATTTACAGGCGGTACTGCTACTGGTCGTCGCATTATGGCTTCAGCAGGTATCAAAAAATATTCTATGGAACTTGGGGGTAAGTCACCTGTATTAATTTTTGAAGATGCTGATTTAGATAGAGCATTAGATGCGGCACTATTCACTATTTTCTCGTTAAATGGCGAACGTTGTACTGCCGGTTCTCGTATCTTTATTCAAGAAAGTGTTTACGACAAATTTGTCGCTGAATTCGCTGCTCGTGCTAAACGCTTAATTGTTGGTGATCCTACTGATCCGAATACCCAAGTTGGCTCAATGATTACACAACAGCATTACGACAAAGTAACGGGCTATATCAAAATTGGTATGGATGAAGGGGCTAAATTATTAGCGGGTGGTTTAGAACGCCCTGCTAACTTACCTGCTCACCTTTCAAAAGGTCAATTTATTCAACCTACTGTATTTGCTGATGTTGATAATCAAATGCGGATTGCCCAAGAAGAAATCTTTGGTCCAGTAGTGTGTTTAATTAAGTTTAAAGATGAAGCAGAAGGCTTAAGACTAGCGAATGATGTGGAATATGGTTTGGCATCTTATATCTGGACTAATGACCTTGGCAAAGCCCATCGTGTTGCCCGTGGTATTGAAGCAGGTATGGTGTTTATTAATAGTCAAAACGTTCGTGACTTACGTCAACCTTTCGGTGGTGTTAAAGCTAGCGGAACAGGCCGTGAAGGTGGAGAATATAGCTTCGAAGTGTTCACAGAAATTAAAAATGTGTGTATTTCTATGGGTAGTCACCATATCCCTCGTTGGGGGGTTTAACAACTTTCAGTTAGGCTCACTATAGAGCCTAACTAAAACTAAATAAGTAATACTGAATAAATATAATATTTTACTGATAAAAATAATAGTTGGAGACTCAGCATGGGAAAGTTAGCATTTGCTGCAAAAGTAACGCATGTACCATCAATGTATCTTTCTGAATTACCAGGCAAAACCAATGGTTGCCGCCAAGCTGCAATTGATGGACACAAAGAAATTAGCCGCCGTTGCCGTGAACTAGGTGTTGATACCATGGTGGTATTTGATACCCATTGGTTAGTTAATAGTGGTTTTCATATTAACGCTAATGATCATTTCAAAGGCATTTACACAAGTCATGAATTACCACATTTTATTCGTGATATGGAATATGAATATTATGGTAATCCTGAACTAGCAGATATGATCGCCAGTTATGCTGTTAAAAAGAAAGTACGTGCATTATCTCATCGTATCCCCTCATTAGCACTTGAATACGGTACCCTAGTGCCTATGCGCTATATGAACTCAGATAACAAATTCAAAGTGGTTTCTATTTCTGCTTTCTGTACTTCACATGATCTAGAAGATAGTCGTGCGTTAGGTGCAGCAGTAACTGAAGCAATTCAAGAATATGATGGTACTGTTGCTATTTTGGCTAGTGGTTCTCTTTCACACCGTTTTGCTTATGACCGTATTGCAGAGAAATGCTTTGATGCTTACACTCGAGAATTCGATCATCAAGTTGACTTACAAGTAGTAGAAATGTGGAAAAAGGGTCAATGGCCTGAGTTTTGCTCGATGTTAGGTGATTATGCGGCTAGCTGCTTTGGTGAAGGTGGCATGCACGACACCGCTATGTTACTAGGTGCTTTAGGTGGTGAAAACTACAAAGGCAAAGTTGAATTTGTCACAGAACTATTTGCAAGTTCTGGTACAGGGCAAGTTAACGCCATATTCCCTGTAGCATAAACCACAAAGTCTTATAGTAAACCTGTACCCTAAAAAGTACAGGTTTTTTAACCTATAACTGTTACTATACAATTTTAGACAAAGCGAATGACTGAAGACATTACAACTAGTAAAGCAAAGTCATTCAACAACGTATAATTTTGTAGGGCAATAACTATAATAAGTCCTTTAACAAGATATGGAGAAATACTTAAAATGCCTCATTTTATCGCTGAATACTCTGCTAATTTAGAAGGTATTGCAGATTTCCCTGGCCTCTTTGAGAAAGTACATCAAGTGTTAGGTGATAGTGGTGTTTTCCCGTTGGGAGGGATTCGTAGTCGTGCTATTCGTATGGATATTTTCCGTATGGCTGATGCTAAACATGACTATGCATTTATTCATATGACCTTAAAAGCAGGTGCAGGTCGAGATTTAGAGACACGCAAAAAAGTAGCTGATCAATTATTTGCAACCATTAAACAACACTTTGCTGAGTTGCAGTCAAAACGCTTACTAGCACTCTCTTTTGAAATGGAAGAATTGAATGCTGATTTAAACTATAAACAAAATAATATCCATGCTTTTCTTGCTAACCAATAGCATGGCTCATTAACCTGTATTTACCAACATAATAAACACAATATTTAGTTTTTTATAACAACTACAAGATAACTGGATTATGAACACAAATATAAAACCTGTGAGTGACAAGGTTGTGCGCAATATCACATTGCGCTTAATTCCTTTATTGTTAATCTGCTATGTATTCGCCCATCTTGACCGAGTCAATATTGGTTTTGCTAAAGACTCTATGAGTCTTGACTTAGGGCTAACTCATACAATGTATGGGACAGGAGCAGGATTATTTTTTATCGCCTATATGTTGTTTGGTGTACCCAGCAATATGATGTTAGAAAAGTTTGGGCCTCGCCGTTGGATTGCCTTAATCATGGTAATATGGGGACTACTCTCAACCGCTACTATGTTTATCAGTAACCATGTTGAATTTTATATTCTCAGATTTTTACTGGGTGTAGCAGAAGCAGGCTTTTTTCCTGGTATTCTTATTTATATTAATCGTTGGTTTCCCTCCCGTCGTCGTGGCAAAATCACCGCCATGTTTACCCTAGCAGTTCCTCTTGCCAGCGTATTAGGCGCTCCTATTTCTGGTTGGATTATCGACTTCTTCCATGGTTCATCCGGCATGCATGGTTGGCAATGGATGTTCTTACTAGAAGGGCTACCTGTTGTGTTATTAGGCATCGTCATTATGTGCTACCTGCCAGATCATTATAAAGATGTACAATGGTTAACGGATGAAGAAAAACAGCAATTAGATTATGAACAACATCATGAGGAATCAGCAAAAGCCAATATGCCATTATTAGCCTTTATTAAAGATGCTAAATTATGGTTACTATTTGGTATCTATTTTGCTGTAATGCTTGGCATTAATGCCAATAATTTTTGGATGCCAAACTTAATTAAAAGCAGTGGTGTAGAAACTGAAACAACGGTAGGTTTACTCACCTCTTTCTGTTGGGGCTTATCTTGTATTTTTATGATTGTTACAGGTATGTCTGCTGATCGGCACAATGAGCGCCGTTGGCACTTAATAGTGCCATTACTGATGGCTGCTATTGGCTTTATTGGTACAGGACTATTTACCCATAGCACTGTGCTAGTGGTGACTTTCTTAAGTATCTCTATTATGGGTGCAGCCACTGCATTACCAATGTTTTGGCAAATTCCGCCCATGTTCTTAACCAGTAAAGATGCCATTGCAGGTATTGCTTTAGTCAGTTCACTAGGTAATCTTGCTGGATTCCTTGCACCTTACTTAATTGGTTGGGTAAAAGATATGACTGGAGGCTCACCCAGTATTGGCTTATATATTTTGGCCTTATTAATTGTTTGTGGTGCAGGTTTAGTACTGCTAATAAATCCACCACAACAGCAAGCAGCCAACACACATTAAACTTCTAAAGTGTTATTAAAAGGTCATTTAGTTAACCCGCTAAATGGCCTTTTTTATAACATTTAATTAATTGACAAAATAACTGATTCATGTCAAAGTTTTATAAATTCACTATTAATTTACTAATAAAAATAAAAGGTAATAGCTATGCAACACTTACTTTGTGAGTCCTTAAATAATCTGTTTTCAAAAAATATACTTATAAGAAATATAACGCTTGGTTTAGCAAATTAGAGTAATTATTACTACTTTATGTAGTTCTACCAAGATCAGTCATAACAATAAAACTTCATTAAATTTTTAAAATAAAAAATAATGGGAGCCATCACTGCATGAATGCACATGTCACTACGAATCATACTATTCGTACGATCACCTTACGTATAGTCCCTTTACTCCTCATCTGTTATATATTTGCTCATCTTGACCGAGTTAATATTGGTTTCGCGAAAGGTACAATGAGTATTGATCTTGGCCTCACAGATGCTATGTATGGTTTTGGGGCAGGTCTGTTTTTTATCTCTTACATGATCTTTGGCGTTCCTAGTAATATGTTGCTAGATAAATTTGGCCCAAGACGCTGGATTGCCTTTATGATGTTATTTTGGGGAATCTGCTCAACAGGCATGATGTTTGCCCAAAATAGTACGCAATTCTATGTACTACGTTTCTTATTAGGTATGGCAGAGGCTGGTTTCTTTCCTGGCATCTTAGTTTATATCAATCGTTGGTTCCCTGCTCGCTATCGTGGCAAGATCACTGCCATGTTTACCTTAGCAGTACCTATGGCCAGTATTTTTGGTGGGCCACTATCAGGTTGGATTATTCAAACTTTCCATAGTTCTGCTGGCTTGCATGGTTGGCAGTGGATGTTACTACTGGAAGGTTTACCCGTTGTTATATTAGGTGCAGTAGTGCTTGTTTGTCTTCCTGACAGCTATAAACATGTTAACTGGCTAACCCAAGACGAAAAACTACAACTTGAAAAAGAATTGCATAGTGAAGAGGGTAAAAAAGAAAGCAGTACCAACTCTCTTATAGAATTTATTAAAGAACCTAAGCTGTATATATTATTTGGCATATATTCTGCCGTAATGTTAGGAATGAATGCAGTAAACTTTTGGATGCCTGATTTGATTTCCACCACAGGTGTTGAAAATAAGACTCACGTTGGCTTATTAACTGCTATCCCTTGGATACTGGCCTGTGTATTTATGATTGCTACAGGTGCTTCAGCAGATAGAAATAATGAACGCCGGTGGCATTTGATTGTCCCATTATTCATGGTAACCTTTGGCTTTATTGGCGCTGGATTATTTACTGACAACTTAGTTATATTAATGTTGTTCCTAAGCGTCGCCACAATGGGGGTAGGTACAGCACTACCTATGTTCTGGCAAATTCCACCGGCATTTCTAAGTAACCAAAATGCAGCTGTTGGCATTGCTTTAGTCAGCTCATTAGGTAATCTGGCTTCATTCCTAGCCCCTTATTTAATTGGCTGGGTAAAAACCAACACAGGTTCCACCAGTATAGGTCTTTATATTCTGGCAATACTTATTGCTTTAGGTGCTTTACTGGTATTATTAATCCCTGCACGCTCTTTGAAACATTAAGGAAAAAATAATGATCGATAATAAATCTATTCAAGAAGCAGTAGAACGTTTAGATGAAGCTGAACGTAACAGTACTCAAATAAAACAGCTCTCTCTTCAACATCCAGATATGACCATTGAAGATGCTTATGCTATTCAACAAGCATGGGTTGAGAAAAAAATTAATGATGGCCGTAAAATGATTGGGCATAAAATTGGTTTAACTTCTCGTGCTATGCAAATGTCTTCTAATATTACAGAACCTGATTATGGTACGTTATTAGATGATATGTTATTTGAAGAAGGTACGGATATTCCACATAGTCGTTTTATCGTACCTCGTATTGAAGTTGAATTAGCTTTTATTCTTGAAAAACCATTGCGTGGGCCAAACTGTACTATTTTTGATGTATTAGATGCCACCAAATATGTAGTACCTGCCTTAGAAATTATTGATGCTCGTATTCAACGTGTTGATCCAGAAACTAAAGTAACCCGCAAAGTATTTGATACTATTTCTGACAATGCGGCAAATGCAGGTATTATTTTAGGCGGTCGCCCCATTCGACCAATGGATATAGATTTACGTTCAATCCCAGGTATTCTCTATAAAAATGGTGTGGTTGAAGAGTCAGGTGTATCTGTAGCAGTACTTAATCATCCCGCTAAAGGTGTAGCATGGCTTGCTAATAAATTATCACCTTATGGAGTAACACTTAATGCAGGAGAAATTGTATTGGGTGGTTCATTTACTCGTCCCGTTGATGCCAACCCTGGTGATACTTTCCATGTTGAATATGGTCCATTGGGCTCTATTGCATGTCGTTTTGTTTAATATCACTAAAACTAGGAAAATATAATGGAACTCCCTGTTAATCATTTTAAAAGACGCTTACAAAGCGGTGAACCAATTATTGGTTTATGGTTGGGATTAGCGAATGCCTATACAGCTGAATTAGCAGCCAATGCAGATTTTGATTGGTTATTACTAGATGGCGAACATGCACCTAATGATCTACGCACGCTACTTGAGCAATTACAGGCCATTGCCCCTTATACAAGTCAACCTGTGATTCGTCCTCGTATCGGTGATACAGCCATTATTAAACAATTACTAGATATTGGTGCGCAAACTTTATTAATTCCAATGGTTGATACGGCAGAACAAGCAGCTGAACTTGTCAAAGCCATGCACTATCCACCAAAAGGCATTCGTGGCGTAGGTAGTGCGCTAGCCCGTGCTTCTCGTTGGAATACCGTACCTGACTACTTACATAAAGCAGGTGATGAACTTTGCTTATTAGTTCAGATTGAAACAAAAGCAGGCTTAAATAACTTAGATGCTATCATCAATACTGAAGGTGTCGATGGTGTATTCATTGGTCCTGCTGATTTATCCGCTTCATTAGGGCACTTAGGCAACCCTAAACACCCTGATGTACAAAATGCTATTGAAGATGCTTTTAAACGTATAAAACGAGCAGGTAAAGCGTCTGGTATTTTAATGGCTGATAAAACATTGGCTAAACGTTATATTGAACTAGGCTGTAACTTTGTAGCTGTAGGTACTGATACTAGTATTTTTATGCAATCATTAAAAAACCTAGCTGATGAATTCAAAGGTAAAACCACTACCACACAAAGCGGTGGTGTTTACTAGATATAGCTATTATTCTACATTTTTATACGTCGTTGAATGACTTCGCCGTACTAGTTGTACTGTCTTAAGCCACTCGCCTCGTCTAAAATTGTATAGCAATAACCTATACCTCTTGTAACAAAAAAGCCATGATAGTCAGTAAGCTATCATGGCTTTTTTTATAACTATACAACCATTACATTGCGTCAGTTAAATGAGAATCTTTAAATAAACTAGTCAATGCATTGGTTAACACTTCTGCTACTAATTTATTATTAGTTTCTAAGCTAGGTGCAGAAGCAAAACTTTGTGAAACACTCGATGTATAACGCCCATTATAGGTTTTGCTAGGTGTCTGTAATTGTGAACGCAATACGGCTTTTATATCTGCCCCATTAGCCAATGAGCTATCAGTAGCCTGATAAGTAATACTATCAATAATAATATTTAATGTTATATCACCACCTGTTTGTGGTTTATATCCCATATTAGTTAATGCTTGCTCAGCTTGCTGCTGTAATTTTGGCACAATATCATTAGCTTGTAAGTTAATGTTACTGGTAGAAGCATATAATCCACCACGTGTACCTATAATCTCTGTGCTACGACTATCTGTTACTTTTACATTAACCGTTTGACCATGCCCTACCTGAGGTAAAGCCTGCGTAATTATCGGATTAGGCGTTAATTGTTGTGGGCTTAATGCACAACCTGTTAATAAACCTACTGACATTAAACACACTAATAATCCTTGCCGAAATATCATTTCAAAAGTCTCCAAGTAAACTATTCACACTTGCTGTAGTATAATCACATAACCTCTATATTACCTTAATAAAAACTATACAAAATATATTTTAATTAATTTATTGAAGATATTTTGTATAACAAATAGACCTACATAGCATTTCATCGGTATAATCTACAGCCATGTTTTTTAGAAATGGTCGTTTTAAAAAAAACAATGGATATTTTCTCGTTTTCTATTGTCAGTATAAAACGTAGTTTATTTATAAAACATCTACACAAACAAAAATTAACTATTTGCTTAGCCAGCAAGATAGTAGCTTATTAATTTACTAATAAATAAGAGTGTGACGAGCATATGAAAACGTATGACGTGCTAATCATTGGTGGTGGTGTTTCTGGTACAGCGCTGCTATATCAACTAAGCCGCTTTACAGACCTTCAAGCTATTGGTCTTTTAGAAAAGTACCCCCAAGTAGCAGCAGTTAACTCGAAAAGTTGTAACAATAGCCAAACCATTCACCAAGGCGACATAGAAACCAATTACACATTAGAAAAAGCACGTGTTACTAAACGCACTGCTTGTATGATTGTAAACTATGCCACTAAATTGCCTGCTGAAGAACGTGATAACATCATTTCAAAATACCCTAAAATGGTGTTAGGTGTAGGAAAGACAGAATGTGATTCTTTACGTGAAAGGTTTAAGACTTTTAAAGAGCTGTACCCAAATCTGAAAGAGCTAGGGCGTGAGGGAATAGCCGAAATAGAACCCAAAATTGTAGAGGGTAGACCTGAATCAGAAGAAATTTATGCACTTGGTGCTACTGATGAATATACCGCTTGTAACTACCATACCCTCTCTGAATCCTTTATTAAAAACGCCAAAAAATTCTCTGAGACTAAAAACCAAACCTGTGATGTCATGCTAGCTACGCCTGTCACTAAAATTGAAAAAGTTGGTGACATTTTCCAAGTACATACTGAAAATGCTGGTGTAATGGAAGCAAAATATATAGTAGTCGCCGCAGGTGGACACTCCTTATTATTTGCTCACCAAATGGGTTATGGTAAAGACTTTGCCTGTTTACCAATGGCTGGTTCTTACTATTTCACACCGCAACTGCTACAAGGTAAAGTATATACTGTACAAAACCCTAATTTACCATTTGCGGCAGTACATGGCGACCCTGATGTTTCAGTGCCTGGCAAAACTCGCTTTGGACCTACTGCATTAGTATTACCTGTTTTAGAACGTCATAACCTCAAAACCTTCTTAGATTTCTGGAAAGTATTTAGTTTAAGCAGTGGTGTTATGAAAGCACTGTGGAAACTACTTAAAGTTTCCGATATACGTCGTTATATCTTCCGTAACTTTATGTATGAAGTGCCTTTTTTACGTGAACGCTTATTCTTAAAAGAAATTAAGAAAATCATTCCTACATTAGAAGTTAAAGATATTACATTTGCCCGCGGCTTTGGTGGTATTCGTCCCCAAGTGATCGACAAAAAACAACAAAAACTAATGATGGGTGAAGCAAAAATTAATCCAGGTACAGGTATTGTATTTAATATGACGCCTTCACCTGGTGGTACTTCATGCCTTGGTAATGCTGAAAAAGACATGTATCTAATTGCAAACTTCTTGAACTGCAATATTGATAAACAAGCTTTTGAAGAAGAATTATTAAGTGGTGAAGTAGAACTAAGAGAAATAGATCGCCCTAGTGAAAACTCACTGGCTGAAGTTTAATCATATTTCCCCAAAAAAACCGCCTAATTGGCGGTTTTTTTATGTTTATATTCTGCATATATAGCGCTAACATGTTAAGATAATTGGCTAGTTCGAAAGATTCTAGAATGGAATGATCCCATGCCTATTGGAAAATACCTATTACCCCTTATATTATTAGTTGTTATAACTGGCTGTGCAGATCGCCCTCCTCAAAATCTTGATAATATCTGCAGTATTTATAAAGAAAAACGTCATTGGTACAAGGCTTCTTTAAATACTGAGCGTAGATGGGGCGTTCCACCACAAGTTCCTATGGCTTTTATGCACCAAGAATCAAAATTTGATGGTTCTGCTCTCCCACCACGTAAATATATTTTATGGATTATTCCTTGGGGGCGTGTATCTACCGCTTATGGTTTTGCCCAAGCACAAACAATGACATGGAATGACTATATAAAGGACACTGGTAACTCTGGCGCTAAACGTAATAATTTTGCCGATAGCATGGACTTTATTGGCTGGTATATGGATAAAACACAAAAAGTTAATGGTGTTTCTAAATGGGATGCCTATAACCAATACTTAAATTATCACGAAGGTTGGGGGGGTTATAAGCGTAAGACCTATAACAGCAAATCGTGGTTACTAGGTGTAGCACAAAAAGTAAAAACTCGCTCTAGCAACTATGGCGCACAATACAGTTCTTGCAAGGAAGAACTCATGAAACCACAAGGTTTTTGGGAATGGATACTGGGTGTATGAGTTTAATCAACCATACGCAAAGCCATAAAACCTGCAAAGCCACAAAAAGCCACCACTAATGCCATATTCATAGCACCATGGAAATGCAATAAACCTACTACAAAACTGGCAATAAAACCTAAACCAAATTGAGCAGCTACCGCTAATGCAGAAGCTGCACCTGCTTGCTTAGGATATAAAGACATTAAACAGGCAATACAATTAGCACCAACTGTTCCTGTTACAGAGACAAAACAAAATATAAATAACATTATTGACCACATGCCACCCCACTCAAAATAGGCAACTACCAATAAAAAAGCACCTGCTAAACAAGCTATTGTAGTTCCTATTCGTAAAATAGGACGAGGCCCATACTGCTTAACAAAATGACTAGCAGTAAACGTAACAATCATAATCCCTATAATATTTAAACCAAAAATCCAGCCAAAATACTGGTCTGGCACACCAAAATACTTAATAAAAACGAATGAAGAACCTGTAATATAAGCAAACATACCAGCAAAAGTCATTCCCATACATAGGATATAACCTAACGCATTTTTATTTAAAAGAATATGCCAATAGGCACTAAAAGCCTTAGCAATACTCCCTCCTCGCCGTTCTACTGGATGCGTTTCTTTAATACATAACACTGAAATAAAACATACTAAGCCAAATAAAAATAAAACTAAAAATAATGAGCGCCAACCAAACCATAACATTAAATAGCCACCTATTAAGGGTGCTATTAAAGGCGCGATCATCGTAACAACATGCATAATTGATAAGGTATGCGCTGCTTTATCTAATGGTAATAAGTCTCGTACTATTGCCCTTGCTAATACCGAAGCAGCGCCACCGCCAATAGCTTGAATAATCCGAAATAAAACTAATTGGTCTGCTGAGGCAGCCATAAAGCAAGCTAAACTGCTTAATAAATATAGGAAAATACCAATAATTAAAATAGTTTTACGACCGTACCGATCAGATAAAGGGCCATAAAACAACATACCAATACAAAAGCCTACTAAAAAGCCACTAATACTCCACTGTACTTTTGCTTGAGAGGCACCTAAGTTTTCTGCAATAGTCGGCAAACTAGGCAAATACATATCGATTGATAATGGCCCAAAAGCTACCAATGCTGCTAATAAAACTAAGAAAGGAACAGATATCCCACGTTCTAATTTAATTGAAGAAGACACTTTAAACTCCTTATTTTTATATAAATAGCAAGTGCTCTTATTTCCATCATTATTTTAATTTACCATTCTATCAGAAAAAATTAATTCAATGCGCAAGATCAATAATATTTCACATTAGATTACAAAAACTGGCTGTTTTTTATGAAAAGTACCATTTTTTCAAGGAAAAAAACATTCTTTTTAAAATTAACTCAAGGCATTATAAATAGGCAATCAAATAAAAATAAAATTGGAGTTAACAAATAATGAAAAAACCAGAAGATTATCGCGCAGATACTAAACGTCCTTTTACGGGTGCAGAATTCTTAGAAAGCTTAAGAGATGGCCGTGAAATTTATATCTATGGTGATAAGGTTGAAGATATAACCACCCATCCCGCATTTCGTAACGCTGCTGCCTCTGTAGCAAAACTATACGATGCTTTACATGATCCAGAAACAAAAGATGAATTATGCTGGGAAACAGATACAGGCAATGGCGGTTATACTCATAAATTCTTCCGTTATGCTCGTAGTCCAGAAGAGTTACGTGAACAACGTGATGCTATTGCCGCTTGGGCAAGAATGTCTTATGGTTGGATGGGTCGTACTGCTGACTATAAAGCAGCCTTTGGTGATGTATTAGGTGCAAACCCTGAGTTTTATGGTAAATTTGAACAAAATGCAAGAGATTGGTACAAGCGTATTCAAGAAAGTTGCTTATATTTAAACCATGCTATTGTTAACCCTCCTATTGATCGTAATAAACCTGTTGACCAAGTAAAAGATGTATTTGTTTCTGTTAAAAAAGAAACAGCAGAAGGTATCTATGTAAGTGGTGCAAAAGTAGTTGCAACTAACTCTGCATTAACTCACTACAACTTTATTGGACAAGGTTCTGCACAGCTATTAGGTGATAATACTGATTTCGCTCTAATGTTCTTAACACCAATGAATGCTAAAGGTGTTAAATTAATCTGCCGCCCTTCTTATGAATTAATGGCAGGTATGACAGGTTCTCCTTTCGATTACCCATTATCTAGTCGTTTTGATGAAAACGATGCAATCTTGATCTTAGATAATGTATTTATTCCATGGGAAAATGTATTTATCTACCGTGACTTTGATCTTTGTAAACGTTGGTTTGGTGAAGGTGGTTTCGGTCGCCTATTCTTAATGCAAGCAACTGTGCGTTTAGCGGTTAAATTAGACTTTTTAACAGGTGCTCTAGTTAAGGCTCTAGAATGTACGGGAGCATTAGACTTCCGTGGGGTATCAGCCCAAGTAGGTGAAGTAGTAGCATGGCGTAATATGTATTGGGCATTAACCGATGCTATGTGGTCAACGGCAGCTCCTTGGAAAAATGGTGCTTACCTACCAGGTAACGAACCAATGCATGTCTATCGTAATCTTACTTCAACAGCTTACCCAGCCATTAAGAAAATTGTTGAACAAACCGTTGCCAGTGGTCTTATTTACTTACCTTCAGGTGCGCGTGATCTTAAAAACCCTGAATTAGATAAATATTTAAGTGTTTACTGCCGTGGTTCTGCTGATATCGGCCACCAAGACCGTATTAAAATCTTAAAACTATTATGGGATGCTATTGGTAGTGAATTTGCAGGTCGCCATGAACTTTATGAGATCAACTATGCAGGTAACCAAGATGAAGTACGCTTACAGTGTTTAGCTCATGCACGTGCTTCTGGCTCAATGCAAAAAATGTTAGATCTTGTTGATAAATGTCTATCTGATTATGATCTTGATGGTTGGAAAGTTCCTCATCTGCATAATCCAGATGACTTCAATATGTTGGATAAAATCCGCCAATAGATAAGCGTTATAACAAAAACAAGCTAAGTAGTGATATACTACTTAGCTTAGAAAGGCGAAAAATAAAAAATGACTATGATAGAACTAACCCCTACTCAAAAAGCGTTTCGTAATTCAATGGCCTCTATGGCGGCAGCTGTTAATGTGATTACTACCAACGGTAAATCTGGGCGATGCGGTATTACAGCAACAGCAGTATGCTCTATTACAGATACACCACCAACAATCCTAGTGTGTATTAACCGTAATAGTGAAATGAATGCTGTCTTTAAAGAAAATGGTCACCTTTGTGTTAATGTATTATCAGCCAATCATCTTGAAGTAGCTCAACACTTTGCAGGCATGACGGGCGTTGAAATGTGTAACCGTTTTGATTTACATGATTGGCAAGAAGGGCTTCATACCCTACCTGTGTTAAATGATGCATTAGCTAGCCTACAAGGCCGTATTTCACAAATGTCTGAAGTGGGCACACATACACTATTCTTTGTGGAATTAGACGGTATTAATGTAAGAAATGATGGTGATGGCTTAACTTACTTTAACCGAGCATTCCATACTATTCCTAGAAATTAACTGATTTTTCAATTCATTGATACTAAAAAAGGTCTTTTTCTGAAGACCTTTTCATCCACCATCATTAACGCATAAAATATTGACGGTATGTCTGATTTGCCATAGTTTTACGATAGTCTTTAGGAGTTGTCCCAGATTGTCTTGTAAAAAACCGACTGAAATAAGCAGGATCCTGAAAACCCAGTAAATAGCCAATTTCCATAATGCTTTGCTCAGTGAATAATAATGAATACTTTGCTTCTTGCATCAATCGATCATGGATAAGCTGCTTAGGTGAAATATTACCAATTTGGCGGCATATCTCATTTAATTTAGCTTCTGTAATATTCATCATATTAGCATAAGCATTTAATAGCCAATGCGCTTTATAATGCTCCTCTACAAGCTCTGTAAACTGACGAAATATATGAGTAGATTCAAACTGTATTGAGTCTACAGCTGACAAATGACTTTGGTCAGCTAAACGAAATATGCTAATAAAAATTAACTTCACTAATCCCTGCAATGCTGCTGCTTGACCTATATAGTTTGCAGAACTAGCCTCTTTACGCAATCGATCTAGCAAATAATCTAAATGGTAAGCCTCCCCCATTAACTCTTGAGGCAATTTATTGATAGCCACACAAGCAGGTGTTACTTTAAAATTATTTTTTAATTCTGGAATTTCATCCAATATTGACCAAATGACTTGTTGTCGTACAGTTAATACATGCCCATCACTACCATCTTCTGTAACAAAAGAGTGGGGCACAACAGGCGGTGTAAGAAAAAATAATGGCGCTTCACCATGGTATTGATGCTCATCTAAAAATAAATGAATAACACCACTTTTAACATAATGAACTTGAAAGAAACGATCATGACGATGAGTACGCATGGTACGTCCAAAAAAGTCAGCCAAATTACCTAATACTTCATAATGGATATCAGCATCTTTATAACGCTGATCATAAGCTTGCCCTATATTAATATTAGGAATATCTTCTTTGTTCATAACCGCTGTCTGCAAATAACTAAACGATGATTATAAACTTAATCTAATTTACTTAAACTATCAACTAACACTGGACAATGTGCTTTTTTCACAACCTTTATAGTAATAGAAGGATCAAAGAAACGATTTAACTTTGATAAATGTCGATGTCCCATAAGAATAAGATCACAATTTATTTTTTTAGCGTATTTAATAATAACATCTGCAGTATCACCACCAACAATAATACCTTTTGCATCGATATCACCAGTAACTTTTAGATAACATAAAGCATCTTGCATTACTTGCTCACGACTCGTTGCAATATCTGCTTCTGTAAGATTTTCCATGTACTTAATATCTTTTAGCTTACCTGAAAAATTATTATCAACATAAATTACTTCTATATTTGTGTTCAGAACGCAAATACGCTTCGCTAAATCAAGCAAACGTGTTGTATATTCCCAACCATCAATGGCAATAAGCACGGATGAAAACATAAAACTTCCTTATCAATTTTTAAAAAATTACTTTTGAGAATAATAAACTTTTTTATAACATATTTTTTATATATTAGACAACACTATGAACTATAACAACATGATATTTCATATAAAAGTCATATTTAACAACTGCTATTAATAACAGCTAGTTATTTTTTATAACTTTCATTGACTATGAAAGTTGGCATATTATAAATAAATTTATTTAAAGCTAACTAACTATTCTTTAAAATAAACAACGAATTTGTTATTTTGTTTATAAGCCTTCTTTACTATAAAAATAAACTATTACTTTAATTGTAGCCTTTAATTATGATATTTTCACTAGAAAATTATTTTCAACAGCAAGCGCAACAACAACATTATATAATTGATGCTGTACAACAACAGGCTATTAAGCAATTATCTCATTTAAGTAGTTTACTCTGTTCAGGTAAAAAAATTAGCACACCCCCCAGTTACTATCTTTATGGACCTGTTGGCAGGGGCAAAAGTTGGTTACTCAATATCTTCTTTGAAGGTATTCCTATCGCAGAGAAAAAACGTTTTCATTTTCATAGTTTTTTTAGACAACTTCATCAAAAAATTTTCCAACACTCAACTCACAAAGACTCCCTTAATCAAGCATTAGATGAGTTATTGGAACATTGTAGATTGCTATGCTTTGATGAGTTTCATGTGCATGACATTGGTGATGCCATGCTAATTAGTAGGCTATTTAAAGCCTTATTTGAACGCAAAATAGCAGTGATTACTACCTCTAACTATTCGCCACGCGATCTATTACCCAATCCGCTATACCATGAGCGCTTTCTACCTGCTATAAAACTCATTGAAAAACATATGACGATTATTAATATTGCAGGTGAAACGGATTACCGTACATTACCCCAAGCAAAAAAACAGGGCTTTACTGCTGGCTACTATATTACCCCTGCATCAATTGAACAAAGACAACAATTATCTTTACCTCTATACAATGAACAGACTATATCTATACAAGTAGGTAATCGAGAGCTTTTTCCAGTCCATTATTCTGATAACTCTATTTTATTTAACTTTGAAGATATTTGTGAGTGCAATACAGCCAGTATGGATTATCTTATTCTATCTGAAACATTTGATACGTGGATAATAGATAACGTTCCTTTACTCAATAAAACGAGCATAGGCGCACAACAACGCTTTATTAATCTCATTGATATTTTATACGATCAAAATAAGTGCCTTTATCTCTTGGCATACCACCCACTAGAACAAACTTTAGCTAATGCAGCTATTGGTGATATGGTAAGAACACACAGTAGACTTAATCAACTTCAAAAGTGCTGATAGCCCTTTATCATAAAAGATAGTAGCTCTCCATTATTATCAATTACCTTAACACCTTGTCCTTGTCCTACTTTACCAATTACTTGTAAACTGGGGTACTGGCTTTGCAACTCTGCTATATAAGTACTTGGAATAGTAAAGGCTAATTGATAATCATCACCACCCGTTAAAGCTAATTGCTGGCATTGTTGTAAGGGATAATTGGCCTGTAAATTTGTACTTAAGCATAGCTTATCTAACTCAATAACCAATGCTACTTGAGAAGCCTTAGCAATATGCCCACAATCAGCTAACAACCCATCAGAAATATCTAAACAAGCAGTTGCTTTATCTCTCAACGCCATAGCAATTTCTAATTGAGGAATAGGAGACCAATATTGTTTTAAGAGGGGAGATGAATCATAAGGTTTATTTTCTAACACCATAGGCAAAGCCCCTGCAGCCTCACCTAAGTAATCTGTAATACATAACAGATCACCGACTTGTGCACCATCTCTGCGTAATGCTTTACCATCAGGAACTTCACCCAGCACTGTAATAGTTATTGCTAGTGGGCCTTTGGTAGTATCACCACCTATTAACTGTATAGCACACTCTTTAGCTTTTACAGATAAACCCTCTGCAAACGCTTGTAGCCAACTTTCATCAACCTTTGGTAAGGTTAAAGCTAAAGTAAAACCAATAGGTTTTGCTCCCATTGCAGCAAGATCGCTTACTGTAACAGCTAAAGCACGTTGCGCTATAAAGAAGGGATCACCATTTAATGGGAAATGCACATCAGAGACTAAGGTATCTGTAGAAATAGCTATTTCAGTTTGAGGGTTAGGTTTTAATAAAGCACAATCATCACCAATCCCTAAAGAAATAACATCGGTTAACGTAGCACAGGGAGCATTTTTGAAATAGTGTTGAATTAATTCAAACTCCCCCATGTGATATTTAACCTATTTTTTAGAACGAGTTTCGGCTTGGCGTAATTTAGGTGCTAAACGATCTAAAATACCATTAACAAACTTATGGCCATCTGTGGCACCAAAAGTTTTGGCTAACTCAACACCTTCGTTAATAACAACCCGATAAGGAACATCGATACGTTCTAATAATTCAAAGGTGGAAAGTCTAAGAATCGCTAGCTCGACAGGGTCTAACTCTTGAATGGGGCGATCTAATAAAGGTGTAAAAGCCTCATCAATCTCAGTTACTCGTGAGGGAACACCATGTAAAATCGCTTTAAAATAATCAGTATCTACTTTAGAAAAATCATTATCTACATAAAACTGGGCTTCAATTTCATTGATTACTTGCCCTGCCATATGCCATTGATAGAGCGCTTGCATGGCAAAACTACGCGCTCTACAACGTGCCGCAATTTTGCCACGTAATGGTTTATCTGCATTGGGTTTATCAGAACTACTCACTTCGCCTCCAACTGTCCCAATAGATTAACCATTTCTAAAGCTGATAAAGCCGCTTCTGAACCTTTATTACCTGCTTTAGTACCTGCTCTTTCAATTGCTTGTTCAATGGTATCTACAGTTAATACACCAAAAGAAACAGGCACATCATACTGTAATGAAACTTGGGCTAAGCCTTTAGTACACTCACCAGCTACATACTCAAAATGCGGCGTACCACCACGGATTACTGCACCTAAAGCAACAATAGCAGCAAACTCTTGACGTTGTGCTATTTTTTGACAAACTAAAGGAATTTCAAAAGCTCCTGGTGCACGGATAATAGTAATATCTTTTTCTTTTACACCATGGCGAGTTAAAGTATCCACTGCACCTTCTACTAAACTTTCAACTACAAAGCTATTAAAACGGCCTACAACAAGGGCAAAACGGCCTTTAGGTGTAGCAAATGTACCTTCAAGGGTATGTAATGTCATAATGAAATCCCATCATTTATAAAGAGCATATATTTAACTAAATTATTATAGCTAAATATTACTAAAAATACTTACATTATCTGCCAATTAAACAGGCGGAATATACTCTACCACTTCCAAACCAAAGCCTGATAACGCGTTAAAACGAGCAGGCGTACTCAATAAACGCATTTTACGCACACCTAAATCACGTAAAATTTGTGAACCACCACCTACTACACTATAGGTAGTTTGAGGATTTGCTGTAGCAGGTTCTAATTTTTCCTGTAGATTATCTAACAATGAGTGTCCATCTAAAGAGTTACCTAATAACAATACAATACCAGTCCCCTCTTCAACCACACGTTGCATAGCGCCACGCAGACTCCAACGCCCTGTCTGTGATACTTGTAATAAATCACGCAATGGATCCAGATTATGAACACGTACTAAAACAGGTTCTGACTCTTTAACTTCCCCATGAACTAAAGCTAAATGAATATAACCATCTACCTCATCACGATAAGAAATTAATTTAAAATCACCCACTTCAGTTACTAATGGTTGCTCTAGAACACGTTTAACTGTACGTTCATGAGTTAATCGATAGTGGATAAGATCTGCTATAGTACCAATCTTAATATTATGCTCTTCAGCAAACTTCTCTAATTCTGAACGACGTGCCATCGTGCCATCATCATTCATTACTTCACAAATAACTGCTGATTCATTAAAACCAGCCATTCGTGCTAAATCCGTAGCAGCTTCAGTATGCCCTGCTCTAGCTAAGACGCCACCAGGTTGAGAAATTAATGGAAAAATATGACCTGGACTTACAATATCCTCTGCTCTGGCATCTTCTGCACAAGCTGCTTGCACTGTTCTCGCTCTGTCTGCCGCAGAAATACCTGTAGTAACACCTGTTGCTGCTTCTATAGATATTGTGAATTTAGTACCAAATCCTGAACCATTACGTTGTACCATTAAGTTCAGACCTAAACGCTCACAACGGTCTTTACTCATTGGCATACAAATTAAGCCACGAGCATGCTTTGCCATAAAATTAATATGTTCTGCTTCAACACATTGAGCAGCGATAATTAAATCACCTTCATTCTCGCGCCCTTCATCATCCATTAAAATAACCATCTTACCTTGACGAATATCTTCTACTAATTCTTCTATTGTATTTAACGCCATTTCGTCTCCCATTTATTTTAATAAACTACTTACTACATACTCGCTTTACTTTAAACCAATAAAAAACCTCGTCAAAGACGAGGTTTCTATTTTAACGCTAGTTAACGCATTAGTAATTACTTTTTAGCAGATTCTTTACTGTCAGCTGTTTTTTTAGCGGTATCAGCTTTGTCATCTGGCTTTTTAATGTCTAATAGTTCAACATCAAAAATCAATACTGAATTAGGTGGAATTACTGGTGGAACACCATTTGCACCATAAGCTAATTCACTAGGAATATATAACTTAACTTTCTCACCTACTTGCATTAACTGTAATGCCTCAACCCAACCAGGAATTACAGTATTAACAGCAAACTCAACAGGCTCACCACGTTGAATGGAGCTATCAAATACCTTACCATCAACTAATTTACCTTCATAGTTTACCTTAACAATGTCTTTCTCACCTGGCTTAGCACCAGTACCTTTTTGTACTACTTCATACTGTAAACCTGACTTAGTAGTTATAACACCATCACGTTTAGCATTTCCTTCTAATAACGTTTTACCTTTTTCTTCATAGGCTTTTGATTCTTCAGCTGCAATCTTCTGAACCTCTGCTTCAAGCACAGTCATTGCTGTTTGCATTTGCTCTTTAGTTAATTTTGAATCTTTATCTGCTAAAGCATCATTCAAACCAGCTAAAATCTCATTAGTATCAAATGTTTTGATACGTGTTACTGATAAGTTTTTGCCAAATTGATAACCAATAGAATAAGAAACATCTTTCATCTCGTTAGATGATTGTGAACTTCCAGTTGACGCTGAAGAACCAACCCCAGCAGGCGCAGGTTTATCTGCCACTTTAGAAGTATCTGACTTTGAGTCACAAGCCGCTAATGAAAAAGCAAGTGTAGCTACCACAACAGCTAAATAATTTTTCTTCATACTATATCCTTTACAACCCCACCTAGGTTTAACTAAAAATCAAGATAATAAAAATTTATTAACTTATATACACATTAAACAATAATTGATTCTGCTTACAGAAAATAGTTCCAAAGTAAGCATTCTAAAATACACACCATAATAAATAATAAAGTAACTTTATTAAACTAGGAAATAAAACAAAATATTTCTTTTTATATATAGACTACTTAAAAACCGCTATTATGCCTATTACACAAAGCTCCCACAAAAACCAAAAAAAATAATTTAATTATTTATAAAATAACTATTGTCTTTTGTAAAAAATCCCCTATAATACCTCGCCCATACGGTAACTAACTTATTAAGTTACTTAGTATCTAGCATTAAGATTTAATGCCCGGGTGGTGAAATTGGTAGACACAAGGGACTTAAAATCCCTCGGGTGAATAACCCGTGCCGGTTCGACTCCGGCCCCGGGCACCATATACAAAGGCTAACAAATTAAATTTGTTAGCCTTTTTTATTTGCTTTAAATAAATACTCTTAAACCATTCAATATCATTACTTATTTAACTTTTAATTTAAGTAATTGCACTGCTAGACATTTAGTTGTTATACCTCTTGGTTTAATACTTTCCATTTCAGATGCATACGACATTTTAATGGCCAATAATTGATTTAATTTTTCTTCAAATATTGCTGTGATATGGCTTTGTATTTGTCTATATCTTTGTTTATAAAAAGAGGCCTGTTGTTTTTCTTCAAAATCAGAGATATGTCTTAATTTAAAATCTAAATAAATCTCTACTTGCTCATAACAATCAGTAAGTTGTTTTAATGTATTATTTTTTTCAACATAATGAATTAAAAACTGTTGTTCTTTTTCAAAATCTTCATCTGTGGAAGCTGCTTTATTTAAAAAATAACTAAGCTCTTTGGAATAATCCATTTTATTAAATAGAAGTTTTTGTTCTGAGGTTTCAGAG
This sequence comes from Entomomonas sp. E7T21, assembly GCF_058693955.1. Classification (NCBI taxonomy): domain Bacteria; kingdom Pseudomonadati; phylum Pseudomonadota; class Gammaproteobacteria; order Pseudomonadales; family Pseudomonadaceae; genus Entomomonas; species Entomomonas sp. E7T21. The sequence goes on along the minus strand of NZ_CP191672.1, from coordinate 785,259 downwards.
TAATTTTTCTTCTTGTAGACTCGATGTAATTTATAAACTTTATAGACAAAAAAACTTAATGAAATTAGTAAAATTGAAATTAATAAAATAATAAAAAAGTCGTCACTCATTGAACTACCTAAATACGATGAATACAGGTATATCTTAAGCTATTATTTTAACTATGAAAATTACTCTCTAGTTGATAAGATAGCAACTCAATACTTTCGTTTATTTAAAAATTTAGTTTATATTTTTCTATATCACTTACTAACCAACATAAGCAGCAATCACATTTATTAATTTTTAGAATACTAATATATACTAAAATTAATGTTACTAATTATTTACTAATCATAAAAAAGGGGATATTTTTTCGAATACCCCCATAATCTATATAAGATTATTATAAAAGTGGGACAGTATAATGGACATATAACCTTGTTTGATCTAGATGTCCCGCAACCTGGCTTCTAAACACAGCATCTCGCCATTCTAACGTTACACCTTTAAAGAACCCTTCTTGCATGGTATATGCAATACTAAAATCCCTTTCCCATTCCTTCAGACTACCTCGAGTAGACTTAATACCATGCCCTTTTGTAAAGTTAATATGGGTTCTTAATCCTGGCAATCCCCAATCTTTAAAGTTATAAGTATAGTGTGTAAACCAAGAACGTTCACCTGCTCTAGTAAAGTTACCTATAATACGTTGTGTAATCATTGGTGCACTGGTTCCACCTATATCGGGATAAGCAGAGGCTTGATCGATATAAGACGTATTGCTTCTGCCAGAAACGACCAAATAACCAACACCGATATCATGATTTTTAACTTGATAATTAATATAGGTTTGGTAGGTATTATTATTTACCTTACCTCTAGTCACACCATTGCCATAATAACCTGTAGCAGTATAACCTTGACTTCTACCCTTTGAGCTACCATTTTTACCATCACTACCACTATGCCAGTAATAAAGATTAACATTCAACTTACCAAGACCTATTTTAAATGAGTCATTTGCGCCTAAGAAATGTTGTTTATAAAAATCTTTTAAATTGCCATAGTAGTACTTAACAGTAGCAGTATCTGTTAATTTATACTCAACACCACCATAGTAGAACTTGTTAGTAGCCACACCTACTCCAGCACCTGTTGGCGCTAAACCTTGACGGTCAGTGGATGTTCTACCTCTAGCATGCTCCATCTTACCCAAAATAAGAGTAGTATTTTCAAACTCATTGGAGGTAATTTGTTGTCCAAAGAAGGTCTGAGGAACAAGACGCCCATCATTATGTCTTAGTACAGGGTTATAAGGTAAAAATCCACCAACTTCTAATTTTGTTTTAGACACTCTCATTTTAAAAGTCGGATCAAGTGTACTATAGGTGTTTTCTGCTTTTCCATTACGTTTAGTCGGGAACATTGTTCCTGGTACCCGGCTAACATCTCTAACATTTTTCTTAGTAGTACCACCTGAATCCAATCGAACTACAGTAGTACCAATTACATCCAAACCAAAACCTACTATTCCTTCTGTAAATCCAGATTTATATCTCAAGGTAAATGCTTGACCCCATTCAGGACCTGCATCACCCCTATGAGTATTACGATAGTCCTGTTCTACATACATATTTCTTAAATAAAGTTCTGCTGTACTATCTTTAAGAAACTCTGCCTGTACACAAGCTATTTCCCCAATAACTAAACTTAATAAAATTATTCTTTTCACGAGTGTCTACCCCTATAAGCATCACAAATTCTAATTTTTTTTATAAAATACTTTTCCATTGAAATATTAGGTTAAGTATCAAACACACTTAACCTAAGTTAATAACTTTAAATAATAGTTATTTGATTACTCCTTACTTGGATCATATAGACCTGATTTAATTAAGATTGCAGGCACTAATCCCATTAAACATAAAGCGATACCTACCCCTAAGAAACCAAACCCTATCGTAAAATGTTCTGCTAAGAAACCAATAGTAACAGGTGCCAAAATCCCTCCTATACGACCAGCATTATAAGCCCAACCCATTGCAAATCCACGTACTTTACCAGGGAAGCTTTCAGTCATATAAGTACCCATTACACTAATAGGTACGCCAAATAAGAAGCCAAAGCCGCACATTAACCAGATAATATTATCTTGTGTGTTGTACCATACGATTAATGGGATAAAAATTGCTGTACCGATAGAACCCAGTGCATAAACAGCCCTGCGACCTAGCTTATCGGCTAAAAATCCACCAAACACTTTACCTAACATCATGGCAATAAAGGTGCCAATCATATAGCCCGTCATGGATTTAAAGTTCACATGCAGCTCAGACTCCAGATAAGAAGGCATCCAATTCATTACACCATAGTAACTAAATTGGAAGAAGGTATTAACGAACATCCATGAGATAAAAACGAGTAGTACACCTTTGGTAGTAACCACTGTTTTTAATGAAGAGTCAGACTGAGTAACTGTTTTACCTTGAGCAACATCTATAGCATCAGTTGCTTGTTTATCAGTTTTTGCTTTTCTATTAGCAATCCATGATGGTGGCTCAGGTACAAGAAAAAACATAATAACGGATAAGAACACAGGAATAATAGCTGTGAAAAACAAATATCTCCAACCCCATTCTGGAATAATCCATTTTGCTAATAAGCTCGCTATAATATAGCCAATACTCCAACTAATAATTAGTGTAGCCATAATAGTTGAGCGATATTTTTTAGTTACATACTCAGACATCAGAATACTACAAGATAAATAAATCGCACCAATCCCAATAGCTGATAAAAATCTAATGGTGGCAAATTGAATATAGCTATGAGTAAATCCAAGTGCAGCCGTACCTACAGAAAAAATAATGATACAAACAACTATTGTTTTAACTCGACCAAAACGGTCACATGCCCAGCCCCCTGCAACACCACCAAAAAACATACCTAATAGTGTAAAGGTTCCTAACCATCCTTTTTGGGTTTGGGTTAAGCCAAACTCAGCTTGTAGACTATTTAAACTGTATGATAAAAACATCATATCTGCTGCATCAATCATCAATGCCAAAAAACAGAATACAAAAACATATACTTTTATTCGTGTAGGAATTAGACTTACTGGGTCTACTCCTTGATTTTGTGCTAAGGTTGTCATTGTTGTAATCCCTCAGTAATTTAATAAATTTATTTTTTTAAATTATAAAAAGTTAAGTTATTGAATAATTTTCTCTAAACGCTCCTTAATATTTACTACAGCTTCACTCACAATGTTTGTAATTAATTGTTCACAAGTTGGAATATCATGTATTAAGCCTTGAACCATACCAATTGACCAAACTCCTTTATCAGAATCACCTTCCTCATAAACAAGCTTGCCCCTTTGCCCAGAAACTAAATGTGCAACTTCTTCAAAAGCAATTTTTTTAGAAGCCTCTAACTGGCGAACTTCCTGACTAACAATATTACGAGCCACACGCGTAGTATTACGTAATGTTCGCAAAATCAAATCAGTATCTCTTTCCGTATTTTGTACAATAGTTTCTTTTATACGTTGATGTATTGGACTTTCTTGGGTACATAAAAAACGTGTTCCCATATTTATACCATCAGCCCCCAATGCCAAAGCAGCTACCAAACCTCGACCATCAGCGAAACCACCAGATGCCAAGATGGGTATTTGCAATTGATCAGCTGCTAAAGGTAATAATATTAAGCTGGGTATATCATCCTCACCGGGATGACCGGCACATTCAAAACCGTCAATGGAGATTGCATCAACCCCTAATTTCTCAGCTTTTAATGCGTGGCGTACTGCCGTACACTTATGAATTACTTTTATGTGATGTTGTTTAAAAGCTTCAATATGCTGTTGTGGATTATTACCAGCAGTTTCAACAATAGTAATACCTGCTTCTATAATAGCTGCCCTATATTCATCATAGGGAATAGGTCTAGCTGCAGGTAACAACGTTAAATTAACTGCAAAGGGTTTATCAGTCATTTCGCGGCAACGCTGAATTTCTTTATATAAAGCATCTGCATTAGGATGTGTTAAAGCTGACAATGTGCCAAGCCCACCTGCATTAGCAACAGCTGCCACTAACTCTGCTGTAGCTGCCCACTGCATTCCTCCTTGCATAATGGGATGCTCAACCCCAAATACTTGAGTAAAACGTGTTTCTAACTTATTCATACATTAACTCTATATAAAATAGGCATCCTTATCCTTGATACCCTAAGAGCTCTAGTAACTGTAAATGCTACTAGAGTTTCCCTTATTTAAATTAATCTTTTTTTAGACCAATAATGCCTTTTTCTTTAAGTTCAGCAATACGATCATCAGCAAGATTTAAATATTGTTTTAATACTTCTTCTGTATGTTGACCTAATAAAGGTGGCACCATTTTATACTCAATAGGTGTGCCAGACATTTTAATAGGACATCCCACCATTTTTAGTTTCTTATTAAATGGGTGTTCCATTTCAATCACTAAGTCACGTTCTTTAGTCTGAGGTTCATTAAGTGCTTGTTCAATATTATTAATAGGACCAACAGGTACTTTTGCAGCATTAATAATAGCAACCCACTCATCAGTTGTTTTGGTTAGGAAATGCTTAGCAAAAATATCATCAATTAACTCATCACGATTAATAATACGCTGAGCATTGGTAGTGAACTTTGGATTATTTGCTAACTCTGGTAAACCAATTGCCTTACAAAGTGCTGCAAACTGAGTATCATTACCACAAGCAATAATAAACTCTCTATCTTTCGATTTAAATACTTGGTATGGCACAATATTAGCTGAAGCATTACCAAAACTTCTGGGTATTACACCAGAGGAAAAATAATTCATCTCTTGATTAGCCAATAATGCAATCATCGTATCAAACAGCGCCATATCAATATATTGGCCTTTACCTGTTTGCATACGACTTAATAATGCGGCTTGAATAGCAACTGCTGAATAAAGTCCTGTAGCGAAATCAGCTAAAGCAATACCTGATTTTTGTGGCCCACCTCCTGGCAAGTCTGCACGTTCGCCAGTAATAGTCATAAAGCCACAAGCACCTTGAATCATAAAATCATAACCTGGCTCAGTAGCACGTGTACCATACTGACCAAAACCAGTAATAGAACAATACACTAAACCTGGATTAATTTTAGATAACGTCTCATAATCTAAACCATATTTCTTTAGATCACCTTGCTTATAATTCTCAATAAGTACATCAACATCTGCGGCTAACTCTCTAATTAATTCTTGTCCTTCAGGAGAAGCAATGTTGATAGCTACTGACTTCTTACCACGATTAGTAGATAAGAAGTAAGCAGACTCAGACGTTCTATTACCCTCATCATCAGGTAAAAATGGAGGCCCCCATCCACGAGTATCATCACCACGACCAGGGCGCTCGATTTTAATAACCTCAGCACCTAAATCAGATAAAGTTTGGCTACACCAGGGTCCAGCCAATACTCTACTCATATCAAGAACACGAATATGCGATAGTGCTCCCATAATTTACCTCTCAAATGAATTGTTGTTATTTTTAATAAAAGTAATGCTTATTAGTTTTTTATTAAATATTAAACTCGCTCAATAACCATAGCCAAACCTTGACCTACACCAATACATAAACTAATTACTGCATAACGTTGACCAGTACGCTGTAACTGTCTTGCTACTGTTAATGCTAAACGTGCTCCAGATGCACCCAGTGGGTGACCTAAGGCAATAGCTCCACCATTTGGATTAACACGTGAATCATCTAAAGCTACACCTAGTCCTTTTAAGCAAGATAATACTTGGGTAGCGAATGCTTCGTTAATTTCAATAATGTCCATGTCATTTAATGTTAAACCAGCGCGTGCTACTGCCTTTTTAACCGCTTCTACTGGACCAACTCCCATAATACGGGGTTCTACTCCAGCTGCCGCCGCTGATAAGATACGGGCTATTGGTTTTACACCACGTTGTTCACCCATTTCTTGGCTACCAATCAATAAGGCCGCTGCTCCATCATTAACACCAGACGCATTACCTGCGGTCACTACGCCACCTTCAAATAATGATCTTAGTTTTGATAAGGATTCAAAGTCAGAGCTAGGACGTGGATGTTCGTCTTCAGTGACAATCTTTGGTGGTGTTTTTTTACCAGTAGATACTTCTACAGGACAGATTTCGTCTTTAAAGAAACCAGCTTGACGTGCTGCTTCATATTTAGCTTGTGATGCAGCCGCAAATTTGTCAGCTTCTTCGCGGCTGATACCAAATTCTTTGGCTACGTTATCTCCTGTTTCGGGCATACTGTCATTGCCATACTTAGCCACTAAACGAGGATTAGGGAAACGTGAACCAATGGTTGTATCATAGATAACCGCAGCACGACTATAAGCTGATTCTGATTTAGGAATCACAAAGGGAGCACGTGACATGCTTTCAACACCACCTGCTAAGTATAAAGCACCTTCGTTACAAGTAATCGCACGAGCGGCATCAATAATTGCTGCTAGACCACTGGCACAAAGACGGTTAACTGTTTGACCAGGAACGGTATAAGGTAAACCTGCTACTAATAATGCATTACGTGCAACGTTACGAGAATCTTCACCAGCTTGGTTGGTAGAACCTAAAATAACATCTTCAATATCTTCTGCATTAAATTTACTTCTTTCGATAAGTTGTTGCATAACGCCTGCAACGAGATCATCGGGACGGATGGAAGATAATACACCTGCATGGCGTCCAAATGGTGTACGTAGTCCCTCATAAATATAAGCATTGAGCATTATTCTTCTCCTAATTTTTTATTTGTAATGATGGAGTGAGTAAAAAATATTACCCACTCACTATTATTTATTGTATTAATGGTTTATTGGTGTTTCTTCATGGCAAACGGCAATGCCTAATAGTGCTCTGCGACGTAGCCAAGGGCTTGGGCGATAACGAGGATCACCTGTTGCAGCATTAATTCGCTCTAAAATAGTAAGTACACGCTTAGCACCTAAAATATCACCCCATGCTAAAGGTCCGTTTGGATAACCAAGACCTAAACGCACAGCTAAATCAATATCTTTCACACTAGCAATTTGTTGTTGTGCAATATCACAGGCTAAGTTAACAATACCTGCTAAAATACGTTGTACGATAAAACCGTTGCTATCATGAATCACTGTTACACTCACTTCATCTTTAGCAAATAAAGCATGCGCTGCATCACGCACTTCACTCTTAGTAACAGGTGTTACCATTAAAGTACGATGTTTATCAACATTACACAGTAAATCAATACATACCGTACGCTCTGGATCTACGTTATAACGCAATGAGGCTGTAGTTGCATCGTCACCCCATGGTGCTAATAAACAAATTGCATTAGCAGAAGGTTGCGCTCCATTTTCTACTGTACCGCCTAATTTATTAATTAAGCCAGTTAACTGAGCACGGTCTTCGTCATTTTCTGCACCTAGCCAAACAGCTGGAATAGTTTGTACTGATGGTACAGGTTGTGGTTGTGCTGGATTTACCATAGCACCTTTTTCATAACGATAAAAACCTTCTCCCACTTTACGACCTAATAAACCAGCCACTAACATTTGACGAGTTAATGGATGTGGGCGATAACGTGGTTCTTGGTAGAATTGGTTATAGATAGACTCCATGGCAGGATGTGATACATCAAGTGCGGTTAAATCTAATAACTCAAAAGGTCCCATACGGAAACCTGCACCTTCACGTAATACACGATCGATATCACCAATGGTGGCAACACCTTCACCTAAGATTTTTAATGCCTCTGTACCATAAGCACGACCTGCATGGTTAACGATAAATCCTGGAGTATCCTTAGCACGAACACCTGTATGGCCCATTTTTACTGCAAGATCTTGTAATGTGTCACAAACAGTTAAATCTGTTTTGATACCAGGAATAACTTCCACCACTTTCATTAATGGCACAGGATTAAAGAAATGGAAACCAGCTACACGCTCAGGATTTTTCAAACCAGCAGCAATAGCACTCACTGAAAGCGAAGAAGTATTACTTGCAATAATCGCCTCTGGACGCACAATACCTTCTAATTGTTGTAATAGGTTGCGTTTAACATCTAAATTTTCAACAATAGCTTCAACGACTAAATCACAAGGTGCAAGCTCTTCAACTTTGTTAATTACAATTAAACAATCAATAGTTTGTTGTGCAGCTACTTCTGTAATTTTTCCTTTTTCAACAAGCTTATTAAGAGTCTTAATCAAACCTTCTTTAGCTGTTTGAGCAGCACCTTCACGCGCATCAAATAAAAGAACTTCAATATCTGCTTGGGCAGCAATTTGAGCGATACCAGCTCCCATAACACCTGTGCCGATAATACCCATTTTTGTTATAGTTTGAATAGCCACTATTTATTCTCCTTTGTAGTTTGGTGCACGTTTTTCAACAAATGCATTAGCACCTTCTTTTTGATCTTGAGAGTTAAAAAGAATCTGGAATGCTTTACGTTCTAACATAAGCGCTGCATCTAAAGGTAAATCCATTCCTGCTAAAACAACTTCTTTAATTTGGGCAATAGCGATTGGTGGCATTTTGGCAATTTCTTTCGCCATTTCAATCGCACGTGGGATAGTTTGGTCATTGCTTACCATCTCACTAACTAAACCCATACTTAACGCTTCAGGAGCTTTAACCATACAGCCAGTGAGAATCATACGCATTGCTTGGAACTTACCAATGGCACGAATTAATCGTTGAGTACCACCAGCACCTGGCATAACACCTACTTTAACTTCAGGCTGACCAAAACGTGCAGATTCGCCTGCAATAATAATGTCAGCATGCATAGCTAATTCACAGCCACCACCCAATGCATAGCCATTTACAGCTGCAATAACAGGTTTTGGACAGTTAGCAATAGCTTGCCAATAATATTCTGTATGACGACTATACATAGCAATTGTCGTAGCAGTAGTCATATCTTTAATATCTGCACCAGCAGCAAATACTTCTTCCCCACCAGTTAAAACAATAGCTCTAACTTCAGCATTGTTGCTAAGATCAAGGAAAACATCAGCTAATTGCTTTCTCACATCATTACTAAGTGCATTTTTAGCTTGTGGACGGTTCAGGCGAACAAGAGCAACTTGTTCAGCAGGATATTCAACTAATACTAGCGGTTCTGACACTGCTTCCATATTTACAACTCCACTCAATTTATTTATTTTGTTATGCGAAATATGATTTTGTTTTCAATTTTATTCTATCTCAGGAAAACTAATGAGTAAATGAAATTACTGTACTTTATTTATATGATATTGAATAATAAGAGAATATAGGATTTTTATAAGACTTATACATATCAAAATATTTCACAATACGAAATATAGTTTTGTTTCTATTGATTTTTATTAAAGAGTCAGTTTATCATGCAAGACTATAAAAACAAAAACGGGAGTAACAAGCCAATGCAGTTAGATAGTAACAACCACCGTTTACTAGATCCAATGAATAATGCTGATGAAGAAATTAAAGATCGTCAGTTTGTTACTGCACTAGCTAGAGGACTTGAGCTATTAAGGTGTTTTGGTCCTAAAGAAACTGCTTTAGGCAATCAAGAACTCGCCCATAAAACGGGGCTACCAAAACCAACTGTTTCACGCTTAACTCATACCTTAACCCGTTTAGGCTATCTTAAAAAATTACCAAATACTAGTAAATATCAACTCGATGTAGGTGTATTAGCCTTTGGTTATAGATTACTCAATAACCTATCTATTAAAAGTGTCGCCAGACCCTTAATGGAAGATATGGCTAAATATGCTAAGGCAGCTGTTGCTATGGCAGCAAGAGACAGACTACAAATGGTTTACTTAGATGTGGTACATGGTGAAGCTAATTTGACCATGCGCCGTCAAGTTGGTAGCTATTTACCTATCCATGCCAGTTCTGTAGGTCGTGCTTGTTTAGCAGCAATGCCTGAAAGCGAGCGAGATTTTATCCTAAATCATCTACGAACACGCAATAAAGAAGAATGGCCTGCTATCCAAAAAGGATTAGACCAAGCTTTTAAAGAATATAAGGATCATGGCTATTGTCTTTCATTAGGTGATTGGCATCGTGAAGTTAACTCAGTAGCTGTGCCAATGATTGATAATAATGAACTCATTGTATTTAATTGCGGCGGCCCAAGTTTTCATTTACCTAAAGAAAAGATAGAAACGGATATCGGACCACGTTTAATCAATATGGTTAGTAATATACAAGGCACCATACAATAATAACAAACCAAGTATTAGGAGAAAATAATGATTAGAGATCAAGAAACCCTCAATATCCTGTTAGACTCTATTAATAATTTTGTTAAAAATGAGCTACAGCCTATTGAAGAAGAAGTAGCAGATAATGATGAAATCCCCGAAACAGTCATCCAAAAAATGCGTGAGCTAGGGCTATTTGGCTTTGCTCTACCCGAACAATATGGTGGCTTTGGTGTAACTATGGAAGAAGAAGTGCAAATAGCCTTTGCTTTAGGGCACACTTCTCCTGCATTCCGCTCATTAGTAGGAACCAATAATGGCATTGGTGCACAAGGTATCTTAATTGATGGTACAGAAGAACAAAAAGAAAAATATTTACCAAAATTAGCATCAGGTGAAATTATTGGCTCGTTCTGTCTTACTGAACCTGACTCAGGTTCAGACGCTGCTTCATTAAAGACTACCGCTATTAAAGATGGCGATTATTATATTCTTAATGGTACTAAACGCTTTATTACCAATGCGCCTCATGCTGGCATCTATACAGTAATGGCTCGTACCAACTCTGAAATCAAAGGAGCTGGTGGCATTTCAGCTTTTATTGTAGAAAGAGGTACGCCAGGACTCACTATTGGCAAACCTGATAAAAAAATGGGCCAACAAGGAGCTCATACTGCAGATGTTATCTTTGAAAATTGCCGTGTACCCGCCTCACAGCTTATTGGTGGTGTAGAAGGTATTGGCTTTAAAACAGCGATGAAAGTATTAGATAAAGGTCGCTTACATATTGCCGCTACTTGTGTTGGTGTAACTGAAAGAATTCTTAAAGAAGCATTACGCTACGCAATGGAAAGAAAACAATTTGGTAGACGTATTGCTGACTTTCAAATGATTCAAACACTACTTGCCGAAAGTAAAGCAGAAGCTTATGCCGCTAAATGTATGGTAATAGATGCTGCACGCAAAAAAGATGAAGGTAAAAATGTAATTACTGAAGCCTCTTGTGCCAAAATGTTTGCCTCAGAAGTCTGTGGCAAAGTAGCAGATCGCGCAGTACAAATTTTTGGTGGTGCTGGTTACATTAAAGATTATGGTATTGAACGTTTTTATCGTGACGTGCGGTTATTTCGCATTTACGAAGGAACGACCCAGATTCAACAAATTGTTATTGCCAGAAATATGGTAAAAGAAGCAGAAAACGAAGGTTTTTAAAAGATATACCAAACCTTGTTTTTAATATTTTCACCCACAGAAGAAGAGAAAGAGGACACCCATGAAGGTTCTTGTAGCAGTTAAACGAGTGGTTGACTACAACGTAAAAGTCCGTGTTAAAGCAGACAATACGGGAGTTGACCTAGCTAATGTCAAAATGTCAATGAACCCCTTTTGCGAAATTGCGGTAGAAGAAGCAATTCGCTTAAAAGAAAAAGGCATAGCCACCGAAGTAGTTGCCGTATCAGTAGGCCCAGTAGCGGCACAAGAACAACTTCGTACCGCCTTAGCATTAGGCGTTGATCGCGCTATCCTCGTAGAAGCCGAAGACAACCTAAGCTCCCTCAACGTAGCCAAAGTACTAAAAGCAGTAGTCGACAAAGAACAACCACAACTCATTATCCTAGGTAAACAAGCCATCGATACCGACAACAACCAAACAGGCCAAATGTTAGCCGCCCTAGGTAATTACTCACAAGGTACCTTTGCCTCCAAACTAGAAGTAGCGGGCGACAAAATCAACCTTACTCGCGAAATTGATGGTGGACTACAAACCGTAGCACTAACCCTACCAGCCGTAGTAACAACCGACCTACGTCTTAACGAACCACGCTATGCTTCACTCCCTAACATCATGAAAGCCAAGAAAAAGCCATTAGAAACTACCAACCCTGCTGACCTAGGCATTACCGTCAACAACACCGTAACCACCCTAAAAGTAGAAGCCCCTGCTGCCCGTAAAGCAGGTATCAAAGTAAGTTCAGTAGCAGAACTCGTAGACAAACTAAAGAACGAAGCGAAGGTGATCTAATGACAATCCTTGTTATAGCAGAACACAACAACACAACATTAAATACCGCCACCCTCAACACCGTAGCGGCAGCCCAAGCAATTGGTGGAGACATCCACATCCTCGTCGCAGGCCAACATGCCCAAACAGTAGCTGACGCGGCGGCAAAAGTACCAGGCATAAGCAAAGTCTTACTAGCAGACAATGCAGCCTATGCCCACATGCTACCTGAAAACGTAGCCAAACTTATTCTAGGCCTAGCCAACAACTACAGCCACATCCTAGCGCCAGCCACAACCGATGGTAAAAACTACCTACCACGCGTAGCAGCCCTACTCGATGTAGACCAAATCTCAGAAATCATCGCCGTACAAAGCCCAGACACCTTCAAACGCCCCATCTACGCAGGCAATGCTATTGCCACCGTACAAACAAGCGCCAACATCAAAGTCATCACTGTGCGTACCACAGGTTTTGATGCAGTAGCGGCTGAAGGTGGTAATGCGACCATTGAAGCGATTAGCGAAGCAACCGACGCAGGCGTATCCAGCTTTATCAACGAAGAACTAGCCAAATCAGACCGTCCAGAACTAACCGCAGCCAAAGTAATTGTATCAGGTGGTCGTGGCCTACAAAATGGCGACAACTTCCAACTACTTTACGCCCTAGCAGACAAACTAGGCGCAGCGGTAGGTGCATCACGAGCAGCGGTAGATGCTGGCTATGTACCTAACGACCTCCAAGTAGGCCAGACAGGTAAAATCGTAGCTCCAGAACTCTACATAGCGGTAGGTATTTCAGGCGCTATCCAACATCTAGCGGGCATGAAAGACTCCAAAGTTATTGTAGCGATCAACAAAGACGAAGAAGCCCCTATCTTCCAAGTAGCGGATTATGGTTTAGTGGGTGACTTATTTGAGTTAGTGCCTGAGTTAACTAATGCACTATAAGTAGCTAACTCTACTTATAGTTTCAACATATCAATACAATCACTCTGTTATTGATAATTGTTAGGTAGGTTTAATGTTTATCATTAACCTACCTTTTTTATTAGCAAAAAAATAGGGCAACTAATTTTAGTTAGTTACCCTACTTTCTAAACACTATTAATACTATTTAACTTTACGAATAGTATCTACGTCTATCTCAACAGAATTCCAATCTTTATCTACTTCACCATAAATTTCAACAAGATCATTTGGACCAACTGTTACACCTCTCCAATCATCATCATCGATCTCAATAGTAATTTCACCTGTTTTATCTTTAAAGGTATACTTTTCTTTGCCAAGATGTTTAACAATATTACCTTGTAAAGTCACTTTAGTGTCATCACGCATTTCTTTAACTTGTGCAACGGTTTTCACTGAACCTGTAGCTTTAGGCCCTGTATAACCACCTTTCTGACTAGCGCCAGATGGTCCAGTAAACCCACCTTGCTCTGCTAATGCTACTGTACTGCCTAACGTTAATAATGCTGTTGCTATTACTAATGCTTTTTTCATCATAAACACTCCCATCGATTTATTCACAATCTTCAATATAAAACCTTATATTGTATTAAGATACATTAGTTAGATAAAAAAGAAGTGAAAATTTTGTTATTTTCATCAATAGACTTGTATCAGGATATTAATCGTTCTCATTCCTATTTTAAGCATATGCCTGCCTAACAATGCCTGCAACTTATAAACATTAGCCTTTAGTTAGAATCCCAGCCCCTTTAATGGCATTCACTGACTCATATATCAACTCATTACCACGATAAATAAAACCTGTATAAACCTGTACAAGGCTAGCACCTGCTTGCAACTTCTGTACAGCATGAGCACCTGTGGTAATACCACCTGCTGCAATAATAGGGAGTTTTCCTTGTAAAGCCTCCGATAGCAACTTCACTGTTTTGGTACTTGCTTCTAATAAAGGGGCACCTGAAAGCCCACCTGCTTCATTACCATATGGCAGATGTTTTACTGCCTCTCGAGCAATAGTTGTATTAGTAGCAATAACAGCATCCATCCCTGCTTCTACTAAAGAGTTTGCTACCAACACCGTTTCTTCTTCTGTCATATCAGGTGCTATTTTTATCGCTAAAGGCACATAGCGATTATGCTGTTGCTGTAATGCTTGTTGACGAGTTTTTAATTGCTCTAATAATCTTTTTAAACTATCCCCAAACTGTAAAGTACGAAGTCCTGGAGTATTAGGTGAGCTTAAATTAACGGTAATATAATCGGCATAAGGATAGACCTTTTCTAAACAAATAAGATAGTCTTTATCTGCTTCATCAACAGGTGTATCAAAGTTCTTGCCAATATTAATACCCACTATTCCTTTATATTTCTTTGCCTTAACATTAGCTATTAAATGATCAACGCCCTGATTATTAAACCCCATACGATTAATAATTGCTTCTGCTTCTACTAAACGAAATATCCTTGGTTTTGGATTACCTGGTTGTGGTCGTGGGGTAACTGTCCCTACCTCAATGAAACCAAACCCTTGAGAGGCTAACCCATCAATTGCCTCACCATTTTTATCAAGCCCTGCCGCTAAACCCACAGGATTAGTAAAATTAAGCCCCATGACATTAACAGGTAAATGCGGTGCACTATCAATACACCCTAGTTTACCTCGTAATTTTAAACCTTGAATAGCTACATTATGAGCAGTTTCTGGATCAAGTGAGAACATAAATGGGCGAATCAACTTATACATGATAGCTCGCAGAAATAAGGAGAAATAATAGTTTATTATTATAGCAAGTTCCATCTAAAATACCCCATTAAAATCTATTGACTTGAATTAAATCAAATATGTCTGATCGTTACTTTGATGAATTAGCTAGCCATTTTGCTAAGAAAATTTATGGTGGAACCAAAGGTGCTATACGCTTAGCTGTACTACAAGCTGACTTACACTCTATTTTGCCTAATACCCCTATTAGAATATTAGATATTGGTGCAGGACTTGGCCATATATCACTTTGGTTAGCTGAACAAGGACATCATGTGACTGTGACAGAACCCTCGTCAGTAATGCTCGAAGGGGCAAAAGAACAATTTAGACAGGCTGGACTAACTGCAGAATTTATTGAACAACCTTGGCAACAGTTAGACTTTGCAGAACCTTTTGACTTAGTAATATGTCACGCTGTACTTGAGTGGCTAGCTGATCCCTTAAGTATTCTTAATACCCTAAAGCAACTAACCCATAAAAATGGTTGGTTATCATTAGCCTTTTATAATAAAGATGCTTTAATTTATCGGAACTTATTAAAAAGAAACTTCCGAAAAATTAAAAAACAACATTTTGCTGGTGAGAAACAGAGCCTAACACCACAACACCCTATCGATCCAACATTACTTAATGAAGCAATGAGTATAGATTGGCAAATTGCTAAAAAAAGTGGTATTCGTGTGTTTTCTGATTATATGCCTTTAGAGTTCAAAAAAATGGCTGATCTACCAAGCCTTATTGAAATGGAACTAGAATATCGTAATCATCCTATCTTTTCTGGATTAGGATGTTATTTACACTGGTTATGCCAAATAAAAGAGTAAACTATGAATCAACCTTATCTGATTGATATTGGTATTAATTTAACCAATAAAAGTTTTAAAAAAGATCTCCCCCAAGTATTAGAGCGTGCCTATCAAGCAGACGTGCTACAAATGGTTATTACAGGCACAAGTGAACAAGAAAGCGAACAAGCTCTTCAGCTTTGTCAAGAATATGATAAAACCGCCACACAACTATTTAGTACAGCAGGTATTCATCCTCACCATGCAAAAGATTGGCACAGCGAAACACTAACCACATTAAAACAACTATTAACAGAACCTACAGTGAAAGCAGTTGGTGAATGTGGTTTAGATTTTAATCGTGATTTTAGCCCTCGCCCTATTCAAGAACGTGTTTTTGAAGAGCAATTAACATTAGCTATTGAGTTAGGTAAACCTGTTTTTATGCATGAACGTGATGCTGATGATCGTTTTACTGCCATACTCAAGCAATATAGAGATCAGTTACCAGCAGCGGTTATTCATTGTTTTACGGGTGACAAAAAAGCACTTTATCAATACCTAGATATGGATTTACATATTGGTATTACTGGTTGGATTTGCGATGAACGTCGTGGTGAACATTTACAACATTTGGTTAAAGATATTCCAACAGGTCGTTTAATGATTGAAACAGATGGTCCCTATTTACTACCACGGACATTAAAAACTAAACCACAAGATCGCCGTAATGAGCCTGCTTTTTTACCTGAAGTATTAAATACTGTCGCTCATTGCCGCCAAGAAACCTTACAAGAAACAGCTACTCACACAACAACTTGTGCCCAAGTTTTCTTTAAATTACCCACTATAAATTAAAAAGGAATAGCATTTAACTATTCCTTTTTAAACATTTATCTCTTTGAAATCTGCCTTAACCTTTCAGCAATCATATTAAGCTCTTTTTGCTGTCTAGCACTTAATCCTGATTGCTTTTGTAAC
Source organism: Entomomonas sp. E7T21 (assembly GCF_058693955.1). Classification (NCBI taxonomy): domain Bacteria; kingdom Pseudomonadati; phylum Pseudomonadota; class Gammaproteobacteria; order Pseudomonadales; family Pseudomonadaceae; genus Entomomonas; species Entomomonas sp. E7T21. The sequence goes on along the minus strand of NZ_CP191672.1, from coordinate 768,515 downwards.
TCTCCATAACGTGCTTTAAGTTCTTCCTCTGTCATTTCATCAATTGGCTTTTTCAATATAGGACTATCATCAGGCGCAATTTGATAATTAGGAACAACATTGACTATATGTGTTTCCTTATAAGGATTTCCTTTTTCATCACTAGAACACGCAACTAAGGCACCTCCCCCAAAAAGACACAAAATCACTGCTAACACTTTCTGCATAACAACCTCTAACTTATTTATCTAATCGAAACTTATTTGTCTGTGCAGGAAAAGCTTTAGGTTTAGCATCCTTAGCCATTTTTGGCGTTGCTAGTTCAAATAATGCAAAGCCTATCACACCAATATTAGCTGCGGATCCTTGATTAGCTCCTGAAAGATAAGGGCTATCTTTTTCATGGAAAACAAAGGGTTTGTATTCATCCCTAGTTTGACGAAAGCCTCTAACTGTAATGGTATTACCTGGAAACAGAATATAACCTGCATTGTTATAATGTGCTTCATGACCAGTGATACTGTCTACACCATCCGTTGTTGCCAATACCTCATAGCCTGTATTACTTATATTTTCAAAGTAAAGGGTATAACTTTGCCCCTTAATACCTTTAATATAATAATTTCCCCCTGACTGAATCACAGGTATCTTTTTACCATATCTATCAAAGATGGTTACACTAATTCGACCTTGTGCAAAAGCAGGGTTATCAACCACTGTACCCTCTGGTGGAGTAGCTGAATAATAAATCTCACCCATCGCTGTTGGTTGTGATGGTGAAACCCTTACCACATCCATATACTCTTCTTTTGCTTCAACACCATCCCCCCAAACAGGGCCTGTTTGCTCAAGCTCTGGCAAATCAGTAGCAGGTTGCTTATTACTAGAACATCCTGCAATAACTAATAAATTTAACAAAAGGGTTGTTAGCAGTAAGGTAGAACGTTTCATATATGATATTCCTTATGGATACATCGAATCTCTATTATAATACTATTTTTTTAATAGATTTTTTATCATTAGCATAAAAGTTAACATAAGCAATTAATAACCAAAAGCTGCCCTATGTACATCTGACTCTCGCTCTATTCCTTTTTGTCGAACACATGTCGCATAATAAAGCTGTTTATCTGACGCCGCTCGCTTAACAATATCTTTAACATAAACCAAGGCCGAGCCTGTAACTGACTTCATAGCACTAACAGGATTCGGACTTTTAGGCACGTAACGAAATAATGTACTACATTCCCCACTAGCCTCTAACACTTCAGCCACTGCCTTTAATACTTCATCATTAATCGGCCAATTTGCAGCTTTAGGCCCATACCAAGCAACAAGTATTTTTTTAATATCTTGCTCAGTCTCGTGATCTAATACCATTAGCAAACTCCTTTTATTTGTTTACAGTGGAAACAATTTGACCAACCTCGTCCAATGTATAACCTCTAAACTGGAGCGAATACAAATAACCCTTTTGCTCTATAGGGATCAAATACACATTAACACGATCACTTTTAACAAGGTGCATAAACGCCCTAAAATTATCATTATTAAGTTTGATCTCTGTTACTGGATTATTACAATTGACTGTATCCGTTTTTCTGTATTGCTCAATAATAGTTGAGTCATTACCTATGGGGATCGCACCAAATAACTTAAGGTAAAAATCATCAATTTTTAAACCATCATAAAGATGATCCCAATAACGAAAAGTTAATAACTTTTTATTAGTAAAGAAAAACACAGGCGAATCATTGACTCCAACACGGACAGGCTGTTCAACTTTCATATCTATGCCTGTAAAGGTCGTCACTGGAAAGGTGGCTGAAGCCATTGGTTGATATTCTTTTAAGGTGGGCTTTATTTGACAATCATTAGCCAACACATTGGTCGCCATAAAAAACACAGTAGCCAATATATAAAAAAGTTTTTGCATGTGTTACTTGCTCCCTGTCCTATTTAACTTAGTAAGTATTTAACAATAAAAGCGGAATTAAAACAAAAAATCCGCCTTTATTGTTAAACGTTATTACTTGGCAAGTAGCTCAATATAATCTCAACAGGCATTTATTTCTATTTATTCTATATTACTGAGACTTCCAAGCAATTAATGCACCTGCTTGACCAAAAAGGGTATTAATCTCAGTTAAATTCTCTTCTGGAACACTCCAAATAAAAGACTGCCCCTCATTAACTGGCATTAATTCACCCAAAGCAGGGTTACTAACAATTAAATTGCCTAAACTTTGACCTTGAATATTAATATTTAAATGGTTGTGATTAAGTACATTATGAGGATAGACCATTCTTAACATATTATCTTTATACCTAGCAGGCCCATTAAATAAACCGGGGGTCTCATCACGCCAAACAAAATGCTTTTCATAAACAGGCATAGGAACTACCCCTTCATCAAGCACATACTCATAAGCATCTACTACATTATCTTGCACATAAACAATACCATAAGCAGCATTAACTATCTCTGCACTAGCTTTTATAAACTCTTGTAGTTTATCTTTAGGTATATCAGCAGCATACTGCATATCAATATGATAGAAACCACCATATTGATCTGTTACATGCCCGAATGAAGCGGCCCACGGCAAGCTATTACCATCCTTATGATAAAGTCTAAAATCTTGCACCTCACCGCTTGCAATTAACTGTGCTAAATCAGATACCGTTACATTACTGTATCCTGCATGATCAGACCGATAAGCTGCATCTGTTACGGGAAGACCTACTACTTGAAAAAATAATTGTGCTAGTGTGTAAGCTTCTTGAGCGGATAAATTATCTGTATTATATAACGCTATTCCGATGCACATAAGAACTCCTTAAGATGTTCACTAACTAGTAATGAACGCTAAAATATAAAAATAAAATACCAATTCCTACTATGACAATAAAATCATATAAAAACCATGAGAATAATCAATAACCCTAGTAACTTTTAGCCAAATATTGATACTAAGTGTTTTATATAACAAATTAAAATACTTTACAGTTGATTATTATATTAAATAACTATATAACTTTACTTAGTTTAAATGGGCTTTAGTAAAGAAGATGATATTATTACACATTGGCTTTGGCCAATTAATAACTTACAGTGGCAGTCAATAATAAATAAAGGGGACAAATAAGATGAATAAACAAGAAACAGATTACCTGTTACCCCAAGGTGATATTGCATTGCAAATCACTGCTCTTCCTTATAATACCAATGGCTTTGGTGATATTTATGGGGGCTGGCTTGTTTCACAAATGGATATTGCTGGAACATCTGTTGCGGCTAAAATTGCTAAAGGCCGAGTAGCTACTGTTGCTATTGACCAAATGTCCTTTTTAGTACCTGTTGCAGTAGGCTCACAACTTTCATTTTATACTGAAACTCTGTCAGTAGGACGTAGCTCTATTCAAATTCGTGTAGAAGCATGGAGCGAGGGATTAATCACAGATGATTGGCGTAAAGTAACAGAAGCTGTTTTTGTATTCGTTGCTATTGATAGCAGTGGTAGAACAAGGGCACTACCTGAACAAAATACACTTGCTTGATAATGTAATACCTTTATTCTAGCTATTAAATCAGTTAAAGTGAGTGCTTTTATAATTATAGAAACTATAATTGTATTATTTGCTTAGTTGACTGGATTTATAATCATATGCCTAGAACAATTCGTATTGCCACGCGTAAAAGTGCCCTTGCACTTTGGCAAGCTGAATATGTTAAGACTCGTTTAGAAGCCTTCCATCCTAATATTAATGTAGAACTTGTACCAATGGTTAGTAAAGGTGACAAGTTATTGGATTCACCTTTAGCCAAAATAGGTGGTAAAGGACTCTTTGTAAAAGAGCTTGAAACAGCTTTATTAGAAAACGAAGCTGATATAGCTGTTCATTCGATGAAAGACGTTCCAATGGATTTCCCAGAGGGATTAGGCCTATATTGTATTTGTGAACGAGAAGATCCTCGTGATGCCTTTGTATCCAATCATTTTAACTCCATAGATGAATTACCAAAAGGCGCTATTGTTGGTACTTCAAGTTTAAGACGGCAAGCACAACTACTGACTTACAGACCTGATTTAACAATCCATTTCTTACGAGGTAATGTTAATACTCGTTTAGCTAAGTTAGATGCTAACGAATATGATGGTATTATTTTGGCTGCTGCTGGTTTAATACGCCTTGAACTAGCCAATAGAATTCGTTCTTATATTCCTGTAGAAATGAGTTTACCTGCTGTTGGGCAAGGTGCTGTAGGCATTGAGGCACGAACTACTGATACTGAGCTACATGAATTATTAAAACCACTTCACCACCAACAAACAGCCCTTTGTGTCACTACCGAGCGAGCCATGAACAAACATTTAAATGGTGGCTGCCAAGTTCCGATTGCTGGATACGCATTACTGAATAACGATCAACTCTATTTAAGAGGGCTTGTAGCCCAACCTGATGGTCAAAAAGTTTTAACCGCTGAGTTTTCAGCACCAATTAGTCAAGCAGTACAACTAGGTATAAAAACTGCTGAAACATTGCTCAGTTTAGGAGCAAATGATATTTTAAAAGCTATTTATGGTGAGGAACAATAGCCATGAATAGCTGGCGTTTATTATTAACGCGCTCAGCACCTGATTGCCAACTACAAGCTGATCATCTAGCAGAGTTAGGTATTATCTCTGAATGTTTACCTTTATTAGAAATAATACCTTTACCTGAAACCGCTACACAACGTAGCCAGTTACTCGACTTTGATCGATATACAACGCTTATTGTTATTAGTAAACCCGCTGCTAAACTAATTCTTGAACGATTAGATTATTACTGGCCACAACTGCCTATTCAACAAACATGGTTTACGGTTGGTAAAGCGACTGCTGAAATATTGCTGGAGGCTAACCTTAATGTACATTACCCTACCTTAGGCGATGATAGTGAAGCATTATGGCAACTAGCTGATTTTCAAGAAAGTTTAGCAAATCCGCAATGTCGTGTATTAATCATAAAAGGTCAAGAAGGTCGTCAATGGCTCACTGAAAAACTACAGTTAAGTGGCATTGCTACAGAAACAATGGAACTTTACCATCGCCAAGCACCTAATTATACAGAAGAATTCTTGTGGCAGCAGTTAAGTCATAAGAATATCAATGCTATTGTAATCAGTAGTGGTCAAGCACTACATAATTTACATCAACTAGTAACAGAAAATTGGCAGAAACTTGTGCAAATGCCTGTCTTTGTTCCAAGTCAGCGCGTTGCAGAACAAGCGACAAACTTGGGTATTCGCCAAATTATTAATTGTAATGGTGCTAGTATAGATGCATTAATAGCTGCATTAAAAAACCACCAAGCACCATAATTGTTATAAAATACTTCTACTTGATACTGAATAATTGAAGGATAAACCAGTGAACAAGCAAACAGACCCACAACAAAATGAATCCGTTGAAGCTAATGATCCTAAAGCAAAGGCGACCAGTAAGCCATCTGAGTCACCCAAAGCAGCTTCAACCAAAAACAAAACGCAAAATGCAACTTCTCTTAAAGCTGATAGTTCAATGATTGCTGGCTTAGCATTAGTTATTGCAATTATAGGTTGTGGCGGTGCTGGTTTTACCTATTGGCAAATCAAAAATCAAAATAATCTACTCACAGAGCAGAATACTAACCTAACAGCTAAGTTAGCAGAGCAACAGCAAAAAGTTGATCAAGCACTCCAGCAATTTACTGAAAACACTAAACAACAAGAAGCGTCATTAAGAAATCAACTGACAGATACGCAAAGCAAATTGAAGGATTTAGATGCAGAAACCACCAAGGTTAAAGCATCACAACAGAATGTAATTACTCAAATTGCAAAAGTAAATGCTGACTCTAGCCAAACGTGGATGTTGTTTGAAGCTAAACAAATACTAAAACAAGCCTTCTTTAGATTAAGAGCATCAGATATTAATGGTGCTAGCAAACTGTTAGAAGACCTTAATGAAACCATTAAGTTACGTGGCGATCTTAGCCAAGCGGCCAGTAAAGTTAATCAAGCCATTGAAACAGCGCTTCTAAAACTACAGCAAGCAGAGCAAGTTGATCGCGCTAACCTTTACTCTCAATTAGCTGCAATCCAAACTCAAATCTCTGAATTAAAAGTTAAACAACCCGTTTTCCAAAAACAAAATGCTTCCCAAGAAAAACCAGCTAATCGTTGGGAAGCGCTAGCAGGAAAATTATCTAATTATGTTCGTGTAGATTTTAATGCCAACAGCAAAGTATTACCTATACTTACTTCACAAGGTTTTGGACAATTAAAAATGACCTTAAACCTCGCCATTGAAAAGGCACAGTGGGCAGCACTTAATGGTGAAAGTGAAATCTACAAGAGTGAGCTTACCCGTGTTGCAGATTTGTTAGAACAATATTTTGATGTTGATACTACAGCGGTATCAGCCCTCATTAATAAAATTGAACAATTAAAAAACAAAACGATTATTACTGAAGTACCTGACATCACAGATACCTTACAGTTTGTAAACAATTATCTAGATGAACAAATTTCCTTAAATGCACCTAAAAAAGCAGTCTCTCAATCAACAGGAGGCAATAATCAATGAATCGCCTCATGGTTAAACTAGTTATAGTTGTTCTTTGTACACTTGTACTAGGTGTGGCTATTTCTATCGATGCAGGTTATGTATTTATCAAATTTAGCCGCTTTGAATATGAGTCAAGCCTTTGGGTAACCTTTGCTCTGATTGGTTTTATTATTTTCATTATTTGGTTACTCTTCACTCTTACAGGCATATTATTTGAAGTATTCGGTAAAATTAATCCATTCTCTAGTGAAAGAAAACAAAAACTTGGTGAAATAGGTATGCGCGAGTTAGCAGAAGGTAATTGGTCTGCTGCATTAAAACACCTAAAAGCCGCTACCAAAGGTCGTCAAAAATCACTTACTCATTATCTAGGTGCTGCTCAAGCAGCTAATGAGTTAGGTGACTATGAGAAAAGTAACTCATTTATTGAAGCCGCTTGTGATTACGCACCTAAAGCTAAAGTAGCGATTGGTTTAACTTTTGGTCGCTTATTAATAGCTCGTCAAGATTATGATAAGGCATTAGCTGTAGCCAATGAACTTTATGAAGATAAACCTAACCATCCATTAGTTATTAAACTTGTTTATGATATTTATTTACAACAAGAAAACTGGCTGGCTATTAATAGATTATTGCCTGCTTTAGCTAAACATAAGTTATTGCCTGAAAATACCCTCGCGAAACTTGAACAGTACGTATGGGGTTCATTACTGAAAGAATCTTTTACTAATAATAAAGAACAGCCTGTGATCGCTGCTGAACAATTGAAAAAAGCATGGGATAGTCTACCTAATAATGCCAGAGATGACCTGCATATTTTAGAAACCTATATCCAATTACTTTGTTCATTGGGTAATCAACACGAAGCAGAAAAACTTTTACAAAAAAGTATTGATAAAGACTATCGCTCTGAGTTGGTTTATTTATATGGTCAAATCAAAGGTAATGATACAGGTAAGCAAATTAGTAGCGCAGAGCGTTGGTTAAATACGCATAGTGATGATGCTATTTTATTTTTAACCCTTGGTAAACTTTGTCAACGTGCTCAGTTGTGGGGTAAAGCTCAAGAATATTTTGAGAAAAGTTTACAGCTCAAACGTTCTCCAGAAGCTTGTCTTGAATTAGCAGGCTATTTAGCTCAACGTGGTGAAACACAAAAAAGTAACCAGCTTTTCCAAGAAAGCTTACAGCAAATTCACCGTTCTTTGTATTTACCATCAGCCGCCAAAAACAAACTAGACTAGTAGCTTAAACCAGTAGTAACACCAAGTTACTACTGGTTTCTTAAATTATATAATGGTTGTTTATAATACAGGCGATAGTAGTCTTGCTATACCTAGACCAAAACGATAAAAGAAAGAATATTTATTGCTATCAGCTAAACTCTTTTCTGTCGAAACAGCAAAGTCATTGACTAGCATCTCTTCTACTTTCTGAGTAAACCTTTCACTAATCGTAAGCACCATAATTTCAAAGTTTAAACGGAAAGAACGGTTATCAAGATTAGCACTACCAATAGCTGTTATATCATCATCAATTAAAACTACTTTTTGGTGAGTAAAGCCTTCTGTGTAATTAAAGACCCTAACCCCCATTTTTACCGCTTCCATTGCATACAACACTGAAGCTAAATAAACAAATAAGTGATCTTTACGAGAAGGTAACAAAATTCTTACATCTACTCCACGCAACACAGCTAGTTGTAAAGCACTCCACACGGCCTCATCTGGCACAAAGTAAGGACTGGTAATCCAAATACGCTTTTTAGCTGCATTTAATGCTTCAACAAAAAATAATGAGCAGGTTTCTTGCTCATCCGCAGGGCCACTAGGTAATGACTGACAAGCAACACCATCTGTAGGAAATTGTGTTTGGAATAATAACTCTGGCAATGTACCACTTGCCCAGAACCAATCTTCTGCAAACGTCTCTTGCAAACAAGTAACAATTGGGCCTTGTAATACAATATGGGTATCACGCCAAGGCGCTAGAGGTGGTTTTTTACCTAGGTATTCTATGCCTACATTATGACCACCAACAAAGCCAATCTCACCATCAATAATGGTTATTTTACGATGACAACGAAAGTTCCATTGGAATCGATTAAAAAAGCTAGTACGTGTTGAAAAAGAGCCAACATAAACCCCTGCTTTTTTCAACGTGGCAATATACTGTCCAGGTAATCGTATACTACCTACCCGATCATATAGGAAGTAAACTTTTACCCCCCTATTAGCACAATCTATAAGTTCTTTTTGTAACTCTTTGCCTAATGCATCATCATTTACAATAAAAAACTCCATCAACACCACTTTCTTGGCATGTCGTAACGCGGCAAAAATTGTATCAAAGGTTTGTTGACCATTAACCAGTAAATCAATTTTATTATTAGCTAATAACGGCATTCCTGTTAACTTATAGAATGCACGCACACTTTCATAACGTTGATCTGGGCTACCTGTTATTACCTCTTTTATCCAATTACGCCAATCTATTTTTTGGGTGACTTGGTGCATTTCATTGTCCACTTGCCGACGAGCCTTAATATAAGCACCAAATTTATTACGGCCAAAAATAAGATACGGTATTAGCGTTAAAACTGGCATAAACACTAAAGACACAGCCCACGCCACAGCTCCCTGCGAAGTACGCACAGTAAACAACGCATGCATTGCAGCTAAAATACCGCACAATTCTATGGTAATAAAAAGAGCGCTAAGCCAATAAAAATGCTCGGCCTGAATAATCATTCGTTCTCTAAATCCTCAATAATTTTATGAATAGCTTTTAATATACGGGGTATTCTACAAGAATGTAATAGGCTTAATAGCTAACAGAAAGAAATAACAAATAATAAAAGTATTACTTACTATTTCTCAGTGAATATAATTAATGAACTATTGTTGGCAGGAGGCTGGCAAATACTTGCTATTCACCTCACTATAACATTCCCACATAAGAACAGTATCTAATGGTGTCATAATCAAGGTTAAGGTTTTACCTGCCAACTCTGGATTCACATCTTTTGTTTTCATAGTAGCAGTAATAGTACAGTGATTACTCTCTTCTTTAACCACTACTTGCTCTACATACTTACCTGAAAGTACTGAGGGTTTAGCAATTCCACCAGTATTTGAACCCGTATTATCTGGGCAACGGCCTTCAGTAACAAAATACTCTGCCACAGCAGCTTTCTGACCACTGGCTAGAGACAAGGCTTCTGACATTTGAGCATTAGCTCTATAGTCTGTACTTCCAAAAGCCATATTTACTACATTGCCAAATACAAAGCCTGCTAGACTAACTTTTGGTTTTTGAAAAACTTCTATATCATCAGCCTGTACTATTACTGGCATTATTAATAAGGAAATCGCTACTAAATACTTTTTCATATATTCTCGATATTACTATTATTAGGTTGTAAATAATTCCAATCCACCATCATCATTTCTGTATGATAACCTGCAACAGTTTTAGATAATAGGCTTTGTAGATATTCATAATCACTATTTTCGAGCTGCTCTAAAATAGCTTTTAGAATTTTTTTCATCTCATCCCAAACGAGATATTCCTCATTCGCTCGCATAATCATGGGATGCTCAGTACCTATTACATTTTCACCAATAAGCAACTCTTCATATAACTTTTCACCGGGTCTTAGTCCCGTAAAGACTATACTAATATCACCTTGTGGATTATCTTCTGTAATAACAGAAAGCCCTGATAGATTTACCATTTTTTCTGCTAAATCAGCAATTTTAATGGGACTGCCCATATCCAATACAAAAACGTCCCCACCCTCTCCCATAGAGCCCGCTTGAATAACTAATTGAGCAGCCTCTGGTATCGTCATAAAATAGCGTGTTACTTCAGGGTGCGTTACTGTAATAGGTCCACCCTCTTCTATTTGTTTACGAAATAGTGGAATAACTGAACCAGATGATCCCAACACATTGCCAAAACGAACCATGGTAAAACAAGTTTGCTGTACTACAGGCTCCCTACCCATACCAAATAATACAGGGTTAAATTCATGGCTTAATGCTTGTAATACCATTTCAGCTAAACGTTTAGTAGCCCCCATAACATTAGTTGGTCTTACTGCCTTATCAGTAGAAATAAGTACAAAGTTGCTTACTTTTGCCAAAATAGCAGCCTGTGCTACATTGAGGGTACCTATCACATTATTTAAGATACCTTCTGCAATATTATGCTCTACCATTGGTACATGCTTATAAGCTGCCGCATGATAAATCGTATCAATTTGCCAGCTTGTCATCACTTTATTCAGTAATTCTATATTACGAATAGAACCTAAAATGGGCACAAGATTAATAGGTAATTGTTTTTGTTCTATATAATTAGTTAACTCTAAATGAATGCTGTAGAGGTTAAATTCACTGTGCTCAAATAATAATAAATCTTTAACCCCAACTGTCACAATCTGACGGCATAATTCCGCACCAATAGAACCACCTGCTCCTGTCACTAAAACGGTTTTATTCTTAATGCAGTGTTCAAATAATTTCTCATCAGGAGGAACCGTATCACGGCCGAGTACATCAACAATATCTATTTCCTGAATATCATCAACTTTTACACGGCCACTGGCCAAATCCATAATACCTGGAATAGAACGTATTCGAACAGGATAGTTCTCCAATAACGAGATTATCTCTCTACGACGCGCTCTACTAGCAGAAGGCACCGCTAACAATATTTCCTCTGCACCAGTTTTTATTATCATTTGTTCAATTTGCTCAGGTGCATAGACCTTTAAGCCCGCTATGCTACGCCCCTTAAGATGGCTATCATCATCAATAAAAGCCACAGGATACATATCCTTACTCATCCGTATGCTTTTGATTAACTGATTACCTGCAACGCCTGCACCATAAATAGCGACATTAGTCGCTTTTTTATCATAGCGTTTAGTAAAAGGAATATGCCAATCACGCACTAAATAGTGGCGCACAACTAATCTAAAGCCCACTAATAATACAATGCTTAACCACCAAAAGATAAATACAATAGAGCGAGGTACTAGAAAATCAGGTTGATACCAATAAATGCCTAATGCCAGTAATAAAGAAGACAATGACATGGCCTTAAAAATAGCCATAATTGCTTCATTATCAAAATAACGATTAACTGTTTTATGTAATCTAAAATAAATAAGGAAAGGGAGTGCAAAACAAGGCGCAGCTATAAATAATTCAAAATACTCACCAAAAGGATTGATTATCTCATCAATACCCAGCCTTACTATAAAAGCCAACCATAAAGCGAACCAGACAATAAAGACATCTGCCACCACCTGCAACATCCGCTTGGCTGATGTAGGTAATGTTAATAGTTTAGCTTTAAATGTTTTTTCCATGTTCGTTACAACACCTAACTTCGGCTATTAAGATATCCTTAAAGCGTTTATAGCTCTCCAGACAAAGGATTATCCCTTATTGGCTCTAGTTCAAAAAAATCTTTAACAGGCTTATTTATTAATACCTTTAATAAAATAAAAATAATAAAACCAAATACTATAAATAAGCTACTTATTATGCCACCAAAGCGCCATATAAATACAATAGATAGCAAAAAATAAGGAATAACAAAGAAAAAAAGTAACTTTGCCAATTTTGCCGCTCTAGTCAAATATCGCGCTAAGAGCCTGCGTTCTTTATTCGGCAAAGCCAATGATGTCTGACAATGTATACATACTACTGAGTGATAAGGATTTAATAACCCTTTAATTTCATACCAAGTTAATTTAAAACGTACTTGGCAAGTTGGGCAAACAAACTCAAAATTATCACACAAAGAAATTGATTCTTTCATTGTTATTAAATAACCTATTTTGAACTATCAGCTGATTATTAGTCTAAGTTTTTGTCTTAAAAATCAAAATTTGATTAACTAATACTATTATTAGGTTTATTCTATAATGCCTTACTAAATAAATACTATGTAACTGGTCATGGTTGATATAAATAATACGCCCTCCTATATAGAAAAAAACTCTGCTGAATTTATTAAAGTATCTTTCGCACTCTTTTTAGGTGGTTTTTCTACGTTTGCGCTGTTGTATTGTGTACAACCCATGATGCCAATCTTCTCTGAATATTTTTCAGTCACTGCTGCGCAAAGTAGTTTATTAATTTCCACTTCTACCTCCATGTTAGCGTTTGGCTTACTGATTACTGGTCCAATATCAGACGCTGTTGGCCGAAAAAATGTAATGATTATTGCCTTACTAATGTCAGCTACTTTTACCTTTATTAGTGCTGCTGTTTCCCATTGGCAATTATTGCTTATTTGTCGTGCTTTAATTGGTCTGTCACTTAGCGGTGTAGCAGCGGTAGCCATGACTTATCTTAATGAAGAAATAGCTCCACAGCATTTAGGCGTTGCAATGGGCCTGTATATTGCTGGTAATGCTATTGGTGGCATGGCTGGTCGTTTATTAAGTGGCGTATTAATCGACTTTATCTCATGGCATATGGTACTCACCATTATGGGATTACTAACTTTAATCTGTGCTTTTTTACTTTGGAAATTGTTGCCTGCATCCAAGCATTTCGAAGCGACACCTATTAAGCTTAACAAACTATTTAATGGCTATATCCATCATTTAACTCAACCTCGTATGCCTTGGTTATTTTTACAAGGTTTCTTATTAATGGGGGCGTTTATTACCCTGTTTAATTATATTGCTTATCGTTTACTGGCTGCACCTTACTTACTAAGCCAAACTTGGATTGGATTATTATCCATCGTTTATCTAGCAGGTATTTTTAGCTCTACTCATTTTGGTTCATTGGCAGATCGCTTTGGACATGCAAAAGTATTATGGATTGCTATACTTGTTATGCTTAGTGGTGCATTAATCACGCTATTTACCCCTATTAGTATAGTTTTTATAGGAATGATTATTTTCACTTTTGGTTTTTTTGGTGCCCATTCTGTTACCAGCAGTTGGATTGGTCGTAGTGCTACTAGAGCAAGAGGCCAAGCCTCTTCACTGTATCTTTTTAGCTACTATATGGGTTCAAGTATTATGGGAACCTGTGGTGGCTATTTTTGGCAATCAAGTCAATGGAATGGGGTTATTGCCTATATTAGTAGCTTATTAATTATTGGTGTAATCGTTGCACTATACCTTAAGAAACAAAATTTAACCCAATAAAACTATTTTACATTAAACATTAATTACCCTTATTATTATCCTTTCAACCTATTAAAATAAAAACGGTACAATGAATAATAATTATATTAAGAAAGGCTCTAAAGCTTTCTGGCAAGTTTCGCTTACCTTATTTCTAGGTGGCTTTACAACCTTTGCGTTGTTATATGGCATTCAACCAATGATGCCATTATTCTCTCAAGACTTTGATATTACTGCTGCTGAAAGTAGTTTGGCATTATCTGTTGCGGCGACCACTTTAGCCTTCGGCTTATTACTAACAGGCCCACTATCCGATGCATATGGTCGCAAAGGCATTATGGTGATTGCTTTGCTAGCCACTGCTTTTTTTACTATTGTCAGTGCCATAACACCTAACTGGACAATGCTATTAATTAGTCGTGCCTTAGTAGGTTTATCATTAAGTGGCCTTGTGGCTATAGGCATGACTTACTTAAGTGAAGAAATATCACCTAATAACTTAGGTGTAGCTATTGGTATTTATATAGCAGGCAATGCATTAGGAGGTATGTGTGGCCGTATGATAACAGGCTTTGTGATTGACTATATTCATTGGCAAGTTATTTTAGGTGTAATGGGTGCACAAGTTTTGCTAGCGGCTGGTTGTTTTTGGTATTTCCTACCTAAATCAAAACATTTTCATCATACCCCTTTAAAACTTAATAATTTATTTCATGGTTATATCCATCACCTTACCACCCCTAAATTGTCTTGGTTATTTTTATTAGGTTTTTTATTAATGGGCGGTTTTGTTACTTTACTGAACTATATTACCTACTACCTATTAGACCCACCTTACTTACTAAGCCAAGCTATTATTGGGTTATTTTCTTTTGTTTACTTAGCAGGGATGTTTAGCTCTACTCAATTTGGTTTATTAGCGGATCAACAAGGACAAAGTAAGGTACTGTGGATCACTATTAGCATTATGCTGTTAGGTATTCTAATCACATTAATACAGCATTCTATAATGATCTTTCTAGGAATGTTAGTACTCACCTTTGGTTTTTTTGGTGCCCACTCTTTGATTAGTAGCTGGATTGGTCGTTTAGCCCAACAAGCAAAGGGACAAGCATCCTCCCTTTACCTATTTTGCTATTACATGGGTTCGAGCATACTAGGTACTGCTGGAGGATTAGCTTGGACAAGTTATAATTGGCAAGGTGTAGTTGCTTTTATTAGTGGCTTATTGATTATTAGCCTAGCCATTGCATTATGGCTTAAAAAATCTGCTATAAATTATTAAGGCTTTCTTTCTAATAGCTGTTGCTTAGTTTGTAACCAATTAAATGGTTCACCATTACTTTCTGCTTGATACTGTAAATCTTCCAACTGTTGGAATAAATCTATTTCTTCATCAGGCATAAAGTGCAAACAATCACCACCCAAAAACCATAATAGTTCTCTTGGAATTAAATGAGCAATTTGTGGGTAACGGAAAAATATTTGGCTAATGATTTCTTGCCCTAGATACTGACTATCCTCAGCATTATCTTGCAGGAGTTGCATTAATTCATCAAACCGCTCAATAAATAAAGCATGCTCATCTGCAGAAACCTGTTCTGTTTCTGTTAGCGCCACTAATATTTGCCTAACATGCGCTAATTGTTCTAAGGTAATAGTAATAGATTGGGACATTATAATACTTCCTAAAAACTAAAAAGCCCGCAACAAGGCGGGCTTTAGTTAATTGGTAGGCATAATTGGACTCGAACCAACGACCCCCACCATGTCAAGGTGATGCTCTAACCAGCTGAGCTATATGCCTATATAGGGTTGTGAATTTTAACCTGAACCATCAAACTGTCAAGTGTTTTTAATGTCTAATTAACATTCGTAATATAATTTTGTTATTAAAATTAGTTCTAAAACAAGTTTTATTAACAAATATTCGCTATGATATAACTTAATCCAGTAAACAGATCGATTATTTAATATGGCTATTAACACTCCTACTCCAGATCGGATTCTGACTCTAAACGATCTATTAAATGAACTTCTTACACAAGAACGTATTACTAAACGTGCAAAAGACCTCTGTTATATGACACAGGCAGATACGCCTTTGGCTATACAAAGCCCATTGGAAGTGATTGCTAATCAAAAAATAGATGACTTAAGTCGTCCTGGTAAAAAGCTGGATATTGAAACCCTATCCATCTGGTTAGCAGATTATGTAAAACAGCCTTATCGCCGTATTGACCCCTTAAAAGTAGATGTAAATTCTGTTACATCAGTTATGTCATATGCCTTTGCTAAACGTAATCAAATTTTAGCCGTTGAGTCTACTCCCGAAAAAGTTGTCATTGCCAGTGTGCAACCACTGGTTAAAGCATGGGAGCAAAATTTACAACATGTATTAAAACGCCCTATTGAACGAATTGTTATTAATCCTGCAGATATTCAACGACTAACCAATGAGTTTTATAATCTAAGTAGCTCTGTTACTGAAGCATCAGGTGAAAATCTTGCTGGCAATATCTCAAATAGCAGTTTTGAGCAACTAGTAAGTCTTACCAGTAACGTAGATGATCCCAATGCTGATGACTCGCATATTATTAAAATTGTAGACTGGCTATTCCAATACGCTTTCCAACAACGTGCCAGTGATATTCATGTAGAACCACGCCGTGAATTTTCTGTGGTAAGGCTTAGAATTGATGGTGTCCTGCACAATGTATACCAATTCCCTCCACTAGTGGGTACTGCTGTAGTTAATCGTCTAAAAACATTAGGTCGGATGAATATTGCAGAACGTCGCAAACCGCAAGATGGCCGTATTAAAACTGTATCACCTTTAGGTGATGAAATCGAATTACGTCTCTCTACATTGCCTACTGCATTTGGTGAGAAGATGGTAATGCGGATTTTTGACCCTAATGTATTACTAAGAGGTTTTGCTGAATTAGGTTTCTCTAATGAAGACTTAAAACGCTGGAACCATATGACAGCTCAACCAAATGGTATTATTTTAGTAACTGGGCCGACAGGTTCTGGTAAAACCACTACTCTTTACACAACTTTAAAACAATTAGCCACACCTGAAGTAAATGTGTGTACCATTGAAGACCCTATTGAAATGATTGAAGACTCATTCAATCAAATGCAAGTGCAGCATAATATTGATTTAGACTTCGCTAGCGGTATTCGAGCATTAATGCGGCAAGACCCTGATATTATCATGGTGGGTGAGATTCGTGACCTTGAAACGGCAGAAATGGCTATTCAAGCTGCATTAACAGGTCACTTGGTATTATCTACTGTACATACCAATGATGCACCTAGTACGATTACTCGTTTACTTGATTTAGGTGTTCCTTACTATCTTATTAAAAGTACCATTTTAGGCATTATGGCACAACGTTTAGTAAGAACGCTTTGTCCTCATTGCAAAGAGCCTGTAGAAATCGACCAAAGTGTTTGGAATGAGCTTACTAAACCTTGGAAATCTCCCGTACCTAATCAAACTATGCGCCCTGTTGGTTGCCCTGAATGCCGTGAAACTGGATTTAGAGGACGTCTTGGTCTGTATGAAGTCATGTTATTTACTGACGAAATTAAAAAGCTTATAAAACCTGAAACGAATATTGATGATGTGCGCCTTCAAGCTTACAAAGATGGTATGCATAGCTTGAGATTATCAGGTGCGCAAAAAGTGGGGAAAGGCTTAACCACCATTGATGAAATTTTAAGAGTGACTCCTCATTAATCACAGCAAAGAACTTATTCTGGTTTTTGATGACAAAGGTATGATTGTTTAATAGAAATTTTCGTTACAAAATAATCTCTATTCTTAAAAGCTTATATCTAAAAAACAACCAAAGGGTTATTACTCACTCTATGAATGTAAAACAAATAATTACCCTTGCTTTTATTGCCATTATTATTGCTTTGGCTATTTTATTTCGTGCCCATGGTCAGCATATTATTTTGCAGGGAGAAGTGGATGCACCACAAGTAATCGTAGTATCTAAAGCAAAAGGACGTGTCATTGAACGTTTTGTAGAACGTGGCGACGAAGTTAAAGCAGGACAACCACTTATTAAACTAGATTCTCCTGAACTGATTGCCCAACTGCAATCTGCAGAAGCTGCTAGAGACAATGTTAAAGCGCGTTTAGCAGAGTCTATTAATGGTACCCGTGAAGAAAATATACGTTCAGCTAAAGCCGACTTACTACAAGCTCAAGCTAATTACTCCAATGCCTTGAGTACTTATACTCGAAACAAACAATTAGCCGCTAAAGGTTACTTAGCAGAGTTAGCACTAGAAAACTATAGACGAGATAGAGACACAGCAGCTGAATCGGTTAAAGCAGCAAAAGCTAATCTAGATTTAGCCTTAAATGGTGATCGTGTAGAACAACGAGAACAATTTGCTGCTCAACTACGTGAAGCAGAGCATAATTTGGCAGAAACTAAAGCCATTACTGATGACCTCAATGTAATTTCTCCTGTAGATGGTGAAATTGGTTCTATTCCTGCTGAAGTTGGTGAGTTACTGAACGCATCTAGCCCTTTAATGACCGTTATCCGCATTCCACAAGCCTATTTTGTTTTCTACTTAAGAGAAGATATTCTAGCAAGCATTAAGAAAAACGATATTATTGAAGTTTCTGTGCCAGCCATTAATGCTATCAATGATAAAAAAATTAAAGCACGGGTAGGTTATATCGCGCCTTTAGGTGACTTCTCAACAAAACGTGCAACAAGAGCCACAGGTGACTTTGATTTAAAAACTTTTGAGGTACGACTCTATCTCGATCAACCTGTAGACAATTTACGAGTTGGAATGAGCGTACTATGGGATTGGCAAAAGTAAGAATCTATTGGCGCTGCTTTTACCGATCATTTCATTATGAAGTAAGATTAGCGTCTCGCACCTTTATTATTCATTGGATTACATGGATATTTCCTATTATCCTTTATGCCCTATTAGCAGGGCTTTTTGCAGAAAATACCTTACTTGATTTACCAGTGGCTGCTGTAGATAACGATAATAGCCAACTTTCAAGACAGTTAATTCGTGAATTTGATGCCACAGCACATGCTAAAATTATTCCTTACAAGTATGGTTTAAACCCCGCCTTACGTGATTTAGAACAAGCCAATATTTACTCAATACTCTATATTCCTGTTGGCTTTGAGAAAGAGGTATTAGCAGGCAAACAGCCTACACCTGAACTCTACTACAATGCTCTTTTCTATGGCAGTGGCTATTTTTCTACACAGGATTATCCTACCTTAATTAGTACATTAAACAATAGCTATCAAAATATTGTAGCTGCTCGTTATGGTATCCCTCTACCACAATTATCTAACCCTACAGTAGTATACAATAGCCTATTCAATGCTACTTCCAGTTATTCATACTACCAACAATTTGCAGCCACCATTCACATTATCCAGATGTTTATTGTTTCCTGCATGATTTATGTACTTAGTCGCCGTACTGAACTGTTATATGCAAAACCATTCGCTATTGCACTGCTGGGTAAGTTACTACCTTATACTTTAACTTATACAGCTACCTTAATGTGTTCACTCGCAGGGCTAATCCTTTTTTCTGGTGCACATGTAGCAGGAAATCCGCTATACATGTTATTGATAAGTATTTTTTATGTGGTAGCAGCACAAGCAATAGGCGTGTTGTTATTTACTTTCACCAAATCTGCTATTACAGCCTATAGTTTAATTAGCTTGTTAATAGCCTCGGCAATGACTTATTCAGGCATGGTTGTACCTGAACTTTCAATGCCCTTACCCGCACAGATTATTTCTAATATACAGCCATTAACTCATGCGTTATATGCTATGTTCGATGTTTTCTTACGTGATGTAAAACCACTGGCTATTCTAGAGGTCTGTTCAATACTGGCTATTTATCCTACGGTTGTTGCCTTGCTAATTAGAAATAGAATAAAACGTCGCCTCCATATCGCTGAGGGAAAATAAAATGACGCCACAAGTTCAAGAGTATTTACAAACAGCTAAACAGACCTTACTAAGGCTACTTAACACCCCCATGTGGATGATGTTATTAGTTTCTCTTTGCTTAATTAGTTTAGTGTTTGCTCATCATACCGTATGGGATTTACCCGTTGCTGTTATCGATCAAGATCATAGTGTTTCAAGTCATTTTATTACTCGCCAAATCAATGCATCCCCTAAAATGGATACGATTATTTATGATAATCTTAACCAAGCTAAAGATGATTTACATTGGCGTAAGCTATTTGCTGTTATTATTATTCCACAAGATTTTGAGAAGCATTTTTTAAGTGGTAAAACAGCCACTATTTCCATTTATGGTGATGCCACTAGCCGCTTGGCTAACGGCCAAATTCAACAAGCTATTACCGCTATTTATCAAGAGCTATCAACCCAACGTAATCAACAACTACTTTATGCACAGGGTTTTTCACAAGATCAGGCTAGTGTCGTACTCAGTCCAATGAAAAACACCCTAACTGATCTTTATAATCCAGGCATTAACTTTGCAGCTATTACATTGCCTGGTCTACTTATTATGATGATGCAACAATCACTATTGATGGCAAGTACATTGACCAGTATAGGGCTTTATATTGCACACAATGGCAAAACCCCTTTTCATGTTCATCTTGGTGCAATGACTGGTCTCATTCCTATATGGTTATTTTTAACCATTGCGTTATTAGTGTTCTGGCCAGCACTGATGGGATTTAGACAAACAGCCCCCATTCCAGAATTACTTATTTTAGTTTTCCCCTTTATTTTTGCTGTAATAGCAATGGGGGTTTTTATTATGCAATGCTTGCGTAGTGTTGAATTAGTGTTTTTAACCCTTACCTTTATTCCTATGCCTGTGTTTTATTTCTCAGGTGCTATTTGGCCATCTAGCTCTATGCCTGCACCTATTTGGTTTATTTCCCAGTTTCTACCTTCCACATGGGCAACCAAAATGCTAGCAGGAACAAATCAATTGAACCTACCAATTGGGGATGTTTGGATAGAGGTATTAATGTTATTAGCACTGGCTATGTTTTATACCACCTTAGCCATTATTGTAGGCAGAATAAGAGACTATGGATTATCGGGTTTATCTTGGAGAAAACTATAATCACCTTGAAAAGTGATGGATGATTAATGACGTTCCGTTTAGAATGTCATCATAATTTAATGAGGCAAGTTATGACTGATTCAGAAAAGAAACAACAGCAACCTGAAGCAATTACTCACTTTGGTTACCAAGATGTACCCGAAAGCCAAAAATCTAAAAAAGTAGCAGAGGTTTTTCACTCTGTTGCTGCTAAATATGACATTATGAATGATTTAATGTCTGGCGGCATTCATCGTTTATGGAAACGTTTCACCATAGAGCTTTCAGGTGTTAGAACTGGTAATAAAGTACTGGATATTGCTGGTGGTACTGGTGACTTAACTCGTCAATTTTCTCGTCTCGTAGGCCCTACTGGTGAAGTTGTATTAGCCGATATTAATTCATCTATGTTGAGTGTCGGTCGTGATAAGCTCATGGACAAAGGCACTATCAATAATATTCGCTTTGTACAAGCAGATGCTGAGAAGCTTCCTTTTGCTGAAAATACTTTTGATTGTGTCACTATCGCTTTTGGCTTACGTAATGTTACCCATAAAGAAGAAGCCTTAAGCTCTATTTTTAGAGTATTAAAACCAGGTGGCAGATTATTAGTATTAGAGTTTTCTAAACCTACTAATGATCTTTTCTCTAAAGTATATGATGCATACTCTTTTACTTTACTACCATTAATGGGCAAATTAATTGCTAATGACTCAGAAAGCTATAAATACCTTGCAGAATCCATTCGGATGCACCCTGATCAAGAAACGTTAAAAGCAATGATGCAAGTGGCTGGCTTTAATCCTGTTACTTACCATAATATGACAGGTGGTATTGTTGCACTACATAAAGGAATTAAACCTTAATGGCAAGGTCATTAGTAACACAAGCTGCATTAGCCACAGTCGAAAAAGGATTAAACAAACTATTACAGTTAGATAGTTCAAACTCAGCTATTGAAAAACTGGCAGAGTTAGAAGGTAAAGTTATTGCTATACAAAGCACTACCCCTTCACAAACTTTTTTTGTTATGCCTACTGACAATGGTTTATTTTTAACTGACAACTGTGAGTTTACTGTTGATAGTAAATTAACAGCGCCAGCACCACTATTAATACAATTATTATTAGCCAAAGATAAACAGCTATTTTTAAAAAACTCTGACCTTATGATAGTGGGAGAAGCCTCTTTACTCTATCAATTCTTTAAAATTTTTGATGACTTAAATCCAGACTGGGAGCATGAGCTATCTCAGTGGTTTGGCCCTGCAATAGCAGGATTGGCTATGCAATCCGTCAAACTAGGTAATGAGCAACTACAACTTGGTTTCAGTTTACTACAAACTCAACTCACAAGCTTTGTTGAAAAAATGACTACTGCCAATCTAAATGAAGATAATACAGCAAAAAATCCACTTGCCAATATACTAGGCTTATTACAGAAAAAGTTTGGACAATCTTAATATGCGACTACTGGCAATAAGACGACTCTACAAAATCACTAAGGTTGTTATTAAATACCGCCTAGACGATCTATTATTTGATATTACCATCTTGCCTTTTGGGGTACGCATTTTTAAAAATCTATTACCATGGCGTTGGTTTAGACGTAAACCACTTGCTTTGAGCCGTGGTGACCGTATTCGTTTAGCATTAGAAGAACTAGGCCCCGTTTTTATTAAGTTTGGACAAATGCTTTCTACAAGGCAAGATTTAATTCCACCAGATATAGCCTTAGCATTATCTTCATTACAAGATAACGTGCCACCTTTTCCAGCCGACCAATCTATTGAACTAATTGAAAGACAACTAGGCATGAAAGTGTCGGAAGCTTTCTCACAATTTGATATTGAACCATTAGCTTCTGCCTCTATTGCTCAGGTACATACAGCTAGACTACAAACAGGCGAAGAAGTGGTTGTAAAGGTCGTACGTCCCAATCTAAAACCTATTATCCAGCAAGATATTTCTTGGCTTTACTACTGTGCTCAAGTAGCTGAATATGTTAACTATGATGCAAGACGCATGCATTTAATGGAAGTTATCACCGACTATGAAAAAACCATTAATGATGAATTAGATTTACAACGTGAAGGTGCTAACCTTTCACAACTAAGACGCAATTTTGAAAACTCCGATTTATTGTATGTTCCAAAAGTTTATTGGCCGTTATGTCGCCAACAAGTACTAGTGATGGAACGTATTTATGGCATTGCAGTTAATAATGTTACACAGCTTAATGCTCACAATGTGGATTTAAAAGCCCTTGCTGAACGCGGTGTAGAAATATTCTTTACGCAAGTGTTAAGGGATAGCTTCTTTCATGCGGATATGCACCCTGGCAATATCATGGTCGATCCAACTAACCCAGAATATCCACGCTATATTGCAATTGATGGCGGTATTGTTGGTAGCTTAACGCCAGAAGACCAAGATTATGTAGCTCGTAATGTATTTTATTTTTTCAAACGTGATTACCGCCGTGTCGCTCAACTACATATTGATTCGGGCTGGGTTCCACCCAATACTAAAGTTAACGAATTGGAAGATGCTATCCGTAGTGTTTGTGAACCTATTTTTGAAAGGCCATTAAAAGATATTTCGTTTGGCTTTGTATTAATGCGTCTATTCCAAATAGCTAGACGATTTAATATGGAAGTACAACCACAGCTAGTGTTGCTGCAAAAAACCTTACTAAATATCGAGGGTTTAGGTCGTCAGCTTTACCCTGACCTAGATTTATGGACCACGGCTAAGCCCTACTTAGAACGTTGGATGAAACAGCGTGTAGGTGTTAAACGTATTTTTGCTGACTTCCGTAGCCAAGTAGAACAAATGCCCCATATTGCTAAAATGGCGCGCAATATTATTGAGCAACAGAATCGTAAGATAAAACTACAACAAAAGAATCCACCTAAAAAGAAAAAGGATTCTGTATTACTTAGATTATTAGGTGTATTGTTAATAGTTGGTGGTGTCAGTTTAACCATTACTGAAGGTAGCTCACTGGAACACTGGCCTAACTATCTTATGTTAGCTGTTGGTATTTACCTTATTATTCGTCGTTCTTAAGGATACTTATGTCAGAAGCATGGCTTGAACAAATACAATGGAATAATGATGGTCTTATTCCAGCTATCGCTCAAGATTACCAAACAGGTGAAATATTGATGATGGCTTGGATGAATAAAGAATCACTAGAACTTACAGTTAAAGAGCAACGTGCTATTTATTGGTCTAGATCACGCAATAAATTATGGCGTAAAGGTGAAGAATCTGGCCATGTACAAAAACTACATGATATTTATCTAGACTGCGATGAAGACGTGCTATTACTAAAAGTAGAACAAGTGGGTAATATCGCTTGCCATACTGGGCGAGTTAGCTGTTTTTATCGTAAACTACAACAAAATAATTGGGTAGAAACCTCTACTCCTTTAAAAGACCCTAACGAAATATATCATAAGAGTTAACCCTATGACGGACACAATCAACCGTTTAGCAAAAGTACTTGAAGAACGTAAACAAGCAGCCCCTGAAAGCTCTTATGTGGCTAGCTTATATCATAAAGGTTTAAATAAAATCCTAGAGAAAGTAGGCGAAGAGGCTACAGAAACTATTATTGCCGCAAAAGATGCTGTAACAACAGGCAACTCTGATGATGTCATTTATGAAACAGCTGATTTATGGTTCCATAGTTTAGTGATGTTATCCGCCTTAAACATTGAACCTCAACGAGTGTTAGATGAGTTAGATCGTCGTTTTGGTTTATCAGGCCATGAAGAAAAAGCTTCACGAACTAAAGAATAGCTTTACTTTTCATGAACTTGTTACTACTTTCTCCCAATGATCTTATTAATGATAATCAAGCGCTTATTAAGGAAAGACAATTACAACATATCCAACAAGTCCATCGTAGCCAAGAGGGTGACTCTTTATCAATAGGAATCATAAACGGTAGATTAGGTAAAGGTTGCATAACTAAGTTAACCACTGAAGAAGCTATTATCAACTTTCAACTTGATACCCCTCCTCCCCCTAAACTACCTGTTACCCTTTTACTAGCACTACCCCGCCCAAAAATGTTAAGAAGAATCTTGCAAACAATAGCAACCATGGGTGTAAATAAACTAATTTTAATTAACAGCTATAAAGTTGAAAAAAGCTTTTGGCAAACACCTTTCTTAATGCCAGACAATATTCAACAACAATTATTATTGGGCTTAGAACAAGCTAAAGATACTGTTTTACCTGAAGTTCAACTTGTAAAACGCTTTAAGCCATTTGTAGAAGATGAACTTCCGCATCTAATAAAAGATACTCATAATTTAATTGCCCACCTTGGTAATTATCCTCTATGCTCCCAACTTCCTAATCAACCTACAACTCTAGCTATAGGACCAGAAGGAGGTTGGATTGATTATGAGGTAGACAAATTACAACAAATAGGCTTTACTGCTGTACAACTAGGTACACGAGTTCTACGTGTTGAAACAGCTGTTGTCGCTTTTTTAACTAAACTTTACTATTAGTTTTACTGTCTTGTATTAAAGAATAAATATCCCCATTTAGTACAATGTCCAATATTAATTATTTCTTGATAGGTTTACCTTATGTTAAGACTTTTGTTCTTTTTAGCTGTTGGTTTTGGCATTTATTTTCTGTGGTTACATATTCAGAAAATAAAAAAACAAGCTAATCAAACACCTACTGATGATACCGAGCCTATGGTAAAATGTAGCTATTGTGATATTTATTCACCACAGAAAAATGCGATAAAAGGTTCAAATAATCAATGGTACTGTTGTACAGAGCACGCACGAAAAGCGGAGAAGTAAGGTGATTTTTCAACTAGAAAACGCTTATCATGCTACTAAACGTATTCTATTTTTATATCAACTCTACCGAGTTAGTCTAAGCGTAGTCCTTATTCTTATTATCTCTCTAGGTTTAGATCAATCTATACTAACAGTAGAAAACCGACAAATTTTTTATATTACCTGTTGGATTTATTTTATATGTAATCTTATTTCCTTATTTTTTTCATTATCAACTAATGCCTCACTAACACTTTCCCTCATCTTTTTTGATATTATTATTCTTTCAATTTTATTCTATGCAGCGGAAGGCCCTTCAAGTGGTATAGGCAACTTATTAATTGTTACTGTAGCCATTGCCAATACCCTATTTAGAGGGCAAATAGGCTTATTAATTGCTGCTGTTTGTAGCATTATTATTGTAGTTATTACTACTTTCTTATCTTTTGTAACAAGTATCACTGTCAGCGAATATATACAAGCAGGTACATTAGGTGCTTTATGCTTTATTAGTGCAATGCTAATTCAAAGCTTAGTGGCGCGTATGAAAACCAGCGAAGCATTAGCTAAACAAAAAGCATCTGATGTAGCCAACTTACAGATTCTTAATAGCCTAATTGTAGAACAAATGCCAGCAGGAGCTCTGTTAGTTAATAAAACAGGGCAAATTATTATGGCAAATAATGAAGCACACCATTTATTAGATGAACCACTACTTAATGGATTACTAGTGGCACATATTTTTCCAGAACTTTTTACTGCAATAAAACAATGGTTAAATAACCCTAAACTAGAACTTCAACCATTACAACCTTCCAAAAAACACGTTAGTAAGTTACGACCAACATTAATTCGTTCTAAACACAGTAATCAATTAGTGATACTTGTCTTCTTAGAAAGTACTGATGTAATTGCCAAACAGGTACAGCAAATTAAATTAGCTTCACTTGGTCATTTAACAGCAAGTATTGCTCATGAAATACGCAATCCTTTAGGTGCCTTAAGTCATGCTGTACAGCTATTAAAAGAATCTGAAAATATGGATCAACAAGATCAGCGTTTATTACAAATTATTCTAAATAATTCTGATCGAGTTAATAATATTATTAGTAATGTATTACAACTTTCTAAGAAAAAACAAGGCCATAGTTTTAACTATGAAATGAAACCCCTTGAACTAACCTCTTGGCTAGAAAATTTTGTAGTAGAATTTCAAGAAACGCTTAAACCAGAACAAAAAATTGAATTAGATATAGCTGTTAGGCCACTTTTTACCCATATTATTCCTTCACAACTACACCAAATCGTTACTAACTTAGTTAATAATGCTTTTCGTCATACAAAAGAAGAAAATGGCATAGCACAAATATGGCTAATGTTATATATTGACAACGCTAGCCAACTTCCTCAACTAGATATATTAGATAATGGGGAAGGTGTTCCCATAGAGTTTGAAGACAAACTTTTTGAACCATTCTTTACAACCAGTAATGATGGCACAGGTACAGGTTTAGGATTATTTGTTACTAAAGAATTGTGTGAGAGTAATCAAGCACAATTAGTTTATGTACCAAGAAAAGGTGGAGGAAGTTGTTTTCGTGTAACATTTTGCTCGGCCACTCCGATACTTTAGGAAAAATCATAATGACACAATCAAAAATTTTAATTATTGATGATGAACCTGATATTCGAGAACTACTTGAAATTACTTTAGGTCGACTAAAATTAGCTACACAATCAGTAGGCACTCTAAAAGACGCAACTGAAATGCTAAAGAAAGAAACATTTGATCTTTGCCTAACAGATATGAAATTACCTGATGGTGATGGCCTCGATTTTATTGAGTATACTCAGCAACATTATCCACAAATGCCTATTGCTATGATTACAGCACATGGCAGTATGGACACGGCTATTATCGCGTTAAAAACTGGGGCATTTGATTATTTAACAAAACCTATTGATTTAAACCATTTACGGGAAATTATTAAATCAGCACTTAATCTGACTACAGCCAAAGTCGATAATATCCCTTTTGAACAACAATTCCTTGGCGAATCTCCTCTTGTTCAAGCACTACGTAACCAAGTAAATAAAGTAGCACGTAGCCAAGCACCTGTTTATATTAATGGTGAGTCTGGAACAGGTAAAGAAGTAATAGCTCGACTTGTTCATTTACAAGGATCTAGAGCAAAACAACCTTTTATTGCCATCAACTGTGGCGCCATTCCCTCAGAGTTAATGGAAAGTGAATTCTTTGGTCATCGCAAAGGTAGCTTTACAGGTGCCAACCAAGATAAAATAGGCCTATTCCAAGCGGCACAAGGTGGAACATTATTTTTAGATGAGGTGGCGGATTTACCATTGAGTATGCAAGTTAAACTATTGCGTGCTATTCAAGAAAAATCTATTCGTGCCATTGGTGATCAACAAGAACAACCTACTGATGTACGTATTCTTTGTGCTACTCATGCAGACTTAGCTGCCAGAGTTGTAGAAGGTAAGTTTAGACAAGACCTTTATTATCGCCTTAATGTTATCGAATTAAAAATTCCACCATTACGTGCTCACAAAGAAGATATTCCACTCTTGGCTGAAGCACTGTTAAAACGTGCTAACTACGATGTTAAGCTATCTGATGAAGCCATTGAAAAACTGCTAACATATGAATTTCCAGGTAATGTTCGAGAACTCGAAAATATACTTGAGCGAGCTTATACACTCTGTGAACAGGGTGTAATTAGGCCTGACGACCTCCGTTTTGCTAGTATGTTGCCAAGTGATTCATCAGCTATTTCTACTGTAGCTATTAACGAGCCAATTGCTCAATCAACACCATCACAACCTCAAGTTAACTCAGTAGCAAATGATACACTACCTAATTTAGTAGATATTGGAAACTTAGAAGAATACCTTGAAGCGGTGGAAAGAAAAATCTTAACACAAGCACTTGAAGAAAACCGTTGGAATAGAACGGCCGCAGCTGAACGCTTAGGTTTATCTTTTCGCTCTATGCGTTATCGATTAAAAAAATTAGGTATTGATTAATGGATTGTCCATAATAATGGATATTGCTAATTTAACTGCTTTTATTGCTGTGGCTGAAACAACCAGTTTTTCATTAGCCGCTGATCGCCTATTTCTTACTCAACCTGCGATTAGTAAACGTATTTCTACCCTTGAGCAGTCACTAAATACTAAACTATTTGACCGCATTGGACGTACCGTACAATTAACGGAAGCAGGCAAAGCATTATTACCACATGCCTATCATATTCTTACAGAAATTAATGACGCTGGCCGTAAGTTATCCAATTTGGAAACGGAAGTAAAAGGGCAACTTAATATTGCCACCAGTCATCATATAGGACTACACAGACTGCCACCTATACTGCGTAGCTTTACTAAAAGTTATCCAGAAGTTAATTTAAATATCCATTTTCTAGATTCTGAGAAAGCCTATGATGCTGTTTTACATGGTCATGTAGAATTGGCTATTATTACCTTAGCTGCCACAACTTATGCTCCACTAACTGCAATACCGATCTGGAACGACTCTTTAGACTTTGTATGCTCTCAAGATAATCCGTTAAGTCAGCTCAAACAGATAGATCTAGCAACTTTAGCCAAACATCCTGCTATTTTTCCTGGTATTGGCACTTTTACCCACGATATTATAAAAAATTGTTTCTTACAGACTAAACTAACGCCTCATATAACAATGAGTACAAACTATATGGAAACTATAAAGATGTTAGTTTCCATAGGCATCGCTTGGAGTGTTCTGCCAAGTACTATGCTTGATGCCAGTTTAATAAAACTTAATGTTAAAGATGTAACACTTTCCAGACAACTTGGTTACCTTTATCATAGTGAACGAACACTATCAAAAGCCACTATTAAACTAATAGAACTTCTTAAAATATGCTAAAATAGTTGAGAAATATCGTTCTACTACCTAACGCTATTAAGTAGACTACTAAATTATTCGCTATAATAAAATGGTGTGTTATAGCCAACCAACAGTTATAATAGAGATATTATTGTATATTAAATGTATATAAAAGAAGTTATCGTTTTTTTTGCTTTTACCATACAAAGGATTTTCAGGAATGTTACTTGACGTTAAATCATATGGCATTGCATTTGGCACTAGAGTCATTTTAGCTGATGTAAGCTTTTCTATTCAATCTGATAAAGGCGTCATTGTCGTTATGGGCCCTGGTGGAACAGGGAAATCCACACTTATGCGCTCTCTTGCAGGTATTAATAAGCGCTCTAGTAATGCTCATGAATGGGGTCAAATCTTATACAAAGACCAACCTATCGATCAACAAAATGTTCCTCAGCTTGTTCAACAAAATGCCAAAGCGATGGGACTACCTGTTATTGAAAGTTTTGCTGAGAAGATTCGCCAATCTTCGGAAAAGTCACTAAGCCCTGCCGAAATGCGTGCATATATTGTTAGTGAATTAGAGCGCTTAGAAATCCCTTCGATGATTCAGTATCTAGACCAGCCAATGATTCAACTTCCTGTTGAACATGCAAGAGCTGTCAACATGCTAAGAGAAGCCTTTTCTAAGGAACCTATTCTACTATTAGATGAACCTACTACAGGTATGACTGAAGTAGGTGCGAGTATGCTACTTAAATTAACGAAGAAATTAGGTGAAGAACGCGTTTGCATGATTATTCTACATAATCAAATGCAAGCAAAAGAAGTAGGCGATCAAATCTTACTTCTAGCGGGTGGACGTGTTCAAGCTTACGAAACCAAAGATGATTTCTTTAACAACAAATCAAAAAATGATGTTGTTGCCCAATTCTTACGTTCTGGTAGTTGTAATATTCCTGCCCCAGATGCAGATGTGAATACTCTAGATGAAAGTATTCCAAAACCACCACCATTACCAGAAGAAGCTATCAAAATAATTGAAGCACTAAAAGCTGCCGCTCCTAAACCACAAACTGTCATTCCTAAAGCAAATAATGATTTAGTAATGCCTAAAGAGGAAGTAAAAACTCCTTCTTCATCAGTTGTTGAACAACCTAACAAAGAGCCTCAACTCAGCTCTTCTGAAATGACAGAATCAACACCTATTGCTTCAGTGACAACTAACTTAGCGGTAAAAAATGCATCTCGCAGTAAATTCCGCGGCCCTAATGGTTTCCATTGGATTGCTCCAGACCAATTAGCAGGTTGTCCAATGCCAGGTATTGTTGCCCCTTTAGAATATGATCTATCCGCATTAAGAGACGTGGGTGTGACTGTATTGGTTAACTTAACAGATCGTGAACTGCCAGAAGAAATACTTGCACAATATGGTATTCGTAGTGTTCAATTTAAAATTGAAGACCGCCGTGCCCCTCCTGTTATGTGGATAAAAATGCTATTAGTACAATTGGATAAACTATTAGCAAATGGTGATGTACTTGCTGTGCATTGTTTAGCTGGTCTTGGTCGAACAGGTACTGTACTAGGAGCTTGGTTAATTAAGAAAGGTTTAACAGCTGAAGAAACATTAAAACGGTTACGTCAAATTGATGCAGGTTATGTACAGTCTAAAGAGCAAGAAGATCTTCTCTATGCATTAGAAGAGAATATTCTTATTAGAGCGACTTAATAAGAGAATCTTCATAGTTTTACAATTAACTGGTTGCTTTTACTAAAAACAAACGTAAAATAGCAACCTTTTATAATACCATGTCAAATATAAACTTTTTTGACAAAAATCAATAAATGCCTAAGAGCATATAAAGTAAAGGAAAATATAATGGCTAATTTAGATCAAGCTATCCAAACCGCGATTGGTGCAATTCCTGAATGTCTTGCTGCTGGATATGTAGACGTATCATCAGGTATGCTTCTTTCTGTAAAAACTATTGACTCTCATCCAAGAGAAGTATTAGACCTTGTTGCTGCTGCAACATCGGATATTTTCCAAGGTCCTAACGTTTCAATGATTGAGCAATTATTCAGAAAAGCTCGTGGCTTACCACCTGATGCTAACCATCACTACTTCCAAGAAATTATTGTAAACAGTGAAAACTTACTTCACATCTTTATGCGTGGTAAGCGTTATCCAGATTACATTATTTGTTTCGTTTGCCGTAAGAGTGCAAACTTAGGTATGGCTTTAACTAAAGCACGTATGCAATTACCTATGTTAGAAGAAAACGTATAATTTTCTTCTTCTCTTGAGTATTCCTATAAGGGAGTACTCAAGAATAACTACCCTCCCCACACCTCCCCCGTTAAAAAGCTAAGCTATTTTTCTGTTACCTCTTGGGATAACAAAAAAAAATGATTATAATATGCTCCGTTTTATTCCTGATCGAGGAGCGCTGCAGCAACAAGCAAGTTGTCAGGCTCGATTAGTGGTAGACATATACCACCAATAAAACTTTCCAAACGGCGCTCATATATACTAAAAACTTTTATTTTGATTAGATTTTACTAAATCAAATAAAAGCTTCTTCTTTTAGAATGGAGATATGAGCATGAGTAACTTTACTGATTATAAAGTAGCTGACATTTCTTTGGCTGATTGGGGCCGCCGTGAAATTATTATTGCAGAGTCAGAAATGCCTGCATTAATGGCATTACGCCACAAATATGCTAATGAAAAACCTTTGCAAGGCGCCAAAATTCTTGGTTGCATCCATATGACTATCCAAACTGCTGTACTCATCGAAACCTTAGTGGTACTAGGTGCAGAAGTACGTTGGTCATCTTGTAATATTTTCTCTACTCAAGACCAAGCTGCCGCTGCTATTGCTGCGGCAGGGGTTCCAGTATTTGCTTGGAAAGGTGAAACTGAACAAGAATATGAGTGGTGTATCGAACAAACTATCTTGAAGGATGGCCAACCTTGGGACGCTAATATGGTATTAGATGATGGTGGTGACTTAACGGCTATCCTTCATACTAAATACCCAGCAATGCTTGACAAGATTCATGGTATTACTGAGGAAACTACCACTGGTGTACATCGTTTACTTGAAATGTGGAAAAAAGGTACTTTAAAAGTACCTGCTATCAATGTAAATGACTCAGTGACTAAAAGTAAAAATGACAATAAATACGGTTGTCGCCACAGTTTAAATGATGCTATTAAACGTGCCACTGATCACTTACTATCAGGTAAGCAAGCGCTTGTTATTGGTTATGGTGATGTAGGTAAAGGTTCCGCCCAATCATTACGTCAAGAAGGTATGATTGTACGTATTTCAGAAGTTGATCCAATCTGTGCTATGCAAGCCTGTATGGATGGTTTTGAAGTTGTTTCACCTTATAAAAATGGGGTCAATAATGGCTCAGATAATAATGTTAATACTGACTTATTACAAAAAATAGACCTTATTGTTACTACCACAGGTAATGTCAATGTTTGTGATGCAAGCATGTTAAAAGCACTTAAAAAACGTGCCGTGGTATGTAATATCGGCCACTTTGATAATGAAATCGATACTGCCTTTATGCGTGCAAACTGGGCGTGGGAAGAAGTTAAACCACAGGTTCATAAAGTACATAGAACAGGTAAAGATAACTTTGCTGCAGATAATGATAACTACTTAATTTTATTATCTGAAGGACGCCTAGTAAATTTAGGTAACGCAACAGGCCATCCTAGCCGTATTATGGATGGTTCATTCGCTAACCAAGCACTAGCACAAATTCACTTATTCCAACAAAAGTTTGCTGAGCAAACAGCTGAGAAAAAAGCTGAATTATTAAGAGTAGAAGTATTACCTAAGAAACTTGACGAAGAGGTAGCCGCTGAAATGGTTAAAGGCTTCGGTGGTGTAATTACTAAATTAACCCCTAAACAAGCTGAGTATATTGATGTTCCTGTTGAAGGGCCATTCAAACCAGATACTTACCGTTATTAATTAACCTTTTGGCTTACCCTCCTTATCACTAAGGAGGGTTTGTGATGATAACAATGAACAAGATAAATCCTTTATTCAGTTTTGAGTTTTTTCCTACAAAAACAGACGTAGGAATGGAAAAACTTTTAAACCATGCACAACAACTGACCACTACTTGCAAACCAGCTTTCTTTTCTTGCACCTATGGTGCAGGCGGTTCAACAAGAGATAGAACCTTTGATACGGTATTACAATTAAGTAATACTACCCAAGTCGCTACAGCCCCTCACTTATCTTGTGTGGGTGACTCTAAAGAATCATTACGCACCCTATTAAAACGTTACCAAGAAGTAGGCATAAAACGTATTGTTGCTTTACGTGGTGATTTACCATCAGGTATGGGTATGGATGCAGGTGATTTACGTTATGCATCTGACCTCGTTAGTTTTATTCGTGAAGAAACAGCAGATCATTTTCATATTGAAGTAGCTGCTTACCCAGAAGTACACCCTCAAGCTTTGAATATGGAACAAGATTTAAAACATTTTGTTAATAAAATTAAAGCAGGGGCTAATAGCGCTATCACCCAATATTTCTTTAATGCAGACTGTTATTTTTACTTTGTAGAACGTGTGCAAAAAATGGGCGTAGATGTACCCATTATTCCGGGTATTATGCCAATCACTAACTATAGCAAACTAGCTCGTTTCTCTGATGCCTGTGGCGCAGAGCTACCACGCTGGATTAGAAAACAGCTAGAAGCTTATGGAGATGATATTGAAAGTATCCAATCATTTGGTACTGAAACCATCAGCAAGCTCTGTGAGCAGTTATTAGCAGGTGGTGCTCCTGGATTGCACTTTTATACATTGAATCAGGCTGAACCAAGTCTTGCAGTATGGAAAAATTTAATTTAATATTGCGCCACTAGTAATTACTTGCTTTTTGGGTATAATAAGGGATAATTATTCTATTTAATCTTTGCCCAAAAAGCATAATAAGATATTCAACTTTAATACTCTCCTCATATTACTAATATCTGTACAGCGCAGGACAGACTATTCAGTAATCGATAAGTTGAAGTGAAGCTGCGCAAATAGTTAAAAACATCATGTCAATAGTAATTTATTAACTTAATAGTAGGATTTTTGCATGTCCTTTACATCGCTAGGACTTTCCGAGCTTTTATCAGAAACAACTAAAACATTATACGAAACACCCACTACTCTACAAGAACAGGCTATCCCCGTTATTTTACAAAATAACGATTTAATGGTTGCCACACCATCGGCAGAGACAGGAAAAGTCGGTAGTTTTGTACTCCCCATTATTGAAAAATTATTCCCAAAAGGAAATGTAGAGCATAAAGCGCCTACTTCAAAACAGCCAAAAGTACTTATTTTAGTGGCTTCATCAGACGAAGCTATTCAGATTGCAGAATATTTTAAAGCCTATTCGTTTGATTTCTCTATGA
This sequence comes from Entomomonas sp. E7T21, assembly GCF_058693955.1. Lineage (NCBI taxonomy): Bacteria > Pseudomonadati > Pseudomonadota > Gammaproteobacteria > Pseudomonadales > Pseudomonadaceae > Entomomonas > Entomomonas sp. E7T21. Next base: position 733,497 of record NZ_CP191672.1, on the reverse strand, counting down.
CAGTTGGCTGCGTATTAGATAGCACTAATAGTGCTCTGCAAACTAAAATACTTAGCCATGGGGTTGATATATTAGTAGCCTCCCCCACTCGTTTAGTTGAACTTATTGAACAACAGGCTGTTGATTTATCAGCAGTAGAAATTTTTGTGTTGGATGAAGCTGAACTGCTTACTAATGAAAACTCCATAGCAACCACTAAACAAGTTATTGACTTATTACCAGTCGAACGTCAAAACTTACTCTACGCTACCAATTTTACTGATGATGTTATTGTATTGGCTCATTTTTTACTTAAAAATCCTGAGCGTATTGAAATTAATATCACTCCATCTATAGAGCATATTAAACAAAGCGTTTTTTATATTCCAACACGTCAAAAAGCAGCTTTACTTGTTCATTTAATAAATAAATACCAGTGGCCACAAATACTGATATTTACTCGTACTAAATATGGAGCTAGTCGCCTCTCAAACTATCTCAGCAAGAAGGGCATTAACTCAGCTACAATCCATAGTAATAAAACCCAAAATGCACGTAATAAATCACTCATCGATTTTAAAGAAAATTTAGTACAAATTTTAATTGCTACCGATGTTACTACCGAAAGTTTAGAAATAAATCAATTACCCTGCATTATTAACTTTGACCTACCTTATATTGAAGATGACTATATACAACGCATCAATACCATTGATAGTGTTGGCGAAGCTATCTCATTTGTTAGTCCAGAAGAAGAAAAGTTATTATTAGTGATTGAAGACTTTATCAAACAAAAGATTGCTGATGGAGATATGAGTGATTTTGTGTTTGATGCAGAAACAAACGAAGAAAATCCTGATCGTTTTAGACGTATTTTCCGCCATCCTGCTGTAGGTAGAAAATCACGTAAAAGAAAAACGACTATAGCGGATGAAGTAATTGAGAGTCCTGCTGAAGATATGGATGATGACTTGGCAGAGAAAAGAGCCAGTCGTGCTAGTAAATCTAACTTTGGCAAAACCAAAACTAAAACAACACGTAATCCTTACAATAAGCATAGAAGAAATGCGCCTGTAAGTACTGTATCATTAGATGATATGCCACCAGATCGTCCAGAGGATGAATTCCGTGATGATGAGTACGATAACTTTGGTAACAGTGTAGATTATATAAGTCCTTATCAAGACAAAGCTAAAAATGCACGTACTAAGCGTTTTACAAAAGCTACCGCATCATCTACTACAGCACCAGCAAGTACTACTACAACTGCTAGTAGCCGCCCGCAACGAGCTAAAACAACAAAGCCTAAAGCAACAACTACTAATGCTCAAGCAACTGAGCAACGTCGCCCAAGAAACTCTTTATATAGACGTAATAACCGTACCAACAATACTACGATAACTACTCCTTCTTCTACACCATATAGAAAAAGAGAAGTAATGACTGCAACGCCTCCAAGTGAGCTTAAAGAGCCACAACAAAGACGCTCATCAACAACGACACCAGCCATTATTCATCGTAAACACTCAAGGATAGATCGACTACCTACTATCGAACAATTAGATAGTATGCCAAATCGCCATATTCCTAAGAGTGAAAAACCTATGTTGCTTTCACGTAAGAATACAGACGATGAATAGGCAATGTATCTAATCGATACCCATAATCACCTTGGTTGCGATAACTTCAATAGTGATCGTGACCAAGTCTTAAAACGGAGTATTAAATTAGGTGTTATAAAACAAATTATGGTGGGAGTGTTTGCTAGTGAATGGCAACACACTATTCAATTAGCACAGCAACATCCCTCACTTTATGTAGCCTGTGGTATACACCCTATGTATATCCCATCAGCGTCACAAGTACCTCAAACACTTGAGCTATTAACACAACTTTTTAGACAACCTGAATACTCTGCAAAACTTTGTGCCATTGGCGAAATTGGTTTAGATTACTATATTGATAACTACGATCAAGAACAGCAGCAACAGCTATTTAAACTCCAATTAGAGATTGCTACAGAATTCCAAAAGCCTGTATTACTCCATGTTAGACGAGCTCATGCTGATACTATTAAAATTTTAAAAGAGCTAAAATTTAAACTAGGAGGTATTGCTCATGCCTTTAGTGGTAGCTATGAAGAAGCTAAAGAATATATCAAACTAGGTTTTAAGATTGGCTTAGGTGGTGCAGGAACTTATCCCCAAGCTCATCGTATGCATCGTGTATTAGAACAATTACCACTCGATGCTATTGTATTAGAAACTGATGCGCCTGACCTCTCGCCTGTTACTCAACTAGGTAATCGTAATAGCCCTGAGTTTTTACCTGAAATATGCCAACAACTGGCCAAAATAAAAGGCATTTCAGCAGAGCTTCTTGCTGAAGCGTCTACTCAAAATGCCTGTGAACTATTTAATTGGAATCTTAACAACCTATAGCTGTTGCTATATGGCACTATTCAACAGCAATAATTTCCACATCAAATAAGATATCTTTGCCTGCTAATGGGTGATTAAAGTCGATCACTACTTCTTTATCATCAAAACGACTTACCATACCGGGTAAATCTGAACCAGCAGCATCCTTAAACATAAACATTAAACCTACTTCCAAATCCATCTCTTTAAAATGTGCGCGAGGTATCACTTGCACATTTTGTGGATTAGGCTGACCAAAGCCTTGTTCTGGTTTAATAAGAAACTCTTGTTTATCACCAGCTTTCATACCAATAAGCACTTGTTCAAAACCTGGTAATAAACTGCCATCCTTCATCGTAAAAGTAGCCGCTTGTTTGTCACGTGTACTATCTATCACCTCACCTGAAACTAATTTAAGGGTGAAATGCAGTGTCACTCGACTATTATCATTAATACTACTCACTTTTACTTTCTCTCTTTTTAGCAAAGAACAACATATCAATAATTAACATCGCAGCCCCCACTGTAATAGCAGTATCTGCTATATTAAAGGCGGGGAAATAATAATCAGCATGCCAATGGGCTAAAATAAAATCGACAACATAACCCAATACTACACGGTCATACAGATTACCTAAAGCACCACCTAAAACTAATGCTAATGCAATAGCTAACCATGTTTCTTTATTTGATTTAAGCCGTGTTAACCATATCACTAAGACAATACTTATAATAAAGGCAATACCAGCAAACAACCACTTTTGCCAACCTGAATGATCGGCTAAGAAGCTCCAAGCTGCCCCAAAGTTATAAGTATGAAACCAAGCCAAATAGTTTGGAATAACCTCTACCATTTGTTGAAGAGGTAGATAGTTTAGTGTCCAGTATTTGGTGGACTGGTCAATGATAATGACCAGTACCGACACCCAAACCCAAGATAATTTACCAAAACGTGTCATCAATGATAACCCTTCTATTAATTAACCTATCTGTTTATAGCTGTTTCCATATAGAGTGATAGCTATACATTTTGACGCGCTTCGCCTTCACCATAGACATTAGTAATACAACGCCCACAAAGCTCAGGATGGTCGGCATGTTGGCCTACATCAGCCACATAATGCCAACAACGACCACATTTCTGATTATCAGATTTTTTAACCGTTAATTTCAAATCTGCTAATTCAGTGACTACTGCATCGGCAGGTGCTTGTTCAAAAGGTAAAATATCTGCTTTAGAAGTAATTAATACAAAACGTAACTCATCATCCAGCTTATTTAGAGCAGTTAATAAATCTCCCTGCGCATATAAGGTTACTTCTGCTTGTAAACTACCACCAACTACTTTGTTATTACGTTGGTTTTCAATTTCTTTATTAACCGCCGTTTTAACTGCCATGATTTGTTGCCAGTAATCACGATCTAATTCAAAACCTTCTGGTAACTCTGTTAAACCGTTATACCAAGTATTCAACATCACTGACTGATTACGCTTACCTGGCAAATATCCCCAAGCTTCTTCGGCGGTGAAAGGTAGAATAGGTGCAATCCAACGAACCAGTGCTTCAGCGATATGATATAGTGCTGTTTGGCAAGAACGTCTCGCCACACTGTCTTTAGCTGTAGTGTATTGACGGTCTTTAATTAAGTCTAAGTAAAAACTACTTAACTCTTGAGTACAGAAATTATGTAGTTTTTGATAAACCTGCCAGAACTTATATTGTTCGTAAGCGTCATTCAGCTCACTTTGCATTTGTGCAGCCGCATCTATTACCCAGCGATCTAAAGTCAGTAACTTGTCTGTTGGTAATAAATCAGTGGCTGGATCAAAACCTGATAAATTCGATAATAAGTAACGAATGGTATTACGAATACGACGATAGGCATCTGCATTACGTTGGAAGATTTCATGGGATGCAGCGATCTCACCTGAGTAATCTACTGAAGATACCCATAAGCGTAAGATATCAGCCCCTAACTTATCTGTTACTTCTTGTGGTGCAATCACATTGCCTAATGACTTAGACATTTTGCGACCATTCTCATCCACTGTGAAGCCATGAGTTAATAGGCTACGATAAGGAGGATGATCATCAATTGCACAACCAGTTAATAATGATGAGTGGAACCAACCACGATGTTGGTCAGAACCTTCTAAATAAAGATCAGCACGAGGTCCACTAGCATGACCTAATGGATGAGAACCACGTAATACATGCCAATGGGTAGTACCTGAATCAAACCACACATCTAACGTATCACTGATTTTGTCATATTGATCAGCCTCAGCACCTAATAACTCTACTGGGTTTAACTTAAACCAAGCCTCAATACCTTCTTTCTCAATACGTTTTGCTACTTCTTCCATTAACTCTACAGTACGAGGATGTAACTCACCTGTTTGTTTATTTAAGAAGAAAGGAATTGGCACACCCCAATTACGTTGACGGGAGATACACCAGTCAGGACGTTTAGCGATCATGTCGTATAAACGCTCTTTACCCCATGCAGGGAAGAACTGTGTTTGCTCAATACCTTGTAGAGAACGCTCACGTAAAGTTCTACCATCTATAGGTTGTACATCCATTCCCACAAACCATTGCGCTGTAGCACGATAGATTAATGGCGTTTTATGGCGCCAGCAATGCATATAGCTATGAACGATTTTTTCATAGGCTAATAAACTGCCTACTTCTCTTAACTTTTCAACAATATTAGCGTTGGCTTTCCAAATAAATTGACCACCGAAGAAAGGTAAATCTTCAGCATAAACACCATTACTTTGCACAGGCGTTAAGATATCATCATTGATCATGCCATAACGTTTACAAGTATTAAAGTCATCCACACCATAAGCAGGTGCAGAATGCACAATACCTGTACCCGAAGTAGCCTCCACATAGTCCGCTAAATAAATAGGGGATAAACGATCGTAGAATGGATGCTTAAACTTAATAAGTTCTAGCGTCTCTCCCAATGCCTTAGCAATTATCTTACCTTCAAGTTTATAACGTTCTAAACAGTCATTAACCAAATCAACTGCTAATACTAATAACTTATCACCTACATCCACTAGAGCGTATTCAAGTTCAGGATGGAAGTTAAGTGCTTGGTTAGCAGGGATTGTCCAAGGTGTAGTAGTCCAGATAACTGCATACGCTGTTTTAGGCAAGCTAGCTAAGCCAAAAGCAGCTGCTAATTTATCACCTTCAGCAACAGGAAAACCTACATCAATCGCATCTGATTGCTTATCTTGGTATTCCACTTCAGCTTCAGCCAATGCTGAACCACAGTCAAAACACCAATTAACAGGTTTTAAACCTTTAAACACATAACCATGTTTAACCATCTCTGCTAAAGCACGTACTTCACCTGCTTCATTAGCAAAGTTCATAGTTAGATAGGGATTATCCCAGTCACCTAATACACCAAGGCGGATAAAATCTTTCTTTTGCCCTTCTACTTGTTCCTTAGCAAACGCTCGGCAAAGTTCGCGCATTTTGTCTGCTTCAATATTCTTACCATGTTTCTTTTCTATCTGGTTTTCAATAGGCAAGCCGTGACAATCCCAACCAGGAATGTAGGGCACATCATAACCTGATAGAATTTTAGAACGGTTAATAATATCTTTAATAATTTTGTTAACTGCGTGACCAATATGTATATTACCGTTGGCGTATGGCGGGCCATCGTGTAGTAAAAATTTAGGGCGACCTTCACTAATCTCACGAATTTTTTGGTACAGATTCTCAGTAGTCCATGTTTCAATCATCTTAGGTTCCCGCTGAGGCAAGCTAGCCTTCATGGGGAAATCTGTTTCCGGTAAATTCAATGTCGATTTATAGTCACTCATAATAAAAGCCCTAACGGTTTAATAGGCCACGTGCCTGCCAATAAGCACGAGCATTGGTCACATCATTGTCAATTGCTGCTTTTAACTCATCAAGTGAGTTAAATTTCTTTTCATCCCGCAGCTTGTGATGAAAAGTAACTCGGATATGGCGATTATAAAGATCACCTGAATAATCTAATAAATGTACTTCCAGATGAGAACGTCCATCACCTTGTACAGTGGGTCTAATACCAATATTAGCAACACCACAATAAACTTTACCTTCTAGCTCGCAACTTACTACAAACACCCCTCTAAGCGGTGCATGTTTACGTTTAAGCTGAATATTAGCAGTAGGACAACCTAATTTTCTGGCTAATTGCTGGCCTCGAATCACCCTACCTGATAGTTGGAAAGGTCTTCCTAATAAGCGCTCAACCAACTCTAAATCATCTGCTAATAGGGCATTACGAACACGGGTACTACTGATCCTCTGCTCATCTAAATAAACTGTTTTGGCATCCTGTACAGTAAAACCATATTTTTTACCTGCCTCTTGCAGCATGGCAAAATTACCACTGCGTTTAGCGCCAAAATGAAAATCATCACCCACTTCAATATGCTTTACATGCAAACCATCAACTAAAATCTTTTTAATAAAATCTTCGGCCGATATTTCTCTAAACCGTTGATTAAAATGCAGGCATAAAACAATATCAATGCCTTGATCTCTTAATAGTTCTAGCTTTTCACGCACTCGCGTTAAACGGATAGGTGCATCTTGAGGATCAAAAAACTCTTTTGGTTGTGGTTCAAAAATAATAGCACAGCTAGGCACACCTAACTCTTTAGCACATGTTTTGACATGCTCTAAAATGGCTTGGTGACCGAGGTGTAAGCCATCAAAATTACCAATGGTAGCCACACAACCTTGTTTAAAATTCTTTAAGTCTTGAAGACAGCGAACCAACCGCATAACCGTAAACGCTTTTAAAGTCAAAGTCATGAATTATAACGGGAGAACCCCTGACATGCTATAGATTAATTCAGTAAAATAAGACTACCTTACGTAATTGATGATTTATAAATACAAATTATCTTTTGTATTAAATCCTAAGATGAGCCCATCACTATAATTGTGACTCTATAGGCAACCAACTGATCGCCTTAGTAGTAGCACGTTTTATAAAACCTACCTCTGGATCATGTGTCCAAATTTTAGGTGGTATGACACTACCATCTCGCCAACGTAACTTGCCATTCTCTAAAAAGAGTTCATAACTATTATTTTGCTCAATTTTATAGGCATAAAGTGAAGAAATTTCTTCGGTTAACTCAGGGTGAATAAAGAACACACCCATTTCTGTATTTAACCGTGCTGAACGGGGGTCAAAATTAAAGGAACCAATAAAGCCAATATTACCATCAACAATAAATGCCTTAGTATGCAAACTAGCCCCACTAGAACCTAATAAACTTTTATCTACTTCCACATGTGGGGTAAACTCGTATAAATCAACGCCTAACTTTAATAATGGAACTCTATAAGGCATATAACCACTATGCACCAACATAACATCTGTGGCTGCTAACGAGTTTGTTACCACACCAATATCAACCTCTCGTTGTCGTAACCCTTTTAATAATTCCATACCTTCTTTACCTGGTACAAAATAAGGTGAGATTAATATCAATTGATCTTGGGCACTCTGCCATACCTTCGACAATACGTTTACTACCCAAGCTTCTTTGTTCATGTCATAAGCTTTTTCAGGTGGATCTGAATAGACATGTGCATGCTCAGTCCAATACAGTGGTTTCTCACTATTAAATAATGCTTGCACTGTAGTTGAATTTTTTAAACGATCAACATAAACATTGCGAACTTTAATAATATCTTCATCAATATCTTTCACATATTCACGTAACTTAGCGAGTGAACCTTTTTTTACTTTTACTAATGATTTTAAGGGAATGGTTGTAGGACTATTCCAAAACTGATCAAAAATATTTTCTGTTTCTAATACAGCATCGCCTATCAACAGTACATCTACATCAAAAAAATTAGTTTGCTTTGCTGCATCATAATATTCATCCCCTATATTACGTCCCCCAACTATCGCCATACGACCATCAACAATCCATGCTTTATTGTGCATACGACGATTGAGACGCCCCACCCTAAATAGCATTTCTGCCCCTTTCCTTAGGACATTACCACGGCTATAAATAGGATTGAACATCCTTACTTCTATATTAGGATGCTGTTCTAGTGTAGCTAATATAGTATCTTTATCATGGGCATTCATATCATCTAGCAATAAGCGTATACGAACACCTCGATCAGCTGCACGTAGTAACTCATAACTTAACAAATTACCTGTTAAATCATTATGCCAAATATAATACTGCAAATCTAAGCTACGGCCGGCCTCGCGAGCTGTCATAGCCCTTACTGCAAATGCCTCAAGATTATCATCAAGTAATACCAACCCTGTTTGACTTACATGTGTATCAATCAAAGGTTGCACAATCCGATCAATTTTTGTTGTTGCTTGCTCAACAGGTATCATATAACTTGCCTTTTTGTCCACATAGGTTTTTGAACCACAAGCTACTAATGATAATAATAAAAATAATGTCCCTAATAAATTTGTAATTTTAAGCATCGGCTTTAAATGATTAGTTAGTTATGGCGATCTATTGTAACTTTATTCAACACTTCTTTAAAATTTAGAAAAACTTTGTAAATCATTTTATTACTTTGCTACTGAACTAATTTTACTTCTCTTCATCATATATCTGAATTAATTTTTTTACATTGTTTTTTAAAGCAAATATATAAATAACTATTACAGGAAATGTTAATTTAACATGAAGCATAGAAATGCTCTAAATATTATTATAATTCTGTTGATTACAGCTTTTTTCACAGGGCTTTGGGCGATATATAACAGACCAGTTAGTGCTCCTAATTGGCCACAGCAGGTATCTGGCTATTCATTTTCTCCTTTTCATGAGTATGAAGATCCCGCCACTGGAGATTACCCCACAGAAGAAGAAATTAGTAGTGATTTAGCTTTAGTAGCCACACAGACTAATAATATTCGTACTTATTCCGTTAAAGAGTCACTCGGAACAATCCCGCGTTTAGCAGATAATTATGGTCTAAAAGTAACTTTAGGGGTTTGGATTAGTAACGATTTAGCAGAAAATCAAAGGGAACTGGATAAAGCTATCGAAATAGCCAATGAAAATCGTAATGTAATACGTTTAGTTATTGGTAATGAGGCATTATTCCGTGAAGAAGTGACCGTTGATCAAATGATTGATTATTTAGACTATGCGCGCGATAGTGTCAAAGTTCCAGTTACCACCTCAGAACAATGGCATATTTGGGATAAATATCCTGAATTAGGTGATCATGTTGATTTAATAGCTGCTCACATTCTTCCCTACTGGGAACACATTCCTGTAAAAAAAGCGATTCCTTTTGTTTTTGAAAAAGTGGCTTTGTTAAAGAAAGATTATCCTAATAAACCCCTTATTCTTTCTGAAATAGGTTGGCCTAGCAATGGCAGAATGGAAGGTCAAGCATCTGCTTCACAAGCAGATCAAGCCATTTACTTACGTAACTTGGTTAATATCTTAAACCAACAAGGTTATTCCTACTTTATTGTTGAAGCCTTTGATCAACCATGGAAAATGACCGATGAAGGAGCAGTAGGAGCTTATTGGGGTGTATATGATCTAGATCGTCAACCTAAATTTGAATTTACGGGTCCTGTCATTGCGATTGCACAATGGAAAATACTAGCAGTTATCTCTGCTATGCTAGCATTTTTATCTATATCCATCTTAATGATTGATAGCTCTGCCCTTAAACAAAAAGGTCGCATATTTTTAACCATTATTGCCTTTGCTTGTGCCTCTACTATTGTTTGGATTGGCTATGACTATACCCAACAATACAGCACATGGTTCAACCTTATTGTAGGTACTTTGTTAGCCTTTGGTGTACTTGGTATTGCCATTGTTATACTAACTGAAGCACATGAACTTGCAGAAACTGTTTGGATTAAACAGCGACGTAGACCATTCTCACCAGTGACTGGGGATAGCACCTATCACCCCAAAGTTTGCATACAGGTTCCCTGCTACAATGAACCACCCGAGATGCTGAAACAAACTTTAGATGCATTAGCAAAACTTGATTATCAAAACTATGAAGTCATGGTTATTGATAATAACACCAAAGATCCAGCTATTTGGAAACCCGTTGAAGCCTACTGTAAAGAGTTAGGTTCACGCTTTCATTTTTATCATGTTAGCCCCCTCGCTGGCTTTAAAGCAGGCGCTTTAAATTACGCCTTAGAGAGAGTTTCTGCTGATGTAGAAGTAATCGCTGTTATTGATGCGGACTACTGTGTTGACCCTAATTGGTTGAAACACATGACGCCTCATTTTAAAGACCCTAAAATAACTATCGTACAGTCTCCTCAAGACTATTATGACGAGAACGACAGTTTATTTAAAAAGCTCTGTTATGCTGAGTACAAAGGGTTCTTCCATATTGGCATGATAACCCGTAATGAGCGTGATGCTATTATTGAACACGGTACTATGACCATGGTACGTCGTACAGTACTAGATGAATTAAAATGGGCTGACTGGTGTATTACTGAAGATGCAGAACTTGGCCTGCGAGTATTTGAAAAAGGATTATCTGCCGCTTACTGTGAACAAAGTTATGGTAAAGGTTTAATGCCTGACACTTTTATCGACTTTAAGAAACAACGTTTCAGATGGGCCTATGGTGCTATACAAATTATTAAACGCCACTTTAAAACCTTAGTATTTGGCAAAACTAAAGATGGTAAAAGGCTCAGCAAAGGGCAACGCTATCATTTTATAGCAGGTTGGTTACCTTGGATTGCAGATAGCATGAATATCTTCTTTATCCTAGGTTCTTTGCTATGGTCTGCTGCTATGATTATTAGTCCACAGCAATTTGATCCACCTTTAATCATTTTTGCATTGCCACCATTAGCATTATTCTTCTTTAAAGTAGGCAAAATTATTTTCCTTTATAAGAAGGTTATTGGCGTCAGCTATAAAGATGCTTTTTTTGCTGCATTAACAGGGCTTTCTCTTTCTCATACTATTGCTAAAGCAGTGATTTACGGCTTTTTCACAAAACATATACCTTTCTTCCGTACACCTAAAATGCGCAGTAACCATGGTTTTTTAGTTGCCTTCGCTGAAGCTCGGGAAGAAGTATTTATTATGTTGCTACTTTGGATTGCTGTAGCAGGTATATTATTAACTCAACAATCAATGGCTTATGATATATTGCTTTGGATTATCACCCTATCCGTGCAGTCTTTGCCTTACTTAGCAGCTATGGTTATGGCAATGGTGTCATCACTTAAACCTAATAAACAGCCTGTCATGTCTGTTATTAAATCACACTAATAACAAAGCGGTTTTAGAATACTAAAACCGCTTCCATAGATACTTATACAAACTAATTATTAGGATTAAAGTCGCCCCACAACTGTTGCGCAATAGAAAGGGCAACAATGGGTGCTGTCTCAGTACGTAATACCCTACTCCCCAGATGCACTTGTTGAAAATCATGCTGTTGAGCTAATGATATTTCTTCATCAGTAAATCCACCCTCAGGACCAATTAACAAAGCTAATGAAGAAGGCTTTTGATAGTTTCCCATAGGTTCAGCTATTAAATGCAACATTAATTTTAGATCAGCTTGAACATGTGCCACCCACTCACTTACTGATTGCGGTGGATTGATAATAGGAAGCTTAGAACGTCCTGACTGCTCACATGCACTAATTGCTATCTGTTGCCAATGCGCCATCCGCTTATCTGTTCTATCTTCATTTAAACGCACTTCACTACGATCTGTAAATAAAGGAGTAATCTCGTTAACACCAAGCTCTGTGGCTTTTTGTATGACAAAATCCATTCTCTCACCACGAGCTAATCCTTGCCCTAAATGGGTATACAGTGGTGACTCACCTAATCCTGTTAATTGTTTGGTTAAATTAACTACCAAACTTTTTTTAGTGATTTGACTAATAGTGCCTAAAAACTCTAAACCAGAACCATCAAATAACTGCACAGGATCATTAACGGACAAACGTAACACACGTCCCATATAATGAGCCAAATAGGCTGGTACTTCATGCTCCCCTAAATGTAATGGCGCATTTACAAAAAAACGAGATAATCTCATTTAATATTTTTTTCCAACTGATTTAATCGATGATTGATAGCCTTTTCAATACCTATTGCATCCAAACCACACTCAGCTAACATACTAGCTGGTGAAGCATGTTCTATATAGGTATCAGGTAATCCTAGTTGTAATATTGATTTTAAACAATTTTCTTTTAATAATAATTCACTAACAGCAGATCCAGCACCACCCATTACACTATTTTCTTCAATGGTAACTAACAATTCATGACTATTAGCTGTTGCTAATACCACCGCTTCATCCAAAGGTTTTACAAAGCGCATATCAACCACTGTGTAATTTAGTTTTTCTGCAACTTTCATTGCCTCAGCTAACTGCACACCAAACACTAACAATGCCACTTTCTCACCTTGGCGACGAACCACTGCTTTACCTATTGCAACAGGTAATAGATCATTTTCTACAGTAACATTAGGACCTGCTCCCCGAGGATAACGTACAGCGGCAGGTCCGTTATATAAGTAACCCGTTGTTAACAGTTTACGTAGTTCATTTTCATCACTAGGCGTCATAATGATTATGCTAGGAATGCAACGTAAATAGCTTAAATCAAAGCTACCTGCATGGGTTGGACCATCTTCTCCCACTAAACCCGCTCGATCAAGCGCAAATAATACATCAAGATTTTGAATAGCTACATCATGGATTAATTGATCGTAAGCTCGTTGTAAAAAAGTTGAATAAATAGCAACTACAGGCTTTAATCCATCACAAGCCATACCTGCAGCTAAAGTCACCGCATGTTGCTCCGCAATAGCCACATCAAAATAACGTTTAGGATATTGTTCACTGAAAGCCACTAAATCAGAACCTTCTTTCATAGCAGGGGTGATACCCACTAATTGTTCATCTTGTGCAGCCATATCACAAAGCCATTGCCCAAATATATTAGAATATTTAGGTGCAGATTGTTTTTTAGGGGGAGCGTCCAATGGTTCTAATTTACTGATAGCATGGTAAGCCGTTGGACTTTCTTCAGCAGGAGCAAACCCTTTACCCTTTTTGGTTACCACATGTAGAAATTGCGGCCCAGATAAACTTCGCATATTACGTAAGGTAGCCACTAAAGTAGGTAAATCATGGCCATCAATTGGGCCAATGTAGTTCCAACCTAATGCTTCAAATAAGGTGGTCGGCGCTAAAATACCTTTAGCATATTCTTCAGTTAAGCGAGCAATTGTCCATGCACCTGGTAAATGGGAAAGTAACTTTTTACTATTATCTCGTACATGGCGATAAGCTTGGCTAGAAAGTATCTTAGCTAAGTGATTAGATAAACCGCCGATATTATCTGAAATAGACATATCATTATCATTGAGTACCACTAACATATCAGCATCAACTACCGCAGCATGATTTAAAGCCTCAAAAGCCATGCCTGCTGTTAAAGCACCATCACCAATAATGGCGACACTCTTTTTATGATTATTTTGTAATCTTGCGGCAATAGCCATACCTAAGGCTGCACTAATGGAAGTACTGGAATGGCCTACGCCAAAACTATCATATTCACTTTCAGCACGACGCGGGAAAGCAGCTAGGCCATCTTTCTGTCGTAAAGTGGCCATTTGCTCACGACGGCCTGTTAAGATTTTATGAGGATAGGCTTGATGCCCCACATCCCAAATTAAATGATCATCAGGTGTATCATAGACATAATGTAAGGCAATGGTTAACTCGATTACCCCAAGACCCGCGCCAAAGTGACCACCCGTTTGTCCAACTGTATACAATAGGAACTCACGTAGCTCATCTGCTAACACCACTAATTCAGCTTCACTTAAGTAACGAAGTTGTTTCGGTGTATCAATGCGATCGAGTAACGGGGTTACAGGGCGTTCTCTCGGTATATCGTAAAAAGTTTTAACCATTAGAAATTTTCATTATTTGTATTCAAGCAAAGCATTTTACCTGATTGCGACCAGTGTAAAAATAGCTAATTAATTTTATTAGCTATTTTTACTACCTATAGTGACCAATATAAGGATATTGTACTTATAGATAATTATAGTTAAAACAATGACTATAACTAAAAAGTAGCTATTACTACCTGGTAGAAAATACTACCCAGTAAGCTCACTAATTTACAGTTATCGACCTTCACCAAAATAGTTTTCTATTAGCTCAACCATTGCTTGCATGGCTTGCTCTTCGTCATCACCGTCAGTTATAAGATGCAGCATTGTACCCTTGCTAGCGGCCAACATCATTACCGACATAATACTTTTACCATCCACCAATGATTCAGGAGTACGCCCAACCTTAATACTACAAGCAAAACGTCCTGCTGTTCCGACAAACTTTGCGGCAGCTCTTGCATGTAAACCTAGTTGATTTATGATCTCAATTTCTTTTGACAACATGTTGTAACATTTCTCCTACAACAAATCACGATGACGGACTTGCACATTTTTTAAAGTAGTTTTTAATATTTTACCAATTTGTTCAGCCATATATACAGAACGATGTTGCCCACCCGTACAACCAACCGCTACTGTAATATAAGATCTATTAGTAGCAGCAAAACGTGGTAACCATTTTTCTAAAAACACCAAAATATCATTTTGCATTTCTAAAACTTCTGGCTGTTCTATTAAGTAATCAATAACTGGCTGATCAGTACCTTTTAAATTTCTTAACTCTGCAACCCAATAAGGATTAGGGAGTGAGCGTAAATCGAATACCCAATCTGCATCCATAGGTATTCCTCGTTTAAAACCAAAAGATTCGATCAAAAAAGCGGTGCCAAGTTCAGGTTCTTCTAATAAATGAAGTTTTAAGAAATCTTTTAATTGATAAACATTTAATTGGCTTGTATCAACATGTAATGTAGCCAAATTAATGATAGGGGCTAATAATTTAGACTCATCATCAATCGCTTCAGCTAATGAACGTGTTGCTGTAGTAAGTGGGTGACGGCGCCGTGTTTCTGAAAAACGACTAATCAATATTTCATCTTTAGCATCTAAATAGACTAAATCACACTTAATGTATTTTGCACTGAGTCGCTCAAAAATACTGGGGAAGCTTTCTATTTGTCTAGGCAAACTTCGTGCATCAATAGAAACGGCTATTTTAGGTTGAATAATCTCTGTTTGTAATAGTGCCTGTTCAATAGCTGTTGTAAATAAACTAGCAGGTAGATTATCGATGCAATAAAAGCCATTGTCTTCTAATAAATGAAGCGCTGTAGTTTTACCTGAACCTGAACGGCCACTAACGATAACAAGACGCATAACTTAACCTATGTATTACTTACCCCGTTAACAATTATTTGATAAAGCTGTTGACTCTCAGTTGCAGCTCTTATCTGCTTACATATTTCGGTATCACTTAATAACTCAGCTATTTGTTTAAGCAACTGTAAATGCTCATCAGTTGCCTCTGCTGGCACAACCAAGCCTATTAAAATATCTACTAGCTGTTCATCAACTGCATCAAAATCTATAGCTGTACCTAATTTCACTATGACTACTATTGGCTCCTCACAACTTGCCATACGGCAATGAGGAATAGCAACGCCATTACCAAAACCTGTAGTGCCTAGTCTTTCCCGCTCTATCAGATGCTCAAAAACTTCTTGCTCATTTAGGCTAGCACAAGCTGCAGCCACTGTTTTAGCTATTACTTCTAATGCACGTTTTTTACTCGTTACATTAACATCAACTAACACTTGCGATGGTGTTAGGAATTCTTTTAGTTGCATCATATAGCAGAATAAACTTCAATAAATTTACTAAGTATTTGTAACATTACACTATTTTAATGTCTGTCTTTAGACAACAAGATTATTAAATAATTACTGTGTATATAGTTACGTCTCATTAAAAATAATTAAGGTTTGATTTTATAACAATTTCTTGTTTATAAATATCAAACCTTAATAACAAAAAGTTAAATTAGTGTTTTTGGTGTTTTTCTTTAAATTTAATCAATTGACGGTCTAATTTATCAACTAAAGCATCAATGGCAGCATACATATCCGTATTTTCTGCACCAGCAACCACCTCACCGCCAGCTAACTGGAGTGTTGCATCAACCTTTTGGTTTAACTTTTCAACACTCATAATCACTTGTGCACTAGTAATTTTATCAAAATGCCGCTCAAGACGAGCAAACTTTTCATCAATATAATTACGTAGTGCGTCGGTAACATCAAGTTGGTGACCACTAATGTTAATTTGCATAAATTTCTCCTTAACATTTTTAATTACTTATACCCACTTTAGGTATAAGGTAAGTTGCCTTGATCGGCAATTCTTTAAATTAACCGTTTACGTTCACTAGATGAACCAATACCTAAAGCCTCACGGTACTTAGCCACAGTTCTTCTAGCCACCTGAATCCCCTGATCTTCAAGCAATGTAGTTAATTTACTATCACTTAAAGGTTTTTTCGGATCCTCAGCCGCTATGAGTTTCTTAATCATAGCGCGAATAGCGGTTGATGAACACTCCCCACCCTCAGAAGTACTAACATGACTTGAAAAAAAGTATTTCAATTCATAAATACCACGCGGTGTATACATATACTTTTGAGTAGTTACCCGAGAAATAGTTGACTCATGCATTTCCACAGCATCAGCTACTGAGGAAAGAATAAGTGGTTTCATCGCTTCTTCACCATACTCTAAAAAACCACGTTGATGTTCAACTATTTGGGTTGCTACTTTCATTAAAGTTTCATTACGGCTTTGCAAACTCTTTATAAACCAACGCGCTTCCTGTAATTGATTCTTCAAAAAAGTATTATCTGAACTGGTATTAGCTCGCTGTACATAACCTGCATATTGAGGATTAACCCTCAACTTAGGAATCGCATCTTGGTTTAGTTCGACAATCCAATGATCCCTCTCTTTACGCACGATAATATCAGGAATGACATACTCTGGCTCTTTTGACTCAATTTGTGCACCTGGTTTAGGATTAAGGTGCTGAATAAGCATAACTATTTGCTTTAATTCATCTTCTTTAATCTTCATAGTGCGCATTATTTGGCTATAGTCTTTAGAACCCAATAAGTCTAAATGGTTTGTAACTAACTCAACTGCTTGCTGATAATAAGGGTGGTCATCAAATAACCCTTTTAATTGCAATAAAAGACATTCTTTTAAATCTCTAGCAGCAATACCTATAGGGTCAAACTGTTGAATACAATGAAGTACCATTTCTACTTCATCAAAATCAGTATCCAATGAATCATCTAAGCCATGATGGATTTCTTCTAAAGATTCTTCTAAATAACCATCCTCATTAATACAATCAATAATATTAACTGCAATGGTTTTATCTTTATCGCTCATATGAGCAACATTGAGTTGCCATAATAAATGGCTTTGTAATGTTTCACCTACAGAGGTGTAATTCGTAAAATCAGATTCTTCATCATCACCATGGATATTGCTAACATTATTTTGGTAAATATCATCCCAGTCAGTATCTACAGGAAGCTCTTCAGGAATTACATCGGTTGCCACAGCATCCGTTTCTGGCTCATTAATAGCCACTTCTTTATTATCTTTAAAGCTAATTTCCTGACTACTAGGATTAACTAAAATATCCTCTTCACCTAATAAATTACTGTCATCAAAATCATCTCCTGCTTCTTGTTGTTCTAGCATGGAGTTTGACTCTAAAATCTCTTGAATTTCCTGTTGTAAATCTATAGTAGACAATTGCAAAAGCCTAATGGCTTGTTGCAACTGTGGAGTCATCGACAGTTGCTGTCCTATCTTTAACGTTAACGATGGCTTCATAACAAATTAACATCTCTTATTTACTTTTAAGCAAATTATATGCCTGTTTTTTTATTCTTCAAATAATAACATGCTGAAAAAATGAAACAACCAACATAATGAAAATAACTTTAATGCATCTATTTAAAATATATAGTAATATGATTTGTTATATTCAATCCCTTCTTCCAACCTTGTTGTTATTTATCTATTAACCATGCTTAAAGTAGATTTTTATAACCTACCCACTTCTACGATAGATGACTGTTTATTATTCAGTTGTCGGCTAATTAATAAAGCATGGTTACAGGTTGGCAATATCTATGTGCACTGCCAAAACCAACAACAGCGTCAACAATTAAATCAATTATTGTGGCAATTTAAACCAGACAGCTTTATTCCACATGATTTATTAGAAGAAAACCCAAGTAGCCCCATTACATTAGGGCTAGAAGAGTTAGATTATCAAACTATCAACTATCCACTATTAATTAATCTAAGTTTTGACATACCCAAGCATCATCAACAATTTACGCGTATTGCCGAGTTTGTGATTGATGATGCTTTACTTAAAGATAAAGCTCGAGCCAATTACCGTTTTTATAATACAGCCCAATATAATGTGCAGTACCACAATTTAAATAAAATTTAAGACTGCCAAACTACTGTAGGATTAATATCCGCCAAGGTACGACAACCTGTCAACACCATAGCCGCTTCTAACTCTGCCCTCAGTATATTTAATAAATGAACAACACCTACAGCACCAGCTACTGCTAATGCATAGATATAAGGTCTACCAATCAATACAGCATTCGCTCCCAAAGCAACTGCCTTTAAAATATCCGTACCACGACGAATACCACCATCCATCAATATAGGCACCCTACCAGCCACTTGTTCAGCAATTCTAGGGAGAAGATCAATAGCAGCAGGCAAAGTATCTAATACACGCCCGCCATGATTAGAGATTATCAGGCCATTTACACCTAACTGGATCGCTTGTTCTGCATCTTCTACAGAGGTTATTCCTTTAAGCAATATTGGCAAAGAAGTAATTGATTGTAGCCATTCAATATCTTGCCATGTAGGTACATTAGCTAACTGCCCTGAAAACAGCGGACTTTCTAATAAATTAGCAGTATTATTAACAACCTGCATTCCCTGCAAATTCACTGAAGAAATACCCTGCGGTAATCGAAAATTAACTCGCTGCTCACGATTGCGTACACCACTAATAGGGGCATCAACTGTCAACACCAATGCTTTATAACCCGCTAACTCGGCTCGTTTTACCAATTCTGCGGTAAACATTCGATCAGCTTGAATATAAAGCTGGAACCATAATGGTTTAGTCGCATGTTCAGCCACCTCTTCTAATAAAGTACTGGCCATAGTACTTACCACCATACCAGCACCTATAGCTGAAGCAGCTTGCACTGTAGCTAATTCACCCTCTTTATGAAATAACTTATGCCACGCCACAGGCGCTAACAGAATAGGAAATGGTAACGTATTACCTAGTAAACTGAGTTTAGTATTAGCTCCTTCAAAACCACTTAATACTCTGCCTTGCAATTGAATACGCTGAAATGCTTGCTTATTCCAGTCTAGCGTTAACTCATCACCACTACCACCTACTAAATAACTCCATGCGACGTGATCTATCATTTTTGCCGCACTTTTTTCATAATCCTCTACGGAAAATAATTGCGGTGGTATGATTGAATAAGGCATATGTGCTCCAATTATTTCCTATAATTTATTTAAACTACTACCTTGGTTTGTTAACTGCTCGAATAAAATCTGTTGTGCTGACTTAGGTATTTGATTACCTGTTGGCACTGAACGAATGTAACTACCATCACTTTGTAAAATCCAACTATGCGTATTATCACTTAAATAAATTTCTAACTCTTTCTTAACCCGTGTAATTAGTTTTTTACCTTCAATAGGGAAACAGGTTTCTACACGCATATCTAAATTGCGCTCCATCCAATCAGCGCTAGATAGATAGATTTTCTCTTCACCACCATTCAAAAAATAAAATACTCGGCTATGTTCAAGAAAACGACCAATGATTGAACGTACCTGAATATTTTCAGAAACACCAGCCACACCTGGCCTTAAACAACACTTACCACGAATAATTAAATCTATCTTAACTCCTGACTGGCTAGCCTTATAAAGTGCTCGAATCATCTTAGTATCAGTCAGCCCATTAATTTTTAAAATAATACGAGCAGGTAGTCCCTTACTAGCAGCTGCTGCTTCACGGTTAATCATTTCTAACAAGTTTTTCTTAAGGGTAAATGGCGAATAAAGTAATTTTTTCATCCGTTGTGTTTTACCCATGCCGATCAGTTGACCAAATAACTTATGTAAATCTTCACATAAGGCCACATCAGCTGTTAACAAACTATAGTCTGTGTATAATTTTGCATTACTTGCATGATAGTTGCCCGTACCTAAATGAGCATAACGACGTAATTCATCACCTTCACGGCGTAACACTAAACACATTTTAGCGTGAGTCTTAAAGCCTACTACGCCATAGGTAACAATAGCACCAGCTTCCTGTAAACGAGTAGCTAATTGTAAGTTAGATTCTTCATCAAAACGGGCACGTAACTCAATAACAGCAGTCACTTCTTTACCGTTACGGGCCGCTTCCACCAAACCATCTACCACCTCAGAATTTGCCCCTGTGCGGTATAAAGTTTGTTTAATAGCCAGCACATTAGGGTCTTTTGCTGCTTGTCTTACAAAATCAACTACAGGTGTAAAAGACTCATAAGGATGCAGTAATAACACATCAATTTTTGACAGAGTAGCAAATAGATTATCTTTCTTTTTCTGTAAAACTCTTGGGATCACAGGCGAAAAAGCTTTACTTTGTAAGTCTGGGTGGCCTGCTAAACTGGTAATACTAAAAAGTCGCGTTAAGTTTACCGGTCCATTAACTTTATATAGCTCCCCTTTAGAAAGGCTAAATTGTTCGCTTAAATAATTAGATAAATGCTCTGGACAAGCATCCACTACTTCTAACCGAACCGCATCACCATAGCGACGGGAAAACAACTCACCTTTTAATGCTCTGGCTAAATCTTCTACATCTTCAGCATCTACTGACAAATCAGCATTACGGGTTAACCTAAATTGATAACAGCCTTTAACCTGCATACCAGGAAATAAATCATCTGCATGGGCATGAATTAATGATGATAAGAAAACAAAATTATCACCAGCACCACCTACCTGTTCAGGAATCCTAACAATTCTAGGTAATGATCGAGGCGCAGGAATAATAGCTAACCCTGAGCTACGCCCAAACACATCAGTACCTTCTAACTCAACAATAAAATTAAGGCTTTTATTGACTAACAATGGAAATGGATGGGTTGGATCTAAACCTATTGGACTGACAATTGGTGCTATCTCTTCTTTAAAAAATTTGCGTGCCCATGTTTTAATTTTAGGATTCCAATGGCGACGACGAATAAACCGAATATTCTGTTCAGCCAATGCAGGTAGTAAAACCTCATTCAGAATACGATACTGACGTTCCACTTGGTGGTGTACAACTGTATTCAATTGCTTTAGCACTTGTCGAGGCAATAACCCATCTGCACCAATTTGTTCGCGGGAAAACTTTACTTGCTTTTTAAGGCCAGCCACACGAATCTCAAAAAACTCATCTAAGTTACTAGAGAAAATTAATAAAAATTTTAAACGTTCTAATAGCGGATAAGATTCATCCAGTGACTGCTCAAGTACTCGTATATTAAACTCTAACAGTGAAAACTCACGATTTAAATACAAACTATAATCATCGAGATTAATGGGCGTTTCGTCTTGTTTAATAGGTTCAATTGTTTCATCAACAATCTCTACTATGTTTGCTTCCACAATTTCCTGATTCTTTTTATCTTTTGTATTCATCACTATATTTCCAACCTTTACAGAAATATTAACTATTCTTTAGTTGCTGAGCTGCATATTTAGCAAAATAAGTTAAAATTCCATCAGCTCCCGCTCGTTTAAAGCCTACCAATGTTTCCATAATAATACTTTCAGAAAGCCAACCATTGTTTATAGCGGCCATCTGCATGGCGTATTCACCACTCACTTGATACACAAAGGTAGGCACTTTAAAGGCTTGTTTTACCCGATACACAATATCAAGATAAGGCGTACCTGGTTTAATCATCACCATATCTGCACCCTCAGCTAAATCAAGGGCAATTTCATGCAATGCTTCATCACTATTAGCGGGGTCCATTTGATAATTAAACTTATTCGATTTTCCTAAATTACTGCTTGAGCCTAATGCATCACGAAATGGTCCATAATAAGCACTGGCATATTTAGCCGAGTATGCCATCAATCTTGTGGTATGGTAATCGGCCACCTCAAAAGCTTCACGAATTGCTTGAATGCGTCCATCCATCATATCTGATGGAGAGATAATCTGTGCGCCAGCCTCAGCATGAGACAAACTTTGTTTAACTAGTGCTTCAATGGTTACATCATTAATCACATAGCCATCTGCATCAATAATACCATCTTGACCATGTGTGGTATAAGGGTCTAACGCCACATCAGTCATAACCCCCAATTCAGGTACATTTTCTCTTAATGCACGAATGGTACGTTGTATTAACCCATCAGGATTCCAAGCCTCACGTCCATCTTCTGTTTTTTTACTAGGATCTATCACTGGAAATAAGTCGATAGCTGGAATACCTAATGCAACTAATTGCTCAGCTTCTTTTAATAACTCATCAATGGATAGCCTTTGCACACCAGGCATAGAAGACACATCTTCACGGTAACTTTTTCCTTCCGTAACAAATACTGGCAAAATTAAATCATTCGCTGTTAATTGATGCTCACGAACTAAGCGTCTTGAAAAATCATCAAAACGATTGCGACGTAATCTAGTAGCTGGAAATAATCGGTTGGAATAAGAAAAAGACACCTTTGCCTCCTAATAAGCTAAATTTCTTCGATTATACGCTTAATTTAACAAAATCATGCATAATCGTCTTACTTATTATTCTACTTGAATCTATCGTACTCTGTAGCAAATTAAATATTTTTAAATACTTTACGAACAATAAGTTAGATTTTGTCACGATTTATCTTACAATACGGTAGGACTTTTTTGTTTATACTGGTAAGTTATAACCTATTATTATCATTTACAATAAGATCATCATATGATGGAACAACTGCTTAACGATTATGGCTATCTAGCTTTATTTATAGGAACGTTTTTAGAAGGTGAAACCATTCTTGTATTAGCTGGAATCGCTGCAGCGCACGATTTCCTAGACTTAAAAACCGTTATTATTGTAGCTTTTATAGGCAGTTATTGTGGGGATCAACTTTGGTATTTTTTAGGTAGATACTATGGTATTTCCCTTTTACAAAAAAGACCAAAATGGCAAAAATCTGCAGATAAAGCATTAATCTATTTTAGAAAGAATCCTGACTTATGGGTTCTCACTTTCCGCTTTATGTATGGGCTACGTACTATTATGCCTGTCGCTATTGGTATCTCAGGCTACTCCCCCAAACGCTATGTAATTCTTAATGGCATAGGTGCCATTATATGGTCAATTGTATTAGGCAGTACCGCTTATTATTTTGGTACGATTGTGTTGAGTTATTTAAAAGATTACGAACTTATATTCCTAGGTGCTATTGTTGCTCTTGCCCTTTTCTTATGGATAAGGCGTTTTATAAAGAATAGGAAACCCCCCCAATAACTACATAGCTGTTGCTATACAATTTTAGACGAGGCGAATGACTGAAGACAGTACAATTAGTACGGCAAAGTCATTCAACGACGTATAAAAATGTAGAATAATAGCTATATAACGCTTCCTTGCGTTATGGAGAGTTACATAGGTACTTCAATCAACAGAATTCGACTATCTGCCCTCTCAGGCGTAATCTTAATGGTAGATTCACCTGTAATACCTAATGCATCCTGATCTAAAAGCTTGATATTACCAACAGTTGCTTCACCTTGAATAATAAATGCATAAACACCATTGTTTACATCATGCAGCTTATATTCAATAGGTTTTAACTCATTAAAATGCCCTAGAGAAAACCATGCTTGTTGGTGAATCCATGCCCCTTCATCATCTGGATTTGGAGACACAATTTGCTGGAACTCATTTAAACGCTTCTCATCAAATTTAATTTGTTGATAACGTGGTGTCACACTCTTTTGATTAGGAATAACCCAAATTTGTAAGAGATGCACTAGCTCTTCTTGGCTTGCATTGTATTCACTATGCAAAATACCTGTTCCTGCACTCATTACCTGTATTTCACCTGAGCGAATTACAGAGGTATTCCCCATACTATCTTTATGTTCCAATGCTCCAGATAAAGGAATAGTAATAATCTCCATATTATTATGGGGATGAGTACCGAATCCTTCACTAGGTAACACTCTATCTTCATTAATAACCCTTAAAGCACCAAAATTTATCTTTTCAGGATCATAATAATTAGCAAAACTAAAACTATGATAAGCTTCAAGCCAACCATGTTGAACATGACCACGATCATTAGCTTTATGTAATATAGTATTTAACATATCAACCTCCTAAGTTTCATTAATATCCATAATAATACTTTCTTTACATAAAACAATAATCAAAACTGGAACAATGTATTGTAATTAATTAACTAATTAAATAATCCCTGTTGTTATCTTTTGCTATAATAATCACCAAGCCAACCATACCTTCATTTCAAAGGAGCTACTATGCCTACTAAAAAAATAGCTGTAATCCTTGCAGGCTGCGGGGTTTTTGATGGCAGTGAAATTCATGAATCTACTCTAACATTACTTTATTTAAGTGAACAAGGAGCAGAAATACAATGTTTTGCTCCTAATATTAATCAAGCACACGTTATTAATCATGTTACTCAACAAGAAGCTGCTGAAATGCGTAATGTTCTTGTGGAGTCTGCGCGTATTGCTCGTGGTCATATAAAAGATATTACTGAACTTAATGTAGATGATTTTGGCGCCCTCATTATTCCAGGTGGTTTTGGTGCTGCTAAAAATCTTTCAGACTTCGCTTTTAAAGGTGCTGACTGCACGGTTAATCCTGACGTATTGACTGCTGCTCAAGCCTTTGCCAAAGCTGAAAAACCAATTGGTTTAATATGTATCGCTCCACATTTAGCCCCTAAAATATACGGTAGAGGCATTATCTGCACTATTGGTAAAGACACCAATACTGCTGCTGAAATAGAAAAAATGGGGGCTATTCATCAAGATTGTACAGTAGATAATATTGTAGAAGATAAAGCTCATAAACTGATTACAACACCAGCCTATATGCTAGGTAAATCTATTGGTGATATTGCACCAGGTATTAGAAAGTTGGTAGTACGTGTTTTACAACTTACCGATTTTCAGTAATTAAATTAATTTCTTAAGCCTCCTTACCTAGGAGGCTTTTTGCTTTGTACTGTTTCTATCCACTCATTAGCTGAGACACTATCATGCTAGAAAAGCTATTCAAATTAAAAGCCAACAATACCACTATTAGAACTGAGATAATTGCTGGTTTTACTACCTTTCTAGCCATGGCTTATATTCTGTTTATTAATCCCAATATATTAAGTGATGCCAATGGTGCTGGAATGGATCACTCAGCTGTATTTGTAGCCACTTGTTTAGCTGCGGTTATTGGCTCTCTCACTATGGGTTTGATTGCTAACTACCCACTAGCTTTAGCACCAGGCATGGGACTTAATGTTTTCTTCTCCTACACTGTAGTTCATACTATGGGATACAGTTGGCAAGTTGCTTTAGGAGCTGTATTTATTTCAGCTACGCTATTTTTTATGCTATCGCTTTTTAGAATTCGTGAATGGATTATTAATAGTATCCCTCTAGCATTACGTTCAGCTATCGCTGCTGGTATTGGCCTATTTCTCGCTATCATCGGTTTACAAAAAGCGGGGATTATTATGGGAAACCCTGCAACCCTAGTGACTATCGGCGATCTTACAAAGCCTGAACCGTTACTGGCTATTTTAGGTTTTTTTATTCTTATTGCCTTAGAGGCTCGTAAAGTACCCGGTTCAGTAATTATTAGCATATTAACGATTACTATTATCAGTATTGTGCTGGATATTACTCCTTTTAAAGGCATTGTCTCTACTCCGCCCTCTATTGCACCTACTTTTTTACAGCTTGATATTGCAGGTGCTTTTCAAGTGGGTATGATTGCCGTTATCTTTTCGTTCTTATTTGTCGATCTATTTGATAACTCAGGCACATTAATTGGTGTGGCCAAGAAAGCAGGGCTTATGCGTGCCGATGGTTACTTACCAAGAATGGGGCGAGTACTAATTGCTGACAGTACTGCCGCTATGTCTGGTTCATTACTAGGTACATCTACCACTACAAGTTTTGTAGAATCTACAGCGGGGGTTGCCGCAGGTGGTCGTACTGGTCTTACTGCTTGTGTGGTAGCACTGCTATTTTTATTAGCCTTATTTGTTTCACCGCTTGCAGAAAGTGTCCCTTTATTTGCTACTGCCCCTGCACTACTTTTCGTAGCTATTCTTATGGCCTCTGGATTAGCAGAAATTGATTGGCATGATCTCACTACTTCAGCACCTGTGTTAATTACTGC
The DNA here is from genome assembly GCF_058693955.1 of Entomomonas sp. E7T21. Taxonomy (NCBI): domain Bacteria; kingdom Pseudomonadati; phylum Pseudomonadota; class Gammaproteobacteria; order Pseudomonadales; family Pseudomonadaceae; genus Entomomonas; species Entomomonas sp. E7T21. The sequence continues at coordinate 706,568 of NZ_CP191672.1, read as the reverse complement.
CATCGCCATGCCTTTTACTTATTCAATTGCTAATGGTATTGCTTTTGGCTTTATTAGTTGGACGGCTATTAAGTTATTAACTGGGCGCACCAAAGAAGTTAACTCAGCATTAATCATACTTTCTATTCTATTTATTTTAAAATTTGCTTTTTTACACGAATAATTTATGCATACACTATTACCCAATCCAGCTCAGTACAATGCTCAATTAACAGAGAAGCAGCAATATCTTACAGACTTACTAGCTCCTTTTAATGCACCTACTTTAGAAGTATTTGACTCTCCTGCTGAATACTATCGCATGCGTGCAGAATTTAGACTATGGCGTGAAGGTGAACAACTTGATTATGCAATGTTTAAACAAGGCGATAAACACACACCCATTTTATTAGATAGTTTTGCTATTGCTAGTCAACAAATCAATGAGTTAATGCCACAATTAAAAGCAGCATGGCAAGCCAGTAAAACATTATCTAATCGACTTTTCCAAATTGAATTTTTAACTACTCTTAAAGGCGATGCTGTTGTCACCCTTTGCTATCACCGCCCTTTAGACGAGCAATGGCAAACAGAAGCTGAACACCTTGCCAAACAACTTAATATCAATATTATTGGCCGCTCTCGTAAACAGCGTTTAGTGATTGGCAGAGATTATGCTTTAGAAGAATTTACAGTAGCAGGTAAAATCTTTACTTATCTACAACCTGAAGGTGCATTTACTCAACCTAATGGTATTGTTTGTAATAAAATGCTTAATTGGGCTTATGATGTATTAGGTACACGTAATGATGACCTATTAGAGCTTTACTGTGGCAATGGTAACTTTACTCTCCCCTTGTCAACTAGAGTTCGCAAAGTATTAGCCACAGAAATCAGCAAAACCTCTGTTAAAGCAGCTTTACAGAATATTGCTGATAACCATATAGATAATATTAGTTTAGTAAGGCTATCCGCTGAAGAGCTGACCCAAGCACTTAATCAAGTACGTCCTTTTAATCGACTGGCAAATGTTGATTTAACCAGTTATCAATTCGCCACTGTTTTTGTTGATCCACCTCGAGCAGGCATGGATAAAGATACTTGCGAGCTGGTTCGCCAATTCCAAAGAATTATCTACATCTCCTGCAACCCAGAGACTTTACTAGAAAATATCAAGCAACTAGCAGACACTCATCAAATTAGTCGCTGTGCATTATTTGATCAATTTCCCTACACTCATCATATGGAAACAGGCATTTTATTAGAAAGAAAATAACACTTTGTTGCTATTTGTTCAGAAATATCTCTGCATTTTTCCAAAAAATACAGTATGATATGCCCCCGCTATAAAAATAATAGCGTATTTAACTGATATTATGGAAATATAACTCCATAATCTTACGAATTTTATCTAGTTTTTCGCAGATCCCAACCATTACACTGCTCGGGTTAGTAATAAACAAGGCATAAGCAGCTTAAGTTTTTGGGTACTTGCGATTGCACATTGAGGCATTTCCATGACCCAGAAAAAAAACAGCTCATTTGCTGAGCTTGGCATTCATCCTAGTGTTTTAGCTGCCATTGCAGCTGTTGGTTACGAAGAACCATCTCCTATTCAAGCAAAAGCCATTCCAGAAATTTTAGCTGGCCAAGATATTATTGGCCAAGCACAAACAGGAACAGGTAAAACAGCCGCTTTTGCATTACCTATTTTAAGTAAAATTGATCCTACTAATCGCCATACCCAAGTATTGGTATTAGCACCTACTCGCGAATTAGCATTACAAGTAGCAGATGCATTTGAAAGCTATGCCAAACAAATGCCTACTGTTAAAGTAGCAGCTATTTATGGTGGGGCACCTATGGGGGCACAACTTAAAGCAATCCGTAATGGTGTACAAGTGTTAGTAGCTACCCCTGGTAGATTATGTGATCACTTACGCCGTGATGCTAATTTCTTATCAGGCGTGCAATTTCTTGTTTTAGATGAAGCAGATGAGATGTTAAAGCTTGGTTTTATGGATGATTTAGAAAGCATCTTTAAAACACTGCCTAAAAAACGTCAAACCGCTTTATTTTCAGCTACTTTACCTGCATCTATCAAGGCTATTGCTGAAAAACAATTAAACGATCCAAAACATATTAAAATAGCCAACAAGACACAAACTGTTGAAAGTATTGAACAAACCTATTTAATGGTGCATCCAGATCAAAAGAACGCAGCTGTATTACGTTTATTAGAAGTAGAAGACTTTGATGCATTAATTGCGTTTGTTCGCACCAAACAAGCTACCTTAGATTTAGCAATGGAATTAGAGATCAAAGGTTACCGTGTTGCAGCATTAAATGGTGATATTGCACAAAATCAACGTGAAAAAGTAATTGAATCATTAAAAGATGGTCGTTTAGATATTGTGGTAGCTACTGACGTAGCAGCTCGTGGTTTAGATGTACCACGTATTACTCACGTATTTAACGTAGATATGCCTTATGATCCTGAATCATATGTACATCGTATTGGCCGTACTGGTCGTGCCGGTCGTACAGGTAAAGCTTTATTATTAGTGACACCACGTGAACGCCGTATGTTACAGACCATTGAGCGTGTAACTAAACAAGAAGTAAGCGAAGCCACTTTACCTAATGCACAAAGCATTTTAGTAGCTAGAATTAAACGTTTAACTAAAAATCTACAACCTTTTGCCAAACCAGAAGATAACCAACAACACTACATTGATCTAGTTAATCAATTAACCACTGATCTTACTTGCTCAGTAGAAGAATTAGCAGTTGCCTTATTACGTCGTGCTACTAATCGTCGTCCATTAACCGTGGAAGAAATTGAAAGAACCGAACCTAAACTAACTCCAATCAGTAATGTGAAGCGTGAGCCTAGAGAGCGCAAAGAACGTGGTGATAGAAAGGAAAGAGGTGATCGTAAGGAACGTGGCGAACGCGGCGACAGAAAAGAAAGGGGCGAACGTAAAGAGCGCGGTGAGCGTAGCGAACGCGGACCAAGAATAGAGCGTGAAGGCCGTTCTAGCAGCCGCTCTAACGATAGAGTATCAGAAGGAAAAGTACGTTGTCGTACACCTGTTGGTAGTTTAGATGGTGTTGCTGCCAAGAACTTATTAGGTGCTATTCTTAATGAAGCCAGCATTAATAAAGATCAAATTGGTAAAATTACTATCCGTGACAGCTTCAGTATAGTAGAACTTCCTGAAAAAGGATTAGATAAAATCCTAACTAAGCTCAAAGATACTCGAGTGGCAGGTAAACCATTAAAACTTCGTCGCTATCGCGAAGATTAAATTAAACTAAAAGCCGACATTATGTCGGCTTTGTTTAATATCAGGGAAATATAATGGAAGAAATTCGTTATCAAATAAATATGTCATATACATTAACCATGCTTAAAAAATCTGTTTTCCGCTATTGGATAAGAGCTCTAGGCTGGCGTTATTTTATAGCAATGTTATTTATTGGCTTCTGTTTTATTAGTGCAATAGTTAAAGGCGATACCTCATGGATGATGGGTGCTTTTTCGGTAATATTTACTGCGGGCATACTATTTGGTATCAGTGTTTACCTTAATAATCGCTACCATGTTTTAGGTACATTTAATGCGTTACAGAATCCTACTGTTACCTTTAAAGTTTATGATGAAAAATTTGCTCTCGCCTCAGAGCTAGGTGAAGGGGAATGGCCTTGGTCAGCAATCAAAGAAATTTGGCGATACTCAGATACATGGTTGGTTTTCCTAGCACGTGCTAGTTATGCAACATTCCCTTTAGAAGCTATTCCTACTGAAGCACAAAGCTTTATATTAGAAAAAGTGCAGGAAGCAGGCGGCCAAATTAAATAACGTGCAATTACTTAATCAGTTTCTAAATAGCTGGAAAGATATTACTACCCATAAAAAAGTCTGGGCACTTACCCTGCCAATGATTTTATCAAATCTTTCTGTACCATTAGTATCTCTCGTAGATACTATGGTAATGGGTAGATTACCAGAAGCACATAATTTAGCAGCAGTCACCGTAGGAAGCACTAGTTATCTTTTTATAGCGGGCTGTTTAAGCTTTTTCCGTATGGGCACTATTGGCTTTACAGCACAGGCTGTAGGTCGTCAGCAAGGATCTGCATTAAGACAAATCCTTATGCAAAGTTTATTGCTAGCACTTAGTTTATCCATACTCCTTATTTTTTTAGCCATTCCCTTTTATCAGCTCACTTTATATTGGATTCAACCGAATCAAGAATTTCATGAAGCTGCTCAACAGTTTTTTAATTGGCGTATTCTAGGACTACCCGCGGCTTTACTTAACTACACTTTAGTAGGCTGGTATTTAGGTTCACAAAATGCACGTATTCCACTAATAATATTAATTACCACCAATATTATTAATATGGTGTTATCTGTTTGGTTTGTACTCTATCTTGATAAAGGAGTTATAGGTGCAGGACAAGCTGCTGTAATTGCTGAATGGTCTGGCTGTTTAATAGGCTTTTGTTTTATTTATGTTCCCCTCAAAAAATATGTAGGGCAATGGTTCTTATCTACATTAAAACATTGGAGTACTTGGAAAGCGCTGCTTACTGTTAATAGAGATATTTTTATCCGCAGCCTAACCTTGCAAGGAGTATTCTTTTTACTAATGATTCAAGGTGCACGTTTAGGTGAAGAAACTGTAAGTGCCAATATCATTATTATTAATGGCCTGACCATTACCGCTTATATCCTCGATGGTTTTGCCCATGCCATTGAAGCATTATGTGGCAAAGCCATTGGCGAAAAAGACAAACTTGCTCTTAAAACCACCCTAATTGTGGCCTGTGGGTGGGCATTACTAGCTAGTTTATTATTCGCTATTAACTTTCTACAATTTGGGCATTATTTCATTAACTTACAAACCACCATTGTAAGTATTCGAGAACAAGCTTATCCGCTTATTCCTTATTTAGCTATCTTACCTTTAATCGCTGTTTGGAGTTACTTATTGGATGGTTTATTTATTAGTGCAACACGTGCTAAAGAAATGCGTAATAGTATGCTACTTGCCTTTATTATTAGTTTACCGTTAGGCTTTATTTTGCAGCCATTGGCTAACAATGGCTTATGGATAACCTTTCTAACCTTTATGGCATTACGCAGTATTATATTGGGCTATATTAGTTGGAAAATTACTAAACAGAATCAATGGATTAATCAAGAAGCATAAAAAAAAGGGTTAGCCTAAGGGAAGTACTAACCCTGTGAGTGAAACGTAATTATTCAATAAAGCAAATAAAACCGTTAACCTACGCTGAAACAGCTTGTTTAGGTTCATCACCATATAAGCGTTTGTGTTCTGCCACTATTTGATCCACTGAACCTGGATCAGCTAATGTGCTAGTATCACCTAATTGCTCATACTCAAAGCTTGCGATTTTACGCAAAATACGACGCATAATCTTACCTGAGCGAGTTTTAGGTAACATAGGCGCCCATTGAATATAATCAGGGGTAGCAATAGGTCCAATTTCATGACGAACCCATTCCCTTAACTCATTCATTAGCTCATCAGAAGGTTCTTCACCTTCAGCCAGCGTTACATAAACATAAATGCCTTGCCCCTTAATAGGATGTGGCACACCTACTACTGCTGCTTCTGCCACTTTCCTATGAGCAATCATCGCGCTTTCAACTTCAGCCGTACCAATACGATGCCCTGAAACATTAAGAACGTCATCAACACGGCCTGTAATCCACCAGTAGCCATCTTCATCACGACGCGCACCATCACCTGTAAAATACATACCTTTAAAGGTTTTAAAGTAAGTATCTACAAAACGATCATGATCACCATAAATACTACGGGCTTGTCCTGGCCAAGAATCGATAATGACTAGGTTACCTTCCGCAGGCCCATCAATTAAATTACCTAAGTTATCGACAATAGCAGGTTGTACACCGAAGAATGGTTTAGTTGCAGAGCCAGGTTTAGTTTCTGTTGCACCAGGTAATGGAGTAATTAAAATACCCCCAGTTTCTGTTTGCCACCAGGTATCGACAACCGCACATTTTTGTTTACCCATTTCATCATGGTACCATTGCCATGCTTCTGGATTGATCGGTTCACCTACTGAACCTAATACTCTTAAACTACTACCATCAAAGCCTTCAACCGCTTTCTTACCATGCGCCATCATGGCACGAATAGCGGTAGGTGCTGTATATAGGATATTCACTCGATGCTTATCAACCACCTGTGCCATACGCTTAATATCAGGGTAAGTAGGCACACCTTCAAATAATAAGGTAGTTGCGCCATTAGCTAAAGGACCATAAACGATATAACTATGGCCTGTAATCCAGCCAACATCAGCTGTACACCAATAAATATCACCTGGTTTATAGTCAAAAATACGCTCATGGGTTAAGGATGCATACACCATATAACCGCCTGTGGTATGCAACACACCTTTAGGTTTACCCGTAGAACCCGATGTATATAAAATAAATAACGCTTCTTCAGCACCCATTTCTTTCACAGCACAACGATCTGAAGCCACCTTCATTAGATCGTCATACCAAATATCACGATGAGGATACCAACGAATTTGACCATTAGTACGTTTGCAAACAATCACTTTTTGTACGCTATAAGTGTTAGGATTGGTTAATGCCTCATCAACATTTTCTTTTAAATTAATGACTCTACCTGCACGTAGACCTTGATCGGCAGTAATCACTACTTTTGATTTACAGTCAGCTATACGGCCAGCTAAAGATTCTGGAGAAAATCCTGCAAAAACGACTGAGTGAATAGCACCAATTCTGGCACAAGCTAGCATTGCAACCACGGCCTCAGGAATCATGGGCATATAGATGGTAACTACATCACCACGATGAATATCTTGACCACGTAAGGCATTAGCAAATTTACATACCTCTGCATGCAGTTGTTTGTAGGTAATGGTACGAGACTCTGCAGGATTATCACCTTCCCAAATAATAGCTGCTTGATCTCCACGTTCTTCTAAATGACGATCTAAACAGTTATAAGAGGCATTTAATGTACCATCTGTAAACCATTTAATATCTACCCGATGATCATCAAAACTGGTTTGTTTAACCTGCGTAAAAGGCTGTATCCATTCTATTCGATTAGCTTGATCTCGCCAAAATCCCTCTGGATTAATAATCGATTGTTGATACATACTTTTGTATGTTGCTTCATCAGTTAACGTCTTCTCTAAAATATTACTTTTTACTGGATATATTTTTATTGTCATGTTTAACACCTCTAGTTTATTAATTATTTTTGTTTTTTACATTGTGCCTTTAAAAGCAACCCAATGAGCATTCGACAATAGTCGAATGTGAATTAATCTTTAGTTTAAGTTTCTTATTTTAATAAACTTCTTTTGTTAAAGGAAAATAACAGCAATTTCTATTTAATTCAATACTACTTTTTACAATATTTCAAAAATATTAGTTTTTAATAGGCGATTGTTAATGATTTTTAAGAATATTTAGCTTACTGTACCTCCCCTCCCCCAACTTGGTATACAATAGTAAGAATTTACCTTTATTTAATAAAATTACTTTATTTTTGCATATAGAAGCCGAATGAAAGAACTCATCACTAAATTAATCGAACAAGCATTAGCTGCTTTGATCAATGAAAATATTTTACCTGCTGATTTAGCAGTAACCATTCAAATTGATAATACTAAAGATAAAACTCATGGTGATTTTGCTTCCAATATCGCCATGATGCTAGCTAAACCAGCTAAAATGAAACCACGTGATTTAGCTGAAAAAATCTTAGTTGCTCTACCAACTAATGAGCAAATTAGCAAAGTAGAAATAGCAGGGCCTGGTTTTTTAAACTTTTTTCAAAATACCCAAGCATTGGCTAACCGCTTAGATGAAGCACTAAATGACTCTAAACTAATGGTCAGCAAAACGACTAAAAATCAACGTGTTGTAATTGATCTTTCATCACCTAATTTAGCGAAAGAAATGCATGTAGGCCATTTACGCTCTACCATTATTGGTGATGCGGTAGCGCGTGTTGCTGAGTTTTTAGGAGATACTGTTATTCGTCAAAACCATGTAGGCGACTGGGGCACACAATTCGGTATGTTACTAGCCTATATGGAAGAAAATCCTGCTGATGCTGAAAGCGAGCTATCTGACCTAGAAAACTTTTACCGTGCCGCCAAAAAACATTTTGATGCATCTCCTGAATTTGCAACTAAATCCCGTGAGATGGTAGTAAAACTACAGGCAGGTGACAAAAAATGTTTAGAGCTATGGACAAAATTTAATGATATTTCGCTAGGCCATTGCCAACAAGTTTACGATCGTCTTGATGTAAAATTAACCCGTGCAGATGTTCGCGGCGAGAGTGCTTATAATGATGATCTTCCCAAGATTATTGAAGCACTAAAAGCTAACAACATGTTGAGTGAGAGCGATGGCGCACAATGCATTTTCTTAGATGGCTTTAAAAATAAAGAAGGTGAGCCATTAGGGATGATTGTACAAAAAGCAGATGGTGGCTACCTATATTCTACCACTGATTTAGCCGCTATTCGTTATCGTAATGATGTGCTAAAAGCTGATCGTTGTTTATATTTTGTAGATCAACGCCAATCACTGCATTTTGATATGTTATATGTAGCAGCCCGCCAAGCTGGTTTTGCCAACCCTGAATTAGATCTTGAGCATATGGGTTTTGGCACGATGAATGGTGAAGATGGCAAACCTTTTAAAACGCGAGATGGCGGTGTTGTTAAGCTAATTGATTTACTAAATGATGCAGAACAAAAAGCCTATGATTTAGCTAAGCAATTAAACCCAGATATTAGTGAGCAAGAATGCAAGCAAATAGCCCACTCTATAGGTATTGGCGCGGTTAAATATGCTGATCTTTCTAAACATCGTACCAGTGACTATACATTTAGCTTTGATAATATGTTAAGTTTAGTAGGCAATACTGCTCCCTATTTGCTTTATGCGTATACTAGAACTGCTGGGGTATTACGTACTGCCAACAAAACAATTGAGCAACTAACTGGTAAAATAGTATTAGAAGCCGAACAAGAAAAAGACTTAGCTGCTCATTTAATGCTATTCTCAGAAACCTTAAATAGTGTAGCTAGTAAAGGTTTACCCCATTTACTCTGTAGCTATCTTTATGATTTAGCTAAGCTATTCTCAACATTTTATGAAGAGTGCCCTGTACTTAAAGCAGATAATGAACAACAGCAACAAAGCCGTTTACGCCTTACTGCATTAACTGGACGTACTCTAAAGCAAGGCTTAGAACTATTAGGACTAGTTCCTTTGGAGCGTATGTAAGAAAATGGCAAAGGCAAAAACTAAACCACGTGGTGCTAATAAATATACACCACCTAAAAAATCTGGTGCACCTGGCTGGATATGGTTAGTTGCAGGTATTGTTATTGGTGGTTTTATTATGTTTTTAATGAAACTAGAGCCAAAACAAGATATTAGAAATGGCCAAAAACCTAACACCCCTACCACACGCCCTAAAGATAATAATACTAATAATAAGCCCGAATTTAAGTTTGAATTTGATAAAATGCTATCAGGTAAAGAACCTAATCAACCTATCATTACTGAAGAGCAACGTAAAAAACTTGACGGTGACCGTGCAGCAGCTTTATTAGAGGGAAGAACACCACCTGTTATTCCACCTACGCCTGTTAAACCGCCTGTACAACCTGCCCAACAGGTTAACCAACCTATACAAACTACTCAACCATCACAAGTTGCTGTTGTTACAACGCCTACGCCACCATCCAGCATGAATTTCTTTTTGCAAGCTGGCTCATATCCTACTCAAACAGGTGCTGAGAGTATCAGGGCGCAGATCTTAATGCTTGGCCAAGATGTTAAAGTAGAAACAGCAAACAGCAATAACAAAACGTGGTATAGAGTATTGGTAGGCCCTTTTAAAACAAAAGATGATGCCACTAAAGCACAAAAACAACTTTCATCTCACGGCTTTAACCAAACACTGGTTGTTCCTCGTAAAGTTCAATAACTTTTGAATCAACCGCCAAGGCTTATATTATCAATATAAGCCTTGGCAGTTTTCTAAACAAATCAAATAAAATAATCGATTTAAGTGATTAATTTAAATCAATAGGATCAATATCCAATGACCAACGAATCTGACTAGTCTTGGGCAGTTCTTCTAAAGCCTGCACCCAACTTGTTAAAAATTGGTGTAATACAGGACGTATACTACTTTGCACTAGAACTTGCCCTCGGTAACGACCTGCTCTCTTTTCCATAGGTGCTGGCACTGGAGAAAATACTTCTATTATTTTATTTTCAACCTGTACTGCTAACATTTCCGCTTGTGCATGTGCACGTACTAAAAAATCATCTAACTGTTCTTGTTTATAAGCTTCTGCTCTTAATAGTGCAAAATAACTAAATGGCGGTAAACTGGCCTCTTTTCTTTCTTCTAAATTATGCTTAGCAAAAGCTAAATAACCCTTGTCCATTAACTGTAAAATGAGTGGATGCTCAGGCAAATGAGTTTGAATCAACACTCGCCCCTCTTGTTCTGCTCGTCCAGCTCGACCTGCCACTTGAATAATGAGCTGAGCTGTTTTTTCACAAGCCCTAAAATCAGCAGAAAATAATCCATTATCTGCATCAAGGATGGCGACTAATGTAACATTAGGAAAGTGATGCCCCTTTGCCAACATTTGAGTACCCACAAGAATACCTGCCTCACCTGTTTTTACTGCAGTGACTATTTCCTGCATAGCTAATTTACGACTGGTAGTATCACGATCTATACGCCAGATTGGCCAATCTGGAAATAAAACTTTTAAACGCTCTTCTGTACGCTCTGTCCCCACTCCTACAGGTCTTAAATCCACATGGTGACAATGTGGGCACATAGCAGGCGGTAACTGGCGAAACTCACAGTGATGACAACGTAATTCATGATCTCTTAAATGTAATGTCATTCTGGCATCACAATGAGGGCAATGACAAATCCAACCACAATGATGACAAATTAAGGTAGGGGCAAAACCTCGTCTATTAATAAAAATTAAGACTTGTTGTCCCACTTTTAAAGTGGACTCAATTAAGCTTTGCAGTTGTGCAGAAATACCACTATCCATTGGCTGGGTACGAACATCTAAACATTGGATTTTAGGTGGTTTAGCATTGCCTGCACGATAGGTAAGATTGAGCTGTCTATATCTATCTAACGTCACATTATGTAAGCTTTCTAAAGAAGGTGTAGCAGAGCCTAAGACAACAGGTACGCTCTCCATTCTGCCACGAACTATAGCTAAATCACGCGCATGGTAACGCAAACCATCTTGTTGCTTATAAGAACTATCATGTTCTTCATCTACAATAATTAAACCTAATTTTGCCATGGGTGTAAAAATAGCAGAACGAGTACCAATCACTATATCTACCCGCCCTTCTTTAGCGGCTTGCCATGCTTCCAAACGTTCTTTATCGGTCAAGTTTGAATGAATTAAAACAATTTTGGCATTAAACCGTTTCTGAAAACGATGCAATGTTTGTGGGCTTAAATTAATTTCAGGAATTAGTACAAGCGATTGTTTTTTCATCTTTAATACTTGATGAATTAAATGAAAGTAAACCTCTGTCTTACCACTGCCTGTTACACCATAGAGTAGAAATGGTTGATAACTATCAAGCGACCTACTAATAATATTAATTACTTTTTCTTGTTCTTCATTGGCTAATAGTTCAGGCTCTATTAACCAGCTACCCTCATGGATAATAGGCTTAATTTCTCTTATTTCACAGACAACTAATCCTTTTTCTTGTAGTCTTTTTAAAGTATCTAATTGAATCTGTAATTTTCCTATCAGATTTTGTGCAACACCATGTGGATGTTGCATCAATACCTGTAATGCTCGTTTTTGGCGAGTTGCTCTAGCAAGTCTAGGATCCTCTAAATCACTTCCCTCTTCTACTTTCCAAAAATATTCTTGATTATCATCAGGGTATTTACCTTGCTTCAATAAATTAGGCAACGCCCAAGATAATGTATCCCCCAAGCTATGTTGATAATATTGTGCTGTCCACTGACATAGTTTTAGTAATAAGGGTGGAATTATTGGAATTTCATCTACTAGCTCAATAGCTTTCTTTAACTTTTCGACTGGAACAGTGGTTTCTTCAACCACCTCAATTAACACACCAATTAAAGTACGGTTAGCAAATGGTACTTTTACCCTAATACCCACTTGTAAAGAACTTGCATCCACACCTTTTGGTGGCAAATAATCAAATAATCGCCGTAACGGAGAAGGCAAAGCTAAGCGCAAATAGCAGGGGTTATTAAGCACAGATTATCCTTATTATCATTACATTGATTCATCATATAAGGATTTATTGAAAAACAAAATATTTTATCAAAAATATTGTTAATTCTAATTAAAATACTTATTAACTAACGCTATAAGTTTAGTTATTTTTCTTTCTTTTGATTCAATGCTCAAATTGCTTTATTAACAGCAATTATAATAGTTGCTTCCATCAACAACTGTCAGCAGTTTATAGCCTACTCATCAAACTCGATATTTATACATTTTATTATCTAGTATCTTTCTGTTCACTAAGTGTGACAAAGTCATTTAATAGCTCTTGTGCAGGCAATACACCACATTGCTCATTATCTGGCACCATAAAGACAGCAACTTGAACATCATCTTCTACCAAACTAGGTAAAACCTCTGTTAATAATTCATCAAAAGAAATTTTCTTAACTTCGGTATTTTGCCAATTATCCACTTGGCATTTCTTAGCAAAAGGCTCTGCTGGCCATAAAGGAAAAACAATCTCTTCCCCTATTTCAGCAATAACCCAACCTTCTTCATCACCTAACCCCCAAGCTTCCTGCCACTCAAATACTTTCTCAACAAAATAGTTATAACGTTGGCTATTGGATTGACGACTAAATGCTTGAACCTCTAAATCGTGTACTTTCTTCATCAACTATTTTTCACTTTTTAGGCAAATATTTAAGTGGATCTACAGGTTTACCATTTAACCTAATCTCAAAATGCAATTTGACTCGATCAGCACCTGTTGATCCCATTTCAGCAATTTTTTGACCTGCACTTACTTTCTGGCCTTCTTTAACTAATAAACTACGATTATGCCCATAGGCACTCACAAAACTATCATTGTGTTTAATAATTAATAAATTACCATAACCATGTAGGTTATTACCTGCATAAACCACTGTACCTGCCGATGCTGCCATCACAGCAGAACCTTCACTAGCTGCGATATCGATCCCTTTATTTAGAGTACCTGTCGGAGAGTAAGTACTAATGACTGCTCCCATTGCTGGCCATGTCCACCCCCCGACTACAGCTGTAGTCGGTGTAGGCGCTGAAGTAGTAGGCTTAGTCTGTGTTTGAGTTGGCGCCTGCGTAGCTGTTGGTTTAGTGGTAGTTGATGTCGTTGGTTTCTGGGTTGTAGTCACTTTAATACTACCAGAATCATGCGCTTTTGTAGTGGTAGTCGTTGTTGAGCTAGCTCTACCTGATAATGAAATTACCTGTCCTGGATAAATAGTATAAGGGGCACCAATATTGTTTTCATTAGCTAACTCTCGCCAATCGCGGCCATAGTTAAACGCTAATGAATACAAAGTCTCCCCACCTTGTACAACATGCTGGCCTTTTGTTACAGGCGTATAACTACCTGCCTGCACTACTTTTCCCGAATAAGGAACAGTTGTTACCTTAACCTGTTTATTATAGTTTGTTGTTTTATCAACTACTTGAACTCTAGCATTATCATTTGAGCAAGCAGTCAGCAATATCAATATAGATAACGAAGAAATGGGTAATAACTCTCTATTCAATAACCCCACTTTAAGCTCCTAATGATAATTAAATTAACGTATGGTTCCATTGAGTAAAGGTACAAATCGTACATTACCCAATATTTGTTGTTTAAAGCCCTGCTCTTGCCTTATTACTAGCTGTAGTTGTTGGCTATTATTATCACCAACAGGCATTACTAAACGACCACCCACTGCTAATTGGTCTAATAACGCTTGTGGGATTTCAGGAGCAGCCGCAGTGACTATAATACCATTGTAAGGTGCTAAAGCATTCCAACCTTCCCAACCATCACCCCATCGAAATACTATATTACGTAATTTTAAACCTTGTAATCGTTCTTTAGCCTTATCCTGTAAAGGTTGAATTCTTTCTACAGAAAATACTCTGTTCACTAATTGAGCAAGAATGGCGGTTTGATAGCCTGAACCTGTCCCTATTTCGAGCACTTTATCCAATGGCCCAGCGGCTAATAATATTTCTGTCATGTGTGCCACAATAAGTGGCTGGGAAATAGTTTGATTATGCCCAATAGGCAATGCGGTGTCTTCATATGCACGGTGTGAAAGTGCCTCGTCAATAAACCAGTGACGAGGCGTATTACGAATGACTTCTAGCACTCGCTCATTAGTCACGCCTTCTTCTTGCAGACGTTGCACTAAACGCTCTCTTGTCCGTTGCGAAGTCATTCCAATGCCACTTCGCATCAAACCATTAGTCATATTTATACTTTCCCCACCGCATGTAAAGAATCTAAAGCCAACCTACAACTACGATCAATTGTTAAAGGAGTTACAGAAACATATCCCTCTGCAATTGCATGAAAATCTGTTCCTTCACCACCATCTACTATATCACCAGTCAAAGAGATCCAATAACCAACTTTACCTCTGGGATTTACTGTTTTCTCTGGCGGTAAAGAATGGCTACGATACCCTAATCTAGTTAATTTAATCCCCTTTACCTGATCTAAAGGTAAATTTGGAATATTAACATTGAGTATTGTATGATTTGGCAGATCAAGTTTAGCATAATTCTCTACTAACTTTCTGGCAAAATGTGCAGCGGTTGGTAAGTTTGTTATTTCTCTAGAAACTAATGAAAAAGCAAACGAAGGGGCTTGCGTAAAACGCCCTTCAGTAGCCGCTGCTACTGTCCCAGAATACAGTACATCATCACCTAAATTAGCACCCAAATTAATACCTGACACCACTAGCTCAGGCTTATGTTCAAGAAAACCATTCATTGCCATATGTACACAATCAGCAGGTGTTCCATCTAAACCAATAAAACCATTCTCTAAATAATGTGGGTATAATGGACGATCAAGCGTCAGAGAATTACTTGTGCCACTCATATCTCTCGTGGGGGCTAATACTTGACATTGACCATAATCAGCCAATGCGTCATAAAGTGCTTTAATACCAGGTGCAGAAACACCATCATCATTAGAAACTAATATGTACATTTATCTTCCGTTGCTTTAAGTGACACTATTTCTCTTACTACTGAGGTAGCAAAACAGCCTGTTGGTAATACAAAATTTAATTGTAAAATAGTAGGTTCTACAAAGTGCCATGTTAAATCGTTAACAGGTAATCTCAACACCCGCCTTTCTTGGCGCATATTGGCGGATTGTAACCAAGTTGTTAATTGCTGATATTCAGCTAATATTGTTTGCTCTTGTTGTAGTGCCTGCGCTGTAGTAGCTAACTCACCCTCTCCCCAAAGAGGAGCGGTAGGATGAATATCTAACTCAGCCAATCTAGTATCATTTGCAGCCAGTTGTTCGGCAGGAAAGAAACTACGACTATCTGTAAAGGACAATACATCACCTTTAATTAAGTTATTCCAAGTACCCATACTCACTCTTCTGGCTAGCACTTTGTTAAATAAATAACTTCTAGCACTGGATAATAATCTAGAACGTATATTACGTTGCTCAGGATAAGCTTGTTGATTTGCCCACTCTATAGCTTGCTCAACATTACTCCCATCAAAACCAAAGCGTTGCAAACCATAATAGTTAGGCACACCTTGTTTAGCTATTAACTGCAAGCGCTCTACTAATAGCTTTTGATCCGCTTCAAGCTGAGTCAAACGGATAATAAAGCCATTAGCCGAATGAGTACCTCGTTGCAACTTTCGTTGATGACGTATTTGTTTAACAATATGTAACTGGTCACTTTCTAATGTGGTTAAATCAGGATCCATTTTACCTGGCAAATGAATACTAAACCATTGCCTAGTCAACGCTAGCTTATCTTTTAGGCCTGCATAACTCACTTGCCTTAATGGTACTTGAATAGCTCTAGCTATCCGTTTAGCCACCTCTTCAGTATTTAGATAGCGTTTTTCAACCCATAACCAAAGGTGCTCACCCTCACCGGTTAAAGGAATATCTAATACTTCATCCACCTGAAAATCTTCAGCTATTGCTTTTAACTGAGCCTCTCCGCAAGCCTCGCCCCAAGCGGTAGGGCCTAATAATTCAAGTTCTGTCATAAGGCGCTAATAATACCACAGCATGTACTGCAATACCTTCTTCTCGACCAGTAAAACCAAGCTTTTCTGTAGTGGTTGCTTTAATATTAACTTGCTCAAGTTTTACTTGCATATCTTTGGTTAATAATTCACGCATCTGTTCAATATAGGGAGCCATTTTAGGCGCTTGCGCAATAATAGTGGCATCCATATTAGCTAATTGCCATCCTTGCTTATTAACTAATGCAATAACATGACGTAATAGTTGTCTACTATCAATTCCTTTATATTGAGGATCTGTATCAGGGAAATGGCGACCTATATCACCTAAAGCACAGGCTCCTAATAGCGCATCACAAAGTGCATGGATTAGCACATCGCCATCTGAATGGGCTATTAAACCTTTATGGAAAGGAATTTGTATTCCACCTAAAGTTACAAAGTTGCCATCGCCAAAACGATGTACATCATAACCATGACCTATACGCATATAAAACTCTATTAGCTAAAAAAGAAAATCCATTATAAAGCATTCTCAACTTTATAATGGCTTTTAAAATATTTTTTAATGTACAGGTAATTTTATAGTCTTAAATATAGCATCAAACTCAGGCTTACCCTGTAGCTCAATGGCTTCATTAATCAGTTTTTTAGTTAAATGTGGGGCAAAGCTTTCAATAAACTCATACATAAAGCCACGTAAAAAACTACCTTTACGGAAAGCAATACGTGTAATGCTCGATTCAAATAAATCGCCCGTATCAATTTTTACTAAATCAGTATCAGTACGCTCATCAAACGCCATATTGGCAATAATACCAACCCCCATACCTAACCTAACATAAGTTTTGATAACGTCGGCATCCGCTGCCGTAAAGATTATTTTAGGCTCTAATCCTTTGGCATGAAATGCAGCATCTAGCTTAGAACGTCCTGTAAAACCGTGTACATAAGTCACTAATGGTTGTTCTGCTAAAGCCTCTAATGAAATTTCTTTTAAAGTACTTAAAGGATGTGATTTAGGCACGATAACGCAACGATTCCAGCGATAACAAGGCATCATCACTAAATCAGAAAACTCTTCCATCCCCTCAGTAGCTATTGAAAAATCTGCTGTACCATCTGCCGCCATTTTGGCAATTTGGATAGGAGTACCTTGATGCATATGCAATGATACATCAGGATAACGGGTAATAAATTCACTAATGATTTTAGGTAAAGCATAACGTGCTTGAGTATGGGTAGTAGCAATGGTTAACGAGCCACTTTTTTCACTTGAAAACTCCTGTGCAATACGCTTGATGCCTTCTGCTTTGCGCAGTATTTCTACCGCTGCTTCAATAATTCTTTCGCCTGCTGGGGTTACTTGAGTTAAATGTTTACCACTACGGGAAAAAATCTCTACACCTAACTCATCTTCTAATAAGCGTATTTGCTTACTTATACCAGGCTGAGAGGTGTACAAGCTTTGAGCGGTTGCCGAGACATTTAAATCATGGCGAACCACTTCCCAAATATAACGTAATTGCTGTAACTTCATAAAGACCCCTTCACCTAAACAATATACCCAACTCGATCTATTTGATTACAATTTATTTGATGATGAAATTATAAACCGTTAACCTGTAATTAACTAAAAGTTTTATTATAAATAGACATGTATCACGATATAACTATATCACCTGCTTCAAATTGCTTTATAATAAGCTAATTATAATAGCTATGCAGCGAAACTTGCTTAATATAGCTAAAGATTAGGAGATCGCAATGCGCAAGATTCTATTTCCCTTATTGCTAATAGTATTACCTGTAGCTGCACAGCCTGTTTACAGTTACAAAGACAGTGATGGAAACACAGTATATACCAATGAACAACCCCCTGCTAATGTAAACGCAGAACAAGTTAAGTTGCCTAAAATTCAGACCGTCCCTAGTCAGAATTCATCGACTAATGGCCAAGACCCTGGATTCAAAATTAATGACTCAAAACCTACTATCACCAAAGTAGGTATTACTGGCATACCAGATGAAGAAGCATTAAGAGCTAATAATGGAACATTTACTGTTTCAATAGTGCTTGATACATCCGCTCGCTTTTTACCATCATCTTATCAATATCAACTATTATTAGATGGTAAACCTTATGGCGCTGCACAAGCTAGTAATAGCTTTACACTTACCAATATCGATCGTGGTGAACATACCATACAAGGACAGATTCTTAATAATGGGGTGGTTATTGCTAGTAGTGATCCTCAATCATTTACTACTCAACGTGTTTCAAAACAACTACCGGCTAAGAATAGACCGAACAAACCCCAACCTAGAGCAAACTAATTTATAGAATACAATGAAAAAATTATCCTTTATCGCATTGTTACTCACTTGTGTTTCTTTAAACGCACAAGTTTATTCTTATGTAGACAGTAACGGAAATACTATTTATACAGATAATCCTCCTGAAAATCAGGAAACACGTGATCTTGATATTAAAATCACCCCCTCCGTTAATAAGACAGAGAAAACTTTAGATGAATCAGATTTAAAAACTGTTCGTCTTTCTCCAACCACACCCATAAATATCCCAAATGCTAGTAATGGTGATAGTAATGCTCCATTTAAGATTATATCTATAAACTATCAATCACTTACTATCATTACACCCAAACATGAAGCTACTATCATTAATTCAGATGGACAATTGATGGTAACAATTGAAAGCTCTCCAAAACTTTCATCAGATCATAAATATCGTATTGTTATTGATGGTAAAACTGTAAGTGAATCTACATCACCTACTTTTTCAATTAATAATTTAGAGCGTGGAGAACATAAGTTAATAGCTGAGATCATTGACTCTAATAAAAGTGTAGTTAAGAAATCAAAAGAACAAGTTTTTTATATTAGACAAACTACATTAGCGGATAAGCGCCGTGTTCGCCCATGTAAATTTAAAGACTATGGTGTAAGACCTGAATGTCCATTAAAAGACAGACCAAAGCCTGACCCAAGAATATTAAGAAAAATAACTGATAAATTAGGGATAACAAAGCCTTGTGACTTACCTGATTATGGCGTAAGAAAAGATTGCCCTATTGAACTAAAACCTCAAAAGCCTGAAACTAAAGATATTATTGTTGAACCAAAAAAAATGCTGATATAAAAAAATAATTCTCTAAAAGCCATGTAAAAACATGGCTTTTTTAATTGGTATTGTTTTTCAAACAAACTATAAAAAGCCATTCAACAAGTAGATGTAAAATAACCAAAATCATTTACCATAGCAATGCATTACTTTAAGGAAACTTTTCATTCTATAAGCCTGTAGAGCTTAATTGTTAGAGTAAAACTTTGAATCACCTTTAAGGCTTAATTATATTTACTTACATACCCATGGGATTTACCTATCACACCGATAGCAAATCCCATGCTAGACTAATGACAATAAATAGTCTCTCTAATCAACGGAGTATCTCATGAAAAAACAATTATTGGCGGTCTCTTTAGGATTGGCTGTACTAGCTACTCCTTATTCTTTTGCTCAACAATATGTTGATAACTCTTTTATTGAGCTAAATAAATTAAAATATGGAATGGATCTTGTTGCAGTAGGTAGTATTAATGTTAATGTTTCCGAAAAACTTACTTTAAAACCAGATACAGCTGAATTTTCTATTAAATACACTACAGAAGGCACTACCCCTAGCGAAGCCTCTGATCGCAATACCACCAATATGAAAGCATTTACTAGCTATCTACAGCAATTAGGTGTTAAACAGCAAGACTTAACCACTATTAGCTATAAAAACTATGAACAAACTTCACCAAAACCATTAACTAAAACAGATGCACAACAATATCAAACTTTATTAACTGTTAATGTTACTATCCCTAGTAATAAATTTTATGATGTTGTGAAAGTACTAGAGCAACAAGGCATTAGCAATCTTGATAAAGTTAAGGATACTGATAATGTATATAGTTTTGTAATCAGTGAAATAGCAAATAGCTATGACACAACCAAGCAACAGGCTGAGAAAAAATATCAAACCATTGCTGGACAATTGAAAACCAAAGATATTACCCAATTAGCCATCGAAAAATACAATAATAAAGAAGCCGATCAACCCACTAAAGAAGTTAAAACTTACTATGTAGAAAATACCATAAAGATCCGCGCTTATAAGTTTGATGATTTAGGCAAAATTATTGCTAAAGCCCAAGAGCTTAAAATGAATGTTAACAACGATTTTCGTTACAGTGTTTCGGATGAAACGAAAAATAAAGCCATTGCAGAGCTTGAAAGCAAACTATTAACCAAACTACAAGATAAGGCTAAACGCTCATTAAGTAGTGGTGATTACCAACTTGGTGCCCCGCAAAATTTAAATATTTCTAATAGTGATGGTGGTGGTATTTATCCTAGAAACTACTATGCTGAAAGTGATGCTATGATTAATACCATGAACATGAAATCTGCTGCTGGTGCACAGGTTGATATTCAACCCCCTTCAGAATTTGAAATTATGGTCAATATGAACGGTAATTTTGATATTCTAAAGAAAGCTTATAAAGCAAACTAATAAAAAAGGCGTTTTTAAAACGCCTTTTTTTATGCTATTAAACAGCAACTGGGGCTTTAATATGAGGATGTGCTTGATAATTTTGTAATTCAAAATCTTCAAATGTAAAGCCAAAAATATCCTTTACTTCAGGATTTATTTTCATCGTAGGTAATGGATAAGGCTCACGGGTTAACTGTAGATCAGTTTGTTCCAAGTGGTTGCTGTATAAATGGCTATCACCACCTGTCCAGATAAAATCACCTAGTCCTAAACCACACACCTGTGCAACCATCATTGTTAATAATGCGTAACTGGCAATATTAAAAGGCACCCCTAAGAAAATATCCGCTGAACGTTGGTAAAGCTGACATGATAATTTACCATCTGCCACATAGAATTGGAATAAGGCATGACACGGTGGCAGAGCCATTTCATCCACCAATGCTGGATTCCATGCAGACACAATTAAGCGACGTGAATCTGGATTTTTATTAATCATCTCAATCAATTTACTGATTTGATCAATATGCTCACCATTAGGAGCAGGCCATGAGCGCCACTGATAACCATATACTGGCCCTAAATTGCCCTTTTCGTCCGCCCACTCATCCCAAATACTGACACCATTTTCTTTAAGATAGCGGATATTGGTATCACCTTTTAAAAACCATAATAACTCATGGATAATCGATTTTAAGTGACACTTTTTAGTGGTTACTAGTGGAAAGCCATCTGCTAAATTAAAGCGCATTTGATAACCAAAAACACTATAAGTACCTGTCCCCGTACGATCTTCTTTAAACACTCCGTTATCACGAACATGGCGCATTAAATCAAGATATTGTTTCATGATTAACCTTAAACGTTAGCACTAATAGTAGATGGTTTATTACGATAGCCAAGCACCAATAATAATAAACCGATAGCAATCATTGGCAAGCAGAGAATTTGTCCCATCGTTAACCAATCGAAAGCTATATAACCTAGTTGAGAGTCTGGTAATCTTACAAACTCTACTACAAAACGGAATACACCATACCAGAATAAAAACATGCCTGATACAGCCATAGATGGACGAGGTTTTCTAGAGTAAATCCAAACAATTAAGAAGAGTACTAACCCTTCTAAAAAGCACTGATATAACTGTGAAGGATAGCGTACCAATTGTGATGGATCTTGCGGGAAAATCATACCTAACCATTCATTTTCAGCGCCTGTTGGCTTACCCCATAACTCGCCATTAATAAAGTTACCGATTCGCCCTAGACCTAATCCGATAGGTGCTAATGGTGCAACAAAATCTGCTATTGAAAAGAATGATCTACCACGCCTTTTGGTAAATACCCAAATAGCAACAATTACCCCCATCATGCCACCATGGAATGACATGCCACCTTGCCATACCTTAAATATTCTTGCTGGTTCAGCTAAATAAACGGAGAAATCATAAAACAGTACATAACCTATTCGTCCACCTAGAATAACCCCTAGCGCGCAATAAAACACCAAATCAGATAAGTCATCTTTGGTTAATGTAGGTTGAATACGATATAAACGACTACGTCCTAGAAACCAAGCAATCGCAATCCCAAAAATATACATTAGCCCATACCAATGAATATCAACAGGACCAATACTTAATGCTATTGGATCAATAGCAGGATATTTCAACATAAAACTCTCTTAATAATTACAATTGAGTGAAAAAACTACAACCTACAATAAATAGGAAAATAGCAAACATTCTACGTAATAAAGTAGCAGATAAACGATACGCTAGTTTAGCACCAAGTCGTGAAAATACCATACTTGTAACTGTAATACCAATCAAAGCTGGTAAGTAAATATATCCTAAGCTCCAGCTTGGTAATCCCTCGACGCCCCAACCAAACCACATATAAGATAATGCACCACTGATAGCAATTGGAATACCACAAGCCGCTGAAACAGCAACCGCGCGCTGCATTGGTACACTACAAAATGCTAAAAACGGCACGGTTAATGAACCACCACCAATACCAAAAATAGCAGAAGCCCATCCTATAATACTGCCTATTATGGTTAAGCCAGGTGCTTTAGGTAATGATTTGGAAGCTTTTGGTTTTAAATTAAAACCAAGCTGAATAGCCATACAAATAACGAAACAACCAATAATAATTTTTAAAGTAACACCCTGTAATAAACTGGCTGTAAAACCACCCAAAATACTACCAAAGATAATACCTAAAGCTAACCATTTTACTAATTGCCAATCTACATTGCCTTTACTATGGTGGGCTTGAGCAGAACTAATAGAAGTAAAAATAATGGTAGCTAACGAAGTGCCAATGGCTAAATGAGTTGCAACGTTATCGGATATGCCTAACGCATGAAAACTAAAGATCAGCACAGGAACAATAATTAATCCACCCCCAACACCAAACAGACCTGCCAGCACCCCAGCACCCGCCCCTAAAGCAAGATAAGCGAGCAAAATAGATATTGTCATAGCGTAATTTCCTACTGTTATCTACTATTAATAAATTTCAATGATACCTTAATGTAATACTATTGATTGAACAGCCTGTTATGATAAAGTTCAGAAAAAGTATTTTATTTTCTAAGAAAAGAACATAATTATATTATGTTTATACTAATCAATGAGACTTTTCAGGGAGCCTATCATGAAAAAATTATTAATATTATGCTGTACCCTACTTATTTCTACCACAGCTTTTGCAACTAACTGCGAAACTGTTAAAGAACAAATAGCTGAAAAAATTAAAGCCAATGGTGTTGCTGAATTTACTTTAGACGCAGTAGAAAAAGGTACTGCTGCTGATGGTAAAGTAGTAGGCGTTTGTGGTGGTGGCACTAAAGATATTGTTTATAAGCGTGGTCATGCACAAACTACAGAACAAACAACTGACAACTCAGTTACAGAAGAAGATCATAACCAATCTACAGCTGAATAAGCCTGTTGTTGTTTGGTAAGAAAAAAGGGTAGTTTAAACTACCCTTTTTTTATAGCTATCCTGCTACTAACACTCTAATAGCATCTAGTCTTAAAGTCGCTTTATTGAGATATTCTAAGCCTATCTTTTTATAGTCTTGTAATATTTCTAGCTCACTATCACGCACGTTTGGATTAACCTTTTTCAAGGCTGTTAATCTGGTTAACTCTTCCTCAATATCTGTCGTAAAACGTTGTTTTGCTTCTGCTACTCGCTCATTATAAATAGCCTGCATTTTTTGCTCAGCTATAGCAATTTGCTTTTCCAACTCAGCACGTTGTGCTTTAACAAATTTAATAGCACTACCACGAGGTACTTTTTCAAGTTGTTTATTTAAGGTAGAGAATGAAACTTTATCTGCTAAATCATTACCCCTAGGATCCAATAAACAACGTAGTGCTACTTTTGGTAAGTAACGAACTAGCTGTAACGCTTTTGGCGCTACTACTTCTGTTACAAAAACAAACTCTACTAATACCGTGCCTGTTTTTAATGCTTTATTACCAATGACAGCAACAGCTGTATTACCCATTGAGCCAGACAGTACTAAATCCATTCCACCCTGCATCATAGGATGTTCCCAAGTAATAAACTGCATATCTTCACGGGATAAAGCTAATGATCGATCATAGGTGATGGTTACCCCTTCTTCATCACCTAATGGAAAACCAGCATCTAGCATTTTTTCACCAGGGCGTAGAATTAAGGCATTATCAGAGTGATCTTCAACATCTATTCCAAATGCATCAAATAACTTCTCTGCATACATAGGTAAGTTATATAGATCATCTTGATCTAAGATAGCTTCAACAAGGCTATCTCCTTCACCCTCACCACCTGAGTTTAATTCTAATAAACGATCACGGCCTTTTTGCATTTCTTCTTCTAGCTGTAGACGGAGCTGTTTAGCCTCCTCTAACAGTTTAGACCAAGCTTTCTCGTCCGTACCCTCTAATTGTTCACGCAGATGCTTTCTAAACTGTGTTTGCAAATTACTACCTGCAGGGCAGGTATTTACAAAAGCATTCAGAGCAAGATCATACCATTCAAATAATCGTTGCTGAGCAGTACCTTCAATAAAAGGCACATGAATTTGAACATCATTTTGCTGACCAATACGATCCAAACGACCAATACGTTGTTCCAATAAGTCAGGATGTGGTGGAAGATCAAACAATACTAGATGATGAGCAAATTGGAAGTTACGCCCCTCACTACCGATTTCCGAGCACACTAATACTTGCGAACCCTCTTCATCGCTAAAGTAAGCAGCGGCACGATCACGCTCAATAATAGTCATACCTTCATGGAAAACAGCAGCTGGAATACCTTCTTTAATTCGTAGAGCTTCTTCCAAATCAATCACTGTTTCTGCATGGGCACAAATAACAAGCACTTTAGTACGTTTAAGCATTTTCAACGTAGAAATTAACCAATCTACCCTTGGATCAAAATGCCACCAACGCTCACTATCAGTCTCTAATTGATGATCAATATACTCTATTTCAGGGGTAAGTATAGGGCGCTCATCACGAGGTATCTGTAAATACTGCTCAGGATTAGGTAATGGATAATGATGTAATTCACGAATTGGGAAACCTTGTACAGCAGCCCTTGTGTTACGGAATAATAAACGCCCTGTGCCATGTCTATCTAATAACTCTCTTACCAATCTTGCACAGGCTTCTTCTTCACCTTTTACTGCTGCATCTAACACAGATTTCTCTGCATCTTTTCCTAAAAAGCTTTCAATGACTTTACGGCCCTCTTTAGATAGTTTTTGCTTATCTAGCAAGTCTTGCACAGCCTCTGCCACAGGCTGATAATGCTTACTCTCCTCACGGAAGGCTTCTAAACTATGAAAACGATTAGGATCAAGCAGTCTTAATCGAGCAAAATGACTATCTACACCTAATTGCTCAGGCGTTGCTGTTAACAATAATATGCTTGGCGTTACCTCTGCAATTTGCTCAACTAACGCATATTCAGGGCTTACATAATCAGGCACCCAAACCAAATGGTGCGCCTCATCGACTACCAACATATCCCAACCAGCAGCGAATAACGCATCCTGTACACGTTCATCACTGACTAACCAGTCTAAAGCTACTAACACTAACTGACTATCTTCAAAAGGATTACTACTATCCCCTTGAGCAAAACGTTCAGCATCAAATAAGGTTACTTCTAAATTGAAACGACGACGCATTTCAACTAGCCATTGATGTTGTAGGTTCTCAGGAACAACAATTAATACTCGGCTTGCTCTACCAGACAATACTTGGCGATGAATAATAAGACCTGCTTCAATGGTTTTACCTAAACCCACCTCATCAGCTAATAACACACGAGGTGCTATTCGATCAGCCACTTCTCGAGCTATATGCATTTGATGGGCAATGGGCTGCACTCTAGCGCCAGCTAACCCTAATAGTTTTGATTGTTGTAAATTACTGGCATGCTCTAATGTTTGATAACGCAATGTAAACCAAGATAAAGAATCAATTTGCCCCGCGAATAAACGATCTGCTGCAGAGCGAAATTGAATAAAATTAGATAATTGCGTTTCAGAAATAGTGCGTTTTTTATTATGTTCATCTATCCCCATGTACACAAGTAAACCTTCAATCTCCATTACTTCATCGACTACGATTTGCCAACCATCTATATGAGTAATTTTATCGCCAATGGTATATTGCACTCTTGTTAATGAAGCATTATTAATTGCATATTGCCTTGTTTCACCAGTAGCAGGGAATAAAATAGTTAGTAAACGTCCTTCTTGTGAAATGATAGTTCCTAACCCAAGCTCAGCCTCGCTGTCACTAATCCAACGCTGCCCTGGTAGATATTGCATAATAAAACCTCTTAACTAAAAAAATTTCGGCATATTTTAAATGATTCAGCAACGTTTGTTACAAATAATAATAATATATTTGCTGAATATTTAATTACTAGGACAATAATGTTGGTATTTTTACTGCATTTATGACTGAGTATAGCTATTTCGCTAGTTTTTCTATCTTATCCCTATTAAAATTCGCCAATTATATTAAGTATTTTTCCTGTTGAGGTTTGCATGTCCCATTCTTCCACCCCTAAAGTAGGTTTTGTAAGCCTAGGGTGTCCTAAAGCCACAGTTGATTCAGAACGTATTTTGACGCAATTGCGGATGGAGGGTTATCAAATTGTACCTTCTTATGATGAAGCTGATGTCGTTGTAGTTAATACCTGTGGCTTTATTGATAGTGCTAAAGCTGAGTCACTGGATGCTATTGGTGAAGCATTAGCAGAAAATGGTCGAGTTATTGTGACGGGCTGTATGGGTGTAACCGAAGGAGCGATTCGTGATGTTCATCCCAATGTATTAGCTGTTACAGGTCCACAACAATATGAGCAAGTGGTACAAGCAGTGCATGAGGTAGTCCCTCCCAAAAAAGATCATAATCCCCATATTGATCTGGTACCGCCACAAGGTGTTAAATTAACACCTCGCCATTACGCTTATTTAAAAATATCAGAAGGCTGTAACCATACTTGCAGCTTCTGTATTATTCCAGATCTGCGTGGTAAATTAGTCAGCCGTCCTGTTAATGAAGTGCTTGAAGAAGCAGAGCGACTCGTAAAAGCCGGGGTTAAAGAACTATTAGTTATCTCACAAGATACCAGTGCTTATGGCGTAGACTTAAAGTACAAAACAGCATTCTGGAATGGTCAACCTGTTAAAACTAAAATGGTAGACCTCTGTGAGGCCTTAAGCCAACTTGGTGCATGGGTAAGATTACATTATGTCTATCCATACCCTAACGTAGATGATGTGATTCCATTAATGGTAGCAGGCAAAATCTTACCTTATTTGGATATTCCTTTCCAACATGCTAGCCCTAAAGTTCTGAAAGCAATGAAACGCCCTGCTTTTGAAGATAAAACCTTAGCCCGTATTAAAAAATGGCGCGAGCAGTGCCCAGAGTTAATTATTCGCTCTACTTTTATTGTTGGTTTCCCTGGTGAGACAGAAGAAGATTTCCAATACCTATTGGATTGGTTAACTGAGGCACAATTAGATCGCGTAGGCTGCTTCCAATATTCAGCGGTTGATGGGGCACCAGCCAATGAGTTAGCTGATCATGTGCCAGAAGAAGTTAAGCAACAACGTTGGGAACGCTTTATGGCTCACCAACAAGCTATTTCAGCCGCTCGCTTACAACAACGTGTTGGTCAAGAAATGTTAGTTATTGTAGATGAAATAGATGAGCAAGGCACTGTAGCTCGCTCAGTGGCTGATGCACCAGATATTGATGGCCTCGTTTATATTGATACTGACCAATTACAAGCAGGTGATATCGTTAAGGTTCGTATTACTGATGCTGATGAATATGATCTGTGGGCTGAGTTGACTTGATCAAAAGAGGAATAGCATGTACCAGCTAGAACCTATCGGCTATATACATTCTTGTTTTAAAGAGAAATTTACTATTCCTCGACAACCTCTTTTAGCACCAGCAGCAACAGGTGTTATTGAATTATTAGCCCCTTATAACCAAAGTGAAGCATTAGCAGGCTTAGAACAAATCAGTCATCTGTGGTTATTATTTATCTTTCACCAAACTATGCAAGATAAGCCACGATTAAAAGTGCGCCCTCCCCGTTTAGGTGGTAATAAGTCATTAGGGGTTTTCGCCACACGTTCTACTTTCCGCCCCAACAATATAGGCCAGTCTGTTGTTAAATTAGAAAAAATAGTTGATAACCAGCTTTTTATCTCAGGTATTGATTTACTTGATGGCACACCTATTATAGATATTAAGCCCTATGTACCTTATGCTGATATAGTGACTGAAGCAACAAATAATATAGCTCCTAAACCACCAAAAACTATTCAAGTTATTTGGACAACACAAGCACTAAAACAAGCAAAACAACATGAAGAACGCCTACAAAAACCTTTACAAACTCTAATTGAGCAATGCCTCAGCCAAGACCCAAAGCCTGCTTACCAACAACCAGAGCCAACCAGAGAGTACGGCACCCTATTTTGGGATGTGAATGTAAAATGGCATTATCCTGACCTTAATACTATTGAAGTACTAGTAGTCAGCCACCAACTCACTAATTAATCGATACGTCAAACCTTGTGGGTCATGTGGTTCGAAACGCCTTAAAAAAGCATCATGAACATAAGGAGGATTTAATAATTTAGACGTTCTTTCCGCCAAATCAAACATATTACTATCTTCAGAATCAACAAAAACAGCCATCTTTTCACGAAGAATACCAATTCCAAACAAACCTTGGTTATTACATGTTTGTAAAGCTTCCAGAATAATTTTAAAATATTCGTCATGCCAGATATTCATAATAGGTTTAGCTAGATTACTTTGCTTAACAAAATTACTTAATTTTTCCCTGTATTCCTTTAAAGCAATATCTGTATAATCCCACTCACTGGAAAACCATAGATAATCTGTTACATCCTCAATACTTCTTAATTTAACGGTAAACTTTTTAGTTACACCATCTAACGTATTAGCCGCACAATAAAAAGATCTACCATCTTTATTTAAATGTAACGCAAAACCGTATAAGCGCTCATCACTTATTAATCCTTGAATATGCTGAAAACCTTCGGTAATTGTTTCAACAATTAAATCATGTAACTGTTGTTGTAACTGTGAATCCATTAACGTAAATACTCTCAACTATTTATTGATCAGTTTTCAATAAATATCTAATTAACTTAACTCAATTCAAATTTGATTGTTTAACATGACAGATGTAATTTAATTAGGCTGATTATGATTTAACCTAATAGCAAAGAATAGTATCCATTCATCATAAGCCATTATTCTAACATGTTATCTTTCTGTGTGCTTATTATTCATATTATTGTTCAGGAAAGCTCAATATAAAATGCTAGCAAGTACTGTTAAAAATACTTACTAGCATTAATAAATTACTCCTGCTCTAACTTAATACGTGCAAAATTTTTCTTACCTGCTTGGCAAACATGTTCTGCACCTACTTTAAAAGTAAAACTAGCATCAACTACATTACCATCTATGCGTACACTTCCCGCTTGTAGTAAATCTCTAGCCGCTGCAGAGTTTTTAACTAGCTTAGCTTGATTAAGTACTGCTGCAACAGGTAAATCGGTTGCTGCTTTTAACGTAATCTCTGGTAAGTCTTCTGGTAGTTCACCCTCTTTTAGACGATTACCTGCTGACTTATGGGCATTAGCAGCGGCTTCCTCACCATGGAAACGAGCAATTAATTCTTCAGCTAATTTAATTTTAATATCACGAGGATTAGCTCCATTTTCTACACCCTTCTTAAACTGTTCAATTTCCTCTAAGTCACGGAAACTTAACAATTCAAAATAACGCCAAATCAATGTATCTGGCATTGAAACTAATTTGTTGTACATTACTCCTGGTGGCTCATCAATACCCACATAGTTACCTAACGATTTAGACATCTTTTTAACACCGTCTAAACCTTCTAATAAAGGTACAGTAATAGTACATTGTGGCGATTTACCGTAAGAACGTAATAACTCACGTCCCATTAATAAATTAAAACGTTGGTCAGTACCACCCATTTCAACATCACACTCTAATGCTACAGAGTCATAACCTTGGATCAGTGGATATAAGAATTCATGAATAGCGATTGGTTGTTGGCTTTTATATCGATTTTCAAAGTCATCACGCTCAAGCATGCGTGCAACAGTATATTGAGAGGCTAAACGGATAAAATCAGCAGGTTTCATTTGATCCATCCAAGTAGAGTTAAACGCTACTTCGGTTAATGCTGGATCTAAAATTTTGAACACTTGTTCTTTATAAGTCTCAGCATTGGCTAAAACTTGTTCTCTCGTCAAAGGTGGGCGTGTAGTATTTTTACCACTTGGATCACCGATCATACCTGTAAAGTCACCAATTAAAAAGATAACTTTATGGCCTAAGGTCTGAAAATGACGTAATTTATTAATAAGTACAGTATGACCTAAATGAAGATCTGGGGCGGTAGGGTCAAAACCTGCTTTAACTCGCAATATCTTACCTTGTTTTAACTTCTCAACTAACTCATCTTCAACTAGAATTTCTTCTGTGCCTCGCTTGATTAATGCTAGCTGTTCTTCAATAGATTTCATCGTTTCCTTCTCTAAATTAATATTTAACCAATTAACTAATCGATGTCATTTATCAAATGACAATAGATAACTATACTGTAAAATAAAGTTTTCTGTTACATTTTAATTGGTATTTTTTTGTAATTTACAGTTGCGCAAATTTGGTTTTACTTATATTTTACATCACTAATTTATCTAGTTATTTGGTAGTTAACTCTATTTAAGCCATGATACAGAATACATCAACAAGAAAGCGCTCGTTTAACTCATTAATTATATTAATTGTAATAGCTATTCTATTGGGATTGGGTATTCTGTTTTATCCTTCATCTGAAAAGCCTCAAAATACAGAGATTACCAATACACCTATTGCACCTGAGCCAACCACACCTATTGTTGTTCCAGAAGTAATTGCTGATATTTTTGCTAGAAGTTTACAAACACCGCCTACTATCCCTCTATTACCAACTCAATTAAACGATATACCAACAGCAGATGTTGCCCAATCTAATATGGTAGTTGGCGATGGCCCATTAATTGTAATTCCTGAGCGCAATACAATATTAGTGTTTAAAGTAGAAAAAGGTGACACACTTTCTACTTTATTTAATAAAGCAGGATTATCTGTAAATACTATGTATAAGGCGATAGAAAGTAACGCTGATGCTAAAAAATATTTTACTCGCTTAAATATTGGGCAATCTTTTGAGTTTACACTCAATGAAGCTGGTGATTTACTCTCTTTAGTGACTAAGCCTAATCTGTTAAATACTTATAGCCTTACTAAACAAGATGACGGTTATGTATTTGACCACAATGCAATTGAACCTACTTATAAGCAAGTTTATGCTTATGGAATAATTACTAGTTCTCTATTTGCAGCAGCCGATAAAGCTGATGTTCCCCATAGTATGATTTTAGAAATTGCCAATGCCTTTGGTTACGATATCGATTTTGCTTTAGATCTTCGCCAAGGCGATGAATTTGAAGCTATTTTTGAACAAAAACTAGTAAATGGCAAAATGGTCGGCACAGGTAATTTACTGGCTGCACGCTTTATAAATCGTGGCAAAGAATATACAGCTATTCGTTATACCAACAAAAAAGGTATTGCCGCTTATTATCGTGCAGATGCCACCAGTATGCGTCGTGCTTTTATCCGTACACCTGTTGATTTTACACGCATTAGCTCAAAATTCACCATGGGGCGATTCCATCCTGTGTTAAATAAAATTCGTGCGCATAAAGGTGTAGATTATGCAGCACCTACAGGAACAGCTATTAGAGCTTCTGGCGATGGTCGTATTGTTGAACGTGGTTGGAAAGGTGGTTATGGTAATGCCATTGTTATCCAACATGGTAAAACTTACAGCACACTTTATGGACATATGAGCCGCTTTGCTCCTGGTTTAAAAGTAGGTAGTCATGTTAAACAAAGTCAAACTATTGGCTATGTAGGCATGACAGGTCTAGCAACTGGCCCTCACTTACATTATGAATTCCGCGTAAATGGCAAGCACGTTGACCCACTTAGTGTAAAACTGCCAATGGCTGATCCATTACCTGAAAAAGAAAAGACTCGTTTTCTTGCGCTTAGCCAACCGTTAATGGCTGAAATGCGCAAAAAGAAAACTGTTATGTTAGCCAAAGCACAGACAACAGAACAATCTCAAACCTCATCTGAGTAATCTATGGCTTACTATATAGGAATAATGTCTGGCACTAGTTTAGATGGACTAGATATTGTTCTTATTGACCAACAGCCCCATTTACCTAGCCAACTTATTGCCAATCATTACATCACTATGCCTGAGCAATTGCGTGATGATTTACTTATATTATGTAGCAGTGGTAATGATGAGCTAGCGAAAGCGGCCATTGCCGAACAACAATGGGCGCAGCTAGCGGCTGAAGGAATTAATCATTTATTAGCACAACAGCAACTAACTAGCAGCGATATTGTAGCTATTGGTAGTCATGGGCAGACAGTTAGACATGAACCTGAACGTGGTTTTACCATACAAATTAGTAATGGTGCACTCTTAGCTGAACTTACCAATATTACAGTAGTAACAGATTTCCGTAGACGTGATGTTGCAGCAGCTGGACAAGGTGCTCCACTAGTACCAGCCTATCATGAAGCGCTATTTAAAGATGACAACAAATATCGTGCTATTCTAAATGTAGGTGGCTTTAGTAATTTAAGTTTATTATCACCCAATCAAACTACCCATGGTTTTGATTGTGGACCTGGCAATGTTTTATTAGACACATGGATTTCTTATAAACTTAATAAACACTATGATGA
The DNA here is from genome assembly GCF_058693955.1 of Entomomonas sp. E7T21. Lineage (NCBI taxonomy): Bacteria > Pseudomonadati > Pseudomonadota > Gammaproteobacteria > Pseudomonadales > Pseudomonadaceae > Entomomonas > Entomomonas sp. E7T21. The sequence continues at coordinate 673,220 of NZ_CP191672.1, read as the reverse complement.
TAAAGGTGCTTGGGCTGCTAGTGCAAAACCTAATCAGGCACTACTTAAGCTATTTTTAGCTGATAATTTTTTTAGTAAAACAGGCCCTAAAAGTACAGGCCGAGAATTATTTAACTTTGATTGGTTAAATAATAAATTAACTCAGTTTAACCAATCTATAGCAGATGAAGTAGTGCAATCTACCTTATTAGAACTGACTGTACAAAGCATTGTACAATCACTTAAACAAGCCCAACCCATTACTGATGAGCTAATTGTTTGTGGTGGAGGTGCTTTTAACAATGAATTACTCAATCGCTTACAACACAACCTTACCAATACTAAGGTACAAACAACTCAAGATTATGACATTCCTCCAGAATGGATTGAAGCAATGGCCTTCGCCTGGCTTGCTTACTGTTGCTTAGAGAAAATCCCTGCCAATCGCCCTGCTGTTACAGGCGCTAAAGGTTTAAGAATATTAGGCGCTATCTATCCTGCATAACGCGTATAATATTCAAAAACTTTCACCTATATAAAATCGTTATGATCAAAACCTTAGCTATAGCCAATTTTCGCTCCATCAATAATCTAGTATTTCCACTTTCCCAACTAAATGTAATTACGGGTGCCAATGGCTGTGGCAAATCAAATCTCTATAAAGCTTTACGATTATTAGCAGAAACTGCTCAAGGCAATGTAATTAGTGCTATTGCTAAAGAAGGTGGCTTGGAATCCGTATTATGGGCAGGGCCAGAAAAAATTAGTCGTAATATGCAACGGGGTGAAGTACCCATTCAAGGTACTAAACGACAAAATGCTATCAGGCTCCACTTAGGTTTTACTGAAGATGATTTAGGATACAGCATTTCACTTGGACTACCAGAGCCTATTCCTGGAGGAACAGCTTTTGCCCAAGATCCCGAAATTAAAAATGAAACGATTTGGGCTGGCGAATGGTATAAACCTACTCGAACACTAGTAGAACGCAAAGGTCCCCTTATTCAAGTAAAGGATGGACACCAAACGCAAGTCTTAACACAACATACACCTAATTATGAAGGGCTGTTTGGACAAGTAGCGTTACATAGTGATTGTCCTGAAGTATTTCGTTTAAGAGAAATCATTAGAAACTGGCGATTTTATGACTATTTCCGCACAGATCAAGAAGCTCCAGCTCGAAAACCTCAACTAGGCACTCGAACTCCTGTACTTCACCATGATGGTCATGATTTAGCGGCTGCTTTACAAACAATTCAAGAGGTGGGAGATGCTGACTTACTTGCTCAAACTATCCATGATGCATTTCCTGATTCATCTCTTATAATCAGAAAGGATGGCTTTTTTACTGTTATGCTTCAGCAGCTAGGCATTTTACGCCCACTCGCTGCACAAGAATTATCCGATGGTACTCTACGTTATTTATTATTAACGGCTGCTTTACTTACCCCTCGCCCACCTTCATTAATGATACTTAATGAGCCTGAAAACAGCTTACATTCCGATTTATTACCTGCATTAGCAAGACTTATTATAAACGCCAGTAAACATTCACAAATTTGGATTATTAGTCACTCAAAAAGACTGATTAATGCACTAGAGCAACAAAGTGACTGCAATACCATCGAACTAGAAAAAGTATTGGGACAAACCACAATTAAAGGTCAAAGAATGTTAGACACTCCAGCTTGGTATTGGCCCACCTAATCTAGAACAAATAATAATATTATTAAAAACAAAGCCTTGTATATATTTTACAGAAATTTGATAAATATATTACTTCTATATATTGCATAAATATTTTTTCACATGTAAACTTACATGTAATCATTACATATAACAAAATAAGAGAGAAAATATTGAATGAACAAATTAATTCCCATTGCTCTTATCGCTGCTATTATTATATTTTTTCTCTTTATGGGAAAAAGTAAACCTTCAAATACTAAAATAATTCATGAATCAGGAGATGTTATTAACATCACAGATTCAAATGCTGAGATTAATTTATTCTTCCTAAAAGAAAAATATGTAAGTGACAGTTATTTATTGATAAACCTAGACATCAAAAAAGATGATTCTGTTTCAAATGGATTCATTACTGCTATCCCTATAAAAGATGCAACGATCATTAAACAAAAACATCCTAATCTGAATGTTTACAACAGCAGGACTGCATATGATTATAACTTACGAGAATATGTACAACTCTACAACATCGTGATTGATGATGATGTCCAAGCACAATTATCACAGCTAGTACAAGCTTATAAGACTGCTAACTCTCAACAACAAAATAAACTCTGCATTTACTTAGCAGGCGATACACTTAAGTTTCAACATGGCAAAAGAGCTGGAAAACCTGTTAGCTACTCCACTAATGCCAAAATGCTAAAACCACGAGTCATGGAATTGGTTTCCTGCCCATTTTAAAAAGAATCAAAGAACCTTTTTGCACCCTGTTAGTTCCTAACAGGGATTTTTTTTATTACCTACAACAGATGATATGTAGTAAACCTATTCATATTTATTTCTTCCTTGGAATACCCAATTTCTGACGACGTTCCCATAGACATTTACGACTAACTCCCAACTTACGCGCCAGCTCTGTTTCAGTCATTTTATCTTGGTTTTCTAATACAAAACGTTGAAAATAATCTTCTAAAGATAAGCCTTCTTTAGGATCTTTATTATTAATAGCCCCTTCATGAGGTTTTTTAAAAATATTGGTTAACTCATCTTCACCCAAACTAGCTAAACCATAAACCTCAGGCTCTAAGCCTAAATTATCGATAGTAATATTATTACTTTCACAAAGAATAACTGCGCGCTCTACAGCGTTTTCAAGCTCACGCACATTACCAGGCCAAGTATAAGTTAAAATAGCTTGTTCTGCTTCTGGAGTAAATACTAGATCAGTTTTACCCATTACATTCATTTGTCGCTCTAAAAAACTTTGTGCAATTTTTAAAATATCCTTGCCGCGATCACGTAAAGCAGGTAATTGTAAACTAATCACATTTAGCCGATAGAATAAATCACTACGAAATTCGCCTGTTGCTGCCAAGGTTTTTAAATCACGATGGGTTGCAGCAATTAATCTAACATCCACTTTTTGTGAAGCAACTGAACCCACTCTTCTAATTTCGCCCTCTTGCAAAACTCTCAACAATCTTGCTTGTGCTTCAAGAGGTAATTCACCAATTTCATCAAGAAATAAAGTACCACCGTTCGCAGCTTCAATCAGACCAGTTCTACTACTGGTTGCTCCTGTGAATGCACCTTTTTCATGACCAAATAGTTCTGACTCTATTAAAGTCTCAGGAATGGCTGCACAGTTTACTGAAATCAAAGGGGCTTTAAAACGTGGCGATTGCTCATGAAGTGTACGCGCAACCAGTTCTTTACCTGTACCTGACTCACCTAAAATAAGTACTGTCGAATTAGTAGGTGCTACTTTTTCTATTTTTTCAAACAGTTTTTGCATTAAAGGACTAGAACCTATTATATCTGTCCCTTTTGTATTATTTTTTGCTTTAGCAGTAGTTTCTCGTTTACCTTCAGCAGGCTTATCTGAATTAACTTGTTTTTTAGCCAGTGACTCAGCCACCGCTCTTAACATATCATCATGATCAAAAGGCTTAGCAATATACTCTACTGCCCCCATCTTCATCGAATCAATGGCTGAACGTAAACTAGCATAACTGGTCATAATCAATACTGGCACGCCTTGTGCCAAATTAATCATATCGGTACCAGGTGCGCCTGGTAAACGCAAATCAGTAATCACTAAATCAAAACTAGCAATCTTATAGTTCTCTTGTGCCTCTGCCACAGAACCTGCTTCGCTCACCTGATATTGATGACGTTCTAATAAGCGCTTTAAAGAGGTGCGTATAATTACTTCATCTTCTACAAGTAGTATATGTGACATAGAAATTCCACAACTTTTTTACTGACTCTTAATCCTACAACTATACCATAGTATGGTCAGTATATTTAGGTAATATTATAGAAAAACGTGTTCCCTTTTTTGTATCTAAATTTACTGGGCTCTTAATGGTGATTTTGCCATGATGATCCTCTATAATCGAATAGACCAAAGATAACCCAAGCCCCGTTCCTACCCCTGGTTCTTTTGTGGTAAAAAATGGTTCAAACACTTGATCCTTAATCTCATCTGTAATACCTTCACCCTCATCTTCAATCCAAAGTTCTATGGTATTTTCATGCTCATAACTAGATATAGCAATTATGCCATTTTCTATTGAAGCATCTCTTGCATTATCTAACAGATTAATAAGTACTTGCGTTAGTCGTTGTGAGTTACCTAAAACTTGATGCTTAGGGTTACAGAAATTATTGAACTGCACATCTTTTTTCTCTTTATTAAGCACCAATAAATGAATGGTCTCTTGTATAATTTCATACAATGAAACGGGCGCACTTGCTTGAATTTGCCCTCCAGCATGAGCAAAGTTCATTAATGAATGGACAATACGAGAAATGCGTTTAGTTTGTTCAATAATTTGTGCTGACATTTCTGTCACTTCTTTATTATCAGCCCACTCATCTCTCATGATTTGCGCCAAACAAGCAATACCTGTTACAGGATTACCAATTTCATGGGCAACACCAGCAGCTAATCGACCAATGGAAGCTAAACGTTCAGAGTGAATGAGTTGATCTTCTAATAAATAAGTGTCTGTAATATCTTCAATCAGAATAACCATACCACCACTATTGATTAAAATAGTGTCACTAATAGTAGCTTTATGCAGATTATACCAACGACTATGTCCATTAATATCAATACGTTGCTTATAAAGATGATCACCCTCAGACTCCATACAACTAATTAATAGCTCACGCCAAGCACCTTTTATATAATGTAAATTTGCCCCCACAATATTATCTGCTGTTAATCCTGTTAACTCTTCCATAGCTCGATTCCACAGCAAGATATCCTGACTTCTAGAAACAGAGCAAACACCAATGGGTAAAGTTTGTAAGGTTAAACGATGGTAACGACGCAAAGAATCTAACTCAGCAGCCAAGCCTGTTAAGCGTGTTTCATAGCTTTCCAAATGGCTTTCCATAAAATAAATATCTTCATTTTGGGCAATTAATTGCTCTGACTCATAACTTAAAAATTTATCAACTATTTGCTGCGAAAGGTGAGGCCCCATTAATCCTGACAGATTGACCTCTATCTGCTCTCTTAAACGGCGCAAAGCATAAGAACGTTGTTCATCAATAGTAAACCCTAAATCATCCAATGCCCTCTCAACTTCCTTACGGGCTGTTTTATAGCCTAGCGGCACTTCTAATGCCTTAACGAACTCCTGTGGTGAACTTAATGTCATTTCTTTACGTTGCACATACTGAGTAGTATTTACTGCACATAAATCAGCAGCATATTTTTCTTCTTCAGAGCGTTTGGTAATTAAAGATACTACAAAAAATATTGCAACATTGATCGACAACGAAATCATACTGGTGACATGCCAGTCACTAGCACCTAATAACTTAAAACGGCCTAAAAAAGGAATAGAGATATAGTCAATGGAGGTGATTAATGGTATTAACATAATCACAAACCAACTTCCCATACCAGCTAATAGCCCAGCAATAAAGCCTTTTTTATTACCCAACTTCCAATAGAGTAAAACCAATACACCAGGGAAAAATTGTAAGGTTGCTATAAAAGCCGTTATACCAATTTCATTGTTGGTATAATCTGATTGGATTAATAAATAAAAAATATAGCCTAATAAAATAATAATAACTATTAATGTTCGACGAAGCCATTTCAGCCAACGATAGATATTGGTGTTTGCTGATGGTGTATACATGGGTAAAACCACATGATTCAGTAACATCCCTGATAATGCAATAGTTGATACGATAATTAAGCCACTACCTGCTGCTAATCCTCCAACATAAGCAATAAGTGATAACCAGTTATTATCATTATGCATTCCGATACCTAAAATATAATACTCAGGATCAATGGATAAATTTTGGACAAGTCCTCCCCAAAGAATAAGAGGTACACAAAAAGCCATCGCTAATAAATAGAGAGGGGTTCCCCAGCTAGCAAACATTAATGCTTTTGGTGTTACATTTTCTGTAAAAGTTAAATGGAACATATGAGGCGCCACAATTGTTGCCGCAAAAAATGATAGCAACAAGGCACGCCAAGGCCCCTCTTGCAAAGGTAAATGTAAACTAACTAAGGCTTCTTTATTTTGTACTAACCATTCATTTAGGCCACCAAAACCACCAAAAATACCATATAGCACATAACCAGCAATAATTAGAAAAGCCAATAATTTAACGATCGATTCAAATGCTACAGCAACCACCAACCCTACTCGCTTCTCACGAATCGAAACCTGCCTTGAACCAAACAACACAGCAAAAACGATTAATAAGGTACAAAAAATAAAAGAAACCCAATGTGAAGTAGTCTGATGAGTCAAGATGGTTACTGATTGGGTAATTGCTTTAATTTGTAAAGCAATTAAGGGCAACATACCAATCAACATAAAGACACAGGTTAAAATACCTGCCCAACGACTACGGAATCTAAAAGCAAATAAATCGGCCAAAGAAGAAAGTTGATAATTTTGAGTAAGCTTTAAAATAGGAAATAGCAGTACAGGTACTAATAGAAATGCTCCTGTAAATCCTAAACCAATAGCCAAATAGCCATAACCATAATGCATAGCCAATGCAACTAGGCCATAAAAAGTTAATGCACTGTTATAAACGCCTAAAGACAATATATAAATAATAGGATGACTGATTAGTTTACTGGCTACTTTATTATGTTCTGAAACCCAAGCAATACCAAATAATACTAATAAGTAAATAACGCTAATAAGTGCAAGGTAGCTAACACTAAAGTTCATCGACATCATGTTTTCCTTGCAATAACAATGTTGCCACAATAGCTACTAACCAAAACAGATAAGGCTTATACCAAACACTATCACCTGACACCCACCAATCTAATATACTGGGTGAAAGCAAATAAATAATGACCATCAACAATAATACTAGCCGATAGATATACATAGTGCTGATTCCAATGAGTATTAATTGATTATTTTACATGCAGCAACGTATGATTTCAGAATATTTCTAACAATTGTATAAAAATATAAATCATTGCATACTTCTACTATATAGGCAGAAAACAAATAAAGGAATAGTTATGTTATCAACAAATCAGAATGTGCCTTCACTAGAAGTAGGGGATATTGTCTTTACCTGTGTTGCCGCTTATTTATTCCAGAGTATCTCCAAAGCATCTCTTTGTTGGAGCAATCACGTTGGTATCATTATTGGCCATGATGGTAATGACTATTTGGTGGCTGAAAGTTGTGTACCCATTTCAAAAACTACCACTTTAACTAAATTCGTTAAACGCTCTCACCATAAACACTATGCTATAAGACGTTTAACAACGCCTTTATCAGATCAACAAAAATTAGCTATTTGCAGCCAAGTGCCACAACGTTTGAATATTTTGTACCATACTGGTTTTAAATTTGACTCAAAACTACAGTTTTGCTCAAAGTTTGTGTATGAAATTTACAGAGATGCCTTACAACTAGAATTAGGTAAAATAGAAACCTTTAACGATTTATTAAAAACCAATCCTAATGCTAACTTAACATTTTGGAAATTATGGTTCTTTGGTAAAATCCCTTGGCAAAGAAAAACTGTAACACCTGCTAGTTTATGGTTCTGTCCTAAATTACAAACTGTTTATGATAGTTCTCCAGAAGTTTCACAACGTTTTTATAAGGCAGCTAGCTAATTTCTCTATTAATAAAAAGCCTAACACAAAGGCTTTTTATTAAGTTTTTGCAAAATCCCCTTGATATTTTGCTGATAATCTGGATAATTACACGACTATTTTTGTGGATATGATAATTATCCGCTAAATTTGAAGTATTGAGCCTAGCTTTACTTCAACAAAGAATGATTAATTGCTTCCAAATCACACTATTACCCCGACCCCACATAGTGTTAGAAATGGTGGCTATTACTTATAAAACACATATTTTTTAATATCCGCCGCTTAAATTATGCGGTCTTGAGGCTATAAAGAATGAAAACTTTTAGTGCAAAGCCAGAAACAGTTAAACGTGACTGGTTTGTTATTGACGCTGCAGGGCAAACATTGGGTCGTTTAGCGACTGAAATCGCATCACGCCTACGTGGCAAACACAAGCCAGAATACACACCTCACGTTGATACAGGTGATTACATCGTCGTTATCAATGCTGAACAAGTTAAAGTTACTGGTAACAAAACAACTGATAAGAAATACTATTCTCACTCTGGTTTCCCTGGTGGAATCAAAGAAATCAGTTTTGATAAATTAGTTATTAGAGCGCCTGAGCGTATTATCGAAACAGCTGTTAAAGGTATGTTACCTAAAAACCCTTTAGGTCGTGCTATGTATCGTAAGCTGAAAGTGTATAAAGGTGCAGAACACCCACATACAGCTCAACAACCACAAGAATTGAAAATTTAATAGGCAGGATTGATTATGTCAGCTCAAAATTACGGTACAGGTCGTCGCAAAACTGCCGTTGCACGTGTATTTTTACGCAAAGGCACAGGTAAAATCTCTATCAACAATCGTGACCTTGATAACTTCTTTGGTCGTGAAACTGCTCGCATGGTAGTTCGTCAACCATTAGAGTTAACTGAGAACACTGAAAACTTTGATCTATTCATCACTGTTATTGGTGGTGGTGTAAGCGGTCAAGCAGGTGCTATTCGTCATGGTATTACTCGTGCATTAATCGAGTACGATGAAACTTTACGTAGTGCATTACGTAAAGCAGGTTATGTTACTCGTGATGCTCGTGAAGTTGAACGTAAGAAAGTGGGTCTACGTAAAGCACGTAAACGTCCACAATACTCAAAACGTTAAGCTGTTTTGCAGTTATCAAAAGCACCCTTTATGGGTGCTTTTTTTATGCTTGTCTAATTTATAAAACTCGAGTAATACCTGTTACTTCCATTAAATGGCAATATCTTGTATCCATTTATCCCCTTTTATTAAATCATACTGCCTTACAATACCAGAGATAGGCAATTTATAACCACAATAAGAAAGTAAGGAGATACTTATGAAAGCCGTTAGATATTATGGTAAAAACGATGTCCGTATTGTTGATATAGAAAAACCTAAGCCAAAAACTGGTGAGGTTTTAATCAAAATTGGTGGAGCAGGTGTTTGCCATTCTGATTTGCATGTTATTCACGATGGTCTAAAATTTCCTCAAGCATCTTTTACTCTAGGACACGAAAACGCAGGTTGGATCGAAGAGCTTGGTGAAGGTGTCACTGGCTACTCTGTTGGTGATGCAGTGGCAGTTTTTGGCCCTTGGGGTTGTGGTCATTGTCATCCCTGCCAAGAGTCCAAAGAAAACTACTGTGACCACCAAGCAGAAATAGGTGGCTTAGGTGGCGGTATTGGCTTTGATGGTGGTATGGCAGAATATATGATCGTCCCCTCCGCACGTTTACTCATTCCTTTGGGTGACCTTTCTCCTCGCCAAGCGGCTCCATTAACAGATGCAGGACTTACCCCCTATCATGCTATTAAACGATCAGCTAGTAAACTAACTTCTTCAAATTTTGTAGTAGTTATTGGAATCGGTGGATTAGGCCATATGGCTATTCAAATTCTAAAAGCTACCTGTGCCTCAACTATTATTGCTTGTGATGTAAGTAACGACAAACTCGCACTAGCTAAAAAACATGGGGCTGATTACACCTTTAATACAACACAAGATAATGTAGCAGAACAAATTATTAAACTAACTGGTTCTAAGAAATGTGCTGTTGTGTTTGATTTTGTTGGTATTAACCCAACCATTAAACTAGGTTCAAAAATTATTGGTTTAGATAGCCATTGGACTATCGTTGGCTTAGGTGGTGGACATTATCAATTAACTGCTGGCACAACAGAAGCTAGAGCTGACAATCTACCTTATGGTTGCTCCATTACCATTCCTTATTGGGGTGCTAGAACTGAGTTAATGGAAGTGATTGATTTAGCTAAACGAGGTGTTATTCACGTGGAAATTGAGGAATATCCCCTCAGTAAAGCGCTAGAAGTTTATGAAAAACTAGAGCAAGGTAAAATTAAAGGTCGCGCAGTATTAATCCCTTAAACAACTAAGAACTCACAGAGTAAACTTATCCTGTGAGTTTTTATAATTAATTTTGATTAGTTCCTAAAGCTTCTTCAGTCAACTTTTTCCATTCTGATTTAACCGATTTAGGAATTAAATAATAACCAATACCTAAAATAATAAACCAAATAGGGCTCGCCATTAATGCTTGGCGAGTATCTTCTCTAAAGGCTAAAGCTGTTAATAAAAAGATCATAAAAGCTAAACAGGCATAACACATTAATAAACCACCAGGCATCTTATAACTGGATTTTAAATGTAGTTCTGGCCTTTTTTTACGATAAGCAATATAAGAGAAAATAATTAATGTCCATACAAAAATAAATAAGATAGTCGATAAAGTAGTTACTAATGTAAACGCATGGATAATATTCTGGTTATTAAAATACAGCAATACAGCCCCAGGTAGCAAACAAGCACAGGAGAACAATAGGCCTTTAGCAGGAACTGATGATTTTGATAGCCGAGCAAAAGCACGAGGAGCTTTACGGGTTAAAGCCAGTCCAAATAACATACGACTGGTTGAAAAAATGCCACTATTGGCAGAAGATGCCGCTGAAGTCAGTACCACAAAATAAATCACTGCAGCTGCTGCTGGAAGGCCAGCAAAAGTAAACAAAGTAATAAATGGACTCTTATCTGGTGCTATACTTCGCCACGGCATTACCGACATAATCACTGCCAAAGCCAATACATAGAATAAGATAATCCGCACAGGAATAGCATTAATTGCACGGGGTAGTGTCTTGGTTGGATTACTTGCTTCTGCAGCAGCCGTTCCCACTAATTCAACCCCCACAAAAGCAAACGCAGCTATTTGAAAGCCCGCTATAAATCCCCAGCCACCTGTGGGAAAAAAGCCACCATCATTCCAAATATTAGAAAGGGAAGTCACTGTGCCTGATGGTGTATTAAATCCATAAACAATAAAACCAAACCCTACTAAAATTAAGGCCACAATAGCTACAATTTTGATTATAGCGAACCAAAACTCCAGCTCACCAAATAGCTTCACAGTAAGTAAATTTAATATCAAAAATACTAGAATACAAAAGATAGCTGGAATCCATGCGGCTAAATTAGGTGCAAAATATTCAACGTAGCCAGCAATCGCAATTAAATCCGCAATACCTGTTACAATCCAACAAAACCAATACGTCCAACCAATATAAAAGCCCGCCATAGGGCCTAATAAATCAGTTGTAAAATCAATAAAAGATTTGTAGTTTAAATTAGAGAGTAATAACTCGCCCATCGCTCGCATTACAAAAAATAACATCACACCAATGATGATATAAACTAATAGAATCGATGGACCTGCCAAACTAATAGTTTTTCCTGAGCCCATAAATAGGCCAGTACCAATAGCTCCACCAATGGCAATTAATTGAATATGTCTATTACTTAGATGACGATTTAACGTTTCATTATCATTGCTTTGTTGCTGAGTCACAGTAAATGGCCTATAACTGATTCAAAAAGTGAACACATAATACTACAAAAACATAAATTTATTTTATAGAACATTTATCTTACTACTATGTTCCACAAATTTGTTATAAAAATAGAGTCTTCAATAGCATACACACAATGAGTTAATGCAAATTATCAGCACTTATATAAAACAAATAGCTTTATTAATAATCTTTTTATTCTTAGAACGAGGATAAAAAAGAGATATTATTAATATCACTTTTTATAGGGAGACTTAGAAATTATATCGGTAACCTATATTTAACTGCTTTTGATCAAATCGATTACCTGTAGCATAGTTAGCATCCATATAAATATTATGGACTTTATTTATATTAGCTGAGATACCTATTCCATTATCTAGCCACCCTCCTCGGAAACTATGCTTTTCTTTATTACCATTTAAATGATAACTAGTATTACCACTAAACTCACGCACATAACCTGTTTTGAAATAAACATTTATTGGATTATCACCTTGTGTTTGATAACCAATAACAGCACTAGTACGGCCTAATACCGAGTTATATGCATCCAATTTTATTTTTAAACCATTACTTGCCTTAACTGTATCACCGCCTTGAATAGCTAGGGTTAGCTGCGCCTGTGGTTCTATATAAATTCCAGCTTGTTGTGAATTAAGCCAAAAACGATTACCCACTTCAATTGAAGCACTACCTCCTTGAGTTCTTCCTTTACCCTTTACTGAATCTCCAGCAGTATCTTTAACATTAAATTGATTATGAATATTGTTATATTTTAATAAGCCATCAACATATAGCCCATTATCATGAAGATAGGTAGTATAGAGACCTAAGCTATAATTCTTAGCTGTACCATCTCCTTCCTTATAATTAGGATTACCCTGAGTAAGCCCCACCATTGTTCCCACTAATAATTTACCTGATGAGAGATTGATACCTTTATCAATACCTAATTGAGTTCCCCAATAAGGCATATCAAATCCTGATAAATTAGAGCCAGCAAAAGAAGACAATTTTCCACCAAATGATCTCATCCAAAAACCATCAGAAGTTTTATCGTCAGTTACTAATCTTAAATCCCCTAAGCGTTGTAATAACGTTTGGTTATCTATATAGTTCAGTAAATAGCTAGTATTTAAAAAACTAGCTCCAGCTAAAGCTGAAGAGCTTTGTTCACCTCTAGCCCCATATAACTCCCAATCAGCTCCATTACTAGCCTTTCTTAAGTCATAGAGATAACCACCTGCCTCAACACGGTTAGTTAAACTAAACCGTCCTGAACCATCACTGGTTTCAACTACAGTTAATGTTTCATTGCCATCAGTTGCTGATGCGCCTTGATTAGTTATATTCAGACGATGGCTTCCTGCTGTTTGACCAGTAACTTTAACTAAATCACCTTGTCCTGCAGCTATATCAGTTTTCATACTAAATGTGCCATTCCCTGATAACTGTTGAGTAGTAAGCATAGTAAAAGTTGGATTTATAAAATCAACCTGACTGTTATTTAAAGCGAGCTGTGTAATACTAGAATTATTTGTCATATTCCATATACTACCTGTCATATCCAAGTTAATAGTACCTTTATTAATATCATAGATGGTAGATTTCCCTGTTAACTCAGAACCACTATTCATTTTTAAATCAATTAGGTTATTGTTGCCAAATTGAGAGGTATATAAATTTCCCACTATTTTCATTTTACTGCCATTAGTGCCTGTTTTAATAGAGCCACCATTTGAAACATATAACGTATCACTATTATTGGTGGCGGTTCCAATAATTTCAGTATTTCCTGAGAAAATCACATCTCCAGCAGAAGCGCTCACTACCTTATACTTACCATGCAAAGTAACATCAGTTGCATTAACTACACCATTAGTACCAACATCCATTACTGTCGCATTACTACTGGTAGAAATAGCTGTTACTTTATTTAAAGTCATTGTGCCATCACCCATACTCAATGCTGTATTGTTAGCAGAAATATTTACATCAGTTAAATTAATTATATGATTATAGTTAGGTGGTTTCGGCTGCACACTTCCAATGACTATACCATTATTATCAGAGATAACAGTACCACCTATCATAGTAAAAGAACCATTGTATAAAACGACTCCATAACTATTACTGCCTTTCGCTGTAATAGAAAAGTCTTGGGCAATAACAGTGCCATCATTAATACTGATTCCCTTTCCACCACCAGTACTGTCAACATTAATTACTGATCCCACACCTAAATCAACTATGTGGTTTGCATTATTTTGTACTTGTAATCCAGTCGCTAATTGAATACCCGAACCCGTAGAGGTTACATCAATGGTTATTTGGTCTACTTTAAATGAGGTATTATTCGAAATAGATATACCTATAGCCGAACTATCACTCTCAACAGTAACCTTATTGTTTCCAGTTAAGTTGACCTCAGTGCTGTTTAATATTAGACCTGACGCTGAATATTTACCACTTGCCTCTATATTAATATTACTAGCTGATAAATTACTGTTTTTTAGATTGATAGCATACACCGTGTCTCCCTGTGCTCTAAGTTGACCACCATCTCCTAAATTGATTAATGCTTTTGCCATAGTACTCTGTCCAGTAATATTAATGACAGAAGCGATGTATCTATCACTACTTGTTCCTGTATTATTATTAACTACTTGCATATTAAGAGGATTAGCATTTAGTTCTACCTGGCTAGAACCGTTATAATAAATACCATATAAACTCTTTGTATCAATGTCTGAGCTAATATTATATTGACTACTGTCTAAAGGAAGGTTTTGATTAGGTTGTAACTGATAACCATACTTAATTTCTGCTGCTAGTATATTAGAATTATAAGCTATACCAAGTAATGTAATAACTGAAAACTTCTTTAACATAATGTTTAACTCAAAACCACTAACTTATATTGTAGATTAAATATATCCACATGAATTAATTAAGAAAAATAAAGCCAACGAATATAGATCGTGCCCATAGTAAGGAAGTTATATTAATCGAATATTAATATTAGACAAAAGTATATGCTTATAAATACTAAACTTAGTTATAAACATAAATATGAATTCTAACTGAATAATATAATAGAAATTTTTAATTATTTAGGCAGTTTTTACAACTTTTAAACTACTTGAAGTTAATCTAAGCAATTCTCAACAATGTCTTATCATAATAATTAGTAATTACTTTTAAACTTCATATAAAATATTATATATCAACAGATTATTTTCTTGATACAAATTACCTTAGTAAAACGACATTTTTTTTACACCTTATACTGTATATAGAGATCCAATAAAATATTTATAATTATTAAACATTGTTAAACAGGTTTACAAATTTATGGAACAAACCCAGTCTCATCTTGGCTTCCCCCCTGAAACTCTAGCTGTTTTTATTACACTTGCAGTTGTAGCACTATTAATAGATTTATTCGCTCATCGCAGTGATAAGCCTATTGGTTTAAAAAGTGCTGCTATATGGTCAATTTTTTGGGTACTTATTTCCTTAGGTTTTGCAGGCTACCTTTATATTCATCACAATGCAGAAGTGGCCACTCTGTTTATTACAGGTTATGCCCTAGAAAAAATACTGTCAGTAGACAACCTATTTGTAATCATGGCCATTTTTGCTTGGTTTAAAATTCCTGATATGTACCGCCACCGCATTCTCTATTTAGGCGTTATTGGTGCTATTATCTTTAGGGGTATTTTTGTTGCCATTGGTACAGGTCTATTAGCATTAGGCCCTTGGGTTGAAATGGTATTTGCTATCATTGTAGGCTGGACAGCCATTATGATGCTGAAAAGTAAAGATGACGAGGAAGAGATCAAGGATTACTCAGACCATTTAGCTAACCGTCTGATTCGTCGTATTTTTCCTGTTTTTCCTAAAATTGTAGGTCACAAATTTTTTCTCAGCAGTAAACAGGTGTCAGAAGAGTTATTAAAACCAGAAAACCACAACCTACGAATTAATGTTAAAAAAGGTACTCTCTACGCTACTCCTTTGTTACTTTGCGTAGCAGTGGTTGAGCTTTCTGATGTTATGTTTGCTTTTGATAGTGTACCTGCCATTATCGCTGTTAGCCGTGAACCATTAATTGTTTACTCAGCCATGATGTTTGCCATCTTGGGTTTAAGAACACTCTATTTTGTACTAGAAGCGTTACGTCAATATTTAGTTCATCTTGAAAAGGCAGTGGTATTTTTACTATTTTTTATCGCCTTTAAATTAGGTTTTAATGCAGTAAACCATATTTGGCATTTAGGGTATGAAATTAAACCAACCATTAGCTTATATGTAGTGCTTGTTGTATTAGCACTAGGTATTTTGGCAAGTTTTGTATTTCCAGAGAAAAAAGAACAAGATAAAGAATAATGCCTATAAAAAATTAAGCCCCTAAATAGGGGCTTAATTTTTAACTGCAATTCTTTTATGAGCTATTGCTTAGCTTTATCTTTAGTGCCAATACCAAAGATCTGCGCCACAATCCCCATTGTTACAATTACTGCGGCTAATAGTAATGTATAAACTACTTCATAGAAATAAGTACCTTCATACACCATCACAATAAATGCACCAATAATAAATACAATAACGGCATAAGTAAGCCATGGGAAGAACCATACTTTTAATTTAATTTCTTTACCTTCAGCCTCTAATTTACGACGCATACGTAATTGTGAGCAGGCCACTACAAGATAAACTAACAATGCAATAGTACCTGTTGCCTGCATTAATACGTCATATACATCCATTAAATGAAAGGCTGCAAAGAAAATAGCTACAAATGCAAAGAAACTAGAAATTAATACGCCCACCCAAGGTGTACCTGTTTTATTGCCTGTAATCTGCATAACTTTATGAGCATCACCACGTTTAGATAAAGAGAATAACATACGTGAGGCGGTATACAACGCTGAGTTAAAACAGCTACATACAGAGGTTAATACAATAAAATTAACAATAAAGCCCGTATAAGGAATACCTAATGCATCTAAAGTTACACGATAAGAACCCCAAGTAGGGTCTCCTAAACGAGGATCATTCCATGGTACTAATGCCACTACGATAAAGATAGAACCCACATAGAATAAACAAATCCGCCATACTACTGATTTAGTTGTTTTAATAATTTCTTTACTTGGGTTAGCTGATTCAGCCGCTGCTACAGTAACAATTTCAGCGCCTAGGAAAGCAAACATCACGCCTAGTAAGGCAACAATAACAGCCTGCCCACCATTAGGCATAAACCCACCCGTAGAAGTTAGGTGAGAGATACCCCCGGTTGTACCCCAAGGCCATAAATGGACTATTGCTAGACAGCCAATAATAATAAAGATAACAATCGCAACAACCTTAATTAATGCAAACCAGAACTCAAATTCACCGTAACTACGTACGTTCATAAAGTTAACAATAATTAAAGCTATTGTAACAATCAGTGCAAATCCCCAAATAGGTATCATGGGGAACCAACTATTTAGAATAGTTCCTGCCACAAAGGCTTCCCAACCCATTAATAAAGCCCAGAAATACCAATATAGCCAACCAATCGTAAAGCCTGCCCAACGGCCAATAGCACGATCAGCGTAAGTAGAGAAAGAACCCGTGTCTGGTTGTGCTACCGCCATTTCGCCTAACATTCTCATGGCTAAAATAACTAGGATACCACCGCCAATGTAAGCAAGAATAACCGCAGGGCCAGCCATAGCAATTGTTTTACCTGATCCAACGAATAAAGCAGCACCAATAACACCTGCAATAGACATCATCGTAAGATGACGAGACTTTAGACCACCTTTTAATTCTGTATTATGGCCTTTTTTATTTACACTTTTTGTTTCACTCAAAATTTGAACTCCTTCGACAAGTTATTCATTAGCCTATAAATATAGTCAAATAAATTCTAGAGACTAATAGAACTTACTTAAGAATCCTTAAATTGCAAATTCCATTCCACATTTAATCTGATACCTGAAAATTGACTATTTGATATAAGCACCGGTCAAACAACTTATAAAACGAAAACACTGCCAGTAGCAGCAAAACTATAAAATCTAATTAATTTACTGTATTTATTAATAATTGATCTAAACTATACAGATACTATTATTTTTAGTGTTATTAAAGAATTACATTGGTATAAATGTACTTATCTCTAAGATAACGGTTTAAGGATAGCGCAAAATCCTTCCCAAGCATACCCCCTAAATAAGATTAATATTTTACTCATAGCAATTAATTAATTATATAATTATGTCTAATTGAAACTATATGGTTATAAGCATTATATAAAATGAAATGGATTCTCAATCGTAAAAAGAAAATGATTTTTGTTGCTATTATTTTAATTTATTTTGTAACAGTACTAAGCATTGTAGCATCAGGCTTAAAAGATAATTTATTCAAGACCGATCTTATTGTCGTTCTCGGCACTAAGGTTTCACCTGAAGGTATACCTAGCCCAGGACTTGCTGCACGCCTAAACAAAGCGATTGAAATTTATCAACAAGGGTATGCCCCTAAAATCCTAGTAAGTGGCGGTACTGGCAAAGAAGGCTATGACGAGTCAATAGCTATGGCTAACTTTTTAATAGCAAGAGGAGTTCCAGCTAACGCTATTATTAAAGATGGACAAGGCATTAATACCAGAGCTACAGCTAAAAACACTTACCAATACATGCAGCAGCAGCAATTAAAGTCTGTTATTATTATTTCCCAATACTATCATATTGCAAGAATTAAACTCGCTTTTAAACATGAAGGTATTAAACAAATTGGTTCTGGTTCACCAACCTATAGTTCATGGCGAGATTTTTACTCTGTTAGTAGAGAATTATTAGGGTATCCAATTTATTTTTTCAATATAAAATAAAATTGTTGTTGCTCCCCCCTAACATTGTCTACCAATTGTCATATGTTATACTAGAGGCTTCATAATTAAATTTAATATACATTGATGTAGCTTACCATGGAGTTATTATGCCTATCCGCCCCTACAAAGGTAAAACACCATCCTTAGGAAAAGAAGTATTTATTGATGAAACGGCCATTATTATTGGTGATGTTGTACTTGGTGATCAATGTTCAGTATGGCCTTACGCTGTAATTCGTGGTGATGTGCATAAAATACGTATCGGTGCTCGCACTAATATACAAGATGGTTGTGTACTGCATGTTTCTCATGTCAATCCAGAAGTGAATAAACTAGGTAGTGGCCTTGTTATTGGCGAAGATGTAACAATAGGACACAAAGCTGTATTACATGGCTGTACAATTAGTGACCGTGTACTTATTGGAATTGGTAGTATTATTCTTGATAATGCGGTAATAGGTAGTGATGTGATTATTGGTGCCGGAACAGTAGTTCCTCAAGGTAAACAATTAAATGGTGGTTACTTATATGTGGGTAATCCTGCTAGACAAGTACGCCCTTTAATTGAAAGTGAAAAAGAACTATTGCGCTATGGTTCTGAGCACTATGTAAAATTAAAGGATAGTCACTAAATATTATACTTGGCCATAACGCTGGCGATTAGCTATCCAACGATTAAGTAATGGTTCTATATACTCTTTATGTTTAATCACTAATTGTTGTGTAGCTTCTCGAACATCTGGCAATAAGTCACTATCCCTCATTAAATCCGCTACTTTAAATTGTAATAAGCCCGTTTGACGAGTTCCTAATACCTCACCAGGTCCTCTGATTTCTAAATCTTTCTCAGCAATCACAAAGCCATCATTAGTTTCTCGCATAATAGCCAAGCGTTCTTGCGCTACTCTAGATAAAGGTGGATGGTAAAGTAATAAACAAAAACTTTCTGTACTACCGCGCCCTACCCGACCACGTAGTTGGTGCAACTGGGCTAATCCTAAACGCTCAGGGTTTTCAATAATCATTAAACTCGCGTTAGGGACATCCACCCCTACCTCTATTACAGTAGTAGCTACTAGTAACTGCAACTCTCCAGCTTTAAATTGTTGCATTAATTGTGCCTTTTCAGCTGGCTTCATACGTCCATGAATTAACCCCACATTTAACCCAGTTAATACTTCAGATAACTCAGCAAAAGTAGTTTCTGCTGCTTGGCAAGTTAACTCTTCTGACTCCTCAATCAGCGTACAAACCCAATAAGCTTGCTTACCTACTAAACAAGCTTGTCTTACGCGTTCTATTACTTCTACTCTTCGAATATCAGCAATCACCACGGTGGCCACAGGGGTGCGCCCTGGTGGTAACTCATCTAAAACCGATGTATCTAAATCAGCATACATGCTCATGGCTAGCGTTCGAGGAATGGGGGTAGCGGTCATAATTAATTGATGAGGAAGTAGACCAGCTTCACCACCTTTATCTCTCAACGCCAAACGTTGCTCCACACCAAACCTATGTTGCTCATCAATAATAATTAAAGCTAGATTTTTAAAAGACACTTCTGCTTGAAATAGCGCATGTGTTCCAACAACCATTGGGCAACCCTCTGCGATATTCTGTAAAGCTGCTTGCCTTGCTTTTCCCTTAAGCTTACCAGCTAACCATTCAACCTGAATACCTAAAGGCTCAAACCAACGTTTAAACGTTAAAAAATGCTGTTCTGCTAAAATCTCTGTAGGTGCCATTAATGCAACTTGATAACCCGCCTCCAAAGCTTGTAAAGCAGCCAATGCAGCGACTACCGTTTTACCTGCACCTACATCCCCCTGAACCAAACGTAACATGGGGACTGGCTGAGCAAGGTCATAATTGATTTCTTGCACAACCCTTTGCTGTGCATTAGTTGGTCGAAAAGGTAATTGTTGTAAATAAGCAGGCACTAATTGCTTTGATAGTGGTAAAGCAGCGGCTACTTGGCTACGAATCTGCTCCCTTAATCGCTGTAGTGATAATTGATGAGTCAGAAGCTCTTCAAATACTAAGCGTTTTTGTGCCCAATGTTTACCTTCTAATAATAATTGACTGTCTGCATCTGGTGGCGGGTGATGCAAATAACGCACTGCCTCTAATAAACTGCCCAACTGATACTTTTCAATAAGAGCAGTAGGTAAATAATCAGGCAAACTATAACTCGTTAATAATTGCAGTGCTTGCTCCACTAATTGCCTTAATCGTTGTTGTGTTAACCCTTCTGTCATAGGATAAATAGGAGTTAAGGTTTGCTCGACAGGCATTATTTTATCGACGGCAATTATTCTATATTCTGGATGATATATTTCAAATCCCGATGCCCCCACACGAACATCACCAAAACAGCGCACACGCGCACCATTTTGGAACGAGCTTTTCTGACTTTGATTGAAATAATAAAATCTTAAACCAATAGTACCGCTACTATCCCGTAACTTTACCAATAAGCTACGACGACGTCCCATCAGAACAGCTGATGAAACAACTGTACCTTCAATCACTGCATCTTGCCCAGTAAATAAAGAACCAATTGGCGTTATTCGCGTTCTATCTTGGTAACGAATAGGTAAGTGAAACAATAAATCTTGAATTGTTATAATACAAAGCTTTGCTAATTTTTCAGCTAATGCACTACCTACTCCCTTTAAATGGGTAATAGGTGTATGGTCTAAGCTAGCCATACGCTACTCAACTTTTAAATAATAGATGCTGCACTATGTTTAATAGCATCTACTAAAACATCAATTGCTTTTGCTCTTGGAAAACTCATCCGCCAAGCAATTGCTACCGTTCTAGTAGGAACTGGATCTGCAAAAGGTCTTACCTCAACAACACCTTCAGCATAATAAGGACTATGGATAGCTGAATGAGGTAACACAGAAATACCTAAACCAGATGCAACCATATGGCGTATGGTTTCTAATGAAGTAGACTCGACCTCTGTATACTCATCTTCAGTGCCACCTTCTTTGGTGGTTGGACAGGCCTCTAACACTTGATCTCTAAAACAATGTCCTTCGCCTAACAAGAGGAGTGTTTTACCTGACAGCTCATCTGATTTGATTTCTTTACGTTTTGTCCAAGGATGATTAGCAGGTAATAAGACATCAAAATGTTCTTCGTATAAAGGTTTAGCTACTATATCCACATCACTAAAAGGTAACGCTACGATAATAGCGTCCAAATCGCCTGAGCGCAGTTTTTCTTTAAGGACATGCGTGAAGTTTTCTTCTATATACAATGGCATATTAGGTGCTACTTTATGTAGCTCAGGAATAAGATGAGGAAATAAATAAGGGCCAATGGTGTAAATAGCGCCTATACGGAGAGGTGCAGCAAGTTGATCCTTACCTACTTGAGCTAATTCACGAATAACTTGTGTTTGCTCTAATACTTTTTTAGCCTGTTCTACAATACTTTCACCAACAGGTGTTAAACGAACAGAGTTTTTACTCCGTTCAAAAATATAAACACCCAGCTCTTTCTCAATTTTTTTAACCCCCACAGATAACGTTGGTTGACTAACATGACAACGATCAGCTGCCTTACCAAAATGCTTTTCTTGTGCCAAAATCACAATATAACGAAGTTCTGTGAGAGTCATATATTTAATCCTTCTGAGCTGAGGGTGACTATCCTAAAACTAAAATAGCATCCATTTCTACTAGCGAATCTTTAGGCAATGCATTAATACCAATTGCTGCACGAGCAGGATAAGGTTCTGCAAAATAACGCCCCATTACTTCGTTTACCTTAGCAAAATTAGCTAAATCTGTTAAATAAATATTTAGTTTAACAATATCTTTTAAACCACCGCCTGCTGCTTCTGCCACAGATTTTAAATTTTCAAATACCTGTACTGTTTGTGCTTCAAAACCGCCCTCAACTAACTGCATAGTTGCTGGGTTTAAAGGGATTTGTCCTGATAAGTATACAGTATCACCTGCTTTGACAGCTTGAGAGTAAGTACCAATTGCTGCGGGTGCTTTTTCAGTGTTGATCACTTCTTTTTTCATGAAGTAAACTCCTAATAATCTATTAATGTCCTGTTCTTGCGATTTTTATAATACCATTAATAAGTCGTAACTTCTTAATCACTTTAGATAGATGAATTCGATTATGTACAGTAACTACCATATTCACTATACAGGTTCTACCATCACGTTCATCTACTGCAATTTTTTCAATATTAGCATCTGCTAAATTGACAGCTTCGGCCAATGACGCAATTAAACCACGCTGTTGCTCCAACTCTACATTTAATTGGACTTCAAACTCACCTTTTATGTCTTTAGCCCACTGCAAAGGAACACATTTATCGGTATTAGAAATATCAGCAACTCGCTTACAATTCTCTATATGAACGACAATACCTTTACCTGTAGATAAGTGACCAATAATAGGGTCACGGGGAATAGGATAACAGCATTTAGCATAAGTAATCACTAAACCTTCGGTGCCATGTATTTCTAAAGGTTTCTTACCAATAGATGTTCTGTCTAATCCTTTGACCAACTGCTGTGCCACAATATAAGCAACACGATTACCTAAACCAATTTCTTCAAATAATGCTTCTGGAGTAGCTAATTTATACTCTTTTAATACTGCCTCTAATTGTTCAGCAGGTATTTTATCTAGGTATGAATCAACACTCGCTAACTCTTTATTTAGTAAGTTCTCACCTAATGTAACTGACTCTAATTGTTTTTGTTGTTTTAAGGCGTGTCGAATATTTGTTCTGGCTCTACCTGTTGCTACGAAATTTAACCATGCAGGGTTTGGTCTAGCGTTAGGAGAACAAACAACCTCTACTGTAGAACCACTTTCTAATACTTGTGATAAAGGCGCTAAGTGACGGTCTATTCGACAAGCAATGCAAGTATTACCTACATCAGTATGAACAGCATACGCAAAGTCAACTGCTGTGGAACCCTTCACCAGCTCCATAATACGGCCTTTAGGTGTAAATACATACACTTCATCAGGGAATAAATCAGTTTTAACGTTTTCTACGAACTCTAAAGAACTACCTGCACGCTGCTGTAGCTCTAATAAATTTTTCACCCAACGCTTAACACGTGATTGATTTACTTCATCACTACCTGATTTATATAGCCAGTGGGCAGCAATACCATAACTGGCCATTTCATCCATTTCTTTAGTACGAATTTGAATTTCAATAGGAATACCATTCATACCAAATAAAGAGGTATGTAATGATTGATAGCCATTCGCTTTGGGAATAGCTATATAGTCTTTAAAACGACCGGGAACGGGTTTAAATAAGTTATGCACCGCACCTAATACGCGATAACACATATCAACTGAATCAACAACAATGCGAAAAGCGTAAATATCCATAATTTCATTAAAGGATTTTTTCTTATCCTTCATTTTCTTATAGATACTGTAAAAATGCTTTTCTCGACCACTTACTTGGCCATGTAAATTTTCTCTTTGCAAACAGGCTTCAATCGCTGATTGAAATTTAGCAACCACTTCTCGACGATGACCACTAACCTTTTGAACTGCCTTGTCAATTAAAGCTGATCGCATTGGATACATAGCTTTAAAACTAAGATCTTCTAAAGAAACACGCACATCACGCATCCCTAGACGATTAGCAATCGGTGCATAAATCTCTAGGGTTTCTTTTGCAATACGACGACGTTTAGGAGGTGACATCACCTCCAAAGTACGCATATTATGTAGACGGTCGGCCAACTTAACAATAATAACTCGAATATCTCGAGCCATAGCCATGGCCATTTTTTGGAAGTTTTCAGCTTGAGCTTGTTCTTTACTATCAAAGGAGATTTGGGTTAATTTACTAACCCCATCAACTAGATCAGCAACAGCATCGCCAAATTGTTCGGCTAATGCTTCTTTAGGAATACCTGTGTCTTCAATAACATCATGTAACATCGCAGCCATCAGGCTTTGATGATCCATATGCATTTCAGCGAGAATTCTGGCTACGGCCAAAGGATGTGTTACATACTTTTCACCACTACGACGACGCTGCCCATCATGGGCTTGCGAGGCATAATAGTAAGCACGCCGAACACAGTTCACCTGCTCTGGTGTTAAGTATTCAGTAAGGCGTTGAGCAAGGTCATCTATGGTTGGCACAAATCACCCCCTCGCTGATAAGGCATGCAGCTACTAGGCGAGGCATAAAACAAATAAACTAGCCTCTAAAACTATCCATTTGTCCGTCATCAAATGCTGTAAATAAAGGCTCTTCACGAACCATAGCCTCTTGTGCCACAAATTCTTTATCAATTAGGCCTTCAGCAATTTCACGTAAGGCAACAACGGTTGGTTTGTCATTATCCCAAGCAACTAGAGGTTCACGTCCACCGTTTGCTAATTGTCGAGCACGCTTACCAGCTAACATCACCAATTCAAAGCGATTTTCCACATTATCTAAACAATCTTCTACTGTTATACGAGCCATAATATTCCTCTAAAAATCATCAACTAACTATCAGCTATTGCGTCTTCAATTCGAATCTTTCAGTTTAAAAGTATCTCTTGATTATGACAAGAGATCTTTTAATAAAGATCCTAATTTTTCAGTCTGCCTTAAACATTTTAAACGGTGTGTAATAATAATAGACTCTAAATCGTGTAATGCCGTTTCAAAGTCATCATTCACAATTAAATAATCAAACTCAGGATAATGGCTAATTTCATTAATAGCTTGCGACATTCGATGCTCAATGACAGCACCTGAGTCTTGTCCACGTTGCACTAATCGCTTGCGCAAAGTCCCTCTTGAAGGAGGTAAAATAAAAATACACTTTGCTTCTGGCATTAATCGACGAACTTGTTGCGCACCTTGCCAATCAATCTCAAGCAGAAGATCTTGTCCCTTATTCAAACACTCATCTACCCAATAAGAAGCCGTACCATAATAGTTTTCAAAAACAAGGGCGTGCTCTAAAAAAGCACTTTCCTCAAGCATTTCGACAAACTTTTCTTTTGTTACAAAGAAATAATTTACACCTTCCTGCTCATCTGCACGTGGAGCTCTTGTAGTATGAGAAACCGCTACTTTTAGCTCTGGTTGACGCTCTAATAAAGCTTTAACTAAACTGGTTTTTCCTGCCCCAGAAGGTGCAGAAATAACATAAAGAGTTCCACGTTCCATTTTGCCCATCCTATCTAACTAACGGATATAGTTATATTATAGCGATTTATCTTCGATTAATCTTGTTCTTTAGGGTTTTTAGGTGCTTTTTTTGCAACCTCTAAAAAGTCAGTTGCCGTTATTTTCTGCATTGTTTCAATAATCCAGTTTTCTGCCTGCTTATTCGCTTGTATTATTTGCTCTGGATCTGTGCTTATAGATTTTATTGGCTGACCAATAACTACCTCTATTGTACCTGGATATTTAGCCCAGCCATATTTTGGCCAAAACTCACCCGCATTGTGTGCCACTGGCACTGCTCCCACACCTGCCGTAGCTGCTAAAGTAATACCACCACGGGTAAAGCGACCATTCTGCCCGGGCTGAGTCCGAGTCCCCTCTGGAAAAATAAGAATGTAATGACCTGCTTTTAATAACTTGCTACCTTTATCAAGTAACTGCTTAAAAGCCTCTTTTGGTGTACCTCTATTTATGGCCACTTGTCTACTTAAAGCGAGCATCCAACCAAAGAAAGGAATAAATTGCAACTCTCGCTTTAATACATTACTCAATGGATAAATTTGAGCTGTAAAAAATATAGTTTCCCAAGTACTTTGATGCTTAGAAACAATAACACAAGGGGTGTTAGGCAGATTCTCAAGTCCAGTGATTTTATATTTAATACCCGCAATAACACTTGCTGAATTAATCACAAAGCGACACCACGGTTGAATAAACCCTTTCATCAACCAACGATAGGGAATAAATAAGAATACCGTTAAACAAACGATACCCCAAATTAGCACACTCGCCGCCAGAACCAAATAGAAAGCTATGGTACGTAGAATTTGTAGGAATGATATTTTTTTCTTCATTATTTAGAACCTATCAATCACCTATTAAGTGAGTCACAAACTATTGTAATAAATAATCAGCAACTGCCACTAAATCATCAAACACTAAAACTTGTTCATCAATTCCTTTTTCTAATGTACGCAATCCTTTACCTGTTTTCACTAATACCTGCTGGCAACCTATTGCTTGCGCAGCTTTTAAATCACTTGCTGAGTCTCCAACAAACCATACACCCTGTAAAGGTACTTGATAATACTTGGAAATTTGCTGTAAAAGACCAGGCTTCGGTTTACGACAATCGCAGCCATCATTAGGCCCATGAGGACAATATACAATTATCCCCATTTTTCCACCAGCATCTGCTACTAAAGTACGTAGCTTATTATGCATGGCTTCTAACGTTGCTAAATCATAATAACCACGTGCTATACCAGATTGATTAGTAGCAACTGTTATAGTCCAACCCGCTTTACTTAGTCTAGCAATCGCGTCAATAGCACCACCAATAGGAATCCATTCCGCTACTGTTTTAATGTAGTCATCAGAATCATGGTTAATGACTCCATCTCGATCAAGAATAATTAACTTCATTAATCTAACAACGATATATCAGCAATCCCTAAGAACAATTGGCGAATACGTGCCAATAACGCATAACGATTAGCACGTACTTGACTATCTTCAACGTTTACAAAAACATGTTCAAAGAAATCATCTAACAACGTTTGTAATGAGGCTAATTGATCTAACGCTTTACTATAGTCACGAGCAGCACTTAATTTAGGCACACTCTCTTCTAGATGTTTAATAGCTGTAGCTAACGCATTCTCTTGCTTTTCTAACAATAGTACTGGATTAATTTCTGTAGCAATTTCCTGCTGTGTAGTTTTTTCTAAAATACTATAAACTCGTTTATTTGCAAAAGATAACGCTTGAGCTTCAGGTAGCTTACGGAAATGCTCTACTGCTTGTACACGCTGATCAAAATCTAATGGTGACATTGGTTTTAAAGCACGAACTGCTTGATAAGTCGTGATATTAATGCCTTCATCTTCATAACGAGCACGTAATCTATCAAAAATAAAATCTAAAACTTGTTCTGCCAAACCTTTAGGTTCTACTTGATAGCCATAGAGATCAACTGCACGCTGTACCATTTCAGCTAGATTAAGTTCTAAGCGTTTTTCTAATAGAATACGTAAGATACCCAAAGCGGCACGACGTAAGGCGTAAGGATCTTTACTACCTGTTGGCAACATACCAATACCAAAAATACCTACCAAGGTATCTAATTTATCAGCTATCGCCACACTACACCCTACCAGTGTAGTAGGTAGCTCACCACCCATATTGCGTGGCATGTATTGTTCATTTAGCGCCAATGCTACATCTTTAGCTTCACCACCTGCCAATGCATAGTAATAGCCTGCAATACCTTGCATTTCTGGAAACTCGCCAACCATTTCAGTGGCTAAATCAGTTTTCGATAATAGTCCTGCACGTCTAGCTTGCTCTACATTCGTTCCTTGCTTTTCAGCTACATAACCAGCTAATTTACTAACACGTACAGCTTTATCATAAACAGTTCCCAATTTAGCCTGGAATACTACATTTTTTAAACGCTCATTAAACTGTTCAAGTGGTTGTTTAAGATCTTGTTTAAAAAAGAACTCAGCATCTGTTAAACGTGGCCGTACCACTTTTTCATTACCCGCTATCACTTG
Source organism: Entomomonas sp. E7T21 (assembly GCF_058693955.1). Taxonomy (NCBI): domain Bacteria; kingdom Pseudomonadati; phylum Pseudomonadota; class Gammaproteobacteria; order Pseudomonadales; family Pseudomonadaceae; genus Entomomonas; species Entomomonas sp. E7T21. The sequence goes on along the minus strand of NZ_CP191672.1, from coordinate 644,919 downwards.
TGATGGATCTTTACTATCCACATTAGCAACGGTTATAAAGAGCGGTAATAATTTGCCTTGCTCATCCAATAAACAGAAATATTTCTGATTATCTTGCATGGTAGAAATTAATGCTTCTTGAGGTACTTCTAAGAAACGTTCTTCAAAACTACACACTAAAGGTACAGGCCATTCCACTAAAGCGGTTACTTCTTCTAACAACCCTTCTGGCACAATCGCTTTACCATTATTTTGTTTGGCAAGCTCTGCCACTTTATCTGCGATTAATTTCTTACGCTCAGCAAAATCAGCCAGTACATGGGCACTTCGTAAATCTTCTATATAACTCTTAGGTGATGCAATATACACGGGCTCTGGATTATGGAAACGATGGCCTCGTGACTCACGACCTGCTTTCTGTGCTAAAATTTCACAATCGATAACTTGGTTACCCAATAACATAATCAACCATTGGGTAGGGCGTACAAACTCTTCACGTCTAGCAGCCCAACGCATTCTTTTAGGAATAGGTAAATTATCTAAAGAATTACGTATAATATCAGGTAATAAACTAGCTGTAGCTTGGCCTTTAATTTTTTGCTCAAAACGTAATTTTGGACCTGATTGATCAATTTCTGATAATTCAACACCACATTTACGTGCGAATCCCAATGCTGCTTGAGTAGGCGCTCCATCTGCTGTAAAAGCAGCTTGTATGGGTGGACCATCTACATTAACTGTACGATCAGCCTGCTGTTCTTCTAGAGACTCTACCAATACAGCTAAACGTCTTGGCGCTGCATAGTACTGACTTGTTTGATAATTAAGCCCTGCCTCTTTTAAGCCTTTTTCAATACCTTTTTGGAAAGCTTCTGCCAATGATTTTAAAGCTTTTGGAGGAAGCTCTTCAGTACCTAATTCAACGAGAAAATCTTGCGTACTCATTATTCTGCCTCCTTCATTTTCGCCAATACTTCATCACGTAATGCTTCATCAGCCATCGGGAAGCCTAAGCGAGCACGTGCTTCTAAATAACTCTGTGCAACCGCGCGGGCTAAAGTTCTAACCCTTAGAATATAACGTTGACGCTCAGTCACTGAAATGGCTCGTCGAGCATCCAGTAAGTTAAAGGTATGTGAGGCTTTAAGTACCATTTCATAAGTCGGTAATGGAAGTTGTAACTCAATTAGACGATTTGCTTCACTCTCATAGAAATCAAATAAACCAAATAGTTTTTCAATATTGGCATGTTCAAAATTATAAGTAGATTGTTCAACTTCATTTTGATGGAATACATCACCATAAGTCACTTTGCCAAACTGACCATCTGTCCACACTAGATCATAAACAGAGTCAACACCCTGTAGATACATAGCTAAGCGTTCAAGGCCATAAGTAATTTCACCGGTTACAGGGTAACATTCGATACCACCCACCTGTTGAAAATAAGTGAACTGGGTTACTTCCATACCATTTAACCAAACTTCCCAACCTAATCCCCAAGCACCTAATGTGGGAGACTCCCAATTATCTTCCACAAAGCGAATATCATGGATAAGTGGATCAAGACCAATATGCTTTAAAGAACCTAAATAAAGTTCTTGTAAGTTATCTGGATTAGGTTTGAGTACTACCTGAAACTGATAATAATGCTGCAAGCGATTAGGATTTTCACCATAACGTCCATCAGTAGGTCTTCTAGAGGGTTGCACATAGGCTGCATTCCATCTTTCTGGCCCTATTGCGCGTAAGAAGGTTGCTGTATGAAAAGTCCCTGCCCCCATCTCCATATCATAAGGTTGCAATACTACACAGCCTTGCTCCGCCCAGTATTGTTGCAAAGCAAGAATCAAATCCTGAAATGTACGAACAGTCGATACCTTTGTCGTCACTTGAGTTACCTATGAGTAATATCAGTCTAATTACCTGTTTAAACCAAACAGGTAAAATTTATTTTAAATGGAAAGTTGCTCAGTATAGCAGGGAGACCCTATAAGGTTGAAGTCTATTTATGTACACTATTACATTATTTTAATGTAAAAATACAAATTTTAAGCTAATAAACACCCTTTTGAGTAAATACTTTTACACAAATCTTTACGCTAATTTATATCGGTATGCTTTATTATTTAGCTTGTTGCGTTGCCAGTAATTTAGCAATATCTTCTATAGATTTTTTACCATCTTCGCTGACTTTTCGATAACAATGAATTAGCTCAAGTTCCTGTTGAGTTAGTTGAAGGCCTGCCTTGTAATTCCCTGTTTCTTCGGCAGTAGTCACTGCTGATGAACTGCTCACACTATGTATAGGTATAATTCTGTCGCCCGTTAAAATATAATTGGTATCTACTCCCAAGTTAACCAACTTTAATAATACTTCTGATCCTGGTGCAATCTTAGCTGACTCATATCTACTCCATGTTTCTCTTGTAATAGACACTTTATCAGCAATCTCCTGCTGGGTCATGCCTAGCCGTTTCCGTTCTTCTTTTAATCGCATCGACAAAGAATTAGTAGCCATCATACGCTTCTCTTTAATTATTAATTTTATCCCTATATCAGCATATAATAATCATAATTAAATCGAATTTAAATAATAATTCATTACTTATTTATCAACCATTGGCAATGCTAGCCTACAGCTATATATATATTTAAATATCAATGATTTGTGACGAAAACACCACTAAAACCCATATGCTGTTGAAAAAACCTGACCCAAAAGATGATCTATAAATCACTTTTTTATTGACAAAGTGATTTATTATTTACATAATGCATATGTATTCCATAATTAATAGTATTTAATTAGAATTAAAGGAAGAAGCTATGAATACGCCATATCCAATACCTAATACACAACCCTATACGCCAGAACAAGTAAAAAACTTTTTTCGACAATCAGGTATTCCAATCTCAGACTGGGCTAAAGCAAATGGATATTCTGTTAATAAAGTTTATCAGGTACTGAACGGTCAACTAAAAGGCTTAAGAGGCTCTGCCCATGAAATTGCTATCGAACTTGGGTTGAAGGTTAATATAGAAAATAGCTATCAGTTTTAAATTAGCTGATTTATTTTAATCAGCTAAACTAGCTAACTATTAAATTTATAAAATCCAATTTTGAGCCCAATAAATCGTATCATAAAAATTATTAGTATTAACTTATATAGATTAACTAGAAGGCCTATAATGAAAAACCTCTGCAAGATGAGAACGTTTTACTGCTTTCTCTCCTTGCATATCTGCTAAAGTTCTTGCCACTTTCAAACAACGATGTAACGCCCTTAAAGAAAGCCCTAACTTTTCTCCTGCCTGTTCAAACCACTGTTGATCTTCTTTAGATAACTGGCAAACTTGTTGCAGTGTTGCAATATCTAAATAGGCATTAGGGCAACCTTGTCTTTTTTGCTGTATATCTCTTGCCTCCGCCACTTGCTTTGCAGCTTCAGCACTGGTTAGTTGGTTACCATTATTAGCAGATAATGTTAATGACTCTCTACCTACCGTAATATGCAGATCTATTCTATCCAATAATGGTCCTGATAATTTACCACGATAACGTTGTACCTGCTCAGGTGTACAACGACAAGTTTTTGTTGTATCTCCTAAGTAACCGCAAGGACAAGGATTCATAGCCGCTATTAATTGAAATTTAGCAGGAAATAACACTTTTTCCCTTGCCCTTGCTACCATTATTTCGTGGCTTTCTAATGGCTCTCTTAAAACTTCTAATACTCGCCTATCAAACTCTGTGAACTCATCTAAAAATAATACCCCTTGATGTGCTAAAGTTACTTCACCAGGCTGAGGTTTACTGCCACCCCCCACTAAAGCCGCTGCTGAAGAAGTGTGATGGGGTGCCCTAAAAGGTCGTTGTGGCCAATGTGTTAGAGGTTTTATATCAGCAATTGAATAAATAGCTGCCACCTCTAATGCTTCCTGCTCTATGAGCATAGGTAAAATACCCGGTAAACGGCTAGCCAATAAAGTTTTTCCAGTGCCAGGTGGGCCTGTAAAAAGTAAGTTATGCCCACCACTAGCAGCAATTAACAAGGCTCTTTTTGCTGCTATTTGTCCCTGAACATCTGCTAAATCTGGATAAGGCTCAACTTGTCTCAATAGCCCTTTAGATTGATAAGGCTCTAATACAGCCTGACCTGAAAAGTGAGCAGCTACTTCTAGTAAATGATCCACAGCATAAACTATCAAACCTGTCGCTAAGCAAGCCTCTTCGGCATTTTCTTGAGGTACAAATAAAGCTCTCCCTGCATCTCTTGCTGATAATGCAGCAGATAACACGCCTCGAACAGGGCGTATATGACCTGATAATGCTAACTCACCTAAACATTCTATTTCTTTTAATGGTTCTGCTGGAATCTGTCCACTAGAAGCTAAAACACCTAAGGCAATAGCTAAATCGAACCTTCCACCCTCTTTAGGTAAATCAGCAGGGGCTAGGTTTAATGTAATCCGCCTAGCAGGAAATTCAAATTGTGAATTAATAATGGCACTTCTTACTCTATCCTTGGCCTCACGTACCGCTGTTTCTGGTAAACCTACTAACGTTAAGGAAGGCAATCCATTAGATAAGTGACTTTCTACTGTTACACAAGGTGCATTAATACCAACCTGCGCTCGACTATAGGTAATGGCCAGTGTCATTACTAATCCTTATTTTGTTGTTAACAAAACAAGTATACCGCAGAATATAATTAATTAACTGAGATCTATTAAGGAAACAATCTCATACAAAAATTAATCATTTTTATTAGACGTTCTTTTGGAACACCATCCCTACCTTGAATAGCTAAACCATTTAATACATTCACCACATAATCACCTAGTAATTGACTATCACTGACAGCTGGTAATTCATTATTGATAATTGCTTGTTCTATTCTTTTTGTAATAAGTATCGATTGCTTATGTCTCAATTCCTCTAACCATAATCTAATATTATTATTAGCTTCAGTACAATTAATAGCTGATAAAACCACCATACACCCTTTTGGCTTACTATTATCAGTATACAACTCAACTGCATCTAATAATATTTGCTGTACAAACTCCTTAACTGTATTAGTTTCAAGCAATGCTTTACTAACAAAACCGCCCTCATGCTCCATATAAAACTCTACAGCTTTTCTGAATAATCCTTCTTTAGAACCAAAAGCAGCATAAATACGTGCTGAAGCAATACCTAATAAAGTGACTAAATCAGACATAGAAATGCCTTCATAACCATTTTTCCAAAAAGCGTCTCTTGCTTTTACTAACACTTTTTCAATATCAAATTCTCGAGGTCTTCCGGCCATATTAATTCTTTAATGATTAACAAATAATTGACAAATAAGTTTACCCCCTCTATTATTTGTTGATCAACAAACAATAGGGATGCTAATGAAAAAAATATTTATGTTCTACAAAAAACTAATAACTATCATTTGCTTAGTTTTATTAACAAGTATTACTTCGAACATACAAGCAAAACCAATAAAGTCACCAACCCTTACAGAACATTACATTGATATTAATGATATCAAACTGCACTATGTAACTACTGGTGAAGGTAAACCTGTACTTCTTATTCCCGGTTGGATGCAAACTTGGTACACGTGGCGCTTTATAATTCCTGAGTTAGCCAATAATGGTTTTAAAGTAGTGGCAGTTGACCCAAGAGGGATGGGGTATTCTTCAAAGCCTCTAAATGGTTATGATATGACACAAGTTGCCAATGATTTAAACAAGCTCATGCAACAGTTAGATTATCAAAAATATGATATAGTTGGTCATGACATAGGTATGTGGATTGGCTATGCTATGGCCAGTGACTACCCTCAAAATATTTCTAAATTAGCTATAATAGAAGCTAAAATACCAGGCATTCTAATTCCTGAACCTATAGTTTTTATGGATCAAAAAGACAGTGCTTTCTTCTGGCATTTTCTCTTTAACCAACAGCCTGATTTACCTGAATTATTAATCCAAGGAAAAGAACGGGAATATTTATCTTATATATTTTCAACTTGGTCAATTCACCCAGAAAAAATTGCGCTTGATGAATACACTAAAATCTATAAAACACCAGGTAGTATACGTAGCCAAATGGCCTATTATCGTGCCCTTCCCACCACGATTAAACAAAATAAACAACGAGCTAAACATAAATTAACTATGCCAGTATTAATATTAGGAGCAGACCATAGCCTCAATAATCATGGAGAGACAATGATGAAGCCTATTACTGAGAACTTAACATCTGCCATATTAAAAAATTGTGGCCACTTTTCTCCTGAAGAATGTCCTGAAGAAATTTTACCTCTGTTAATACCTTTCTTAAAAAAGAACTGATAGTACTTTACATAATTTTTTTTAGACAAGTAATAAAATACTCCTAGCAATCACTTACTAGGAGTCACTCTTTTTAGAAACTATAACGGTAACCAACGTCCAATTGTTTTTTATCAAAGTGATTGCCTTTAGCATAGTCAAACTCGGCATAAATATTATGTTGCTTATTAAGGTTCATATTGATGCCTATACCATTGTCAAACCAGCTAGAGCGGAAAGAGTGATCTTGTTTGCTACTATCATTAAATTTATAAGTAGCGCCACCACTCATTTCTCTAACTATGCCAGACTTTAAGTAAACATTAACTGGGTTTTCACCTTGTACTTGATAACCAATCACACCACTAACACGCCCCAATATACTGTTGTAATGACTTAGCCCTACTTTTAAGCCATTACTAGCGTGGACCGTATCACCATCCTGATAGCCATAGGTTAATTGAGCTTGTGGTTCAATATAAAAACTTGTATTTCTCTCTCCTAGCCAAAAACGCTTTCCTACTTCAGTTGATAAGTTCACTCCACTGGTTTTACCTGTCCCTTTTATACCCGTACCTGCAGTATCTTTTACATTAAAATGATTTCTCATACTATTGTATTTCAACACTGTATCAACATATAAACCATTATCCAAAAAATAAGTAGCATATAATCCTGCAATATAGTTTTTACCATTACCATCTCCTCCCCTATAATTTGGGTTAGTTCTGGTAAAACCAGCCATTGCACCTACTACTAGATTGCCATTAGCAACATCTAATTGTTTATCAATACCACCTTGAGTGCCCATATAACTCATATCAAAACCATCTAGTGCAGTACCAGAGAAGGAAGATAACTTACCACCAAAGCTTTTCAACCATAATCCACCTGTTTTCACACTCATCGCTTCGTTATTACGTAGATCACCTAATCTTTGTAATAAGGTTTGGTTTTCGATGTAGTTGGTTAAGTAGCCTATATTTAAAAAACTTCCAGCTGCCTGAGCTGTTGTAGTTAACGAACGCTGACCTGTTGAATATAATTCCACATCATTAGCTGCGGTAGGTGAAGCTCTTAAACCATACTCATAAGCCCCTAATTCAACTTTGTTAGCCAAGCTAAAACTCGCTTGATTTAAACCTGTACTAACCACTGTTAATGTTTCAGTACCATCCGTAGCCGCTGAACCATTATTAACCACATTTAGTCGATGATTCCCCGTCGCTGTACCGTTCACTACAATTAAATCGCCTGTTTGTCCTACTATATCGGTATGGATATTAAATAAGCCATTACCCTGCAAACTATCCGTTGTTAATGTTGTAAAGTTGCTATTAGTAAAATTAACTGTTGAGTTATTGAGCGTTAAATTAGTAACATCTGAACTATCTATCATATTCCAAGTGCTACCCGTCATCGCTAAATTAACTTTGGCAGTGGTTGATGTATCTATTGCTGATGTTCCTGTAAGAATAGAACCTGCATCCATATTAAGATCTATCAATGAACCATTGCCTGATGCTGCAATATTACCTTTTATATTAGCTTTACCTGTTAGCTTTATATTTGAGTTTGCATCTTGGGTATAGAAAGCTGATTGGCTATTTGAAGCTGCATCAATATTAGTTTCTCCTGTTAAAGTAACTTTACCGCCCTGCTGTGCAACGACTGCAAGAGTACTACCCTCTGACATTTTAAATGATATATTTTCGCCATTAATAACGCCTCCACTTACTGCACGCACACCTATAGCTAAACCACCACTAGAATTAACAATAATATCTGTATTGGCTAAATTAACTAATCCTGTACTCCCTTGTGCCTGCGCACCAATCTGACTTTGTATGGTTATACTATTACGATTTGCTACATCACCTTTAAAGTTAACAGTTCCCAGATAACCTGCTACTCCAATTCCTTGTTGTGTAGTAACATGACTCCCTGCACCAATATCTATCACTCCACCATTTTGTGCCAATAGCCCCTGCGCTAGTGATCCTGTTGTTTCTACATTAAGCCTGTCGGCTTCAAAATGGGCTCCAGTTCCTACAGCCCATACCCCTCTATTATTACTACCCGTTGTTTTAATGGAGCTATTTGAGCCAAGATTAACATCTCCACCATCTTGTACATTAACACCATATGCATTGTTTGCAATTATTGTTAACTGATTAGCATTGACTGTACCTGAAGCTACTGTACTTGATTTACGGACATATAAAGCACTATTACCATTCCCTGTATTATTTATGATATTGATTGTGGAGTTATTACCTAAATCTAATGATCCACCCTCTACATCTATAGCATTTCTAGTAGTATTAACAATCCCTGTATTAATTGTTATACCATCTGCTTTAACTATACTGCCTTCTTTAACCTCCATGGCGATGCCAGTATTTTGCATATTTATCTGACCTCCCTGTCCTAAATCCACTTTACTTTGGCCTGATACAGATATTCCTGTAGCATTATATTGGTTATCAATATTTACATTTAAATTATCGGCAATAACACTTGTCTGATTATCAACTTGTAAGCCTACAATGCTTGATGTTCCACTTTGACTAGCTTTAATTTCTGTACCAGAACCAAGATTATTAGTATTGCCATTTTCTAAATTAATACCTATACCACCAGGGTTTGCGCTTCCTGCCTTAATATCAATAGTTACTGCTCCATTGATAGTAACCTTATCCCCTTGAGCAGTACTATTTATACCTATCGCCCTCGCAACTGGAGTAGTTTGGCTTGTATCAACTTTTACAATATCACCATCATTTAAAACAACATTACCACTTAAAGCACCATACTCCGTTGCTAATGCTGTAGTTCCATATACTCCCAAAAGAACACTTATAGTTAACACTAAAGTTTTTTGGTTTTGTTTAATCTTTACATATTGCATCACTTATTCCCTATACATCCTACTTCAAAACTACTAATACAACGACCGATAAAGGAGACATATATTCTCCACATCTGTATTAAATGAAAATTAATTAATAAGTAAAAACAAGATAGTTACTACTTAGATTACTTTTTTTTCAAAAATACTACGTAAAACGTAGTGTACCATATTAATAAAAATTACGAATATCATAGCCTATACATTTACGGGGGAGGCTATCATGGCGAATAGTTACAGAGAAATATTTTGCTATCGCTTGAAACAAGCTAGACAGGCCAAAGGACTGTCACAAAAAATACTAGGAATACATGCAGGAATTGACGAGTTTGTCGCAAGTACCAGAGTCAACAGATATGAAAAAGGAGTTCATGAAGCTGATATTGAAACAACACATCGCTTAGCCATCGTATTAGATGTTCCTTTAGCCTTTTTCTATACAAATGATGACTTTTTGGCAGATATAATTATGAAATTTGAAAAACTACCTCAACAAACCAAACTAACTATTCATAATATAGTAAATGATGCTTTAATAAATTAACTTAACTCTTTCTGACAAACACTTTTATTTTGGGAATATAAGTAAACTAAACTGAAAAATTATATATATATATTCAGCTTAGTTTAATAATTATTGTGCAACATAGCCACCATCTACCAAAATAGCAGCACCATTCACAAAAGAAGCTTCATCACTAGCTAAAAATGATACTACATTAGCTACTTCCTCAGGTTTACCCAAACGTCCAATCGGATGAAGTTTTTCTAAAGATTTCTTACCTTTTTCGCCAATATGATCTAATAACGGAGTATTAATATAACCAGGGCATACTGCATTCACTCGAATACCTTTAGCAGCATAATCTATCGCTAAGGTCTGAGTTAATAACTTAACTCCACCTTTGGATGCTGCATAGGCAGTAACACTATGCTTGCCTACCCAACTATGAATAGAACCACAGTTAACAATGACACCTTTTGTATTGTTCTTTAACCAATACTCAATAGCATATTTATCTAATAGATAAACCGCCGTTAAATTAATATCAATAGTTTTTTGCCATTTATCAAAACTTAATTGGTCAATAGAACCATCATTAGCAATACCTGCATTAGCAAATACTATATCTAATCCATCCAATTGTTTTACAGCGAACTCTATTAAGGCTTTATTTTGTTCTTCACTGGTAACGTCTATTTTAAAGAAAGCCACTTTATGTCCTGCTTTCATTAACTCATCTGCTAAGGTTTGGCCTTTATCACTAAGGTCAGCAATAACTACACTCGCACCATTATTACAAAACTTTCTAACAGTTGCCGCACCAATACCACTAGCACCACCTGTTACGATGGCTACTTTATTTGTAAAGATCATAACTTTATACCTCTTGTAATTTAAGTAAGATACTATTTATTATTTTGGAACTTATTTATATATAAAAGTTTAATGTAAAATTTATATCTGATTATAACTATCCAGTATTCTTACTTACTGAACTATACAGAAAAATAATTGTTCTATTTCTACTCTTCTTTAAGTAACTTTCTTTTTTCTATCCAAATAGTAGCCTCTCTATTATTATAAAAACTACTAAATGGGTTATCATAAAATGATGATACTAGTCTAAATATGGCTTTTCTGTTTCCTTGTTCTGCTGCTTTTTTATACCAATATATAGCCTGTTGCTCATCTTCTTTAACCCACTCGCCTATCTCATAGGCTAGGCCCAACTGATACTCAGCATCCATATTACCTTTTACCGCATCAATAACTAGCTGTTCATCATAATAAACTATTCTATAGTTTCGATCCTTAGCTATCTCTGGAGATTTAGTATTAGAATCCTCACCATAAAAGTCATCTATAGATCTTTTCTGGCTACCACTTAACACTATACTTTCAGACATAACTGCTCTAACTCGGTTATATTTGTCATATTCTTTCAGAGCTTTTTCATTACCTAGTGCTATAGCTTTTTTTAGCCATTTCAGCGAAATGATTCTGTCATCTCTAGCTTTTTCATAATAATTAGCCATCCATAACTGCGCCAAATCATTATCATTTATAGCTAGTTTATAAATAAAAGGAGCCAAATAAGCAAAATCAATGTTGAAATACTCTTCTTTTATTAAAGACTCAGCAAGATGGCTTATAACATACTCATTGTTTTTTGTTGTTTGTTCTTTTAACCATATTTGAACGATTTTATCAGTTTTCTGAAAAGTTATAAGTTGTGATACAGCATACAAATTATCTTTCTGAGATTGCTGCCAAAGCCATTTAAATGTTTTTTCCTCATCATCTTGATAAGAGAGCTTAATATCACCTTTCTTAATCTTTATGAGTTCTTGTTTAGCTTCTTCACTTCCCTGCTCAACTGCTTTAGCTAATAAACTTAGTGCTTCTTCAGGATTTCTACTCGTATAAAACTTACCTAACTGATAAATAGCTGGCACATAACCTTGCTCTATCGATTTTTTATACCAAGTTATTGCATCACTACGTTCATCTATTTTTTTATAAGGATGCTGATCTATTGCAATAAATATTTCATTATTTCGTTCTTTATATTCTTGCCATGACTCACCCTGTTTAATATCAGGTAATTGGGGTTCTTTATATTCATCCCATAGTTCCCTAGAAAATATGTGATATCTACTAATCAAAAAGAAATTATGGTATTGGTAAAAATTACCAAGTTCATACTGTGCTAAAACATGTCCCATTTGCGCAGCTGCTTTTAATGCATCAAACTTATTATAATTAAATCCTGCACAATAATTTCTATGAATAACCTCCCAAGGCAATAGTAAATAAAGTTGATAATATGCCTCACCGTTATCAGCTTCACCTTGTTTTTTCAAACTTGCCACATAATTAAGCCATTTTGGATCAACTGGTTGCCTTACTATTGGAGCACAAGCAGCCATAACAAGTGATACTGAAATATTCAATAAACTAACTATTACTATACTTTTAACAATAAAGTTAGCCATTATCTTCCTATTAAACATTTTCTATTCCTTGAATCATCTAACTACTTATCAATCAACTACATTTATTTATAATAATGTTTATAAAAGATATGAATATACTTAATAAGATATAAAAATAATTATTCTGAATTTATATCATTTATTTTTGATCTTAAAATGTACCCATGAAACTTTGGACATATCAAAATATTTAGAGTTTTCACCATATTTTAAAAACATTGGGCTATGATCCCCAACAACAATAATTTCAACGCCCTTCATTTCAGGCATATTAATTAAATCGGCCAGACCATCATTAAATTGGCTATTTAATACCATACTACGACAAGCATCAGTACCAGTTTTAATATTGAATTTTTCACAGGAAAAACGATGATTTTTTATCTCATCACTAGAATATGGCTGATGTGTTGCGTAAGTTAACCAATAATAGAATACTTTTTGATTCTTGTTTTTAAATGCTTGAGCTACTTCAGGTATTAAATCTAAATCAAAAATTGCGGAACCATCCATGCTATTTTTAGGTAAATCCACATCATTACCAAATAATATTTTCTGAAAACCCGTTAAAGGATACCAATGATCTCGGTTATAAAGTATGCCAACATTTGAGTGTAATGATATGGTTTTGTAACCTGACTTGTTTAGTAGATTTGGTAAGCAATTATCAAAACCATTAGTTTTGTTTACTATAGATAGAAAACGAATATTGTCCGTAGTCCCATTGCAAAGCTCACTTAACTCGGCAATACCAGTCATTAATTTTGAATTATTAGCACCTTGCCTAAAATATTCAAACTTATCTGAATGTAATTTTAAAACCTTTAACTGCTCTTCTAAAATAGCTTCATTGCTATATCCCCATGCTTCAGCCAAGATAAATAAAACTTGGTTGTTTATTGATTGGCCATTTTTTAATGCCGTATGCCAAGGCTCTGTCACATTAATGAATTTTGTAGGTTTTAAACCCAATGCATCTTGAGAAACTGATACTCCTTTAATAACATTATTTATAAAAAAAGGAGTTTGACTATTTGAAATTTTTGGCAAGATAGGTACTGTAATACCAAGAATTATTAATAATAAAATATAGCTTTTTAAATTTGTTTTCTTTGAAAATTTAATAAATAAGAAAAGTTGTATACAACCAATGCAAAGTACTAGATAAAGTAAATACCTATAAATAGGAGGTCCTTTAGTTATATCTTGTAAGAGAAAGAAAAAGTTTATAGCAGCCACATCATAAGGCAAACATTGTATTGTTATAACTAACATATCAATAAAATAAATAGCAATAAACAATACACTGGCTAAAATTTTAATAGTTTTTTTAGGAATAACAAAAAGAATGAAAGGTAGTAAATAATCAATATTTATAAAAGCCCTAGTGATAGGTGGCTCAAGAAGATAGATCATTATCCATATTGCAATATTAGGAATAATAATAGAGAGTAAAACTGCCTTAACAATATCTACTATTTTAATGCTATTGAAAAAAAATTTCATTTTTAAAACTTATAATCCATATAGCCACATTTGTATTTAACATACAAATGCGGCCTGTTTAAAACTAAATATTATCGTACCAATCCATGCCTTCTTTAACCACTAAGATATCTTCCATAATTAAATAACGTAGGTCGGAGCCATAGAACATATTTAGGGCATCTGTGGGTGAGCAAACCATTGGCTCGCCTCTACGGTTAAGAGAGGTATTGAGTACTACACCGTTGCCTGTTAGTTTTTCTATTTCTTTCATCATATCGTAGTAGCGTGGGTTAAATTCACGTTTTAGGGCTTGGGCACGGGAAGTGCCGTCTTCATGAACTACTTCAGGCACACGCGTTTTCCACTCTTCATTAACTTCAAAAGTAAAAGTCATAAAAGGTGCAGGATGGTCAATTTTAAACATCTGTGGTGCTACGGTATCAAGCATAGAGGGGCAGAATGGGCGCCATCTTTCACGGAATTTAATTTGCTCATTAATCTTATCAGCCACGCCTGGCACACTGGGACAGCCTAGGATTGAGCGAGCACCTAAAGCACGAGGACCAAACTCCATCCGACCTTGCATCCATGATACTGGATTACCATCAGCTAAAATTTTAGCAATACGCTCGCACACATTATCGATTTTTTTCCAAACAGGTTTATTTGGATGTGCAGCACAAGCAGCAATAACTTCTTCATTGCTGTAGGATGGGCCTAAGTAAACATGTTCCATTTTTTCTACAGGTTTACCCATTTGGGTAGATACATAAGCCGCCGCACCTATGGCAGTACCTGCATCACTGGAAGCAGGTTGGACAAATAGCTCTTTTACTTCGGGGCGTTCGATAATCTTTTGGTTTAGTTTTACATTTAATGCACAACCACCAGCAAAAGCAATTTTACCTGTTTCTTTAATAATATCCCCTAGATAGTAATCCATCATTTCTAGGGATAGTTTTTCAAATAACGCTTGGATACTAGCCGCATAATGCACATAGGGATCATCGGCAATATCGCCTTCGCGCTTAGGGCCAAGCCATTCAATTAATTTCGGTGAGAAATAATAGCCTTTGCCTTTTTCTTTATAACGGCGGAATCCAATCACATTAACGTAATCGGTATTAATGGTTAATTCGCCATTTTCAAATTTCGCTAAACGGGAGAAGTCGTATTTACTGGCGTCACCATAGGGTGCCATACCCATCACTTTAAACTCACCATCTAGCATATCGAAGCCTAGGTATTCGGTAAGTGCACCATAGAGGCCACCTAACGAATCTGGATCATAAAATTCTTTAATCTTATGGATTTTGCCATTTTCACCATAACCGAAAAAGGTAGTGGCATATTCACCTTTACCATCAATCCCTAAAATAGCGGTTTTTTCTTGAAAGCCTGAGCAATGGTAAGCACTGGAAGCATGGGCTAAATGGTGTTCTACAGGTTGAATCTTAGTTTTCTTAAGATCAAACCCTAGTTGTACCAAACACCATTGAATATGCTTGTAGTAACGACGATAACGACGGTTGCCATTTAGAATCGCATCTAAGGCACGATCGGGGGCATACCAGTAGCGTTTGGCATAGTGCCAACGTGCTTTATCAAAGATACTAATAGGTGCAAAAGGAATAGCAACCACATCCACATCTGCAGGGGTAATGCCTGCTTGTTGTAAGCAGAATTTAGCCGATTCATAAGGCATACGACTTTTTGCATGTTTATCACGAACAAAACGTTCTTCTTCTACTGCTGCTACTAACTTACCATCAATATAAAGCGCTGCAGAAGGGTCATGGTTTACCGCCCCAGATAGGCCAAGAACTGTTAATGTCACCGTATTACCTCATCATCTTAATTTATCTCAATAACGTTATTTATTAGCTAGCCGCCACTTCATTTTTTGCAGGCAAACCTTTGGTATTACCATTATCTAAATAACGCATTAATAACGCATATTCTAATGCAACTGCTTCTGGAATGGGCAAATAAACAATATGTCCATCCCCCGGTGCCACTTCAATAGTTTCACCTTTGGTGTTTTCCATTTGTTCTAGGGTAAAGTGTAAATTACCCTGTGGAGTCATCATTTCTACTTTATCACCTACAGCAAAGCGATTCTTTACCAATACCTCTGCTAGATTGCCACGACGCGCGCCAGTAAACTCCCCAACAAATTGTTGGTTTTCTGAAACCGAAGTACCACGTTCATAGTTTTGATACTCATCATGCACATGGCGGCGTAAAAAGCCTTCAGTATAACCACGATGGGCTAACGACTCTAGAGTATCCATGAGTGATTTATCAAATGGACGCCCAGCCTCTGCATCATCAATAGCTTTACGATACACTTGCGCAGTACGGGCACAGTAATAATGGGATTTAGTACGACCTTCAATTTTTAAAGAATGCACACCCATTTTTACTAAACGCTCCACATGCTGTACTGCGCGGAGGTCTTTGGAGTTCATAATATAGGTGCCATGCTCATCTTCAAAAGCTGTCATTTCTTCTTCAGGACGTGTTTTTTCACGTAAGATAAAGACTTCATCCGTAGTTTTACCTTCACCTAAGGTAGGTTCCACAATATTGACTGCATCAATCTTTTTATCGCTAACAATTTCCCCTAATTCGTTTTCTTTACCTTGCTCTACACCATATTGCCAACGGCAAGCATTAGTGCAAGTGCCTTGATTAGGGTCACGGTGGTTCATATAACCAGAAAGCAAACAACGACCTGAATACGCCATACATAGCGCACCATGCACAAATACTTCCACTTCCATAGCAGGTACTTGTTGGCGAATTTCCTCTACTTCCTCCAGTGATAACTCACGGGATAAAATAACACGGGTCAATCCCATTTGATGCCAAAATTTAACTGCCGCCCAGTTTACCGCATTGGCTTGCACTGATAGGTGGATAGCTATTTCAGGGAAACGCTCACGCACCATCATAATTAAACCAGGATCGGACATAATAAGGGCATCAGGTCCCATTGCTACCACTGGTTCTAAATCTTTAATAAAGGTTTTTAATTTGGCATTATGGGGTGCAATATTAACCACCACATAAAATTTCTTTCCCTGAGCATGAGCCTCATCAATACCCACTTTTAAATTTTTGTGGTCAAACTCATTGTTACGCACCCGTAAACTATAACGTGGCTGCCCTGCATAAACTGCATCTGCACCATACGCAAAAGCATAGCGCATGGCTTTAAGTGTACCTGCTGGACAAAGTAACTCAGCTTTAGAAGTATTCATCATTCAATATTTAATTCACGGATTAGAAACGATATATTGTAGCAGGTTATGGAAAAAGGTAGAACTTCTCTATGATAAGTAACAATTTCGAATTATTTATATTTAAAAGAGACTGTTTAAAAAGTCTCTTTTAATAATTTTTAGTTCTTTGGAAAATATAAATCTATTACTTGTGCCTCTGTTAAATTTTCAGTTTTATCTTCAAAGGTATAATAACTAGGCTTTTTATCAATATAGATTTGTGAGACAAACTCGATATCCTGTAAATCATCAAATATACCAACAGACAGACTATAATGGACTTTCTCGCTTTTTAACCGATAATACAGATGACTACCACAACATTTACAAAACGCTCTTTCAGCCCACTCTGAAGAGGAGTAAACAGTAATATTTTCCTCCCCCTCAAATTGAGGTGTTTTCACTGAATCTACACATAATAATGGGCCACCTCCCCAATGTTTACAAAAGCCACAATGGCATGCACCTAGTTGATTAGAAATAATTGTGTGCACTTTTACCGCACCACATAAACAATTACCTGAGACTGCTATCGTATTCGTCATAATATTTTTCCTTTTAAAACAACTAATCAGCATATAAATTATCTAACTCAAACTATTTCAGCATCCTAGATGCTACCTATTGCCAATTTTCAGACACGATTTTCACCCTTAAACTAACTATAACTATTATAAAGAGGTAATTATTATGTTTATGGGTGGTTCTATTTTTGCTGTTATTGGTATTATTATGTGTATTTATGCTTGTGTAAAAGATATTCAAGCTAGCAAAATCATTTGGGCAATTCTTGATATTCTATTTTTCCCTGTAGGGGTAATTCGCTGTATTATCCATTTACTGAGTTAAATTACTAAAAGATATTATTTAGGCCAATTATCTTAATCATACAAAAAAAGTGCTTACTTTATTTACTGTTTTTAAAGTATAGCACTTTTACCTCACAAAACTTTCTTCCATAAAAACTATCATTCCCCAATAAAAACATTTAATAGACAAAAGAAAGCTTGTTATTTACCATAATAAAAACTAAATACAACCAGCAAATTGATTATAAAATGAAAACTATTAATTTATTTAGCCTAATCCTTCTTACCTTTTTTTTAACTGCTTGTAATACCACCTATAAAACGGCTCAAAACTATTATAATTCTGCCGATTATGTAAATGCTGTAAAAACTATCACTGCTGATACCAATAATCCACCCTCAGAAGAAAAAATCGATATTATTAAAAACTCAATACAACATTTACAAGATCGAATTAAACAATACCCTCGTGGTCGCTATAACGATCGAATAGAAGATTATAAAAAACTGTGGGAAATCCGTAATCTTACGGCAAAAACGCCTTATAAAAATGTAACTAACAATATAGACCCTGAACAATTAGCCAAACTTATTGCACAAGAACATCACCTTAAAGGGCTAGATATCATGCCCTCCACGCCTGCAGAATATCAACAGCAGATAAAAATATTTGAAACGGGGATACGCTTAGATTTTGGCAATATTGATTTGAGAGAAGATTTAGCGAAAAGTAAAAAAACTTATGCAACTATGATGGCTGAGTCTAGCTATAACAAAGGCAAAAAAGCTTTATCTGAAAAGGATTATGAAGAAGCCTGCGAACATTTTAAGAAAACTATAAAACATTTTGAGCGCTATGGTCGTTATAAAGATGAAGATAAACTATTTGCTAAATATGACCCTATTTGGCGTAAAGAAAAAGCAACCCAAAATTATAGTAAAGCCTCTCAACTTGTTAAAACAGCAAAAACTTATCAAGACTACAAAGAAATTGCTGGTCTTTATCACGCAGCTAGTGATATTTATAGCCGTTATGGTAGTTATAAAGATAGCAAAGTTCTTGCCAATAAATATAATCAACTGTGGACAACTCAACATGCTAATGAGTTATTTGATAAAGCTAAAAAATTAGCCGATAATGCAACAACCCGATCAGATCACCGTAAAGCAGCAGAGGCTTTTACTGCATTATCAAGAGAATACTCAAATTACAATAACAGCTTAGCACTTGCTCAAAAAGAAGCTAGTTTAGGCTATATATATGTCTATTACAAATCCAATGATAGTGGTAAAAACTATTGGTTAAATAATCTTATTGATAATGAAGTAAACGCCATTCTCCGTTCAAAAGACTTTAAACAAGCTGATAATAATCATGGTGATTTCTTTATAAGCGTTACTTACACTGAACATGCTAATGATCATCAGAAAATACTTTCTGTAGAAGATCATATAGACACAAATTTTAAATACAAAGAGATTAAAGAACTTATTCAAAGAAACTATGTGCTAAAAACTTCTATTCGTGTGGGTGGAAAAATGAATTATAGCTATGACTTTTCTATACCTATACAATCATCAATAACTCGTACTTTTTATCAAGGAAACTATCCAAGTTGGAAACGTGAGAAATATGAAAAATCCAACGCTAACTGGGATAACTCTTTAAAGTCACCTAAAGATTTAGCTAATGATGCTGAAGCTGAGTTAAAAGTAATATTAAAGAAACACTTAGACAATATTAAATGGCAAGCTATTAATACCTTATAAATAAAAAGCGTTACTTAAAAGTAACGCTTTTTTATAAATATTTACTTTCTTATTCAAATACTATTTCATCATCCTTAACCGTTGCATGAATAGTAGATTTTGGCATAAATTTACCTGCTAAGATTTGTTGTGCTAATGGGTTTTCTATCCAACGTTGGATGGCACGTTTTAATGGGCGCGCGCCATACACGGGGTCAAAACCTACGGCAATTAACTTATCCATAGCGGCTTGATCTAATTCTAAATCTAAATCACGCTCTGCTAGACGACTACGTAAGCGGCTTAATTGAATTTCAGCAATACCTGCAATCTGCTCTCTTGCTAGTGGGTCAAAAATCACCACCTCATCAATACGGTTAATAAACTCTGGTCTAAAGTGAGCATTTACCGCATCCATTACCGCTGCATTTTGCGCTTCTTTATCACCTACTAGCTCTTGAATCTGCGAAGAACCAAGGTTAGAAGTCATTACCACAACGGTATTACGGAAGTCTACGGTACGACCTTGGCTGTCAGTTAAACGACCATCTTCTAGTACCTGCAATAAGATATTAAATACATCAGGATGGGCTTTTTCCACTTCATCCATCAATATCACAGAGTAAGGGCGACGACGTACGGCCTCAGTTAAGTAACCACCCTCCTCATAGCCTACATAACCTGGAGGCGCACCTATTAAGCGTGAAACAGAATGTTTTTCCATAAATTCGGACATATCTATCCGTACCATGGCATCTTCTGTATCAAATAAGAATGCTGCTAAGGCTTTACAAAGCTCGGTTTTACCTACCCCTGTTGGTCCTAAAAATAAAAATGAACCACTGGGGCGATTAGGGTCAGACAACCCTGCTCTAGCACGTCTTACCGCATTGGATACAGCTACTACAGCAGTATATTGACCTATCACCCGTCTATGTAAGTCATCTTCCATATGCAGCAATTTTTCACGTTCGCCTTCCATCATCTTAGATACAGGAATACCTGTCCATTTAGAAATGACTTCAGCAATTTCCTCTTCAGTTACCTTATTGCGTAGTAAGCGATTTTCTGGCTGATTTTCAGTATTTTTAACCGCTTCATCCAATTTCTTTTCAAGGTCTGGAATAGTGCCATACTGTAATTCTGCCATTTTATTAAGATCGCCTTTACGACGCGCATTTTCTAGCTCGGTACGAGCTTGTTCGATTTGTTGTTGAATCTGTGCAGTATCTTGTACGCCTGCTTTTTCAGATTTCCACACTTCCTCCAGATCAGCATATTCTTTTTCAAGGTAGCTAATATCACTTTCTAACTTTTCAAGGCGTTGTTTAGCAGGCTCGTCTTGCTCTTTCTTAAGTGCTTCACGCTCAATTTTCAATTGAATTAAACGACGTTCTAAACGATCTAATGCCTCTGGTTTAGAATCGATTTCCATCCGAATACGGCTAGCTGCTTCATCAATTAAGTCAATAGCTTTATCGGGTAGTTGACGATCAGTAATATAACGTTGTGATAATTTAGCTGCCGCAATAATCGCACTATCAGTAATGGATACCCCATGATGTACTTCATAACGCTCTTTTAGACCACGTAAGATAGCAATAGTATCTTCTTCTGTAGGCTCATCCACTAACACTTTCTGGAAACGACGCTCTAAGGCTGCATCTTTCTCAATATATTGGCGATACTCATCTAAGGTAGTAGCTCCCACGCAGTGTAACTCACCACGCGCAAGTGCAGGTTTTAGCATATTACCTGCATCCATCGCACCATCAGCTTTACCTGCGCCCACCATAGTATGAATTTCATCAATAAACAGAATAATTCTGCCTTCTTGTTTAGCAAGCTCATTAAGCACTGCTTTTAAACGTTCTTCAAACTCACCCCGGAATTTAGCGCCAGCAATTAGTGCGCCCATATCTAAGGCTAATAGACGTTTATCTTTTAACCCGTCAGGTACTTCGCCATTAATAATACGTTGTGCTAATCCCTCTACAATAGCCGTTTTACCAACACCTGGCTCACCAATTAACACAGGGTTATTTTTGGTACGACGTTGTAGCACTTGAATGGTACGACGAATTTCATCATCACGACCAATTACAGGGTCTAACTTACCCTCTTCAGCACGTTTGGTCAGATCCACTGTGTATTTGCTAAGCGCTTGGCGTTTATCTTCAGAATCCGCATCGTTAACACTTTGTCCACCACGTAGGTTTTCAATAGCATTTTCTAACGCTTGCTTACTAACACCTTGTCCTAATAATAATTTACCAAGGGTAGTACCATTATCTAGTGCAGCTAATAATACTAACTCACTGGAGATAAATTGATCACCTTTTTGCTGAGCCAAACGATCTGCTTGATTCAATAGGCGAGACATATCATTAGAGATACTAATATCACCTGTTGGATTCTGAATTTTTGGTAAATCAGCAATGGCTTTATCTAAAACACTACTTAACTGGTTTACATTAAAGCCTACTTGGCTTAATAATGGTTTAATTGAACCACCTTGTTGATTCAACAAAGCAGAAAATAAATGCAATGGTTCGATATTAGGATTATCTTGTCCTATCGCTAATGATTGTGCATCTGCTAATGCAGCTTGTAATTTACTGGTAAAGCGGTCTATACGCATAATAATGACGCTCCTTAAACTTAGAGGCTAAGCTGTATCCTTTTATAGCTGTTTTCCTAGTTTTTTAGACGAGTCGGATGGCTGAAGACAGTACAAAACGGCTAAGCCATTCAACAAAGTATAAATAACTGGGGGAATAGCTATAATTAATACAACTTGCAGTATGTAGTATTAGATAAGGGCATTTATAGCAAAGTTCAAGGGTAGATTTATGTTATCCTTTAGGATAATTTATAGTAATTAGTAACAGTTTATTTTGTATTAGGTGCAATGATGAAAGGTAGAGTACGTTGGGTTGGTGAAAGGCAATTTGTAGCTGAATCTGGTAGTGGTCATACAGTAGTGATGGATGGCCCTCCCGAACATGGTGGGCGCAATATTGGCATCCGCCCTATGGAAATGTTATTACTTGGCTTAGGTGGCTGTAGTAACTTTGATGTAATCAATATCTTAGAAAAAGCACGTCAAGCAGTAGAAAGCTGTGAGGTTTTTTTAGAGGCAGAACGTGCTGATGAAGAACCCAAAGTATTTACTAAAATACATTTACACTTTGTAGTTAAAGGCCATAACTTAAAAGAGACACAAGTTAAACGTGCCATTGATTTATCAGCAGAAAAATATTGCTCTGCTTCTATCATGCTTGGACGCGCTGGTGTTGAAGTTACGCATGATTACGAAATAGTAGAACTATCTAACTAAACAATGTCTTATGGATCCTTTAAAGGGATCCATAATCTATTAAACTTTATTCTTTATTAAGCTACAGAGCTTAATTTTAGATTGAGCTTGGTTACTATCATCAATTTTATTATAAATATAACTACTACTTACCATGCCTGCTACTATTTCTTGTTCAAAATACAGTATTTCACCATTAGCTATTTGAAAAATAGTAGGTTGTTTACAAGTTTTATTACCACCTAATGTATATTCCCCTGCTGGTAATTCTAAACGAATAAAATTCTTACCTTTTATCCAACCAACTTGCTGATCAGACACATTAATAGGTAATGCCTTTAGCATACCAATAAACTGATCCCTAAAAATATAAACTACCCCCTTATCAGCCACTGGCGTAAAATTTTTAGCTAAACGATCCTCTTCTATAGGCGCTTTTTGAACATTACGTGCAGCATTAAATATAACCCATGCCACAAACAGCATAGCACCTATAAAAATAATACCACAAGCTATCCAAACGAATTTGTTAGCTTCACCCAAATCCACACTGGAGATAGTAATACCAGCTATTGTACCAACAATGACACAAGCAGCCATTAATATATTACTTTTACTTTTTTGTGAGCCTGACATTTTTCATTCCTTTAGTAAGCTGATTTACTATCTATTACTATATAATGAAATAGCTTAAAATAACCTTAAATAGGGTTAGAATTAATTTTTATTTAAGCATTGTTTAATAAATTATTAAGTATCAATAAGGATAGTATTAACAATAAGCTATGTTTAATTTCACATTAAAAAATCTTTATGACAATAAAGTTGGCAGTTACCTACTCCTAATAGCACTATTTAAGTGGGGAGGAATTGTTTTTACCCTGTTAGGTATCTTCTTAGCTGTTTGGTTTAATAATTATTGGATCGCTATTATTGGCGGTATCTTACTTAGTATAATTGGTATTGTTGTAGCCCTAATAACTCATTTTATTAGTAAAAAACTAAGTGCTATTATTGTTAAAGGTGGTAATTTAGTAGAAGGTACAGAAAATTACTTAAAAGATCAGGCTATCCAGCAAGCAAAAAAGTTTATAGACCAAAGAAAAAATAATGGTAACAAATCCTCATAAACTAATGCTGTCTAATACAAATAATATTATTAACTAATTCATACACAATGCTATTATACATACAACATTGTTAGTTAATTTTAATATGCCTAATACTCATAGCGAACAAAATACAGATCTTTCTTTAAGTAATTTAATTGCTTGTCCAGAATGTGATCTCTTAATGGCTTGTGATCATTTGCAAGATGATGAGCGTATTACTTGTAGCCGCTGTGGGGCTAAATTAAAAATTTATCGACGCAATATGGCAACAAGGGCATTATCTCTTGTTTTAACAGCACTTATTTTATTTATTCCTGCTAGTTTTGTACCTATTCTAAAAATTAATATTTTAGGTCAAAGTCAACAAGCTTCTGTTTGGGACAGTGTATTAGGGCTTTATCATTCTGGTATGGTAGCAATTTCAGTATTAGTATTAATGTGTGGTTTTGCTATTCCTCTCTGTAAACTTCTTTGTCAGCTTTATGTCTTATTAGCGATTTACACTAATAGAGGTAAAGTACTAGCTATTACCTTCTTTAAAACATATCAGCAACTTAAAGAGTGGGGTATGTTAGAAATTTATTTATTAGGTATATTAGTTTCAATTGTTAAATTACATGGTATGGCTGAATTACATATCGGTATAGGACTGGCTTGTTTTATCATGCTGTTGTTTGTCCAAGTATGGCTAGAGATTGTAATGAATCAACCACAAACATGGGTATTATTGGAAGGAATGAATGATAGCAACAAGAGCGATTGATAAGGGTATTATTACCTGCCATAGCTGTCATAACTTAGCGAGTATCGATGAGATCAATACTCCTTGTGAACGTTGTGGTTCAACATTACATGCTAGACGCCCACAGTCAATTATGAAAACGTGGTTATTATTAATCACTGCCACTATTTTATATATTCCTGCTAATTTACTACCGATTATGACGGTTAATTATCTGGGAATGTCTACACCATCAACTATTATGGAAGGTGTAATTACCTTTATTAACATGGGTGATTGGTTTGTAGGTAGTGTAGTATTTACAGCCAGTATATTAGTTCCTTCAATGAAACTATTAGGCCTCACTGTATTATTAATTTATGTACAACGTGGCCGACACCTATCACCTAAAATCTGTACGATAATGTTTCGTTTTATAGAATGGATTGGCCGTTGGTCAATGTTAGATATTTTTGTGATTGCAATTATGGTTGCCTTAGTTAACTTTGGTAATCTTTCTACTATTACTGCTGATTGGGGAGCATTAGCTTTCGGCAGTGTAGTGATTATTACTATGCTTGCTGCCATTTCCTTTGATCCACGCTTAATTTGGGATCATGTTGAAAAAATTGAAAATGATGAGAAAACACTGAATGAGTAAACTAGAAAACGCCAAAAAATCAAAGGAAACTAATCTATCTGCTTTTTGGCTACTACCCATTGTTGCCTTAGCTGTCACATTATGGCTAGGTTGGCAGTCTTATCAAAATCAAGGTATCACTGTTACGGTTGAGTTCGAAAATGGCAGTGGCATACAGGCTAATAAAACCAGTGTTATGTATAAAGGTATTGCCATTGGTAAGGTAAGCGATCTAACCATTGATACGGATACACGTAAAGTAATTGCAACCCTTGAAATTGAAAAAGAAGCAGCTCCCTATTTAGGCAAAAAGTCATTATTTTGGCTAGTCAGCCCAAAAGTTTCTCTAGGTGGAGTTACTGGTTTAGAAACGATTGTTTCAGGTGTTTATATCTCTGTTGAACCCGTTGAAGGTGAACTTGGTCATAAGTTTGTAGCACTAAAAGAAGCTCCATCTCTTTTAGATCATGCACCAGGACTACATCTCACCTTAAAAGCAAACAAATTAGGCTCATTAGATAAAGGCAGCCCCATTTACTATAAGCAACTACAAGTAGGTGAAGTTAAAAACTACCAACTGGATGATGATCAAAAATCAATTAAAGTTAATGTCCTTATTTATAAACCATACGAACACTTAGTGAATCAACAAACTCGCTTTTGGAATGCCAGTGGTATTACAGTAACTGGTGGCTTTGCTGGATTTAAAGTTCATGCAGACTCACTTGTGAGCCTTGTATCAGGTGGTATTTCCTTTGAAACTCAAGAGGATCTAGACAAGAAAGATACCCCTCTAGATATAGATAAGCCTTTTAAACTCTATGAAGATTATGTAGCAGCTCAGTCTGGTATTAAAGTTGAGCTTAAGTTACATGAATTATCAGGCTTAACAGAAGACAAAACTACCATCATGAATCAAGGTGTACAAGTTGGTATTTTGCGTAAAATAAAAATTGATAAAGATTATACAGGTGCTACTGCGGAGCTAAGTTTAGATCCACGTACCGAAGGCTTACTGCATGAAGGTACTGAGTTTTGGGTAGTAAAACCTTCTATTTCTCTAACAGGTATTTCTGGTTTAGAGACCATTGTAAGAGGAAACTATATTGAAGTGCGTTTTTCTAAAAAGGGTGAACCTACTAGAGAATTCACTATCCGTCGTAAAGCACCACCATTAAATACAGATGCACCTGGTTTACACCTTGTTCTAAAAACCCAACAACTAGGCTCCTTAGACATTGGTAGCCCTATTCTTTATAAACAATTGAAAGTAGGCTCCGTGCAAAGCTACCAACTCTCTCGTGATAAACAAAAGGTTATTATTGGCATCCATATAGAACCAGAATATGCACAACTTGTGAATAACTCTACTCGTTTCTGGAATGTAAGTGGTATTTCTTTAAAAGGCGGTATGTCGGGTATTGAAGTAAAAAGTGAATCATTACTTACTTTATTAGCGGGAGGTATAGCCTTTGACACACCTAACCCCAAAGCAACACCTGTCACAACTGTCAAAGCATTCCCCCTTTATGCCAACGAAGAAAAAGCAAAAACAGCAGGCACAATAATAACTCTACAATTGGATACCACAGAAGGTATTTCTGAAGGAACACCTATTCGTGTTAGAGGTTTAGAGATAGGTACAATTGAAAGCATGTCATTAACTAAAGACTTATCAGGCATTACTGCAACAGCCCGTATAACTCAAGGTAATGATCTTATCAGCCGCAGTAATAGTATATTTTGGGTTGTTAAACCTGAACTTGGTTTATTAAAAACGGCAAACTTAGGAACACTTATTACAGGTGCCTATCTTGAGGTGCTCCCAGGCACTACCTCTGCCCGTAAGCAAACTACTTTCCAAGTACGATCAGAGCCACCTACCGTAAAAGCGCAACAAGAAAAAGGCTTGTATTTAGTATTAACCGCATCACGTAGAGGATCATTAAATATTGGTGTACCTGTTACTTATAGAGAAATACCTGTTGGTAAAGTAACTAACTTTAAATTATCTCCCCAAGCTGATCGAGTGTTTATCGATATCTTAATTGAACCTAAATATGCACCACTTGTAAAAGCTAATTCCCAGTTCTGGAATACCAGTGGCATTGGTATTGATGCGGGCTTGTTTAAAGGGGTGAAAGTACGTACTGAATCATTACAAACTATCATGGCAGGCGGCATTGCTTTCGCAACACCTGAAACCAACATGGGTGAGCCTGCAACAGCAGGCAGATTCTTTATGCTATATGATGAACCTAAAGAGCAATGGTTAAAATGGGCACCCAAAATTCAATTAAAACCTTAAGGCCTACGTAAAAAGCCTAATACATTAGGCTTTTCTATAGTCCAAGAACCATTATTTACTTTTTTTAATATAATGGTTTCTCGGCTACTAGCAAAAGGACCTGGGTTTTGCTGAATAATCTCTATTGAGTCCTCAGTGACTCTAGAAATAATGGCTACATGCCCATAACGATTAGTTAAAGTGCCATCAAATACTAAAATATCTTCTACCTGTGGTTTCACACTACCATTACTAAATTGTTTAAGGTTTCTTTGAGAATTTAATGTACCAGACGCAACAGATGAGTTAAAAAAGCTTTTTGCATGCCCATAAGAGTCTGGCATTTTATGTTGAAAACGCTGGTAATAATAACGCTTAATAAACTCTACACATTGATATTTTAAACCTAAATTATAACCATCTGCGGTTAAATTACGTCCTTCAACATGACTGACTCCTCCATTGTAGTAGACTTTAACATCATTAAAACTATCTACAATATCACCAACTTGCCTATTAGGATTGATATTAGCTTTAGTAACAGTAACATAACCAACCACTACTAAAAATATGCTTAATATAGTAAAAATTAATAATTTTTTCTTTTTAAAAAACAGCTTGAACATCCTGTTTTAACTCACCAATTGTTGATCAATTCCTTGTACTAATCGCTCTAATGCCCCTTGATTATGTTGCATAATCTGATTGCCACCTTGCACCATCTGCTCTATCAAAGCATCATTTTCAAATAATCGCTTAAGCTGTAAAAAAAGTTCTTGAGAGTTATTCACTACGGCTAATGCATGAGCATCTTTCAGTTGATTGGTAATTTCCTGAAAATTATATAAATGTGGGCCACAAATAACGGGTTTATGTAAAGCCACTGGTTCTAGTACATTATGACCACCATTATCGACAAGACTTCCACCTACAAAAGCTATATCAGCTAACGCATACAGAAAAAGTAACTCGCCCATAGTATCACCCACTAATACCTGTGTTTGGCTAGTTACCAATGCCTGCTCAGAACGTTTAATGGTATTAAAATGTTTGGCTGTTAATTCAAATACATCATTAAATCGTTCTGGATGACGAGGTACTAAAATAAGCAAACCATCAGGATGTTGTGCTAATAGTTGCCGATGAGCCTCTAAAACTATTTCATCTTCACCCGCATGAGTGCTGGCTGCAATCCATGTGGGACGATCAGTACTTTGCCACTTTTTACGTAACTCATCGGCACTTTTTATTAACTCTGATTCAATATTAATATCAAATTTAATAGAGCCAATCACAGCAACATTTTCTGGTACAGCACCTAGCTCAATAAAACGATCTGCTTCTAGCTGGGTTTGCACAGCAATCCAATTAATAGAAGCAAACATTGGGCGTGTTACTTTATGGAATTTAGCATAGCCTTTTGCTGACCTCTCTGAGAGTCTTGCATTGGCCAAAACCACAGGAGTATTCATTTGATGACAATAATAGATATGATTAGGCCAAAGCTCAGTTTCCATAATAATAGCTACTTTAGGTTGTAACTTTTTAAGAAAACGTTTAGCAATACAGGGAGCATCATAAGGCATATAACAATGCTGTACTCTATCACCAAATAATGACTTTATACGTTCTGAACCAGTAGGTGTCATGCATGTGATAGTAATAGGTAAATCAGGATGCTCATCCAATAATGCATTAATCATCGGAGCAGCAGCAATGCTTTCACCCACTGACACCGCATGAATCCAAATACCATGAGGTTTTAAACTTTTTAATTTAAAGGCAAATCGCTCAGCAATACGTTGTTTATAAGCTGGAGCTTTTCTAGCACGCCAAAATAAACGCCCTGTAATAACAGGTAGCGCCATATAAAATAATACACTATAAAGTAAACGGTTCATTAATCTATCTACAAATAATCACAATTAACAGTCTATCATTAAAAAACGGCTTGAAATATAAGATTAGATTTGCATAATGCATACTTTAATCAATATTTCCATTAAAAATAGTTCTAACCTATCTAGATAATACAATATAATTAACTTAGCTAAGTAAAACACTCTGGCTTTGTAGAGGAGTCTAACCAATAAGTGAATAGCAAACTTAAATTATATGGATTCAATAATCTAACCAAGACCTTAAGCTTTAATATCTATGATATCAGCTATGCTGAAACCCATGAAGACCAACAAGCCTATATTCGTTACATTGATGAAGTATACGATGCTGAGCGTCTAACTCAGATACTAACAGCAGTTGTTGATATCATTGGGGCTAATATCCTTAATATTGCGCGTCAAGATTATGATCCACAGGGGGCTAGTGTAACTATCTTAATCTCAGAGCAGCCAGTCGCAGAGACTGATGTTGATTACGATACTGAATCACCAGGCCCCTTACGCGACACAATACTAGCCCACCTTGATAAAAGCCATATAACCGTTCATACCTACCCAGAAGTTCATCCTGTTGAAGGCATCGCTACCTTTCGTGTAGATATAGATGTATCAACCTGTGGTGTTATCTCTCCGTTAAAAGCACTGAACTATCTTATCCATCAGTTTGATTCTGACATTGTAACGGTTGACTATCGTGTACGTGGATTTACGCGTGATGTTGAAGGCAAAAAATTATTTATTGATCATGAAATCAATTCTATTCAAAATTATCTTTCTAAAGATACACGCACTAATTACCAGATGATGGATGTAAATGTTTATCAAGAGAATTTATTTCATACCAAAATGCTATTGAAAGATTTTGTGTTGGAAAATTACTTATTTGGCGATGCCACTAATAATTTATCTGATCAACAACGAGAAAAAGTAAGCGCCAGCTTACGCCATGAAATGTTAGAAATTTTCTACGGCCGTAATATACCTAAAAATAAAATTTCTAATTAGCAAACCATAAAAAACCCAATTTAATGATTAAATTGGGTTTTTTATTTTATTTAAATACGATAAGTAGTTTTAGTCATTACTTTAGAAAGCAATGTCATACCCATCTTCACAGGCGTTGGAAACTTAAAACCACCTGCCGCTATAGCATTAGTAGAATGCTTTTCTTCATCTACACGCATTTGTTCTAGAATAGCTCGTGATTTTTCATCATCGGTAGGTAACTGTTCTAAATGTTCATCCAGATGCCTACACACTTGGTCTTCAACTGCTGCTACAAATCCCAAACTTAAACGATCACTAATTAAACCAGCTGCAGCGCCCATACCAAATGACAAGCCATAAAATAGCGGATTTAAAATACTCGGTTTTTGGCCTAACTCTCTTACTCGTTCTTCACACCATGCTAAATGATCAATTTCTTCTTCAGCAGCCTTTTCCATGGCTTCTCTAACTTCAGGTAATTTTGCTGTTAATGCTTGGCCTTGATATAAAGCTTGAGCACAGACTTCGCCCGTATGATTAATTCGCATTAAACCAGCCACATGCTTACTTTCTTGCTCTGTTAACTCAGCATCAGCAAAGGTTTTAGCAGGAGAAACACGATAAGGCGACCCTGAAAATGGTAGCAAAGTACGTAAAGCCGAATTCACTTGCATTAGTAACTTATCTGCAGGTGTGTAATGACGTTGATTTGCCATGGAAACCTCGTTGTAAAATCTAATAAAATTAAACTACTAACCTGGTGGCCAATCTAATTGACGCTGCCCTAAAACATGCATATGGATGTGATAAACAGTTTGCCCACCTAATTCATTGCAGTTCATTACTACTCTGAATCCTTCTTCACACCCTAGTTCTTTAGCTAAACGCTGAGCGGTCAATAATATGTGCCCTGCTACTAGTTTATCTTCTTCTTGTAAATCATCAAGTGTCGCAATATGCTTTTTAGGAATAACTAAAAAATGAACTGGGGCTTTTGGATCAATATCATGAAACGCATAAACCTGTTCATCTTCATAAATCAATTTAGAGGGTATCTCACCCTTAATAATTTTACAGAATAAGCAATCATCCATTATTTGATCTCCATCTAATTATTTATTAAGAGTCTAAACTATCTTGTGAGGTATCAGCTTCTTTATTTCTTCTCTGAGCACGTAGTTTAAAGGTAAGTACTACACAGATAAAAAATAATGCGGGTAAAATATAAATTAGGCTCATGTAATAATGAAAGGCCATTTGTTTTGTTTTTAATGATAATTCTAATTTTGGTTCACAAACGCCTCTTTTTAAACTAATTTCTTGCTTAGTTTCTTGAGCAATTGTTTGGTTATAACAAGAAGACCTAATCATATAGAGCGCAAAACATTGTGTGGTAAAACCAACAACCAAAATAACCCATAGTGCAATTGTTAAACGCTTCATAATTATTTAGCTCTCTTGTACAAACAATATAACGATTATAAATATAGTTAATGATAAGAATTATCACTTAAAATAGACAAGATGTCATTCATCTTTTACTGAAACAGTTGGTTATTATAACGTTTCTTAAGAATACCACCAGAAACAAAATTACGCACCTTATAACCCCTAGAGATATAAATTGTTTTCAAACTAATCAATACTTAATGTAACAGAAAAAATACTACCGCTTTCCTCACTAGAAATAACATACACTTGCCAATGTTGGTGGGTACAAATTCGTTTTACTAAGGATAAACCTAGACCTAAACCTTCACCTCGATTACTCCCTCTTACAAAAGCTTGAAAAATAGCTTGTTGTTTGTCCTGAGGCACACCAATTCCTGTATCTTGAACAAAAAAACTATCATCATCAATCACCAACCTTACTTCTCCCTGTTCCGTATAATGCCAAGCATTTCGTAATAAGTTGGATATCACTGTTTTTAATAACGTCTTATTGTAAGTGTTAGTAGTAGAAGATTTAACCTCAAAAATAAATGTTATTCCCTTTTCTTTAAATTTTGCTGACCAAACTTCTGCTAGCTGTTTAGCTAAATTTAGTAATGTTATTTGATCCCCTACAATTGGATTATTTTCGATACGTGCTAACATTAAGAATGTTTGTACCAACTCATTCATATCTTTATTAGCGGCACTAATTCTATTAATCTGTTGAGATTGCACTGAGGAAAGCTCTTTAGCCTCCAATAACAGTAATTCACAGCTTGTTGCTATTACCATTAATGGTGTTCTTAACTCATGGCTCACATCACTGGTAAACAAACGCTCTCTTTCTAATGCAGACTGTAACTCACCAAACGCCCTATCAAATGCAGCTGCTAATTGCCCCACTTCATCATGTGCATACTGGTTATTAAGTGTCACATTAATTACTTTATTTTCTGAACAACTGATTTTATCAACCTGATC
Source organism: Entomomonas sp. E7T21 (assembly GCF_058693955.1). Taxonomy (NCBI): domain Bacteria; kingdom Pseudomonadati; phylum Pseudomonadota; class Gammaproteobacteria; order Pseudomonadales; family Pseudomonadaceae; genus Entomomonas; species Entomomonas sp. E7T21. The sequence goes on along the minus strand of NZ_CP191672.1, from coordinate 611,981 downwards.
TGCCAATTTAATAATAGGTGCAAGAATATGATTAGCTAATAACTTCCCTAAAATCAATGAAACAATTAATGACCCTATAAACCCTAAAAAAACTACTAAAAGGAGCATCTGTTCACGGATTTCAAACTCAGTTTGGTCTTTAACAATCAAATAACTTTGCTGATCAATTGTTTCTTTATACACATAATAGGCAGCACCTTCTCTTAAGATAACCTCTGAAAATCCATCTTTTATGTTCTTAAATTGCTCTGGAATAGGATAACTTACTTGCGAATCCGTTGTGTAAAAGTCTGTATCTTGACTAAGCTTCTGAATCCTTTCTCGTGACATCTGACTATTCAATATTTCTTCAAGGTTATCACTTAAGCCTTGTGATACAAAATGCTCTTCTAGAGTATGAACAATAAGAAAGATACTGATAGATGAGACACCTGCAACAATCAATGTCATTAAGAAGAAAGCAATAACTATACGCTTTTTTAAAGGTTGTTTAAGACGCATCAACAGACTCTGCTAATTTATAACCTAACTTAGGTATAGTATGGAGTAATGGTTTATCAAACGGTTTATCAATAATTTGTCTTAATTGATGAATATGACTCCGAAGTATATCTGTATCAGGTATTTCATCTCCCCATACTTGTTGCTCTAAAATTTCTCGACGAACAACATTAGGGCTTTTTTTCATTAATACTTCTAGTAGTTTAAGCGCTAATGGCGTTAGCTTAAGAGTAACACCTGCTCGCTGTACCACAAAAGTATCTAAGTTATAAATTAAATCATCTACTTGTAATAAATACTGGCCAACGCCTTGACTTCGTCTAATTACTGCTTCTATTCGAGCAACCAACTCTGCTAAAGCAAAAGGTTTTATCAAATAATCATCCGCTCCTGTTTTAAAACCTGCTATTCGGTCATCTATGGAGTCTCGCGCAGTTAACATTATAATTGGCACAGTTTTACGAGGATCTGAACGTAATAGTTTACAAACCTCTAAACCATCCATCCCTGGTAACATAATATCTAATACGATTAGATCATAAAAATTTTCAGTAGCCAGATTAAGGCCTGTTATACCATTTTGTGCACAATCAACGTCATACCCTTTAATTGAAAGGTAATCAACCACATTAATTAGAATATCTTTATTATCTTCAATAACTAATATTTTCATAATAGTCCTATTATAAATTATTAAAATGTGCTTATCATTTTCCTAACAAATCTTTTACATTTTTGGCTAAAAGCATTCTAAATAAAAAATAGGTTAATGCTATAATAATGCATTACATCTAAAAAATTATCTTTATAACTTATGTTTCATATCATTTTATTTCAACCTGAAATTCCGCCCAATACAGGAAATATCATTCGTCTTTGTGCCAATATAGGTTGTCAGTTACATCTAATAAAACCTTTAGGCTTTATTTTAGATGATAAAAGATTACGTCGTGCAGGATTAGACTATCATGAATTTGCACAAGTAAAACAATATGATAGCTTACAAGATTGTTTGCAAATACTAGATTATCCTAGACTTTTTGCTTTTACCACTAAAGCAACCCATATTTATAGCGATGTACAGTATCAATTAGGTGATGCTTTACTTTTTGGACCAGAAACTCGTGGCTTACCCATGGAAATTTTAAATAGCCTAAATGATCAACAAAAAGTAAAACTCCCCATGCAACCCAATAGCCGTAGCTTAAATTTATCTAATACAGTAGCAATTGCAAGCTATCAGGTATGGCAACAGCTTGGTTACAAAATAAAAACTTAGCTTGCACTATCAAGTAACAAATTAGACAATAACAACCTATACTTAATCTAAGCTTAAGTATCTAACCTTAATTAGGTGACTTGAAAAATAATTAATAAATTCTCGAGGATTAATATATGACTAATAAAGCGAGCTTCGTTTGGGATGACCCATTACTGTTGGACCAGCAATTAACAGAAGAAGAGCGTATGGTACGTAATACCGCTCAACAGTTTGCCCAAGATAAATTAGCTCCCCGCGTTTCCAATGCATTCCGTAATGAAACAACCGACCCCAATATTTTCCGTGAAATGGGAGAAACTGGTTTACTTGGTTGTACGATTCCTGAAGCCTATGGTGGCAGCGGTTTAAATTATGTTTGCTACGGCCTTATCGCTCGTGAAGTTGAACGTGTTGACTCTGGCTACCGTTCTATGATGAGTGTGCAATCCTCATTAGTAATGGTACCTATTAATGAATTTGGTACTGAAGCACAAAAACAAAAATATCTTCCTAAATTAGCCACTGGTGAATGGATCGGTTGCTTTGGCCTAACTGAACCTAATCATGGTTCAGACCCAGGTGGAATGGAAACTCGTGCTCGTAAAGTAGATGGTGGTTACCAATTATCAGGTAATAAAATGTGGATCACTAATAGTCCTATTGCTGATGTATTTGTAGTATGGGCGAAAGATGATGAAGGTAAGATCCGTGGTTTTATTCTTGAGAAGGGCTGGAAAGGTCTTTCTGCACCTGCTATTCATGGCAAAGTAGGCTTAAAAGCATCTATTACAGGTGAAATTGTAATGGATAGCGTATTTGTACCTGAAGAAAATGCTTTCCCAGATGTTAGAGGCTTAAAAGGTCCTTTCACTTGCTTAAACTCAGCACGCTTCGGTATTGCATGGGGTGCTCTAGGTGCTGCAGAAGACTGCTGGCATGTAGCTCGCCAATATGTACTAGACCGTAAACAATTTGGTCGTCCTCTAGCTGCTAATCAGCTTATCCAAAAGAAACTAGCAGATATGCAAACTGAAATTACCTTAGGCCTACAAGGCTGTTTACGTTTAGCACGTATGAAGGATGAAGGTACCGCAGCTGTTGAAATCACTTCTATTATGAAGCGTAACTCATGTGGTAAAGCATTAGATATAGCCCGTTTAGCACGTGATATGCTAGGTGGGAATGGCATTAGTGATGAATTCAGTATTGCTCGTCATTTAGTAAATCTAGAAGTAGTTAATACCTATGAAGGAACCCATGATATCCATGCGTTAATTCTTGGTCGTGCCCAAACTGGTCTTCAGGCATTCTACTAATAGATAATAAGCGCAGATTGATTCATGTCGTAATAAATGATTCAATCTGCTATAAACTAATTATAATAATAATTAATTCAAAAACTGAAGGATATTCTTATGGCTTATAAACATCTACTTGTTGCAATTGACCTAACTGAAGAAAGTCCACACGTTATACAACAAGCTACTGAACTAGCAAACCTATACCAAGCTAAAGTTTCATTAATTCATATTTTAGAACCCGTTTCACTCGCCTTTGGTGGTGATGTACCAATGGATTTGTCTACCTTGCAACAAGAGCAAATGCAACACGCTCGGGAAAGATTAGATACTTATATAACTGATTATCCTACCTTAACAAGCGAGCAATGCTTCTTATGCTATGGCCAAGCTCGTCAAGAAATTCATCGGGTAGCCCAAGAAAATGATTGTGATCTTATTGTAGTAGGCAGTCACGGTCGTCATGGACTTGCTTTATTATTAGGTTCAACTACCAAGGATTTATTACAAAACGCTCCTTGTGATATTTTAGCTATTGCCCTGCAACACAAAACCAACAACGAATAATCATAATAGGGCTATCTTAATAATAGCCCTATTATCCTCTCATTTTTTTCTTCCATGGTAACGCTTTTCTAAAGTTTTCCAATGCTTGCTTTAATGTATGTAAAGAATTTTGTCCTGCATACTGTTGAGCAATAAACGCTTCATTAAATGCTTTAATTTGCTCTTGATAGCTAGGTAGCGCTTGCATAGCCCTTAATGCAAAATCATTTGGCCCCTCGCCTAACTCTCGTCTAATACCTTGTACAGCAAGCAACCTCTCAAACTGTTGATAATATCTAAGCACTGGATCTTTTTCACGTTTCCATGGTTTTAATAATAGCAGCATCCATATTACTGTGATTACAACAATACCTATTACTAATAATATTCCTAAATAAGTAAGATTTGTTTTACCAAAGATCTTTTGTAAGATACCACGTTGTTGATCCGTATTATAACCTGAGATAAAAATATCCCATTCATTATTAAAGTTTTCCCAACTCATACGTAACTTAGTAAAAATACTATCTGTACCATATCCAATCAAAGCATTATTACCTGCTTGTGTTTGTTCATCTTCTGACAATGCTTCATTTAATCCCGCTTCGATACGGCTTGGCGCTACTTGAAAAGTAGGGTCAATCGTTACCCAGCCCTTTCCTTGCTCCCAATACTCAACCCACGCATGTGCATCAAACTGCCGAACTTGTACAAAATTACCTGCTGTATTTATTTCACCTCCTTGGTAACCTAGTATGACCCTAGCTGGAATTCCTGCTGCCCTTAAAATAAAAGTAGTAGCACTGGCATAATGTTCACAAAATCCTCTTTTGGTATCAAAAAAGAAAGCATCAACACTATTTTGTCCTAAATCTGGTGTATTCAATGTATAGTGGTAGGGCTCATTATGAAAACGCTTTAATAATGCATCTACAATCTGACTAGTGTTTCCTTGATAAGTTTTTCTTAACTCTTCACCAAATGCTCTAGCACGAGGATCACTATTATTAACGGGCAGCTGTTGATTAATATTAACACGAGGTGTTTGATTAGGTTCCTTTAATGCATTAAGTGTTGAGGTTAACTGATATGAATAAACTGTATCTATTGGTTTATTACGTTCTAAATGGAAATCTGCTGAACGAACCACATGATTAGGTAAAGTTTGGGCAGTATCTAATGCTATAACCCAAGTCTGTGAGCTAGGTTGCATAATAATACTATAACTTGTTTGATCTCTATTATTTGGTACTGCGCGCCAAATTGGTTCTTTACCTATATGGTATTCAACATCCCATGCTTGCGTCCAAGTACGACCATTATAAGTTTCTAAAGTTAAAGCCCGCCAATATAATTTATTTCGTGCCGGAATATTGCCATCTGTAAAAGTAGCACGCAATACTAATTCTGAAGATTTTGCCATATTAGCAATTTCACCAGGTGTCATCTTATTTGAGACCCCTGTAACTTGCTGTTTTTTAGGCATAGGCAATGTCCATAAAGGATCTAGCCTTGGGAAAAAGAAAAATAAAACGAGCATTAATGGCAATGCTTGCAATAATAAAATACTTGCTAACTTCACTGTAGCAAATGAATGCGTAGCCAATTTTATTTGGTTAAGTCCTATTAGTGCAGCTATTAAGGTCACTATGGGCAATAATGAGTAACTTACCCAAGCAAAACTATTATCATAAAGATAAAGTGTAGTTACTACTAAAAAACCTATATAAAGAATAACTAATGCATCTCGTTTAGTCTTTAGTTCTATTAACTTTAATGAAAAAGCAGCAACAAGTAACGCAAGCCCACCTTCTAATCCTAAAACAGTACCACGCGTCAAATAAATACCAACACCAATAACAACAACCAAACCAACTTTGATAATTTTATTGGGGTAATTAAATTTCATTCGGTAAATTTGGATGCGCCATAAAGCACACCCTAACCAAAGACCTAAAGTCCACCAAGGTAAATAAAATAATAAAGGGAAAATAGCTAATGCTTGAGCAATCAATAACCAAGTTAAACCATTACGAGTAACTAATGCAGTATTTCCTGTCATTATGTTACTCCATGCATGGCTAAAGCATATAATGCTGCTAATTTATGTTTATCACCTATAGACGGAGTTAACTCTAATCCAGGCAACCTCACTCCGTAAGGTTGTTGCTCTTGCTCCATTTTCAATACCCAAAAACAAAGTACAGATAAACGATGCTCAACACTGCCATCTACTTGATCAAAATCCAACCAAGGCTCCTTACCCGCTAACGCTGAAAAATCTCTTACAAACAGTCCCTGTCCTTTAGAAAAAGATTTCCAGTTAACCAAGCGCATAGAATCACCAGGTTGATAAGTACGTAATCCTTGAAAATCATCGACACCTTTACCATGAGCATGTAGCCCTTCTTCTTCACTACCTGTATGACCAAGCGTCGAAATCACCCCCTCAATAGGCTTAGGATAAACAACCACTTTAAATAATAGGTCAATCTGCACCCAAGTAACAAATAATCCTAATGGAAATTGAGTTTCTAAATGGACTTTTCCTGGAGAAAAGATACCACGCTTTTTAGCTAATTTAGCCAATAGTAATTCAGCACCTGCTAACTTCTCAATATCTATTAGCTGTAAATTATTGTCCTCTTGCTTTTTTCGGTCATCATTCCAAATAACTGCTATCGCTTGTCTTGTTGCTCCTTTAGTAACTTCAAGGCGCATTCTAAAATTAGCCAAATCACCTGCAAAAACAGGTTCTGCTCCAGCATTGATCAGTTTAATCCCTGATAAGTTCCGGCAAGTATGAATAATGGTAAGGAACATAACGGCACTTAATAAAAAACAAAGCCCATAAGCTAGGTTATTTTGATAATTAATGCCTACCAATAAAATAATAAATAGTAATAGCATAAAGGCTAAACCTGCCTTAGTAGGCAGTACATATACCCGTTTACTATTAAGCGATATCTCTCGACCAACAAGCATTCGCTTATCGACCCATTTTTCAAATTGCTTACTGAAAATAGCCATTAGATAACAGGAACTTTCGTTAACAATTGTTGAACCAACGCCCCACCTTGCTGCCCTATTTGATCATGTAGACGATGCCCCACAACTGCTGGCAAAACTGCTTGCACATCCTCAGGAATTACATAATCACGACCTGCTAAATAGGCCCATGACCTAGCAGCCGCTAATAACCCTAAACTGGCTCGGGGAGACAACCCTTCACCAAAACCATCCTCCACACGAGATAATGTCACTATCCTTAAAATATAATCAATAATAGCTTCACTGGTTTTTATTTGAGGAATGATTGCTTGTGCTTGTTTTAACTCTTGATGTGTTAAAATGGGCTCTATATTTGGCAAGATACTACGCCTTGCTTGACCCATTAATAAGGCTTTTTCTGCAGCTTGTGCAGGATAACCTAAAGATAAACGCATTAGAAAACGGTCTAATTGCGAATCAGGGAGTGCAAAAGTGCCTCCCTGATTAGAAGGATTTTGCGTAGCAATTACAAAAAAAGGATCAGGCAACAGTCTAGTCATTCCCTCAATTGTTACTTGTCCCTCCTCCATGGCTTCTAATAAAGCACTTTGACTCTTAGGTGTAGCTCGATTGATTTCATCTGCTAACACTAACTCAACAAAAATAGGACCAGGATGGAAAATAAACTCACCACTATTTTTATCAAAAACTGAAGTCCCTAAAATATCACCAGGTAATAAATCAGAAGTAAATTGAATACGTTGAAAGGAGAGTCCCATCACTCTAGCCAATGCTTGGCTTAATGTTGTTTTACCCATTCCAGGTAAATCTTCTAATAATAGATGGCCTTTTGCCAGTAAACAGGTAACCGCTAACCGAACTTGTAAGTCTTTTCCTAAGACCACTTTATTAACGATATTAATACAGTTATTTAGTTTGGTGAGCATTTAATAATCCTTTGACAATACAGAGAGATCTAATAAGTTAAAATGTGTTAAAAGAACAGTAAAATAACACCGTATAAGTAGAGATTAATGGGGTAAATGTAGAATCTAACAGTTAATAATACAAGATTCCACAAAATAATTGTAAAACAATTTACCCGAGAAATGATGAAATTAGTAATCTTAATCCAAAAACTAAATTAGTTGCTTATTGTATTTTTATAAACTATTAACAATAAAAAAGCCCAACATAAGTTGGGCTTTTTAACAGGTAAATCCTAATTATTTAAGGATTTTAGATACAACACCTGCACCTACTGTACGACCACCTTCACGAATAGCAAAACGTAAACCGTCTTCCATCGCGATTGGGTTAATTAAAGTAACAACCATTTTCACGTTATCACCTGGCATAACCATTTCAGTACCTTCTGGTAATTCACAAGAACCAGTTACGTCAGTAGTACGGAAGTAGAATTGTGGACGGTAGCCTTTGAAGAAAGGAGTGTGACGACCACCTTCTTCTTTTGACAAAATGTACACTTCACATTCAAACTCAGTGTGAGGAGTGATAGAACCTGGTTTAGCTAATACTTGACCACGCTCAACGTCTTCACGCTTAGTACCACGTAATAATGCACCAATGTTCTCACCTGCACGACCTTCGTCTAGCAATTTACGGAACATTTCAACACCAGTACAAGTAGTTTTAGTAGTTGGACGTAAACCAACGATTTCAATTTCTTCACCAGTCTTAACAATACCACGCTCAACACGACCAGTTACCACAGTACCACGACCAGAGATTGAGAATACGTCTTCGATTGGCATTAAGAATGGTTGATCAATAGCACGTACAGGCTCAGGAATATAGGAATCTAAAGTTTCAACTAATTTTTGTACAGCAGAAACACCGATACCATTATCATCTTTACCTTCTAATGCCATTAATGCAGAACCGATAATGATAGGCGTATCATCACCAGGGAAATCATAACTATTTAATAAGTCACGAACTTCCATTTCTACTAATTCGATCAACTCAGCATCATCAACCATATCTGCTTTGTTTAAGAATACCACAATGTAAGGTACACCTACTTGACGAGACAATAAGATGTGCTCACGAGTTTGTGGCATAGGACCATCAGCAGCTGAACAAACAAGGATAGCACCATCCATTTGTGCAGCACCAGTGATCATGTTTTTAACATAGTCAGCATGGCCTGGGCAGTCAACGTGTGCGTAGTGACGAGCTGGAGAGTCGTACTCTACGTGAGATGTATTAATAGTAATACCACGCGCCTTTTCTTCTGGAGCATTATCGATTTGGTCGAATGCTTTAGCAGAACCACCCCAAGTATCAGAGCACACTTTAGTTAATGCTGCTGTTAGAGTAGTTTTACCATGGTCCACGTGACCGATTGTACCTACGTTTACGTGGGGTTTGTTACGTTCAAATTTTTCCTTAGCCACGAGAATAAACCTCTTATCAAATCAAATGGAAATATTAACCTTGTTTTTTACTAATTGCTTCAGCAATATTTGATGGTGCCTCAGCATATTTCAAGAACTCCATAGAGTAACTTGCACGACCCTGAGACATTGAGCGAACATCAGTAGCATAACCGAACATTTCACCCAATGGAACTTCTGCTCTAATAACGGTACCAGAAACAGAATCTTCCATACCCTGAATCATACCACGACGGCGGTTAAGGTCACCCATTACATCGCCCATGTAGTCTTCAGGAGTTACTACTTCAACTTTCATAATAGGCTCTAACAACACAGCTCCACCTTTGGTAGAAAGTTGTTTAGTTGCCATTGAAGCAGCAAATTTAAATGCCATCTCGGAAGAGTCAACATCATGGTATGAACCATCAAATACTGTTGCTTTTAAACCTAACAGAGGATAACCGGCAACAACACCGTTTTTCATCTGTTCTTCAATACCCTTCTGGATAGCTGGAATATATTCTTTAGGAATAGCACCACCAACGATTTCGTTAATAAATACTAAACCTTCTTGCCCTTCATCAGCAGGAGCAAAACGAATCCAACAATGACCATATTGACCACGACCACCTGATTGGCGAACATATTTACCTTCAACTTCACAGGTATTACGAATCGCTTCACGGTAAGCAACTTGTGGTTTACCAATATTAGCCTCAACACCAAATTCGCGTTTCATACGATCAACGATGATGTCTAAGTGCAACTCACCCATACCAGAAATAATGGTTTGGCCTGATTCTTCATCAGTTTTTACACGGAATGAAGGATCTTCTTGAGCTAATTTACTTAAAGCAAGACCCATTTTTTCTTGGTCAGCTTTAGTTTTTGGCTCAACAGCTACCGAAATCACTGGCTCTGGGAAGTCCATACGCTCAAGGATAATTTGCTTGTCGTTATCGCATAAAGTATCACCTGTAGTAACATCTTTCATACCGATAAGCGCAGCAATATCACCTGCACGTACTTCATCAATTTCTTTACGATCGTTAGCGTGCATTTGCACCATACGACCAACACGCTCTTTTTTACCCTTTACAGAGTTAATTACAGAGTCGCCTGATTTTAATACACCTGAATAAACACGTACGAAAGTTAAAGTTCCTACGAATTTATCAGAAGCAATTTTAAATGCTAATGCTGAGAATGGTTCATTATCATCAGCATGACGCTCATCATGTTTCTCTTCATCATCTGGATCAGTTCCTTTAATAGCAGGAATTTCATCAGGTGCTGGTAAGAATTGAATAACTGCGTCCAATACTAATGGTACACCTTTATTTTTAAAGGAAGAACCACAAACAGCAGGCACAATTTCATTAGCTAATGTACGAATACGTAGACCAGCAACGATATCATCATAAGATAAGTCACCTTCTTCTAAGTATTTATTCATTAACTCTTCATTAGCTTCAGCAGCTGCTTCAACCATACTAGAACGGTATTCTTCAGCTTGTGCTTGTAGCTCTGCAGGAATTTCTTCTTCGCGATAAGTTACACCTTTATCATCTTCATTCCAATAGATTGCTTTCATTTTTAACAAATCTATTTGGCCTTGGAAGTTATCTTCAGCACCAATTGGAAGTTGAATAGGTACAGGTGTATGACCTAAACGATTTTTGATTTGGTCAACAACACGTAAGAAGTTAGCACCTGCACGGTCCATTTTATTAACGTACACAACACGAGGTACGCAATACTTATTTGCTTGACGCCATACAGTTTCAGATTGTGGTTCAACACCAGAAGTACCACAAAATACTACTACGGCACCATCAAGTACACGTAGTGAACGCTCTACTTCAATAGTAAAGTCAACGTGACCAGGAGTATCAATTACGTTAACACGATAATTATCAAACTGCTTATTTGAGCCAGACCAAAATGCTGTTGTTGCAGCAGAAGTAATAGTAATACCGCGCTCTTGCTCTTGTTCCATCCAGTCCATGGTAGCAGCACCATCATGAACTTCACCTAACTTGTGATTTACACCCGTATAGAACAGAATACGCTCTGTAGTGGTAGTTTTACCAGCATCAACGTGAGCACAGATACCAATATTACGATAACGATTAATAGGAGTTGTACGAGCCATAAGGTCCTCGTTGTATAGTTAACAGTTAAAAGCGATAGTGAGAGAATGCTTTGTTGGCTTCAGCCATACGATGCACGTCTTCACGCTTCTTAACTGCTGCTCCTTTGCCTTCAGAAGCATCTAATAATTCACCCGCTAGTCTTAGCGCCATAGATTTTTCACCGCGCTTACGGGAAGCATCTACTAACCAGCGCATTGCTAGCGCATTACGGCGTGATGGGCGTACTTCTACCGGCACCTGATAAGTTGCACCACCTACACGGCGTGACTTTACTTCTACTAAGGGAGCGATAGCCTCAAGTGCTTTTTCGAAGAACTCTAAAGGTTGCTCGGTATTTTTACGCTGTTTAATGGTTTCAAGTGCACCGTAAACGATACGTTCGGCGACTGCTTTTTTACCACTTTCCATCACGTGATTGATAAACTTAGCGAGAATTTGACTTCCATACTTAGGATCATCAAGAATTTCACGCTTCGCTGCGACACGACGTCTTGGCATTGGATAAGCCCTCTAAAACGGTCTTCAGGTTAGTTCGGGATAACCCCGTCCTTACTCTTATCGACTCAATAAAAAATTAAAAATTACTTAGGACGCTTCGCGCCATATTTTGAACGAGCTTGCTTACGGTCTTTAACACCAGTAGTGTCTAAAGAACCACGCACAGTGTGGTAACGCACACCTGGTAAGTCTTTAACACGACCACCACGGATAAGCACAACACTATGCTCTTGCAAGTTATGACCTTCACCACCGATGTAGGAAGTCACTTCGTAACCATTAGTTAAACGCACACGACATACTTTACGCATAGCCGAGTTTGGTTTTTTAGGTGTAGTTGTGTAAACACGTACACAAACTCCACGACGTTGGGGGCAGCGCTGCAAAGCTGGCACGTCACTTTTTTCGACGAGACGCTTGCGAGGCTTGCGCACCAATTGATTAATTGTTGCCATCTATCGCTCCACGAAACATTTTTACAACATAATAAAAATGGCGAGGCAAAACCCCGCCAAATTTAGGGATATAAAGTCTAAAGACAATCAATCCCCACGTCAAGCAAACAATGATATTTTGTCAATATAACTTAATTTTCTGTTAAGTTTAATGCTTCTGTTAATGCTGCTTCCACTTCATCAGCACTCACTTGCGCATTTGGATCAATATCACGTTTTTGTTTGCGTTCATTATGGTAAGTCAAACCAGTACCTGCTGGTATCAAACGACCCACCACAACGTTTTCTTTAAGTCCACGTAAATAATCACGTTTACCTGTTACCGCTGCCTCAGTAAGAACACGGGTAGTTTCTTGGAATGAAGCCGCAGAGATAAAGGACTCTGTAGATAATGATGCTTTAGTAATACCTAATAAAATCCGCTCATATTTTGCTGGGAATTTATTAGCTGCTACTAGCTCTTCATTTTCTTCAAGTACTTTAGTTAATTCCGCCTGATCACCTTTGATTAAGCTTGAATCACCTGTTTCAGAAACTTCTACTTTACGTAACATTTGGCGTAAGATCGTTTCAATATGCTTATCATTAATCTTCACACCTTGTAAACGATAAACTTCTTGAATCTCTTGCACGATATAATGTGCTAAAGCAGAAACGCCTAATAAACGTAAAATATCATGTGGATTGCTAGGGCCATCTGAAATTACTTCACCACGGCTTACTTGCTCACCCTCAAACACGTTAAGGTGACGCCATTTTGGAATTAACTCTTCATATGGCTCTGCACCATCAGTTGGAGTAATCACTAAACGACGTTTACCTTTAGTTTCTTTACCGAAAGAAATCGTACCACTAATTTCTGCAAGAATTGCAGGCTCTTTCGGACGACGTGCTTCAAACAGATCGGCCACTCGAGGTAGACCACCCGTAATATCACGAGTTTTAACAGTTTCTGTTGGGATACGGGCAATAACTTCACCGATACCAATCTTCGCACCATCAGTAATGTTTACTAAGGCGTTAGCAGGTAATAAGTATTGCGCTGGCACATCAGTACCTGGTAATAATAAATCCTTACCTTTTGCATCAATTAATTTAACTGCTGGACGAATATCTTTACCCGCCACTGGACGATCTTTAGGATCCATTACCTGAATATTGGTTAAACCCGTTAATTCATCCGCTTGACGCTTAATGGTAATGCCTTCCTCCATACCTACGAAAGAAACCATACCTTCAACTTCAGAAACAATCGGGTGAGTACTTGGATCCCACTTAGCAATTACTGCACCTGGAGCTACTTTGTCACCATCATTAATAGTGATTACAGCACCATAAGGTAATTTATAACGCTCACGCTCACGGCCAAACTCATCAGCAACGGCTAACTCACCAGAACGAGATACAGCTACTAGGGCACCATCAGCACGTACTACATGTTTTAAGTTGTGTAAACGAACTGTACCACCATTTTTAACTTGAACGCTATCAGCTGCTGCACTTCGGCTTGCTGCACCACCAATATGGAAAGTACGCATGGTTAACTGAGTACCTGGTTCACCAATTGACTGAGCAGCAATAACACCTACTGACTCACCCATATTTACAAGGTGACCACGTGCTAAATCACGACCATAGCATTGAGCACATAAACCATAACGTGACTCACAGGTAATTGGCGAACGTACAAATATTTCGTCAACATTCATTTGTTCAACAAACTCAACCCATTTCTCGTCAAGTAAAGTACCTGCTGGGATGATTACTTCATTCTTGCTACCTGGTTTAATAACATCATTTGCAACGACACGACCTAATACACGTTCAGCCAATGGCTCAACCACTTCACCGCCTTCAATATAGGCAGTCATCAACAAGCCTTGATCTGTACCACAATCACGCTCATTTACTACTAAGTCTTGTGCTACGTCTACTAAACGACGGGTTAAGTAACCAGAGTTAGCTGTTTTTAATGCGGTATCTGCTAGACCTTTACGAGCACCGTGGGTAGAAATAAAGTACTGTAATACGTTTAGGCCTTCACGGAAGTTCGCAATAATTGGTGTTTCAATAATAGAGCCATCTGGTTTCGCCATCAAACCACGCATACCAGCTAACTGACGAATCTGTGCTGCAGAACCCCGCGCACCTGAGTCAGCCATCATATACATAGAATTGAAAGACTCTTGCTCAACTTCTTTACCTTCACGATCAATAACCTTTTCTTTAGAAAGGTTAGCCATCATTGCTTTTGATACTTCATCGTTCGCTTTTGACCAAAGATCGATTACCTTATTGTACTTCTCACCTTGTGTTACCAGACCAGAAGCATATTGGCTTTCAATCTCTTTCACTTCACGAGTAGCACTTTCAATAATACGTCTTTTCTCATCAGGAATAACAAAGTCATTCACGCCAATAGATACACCTGATAAGGTAGAGTATGCAAAACCTGTATACATTAATTGGTCAGCAAAAATTACGGTGTCTTTTAAACCCACTGTACGATAAGCTTGGTTAATTAGCTTAGAAATTGCTTTCTTCTTCATAGGTTGATTAACCACATCAAAAGATAAGCCATCTGGTACAATTTGGAATAATAGTGCACGACCAATAGTAGTATCTACAATACGAGTATTTTTAGTAATTTCACCTGTATCACGATCTTTAACTACTTCATTAATACGCACTTTTACTTTCGCATGTAAAGCTGCTTCGCCTGAACGGTAAGCACGATCCACTTCTTGCAAATCAGCAAAGGCACGACCTTCACCTTTAGCGTTTACTGCTTCACGGGTCATATAATAAAGACCTAGTACCACGTCTTGTGAAGGTACGATAATAGGTTCACCGTTAGCAGGTGATAATACGTTATTAGTAGACATCATTAACGCACGAGCTTCTAATTGAGCTTCAATGGTTAATGGTACGTGTACTGCCATTTGGTCACCGTCGAAGTCAGCGTTATAAGCCGCACATACTAACGGGTGTAACTGAATAGCTTTACCTTCAATTAATACAGGTTCAAACGCTTGAATACCTAAACGGTGCAGGGTTGGTGCACGGTTTAATAATACTGGATGTTCGCGAATCACATCAGCTAGAACGTCCCATACTTCAGGTAATTCACGCTCCACCATTTTCTTAGCGGCTTTAATAGTAGTTGCAATACCACGTGCTTCTAATTTACCAAAAATAAATGGTTTGAATAACTCAAGCGCCATTTTCTTAGGTAAACCACATTGGTGTAAACGTAAAGTAGGACCTACGGTAATTACTGAACGACCAGAGTAGTCCACACGTTTACCTAATAAGTTCTGACGGAAACGACCTTGTTTACCTTTGATCATATCAGCCAAAGATTTTAAAGGACGTTTGTTAGAACCAGTAATAGCACGACCGCGACGACCATTATCTAATAGCGCATCCACAGACTCTTGTAACATACGTTTTTCGTTACGTACAATAATATCTGGTGCTGCTAAATCCAATAAACGTTTTAGACGATTATTACGGTTAATAACACGACGGTATAAGTCATTTAGATCAGATGTTGCAAAACGACCGCCATCTAATGGTACTAATGGTCTTAAATCAGGTGGAAGTACTGGTAATACAGTTAAAATCATCCACTCAGGTTTATTACCTGAGTTTTTGAAAGCTTCCATTAGTTTTAAGCGCTTAGATAGCTTTTTGATCTTAGTTTCTGAATTCGTTTGTGGAATTTCTTCACGTAAACGATTAATTTCAAACTCTAAATCAATTTGCATTAATAATTCACGAATTGCTTCAGCACCCATCCGTGCATCAAACTCATCAGCAAACTCTTCTAAGGCTTCAAAGTATTGTTCATCATTTAATAATTGACCTTTCTCTAAGGTAGTCATACCTGGATCAATTACTACATAGCTTTCGAAATAGAGCACACGCTCAATATCACGAAGCGTCATATCTAATAATAAGCCAATACGTGATGGTAATGATTTTAAGAACCAAATATGTGCTGTAGGTGAAGCTAACTCAATATGCCCCATACGCTCACGACGTACTTTCGTTAAGGCAACTTCAACACCACATTTTTCACAGATCACACCACGGTGCTTTAAACGTTTATATTTTCCACATAAACATTCATAGTCTTTTACTGGACCAAAGATTTTGGCACAGAATAAACCATCACGCTCAGGTTTAAAGGTACGATAGTTAATGGTTTCTGGCTTTTTAACTTCACCAAAAGACCATGAACGAATCATTTCAGGCGAAGCCAAACCAATGCGGATCGCATCGAATTCACCGGATTGACCTTGATTTTTCAATAAATTAAGCAAATCTTTCAAAGCTTTTCCTCCTAACGGAGCAGGAACAGCACATTATTGTCTGTTCCACTGCTAAACACGTGTTATTCAGTTTCCAGTTCGATATCGATACCAAGTGAACGGATTTCTTTAATCAATACGTTAAAGGATTCTGGCATACCAGCTTCCATTGTATGATTACCATCCACGATGTTTTTATACATCTTAGTACGGCCGTTCACATCATCCGACTTCACAGTCAACATTTCTTGTAAGGTGTAAGCTGCACCATATGCTTCTAGCGCCCACACTTCCATCTCACCGAACCGCTGACCACCAAATTGTGCTTTACCACCTAAAGGTTGTTGCGTTACAAGGCTATAAGAACCTGTAGAACGAGCATGCATCTTATCATCCACTAAGTGGTTAAGTTTCAACATGTACATATAACCTACAGTTACTGGACGCTCGAAAGCATCACCTGTACGGCCATTATATAAACGCATTTGACCAGACTCAGGCATATCTGCTAGTTTTAGCATTGCCTTGATTTCTGTTTCCTTAGCACCATCGAATACAGCGGTAGCCATAGGAACACCTTTACGTAGGTTATTAGCTAGATTAATAACTTCTTGATCTGTTAATTCATCAATATTTTCTTGACGACCACCAATCTCATTATAAATCTCATTTAAGAACTCACGCATTTCAGCTACTTTACGCTGTTCTTCTAACATACGATTGATCTTAACGCCTAAACCTTTTGCAGCCAAACCTAAATGGGTTTCTAGAATTTGTCCCACGTTCATACGTGATGGTACGCCCAATGGATTTAATACAATATCTACTGGCTCGCCGTTTTCATCATATGGCATATCTTCCACAGGCATGATCACTGATACCACACCTTTGTTACCATGACGACCAGCCATCTTATCACCCGGCTGAATACGACGTTTAACCGCTAAGTAAACTTTAACAATTTTTAGAACACCAGGTGCTAAATCATCACCTTGTTGCAGCTTACGTTTCTTATCTTCGAACTTCTCATCCAATAACTTACGACGATCAGCAAGATAAGCTTGTGCTTTTTCCAACTGATCATTAAGTGCATCATCAGTCATACGAATCTTGAACCATTGACCATGTTCAATATCATCAAGAATCTCTTGGGTTAATGCTGTACCTTTCTTAAGGCCTGCACCACCATCCGCTTTATTACCTACTAAGGCTGCACTTAAACGCTCGAAGGTAGCCGTTTCAACGATACGGAACTCTTCGTTTAAGTCTTTACGAATCGCATCTAACTGAGATTTCTCAATAGCTAAAGCACGCGCATCACGCTCTACACCTTCACGTGTAAACACTTGAACATCAATTACTGTACCTTTCGTTGCAGTAGGCACACGTAGTGAAGTATCTTTTACATCACTGGCTTTTTCACCAAAGATAGCACGTAATAGCTTTTCTTCTGGTGTTAATTGTGTTTCACCTTTAGGGGTTACTTTACCCACTAAAATATCACCCGGTTGAACTTCAGCACCTACGTAAACAATACCTGACTCATCTAACTTATTAAGAGCCATCTCACCTACGTTAGGAATATCTGAGGTAATTTCTTCTGGGCCAAGTTTAGTATCACGGGATACACAAGTTAATTCTTGAATATGGATAGTAGTAAAACGATCTTCTTGCACTACACGCTCAGATAATAAAATCGAGTCTTCGAAGTTATAACCATTCCAAGGCATAAACGCAACCCGCATATTTTGACCAAGTGCCAATTCACCCATATCGGTAGAAGGACCATCTGCTAAAATATCGCCACGGGCAACCACATCGCCTTTTTGTACTAAAGGTGTTTGGTTAATACAAGTGTTTTGGTTAGAACGGGTATATTTAGTTAGGTTGTAAATATCAACCCCAGCTTCACCTGTTTCAACCTCATCATCGGCAACACGTACCACGATACTACTAGCGTCCACTGAATCGATCACACCGCCACGGGTTGCAACCACGCACACACCAGAGTCACGAGCCACATAACGCTCCATACCCGTACCTACTAACGGTTTATCCGCTAATAAGGTAGGCACTGCTTGACGTTGCATGTTTGAACCCATCAAAGCACGGTTCGCATCGTCATGCTCCAAGAATGGAATTAATGAAGCAGCTACTGACACAACTTGTTTAGGAGATACATCCATTAAGGTCACATCTTCTGGTGCCTTAACAGTGAATTCGTTCATATGACGAACGGCTACTAACTCTTCAACCAATTTACCTTTTTCTAACTTAGCACTGGCCTGTGCAATTACATGATCAGCTTCTTCAATAGCTGATAAGTAAACTATCTCATCAGTTACTTTTGTATTTTTAACGACACGATATGGGCTTTCTAAGAAACCATATTCATTAGTACGCGCATAAGCAGCTAATGAGTTAATCAAACCAATATTTGGACCTTCAGGCGTTTCAATTGGACATACACGACCATAATGAGTTGGATGTACGTCACGCACCTCAAAACCAGCACGCTCGCGAGTTAAACCACCTGGGCCTAATGCTGAAACACGACGTTTATGAGTGATCTCAGATAATGGATTATTTTGATCCATAAACTGTGATAACTGACTAGCACCAAAGAATTCTTTGATAGCAGCAGCTACTGGTTTAGCATTAATTAAATCTTGTGGCATTAAACCTTCGCTTTCCGCCATTGATAAACGTTCTTTAACCGCACGCTCAACACGCACTAAACCAACACGGAATTGGTTTTCAGCCATTTCACCAACGCAACGTACACGGCGGTTACCTAAGTGGTCAATATCATCCACTGTACCTTTACCATTACGAATAGCCACTAAAGTTTTTAGAACATCAATAATATCTTCTTTACTTAATACGCCAGAACCTTCAATTTCTTCACGACCAATACGGCGATTAAACTTCATACGACCTACCGTTGATAAATCGTAACGTTCTGCTGAGAAGAATAAATTACCAAATAAATTCTCAGCCGCATCCTTGGTTGGAGGCTCGCCAGGACGCATCATACGGTAAATTTCAACTAAGGCTTCTAATTGATTGCTAGTGCTATCATTTTTCAAGGTATCAGAAATAAATGGACCACAATCAATATCATTGGTATAAATCGTTTCGATACGTTTTACACCAGCCTTTACTAATTTTGCTAATAATTCAGTAGTAATCTCTGTATTACATCCAGCAATGATTTCACCAGTTGCTGGATCAGCCACATCATGCGCTAAAGTACGGCCTAAAATATAGTCTAGCCCTACTTCAAGCTCTGTAATACCTGCCTTTTCTAATAAATTAATATGACGAGCAGTAATCCGACGACCTTGTTCAACAATTACTTTGCCTTTCTCATCACGAATATCAAAAGCAGCAATTTCACCACGTAAACGGGATGCCACTAATTCTAAAGTTAAATGATCATCTTTAACATTAAAGATATTAGTATCATAGAATTCGTTCAGAATTTCTTCTGTAGTATAGTTTAAAGCACGTAATAATACAGAAACAGGTAGTTTACGACGGCGATCAATACGTACGAACACTTGATCTTTAGGGTCAAATTCAAAATCTAACCATGAGCCACGGTAAGGAATAATACGCGCTGAATATAACAGCTTACCTGAACTATGTGTTTTGCCACGATCATGGTCAAAGAACACACCTGGACTACGATGTAATTGAGATACAATTACCCGCTCAGTACCATTAATAATAAAAGTACCATTATCAGTCATTAAAGGTACTTCGCCCATATAGACTTCTTGTTCTTTAATATCTTTAATCGCTTTATTAGATGACTCACGATCAAAAATAATTAAACGAACCTTAACGCGTAAAGGTACTGCATAGGTAATGCCACGTAAAATACATTCTTTAACATCAAATGCCGGCTCGCTAAAGCGGTAGCCCACATATTCTAGGGCAGCACTGCCTGAATTGCTAAGAATTGGAAAGACGGATTTAAAAGCTGCATGTAACCCTTTATCACGGAGTTGCTCTTTACTAACGCCTTTCTGTAAAAATTCTTTATAAGAATCTAACTGAATCGCTAGTAAATAGGGTACATCCATAACATCCGGCAACTTACTAAAATCTTTGCGGATACGTTTTTTTTCAGTATAAGAGTAAGCCATCGTGCGCCCCAGTGGTAATCTGGTTAAACTCATTCAATATAAATGAGCCTGAAAAAATCTTTAATTTCAAGGAGTTAACTCCTCAATTATAGCCCTAAGCTATAACGGAAAAAGGCCGGTGGCAAAAGCCACCAGCCATCAGCTCTATTTTAATGTTGGAGCTGCCAACATTAAGCTAAACTTACTTAAGTTCAACCTTAGCACCAGCTTCTTCAAGTGCTTTCTTAGCTGCTTCAGCTTCGTCTTTAGTAGCGCCTTCTTTAACAACACCTGGAGCACCATCAACAACTGCTTTAGCTTCTTTAAGACCTAAACCAGTGATTTCACGTACTGCTTTAATTACGTTAACTTTCTTATCACCAGCTTCAGCTAAGAAGATAGTGAATTCAGTTTTCTCTTCAGCAGCTTCAGCACCAGCACCAGCAGGACCAGCAACTACAGCAGCAGCAGCAGAAACACCAAATTTTTCTTCCATTGCTTTAATTAATTCAACAACTTGCATTACTGACATTTCAGAAACTGCATTGATGATATCTTCGTTAGTAAGAGCCATAACTCTAAATTCCTATATAATTGAAATGGTTAAAAAACCATTAAATAACTTGTTAAACCAATAAACTTTCGCAGAAAAATTAAGCTGCAGAAGCTTCTTTTTGTGCTTGGATAGCGGCCAATGTACGAACAAACTTGCTAGTTGCACCTTGAATAACACTCATCAATTGTGAAATAGCTTCGTCGTATGTTGGTAAGCTTGCTAAAGCATCAGCTGCAATCAAATTGCCTTCAAAAGCGGCAGCTTTGATTTCGAACTTCTCTTGACCTTTTGCAAAATCTTTGAAAATACGGGCAGCAGCGCCTGGATGTTCATTAGAGAAAGCAATTAAGGTAGGGCCTTTAAATGTATCAGTAAGTACTTCAAATGGAGTACCTTCTACTACACGGCGAAGTAGTGTATTACGCACAACGCGCATATATACACCAGATTCACGAGCCTGTTTACGAAGTCCAGTCATAGCACTTACAGTCACGCCACGTGCATCAACAACAACGGCGGATAAAGCGCTTTTAGCAGCCTCGCTGACTTCAGCAACAATCGCTTTTTTGTCTTCGAGTTTAATTGCCACGGGTTTACTCCTGGATGTTCCATTAAACTTAATAGTTATCTATTAAGCGGTTTTGGTGTCTGATTCATTGGAATCGGGAGCACCATCTGCGTAGGCCTATAAGATTAAGGTTAACCACCTACGGTCTTGGATAGCCCCCGCCAGGCAGGGACCCCAATCTAGTTAGCATCATTTATCAATGATGCAATAATTCTTAAATATTTAAAGATGCCTGATCGATTTGTAACCCTGGACCCATTGTTGAGCTAAGAGTAACACGCTTCAAGTAAACACCTTTTGAAGTAGAAGGTTTTAAACGTTTAATTTCAGTTAGTAACGCTTCTAAGTTTTCTTTTAATTTAACTGGTTCAAAGTCAACTTTACCAATAGAGGCATGGATAATACCTTCTTTATTAGTACGGAAACGAACTTGACCAGCTTTAGCACTTTTAACAGCAGTAGCAACATCTGGAGTTACAGTACCCACTTTAGGGTTAGGCATTAAACCACGAGGACCTAATACTTGACCTAATTGACCAACCACACGCATTGCATCAGGAGAAGCGATTACTACGTCATAGTTTAAATCACCCGCTTTCATTTCAGCAGCTAATTCATCCATACCCACCTTATCTGCACCAGCAGCTAAGGCAGCTTCAGCAGCAGCACCTTGAGTGAATACAGCAACACGTACAGTTTTACCTGTACCATTAGGCATATCAGCAGCACCACGTACTACTTGATCTGACTTACGAGGGTCAACGCCTAAATTAACAGCAATATCAACTGATTCTTTAAATTTGACAGTTGATAATTCAGCTAATAATTTAGCTGCATCTTCAATTGCGTAAACTTTATTTGCTTCAACTTTTTCAGCGATAGCTTTTTGACGCTTAGTTAACTTAGCCATTATACACCCTCCACATTTAAGCCCATGCTACGAGCAGAACCAGCGATGGTGCGCAAAGCAGCGTCTAAATCAGCAGCTGTTAAATCAGCTTGTTTAGCTTTAACAATTTCTTCTAGTTGAGCACGAGTTACAGTACCCACTTTTTGTGTATTAGGCTTAGCAGAACCACTTTTAATACCAGCCGCTTTTCTTAATAATACAGCAGCAGGAGTACTCTTAGTTTCAAAAGTGAAACTACGGTCTGCGTATACAGTAATGATAACTGGTGTAGGAAGACCTGGTTCCATGCCTTGTGTTTTAGCATTGAACGCTTTACAGAATTCCATGATGTTTACACCATGTTGACCTAATGCAGGACCAACTGGTGGGCTAGGGTTAGCCTGACCGGCTTTTACTTGCAATTTAATATATGCCGTTATTTTCTTAGCCATTATATGCTCCAATGATGGGTATTAACGCTCCAAGAGCTCCCCGTTACAAACAACTCTATCCCCATAAAGGGGACAGAGATTTTTAAATATCAAACTTTTTCGACTTGACCAAACTCAAGTTCAACTGGCGTTAAACGCCCAAAAATAGAAACAGCCACTTGCACACGGCTTTTTTCGTAGTTTACTTCTTCTACAGTACCATTGAAATCAGCAAATGGTCCATCAGTCACACGAACTGTTTCACCTGGTTCAAACAATGTTCTTGGTTTAGGCTTATCACCTGTATTAGCTACACGCTGCAAAATAGCTTCTGCCTCTCTTTCAGTGATAGGTGCTGGTTTATCAGCTGTACCACCAATAAAGCCCATCACGCGAGGTGTATCTTTCACTAAGTGCCAT
Organism: Entomomonas sp. E7T21; assembly: GCF_058693955.1. Lineage (NCBI taxonomy): Bacteria > Pseudomonadati > Pseudomonadota > Gammaproteobacteria > Pseudomonadales > Pseudomonadaceae > Entomomonas > Entomomonas sp. E7T21. The sequence goes on along the minus strand of NZ_CP191672.1, from coordinate 588,560 downwards.
GTACTATCATTCATTTCCATTTGCACTAGAACATAACCTGGAAAGAATTTGCGCTCACTTTTGCGTTTTTGACCACTACGCATTTCCACTACTTCTTCAGTAGGTACTAAGATTTCACCAAATTCTTCTTCTTTACCAGCTAATTTAACACGCTCTTGTAATGAACGCATTACATGCTTTTCATAGCCAGAATAGGCGTGTACCACATACCAACGTTTAGCCATGAATCATTACCCTACAATTAAAGAAACTAACCAACCAAATAGAGTATCTAAACCCCACAATATTAAAGCAGTAATAATCACTACCACGACTACAATTAATGTAGTTTGCTTAGTTTCTTGACGGGTAGGCCAAACCACTTTACGAATTTCTGCACGAGCTGATTTTAGCAAGCCAAAAAATATCTGACCTTTTTGAGTTTTCAACCCAATAAAGATAGCTAACGCTGCTAAAACTAATAAACCGACAACTCGATAAAATATAGATATATCAATAGATGCAAGATACCAATTCCCCGCAACACCAGCCACTACGAGAATAGTAACAATGATCCATTTCAGGGGATCAAGACGATAGCTTTGGGTTTCAACCTTGGTACTCATCTAAAAAGATCCTTAAGTAAGAATAAATTACCAGTTCCTATATCATTTAGGAAACTGGCAGGCCAGGAGGGAATCGAACCCCCAACCTACGGTTTTGGAGACCGTCGCTCTGCCAATTGAGCTACTGGCCTAATAAAAGGCCGGACATTATACTTACTTTAACCAACAAAAAGCAACCCCTTCCAAAATATTTTTCTCTTATTAAATATTTGTTGAAACAGAAAAGGTTTTATCCTTACACAATGGAGCTCATGAGCGGATTTGAACCGCTGACCTCACCCTTACCAAGGGTGTGCTCTACCAACTGAGCTACATGAGCAAGATTATAAAAGATGGAGCGGGCAGCGGGAATCGAACCCGCATCATCAGCTTGGAAGGCTGAGGTTCTACCACTAAACTATGCCCGCTTACTTGTCAAAAGTAATCTGGTGGAGGGGGAAGGATTCGAACCTTCGAAGTTGAAAACGTCAGATTTACAGTCTGATCCCTTTGGCCGCTCGGGAACCCCTCCAAAGTGAGGCGGCATTTTGCTTGTAAATGCCGTCGCTGTCAAGTATTTTTTAAAAAAAATTATTGTTTTTTTACTTATTCCCTTAACTTAGTAATCAAATTTAATTAAGCTAAACCATATCCCATTAAGCGCTTATAGCGCTGCTCTAATAACTCATCTGTGGTTAACTTCTGCAAATCTGCCAATTGTTTGGCTAATACAGTTCGAATATTAGTAGCGGTTATATCATAATCTCTGTGCGCACCACCTAATGGCTCTGCAATTACTTGATCAACAATATTTAAGCCTTTTAAGCGCTCAGCAGTTACACCCATAGCTTCAGCCGCATCAGGTGCTTTTTCAGCTGTTTTCCAAAGAATAGAGGCACAACCCTCTGGTGAAATCACTGAATAAATAGAGTATTGCAACATATTTAAACGATCACCCACACCAATGGCTAAAGCACCACCAGAACCACCCTCACCAATTACCGTAGCAATAATAGGTGTTTTTAAACGTGACATAACTCGTAAGTTCCAAGCAATCGCTTCACTTTGACCACGTTCTTCTGCACCAATGCCTGGATAAGCACCTGGTGTATCAATAAAGGTTAGAATAGGCATTTTAAAACGCTCAGCCAGCTCCATTAAACGACATGCTTTACGATAACCTTCTGGACGAGGCATACCAAAGTTACGGCGTACCTTCTCTTTAACGTCACGTCCTTTTTGATGCCCTATTATCACAATAGGCTTATCATCAAAACGAGCCACACCACCTACAATTGCTTCATCATCTGCATAATGGCGATCACCATGCAACTCTTCAAACTCAGTAAATAAATGATTTATATAGTCTAATGTATAGGGACGTTTAGGATGACGAGATAACTGAGTAATCTGCCAACTGGTCAAATTATTAAATAAGCTAACTGTTTTTTCTTGCTTTTCTTTTTCTAGATTGGCGATAGCTTCTGATATATTTTGAGAGTTGCCATCTTGTGCCAAACGTAATTCATCTATTTTAGCAATCAAATCGGCAATAGGCTGTTCAAAGTCAAGAAAATTTGGGTTCATAACCATCCCGCTTAGTTAAAATAATACCATAATTAATTAGCCATTATAACTTTTCATCTCTTAAACAGCTAATTAACAATTAAATTTATATTATGATAGATTATATACATAAATCATAAGTTCGTCATGGAATAACCATTTAACAAGGAAATTTATGAACTATTTACTTCGCCCACTATTTATTATTATTTTTAGTTCCCTTTTCTGCCATATAACAGTTTATGCTGAAACAGTATATCCATCACCAAACAATGATTATGTTAATGATTTTGCCAATATAGTCCATCCCACAGATAAAAGTAATTTATTAAGACAACTAGAAACTGTCGAAGAACAAACAGGCATAGAAATTGTAGTCGTTACTATTAATGCAATGGCTGACTATGGCTATACAGGCACAACTATTGAACCATTTGCCACTGACTTTTTTAATACTTGGGGTGTAGGCCATAAAGAGACTAATGATGGCATAATGATTTTAGTCTCTAAACAAGATAGAAAGGTAAGAATTGAGCTAGGCTTAGGCTATTCCTCTAAATACAATGGATTAATGAAAGATGTTATTGATGAAAAAATGCTACCTTTTTTTAAAACAGGTGACTATAGCAGAGGTATTTATGAAGGAACACAAGCAGTTATTAATAATGTCACTAAGCAAGTTTCATGGTTTTACTTCTATCGTTGGGAGTTAGGATTAACGGCTTTAGCTATTCTTTGTATTGGTGCAGCAATATCTTGTATGCGCTCAGGTAAAAAAGGGTGGGGATGGATATTTTTTACAATCGCAGGGTTTTTAATATTAATTGTTATCAAATTGCTACTAAGTGGCAATAAGAAAAGAGGAGGCTTTGGTGGTGGACGATCTGGTGGCGGTGGCGCTAGTGGATCATGGTAATAATTAACTAGCCAAATATAAAACTTGGCTAGCTAACAAAAATTTTCAATAAACGCTTAATTAATATAATGAAATAATTACTGTTTTTTATCTTTTACTTTAAAATGAATCCAATACACTTCTTTTTCAACAAAATAACTCATATTTTGTCCATTCTTATCTATAAAGAATGATGGATTATGATCACCTATTACTACCACCTCAGCCCCTGCCATTTCGGGCTTACTTACCAAATCTGCAAGAGCATCAAAATACTGTGCTTGTAACATCAAATTACGACATGTATCAATATCACGTGGGATATTAAATTTCTCACAGGAAAACCTATGATTTTTAATTTCTTTCTCTGGATAATTATAATGTGTTGTTAATGTTAGCCAATATAAAAATATCTTTTTATTATCCCCAAATTTTTCAGCAATAAATGGAACTAAACTTGGATCAAAAATAGCCCTATTCTCAAAACTATCTTTTGGTAAATCGATATCTCCCCCAAAATAAATTTCATTAAATCCAACAATTGGGTACCAATGCTTACGATCATACAAAATATCAGATAATGCATGTAGTGATATTGTATTATACCCCTGCTTAACTAATTGATTTGGCAAACACTTTTTATATCCATAGGATATATGTGCTGCAAATAAGCTACTTAAACCGAAAACTTTTGACTCACAAAGCTCTCTTAACTCACCAGAGCTTGTATTATCTCCTGCCAAGCTAGCCCCTTCATTAAAGAAATCAAAAATATCCTTTTTGGCTTTTAATTTAGCCAATATATCTTGTTGTACTTCTAAATTTTTAGGCACCCCCCATGACTCATTGACCACCAACAATAACTTAGGACTTAATTTTTCATTTTTACTAAGTTTATCAAACCAAGGCTTAGAAGCATTATCAAAGTCTGTTGGATGTAACACAACATCATCTGATAACTTCATTACTTTTTCATAATTCTTTATAAAGTAAAAAGACTGACTGCTAATTATATTTACATATAGAGATAGCGATACCACTATACCTAATATGAATGACAGGGACATTATAAGAAATAATGATTTAATATTAGCTTTTGTGGAGAAATAACATAATAAAACTAACTGAAATAAAGCTAATACTAATACACCAGCTGCATAATACTTAAAAATTGGAGGGCCATTAAATAAAGAAGCCAATAAATAAAAAAAGTCTGGCAGTGTAATTTGATAAGGAATACATCGTAAAATTATAAATAGTGCATCTATACAAAAGAAAAGTATAAATGTTATTCCACCCAAAATTTTAAAATACCTATTAGCACAGGCTAATAAGATGACAGGTAAAAAATAGTCTATATTTATAGGATATCTTGTAATGTTGATATCAATAAAAATAACAACAAGGTAAATTAAAGTATTTGGTAAAAGTATTCCAATAAGAAAAGCTTTTACAATATTATCTTTATTAAACCAATCTAGCCGTTTAAAAAATTCCACTACATTATCCCTACACACATCACTATTTCACAAATAAAAAAACCTACTGATTGAACACTACTAATTAACGATAATTCAAATAGACATTATCTCTACCAAATTGATCTCTTAGCAACTGAATCAATTGATCAGCTGGTTTAATTTGCCACTCATTGCCTAACTTTAATAACGCTGTTGCTTGCTCATTTTGATAATCTAAACTGATTGGGCAACTACCTTTATGTTGTTGTAATAAACTGGTTAACCAATTTAGTTTATCGATAGCTAACTGTTCTGGTTTAACACAGATACGTAAACTCTCTGCTAAACTTACTCGTGCATCCAATAAACTATGAACTTTTTTAACGCGTAATCTTAGTCCACCAGAAAAATCATCATGACTAACTTCACCCTCTACAACAACCATAGCATCTGTTTGTAATAAAGCCTGAAACTCACTAAAAACATCTGCAAATAAGGATGCTTCAATACGTCCTGAACGATCATCTAGTACGATAAAACCCATTTTATCGCCTTTCTTATTTTTCATCACTCGCATGCTAACAATAAGTCCAGCAATAGTTTGACTATCTCTTGAGGGTTTGAGGTCAACAATACGCTGTTTCGCAAAGCGACGTACTTCTACTTCATACTCGTCAATAGGGTGTCCTGTTAAATAGAGACCAAGAGTTTCTTTCTCCCCTTTTAGACGATCTTTAATCGATAGTTCACGAATTTTTTTGTAGGCTTGATATACATCCCCTGTTGACTCATCCACAAATAAATCAGCAAATAAATCAATATGACCGCTGTCTTTACTTCTTGCCTGTTGTTCAGCAGCTTGAATAGCATCATCCATTGCAGCAGCTAATACTGCACGATTTCTATCAACCGTGGCTTTATATGCCTTTAATTCATCATGGTAATGAGGGCCTAAACGATCTAAAGCTCCAGAGCGAATCAATGCTTCTAAGGTACGTTTATTAATACGTTTTAAATCTACCCGCTTACAGAAATCAAATAAGTCTTTAAATGGTCCTGCTTGACGAGCCTCTACAATAGCTTCAACAGGCCCTTCACCAACCCCTTTAATCGCACCTAAGCCATAAATAATTCGCTGATCATCACCTACTGTAAATTTAAATTCAGAAGCATTTACATCTGGAGCATCTATACGCAACTTCATGCTGCGGCATTCTTCAATAAGCGTAACTACTTTATCTGTGTTATGCATATCAGCAGAAAGTACAGCCGCCATAAAAGGTGCAGGGTAATGAGTTTTTAACCAAGCTGTTTGGTAGGAAACTAGGCCATAAGCAGCAGAGTGAGACTTATTAAAGCCATAACCAGCAAATTTTTCTACCAAATCAAAAATATTGCCTGCCAAATCCTGATCAATACCATTTTTCTCAGAACCCTCTAAAAAAACAGAGCGTTGCTTTGCCATTTCTTCAGGTTTCTTTTTACCCATGGCTCGACGCAACATATCCGCACCACCAAGGGTATAACCTGCCATTACTTGTGCAATTTGCATTACTTGTTCTTGATACAAGATAATGCCATAAGTAGGTGATAATACAGATCTTAAGCTCTCCAATTGATAATCAGGATGGGGAAAAGCTAATTCTGCACGACCATGTTTACGGTTTATAAAATCATCCACCATTCCTGATTGCAATGGCCCAGGCCGAAATAATGCTACCAATGCGATAATATCTTCTAAACAGTCAGGTTTAAGCTTTTTAATCAGCTCTTTCATTCCTCTAGACTCTAGCTGGAACACTGCTGTTGTTTCTGCTCGTTGTAAGAGTTTATAGGTTTTATCATCATCCAGAGGAATAAAGTTGATATCTAGAGGAGGCTCCTCCTGCTTAGCACGCTCACGATTAATAGTTGCTATTGCCCAATCAATAATGGTTAATGTTCTAAGCCCTAAAAAGTCAAATTTGACTAGACCGGCTGCTTCAACATCATCTTTATCATATTGCGTGACTAAATTATGGCCATCTTCATCACATTGTACAGGAGAAAAATCCGTTAACTTAGTAGGTGCAATAACCACCCCTCCCGCATGCTTACCTGTATTACGAGTAATACCTTCTAACTTTAAGGACATTTCCCAAATTTCGGCAGCTTCATCATCATTTTTCAGAAAATCCCTTAAGTTTTCTTCTTGCTCATAAGCTTTCTGTAAAGTCATCCCTATTTCAAAAGGAATCATTTTTGATAATCGATCGGCTAAACCATATGATTTACCCTGCACGCGTGCCACATCTCGTACAACCCCCTTAGCAGCCATTGTACCAAAGGTAATAATTTGACTAACTGCGTTACGACCATAGGTTTCAGCCACATAGTCAATCACTCGGTCACGACCATCCATACAGAAATCCACGTCAAAGTCAGGCATGGAGATCCGCTCTGGATTTAAAAAACGTTCAAACAGTAAATCATACGCTAGTGGGTCAAGGTCAGTAATTTTTAAAGAATACGCTACTAAGGAACCCGCCCCAGAACCACGACCCGGTCCTACAGGCACACCATTATTCTTGGCCCATTTAATAAAGTCCATCACAATAAGGAAGTAACCAGGGAAACCCATTTGAATAATAATATCTAACTCAAATTTCAAACGGTCTAAATACACTTGTTTTTTTGCATCGTAATCAGGTGTATCTTTAGGTAAGGTATGCGTTAACCTTTCTTCTAAACCATCCAAAGACTCTTTACGGAAAAAATCATCCATGGTCATGCCTTCAGGCACAGGATAATTAGGTAAGAAATACTTGCCTAACTGTACTTTAATATTACAACGCTTGGCAATTTCAACTGTATTTTCTAAAGCCTCTGGCAAGTCACTAAATAACTCAGCCATCTCCTCTGGTGTTTTTAAATATTGCTGATTACTATAAAAACGTGGTCGCTTTGAATCATCTAATACCCTTCCCTCACCAATACAAACTCTTGTTTCATGTGCTTCAAACTCTTCTTCAGTTAAAAAACGTACATCATTGGTAGCAACCAAAGGCACATCATGTCGAGAAGCTAGAGCCACCGCTGCATGGAGGTATTCTTCTTCTTGTGGTCTATTAGTACGTTGTACTTCTAAATAAAAACTATCTTTAAAATAATTAAGCCATTCTTTTAATAACTCATCGGCATCATTAGGGTTATTAGATAACAAAGCTTGTCCTATTTCCCCTTCCCTTGCACCTGATAAAGCAATTAAGCCTTCTGCTGCGACCTTTACCCAGTCTCGCTCGACTATGATCATTCCTTCACTTTGGCCTTGTTCAAAGCCTTTTGAAATAAGCTCTGTTAAATTACGATAGCCTTGCTCATTCATTACCAATAAAGTTAAACGGCTCACAGGCCCATCAGGAAAACGACTGGCTACCCATAAGTCAGCTCCACAGATAGGTTTAATCCCTGAACTATTGGCAGTTTTATAAAATTTAATTAAGGCGCATAAATTATTCTGATCAGTTACTGCTACTGCTGGCATATTAGCGGCAGTTGCTGCTTTAATCAGTGGCTTCACTCTTACTAAACCATCAACCAGTGAATATTCAGTGTGAACACGTAAATGAACGAAAGAAACAGCCATTATCTATAAACCTAAGTAATACTAAAAAGAAGCTATTTTACCTCTCTCTTATCTATTAAGGTAAATTAATTCCATATAACTTTGTTTCTCACCAAGTATCAAAGATAACAAGCTTATCCAACCATTGTTTTGTAATTATCATATCTATTTACAATTTGCTGGAACTAACCCGTCTTATAATTGATCTATTATTACACTAAGACGAATTTGCTATTTTTATCAAAAGCTCCCTTATGTTAAGTTGATTTTAACAAGATAGTGAAAACAGTCTCTAATATTTAAATATAAGGAATACATTATGAAACTTTTTTATGCTCCAGGTGCCTGCTCATTATCACCTCATATGGTACTTTGTGAAGCGGGAGTTCACTTTGATTTAGAAAGAGTGGATCTCGCTACTAAAAAAACTGAGCAAGGTGATGACTATTTAAAAGTTAACCCTAAAGGACAAGTTCCTGCACTTTTATTAGATAATGGTAATTTATTAACTGAAGGGGCTGTGATTGTTCAATATATAGCTAACCATGCATCTAGCAAACATTTAATGCCCCCACAGACTGATTTCAAATATTATGAAGCTTTAGAGTGGCTTAACTATATTGCTACTGAATTACATAAAGGCTTTAGCCCATTATTTAATCCAAAATTTCCAGAGGATTTAAAACAAGCTACCCGTAAACAATTAGAAAAGAAATTGGCTTATGTTGACAGCCAGTTGAACCATAAAGATTTTTTACTAGGTGAGCAAATCAATGTTGCGGATTTCTATTTATATACCATTCTTACATGGGCTAAAAAAATGAATCTAGAAATGGCATCATTAGCCAATCTAACCCATTTTATTAAAAATATGGAAGAACGCCCTTCTGTAAAAACAGCACTGGCGGCTGAGAAGAAATAAGCTTTACAGAAAAAAGGGAAGATATTTAATCTCTTCCCTTTTAATAATATTAAAATTGGAAACGATAACCTAAATTAATTTGGCGTTTATCAAAGCGACTTCCATTAGCATAACTTACTTCACCATAAATATTATGTTGCTTATTAAGCTGTGCTGATACACCAACACTGGTTTCAACCCAACCACCTCTAAACTTATAGTCTTCTTTATAAGTATTCAAATGATAGGATGTATTACCTTTAAACTCCCTCACATAGCCGCTCTTTACTTGTAAATCAATTGGGCTATCCCCTTTTACAAGATTATAACCAACCGCTAACCTTGTGCTACCAATTAATGAGTCATAACTGCCTAACTTTACTCGTAAGCCATTACTCGCATTCACTTTATCACCTTGTTGATGACTATAAACAACCTGTGCCTGAGGCTCTAAGTAAAAAGCTGTCTGTTCAATATTAAAACGCTTACCTGCTTCTAGAGAAAGGCTGTAACCATCACTCTTACTTTTACCTTTAACACTATCCCCCAAACTATCTTTTACTGAGAAGTTATTTTTCATTCGATGATATTTTGCAACAGCATCCACATAAAAACCATTATTAGCAATATAGGTTCCATACATACCAAAATTGATACCCCTAACACCACCAGAACCATTATTTCTATAACGAGGGTCTGCATCACTATAGCCTGCCATTAAACCAACATATGTATCACCGTTATTACCAGTAATCAGTTTATCAATACCTAATTGCAGACCTGAATAGTTCATATGAAAACCACGTAATCCATGGTTAGTAGAAAATGAATTTAATTTACCTGCATAACTTCTAATCCACAAATTACCCTCTTGCCCTTGGTTACTTCTTAGCTCCCCCATTCGCTGGAACAAAGTTTGTAAATCAATATAAGATAATAAATAATTAGTATTTAAAAAGCTTATAGCCGCATCTGCTGAACTAGATTTTCTATTTAGAGCATATAATTGGTGAACTTTAGCACCTTGGCCATTTACGGTTGTGCGTAAACCATATTGAAAACCACCCTGCTCAACAGTATTTGAAGTAAAAGTTGCGTTTGCATTTGCTGTTGGGCTGTAATCTTCTACTACATCATAAAGTTCATTACCAGTTGTTGCCGCTGCACCATTATTAGTCAAAACTAATGAATACGCGCCATCTGAAGAACCTTGTGTAAGCGGTGAGCTAGAATCACCTATAATTATCTTATCACCTGTTTGCGCTCCCATATCAACATGCATCTTAAAACTTCCACCACCATTAGTTGATTGAAGCGAGTTAGTGATAAGGGTGCTATCTAGCGTAGGAACAAAATTAATTGTACTATCAGATAAATCTAAATCTGTAACTTGAGAGCTTGCTGTCATATCCCAAGTCATATTATTAGATAATGTTAATCCTATATTACCTGCTCCTGAGCTATTTGAAGCACTGCCTATTAGCTGGCCATTTTGTAAATCTAAATTAATTTCACCACTATTGGCTGCTGTAATATTACTTTCAATATATGTAATGCCGCTTGAAGTAAAATCAACTATCGTTCCAATATTAGCAACATTCATATCACCAATAACATGACTATCATTTGCCACATTAATGGCTAATTTACCACCAGTGGCATCAATAGCTAGTACATCATTACCCAGAGGAGAAGAAGAATTTAACAGCAAACTTTGTGTCTTAATATCTGATAATCCATCCGTAGTTCTAATATAAGCACCTGTTGCATCTTCACCTGAGGAACTAATTGCTAAAACATTCAAATCTAAATCAAGGTTCTTAATAGTAGATGAAGAAGAAGTAGCTGATACATTAATACCCACCACCTCTTCTGTATTCGTTTGGCTCTTCAACTCAATAGATATATAGTCTTTGCCAATTAATGTACTATCAGCCCCAGCAATATCCACACCGACCATGGAACTATTATTAGCTTGTTGTTCTAGTGTAATAGATGTATATCCATCTAACTCCACTTTTCCTGTATTATCTATAGCAATCCCTTTTACCCCTTTGCTAAACCCATTACTATTGCTAGTATCACTTGTTATTTGAATAATGGTATCCCGAGTAGCTAATGATCCAGCATCAACATTAATGGCCTTAGCAACAAGCTCACTGGCTGCATCCATTGTTATAGTTATCAGTCCTGTATTTATTAATTCAGAGCCTGAATCCACGTTAATACCAATAGCAGAGGAAATTGCCTGTTGTGCATTAAAACTAACCTTTAAATCATTACTAGTTAATGTTGAGTTATTATTAATATTGACCCCATTAACAATAGTATCTGTTGTACCACCACCTATATTACCATCGGCTAAAAAATCGACCCTTATATTACTTCCTGCAAAACTACCTGTATTATTCACTTTAATACCATGAACACCTTCATCATCACTTAAAGATGAGTTAGTAGTAGTTGCAATATCCCCTTTAGAATTAAAGGTAATTTGTGTTCCAGCTGAATTTTCTATTTCCGCATTTTTTACAAAAACACCTAATCCATTAACAATTTGATTATCCGCATTAATCTCAATCATTGCCATATTGTATTCAGCATGTAGACTTGACGTTGCAGCAGAAGTATTATTTTTAAACTTCATACCCACATAATTGCCAGAGTCATGATTGTCATCGATATTAATTGTTAAATGTTCTGCTGAAAAATCTATTGTTCCGTTGGCACTATTAGTTAAACCAATCCCATTTAACTGACCAGAATTTCCTGAAAAAGTGTTATTATTCTTAATCTCTATTCTTGTTTCACCTGTCAAATTATACTCTATGGTACTACCATTATTATTTCTATCGGTATAAATTCCATAAACAGCAGCTGTTCTATTTGCATTATTAGAGGCATCCATAGTAATAGTTAACTCATCAGCAGTTACTGTATTAGTAGTTTGCATACCACTGTCTGATCGAACATAGATACCCACTGTTCTATTATAAAAGTTCGTATTATCATTTGGCGTAGTTGCAGTGATATCAGCACCAATACTAGAGCCAGTACCTAAATTAATACCACCATTATCAATTAAAATAGTATCTGCCGCACCTGATCCACTAACATCTGTATTATTAACCTCAACAGAACCATTGCCTGCAATATTGACCTGAGCACCATTAGAAATATTTATTGTTGTATCTGTAGATTTATTTGATAATGTTGTGTTTGTTGTATAATCAGTTGCATAACTTCCTGTAGAAAAAATCAAGCTATTAATAACAATACATAGAGTTCTTAACTTCATTTTATTGCCTCTTTATCCATTACACAGCTAATAAGCTATATTTCTTTAACATTTCAAGAAATTATTAATAATTAGACTAGAGAGTGTATAAATAGGTACAGGGAAAATTTTCTAAAAGTTTTTATATCTTCTTAAAAAAATATAATTTTTGATTAAAGGTATCTTATGCAGAACTTCCTTAGTACCATCCTTTTAAAAACCGCCTAAACTTCCAAACACCCTCTAGGCAAACATTTGCATAAAATATTAATACTGTACAACTTTGGTTTAAAACACCAAACCAGATATCCATATAAGATTATTATCTATTGTAAATATAAGATTTACAATAGATAAGTTACAATTTCTATTGACCTATTTTATTAATTATTTATTTTGTTTAACTACCAGCTACAGCCATTTTTTCTATTAATACAGAACCTGTTTTAATATTACGGCGGGGGTCTATATCGTTACCTATAGCTACTATTTTGGTAAACATATCTTTTAAGTTTCCGGCTACAGTTACTTCTTGTACAGGAAACTGAATTTCACCATTTTCAACCCAAAAACCTGCAGCACCTCGTGAGTAATCACCTGTCACCATATTAATACCACTGCCCATTAATTCGGTCACTAACAATCCTTTACCCATTTGTTTTAGCAATGCTATTAAATTATCTGCACCATGCGAAACAAACAAATTATGGCAACCGCCAGCATTTGCGGTACTAGGCAAGCCCAATTTACGACCAGAATAAACACTTAATAAATAAGTCATCAACTGACCTTTATCAATAATCAACTTGTCATACGTGGCTAATCCATCGCCATCGAAACTAGTGCTATTTAAAGTTGCTTTTAAACGAGGTTTTTCTGTAATAGATAGCCAACTAGGAAATAATTGTTTTCCTATCGCACCTTCTAAGAAAGAAGTTTTACGATAAATACTCCCCCCAGAAATAGCCCCTAATAAATGACCAAATAACCCTGAGGCCACTTCTGCTGCAAAAATTACAGGCACTTCACAAGTAGGTATAGTACGAGCACCTAGTCGTTCTATTGTACGGTGTGCTGCTTTTTTACCTATAGCAGTAGCAGACTCTAGTTGTTCACCTGCTAATTTAACGTCATACCAATAATCCCTTTGCATTTGGCCATTCTCTTCACCAATCATGACACAGCTTATACTATGATTAGTGGAGGCATAACCACCGATAAAACCATTACTATTTCCGTAAACTCTACAACCATTCCATGTATTCAATGATGTACCATCAGCATTAGTAATACGTTTATCTGTAGTGAATGCTGCCGCTTCACACTCAAGTAATGTATTAATCGCTTGTTCTGGTGTGATATCCCAAGGGTAAAAAAGCTCTAAATCAGGTAAATCTTTTGCCATTTGCTCAGGTTCTGCAAGTCCTGCACAATCATCTTCAGAAGTATGCTTAGCAATTTCTAATGCAGCAGCTACAGTCTCTTGAATGGCTTTAGCATCAGTAGCCGTAGTACTTGCTGAAGCTTTTCTTTGTCCTACATACAAAGTAATACCGAAACCTTGATCTCTATTAAACTCTAATGTTTCCACTTCTTTTTGACGAACAGTAACAGCTAAACTCTGGCTAGTAGAAACTGCTACCTCACATGCTGTGGCACCTTGTTTTTTAGCTTCTGCTAGAATTTGCTCTACCTGTTTTTCTAAAACAGGTACAGTTGCTGGTCCTACACCATTTTCACTATTCATACTATTCCTCATTTAAAAACTCTCATAATAAACAAGCTATCTGTTATCATACTCACCATTATTTATTATGAGTTTATAACTATGTCTGATACTTCTGATGATGCCCTTTATGAAGAAAAGAGCAAATCCCAAGTAAAACGTGAAATGCACGCCTTAGTCGATTTGGGTAGAAAACTAACCACTCTTAAACAAGATCAGTTGGCTTTATTACCTTTAACCGATATGCTCCGCAAAGCATTGGCTGATGCGCCTAAACATAAATCCAATATTGCTAATAAACGTCATATGCAATATGTGGGTAAATTATTACGTGACCAAGATATCGACTTTATTCAATCTTTTCTTGAACAAATCGATAGCTCAAGCCGTGAATACAATGAGCGTTTCCACGCTCTTGAGCAATGGCGAGATCGCTTAGCTACTGAGGGTGATACAGCTCTAGAAAACTTTGTTAGTCAATATCCAGAAGCTGACCGACAGCACTTACGACAACTTATTCGCCAAGCCCAACAAGAAGCTGCAAAAGAAAAACCACCTGCGGCTGCTCGTAAAATCTTTAAATATATCCGTGAGTTGGATGAAATCCAGCGAGGTTTGCGATAGTAGCTACTGCTACTATCATATACCCGTTCCACCCACTGTTATTGCATCTATTTTTAAGGTTGGTTGCCCCACCCCTACAGGAACTGATTGACCATCTTTACCACAAGTTCCAATACCACTATCTAAAGCCAAGTCATTACCTACCATAGATACTTGATTCATTACATCTGGCCCATTACCAATTAACATAGCACCTTTAATAGGCGAGGTTAATTTACCATTCTCAATTAAATATGCCTCACTGGTGGAGAACACAAACTTACCGCTGGTAATATCTACTTGCCCACCACCTAAACTTGCACAATAAATACCATATTTAACTGATTGGATAATCTCTTCTGGATCACTTTCACCTGCTAACATATAGGTATTGGTCATACGTGGCATTGGTAAATAGGCATAAGACTCTCTACGACCATTACCTGTAGGTTTTTGTTTCATCAAGCGAGCATTTAGCTTATCGTGTATATAACCTTTTAAAATACCATTCTCAATTAAGGTCGTACACTCGGTAGGCGTACCTTCATCATCTACAGTTAAAGAGCCTCGTCTATCGGCTAAAGTACCGTCATCCACTATGGTACACAGTGAGGAAGCTACTTTCTCACCAATACGACCACTATAAGCAGAACTACCTTTACGGTTAAAATCACCTTCCAAACCGTGTCCCACAGCCTCATGCAGCAACACTCCAGACCAACCAGAGCCTAATACCACAGGCAGTGTTCCAGCAGGTGCTGGCACTGCCTCTAAGTTAACCAGTGCTTGACGTAATGCCTCTTTAGCATAGCTCATAGCCCGATCCTCAGTTAAAAAGTAACTATAATCTCTACGCCCACCACCACCGTGACTACCACTTTCTCTACGGCCGTTTTGTTCAACCACTATACTGACATTAAAGCGCACTAATGGACGGATATCAGCCGCTAAATCACCATCAGAAGAAGCCACTAAAATATGTTCCCAAACGCCTGTTAAGCTAACCGTTACTTGTTGTATACGAGAATCCAAAGCTCTTATGGCTTGATCAATACTCTTTAATAATGCTACTTTTTCTTCTCTTGCTACGGCTTCTAACGGGTTTTCAGCAATATAAAGTGAACTAGGGGCAACTTTAGCAAAAGTTTGTACACGACCAGTTTGACCACTGTTAACAATTGATTTAGCCGCAGTAGCTGCTTGTATCAAAGCTTCTTTTGTTAATGTATTACTAAAAGCAAACCCTGTTTTTTCCATTGCTTGCGAGCGAATACCCACACCTTGATCAACATTGAAAGTGCCTTGTTTAACAATACCATCTTCTAACGCCCAACTTTCGATAATAGCATGTTGAAAATATAAATCTGCGGTATCAATACCTTTACCTACTGCTACTGATAAAATACTTGGCAGGGTTTCAATATCCAAACCATTAGGTATTAATAATTGCTGACTAACTGCCTTTAAAAGATCACTCATATACTCTCCATATTTTGTGCAGTAACTTTCAGCTACTACTAAATAACAAAGCATCAGCCTTGTTATTTTAAAAACTACTATAGGCTATAGATTATAACATAGCGTTGCATTACTAAATTTAATAGCCTATTAATACTAAAACTATTAAGGTTATATAAGACCATTTCATAAGAAATCAATCAGTTATTACGTTTCATTTCTTTAACTTAACACAGTAAAACAATAAAGCTATTATGTTAAACTTACTATCAAACCTATTTAGCTTTGCTAATAAACATAACGGATATATCCAATGCCTCATATCTTAATCATAGAAGATGAAGCAGCAATTGCTGATACATTATTATATGCTTTACAAAGTGAGGGCTTTGAATGCACATGGTTAACACTTGGCAATAAAGCACTAGAGCAACACAAACAAACGCCTGCTGATTTGTGGATATTAGATGTAGGACTACCAGACCTTAATGGTTTTGAGGTTTGTCGTCAATTACGACGCTTCTCAGAAGTACCTGTTATATTTTTAACAGCGAGGGATAGTGAGATTGATCGAGTGGTTGGCTTAGAAATAGGTGCTGATGATTATGTCGTTAAACCTTTTAGCCCACGTGAAGTAGCCGCAAGAGTACGTGCTATTTTAAAAAGAACTACCAATACCTCTCAAAAAACAAATAGCCCTACTACAGATGATAAATTATTTTCTGTTGATGAAAGCGCTTACACTATCTATTTACAACAACAGCCAATCAATTTAACTCGCCATGAATTTAACTTATTCCGCTATCTACTCTCTCAACCCAAACGTGTTTTTAGTAGAGAGCAATTACTAGATGCGTTGGGTATTGCCGTTGATGCTGGATATGAACGCAATATTGATAGCCATATTAAAACACTTAGAGCCAAAATAAGGGAAATAGATAGCAACTTAGATGTTATTCGTACTCATCGCGGCTTTGGCTACAGCTATGACCCAAACTAATTATTAATACAGTAAAGATAAAATGGCATTAGCAAAACGTATATTTCTATTCTATTTCTTGTTTGTAGCGCTTTGTGGTTACTTTATGGTGAATTTATTTTCTAATCAAATTTATCCTAGCATTCGCCAAACCACTGAAGAAACCTTAGTAGATACGGCCAATTTATTAGCAGAAATCGTTAGTGACGATCTGCAACAAGGTAAAATCAACCAATATTATCTACAACACCGCTTAGCTGCTTATCAAAAACGTGATCCTAATGCTTCTATTTGGGGAATAGCCAAAAATTCAGTAGCTATGCGCATTTATATTACCAACGATAAAGGCATTGTGCTATTCGACTCAACGGGTAAAGAGGTTGGCAAAGACTATTCACGTTGGCGTGATGTCTATTTAACCTTACATGGTGCCTATGGAGCACGAACTACCCAAGAAAATCCTAAAGATGATAAATCAACCATTATGTATGTTGCCGCACCTATTAAGTATGAAAATAAAATTATTGGTGTACTCACGGTAGGAAAACCAAATATCACGGTTAGTCCCTATATCAATAAAGCTGAATCAAGGTTAATCTTTTTTGGTGTTATCTTACTTATCGCTAGTCTAGCTGTAGGTGCCCTATTATCATGGTGGCTTGGTGCTTCACTTCACCGTTTCACACTTTATGCAAACGCCATTAGTAAGGGGGAACGAATTAAAGCGCCACAGTTCTATGGCGGAGAATTGACTCAACTAGCTAAAGCACTAGATAAAATGCGTGGCGAACTTGATGGTAAAAACTATGTAGAACGTTATGTGCATACCCTAACCCATGAGTTAAAAAGCCCCTTAGCAGCCATTCGTGGTGCTACAGAGTTATTACAACAAGATATGCCGATTGAGAAAAGAACTCTCTTTCTAAAGAATATCGATAGTGAAAGTGAACGCTTACAAAAACTAGCCGACCGTTTACTGAATCTCAGTATGGTTGAACAACGTCAAACTTTGGAAGAAATTAACACTATCCCTATACTACCACTGATACAAAAACTATTAGCCAGTAAGTCTTCACGTATTGCTCAACAACAGCTTAATGTAGAAGTGAATATTGATGAGCAATTAACCCTTCAAGGGGAAGTATTTTTATTAGAACAAGCATTATCTAATATATTGGATAATGCATTAGACTTTATTGCTGATCAAGGACTGTTAAAGATTAATAGCAAGATAACTAATCAACAACTTGCAATTAATTTTTATAATCAAGGTGCTAGTATTCCAGACTATGCTCTTAATCGCTTATGTGAACGTTTTTATTCTTTAGCTCGCCCAAAAACTGGGCGTAAAAGCACAGGGCTAGGCTTAAACTTTGTACAAGAAGTGGTACTTTTACATAAAGGACAACTTTCTATTACAAACTATCAAGAGGGTGTTTTAGTCACCTTATCTTTTCCTATAGCTATTTCTATATAATTTTAGACAAGGCGAATGACTGAAGACAGTACAATTAGTACGACAACGTCATTCAACGACGTATAAAAATATTGCGCAATAACTATATTTAAAAATAAACTTATAAAATACCTAATAGCTTAAGCGATTGTTTAACTATAGCTATGCGCTTACTAATATCCTTTTTAGGCTCTAGCATATCTATATTTAATGCAAAGCTATAAATTTTCCCTTCTTTTTCTACCCAACCGACAAACCAACCTATATCAGGTTGATGATTATCTGCCCAACCTGTTTTGCCATGTAGTTGCCAGTTTTCCCCTTGATCTAATAATGTAATTTCATGAACAGCTTGCTGTACTTTTTTATCATACGGCAATTTTTGTTGTGCTAACTCAGCTAAAAAAATAGCTTGTTCCACCGCACTAATTTTTAAAGGTCCAACTAGCCAGAAATTATCCACTACTTGCCCTATATTCGTATTACCATAATTTAATAGCTTAATATTTGCCTGCATCTTTGCAATGCCTATCCTTCTTGCTAATTCCTGATAAATAGGGACATTAGATACTTTTATAGCCTCCCTTAAACCCATATCTTGTTGCCATGTTTTAATGGGTTGAGGCTTACCACCATAGGGTAATTTTTCATCAATATCCTTCACTGTTTTAGTTGCTAAACCAATTAAACTATTTATTATTTTAAAGGTAGAGGCAGGAATAAAACGTGTATTAGCACGAATTTGATTACAGCCAATCAGTTGGTCTTGCTGAACGTCATAGAGTACAAAAGTACCTACCACATTATTATCAACAAATAACCTTTCTATCTCACTATTATCTTGCCAACTTTTGCCATAACTGACTTGTATAAATAAAAATATAATGCAAAAAAATAACTTGTTCATTGTATAGATTCTTTAATGATTAAAATTAACTGCTTTTATCATAAATAACCCCCCATACAATTTCCACAAAAACCCCATATTCTTTTCATACAAACTCCATAACGACTGTAGATACTGTTATTAAACATTACTAAAGGAGTTCTATTATGCATATGCAGCGGCAGCTGGCTTTCAAGATTATTACCATTTTACTGTTAATCGGTTTACTACTTATTCCGATCACCATGATTTATGGGCTTATTAATGAGCGCATGTCATTACGCAATAAAGTAGTTAATGAAATAGCCCAAAGTTCGGCACTGAGTCAGACAATTACAGGGCCTTTGATAATTGTTCCCTATACTAAAACTTATTATGTCAATAATGATAAACAATACCATCAGCAGCGAGGAACACTTTATTTCTTTCCTGAGTCTTTTAACTTAACAGGAGACTTAAATGTGGAAAAACGTAAACGTGGTATTTATGAAGCTAGACTCTATCAACTAAATAATGAGATAACAGGCAATTTTAAAATTCCTGAAAATTTCGGTATAGAAAGTAATTTAGAAAATTATCAATTTGAACAACCTATTATTGCTGTAGGTATTAGTGATATTAGAGGTATTAGTAATAATTCTAAGTTTATCTTTAATAAACAAACATTAGCTATTAATCCTGGCACAGAAAACTCCAAATTAGGTTCTGGAATCAATGGCAAACTAGACTCCACCTCTTTGCAAAAAGGGGGCGATTATAGCTATGCTATTCAACTCAGCCTGCAAGGAACGTCTAGCTTCAATGTTTCACCCATTGGTAAGGAAACTAATGTAACACTAACTAGTAATTGGCCTCACCCTAGTTTTGATGGTAATTTTTTACCTATTAAAAGAGATGTTGCTAAAAAAGGCTTTACCGCAGATTGGCAAACCAACTTTTTTGCTAGTGATATGGAAAGTAAGTTTAAAGATTGTTTAGTTAAAAATAACTGCCATCAATTTTCCAATAATAATTTTGGTGTTAGTTTAATAGACCCTGTTGATCAATATCTAAAAAGTAGTCGTGCAATTAAATATGCCATTTTATTTATTGGTTTAACATTCTTTGGTTTCTTTCTTTTTGAAATTATTAAAAGGCTTGCTATCCACCCTATTCAATATTCTTTTGTGGGAATATCACTGGCTTTATTCTTTTTATTATTACTTTCACTATCAGAACATATAGGTTTTGCTTTAGCTTACTTATGTTCAGCCATTTCCTGTATAGCAGTTATTGGATTCTATGTAACAAGTATTCTCAACAATATAAAACAAGGGCTAATCTTTACAGTTTCATTAACACTCCTCTATATCATGCTTTATGTACTGCTCAATGCAGAAGATTATAGCTTAATCATGGGTACTATTTTAGTGTTCAGTATCTTAAGTATAGCGATGATTATTACCCGTAATCTTGATTGGTACAAAGTAGCCAGCCTACCCAAAGTTAACAAAACTCATCCATTAGCAAAAGAGGAAACAATAAATGACTAAGGTTCGTGGACTTCGAGAAGATATTCAACTAGGCCTCGCTCTAAAACAACATATGGAGCAATGGTTACTAACGACCTATCAAACTACTACTCAACAGATTACAACAATTGGGCTGTTATCTATAAAACAACAAAAACAAGACAAAATCAACTAACAAAAATGATGGGTAAAGTTAGCAACTAACTTTACCCATTAGCTCTCTTCTAATATCTCACATACCAAACTTAATAATCGTTATATACCATTAACTTGTTAATCATAGCGTTACTTTTATTAAATAGATTAGAATAAATACTTTTAGAACAAGTAATCTGAGGAGAGATAACATGAATATGATTAAAACTCGTGCGGCTGTAGCATGGGCTCCCAACCAGCCCTTATCTATTGAAGAAGTAGATTTAATGCCTCCTCAAAAAGGTGAAGTACTTATTCGTATTATGGCAACAGGTGTTTGTCATACCGATGCTTATACTTTATCTGGCTCTGATCCGGAAGGAATATTTCCTGCTATTTTAGGACATGAAGGAGCGGGTATTATTGAAGCAGTAGGTGAAGGTGTTACTAGTTTAGCAGTGGGAGACCATGTTATTCCTCTTTACACCCCAGAGTGTGGTAAATGTAAGTTTTGTCTTTCTGGTAAAACTAATCTTTGTCAGGCTATCCGTAGTACACAAGGCAAAGGTTTAATGCCTGATGGCACTACCCGTTTCTTTAAAGATGGTAAACCTATTTTCCATTATATGGGAACATCTACCTTCTCAGAATACACGGTAGTACCTGAAATTGCAGTAGCAAAAATTAGCAAAGATGCACCTTTAGAAAAAGTTTGCTTATTAGGCTGTGGTATTACTACAGGTATGGGAGCAGTAACTAATACAGCAAAAGTTAAAGCAGGCGACACAGTAGCTGTATTTGGTTTAGGGGGCATTGGCTTGGCAGTAATTATGGCTGCTAAAACAGTAGGTGCCAGCCGTATTATTGCTATTGATCTTAACCCTAGTAAGTTTGAATTAGCCAAAAAACTGGGGGCTACAGATTGCATTAATCCCAAAGATTATGACAAACCAATTCAAGATGTTATTGTAGAAATGACAGATGGTGGTGTTGATTTCTCTTTTGAGTGTATTGGCAATGTAAACGTAATGCGTTCTGCATTAGAGTGCTGCCACAAAGGCTGGGGAGAGTCCGTTATTATTGGTGTAGCAGGTGCAGGTGAAGAAATTGCAACTCGACCATTCCAGCTAGTGACTGGCCGTGTATGGCGTGGCTCTGCTTTTGGTGGAGTAAAAGGCCGTTCACAATTACCAAGTATTGTTGATAATTATATGCAAGGACAATTTGATTTAGATGACTTTATCACCTATGAATTACCACTAGATGAAATCAATAAAGCTTTTGATCTCATGCATGAAGGAAAATCAATTCGTACAGTAATTCGTTATTAAAGAATAGGAATGCCCCAATGAGCCTAACAGAACTAGAAAGCCATTTATCTTTTGGCGGTGAACAAAAAAGATTTAAACATTTTTCCTCCACATTAAACTGTGACATGAATTTTTCTATCTACTTGCCCCCACAATATAAAACACAACCATTACCTGTTCTTTATTGGCTTTCTGGGCTAACCTGTACTGATGAAAACTTTACCACTAAAGCTGGTGCTCAAGCTTATGCCGCTGACTTAGGGCTTATTTTAGTTATGCCCGATACAAGTCCTCGTGGTGAGCAAGTTGCTAATAATGATGCCTATGATTTAGGGCAAGGTGCTGGTTTTTATATCAACGCAACTGAGCAGCCTTGGCAACAGAACTACCAAATGTTTGATTATATCAGTGTAGAGCTGATTGATTTAATCGATAATCATTTTAATACTAATGGTAAACAGTCTATTGCAGGTCATTCAATGGGTGGTCATGGAGCATTAATGCTAGCATTGCGTCATCCTGATCATTATTGCTCTGCTTCTGCTTTTGCACCTATTGTAAATCCTAGTCAAGTTCCTTGGGGACAAAAAGCATTTAGCCATTATTTAGGTAATGATCAAAAAGTTTGGCAAAACTATGATAGTTGTTTCTTACTTGAGCACTATCAAGCTGAGCCTTTTCCTATCTTAATCGACCAAGGAACAGCAGATAACTTTATGCTTGAGCAGTTACAACCCGAAGCTTTTGAAAAAATTGCTATAAACCGAGAATGGCCTTTAACACTCAGGTTACAACAGGGATATGATCATAGTTATTACTTTATTGCTAGCTTTATTCAAAGCCATTTAATATTTCATAAAGAAAATCTTTGCTAAGACATTCATTTATTTCAAACTTAAAAATAGTTTTATATTACCTAAAAATATTATTACTTATTTTAGTAATAATATTTTTACTATTCCTTCCATTCTCTAAAATGTCTCTGCAAGCCCTCCTCAAAATTAAAGAATATGTTATATAAAACAATTACGTTATAAATAATCAATCTATTTATATTCTAAATTTATATAGTTTTAGAGATAAAAGTCCCCCATGCCAACTTGAGAAGTTAACTCCTCAAGTTGGTAGCTATATATCAACTATCTTTACTTAAAATATCAAGTAATACCCTATTCAACTCAAGTTGATTAGAAAATTTCTGATAAATTCATGTCTTCATACTTAATAAAACTAGACACTTCTAAGTAAACAGCTATAAACCAAAATTGGTTTTTGATCTTCAAAATATAATAATTTTATTAATCTTTTCTATCAAAAAACCGCTTAAAACTTCACAGGTGAAAACCCCTCTTTATCTAACTTTAATACTAATTAATCTTTTAGTTTTAAAGCCGCTTTATATAGCTTAACTAATTGCTGCTCACTAGCAGAATATATGAAATCAACAAGGAAATGTCTGATATCTTCTGTTACAGAAATTTCTTTATTTCCCCCTATATCAGGAAACAAATCCTGAATAGGCACTTTCAATGCAACAGATAACCTGTATAAGGTATCCATTGCAGGATAATAGTCGCCTTTTTCTATACGCCCAAGAGACTTGGGATCGATACCTATTTTTTCAGATAACGATTCTTGTGAAAGTAACTTTAACTTTCTTATACGACGTATTTGTTGGCCGACATCTAATATGTTAACCATTTAAATAAGCCCAGTATTTTTCTAAATTAGGAAATCATTGGTATCCTCTTGCCAAACCTTTCCTTTATTCCCCCTTTTACCAAATCAAAAACCTTAATTGATTTTTGAAATTTTAACAGATGACTTTTATGAAATATCTACTACCAAAAACGATTAATGTTTTCTATACACCCGAACAATTTAAAGTTAATACCTACATTATTAATTACAAGTTCTTAAACAATATTTTTAATTTACCTATGTAATTTATTTACTAATAAATACATTTTATACAAGCATTTAATTAATTAAATTAGGCTTTTTAATTATGGAACGTTATCACAACCATAAAAAACCACCTATAAAGTATCTTTTTTTAAATAAATATTACCATATACATGTTATTTTTTTAGAAAGTTGTGCTAAAGTTTTTATAAACAATTGTTTATGGTTATATTTTATATCTTTAAGAAATTAATTTGATACCTATCTCTTTGTATGATAAAGCTTAATATACTTATATAGCATAATGGCTGGCTAATATATTTTTCCTAATTATCCAATTGTATTTTCTTATAAAGAATCGTTATCCCCATCACAAAACATATTTATAACATATGAATTTTAAAAAAAAAGTTACCCTTCACATGTGTTTTTTTTTAAAAACTATGCTAAAGTCTAACAAACAGTGACTTAATGTTATTTTTAAAGAAAAATTTCGTTTATAACAGTAACTATTTTGCAAAAAGGTAATACGGCCAAGATTTATGGGCCTTGAGTGTTGTTGTGAAACAAACGTTTTATAACAATACATATTAAGAAGGATTTAGACATGGACAGACGCCATATAAAAGCACTACTAGCTTGCTCATTAATTAGTTGCTCTACAATTAGCCATTCAGATGACTCTGAAATATTCTTCAGCAAAGATCTATCTACCACTAAACCGAATATTATTTTCCTATTGGATATCTCAGGTTCCATGACTAGCGTGTTAGGCACTAATAAAACTAGACTAGATGTTCTAAAAGAATCTATGGAAAATATATTAACCAGTGACGATATTAAAGGTCTTCGTATTGGTATAATGAGTTTTGCTACAGGCTTTTATCAAAACTATCAAGTTGTTGATCTTGATAGTATTGATACATCAAAGGACGTTGTGACCAAAACAACATCAAGTAATTCAGGTTATACTATATTAACTCAGCCAATAATAAATGGCTTAGATAATGGCTACCAATTATCACCTACTACAAATAAAGCTGTTCTTGCCCTCAGGAATGCCTTTAATGGAACATCGACTCAATCTTATGCAACATCAAATACCACAACTATTGGCTATCGTTTTAATAATATCTTAGTCAAAAATGCAACTACTGCTGGTATTACCTCAACTACAGCTATAAAAAAAGCTCAACTCAAATTTTATAGAACAACTACGACTGCTATTAATTTTTCTATCTGGACAGATCCTGAAATAAATGCTCCACAATTTAGACCTTTTACCAATTATTTTAGAGGTAGAGTTGATTCAAGTGGTTCAGCTATTACTTGCACTACTTCATCAGGAACAGGAAGCCAATATGTTACCTGCGATGTAACGGATGCTGTCAGAAATAAAATTAGCCAAGCAGACTGGCAAGATGGTAATGCTATTGCCTTTTATCTCAGACCATCCATAACGACGACTATGTATTTTAGTACGAGTACTACTGCAGCTTATCGTCCTACACTAGAAATTGAAGTAGAAAATTCTTTGGTAGCAGATAATAGCAAAACTTATCGAGATGATTTGTTGTATACCACCTTCGGACTTTTTACAACGGGCAGTACCCAAATTGTTGAATCCATACTTAATGTTGCAAAATATGTAAGCAATATTACTAAAACGTATAGCACAGCGACTAAAGGGCCTTATCATGTTCCTGCATATGGTACAAGTCCTTTACAAGAAGGATGTCAGCTAACTCATTTAGTTCTTATGACAGATGGTGAGGCAAACTATGCGGGCTATGTTAATACGGGCTATTACATGACTGGAGCATCTGGGTCTTGCCCAATATATACCGATAGTGAAGGCGCAACTATTGCCGATCATTATGCAACCACATACGAAAGATGTGGACGAGCGTTAACCTCTTGGATGGCAAGGCAGAGTCAATCTGATTTAGAGGGTGGTAATTATATTAGAACCCATGCTATTGGTTTTACATTATCTAGTACTAGTAACGCCCAAAAATTTATTAATGACCTTGCATCATATGGCATGGGTAAATCTTATAATGCTAGTAATGCATCTGAACTAACTGAAGCATTTAAAGATATTGTTAGTGGTGCATTACTTGTAGATAGCCCTAGTACTAGTGGTCAAGTAACTATGAGTCCTCAGACTAAGTATAAGCAACGTAATGAAGTATATTACGCACTTTATAAATCTGAAAACTATGATTACTGGCCTGGTAATATGAAAAGCTTTCAAATGAAATATATAGAAGCCACATTAACTGGTGGAGAAATAGGACAACGTGCAGTTCTCTATGATACCAAAGGCGCCTCAGCTCTTAACGCAGATGGCTCAATAAAAAATACAGCTTCCAGCCGTTGGTCTACAGCAGATGGTGGTAATGTTGACCAAGGTGGTGTTGTAGCTCAGTTAAAAACTCCTGCATTAAGAAATGTATTCACTATAAATGGAACAACTACTGAAGAATTAAGAGCCTCCTCTAGCTTAACCAATACTGATTTAGCATTATCTGGTGATAATCAAGATAATGTTCGTAAAGGGTTATTAGACTTTATTCGTGGCTATAAATATTTTGCAGGTGGTAGCACAGAGGAAAATACTAAGAAAATAGGTGACTCAGCTAAAAGTGGAGTAAATCTTGCTACTTATGGTTGTGCCTCTGGAGAAACTATACTTGAATGTGATTTTGCTGACTTAAACCAAGTTGCGTTGTTGGCTGGTAATGATGGTTTTATCAGAGGATTTGATGTGACTTCTGGGCAAGCTTTGTATGAGTATATGCCTAAAGAGATGTTGCCTATCATCCAACATTTACAAGCAAGAAAAACTTTATTCATCAATGAAGTTAGAAATTATGGTATGGATGGTAATATTATTATTTATCATGATGATAAGAACAGTGATGGATATATTAATACAGGTGAAGATGCTTTTGCTTATGTAGTCTCTGGACGCGGTGGTCCTTACTTATACGCACTTAATATTAGCAATAAAAACTCGCCTAAACTGGCTTGGATGATTAATAATACAACAGCTGGTTTTACTAAATTAGGTGATACATGGTCTACACCTGTATTAGGTAAAATAGATATAGAGGGAACAATAACTCCTGTACTTATCTTTGGTGGCGGCTATGATAAATCACAAGATGATAATCCAGTTCGTCATGCAGACACTGTAGGTAATGCTTTATATATTGTTAATGCCAAAGACGGTAAGCTAATCTGGTCTACCTCATCGAATATGAGTTATAGTATTCCAAGCCCTGTTGCAGTGGTTACAGATACTATTGATACATCTAGTGCAACTGATAATTTAATTACAGATCTCTTTTTTGGCGATATGGGTGGACAATTATGGCGCTTTAAAGTCAATAATGGTAATGCCTTAAGTAATTTAATAACCTCAGGGGGAGGAGAGAATGGTATTGTAGCCAAATTTGCTACTGATGATCTGAAAGGCTCCCGTAGATTTTATTATGCTCCTGTAATTACTGAGTTTTCATCAGAAAATCTCAAAAACACATTGTCTGTTAGCATAGGCTCTGGCTATAGAGCTCACCCCTTATCAACAGATACAGAAGATAGAATCTATTCCTTACGTCTTCCAAAACTAGTTGACTCACCTACTGGTACAGTGATTACAGAAGATAATTTAGCTGTTACCTCATTAGATGGTCAAACATTAACTAATGAAGACAAACTAAAAAATGGTTTTGTTATTAGGCTAGGTACATCTGCTAATTCAGCTGGAGAAAAGGTTGTTTCTGCCGCATATGCTGACTTTGAACGTATAGTTTTTAATACCTATACTCCTACTAAAACAGTCACAAAAAACTGTGTTCCTGGTTCAGGCACACAACGGACTTATAACTTTGATATAGCAACAGGAATATCTTTATTAACAGAAGCTTATTTAGAAACTAGTGTTTCTACTTTACCTCCAGATGTAACTGCCTACTGTAATGGTAATTTCTGTACCATTGCTCCTGGACTAGGACTCTTATCAGAGGATAATCCTTTACCTAAAGGGAAAGATAAAGATCCATTTGTTCCTGATGCTAAGGGTAAGTTTAATAAAGGAATATGGCAAAAAGTAAGCTGGACAGATAATTTCGATCTCGATATTTAGTTAGTAAATAGTATTGTATTTATAAAAGTAGCCCATTGCCTGAGTACTTCATCCTCACTACCAAAAGTACTCAGGACTTTTTAAACATCATCCCATCTTAACTGACTAATTTTTTTAACGTACTCTCAGTTAGCCTATACACAGTCCACTCATCTTGTGGTTTAGCACCTAACGACTCATAAAATTCAATAGCTGGCGTATTCCAATCAAGCACACTCCACTCAAAACGACCACATCCCTGCTCCACCGCCATTTTTGCTAAATGCAATAGCAACTGTTTACCAATCCCCTTACCTCTTTCACTTTCTTTCACATACAAATCTTCTAAATACAGCCCTTTTTTAGCTAACCATGTCGAATAGTTATAAAAATAAATAGCATAAGCCACTATTTCACCTTGGTCATTTTCACAAACTAACGCTTCAGCAGTTGAGTCGTCAGAAAATAAAGATGATTTAATAGTTTCTTCTGTTGCTAATACCTCATGCTCTGCCTTCTCATAAATAGCTAACTCTGTTATTAACGATAAAATAGTTGCCGCATCGCTAGATTTAGCATTCCTTATTATCAATTCAGTAGCCACGATCCAATACTCCTAACGCTCTATTACAAAATATTTATTATAACAATAAAAAATACATACTAAGCTGATTTTACCTATTGTAGAATAGTATGTTTAAAACTACCCCTCTATAATCAGAACTTCTTTTCAATAAAACTACAGCTATCAATGATATGACTAACAACCCTATTTACACTTTCCCTGCCATTTATTTAGCCACTATTTTAATGCTTGCAGGCTCTGGCCTTTTTACTACTTATCTTGGGTTAAGACTTACATCCGAAGGTGTCAGTGAAATGCTTATTGGCAGTTTAACCACTGCTTTTTATGCAGGCTTGGTAGTAGGCGCCAAAATAGGTCATAGACTTATTGCTAGTTTTGGACATATCCGCTCCTATGTAGCCTGTGCAGGCTTAGCAACAATTGCAACATTAGCTTATGTATTAATTGAGAATATTACTGTATGGGTAGCACTACGTTTTATTATCGGTATTGTAATGATGAACCAATACATGGTTTTAGAAAGTTGGCTTAACGAACAAGCAGAGGAAAACCAACGGGGTATTGCTTTTGCTGGTTATATGATTGCCACTGATTTAGGATTAATGTTAGGTCAAGCTTATCTACATCAATTTCCTACTCTAGATTTTAAACCACTTATTATGATTGCAATGCTATTCGCTGCCTGTTTAATTCCCATTGCAATGACACGCCGTGTTCACCCTGCAAAACTAGCCACTGCGCCATTAGAGATTGGTTTCTTCTGGCAAAAAGTTCCACAAGCGCTAATTATGATTTTTTTAGTAGGAATCATGGTAGGCTCTTTCTATGGCTTAGCTGCTGTTTATGCTAAAAAGAGTGGCCTAGATACTTCTAATGCTAGTTTATTTGTGATGGTCTGTATTGGTGCAGGCTTCTTAGCACAATGGCCTATTGGTTGGTTATCTGACCATTTTAACCGCGCTAAACTGATCCGTATTAATGCTTTACTTTTTGCAATTTCTACTATTCCTTTATGGGGTTTTATTGAGCTTCCTACTTTACTAATGATGGCTTGTGGATTTATTGGCGGTATATTTTTATTTACCTTCTATCCCTTAGCTATTGCTTTTGCTAATGATAATGTTGAACAATCAAAACGTGTAGCATTAAGCGCCTTATTGCTATCTGCCTATGGTATAGGTGCAAGTATCGGGCCTATTCTTATTGGTACATTAATGGAATATTTTCGACCTAGCGCATACTATATCGCTAGCTCAATTGCAGCATTACTTATTGCAATATGGGTAAAACCTAACAAAGTCAAATATGCAGAAGATGGTCCTTTACAGCATGTTGTTGTTACTACAACTATTTCTACAGTAGGCGCCACTCTTGATCCACGCATTGATGAAATTCCTGAAGAATTAATTATAGATGCTCCACCAACCATTGGCAGGTCAGACGAAATAACTAATGTAGATGAAGAAACTACCGAAACAGATCAACACTTAAATCCACCATCTGAGGTAAAATAATAGTTAACACTTATGAGTTATAATTTAATAAGTGCTGCAGATCCTGATCGATTAGAAACATGGATAAAATATCGTAAAGGGCTTTGTGAAAGTTGTGCAGCAAGTTGTTGTCAACTTCCTGTTGAAGTTAAATTAGATGATTTGATTCGACTAGAGATAGTCGATGAATTTGAGCGAGAAGAACCTTTAAAAAATATTGCCAAGCAATTAAAAAAGCAAGGAATTGTAGAACACTTTAATCAAAAAAAAGAGCTTTTTACATTAACTCGAATGGCTAATAATGATTGCTATTTTTTAAACAAAAAAACAAGGCTTTGTAGTGTTTATGAAAAAAGACCTAATACTTGTAGGAATCATCCACAAATAGGACCTAGAGCTAATCATTGCGCCTACCGCCCTAAACAATCCTAATAAAATATATGGTGTATTATGAAAGTTGTTATTGCTCCTGATTCATTTAAAGAATGCCTAGCTGCTAGTGATGTAGCAGCAGCTATTGCTAAGGGTTGGAAGGATATTTTTCCTCACGATGAAGTAGTTTGCCATCCAATGGCTGATGGAGGAGAAGGTTCTATCAATGCTATTTTGCATGTTTTAAAAGGTGATTTTTGTATTGATGAGGTTAATGACCCATTAGGACGCCCTGTAAAAGCGCATTGGGCATGGTTTCCCCAAAACAAATCAGCTATCATTGAAATGGCGGAGGCTAGTGGCTTACAATGTTTAGCTCCCAATGAGCGAAACCCAATCGTAGCCTCTAGTTACGGTACAGGCCAACTGATTCTAAAAGCCCTTGATAAAGGAGCAAGAGTTATTATTCTTACTATTGGTGGCAGTGCTACTAATGATGCTGGCGCAGGAATGATGGCAGCTCTAGGCTTAAAATTATTAAATGCACAGGGACAACCTATTGCCGCAGGTGGAGCCGCATTAAGCCAAGTAGTAACCATTGATGATACATTATTACATCCCCAAATAGCTCAAACTAAATTTATAGTAGCCTCTGATGTAAACAATCCTCTTTGTGGCAAAAAAGGGGCTTCTGTTATATTTGGGCCACAAAAAGGGGCAACAGAACAACAAGTTGCAATCTTAGATGCTGCTTTAGGTCATTTTGCTACAGTATGCCAAAATAAATACTTTCGCGATGAACGAAGTTTTGCAGGTGCAGGAGCAGCTGGTGGCCTAGGTTTTGCTGCAAAACTTTTCTTAAATGCTGACTTTAAACCAGGCGTTGAATTAATAGCACAAATCACTCAATTAGAAAAAAATATGCAAAATGCCGATTTGGTTATTACGGGTGAAGGTCAAATTGATAAACAGTCAGTGATGGGCAAAACTCCTATTGGTGTTGCTAAACTAGCTAAAAAACAAAATATTCCTGTTATTGCTATAGCAGGAACTCTTGGTAAAGAATATGATGTTGTCTATCAAGAGGGAATTGATGCTGCCTTTAGTCTTATAGGCTCTCCTATGTCTTTGGCAGAAGCTAAATTTGAAGCTAATAATCTACTAATGAAACGAGCCAGTGATATTGCTCGGCTCTGGCATACAGCAAGACAACCATAATTTATGTCTGAACTATTTGATGCAAAAGCCTTTTTAAGTACCTGTAGTGTTCATCCTGGTGTATATCGTATGTTCGATACTCAGGATGAATTACTTTATGTAGGAAAAGCAAAAAACCTAAAAAAACGTCTTGCCAGTTACTTTCGACAAACAGGTTTAGCACCAAAAACAGCAGCTTTAGTCAGTAAAATTGCTCGCATTGAAATCACCATTACAGCCAATGAAACCGAAGCATTGCTGCTTGAGCAAACATTGATTAAGGAATATCGCCCACCTTACAATATTTTACTCAGAGATGATAAGTCTTATCCCTATGTGTTTTTATCTACTGAAGATGAATTTCCAAGATTTAGTATTCACCGAGGAAATAAAAAACAAAAAGGTCGCTATTTTGGCCCATACCCTAGCGTTGGTGCTATACGTGAAAGCTTAAATTTACTACAAAAAACATTTAAAGTAAGACAGTGTGAAAACAGTTACTTTAAAAACCGTACCCGTCCTTGTTTGCAACACCAAATTAAACGTTGCAAAGCACCTTGTGTCAACTTAGTAACTCATCAAGAATATGGTGAAGATGTACGACGTTCTACTTTATTTTTAGAAGGCCGCAACCAAGAGCTAACAAAAGAATTAACTGAACAAATGGAGCAGGCTGCTGAAAGTTTAAATTTTGAAGTAGCGGCTGAATTACGCGATCAAATATCGTTAATACGACGCGTTCAAGATCAACAAAGTATGGAAGGTGGCACAGGTAATGTAGATATTATTGCTGCTGTTGTTAATCCTGGCGGTGCTTGTGTTAGTTTAATGACAGTACGTAATGGCCGTGTATTAGGTAGCAAAAACTTCTTCCCACAAGTTTCAATAGAAGAAGATACTCAAACCGTACTTTATGCTTTTATTAGTCAATATTATTTAGGTAATCCTGATCGTGATTTTCCTAATGAATTAATTGTTAATGCATTACATGATGACTTTCCTTTATTGATTGGCGCCATTGCACAAAAGACAAACCATGAATTAATAATTAGCCAACGTGTCAGAGGAACCAGAGCTAAATGGCAACAGCTTACCCTTACTAATGCTACACAAGCATTAACTGCACGTTTAACTAATCGTTTGCATATGGCAGCTCGTTTTGAGGCGCTAGCTGAGGCATTACAATTAAGTGAAGTACCTGAACGCCTAGAATGTTTTGATATTAGCCATTCCAGCGGTGAAGCCACTGTTGCTTCTTGTGTGGTATTTGGTCAAGAAGGTGCTATTAAATCTGACTACCGTCGTTTTAATATCGAGGGTATCACTGCCGGTGATGATTATGCTGCTATGCACCAAGCATTAACTAGACGCTTTAAAAGAGCCAAAGAAGGTGAAGGGAAACTACCCGATATGCTGTTAATCGATGGTGGTAAAGGGCAACTGAGTATGGCTCAACAAGTGATGGAAGAGTTACAACTTAATCTAACACTATTAGGTGTTGCTAAAGGTGTAACCCGTAAACCCGGATTAGAAACCCTTTATCTAAATGATGCTGAGCATGAGTTTACTCTGCCAACACACTCCCCTGCACTTCACTTAATTCAACAGATTAGGGATGAGTCTCATCGATTCGCTATTACAGGCCATCGTAATCGACGTGATAAAGCACGTCGCACCTCTAAATTAGAAGGAATAGCAGGAGTAGGCGCGAAACGCCGTAGAGATTTATTAAAGCACTTTGGCGGCTTACAAGAAATTAGTAGAGCAAGTCTTGATGAAATCGCCAAAGTGTCAGGTATCAGCCGTAAATTAGCAGAACAAATTTATGACGCATTACATAGCCACTGATTCTCAGTGGCTATATTTTACTCTATAAAGTTCATACCTTTAAAAACACGCTTAGCATTGCCTCGTTCAATATGATGGTGAAATAACCGTCGCTCAGCTTTGTGTTCTCCCTCGATTAACTGCTTTTTCTCAGCTAATTTTTGACTTATCAACAATAAAGCTAAACGCTTATTAGCATGTTGACTACGTTCACTTTGTACTTTAACCGTAATCCCCGTAGCTACATGCGTGGCTCTTACTGCTGAATCTGTTTTATTAACATGCTGACCGCCAGCACCTGATGAGCGCATCGTTTCAAACTTAATCTCACTCTCATGAGGCACATCAGGTGTATCAAAACAAGCTACACCTATAAACCAATTTTTACGACCATGATTAGGACGATAAGGACTAGGACAAATCCACTGAATAGAACCTATCCATTGCTCTGCAATAACTTGCTCTTGCTCACCATCTAAAGTGACAAGCACAGAACGTAATGTATTAGTATTACGTCCCTTTTCTTGTTCAATAATGGCTAGCTTAACCTTGGCTTGCTCTGCTTCTTTATATAGTTTTTGCAATGCCTTAGCGACAGCTAAACAACATTCTTCAGGCCCTTGTGCAGAAGATAATTGAAGTAATAACATTAATTATCCTCCTTCTGGGTTTTATAAGTAAGAACAGGTTTAAAACGTGCTACTAACTTAATAAGCCCTGCCCCTAACATTGCCTCAATTACTGTATCAATTGACTTATAAGCCTGTGGTGCTTCTTCATAAAGTAACTCACGATCACAACAAACCACTCGACTACCCAGTTTTGTTCGCGTTAACTGGGCGGCCGTATAGCGATTAACTAATCGCCCTTTACATTCCGAACGCATCCATTTACGGCCTGCACCATGTGCCAATGAAAGCAAACCTTGCTCAGTATCAACGGGCGCTACTAGGTAACTATAATCACCTCGAGAACCTGGAATAACAACTAACCCCTTATCCGCAGGAGCGGCACCTTTACGATGTAACCAACCTTGTTTGCCTGCAATGATTACTGGAGTAACTAGGTTATGGCTAATATCTAATAATTTATGCCCTTTACCTCGTAAACGTTTTAGTATGCGCCTAGCTATTAGTTCTCTATTTTCAATAGCAAAAAGCAATGCCTGATTATGTTGAGTTAAATAATCTGTTGCTTCTATAGTGTTCTCTAATAAGCCATTATGGTTAAAACGCTCTACATGACTACGTAAAATATTCCCACCCAAACCCCTTGAACCACTATGTACTAATAGCTGTAAGTTCTTTTTATCCAACTGCAAGCTAGTAGTTATCGCTTCATCATAAATAGTCTCTAGCTGTTGCAACTCTGCAAAATGGTTACCTGAACCAATAGTACCAGGTGCATTGCTAGATAAAGATTCAACTTCATCTAATAACTGTTGTTTCTCTTCATTTTCTAATGGCGCATCAATACTACCTAAACGTTTCTCCAGTTTATCTAAATTTAAACCTACTGCATTAATAGTTGTTTGCCAAAGAGACATACCACAACCAATATCTCCACCCACTAAGGCAGGATAAAAACGCCCTACCGAGAAGAAAGCAGCACCAATAGGATAACCACGTCCTGGATGTAAATCTGGCATGCCTATTACTTTCAGCATACCTGTTAGTTTTGCAGTTGTTTGTAATTGTTGGATTGCATTTCCTTCAATCCACGTATCATCTGAGGCGACTAACGAAACACCTTCAGACAAAGTACGAATAAAATTGCCCATAGACCAATTCCATTAATTATATATTTAAAAATTTTAGGCAATAGCAAACTCTATTCTTTATAGAATAGCACTATTACTCATTTGTAGAATTGGCAGGCCTAAACCAAGGCAAGAAAGGTATTATTAACCTTGGAATGACCTGCAAAGGATTGTAGTAACAAGCATAATTAATCTCCTTTGCAGTAGTTGAATTGAAATTTTGTGCGCAATTTAAATTATCTTAAATTAACAGTCAACCATTAAACCATTTTTTTCATCATTAGTTCATCTAACTATAATAAACCATTACTTCTTAACTGCTCTACGATACCCCCTACCATTTGCTGATAGCCCTGTGCATTAGGATGGATATTGTCTAGTCTTAATTTTTCATCCCTTAAAACATTAGAAAAAACAGAATCAATTAATATGATATTTTCTTCTTTAGCTAACTCTTTATAAATTGATGAATCTGAAGGCAACCCAATCATCGCTATAGGAGATAATGCAGGAACAGCTATTAATACAGGAATAGCATTTTCTGCCTTAACAGTATTAATAATAGATCTGATATCCTCTTTTACTGCTTGCTCTTTACGTCGCTTTAAAAAATCATTACCACCTATTTCAATCAATACCAATTTTGGTTGGTATTGTTTTAATACCGATGAAATTCTATTTTTTGCCTGATCTGCACGTTCACCAGAAACACCAGCATTAATAATATTCCAACCTGTAATCACTGCTAATCGAGTGGGGTAATTTTGTTCTTTAGAAACACCATAGCCATAAGTAACACTATCACCAAATGCAACTACAGTGGTACCTGAGCTAATAGCGTCATACTGAACTTCTGATTTACCACAAGCACCTAGCATAATTACTAAAAGAATTATTATGCTATGTTTTACTAAGTTCATTGATATTTATATTCTCTTAAGGTTGATAACGTTTATCTGCAACTAATTCTTTTAAA
Source organism: Entomomonas sp. E7T21 (assembly GCF_058693955.1). Lineage (NCBI taxonomy): Bacteria > Pseudomonadati > Pseudomonadota > Gammaproteobacteria > Pseudomonadales > Pseudomonadaceae > Entomomonas > Entomomonas sp. E7T21. The sequence goes on along the minus strand of NZ_CP191672.1, from coordinate 551,962 downwards.
ATCTGTTCATTATAGCCTTTAATAAGTTTGCCATTTGCTTCTATCAAAGGAACTCCACGACCACCTAACTTTTTATGCCTCTCATATGCCATAGCATCTTTTTCAATATCATATTCTTTATAACGAACACCGCTTTGTATAAGTATATTTCTTGCTTTTTTGCAGTAGCCACACCATGCCGTGGAATAAAGGTGAATAGTATCTTGCGCATTATTTTGACCAACATTTTCACCCCCTGTAAAGAAATTATTTATATCTTCATTTGTCAGGCGCACGGGTTCTTCTTGAGGCTTTTTATTTTCCAAAATAAAATAGCCTGCTACTAATACTATTATCACAATAATAATATATTTCAAAATAACTCCCTTATCTATTTAACGTAACACCTCTTATTTATCATCATAACTGATAATAAATCAAAATCATTTTTTTTATAAATACTTTATTTGTAGGCTAAGTATTATCTTCATAATTGTTAGAGAAACAAAAATACTTTTAATCATAGTATTGTAAAGTTGTATTTAGGATATTTTATTTAGCGCATAAATGAGCCGCTATAATCCTATACTAGGACAATTATCTTATTTAATTTTTATGGTTTTTATATTTTCAAATAAGTAACAGGCCGAACGACCTGTTACTTAACAGAGATTACATAGCAGCTTTGAAGATTCCTTCAACTTCTGCTTGATTACCTTGACGAGGATTAGTAATTGCACAAGCATCTTTTAATGCATTAGCAGCTAATGTAGGAATATCTTCTGCTTTGGCATTAAGTGCTGTTAAGTTAGCAGGAATACCTACATCTTTTGCTAATTTTTTAATTTCAGCAACACAAGCTTTAGCCCCTTGCTCATCAGTCATATCTTTAACATCAACACCCATAGCAGCCGCAACGTCTTTTAAACGTGGTGCGCATGAAGGTAAGTTATACTCTTGAACATGAGGTAATAATACTGCATTACAAACTCCATGAGGCAAGTCATAGAAGCCACCTAATTGGTGAGCCATCGCATGTACATAACCTAAAGAAGCATTATTGAACGCCATACCTGCTAAGAATTGCGCATAAGCCATGTTTTCACGGGCTACTGCATTAGTACCTTCTTTAACAGCAGTACGTAAGTTTTCTGCAATTAAGGTAACTGCTTTCAACGCACAAGCATCTGTAATTGGGTTAGCCGCAATGGAAACATAAGCTTCAACAGCATGTGTTAACGCATCCATACCTGTTGCAGCTGTTAAAGCTGGTGGTTTACCGTGCATTAATTGGGGATCATTCACTGATAAAATAGGTGTTGTATTACGATCAACAATGGCCATTTTTATATGACGCTCTTCATCTGTAATAATACAGAAACGAGTCATTTCGCTGGCTGTACCAGCTGTCGTATTAATTGCTACAAGTGGTAATTGTGGTTTAGCAGAACGATCTAGACCTTCATAATCACTAATATGACCACCATTGGTAGCGCATAGCGCAATGCCCTTTGCACAATCATGAGGAGAACCACCACCCAAAGAGATTACGAAATCACAGTTATTTGCTTTTAATAAATCCAAACCTTCTTGTACATTTTTAGTGGTAGGGTTTGGCTTAGTGCCAGCATAAACGGCTGCTTTAATATTTTCTTTATCTAATAAGTCTGTTAATTGTTTGACAACTCCTGATTTATTTAAAAAATCATCTGTCACTATTAATGCTTGTTTGAAACCATAACCTTTCAGTAATCCAACTGCATCCGCTAACGCACCATCACCCATAACATTTACAGCAGGAATAAAAAATGTAGTACTCATAATAGCCTCTCACGCTAAACCACTTAAAAAAGCAGTCTATGATTAAAAGTTAATCGTGGTTTTTACCACTAAATATACGTCAACATACTACTTATTATTTATTGATATATATTTATAATTATAGCATAGAGGGTGCTTAATTTTGTGATCTAAAATTGGCATATGTCAAATAATCATCTAATGAAGTTAACAACTCCATTTCTCTTTACTCGTAAAGCAAATGGTTAGCCATCTTTGTTGAGCGGGAATAGATAACTGTGAAGCAATTTGCTCTCTAATATTATCTAAAGCGATAACGCCTTGTTCTTTCGCAAAACTTTCAGATGTTATTAGATGAATTTCTATAGAATATAAACGACCTGTTTTTACCACATAACTCTCATAATTCACTAATCCATGTTGTTTAACAATTTCGCTAACAAGTTGATTGACTTCATTATCCAATTCTTTTGAGGCAACTAAGAAAATTTCTTGTAATGACTGCTTTAATATCTTTAGAGGTACAGGAATAAAGAAAACAGTTAAAACAAGCAAAGCTACTGAGTCAATATAAGGTGACCAATATTCGTATTGGGTTCCTTGAATTAATAAGCCAATAATAAATGCAACTAATAAGGCTGAAGTAATTAAACTGGACATCAACCAACTATTAACATCTATTTGTAACAAATCCGATTTTAATTGCTTATTAACTCTTTTCTCATAAAAATACATACCAAAACAAACACTACAAACTAACACGGCATATATCGTAGCGAAACTAAAAGTTAAGCTCTGACCACCATCAATAATATTTAATATGGCATTAAGTTGTGCATATAAACACAGCAACAGAATAATCGAACCATTCACAGTTGCTACAATTGGTTCAAAGTGCCAGAAACCAAACTGAAAACGACTGGTTGATTCCTTTGCCATTAACTTAATAACAAGCACTGATAAAATTGACATGGCTGTATCAATGGTAGAGAAGATACCATCAAACAAAATGGACTGTGAACCTGATAATAAACCAAACAGTATACCAATAGCAGCAATAACTAAGGTTACACTGATTGATAATTTAAAAATTTTAACTTCTTTTGTGGTACTCACTATCTATCCCCATCAATAAAAAATAACTGGGCTGTCATACCATATAGTAGATTATTAGAATAAAAATGGATATTTAGACTTCTTTCTAGTGAACTACTCTAAACTAAGAGTAGCCCACTGTTCAGAATTAGTTGGAAGCTAATGCTTGTTTTTGAATGGCAAAAATTTGTTCAATACCTTGTTTAGCTAACACTAACATGCTATTTAGCTCTTCTGGCTGGAATGGCTCGCCCTCAGCCGTACCTTGTACCTCAATAAAGCCTCCAGCATCCGTCATTACTACATTAAGATCAGTTTCTGCGCTAGAGTCTTCTAAATAATCTAAATCTAAAACAGCATGACCTTGATAAATACCTACTGAAACAGCAGCAATAAAATGCTTAAATGGGTCTGCCTTTAGTTGTCCCCGCTGCTTCATCACTTCTAATGCATCTACTAAAGCCACCGATGCACCAGTAATAGAAGCAGTACGTGTACCACCATCTGCTTGGATAACATCACAATCTATATGCAAGGTATATTCACCTAACTTTGTTAAATCAAGCGCTGCTCTCAAAGAGCGTCCAATTAATCGTTGAATTTCTTGTGTACGACCGCTTTGCTTACCTTTTGCAGACTCTCGTTGCATACGTTCCCCTGTTGAACGGGGCAACATACCGTATTCAGCTGTTAACCAACCTTGCCCTGCTCCTTTTAAAAATCTAGGAACATTTGCTTCAACAGAAACTGTACAAATAACTTTAGTATCACCGAACTCGACTAATACAGAACCTTCTGCATGTTTAGTATAGTTTCTAGTAATGTTGATAGAACGTAATTGGGCTGCCTCGCGTCCACTGGGTCGTTTCATAGTCTTTCCTAATTCTCTAAACTTAAATTAAACTAATATTGTATATCATACTCTGAAATCATTACTTCTTGTGTGTCATTCCAATTTGTGTAGGTAAAAAATAAAAAATAAACGCAGAAAATACCGTAAATAACCCTACACCCAAAAATGTCCCCTGAAACGCAGGCAATACTTCTATACTACTCACAGCAGGCTGACCACCATTAAAATAAGCCAATAATATTGCAGAAATAGCCACCCCAAAACTGATTGATAATTGCACGACAACTGCTAACAATGCATTACCACTACTAGCCAAATCATCATCTAACTGAAACAAAGCCACTGTATTCATGGCAGTAAATTGTAAAGAATTTATTGCTCCTGTCGCTCCTAGCATAACTAACAATAGTAGAAACGGCATTTCTTTATCAACCCATGAGAAACTACAAATTAATAAACCTAGCAATAGAGTATTAACGGTTAATACCCAACGATATCCAAAGAAATTAATGATATAACGCACTAATGATTTAGTTAAAATGGCACACAATGCAGTAGGTATCATCATCATACCTGCCTCTGCAGGGGAATAACCTAAAGCAAGTTGTAATAATAAAGGAATTAAAAAGGGTAAAGAACCATTACCTAAACGAGCAAACAGGTTCCCCATAATACCAATAGAAAAACTACGAATCTTAAACAAACTAGGAGGGAAAAGTGGAAATTCAAATTTAAAGGCATGCCACCAGTATCCTAGAAAACAACTAAATCCCAGCACAAATAAAAGCGTTACAAAAGTAGCAGGTAAATGAAGTTCAGATAATCCCTCAAGGGCAAAGCTAATCATTACCATAGCAGTGCCAAATAGCATAAATCCTATAAAATCAAATTTAGTTCGTATTGCACCACGTAAGTCTGGCATAAATTTACAAGCGACAAAACAACCTAGTATCCCCATAGGGACATTAATTAAGAAAATCCAATGCCATGAAAAGTACTCAACTAACCACCCTCCAACAGTTGGCCCTAATAATGGACCTAGTAGACCTGGAATAGTTACAAAGCTCATAACTTTAACAAACTCGCTGCGTGGATAAACTTTTAAGATGACTAAACGCCCTACAGGCATCATTAAAGCACCACCTAACCCCTGAACAACACGGCCTGTAACCAACACAGGTAGAGACCAAGCAACCGCACAAAATATAGACCCTAAAGTAAATAATGCCACAGCAAAGAAAAATACTTTTTTAGTACCAAATCGATCTGAAATCCAACCACAAACAGGTATTACCAATGCTACAGTAAGCATATAGGCAATAATAGCGCTTTGCATTTGTAATGGATTAACCTTTAAATCAGCAGCCATTGATGGCAAAGCAATATTTAAGATGGTTGCATCCAAACTTTGCATGAAAAATGCAATAGCAACAATCCATGGCAAAAGTTTTTTTACTTGTGCAGAAATATCTAATGGCATTACAGGCATAATAATTAACTATTCAGTTGCGTTAAATGATTGAGAGATAGTTTAGGCATATCTACCCATTTACTAAACAAAATACTTTATAATCTAAAACTAATTTATTAGGTAAGAAAGTATTTATGATAATTCCCCACCATTTACTTGATCCAGAAATACTGAAGAACCTTATTGAAGACTTTGTTAGCCGTGATGGAACGGATAATGGTGATGAAACACCATTAGCCACCCGTGTTGAACGAGTCAATCATGCACTTGAAAAACAACAGGCTTATATTGTTTTTGATCAACAAACTGAAGCCTGCTCATTAATGTTAAAACAAGATATCCCTAAGGAGTGGCTTGCTGATCTGTAACATTCTCTTCTTCAATAATTTTGTCTTCTACAATTAGATCATCACTCGCTGATGACTCTACTTCACAGGGTGTTAACCATGACGCCAAACTACCCTCTAAAATACTAGCCTCTGCTTGCTCTATTGCCACCAAAGCCGCTCGTATTCTCTCAAACCAACATTTATCTAATGATTCCGGTAATTGATCAACTCTAGGCAAAGGCCAAGGACTATGAATAATTAGGCGTTGAATAGGGTACTGATTAATATCTCGCGAAAGCACCCAAGCAGCGCCATTATTAACCTCATACACTAATTTTTCTTTCTTAAAAAATGCTAATAACTTTGCCCACTCATCTTCTGGTAAAGACCAACCTGCGGCTTGTACATCACGGTGATTAATAGCTCTTCCTTTTAACTGACCATCATAAAGTACTTTAAGAACCACTAAAGCAACCACTAACTCTGGAACATCTCGTTGACGCATATAATGACGCAAACCTAAACAGCAACACAGTTCACAACCAATCAACACGATAATCCAAGAAACATAAATCCACAATAAAAATAAAGGGAAAGCAGCAAAAGCGCCATAAATTAATTGGTAACTAGGAAAGGTCTTTACATAGAGTCCAAATAACCCTCGAGCAGCCTCGAATAATGTTGCAGCTACTACCGCACTAATTAAGGCATGCCTAATAGGCACACGTGTATTTGGAATAGCTGCATAAAACAAAGTAAAGCCGCCAGTCGTTGCAATAAAAGGTGCAAACCTTAATATATCAGCAATCCAAGGATTAGCATCGGTATTAGAAAAAAATGACAGAGACATAATATAAGTACTGGCAGCAAAACTAGCACCAATTAATAAAGGGCCCAAACTTAATAACGCCCAATATAATAAAAAACGAGCCAAGCCATGCCGTGCTTTTTGTACACGCCAAATTGTATTAAATGCTGATTCAATGGTCACTAACATCATAAAGGTAGTTACTATCAAAAAGATAATACCTATCCATGTTAAGTTTCTAGCCTGTGAAATAAATCCATTGATATATTCAAAAATCTTATCGCCAGCAGAAGGCAAGAAATTATTAACAATATATTCTTGTATTTTTATCTCAATTCCCTGAAAAGCAGGAATACCAGAAATCATTACGAATACAACAGTCATAATTGGTACAACAGCAAAAAGTGTTGTATAAGTTAATGACCCAGCATTTTGGGTTCCCCTATCTTCAAAAAATCGCACCACTAAAAAGCGGATAAATTCGTAAAAATCAACCACATGTTTCCGCATAAACAACCTTTATCTTGGCAAATTATTAAGATAAGTTGTAACATCTTCTCAAACAACTTAACAAATACACACGTTAAAATACATTAAATCACTACATAATTAAGGCATTTACTAATGACTGAATATATTTTCTATCACAATCCTCGTTGCTCAAAATCGCGACAAGCACTCACATTGCTTGAAGAACAATCAATTACACCTACTATCATTCACTACTTAGAAACACCACCTGACAAAAACACACTTAAAGAAATATTGTCCAAGTTAGGTATTTCTGCTCGCCAATTACTACGTACAGGCGAAGATGAATATAAAGAATTAGGTTTAGCTAACGACTCGTTAACAGAAGCTAATTTAATTGATGCTATGGTAAAGCATCCCAAGTTAATAGAACGTCCTATTTTAGTAGTAGATAACAAAGCCGTAATTGGTCGCCCACCCGAAAATGTTTTAGAGCTAATTAAGTAATCTTACCAATTTAATACTTGTTTAACAAAAGGAATTGTTAACTTGTGACGTGCTTCTAAAGAAGCTTTATCTAATTTATCTAACAACAGAAACAAATTCGCTAAGTTACGTTCTTCACGGGCTAAAATAAAACGTCCTACTTCATCAGATAATGTGATACCTCTTGCTGACGCCCTTAGCTGTAAAGCTTTTAATTTGTCTTCATCAGAAAGTGTATGTAATTGAAAAACCAGCGCCAATGTCAATCTTGATTGTAAATCAGCCAACTCAAGTTTAAGTTCCCTTGGCGATCTATCTGCAGCAATTAACAAATATTTACCGCTATCACGTAATCGATTAAATAGATGAAATAAAGCCTCTTGCCAAACTTTATTGTCAATTATTACTTGCAGATCATCCAAACAAACTAAATCATATTGTTCTAAATTTTCTAGAATTTCTGGTGTATAACAAACTAACTCAGTTAATGGTAGATAGATGGCATTACGCCCTGCTAGTTGGAACTGTAAACAAGCTGCTTGTAATAAATGGCTACAACCAACGCCTTTACTACCCCATAAATAAATTAAGCTCTCCACCCAGCCTGCATCAGGGTCACATAAACGCTCAACATAATTTAAAGCAGCGGCATTACTCCCTGCATAATAATTACTAAAGGTAACATCATCTGCCAAATGAATGCTCAATGCTAATTGCGTTGGTTTATTCATTTACAAATCTCTTTCCTGTACTAGTCGCACATTATCTGCTTGCATCGTATAAACCGCATCTGCTAAATCATTAGTTACTTGTTCAATATGCAATTTCCCAATAACCCAAATAGGTTCATAAATATCATTAATCTGGATTCCTTGAGGGTAATCAATTAACACTATTTGGTTAGGAGGCGGTGGTGGCACATGAATACAAGCCCCTGGATAAGGTACTATAAATAACTGTGTTACTAGGCCTTGTTGATTATTTGCAATCGGCACAGGATAACCACCCAGCTTAATTTGTTTACCTTCTAAACTAGCTACTGTATTTTTAGAATACATAACTGCAGGTAAATTATCCCTTTGCTTTAAACCACCTTTAGCTTCAAAGACTCCTGGCGCTTCTTCTGTATCATGGCTTATCAAATCAGGCATATTTTCTAATGCTTGCTGATCTTGTTTTGGCATTAATTCTAACCAGTCAGTTTCTGCTGGTTCAGCATAAACATGAGTAACTATAATAGATAAACTTATTATCAGTAATTTTAAAAATTTAATCACTTAACGCCTCATGTTTATAAAGATAAATCCTTCTCTAACTCCATTGCTTCCTTATATAAGGACATAATTTTACCCAACTTTCCTGCATTTTTATTATTTAATAAAATAATATTTTTTGAGCAAGCTCCCCAAAAAAGAGCCTCATCTTTTTTATAAAAAGCTAAATAGAGTTGTTCTTTTTTAAAAAACACATTATCAAACCAGACTGGCATGGGTTTAATAATCATTTTATTTAACTCAGGCACTATTCCTTTATAAACCTGCTCAACAACAAACTCTGCTTGTAACCCTTTATCTATAACCGACTCAACCTTTACCACAAAAACAGCATCTGCTTTATTAAAATACTCTGCTAATGTTGGAGGAGCGACACAAGACAATGCAAAACTAACAGATGAAACCAACATTAGTAATATGGCTAGAAGTAAACGATAATAACCACTAACCATCTTAAATTACCCTTGAATTAATGTTTCAACTTGACTAACAATCTGTTTTAAATCATTTATATTATTACAGTTAATAGTAGCATGCCCTACTTTACGACCTGCTTTAAATACTTTGCTATAATCATGTAAATGACAGTTCTCAATACTTAATACCTGTTCTTTAGCAGGGATACTACCAATAAAATTCAACATAGCGCTTTCACCGCGCTTTTTAGTAGAACCTAAAGGTAACCCTGCAATAGCTCTTAAATGATTCTCAAATTGACTAGCAACGGAACCTTCTATAGTCCAATGCCCAGAATTATGTACGCGTGGTGCAATTTCATTGGCTTTTAAACCATCTTCTACTTCAAAAAACTCAAATGCCAAAACACCTACATAATTTAATTTTTCTAACACTTTAGCTACATAACTTTCTGCTAGAGCTTGCATAGGATGCTGCTCGCTAGCAATAGAAAGGTGCAAAATGCCTTGGTTATGTTGATTATGCACAAGAGGATAAAAACGTATCGCTTTATCTTGTCCACGTACAGCAATTAAAGAAACTTCACCTGAAAAGTTGACAAATCCCTCAAGAATACAAGGTACATTACCTAATTCGGCAAATGCATTAGTAACATCAGCTTGTTGTTTTAATACTTTTTGACCTTTGCCATCGTAACCAAGGGTGCGTGTTTTCAATACTGCTGGCAAACCTATCTCTAACACTGCTTGCTCTAAATCCATTTGTGACTCAATATTAGCAAACTCTGGTGTAGGAATATCCAAAGATTTAAATAAGCTTTTTTCGAACCAACGATCTCGAGCAATGCGTAATGATTCTGCATTGGGGTATACAGGTACAAAATCACTTAAAAAGGCTACAGTTTCAGCAGGTACACTTTCAAACTCAAAAGTAACTACATCTACCTCTTCTGCCAGTTGTCGTAATGCTTGTTTATCATCATAATCCGCACAGATATGTTGCCCTAGTGAAGCTGCACAAGCATCCTTGGCTGGGTCTAAAAAACTAAACTTCATCCCTAAAGAAGTCCCAGCTTGTGCTAACATTTGGCCTAACTGACCACCACCAATTACCCCAACTTTCATTGATCGCCTCTACTCTACTCTTGGATCAGAATTAGCTAATACTGTTTCTGTTTGTTTTTGTCGATAAGCTTTTAACGCTATGTGATATTCTGGATATTTATTACCTAATATGCTCGCGGCTAATAAGCCAGCATTTACTGCGCCAGCCTTGCCAATGGCTAAAGTAGCCACAGGGATACCTGCTGGCATTTGTACAATCGATAATAATGAATCAACACCAGATAACATAGCTGATTGCACAGGCACCCCCAATACAGGTAGATGTGTTTTTGCTGCACACATACCCGGTAAATGTGCTGCACCACCAGCGCCTGCAATAATAACTTGTAAGCCTCGTTGCTCTGCTTGCTCTGCATATTCAAACAAAAGGTCTGGTGTACGGTGTGCAGATATCACCTTCACTTCATGAGGAATTTTTAATTCTTCTAAAATGGTTACTGTGTGGCACAAGGTAGCCCAATCTGATTTAGACCCCATAATAACGCCAACCAATGCACTCATCTACCTTACCTCTCGGTCAATAAAAACAATAAACCACGCTCATAATGCGTGGTTTTATTAAAACAGAATAATAACTTTTTAAGAATGGTTTAACAACCAATGAGAAGTAGATAATGAAAATACCCCCCATCTTGTTTTATTTAACTCTTGTTTAGTTTTTTCCATTAACTGCTCATCATTACCAGTAATTATTGGTTTCCAGTCATCTAGAATAATATTTAACTGAGCAACTAAAGGTTCAATATATAGCTGGTTTAATACACTATTTAATTGCTGCAAATGCTCTAACCATGAAACCAGTTTAGTTTTTGAAGGTTGCCATATATAACTCTCTAACAATCTCTGTGACATTGCTAAGTAATATTGTATGTTTTCGTATGGATTATTGGAAACTATCTGTTTAGCTACCCCAAGTTGATAATTATCTGAGTTTATTAATCGATAACCTCGCTCAGCTTTACTTGTGTCACTCGGAATTAATGGAAATAATTTTGCTAATTCAATTGCAAAATCTAACATAACTGAAGTACTACCATTTCTTAGCTCTAATTCAAGCTCATTGATTGGCTCCTGCTTTTGATTAGCTTTAACCAATCCCTCATCAATAGCCACTTCTATTTCAGCCTGATCTTTTTCTTTTTGCCAAGTAAATAGTGCGTAGTTTCTTGTAAAATCTGTTGAAAAAATAGGGGTTAATTTTAATTTATCTAACTGAGCTAAACTTTTAGGCCAATGTTCATTGTCCAATAACGATATATCTAATTGAGGTGTATTAATTAACCAATCAAACTCATCGCGCTCAGAAAAGCCTCCTATACTATGCCCTTTCGCTTTAAGCGTTTGGATATACTGATCTCCATCCTTACGAACTCTTAGTGCCACTTTAGCGTCTGTTAAAGCATGATCTGCTGTATCAATATATTGATTAAATAATTCTTTTTGTTGCCATCTAGGTTTGCTAAATTGACTAAATATTGGATGCTGATAAATTTGCTCCAATGTTTGCTTATTAGCATAAAGTTTTATTTCTATTTCTTTTAAACTATTTTGATTGGACATAAACACTCATTTTTAAAAAATAAACAGGTATTAAGATAACTAATGACAACCGTGATATTAAATTACTAGAAGTCTACAATGCTAGATCAATAGTAAAATTTACTATATCATTAAAACCTTCCTACAAAAAATGCAACTTTTTATTAATTTAACTAACTAATACCTATGTACTTTATTCTTTTTTACGATAATAATAGGCACACATTATAAGACGGTTAGGAATACTTATGAACAAGTCAGAGTTAATTGAAAAAATCGCAACAAAAAACAACTCATTACCATTAAAAACGGTAGAGTCTGCTGTTAAAATATTATTAGAACAACTTTCTGATTCCTTAGAGCAAGGACAAAGAATTGAAGTACGCGGTTTTGGTAGTTTTGCACTACATTATCGCAAACCTCGTCAAGGACGTAATCCCAAAACAGGTGAAATAGTATCCCTAACTGGTAAGTTTGTACCTCACTTCAAACCAGGTAAAGAATTAAGAGACAGAGTAAACCTATAGTTTTAATAAAGGAAGGGTCATGCGTCGATTTCAGCAAGTACTTTTATTTCTTATGCTGTTAGTAATAGCATTATTTGTATTAGTTTTTATTTTAGAAAATGAAACACAAGTTGCTATTAGCTTTATGAGCTACATGACTCCTACTATGCCTCTTGCTGTATTATTAGTTGCTGCGTTTTTATCAGGTTTAATTTTAGCGCTACTCATCAGTTACTTAGTGTTACTTAAATTCAAAATAAAATTAGCATCAGCTAATAAACAGCTAACAGCCTGTAAAAAAGAATTAGCCTCCCAAAATACAACTGCTTTACAAGTTAAATAGTATTTAAAATCAACGGAGATTTTTATGTCACTTGATCACGAAAAAGCTGTTCAAGTTGCTAAAGTATTGACCGAAGCACTCCCCTATATTCAACGTTATGTAGGAAAAACATTAGTCATAAAATACGGTGGCAATGCCATGGAGAGCGAAGAGTTAAAAAATAGCTTTGCTCGTGATATTGTACTAATGAAAGCAGTTGGTATAAATCCTATTGTTGTTCATGGTGGCGGCCCACAAATTGGCGATCTACTTAAACGTCTTTCAATTGAAAGTCACTTTGTTGATGGTATGCGTGTTACTGATGGTCAAACCATGGATGTTGTTGAAATGGTACTGGGTGGACTAGTTAACAAAGAAATTGTTAACTTAATTAACCATAACGGTGGCAATGCCATCGGCTTAACAGGTAAAGATGCTCGTCTCATTCGAGCAAAAAAGCTCAATGTAACACGTAAAACACCTGAAATGACTACACCTGAAATCATAGATGTAGGTCAAGTTGGTGAGGTAGTTGGTATCAATACTGAGCTACTTAATATGTTAGTTAGCAGTCATTTTATTCCCGTAATCGCCCCCATAGGTGTAGGCGAAGATGGCAAGTCATATAATATCAATGCTGACTTAGTTGCAGGCAAAGTAGCAGAAGCCGTACAAGCTGAAAAACTTATGCTACTTACTAATATAGCTGGCTTATTAGATAAAGAAGGAAAAATTTTAACCGGTTTAACTACTAAGCAAGTTGATGATTTAATTGCCGATGGCACAATTTATGGTGGTATGCTGCCCAAGATTCATTGTGCATTAGAGGCAGTAAAAGCAGGTGTTGCTAGCGCCCTTATTCTAGATGGTCGTGTTCCTAATGCTATACTATTAGAAATATTTACTGACAAAGGTGTGGGAACACTGATTACCAATAAATAGAGCCTATAGACTGACTAAAGTCATATGTTTAATCCGTATGACTTTTTGTATATTTCCCTATAACTAATAAGTGTTTATTTATATTTATTAAGTGTATTATATTTGACTGGAGTCAATAAAAAAATTAACTAGGTATCTTCACTCGATATCTTAACCTGATGAAAATGGAGAACAAACATGGCTTTTGAATTACCAGCTCTTCCTTATGAAAAAAATGCTCTAGAACCACATATTTCTCAAGAAACGATTGAATACCATTATGGTAAACATCATCAAACTTATGTAAACACATTAAATAATCTTGTGCCAGGTACAGAGTTTGAAAGTAAATCCTTAGAAGACATCATCAAAACTTCTTCAGGTGGTATTTTTAATAATGCAGCGCAAGTATGGAACCACACTTTTTACTGGAACTGCTTAAGCCCTAATGGTGGTGGTGAACCTACTGGTGCTCTTGCAGAAGCTATCAATAAGACATTTGGTTCTTTTGAAAAATTTAAAGAAGAATTCACTAAAACCGCAATTGGTACCTTTGGTTCTGGTTGGGCATGGTTAGTGAAAAAAGCAGATGGTAGTTTAGCTTTAGCAAGTACTACAGGCGCAGGTAACCCAATGACCTCTGGTGATAAACCATTATTAACTTGTGATGTTTGGGAACATGCTTATTACATTGATTACCGCAACTTACGTCCAAAATATTTAGAAAACTTCTGGACACTATTAAACTGGGATTTCGTTGCTAAAAACTTTGCATAACTAATCCTACAAATAAAAAGGGAAGCTTATAGCTTCCCTTTTTTGTATCTTATAAAGTAAGTTTACCCAGTAAAAACTTCTTTATTTTCATCTTCTTTAAAGCCCATAGCATGTAATTTTGCATAAACTCCATCTAAAGCAAGTAACTCACTATGAGTTCCTCTTTCTACAATTTCTCCATTTTCCATCACTAAAATTGTATCTGCTTTTTCAATAGTAGATAAACGATGAGCAATAACTAAAGTAGTGCGTCCATCCATTACTTTATCAAGTGCCTCTTGAATATGTCTCTCTGACTCAGTATCTAGCGCAGATGTAGCCTCATCTAATATTAATAATGGTGCATTCTTTAATAATGCTCTAGAAATTGATAACCGTTGTCGTTGACCACCAGAGAGTTTCACCCCATTTTCACCAATTAATGTCTCATATCCTTCAGGTAATTTTTCAATAAACTCATCAGCATAAGCGGCCTTAGTTGCTTCTTTAATTTTTTCTATAGGATTATTGGCTAAGGTACCATAAGCTATATTTCTAAACACCGTGGTATTAAATAATGAAACCTGCTGTGTCACTAATGAAATATGTCTCCGCAGATTCGCTAACTTATAATCATTGATATCAATATTATCTAATAGAATACTACCCTGTGAATGTTGATAAAAACGTGGAATCAAACTCGCCAACGTAGATTTACCACTACCAGAACGACCTACCAATGCAATCATTTGCCCTGGTTCAATGGTGAAATTAATGTTTTTTAGAACTTCTTTATCTGTACCAGGGTAAGTAAATGCTAAATTTTTAACCTCTAATCTTCCTAATACGTCTGTTTTCTCAATTGTTCCATTATCAACTTCAGGCTCTTCATCTAATACTTCAAAAATACTTTCAGCCCCTGCTAAGCCTTTTTGAATATTAGAACTTACTTCAGATAATTGTCTAATTGGTTTAGGTAACAGACCAGCAGCTGTAATATAAGCAACCAATTCACCTGCACTTGCATCACCACGTAGTAATAAAACTAAGAACAACAAGACAGCCATTGCCGAATAAATGACTAATTGCAATAGAGGTGTATAAATTGCACCTGTTTTAGTCATTTTTAACTGTTTTGCCATGCTGTCTTCTGTGACTTCTTTAAAACGGTTTGATTCGTATGCCTCACCACCAAAACTCCGAACTACACGATAGTTTTGCACAGTCTCAGAAGTTACATGAGTCAAATCGCCCATAGCCATTTGAATTTTTTTACTTTGCTTGCGAAACTTTTTACCTGCAATAGTAACCATCACTGCAATCACTGGAAGTATGGCAATCATTACTAAAGTTAACTTCCAATTCATGTATAGCAAGTAACAAAATAAAAAGACAACCGTTAAACCTTCCCTGAAGATTACTTTAATAGCGTCTGTAGCTGCTCCAGTTACCATATTTACATTAAATAAAATAAGCGAAACCATATGACCAGAATTGCGATCATCAAAGTAACGACTAGGTAACTGAAAAAACTTATTAAACATCTGCAATCTTAAATCTTGCACTAAGCCTAACGTAACTCTTGCAAGATAATAACTACCTAAAAAAGATCCTATCCCTTGCCAAATTGCAATTAATATTAGAAATACAGGTACAGCATAAACTAGATCTAAAGTCTTTAAATAAGGCACACCAGGAAATAATGTGGTTGACTTTCCATTTAAAGCATCCACAAAATATTGCAAAATATGGGCTAACAATGGTTGTGATGAAGCAAAAATCATATAACCTAAGATACTAATTGCAAAAAAACCAACATAGGGTTTTACATAGGTTAATAATCTAAAATAGAGTTTTAAACTTGAAACTTGTTTTTTAGTGTTACTCATTATCAATCATATTCTTTCAAAAAGTTGATTATAGCATGTAGTTAAACACTACATTTATTGACTAACAAAATTTCATTTTGCTTAGTCAATCCCCAAAGTAGACCAAATATCATCAATATGCTTAACAACAGATGGATCTTTATGAATTACTCTACCCCATTCACGATCAGTTTCTCCTGGCCATTTATGAGTTGCATCTAGCCCCATTTTACTACCTAAACCTGAAACAGGTGATGCAAAATCTAAGTAATCAATCGGTGTATTATCAATCAATAGTGTATCTCGTTTGGGATCCATACGAGTAGTAATCGCCCAAATCACATCATTCCAATCACGTGCATTAATATCATCATCTGTCACAATCACAAACTTAGTGTACATGAATTGACGCAGAAAACTCCAAACCCCCATCATAACTCGCTTAGCATGACCTGGATATTGTTTCTTCATGGTTACTATTGCCATACGATAAGAACATCCCTCAGGTGGCAGATAGAAATCAACTATTTCTGGAAACTGCTTTTGCAGTATTGGCACAAATACATCATTAAGAGCCAACCCTAAAATTGCAGGCTCATCGGGTGGGCGACCAGTATAAGTACTGTGATAAATAGGGTTTTCACGATGGGTTATGCGTTCAACAGTGAATACTGGAAATTTATCTACTTCATTATAATAGCCAGTATGATCACCAAATGGTCCTTCACTCGCCATTTCATTGGGATAAATAGCCCCTTCTAGCACAAACTCTGCACTGGCAGGAACCTGCAGATCATTACCAATACATTTAACTAGTTCTGTTTTCTGACCACGTAATAAGCCAGCAAAAGCATATTCTGATAACGCATCAGGTACAGGTGTTACTGCGCCTATGATAGTAGCTGGATCACAACCTAACACCACAGAAACAGGAAACGGCTCTGTAGGATATTTTTGTCGCCATTCTTGATAATCAAGGGCACCACCACGATGACTTAGCCATCGCATAATGACTTTATTACGACCAATTACTTGTTGGCGATATATCCCTAAATTTTGTCGTTCTTTTGATAACCCTTTGGTAACAACAATACCCCAAGTGATTAATGGTCCTGCATCTTCTGGCCAGCATTTTTGAACAGGTAACTGGCTAAGATCAACATCATCACCTTCTTTAACAACCGCATGACAAGGTGCATCTTTACGGATTTTTGGTGACATATTAAGTACTTTTTTAAAGATAGGTAATTTTTGCCAAGCATCTTTTAAGCCTTTAGGAGGCTCTGGCTCTTTTAAAAAAGCTAGTAATTTACCAATTTCTTTAAGCTGATTGAGATCATCTGTACCCATCCCTAGAGCAACCCGCTTAGGTGTTCCAAACAAATTTGCTAATACAGGAATATCATAGCCTGTTGGATTTTCAAATAATAAGGCAGGCCCTTGTTTGCGTAATGTACGATCACAAACTTCAGTCATTTCTAAATGGGGGGAAACAGGTGCTAATACTCTTTTTAACTCACCTTGTTTCTCTAATAATTGAATAAAGTCTCTTAAGTCAGCATACTGCATAAGTAAAACACCTTTGCCTATCTATATACTTAAAAGCCGCATTACTGCGGCTTTTTAATAGAGCTATTATTTATTTTCTTTTCATTGCTTGGAAAAACTCATCATTGGTTTTAGTATCTTTCAACTTATCCAATAAGAATTCAATAGCCGCAATTTCTTCCATTGGATGAAGAATTTTACGTAAAATCCACATTCTTTGTAACTCATCTTCTGTCGTTAATAACTCTTCACGACGAGTACCAGAACGATTAAAGTTAATGGCAGGGAATACTCGCTTCTCAGCAATCTTGCGATCTAATTGTAATTCAAGGTTACCTGTACCTTTAAACTCCTCATAGATAACTTCATCCATTTTAGAGCCAGTTTCTACAAGGGCCGTTGCTAAAATTGTTAAACTACCACCTTCTTCAATAT
Source organism: Entomomonas sp. E7T21 (assembly GCF_058693955.1). Taxonomy (NCBI): domain Bacteria; kingdom Pseudomonadati; phylum Pseudomonadota; class Gammaproteobacteria; order Pseudomonadales; family Pseudomonadaceae; genus Entomomonas; species Entomomonas sp. E7T21. The sequence continues at coordinate 533,960 of NZ_CP191672.1, read as the reverse complement.
TACGTGCTGCACCAAAGAAGCGTTTAGGTTTTTCTAAAGCATGAGCATCAACACCGCCTGTTAAAACCTTACCAGAACTAGGAATAACTGTATTATAAGCACGTGCTAAACGAGTGATAGAATCCAATAAAATGACTACATCACGTTTATGCTCAACTAAGCGTTTTGCTTTTTCAATAACCATTTCAGCTACTTGTACGTGACGTATAGGTGGTTCATCAAAGGTTGAAGCGACTACTTCACCACGAACCGTACGCTGCATTTCCGTTACTTCTTCTGGCCGTTCATCAATTAATAATACAATTAAATGACATTCAGGATTATTACGAGTGATATTGCTAGCAATGTTCTGTAGCATTAATGTCTTACCTGCCTTAGGAGGTGCGACGATCAAACCACGTTGACCTTTACCAATAGGTGCACAAAGATCTATAACACGACCTGTTAAATCTTCGGTAGCACCATTACCAATTTCCATTACCATACGTTGATCAGGAAAAAGTGGTGTTAAGTTTTCAAATAGGATTTTATTCTTGGCATTCTCAGGCTGATCAAAATTAATGGTATCAACCTTTAATAAAGCAAAGTAACGCTCACCTTCTTTAGGTGGACGAATCTTGCCAAAGATTGTATCACCTGTACGTAAGTTAAAACGGCGAATTTGACTTGGTGAAACATAAATATCATCTGGCCCTGCTAAATAAGAAGAGTCTGATGAGCGTAGAAAACCAAATCCATCTGGTAATATTTCTAAAATACCATCACCTGATATTTCCTCACCACTTTTAGCATGGCGCTTCAGCAATGAAAAAATAATATCCTGTTTACGTGAACGAGCCATATTTTCTAGGCCCATTTGTTCCGCAATTTCTAATAGTTCACCAATAGGTTTTTGTTTAAGTTCTGTAAGATTCATAAGGATGAAAAAAGGAGGTTGTTTTGAGATAGACACTTTCCTAAAAAAAGAAAGCTGTTATTTGCGTATAAGAATTGTATACATTCATTATAACTTAAGGAACTAAGCTATCTTTTAAGTATAGGATGATATTTTTACTCTGTCTACATAAATTTGATCCTACTTTAAATATAAATTTATTATGGTTTGATTTATAACACTCTATTAGAACTTACTAGGCGTAGATTATTGTTTTTATTTTGTTCTACGCCCGCAATCATTATCACTCTGTTATTAATAGGATATTCGTTTCGTTTGTTATACATACAAATATCTCTTTTATTTATGACTCTCTTTTATTCTTATTATTTGTCTCTGTTTATTATTTTTATTTTTCAAAGTTATCTTTATGTTATTTTTATTTACTTTTATATAAGCATAACTCATGCCAGAAAGACTATTACCAGTAATTACATCACCTTATAGTTTTCATTCTTCTAATATACAGTTTTTAATTTATAAAATGTTACTTTTCTACCCGACAAAGTGTTACCTTCCATTAATAAAGTTTATTTTTATATCAGATAAAAATATTCAGCTATATAATAAGTGTTAATTATTTACCTCAATATAAGTCTTAAAATGTTTAATAAATTTAATTTAAATAGTCGATTAGAAAAAGCTTTAACAACTTTGGCTTTATCTACTCCTACTGCTGTACAAGAAAAAGCTATTCCATTAGCGATGGAAGGTAAAGATCTCTTTATTACCTCTGCAACAGGTACAGGTAAAACCCTTGCCTATGTATTGCCTTTATTACACCGTTTATTAGAAACAAGTAAACCTGGCTCTGGTTTACAAGCACTTATTATTCTGCCAACAAGAGAATTGGCTACACAAATTCATAAAACTATACAGCAAGTGGCTAGTTTTACTTTTTTTCAGTCTTTACTAGTAACAGGTGGTGAAGGACTGAAAGAGCAAGCCGCAAAATTGCGTAAAAACCCTGAAATTGTTATTGGCACACCTGGTAGATTAGTCGAGCACTGGAAAAAACAACAATTTGAATTAAATAATCTAAAAATCTTAGTATTAGATGAAACAGACAGAATTCTAGATATGGGATTTGGAGATGATGTAAATACATTAATTGAAAATTGCCCTGCTAGTAAGCAAACACTATTACTCTCCGCTACTAAAGGCAATAATGCTCTACAAGCTTTGATAGAGTCCTTACTACAGTCCCCCATAAATATTCATTTAGAAGCATCAACTAAAGCCAACGCCAATATTGCCCAACAAATAATCTTTGCTGATAATGTAGCCCATAAAGAACGCTTAATTGAATGGTTACTAGCCCATGAGAGATATCAAAAAGTAATTATCTTTACTAACACACGTAATCAAGCGGATTTATTAAGCAAAACGTTTACTGCTACTCAAATAAAACATGCGGTGTTACATAGTGAAAAAACAGCAGAAGAACGTAAACAAACCATCAGTAGACTTCATCAAAAACATATCACTATCTTAATTGCTACTGATGTTGCCGCCCGTGGCTTAGATATTGAAGGTATTGATTTAGTCATTAATTTTGATTTACCCAGAACAACTGATGAGTATATTCATCGCATTGGTAGAACGGGTCGCATGGATAATAAAGGTGTTGCTATATCACTTATTGATGCCGCTAACTGGAAAACATTAACTAAAATAGAACATCATCTAAAGCACACATTAGAAAAGCGTACTATTGATAGTTTAACAAGTAAATTCCAAGGTTTTACAGATGATAAAACAACATTTGATAAATCATCTAACAAACCCATAAAAAACAAAGTTAAAACTAAACCTACTAAAGAAACAAAACCTCCTTCAAAATCAAAAGGGCAAGCATCTACACTGGTCAGCACGGATGGTTTTGCACCTTTAAAGCGAAAAAAATGATTACTAATTAGTTACAAATGACGCTATAAAATACCCTAGTAAAAAGGTAAACTATACAAAATTTTTAGAATACAGTAATAGCTGAATTGAGGAAAAATCGTGGATACTATTGAAACCATTAAAGAACAAATTGCTAGCAATCCTGTACTACTTTATATGAAAGGCTCTCCTAACGCACCACAATGTGGCTTTTCTGCAAGGGCAGCACAAGTGCTAATCGATTGCGGTGAAAAATTTGCTTATGTAGACATACTACAACACCCAGAAATTAGAGCTGAACTACCTAAATATGCTAATTGGCCAACTTTTCCACAATTATGGGTTGGTGGTGAACTTGTTGGTGGCTCAGATATTTTATTAGAAATGCATGAGAAAGGTGAGTTAAAACCATTAATTCAAGCAGCAGTTAATAAATAATATAATTAAGGGGTGATAACTATTTATCACCCTTATTTATATTACTAATTTTATTGCTATTAACCACATTATTATACCTATTAAGAAGTCTAAAACTCTCCATGAAGTTGGCTTACTAAACCAAGGCTTAAGCAACCTTGCCCCATAGCCTAGAGCAAAAAAGAAACAGAAAGAAGCACAAATTGCTCCTAGTGCAAAATAGCCGTGCTGGTTTGGATACTGATTAGCAATAGAACCTAGTAGTAACACTGTATCTAGATATACATGTGGATTTAGCCAAGTTAATGCCAAACAAACTAACAAAGTAGTTCTTAAAGATTGTTTATGGGCTTCTTTGATTTGTAATGCATCATTATGTGTAAAAGCTTTCCAAAAACTTATTGCCCCATAACAAAACAAAAACACGCAACCTATATAGCGCATTATCCATTCAATACTGGGGATTACCTTGATGACTAATGATAATCCAAATACGCCTACTAAAATTAAAATAGCATCAGATAAAGCACACAGTAAGCATATCCATAAAACATGTTGCTTATATAAGCCTTGTCTTAACACAAAAGCATTTTGCGCTCCAATAGCAACTATTAATGACAAACCTAAACTAAACCCTGCTATAGCAGCATACATTTAATAACACCTAATACCATGACTTCTCAATTTAAAGTGACTATAATGCTGTAAACATTTGATTAAAACAATAGGATTACTATTTTGACAGAACAAGTCAATGGACAATGTCGTCTAGATAAATGGTTATGGGCTGCTCGCTTTTTCAAAACTAGAAACATTGCTAAAGAGGCTATTGCTGGCGGTAAAGTTCATTGCCAAGGAGAGCGTTGCAAACCTTCCAAAAATATCCGTGTTGGTGATGAATTAACAATCCATATTGGCTATGATAATCGAATTGTTGTTGTTAAAGATTTATCTGAAATTCGTAAAGGTGCTCCTGAAGCTCAACAACTTTACCAAGAAACTGCCGAAAGTATCAACAAAAGAGAACAAGCCGCTATTGAGCGCAAGTTAGGTATGCAAGGTATTCAAACAGAAGGACGTCCTACTAAGAAACAACGTCGTCAAATCCACCAATTCCGTCAATCCTCACATTAATATGACATCACTTATCACACTGCTTGCTGATGGCAAATTTCACTCAGGTGAAGAACTGGGTAACACATTAAATATAAGCCGTGCCGCCATTTGGAAACGACTAAAGAAATTAGAAAATGATACTAACCTTGCCATTCATAGTGTTAGGGGCAAAGGTTATAAATTAGATTCTCCCCTCTCTTTACTGGATAGTGAATTACTTGATCAACAAATTACTCAATGGCCAATCACTGTACTTCCCAATATTAGTTCTACTAATACTGAATGTTTCCGTTTACTAAACACTGGTATGCCCGCCCCCTTAGCCGTCACTGCAGAACAACAAACAGCTGGTAAAGGTCGCAGAGGTAGACAATGGGTTAGTCCTTATGGTCAAAACCTCTATTACAGTTTATTAATTGGTTTAAAAAATGGTTCTCATCAATTAGAAGGATTAAGCCTCACGATAGGTTTAGCAGTATTAAAAACTATTAAAAAAATGGGACTAATACAGGCAGGATTAAAATGGCCTAATGATTTACTATTCGATAATAAAAAGCTTTGTGGCATTCTTCTTGAACTTACAGGAGACCCCGCAGATATTTGCCATGTGGTAATTGGTATTGGCATTAACGTGAATATGCCACAAGCCATTACTGAAATTAATCAACCATGGACTTCTCTTCGCCAAGAACTAGGTACACTTATTGATCGTAATAAGTTACTCGTTGAACTAAACTACTCTCTGTCTTATTATTTAAAAATCCATTATCAACATGGTTTTAAGGCGCTGAAAGAAGAGTGGCAGGAAAATAATCTTTGGCAACATCAAATAGTTAACTTACTACAAGGAAATCAACAAATTACTGGAAAAATGTTAGGTGTTGATGATACTGGGGCGTTAAAATTACTGATTAATAATGAAATTCAATATTTTAATGCTGGTGAAGTTAGTTTAAGATTAGCGACCTCAACTCATGACTAAAGTTAATTATGATTCTTGAACTCGATTGTGGAAATAGTTTGATTAAATGGCGTATTTTAAATAGCCATGATGAAGTCATCGTGCGTGGAGCAAACCAACAACTACAACATTTGTTAACAGATATTGATAATAGCCAACAAAACTTTCGTTTTTGTCGCCTAGTAAGTGTGCGCTCTGAACAAGAAACTTCACAGCTTATTAACCATTTAGAAACCCAATATTCCGTATCTGTTAAACAAGCACTTTCTTGTAAAGAATCATGTGGCGTAAAAAATGGTTATCATGACTATACTAGGTTAGGTACTGATCGTTGGGCTGCCATTGTTGCTGCTTACCATCAAAGTCAACAAGCTACCCTTACATTAGGTTTTGGTACAGCTATCACCTGTGACTTTATAGATAAACATGGTCAGCATTTAGGTGGATTTATTGCCCCTGGACTCATGTTAATGCGTCAACAATTACTGACTAACACAAACCGTATCCATTACCATGAAGACTTAACAAAAGACTTACTTGCTCCTGTTGGAAGACCTGGTGAGTCTACAGAAGATGCAGTTAATGGTGGCTGCCACCTAATGTTACAGGGTTTTATTAGTCAACAATTAACACTAGCTAATCAATATTTTGGCCAACATTTTAATATTTATGTGGCTGGCGGCGATGCTATGTATTTTGATATACCAAAAGCACATCATATGCCTGATCTTGTTTTTTATGGTTTATCATTACTTTGTCCTATAATGGATAATTCATGATGCGCTGGGTATTTATATTTTTAGTTTTCTTAAATATATTTTTTTATATCTGGCAATATCAGCAAGTATCACCACTATCCTTAAATGACCAAAATTTAACAAACTATAGTGAAACAGATATACCAACCATTAAATTGTTAAAAGAACAACCTATTGTAAATCATACATCTACAATTAATGAAAATAATAATCAAGAAACATCACAAGCAGACTCCCCAATTAAAGAAGAGCCCGCTAACACTGATAATACTGAAACCACATCTGAACCATTAACCTGTTTATATTTAGGTGGTTTTATCAACCAAGAGCAACTTGAAGTAATTAATCCTTTTTTGGAAAAAGTAGCTAGCAACATTAATCCAACACCTATTAAGCTGACCAAAACAGCCAAATTTCATCTATATGTAATAGCTAACAATGGGACAGAACAACAAGCCCTTTTAGAGAAACTTAGCAATGCCTCTATTAATACACTAGTAATTTCTCGCGGCCCATTAAAAGATAATATTAGTTTAGGGCTGTTTACGGATGAAACTGCTTATAATGAGATACAGGATAACCTTAAAGCGTTAGAAATTCCTATAAAAATTGAGGATCTACCCGAGTCAGCAAGTAGTTATTGGTTGAAAATAACAAACGATAAGCGATTATTGTTTACTCACACTATTTTAACTGAATTAACCCAACAAATACCCACCATGCAACAAGAACTGATGCTCTGTCACTTTGCAGAAAATTAAAAATTAAGTGCTGGTGCTAATTTTTGTAATCGTTGTATTTTTTTCATGGGAAGTTGATCAGGAGTAAGGGTTCCTGAATGCCTTACAGGGGAAATGCGCTGGTTAAATAAACTTCCTGTCACTAGATTACCAGTTAGATAATAATTAATTTCTCTGGTATCTTTAATTGAGTTAACAATAGGCTTTAATTCACCCCAAATATTAGTAGAAACTAAAATATCAAATTGCTGTGTTGAAAACGCAGGAATATCTTGCCAAATAGGTTCTTCTCCTGTACTAATTTCAATACCATTTAATAGCACCTTATAATCTAAAGTACGTACATATAATTTTTTACTTTGAGAGTTTTTTATATTTATATTTAACTTAAAACGTTGCTCAAATGGATTAGCTTTTACAAACTCTAGACTCTCTAACTTTACTTCAACAGGATGACTGTTCATCATCACACATCCTGATAATGGTGCTGACACTAGCAATGTTATTATCATTTTCTTTACTAGACACATACTATTTCCAAGAAAACTGCCTTTTATTACCTATTAAGTTATAGCAAACAAGCATAAATGGTTATTAATACTCAAACAAGTCTCTATTAAACTAATATTTAAATATATTTTGATTTATTACTATAACTTATCTGTAATTAAAACCTATACTACAATAGTTAAATAGCTATTGTAGTTAATGTAGTAATACGTTTTAAAACAGCGATTGTAATTGCCTTTACATAAGGAACATGAGGCTCTTATCCATTTTTCCAAGCAACAATGCCAAACAGCTTACTGATCAGCTACTCAAAACCAGAATTTAATTACTGTGAAAAACTACCGTGAACAATGGTTAACATCCTTTGTTTATAAAAGTTTAATTAGTAGACCTAAATTACATTCTTTTTAGGTGTAGCTACATTATCTCTTAAATAAACAGGCTCAACTTTTTCAGCAGGAATCATTTCATTTCGTTGCCATGCTAATTCTGCTAATGCTAATAAATCCTTAGCATCTGGAAATAAACCATCATTTATCACTTCATACTGTACAGGAATTTGTTTTGCATATTTCCAACCAGTACCAACACCAAACCAATTTTTATTTATTTCTGGCAATTGTGCCTGTTCTGGTGCTAGCACTTGCTCCATACCTATTAAGCACATTTCTTTTTGTTGTAATTGGTAGCATCCCCAATAAATTTCATTCATACGAGCATCAATAGCCACAGCTACCTGTTCTACTTTATATTCACGCCATGCACGTTGAGCCAAAACAGCCAAATCAGATATTGCTATAACTGGTTTATCCAAAGCAAATGCTAACCCTTGAATAACTCCTGTAGCTATACGAACACCTGTAAAGGCACCTGGACCACGTCCAAAAGCCAAACCATCAATAGTAGACAAGGAACATCCAGCTTCTGCCACAACTTTTTTAATCATAGGCAAAATCTGCTGTGCATGTAATCTAGGGATTACCTCATAACATGTATATAATTCACCTTGATGCAATATAGCAACTGAGCAGGCTTCAGTCGCTGTATCTATGGCTAGTAGAGTTGTCATAAACGCTTTACTTAGAGTGAGATGATAGTGTTACCTATCATCTTATTGATATTAACTTAATGCTTGTAACACTTGCTGAGTAATTTCATCAACACTACCAACACCCATAATACGCGTATATTTTGGGTTACCATTTTTTTGAGCAAGATTCTGATAGAAACTAACTAATGGCTCTGTAGAATGATGATATTCTGTCAAACGTTTACGCACTGTTTCTTCAATATCATCTTTACGTTGAACTAGTGATTCACCCGTCACATCGTCTTTACCTTCAACTTTAGGTGGATTATGTTTAATATGATAAACCCTACCTGATGACTCATGTACACGACGACCAGAAATACGCTCTATTACTTCTTCATCATTAACCGCAATTTCAACCACATAGTCAATATCAATGCCTGCATCACATAATGCTTCAGCTTGAGGTATAGTTCTTGGAAAACCATCAAATAAAAAACCGTTCTTAGCATCTGGCTCTGCAATACGCTCTTTAACCAAGTTAATAATAAGCTCATCAGAAACTAGCTTACCTTGCTCCATAATTTCTTTTGCTTGTAAACCTAAAGGAGTACCAGCGCGTACTGCAGCGCGTAACATATCACCTGTAGAAATTTGTGGGATATTAAACTTCTCAGTAATAAAACGTGCTTGAGTACCTTTACCAGCACCAGGCGCACCTAGCAGAATGATTCGCATAATTTGCTCCATTAAAACCCAAAAAGAAACAATACAAGGACAGGCTATTCTTTGCAAGCTTCTACAAATAGTATAAATAGCTTGTATTGACGTTTGTTATATTCATTAAGAGATACAACAATACATAAAATAACTAAATTAAGTCAACTATTGAATAAGAAAATGACAATAAAAAAGGCACCTAAAAGGTGCCTTTTTATTAAATCTTAGCAGATTATAGGCTAAACTTATAACCAATACCAACCATGTAAACCCATGGGTTAACATCTAAATCAACTTTAACACGTGTTTGAAGTGCTTGAGAATATACTGTTGCACGTGTATCAATATTAATATAACGAACTTGAGCATTTAGCATTAAATTATCAGTGATCATATAATCAGCACCGATTTGCGCAGCCCAACCCCATGTATCTTTAACACGGAAGTTTTGGAATTGTGCACCACCATTTTTAGCAGAATTACTTAATTTCTCACTGTAGAACCAAGTATAGTTAAGACCTACACCCATATATGGTTGGAATGCTTGAGAAGGATCAGCGGGATAATAAACTAAGCTTAAAGTTGGTGGTAAATGAGAAACTTTACCTAATTTTCCATTTGCTGGCTCTACAGATGTCCCTTTTACACGAACATTATGAGTAAAAGGTGTAGCACCTAATAACTCAACGCCAATATGATCAGTAATCATATAAGCAAAGTTTAGACCTAACTGGGTATCACTATCTAAGGTAGCCTTGCCACCTAAGTTAGCACCTGCTGCAGCTCCACGATCACCTTTGATACTGCTAGAACTTTCGTGTGGATCAACAGTTACAGCGCCTGCACGTATAATAATATCACCAGCTTTGTGAGCTTGAACCATAGGAGTTGCTAAAGCAATAGCAAGTACGGATGTAGCAAGAATGGACTTTTTCATAGGTACTCCAGTTTCTATAATTAAGTTAAGTATTGAATTATTTCCTGACAAACCCTCATTATCAGGGATGAATTTCTAGTTGCCGCAATGCTATTATAGTTTTACAGACAATGCATTTATTACAAAATGTTTGTTCATCTTTTAGACAGCTTAACTAATAAAAGCCCCTTTTCTGTTGATCGTAAGCAAGAAATATACAAATTTTAAAATTAATCATTAATACAATGCCTGATACAGTTTTTTGCGATAATTTATTACTAATAGATTATCATTTCCTAATAGGTCAAATAGTTGAATAAGTGTTTTTCTAGGCAAATCTTCTTGATACGTTCTATTACGTTTAAATAATGTCAATAATCCTTCCATAGCCTGCTCATATTGCTGTTGTGCCAACTGAGCAATAGCTAGTTGATAACATAACTCATCACTACTAGGCTGTTCTTGTACTGTTGCTTGTAACTCTTCAACACTGGGCAAATCAACAGCTTGTTTTAGAAAGGCTAGTTGTGCTTTAGCAGCGACTAATTCTTGTTTATAGTCATCATCAATTACAGCATTTAAAATTGTTTCTGCTTCAGTTAACTCACCACGCTCCGCTAAACAGCGAGCATAAAGGATCAAAGCAAGCATATTGTTATTATTCTGTGCTAATAACTCTTTTAATAAAGCTTCTGCTTGTATTTTATCTCCTTGATCATAGAGTGTTTTAGCTTGCTCCAATAAGTCACCCTCTGGGGTTGCTGGTGCTTCGACATATTTTTCAAGCATTTTACGAATATTAGCCTCAGTAGTACTTCCAGAGAATCCATCAATAGCTTGTCCCTCTTTAAAAAGCACAACGGTGGGTAAACTACGCACACCAAACTGAGCTACTATTTGTTGTTGCTGATCACAATCAACTTTAGCTAATATTAACTGCCCACCATAAGAAGCCACTATCTGTTCAAGTAATGGGGTTAGTGTTTTACAATGCTCACACCAAGTAGCCCAAAAATCAATAAGCACTGGTTTATTAAAAGAACCCTCAATAACTATTTGATTAAAATTATCTAAAGTAATATCTATAACGGTTATTTGCTCATTCATACTTTATATCTCTTAAAACTCTATTTAATTCTATTTTGATTACATGTTATCAACTATCAAGTGTTAAACTTTCTAAAATATGCCGATAACTATTCATCCGTTTAGGATTGATCTTTCCTTCATCAATCGCTTTTAATAATGCACACCCTGGCTCTTGTTGATGTTTACAATTACGAAACTTACAGCGCCCTAAAAAAGGTTTAAACTCTATAAAGCCCTGCTCAACAATATCTTTATTAATATGAGTTAAAGCAAAATCTCTAATACCAGGGGAGTCAATTAAATTGCCCCCCATAGGCAAATGAAATAGTTTTGCTGTTGTTGTTGTATGCGCTCCCTTATTGGTTAATTCTGATAGCGCTCCTATTCGCAACCCAGCCTCTGGCAGTAATGTATTAATAAGCGACGATTTACCAACACCTGACTGGCCTACAAAAACACTCATATGATTATTTAAAGCAGTTTGTAACTGTTGCACAGTTTCTGGAATGCTTTTAGATACTTGCAAAATTTGATAATTTAAATTTTGATAAATATTAAGTAGTTCTTCTAATTCTTCTCGATTTTGCTCATTTACTAAATCCAATTTATTGAATAATAATAAAGGCTTAATCCCTGCATATTCAGCAGCAATTAAATAGCGATCTAATAAGTTAGCATAGGGTGTGGGCAAAGGAGCAAAAACAATAACTAATAGATCAACATTAGCTGCAATAGCTTTTAAGCGCCCTGAACTATCTGTTCGAGAAAGCTCAGAAACTCTTGGCTGCACAGCTGTAATAATACCATTTTGTTGATTACCTGCTCGCCATACCACTTTATCACCTGTTACTAGAGCAGGTAAATTGGCTCTTAAATAACAACGATAACGTTCTCCCTGACTACTCTCTACTTCAGCTTGTATACCAAAATGTGCTGTAACTAACCCTAGCTGCTCTTCACCAAAATCACCACCTGCTAATTCTTCTTGTAACTTTGACTCGCGTTGATTAGCGCGACTATTACGCTCTTCTTGAATTTTATCAATGCGCCAGCGTTGGCGGCGATTCAGTTGGCGCTTAGCCATAATTATTAAATCTCATTTGCAATACTCCATTACCTAAAAAAACTAATTCTATAATAAATTTCTTAAACTCATAAATTAATTATAGGTTTGCAATCAGTTAGGAAACCAAACAATACATAGCTGCAATATTGCTTTCAATTTTTTACTACATAACTGAGGGCATTATGACAGTAACAACACCCACTAACTATATAGAATATCAAGCTGATGGTATTGCTACTAACTTTTCCATACCTTTTTTATTACTTAATGATAATGATCTGGCCGTCTATTTAGATAAAAATTTAATAAATGCTGGCTATAAATTAAAAGGTATTGGTAATCCCGTTAGTGAAATTATTTTTACAATTGCACCAAAAGGTAAACTACTTTTACAGCGTAAAATTGCACTATTACGTGATACTGATTACCAAGAAAATGGTGATTTATTAGCCAATACCCTTAATAAGGATTTCGATAGGTTATACCTAGCCTTACAAGGCGTTAGCCAAGACAACACTAAAACACTTAGAGTAGAAGATGCCAGTGGTATTCCAGCATTATCTTATGCAGAGAATAGAGCTAATAAGCTATTAGGATTTGATAGTCAAGGACAACCCTTACTTATTAGTAGCAGCTCTGGCAGTGCTTTAGAGTTAGCCAAAGACTTAGCAGACCCTAATAGCCCATTAAAAGGTGCAGGAATGTTAGGCTATAACGAAAATCTTAATTACTCTAATAGAACTGTAGGCTCTGCTTTAAAAACCATTTCACAAGCAATCCCTAAGATCACTATTTCAGTAGATGAGCCAAATAGCTCTATGGGTTCTGATGGAGAGATTTGGTTACAGTTAGAGGATGAGTAATGAGTATTTTAGTTAAAAAAAATAACCAATGGCTTCCTATTAAAAATATTTATAGTTATCAAAATAATCAATGGAAAAACATTAAGCAATGTTATGCAAAACAATCAGGTATTTGGCAAAGCGTTTGGCAAAATGCCATTATTTTTATTAATGATAATCCTCAAACCAGTGTTAATATTTTTGAATTAATGGGTAGTCCTACTAAAACAGGAAATTATATTTTTATTAATAATGCTGAAATAACTGCTAATTATGGCGAGCCTGCATTAAAAACAGGTATTTTTCCTAAAAAATCTAAACTAACTATTATTAATAACTCTTATATTAGAGGTTATGGTGGCGACGCTGGTAATAGTCAAACAGACGGGGAGCCTGGCGGAGACGCAATCTTCCTAGAGTATCCATGTGAGATTAATAATAGGAATGGTTATTTATATGCAGGTGGCGGTGGCGGTGGTGGTTTTTATGCTGCCTACAGTAATAATATTTATAAATCTGGAGGAGGTGGTGGTGCCGGATCAATACATGGTAATCATGGGGAAAATCATAGTAGACCTGGTGGAACATCCTACTACGGTAATAACCCCTCGCCAGGGAATGAAAGTACTGGAGGCATAGGTGGTTATGCAGGGTATAGTGCTAGCGGTGGTGCAAATACAAGATATGATGCAGGTGCAGGTGGAGATTTAGGAGAAGCTGGTATGACTAGCAAACTTACTAGTGGAACATCAAAGCAAATAGAGAAACTTTATGCAGGCGGTGCTGCTGGTCTAGCCATCAATAAAAATAATTTTGAAGTTACTGTATTAAATATTAATGAAGAAAATATTAAAGGTGAAATTCGATGAGTAATTCAACTAATTTTGTTGTTGTTAAGGTTGATCCTGTCAATAAAACAATGGTAATTGACTGGGGATATATCCGTTTAAACCACAGAATACCCAATCAAATATTAGAAAACTCTAACCTCTCTCAAAATAAAATTATTGAGTTAATAGAAAAAATGCGACCTAAACAACCTGAGCCAATTGAAATACCAAAAGGTTTACAATTTTTAATTGATAAAACTGATCAAGAATTAAGCCAACAAACTATTCAAGATGAGATTTTATTATGAAAGACCAGCAAATAACTATTAGGGGATGTATTCTTTGCATTGGAGACGGCGTAAAAAATGATACATTTACTAACCCTAATAAAAATATTGGCGAAATTAACCATTATATTTTTCCTCTATTAGGCAGTGGTAGTGTTTCAAATGGTCAACAAACTCTTTTATTAGAAGAGGGAAAATTAACTGATTTAACAGCGTTCGTAGGTAATAAAATTCACTATCAAGTTAAGCAAAAGTCTGAATGGGTTGCTTTTAATTCTCTTTTAGAAAGAACAATGAACATTAATATAATCACAGAAACACCTTCTAACTTATATCAGAATGACTTAGAAGAAACTATTTTTGTGGTGTTAAAAGGTGAGGCGACTATTAACGAAAAAAGTTTACTTCCTTTTAAATCAGGTCGTTTATTTAGAAATAATAAGGCAAATATTATATTAAGCGAAAATAGTATATTGGCGGCTATTACATTTAAAAAAGAATAAATAAATTTTATAAATATCTCCCTACTTTCAAACTAAAAATATATTCTTATAGATATTTTTTGCAAAAAAACGCTAGTCATTGCAGAATATCAACTAGATTAGTGTTTTTATTTAAAGCTCTTTTTGTTTGAGCTATCAGTAAGGGGATTTTTATATGCAAGACCCAAACAATCTTATTTGGATTGATCTTGAAATGACAGGGCTAAACCCTGATAAAGATGTGATCATTGAAATAGCCTCTTTAATTACTGATAGCCAGCTTAATGTATTAGCAGAGGGTCCTGTTATTGCCATTCATCAGCCAAATGAGTTACTAGATGCCATGGATGAGTGGAATACTACTCAACATGGTCGTTCGGGTTTAACTCAACGAGTTAAGGATAGTCAAATAACCACTGCTGAAGCTGAAGCTCTCACATTAGAGTTTTTTAAACAATGGGTTCCTGCTAATTGCTCCCCTATTTGTGGTAATAGCATTTGCCAAGATCGTCGCTTCCTCTATCGACTTATGCCAAAAGTGGAATCTTACTTTCATTATCGAAACTTAGATGTTTCCACACTGAAAGAACTTGCTAAACGCTGGGCACCAGAAATTATGAATGGCTTTAAAAAGAAGAATACTCACTTAGCTATGGATGATATTAAAGACTCTTTAGCAGAGCTAAAATATTATCGCCAACACTTTATTCAATTGCCTGAATAAGCTATGACTACACTTAAACCTATCATACTTGATAAAGCTACAGTACCTAAACTACCTCCTCGTCCTTTAGATGCCCACAAAGGACAATTTGGTCATCTTTTAATCATAGGTGGAGATCATGGTACAGGTGGCGCCCCACTGTTATCAGCAGAGATGGCATTACGTGCTGGGGCAGGTATGGTTTCTATGGCTACACGCCCAGAACATATTTCTGCTGTTCTGGCACGCAGACCTGAAATAATGTGTTTAGGCATTCATTCTGCCAATCAACTGTATCCATTAACAACTAAAGCTACCGGACTAGTAGTGGGCATGGGCTTAGGACAAAGTGCATGGAGTCATAGCTTACTATCATTAGCCGCTACGATTAATAAACCACAAGTTTGGGATGCAGATGCATTAAATCTATTAGCACAAAGAAAAGTCAACTTACCTAAAGATAGTATTATTACCCCCCATTTAGGGGAGGCGGCTAGATTATTAGGCTGTGATATCAAAACTATTCAACAAGATAAACTGCAAGCTGCTGTTGAAATTAGACAACATTATCAATGTACTGTTGTTTTAAAAGGCAGAGGAACCATTATTGCCGGCTTAGATAATAGTCTTACTCTGTGTAAACATGGACACCCTGCAATGGCTGGCGCAGGCCTAGGTGATATTTTAGCTGGTTTAATTGGCGCTTTACTTGCTCAGCAACTATCAGCAACAGAAGCAACACAACTTGCTGTATGGTTACATGCCAGAGCTGGGGAGCAATTAGGAAAACAAGGCAGGGGTTTATTAGCAAGTGATTTATTTCCCATTATACGCCAATTATTAGAAGAACATTGCCCATGCCTATAATTTTTACAGTTGATGAATCTACCATGTTACAGATAGCTGCCCAACTGGCAAAACTCAGTCAAGGGGTAGGTGTGTTTTATCTAAAAGGCGATCTAGGAGCAGGTAAAACTACTTTCTCAAGAAGTTTTTTACAAGCTTTAGGTCATCAAGGTACTGTCAAAAGTCCAACGTTTACTCTTGTAGAACCCTATCAATTGGCCACAGGCATGGCTTACCACTTTGATCTCTATCGTCTTGCAGACCCTGAAGAACTAGAGTTTATGGGTATTAGAGACTACTTTACAGATAACTCTTTATGTTTAATCGAATGGCCTGAACAAGGACAAGGTGTGCTTCCTCCTCCTGACCTACAAATAGCTATTGAGCATTTACCTAAGCAACGAAAACTTACACTGACTCCTTATAGTGAAAGAGCTAGGCTTTGGTGCAATACTTTAAATACGCTAAGTTAAGTTATATTCTGTAAACAAATCTACCCATACTCCATTATTTAATAATGTGGTACTTTGTGCGATACTGTACTAATTTTAGTGATAAATAAGCAACCAAATGGATCTATATAAATAACCATTGCTTTAAAAATATAGAGACTCTTAATGGCAATAAAAAGGCTGTTTGCAAATACAATAGGTGTTTTACTACTACTTATTACTTTTAATGCATTTGCGGAAACGACAATCAAGGGAGTTCGCCTATGGCGCGCCCCAGATAATACACGTATTGTATTTGACTTATCAGGACCTGTTAAACATAACATGTTCACACTGAGTGGCCCTGAGCGAATAATTATTGATATTAGTAATATAGCTTTGACAACCTCTTTGGATGATTTAAATCTTAAAGATACCCCTATCACTAGTATCCGCAGCTCTGCCCAAGGCAGTAAAGATATTAGGCTTGTTTTCGATCTTTCAACTAAAGTAACCCCTAAAGTCTTTACATTACCCCCTAACGAACCTTATGGAAACCGTTTAGTGGTTGATTTATTTGATAATGTATCAACAACTTCTACACCCACTCCTCCCCCAAAGACTGAACCTGCCACGACTACCACAACCACTGTTACTACAACTGCCCCCTCTCCGACTGTCACAAGAAGTCGCGATATTATTATTGCTATCGACCCCGGTCATGGTGGAGAAGATCCTGGCGCAATAGGTTCTGGTGGTAGAAAAGAAAAAGACTTAGTGCTACAAATTGCCAAAGAGTTACAAAGAGAACTTAATCAACAAAATGGCTTTAAAGCTGAACTCACTCGTAAAACAGATTACTTTATCCCTTTAAGACAGCGCCCACAAATTGCAAGAAAAATGGGAGCTGATTTATTTATCTCAATTCATGCCGATGCCGCACCTAAAGCTGCTGCTTATGGTGCATCTGTATTTGCCATTTCTGACCGTGGTGCCACTTCGGAAACAGCTCGCTGGTTAGCAGATACTGAAAACCGATCAGACTTGATTGGTGGCGCAGGTTCCGTAAGCTTAGATGGCAAAGACCAAGTACTTGCAGGTGTGTTATTAGACCTATCTATGACAGCTGTCATGTCATCTAGCCTAGATGTAGGTCAGAAAGTGCTAAACAGCATGGGGAAAACAACTGCTCTGCATAAGAAAAGAGTAGAACAAGCAGGCTTTGTGGTACTAAAATCTCCAGATATTCCCTCTATTTTAGTGGAAACAGGCTTTATCTCAAACCCAAACGAGGCAAGAAAGTTAGCGACTAAAAGCCACCAACAAGCACTGGCCAGATCTATTCGCACAGGCGTTGTCGCTTATTTCCAAAAGAATCCTCCACCAGGCACTTACTTAGATCAATTACGTCATGGCGGACAAATTACCTCATCTACTCATAAAGTAGCCAAAGGAGATACATTAGGGGCTATTGCCATAAGATATGGTGTAAAAATAGCTGACCTTAAAAAAGCTAACAACCTTACTAATGACAGTATACGGATTGGCCAAACATTAAAAATCCCTGCAAAATAATGGAATTGCTATGTCACAAATTCATTTACTTAGCCCTTTACTCGCTAACCAGATAGCAGCAGGAGAAGTAGTAGAAAGGCCTGCCTCTGTAGTTAAAGAGTTATTAGAAAATAGTTTAGATGCAGGTGCTAAACGTATAGATATAGATATCGAGCAAGGTGGTACTAAACTATTACGTATTCGTGATGATGGTTGCGGCATCATTTATGATGACCTTACACTTGCCTTAGCTCGCCATGCTACTAGTAAAATCAATGACCTAGAAGACTTAGAGCATGTGTGTAGTTTAGGTTTTCGTGGTGAAGCATTAGCCTCCATTAGCTCCGTTTCTAGGCTTACTTTAACTTCACGTACTGCTGAGGCTCAACAAGCTTGGCAAGTTGCTACTGAAGGGAAACAAATGGAGAGCAAAATACAGCCAGCGGCTCACCCCAAAGGAACTACTTTAGAAGTTAGAGATTTATTCTTTAATACACCTGCGCGCCGTAAATTCTTAAAAACTGAAAAAACAGAATTTGATCATATTCAAGAAGTAGTTAGACGTTTATCGCTAGCTCATTTTGAAGTCGCTTTTCATCTTACCCATAATGGTAAAACCATATTTTCACTACATCCTGCGCTTGATGATGTAGCAAGGGCAAGAAGAGTCTCACTTGTTTGTGGTAGTGAGTTTTTAAATCAATCCACAACTATTGCTATAGAAAGAGAAGGTTTACACCTTTATGGTTGGGTAGGTTTACCTACTTTTTCTCGTAGCCAAGCAGACTTACAATATTTCTATGTGAATGGTCGGATGGTTCGTGATAAATTAGTAGCCCATGCTGTACGGCAAGCTTACCGTGATGTTCTTTATAATGGCCGCCACCCTACTTTTGTGTTATTTCTGCAACTTGATCCCGCTTTAGTCGATGTTAATGTACACCCGACTAAACATGAAGTTCGTTTTAGAGATGGCCGACTGGTTCATGATTTCCTTTATAGTTCATTACATAGAGCATTAGCAGAAGTTCGACCAGAGAATCAACTAGCGAGTGCTCCTGCCACTCCTCAGCCAATAGTTACTGGTAGAGAAGCAGGCGAATTTGCGGGACAAACTGAAATGGGTTTAGCCAGTACTATTCAATCTACTTTTGCCACAATAACTAATCGTAATTTTTCAGCAAACTACACGCCTCCTTATAATAGAAGTAATTTACCTCCACTTAATGAAGTTAAAGGTAAATATGAAGCTTATTATGCTCCTTTAGCAGATGAAGTAGCCATCACACCCATAGATGCACCAGATACTCCGCCATTAGGTTATGCCTTAGCCCAATTAAAAGGTATCTATATCCTAGCCGAAAATGAGCAAGGTTTAGTTTTAGTAGATATGCATGCAGCCCATGAACGTATCACTTATGAACGACTTAAGATCGCCATGGAAACAGAAGGTTTAAGAGGACAGCCTTTACTTGTTCCAGAAACTATTGCTGTGAGTCAACGTGAAGCAGACTGTGCCGAAACACATGGTCAGTGGTTTAGTCAATTAGGTTTTGAATTGCAAAGACTGGGCCCAGAAACCTTAGCCATTAGACAAACACCTGTGTTACTAAAACAAGCACAAGCCAATCAACTCGTGCGAGATGTATTAGCTGATTTACTAGAATATGGTACATCTGATCGAATTCAAGCCCATATCAATGAATTACTAGCCACTATGGCTTGCCATGGTTCAGTTAGAGCTAATCGTCGCTTAACAATTCCAGAAATGAATGCACTATTAAGGGATATGGAACAAACAGAGCGGAGTGGACAATGTAACCATGGTCGTCCCACTTGGACACAATTAGCATTGGAAGATTTAGATAAACTATTTTTAAGGGGTAAATAATGACGAATAAGTTACCCCCAGCTATTTTTTTAATGGGCCCTACTGCATCAGGTAAAACGGATTTAGCACTACAACTGGCTGACAAATTACCCTGTGACATCATCAGTGTAGACTCTGCCCTTGTGTATAAAGGAATGGATATAGGTACTGCTAAGCCATCTAAACAAATACTTAGCCAATATCCCCACCAACTTGTTGATATCTTAGATCCTACTGAAGCCTATTCAGCCGCTGATTTCAGTAAAGATGCTTTACAGGCAATGGAACAATCAACTAAGCAAGGGCGAATTCCCTTATTAGTAGGTGGCACTATGCTCTATTACAAAGCATTATTAGAAGGACTTGCCACATTACCTTCGGCTGAACCTGAACTTCGAACAAGTTTGGAAAATCGAATAAAATTGGAAGGAAGCAATGTATTACATGAAGAGTTACAAAAAATTGATCCCTTATCAGCAACTCGAATTCACCCTAATGATCCTCAACGTATCATCCGAGCATTAGAGGTATTTTTGATAACAGGTAAAACCCTTTCTGAACATTATCAACAACAAAATGAAACAAAAAATCAGTATAACCATGCTCTACCCTATACTATAGTGCAATTTGCGATAGCCCCCGAACAGCGTTATATTCTCCATCAACGTATTGAGTTACGTTTTAAGGAGATGTTAAAGCAAGGGTTTATTGATGAAGTGGCTAATTTAAGAAATAGATCAGATTTGCATGCAGACCTACCCTCTATGCGTGCTGTAGGTTATAGGCAAGTATGGGACTATTTGTCAGGTAAATTGGACTTTGAAAATATGCAAGAACGTGGCATTATAGCCACACGTCAACTTGCAAAAAGACAGTTTACTTGGTTGCGAGGTTGGCAGAATGTAAATTGGTTAGATAGTTTAGCTACAGAAAATTTACCAAGGCTATTGAACTATCTACATGCGACATCTATCTTATCTTAGTGTTAGTTGTTAATTATAATTTAAAAATATTATTTTAAGGAGTTATCCCCATGTCAAAAGGGCATTCACTACAAGACCCTTACTTAAACGTTCTACGTAAGGAACGAGTACCTGTATCTATTTACTTAGTGAACGGTATTAAACTACAAGGCCAAATTGAATCATTTGATCAATTTGTTATTTTACTTAAAAACACTGTTAGCCAGATGGTTTATAAACACGCTATTTCTACTGTTGTGCCTAGTCGTCCAGTACGTATGCCTACAGGTGAAGAGATGGATATTACAGAAGAACCAACTAGCTTTTAATGGAAGTTTATATTGCTGTTTGAACGTCCAGAAGGCGGTGAAAAGGCTATTCTTATCCATTTGCATACTCAAGAAATGGATGAAAGAGAAGACCCTCAAGAGTTTCAAGAGCTTGCACATTCAGCGGGTGCTGAGTGTGTAGCTTTTATTGAGATTAACCGTTACCAACCCTCCGCTAAGTTTTTAATAGGTTCTGGTAAAGTTGAAGAGCTGCACGCTCAAGTTAAAGCTTTACAAGTTGAACTTGTTATTGTTAATCATACCCTTACCCCCAGTCAGGAACGTAATTTAGAACGTGCGTTAGAATGTCGTGTTATAGATCGTACGGGCCTTATTCTTGATATTTTTGCACAACGTGCAAGAACCCATGAAGGTAAACTACAGGTTGAGCTAGCACAGCTTGATCACATGAGCACTCGCTTAGTTAGAGGCTGGACCCATCTTGAGCGACAAAAAGGGGGGATTGGTTTACGTGGACCTGGTGAAACCCAGTTAGAAACAGATAGACGCTTATTAAGAATTCGTGTTAAACAACTAAAGCAGAAGCTAGAGAAAGTTCGCAACCAACGAGAACAAGCTCGTCGCGGTAGACAACGTGCTGAAGTTCCTTTGATATCATTAGTAGGTTATACCAATGCGGGTAAATCTACATTATTTAATGCATTAACCAACTCTTTAGTATTAGCAGCAGATCAATTATTCGCAACACTTGACCCCACATTGCGTCGCTTAGAGCTACCAGATAAAGGACGTGTTGTTTTTGCGGATACGGTAGGATTTATTCGCCATTTACCGCATAAATTAGTAGAAGCATTCCGAGCAACTTTAGAAGAATCATCAAATGCTGATTTACTCATACATGTTATTGACGCTCATGAACCTGAACGCATGTTACAAATTGAGCAAGTACTAAAAGTATTGCAAGAAATAGGCGCAGATAAAATACCTTTATTAGAGGTCTATAATAAAATAGATTTAATGGAGGATGTTGAACCACAAATTCAACGAGATGATAATGGCAAACCGCAAAGAGTATGGCTTTCAGCTCAAAATAATCAGGGACTTGATTTACTTATACAGGCCATTGATGAATTACTAAGTGATGATATTTATACGGGGACCTTACGTTTATCACCATCACTCAGTAAATTAAGAGCACGCTTTTTCGAAACCAACTCAGTTCAGCAAGAGCAGACAGATGAACATGGTAACTCTTTACTCACTGTTCGTATTGCTCAAATAGATTTAAATCGTCTACTAACCAAAGAACACATTGATAGAGACTTATTTTTAAAAGAACATACTGTTTGACTCTATAATAAAAAAGCCACTTATTATAAGTGGCTTTTTTTATACGCTATCACATCAGGAATGAAGCTCTTCTGCAGCATATAACGTATTCTCTAGCAAACAAGCTCTTGTCATTGGTCCTACGCCACCAGGTACAGGTGTAATCCAACTAGCTCGTTTAGCAGCTTCTTCAAACTCCACATCACCCACTAATTTACCATCTGGCATACGATTAATACCTACATCAATGACAATGGCCCCAGGCTTAATCCACTCACCTTTAACAAGCCCAGGTTTACCTACACCAACCACCACCAAATCTGCATTGGCTACATGTACTGCTAGATCTTTAGTAAAACGATGGGTAATCGTTGTGGTACAGCCCGCCAATAAAAGCTCTAATGCCATAGGACGCCCAACAATATTGGAAGCGCCTACCATAACTGCATTTAAACCATACAGATTCTCTTTAGTGCTTTCTAATAGCTTTATAATTCCTTTAGGTGTACAAGGGCGTAACAACGGGTTACGTTGAGCCAATCGACCAATATTAAATGGATGAAAACCATCAACATCTTTATCAGGACGAATTCTTTCCAATAAAGGTGCCGCATCTAAATGTGCAGGAAGAGGTAACTGCACTAAAATTCCATCAATAGCAGAATCATCATTTAGCTTATCAATAAGTGCTAATAGCTCCTGCTGGGTAGTAGATACTGGTAAATCATAAGACTCTGAGATAAATCCTACCTGCTCACAATCTTTACGTTTATGAGAAACATAAACTTCAGAAGCAGGATCATTACCCACCAAGATCACAGCAAGTCCTGGAATGCGTAATCCACGTTGGCGGCGATCAGCTACTTTTCTAGCAATATCTTCACGAATATTAGCAGCAATGGTTTTTCCATCAATTAATTGTGCGGTCATAGTATTATTTATTTAGTCACCAAAATGTCTATTTTCTCATAGAGTGATTATTACAATAAAGTCTTTTTATATTTTTACACAAGCTATTCTTCTAACCAGACCTCGGCAATCCATTCCCACAAAGTATCCCATTGTTTTTCAGATAGTTCACCCTTTTCCCAAAGCAATACCACACCATCAGGGTCAATACAATAATAACCTGCATTAATTTCACAGATGGGCAATAAATACCTAGGTAGACCATAAGACCAAGCCGTAGCTGCCATTTCTGGCAAATAGGTATGAAGATGAGGATCTGCTATAGTGGCAGGCTCCAAATGACCATATATAACATCACTTGCGGTCAGCAAATAATACCTAAAATCACGGGGAATAGGTAATAACAACTCCTCTTGTGCTGTAACCAATTGCTCTTCATCTGGCAATTCAAGGGGAGTAGCAACATCTTCTGCTAGCTCGCGTAATCTTTCTAAAATTTCTTCCATCAAAATAAAAACCCCGCTTATTTAATAGTTAGAGTGTGTATTACTCTAACTATTACGTCAACAGGGTTACGTTAACTAATTTTAAATAATTAGCGACGAGGTGCTACTGGTCTATCATCATTAGAAATAGTTACTTCTACGCGACGATTTAAAGCACGATCTGAAGCATTGCTATTGCTTGCTACAGGGAATGCTTTACCATAACCACGAGTGGTAATACGAGCAAATTCAACACCACGATTTGAAAGTTCACGTGCTACTGCATCTGCACGAGCTTGTGATAATTTTAAATTTAATGCATCACTACCAGTGCTATCAGTGAAACCTTCAACTAACACTTTACGCTCTTTATTTTGTTTTAAATAAACAGCTAATTTATCAAGATTAACATAAGCTGATGGAGTTACATCTGCCTTACCAACAGAAAATAGTACATCACCAAAAGTTACTACTTCACCACGTGCTGTTTGCTTCGCGATATCTAATACTTTTGCTTTAACTCGTTGGTTTTCTTCTTCTTGGCGTAATGCAACAGTAGCATTAGCTAGATCAACACGACGTTGTAATAAATAAGCAAGTTCACTTACTTTGTCTGAGTTCTCACCATCACGAAACGCTTTATCCGCTCTATCTAAAGCAGCACTGGCATCACCAGTTTCAGCGTTAGCCCATTGACTAGCTTTTGGATTGTTTTGTAATGCAATGAAATCAGCACGTGCTTTTTCTAAATCTGGATTAGGGTTATTTGAACAAGCAGCTAGCGTTAAACCTACTGCTAAAAGAGATGGAATCAATATATGTTTGCGCATAACCAAAGTTTCCTTTGTAAAAATATTAAATAATGTTCATTTATGTAACTGTAAACTAACTAAGCAATTAAACTTAGTTAACATTCGCTGGAGGAATAGCGTTTGTTACAGGTTGAACTGGTGCATCTGTAGGCGTTAAAGCTTTTGGATCTACATACTTCATTTTTTCTACTTGCGCTCTACGCTCTGCTACACGCGCATCCCACTCTGCTCTCTCAGCATATATTTTAGCCGCTTTAAAATCTTTTTCTTCCATCGCAACACGTGCCTTACGGAAATGTTCTTGAGCGGTTTGCATATCAGCTGGAGCAAATTGAGTAGCCCCTGCACCTACTGCGTTATTTACTGCTAATCTTGCTACATCCATCTGAGCTGTTGGAGGATTGCCAGCGCAACCAGCTAATACACCACCAGCTAAAATAACACCGCCTAATGCTAGCTTAGATTTTGAAAAGAGAGTCATATTTTAATACTCCATTACACTTTATTCGTTAATTAAGAAATTTTCTAAAACTGAAACTTTAATATAATTTTTTCAGTTCTATATTAGAACTATTAATTAGTCTAATTGTTCATTATTTTAGACAAGTCCATCACTTTTTTATGAAGAAACAATTAACAAATTGTTAATTTAATGCTGTCAGAGACACTCAAAAATCAATCAACTCATTGATTTTAATTTATTTTTAATGATTTTTAGTTAATAAAGAATGTTAATCACTTAGTTTATTACAATATATTTCTTTAATTAAAAACAATCTATATAATCTTTGATAATAGCAAATTCATGTTCATGCATTAAGGGTGGTTTTTGACTATCTGGTTGATAAATAGCGAATAAATGTTTTATTCCATATTGTTTAGCACTACGCAAAACGCTAACACTATCATCAATAAATAAACTGGTATGTGGATTAAATTCTATCCGCTCTCCTAAATGTTGCCAAAAGTATTGATTTTCTTTTGGAAAATTATAGTCATGGGAACTGATAATTTGTTTAAACCAAGGAGCCAAATCAACTTTTTGCATTTTTAGATTAAGCGATTTAGGATGGGCGTTAGTAATTAGAATAACTTGCTTGCCCATTTCATTAATTAATTTTAAGAAAAACTCTGCATGATTACGCCATTTAATAAGATGAGCAATTTCTTCCTTAAATTTAAGAACAGGTAAATTTAAAGCATCACTCCAATAATCAATACAATACCACTGCAATTTCCCTTGCAATGTAGCATATTGACTTAAGAGAGTCTGTTTTGCTTGCTCAATAGTTAAGCCATAAGTTTGACCATAACGCTCAGGAAGATATTCTAGCCAAAAATGATTATCAAAATGCAAATCAAGCAAAGTACCATCCATATCTAAAAAAACTGTTTCAATGTCAGACCAAGGTAATAACATATAATTTTCACAAATACTCATTAGCACGTTATGATAGTAAGGTGTTTTTAACAAAGAGAATACTATGGAAAAAAAACCTGCCATATTAAGCCAACGAATTGTAGCATCATCTCGACTGTTTAAGGTGGAAGAATTACAACTACGCTTTTCCAATGGTGAAGAGCGAACTTATGAGCGTCTAGCAAGTGGAATGCGCGCAGGTGCAGTAATGGTTGTTGCTATGCTAGATAAAGAACATTTCGTTATGATTGAAGAATACTGTGCTGGTGTTAATGATTATCAACTTACTATTCCCAAAGGGCTTATTGAAAAAGATGAGGACGTATTAGCTGCTGCTAATCGCGAATTAAAAGAAGAAGCAGGATATGGTGCAAAAAAACTAGAATATGTTACCTCCCTCACACTTTCACCAAGTTATATGGCACAAAGAATTCAAGTCGTGCTTGCGCAAGACCTATATCCAGAAAAATTAGTTGGTGATGAGCCAGAACCTATTATAGTAAGCACAGCTAAACTAAATGATTTATTCACACTTAGCCAAAACCCTAACTTTACCGAAGGTCGTGCTATTGCTGCCCTGTATATTGTCAGAGACTTGCTAATTAGTCGTGGTGAGCTTACTACATGCTAACAGAACTACTATCTGCAGTAATTGAATTAGCTCAACAAGCAGGTCAAGCAACTTTACCTTATTGGCGAAACGCTGTTGCAGTAGAAAAAAAACAAGATAACTCTCCTGTTACAGCAGCAGACTTAGCCGCTAACCAAATATTAGTGACAGGGTTAGCCACATTAACACCTAATATTCCTATTCTTTCAGAAGAAGACTGTACAATTGACTTCACCATCCGTCAAACATGGCAACAATGGTGGCTTATTGATCCCTTAGATGGTACAAAAGAATTTATTGAAGGCAGTACTGACTTTACTATTAATATTGCTTTAATAGAGCAAGGAACCGTTATTTTTGGTGTGGTATTTATTCCTGCTACTAATTACTGTTATTTTGGTGGTAAAGATATTGGCGCATGGCGAATAGATGATCAAGGTAATAAACAAGCTATTCACTGTCATGATGCTGATAATCAACAATTATCTGTAGTCGCTAGTCGTCGCCATAGCTCAGAAAAACAACAATTATTACTTGATAGGCTACAGGATATAATTCCTATCTCTCTAAAAAATGCAGGCAGCTCACTTAAATTTTGTTTAGTTGCAGAAGGTAAAGCAGATTGTTACCCACGCTTTGCACCTACCTGTCAGTGGGATACAGCGGCAGCTCAAGGTGTATTAGAAGGTGCAGGAGGCAGTGTATTAACTGAAACAGGGCAACCTTTGAACTATATAGCTAAACAGGATTATTTAAACCCTAACTTTATTGCACTGGGTAACATGCCTCAATGGAAAAGCTCTATTTTTAATATTATTCAACAACTCCCCTAATCCTAATTACTCAGGATTAGGTAGTTTTAAACCAATAGGTAAGCTAACTCTAGCCTCTAAACCACCACCTACACGATTTAACAATTCAATATGCCCACCATGTTGCTCAACAACTCGTTTAACAATCGCTAAGCCAAGCCCCGAGCCTTTGCCACTACGTGCTTGATTTCCTCGCATAAACGGATTAAATACTGCCATTATTTCATCTTCTGGAATGCCTGGGCCACGGTCTAATACACTTAATACCACATAAGGGGATTTATGTTTATTGGCTAAATAAGTAGTCACTTCTACTTTGTCGTGAGAGTAATTTAATGCATTATTAACTAAGTTTATTAATAACCGCTTTATTGAAACTCGACGCGCCTGAATAGGTGGAATTTCTTCTAAGAAGAACCTAACCTTTTCTTCACTCTGATTAAATGGTGCTACAGCCTCTTCAACTAACTCATTTAAATCCAAATCTTCTAACGCTTCATCCTTACCATCACGAATAAAAACAATAAACTGATCGAGGATTTCATTCATATCCTCAATATCACGAACCATATCTTCAGTAAATTCTTCATCACCATGCATCAACTCTACTGAAAGACGTAATCGTGTTAAAGGTGTTCTTAAATCATGAGAAACACCCGCCAACATAAGATCTCGCTCATTATTAGCTTTCTCTACATCCTCTGCCATCTGATTAAAAGCTTGATACACATCCGTCATTTCACTTAATGTATCATTAATAGGTAAACGAACACTTTTACCTTTACCTAATTGTCTGGCAGCAAATACCAAACGCTTTAGTGGTTGGTTAAGCTGAAGTACAAAAATACCTGCTGTAAACATTGATAAAGAAACAATACCAATAAACCAAGCAAGCACTCGCCAAATTTGTTGTCCACGCAAAGGATGAGGATACATAGGAATTTCTAACCAACCAGGGCCAAGACTTGGTGCGCTTACCCATAAAGAAGAAATATATTTACCTATGATTAAACGTGTACTAGCATCTGCCCCTAGTTCACTCTGAATTTGCCGTTGGAAAATATCTGAATAAGGCCAGTGGTATTCACCAAGAGGAGCTTCATTATCAGGTTTCCATAAAATACCTGCGGCAATAGCAATATCATCACGGCTATCCCCATCTACTGACCAATAAGCCCTAGCTAGCATGGCTGCACCATGACTATACTGCCTATCAACTAATACATCTTCATTTAAAACTAAATAACCTAGTGTTAATGCTTTAGAGAACAGAACGATGATTAAGATAAGCCATAACATACGAGCAAAGAAGCTTTTAGGTAGCCACGCTGCCCTGTATTTTTTCTTATTATTTACCATATAAAGATAAGTTAACTTTCCCCTCTCATTGAGAGAGGAAAGCTATCAATTATTTATCGCCATCAGGCACAAATACATAACCAACACCCCAAACAGTTTGAATATAACGAGGCTTAGCAGGGTCAACTTCAATCATACGGCGTAAACGAGAAATTTGCACATCAATAGAACGCTCTAAAGCATCCCACTCTCTACCACGGGCAAGACTCATTAATTTATCACGCGTTAATGGCTCTCTTGGGTGTTGTACTAGTGCTTTTAATACCGCAAATTCGCCAGTAGTTAACATATGTACTTTATCACCATGTGAAAGCTCACGAGTTGCTAATGATAATTTATAATCACCAAAAGTAACCTCTGCATCCTCAGTATCTGGTGCACCTGGAATTTGTGATGTTTGACGACGCAATACTGCTTTAATACGAGCTAATAACTCACGAGGATTAAATGGTTTTGGTAAGTAATCATCTGCACCACTTTCAAGTCCCTGAATACGACTAGCTTCATCGCCTTTTGCTGTCAACATAATAATAGGTGTTTTATTACCTTGACTACGGAGTCGCTGACAAGCACTCATACCATCTTCACCTGGCATCATTAAATCAAGCACAATTAGATTGAATAACTCACGGCTTAATAATCTATCCATCTGCTCGGTATCTTCAACAGCTTTGACACGAAAGCCTTCCTCAGCTAGGAAACGCTCAAGAAGTCGACGAAGTCTTGCATCGTCATCAATAATTAAAATTTTCTCGCCTTCTTGTGATTGGTTTGCTGTCATATGAGCTCCTTGATAATCAAATTACAACAACATACTTTGTTGTAAATAATATAATTAAAATAATCATTGTTATATATAGTATGACTGATTTATTAAAGATAGGCTAAACAGCATTGTTAAAATATTTTTCTAATTTAATTTTAAGGCAATAATATTTTCTATACTACTGCCTTAATTTATCTATTAATCACCTAATGCAGCCAATTGGTCTGCTTGGTATTCCGCTCTCAATGGCTCAATAACAGCTTCTACACTGCCAGCAATCACATCATCTAATGAATAAAGTGTTAGATTAATGCGATGATCTGTTACTCGCCCCTGTGGAAAATTATAAGTACGAATCCTTTCAGAACGATCACCAGAGCCAACCAATAATTTACGTGTATCAGCAATTGCTTGCTGTGAAGCTGTTTGTTGTTGATCATTTAGCTTTGCATATAACCAAGACATCGCTTTAGCACGATTTTTATGTTGTGAACGCTCTTCCTGACAGGCTACCACAATACCTGTTGGAATATGGGTAATACGTACTGCAGAATCTGTTTTATTAATATGCTGTCCACCTGCACCAGAAGCTCGATAAGTATCAACTCGCAAATCAGCAGGATTAATTTCTATTTCTTGTTGCTCGTCTGGCTCAGGCAATACAGCCACAGTACACGCAGAAGTATGAACACGCCCTTGCGATTCTGTTTCAGGGACACGTTGTACACGGTGTGCGCCAGACTCAAACTTTAAGAAACTATAAACATTTTCTCCTTCAACCCTTGAGATCACTTCTTTATAACCACCATGCTCACCTTCGTTAGCAGACAATATTTCTACTCGCCAGCCACGCTTCTCAGCATAACGAGAATACATGCGGAATAAGTCTCCTGCAAAAATAGCAGCTTCATCACCACCTGTTCCTGCACGAATTTCAAGGTAAACATTACGAGCATCATTAGGGTCTTTAGGTAAGAGCATCTTCTGCAAATCTTGCTCTAATGTCTCAATGGTTTCTTGCTGAGTTTTAACCTCTTCTTCTGCCATTTCTTTTAGATCTGGATCAGAATCTTTCAATAACTCTTTAGCACTAGCTAAATCTTCTTGTGCTTTGGAAAGGTCACGGAATGTTTTAATAACAGGCTCTATCTCTGCATATTCTTTTGAATACTCACGAAATTTATTTTGATCGCTGATGATTTCTGCATCACCTAATAAAGCTGTTATCTCTTCATAGCGATCTTGTAATAACTCTAATTTATTTAATAAGGAAGGTTTCATTATTTTACCAGCCAATAGTATTTTTAAATTCTTTTGTTGCTTAGTTCTATATTACATTAATAAACAACAGCCCTTTATACTTACACCTATATATGAAGGTATATTTCTTGTTAAGCTATCTTTGCTAATATAGACCAATACGCATAACTATCCACTGACTAAACATATAAATTAAACATGTTGCATATTGTAGCATTAAATAAACTTACCACTCTAGTTATCATTGTTGTTGAAAGCTAAAAACAAGTATACTAATTGTATATTTGTCCCTTTTCTAATAAATAGCTAGTTGTTATTAATATGGTTTTAAATAAAATTAGTAGCTTTTTTAAATGACTCTATATCTAATTTTGGTTGATTATGAATAAGTTTTTCTTATTATTTTGTACATCAGTAATACTATTAAGTGGCTGCAACTTATTTGAGACCAAGCAAGGTGAAAATACTGTTCAACCTATAACAAATACATCACCAAAAGAAAAACCTATTATAAAACCTTTCACTAAAGATTCTTTATCGGCTCTGCTTGTCGCTGAATTTGCAGAGCGACGGGGGCAATTTGACGTAGCATTAGAAAATTATGTAAACCAAGCGCAACAAACTAAAGATCCAAAGGTAGCTGAACGTGCTTATCAAATGGCTAGCTATCTAGATAATAGTAAACAACAGTTAAATATGGCTTTATTATGGGCTTCTATCGAGCCCAATAACATAAACGCTAATAGAGCAGCTGCTGTTGAATTAACTAAAAACGAACGTGGTCGTGAGGCTACACCCTACTTCGACAAAGTATTAGCTAACACTGAACAACTGGATTTTTTAGATCTTACCAACAGCAATCTCACCCAAAAAGCGCGCCAAGAAGTAATTGCAAGTACAGATCAACTTACCATTAAATATCCCAACAATGCTCAACTTACTTACACTAAAGCCATTTTGCTTGCTGAGAATGGAGCCACTGAGGAAGCTTTAACTACCCTTCAAAAGCTACCCACAGAGCAACAGAAAAAAAATAATGTGGTGCTATTAAAAGTTTTTCTATTACAAAGTGTAGGCAAACCTGAGGAAGCATTAGCACTATTGGACAAAGAAGTTAAAAATCGTCCTGAAAATAAAAAATTACGTTTAAGTTTTGCTCATCGGTTAATTAGCCAAGGTAAATTACCTGAAGCTAAACAACAATTCTTAACATTAAGTAAACAATATCCTGAAGATGAAGAGTTACGTTTTGCTTTGGTATTGATTTGTTTGGAAAACCAAGAATGGGATGAAGCAATCAGTTACCTACAAACAATGTTAGCTAATGGTATCAACTCCGATGCTGTCTATTATTACCTAGCCACCGCCTATAATGAAAAGGGGGATAAAGACCAAGCACTAGCTAATTACAAACAGGTTACTGGTGGAGAAAACTATTTATCGGCTATTGCCAATACCGCTAAAATTCTTTTTGAACGTGATCAAATCACTGAAGCTCAACAACTCTTATCCACCACTCGTAAGAATCAGCCAGATTTAGCTATACCCCTCTATTTGTTTGAGATAGAGGAATTGCAAAAATTAGATAAATTACCACAGGCATGGCAAATAATTAATCAAGCAACAAAAGCTGATCCTAAAAATACTAGCCTACTTTATAGTCGGGCATTATTAGCCGAACAAAGTAACAACTTACCACAAGCAGAAAAAGACTTACGTTATATTATTCGACTTGAACCTAATAACGACTCGGCTATTAATGCGCTAGGCTATATTTTAACAGATAGAACTACTCGTTATCAGGAAGCCTTAACCCTGATTGAACGTGCATTAAAAATAAACCCAGCAAATCCTGCTGCCTTAGATAGCCTTGGTTGGGTCAAATACAAACTTGGTGACCTAACAGCTGCGAAAAAATACTTACAGCAAGCTTATGATAGTTATCCTGATCCTGATGTAGCCGCCCACTTAGGTGAAGTATTATGGAAAAAGGGTGAGCAGCAGCAAGCAAAAGATATTTGGTCTAAAGCATTAAAAGACAACCCAACCAATAAAACACTCCAAAAAACTATTAAACGCTTAACTGGAGCTGAGGAATTATAGATTATGTTATCTTCTTATTTACGCTCAACATTCATTATCAGTCTTCTGCTATTAATGACAGGTTGTGGACTTTTCACTACTAAAAAAACACCACATATAATTGGACCTAACGAAAAACTTTGGCAACAACACCAAACTAAAATTGCTGAACTAACTACTTGGCAAGTAGATGGCAAAGTCGGAATTAGAGCAGGTAAAGAATCAGGTAGTGCTACGTTATTTTGGTTACAACAATTTGATTATTATGATATCCGTCTTTCTGGACCACTGGGCCGTGGTGCTACCCGTATAGTAGGCAAAAAAGGCGATGTAACCATTGAGATATCTGGGCAAGGTCGTTACACTGCTGCGACACCAGAAGAGTTATTACAACAACAACTGGGTTGGAATATTCCTGTATCAAATCTTATTTGGTGGATAAAAGGTCTACCAGCCCCAGATACGCCTTATACCCATACTTTAAATATGGATAGCCGTTTGCAAGAATTAAAACAAGCTGGTTGGACAATAGAGTACCGCGATTACCAAAATCATGCTGGCTACTGGTTACCTGAACGTATTATTGCTAACAACCAAGATATTCGTGTTACCTTGGTGACTAAACAGTGGACACTAAGAAAAATGGGTAAAGAGATTGCTAGTATTAACTAATAATAGATTATTCAATGACTAATTTATTTCCAGATCATGCCTCATTAGTTTTACCTGCACCTGCCAAGTTAAATCTATTTCTACATATACTTGGCAAACGTGCAGATGGTTATCATAACTTACAAACTATTTTTCAATTCTTAGATTATGCCGATAAGTTAGCCTTTAATTGCCGTGAAGATGGTGAGGTCAAGCTACATACTATTTTTGAAAATGTCCCCCACAATGACAATTTAATTGTTAAAGCAGCAAACCTCTTAAAGAACTATGCAAATACCCCATTAGGTGCTGATATTTGGATTGATAAAAAATTACCTATGGGTGGTGGAATTGGGGGTGGTAGTTCAAATGCTGCTACTACTTTATTAGCACTGAACCAACTATGGCAATTGAATCTTGATTTAACGACACTAGCAAAACTAGGTTTACAATTGGGTGCAGATGTTCCTGTTTTTGTACAAGGCAAAGCTGCTTTTGCAGAAGGTATAGGTGAACAACTAACACCTATAACACCACCTGAATTATGGTTTCTCGTGGCTATTCCTAAAGTAGCTATTAGAACTGCTACTATATTTAGTGACCCCATGCTACCTAGAAATACACCTACAATCACCTATCAGCAGGCACTAACCATTGAAGGCCACAATGATTGCCAAGCTATTGTTCTTAATCACTACCCTGCTGTACGAGATGCTTTCCTAATAATGAGTAAATTAGCACCTACTAAACTTACAGGAACAGGAGCCTGTTTATTTGCCTCTTTCTCTACAGAACAGCAGGCATTAACTGCCCAGCAACAACTTATCAATAAAGTTGATTGTTTTATAGCAAGAAGTGTAAATTTTTCTCCACTACATCAAAAAATAAATCTAATCATTTGATTTAATAGACAATAACAAATAAGAATAATTACCAATAACTTATTGACAATGATTATCATTTAAATTAATATTTACATTACTTACTATTGTGGAGTAATAAATAAGATGTATGTTTGTCTATGCCAAGGTATTACTGATAAAGATATACGTGATGCTGTGAATGATGGTTGCTGTAGCTATAAAGAAGTTAGACAAGCACTTGATATTGCTAATCAATGTGGCAAGTGTGGTTGTTTGGCCAAACAAATAGTTAAAGAAACTATTACTGAATCACAATTAAGCAATCCTATGGTGGCTCACTTTAATCCAGCCGAATTAGTTAACTTTTAATAAAAATAATTGTAATTCTCATTCTTGTTCAATCACCTAATACTCAAGGCTATTTGACTTTTTTGTTTTCCCAACGCACAATAAAAAAAAGTCTTACTGGGAATATAACAATGAAAGGCGACAAAATCGTTATTCAACACCTAAATAAAGTTCTAGGAAACCAGCTGGTTGCGATTAACCAATTTTTCTTACACTCTCGCATGTACAATGATTGGGGACTAGAGGGTTTGGGTCACCAATCTTATCACTACTCTATTAAAGAAATGAAACAGGCTGATCGAGTAATTGAGCGTATCCTATTTTTAGAAGGTATCCCTAACTTACAAGACTTAAATAAATTACTCATTGGTGAAAATACTGAAGAAATGCTTAATTGCGATTTGAAACAAAAAGAAAAGTCTACTGCTGATATACGCGAAGCTGTTACTTATTGTGAAAGTAGTGGTGATTATGTCAGTCGTGATATGCTAAAACGGATTTTAAAGGAAGAAGAAGATCATATCGACTGGTTAGAAGCACAAGTAGGTTTAATTGAAAAAATGGGTATTCAAAACTACCTACAAAACGGTATTGAAAAAGAAGATTAACATTTAAAAAGGCTGACTTATTATTAACTTAGTCAGCCTTTTATTCTGCATATCAAAATTAACAATTCTAATAATAACAAATTTTGGAAATTTATCTGTAAGCCTGACCCATATCAGCCAAACAAAAATCAACATACTTCTTTCTAATTTATTTCTTTATAGTAACAAATAGTTATACGTACAAAGTTATATATACAAACAGGAGTCATTATGCTTAAAGTTAGTAAATTAATCATCGCATTAGCCGCAGCAACAGGCTTGGTTACTACGCACGCTTTAGCAGAAGTTGCTAAAACTAATCCCGTAACCAGTGTCCAAACAACCAAGGTTACTGCTCCTCAACTTATCAAAGGTAATTGGGATAGCTTCAACCGCGATCAACTTAATAATTTGATTGCAACTTATGGCAAGACTAGCCCTAATTATGATCCTAATAATCCACCTTATGCTGTTTTTGACTGGGATAACACTTCAATATTCTTGGACATTCAAGAAGCATTATTAGTTTATCAAATCGAACACTTATATTTTAAAATGACACCAGAGACTTTAAATAAAGTTCTCAGAATGAATGTACCTAGTGACAATTTCACTGCTGATGATAACAATTTAGCAGGAAAACCTGTTAACATTGATCTTATTGCTCAAGATATTGTAAATAACTATACATGGATCTATAACAACTTTGACCAAATGAAAGGGAAAAAGTCATTAGCAGATATCAAGAAAACAGATCAATATAAAGAGTTCTCCACTAAATTACGTTATCTCTACACGGCTATAGGTAATTCTTTTGATGCCTCTCTTTCTTATCCTTGGGTAACTTATTTATTCACAGGCTTAACTGAACATGATGTTGCTAAACTAACTGCTGGAACTGTTGATTGGCAGGCCACTCAACCTATTGCAGATGTTACTTGGACAAGCCCTGCAATTGCAAGTAAAGCAGGTCAAATCTCTACAACATGGCACAACGGTTTACGTTTAGTACCAGAAATGCAAGATCTTTATCATAAACTAAGAGAAGCAGGTATTGATGTATGGGTTTGTTCAGCATCATTTATTGATGTAATTAAAGAGGTTTCTTCTAATCCTAAATTTGGTTATAACAACCCAGCTAGTAAAGTTATCGCTATGGAATTAGAACGTGATGCTAATGGTGTTATTCAACCTGAATTCCGTAAAGGTTTTAACCAAACCCAAGGCCCAGGAAAAACTGTTGAAATTAAGCGTTTAATTGCGCCTAAATACAACAATAAAGGACCTATTTTAGTTGCTGGTGATAGTGAAGGCGACCAAAATATGGCTCAAGATTTTGCTGATACTAAAGCTGTAATTATCATTAATCGCTTAAGAAAACCTACTACTGATATTGGTAAGTTCTCTAAAGTAGCAGTAGATACTTACAAAAAACCTGATGCAAAATACTTATTGCAAGGTCGTGATGAAAACACTGGTTTATACACCGGTAACCAAAAAACTGTTAAGTTAGGTGCTAAAGAAGGCCAAGCTTTACGTTAATCACTTATGCTGGCTTAACCTAATAAGTTAAGCCAGCTTAATCTGTACCTATTGAGATAACCACAAACTATAATAAACTTGCCCTGCTTTCTTTTCCCTATATAGTTGCCAATTTGTAGGCATTAATAATTGAGATGGCATTATCTCACTTTCTGTATAAACCCATGCTTTATTAGCCAACCAACCATTATCTGCCAATAACTGACAAGCCTGCTGCAACATATCTTTCCTAAAAGGTGGGTCTAAAAACACTACATCAAACTGTTTAGTCGCCTGTTTTTGTAAAAACAACAATGCACTTTGATTAATCAAAGTAGCACGCTGGCAATTTAAAATTTGCAATTGGCTTTTTAAGTTACTAATTACCTGATGGTTTATATCAAGTATTGTTGCACTAACCGCACCTCGAGAAAGCGCTTCTAATGATAAAGCACCACTACCTGCAAAAAGATCTAATACTGCCGCCCCTTCAATATAAGGAGCCAACCAATTAAACAGTGTTTCTCTAACTCTATCGGGTGTCGGTCGTAGCCCCTCAGCATCTATAAAACTTACTTTACGGCTACGCCACTCACCACCAATAATACGCAACTGTCCTTGCTTAGCTGAACCCTTACTCAATGAGGTACTCCCATTGGCTGTTTTTTAGGTGCAGTAGGCGTTGGTAATGGCTGTTGTTTAACGGTAGGACCTACTGTCACCACAATAAAATCCTCCATTTTCAGATGTTTATTCATTGCTTGCTTAATTTGTTCTGGTGTTAATGCTTCTATTTGTTTAATAAAATCCTCTAAATAATTTAAAGGCAAGTTATAAAAACCAATAGCCCCCAATTGAGATACTATATTACTATTGCTAGCATTAGATAATGGAAAACTTCCTGATATTTCACGTTTTGCATCATTTAACTCCTGCTCTGTAGGACCATTAGCTAAATATTCACGTACAATATCTTTAATAAGCGCCAAAGAACCATCCGCCATTTCAGCACGTGTTTGCAAGCCTATACTAAAAGGCCCAGCAGCCTGCATAGTAGAAAACCCTGAATAAATTCCATAAGTTAAACCACGACGCTCCCTCACCTCTTGCATCAATCGAGAAGTTAAACCACTACCGCCAAGAATTTGATTACCTACATATAAGGCAGGATAATCAGGATCATTACGCGTCACACCCAACTGACCTAAAACTATATGCGTTTGTTGAGAAGAAAACTCAGTATGATAGTTACCTGCTTTCACTGGTTTAGGTGCTTCCACTGTAGCTAATGTTTCTCCTTTAGGTAAAGAGGATGAGATCTTTTCTGCTAACTCCTCAGCTTGCTGCTTCGATAAATCCCCAACAATAGCAATAACTACATTTTTTGAGTTATAAGTTGCTTGATAAAATTTCTTAAGGTCTGCAATAGTTATCGCTTTAATACTTTCAGGATTACCATCACTACTATGTGCATAAGGATGATCACCATAAAGCTTATTGTAAAATTCTTTAGTAATTAACCTACCCGGTGTTTTCTTATCAATCTCAAAACCAGTTAATAGCTGATTTTTAATACGCTCAAAAGAGTTTTCAGGAAAAGTTGGTTCACTAATCACTTTCGTTAATAAATCTACAGCCACTTGGCTTTTTTTAGGATCAGTCAAACTACGTAATGATACAATTGCCATATCTCGATAAGAACCATTACCAAAATTCGCTCCTACCCCCTCAAAAGTCTTGGCAATAGCTGTTACGTCCATGCCTTTAACACCTTCATTTAACATTCCATTTGTTAATAGCGCCAACCCAGGCTTATCTCCATCATGACTACTACCTGCTGCAAATGTTAATTGAACATCAAACATAGGTAGCTCATGAGCCTCTACAAATAATACTTTACTACCCGCACTAGTCTGCCACTGCTGAATATTTAGATGACGGCCAACAGGAGCTGATTGGCCTAACTCTGCTACAGACTCTAACTTTAGTTTAATCGCTGTATCAGCCCAACTGTAAGAAATACTACCAAAAGAACACACTAATCCTAACTGGATAGCTATCACTAGTTTTTTCCAATTAGTCATTTTTATTCTCCTCTGGTAATACATAAGCTGTTGTTAAACGATCGCGGGTAAAATATTTTTTGGCTACATTTTGAATATCTTCTGGTGTTACAGCATTCAACTCATCTAACTCTGTATCAGCTAACTGCCATGGTAAATCAAGCGCCTCTAACATTCCTATGGTCATTGCTTGACTAGAGATAGAGTCACGTGAATAAACTAATGAAGCGATTAACTGAGCCCTTACTCTTTCTAACTCTTCGGCAGAAGGTTTAGTTGTTTTAAGTTGATCTAACAACTGCCAAATCCCCTTTTCTACCTCTTCAATTGTTTTACCTTTCTGTACATTAGGTAATGCACTAAACATAAAAAGACTATCACCACGCCTAACAGATGAATAACCAATCCCTGCCCCTGTTACTAACTCTTGTTTAAGTTCTAGGTCTGTTGTTAAACGAGCGCTATTACCACCATCGAGCAAGGCAGCGATTAACTCTAACGTATAAACTTCGCGTTTATTATCCGCAGTAGATAAACTAGGAACATTAAACCCCATGAGTAAAGTAGGTAGTTGTGCTTTAACATGTATAGTTAATTGACGTTCACCTGGAGTTGCTAACTCAAAAGGCTTTTTAAGGTTAACATCTGTACTTCTTGGGATCTTAGCAAACCAACGATTTGCTTGTTTTTTAGCCTCATCTACTGTTATATCCCCCACTAATACCAATACTGCATTATTTGGAGCATACCAACGATGATACCAAGCTCTTAAATCTTCTACAGACATGCGATCTAAATCAAACTTCCAACCAATGGGTGGGTTATGGTATCCGCTGGCGAGATAAGCTAAGCTTCTAAAACGTTCATAAGCTAAAGCATTCGGATTATCATCTGTACGTAATCTTCGCTCTTCCTTAACTACTTCAAGTTCTTTTGCAAATTCATCAGCAGGAATTTTTAAAGTCGCCATACGATCAGCTTCTAACTCGAGCGCTACAGGCAAACGATCTTTTGCTAGAACTTGGTAATACACCGTAACATCATCTGCTGTGAAAGCATTTTCTTGCACCCCCAAATTACTTAATATTTGTGATGCTTCACCTGCACCAGCTTTACTACTACCTTTAAACATCATATGCTCTAACACATGCGATAAGCCTGTAGAACCTGGCGCTTCAAGACTTGACCCTACTTTATACCATAACTGTGAAACAACCACAGGTGCACGATGGTCTTCTCTAACAATCACTTTCAAGCCATTATCTAAAGTAAATTCATGGGTAGGCTGTGCAGGTGTAGCTAATGCACTTAAAGAAAAACCTGTAATGCTTAGAAACATTACAATACGACGAACAATCATTAAGTTTACCTATTCTTAGTAGAAAATATAGTATTATTAAATACTGACATCCAACAGCAATATGTTAGGATAATACATTTATTATTTATAATGTAGCAAAGTCAGTTATTATTTATCACCCAGTGCTTTGTTACATAATTTATATATTATATTTGTTATTGAGATAATAGGCGCATGTCAGACTCTAAAGATAATCAACCCACCAAAGAAGAGAAAGAAAAGAAAGGGCTTTTCGGTTGGCTTCGTCGCAAACCTAAAACTGAAGAAACAGTTGTAGTGGATGAGCCTTTATCTATAGAAGAAACTATAACAGAAACAACTGAATCCGTTTCAACATCACCAGAAAGTGAACCTGCTATTGCAGAAGAGCCACAAATTGATACTATTGTTGAACCCTCTAAAACTGTATCAGTAGAAACAGTTGAGGAAACTATTACTATAGCAGAGCAAATTAGTGAAACAATAGAAACTCCAGAACCAGAACCAGAACCAGAACCAGAACCAGAACCAGAACCAGAACCAGAACCAGAACCAGAACCAGAACCAGAACCAGAACCAGAACCAGAAAATAATAGCTCCACCCCTACTGAAAAGAAAGGTTTTTTTGCACGCCTTAAACAAGGTTTAGCAAAAACTAGTGCCTCTTTTGGTGAAGGGATTGCCAGTATCTTTTTGGGCAAAAAAGAAATTGATGATGATTTATTAGAAGAAATAGAAACATTACTATTAACTTCTGATGTTGGTTTTGAGGCGACTAATAGCATTATTGAAAGCTTAACTCAAAAAATAAAACGTGATCAACTTGCTGATAGTGGTGCACTTTACCAAGCACTAAAAGAAGAATTAGTGGCAATGCTAAAACCCGTAGAACAACCATTGACTATAGAAAAAAATCACTCTCCTTACGTTATTTTAGTCGTAGGGGTTAATGGTGCAGGTAAAACAACCACTATTGGGAAACTAGCCAAAAAATTACAGCAACAAGGTAAAAAAGTGATGTTAGCTGCTGGCGATACTTTCCGCGCAGCGGCTGTTGAACAATTGCAAGTATGGGGTGAGCGTAATAATATTCCTGTTGTTGCACAACATACAGGCGCTGACTCTGCTTCTGTTATTTTTGACGCTGTACAATCGGCCAGATCCAAAGGGATGGATGTGCTAATTGCTGATACAGCAGGCAGACTCCATAATAAAGAAAACCTTATGGAAGAATTGAAAAAAGTAAAACGTGTTATCACTAAAATTGATGACACAGCACCTCATGAAACATTATTAGTGTTAGATGCAGGTACAGGACAAAATGCGCTAAGTCAGGCAAAATTATTTAATCAATCAGTAGAGTTATCTGGTATTGCATTAACTAAATTAGATGGTACCGCAAAAGGTGGAGTAATCTTCGCCTTAGCCAATCAAATGCAGTTACCTATTCGCTATATTGGTGTAGGTGAAGGCATTGATGATTTGCGTCCTTTTGAGGCAGAGCCCTTTGTACAGGCAATCTTT
Organism: Entomomonas sp. E7T21; assembly: GCF_058693955.1. NCBI lineage: Bacteria > Pseudomonadati > Pseudomonadota > Gammaproteobacteria > Pseudomonadales > Pseudomonadaceae > Entomomonas > Entomomonas sp. E7T21. The sequence continues at coordinate 491,979 of NZ_CP191672.1, read as the reverse complement.
AAGGATTAATTATGATACGTTTTGACCATGTTGCAAAACGCTACCCTAATGGGCATATCGGCTTACATGAACTTAGCTTTCATGTACGTCGAGGCGAGTTTCTGTTTGTTACAGGCCATTCAGGCGCAGGTAAAAGTACTTTATTACGACTATTGCTTGCCATGGAGCGCCCTAGCTCAGGTAAAATCATGCTAGCAGGTCAAGACTTATCACGTATTTCAAATGCACATATTCCTTTTTTAAGAAGACAAATAGGTGTTGTTTTTCAGAATCATCAACTATTATTTGATCGTGATGTATTTGCCAATGTTGCTTTACCTTTACAAATTCTTGGGCTTGGTAAAGAAGAAACCTATAAGCGAGTTATTACAGCACTTGACCGTGTAGGCTTAAAAGAAAAAGCCGAACAACTACCCTCTAATATTTCAACAGGTCAACAACAACGGGTAGGTATTGCTAGAGCAATTGTGCATCAACCGGCCTTATTACTTGCAGATGAACCTACAGGTAACCTAGATCCACGACTAGCTTCTGAAATCATGGGAATCTTTGAAGATATCAATAGTTTGGGTACAACTGTTATCATTGCAAGTCATGATTTAGCACTTATTGCGAGAATGCGCCACCGTCTACTCACCTTGCAACGTGGTCGCTTAATTGGTGATGGAGAGGCTGCCTAATGTCTGATGTAAGACCTACTAATCAACCACAGAAGTCTAAAAAACAAGACGGTGAGCCTAGCTTTGGTGAACTTTTCCACTCATGGCTAGAAAATCATAAAGCTAGTTTAACTGATAGTTTTTTAAGACTTGTTAAACATCCCATTGCCAGCTTCTTTACCTGCCTTGTTATTGCAGTAACATTAAGTTTACCTATGGGATTATCTATTATCCTAAAAAATATCAATGAATTGGCAGGGTCTTGGCAACAGGCCGCACAAATATCCCTATTCTTACATTTAGATGTTGATGACGAGAAAGCTAGCCAATTACAAAATGAGCTTAATCAAAATCCAGATATAGAAAGCACACAACTTATTACTAAAAAACAAGCGCTTGCAGAATTTCAAGAACAAACTGGTTTAGGAGAGGCTTTACAAGCATTACCAAGCAACCCTTTGCCTGTAGTGATTGTAGTTACGCCGAAAGAATTGGTTCAGAATACAATCACTGAACTACAACATAATCTACAACAGTTACCAGAAGTCGATCGAGCTGAATTAGATATGCAATGGTTAGAACGACTTATGTCTATTCTTAAACTAGGTGAGCGATTTGTTTTTGGTATCTCACTATTATTAATTGCTGCATTATTGCTTGTTATTGGTAATACCATTCGTCTTGCTATTGAGAATAGACGAGCTGAAATAGAGGTTATTAAGTTAGTAGGTGGTACAGATGGCTATGTACGTCGTCCCTTTATCTATATGGGAACACTCTATGGTTTAGGTGCTGGACTATTTGCATGGGCTTTATTAGCTTTTGGACTTAACTGGATCAATACTTATGTAGTACAATTAGCTGGTTTGTATGCCAGTGACTTTAAGCTATCAAGTGTTTCATTGGAAGATGCCTGCTCTTTAATTATTGGAGCTGTGCTATTAGGTTGGATTGGAGCGTGGTTAGCCGTTGCTAGACACCTTCGCGAACTAGCACCACGCTAACGATAAACCTATGGTATAACTAGCTTTATTAGCATAAAGAAACAATTTTAAAAACTAAAAGACTAGCGGAACTATTAGATATTCTTTATAGTCTAAAAGAGTATAATTCTCAATAAGAAGTTATTTATTGGGTTTTCATTTTTTGGGAGAATCGAATGTCAAAAAACTTAATACCTGTTCAAATGCTAACACCAGGAGCTAATCTGGAAGCCTATGTGCATTCAGTAAATAGTTTGCCTGTGTTAACAGCTGATCAGGAACATGAATTGGCAGATCGGCTCTATTATGAACAAGATTTAGATGCCGCTCGCCAACTGGTGCTTGCTCACTTACGCTTTGTTGTTCATATTGCCCGTAGTTACTCTGGTTATGGTCTGCCTCAAGCTGACTTAATTCAAGAGGGTAATGTTGGTTTAATGAAAGCAGTGAAACGTTTTAATCCTGAAATGGGTGTTCGCCTTATTTCTTTTGCAGTACATTGGATTAAAGCTGAAATACATGAATTTATTTTAAAGAATTGGCGCATTGTTAAAATTGCCACCACTAAAGCTCAACGTAAATTATTCTTTAACTTACGTAGTAAAAAGAAACGTTTAAATTGGTTAAATAATGAAGAAGTGGCTAATGTTGCGAATGAACTAGGTGTAGACGCAAAAGACATCCGCGAGATGGAAAGCCGTCTTACAGGGTCTGATATGGCATTTGACCCTGCAACTGATGAAGATGATGAAACTGCTATCTATGCACCTGCTGCGTATTTAGAAGATAATCGCTACAATCCTGCTACTCAATTAGAAGATGCAGATTGGAGTGATAGTTCCTCTAACAACCTACATGAAGCATTAGAAAAACTAGATGAGCGTAGTAAAGATATTTTACAACAACGCTGGCTATCTGATGATAAAGCAACTTTGCATGATTTAGCAGCAAAATATAACGTATCGGCAGAACGTATTCGCCAGCTAGAAAAAAATGCAATGGATAAATTAAAACGTCATATTATTGAAGTTTGATAATCTATCTCTAACTAAAGCGTATTAAATACTTGTTATTTGATGCGCTTTTTATTTCCAATAAAATATTTATATTACAATAACTTATCAAAATAAATATTACTTTTTTCAAATTAATACTTGCCCTAAAGTGATTGATGGAGTATAGTTCGCGCCTGCGATTTAACACTTGCTTTGTTTTATACGTGCGCTCGTAGCTCAGCTGGATAGAGTACTCGGCTACGAACCGAGCGGTCAGAGGTTCGAATCCTCTCGAGCGCGCCATTTAATATAAATCAATTGTTTATTTGCACATTGCGCGCTCGTAGCTCAGCTGGATAGAGTACTCGGCTACGAACCGAGCGGTCAGAGGTTCGAATCCTCTCGAGCGCGCCAGAATACTAAAAACCTGCACTAGCAGGTTTTTTTTTAAAGTCTAATTTAAGAAACTTTAATTATCTTTCTACTAAATTTGTGGAGAACAACTGCCAATAGGCTTTGCCTAAAGCATTTTCATACTATGGACATACACTGTTGCTATAATAGTCGCTTAGCGATTAAATAATTCCCATGGTGAGCCTTCAAACCATCTGGGAATGGAGGCTGTAATGATTGAAACCGAAACAAAACCGCAAGAATCTCTACAAGATCGCTTTGATCAAATTCAAACCCTACTTCGCCAATGCAATAAAGAAAAACAACAAACTGAAGAAAATGGTTTACCCTTAACAACAAGTTATACTGAACTACAACAAAAACTAGAAGAATTACACTGGGCAGATATAGCTGACCTATTAGAGTCATTACCATTAGATGACCGTCTACTATTATGGCAATTAGTAAAATCAGATCGTGATGGTGATATTCTTTTAGAAGTTTCTGATGCTGTTCGTGAAACGTTATTGGCAGACATGGATGATCATGAGATCATCGCAGCTGCTAAGGACATGGATGCTGATGAATTAGCAGACCTTGCCCCTGAATTATCTAATGATGTTTTACAAGAGTTAATGAGCTCATTAGATACCCAAGAACGTGAACGCTTACAATCAGCCTTATCTTATGAAGAAGATCAAGTCGGTGCATTAATGGACTTTGAGATTCTAAGTATTCGCGATGATGTAACCCTTGAAACCGTGTTACGTTATTTACGCCGCTTTAAAGAATTCCCAGACCATACTGATAAAATCTTTGTGGTTAACTCAGAGGCCATACTAAAAGGCGTCTTGCCTATTAAACAATTGCTCTTAAATGACCCTGATGTACTCGTTGTTGAAGTAATGGCAGATGATCCCGTTATCTTCCATCCTGATGAAGACGCTTATGAAGCAGCTCAAGCATTTGAACGATATGACCTTATTTCTGCACCTGTGGTAGATAAAAATGGTAAGCTCGTAGGTCGTTTAACTATTGATGAAATGGTTGACTTAATTCGTGAAGAAACCGAAACCGAAATGCTAAATATGGCAGGTTTACGGGAAGAAGAAGATATTTTTGCCTCAGTTTGGCGTTCCGTTCGTAACCGTTGGGCATGGCTAGCAGTTAATCTGGTTACTGCATTTATTGCTTCACGTGTTATAGGTTTATTTGATGGCACCATTGAAAAACTAGTAGCCTTAGCCGCCTTAATGCCTATCGTGGCAGGAATTGGTGGCAACTCAGGAAATCAAACGATTACCATGATTGTAAGAGCAATGGCACTTGATCAAATTACTACAGCTAATACCTTTAGATTATTAGGCAAAGAAATAGGTGTTTCCTTTATTAATGGTGTGATTTGGGGTAGCGTTATCGGCCTTGTCGCCTACTATCTTTATGGTAGTTGGTCATTAGGCATTGTAATGATGTCCGCCATGACACTTAACCTGCTACTGGCTGCATTTATGGGCGTACTCATCCCCATGACCATGGTCAAATGCGGCAGAGACCCAGCTCTTGGCTCTAGTGTATTAATTACAGCAATGACTGATAGTGGTGGTTTCTTTATCTTCTTAGGGTTAGCTTATTTATTTATTAGTTTTGGCATTATGCCTGTTACAGGTTAGTTTTTAACCTGTAACAGTAGTAACTAAATATATAACCTCTTTTTAAAAACTATACCGATAGCCTAAATTAAGTTGTTTTTGATCGAACTTACTACCTTTGGCATAATTAGCATCCATATAAATATTATGTACTTTATTAATATTTGCAGTGATACCTATGCCATTATCCCACCATTGACCACGAAAACTATTTTTTTCCTTACTTCCATTTAATTTGTAACTAGTATTAGCATTAAACTCTCTTAAGTAACCAGATTTAAAATAAATATTTATAGGATTAGTACCTTGAGTTTGGTAGCCTATAATTGCGCTAGAACGCCCTAAAGTAGAGTTATAGGAATCAAGCTTAATTTTTAAACCATTACTGGCCTTAACTGTATCCCCACCTTGTACTCCTGTAGATACTTGTAATTGTGGTTCAATATAAAAGCCTGCTTTACTATCGTTAATCCATAAACGCTTTCCTACTTCCACAGATGCGTTAATACCCTGAGTTCTTCCTTTACCCTTAACTGACATTCCTGTAGTATCTTTAACATTAAATTGATTATGAATATTATTATATTTAAGCACTGTATCTACATAAAATCCTTGGTCATGATAATAGGTTGAATAAAGCCCTAATGTATAATTTTTAGCCGTACCATCACCTTGTTTATAGTTAAGATTACCTTGCGTAATACCTGCCATAACGCCCACCAGTAATGTTCCTGACGAAACGCTAAAATCCTTATCTATTCCTAGTTGAGTCCCTGAGTAAGGCATATCAAAACCAGATAATTGTTTTCCATCAAAAGAAGAAAGCTTACCACCAAAAGCTTTTACCCATAAACCACTGGTGGCATTACCAGCACCTGTTACTCTAAGGTCACCTAATCTTTGTAAAAGTGTTTGATTATCTATATAGTTTAGTAGATAACTGGTATTTAAAAAGCTAGCACCAGCTAACGCTGAAGAAGTTTGTGTACCACCAATATTACCTCCAGAGGGTAAAGCATATAACTCCCAGTCCTTATCATTACTAGCTTTTCTTAAACCATAAATATAACCTCCAGCTTCAACTTGATTATTGAGCTTAAAGTTACCACCTCCATCAGCTGTAGTAACAACTGTTAGTGTTTCTGTGCCGTCAGTAGCAGCACTACCTTGGTTGGCAATAGCAAGAGAATGGTTACCTGTTGTTGTTTCTGTAATATTGATTAAGTCACCTAGCTGTTGGGCTATATCAGTTTTCATACTAAATAAACCAATACCACTAAGTTCTTTAGTTGTTAAAGTTGTAAAGTTGCTATTAGTAAAATTTACTGTACTATTATCTAGTGCTAATGTTGTAGTAGTGGAATCATCTGTCATATTCCATATACTGTATGTCATATCCAGATTAATAACTCCAGTGTTTGTATCATAAATAGCTGACTTTCCAGTAAACTGTGAGCCAGTATTCATTTTTAAATCAATAATATTATTGGTACCCGATTGACCAATTTGCATATTACCTACTATATTCATGGTACTACCTTCAGGTATCGTGTTAATAGCAGCATTGTTTATAATATAAATTGCATTACTATTGGTATCTGTTGAGATAATATTGGTATTACCTGAAAAGGTAACCTGTCCAGTATTTGCATTTACAACGTTGTTTTTGCCTTGTAAAGAAGTATCATTAGCTGTAACAATACCATTATTAGTGAGCATTAAAGCAGAAGCAGTCGTGGATGTTGCTTGCACCCTTTCTAATGTCATGTTGCCACTATTAGATATTAGTAAACTTCTATCACGGGAAGATATGGTAACATCCGTTAAATTAATTTCTTGAACATAGTCTGTAGGTAAAGGAACAAGTCCACCCGTAGTAATACCTGCATAATTAGATGTAACAGAGCCACCATTCATCGTAAAAGTACCATTATAAACAGCTACAGCAAAAGAATTATTGCCAGTATTTTCTATAGTAAGATCATTGGCTATAACAGAGCCTTTGTTTATACTAATTCCATAACCATCTGCTGAAGTAAGCTTAATAGTACTACTAGTACCTAAATCTGTTATTTTACCTGTGTTATTGGTGATATTTACTGCAGTTGAATTACTCCCTGATACTTCAATATTAATTTTATCTGTAGTAAAAGTAGAGTTAGAAATAGCTAAACCTGTTGAAAATGTTCCAGTAGTTTTAATGGTATTATTTCCTGTTAATGTAGCCTGACTATCTATTAAAGAAATACCTGTACCACCATTTTGACCATTAGCAGTAACAGTAAGATTACTAGCTGATAAATCGCTATTTCTTAAAAAAATTCCTATTGTTTGATATGCTTTTGTAGTAATTTGGCTTCCATCACCTAAATTCAGCGATGGCCTAGCTGCAGCACTTGTTCCATTGATATAAAGACCATTGGCTATAGTTCTATTAGAAGTATTACCTGCATTACTATTAATAACTTCTATATTTAATGGATTAGCCGTTAACTCTGTTGTGCTAGAGTCGTTATAATATATTCCATATAGATTTTTGGTATCTGCATCAGATGTAATAGATTGCAGACTATCATTTAGGTTAAGCATTTGATTAGGTAATAGCTGGTAACCGTATTTAGTTTCTTCAGCTACTACGTTATAGATGTATGAGCATCCTAACACTGTAATAATAGAGATTTTTTTTAACATAACTACTTAATAGTGACTAACTCTCTTGAATTTAATAAATGATAGGGATTTTTCATATTAATTACAGGAGGGATAGAAAACTAATGGGGTATAACAGGATTATATCTATAATATCGTATGCAATAATAATTTTACTTATTACTACTCAAGTATATAGTATGTTGTTGTTATAAAAGTGTAAATAGGTTTTTAGTTTATTTTGTAATAATCGCAAAGTCTGCTTCTTATAAGTGCAAAATAAAAATAACATTGACTATTAATAAATAAAAAAGAATAGTATTAATAGCAAATTAATGGGCTTTATTACAATGACTCAAAAAATACCCAAACTATCACAGATTCCTATTCTTGATCTCTTTGATGTTTATGATCAACGATATGCTGGAGCAGACTTTCATTATGAGTCTCATCGTAGTTTCTCTCGGTTTTTTAGTCGTAATGTAGCTATTCACCGTCATGATCGCCTTTTTCAAATTCATTACTTACTTAATGGTATGGTGCATGTTCAACTAGATGATTTGTTCTATCGTTTAGAAGGACCTATGATTTTCTTCACACCACCAGGTGTACCCCATGCTTTTACCAGTGATAAAGATACAGAAGGACATGTTATAACAGTTAGGCAACCATACGCTTGGCAACTGTTTAATAACCGCCCTGATTACAACAACCTTAGTTTTAATCTTAGAAAACCTTTATGTATTGATCTAGCCAATCCACAAATGGATTTAGTGGAAGATGCTAAGCAATTAAATATATTATTTGAAATAGCTGCTAATGAATTTAAAAATAATAAACCAAATTATCAACTTACGATGCCAGCTCTTATCCAATTAATATTTATTACCCTATTTCGTTTTACTGATAGTAATCATCCTAACTACACCGTTCAACGGCAAGACCTACAACTATTTTATCGATTTAATGAATTATTAGAAAAGCACTATAAAGAACATTGGCAACTTACCCAGTATGCTAATGAATTAGGGATGACTACCGCTCGCCTCCACTTAATCTGCCAGCGAATGGCTGGCATTAGCCCGAAACAACTAATAGTAGAACGACTACTACAAGAAGCAAAACGTTTACTGATTCACAGCCAACTTACTGCTAATGAAATTTGCTTTACATTGGGCTTTAAAGATCCTTCTTATTTTTCTAGATTTTTTAACAAATATACAGGATTTACTACTAAAGATTATCGTCTATCCCATCATTATCAAACTATTAAATAAACCTTTCTCTTATCAACAACCTTAAGAAAAGTACCATTTTTTAGCTATAAAACTACCTTTACTCCCATTCATAGACTCATCATGATAGTGCCTTACATAAAAACAATAATGTGTACTGGAGAAAATAATTATGAAATTAGACGGTAACAAACGTCCTTTAAATGGTGAAGAATACTTAGCAAGCTTACGTGATGGTCGCGAAGTTTATATTTATGGTAAACGAGTAGATGATATCACTACTCACCCAGCTTTTCGTAATTCAGCAGCTGTAGTAGCACAAATGTATGATGCACTACATGACCCAAAAACAAAAGATGAACTATGCTGGGAAACGGATACAGGCAATGGTGGTTACACCCATAAATTCTTTAGAATAGCTAAAACAGCAGATGATTTGCACCAACAACGTGACGCTATTGCAGGATGGGCAAGAATGTCCTATGGCTGGATGGGACGTACTGCTGATTATAAAGCAGCCTTTGGTTGTGTCTTAGGTGCTAACCCTGAGTTCTATGGAAAATTTGCAGACAATGCACGTCTTTGGTACAAACGTATTCAAGAAAATTGTTTATATTTTAACCACGCTATTGTAAATCCACCTATTGACCGTAATAAGAGCATTGATCAAGTGAGTGATGTATTTATGCGTGTAGTGGAAGAACGTGCAGATGGCATAGTGGTTAAAGGTGCCAAAGTAGTTGCCACTAACTCTGCATTAACTCACTATAACTTTATTGGTTTTGGCTCTGCCTCAATTGTGGGTGATAACCCTGATTTTGCTTTAATGTTCCTTGCTCCAATGAATGCTAAAGGGGTAAAACTTATTTGTCGTACCTCTTATGAATATATAGCAGGCGCTATTGGCTCACCCTTTGATTACCCATTATCAAGCCGCTTTGATGAAAATGATGCAATTCTTATTTTAGATAATGTATTTATCCCTTGGGAAGATGTACTGGCTTATAAAGATTATGATCGTTGCCGTCGTTTTGCAACCGATGGCGGCTTTGCTAGGCTATACCCTATGCAAGGCTTAACTCGGCTAGCTGTTAAGCTAGATTTTTTAAGTGGTTTATTAGTTAAAGCTCTGGAGTGCACAGGGGCTATAGAATTTCGTGGTGTCTCGGCACAAGTAGGGGAAGTCATAGCTTGGCGTAACTTATTCTGGTCGTTAACTGATGCCGCATACGGTGCCCCAGAGTTACAAAGTAATTGGAGTACACCTGCCATGCTACCTAGTAACCAAGCATTACAAGTGTATAGAAATATGGCGCCATTAGCTTATCCAATTATTAAGAAAATTATTCACCAAACGGTAGCTAGTGGTATGATCTATTTACCCTCTGGTGTAAAAGATTTTGAAAACCCTGAGTTAGATAAATACTTAAGTGTTTATTGTCGTGGCTCTGAAGGAATGGGACATAGAGAACGGATTAAAATTCTTAAATTACTATGGGATGCTATCGATAGTGAGTTTGGTGGTAGACACGAGGTATACGAAGTTAACTATGCAGGCAACCAAGATGATGTGCGCTTACAAACGCTTGGTTATGCAAGAAGTAATGGTAATTTAGCTGCAATGAAAGGCTTAGTTGAAAAATGCATGTCTGAGTATGATGAAAAAGGCTGGACAGTGCCTTATTTGACTAACCCAGATGATATCAACGCATTACCTAAATAACACAACCCTCTAACCATTCACTGAGCTATTTAATAGACAGTGAATGGCTTTCCTCTTCTCTGTCAATTCACATTCCATATCATTAAAAATTAATCATAAAATTATTAACCACTACTTAACAATTTTGTTTATCATTATCATCTTTGTTATTCAATAGCATTCGTTTGTTGAACGGAGCAACTAATGGTTATTAAAACATACAACACCTACTGCAAAGCCACTCCCTCTTGGAATTTACAAAAAATAGTAAGTGAATTACGAGAGGTACGCAATGAATGGCGCACTAATCATGGTAGGACACGTAACGCAGGCAGAGAATTACCTTCTCGAACTATTATGAGTGAGATTATCGACACTATCACTCGCGCCCTGTTTCCTATGCGTTTAGGCCCATCTGATCTAAGAGAAGAAAGTGAAGATTTCTATGTTGGTCATTCTTTGGATGCTGCTTTGAATGCTCTGCAAAATCAAGCCTATCTTGAGCTTTGCTACAATGCAAAATATCAGGGTACAACCATAGAAGATGTTCATACCCAAGCGACCTCCATTGTTCAAGAATTTGCTTTTGCACTACCTAATATTCGTAAGTTATTAGATACAGATGTTATTGCAGCCTACAACGGTGATCCAGCCGCTCGTAGTGTAGATGAAGTATTACTCTGCTATCCTGGTGTATTGGCTATTATCTACCACCGCCTTGCTCATTATCTCTATACAGTTGGTTTAACCTTATTAGCGAGAATTACAGCAGAGTTAGCCCACTCAGCCACAGGCATAGATATTCATCCAGGCGCCACTATTGGAGAAAGCTTCTTTATTGATCATGGTACAGGCGTGGTTATTGGAGAAACCTGTGTGATTGGTAATCGAGTACGTATTTATCAGGCCGTTACTTTAGGTGCTAAACGATTTACTGCTGATGAGTCAGGTAACTTACAGAAAGGTTATCCTCGTCACCCTATTGTAGAAGATGATGTGGTTATTTATGCGGGTGCTACTATTTTAGGCCGAGTTACCATAGGCAAAGGCTCTACAGTAGGAGGTAATGTTTGGTTAACTAAGAGCATTCCTGCTAATAGCAGCATTACTCAAGCTAGTACACTAAATGAAGCTTGTTGTTAATAGGTAGACATAAAAAAGCGCTCATCTGAGCGCTTTTTAAATTTAGGTGGCTCCTCTATCAGCCGCACCCCGGCACATGAGTTCACTACTATGGCTGCTTCCTTCCGGATCTGACCAGGTTGATAGTTAATCATTGCGAGGGGACCGATAGAGTCGCCATTAATCGGTAATAAAAAACTGTGTGGTGCATTCTACTGATTTATTGAGAAGTTACAAGTCAAATTTACAGTTTTTTATAATAAATATGATGTGATTGGCATAAATTACAGACCATCAAACGATGGTCTGTATTAACTATTTAGAGGATATAGCGAGATAAATCTTCATCTTGCGCTAACTCACCTAAATGTTCATTCACATAAGCTGCATCAAGTATTATTGGTTTATCATCTTTAGTGGCTAAATCTGTTGCACTAAAAGATACTTCCTCTAATAACCTTTCTAACAAGGTATGTAATCGACGAGCGCCTATATTTTCCGTCTTTTCATTCACTTGCCAAGCAATCTCAGCAATACGATTAATGCCATCTTCTTTAAAATCTATATTTAAACCTTCAGTTTTTAAGAGCTCAACATATTGCTTAGTTAATGAGGCATGTGGCTCCGTTAAAATACGCTCAAAATCATTAGGCGTTAATGCTTTTAACTCTACCCGTATTGGTAAACGACCTTGCAACTCAGGCACTAAATCACTTGGCTTAGCTAAATGGAAAGCACCAGAAGCAATAAACAGAATATGATCTGTTTTTAACATACCTAATTTGGTATTAACGGTACAACCTTCAATTAGAGGTAATAAGTCACGCTGCACACCTTCACGAGAAACATCGGCACCACCAACATTGCCACGTTTAGCCACTTTATCAATTTCATCGATAAAGACAATACCATTTTGCTCAACAGCTTCTAAAGCTTTGGCCTTTAGCTCTTCTTCATTAACCATGCTTGCAGCTTCTTCATCACGCAGAATTTTACGAGCATCTTTAATTTTCAATTTCTGTGTTTGTCGCTTACCCTTATTCATACCAGAGAATAAGTTTTGCAACTGACTGGTCATTTCTTCCATACCTGGTGGTGACATAATCTCAACACCAACGGGTACAGCAGCTACTTCTATTTCAATTTCCTTATCATCTAACTGACCTTCACGTAGACGTTTACGGAATAATTGACGGGTATTAGAATCACTTCCAGCAACAGCCTCTTGCTCAAAACCACTACTTGCAGAACGGGCAGGTGTTAATAATGCATCTAGAATACGTTCTTCTGCCGCATCCTCTGCCCTATGATTAACACGTTGTATTTCCTGCTCACGGAGCATTTTGATAGCTGCATCAGCTAGATCACGAATAATCGACTCAACATCACGACCAACATATCCCACTTCAGTAAACTTAGTAGCCTCTACTTTTACAAAAGGAGCATTGGCTAAACGTGCTAAACGACGGGCAATTTCGGTTTTACCAACCCCTGTAGGGCCAATCATTAAAATATTCTTAGGGGTTACTTCTGTTCTTAATTCAGCAGGCAACTGCATACGGCGCCAGCGATTACGTAATGCAATAGCTACTGCTCGCTTAGCCTCATCTTGACCGATAATAAAACGATCTAGTTCATGAACGATTTCACGGGGTGTCATGGACATTTTTTAACTCCATATCCTTATTAATAGCTAACACTATTAATATATTTTAATTACAGTCAAGTTCTTCAATAGCTAAATTTTGATTTGTATAAATACAAATACTGCCTGCAATATTCAATGCAGTTTCAGCTATTTCTCTAGCTGACATCTCAGTATGCATAAGTAATGCTTTAGCTGCTGCTTGTGCATAAGGACCACCTGATCCCATAGCAATTAAACCATCTTCTGGGTCTAACACATCGCCATTACCTGTTAGAATAAGTGAAGCATCTTTATTAGCCACTGCTAACATAGCTTCTAAACGACTTAATGAGCGGTCAGTACGCCAATCTTTAGTCAATTCAACAGCCGCTCGTACCAAATGACCTTGGTGTTTTTCCAGCTGTGCCTCAAAACGTTCAAATAAGGTAAAAGCATCTGCAGTAGCACCAGCAAAACCAGCAATAACTTGTCCATGATATAAACGGCGTACTTTCTTAGCATTACCTTTCATTACAGTATTGCCTAAAGAAACTTGACCATCGCCGCCCATAACCACTTTGCCATTACGGCGAATAGAAACGATAGTGGTCAAAGGAAAACCCTCCAATCTAATGAGAAAATTGTTATTTCTTCTATATGGGGATAAACTAATAAGGCTTCAAGTTTACCCATCAAGAATAAGTTACATAATATTTATTAATCCGCTATTAATTTGCCTTACTACACTTGTTACAATCCCTTCATGATTCAATCTAATCTATAAGAGAAGTTGTGTATAAACAAATAATACAAAACAAACCATTATTTATATCAATAAATCTGACGACATTACTGCTGTCTTTCAATAATATATTGTTAGCATAGGTACCAGCGATATACTCTAAATAGTTTAGAAACTGATGAAGAAGAAGTTCATTTGGTATGCTTTCACTATTGATGATAATTCTTTTATTATTACTTTCTGCAGAAATCACCAGGAAAAGTTATTAACAACTTGAGATACTACTGTTTATCTCATTCTATAAATAAAAAGGCATACCTAAAACTCTAGGTATGCCTACAAAAAATAACAGAGTGCAAAATAAAAAACCTTCTTAGTATAAGAAGGCTTTCAATATGGTAGCAACGAGTGGACTTGAACCACCGACCCCAGCATTATGAATGCCGTGCTCTAACCAACTGAGCTACGTTGCCATTAAAGAGGGCGTTATTATTCTCATCTAGAAGGATTATGTCAAGCCCCTAATAATAAAATTTCAGTAAACTGACAAAATAAGTGATTAATTATTCTTTTTTAGTCCGGCCATAAAAAAACCTCCTAAAAAGGAGGCTTTAAATACTATGCAAATATAGGTAATACAAATTAGCCAATAAGTTGAACTTGATCAGCTTGCATTCCTTTTTGACCCTCAGTAGCAACGAAGCTAACTTTTTGTCCTTCTTTTAACGATTTAAAACCTGTGCCTTCAATAGCACGGTAATGAACGAATAAATCAGGACCAGCGTCTTGAGAAATAAAGCCAAAGCCTTTTTCATTATTAAACCATTTGACAGTACCGTTTTGACGGTTAGACATGCCTAAACTCCTTGAAACTATACAAACTTTACGCCACACTAACGAATTAATGCGCACTTCTATAACCGAGTGCAAGGAGTTATACAAGTCATTCAAACGAACTGTAAGAATTGTCACTAGGCGACTTCCAAGCTCCATACAAACTCAGTATTATTACTCTACCCTAACTCAATAAAAAAAGCTAAAGATAATATTATTTTAATATTAGCCATTAGTCTAATAAACTGTTACAAATAACCTAACTATATAATAGTTAAAATTTTTTTATGAAATTTAAAGGATACGATTTATGACAAGACTATTACTTTTACTCATGATTACCATGAGCGCCTGTTCATCTATGCAAAATAATCAAGTTTTATCACCCACATTACAGCTACAAACAAGCTATCGAGTGGAGTGGATTGGTGAACGTCCCTTAATGGATTACAGCTACCTTAATATCGTTCTAGATCAAGATAATAAAGCCTATGGTTTAGCTGGTTGTAATTATTGGTCTACCAACTATCAACTACAAGGTAACAAACTAACTTTTGACAACTCTATCAGCGTCACTAAAAAAGATTGCGCACCTGCACTGATGGAACAAGAACAACGTTTTTTAAATGCTTTAAAAACTATTAAATCTTGGGATTTTTCAGACATTCAACAATTGCAGCTATGGCCTGAAAATGGACAGCCAATAAAATTATGGGCAGAAGAAAAACAAGACAAGCGATCATAACAATGATCGCTTAATAATAAGCAACTAAGCTTTTTCAGTTAATTTAATATACTTTTCCATTAACTGTTCTTTTGTTTCCTGATTATTAGGATCAAGCGGTATACAATCTACTGGGCATACTTGCTGACACTGTGGTTCATCATAATGTCCAACACACTCTGTACAACGCTTAGGATCTATTACATAAATCTCTTCGCCCTGAGAAATGGCTTCATTAGGGCATTCAGGCTCACACACATCACAATTGATACAGTCATCAGTAATGATTAATGACATAACAACTCCTATCAACTTTAAGTTGATAACTTACTTCAAGACCATGTTATTTTAACATAAACTACTGAGAAAACTTCACTTTTAGAGCTTTCTCAACTTCTGGCGGTACAAACTTACTGATATCGCCACCAAGGGAAGAAATTTCTCTAACAAACGTAGAAGAAATATAAGAAAACTTTTCAGATGGAGTTAAAAATAGACTTTCCAAAGTAGGTACTAAGGCTCTATTCATATTAGCTAACTGAAATTCATACTCAAAATCAGAAATAGCACGCAACCCTCTGATTAAAGTACTAATTCCTTGCTCACACATAAAATGTGCTAATAGACAAGAAAAACCTATAACCTCAACATTATCAAGGTGCTTGGTCACCTCTCTAGCTAGCGACACACGCTCCTCTAAAGAAAATAACGGCTTCTTTTTTGGACTTTCAGCAACAGCAATAACAATATGATCAAACATCCTTGCCGCACGCTCAACAATATCCACATGTCCACAGGTAATAGGATCAAAGGTTCCTGGATAAACTACTTTATGTTTGGGCATGGAAAGCTTCCCATAACTAGTTGGCTAAAGCGCGCATAGTAGCCCAGATCAAGCTTTAAGCCAAGTATTTTCATACTAACTATTAAAACTAACCAAAGCGAAATGCTGAAAAAGATAACTCTCCAACCTTACCTGAATAAATACAATGGCCTTTATCACTATCACCTGCCCCCACTGCTACCATTAACGGTAATAAATGCTCTTCCCTAGGATGCGCTATACGCGCATAAGGGGCTTCCTGCCAATAACATAATAACCTATTACGCTTATCTATATCATCTTCCTCAAGTGTTGCTATTAACCATTCATTAAATACCTGCGAGGCTGTAGCGGCTAACTCTCCATTCCAAACACCTAAATTATGATAACTCATACCACTACCCACAATTAATACTCCTTCTTTACGTAAAGGTGCCAATACCTTACCTAAATTAATATGAGTCTGTGGATCCAAACCTTTCTTTAATGATAATTGCACAATAGGAATATCCGCATCAGGGTAAATCACCTTAAAAGGAATAAATACACCATGATCTAATCCTCGCTGATTATCCGTCTGCACACTAATACCTGTACTTGATAACAACTGCATAAGACCTGTTATTAAGTGCTCATCACCTTTAACAGGGTAAGTTAATTGGTAAGTATAGGGAGGAAAACCATAATAATCATAATATAAAGTATGATTTATCACTGTATTAACTGTAAACTCAGGCTCTTCCCAGTGCCCTGAAATAATCAATATAGCTTTTGGTTTTGCTGGTAATTTTCTAGCTAAGCCAGCCAAAAAATCTTGCATACTCTGCCAAACATTACCCCCTGCTGACCAATCCATAAAAAAACAAGGGCCACCACCATGGGGAATAAATAATGAAGGTTGATAGTTATTTGTCATTATCAAATACTCATCTAAAATTAAGCATTCTCTTTTATATAGATTAATATTCACTTTCCAAGTATTTTTTAATAATGATTTATAAAATCATTTATTAAAATGCTATAGTAGTTGCAAATACTCTATAAACTCATACAAATTAATTTAAAAACAATAACTAAATTAATAAATTATCCTTTTAAAATAAAATAATTTAAACTTTTTTCAAAATAGGTCTTGCATATTTTTTCTGTTACCCGTAGAATGCGCGACACTTTCGGAGACGAAGGGTGGTTAGCTCAGCTGGGAGAGCATCTGCCTTACAAGCAGAGGGTCAGCGGTTCGATCCCGTTACCACCCACCAATTACCACGCAGCGGTAGTTCAGTTGGTTAGAATGCCTGCCTGTCACGCAGGAGGTCGCGGGTTCGAGTCCCGTCCGTTGCGCCATTATAAAAAGGTTAGTAATTCATTTTACTAACCTTTTTTCATTTAAGAGCTTTTGTTAATCCCTATTTTAGCCCCTATCATTTATTTTAACCACACTAAATAATTTCTTATTCTGTGGTTATAAAATAAAAGGGGATAACTTTTAATTACCCCTCTTTAGTTAATAATTTTATAGTGGTGACTGTGGTTCTAGTTTATTACCATAGATATGGGATTTAATTTATAAGCCATTCACATTCCAGTTCTTGTCTGTAATTTAGCTTTAGTATCTGCGTTCTTTTATGTAACATGCTTGATTAACAAAATTTTATATTCTCCTATATTAATTCTACAAAAGTAAAAAATAGGCTTAAAATTGATAGTTTGTATATATTTCTATCTTTTATGTACTTCTTTTTATTGGTATTTATGATTATTTAATGCAAAAAATTTATCATGCTCACTTTTAACTGCTTTTGTCAAGCATCTCCAAAAAAGAGTTTAAATAAAATTACTTTTTAAATAACAATATATTAAATTCTGGATTATTCTAATTTATTTAAATTATAGCTTTCAATTAGTTCACATATATTAAAAATAAATAAATGATTTTCATGAATATTTTTTTAAGATTTTGTCTACTTACGCTAGGGCACAATAAATTTTCAGCTTTTACAAATTTCATTGATCTATATTAATAAATAAATGATGCAATAGTACCAATTAAACTAAAGTCGTATTTTTGCATAGTAAAAAAAAAACATACGATAGTTTAAGAGTTTCAATTACAAGTAATGAAAGTTTTGAGATTCTATACTGCGACGTTATTAAAAATTTAAATAAAAATAAGAAAATAGAGAGGATAAATAATGATTCATAGCATGAAGTTATTAAGATTAGAATATTTTGCGTTGTTTTGGATTAGTATTTTTTTAACGTACGAATTTTCGAATAACATCAATTGGTGGCAGTTTTTAATATTGTTTTTTAGCATAGATATTTTAAGTTATTATCCTGGACGTATTTGGAGTTTACTTACACAAAACGATACCCCACCACGCGTTTTCTACATAATCTACAACTGTTGTCATAACTTTTCTGTATTAGTTTTAGTCAGTCTAATTTGGCTATATTTTTTCAAAGATAATTATAGTTTTTTAGCTTTATTTGTACATATTTCAATTGATAGAGGAGTATTAGGCAATTTTCCAAAAGTGGTATCTGATGAATTCAAAAAAACAACTTTTTCTTAAATTAAAAATAATAAAGGTGAATGCATATGAAGTTAATAGCTCAAGCATCAACAACTGAAATGAAAGCCGTAGATTGGGGATTAGATAATTGGTTTGATGAGCAAATAAACGTAACGAATAATTATCAGACAAATTTTGCAGATGATCCCAAGCTTACTTATCAACAAGGGCCATTAAGAGAATCTATTATTAGGGAGTTAGCGTTTAAATCAATTTGTGAATATGAAGCAACAAAAGGTTTGTTGCTATTAGCGGATAAAGCACCAAATTATGTTGACTTTGATTATTTACTAACTCAAATATTTGATGAGGGCGTACACGCTAAATTATTCAGAGAACATCTAATAAGAATAGGTTTTTCTAGTTCCAAAGAAGTTGCAAAACAAATGGAAGATCTTCTTCAAGATCACTTAAAAAACATAATAACTCCATTGAGAGCTTACTTTGATAAATGGGTGACTGATAAAAATAATTATTTAGCTGGCGTGTTGATTATAACTGTTGTGTTAGAGGGAGTTTTAGCTCCTACTTCTGAGTTAAGTGAGGTGAAGTGGTATCCTTTTGATAGAACAGCATCCGCCATACAAGCAAGAGCAAATGTTGATGAGTTAAGGCATTTAACAGTTTGTGCCAATATAGTTAAAGAGCAGATTGAATCAGATAATACGCTTAAAGCAGTAGCTCATGAATGCATTAATGAGGGGCTGGCATTATGGCATGAAGTATCTTTCAGTGATTTTTATGTTGAACGCGAAACTTTGTATCAACAAGGTATGGAGCAGCATAAATCTTTGATAGAGGGTTATGAATTGTATGATGGTTTATTACTATCAGAATCTACTGTTGAGTCTCGTTTAGAGCTATCAAATTATCTGGTAAACGAAATGCAACAGTCACGTTTGAAATATATGGGGCTACTTTAATATTCAACTAAAAATAAGGAAAATATTATAATGACAAAAATAATAAATGAATTAAAAAATAATATTAACAAATACTTAGATATTACACCTTTAGAATTAAAAGAGTTACTACTAAAAACCAATGCAACAGCGCAATGTTTAGAACTAAATGCTGATAATGATATAAACAGTCTTGAGACGGTGGGGAATACTATTCGAGAAGCCTCTTCACTATTACCATCTGTTGGCATAGCATTAACCATGCATAATCATATCTTACTGGCATGCAAAAAATATTCAGACGTTTTTATTGATAATGAAAAAATTTTAAAGGGGGTTCTTGATTCAAAAATTTTACTTGCTTCTGCTTTTGCTGAGGCTATACCAGGAGCTAATATTTTTTCACCATCTGTTCAAATTTTTTCTCAAGATGAGCGTTTATTAGTTAGTGGTTCAAAAAAACCTTGCACCCTTTCATCTATAGCGGATTATTATGTTATTTCAGTGAAAGACATCGATGCTTGCGAAAAAATGAAACTGTTACTGATTGATAGAAATACTAAAAATATTGAAATAACACCTTTTAGTCAGCTTAATTTACTAAAAGAGTGTGATAATCAAGAGGTAAAATTTAATAACGCAGAAGTTACGCATGATCTAGTTTCTAAATATCAAGATATTGCATTATTACCTGTTCTTTCTTATGGACTATCATTATTTAATTACTTTGCAGCGAACGCCTATGCTGGTGCTTTAGAGGGATTGATAAATTTTTTACCACAATATATCAGACAACAAGATACCATTAAATACAGAATAACCCAAAATAAATACAGGGTTTATGGTCTCTTAAAACAGATGTTATCTATCGCCTATAGCTCCTATCAAGATGAAAATGCTATCCCAAAAATACTAGCTTTACGGTATATCTTAGAAGAGATATTAGAGCATATGGCTAGCTACATAGTTCGTTGTTGTGGCGGTATACAAGCTATGACTAATCCAAAGATTTTTGAGTTTTATTCTATTATTCAACTTTTTAAATTTCATCCCACAAGTGAGTATCAAACAGTTAGTCAACTCATGAAGGATTAGTGTTTAAAGTTTTCATCAATTTACCTAAAAAATTTAATCTCATTCGCTTGAAAGAGGTATCGCTATGTATGTCAATTATTATCGTGAACAACTATTAGAGGCGACAAAACTTAATCTTGATATCAAATCAGCTAAAGGCAGTTATTTATTTTTAAAAGATGGAAGAAAAGTTAAAGACTATCTAGCACAATATGGTGCTTTACCATTTGGCCATAATCCTTCGTTTGCTATAGAAGAAATAAACAACTTCATACGAAATGAGTCCCCTATTCTGGCTCAGCCAAATATTCATCATACAGTAAAAAAATTAGCAGAAAAACTAGCAGAGCAAATTGATAATAAAAAATATACCTACTGTGTTTTCACCAATAGTGGTGCGGAAACAGTAGAGGTAGCAATAAAACTTTCTAGGCTCTATACAGGTAGAAAAAAAGTTTTAAGCTTGGTGGATAGTTTTCATGGTAAAACATATTCTGCTTTATCTGCAACAGGCTCAAAAAGGTTTAAAGCAGATAATATTGCTGATGAAAACATGTTTGAACATGTTGATATTAATGATATCGAGCAAATTGAAGATAAAATCAAGTCAAAAACGTTTGCGTCTTTTATTATTGAACCTGTTCAAGGTGAGGGAGGAATGAATGTTATTCCCCCTAATCTACTTACAGATATCATAAAATTATGTAAAGAAAATGGTACAGTTTCTATTTTTGATGAGATTCAAACGGGTGTAGGTCGATTAGGCAGTTTTTGTGCTGCTACCCTATATAATTTGAAACCTGACATTATTTTGTTCTCAAAAGCTTTAGGTGCAGGCTTTATGCCTATTGGAGCAATGCTTTATGCAAAACATTTACACTTAATGGAGTTTGATAAAAAACATAGCTCTACTTTTGCTAATAATGTTTTAGCCGCAAGTATGGGACTAGCTGTAATCAACCATTTAACCAGTGAGGATAAAAAGAGACAAGTTCATGTTCAGCAAATAAGTAGTTATGTGGATATGTATTTGAATGATTTATTAAAAAAATATTCCACTATCTTTACTTGGAAAGGACTTGGTTTGATGCGTAGCTTGGAGCTACAGGATCCTCAAGCCTCCTCGAATATAGTACTAAATTTTAGTCAAAAAAGCGGTGGCTTGGCATACATAATCTGTAGTTTTTTATTAAAGCACTATGGTGTTTTTACTATGCCTTTAATGTCAAGGCCTTGTTCAATAAGATTTGAACCTGCTTTAGATATTACAAAAGAAGATATTGATTACTTTTTTAATGCTTTTGATAGGGTGTGTCAAATAATTCAAAATGGTAGATATGATATTTTATTTGCCCATTTAATTGATCTTCATTTATCAGATTTGCCTCCTTTAAGTGAGTCTTATCCTGTTAGTATTAATAATAATATTGCACCAACTAAAATAACTAATAAAAGCTTACCAGAGGGTAAAAAGTTTGCATTCCTTATTCATACCACCTCAATTAAGGAATTAAATTATAACTACTGTGAAGCGATAAAACAAAATTATACCCAACAGCAACAAGATCAGCTTAGTGAATGGATTACAGAAACAGCAATTATTGATTTTAGTCCTGAGGTGGCAGTTGAATTTGCTGTGGAAAATAACATTTGTTATAGCAACGGAATGTTAATTTTTTCACCTATTAGGGCAGAAAAAATGCTACTACTTTCTAAAAAAGAACGTACTAGGCTTATGAATGAGTTTTTAGATGTCGCTAAGTCAAATCATGCTGAGGTGGTAGGTTTAGGCGCTTATACATCAGTTATTTCTGATGGAGGAAAGAACTTAGTTGATAATAGCCAACAACTATTATTAACCAATGGTAATTCTCTTACTGGAATGTCTGTGGTGGAAAGCATAAGATCTATGCTTAATAATGAAGTAGCAAGTCAAATATTAGCTGTTATTGGCGCACGCGGTTCTGTGGGAAAAATTTCAGTAATTGGTCTTGCTCATAATTTTAGTAGAATAATTTTGGTTGGTAGACCTAAAACAGGCCATTTACTTTTATCAGAACTAATTAAATCCCTACTAGAAGTCGTAAATACAACTAGAGATATTATTGTTGAAGGGTCTTTGCTAAGTAATATTAAACAATGGTTATTACTAGATAATCGAACCTTGCTCGATTTTCCTAGTCAATTAGAACAGTTGACAAAGGTAGCTGGCACACTCGGACTTAAGGTTACAGAATGCTATGAGGAAGCATTGAGCCAGGCTGATTTTATTGTTTCTGCCACTAGCGAGGGTAAAGCCTTTTTAAACACCTCAACTGTCAAAAAATCTGCTGTTATTTTTGATGCAGCAAGACCCTTTGATTTTGTAAGAGATCAAGAACATTTTATTTATGAAGGTGGGCTTATTTCTCAGCCTAATAAAACCTCTTATGGTGACTCAAACATAATTGATGTGCCTGCTGGTGTAAATCTTGCCTGTTTATCTGAAACGATAGCAATGGCTCTTGATAATTCAGAACAGCATTTGAGTATAGGGAAAAATATAGCGTATAACGATGCTTTAAGTGTGCTAAATATGTCCAAAAAACACACTTTCACTCCTATCCTATACAACACCTTTAATGAAGAGAACTAATAACAAATGCATAAAACATTTTCTACTTTATTAACGAACAATGCTCAAGAAGTAAATCAATTTCCCTCTCTTAAAACAGCATTAGAACATTCAACAAACTCGTTGAGTTGTCTATTGCTTAATAAAGAAGTGAACTGGTTTACAAACGATTATGGAGCTATTGGTTTTTTCAAATACAAAAATATGAATATGTGCATAGGAGGTATTCTTTCATCAGAAGAGAATAAGCAAAACTTACTAAGCAAGTTTCTGGAATTTAATAAAGCTGCCAAAACATTCCCTATTTTTTTACATTTTTCTGAGTCTGATTTTAATCTACTAAAACAATATGGTTTTAATATTAACCAACTGGGCGCAAGCTATTCGTTATCCTTAGAAAACTATACTATTGAAGGGAAAAGTTTCCAACAGTTAAGAAATAAAATTAACAAAGCTAAAAAGAAAGGTATCGTTGTTAAAGAAATATTTTCTCAACAAAAGCTCGATCTTTTAAAACCTCAACTTGAGTTTATTAATACCTTATGGCTTAAAAATAAAGGGGGAAATGCATTAAGTAAATTAGTGATAGATTTTAACTCCATCGAATTAAATTCTGGAGAACATCGACTTTATATTGCATCCATAGGTGATAATGTCTTAGCGTATATTATATATACCCGTACCTACGGAAAGACATTGGGCTGGTTTCATAACCTCTCTAGGAGAATACCTGATGCTCCGAATGGAATAATGCAACTTATTAACCAAACGGCAATAAATCAATTTAAAAAAGAAAACCAAGTCGCTTATTTACATTTTGGCTTTACGCCTTTGGTTGAGTTTGAAAATACTAAGCAAATTAATGATTCATTTTTATTTTATAAAGTAGCTAAATGGTTAGCCTCTAAAGGTGGAGGAGTTTATCCAGCAGCCTCACAACGACAATATAAGGTTAGTTGGCGTCCTTCAATGATAGAACCTGAGCTAGTGGCTTTTCCAAAAGGGAAAGTACTAAAAACGCTATGGTTTATTCTGAGAGCAACTAACAGTATTTAATCAACCTATAACAAAACTAGTTATTAGATAGCTACACAGAAATAAATATCCTTAGGGATTAATTTAAAAAATAACAACTTTTAAGTAGTTTACGATCTATTTTATTTCTAACCATTTATTTAAAGAAGGAATTCTTATGTCTTTAGAATATTTACCAAACATAGGTGGTGCTGATCAAGAAAGATTATCTATTTTGGCAGAAGTTTATGATGAAGGAAGCCAAAACTTTTTATCGAAAAACTTACCAAAAAATACTAAGCGCCTGTTAGATATAGGCTGTGGTCATGGTCAAATGGCCTTCTGGTTATCAAAAAATTATCCTAAATGTCATATCCTAGGAATAGACTCATCACAAGAGCAAGTGGATATCTGCAATGAGCTCAGCAAACAATATAATACTAATAATGTAGCATTTAAACTGCATAATATTGCTGATAATGAGCTAGAAGAAGATAAGTTTGATGTGGTTTATATTCGGTTTTTGTTAATGCATGTGAGAAATTGGGACGCCTGTCTCAATAATATTTTGAAATCCTGTAAACAAGGCGCATTAATTTTAATTGAAGAACCAGGCTTTCCCTATGAATGTTGGCCCAAAGACAATGAATATTTTCAACGAGCTAATGATCTAGTAAAGCAAATGGCTGATATAGCCTCTTTAAACTATGATTGTTTTCCAAAGCTATGGCAAAAAGTTCAAGAGCTTAATGTAAATATTAAGAATGTTCAGTTCAATATGCCTGCACTAGTAACTGAGCGTCAAAAAAGCTTTCCTTTCATATCTTTTGAGCAAATCCGAGAACCTTTAATCTCTGCTGGAGTTACTAATGATCAAGAGTTTACAACACTTATTAGTAAAATCCGAGAACTAGTAAAAGATCCAAATTATATAATGGGAAGCTGGCGTATGATGCAATTAGCTATTCAGAAAAAATAATTTGTTTAGAAATCCTAATAAACCCTTTCGAAAAAAGAAGGGGTTTTAATATATCAAACTGTAATATTAAATTTAGTAGTGATCCATATATAAGCTTATGCCTATTACTCAAGCTATTATTTAAAATTCTTTAAGGGTTAGATTATTTAAACCCCATTATTGTAAGCTGTCTATAGTTCTATACACATCTTTTATAATATCATTGTGTATCAATTGGTATAACTGGCCTAATTTATAACTATAGATTATATAGGTATTTGCTCGTCGCTCGTCCATTGCGCCATCATAAAAAAGCTAGTAATTAATTTTACTAGCTTTCTTTATTTCTACTATGTTTACCCCTATCAGCCTCAATCCTATCCAATTTACTAATCCTATTTTTTTACTTCTTCTTTGATGTAATATATCTATTAATTTGAGACTACTTTTTTATTAAAAACATATGGCGGTATGCTTAAAAATCAGACAGTATCTATTAGTACTTCTGTTAATTTCTTCGACTATCGAATCTTTTGCTGATACTAAAGAGTTAAAAGAATATTTTGCTTATTTCACACTGCCTTCAACGATACTAACTTTGGCTCCTTTTATTATGACAAATCAAGCAAGCCAAAATGAACCAAACTCAGATGAAAAAATAGTTATCAACGCTAAGTCAGATGCCTATTTTTATATTGCTAGTGATAGTAACTACCGTACACCCTATTTAGAAAAAGCACTCAATATGCTAAAAGATAAATACCCTAACACCACAGATATAGAGTTAGTTAAGGCTATAATTAGCTATTAATTTTTGCTTGTTCACAAACACAAATTATTTTTCTAATAAACGCTTTATTTTCTAAAAATAAACTGAATATTAGCACCATCAATATCACCCTTTTCCTTTAGGTCAACGCTTTTGATTACATCACCTCTAATGCCAAAACGATCCTGTCCCGTTGGCATATTAAATAAGTCAGGCAGCACCCCACCAATACTATCCTCTCCTTTTAGGATCTCTTTATTAGGTAAGCCAAAATCCCACTGATTATTACCTTGAAGTTGGCCTCTAGTAATAGGAAGGTCTACTGGATTTAACAGTTCTTTAGTTAGATCAGTTTTTCGATTTTGACCCTTTTCTTGTTTTCCAGAAATAAGAGTCTGTGCTTTTTGCGAAATACTAGGCGTCACATCCGCATAGGCGAATGGTATAAAAAGGCTAAATAATAAAATAATAAGTTTCTTGGTCATAACATATACTACATTTAATTAAGATAACTCTTTAGTAATATATTGTGCCATTTTATTGTTTTTACAATCTAAATAATATTACCAATAATTTCATATAGTCAATGTTTAGCATCCGTTCTAACCATAAAATTTTATTTTCAGTCGACAATATATTGATCAAACAAAAGTTAATGCTGCTTTACCATAACATTCAATAAACTCTATGGGCATCCGCTTAGGCTTTCCTGTTGTAAGCTGAATACAACAGAATTGAGTCCTTGCCTTTAAAACTGTTTGTTGATTTTGGGTATTTATTAATTGGAATTGGCGGCTCATTCTAAGTTTATTATCCATCTCTACAATCCATGTAGCTAACTTTAATTGTTCATCACAATAAACACTAGCTAGATAATCTATTTCATGACGAATAACTGCCATTCCTCTATCTAGTTGTCTATAAACATCCATATTTAAACCAAGAGAATTAGAGTGCTGCCACGCACAATCCTCTAACCATTTTACATAGATAGCATTATTAACATGCCCAAAATCATCTATATCTTCTGATTTTGGCAGAATATCAATAACAAAAGAAGGTTCTCTATCCCACATCATTAATTCTGAAAGGTTGTACCATTGGCAAACGCCAGAAAGTCTGCTCTACTGACTCATCAGAAAAGTGACTATAAAGTTTAACTTGCATAGCATCATGACAACTTTGTAGCTGTTCTAATGTTAATTGAGACATTCTAACTAATGCCTCTGCCAATAATTGTTCATCACCAAAGGGGAAAAGTATTCCTACATCCTTTACTACTTCTCTACCACCGCCACAATCTGAACAAATAATGGGTATATCTGCAGCCATTGCTTCTAATAGCACCATACCAAATGGCTCTTTATCTGAGGTAAGAGCAAATAAATCAAATGCTTTGAAATAACTGCGCGCTTGCTCAACTTGCCCTAAAAATAATACATCCTCAGCAATAGCTAACTCTTTTGCTAAACCTTTTAGCTGGTCTCCCAAACGTCCTGTTCCCATAATAGCCACTTGACTATTTTTAGGTAACTTTGGTTTTGCTAAGGCAAAAGCTCTTAATAAAGTAGCCTGATCCTTATCAGGATGCAAACGACCAACATTACCCACAATCCAAGCATGCTTATCTAAATGCAATGCATGTCTTGCTTCTATTCGTGATAGTAATTTGCTGCGTACTTGATCGATGCTAATATGATTATAGAGTGTCTCTATACGATCACTGGGCCAAGCTGGCAAGCATTTTCTCATATCATCTCTTACTGCATTTGATACACCTAATAGAGATAATCTTTTCTTTTGCCAGTTAGCAAATAAACGACGTCCCCAACGCTCATAATCACCAAATGCATGATGAACACCAATAACAGGTAATGAGGTAGCTAAACAAGCAATCCAAATGGGTTTAAAGCGGTGTGCAATACAAAATTTAAAATCGCGTGAAGCAGCAATAGCGCGTAAATCACGTATTGCTTTAAGCTTTAAGCCCCGTACATCTGCTGAGGTAAAATCCATAAATAGTACTTCATCAGAAGCACATTGTTTTGCCACTTCAGCACTGGGTTTGCCTGTTAAAAATACAGTGGTAACTTTATAAGATGTACCTTTAAAAAGGCTAGCGTACTGTCTAGCACAATCTAAAAAAGGGCCATCATAACCATGACAAAACTGTAATACTCTGGACTCTACCGAACGAGCCATAGAACAGACTCCCCATTCTTAAAAATAAAATTAATTAAAGTTTAACAGCCTAGCACAGTATTTTGTAGCTATTCGACACAATTAGTTAACTATCTGTTAATACTTTCCAAAATGCAGGGTTACCTGAAGCTTTTTCTATTTCAGTTAATCTAGCGTCATGCGCTAGCAACTCTTCATCTGTTGCTTTTATCACCCTTGTTTTAGGACGATCCAAAGGTAATCTTTGAATAGCAGCAGCTTGCCCCCCTGACAGATTAGATTGTGCATTAGCTTCTAAACCTAAATTCGTCTGCCCACCTGTCATTGTTAGATAGACATCAGCTAATAACTCAGCATCCAGCAAAGCGCCATGCAACTCTCGGCCTGAATTATCGACATGATAACGCTTACAAAGTGCGTCCAAACTATTACGTTGCCCTGGATGGCGTTCTCTAGCTAATTGTAAAGAATCTAGTACTGAGCAATAGGCTTCAACATTAGCTCTATCAGTTTGCCCTAAAAGCTCAAATTCATTATTAATAAAGCCAATATCAAACACAGCATTATGTATCACTAACTGTGCATCTTTAATAAACTCATAAAAATCATTAGCAATATCTTTAAAACGAGGCTTATCAATTAAAAACTCATTAGTAATACCATGAACTTTAATAGCTTCTTCATCAATTTCTCGGTCTGGCTGTAAATAAACATGAAAATACCTATTAGTTAAGCGCCTATTAACTATTTCTACACAACCAATTTCAATAATTCGATGGCCTTCTGTTACAGGCATACCTGTAGTTTCTGTATCTAATACTACACTTCTCATAGCTACTCTACTTTAACTAACCTAAACTCTCTATTATTTCAGTAACACCACGATTGGCCAGCTGATCTGCACGTTCATTACCTATATCACCTGCATGGCCTTTTACCCACTTCCAAGTAATATGGTGTCTTACTACTTGTTCATCCAGCATTTTCCATAAGTCTACATTTTTAACAGGTTTCTTATTAGCTGTTTTCCAATCTTTTTCTTTCCAACCTGCCAACCACTCTGTAATGCCTTTTTTTACATACTGTGAATCGGTCAGCAAATCAACTGTACAAGGCCTTTTTAAAGCAGCTAAACCTTTAATAGCTGCTAATAACTCCATACGGTTATTAGTAGTTTCAAGTTCGCCACCCCATAACTCTTTTTCTATCCCTTTATAAAGCAGTAATGCTCCCCAACCACCAGGGCCAGGATTACCTTTACAAGCTCCATCTGTATAAATTTTAACTATGTCGCTCATCTACCCTCACATCATTTCTATTAACCACTGGTATAGGAGCTAAAGTACCTAAAATACTCTTCTTTTTGCTTTTTAATGGTGTCGGTTGAATCATCATTTTTCGGGCACTAACAATATAAAAACCATTTCCCCACCATTTACGATGCTGCCCTATTGCCTCCAAACCTATCACTTTATCTACTACTACACTGTTTGGAAGGCCATAGGCCCCTTTCCATGTACGTTCAACAGCGAAACCTAATAATCTTAGCCAATCCATTAATCGACTATAAGTAATACTGTGAGATTTACTTAATACCCCAAAATGGCAACGCCGATAAATTCCCCAATAACTATAGGGATTAAAACCAACAATTAATATATGTCCACCCGGCCTAATACAACGCGCAGCTTCTCGTAAAGTATTGTGAGGAGAGTAAGCAAAATCTAAAGTATGTTGCAAAACAACAGCCTCTACTCCTTCTGTCAGAATTGGCCAAGCATGTTCCTCACAAACTATATCAGCATTGAAACCTTCACAACCTACAGAAATGATCTCATCGACATCTTTTATAGGCTGTACTAAATTATATAATGGCCCTGCCTGTAATAAAAAACGACCAAAATAGTAGGTAAGCGCTTGCTCAATCAATGGTTTTTCAAGTGACAATAATCGTTGCCCCTTACCACTAGCAAACCATGTCCTAATGGATTGCACATGCTGCTTCATTTGTTGTTGATTTGGTGGAAGTATCTCTGTCATTTAATTAATCTTGCTCCTATTAATCACAATATAACAGATTACACCTTTAAATTATTCATCAATATATCTCTTTATATAACAAACCTATAGATAAAATATTAAAAAATACTTCAAAAATCTGTTATAAAAAGTTATCTTCTTTACTTACGTTAATTACATGAGTATTACCATGTTCGAAGTAGAAGCCTTATCAGCCTTTAGTGACAACTATATCTGGTTAATCAAAAATAAAAAAACTAAACAAGTTGCTGCTGTAGACCCAGGTGATGCAGAGCCCGTTTTACAATGGTTAAGACAACATTCTGGGTGGCAATTAACAAATATTTTAATCACTCACCATCACCATGACCATACAGGAGGCATTAACACCCTAAAACAACACACAAAAGCAATTGTTTTAGCACCTGATAATCCCTCTATCCCTAGTAAAGATATTATTTTAGAAAATAATCAACTTATTAATATAATTGGAAAAAAAGTCCAAGTAATAGCTGTTCCAGGACATACTCTTGATCATATAGTTTATTTTTTTCCAAAACAATTAGACGATACAACTCATTGGCTTTTTAGTGGTGATACTTTATTTGCTGGAGGATGTGGGCGTGTCTTTGAAGGTACTATGGAACAAATGTACCAATCCTTACAAAAAATTAACCAACTCCCTGCTGAAACAACTATTTATCCAGCTCATGAATATACGGTAAGTAATTTAAAATTTGCTAATACTGTTGAACCCACTAATTATAAAGCTAAGAAACTTCTAGAATACTGTATAGAATTAAGAAGAAAACAACAAATAACATTGCCCACTACTTTAACTTTAGAACAACAAACTAATCCTTTTTTACGCTGTCATTTAGAAAGTATCAGACAAACGGCTAGCTATCACATAAAACAAGAACTTCAGTCACCTATTGAAATATTTAAAACTATTAGAGAATGGAAAAACAACTTTTAAATGATGAGTTTTATCAAGAAATAACCTGTAAAAACTTGACCTCTTAAATTATGTTTTTTAAAATCGATACTTTAAATGTAGGGATATATTGATGTGGTTGGCCTAATAAACGTATTTAAATCAAATATAGCATGTAAAACTATACTTTTAATTAGTACTTTAGTATTAATGTTTTCGGCTGGCTGTAGTTCTCAAAAAGATCAACTATCCAATAATAATGCTGTAGCTCTTTCTCAAGATAAACATATTATTCTAAAAAGAGGCACTGTTATTCAACAAAGCTTTTATGGTGATGACTTATGGCAAAGAGTTCGCAATGGCTTCCAACTACAAAATGAATATCTTGGTGCAAATAACTCACGTATCGACCAACAACAACGTTTATTAACCTCTAATATAAAGTCTACAGAACGATTATTTGCCAAAGGTAGCCCTTATTTACACTATATTGTTGAGCAATTAGAGGCACGTAATATGCCTTTAGAGCTTGCTTTATTACCTGCTGTGGAAAGTGCCTACAATCCAACAGCTTACTCTAATATGAAAGCAGCTGGTTTATGGCAATTTATGCCTAGAACAGGAACTCACTTTAATCTTCAACAAACTCGTTGGTATGATGGTCGTTTGGATATTATTGCTTCTACTAATGCAGCATTAGATTATCTCCAATATCTACATAATATGTTTAATGATTGGCCTTTGGCTTTAGCAGCTTATAATTCAGGTGAAGGAACGGTTAGAAGAGCTATTCAGCAAAACCAAAAGCTAAATCGACCGACTGATTATTGGAATTTATCATTACCTAATGAAACCATCCACTATGTACCTAAATTATTAGCTTTATCTAAAATTGCATTTTCTCCTGATAACTATCAAGTAAACTTGGCTCCTATTCCTAACCAACCCTACTTTAATAAAATAGAAATTAACCACCAAATTAAGTTAGATACTGTAGCTTCTTTAATAGGTGTTGATTCTCAGGAGCTACAAAACTTAAATGCTGGATTAAAAGCACAAGCTGTTATCAACAATGAATGTCCTAAACAATTATTAGTTCCTGCACATAAAGCTGCTATTTTTAGCGATCTATTGGCAACTGGTAGTATTCCTAATGAAAACATTTCATTATGGAATAATTATAACATTCGCTCAGGTGATACATTAGGCAGTATTGCGGCAAGGCATAACACTACTGTAAATGAATTAAGAAGTATCAATAAGCTTGCTAACAATCAAATGCTAAGAGCAGGACAACAACTTAAAGTACCAATGGTGGCCAGTACCTCTACTAGTAGCAACTCTTCAGAACAACCTTTAAGAACTATTGTATTAAAAGATAATAGAAAATATACCATCCAAGCGGGTGATAATCTTTGGAGTATCTCACAAAAGAATAATATTAAGTTAGAGAGACTATTAGAACTTAATCAATTAAGCGCTAATGCTTCAATTAAACCAGGTCAACAACTGTATCTTACAGATCGGAATTAATAACATACTTCTTTGCTGAAGGTAAGTTTTCAACTTATCTTTAAACAATAAATAATTCTCTATCATATAGTTAATATGCTCTTTTATACTTATATTATTTAAATATTTATAAAACAGATACAGACTATTAAAAGAATCTATTCAATGTATGTACGATTGATATATTTCTTCCATAAACAATCTAACCTACTACATTAATTTCAACTTATAAAAAAATAAAATATTAATAAATTTCAACAATAAAAAAACCAAGCATATAGCTTGGCTTTTTTTATGACTTTTGTAGCTAATTACTTATTCAGCACTAGCTTCCACTTCAACCGCTTCTTTCTTCAAAGGACGATCAACTAATTCTACATAAGCCATAGGAGCATTATCACCTTGACGGAAACCGCATTTTAAAATACGGATATAGCCGCCTGGACGAGTAGCATAACGTTTGCCTAGTTCGTTAAAAAGAATACCTACAGCTTCTTTAGAACGAGTACGGCTAAATGCTAAACGACGGTTAGCAACACTATCTACTTTAGCTAAAGTAATTAACGGCTCAGCAACGCGACGTAATTCTTTTGCTTTAGGTAATGTAGTTTTAATTAATTCATGCTCAAATAACGATACTGCCATGTTTTGGAACATAGCTTTACGATGTGAGCTTGTACGGTTTAAATGGCGACCACTTTTACGATGACGCATGGTTGTAATTCCTTACCAAATATACACTCGGTGGTAATTAGGATCAGCCAAAAGACCGATCATCTTTCTTAATACTTGCCGGCGGCCAGTTGTCTAGGCGCATGCCTAGCGATAGACCACGAGAAGCTAAAACATCTTTAATCTCAGTTAAAGATTTTTTACCTAAATTCGGCGTTTTCAATAATTCTACTTCAGTGCGCTGAATCAAATCACCAATGTAGTAAATATTTTCTGCTTTCAAGCAATTAGCTGAACGTACTGTTAACTCTAAATCATCAACTGGACGAAGTAGAATTGGATCAATTTCATCTTCAGGCTCATCAACTATCGTTTCAATTTCACTTTGTAAATCAACAAACGCAGCTAATTGATGTTGAAGAATAGTCGCAGCACGACGAATTGCTTCTTCAGGATCTAAAGTACCATTGGTTTCTAAATCAAGCACTAATTTATCCAAGTTAGTACGTTGTTCCACACGAGCATTTTCAACTACGTAAGAAACACGACGCACTGGACTAAAAGTAGCATCTAATTGTAAGCGACCAATTGCTCTTGTTTCATCATCTGAAGCACGAGCATCAGCAGGTACATAACCACGACCACGAGCAATCTTTAATCTCATGTTCAATGCACCTTTATTAGATAAATGAGCAATGATATGGTCTGGATTAACGATTTCTACGTCATGTTCTAATTGAATGTCTGCTGCAGTCACTACACCTTCACCCTTTTTAGAAAGGGTCAAAGTTACTTCGTCACGGCCATGCAACTTAACAGCTAAACCTTTTAGGTTTAACAATATTTCAATTACATCCTCTTGCACACCTTCAATAGTGCTGTACTCATGGAGCACACCATCAATTTCGGCTTCAATTACAGCGCAACCTGGCATAGAAGAAAGCAGGATACGGCGTAATGCATTACCTAATGTGTGACCAAACCCACGCTCAAGAGGCTCTAAAGTAATCTTAGCGCGAGTTGTACTGATGTCCTCAACATCAATATGTCGAGGAGTCAGAAAATCATTTAGCATACTATGCATGGTAGCACCTTTAATTTAGCAATTACTTGGAGTAAAGCTCAACGATCAGGTTTTCATTGATGTCAGCTGGTAAATCGCTACGCTCAGGAACGCTCTTGAAGACGCCTTCTTTCTTGTTAGCATCTACTTCAACCCATGCTACAAAACCACGAGAAGAGTTCAATTCTAATGCTTGAGCAATACGTAGTTGATTCTTACATTTTTCACGAACGGCTACTACATCACCTGCTTTCACTTGGTATGATGGAATATTAACTACTTGACCGTTCACAGTAATAGATTTGTGTGATACTAACTGACGTGCTTCCGCACGAGTAGCACCAAATCCCATACGGAATACTACGTTATCTAAACGGCACTCAAGAATTTGCAATAAGTTTTCACCTGTTGCACCTTTACGACGAGCCGCTTCTTTATAGTAACCGCTGAACTGACGCTCTAATACACCATAAATACGGCGCACTTTTTGTTTTTCACGAAGCTGTAAACCATAGTCAGATAAACGTCCACGACGTTGACCATGTTGACCAGGCGCAGTTTCCATATTACATTTTGATTCTAACGCGCGTGAACCGCTCTTTAAGAAAAGATCTGTACCTTCACGACGAGACAGTTTACATTTGGGACCAATATAACGAGCCATTTTTCACTGCCTCCTTAAACACGACGTTTCTTAGGTGGACGACATCCATTATGAGGAATTGGCGTCACATCAGTAATGCTAGCGATCTTATAACCACAAGCGTTAAGTGCACGAACAGCAGACTCACGACCAGGGCCAGGACCTTTAACATTTACTTCAAGATTCTTTAAACCGTACTCTAATGCTGCTTGACCAGCACGTTCTGCCGCTACTTGAGCAGCAAATGGAGTACTTTTACGAGATCCACGGAAACCAGAACCACCAGCAGTAGCCCAAGATAGAGCATTACCTTGACGGTCAGTAATAGTTACAATGGTATTATTAAAAGAAGCGTGGATATGGGCGATCCCATCAACCACCGTCTTTTTGACTTTTTTACGAGTACGAGCAGCAGGTTTTGCCATGATAATTAAATCCTATAGTAGACAATTACTTGCGAATTGGCTTGCGTGGTCCCTTACGGGTACGAGCATTCGTTTTAGTACGTTGACCATGAACAGGTAAACCGCGACGGTGACGTAGGCCACGGAAGCAACCTAAATCCATCAAACGTTTAATGTTCATATTAACTTCACGACGTAAGTCACCTTCAGTCGTAAATTTAGCCACTTCACCACGAAGCTGTTCAAGCTGCTCTTCTGAAAGATCTTTGATCTTCGTAGCTGGATTAATACCAGCCGCTGCACAAATTTGATGTGCAGTAACGCGACCTACACCATAAATGTAAGTCAACGAGATAACAGTATGTTTGTTATCTGGAATGTTTACGCCTGCAATACGGGCCATTCATTAAACTCCATTTGACAGCTATTTTCACCTTGGAAGTCAGGAATAAGGTATAAAATATTATTGCTGTAGTTAAAAAATAACTCAGTAGCACACTAGCTACTGAGAATCACTATAAGCGCACAATCAACCCTGACGTTGTTTGTGACGAGGTTCTGCACTACAAATTACTCGCACAATACCATTGCGACGAATAATCTTACAATTGCGGCATAATTTCTTTACCGATGCACGGACTTTCATCACTAGCTCCCCAAACCTTATGACCTACGATCTACCATAGGTTTTCAGATTAGATTTTTTCATTAGAGAGTCATATTGATGAGATACTAGATGTGATTGTACTTGAGCCATAAAGTCCATCACAACTACTACTACGATCAATAAAGACGTCCCACCTAAATAAAATGGCAAACCAATTTTTGAAATCAAAAATTGAGGTAATAAGCATACCGCCGCCATATAAATTGCTCCGAACAAAGTTAAACGTGTTAACACGCCATCAATGTAACGAGCAGTGTGCTCACCAGGACGAATACCAGGGATGAAAGCACCAGACTTTTTCAGATTTTCTGCTACATCTTTTGGATTAAATACCAATGCAGTATAGAAGAAACAGAAAAATACAATACCAGCAATAAACAACAATATATAAAGTGGCTGATTAGGTGCTAACAACTGAGCTACAGAACCCAACCATCCTAAACCTTCAGCCTTGCCAAACCACTGTGCTATAGATGCTGGGAATAGTAAAATACTACTAGCAAAAATAGCAGGAATAACCCCAGCCATATTTACTTTCAATGGTAAATGGCTAGTTTGTTTAGCAAAATTCTTATAACCTTGTTGTTGACGTCTAGCATAGCTAATTTCAATACGACGTTGCCCACGCTCAACAAATACTACGAAAGCTACAATCGCAATGATTAGTACACCTACCACAAGCAAAGTTGCAAATGATCTAAAATAGTCACCTGTTTCATTAGAAGCAGCTAAGGAGTGAACGATTGCACTAGGAATACCAGCCACAATACCAGCGAAGATTAGCATGGAAATACCATTACCAACACCACGCTCAGTAATTTGCTCACCCAACCACATTAAAAACATTGAACCAGCAACAAAGGTAGTTACTGCAATAAAAAAGAAGGAGAAAGCTGTACTAAAAGTAACACCTTGACTAGCCAAACCTAATGACATACCAATGGCCTGAACAATCGCTAAAAATAACGCACCATAACGAGTATATTGAGTTATTTTACGACGGCCTGCTTCCCCTTCTTTTCGTAATTGTTCTAACGAAGGAACTACGGCAGTCATGAGCTGCATGATAATTGATGCCGAAATATAGGGCATAATCCCTAAGGCAAAAATACTCATACGCTCAAGAGAACCACCCGAGAACATATTGAATAAGTCAAAGATCGTCCCTCCTTGTTGTTGGAATAAAATCTTTAATTGATCAGGATTAATTCCAGGAACAGGTATATGAGCACCTATTCGATACACAATAATTGCTAGGAATAAGAATTTTAACCGAGTATATAACTCTGTTAAACCACCACCTGCAAATGAAGAGAGAGCGTTTTGCTTAGCCATTTAGTCCTCGAACTTACCACCAGCAGCTTCCACAGCTTCCCGCGCACCTTTGGTAGCAGGAATACCTTTTAATGTAAATGCACTTGCTACTTTACCAGATAACACTAATTTAACGCGCTTAACACTATAGTTAATCACATTAGCTTCTTTTAAAGTTTGTAGTGTTACTACATCAGCCTTTACTTTAGCTAATTCAGAAGTACGAACTTCTGCACGATCTAAAGCTTTTTGTGAAACGAAGCCAAATTTTGGTAAACGACGGTGTAAAGGCATTTGACCGCCTTCAAAACCTGGAGCAACGCCACCACCAGTACGAGAAGTCACACCTTTATGACCACGACCAGCAGTTTTACCTAAACCGCTACCAATACCACGGCCAACACGTAATTTAGCTTTACGTGCACCTGGGGCACTAGCGATTTCATTTAAAAATAGGGCCATTATTAATCCTCCACTCTTAGAAGGTAATAAGCCTTATTGATCATGCCACGGTTTTCTGGAGTATCTAATACTTCAACAGTGTGACCAATACGACGTAGACCTAACCCTTTAACACAAGCCTTGTGGTTCGCTAAACGACCATTAGTACTTTTGATAAGAGTAACTTTTACTTTGTTAGCAGTAGCCATGATTACAGAATCTCCTCTACTGTTTTACCACGCTTAGTAGCCACGGCATCAGGAGATTGCATGTCTCTTAAACCTTTAAAAGTTGCATACACAACGTTTACAGGATTAGTAGAACCATAGCACTTAGCTAATACGTTTTGTACACCTGCTACTTCTAATACAGCACGCATAGCACCACCAGCGATGATACCAGTACCTTCAGAGGCTGGCTGCATGTAAACTTTAGAAGCACCATGTACTGATTTAATTGGATACTGTAAAGTAGTGCCATTTAAATCAACTTGAATCATATTGCGACGTGCTGCTTCCATTGCTTTTTGGATAGCTGCTGGTACTTCACGTGATTTACCACGTCCAAAACCAACACGACCTTTACCATCACCTACTACAGTTAATGCAGTAAAAGTAAAGATACGACCACCTTTAACAGTTTTAGCTACACGATTTACTTGAACTAATTTCTCAATGTAACCTTCGTCGCGGCTTTCTTTCTCTTCGCGATTATCGCGATCTCGTCTTTGCTCTGCCATAATTTAGAACTCCAACCCGCCTTCACGAGCAGCATCAGCTAACGCCTTCACGCGACCATGATATTTAAAACCAGAACGGTCAAAGGCTAGTTTGGTTACACCAGCAGCTTTAGCACGAGTCGCAATTAATTGACCTACTTTTTTAGCTGCCTCAATATTACCTGTTGCACCATCACGCAATTCTTTATCCAGCGTAGAAGCACAAGCTAATACTTTGCCACCATCAGCTGCAATAACCTGCGCATAAATATGCTGGGAAGAGCGGTACACGCAGAGACGTACAACTTCCAGCTCGCGCATTCTTAAACGTGCTTGACGTGCACGGCGCAAACGAGTTTCTTTTTTGTCGCTCATTTTCTATGTCCTACTTCTTCTTAGCTTCTTTACGATGGACAGTTTCATCTGCATAACGAACACCTTTACCTTTGTATGGTTCTGGTGGACGGAAACCGCGAACTTCAGCTGCTACTTGTCCAACTAGTTGTTTATCAATGCCTTTAATCAAAATTTCAGTTTGAGTAGGCGTTTCTGCAGTAACACCTGCA
Organism: Entomomonas sp. E7T21; assembly: GCF_058693955.1. Taxonomy (NCBI): domain Bacteria; kingdom Pseudomonadati; phylum Pseudomonadota; class Gammaproteobacteria; order Pseudomonadales; family Pseudomonadaceae; genus Entomomonas; species Entomomonas sp. E7T21. The sequence continues at coordinate 452,798 of NZ_CP191672.1, read as the reverse complement.
GGTAATTGGTAATCGATTGGATGCGAAAAACCTAAGGTTAAGTTTAAAACTTCACCTTTAGCTTGTGCTCTGTAACCAACACCATTTAATAATAGTTTACGCTCAAAGCCTTGACTAACACCTAACACCATATTATTAACTAAGGCGCGAGTAGTACCAGACATTGCTTTCACTTTAAGTTCAGCATTTTCACGTAAGGCAAATTTTAATTCAGCACCATCCTGAGTAATTTCTACGGCAGGATGAATTTTCATTTCTAAAGTACCTTTTGGGCCTTTAACTGAAAATTGATCTCCAGCGATTTTAACTTCAACCCCTGCTGGAATAGTAACGGGATTCTTAGCAACGCGTGACATAGCTAACTCCCCTTAGAATACTGTACAAAGTACTTCGCCACCAACACCGGCAGCGCGAGCAGCACGATCAGTCATCACACCTTTATTGGTAGAGATGATAGATACACCTAGACCACCACGTACTTTTGGCAGCTCAGAAGCTGACTTGTAGTTACGTAAGCCTGGACGACTAGCTCTTTTAAGTTCTTCAATAACGGGACGACCTTCGAAATATTTTAATTCGATAGTCAACTCGGGTTTTACGCTTTCACTAACTGAGTACCCTTGAATGTAACCTTCGTCTTGAAGAACTTTGGCTACAGCCACCTTTAATTTAGAGGATGGCATGCTTACAACTGACTTTTCAGCCATTTGGGCATTACGGATACGGGTTAGCATATCAGCTAACGGGTCCTGCATACTCATGGGCTATTTTTACTCCTAAAAATATAAAAGAACCTATTTTATTATTTAAATCAATATAAATAGGCTACGAAACGCCAAAATGCTCCACACAGAGATTCGGCGAGCCGAGCATTTTAACGACACAAAAAAAATAAGTCAAGCTATAAAGCTTGACTTATCTTATTTACAACTTAATTACTGAGTGATTACCAGCTAGCTTTCACTAAACCTGGCACATCACCGCGCATTGCTGCTTCACGTAACTTGTTACGTCCTAAACCGAACTTACGGTATACACCGTGTGGACGGCCAGTAATACGGCAACGGTTACGAATACGTGATTTACTTGCATCACGAGGTTGTTTTTGTAAAGCAACTTGTGCTTCCCAACGCTCTTCATCAGTAGACTTTGGGTTAACAATAATTGCTTTTAAAGCAGCACGCTTTTCAGCGTATTTAGCAACCGTTTGTTGACGTTTCAATTCACGGTTTTTCATGCTCATTTTAGCCATTGTCTAACTCCTAGTTACGGAATGGGAAGTTAAATGCACGTAATAATGCACGCCCTTCTTCATCCGTACGCGCTGTAGTGGTTACAGTAATATCTAAACCACGTAAAGCATCAATTTTATCGTAATCAATTTCTGGGAAAATGATTTGTTCTTTTACACCCATGCTGTAATTTCCGCGTCCGTCAAAAGACTTGGCATTTAAGCCACGGAAGTCACGTACACGTGGTAAAGAGATCGAAATCAAACGATCCAAAAACTCATACATACGATCACGACGTAAAGTTACCTTAATACCAATTGGCCAACCTTCACGAACCTTGAAACCCGCAATTGATTTACGCGCTTTAGTAACCACTGCTTTTTGACCTGTGATTTTCTCAAGATCAGCTAAAGCATTTTCAATTACTTTTTTATCGCCAATTGCTTCACCAAGCCCCATGTTAAGGGTGATTTTGGTAATGCGAGGAACTTCCATCACATTAGCTAATTTTAATTCATCCTTTAATTTAGGAAGAATTTGTTCTTTATAAACTTTTTCTAGACGTGCCATGGTTATTTACCTTCCTTCTCAAGCATCAATCGGTTGTTGATTGGACTTGAAGATACGAACCTTAACACCATCTTCAAATTTAAAACCTACGCGATCTGCTTTGCTAGTTTCAGAATTGAAAATAGCAACGTTAGAGATATGCAAAGGTGCTTCTTTCTCAACAATACCGCCTTGAGTACCAGCTTGTGGATTAGGCTTAGTATGGCGTTTAACCATATTAATACCACTTACAATCACACGATCATCAGCAAGCACTTTAACAATACGGCCGCGCTTACCTTTATCTTTACCGGCGATGACGATAATTTCGTCATCTCGACGAATCTTCTTCATAGCGCCTCTCCTTACAACACTTCTGGAGCAAGTGAGACGATTTTCATAAACTTCTCAGTACGAAGTTCACGAGTTACTGGTCCAAAGATACGGGTACCAATCGGCTCTTGCTTATTGTTTAATAACACAGCTGCGTTATCATCAAAACGGATTAAAGAACCATCTTGACGACGAACACCATGACGAGTACGTACAACTACCGCAGTCATCACTTGCCCTTTTTTAACTTTACCACGTGGGATGGCTTCTTTCACAGCTACCTTAATGATGTCACCCACAGCAGCATAACGACGGTGAGAACCACCTAATACTTTGATACACATCACACGACGTGCACCACTGTTATCTGCCACATCTAGCATTGATTGAGTCTGAATCATATATTTTCTCCGACCCCCTTACACTGCGTCCGCGCGTTCAACAACTTCCACTAATGTCCAAGCTTTAGTCTTGGATAGTGGACGTGTTTCACGAATGGTAACTGTGTCGCCAATGCGACATTGATTAGTCTCATCGTGCGCATGTAATTTAGTAGAACGTTTAACATACTTACCATAGATTGGGTGTTTTACACGACGCTCAATCAATACAGTAATTGTTTTGTCCATTTTATCGCTAGTCACACGACCCATAAGCGTGCGAACGGTTTTTTGAGCTTCAGCCATAATCACTTACCTGCCTGCTTCTGCTTCGCGGTCAACTCGGTTTTAAGGCGAGCGATATCACGTTTAACCTGTTTGAGCAAGTGAACTTGACCTAATTGACCAGTCGCTTTTTGCATACGCAAATTAAACTGATCACGCAATAAGCCCATGATTTGCTCGTTAATTTGTTCTACGGAAAGATTCCGTACTTCTTCACGTCTTTGTTTTAATTTCATTACATCACCGTCCGCTTAACAAAAGAGGTGGGAATAGGAAGTTTAGCTGCAGCAAGTGCAAAAGCTTCACGGGCTAATACTTCTGAAACGCCTTCAATTTCGTAAAGAACTTTACCAGGTTGAATTTGTGCTACCCAGTATTCTACGCCACCTTTACCTTTACCCATACGAACTTCTAAAGGTTTCTTGGTAATTGGCTTATCAGGAAACACACGAATCCAGATTTTACCACCACGTTTAACGTGACGTGTGAGAGCACGACGTGCTGCTTCGATTTGACGAGCAGTTAAACGACCGCGTCCAGTAGCTTTCAGCGCGTACTCGCCAAAACTCACTTTGCTACCGCGATGAGCAAGACCACGGTTATGACCCGTCATCTGCTTTCTAAATTTTGTACGCTTTGGTTGTAACATTTGGCGTACCCCTTACTTAGCAGCTTTTTTACGAGATGTAGGTGCTGGTTTAGTTTCTTCTAATTGGCCACCAATAACTTCGCCTTTGAAGATCCAAACTTTAACACCGATTACACCATAAGTAGTGTGTGCTTCATAGGTTGCATAATCGATATCGGCACGAAGTGTATGTAAAGGAACACGACCTTCACGATACCATTCGCTACGAGCGATTTCTGCACCACCTAAGCGACCGCTTACCTGAATCTTGATACCTTTAGCACCAAGACGCATTGCGCTCTGAACCGCACGTTTCATTGCACGACGGAACATAACACGACGCTCTAACTGCTGGGCAACACCTTGTGCTACTAACATTGCGTCTAATTCTGGTTTACGAATTTCTTCAATATTAATATGAACGGGAACACCCATTTGTTTGGTCAGGTCCTGACGTAACTTCTCCACATCTTCACCTTTTTTCCCGATAACAATACCAGGACGTGCAGTGTGAATAGTAATACGTGCACTTTGAGCTGGACGAGCAATGTCGATTCGGCTCACGGACGCGTTTTTTAATTTATCTTGGAGGTAACCACGAACTTTCAAGTCAGTATTTAGATAATCCGCATAGTTTTTGCGGTCTGCATACCAAACAGAAGTGTGCTCCTTTACGATTCCTAGGCGTATGCCAGTAGGATGTACTTTCTGACCCATCTGATCGACTCCGTTACTTTTCGATAACTTTAACAGTGATATGACAAGACCGTTTAACAATACGATCAGCACGACCTTTTGCACGAGGAAGCATACGTTTTAAAGAACGCCCTTCGTCAACATAAACAGCATGAATTTTCAGGTCATCAATGTCAAAGCCCTTGTTTTGTTCAGCATTTGCAATCGCTGACTCAAGCACTTTCTTAAATAACGGAGCAGCTTTTTTACTGCTGAACGTTAGTAAATTAAGTGCAGTGCCAATCTCCTTCCCACGAATTTGATCAGCTACTAAGCGAGCTTTCTGAGCAGAAATACGAGCACCTGATAATTTCGCAGATACTATCTTATCTTTGTCTTCTTTCATTACGCTCACCTATTAACGCTTGGCTTTCTTATCTGCCGCATGACCACGATATGTACGGGTAGCAGCAAACTCGCCTAATTTATGGCCAACCATATCTTCATTCACAAGTACTGGTACATGTTGACGACCATTGTGAACAGCGATAGTTAAACCTACCATTTGTGGCAATATCATAGAACGACGTGACCAAGTTTTAATTGGCTTACGATCATTCTTTTCAACAGCCGTTTCGATCTTCTTCAATAGGTGAAGATCGATAAAAGGACCTTTCTTTAACGAACGTGGCATTATCGTATCCTCACTTATTTACGACGACGGACAATCATATTGTCAGTACGTTTATTAGTACGAGTTTTCTTACCTTTGGTTTTGATACCCCAAGGCGTAACTGGGTGACGACCACCAGAAGTACGACCTTCACCACCACCATGTGGATGGTCAACAGGGTTCATTGCCACACCACGTACTGTAGGACGAATACCACGCCAGCGGCTTGCACCAGCCTTACCTAATGAACGTAAGCTATGTTCACCATTAGATACTTCACCTAAAGTTGCACGACATTCTGATAAGATTTTACGCATTTCACCAGAACGTAAACGTACCGTTACATAAGCACCTTCACGAGCAACTAACTGTACAGAAGCACCCGCTGAACGTGCAATTTGTGCACCTTTACCAGGTTTCATTTCGATACAGTGAATAGTACTACCTACTGGGATATTACGTAATGGTAATGTATTACCCGCCTTAATCGGTGCATGCGCACCAGCGATTATTTGATCGCCAGCTTTAACACCTTTAGGTGCAATAATATAACGACGCTCACCATCTGCATATTTCAATAAAGCAATATGTGCAGTACGGTTTGGATCATATTCAATACGCTCTACAACCGCAGGAATACCATCTTTATCATTGCGACGGAAATCAACTAAACGGTAATGTTGCTTATGTCCACCACCAATATGGCGCGTAGTGATACGACCATTATTGTTACGACCACCAGACTTAGACTTTTTCTCAAGTAATGGTGCATATGGAGCACCTTTATGTAACTCTGGAGTTACTACTTTAACTACGAAACGACGTCCTGCTGAGGTCGGTTTGCATTTAACTATAGCCATGGATGCACCCTACCTTATTTATCTTGAGCAGCTAATGATTCAATAACACTGCCTGGCTTAAGAACAACGTAGGCTTTTTTCCAATCGCTTTCTTTACCTTTTGCAAAACGAATACGTTTTGAAGTTTTACCAGACATTTCTCTTTTGACCTTACCTTTAACGTTTAAGGTCATCACTTTAGCTACTTCAACTTTGAATAGTTTTTCAACTGCTTCTTTGATCTCAACTTTATTAGCAGTAGCAGCCACTTTAAAAGCAATGCGATCTTGACCGCCTTCTTCTAAAATAAGTTCTGACTTCTCAGTATGGAGAGGGGCAAGAAGAACCTTGTATAAACGAGCTTGTTCAAAACTCATGCCAATACCTCCTCAATTTTCTTAATAGCAGGTACAGTAATAAGTACCTTTTCATAAGCAATTAAACTGACAGGATCTGAACCACTTGCTTCTACATAATCTACATGAGGTAGGTTACGAGCTGCTAACCATAGGTTAGTATCAAAAGCATCAGTTATGATTAATACATCTTTTAACTCTAATGCTTGCAGTTTATTCACTAATTCTTTAGTTTTTGGCGCATCAACAGCAAAATTCTCAACCACTACTAAACGATCAGTACGCGCAAGTTCAGATAAAATTGAACGAATCGCTGCACGATACATTTTACGGTTAATTTTTTGTGAATGATCTTGTGGCTTAGCTGCAAAAGTAGTACCACCGCTACGCCAGATTGGGCTACGAGTAGACCCAGCACGTGCGCGACCAGTACCTTTTTGACGCCAAGGCTTTTTGCCACCACCAGATACTTCTGCACGAGTTTTTTGTGCACGTGTACCTTGACGACCAGCAGCCATATAAGCTACTACAGCTTGGTGGATTAATGTTTCATTGTACTTTGCATCAAAGACTGCTTGATTAACTTCGATTGCTTGCGCACCATTTACATTTAATTGCATTCTTTATTCCCCCTTAACCGCGAGCTTTAACAGCAGGACGTACAATCACATCACTACCAGTAGCACCAGGAACAGCTCCTTTTACTAATAGTAAGTTGCGCTCAACGTCAACACGAACGATTTGTAGGGACTGCACAGTTACGCGCTCAGCACCTAAATGACCAGACATTTTCTTGCCTTTGAAAACACGACCAGGAGTCTGACACTGACCGATAGAGCCTGGTACACGGTGAGACACTGAGTTACCATGTGTATTGTCTTGACCGCGGAAATTCCAACGTTTAATAGTACCAGCAAATCCTTTACCCTTAGATTGACCAGTTACGTCAACCATTTGACCAGCTTCGAACATATCAACTTTAAGTTCGTCACCAGCTTGGTATTCGCCATCTTCTAAACGGAATTCTAAAACGCCACGACCAGCAGCTACTTTAGCTTTTGCAAAGTGACCAGCTTGTGGTTTTGAAACACGAGAAGTACGACGCTCACCCACTGTAACCTGTACAGCACGGTAGCCATCAGTTTCTTCTGATTTGAATTGAGTAACACGATTTGGTTCAACTTCAATAACAGTAACCGGAATCGAGATACCTTCTTCGGTAAAAATGCGAGTCATACCGCATTTACGACCGATAACACCAATTGTCATATATATACCTCTATAAGTGTACGGGGCTTTCACCCGCTATGGCCGCCCATTTCAGAGCGTTACACGACTAAAGCAATGCCTTAGCCGAGGCTGATTTGCACTTCTACACCAGCTGCAAGATCAAGCTTCATTAATGCATCAACTGTTTTATCAGTTGGTTGCACGATATCTAATACTCTTTTATGAGTACGAATTTCATATTGATCACGCGCGTCTTTATTAACGTGCGGAGAAATCAATACAGTAAATCTCTCTTTACGAGTTGGTAATGGTATTGGACCACGAACTTGAGCCCCAGTACGTTTCGCAGTATCTACGATTTCCTGAGTTGATTGATCGATCAAGCGGTGATCAAATGCCTTTAACCGAATACGAATTTGTTGGTTTTGCATGTTGACCTCAGACTCTTAATAACTTTCAGCAGGCGGACTATGCCCACTGAAAAGAGGCGCAATTCTACGAGGAGTTAGCCTTACTGTCAATCATTAATATCGTTTTAAATTGACTAACTCAATAGTGTTCAGGATAGCTTAGACAATGACCATAAGAACTCTTGGTTTATTTGCATACCATCCACATATCTCAATATATAAATATTTTGTTACAATTTATATACTATATGTTTAGCTATAAACAGGTCATTAGTAAGCTCCTGGATCACTTCTTGATTGGTTGAAAACAAACTTGCCACATCAAATATGCCCTGCTCTTGATAGCTAATAACTTCTTGCTCATTCAATGTAAGACAAACTTCACCCGTATTTTTATTCAAAATACGTAGACTAGGATGTGCACATTCTAACCAAGCATCTACTAGATAAATCATAAATCACCTCATTTAACATACCATTTAAAATGATAATAATTATCATTTGTATTTAAAACAAGGGGTATTTGAATTATTTATCCTAAAATTGAGATAACGCAAACTTCAACAATGACGTTCAATTGATAGAAGATATATTTTTAATTACTAGATATAGAATTTTCAAACCTCCAACAATAACAAAACAACAATCTTAGTTATTTTGGAAGAGCGATAAAGATCACCAAATAAGGATCCAAATAAACCAATAGCCTTACTACTTAAACAAACAAAAAATAGCTATTACAGTTTTATGGAACATATATTGATATTATTTTCACACAGTAAGCGATATAGATGAAAAGTTCTATTTCTTTACTAATACACAAGGCAATGACTTTAGATTTATATTTTCCTATACAGGCTAAGTTCTTTGATTTACTCTAAATAGCTATTAATAAGTCCTAGCAACAGAAAATTCAGTTAACTCAATTAAAGCATCTTTATATTTGCTATCAGGAATAGCACTCTGTAAATAAGCTATTGCTTTCTCAGCATAACTTCTAGCCAATTGAGCAGTATAGTCTAATGCCCCTGTCTCTTGCACTATCTGACTAATTAGCTCTAATTGATCAGTTCCGCCTTTTTGAATAGCTTTACGAACGATTGCAGATTGTTCTACATTACCATGCTTCATGGCATAGATAAGAGGTAAGGTCGGTTTACCCTCAGCGAGATCATCACCAACATTTTTACCAAGATCATCCGTACTGCCACGGTAATCCAACAAATCATCTACTAATTGAAAAGCAATACCTAATGCATCACCAAAACAACGTAAAGCTTCACATTGTTCAGGAGTAGCTTTCGCTAACACGCCTGCACTATGGGTAGCCGCTTCAAATAACATCGCTGTTTTACCACGGATGACTTGCATATAGATTTCTTCCGTAGTGCTAGCATCACGTACGCGGGATAACTGTAATACCTCACCTTCCGCAATAATACGGGTAGCATGGGAAATCACCTGCATAATATGCATGGAATCTAATTTCACCATCATTTCAAAAGCACGGGTATATAAAAAGTCACCTACTAATACACTAGGCGCATTACCCCAAATAGCGTTAGCTGTTGAACGACCTCTACGTAAACCAGAAGCATCAACCACATCATCATGCAGTAAGGTAGAAGTATGAATAAACTCAATAAGCCCAGCCAATAAACAAAGGTCATCTCCTTTTTTACCAACTGCATTACCTGCTAATAACACTAATAGAGGACGTAAGCGTTTACCACCAGCCGAGATAATATACTCTGCAATTTGTTCAACTAAAGGAACATCCGACACTAATTGTTTACGGATAATATCATCTACCCTAGCAAAATCTTCGGCAATAACTTGGTAAAAGCTTTGAGTTTTAGATTGAACAGTCACTCTATCTATTCCTTAAAAATATTGTGCGTAATGCTAGGTGGGCAACTAATAAGTGTCAAGCATTTATGCTAGATAAATATATTGATTAGCTTTTTACAAAACACCTTTATCCTCTATATTAGATAAGCCTTCATTTAATTTACGCGCGCTCGTAATAATTTTTTTAAAACCATGTGTTCATTTTAAGAAAAATAAAAGAACAGATTTCATCGAAAATAAAGTAATGATTATAAGTAGCTACTATTATAAATTTTTGATACGTCTGTATTCATCTTGAACATCTTGATCAATCATAATTGAACTGATAGATTCGCTGGAGTGTATATTTGAACCACTTTTTTTAACACCTGATATCCAATACTCCTCACCTGTTTCAAGATCCCTAAAATTTCCTCGTACCCCTTTACCCTTGTTACTAATGAATGTTTTACCCTTATAGTAAATTGTTTTGCCTGTTTTTGAAAAACTCACCCAACCTATGCAAGCATCAGTCCCATCAATTAACCCCTCTTTATTTTCTATATACATAACTCGTCTATGCTTAGTTAAGTTGATTAGATTTCATAATATACTCTCTGATATAAAGTAAATTTTATAAACATCTACTTTGTGTATTTTAATTGAATTGTAATCTTTTCTCAAAAAAGACCTATACTTGCATCGTTATCTATACAATAAAACCATAATATTTTATAAATCCACTTGCTTAGTTATAATAAGCAGAGTAAAATCCTAACCCCTGAATTCCCTCAGGTAACTACCTGTCACGCAATAGCTTAGTGTTTTCCAGCACCTAGCAGCCATGCCAGACCAATTATACTGATGATAAAGCGTCGGGTGAGCAGGACTAACGGAGATTATTTTAAATGTATGCAGTAATTGTAACTGGCGGCAAACAATACAAAGTCGCTGAAGGTGAATACCTTAAAGTTGAAAAACTAGAAGTTCCTACTGGTGAAACTATCACTATTGATAAAGTACTTTTAGTTGCTAATGGTGAACAAATTAATATTGGCGCTCCTGTAGTAGAAGGCGCTAAAGTTACAGCTGAAGTAATCAGCCAAGGTCGTCACGACAAAATCAGAATTATCAAATTCCGTCGTCGTAAACACCATATGAAACGTCAGGGTCACCGTCAATGGTACACTGAAATCAAGATTACTGGTATTTCTGCCTAAGACCTTTTTGAGGAGTATATAACTCATGGCACATAAGAAAGCTGGCGGTTCTACCCGCAACGGTCGTGATTCCGAATCCAAACGACTAGGTGTTAAATTATTTGGTGGACAAACTGTAAAAGCAGGTAACATCCTTGTTCGTCAACGTGGTACTCAATTCCACCCAGGTTATGGTGTTGGTATTGGTAAAGACCATACTTTATTTGCTAAAGTAGATGGTGTTGTTAAGTTTGAAGTGAAAGGTCAATTTGGCCGTCGTTATGTAAGCATTGTTGCTGCATAATCTCACTATTTAGAAAAAACCCTGTCTATGGCAGGGTTTTTTTGTCTTTAACTCAAGAAAATTTCTCTTCTAACTTGCAAACCCTCCATAACTAATTAAACTAACAATCAGGCTAATTAAAAATCCGTCGCGAGACGAAGGTAATTTATGAAATTTGTTGATGAAGTATCTATTCATGTACAAGCTGGTGATGGCGGTAATGGTTGCATGAGTTTTAGACGAGAAAAATTTATTGAGAAAGGCGGCCCCAACGGTGGCGATGGTGGTGATGGTGGCTCTGTCTATCTAGAGGCCGCTGCTAACCTGAACACCTTGGTTGACTATCGCTATACCCGTCGCTTCCAAGCACAGCGTGGTCAAAATGGTGGTAGCACTGATTGTACGGGCGCTAAAGGTGATGACCTTATTTTACCAGTTCCCATTGGCACAACCATTATTGATGCTAATACCCAAGAAATCATTGGCGACTTAACTAAAGAAGGTCAACGCTTAATGGTGGCGCAAGGTGGTTGGCATGGTTTAGGTAATACTCGTTTTAAATCCAGTACTAACCGTGCGCCACGCCAAACTACGCCTGGCAAACCTGGTGAAGCTCGTGATCTGAAATTAGAACTTAAAGTGATTGCTGATGTAGGTTTATTAGGCTTACCTAATGCAGGCAAAAGTACCTTTATTCGTAGCGTCTCTGCGGCAAAAGCCAAAGTAGCAGACTATCCTTTTACTACCATTGTGCCTAATCTAGGCGTAGTGAGTGTTGGCAGCTTTAAAAGCTTCGTGATCGCTGATATTCCTGGACTAATTGAGGGTGCGTCAGATGGTAGTGGCTTAGGTACACGTTTCTTAAAACACTTAACCCGTACCCGCTTACTATTACACCTAGTGGATATGTTACCGTTGGATGGTAGTGATCCTGCTGATGCGGCTGTTACTATTCTAAATGAATTAGAAAAGTTTAGCCCATCACTAGTAGAACGTGATCGTTGGTTAATTCTGAACAAAGCAGATCAATTATTAGAAGATGAACAACAAGAAGTGAAACAAGCTATTGTAGAAAAACTACAATGGCAAGGCCCTGTTTATATTATTTCTGCTAGTGAACGAGAAGGTACAGAATCACTTGCACAAGCAGTTATGCGTTATTTAGATGAACGCACTTTGCGTATAGAAGAAGATCCTGAATACGCAGATTATCTTAAAGACCTCGACCAACGTATTGAAGATGAAACACGCGCTCACTTACAAGGTTTAGATGATGCTAGAGCATTACGTCGTAGTGGTTTAAAAGCGAGTGATGATGACACTGACGATATGGATGATTGGGATGAAGATGATGAGGACGGCCCAGAAATTATCTATGTAAGATAATCAGCTATAGCTACCTTATAGCGGTTATATAAGGTAGCTTAAAGATAAACTATTTAAATATCTTACCTGGATTCATAATATTATTAGGATCAAATACTGCTTTTACTGCACGCATATAATCAATTTCAGTTGCAGAACGGCTATACTCTAAATAGTCACGTTTAACCAACCCAACCCCATGTTCAGCAGAAACTGAACCATTGTATTTTTCTACCACCTCAAAGACTTTAGTATTCACCACTGCGCATTTAGCAAAGAAATCTTCCTTATCCAAATTAGCTGGTTTTAAAATATTTAAATGCAGGTTACCATCCCCAATATGACCATACCAAAGCACATCAAAATCTGGGTAATCGGCTTTTACAATATTATCAATATCCGCTAAAAAAGCAGGCACTTGACTAACCGTTACTGACAAATCATTTTTATAGGGGGTAAACGGAGCAATCGTTTCTGAAATATCTTCACGCAGGCGCCATAGGTTTTGTAATTGCTGTTCACTTTGGCTAATTACCCCATCTAATACCCAACCTTGTTCTACACAATGCTCAAACACAGCCATTGCTTCATCCCTAACATGTTCAGTAATGGCTTCAAACTCAATTAATGCATAGAAAGGATAACGACTATCAAAAGGTGCTGGAATATCACCACGATCCAAAATCTTCGCCAAACATTTATCTGAGAAAAACTCAAAAGCAGTTAAATCTAACTTACTTTGGAAAGCATGTAATACAGGCATAATAGAGTCAAAATCTGGTGTACCTAACACTAACACTGTTAAATTACTAGGTTTACGCTCCAATTTAATGGTAGCTTCTACCACAAAACCTAAGGTACCCTCTGCACCAATAAATAAATTACGAAAATCATAACCTGTGGCATTTTTAATTAGCCCTTTATTGAGGTCTAATAAATCACCTTTACCTGTAACTACTTTTAAACCAGCCACCCAGTTTCTAGTCATACCATAACGGATTACTTTAATACCGCCCGCATTAGTTCCTATATTGCCACCGATTTGGCTAGAGCCACTAGAGGCAAAGTCTACTGGGTAATATAATCCTTGCTCTTCTGCAAAAGTTTGTAACTGCTTAGTAACCAAACCAGGCTGACACACAACTTCACGATCAATAGCATTAAAATCTAGAATTTTATTCATATAATCAAAGGCAACGACCACCTCTTGATTATTAGCTACTGCTGCACCTGAAAGTCCTGTACGACCACCAGAAGGGACTAAGCCTATTTTATGTTGATTAGCCCAGCGCACAATAGCTTGTACTTCTTCAATAGTTTTTGGAAAAACGATAGCCAACGGATTAGGTGTATAAATTCGTGTCCAATCCTTGCCATAGTTTTCTAAAGAATCTTTATCTGTTAATACTTTACTGGGTTCTACTAATTGTTTTAATGATTCTAGAAGAGCATCATTGGTCATTTTTATTTAATCTCACAAAAAATTCATACAGAACTTGATAAAATATCCAGTTCTAACACACTAGAATGAATTAGAATATGCTAGCATAGATAGCTAATTTTAGCGTACTCTTAATTGTTAAAATTTTAAGAGATAACAGATATTATTTCTGATTTTTATTTAAAAGCGGACATAGAGCAATGAGCAAAACTTCTTTAGACAAAAGCAAAATTAAATTTCTTCTTCTAGAAGGTATTCATCAATCTGCTATTGATACCTTAAAAGCAGCAGGCTATGAGAATATCGAGGCGATCTCAGGCTCACTACCGGAAGAAGAACTAAAAGAAAAAATTGCTGATGCACACTTTATTGGCATCCGCTCCCGTACCCATTTAACAGCTGAAGTTTTTGATTGTGCTAAAAAACTTATCGCTGTTGGCTGTTTCTGTATTGGTACTAACCAAGTTGACTTACAAGCCGCTTGTGAGCGTGGCATTGTAGTATTTAATGCCCCCTACTCAAATACTCGCTCAGTAGCAGAGTTAGTATTAGCTGAAGCTATTTTATTACTACGTGGTATTCCAGAAAAGAATATGGTTTGTCATCGTGGTGGTTGGTTAAAATCAGCTACTAACTCCTTTGAAATTAGAGGAAAAACCCTTGGTATTATAGGCTATGGTTCTATTGGTACACAGCTTTCAATTCTAGCTGAAGGGTTAGGAATGAATGTAATCTTCTACGATGTAGTTAACAAATTATCTCTAGGTAACGCTAAACCAACTGATACCTTACAAGAATTATTAGCCACTGCTGATATTGTAACCCTACACGTTCCAGAGCTACCCTCTACTAAATGGATGATTGGTGAAAAAGAAATACGCCAAATGAAACAAGGTAGCATTTTAATTAATGCTTCACGTGGTACAGTGGTAGAGATTGATGCGTTAGCAGATGCCATAAAAGATAACCATCTAAGCGGTGCTGCCATAGATGTATTCCCAGTAGAACCTCGTAGCAATAAAGATGAATTCCAAAGCCCATTGCGTGGTTTAGATAATGTTATCTTAACCCCTCATATTGGTGGTTCAACGATGGAAGCTCAGAAAAATATTGGCGTAGAAGTAGCTGAAAAGTTAATTAAATACAGTGATAATGGTTCATCTATTACTGCTGTAAATTTCCCAGAAGTTGCTTTGCCTTCTCATCCAGATATTCACCGTATACTACATGTTCATCAAAATATTCCAGGTGTTATGAGCGAAATTAATAAAGTATTCTCTGATAATGGCATTAACGTTTGTGGCCAGTACCTACAAACCAATGAAAAAGTGGGTTATGTAGTCATTGACTTAGATGCAAAATCATCCGAACTTGCTCAAGAAAAATTACAACAAGTAAAAGGTACTATTCGCTGTCGTGTATTGTTCTAATTGAGAATAATATTTATTTTCAAAAAACCTCAACGTTAGTTGAGGTTTTTTTATATACTAATTCATATAAAAATCAATAAATATAGGTTTAATATGATAGCAGAAGCTTATGTAGAAACATCAACTCCATCAAAATACATCAATAGACTATGCAAACATTTTGCTCACAAAGTTATAGTTAACTATGATGAAAACCATGGTGAAATAAATTTTAAGATAGGAAAAGGTTATATAGAAAAAGTTATGGATGGATTAAAACTAAAAGCAGAAGCTAATAATCAAACTGACCTACAAGAAGTCATCGATATTATGGATAGACATTTTGTTAGAATAGCTTGGCAAGAAGAACTAATATTAAATTGGCAATAAACCCTGCATAAGCAGGGCTATAAAAATTAGTTCTGACAAGAGGCAGGCAAATATTGCTTTAAAGCATTACTTATGCAACCCCATTGAAAAGAACCTGATGTCACTGCCATATATAATCCTAATTCACTACCAACAAGATTACCATTAACGCCTGTAGAACGCATTTTTGCCACAACACCACATATTGATTGTATGCCATTGCTACCAAGCATAATAGTTTGAGTTTTATCCTCTTTTACTGTAACAGATAGCACATATTTACCAGAAATTTCCGAAGGCTTAGCAATACCGCCAGCATTATTTGAAGTACTATTTTCTGGACAAAGATTCTTAGCACTATAATATTCTGCTACAGAGGCTTTTTGACCTGATACTAAACTTAATGCCTCAGCCATTTGAGCACGACCAATATAATCTTGATAAACAGGGATAGCAATCGCAGCTAAAATTCCTATAATGGCTATTACTATCATTAATTCCATTAATGTAAAACCTTGTTGTGATTTCATTGTAGCCCCCAAATCAATTTATCTACAATTAAGAACCATTATATAAAACACTTAACTACCAACAAATACAATAAAATATTTAATAAAAAAACCCTGTAAAACAGGGTTTTTTTATAACTCTAACCAAAAATTTAATTATTTTTGGCAAGTAGATGGTAAGTATTTATCGTCGATATCAGCTGAGCTACAACCCCATTGGAAAGCACCTGAAGTTACACCCATTTTTAATGATAAAGTACCACCAGCGATATCACCATTAACACCAGTATTTCTCATTTTAGCATCAATTTGACATACAGGAGTAATTGTAGCAGAACCAAGTGTAATAGTACCACCACTAGCATCACCAGTAGTTACTGATAATACATATTTACCAGCGATTTTAGAAGGTGAAGCAATACCACCTGCTGTAGTTGAAGTATTGTTTTTTGGACACTGATTATTTGAACTATAGTATTCAGCTATTGCACCTTTTTGACCAGAAGCTAAGCTTAAAGCTTCAGCCATTTGAGCACGACCAATGTAATCTTGGTATGCTGGGATAGCAATCGCAGCTAGAATACCGATAATTGCAATTACGATCATTAATTCGATTAAAGTAAAACCTTTTTGCATAGTTCTCATGTTGTTTCTCCAATATATTTTAGTTTAGATCAAGGGAGTTATAGCAAATATACATACCCTCTGACTGACTATAAACAAGCACATAGTATGCCAACTTTAGGAAAAGAACTAAAAAAACAAAAATATTATTTAAATTCAATATCTTATAAAATAATTATTTGCCTTATCTTTATATCGCTATTCTTATTAATTTTATATTTTACGAATAAAATGAAAAGAAGTGACATTTTTTGTCATGCTTGTACAATTTATTACATTTTATAATCATAAAATTATTTCTCTTTTTTAAATTTTAACTAAATTCTCTTAAATTAATTATATTGTTAGATTTTAAAGGAAACAGTATAAAGCATACTAACTAACACAATAACCATCATATTTAAATGAATATAACACACAAAAGTAGTATTATAGTTTCCAACCTCTATAACTCTCACCTTTCTCCAAATCCAATTGTTACTCCTCTCATAGAGATTAACGTATGTTGAAACTCGTTTTATTTAAACTGTCTAAATCTATACCTGAAGCAATAAACCAAGCCTGCAAATATTCAAAAATTTCTGGAATATTCTCTAGCTCCATTTCATTTTCTGAAAAATACTTTTTTGTTTCTTCAAAAAATTTTGACAAGATTAGAGTTAATTAAATAACATTCGCTATTTATAAAAACGCCTGTTTTTGCCATGATTCCACTCCCTATTCAAGAATTAAAATTTTATCGAGCGCACGTTGAGCATTTAAAGCTTCTGCTGTTGGCTTACTTGATTCAACTATTACGTTATTATCTTGCCAATAAAAAAGGGCTGTTAAACCCTTTTAAAATTGATTACCAAGAAGATGGATCTTCCTTAGATATCTTTTCTAAATCCTCTTTCCATTCTTCACCATCATCTAATACTGACTTTTTCTCTTTTCCAATATTTCTTACAGTATAAAAGCCAAAATAAATTTTTATGCTCTTAAAATAAGTCATATAACCATCAAAAAAGCTCACTAATGTGTTCAAGTACTGGTTTACTATAAAGAGTAAAATTGCTTGCACTATAACTTTTATTTTCTTCTATATAATTGGTTGTATTACCTGAAGTGGCTGAGCGTTGCTTAAATCATACTGAAGAAAATAAATTTAAGCGCATTTATCAGCGTTATAATTATCATAAGGAAATGAGGGAGGCTTGGGAACAATATAGAGAGCAACTATGTTGCAGCATAATTAAAGTAATTATGTTTTTAATCAGGTATGATAAAAGCTTATTTAACTACTTGTTATAACAAAGAGCCCTTGTGAAATCATTTTCATCCTTACCTTTAAAACAAACCTTATTAGATAATTTAGCGTTAATGGAATTTACTTCCATGACTCTCGTTCAAGAGCAAACGTTGCCATTAGCTCTGGCGGGCAAAGATGTGATAGCTAAAGCCAAAACAGGCAGTGGAAAAACCGTTGCATTTGGTTTAGCCTTATTATCTAAACTGAATGTTAAACAATTCTCCACACAAGCGCTTGTTATTTGCCCAACCCGCGAATTAGCTGATCAGGTTGCCAATGAGATTCGTCGCTTAGCTCGTCTTATGAGTAATGTCAAAGTGTTAACGCTGTGTGGAGGTGTTCCTGTAGGACCACAGATAGGTTCTTTAGAGCATGGCGCACATATTGTAGTCGGAACACCAGGAAGATTAGTCGATCATCTAGAACGGCAGACTTTAAATTTAAAGCAATTAAATACACTAGTTCTTGATGAAGCCGACAGAATGCTTGAAATGGGTTTTGAAGAAGATATTAGTAGCATACTGGCTGCATCACCAACCTCTCGTCAAACGCTCCTTTTCTCTGCTACTTATCCTGATAGCATCATGGCGATGAGTAAAAAGATTCAGAACTCGCCCGTGATGATCTCTACAGAAGAACCACATAATGAGATTGAGCAATATTTTTATGAAATTGAAAACCATCAACGTGATCAAGCATTAGCCAAAATGATTAATCTGAACCCTTGTGAATCAACCATTGTTTTTTGTAACACAAAGGTAGCTTGTCAAGACGTTGAGTCCTACTTGAATGGGCTAGGCTATAGTGCTATCGCATTACATGGTGATTTAGAGCAGCGTGAGCGAGAACAGGTATTATTTCAATTTGCTAATAAAAGCTGTGCTATTTTGGTAGCAACAGATGTTGCTGCTCGGGGCTTAGACATTAAAGAGCTAGACGTTGTCATTAATTACCAAATCACACCCGATCCTGAGGTGTATGTCCATAGGATTGGCCGAACAGGAAGAGCTGGAGCAAAGGGGATAGCTATCACCTTAGTCGCAACAAGTGAGGTTGTTAGAGCTAATGCCATTGAAAAAGAATTAAATTTCAAGCTTAACTGGAAATCATTACCTAATTTAACTATTGATCCCACAAACATTGTAATACCCAATATGCAAACATTGTGTTTGACGATTGGTCGTAAAAATAAAGTAAGACCTGGTGATGTACTCGGTGCATTAACCAAAGATGCTAACTTAGAAAGCAAAAATATTGGAAAAATTAATATCACTGAGTTTTATACTTATATTGCTATTGATCGCACAATAGTAAAACAAGCCTTATCTTATTTTCAGCATGGAAAAATTAAAAGTAAACTGGTCCGAGCATGTAAGTTATAAAAACTGATGCTTAACTGAACTATCTTAGATATCAGTTATCTCAATAAGAGATAACTCAACTACAATTAAAACACAGAACAATCAAAAAACATATACTTGAACAATGCAGCAACCAATATCTCATTAATTGGAATAGTTAAGACCTGATCGTACAGTACCCCATTTTATATAAGTATCTGCTAGATTAAGTCTGACTTACATTCTTTTCTAAATAAATATCTGTTTTACATCCAGTAACATATTTGAATAGGAATCTTTTTCAACATATTTTATCCTGATGAATCTGGTATTATTATAAATAGCTTATCTAACAAAATTTTATTAATAGATCTCTTTTAGATAAGTGCTAACAAATTATAAAAAGACAGATAAAAAATTAAGCTGACTCTTTTGAACACTTGTTAGAATTATCCATTACCCAATTATTATCACCTGTTATTTAATAGATTGTGCTTAGATAATATTTTACTATTAAATGGTGATGTTACATGGTGTTTAGGCATACTATTTATTGATTCAAGGCTTTTTTTCTTACCATGTTATTTTATCCACAACTATGTGTGTTGGCTTAACTTCTTGAGGTAAACTACCCTCACTTATCTAAAAGCCTTATGACATTCATCTTCATTAATAAGGATATTTCCGATAGGGAGCATTGTTTTATTAGAAATAATTTCAAATCTAATATTGAACCCATAATTTAAAGTTTTTTGAAGATATGGATTTATCGTAACACTTAGACCACTTCCATAGTGAAATACTGAATATTTTGAAGTATCACAGTTTATATTGTTATCTAACTCTAATGCATTTTGTATTTTAGAAAGCTCTTCCTCATTTTTATCAAAGATGAGTTGTATAGTCAAAGTATCTTTCTGATCAAATATTACCGCATTAACATTTGACATTGAATGTGTGTGGATTTGCTCATTTGCTTTTTTTTCAAAAAAATGTAGATAACTTCTTGCAGATTCTTCACTATCAATATTAAAAGAAGCAGTTTCAGCATGATTAATCCCACATAGAGCAATAAGTACAATAAATAATGAAATTAAATTCTTCACTTTATTTTATCCTATTCTATAAGGGTATATTTACCCATAAATACTGTCAATATATGCTTTATACTATATGTGGGTAAGTGATATTAAACTTCTCTCGGATTTGATTATATAAAGGACGTAAGGTTTCTTTATTCTCTGCATGTCGCATACAGAAATTAGCAATCGAATCTGCACCTATTGCTTTATCTACCGCAATCTTATTGTTAGCATATTGGAAAATAATTTTATTAGATAAATCTCCATGCTTAAAATCATAATAGTCATCTTTTATTTCATCAGGCAAATTATAAAAGTATATTACTGCTTCTTCTGCTATAAAATCATTACTATTTAATGTAGTTTCTAACAATTTTTTCAATTGTATATCTGTTTTATTTATAACATAAATCATTTTTAAACAATTCCATAATATGTTATAACCTATTATATTAAACATACCAGAGCGAATTACCCCTCCAACACCTATATATCTAGACATATTCTTTCTCCAACTTAAACATACGAACCAATTCCATGTACGCCTCTATAAATGATGGCGACTCACAAGCTGACACTCGTGCTTTATAAATTTCTCTAATGATCTTTATTATTTCTTTAATTGCTAAGTTTTCCTCAAGGACTAAACAATTTTTTTCATCCTCAAATGCTACAATATTTATACCATAAGGACCACGTATTAAGTCATACTCAATAAAGCCATCTTCATATATAAAGTCAGCAGTAGCCATACAACCTATGGTAATACTGCAATCAAATAAATGGCTACCTGGATGAATTCCAACTAAAAAACAAGACATAAATTCTATTAAATTTTTTTCTGTCTCATCTCCTTCTAAGCATCCCGAACAAATATGTTTTATAAACTCTATATCGTCTTGATATACAGAGTTTGATTCGTTAACAAATTTAATATCTAGGTTTTGATAATGGTTCTCTATATTTTCACTCATAACTTAACTCCAATTTAGCTTACCCTACTGGATAATAGCTTTTAATTATCCAGTTACCTGACGCTTTATCTAAATCCATGGCAATTTCAAATAGTATTCCATTTTCTTTTTCACGATAGGTAAACTGTTCTTTTCCAGCTTTTTTAGCATCATTAACAGCTTTCTGATATCCTCTAAATGCTGCAACCTTTCCAGATTGTTTTATTTTTTCATCAGAATGTATTTTAGAATCATATACTGTTTTTGGATTCCTAAACTCATTAACTTTTATATTACCATCAGCATCAAGCATATATTTACCAGCATTTTTTCCTGAGCCATATTTACTTTTTTTCGCATATGTAACTTCGTAAATACCATTAGCCACTTTTTTCTTTTTTATTACAACCAAGTCTTCTTGTGCTATTACTTTTTCAAAGCTCTCCATATTATGAGTACCTTTAATACCACCAGCGTGTTGGGTAACTTTCGGATTATACCCATGCCCAGACACTAAGTGATCATCAATATCATCAAGAAATTTAGCTCCTGTAGCAGTATCTGTTTTAACTGTTGTAGATCTTGGGCATACTACCAATCCTAAAGGATCTATTTCATTAATAGGATTATTGGTATATTGGTAGCTATTCAAACCTCCTGCCAGTTTAATAGGGTCAGGCGTTATATAGCGTCCTATATTAGGGTTATAGTATCGATAATAGTTATAATGTAACCCTGTTTCCTGATCAAAATACTGGCCTTGAAATCTTAATGGATTATCAATTTCACTAATCTCTAATTGTGCTAAATTACCATAAGCTTTATAACTAGCAGACCAAGCTATTTTACCACTAAATGCTGTTAGTTCTTGAGGCGTGCCCAAATGGTCTAATTGATAGAAATAAATTTGTGCCTCTTTTCCTTTACCTCTTAATAATGCCAACGGTTTATGTGTATCTTTTTCATATAAATAACTCTGGTAATGCTCTTTACTTCTTTCGGCAATTATATTGTCTCCCATCCAGATATAATCTGTTTTGGTTTTAGCTCCTATTTTGTCTGTAATTGTTTTTCTTATCCTGCGACCATAAACATCATACTGATACTCTGCAATTGTTCCATTCGGCATTACTGCTTTGGTCAATTGATGTAAACAATCATAGTAGTATTGGGTAACAAGGCTTTGTTCTTTACCACGTTTTTCTTCAATTAGATTACCAAAACTATCATATTTAAAATGTTTATCACCTTGAAGTAACAGTCTATTTCCCTTGATTTGACTAGAATTAGACTTTATTTGCTCCTGAGCCAGCAAATTACCAGCTGGATCATGTATTAGACTTTCTGTAATATTACCCCGTACCTGCACTAACCTATCCAATGGATCATAATAGAATTGTCTATTTCCCTTATAAGAGTCTTGTATAGTTAATAGATTGCCATTAACCGCATATTGGTACTGACGTTGGTATAGCTGTTTATTTTGCAAGTTAATAAAATGCGCCTTTAACTGACCTCGTTCGTCATAGTCATAGAAACTTGTTAGATTACCTTGTTGTCTTTCTATTTCTTGACCTAAACTGTAATAATGTTTTGTCAGTTGCTGTTGGTTCAGATCTATTTGTTGAAGCTGCCCACCTCGGCTATAGTGATAGTCTAGAATATTACCATCAGGTAATTTGTACTGAGTAACAAGACCTAACGCATTATATTTATATCGAATAGTTGCCCAGCCTTGATGTTCTGCAATAAGCTTACCTGCAAGATCATATTCAAAGTTAATAGGCCAATAGCCGTCTGTTAAACTAATAAGACGCCCATTTTCATCATAATCCGCATAGAACTCTCTACCATCAGCTAACTTTTTGACAAGTAATTTGCCCGTTAAGGAACGAGTAAATTGTGTAGTATATTGTTTACCTTGGTCATCATACTCTATTTTAGCGATTAGATTTCCTAGTAAATCATATTGATAACTTGTTTTCCTACCATCAAATCCAACCTCATGGCTTACAAGTCCAGCTTCATTATAGTGTAAATAATAGTGTTCATTTTGTTCATTAATGATTTCTGTTAAGTTAAGTTGAGTGTTATAACGATACTGAACATTACTACCATCAGGATTGATTTTACAACTCATCAAATGGGTATTAGGTGTATACTCATAACGAGTACTACGCCCTTGCTCATCTTGCATTTGAGTTACTTTACCAAATGCATTGTATTGATATTGTTTTTGTGCACCATTAGGAAGTATAACTTTAATAATACGACCTATCGCATCGTATTCTATCTGAGTTACTTTGCCTGTCTCATCTTGACGAATAATCTGATGACCCAAACTGTCATAACGATACCGACGGATGCCTCCTTGTGGTGTTTTTTCCTCTATAAGTTGCCCTAACTTATTCCAACTAAAGGTATGTGTACTACCATCTGGATAGTCTATTTTTTGTAACTTTCCAGTTGTAGTATATTGATAGCTAGTAATATAACCTAAAGGATCTATTTGTTGTAATATATCCCCTTGTTCATTATGTTTATATTGCCACTCTGCTTGTCCTTGAATGGTTTTTTTCACAAACCCATTTTCATAAAAGTAATGTATAGACTCACCCTCTGCAGGTACCATATGTACCAATTGACCACTATCGTCATACTGATAAATTGTTTCTGCACCTAGAGGCGACTTTTCTAATATAAGACGTCCTTCATCATCATAACTTTTAAGCGTTTCTGCTCCATTAGGATCAATTTGTTTTAATAATTTAGCTGTTTCAGTATCATGAGTATAAATTTCTTGGGTACTATTTTCATTGGTAACTATAACCGTTCCATTATCATCCCATTGATAACGTTGCTCCTGTCCAATATTATTCCAATGGCGTAAACAACGAGAATGTTTACCTTGGTTTTCCCATTCCCAATAAAAAGCGGTGCCTCCAGCTAAACGCCTCTCTTGAATAACATTTAACTCATTATATTTATAGGTTTCAGAATCACCTACTGCATTGGTTGCCTTGATAAGCTGAAGGTTATGGTTATATTCATAACTTACTAATGTTTGTATTGTTTGCCAAGATGCTTCTTCAGTTGCTGCAGCTATTTGCTGTTGATAATCTATATTTATTAATAGCTTGTCCTTATAACATAGCAACAAAGCTCTACCTGCATTGTTATGAATTCGACGAATCTTTCCTGTTAAATCACGATTTATAACTAATCGATTATCATATGGATCACTAATGTAGTCTAGTTGAGCACCACTCTGAGTACGCGAAAAATGATAGTATCCTTGACCATCAGTTCTAGCTAAAACATATTCATTTTCATGATCACCCAAATAAATAGCAGCTTCAGCCACTGGGTTTACACCATCAGGCAATTCGTCAGTTGGTAATGGCAAAGTAGTTATCAGATTTTCATCATTAACCCATAATATTTTATCTTTTTCAAATATTAAATAATGGGATAAGCTATGAGACCAACCATACCCAAGACCATTATTAATTTCTGCACCACTTGTTCGATAAAGACGTTTCCATTCAAAAGGTAATAATCCTGATAATACACCATCAGTTAGAGTGAGTAACTCTTCTCCTGTTACCATAGAGACAGGACAGCCACCTGTTATAGTACAACTAGCTGATTGCTGTGGCTTATTCGTTTGATCCTTATTTTGCGCTGTTTTTTTATTACTTGTAGATTTTTGTTGGGAGATATTACTTTTCCCTGGTGTCCTAGCTACAGGTACAACATTATTATGTGTTTTATCTCCAACTTTAAGAACTTTTTGAATATTATCTGATTTTGTAATGCCCTGAGTTGCCACAATTTTATAATTTTTTAGATGTTTTTCCATTTGCTTTTTATTAAGTGCCATATCAATCGCATCAGAAAATGAAATAACTAATCTATCTAAAGGTAATTGTATTTTTGTACTAGCTTTTTTAACTAATTTTTTAGTGGCTCCTGCTGCTTTAGTTGTCACCCCTGCTGCTTTTAGAGCCGCCCCCCCAACCAAACTAATCACTATTTCAGCAACAATAGATGTACTTAAAAAGGCCTCATCCTGAATAGGAAGTAATTCAAACCAAACACCTAGTGTAGTACATAATATATACAATAATCCTTTGTCGTTTAAAATAAGATAAAGTTTTTCAGCACAAGCATTTATTTGTTCCATTGTTAAATCGCCAAAAAACTTTTTAATTTCTTCGGCATTTTGTTTGAAATTAGCAAATAAATCCCATAAACCAACAATTTGCTCCCAAATACTAGTAAATGCCTTACCTATACCTGCAAGTTTTGCTTGCTTTAATAGTTTCTGTTGGTCAGTAGGTGATAATTTTATAAACTTATCCCATTTTTTCTCAAAACGATCAAAGTAAGTATTCTTCTTTGTTAACTCTTTTGCCAAAATTGTTATCTTAGTGTATTGTTCAGGAACAACTTTTGCTGCTTGAGCATCTTTCTCTGTAAAATTCCTATTTAACTTAAATAGGGCATTTGTTAATTGTTGAGCATCGTTTTGATTTGCTCCCCACTCAGTTACTAACCAGCTGGCTAATACTTCAACAATAGGCCTATAAGAGTTATATAAATTATTAACATCTTTTTGAGTTACATTCGGAGAAACTATTATTTGATAATCAGCGTTAGGATTACAGTTTGAAAAAGTAGCAATACCATTTTTATCTGTTATAGCCTCAAAGGTCTGTGCATTTGCTCCCGTTACAGGAACCTGCTCTGAAAGCTCAAAATAAAGAAGGTCTCCCTGCTTACCCATTGATGCTTTTGTTACTTTTTTTGTTAACCTTATTTTAATAGGCGTATCAGATATAGGTACATTACTTGCCGTTTGAAAAAAGTGTGCAACTTTTAATATTCCATTTTTATCGCATTGCGCATATTGTGTTATTTCCTTTTTTTTACTCATAGCTTGTGTAGTAACATCTCTGTTATTAGCTACAATTTTTTGATTAGTTTCGAATAAATAAGAACTCCACTTACCCGTAGCTTGTGCTTTGTATTGGTTAATGACAAACCTATAGTTAATCATTGTTGATATAAAATCAGGTTTTTCATAAGAGTATTTTGCACCCCAAAAATGTAATGCAAAAAAATTTGGAGTTATTATCTTACCCATTGAACCCTTCTCCTAAAATAGATTCCTTAAAATCATCATAAATAGTCTCTACATTAAAACTATTCTCTTCTAATAAAAGTTGTGCTTTCATAAACAAATTATGCTCATGATACTGATGATATAAATCTGGATCATTTTCTTTCAATAAACTTAATAATTGAGCTATAGATTCTGAACTATCTTCTTTTAATAACTTATCCATCAGCTGTTGATCTACTTTCCACCAAGGATATTCTTTAAGTTCTGGCAATTTTTTAGGTATTTGTACTTCAATCGCTTGTTTATTGATAAAATAGTGACTAAATACAGGGATTACTTCGCCAGCTTGCTCTTTGAGATTATCTAAAATAGGATAAAGGTGTCTACCATCCCAATATCTAAAAAATGCATCTATACCATCTGGCATAAGTACTTTAGTTAGACCTTTTAAATGTTGTCTTATAGTGTCTGGATCATATGGTGATGCCGCTAACCAACCCCAATCTTGGGCTTTGGTACTGTCTACCCATTCCAGAAAAGGACTATTTCTGTCAATAGGAGCTATATAGGGCATTGCCTCAAACCAACTTGCATATGGCGTTTCTTGCCATAGAGCAGTAAGGTTAATTTGCCCTGTTTTTTGAAAATAGGCTGCAACAGGTTTTGCATCACTTACACTACCTAGTAGGGTATAAATAGTTAGATCCTCTGGTATGAGAGCTAACCACTGTTTGATGGAAATCATACGTTATTCCCTCCCTTACCATTTATACCTGTTATAAAATCTGTTGGGTTAAGTGAGGTATTAGTTTTATTAGTAGCTGTTGTTGTTTTTAATAAGTCAGGTGTTGCTGACTGTAAAGCGTCTGTTGGTATGTTTTCTGCTAATAAACTATCTGTTTGTGAGCTAATCGCTGTTATTGGATTATCTATGATTTGTTTTACTTGACTAGCTTGGTTGTAGATATTTTGTGCTTGTTGTAAACCGCTAGTTAGTGGATTATCTGCTATTAGTTGTGAACTCATATTGGTGAAATTACTTAGGTTATCTAAACCTAAGTTATTACTATTTGTTAAACTTGCTAAATCATTTACTCCTAAACTACTGATATCAGACATGCCAGAGGCGGCACTCAGACCACCAGCAAAACCTCCACCAACTATTCCAGTGGTCATAGAGCTACTAGATGTAGGTAATTTACTACCATCTAGTACTCCATCAGGTGTGGTTTTATTTGAAAAGTCTGTTGTACAAATCCCCATTGAGTTAAGCATACACTCCAAGCAGAAAGGCGCATTCTTTTTAAAGGTCCCTACTTGAACAGGTGAAAGTGTTTTAATTTTACCAAGTGGAGAAAGTGGTGTGGCTGGTGTACCCTCCATAGGCACCCCACCCGTCCATACAGGCATGGTCATCCATATTCCTGCAGGGTTTAATACAATATGTTGCCCCCCTGCTTTTAAGGTTAAACTTAATCCTCCATCTATTACTGTTTGTAAGCCACTCTTTAAGTGAATCTCCATACCTGCTTCTGTAGTTTTGATAGTTCCTATAGTTTCGTGTTCACTCATACCCACAGTTTTATGATCGTTCATGAGGATTTGAGTTTTACGATCTAATTGAGTCAGGTGATGTTCTTCACTTTCATTTTTGGTGTATCTATTTTTTACAATGGTTTCTGAGTGTTCGTTTTGAACCTGTAGGTGGCTGTTGTTGTTAACTTGTACTGTATGGTTATTTTTAGTTAGCTGATCAAAGTCTTTTTGTGCTTGCACAAAGATTTGTTCTTGCCCTGCTTTGTCTTCTATCCTTAGTTCATTAGAACCAACTCCGCCTTTTGATGAGCTTGTTTTGAAGACGCTTCTGGTCTTATTAGCAGGTAGATCGTAAGGGACTTTGTTAATTCCATTATGAACTGCACCTGTAATAAGCGGTTGGTCTGGGTCTCCTTCTAGGAAGTTGATCATTACTTCCATGCCTACTCTAGGTATAACCACTGTACCATATCCATCATGCGCCCAGTTGCTGGCTACTCTGATCCAGTGGCTGGAGTTTTCGTCCATTGTTCCTTCACGGTCCCAGTGGAATTGTACTTTTACTCGACCGTATTCATCACAGTAGATCTCTTCACCTGCTGCGCCTGTTACTATAGCTGTTTGACTACCCAGTACTTTTGGTTTTAGGTGTCTTAGGGCTGGTCGGTAAGGCACTTCTTGAGGAATAGCGTTGAATACGTTGAAGTAGCCTTGTTGCTGGTTATCTGCTGGAAATTGTAGCTCTGTATCTATATCTAGGTATTTGTGCAGTTGGCTGGGCATGGTGTTTTGTGCTGAGGTGACACTGCCAAATGCTTCTAGTACTTGTGGTTGGTATGCTTTGTGTTTGATCTGGGTAATCAACCAAGGCTTGTCTGCATCCATGGTGTCTAAACTAGGATGGTCGTCTATACTAATGTAGTAGCCTGCATGGAAGTCACTGCGATCTGAATAACCTTCTGCTGTTAGGTGGTCTGTTCTTAGTCGTTCGATTTGGATTTTTGCTAATTGTTCATTTCTGGCTTTGTCCATTCCTGAACTGGGATAATCGTAATGTTCTAGGTTAGGTTCAGTGGCTTGATTACCTTTTGTACTTTGTTTACCTTCACTAGCTCCTTCAGGGATTTTCATGTTGGTGAAGTTGTAGTCACGCCATGTAGCAGTTTGAGTACGAGAGGCTAAGGAAACATCAAAATATTTTAAAGCCTGAGTATCAGCTACCATGCCTGTGTCATTCATAAATTTAACGGCTTCAGCTATGCTGGGAAAGAATGGCATGGCATCAGTAAAGATCATTTTGTGGCTGTTGCTACTGTGTTGAAAATGGTAAGCGATACCTTCTTCTTGACAAAGGCGCGAGACAAAGTGGTAATCAGTTTCGTCATATTGAACACAGAAGTCTCTGGCTGGATAGGTTTCTTTGAGTTTGAATTCAAAACCTGTTTCTGCCCCTTCTTGCATACCATGATCATTAAGTATGGTGGAGATAATTTCTGGTACTGTTTTGCCTATAAATTTACGTTGGTTAGTACGACGCATTAGGTTGGTAAAACGTGGGGTAATGATGATGGAGAAGATGCCATAGTGTTGGCTAATAGGGCCACGTTTAACACTTTGTACGATACCATTGATTCCAGCACCTGAACGTCCATCAGGAGTAAAGGCTAAAAAGACAGGTTTGCTCAGTAACTGTGTAATATCAAAACGGATATGTTCGTTGACTAGTACCAATTCAAACGCATAGGGGGTGGAAATGCCTTCTACACCTGTAAAGGATAATATCTGTAAACGATCCACTGCACTTTTAGGTTTTTCATCATCATTGGTGTTGTTGCTTAGGCTGTTTAAGGAGGTTTTTAGTTCGTTGGCTTGTTTTAAGGCAGTAAACGGATCAAGGCTTTTTAGACCGCCTGATAAGGAAGAGAGTTTATCACCTATACCTGATAGCGCATCAGTAAAACCAGCCATACTATTTGTACTAGTATCACTACTTGAATTCATAGGTACAGTTGAGTTGGCATTATTTTTTTTGGGGGTTATCTGATCGACAGGTTTATTGCTATTTTGATCATCATCTAATCCATCCACATACAATGTAAAGTGGGTGGTATTACTACTAAAAAACATACCTTTAACTCCTTATTCCTTGGTACAGCCCAATAACCACAGAATAAACTTCTTATGATCTTTTTTGCTCATTATTTAGGCTGGTTATTATGCCATTAAACTTTGGTCTAAAACAGTGAGTTTTTTATTTTATTACTCACATTAAGATAAAATTAAGCTAATGATTTTATTGATAAGTATTTATCATTAATATACTTATCAATACTCATTATGAACCAAATAAATATCCTTCTTTATTGACTACAACGACTAAAAATATAAGTCATATCTAGCTGAGGACCATAGCCAAAATTAACCTCAAAAATAGTATCATCTTTTACATATTTAATACTTTCCTCAATAGGTTGACAGTTAAATTTCTCATCTACCATATAGTCAAATCCATATTTCTCAGTTAAATCCCTTGATCTAGCAAAGCTTCCTGTACTACTAGCACTGCTGGTTGCATAGAGCTCTAAATAATCAATCATTCCTGACTCTCTATGATAACCATATAGCTCAGGTTCTGGATTTACTAAACCACAATCACCAATACAATCAGCTAATAAATAAAACTCTTCATCACCAAAATAATTATATAACTCCCCTTGAGTTGTCTTATTACTAATAATAAAATCCTGCCAATAATCAGAAATATCTCCTAAATTAAACTGGCATCCCTCATTAAGCACTACATTAATAAAATTGATTGTTCTTTTACGTCCCTCATAACTAACTAAAACATCACACTTATTAATAACAAAATACTTACTATAATTTTCTGCCATATCACCTTTACCATAAATTTTTTCAACAGCAGGCAAAGACATACCTAATAACTTACCTATTGGGATTTCTTCGGCAAATATCCATGTACTATAAGTGCAGAATACCACTAATAAACTAAATAACTTCATTAGTTTGTTCATAGAAAGTCCTATTTTGATTAAATATTAAACTACAAATTTATAAACCTTTATTATTGACGAGCGCATACTGCTGCAAACTGAATTACATCATTAGAATATTTTTCTAACAATGATTTATCTGCAAAAGGGGTACGAATTAATGTTTTTATTTGCTCATCAGAATAATTTTTGGCTATTTGCTCATAGAGACATACACATCCTTTCCTAGGGATATTGGTAACTTGACAATTAGTTAAAAAGTCTTTTCTTAAATCATTACTCTCATCTGAGCATCCTAAAAGAAATAAAAATAAACTTATTGCCACAACATACAAAACTCTCATAAATCATTGTCCTTATTCATACTAACTCGAAATTACAGTGCAGGAATTGCTACACCCACTAAAAAACCAATCAATAAACCAATAAACTGTGGGCCACATAACCAAAAAATACGTAACCACAATAATTGCATGAAACCACCTGTAGTATAAAAACTATCTGGCTGTACAAACTTTCTTAATACATTCCCGATCAAAGCACCTAATAACCCTAAAAAGGTTCCTAAAGTCACACCAAATACTTTCGCAAAAAAACCATACCCTAGCTCAACAGATCTATCACTAAAACAACAAAAATAAACCGAAAAAATAAACGCTAACAATCCCCATAAAATTATGGAGGGATTGATATAAAAATTTTCTGAATCCTTCTCACCACTCATCTTTTTATCAATCATCGCTATACCACCCTTAAAAATTTAATTACCTCTACTATTTCAGCATAGAAAAAATAAATATTCAACTATTTAGGTTGAATATAGACATACTGCGATGTTCAAAATAATGAATGAATCCTTGATTATTCAGCATGGATAACTGAGGGTATTTAAATTGGCTAAACAGGTAAAGCAAACACAAACTGCTAAATCAACTAAAAAATCTGTTATAAAGAAACCTAAAAAAATAGCAGTATCAAAACAACCAATTAACCATCTGATTGGTAAAGCTATTGCTAAATACCGTAAAAATGCAAGCTTGTCTCAGGAACAATTAGCTGAACAGCTTGGTTTAGGTAATGAAGCAATCTCTCGAATAGAACGTGGTCTTGTTGTCCCTACAGTAGAACGTCTAATCAAAATGGCAGAGATTTTTGATTGTCCTGTGTCAGAATTACTCACAGAAACCAGTAATAGACCTACTGATGAAGCTATATACCTACAATCTCTGCTATCTTCTGTTAATGAAGAAGATAAGCAAATGTTGATTAATATGCTTGAAAAACTAATAATTAGACTAAAATGTAATGATTTTAGATGAAGAGTTAGGTAAATAATACATAGCTTTAATAATCGAAACACTCTAATACTTAAGGCATAACATGACTTGTGCAAATATAAATCAATTAACCATACATATGGTCTACTTCTTATTATTGGAAAGAGGATATTGCCACGTTGCACCACTTTTTGAATTTAAGAAAAGAATATAACCAAGTCTTAACTAAATAGATTTTAATGCAAGTAAAATTAGCTGCTGCCTTAACAAGATTGTAAAAACTGGAGATATAACGTGACGAATATAGCAAGCCAGCAACACCCTCAGCATTCTAAATTGGTTGGACTGGTTTGGAATATCGCCAACATTATTCGTGGCCCTTACCGCCCCCCTCAATACCGTCGCGTCATGTTGCCCTTAATTGTATTAGGACGCTTTGACGCTATTCTTGCACCTTATGCCGATAAAATGAAAGTTTTTTATGATAAATCGGTAGCAAAGTTGCAAGATAAAGAACCTAACCCTATTTTGCAAAAGCAATTAAGTCAAATTGCTGATAAAAAACGTAGACAAGACCTTTACAATATCAGTGGTTTTAATCTTGAAAAGCTATTGAACGATCCTGATCAATTTACTGCCAATTTAACAAAATACATTGATGGCTTTTCACCTAAAGCTAAAGATATTTTTGCAAAATTTGAATTTGCTAAAGAAATTGAAAAACTAGATGATGCAAACCGTTTGTATAAAGTCTTTCAAGAGTTTCGTAATAGTCTGGTTGAATCTGGCTTAAGTCTAGCCCCTGCTAGTGTAAGTAATTTACAAATGGGGTATTTATTCGAAGAACTAGTACGTAAGTTTAATGAACAAGCCAACGAAGAGGCTGGGGATCACTTTACGCCTCGCGAAGTGATTGAACTGATGGTTAATCTAATCTTTCAGGAAGATTATAAAGCGTTGATGCAACCAGGTGTGCAACGCAGTATTTACGATCCCGCGGCGGGAACTGGTGGAATGCTATCTGAGTCCGAAAAATTCCTAAAAAAATACAACGATCAGATTAACTTGAGTATGTATGGTCAGGAATATAACCCAGAGTCATATGCTATTTGTTGCTCAGATTTATTGATTAAAGATGAGCCAGCAGAAAATATTGTCTATGGCGATACCCTTGGGGTAAAAAATGCCAAAGCAAAAGATGGTTATGTACCCCATGATGGTCATCAAGATAAAACATTCCATTACATGTTTTCAAATCCACCTTTTGGGGTAGAGTGGAAAAATCAAAAAGACTATATTGAGATAGAAGAAAAATTAGGGTTTTTAGGACGCTTTGGGGCGGGTCTACCTCGTATCAATGATGGTTCACTGTTGTTTGCTCAACATATGATTTCAAAAATGAAAGCCTCCCCTGAAGAAGGCGGTGAAGGCTCACGTATTGCCGTAGTATTTAATGGGTCACCTTTATTCACAGGAGACGCAGGCAGTGGCGAAAGTAATATTCGTCGTTGGATTATTGAAAATGATTGGCTAGAAGCAGTTATCGCCCTGCCCGACCAAATGTTCTATAACACCGGTATTTATACCTACATCTGGATTATTTCCAACAAAAAAACGGCACCGCGTAAAGGTAAAGTACAGCTGATTGATGGTACAGCACATTACCAAAAAATGACGAAAAGCTTAGGCAACAAACGTAATGAATTATCCAAAGCCCATATTGCTGAGTTGACTCAGTTCTACGCTAAATTTAAAGATCAAGATAGCAGTGATTTAATTAAAACCAAATCAGGTGAAGCCAAAGTATGTTCCAAGATTTTTAATAACCAAGATTTTGGTTACTTAAAACTCACTGTAGAACGTCCGTTGCGCTTGAATTTTGAAATCTCAGCAGAGCGTATTGCCTTGTTAGATGAGCAATCGGTTTTTGTGAATTTGGCAAAAAGTAAAAAGTTTAAGGATGCTGCTAAAATTGCTAAAGAAGAGGAAGTAGGACGCATACAGCAACAAGTTATTAAAGCAACACTTGCTGCTAACATTTCAGCTCAGGTTTGGAAAAACCGCGATAAGTTCCTAAAAGTACTCAACCCTATTTTAAATAATTTAGCGTTTAAGCTGGCAGCCTCTGTAAAAAAAGCCATTTTAGAAGCACTATCTGAACGCGATCAAACAGCAGATATGTGTATGGACAGTAAGGGTAATATTGAACCAGATCCTCAATTACGTGATACGGAACTAGTAGCATTCCCTGATGGCTTAACATTACCGTTAAGTTTAGACTATGACAATGCCCTTAATCTAGATGAACTCTTAAACCTAGTTCGTCCACATTGTGAAGCTTATTTAAAAGCGGAAGTGTTACCCCATGTAGCTGATGCGTGGATTGATTACAGTAAAACCAAAGTAGGTTATGAAATTCCAATTAACCGTCACTTCTATGTTTATGAGCCACCTCGCCCACTGGAAGAGATTAAGGCAGAGATTGTACAGCTTGAGCAGGAGATTATGCAGATGTTAGGGGGGCTGTCTGCATGAGCCAACTACCCCGTTATGAAAATTATAAAGAGAGCGGTGTGCAATGGTTAGGGGATATTCCTAGTCATTGGAAAGTATGGAAAATTACACATGCTATGGATTTAATTGGGAGTGGTACAACTCCCAAAAGTGACAATTTAGAATATTATGATGGAGATGTATTATGGGTTACTACATCTGAATTAAGGGAATCATATATTTATGATACGAAACAGAAAATAACAGAATTGGCTATAAAAGATTACAGTGCTTTAAAGAAACACCCTGTAAATAGTGTGGCTATTGCGATGTATGGAGCTACAATTGGAAGGCTTGGAATATTAGCCAAAGAAGCTACTTTTAATCAAGCTTGCTGTATATTTAGTGGTTCAAAAGTTTTGTATTATAAATTTTTATATTACTGGCTTTGGATGCGAAGACCAATTTTAATTTCTTTATCTAATGGTGGTGGTCAGCCTAACTTAAGCCAAGATGACTTAAAGAAGTTAAAGTTAGCTTTCCCCCCAATACCTGAACAAAAAATCATTGCAGATTTTTTAGATAAACGCCTTGCCCAAGTGGATGCTTTAATTGCTAAGCAAGAAACACTTTTAGAAAAATTGGCTGAACAGCGTATTGCTTTAATTTCTCATGCTGTGACTAAAGGGTTAAATCCTGATGTAAAGATGAAAGAAAGTGGCATTAATACATTAGGTAAAATACCTTTTCATTGGAAAGTAATAAAAAATAAATTCATTTTGAACTTTTCAAAAGGACTAACTATTACTAAAGAAAATTTAGTTGATGAAGGAATTCCTTGCGTAAGTTATGGTGAAGTACACTCTAAATTTGGTTTTGAAGTTGATCCTAATAGACATGAATTAAAATGTGTGCCTGAATCATATTTAGAGAGTGATCCAGCTGCACTTCTAAAAAAAGGTGATTTTATTTTTGCCGACACTTCTGAAGATATAAAAGGTTCAGGGAATTTTACTTATTTAAATAGTGATACTCCTACCTTTGCTGGTTATCATACTATTATCGCTAAGATAAACGAAGTAAATAATCCTAGATTTTTGGCTTATGTATTTGATACTGAAGAGCATCGAAATCAAGTTAGAATGCAAATTAAAGGTGTTAAAGTCTTCAGTATTACACAAGCGATTTTAAAAAATACTTTTGTTTGGTTACCTTCAATCAAAGAACAAAATCAAATAGTTGATTACTTAGATGCTGAGGTTGAAAAATATCAACAAATTGGTCAAAGATATCAGTTAACTATTGAAAAACTTAAAGAATATCGCTCCACCTTAATCACCCAAGTGGTAACGGGTAAAATCGATGTTCGTCAACTTAGCGGTAGTTAATCAATCCTCAGGACATAATTTTTAAGGGAGTCACTATGCATAGCGAATGGTATTTTGAACGAGCCGTCGAAAAAAGTTTAACCACAGAAGGTGGCTATGTAAAAGGCAACCCTAAAGAGTATGATCCCAAAATTGCTTTATTTCCTAATGATGTTATTGCCTTTATTCAGGCAACTCAACCGAACATTTGGGATAAAATTGAACATGCTTATCAAGCAGGAGCTAGTGATTATATTTTAAGGGATTTAGTCAGTGCATTAGACTCACAAGGGACATTAGCTGTATTGCGACAAGGCTTTAAAAGTTTTGGTAAAAAAATCAAAATGGCCTATTTTGCACCTAATACTAGTATCAATAAGACCACCCAAGAACAATATGCAGCTAATATTTTAAAATGTACTTGCCAAGTGCATACGGAATTTAATGAAATACCTGATATGGTGCTTTCATTAAATGGTATTCCACTAGTAACACTTGAGTTAAAAAATGAATTTTCTGCAACAGGCTGGAATGTGGAAGATGCTATTATTCAATATAAACAAGATCGCAATGCTAAGGGGCGTTTATTTGAGTTTAAAAAACGTTCCTTAGTGCATTTTGCGGTAGATACCTGTGATGCCTATATGACCACAAAACTGGATGGAGAAAATACCCAATTTCTACCATTCAACAAAGGCTATTTAAATGGTAAAGGTAACCCCCCTATAGAAGGAGATGTTCGCACCCATTATTTGTGGACCGAGACGTTAGCGCGGCATAGCTTTATGGAAATCTTTGCACGCTTTATGCATTTAAGTGTAGAAAAGAAGAAAATCAAAACCAGTACGGGTTTTAGGTATATTGAAACAGAAACCATGATTTTCCCACGCTATCATCAATTAGATGCTGTGAGGAAATTGGTAAAGCACAGTAAAGCCAATGGTTCAGGTCATAATTATTTAATTCAGCACTCAGCAGGTTCAGGAAAATCCAATACCATTGCTTGGCTTGCTCATCATTTAGCGTCTATGCACAACGCTAATGATGAAAAAGTGTTTAACTCAATTATTGTGATTACAGATCGTATTGTTTTAGATCGCCAATTACAAGAAACGATAACCCAATTTGAACATAAGGATGGTGTCGTACAAAAAATTGATGAAAATACCTTACAGTTGACCAATGCATTAGCTTCTAATGTACCGATCATTATTACTACTATTCAGAAATTCCCTTATATCATGCAGTCTATTCGAACACAGGCAAAAAAGGGTATTCAAGTAGATCTTTCTACAGAGGGTAAACGGTTTGCAGTGATTGTTGATGAAGCACACAGTTCGCAAAGTGGCGAAACAGCAATGGAGCTACGTAAAATTCTCAACAAAGATGGCATTGAATCAGCAATTGCACAAGAGTTCTTAGATGATGACGATGATGAAAGTGAATTAACCGATGATGTGAAAAAACGTTTATTTGCTGAAGCTTCTAAACGGAGTCGCCAACCCAACTTAAGCTTTTTTGCTTTTACCGCCACCCCCAAATGGAAAACCCTCGCTTGCTTTAATGAAGCAGGTGAAAACGGAGAGGCACCCTTTCATCACTACAGTATGAAACAAGCCATTCAGGAAGGCTTTATTTTAGATGTATTGGCAAACTATACGACTTATGAACAATACTTTAAATTAATAAAAATTTCTGATACCGATCCAGAATTAGCTAAAAATAAAACCAAAGCCTTGATGACACGTTTTGTTGCTATGCATCCAAGTGTGATTGCTCAGAAAGTAGAAATTATTGTAGAGCATTTCAGAACCGTGACCATGCACCGTATAGGGGGTCGAGCTAAAGCCATGGTTGTCACTAATTCGCGTGAACATGCGGTGCGCTACAAACTCGCTTTTGATGACTATATTAAAGAAAAAAAATATACCGGCATTAAATCATTAGTCGCTTTCTCTGGAAAACTCGAAGTAGATGGCATTGAATATACAGAACCTAAAATGAATGGTTTTAAAGAAACGGAGTTACCTGAACAATTTGATACTAATGATTATCAAGTACTGCTAGTGGCAGAAAAATATCAGACAGGTTTTGATCAACCTCTCTTGCATACCATGTTTGTAGATAAGAAATTATCAGGGGTTCACGCTGTACAAACCTTATCCCGTTTAAATCGTTGTGCTTATGGCAAGGAAGATACCTTTGTATTGGACTTTGTGAATACACATGATGATATTTACAAAGCATTTAAGCCCTTTTATGAAGTTACTCAGCTGGGTGATATCCCTAATGAACAAAAGTTAAATGAGCTAGGGCATACATTGGATCAATGGAACTTCTATTTTGAGGTAGATTTAAATGAGTTTGCCAATATCTGGTTTAAAGATCGTAGCAAATTAACAGGCCATGAACATAAGCAACTTAATAGCATTATTGATCGTGCCGTTGATAAATATAAAAAAATACATGCTGATGATCCAGTACATCAACAAGAACAACAAAAATTATTTAAAAGTCAGTTAAAAAGCTATCTGAACTTATATTTATTTGTTTCGCAAATCTTAGATTTCACTGACTCTGAACATGAGCAACGATATGCTTATTTAAAAGCATTACTGCAAAAGTTACCTAAAGGCTCAAAAGAAAATACCATTGATTTATCAAAAATTGTAGAACTTCAATTTTATCGGTTGCAAAAAATCAGTGAAAACAGCATCGACTTAGGACACGGTGAAGCCAAAAACTTGAAAGGTTCAACAGATGTGGGAACTGGCCAAGCTGAATCAACAGATAATGCATCACACTTGATTGATGAGCTGAATGAGACATTTGGTACGGACTTTACCATCGCGGATCAATTATTTTTTGATCAAATTGAGCAGGCCGCACTTGAAAATGAACAAATTGTGCAAGCAGTTAAAGCCAATTCTTTAGATAGTTTTACGGAATATCTTTCTGAAAAGCTAATAGAACTTTTCCTAGCCCGAATTGCAGGCAATGAAGAAGTATGTAATAAAGTGATGAGTACAGAAGAACTACGCCATAAAGTTGCTACGCGTTTAGCAAAACATATTTATACCCGCACAAAGAAGCAAACTTCTTAATTTGGTATAACGTGTTTAAATGATGATAATTTATGTCATCACTTATTTAGTTTTTCGAGTGAATTGGGCTGTTGTAATAATCTTCAACTCAATTAGATAATTTAAAATAAATTTTGAATATTTCTTATTTAAATAAAAGACTATAAAACGTGCAACTTCGTATCTTGTTAAAAATACTTTGCTATTTAAGAGATTTAAATATCTTTCTTAGAGAGTATTAATGTTGACACTATTATTGAAAAATAGAATATAAAAAAATTTCGGTTATATATTACTCCAATGAACAGACAAAAGGTCTGTTTGGTTTGAGGTATTTTGTTATTTCATAAGGAGTATATATGTCTGAACTATTAAATATCATGTTAAAGGTAGTGGCTATTAAAGCCGCAGAATTAGCGGTTGAGGAAGCCGAACAATTAACCAAATGGATTAGAGATTATTTTGAAGGATAGTTGTTAGGTAAGTATGATTAATAAAGAAGCTGATATTGGTTCTTTTAATTTGTCTTTTTAATTTTTTAGTTTTTCATTACTGATCGTTAGCAATAGAAGAAGCATCTTGGGTATTAGCCCAAGGTGCTTTTTTTATGTTTGTTTATTGGATTGCTATCCATTTCTGTAGATGGATGATTTTGTCTTTTATTTTCACTTTATTTCTATTTTATAGCTAGTTTAAGAGGATTTTTATTATGGCACATTTAGTTGAAACAATGGCGTATGTAGGTAAAACCCCTTGGCATGGGTTAGGAAGTTCTTTACCTTCTGGACAGCCTATTGAGGTTTGGGCAGATAAAGCAGGCATGAATTGGCAAATTAATGAAGCCCCTGTGCGTTTTATTGCTCCCCATTTGGATAATAGGCGTGGTGAATTGATTGAGTTGGATAGGAGAGCTTTAGAAACAGGCGTTAATGCTAAAGATATATCAGGTGTTGATATTGAGTTGTCAGGAATATCAGCTATTGAACCGCAATCTCTAGTAAGCTTTGATGATCAGAAGGTGTTGTATCGTAGTGACTCTAATTTGCCATTATCTGTAGTGAGTGGTCGCTATAAGGTAGTACAACCTATGGAGGTATTGGAGTTTTACCGTGACCTTACTGAACAATTTGGCTTTGAATTGGAAACCGCAGGGGTATTAAAGCAAGGACGCAAGTTTTGGGCATTAGCTCGTACAGGCCAGTCTAGTGTATTGGGTGGTAATGATGTGGTCAATGGCTATGTATTATTGGCTACCTCTTGTGATGGCTCACTAGCTACTGTGGTTACACCAACTACTGTTCGCGTGGTGTGTAATAATACTTTATCGGTAGCAGTAAATAAATCACTAGCCGCTGAGTCTATTAAAGTACCTCATAATACGGTATTTGATGCAGCTGCGATTAAGCGTCGGTTAAATCTTACTTTAGGTCAATGGGATGACTTTATGTTAATGATGCAAGAATTAGTAAAACGCAAAGTGTCTGCGAAAGAGAGTGAGGAATTCTTTATGAATGTATTAAATCCTGCTACGACTTTTGATCGTTATGCTATTAATAGCAATAATGGTAATAAAGAAATTGTTATTGATGTGGCTAATACGACAGAGGCTACGAATAGCCTTGAGCCAAGTAATGCCAATAATCATTTAGCAGGTGTTTCCTTATTAGATCGTATTGTCAGAAATACAGGTAAAGTGATTCAAGCAGAGGTAGCTACTATAGATTCCCCTATTGATTGGAATAAAATCCCTAATGGTCGTGCTATGAAAAAGGTACAAACCCTCTATGACGGTCATGGGCGTGGTGCTGAGTTACAAGCTGCAAAAGGCACTGCTTGGGGATTGTTATGTGCTATGACGGAGTTTATAGATCATGAACGGCAAGCACGCAGTCAAGAAAACCGCCTTAATAGTGCTTGGTTTGGTCAAGGTGCTCAGCTTAAACAGCAAGCCTTATCACAGGCATTAAAGCTAATTGCTTGATAGTGACTCTCCAATAGTGAATAAAAAGTGTTATTTATTATTGGTTGTTAATTTAAAAGGAGTAATTATTGATGTCTTTATTAATTAAGCTGTATGAATGCCCTCGATCCAGTATTAAACCTGTTGCCAGTATTGAACAATGTAATGCGTTATTAAATTGGTTTGATAACCATCTGCTGGAATTACACAGTGGGGCTATTGTTGAGTTAACAGAACAAACACTACTCAAACTGTTAAGCGACCTTTATCGTATCAGTGCCAATAGCTGTGAACAGGTGTTTCCCACCATTCCTCAGTTTGTGCATGGGGCAAGTGAGTATGATGAGACTTACTGGCAAAAAGTAGCACAACTGCGGATTAAGCTGAAACAGCTGTTAGATACGTTCGATTTCAACCAACATCGATTATTTCTACAAGGTAATTGGTAATACTGCACTGCATCCAAGACAGTATTTAAAATTATGTTTTTTGCTTTCCACTGATTTTCTAAGCAATATTAACTAAATTACTATCATTACTTTAACTAATTTAGCTAATAATCTCACTATCTCAATACTTTATACCTATTTCCCCTGACCTAACCCAGTAATAACAATAGTTAACACTACCACTGCTATGATCGTTAATTTATTTATTATGGTATTAAATAATAAGTGAACTATATGAATAATAGTCTGTGTAGCACGCTATTTTACTTTAGGTAGAGGGGATTCTTTTTTGGAGAGTCCAATTATGTCAGACAAAGATACCCATAATTTATATCCTACACCACTCGATAAAACCACTA
This sequence comes from Entomomonas sp. E7T21, assembly GCF_058693955.1. NCBI lineage: Bacteria > Pseudomonadati > Pseudomonadota > Gammaproteobacteria > Pseudomonadales > Pseudomonadaceae > Entomomonas > Entomomonas sp. E7T21. The sequence continues at coordinate 410,847 of NZ_CP191672.1, read as the reverse complement.
TTAAACAAACACTTTCTGAATTAATCAGACCATTGGTTCCTAAAAACTGTCGTCGTTATCATTATCGGTTCTGTGATTTAATACCAGAGCCTAATTTATTTGGTTTTAGATGTGATCCACAGCCCTTACAAGGCAAGGTAACATTAATTACAGATACTTTTATTTTAGTACAAGAAAAGGGAACTAAAAATCATTTTATTATTGGCAATAAAGCCTATATAGATAATCTACCAGAAGTAGGCCATAACATTGAAGTAACACCTTATGCCAGAAAACACTTTAATGGCAAACGCATTGATGAGCCTGAACAAATCACAAGAACCTTTGATGATGGTACTCAGTATATTGCTACCAAAATGATGCTAGGCGGTGAAACCACAGAATTACCATTACCCATCCCTAAAGAACATATCCAATGCCCAGAACTATTAGAATTGATTGAACAACTGGAACAACTACCAGCCCTTGATGGTTTTAGACAAATTAGTCATTTACTGGTAGATGCAGGCGCTAAAGAGTTTACTCTGAATGATCCTAAAGCTAGTGATATTATTAATTCTCCTCCTAGTATTAGCTTTACAGTAGCGAATACTAAACTCACAGGTAAGGTTACTATTGCTTATGATCGTGGGGCGGATACTTATATTATTCAGGCAACTCCATCAATTCAGCCAAAACCAATTAGGACACAGGATATAGCTAAAATAGAGGTGGCAGTAGAGGAGGTAAATGAATCGTTAAAAACTAATGTACCTACCTTAAGTACAGCTGAACCCATAGAAATCACGGATGTGTATTTTGATGATCTGGGACTAAGGCTAACTGAGTTAATTGATGATGGTAGTTGGCAGCTGATTAAAATAAAGGTGTTATAGCTTGTGTCTTTTATAAAAACCATACCAAAATATGGTATGGTTTTATCTTTTGCTATTATTTTTTTGTATTTTATTAGTATCTAATATCACGATAAGTACTTAATTAAATACAGTCTTTTTATAGGGTAGTTTGATCAGCTTTTAAATAATTAGTTATGGTAAGGCTATCAATGCTATTATTTAATGAGTTATTTCTTATTTATTAGTAATGCGACATGGTGAAAAGCAATAAGCAAAAAAGGCAAGTGATTAAGCAAAAACGCTTACAAAAGACTATGCAGTCAAAACCTTCTTTTACTAAAGAACAACAGCTTAGTTATAATCCTGATTATTTAGTTAATTTTAATAGTAGTATTACAATGGATTGGTCAAAATTAAGTGATGCCATGCAACAAATAATAAAAAAGGCTTATGCTATTTTTAGTGTATATACTGCTCCTGAACATTTTAATGTATGTACCGCTTGTTGTGTTAGTCTAGAAGAGGAAAAAGCATTAAGAACATTACCCCTTTCATTATTACCTAGACAGCTTATTTATTCATATAATGTCAGTGCCAAATCACAACAGAATAATAAAAGTGAGGTTGCCTATTTACTTCCTCGTATCCTTGAATTAATTGCACTGGATGAAGACATACATCATAGTACAGAACTTAATTTAACTTGGTTGTTCACTGTGTCTCATGAATTATGGACAGATCAAGAAAAAGATCTACTTGCTGAGTTTGCTTTACAATATTTAAAAGATAAATTTCAACAAGCAGAACAAAACCAAAAGATTGTAATGATTGATGAAATTTTAATTATGTTCTGTTCTGCTAGTATTAATATAGAACCACTATTGGATTATATGGCTCAACATTCTAATTTTTATATCATAGCCTCTATTGCATTTCTTATCAGTTGGAACAAAGGTGGAGAAAGCTATATATCCAACTCCTTTGCTACAAATTGCCCTCAAATTAATATTATTTTTAACCATTGGCTTGAAAAAAATAGTATCTTGCTCCAACAAAATGCAGATCATGCTATTCTAAATCCTAATACCCTTTCTGAGCATGAACGTACAATGTACTATATTGAGCAAGGTTTATTTGAGCTATCACACCATTTAGTTAACATTCAATATTAATAGAAGATTAAACACTGTTATTTTATTAGGTAATGATGTGTTGGCATTCATAACCTTACAAATATTAGTTGAGCAAGTTCATTATTTTTTGTATTTGTTCAATTTACATCTCCTAAGGAAAAGTAGTATACCCTGTTAATTTGCAATACATATCTAAGGCATCTTTACCTTCCGCTATAAATTCTATATCCAGCGAAGCAGGTGGATTAGCTGGATCATTATAATTACCCTCAAGAAATTCTTTATATTGCATAAGTATGTATAACAATTGATCGATTGTCATTATAACCTTTTGTTCTTCAACATATTCACAGCATATAAAAACTAAATCTTTCACAACTGTATATAAAGTTAATCAAATATTAAAAAGTTGGTTAACACTGTTCTGAATGATGCAAAAGAGAGAGTAGAAACCATTAGATGGTAAAAAATTGGTGTACTTTTACATAATATTTAACATTGCAGAGGTTATTTTATAAGCAGTCTCATAGTACTAGGCTATTTTCATTGGTAGCCTAGCACTGTTAGCCATTAATTTATTTTTTTGATTTTATGACTCCTTTCCCTAAAACCCTTCTCCTATTAAGTTTAGTCAATCGCAAATATTCGTCTATTTTAACCAGATAACTCACACCTTGCGCTATAATACACTCTATCTTTTGTTGTTCACTTCGATGTACCATACCTAAATAACAATTAAGGTAGCTATTCTTCTGTTTAGGAGTATTACAGTTAAAATAAAGCCCTCTACCCAGTGTAATGTCATTTTGCCAAAGTTCACCTATTTGCTGAGTAATATAATAATCAGACCATCGTTTAGCACCATCATAAAATAATAGTAAATGAACATGATAACCTTTGTCATTACCATGCTCTAACTTCCAGATATAACCTACTAGGTCTTTAAAAGCAGGATTACTGGGGATGAGTTTAATGAAATAATCGACATCGGTTCTAAAGTCTTCATAACTTATGGAGCTGTTTTGTTGATAACTTAAGTCTACCCGAATCACTAATAACCGTGAGTAAGTGTTAAAGAGGTTTTTAACATAGTGGCTGTATTCTCTTAAATTATCGGTATAGCCTGTGTCGTGGTTATATTGACTTACTGCTGTTTTAAAAGCAGGTTCCATACTACCTATTTTTAAAGCACCTAATAACCAGTAAATATCCTCAAGGGCTAATAGTTTGATGCTGAGTAAGCCATTAACTTCTTTGGCGAGTTCTATACTTTCTCTAATATTAATAAATACATCACATTGCAGCAATAGCTGACAATAAGGTGATAATAACTTTACTTTATTTTTTTGCTGATCATACAGGTTGTTATTAAATAAAGCATCAAATAACTTCACATCAAAATAGTGGTAAGCTTCTATTAGATCATAAAAAGGGTGTTGTGGATTAAGATACGCTCTATCTGAATCTATCGCTATTAGCCTTTGATAGGGTGTTGTACTAGACGACACTAGTAAAGGCATTCTATCTGCTTTACCTGCTACTATCTGCATCACTGCATTATGGATAGCAACTTGTTGTTTAGCCAGTTGATCTTTAGGTTGTAAATAAGGGTTGTAGTACATAATATTACCTCTTAACAATTAGATGTAAGGTGTTAACAGGTATGGATACAGGTATTAAAGTGATCGTGAAATGATTAGCTGGGATTACTAGTTATGTATAGAAATGTTGTTAACCAGATATTGAATGATAAGTATTGAGTTAGGAATATAATATTATCTTTAAAATACAGCTATCTTCTGCTATTTATCATTAGATTGATATTATCTTTAGATATTATTATATCTGGTTAATACTATTTTCGTATATTTATTAGTTCTATTACTAATAGGGTTGTTAGCTAGCAATTATTGGTTAGTGATTACTGATTAGTTTTATTAATGATTACTTATTAGTAGTTTACTAATAACATATAATCCAATAAAACTTACTTTAAAAAATACCAAGCAATCCCTATCGTGTAAATTGAATATACTTTATAAACACGTTAAAAGCTATTCGATGAATTTAACCAAAGTTAGCCGAAATCATGACTTTCATTTAGATTAATTTAAGTCAGTTAAATCACTTCTATCACTTTAATTATTTTTATAAGATAACTGGATATTGATGGTTAAAGGTGTTGTATCCATACCTTGTAGCGTTGTTATTTGTCATTGCTAATTAGTTATAAAGCAGCTATGACTTTGATTGCCTAGATGCATAATAAATGAATCTTCAGCTAACAAGGGATTTCTCTCTGCTTTGTTCAACTTTAGCCAATAACCACGTATCTACAGCAGTAGATAACCAACCAATGGATTTAACACTGAGTTTAATCGGTTTAGGAAAGCTAGGGTCATAACGAGGTGACTTACTATCTAACCAATCATAGATAGTGGACTTACCAATGCCTAGTTTTGTAGCAACGGCTTTAATACGCAGAATACGGTGTTCAGTAGGTCGTAACAAGGGTGATGGTTGACTTGCTTGGGATGGTGCCAACAGAGATTGACTTATTGATGTAGCTTGCTCTTGAGCGGGTATAACGCCTGTTGTTTGTTCTATCTTAGCCAGTAACCACGCATCTATTTCATTAGATAGCCAACCAATAGACTTTGAATTTAGTTTAAAAGGTTTGGGAAAGCTAGCATTATAACGTGGTGACTTACTATCTAGCCAATCATAGATAGTCGATTTAGCAATACCTAGTTTAGCGGTTACTTCTTTAAGGCGTAAAACACGTAGTTCTGACTGTGAGGGTAATTTTGCTGGATTATGGCTATGAGCAAGTATTTCTGATTGAGCGCAAGTGCCAATATCAGCACATAGGATTGCTTGAGATTGAATGGTAGGTATAGAAATAGTATCCATTTTGGACTCCAATAAAAAAGCCACTCATTAAGTGGCTGTCATAGGTTGATTAAAATGGATGAGCAGATGGTTTATATCTAGCTAAACTAATTATTGATTCACCAATAATTGTTAATCATTTATACCATGAAAAAACTAAACGGCCTGCTTCATCTATACCATAACGTGAGTATGTATTTTTTTATTAACAAATACAAAATAATCCAAGATCATTATTACCACTTATATTGTGACCTGCTTATTAGCAATCTAAAAGCTCTTCTAGCTTAGTGCATATACCTAAAGTTTTATATCAATTTTATTCACTTATAAAGAATGTACATTATTACTTTTTTATAAAAGGTTATTTATTTTATAAATTATAATGTTAATTATTTTATATTTATACCATATATCTATTGCAAATTAACAATTATAAATAATTATTTACTACATAAATACTACAGTTTCTTATTTAAGATAATACAGTTATATCCTTAAATTAAATAAAAAATTATTCATAAATTAGCTAAAAAGAAATTATATTTCACTCTGAAATATAATATAATTTCTTTTTAATTATTATTTGAAGGTACTAAATATTTATTATGGTTCCTAATATAGAGAGTTCCTCTTATCCATGTGCTGAACTAAATGATATACGTGTCAGAAGATATTTTTTACTTCATATGCACCAAGAAGATTTTTCAGTTAACATAAATGATATCCATGATGTAAAGTTATTTATGGAGCATGCTTATAACCTTGCTAAGAAGTTGTTATCTGAATATGGTGATGAGATAGCTTCTGATGAAGGCCATTTAAAAGAACGAGTAATTAAAATAGCAAAACAATTTCTTAACCAAAAGCTTATACCCATCTCTCATTTTGAATGGTTAAAAGAGGATCGTTCTTGTTACTATACTTGGCTGAGTATAAGGTGTTATTCTTATCAGCTTCCGAATGGAACTTCATATTTTCCTTATATAAATATGGGATTATCGAACCAAGCTTACAATTCACAAGAACGGTTCGATTTGATAATTAGTTTTTTTGATTTATGGCAGATATCTAATAGTGAAAAGATTCAGTATTTGGATAGATTAAAAGCCACATGGTCTAGTAACCTATTATTAAAGCCATTTAAATGGCTTGATAGAAAAAATACTGAGCTATGTGATTGGTTATATGACTACTTAAAAAAATACTGCCAAGAATGTAATGGCTCAACCACTTTTCAAGCACATATCTTTAATAGTGCTAATAAATTAGCTTTACAGATAAATCCAATAAATACTGATGAGATTTATCATCTTATTTATGCACTGTATGACACATTGAATTACTTTGCAATAAACAACCTCAATGACAAGCTTAACAAAGCTTATAGCCAGTATAAATTTAGGAAAAAAAATAAAGATAAAAAACCACTTAATACCTATTTAACCAAAGAAACTAAAGCTAAATTAGAAAAACTAAGGACTCATTACAATAATAGAACCCTGCATGATACATTAGATCTTATTATTAGGCAGGCTTATGACAACACTATAATTAATAAGTGATCTGGTTAACAGCATTATTCCGATTTAGCCTTATATTATTCCATTAAAATTAATTTCTGGTGTACCCCTAAGTGTACCCCTTGAAAAATATTTTTGATTTATCAAAGAAAGGACTTGTTGTAACTTATTGATTTAATTGGTCGGGACGGAGTGATTTGAACACTCGACCCCTTGCACCCCATGCAAGTGCGCTACCAAGCTGCGCTACGCCCCGATAAAGAAAAGACCTTATTAAAATAAGGTGGCAAATAATACACTAACTATAATAAAAAGAGTAGCCTTAATAGGTGTTATATTTATAACTAAGCCGATCCATTATATTAATGTTAACAATATGTTTTGCTTGGACTGGTTATGCTGTATATAGATAGTTTATACTGATATTGCATAAATATAGGCTTATTGATCTAATAAATATATTCAGTCTAATATTTATGGCATCATAATAATTACAGAGATGAATTTATTTCCCGCTTTAGGAGGCAGTATGCAACTTAAAAAATTTCTTGTCGTAGTTGACGCTAAACACGGCAGACAACCCGCATTAAAAAGAGCAGCTTGGCTTGCTAAACAAGCATCCGCCACATTAGACCTTCTATTAGTTGAATACGATTCGTCTTTTGATGGCTTCCATTTGTTTGGTGGAAATAAAGAAGAAAATGAAGGTAAAGCATCCTTATTAGAAAATAAAAAAGAGTGGCTTGATGTGTTAGCACAACCACTGAGAGATGAAGGCCTTACTGTTACTACAACAGTACGTTGGAATAAGCTTCCTTATAAAGAAGTAATATCTTATGCCAATGAAACTAAGCCTGATATCGTATTTAAGAGTGCTTACTCAGAAAACATGTTAAAACGTTTATTTATTACTAATAACTCATGGCAGTTAATTCGTAATTGTACATATCCTTTATGGTTAGTACAGCATGGAGATTGGGAGGGTAATAAACTCTGTACAGCCCTTGATCCTTTACATGTATCTGATAAACCAGCCTATTTAGATAATGAGCTAATTACAATTTCTACAGAGCTTTCTAAGATTCTTGGAATGCCTGCCAATTATTTACATAGCTATGCAGCGATGCCTCGTCCACAATTGTTTGGTGGTGAGCAATCAAGAGCTTACGACCAATACTTAAAAGATTTTATTAAAGAACATACGGATGCTTTTGAAAATTTAATGAGCCACTACCCAGACATTGAAAAGAGTCAACAGCATTTATTAGAGGGTTTTGCCGAAGAAGTTATTCCTAATGTTGTTAAAGAAAAGCAAATAGGATTAATGATTATGGGGGCCGTTGCTCGTGGTAGTTTAGATAATTTGTTAATTGGTCATACTGCTGAACGTGTACTTGAGGCGATTGAATGTGACTTATTAGTAGTACATCCACAAGTTAATGGTGGCAAAACTGACGTGTAATATTCACTCTCTGTAACGAAGTAAATATTAGTTATTAATAATTGTGGTTTATAATAGAAAAAACTCTATTATAAACCACTTTTTTTAAGAAGGATTTTATGACTAATCGTCGTACTAAAATTGTTGCTACACTAGGCCCAGCTAGTAGCTCTCCTGAAATGTTAGAGCAACTTATTTTGGCTGGCATTGATGTCGCACGTCTTAATTTCTCACATGGCACACCAGAAGAACACAAAGCTAGGGCAGCATTAGTTCGTAGCTTAGCAAAGAAACATAATCGCTTTGTAGGGTTATTAGGTGATTTGCAAGGCCCTAAAATCCGTATTGCTAAATTTACAGATAAAAAAATTGAGCTAAAAGAAGGTGATACTTTCCGCTTCTCAGTAACACACCCAAGAGATGCTGGTACTAAAGAAGTAGTAGGTATCGATTACCCTGATTTGGTAAAAGACTGTAAAAAAGGTGATGAGCTATTATTAGATGATGGCCGTGTAGTAATGCAAGTTGAACAAGTCACTAAAGATGAATTAATTTGTAAAGTGCTAATTGGTGGTCCTTTATCAGATAATAAAGGTATTAATCGTCGTGGCGGTGGTCTCACAGCACCAGCGCTTACTGAGAAAGACAAAGCAGATATTAAACTAGCCGCAGAAATGGAGTTGGAATATATTGCTGTTTCATTCCCACGCGATGCTTCTGATATGGCCTATGCACGCCAATTAAAAGAAGAAGCAGGTAGCTCTGCATGGTTAATCGCTAAAATAGAACGTGCTGAAGCGGTGGTAGATGATGAGGCTTTAGATGGCTTAATTCTGGCCAGTGATGGTGTGATGGTAGCCCGTGGTGATCTTGGTGTTGAAATTGGTGATGCAGAATTAGTAGGCATTCAAAAGAAAATTATTCAGCATGCACGTCACAATAATAAAATCGTTATCACTGCTACTCAAATGATGGAGTCAATGATTAATAGCCCAATGCCTACCCGTGCGGAAGTATCAGATGTTGCTAATGCTGTATTGGACTATACGGATGCAGTTATGCTATCTGCTGAGAGTGCTGCAGGTAACTATCCCCTCGAAGCAGTAAAAGCAATGGCACGAATTTGTATAGGTGCTGAAAAAAGCCCAATTGCAAGAAAATCAAATCATCGTTTAGGTGAAACGTTTAATCGTTGGGATGAAAGTATTGCTCTTGCCGCTATTTATACGGCTAATCACTTCCCAGGTGTTAAAGCAATTATTAGTTTAACTGATAGTGGTTACACGCCATTAATTATGTCACGTATTCGCTCATCTATCCCTATTTTTGCCCTTTCACCCAAGGCTGAAACGCAAGGTAGAACCACTTTAATTAGAGGTGTACAACCCATTCCCTTTGATCCAGCAGCCTTACCAGAAGATAAGGTAAGTCAAGCCGCTGTAGATGAGTTGGTTAAACGTGGTGCAGTTCAAGATGGTGACTGGGTGATTTTAACAAGGGGCGATAGTTATACACGCCGTGATGGAACCAATACCATGAAAATTTATCGTGTGGGTGATTTAATCGTCTAAATTCTATTGCTATGTTATAGCCCTGCTAAAGGGCTATAACAGTTAAGCTACCCTCTTACTTTTAATGCTCTTCTTGTACTTTTTCTAACAATACTTACAAATTGAAGTATGTATTTAACATCGTCATTGTTACCATCATCATTAATAATAGAATAACAGCAATAATGGCACATAAAACAGTTAATGCTTTTTGCGTACTCGCATCTTGACTATCAATAAAAGGCGATACTTTAGATAATCCTAAACCACCTATAATCGCTAATACCGCCGCTAAGCCATATAATGCCATAGGTGAAGTAAGGTTAACCCCAAAGCCGATAGTCATACCCAAAATAAACCCAATAGCTCCACCAATAACAGCTAATGAAATAGCAAATATATTTCTCATCTTAATCCCATATACAAATAAGCTAGGTTAAACCTAGCTTATTTTAAATGTAAAACTCAAGCAATAAATATTATTGGGAATAAATTTGATCAAATATAGCTCCATCAGCAAAATGTTTTTTCTGAATTTCGTCCCAATTACCAAAGTTTTTCTCTACAGATAAAAATTCAACTTTAGGAAAACGATCAGAAAATTCAGCCAAGATAGCTTCATTTCTAGGACGTAAATAATTCTTAGCAGCTATACGTTGACCTTCATCAGACCACAGATAGTTTAAATAAGCTTCTGCTTGAGCCTTGGTCTTTTTCTTCTCAACCACTTTTTCTACAACCGCCACAGGCAATTCAGCTTCTGCTGAAACACTTGGATATACAACCTCAAAACTGCCTTTACCAAACTCTTTAGCAATCATTTCTGCTTCATTTTCAAAGGTAATTAATACATCACCTTGCTGGTTTTGCATAAAGGTTGAAGTAGCCGCACGTCCACCTGTATCTAAAACTAATACATGCTTAAATAAATCTTTCACAAAATCTTTTGCTTTCGCCTCATCACCACCCTGTTTAAGTATATAGCTCCAAGCAGAAAGATAAGTATAACGACCATTACCTGATGTCTTAGGATTTGGAACAATTACTTCCACTCCATCCTTAACTAAATCAGGCCAGTCTTTAATATTTTTAGGATTACCTTTACGTACAATAAATACAGTAGCAGAAGTAAAAGGTGCACTGTTATTAGGTAATAGTGTTTGCCAATTATCAGGTACTAAATTGCCATAGGTAACAAGCGCATTAATATCTGTTGCCATATTCATAGTAACCACATCAGCTCTTAAACCATCAATTACAGCACGTGCTTGTTTACTTGAGCCACCATGAGACATTTGAATTTTTACACGATCATCCTTATGTTGCTCATTCCAATACTTTTCAAATGCAGGATTATAATCTTTATAAAAATCGCGCATCACATCATAAGAGACATTTAACAACAGCTTATCAGCCCAGATATATCCATTAAAAGACATACCTAATAACAATAGTGAAGCCAGTAAAATTCGTTTCATAAATTACCTTATTAATATTTTTAACATGCAAATAAAACAATAACACTAAAAAACTTATTAGTTTCAGCTTAACACTTTTTTTATACTCTATAAAATTAACAGTTAGTGTAATTTGTTATTAATAAATAACTTGCTGAAATATAGAAAATACATAACAATTTTCACTATCCTTATTAAGATAAAACTTTGGGTATATTAAGTGAAACGCTATCTTGGTTATTTATTAATTATTAATTTGTTTATAACCACATGCCTTTTCTTTTACAGAAATGCATTACCTTCGCCCAGTGCACTTAATCCATTATTAAGAGGGGAACCTTTACAAACAGCCACCTCTAAACAACCCTTTTATGTAAACACTAAAGAATTTCGTTTTTATATAGACCCAGTTTATGAATATACACTGCATGGTCTTGTGGTTAGTAAATATAATGCCAGAAAAAAGTTTATGGCAAGAATTGATAAAGACTTAAATGTTTCTGATCTTTGCGTTATTTGGGGGGATAATGCTTTTCGAGGTGATTATAAGAAAATCACTTTTTGGAGCGGTGAATTTACTTGCTTTGCTAGGTTCGTAGGTAATAAAACTTATTATGCTGAATCCTTAGAGGAAGCAAAACAATTAGTGCAACAGGCCAGACAATCTTTTTTCTTTATCAATGAGCAGTTTTCTAACAATCATTTACTTACTGATAACCCTCAATTAGCTAAGCAGTTAAGAAATGTAAATATTGGCGATCAAATTTCTTTTTCGGGTTACCTTGTAAACTATGGTGCATCGCCCAATCAGATCTATCGTTATACAAGTACTGTTCGTACAGACACTGGCAATGGAGCCTGCGAAACTGTTTATGTAACCTCTTTTATGACATTACAAAAAAATAGTTATCGACAAGCGTTTAATTTATCTTTAATAAGCCTTTTCTGTATATCTATTATTTGGCTTGCTTATCAATTAACTCCTTTTACAACTAAAAATAATCCTGAACAAGATGATTAATAGTTTACTCTGTTCAAACTTGATATTACCTAGCAATTTTTTAAAAATAAAAACCTTAAATTTTAATAGCTTAAAATAAAATTGTATAAATTTATTGCATATCTAAATAAGAATCATTATATTTAGCATTTACAGATTAAGTGACTAATCATCTGATTTAACCTTAAGAAATACATTTCTTGTCGCTATAACGGTTTAGAAGCAACTAACATTAGAGTCCTTTCACACTATGAAAAAACACACAAAAACATCTCTGAGCTTAGCTATGGCATCAGCTAGTTTACCTTTGGTAACTTATGCAGATAATACAAATAATGCTATCGAACTTGATACTCTGACTATTGAAGGTCAACAAGAAACACCTTATCAAACAAAAAAACTATCTTCACCAAAATATACACAGCCATTACGAGATACTCCTCAGAGCATTACTGTAGTGCCTAAAGCAGTAATCGAACAACGTAATGCTATGTCTTTAGAAGATGCTTTATCAAATGTACCAGGTGTTACTTTTAACTCTGGTGAAGGTAATGGTGGTGTAGGTGATAGCATCAATATTCGTGGTTTCAATAGTGGTACTTATGGTGGCTCTAACGTTTACATTGATGGCATCCGTGATTCAGCCTTCTATACTCGTTCAGACATGTTTAATATTGAGCAAGTAGAAGTAATCAAAGGTTCTAGTTCTGCTGCTTGGGGGGCAGGAGTAATTGGTGGTGCTATTAATTTAGTTAATAAAACACCAAAATTAGAAGACTTTGCAACTATTAGTGGTGGTGTAGGTACAGCAGACTATAAACGTTTAACATTCGATGGCAATAAAGTTATTGATGCTGACTCAGGCACTGCTGCCCGTCTAAATATGGTTTGGCATAACTCAGGTATTGATGGTCGTGATTGGTTTGAAAGAGAACGCTGGGGTATTGCTCCATCTATATCTTTTGGTTTAAACACAAATACTCGTAATACTTTCTCTTATGAACATTTAACCGATAAAGGTAATTACGATTATGGTATTCCAACAACTAAATCTGGGAAAAGAGCTAGTAAAGTAAACGGTGTTAAATGGGATGGTTATTTTGGCTACCGCAACTTAGATAGAGAAGATATGCGCACTGATCGTGTAACATGGAAATTTGAACATGATTTCAATGATGCAGTTAGTTTCAATAACCAAGCCGTATGGTCACAGTTACAACGTACTTATACTGTTACAACACCTAGTGGGGCAAATGCTTCATTAAGGCGTCTACAAGGTGTTACTCGTTATACTGATACCCAAACACTTAGTAACCAATCCAATATTATCTGGAAATTTGATACTGCTGGCATTAAGCATACTTTTGTAGCAGGTATGGAACTTACTAAAGAAAACCTTGATTATAAATCAGGTGGTTTACGTTATGGCTCCGCAATGGTTCCTAACAATCCAATTAATCCAGCGCATCCACCTTCACAGTTTGCAGGTAACAAAGAAATTGCTTACACCAGCAAGATCGAAGCAGATGCTACCACCAAAGCATTCTATGTAATGGATACACTTAAATTTGGTGAGCATTGGCAATTGGATTTATCTGCTCGTCAAGACCACTACAAAGCTAGAATCACTGATACGAAAAGCCGTACTAATACAGGTGGTGTATTATCTGCTTGGACAGATGGACAAAATGACACTACTAATGAAAAGCTATTTAGCTATCGTACTGCTTTAATCTTTAAACCTGTTGAATACGGTAGCATTTATGCAAGTTTTAGTACTGCACAACAACCACAGTCTATTCGTATTGTTACCTCAGGTAGTTTAGGGGATGATCTATCTCCAACAAAAGGCAAAACCTATGAAATAGGTACTAAGTGGGATTTATTTGATGAACGCCTTTCTTTAACAGCTGCTATTTTTAGGACTAAATTGGATGCCACTGATTTCGACGATACAGTAGTACCTACTCAGACATATAGCTATAAACAAAAAACTGATGGTATCGAATTAGGTGTAGCAGGTAACATTACTAATCGTTGGTCTGTATTTGCTGGCTATGCTTATATGGATAGTGAAGTAGAAGGTCAAGAAGGTTGGGATGATGGTATTACCCTACCTAATACGCCACGTAACTCAGCTAACTTATGGACAACTTATCAGTTCCCGTATGATATTAGCTTCAGTTATGGTGTTCGCTATGTTGGAGAAAGGAGTATTCCTGGTGGTCGCGGAACAACCATGACTAATGCTTCTAAAACTGTTGTACCTAGTTACACTGTTCATGATGCAGCCATTGCATGGCAAGCTAATAAAAACCTTAACTTAAGGTTAAATATTAACAATATCTTCAACAAGCATTACTGGCGCCAATACAATGGTCGTGGTTTTGGTTTACCTGGCCCAGGACAAGGTGCACAGCTAACAGCTGAATATCGTTTCTAATGGCTGTTAACAACCTTATACAATTTTCCACAGAAACGCCACACCAAGCAGCCGGCTTGGTGTTGGCCATTGCAAAAACAGGAAATGCCAAAGCACAAGCGCAATTGGCGCAAATGCTACTTGATGGAAACGGCATTAAGAAAGATCATGTTTTAGCACTACAGTGGTTCAGCATTGCTGCTAAAAATGGCTACCTACAAGCCATTAATATGCTTGGCCGTTGCTATGAAAATGGTTGGGGTTGTACCATAAACTATACTAAGGCTGCTCAATACTACCAACTAGCTGCTGAAAAAGGGCTTAACTGGGGCATGTATAATTTTGCTAATCTCCTTATCAAAGGTAAAGGGATTACTAAGGATCTGTCTAAAGCATTTGATTTATATTATCAGGCAGCACAAACAGGGCATGCTAAATCCATGAATTTAGTAGGTCGATTCTATGAAGAAGGCTGGCTAGTAGCCACTGATTTAGATAAAGCCATCAACTGGTATAGACGCTCCGCTTCTGCTGGAGACTTTCGTGGCCAATGCAGTTACGCTTCTGTACTGACAGCACAAGGTAAAGTGGATGAAGCTGTTATCTGGTTAAGACAATCTATGCAAACAGCTACCCATGGCTTCTTACAGAAAATGGCTAGAGCCTTATGGCAATCACCCCATAAACCTTTACAAGAAATGGCTATAGAAATGTTTGCTCGTTGTGCTGAAGAAGGTGATCTATCAGATCAACAAGCCTACCAAGACATTCTTCAGAGACAATCTACTCAAACCAAGGAAAATCTATATGCTACTTCATATTCCTAATATCTTTTCTAAACAAGAAATTAGTTATATCCGCTCCCGTTTAGAACAAGCGAATTGGCAAAATGGTCAATTAACCGCAGGGCATATAGCTATTAATTGCAAGGATAACGAACAACTAGACGAAGAAGATCCATTTGCCATTGAACTAGGTGATGAAATTATTAAACGTCTAGGTAATCATCCTCTTTTTATTTCTGCTGCTTTACCTCATAAAGTTTTTCCGCCGATGTTTAATCGTTATAGTGGTGGCGGTACTTATGGATTTCATGTCGATAATGCTATTCGTAAGCCTAAAACCAGTCCTATCCGTGTAAGAACTGATGTATCCTCTACCTTATTTTTTAGTGAACCTGAAGAATATCAAGGTGGTGAATTAGTCATTCAAGATACTTATGGTGAACAACGAGTTAGATTACCAGCGGGTGACTTAGTGCTTTATCCTTCTACTAGTCTTCACCAAGTGACACCAGTTACTCAAGGTACTCGCTATGCTTCTTTTCTATGGACACAAAGCATGATTCGCTCTGATGAACAACGTCGTTTATTATTTGATATGGATATGGCTATTCAAGAGCTAACTAAAGATATACCTAATCATCCTGCAATAGTTAAACTGAGTGGCAACTACCATAACCTGTTGCGCCAATGGGCAGAAGTATAAAACTTACCCTTTATACACTTCTTGCAAAATAACAAGCTGTTAGTAGCCTAAACATTTTAGGCTATTTGCTTTATTATAAATTATCTTAGTCTCTATAAATAAATTTAAGGTAATTAAATGAGCACTCCACAACTAAATAAAGCCATTAAAGATTTTACTGCCGCTGTTACAGGTGAACCTAATACAATAAAACTTGCTGATTTTAAAGGGAAAAATGTTGTTATCTATTTCTACCCTAAAGATAACACTCCTGGTTGTACCACTGAGGGACAAAATTTCCGCGACCTTTATGCTGAGTTTCAAAAAGCTAATACGGTTATTTTTGGTGTTTCACGTGAAAGTATCAAATCTCATGAAAACTTCAAAGCAAAACAAGAATTTCCTTTTGAACTTATCAGCGACCCAGAAGAAGAGCTTTGTAAGTTATTTGATGTGATTAAACTAAAAAAACTCTATGGCAAAGAATACATGGGTATTGATCGCAGTACTTTTTTAATTGATAAAGAAGGCATTCTTCGTCAAGAATGGCGCAAAGTTAAAGTAGATGGCCATGCTGAAGAAGTATTAAAAGCAGCACAGGCACTTAAATAAAGAGATAAATTATAGTTACTGAGGAAAATGGTTACTTTCTCAGCAACTATAATGATACTATGGAAATAATATTTTTATGTTATGATTTATTTACTTATATAAAAATAATAGTGTAAAAAAACTTAAAAACCACGCTCTACTTATTAAACAAAATAAAACTTTTATTAAATTATCTTTACTAACCAGTATATAATACTAGATTACTGTCGGTATTTTTATTAACTTAGGAGCCTATTGGTGTCTGTCGTTTTTGTTGCATCCTCTTTACTACCAACACCTTTTGCAGTGTTTACAATGCATGGTTTTTTAGATGAAGAAACAGGCATTGAACACGTTGCACTAACCCTTGGTGATATCGCCAATGGAGAAGCTGTTTTAGGACGGATGCACTCTGAATGTTTAACGGGCGATGCCTTATTTAGCTTACGTTGTGACTGTGGTTTTCAACTAGAAGCAGCGATGAAGGCCATTGCTAAAGAAGGCCGTGGTGTATTACTTTATTTGCGCCAAGAAGGGCGTGGTATAGGCTTACTAAATAAAATTCGCGCCTACTCATTACAAGACAAGGGTGCTGATACAGTGGAAGCCAATGAACAGCTTGGTTTTCCTGCAGATATGCGGCAGTATGATATGTGCTTACCTATGCTTAATCATTTAGGCATAAAATCCATTCAATTAATGACTAACAATCCTAAAAAGATAGCAGCACTAAAAACTTTAGGTATTAATGTAGTCGAACGTAAACCCATAGAGTTTGGCAAAAACCGCTATAACCAAAACTACTTAGCCACCAAAGCAGACAAGATGGGACATTTATTAGGTCTACAACATCAACAAGAACAATCTGAAGATAGCACACGTTAATTGGTATCACTTAATTTATGCATAGACTAATAAAACTAATTACTATCATTTTTATAGTAAGCACCTGTTCTATTAGTTTTGCTGACTCACAAAAGCTACGTGTCATCAGCTTAACACCTTCTTTAACCGATATAGTTATTGAGTTAGAAGGTGCTGATTTATTGGTTGGGGTATCAGATTATGATAAACAACGTTTACCTATTTTAGAAAAAGCACAGCCTGTTGGTAATTTAGAAGGCTACTCCCTAGAAAAAATAATCAGCTTACAACCAGATGTTATTTTAATTTGGCCTACCAGTATTAAACCTTCACAACAACAACAGTTAATTTCTTTAGGCTATAAAATAGTTGAAACTAATCCTCACACGCTTGATGAGTTAGCCTTACAACTAGCCTCATTAGGTAAAAAAATTGGTAGAGAACAGCAAGGTAAAGAGTTGTCTGAAAAAATGCAAAATGAGCTTACTCAATTGCGTCAACGTTATCATCAAGCAAACCCTTTAAAAGTATTTTATCAGTTATGGGATAAACCCATTTATACCATAGGTAAAAACCAAATTATTGGTGATGCCCTTAAAGTTTGTGGTGCTGAAAATATTTTTGATAATGTTGATTTACCTGCTCCTCAGGTCAATATAGAAAGTGTTCTAGCAAAAAATCCACAAGTGATTATCGCTTCTCAACAATCACTACTTGATGCTTGGTTAGCTTGGCCACAGTTATCTGCTGTAAAAAATCATAAATTATTTATTTTTGATAATGATCGTATTGCTCGTCCTAGTTTTGCTATGCTAGAAGCCACTAAACAATTATGTTCATTATTAAATCAAGACCATTAAATAAGTCCCTATTAATCATTTTCATATAAATAATAACTAAACAATAAATTCTCTTCGTCTAAACAAACTCTATCTCACTCTTTACTTATCATCCAATAATTAGTCACTTGTTAAATCATATAAAACAATGTAAAGATTTAGTAAAATAACAGTAAATTTAAACATTAGTTTGAATAATTTTATTATCATACAACAAAAGGAGTTTGGAGATGATAATGAAAAATATTCTTTTAATCACTTTAATGTTTATACTTATTAGTCCATATAATGTTAATGCTAAAGATCATAATCGTAGGCACCCACCTAATCACCACCATAGACCACACGATAAAAATAAGCATGATAATAACGCTTCTGATGGTGGTGAAGCAGTTGCTATTCTATTAGTAGCCACATCTATTACCTTAACTAGTTATACCATTTACCAGTTACTTACAGAAGAAAAAGAAGATAACAAGCTTGTTTATAGTCAAGCAAAAGAAGATGCTGCCTTTTTTATTGCTACTGAAGGACAACAAACGGGGGTTTATTTAGAAAGTGCTTTTAAACTGTTACGTAATAACTCTGAGCTTTCCAATACTTCTGATATGGAATTAGCTAAAGCTATATTAATAATCTAAATAATCTTGAATTTAATCTAGTAAAATATACTTGCAATTTAAAGATATTGTTTACAATCAATTTATAGTATTTTTATGCCATCTAAACTTCCGTAGAAATTTACTATGAAAAAATCACACGCTCTTATTGTTTTTTTTACCAGTATAGCTCTTATTACATCCAGCACTATTACCTTAGCTAATCCAGGTAATGGTAAAGGTAATAGTGCTAATGCTCACAAAGCACATGGACATAAAAATTTTGATAAGAATAATGACCATAGTTTAATTAATATTGATATGGGTTCACCACAAATTACTATTGATACAGGTGGTATTCGTATTACTATAGGTGATAATAAAGCCTATTGGGGAAATGTAGATGCTTTACCGCCAGGCATTCAAAAAAGATTAGCTCAAGGTAAACCTCTTCCTCCAGGAATAGCCAAAAAACTGGATAACCGTCTAATAGCAAAACTACCTCACTATGAAGGCTATGAATGGATGAGAGCAGGAAAAGATCTATTATTAGTAGTAGCTGCTACAGGCATCATCTATGATGTACTACATGATGTGTTTGATTAATTAACCAAATATTTATGTATTGCTATTATCTTTTCCATAATGGCAATACATAAATATGCATTAAAGGCGCCATATTGATATCTGGAATATCATCATGCGTTATCCAACGCGCCTCTGCTATTTCGGCTGTAGCTGTTAAAGTAGGGCTATCAGGCAACTCTATTCTAAAAAGCTCAGCCTTAACAACAAAGCCTGGTTCATTGGCAGCAGGTGCTTCAAAACTATCAATAAACTTTGGCATTGTTAAAGGAATATCAAGCTGTAATTCTTCTTTTATTTCTCTTACTAATGTTTCGATAGGTTGTTCAGCTTGCTCTATCTTACCGCCCGGCTGCATAAATATTTCTGATCCTTGCTTACGTACCACCAATAATCGATTTAATGGATCTGTAATACATGCAGCAGCAATATAAATAATTTTATTCATTGTTACTTCTTCTTTAATAATTCACGAATATTAGATAATGCCGCATTACCTGTTTCTGCTTTTTGCTCAACAGGTGTATTTTCTAAGCCTTCGTAGCGTAACTCTTGTTGTGGCAATTCTGTTAAAAAACGACTGGGTAAACAATCAATAATCTCACCATATTGCCTACGTTTAGAAGCATAAGTAAGGGTTAAATATTGTTTAGCGCGCGTAATACCTACATAGGCTAAACGTCGCTCTTCTTCAATATTATCTGTTTCGATACTAGAACGATGAGGTAATAACTCCTCTTCCATACCCATTAAAAATACTAGAGGAAACTCTAATCCTTTAGAGGCATGTAAAGTCATTAATTGTACAGCATCATGCTGTTCTTCTTCTGCTTGGCGATCTAACATATCACGCATAACTAATCGTGAGATAGCTTCCTCAATGGTCATCTCACCATCTTCATCACGTTCAATAGTGTCTTTTAATGCCTCTATCAAAAACCAAACATTACCCATTCGCGCTTCGGCTACTTTATCATTAGACGCGTTTTGTCTTAGCCAATTTTCATAATCAATATCCATTACCATACTGCGCAGTACCATAATGGGATCACTCTGACTACATTGTTGACGAATATTATCCATCCACTGAGTAAAACGCTGTAAGCGCTCAACAAAACGTTGATCCAAACTATCTAATAAAGCACGATCACTGGCGGCAGCATATAAAGAAATATGCTGACTATTTGCATAATTACTTAACTTCTCTAGGGTGACTGTACCAATCTCTCGACGTGGCACATTAATCACTCGTAAAAAAGCATTATCATCATCAGGATTAACTAATAACCGTAAGTAAGACATAATGTCTCTTACTTCTTGACGAGCAAAAAAACTGGTTCCCCCTGTAATAACATAAGGAACTTTATGGTGTTGTAATTTCAACTCAATTAATCGTGATTGATAATTACCACGGTAGAGAATTGCAAATTGACCATAGGAACGTTGAGTTTTTAAAGCAATTGCCTGTATCTCTGTTGCTACTCGCTCTGCCTCTGCTTCTTCATTACGGCAACGTATTACTCTGATTAAATCACCATCCCCTTTATCGCTCCATAATTTTTTTTCAAACACATGAGGATTATTGATAATCAAGTGATTAGCACACCTTAAAATACGGCTAGTAGAACGATAATTTTGCTCTAACATAATCACTTTTAAAGAAGGAAAATCTTGTTTTAACTGCATTAGATTTTCAGGTTTAGCACCACGCCATGCATAAATGGATTGGTCATCATCTCCCACCACCGTAAACTGTGCACGGTCAGCCACTAATAATTTGATGAGCAAATATTGGCTAGCATTAGTATCTTGATATTCGTCTACCAATAAATAACGAACTTTATTACGCCAACGTTCTAACAACTCTTTGTTATTTTGAAACAGCTTAACAGGTAATAAAATAAGGTCATCAAAATCCACTGCATTATATGCTTTTAACAAACGCTGATAATGCATATAAAGATACGCCAACATTTGTTCTTGTGAATTACGAGCTTGTTCTATAGCTTGCTCAGGTAAGATTAAATTATTCTTCCAACGACTAATTTTGCTAACCGCTTCATCAACGCCATCATCACCTGCATATTCTTTATGCATCAGCTCTTTTAATAATGACTTAACATCCGTGTCATCAAAAATTGAAAAGCCAGCTTTATAGCCTAATATTTGATACTCTTTACGAATAATATTTAAACCCAAATTATGAAAGGTAGATACAGTAAGGCCACGCCCTTCCCCCTTACGAAGCAAACTACCTACTCGCTCCTTCATCTCCCTAGCTGCTTTATTAGTAAAAGTCACAGCAACAATATGATGGGCTTTAATTCCACACTGTTGAATAAGATAAGCTATTTTTCTAGTAATAACACTGGTTTTACCTGAGCCTGCTCCAGCCAATACTAACAAAGGCCCACTAATATAGTGAACAGCTTCACGTTGGCGTGGATTAAGTGATGACATAATAATTAGAAAGCTTAAGATGAAACAATTAAGGAGAGAATAAGGGGCATTAACTACCCCTTATCATATGATTATTAAACACGTGCTCTTTTTTGTTGACGAGCTTGATCAGCACCTGCTTGATCGCCTTGTTTCTCACGTGCCTGTGCAACTACTTCCCATAGATTTGAGCGTAATTCAGATTGATCAGAAGAAGTATAAGATAATGCCCTTCTAGCTAATTGTTCTGCTACTTCTGCATCACCTTGTTTTAAACGAATTACTGCTAAGGTATAAAGTACTCGTGGTTCACTTGGTGCAATACGTTGTGCACGCTCAGCACTTGCTGCTGCTTCATTAAGGTTACCAGCTTCTTGTTGTTGCCTTGCTGTTGTTAATAAAGCTAACACAGCACCATCTAAAGGTGCACTTCCAGAAGCATTATTATCTAAAGGAATCCCTGTTGGAACGCTATTAGTATCTTGTTGTGCTATAGGCTGAATAGGTTCATCCACTGCTTGAGGTACAGCTTGTGCGATGGCCTCATCACCTGTTTCTTTGGTAATAGGCGTAGTATTTTTTTCGAGAGGATTAGGCTTATTAGATAAAGGTGAACTTGCATCCACAACAGGGATAGAATGAGGTTGGTTAGTACCACACCCTACCAAAACAGCCATTGCACCTAATACTAACCATAATTTTTTTAGTTTAACTCTCATTTTTTAATCCTAAACATTAATAACCTAATATATTAATTTATCCAACCACGTATCCAATCAGTAGTAGAACCATCTGACTTAGTACATGATAACTCAGGCGCTGGTTCAGTCCCTTTTAAATAAGGCATTTGTACCGCATTAGGACACCCCTCTCCAGTACCTACTCCCGTATTAGCATCTACCCAAGCGTAAACCACATTCTGTGGTATAGGGGTTCTAAGTGAAGTAGGACGAGCCTCTTTCATAAAACTAGTCCATACCTGCAATGCCCCTGTAGCCCCCGTTAAAGATGTATTTGAATTATCATCTTTACCAAGCCAAACAGTTGCTAAAATATCTTGTCCAAAACCAGTAAACCAACTATCTTTAGATGAGTTAGTTGTCCCCGTTTTACCTGCTAAATTTGTAGCAGCAGGTATTTGATTATAAGCCGACCGTCCAGTTCCCTCACGCATATTACGTTGCATCGCATATTGTAATAAGTACATTACGCCTGTATCAAAACGTTGTTGTGTTTCAAATGGATAACGTCCTAATGGTTCGCCTTTTGCATTCAATACATTACGAATAGAACGGATAGGTGTATTATAACCACCACTTGCAATGGTTTGATACATGCCAGCCACATCCATTGGCGTCATTGAAGCTGAACCTAACAATATAGCTGGATAGGCTTGATAATCTGCAGCAACACCCAAACGCTTAATTGTTTTCAATACATTTGAAACTCCTATATCCATTCCTATTTTTACAGTAGAGACGTTATAAGAGTGAGCTAATGCTTGATAAAAGAACACATTACCATGATAGCTTCGATCAAAATTTTGTGGTGTCCACTCCTTACCACCCGCCAAAGGCACAGAATAAGGTTCATCTTGCACAACAGTGGTTAAAGTATATTTTTTACTTTCTAACGCAGTTAAATAAACAGCTGGTTTAATTTGTGAACCAATTGATCGAATTGCGTCAATGGCTCTATTAAACCCTACATAATTACGATCACGACTACCAATTAATCCTAACAACTCTCCAGTTGATGGATTTGTAATCACCATTGCTGCCTCTAAATTTTCCGCACGTTTACCTAAACGTTTTAAAGTAGCATCTAACGAACGTTCTGCTTTAATTTGAATAATAGGATCTAAACTTGTGAAAATACGTAAACCTTCACCTGTTAAATCCTCTTCATTGTAGTCTTCTCTTAATTGTCGTTTCACCAAATCAATAAAGGCTGGGAATGAACTGATACCTAACCGACCTTGAGGAATTACACCAAGTGGCGCTGCTTTAGCTTGTTTTGCTTCAGCCGCTGAAATAATATTTTGCTCTGCTAATACATCCAATACTACATTACGACGATCTGTTGCCAACTTTGGATTACGTCTAGGATTATAAACAGAGGGGCCTTTAACCATCCCTATTAACAATGCATACTGTGGTAACTTTAATTCATTAATTGGCTGCCCAAAAAAATACTGACTAGCTAAACCAAAACCATGAATGGAACGTTGCCCATCTTGTCCTAAAAATACTTCATTCAAATAGGCTTCTAAAATTTCTTTTTTATCATAGTGCACCTCTAATAATAAAGCCATTATCGCTTCATTAACTTTTCGTTTTAAGGTACGCTCATTGGTTAAATAAAAATTCTTAACTAATTGTTGGGTTAAAGTACTACCACCTTGCGTTAACTTTCCCTTAACAACATTCGTATAAACAGCCCGACCAATGCCTATCATCGAAATGCCATGATGTTTATAAAAACGTTTATCTTCTACAGCAACTAATGCTTCTACTAACTTTGGTGGAACTTGATCTAATTTAACTAAAATTCTATCTTCATTATGGGTAGGATAAACCCCACCTATCATCATAGGTTCTAACCTAATTAAAGGTACAACATTATTATTTTGATCCGTAATTTGATTAACATTATTACCATTAAAAGAAACATTAACTAACTTTGAAGGCTCTGCACCTTCATAAAATTGAAAGCCACGAATATAAACAGTTACTTGATTAGCATTGACATTAATTTGTCCAACATTAGTAACACTATCCGCCGTTCGATAACCCAATGCATTTAATTCTGTGAGAAAATCTTCTTTAGAAAGTTTTTGGCCTTTAAATAATTCTAATGGACGTGCGTATACCTTAGCAGGGATTGTCCAACGTTTACCCGAAAACTTATCTTGTACAACTGAATCAAGATAAATAATATAAGGTGAAACAATAACAATAGCCACTAAACTTAGCTTAAATAGCCAACTAAAAAAAACTAGCCAGAGACTACGTTTCTTAGTCTTTCTTGTTAACTTTTTTCTCACTTTCTTCATGCAAGTTATTATACTGATTTATCCAATGAACAGATAACTTTTTAACACCAAGAAAATGACTCAAATTATTATAGTTATAAATTGCTAGTAAAAGATTTATAAAAAATAACAAGGGGGGCTTCAGCCTGCCTAAACCAAAACCCCCAAATCGAGGATAAAAATAACAATACAAGTACTATGCCAAACCACACAAATAACAATTTATCAAATAAAATCAACCAATTATAAAAAATAACTTATTACTAATCACTTCATTATTTTACTGCACCGCTACAATACGCCCCAATCCAATGCTTCAAATAAAGATAGCGCACAAAAAGGGGCTTCCTTTCTTGTTGAAAAAAGTTACATAAATTTCATAAAATTACGCTATCATATATTGTAAAAGTTGGTAATAATGAGCCATACCAACTTATTGACACGGGAGCAACGTAAAATGCCATCATCAAAAAAACCAGTAAGAACCCCTCTACATTTACTTCATGATTTAACGGACTCATTAGTTAACCATTTACAAAAAGCCTGTGTACAAGCACAGCAAGAATCAGAAAAGACATTAACCAAGCTAGAAAAACAGCGCGTTAAAATACAAGAGAAACTATTAAAGGCTCAAGAAAAGCTAAAAAAAGTAACAGAATCTGGCAAGTCAAAAGCCAAAAGCAAAGCTAAAAAATCCTTAGCTGAGTTAGAAGCTATTCATAGTAAATTACAGGTTCAACAAAAAAATCTTTTAGACTACGTTAGCACATTAAAAAAAGATTCTGCTAAAAGCTTAGATTTAGCTCAAGGAGTCTCTAAAGTAAAAGAACGTGTTATTGCTTTATTAGAAAAACCTGCAACAACACCTACAAAAACAACTACTGCTAAAAAACCAGTAGCTAGAAAAACAACTACTCGTAAAACAACGACTACAGCAAAAGCTACAACAACCACTGCTGCAAAAAAACCAACTACCCCTAGAACGACGGCAACAGCGACTAAAGCTAAAACCACTAAACCTTCAGCTGCTAAACGCCCAGTAGCAGCGACTAAAGCAACTACTACTCGCTCTACCACAACAGCTAAAACGGCAAAAGCTACTCCAACTAAAACTACTGCAGCAAAAGTAACCGCCAAAAAAGTTACTGCTAGCAAAACAACTACTGTAGCTAAAAAGCCAACTGTAGCTAAAACTACTGCCGCGGCTAAAACACCAGCAACCAAAACAGTAGCAAAAAAACCAACCGCAGTTAAGAAACCTACAGTAGCTAAAGCGACAACTGCCGCTACCAAAAAACCAGTTACAGCTAAAAAACCAGCAGCAAGAAAAGCGCCTGTTGCTAAAAAACCAACAACGACAGGTAATGCTTCTTAATTCATAAAATTAACTGAGGTTATTATGGCAAAACGTATTCAAATATCTCAACATGGTGATGTGGATGTACTTGAATACGTTGATTTCGAACCGAGAGTACCTAAAGCTAATCAAGTTCAAATACGTAATCATGCCATAGGCCTAAATTTTATTGATACTTACTACCGCTCTGGTTTGTATAGTCCACCATCGCTCCCGTCTGGATTAGGTACAGAAGGAGCGGGAGAAGTTATTGCTATTGGTGACTCGGTTACCCACTGTAAAGTAGGTGATCGAGTTGCTTACTGTACAGGGCCACTAGGTGCTTACAGTGAAATCCATACACTTGCAGAATCCCATGTACTTCATTTACCTAATGATATTTCTTTTGAACAAGCAGCTGCTTGTTTATTAAAAGGATTAACAACTCAATACCTTTTATGCCAAACCTATCCTGTAAAAGAAGGGGATATTATTCTATTCCATGCAGCAGCTGGTGGGGTTGGTAGTATTGCATGTCAGTGGGCAAAGGCTATTGGTGCTAAACTAATTGGAACAGCAGGTTCTACAGCAAAAATAGAACGTGCCAAAGCATTAGGTGCATGGCAAGTTATTAATTACCATGAAGAAGATGTTGTACAACGAGTTAAAGAACTTACTAATAATGCTAAGTGTCCAGTTGTTTATGACAGCGTTGGCAAGGACATGTGGGAGAGATCGCTAGATTGTTTAGCACCACGCGGATTAATGGTGAGTTTTGGTAATTCATCTGGTGCTGTAACTGGCGTTAATTTGGGAATTCTTAATCAAAAAGGTGGCCTCTATGTCACCCGCCCTTCACTAGCTTGGTATGCAAATAGTCATGAAAAACTACAAGCAATGGCTAATGAGTTATTTGATTTAATTAGTAGCAAGAAAATAATAATAGATATTAATCAGCGTTTTCCTTTAGCTGATGTAGCTAAAGCACAACAACAATTAACAGCTAGAAAGACCACAGGCTCTACAATATTATTAGTGTAATTTCTATGCATGCGATAATAATAGCAACATAGCCTAACTATATTTTATAAAATTTTTTTTTACTGTATAAAAAGTAAGAAAGTATAATCTTCATGATATGAACCAATCAAAAATCTATTTTTATTAATTGGTGTTAACTCTAATAATATTTTTATACCAGCTATTACTACTTAGCGAACAATCTTACCAGTAATCAAATCTGTTATTTGGCTAGACTTTCTTTCCTTACCAAGTTCACCATTTAATACTGCATCCAACTGACCATGAAAGTACTTTTCTACCATAAGTCTATTTTGAGCACTAGGTTGACCTGCTAAGTTAGCAGAAGTAGAAACAATCGGCCCTGTTAGGTCACATAATGCTTTAACAAGAGGATGATTAGTTACCCTTAAAGCAACAGTTGTATGAGAACCTGTTATCCAATCAGGTACTCTACCGTGATGAGGAACTAACCATGTAAAAGGGCCAGGCCAACTTTGTTGTAATTTAGCTAATTGCTCTTTAGGCAAGTCATGCAAAATAAAATCAAACTGTTCAATTGTGCTAGCGATTAAGATTAACCCCTTTTCTACAGGACGCGCTTTAAGCTCTAACACTCTTAATGTTGCTTGCTCATCCCAAGGATCACAACCTAATCCCCACACACCTTCTGTAGGGTAGGCAATTACTCCACCTTGCTTAATCAAATGAGCAACTTGTTGTATTTGCCAATCACTTGCCATTATTTGTGATAACGAACCGAAAGATCATGTACGGCACTAATAAATACCGCAGCATTATCAGGATTTACTTCTGGTGTAATGCCATGCCCTAAATTAAATACATGCCCAGAACCATTACCATAACCAGCTAAAATACGCCCTACTTCCTCACAAATAGCTGAAGTGTTTGCATAAAGTACTGAAGGATCCATATTACCTTGCAAAGCGACTTTATCACCTACTCTCGCTCTTGCTTGTTTAATATCACAAGTCCAATCTAGACCTAAAGCAGTGGCACCTGTATCGGCCATTGCTTCTAACCATTGACCACCATTTTTAGTAAATAAGATAACGGGAACTTGTCTACCCTCATGCTCTTTAATAAGTCCTTTTACGATTTGCTGCATATAGGATAATGAAAACTCTAGGTAAGCATTAGACGCTAAATTACCACCCCATGTATCAAATATTTGAATCGCTTGTGCACCAGCTAAGATTTGGCCATTCAAGTAATTAATCACTGATCGAGTTAATTTAGTTAATAAGGCATGCACTACTTCTGGCGTATCATAGGCCATGGCTTTAATTTTACGAAAATCTTTACTGGAACCACCTTCAACCATATAAGTGGCTAATGTCCAAGGACTACCTGCAAAACCAATCAAAGGTACACGACCATTTAATTCTTTACGAATAGTACGCACAGCTTGCATTACATAGCCTAAATCTTGCTCTGTATCAGGAATAGGCAATGCATTGACATCCGCCATATTATTGATAACTTTTTTAAAGCGAGGGCCTTCACCTGTTTCGAAATACAAGCCTAATCCCATTGCATCAGGAATAGTTAAAATATCTGAAAATAAAATAGCTGCATCTAAGGGAAAACGTTCTAATGGTTGCAAAGTAACTTCACAAGCTAATTCTGCATTCTTGCATAAACTCATAAAGTCACCCGCTTTTTCACGAGTAGCTCGATATTCTGGCAGGTAGCGGCCTGCTTGACGCATCATCCATACAGGCGTCACATCAACTGGCTGTTTTAATAATGCCCGTAAAAAGCGATCATTTTTTAACTCTATCATTCATACACCTACCAGTTTTTACAAGAAAATAGCAAAAGAGATTAACGTAACCCTAACACATCTTGCATATCGTATAAACCATTTGCTTGACCTTGCAACCATAGTGCAGAACGTAAAGCACCATTGGCATAAATCATTCGATTTGAAGCTTTATGAGTAATTTCTATACGCTCACCTTCTGCAGCAAAAAGTACTGTATGATCTCCTACAATATCACCTGCACGCACAGTAGCAAAACCAATAGTTTCACGCTCACGAGCCCCTGTAAAACCTTCTCTACCATAAACAGCAACATCTTTTAAATTATGGCCTAAGGCATTTGCAACCACTTCACCCATACGTAATGCGGTGCCTGAAGGTGCATCCACTTTATTACGGTGATGTGCTTCTAATACTTCAACATCAACTTCGTCACCCAATACTTTTGCTGCTACATCAAGCAATTTAAAACATAGGTTAATACCAATACTATAGTTAGCAGAAAATACAATGGGTATTTGTTTAGCGGCTTCTGCTATTTGTTGTTTCTGCTCATCAGAAAAACCTGTAGTGCCAATAATAATAGCTTTCTTAGCCTGCACACAAAGTTGAATATTTTTCATGGTTGCTATTGGCTGAGTAAAATCAATCAATACGTCAAAATTATTTAACTGATTTTCTAAAGAAATATCGACAGTTACATCTATTTTACCAATACCTGCTAATTCACCAGCGTCTACACCTTGTAAGCTACTATTAGGTTCAACAATAGCAGCTCCAAGGGTAGTTTTTTCATTATTACAAACAGCTGCTACTAAGTTTTTACCCATACGCCCAGCGGCGCCTATCACTGCTATACGTAACATAGTTATACCTTAAGATTTAAAGCTTTCAAAAAAGTTTTTGACACTTTCAAACCAGCCACTAGCTTGTGGTGTTTGATGAGAAGCGCCATCCATCGTCTCCCGTAGCTTCTCTAATAACTCACGCTGGTCTTTATCTAATTTAACAGGAGTCTCGATAATAACTTTACACAATAAGTCACCTACAGAACCACCTCTTACGGGTTTAATACCTTTACCACGCAAACGGAACATCTTGCCTGTTTGAGTACCATCAGGAATTTTTAGTTTTACCCGACCATCCAATGTAGGCACTTCAAGCTCAGCACCTAATGCTGCATCAGGGAAACTAATTGGTACTTCACAATAAAGATCACGACCATCACGTTGGAATATTCTGTGTTCTTTAACATTAATAACAACATATAAGTCACCAGCTGGACCACCCATCGAGCCAGCTTCACCCTCGCCTGTTAAACGAATCTTATCGCCAGTATCTACTCCAGCAGGTACCTTAACAGCTAAAGTTTTAGTTTCTTGAACTCGACCTTCACCATGACAAACATTACAAGGGTCTTTAATAGTCTTACCACTACCATGACAATCTGGACAGGTTTGTTGAACAGAGAAAAACCCTGCCTGCATTCTTACTTGCCCATGCCCACCACAGGTTTTACAAATTTCAGGGGAAGAACCCGCTTTTGCACCACTTCCATGACATGTTTTGCAATTAACATAAGTAGGAACTTTGATAGTAACTTCTTTACCTTGTACTGCTTCTTCTAAAGTTAAATCTAAGGTATAGCGTAAATCATGTCCACGCTGTGCACCACCTCTACCACGGCGACCACCACCATCACCAAAGATATCGCCAAACATATCAAAAATATCAGAGAAACCCGCACCGCCATTAAAGCCACCACCCATTTGTGGGTCTACACCAGCGTGCCCATACTGATCGTAAGCAGCACGTTTTTGACTATCAGACAATACCTCATAGGCTTCATTAGCTTCTTTAAATTTTTCTTCAGCTTCTTTATTGTCAGGATTACGATCAGGATGGAATTTCATGGCTACCCTACGATAAGCCTTTTTCAACTCAACTTCTGTAACTGTCCTTTCCACCCCAAGAACTTCATAGTAATCGCGCTTTGCCATAACCTCTATACCTGATAACTCTGCTGTCGCTAATAAATAAAAGTGCCACAGCTTAGATGATTTTTTAATAAAAAGAAATGAATAACTATTTTCTTTATTAAGAAAATATCCCCTTTACAAAGACACAAACGCGGGAGAGTTAACTTCCCGCGTTTGCTATTTCATCATAAAGACCAACCCTACTGGTTATTTGTCTTTATTATCTTTTACTTCTTCAAACTCAGCATCTAATACATCATCGCCTTGCTTACTTTGTTCAGCACCTGCATCCTGAGCTTGTCCTTGAGCTTGATCTGCATAAGCTCGTTGCGTGATTGGCATCATTAAGTCATTTAAGACTTTAACTTTAGCTTCAATTTCATCTTTATTGTCTGCTTTAACTGCTTCTTCAACATCAGCAATTGCTTTTTCTAAAGACGCTTTTTCATCTGCTGTTACCTTATCACCTAAGTCTGTGATCATCTTACGTGCCGCATGAGCTGTTTGATCACCTAAGTTACGTGCAGATACTAACTCTTCAAACTTACGATCTTCTTCAGCATTCGCTTCCGCGTCACGTACCATTTTTTCAATCTCTTCATCAGAAAGACCAGAGTTAGCCTTAATCACGATAGATTGTTGTTTACCAGTAGCTTTATCTTTTGCTGAAACGTTTAAAATACCGTTCGCATCAATATCAAAAGTCACTTCAATTTGTGGTACACCACGTGGCGCAGGTGGAATATCAGCCAAATCAAACTTACCTAATGTTTTATTTTGTGCTGCTTGCTTACGCTCGCCTTGTAACACATGAATAGTCACTGCATTTTGATTATCATCTGCCGTTGAAAACACTTGCGATTTCTTAGTAGGAATCGTTGTGTTTTTATCAATTAATGGCGTCATTACCCCACCCATGGTTTCAATACCTAAGGTTAATGGTGTAACGTCCAATAACAATACGTCTTTTACATCACCTGATAATACAGCACCTTGAATAGCAGCACCCATTGCTACTGCTTCATCAGGGTTCACATCACGACGTGGCTCTTTACCAAAGAACTCAGTAACCTTTTGTTGTACTAAAGGCATACGAGTTTGACCACCTACTAAAATTACTTCATCAATTTTGCCTGCATCAAGACCAGCATCCTTTAAAGCAATCTTACATGGTTCAATAGTACGTGCTACTAAATCTTCTACTAAAGCTTCTAACTTAGCACGTGTTACTTTTACATTTAAGTGTTTAGGACCTGTTTGGTCAGCCGTAATGTAAGGTAAATTAACATCTGTTTGTTGGCTAGAAGAAAGCTCGATCTTAGCTTTTTCTGCAGCTTCTTTTAAGCGCTGCATTGCTAATGGATCACCTTTTAGATCCATACCATTTTCTTTCTTAAACTCATCCGCTAAATAATCAATTAATCGGATATCAAAGTCTTCACCGCCTAAGAATGTATCACCATTTGTGGCCAATACTTCAAATTGGTGTTCGCCATCTACCTCAGCAATTTCGATTACTGATACGTCAAAAGTACCACCACCTAAGTCATAAACGATAATAGTGTGGTCACCTTTCGATTTATCCATACCATAAGCAAGTGCTGCTGCTGTTGGTTCGTTAATAATACGCTTAACATCTAAACCAGCAATTTTACCAGCATCTTTAGTCGCTTGACGTTGGCTATCGTTAAAATAAGCAGGTACAGTGATCACAGCCTCTGTTACTGGCTCGCCTAAATAATCTTCAGCTGTTTTTTTCATTTTCTTTAAAACTTCTGCTGAAATTTGAGGAGGCGCCATTTTCTGACCATTTACCTCAACCCAAGCATCACCATTGTCTGCTTTAACAATTTTATAAGGCACTAATTTAATATCTTTTTGTACTACATCTTCATCAAACTTACGACCAATTAAACGTTTTACAGCAAATAAGGTGTTATGAGGATTAGTTACTGCCTGACGTTTAGCAGATTGGCCTACTAAAATTTCACCATCATTTGTATAGGCAATAATAGAAGGTGTAGTACGCGCACCTTCTGCGTTCTCAATAACTTTTGATGTACCATTTTCTAATACAGACACACAGGAATTGGTTGTTCCCAAGTCAATACCAATAATTTTACCCATTTATACTTCTCCTGAAACTTTGATTTAACGCTAATTTCGTTTCAACTAATCAGCGTTTAAAACTGAACTTGTTAGTTAAATAAGGGCTTTTTACAAAATTTCAAGCCCTTTTATTACTTTTTTAAGGTGCTTTACTTACCACTACCATAGCAGGGCGTAATAACCTTCCATTTAACAGATAGCCTTTTTGAAATACTTTTAGCACTGTATTTGGCTCTACATTCGCACTAGGCTCCATAGCCATTGCTTGCTGAGTCTCGGGATTAAATGGTTCACCCTCAGGGCTAACTTCCTCAATTTGAAATTGCTTTAAAGTATCTTTAAACACCTTAAGCGTTAATTCCATACCTTCACGAATAGCTACTACTGACTCATGATCACCTGTTGAAACTTCAATACCACGCTCTAAGCTATCTAATACAGGTAACAACGCTAAAGAAAATTTTTCCAACGCAAATTTATGCGCTTTCTCAACATCTTGTTCAGCACGACGACGCATATTTTGCATTTCTGCTACAGCGCGTAACGCCTGATCTTTAGCCTCTGCTAATTGATCTTCCAATTCAGCAACGCGATTATTTACTGAATCACCCTGTGACGCCTGTTGTTCTTTTCCAGTTTCTAGCTCTGGTAATTCAGACTCTTGCTTTTGCTCATCAGTCATTAGTTTCTCCTTCTAAAACTTGTAGATACTTAATTTAAACTAAGCCTCTTATTTGTACTGTATATGGGGTAACTTTTATAATTTTCAAGAGCCTTTACTCATATTTTTACTTTTTGACACACACCTATTATTTTCAACAAAAATTTTAATCTTCTATAAGATCAATGGACGCCTTAACAACATTAGGGTAAACTATTATCCCGTCTTTAATTCAAAGCAAAATGAGTAGAAATACTTATGATATTTTATGTAACCTACTGAAATACATAAATTTTGCCTTTGTCATTGCTATTTTGGGTTAAATAATTTACCCACATTAATGCTAGGATTTCTCATGACGCGTTATATCTTCGTCACAGGCGGTGTTGTTTCTTCATTGGGTAAAGGTATCGCCTCTGCTTCTTTAGCAGCTATTTTAGAGGCGCGTGGCCTCAAAGTTACTCTTCTTAAACTTGATCCTTATATTAACGTCGATCCTGGCACAATGAGCCCTTTCCAACACGGGGAAGTATTTGTGACCGATGACGGTGCTGAAACAGACCTCGATTTAGGCCATTACGAGCGTTTTGTACGCACTACCATGACTCAAAACAATAACTTCACAACAGGCCGTGTTTATGCAGATGTATTGCGCAAAGAACGCCGTGGTGATTATTTAGGTGCGACTATTCAAGTTATCCCTCATATTACGGATGAAATTAAGCACCGTATTATTAAAGGTGCAGGTGATGCTGATATCGCCATGGTGGAAATTGGTGGTACAGTAGGTGATATTGAATCACAACCTTTTTTAGAAGCTATTCGTCAGTTACGTGTGGAGGTAGGTGCTAAACGTGCCATGCTTATGCACTTAACCTTAGTTCCCTATATTGCTACCGCAGGCGAAACTAAAACAAAGCCTACTCAGCACTCTGTAAAAGAATTACGCTCCATTGGTTTACAACCAGATATTTTAATCTGCCGTTCAGACCATCCTATTGATTTAGCTTCCCGTCGTAAGATTGCTTTATTTACTAACGTAGAAGAACGTGCAGTTATTTCTTTAGAAGATGCTGATACTATTTATCGCATTCCATCTATACTTCATGCCCAAGGTTTAGACGATTTTGTAGCTGAACGTTTTGATTTACAATGTAATACTGCCGATCTATCAGAATGGGATCGTGTAGTTGACGCTAAATTGCATCCAGAAAAAGAAGTAACTATTGCCATGGTAGGTAAATACATGGAGTTACTAGATGCTTATAAATCACTGATTGAAGCATTAACCCATGCAGGCATTGAAAACCGTACTAAAGTAAACCTACGCTATATTGATTCAGAAGATATTGAAGAAAAAGGTACTTCACTATTAGCTGATGTAGATGCCATCTTAGTTCCTGGCGGCTTTGGTTTACGAGGCGTAGAAGGAAAAATTACTACTGTACAATATGCTCGTGAAAATAAAATACCTTACCTAGGTATTTGTTTAGGTATGCAAGTAGCTGTTATTGAATTTGCACGCCATATTGTTGGTATGGAAAAAGCTAACTCAACCGAGTTTGATAAAAATACTCCTTATCCTGTAGTAGGGTTAATCACCGAATGGCAAGATGCTACTGGAGCTACTGAAAAACGTACCGAAGCCTCTGATTTAGGCGGCACGATGCGCTTAGGTGCACAGAATTGTAAACTAGAAAATTCTTCACAAGTCTATAACTGTTACCAAGCAGATATTATTAGAGAACGTCATCGCCATCGTTACGAGGTTAATAACAACCTACTTCCACAATTAATTAAAGCTGGACTAAAAGTAACAGGTCGCTCAGAAGATGGGGCATTAGTAGAAGTTGTTGAAGCTCCTGATCATCCTTGGTTTGTGGCTTGTCAGTTCCACCCTGAGTTTACTTCTACTCCACGTGATGGACATCCATTATTTAGTGGCTTTGTGAAAGCTGCTATTAAACAACATGAGTTAAAAGGTTAATATGAACCAGAAAACAATTCGTGTAAAAAATATAGAGATTGCTAACGATAAGCCTTTTGTGCTGTTCGGTGGCATGAATGTATTAGAGTCTCGTGATTTAGCATTGCAGATTTGTGAACACTATAAAAAAGTTACTGATAAATTAGGTATCCCTTACGTTTTTAAAGCCAGCTTTGATAAAGCCAATCGCTCTTCTATTAACTCGTTTAGAGGGCCTGGTTTAGACGAAGGCTTAAAAATCTTTGAGGATGTAAAAAAAGCTTTCGATGTACCTGTTATTACTGATGTTCATGAGCCTTATCAAGCAGCACCTGTTGCTGAAGTTTGTGAAATTATCCAACTACCTGCGTTTCTTTCGCGCCAAACCGATTTAGTAGTAGCGATGGCTAAAACAGGTGCTATCATTAATATCAAAAAAGCACAATTTTTAGCACCTCATGAAATGAAGCATATTCTTAATAAATGTGTAGAAGCAGGCAACGATCAATTAATTCTATGTGAGCGTGGTAGCAGCTTTGGTTATAACAACCTTGTTGTTGATATGCTTGGCTTTGGCATTATGAAGCAATTTGAATACCCTGTATTTTTTGATGTAACCCATGCTTTACAAATGCCTGGCGGCCGCACCGACTCAGCAGGTGGACGCCGCGCACAAGTTACTGATTTAGCAAAAGCAGGCCTTAGCCAAGGACTTGCTGGTTTATTCTTAGAGGCACATCCCGATCCTGACCACGCTAAATGTGATGGACCCTGTGCATTACCTCTAGACAAGTTGGAGCCTTTCTTAAGCCAACTTAAACAACTGGATGATTTAATTAAATCATTTCCTCCTGTACAAACTGCTTAATGGCCTACAAGGCTGTATTTTGGAGTAACAATAGCAATGGCAAAAATTGTTGATATTAAAGGTCGTGAAATACTAGATTCTCGTGGCAATCCTACGGTTGAAGCAGATGTTATCCTTGACAATGGCATTGTAGGCCGCGCCTGTTCACCTTCTGGTGCATCTACTGGTTCACGTGAAGCACTAGAACTGCGTGATGGTGACAAAGCCCGTTATTTAGGCAAAGGTGTACTAAAAGCAGTAGCTAATATTAATGGTCCTATCCGTGATGCTTTACTAGGAAAAGATCCTGTAGCTCAAGCAGACCTTGACCAAATTATGATTGATTTGGATGGTACTGAGAATAAAGAAAACTTAGGCGCTAATGCAATCTTAGCAGTTTCCCTAGCTAATGCCAAAGCAGCTGCCCAAGCACAAGGCATTCCACTTTATGAACATATCTCTAATCTAAATGGTACACCAAGACAATACAGTATGCCTGTACCTATGATGAATATCATTAATGGTGGCGAACATGCTGACAATAATGTGGATATTCAAGAGTTTATGATTCAGCCAGTAGGTGCGCCAACCTTTGCTGAAGCGTTACGCATGGGTACTGAAATATTCCATAACCTAAAAGCTATTTTAAAAGAACGCAAATTAAGCACTGCTGTAGGTGATGAAGGTGGTTTTGCTCCTGACTTTTCATCTAATGAAGCAGCACTATGTGCGATAGTAGCAGCTATTGCTAAAGCAGGTTATAAACTAGGTGAAGATGTTACATTAGCTTTAGACTGTGCTTCTAGCGAATTCTATAAAGATGGCAAATATGTTTTAGCAGGTGAAGGAAAATCATTCACCTCTGCTGAATTTGCTGACTACTTAGATAACTTGACCAATCTCTATCCTATTATCTCTATTGAAGATGGTATGGATGAATCTGATTGGGATGGTTGGAAAGTATTAACAGATAAAATGGGTAAGAAAACTCAATTAGTTGGTGATGATCTTTTTGTAACCAATACCAAAATTCTACAAGAAGGTATTGAAAAAGGTATTGCCAACTCAATTCTTATTAAATTCAATCAAATTGGTTCTTTAACTGAAACATTAGCTGCTATTAAAATGGCTAAAAAAGCAGGTTATACCGCTGTAATATCTCATCGTAGTGGTGAAACAGAGGATGCTACTATTGCTGATCTAGCAGTGGGTACTGCAGCAGGCCAAATTAAAACTGGTTCTCTTTGCCGTAGTGATCGTATAGCTAAATACAATCAACTATTACGCATTGAAGAAAAATTAGGTGATAAAGCACCTTATAATGGTCGTAAAGAATTTACTAAATAAATTCTCTTACTTAATGCAGGCGCAATGCCTGCATTAAGCTAATTATTATTCTTGATATTTACTAATCTGATAGCCTTTTTCTTGTAATAAACTCAGCAATCCTTTTTCTCCTATCAAACCAACAACATTAATATAAACTAATGTTTTTTCTTTTTTTCCACTAAGCTCATCTATGCTTCTAGCATAAATAACTTTTTTCTGATCTATTACCTCTTTCACTTTACTTAATTTGCTAAAACCACTTTTCTTATCCCATTCATTTATTTGCTCTAAATCACCTTTATAAACTGTTTCGTTATATTCATCAGCTGTAGGATTTTCATTTTTATTATCGCTCAAACAGGCTTTTATATACTGATTAGTATCTGTTCTATCAACTGCCATAAAAAGTTCTCTGTCCTCGAAAAGCTCACTTAACGAGAGAATAATCTTATCTTTTTGTTTCGCTTCATTATACAAAGCTTCTTGTAGTCTAAGACTATAACCTAACTCTCCTGATTCTATAATATATAAAAGAACACATACAGACATTGGCGACAAAGTTTTTAAAATATTTTCAGTAAATAAGGCATTTTTATCTTGATAAGCTAATAACTGTTGCCAAATATCTGCTGACACTTTATCTTTCAAAGACTCTGTCTCAGGTAGTATCTTTAGATTAGCTACATACCAGTTATTAATATCCGCGATAAGCCCATCTGGTACAGTTTGAAAAACTACCTGCTCAGCTTCATTAAGTACTTTTTGATAAGGAGCTGGTAATGGCCATTGTGCAGGCTTAACAAAAGTAGTAATCGCAACAATAGTAATTTGTTGTCCACCTTTTTTAGCTACCCAAATGCCATGTTCTGCATTTACTAAAGTAGTGAAACAACTTAACAATAATATAAAGCTAAGCCTTATTCTGTACTTTTTA
This sequence comes from Entomomonas sp. E7T21, assembly GCF_058693955.1. Taxonomy (NCBI): domain Bacteria; kingdom Pseudomonadati; phylum Pseudomonadota; class Gammaproteobacteria; order Pseudomonadales; family Pseudomonadaceae; genus Entomomonas; species Entomomonas sp. E7T21. The sequence continues at coordinate 372,208 of NZ_CP191672.1, read as the reverse complement.
ATTAATAATTTCTCTATCATAAAACTCCATTCCCTCTTATTTGATATTAGCGATTAATTGTTCTAATAACGGTTGATACAACTCTTTACCCCTTAATTCACCTATCCAATTTTGAGGAATATTACTAATACTATCTCGCAATCCAATAATTCCACCAACAATACAAGCTGTTGTATCGGTATCATTTCCTAAAGAGATGGCATAACGAACTGCTTCTTGATAACAAGAAAAAGTTAATGAGATTTTAACAGCACGCAATGAATCAACCACATAGCCACTACCAGTTGAGGGAATATCATCATCAGGCCGAATATGAAACTCTAGCTCTTGTAAAGCATCATCATTATCCTTATAAATTACACGTAAAAAATCCACTGCTTTCTGCCAAGGATTATTACTTTCATTTAAAACATAACGAGCCACTAAACAATATAAAGCACAACATACTTGTGAGCGTAAATGACCATGAGTGACTAAAGATTGTTGTTGAGCATCTTTAACTAACTCCTCATCTGTTCCTTGATGCCATAAAGCAAGAGGCAATACACGCATTAAAGCACCATTACCATTACTATACACATCATCAGATCCTGCTAAATTTGGTACAACTCCTTGCTTTAATTTACGGATAGCTTGCCCAGTAGCAATACCCACATCATAGACTAAATTATCAACAGCCATATACCCATAGTCATACCAATTAATTAAGCGATTAGCAAAATCTCTTAAATCTAATTGTTTACAGTTTAACAATGAAGCCAATAAGCATAATGCTTGGGCTCCATCATCTGACCATGTAGCAGGTAATATACCCTGATGAGCACGATCAAAACCAATGGGTGGACAATAATCTATTTTATCTAATGGTGGAATTTCATCAGCTGAGTGAAACTCATAAGGCACCCCTAAAGCATCACCAATTAATAGTCCTAATAAGCCGCCAGTAATTTTTTCCTGATAAGAAAGTTTATTATTAATCATTATTAAAATCCTATTTTCTAACCAATATCCTCTTGTTCAAGATTTTAATTTACCTTTAATAAGATTGTCATAATTAATTGCTATATTAAGATAAGTTTAATGGTATAAATATTGCTGTTTATAAGCTAATAAATTATGAGTAATAAGAAATGTCGAAAAATAAAATTGATCAATTTAGAGAAAAATTTAATAACAAAGCAGACTCACTAGGTAACCTCTTTGTTGAAATTTTTCATTATCTCGCGCTATTTGCTGTAGGCGCTATTATTGCATGGGCGGCACTACAAGAACTTTTAGGAATATTTGCTAATAAAAAAGACCTTATTGATGGTATTTTAATGCTGTTTATTTACCTTGAATTAGGTGCAATGGTGGGCATTTATTTTAAAACAAAACGAATGCCTGTCCGCTTTCTTATCTATGTTTCTATTACCGCATTAACTCGTTTATTGATTTCTGATATATCCCATAATCATCAGCCTAATTGGGGTATCATCCAAGTATGTGGCGCTATTTTATTATTAGCCATTGCCGTTCTAATTGTTAGAATCGCCTCTTCTCGTTTTCACGTAAAAGAGGAAGATGAAAGTAGGTAATTATAACATTGATAATCCATACTTCATTTAGTAAGCTTAGTTCTCCTTTTTAAATAACTTATTCTGTCATTATGATCAAGATTGGCTACCATAATCTTCCTGCTGATACTATTGCTGCGGTGGTAACAACACTAGAAATGAAGTCTCCACCACCTTCTCATACTGAACGAAATATATCAGAGTGGAAATTAGAACACTGGCCACAACCAGACTTAAACACTTATCGAGCGTTATATCGCCGTATAGGTGAAGAATGGTTATGGAGTTCTCGACTCATTATGTCAGACGCTGCTTTAGCAGAAATTATCAACAATCCTAAGGTTGAAGTATATGCATTAATTACCCCCAATGGTACAGGGCTTTTAGAATTAGATTTCCGAATTGACAATGAGTGTGAATTAGCATTCTTTGGCGTTTCTTCAGAACTTATAGGTAGTGGTGCAGGAAGGTGGTTGATGAATCGCGCATTAGAACTGGTTTGGTCACGCCCAATAAATCGCTTTTGGGTTCACACTTGTACGCTAGATCATCCTAGTGCACTTAGCTTCTACCAACGCTCAGGCTTTATTCCTATAAGCCGTCAAATTGAAGTGATGGCTGACCCACGAATAACAGGTATTTTATCGAAAACAGCCGCTCCACAAATACCTTGCTTATCTTTTAATGAATCAGAAAAGTAATACCAACTCTGTACAGAAATAACTATTTTTAAAAATTAAAAGGAGACAATGAGTAATATGAAAACCATAGGTTTATTAGGTGGTATGAGTTGGGAAAGTACTACAGACTACTATCGACTTATCAATACCCTTGTAAAACAGCAGTTAGGAGGTTTGCATTCAGCTAAAATTGTTTTATACAGTGTAGACTTTGCTGAAATTGAAACTTTACAACAACAAGGCAATTGGCAGCAAGCAGCTCAACTCTTAACAGAAGCTGCTGTTAATATTGAAAAAGCAAGTGCGGACTTTCTAGTCATTTGTACTAACACTATGCATATCGTGGCAGAACAGATTCAACAAAATATCAATATACCATTAATTCATATTGCTGATGCCACAGGTGAAGCCTTACTAGAAAAAAATATTAAAACAGTTGGATTATTAGGCACAGCTTTTACTATGGAAAAAGAGTTTTACAAAGGACGCTTAACTAATAATTATGGATTAAATGTTATCATACCGAATGAACAGGATCGCCAACAAGTACACCAAATTATTTATCATGAACTTTGTGTAGGTAGTATTAAACCTGAATCAAAACAAACTTATTTAGCTATTATTGATAAATTAGTCGCAGAAGGTGCAGAAGCTATTATTCTTGGTTGTACAGAAATTGGGATGTTAATAAAACAACAAGATACTAAAGTGCCTTTATTTGATACAACATCTATCCATGCTGAAAGAGCTGTTAAATTGGCCTTAACCTAGTAGATATAGAGCCCTCTACTTCTTAAATAGAGGGTGTTATAAATTATCTTTCAATAAATATATTCAAATATTATTTAGCACTTTCCAGCCTAAAAGCAATAAAGGTAAATCTTTAGCATGAATATATTGCTCTGCACCTAATCCCATAGCAGTTTGTAGCAATACACTACAGGCTTTACTCCATTCAGCTACCAGATATACCTCATCGTCATATCCTGCTGGCTTAATAAAAGCATCATCCCCTACTAACTCTCTTGCTCTTTTATGCAATAAATCATTTATTGTTAAAAAACCATTATAAATAGGCGATGCATTTTCACCTTCACCAATAGCTAATGTACCTGTATGATCTGCATCTCGATGCATGGTGGAATTAGTGGTCTTATTTAACCAAGCATTCCATACATTGGCATAAGCCTCTGCACTAATGGGATTTGCTAAAGCTGCTAACTGCTCTATTTGAGGAAGTGTAATCTGACATATATTATCCAACAGCTGGCAAACCCTTTCTCCTGTAGGGCCAAATAACAATGAACAAGGTAATTGTTTTAAAGGCCTAATAGTATTTGCAGCTATATAATCACTGTCTGCACTTAATTGACTATGATCTAAACTCTCTACAACCTCAACAAACCATAAGTCAACAGGCCATTGTTTAACATAAATCGTAGCTACATCATAATGAACAATCCATGGTGTAATTTCACTACTTACTCTTTGCCCTATATGCTGTTGCTGTAAAGCATCCTGCTCATCTCTAGCAGTAAAGACAAAACCATAAATCGCATCATTCATTTATTTAATTCTATATTAGCGACTTCATAGCCAGATGATAAACAACGGATTAACCACTCCTCTAAAAATTGATTAAGTTGTCTTTTCTCATCAGGCTGATGCATTGCTTTATTCGGATATGCATACACACCTCTAAAACTACGGGTATTTTGAGCAAAGGTTATTTCTGCTAATTGTACATCATGATAACAACGAATATAAAGCTGGGGAGCCACCATCCAACCTAATAGACTATCTTGTTTTAATAAGATATAAGAAGTGTATGGGCTATTTTCAAGTACTGTAAAGGTTAAACGTGTTGCTATTTTTTGATCTGCGGTAAAAGCGATGCAACGACTATATCCCGTTTCACGCATTGCTGGCAATAACCGCATTAAGGATGTATAGTTACGCTCATAAATAGCCTGTAGAGCTGAAAGATCAACAACATAATGTTCTTTCTGAGTTACAACCATTGTTTACGAACCTTACTTCTATTAATAATTAACCACTGCAAAGCAATAATACCTGCTGCATTTTGAATTAATCCTTTATTTAAGTTTTTTACTGCCTCTTTAAAGCTCCATACATGGGTACGAATGTCCTCACCCTCTTCCTGTAAACCATGAACACCACCTGCTTTACTACTATCACAAATACCTAAATATAAGTAGATATATTCATTACTCCCGCCCACTGATGGGTAATAACGAGTGATTGGCAATAGTTCTTTAATTTCTAAATTAGCTTCTTCAATCGATTCACGATAAGCCACATTCTCTGGATCTTCACCTTCTTTATCTATGAGACCTGCAACTAACTCTAACATCCAAGGATTAGCACTTTTTTCAACAGCTCCCACCCTCATCTGCTCAACAAAGATTACTTTATCTAACACTGGGTCATAGGGCAGCATACAAACAGCATCTGGACGTACAAATAATTCTCTGGAAAGAATAGGCCCTTCTTCACCAGAAAAAAGTTTATGACGTATTTTTAAACGATCTAATTTATAAAAACCACTAAAACAATTTTCACGTTCAAGAATTTCTACTGCACCACTTTTTAGTGCCGTTGTCTTTTTTAAATCAACAATAGGATCAAAAGGTTTAGTCATTTTTTAAGTAATCTCAACAGTTATCTGATAAATATCTAATGCTCTAAGGTTTAATGTCTTCACCCCAGCGTGGAAAACCAGTCACGTCTAAGCCGAATAAATCTAAAGCTCTTACTACAGAGTGATGTACCATATCATCTAATGATTTAGGTTTATCATAAAAAGCAGGTACAGGTGGCATTACTATGCCCCCCATTTCACTGACTGCTAACATTTGCTTAATATGGCCTGTGTGTAAAGGTGTTTCCCTTAACATTAATACCAATCTACGCCGCTCTTTTAGCACTACATCAGCTGCTCGAGTCAATAGATTAGAAGAAACACAACTAGCAATTTCCCCTAGCGTTCTTACAGAACAAGGAGCAATTAACATTCCAAGGGTTTTAAAAGAACCACTAGAAATAGCAGAACCTATATCACTAATTGCATAATTAACATCTGCTAAATCTCTTACTTCTTCTCTGCTAAAATCTGTTTCATATTCACGGGTTAATTCGGCAGGTTTGGTGATCACTAAATGGCTTTCTACATTTAATTTTTTTAATAGTTTGAGGGCATGCACTCCATATACAAAACCTGTCGCACCTGTTATCCCCACAATAATTCGCTGCTTTGTCATACCAAACCTTTATTACCTATTTTTTAGCTTAATGGGTTGTCAAAGGTCTTTTTTCAACCCAACCACTAAATACTAACCTCTATATTTCTTCCAACACATATTTAACAATGATTTGTTCGGGTATTTCTACTAAACTTACAAAATACACCATATCTTCTAAAACGTTATTATCTTCATCTTTAAAATACCAGATTAAATAATTTTTTAACTGATAAATAACCAAGTCATCATAATTACCAACTTGCTGCCAACCATCTTCCTTATAAAGTTCAGCTAACTCTTGATCTAATAAATTAGAACAATAACTAAACTCTGCACCTTGTGCTACTTGATAATAAAGCATCAATTCTAAAAATGACTGTAAATCAAATTCTAAATTATAACTAGAGCCATCTTCGTCACACTGGAAAACCTTGCCTTGCTGATCGACACCCCAATAACAAACACCTTGGTTTTCTTCTAAAAAAACTAATAAACCATCTTTAATATGCAATTGTTCAGGCAAAGCAAACAGTTGAAAAGCACTCATAAATTGTGGCACCTTACCCACTGTTTGATAGAGGTTTTTCAACTCTGTTGGTAAAGCTTGTTCTAATCTTTGCTCTGTTTGATCTAGTACACTTTGCTCAATACCATCTTGGGCTGTTAATGCTCTACCTAAAAGGCTTTCAGCAATAGTTTGATAGGAGATATTTTGCTTGTTTAGTTGTGTCATGCTGGCCACTTACCATTGTTAATAGATTACTAGATGATAAGTATTAACGATGCCCCCATGATTAGCAATTAATTTATAATTAATTATGTAAAAAAAGGGCCATACATTTTACTGTATAGCCCAAAGGAGTAGCCAAGAATTTAGGCAGGAACAGAACCAATATTTTCCTCTCTGTCCCAAATTCTATGTTGTGCCATTACTTTCAATAAGCTAGCTACTAATTTCTTAGGATCATCATCTAATAACACGCCTGCATCCTCTACTAAATCTGTAGCGGCATCAAATACCTCTTTAGCATCCTCTTGCAAAGCAATGGCTTTTAAATGTTTAAAAGCTTGTAATAGATAGTATTTAGCATCACCATTAGCCGCCAAAGTATCAACATTCTCATTACCTGTAGGCACTAATACTGCATCAACTAATACTGATGGCATACCACTAATAATATCGTCGACCATTAACTCTCCACCTTCACGAGTTTTCACCATACCTGAACGAGGAGCTAATAACACACTAAATACACCTGCTTTAGTAAGTGCATCCTTTATCTTACCGACAGAAGTACCACAAACACCATCTGCCACTAATATCGCTACTTTACTTCCTGCAACTGGGCGCTCTTTATTAGCATAAAGGCTGAGTGCAGGGTCTTTCTCTAATCCATTTACCGCCTTAGGTACAGGATATTTCAACTGCTCTGCTGTTAACTTTATACTTAAATTAGCAGCAACACGTTTAGCTAACTCGCGATCAACACGTGCTAATAAATCAACAATACGTTCTCTAATATATCTTCTAGCTACTTTACCTAACTCAAAACTAAAAGCGCCTACAATATGATCTTGTTCTGCTTTAGTTTGGCTTTGCCAGAATAAACGTGGGTGTGAATAAAACTCAGTAAACGAAGGACTACGCTCACGAATTTTTTGTGCATCTATATGCTCATGATAGCTATCAAAACCACCATCTTTTGCTGCTTCTGGTGTTTCTCTTGGCCAATTGTTACTCACTGAATTAGGCTCATAATTAGCCCCTTGAATCACTTCAGATTGATGGAAACCATCACGCTGATGATTGTGATAAGGACAAACTGGACGATTAATAGGTATTTGATGGAAATTAGCGCCACCTAAACGATGTAATTGGGTATCTCTATAAGAGAAAATACGACCTTGTAGTAATGGATCATTAGAGAAATCAATACCAGGTACCACATTAGCCGGACAGAAAGCCACTTGCTCTGTTTCAGCAAAATAGTTATCTGGGTTACGATTAAGTACCATCTTACCTACTATCTTCACTGGTACTAATGCTTCTGGAATTAATTTTGTTGGATCTAAAATATCAAAATCAAATTTATGTTCATCTTCTTCTGGAATAATTTGCAAACCTAATTCAAATTCAGGGTATTGCCCAGCTTCAATTCGTTCCCAGAAATCTTTACGGTGGAAATCTGGATCTCTACCCATAATAGCGTTTGCCTCATCCCACAATAAAGAAACCGTGCCATATTTAGGTTTCCAATGGAAACGTACAAAATGACTCTTACCTTGTGCATTAACTAAACGATAAGTATGAATACCAAAACCTTCAATGGTACTTAAACTACGGGGAATACCACGGTCAGACATTGCCCACATCACATTATGTAAAGCTTCTGGTTGTAATGAAATATAATCCCAGAATGTATCATGAGCACTTTGCCCTTGCGGTACTTCGTTATGGGGTTCAGGTTTAACAGCATGCACAAAATCAGGAAATTTCATTGCATCTTGAATAAAGAATACAGGCGTATCATTACCCACTAAATCATAGTTACCTTCTTGAGTATAAAACTTAGTAGCAAAACCACGAATATCACGTACTGTATCTGATGAACCTCTACCACCTTGTACAGTAGAAATACGGATAAATACTGGCGTTTTTAATTTGGTGTTGGTTAAGAAACCTGCTTTTGTATATTTTTCTAATGATTCATATACTTGGAAATAGCCATGAGCACCTATTGCTCGTGCATGAACAACACGCTCAGGGATACGTTCACGATCAAAATGCCCCATTTTATCTTGAAAGATAAAATCTTCTAACAATGAAGGACCACGATTACCTGCTTTTAATGTATTTTGATTATTGGCAATTTTAACTCCAAGATTGGTAGTTAATGGTTGCTTATCACCATCTACACGAACTTTATCAAGATCTTTACTTTTATCACTAGTATTTTTAGGTAGTTTTTGTGAGCCAGGGGCGGTTGGTTCTTGACCTGGCAATGTTGGTTTGGGTGTTGGCTTATTAGCTACATCAGAAGGAACTGTGTCTTTAAGATGTGGAGAAACAGCTTCTTTACTAGGCATAGGTGCTTGATGTGACTTTTTATTCATCGTATTGCTCCTTATAATCACTGCAAAATTTTTGCTTAAATACAAGCAAATAGGCTCTGCTACTAACTAAACTTATAAGTAAAAACTTATAATACAATCGATTGTTATCACCGTAGAAAGCCTATGACTTTTATTTATTGGCTAAGCTAATGTTACAAATCATCTACATCTTAATGAGAGTAATGAAACATTTTATTAACTACAATAAGACATTAGCCTTAGAATTAATAAGTTATTGTAGAATTTGACATAACATTTGCTATCAAAAGTAATTTAGCTCTCTACTGTTATTCCTTATAATAAGGCCATGAAAAATACAGACTCTTTAAACTCACCTTGGCGTAAAGACTTTCCTGCCCTACAAAACTTTGCAAAACAAAATATGGTTTGGCTGGATAGTGCTGCTACCTCACAAAAACCTTACCCTGTTATAGAAACTATTACAGACTACTATCAACAGGGATCAGCCAATATTCATCGTGCTCAATATCCGTTAGCACAAAAAATCACTAATGATTTTGAACAGGTTCGGCATAAAGTAGCTCAATTAATAAATGCCCCCACAGATGAGCAAATTATTTTTACGCGTAGTACCACAGAAAGTATTAATCTATTAGCCTATGGTTTAGAAGCTAATCTGCCAAATACAGGCAATATCGTCATTAGTGGTTTAGAACATCATGCCAATCTTTTGCCTTGGCAACGATTAGCACAACGTAAAGGATTAGAACTGGTTATATTGCCATTTACAGCAGATGGTATTATTGATTTACCAGCAGCTCAAGTAATGATTAACAAGCGAACTAGATTGTTAGCGGTTAGCCAAATGTCCAATGTGTTTGGTACGTTACAGCCTATTAAACAACTTATCCAAATAGCTAAGCAACAAGGTGCTATTACTGTTATAGATGGTGCGCAAGGTATTGTACATCAGCCTACCGATGTACAGACATTAGACTGTGACTTTTACGCTTTTTCAGGCCATAAATTCTATGCCCCTGAAGGAGTAGGCATACTTTATGGTAAAACTGAACAACTTGCCAAGTTACAACACTGGCAACTAGGTGGAGAAATGGTACAAACTGCTACCTATCACTCCGCTAATTTCTATCCTGCTCCTTTAGGCTTTGAAGCAGGTACTGCTGCTATTGGCTCAGTATTAGGGTTAGGTGCTGCTATTGATTATCTAAATGCTCAAGATAGAGCGGCTATAGCAAATCATGAAAAAACACTTTTAACCTATCTTATGCGTGAGTTAACTCAACGAGAAGGTGTATGTATTTTAGGCCAACCTGACCAATCACTTATCAGCTTCTATATAAAAGGCATTCATCCAGCAGATTTAAGCCAACTATTAACTGAACAGAATATTGCTATTCGAGCTGGACAACATTGTTGTATGCCTCTTTATAACTCTTTAGGCTTGAGTGGCTCGATTAGGATTTCTTTAGCACTTTATAACAATCAACATGATCTTCAACAGTTTCTTTCTGCATTAGATAAAGCAATTGAGTTATTAGCATGAAGCTTTCAAAAACAGCCCAACAGATACTAGATTCTTTTACTGCTGCTAATGGTTGGGAACAAAAGATGCGTTTATTAATGCAAATAGGCGCAACATTAGAACCTTTACAAGAAAATGAAAAAACAGATAAAAACCAAGTGCAAGGTTGTGAAAGTCAAGTATGGTTAATTGCTGAACAACATAATCAATTATGGCAGTTTAAAGCTTACAGTGATGCACGACTAATCCGTGGCTTATTAGCGGTACTATTAGCCAGAGTAAACAACTTAACTACAGATGAAATTCAGCAAATTGATTTAGAAGATTGGTTTCAACAATTAGGATTAGCCAAACAATTATCAAGTTCTCGACGAGATGGTTTAAGAGCTATTTTTAAAAGCATAAAATCTATTCAATAAACATAAAAAAACGGTAACTGCCTAAGCAAGTTACCGTTTTCACTATGCAAAAATTAAATTATATATTTTGACGAATACCTGCCACTAACCAAGGCTTATTCTCACCTTCTTCACGTTCCATCCGCCAGCTTTCATTGAAAGCTTCACCTTGATCAAAACGAGATGTTTTAGCAACGCCCGTAAAAGTTAAAGTAGCTACTGTTTTTTCAGCATCATTATCTACCCCATCAAGTACTACTTCAAGATTATCAATATAAGTAGACTGGAAACCATCACCAGCTTCTGCACGCTCTTGTTTTAAGAAAGTTAATAATTCAGGTGTCACATATTCTGCAATTTTATCCATTTCATTAGCATCCCAATGCTCTTGTAATGCCATAAAATGCTCTTTAGCAGCCGCCACAAACGAATCAGCATTAAACCAAGTAGGTGCATTGATTACAGGTTCAACAACTGCTGTAGCTGGTCTTTGTGTACCGAATATTGGTGATTGATTATTATCCTGCCCTTGGAAAGTATTAACAGAATTATTAACAGCTTGTTGTTGTGGTTGCATACGACTTCTGATAAAACGAATAATAAAGAAGGCTAGTAAACCAATAACGATAATATCGAAGAAGTTGATACCGCTAAAACCACCCATAAATAATGAAGCTAACAAACCACCAGCCACAAAACCAGCTAAAGGTCCCATCCAACTTCTTCCAGGTGCTGCCTTCTGATTAGGATTAGCAGCAGGTTTATTAGGTGTTGCTTGACGAGTTTGTTGATGAGAAGGAGCTTTACCAAATGAGCGGCCACCACCAAAGCGTCTTGCTTCAGCATCAAAACTCATTAAAACCATGGATAAACTAAGACAAATGATTGCAAAAAAACTAAAAATACGCTGCATTGTGACAAAATCCCCTGCAATAACTGATAAACTTTTTATACTATATGGTGACATATTATTAATATTTCATTACCAATAGTGATTAATTTTGTTTCTTTTCTTTGCAAAAGTCTATCACAGTAGCTAAAGACTATATAGTCTTTAAATAGGAGAAAATATGGAACCAAGGATTAGCATTATTACATTAGGTGTCCAAAGTTTAACTGAGTCTTATAATTTTTATCATCATGGCTTAGGATTTGAAACCAGCGGCACCCCAAAAGATGGTATTTTATTTTTTAAAACAACGGGTTGCTGTTTAGCTTTATATCCCTATCAACAACTAGCTGAAGATGCTTTATTAGAAGCATCAACCAAACCTAGTTTTTCAGGAATCACCTTAGCTCACAACACTCATTCTGAAGAGCAAGTGGAACAAATACTAAAACAAGCTGAGCTGGCTGGTGCTAAAATTATAAAACCAGCCCAAACCACTTCTTGGGGTGGTTACCATGGCTACTTTACAGATTTAGATGGTTATTTATGGGAAATTGCTTATGGCGCAATGTGGCAATTTAATCCTGATGGTAGTTTATTAATTAAATAACACTGTACGCTATTTACTTTTAGTTTTTTTATTAGCCTCATTACCTTGTGGCTTAAATGCTTTGCCACAAGGAGGACAAATAATATCCTCATTCTTTTTATAAGTTTCTTCAGTCACTTGAAAAATCTTGCCACAGGCAGGACATTTAATATCTATTTCTTTGTTCATAACTCACTCCTTAAAGTTAAACCATTAACAGAGAATTAGCGTAGCATTAACAACAAATTAATAATGTTATATGAAAGTCGAGAAAGGACTATAACTTTGGTCATATCCCCCTAGAAATACTTTATTTCTTAACTCACATTTTAAAATAGAAAATAACTAGCCAAGCTAAGGTGAGACAGGTATATTTTATAATTTGAATCTTTAGTAATTAGCGAGTAAGCATTTTTGTATAAAGTAATACTGTTGTTATTAAGTATCATAATAACAAATCAAGTTTTAGCAGCCACCTATGAAAGCCATGGTTATGCACAATTTGGTCAACTTAAATACCCTGCTAATTTTAAAAATTTTGCTTGGGTTAATCCTAAAGCACCTAAAGGCGGTACACTTAAAATAATGGCTACAGGTACTTTTGATACTTTAAACCCCTATTCAATAAAAGGTACTAGCCCAATTGCAACACCTAACTTTTTCCAATATGGTATTACTGAGCTTAATGAAACCTTAATGGTAGGTAGTGGTACTTATGATCCATCAGGAGATGAACCCGCCTCTAACTATGATTTAATTGCTAAAACGATTGAATATCCTGATGATCGTAGTTGGGTTATTTTTAATTTACGGCCTGAAGCTAAATTCCATGATGGCACCCCCATTACAGCCGAAGATGTTGCTTTTTCCTATCACACCCTATTAGAAAAAGGACATCCCCAATATCGAGCAATGCTACAAGATGTAGATAAAGTTCGTATTATGAGCCCCCACCGTATTAGTTTTGATTTAAAAACCGTCGGTAATTCACTCGTTATTTTACGCTTAGGCGAAATGCCTGTTATTTCAAAAAAATATTGGGCTGATAAAGATTTTACAGCAACCACTTTTACTCCTCCATTAAACAGTGGCCCTTATAAAATAGTGAGTGTTGAACCTGGTAGGCGTTTAGTTTTTGAGCGTGTAAAAAATTGGTGGGGAGAAAAATTAGCCGTCAATAAAGGAAAATATAATTTTAATCGTGTAGAGGTTGAATTTTACCGTGATTCAACCGTAGCTTTTGAAGCCTTTAAAGCGGGCGAGTTTGACATTTATATTGAAAACAAAGCTAAAAATTGGCTAACTGCTTACGATTTTCCAGCAGTTACGCGAGGCAACATTATCAAGAAAGAGATCAAAAACGAACTTCCTGCTCAATCTCAAGGTTTATTTTTTAATACTCGCCGCCCAATATTTCAGGATATCAAAGTAAGACAAGCACTAACTTTACTGTTTAATTTTGAGTGGTCAAATCGTACTTTATTTAATAATAGCTACTTACGTAGTGAAAGTTATTATCCTAATAGTGAATTTGCAGCTACAAGTATTCCTACAGGTAATGAGTTACTTCTGCTAGGTGCATGGCGTGATAAGTTACCTGAACAATTATTTACTACACCTTTTCAACTACCTAAGAACCAATTTGGCGGTTTGAGTAGAAATACACTTCGACAAGCTTTTGAATTACTAAAAGAAGCAGGTTGGCATGCTACTAGGGATGGTATGCGAAATAATAAAATGGAATTATTATCTTTTGAAATTTTATTAGTAAATCCTAGCTTAGAACGTATTTTGCTACCCTACCGCAACAATCTAGAGTTACTTGGCATCAATGCAACCATAAGAACAGTAGATCGTGCTCAATATAAACAACGGCTAGATAACTTTGATTATGATATGATTTTAATGACATTACCACAAAGTTTAAATCCTAACTTTGAACAATGGTTATACTTTCACTCCAGCCAAGCATGGGGTAAAAGTAGTAAAAACTATGCGGGTATTAATAATCCTGTAGTTGATGGTCTATTAGTGCAACTACTTGCCTCTCAAACAAGGGAAGCGCAAGTGGCTGCAACTAAAGCATTGGATAGAGTATTATTATGGAATTACTATATGATTCCTAATTGGTATATAGATAGTACTCGTATAGCTTATCGCAATAAACTTGGTGTGGTTAAATCTCCCCCCTATACAATGGGATTACGTGGTTGGTGGTTAAAAAAGTGAGTAGCACATGGTAATAATGACTAATAAAACCCTACCTTTATTATTTATTTTAATATTGAGCCTCATTTGCACTTTAACTCAAGCAAAACCTCAGCATGCCATGACCATGTATGATGAAGCTCCTAAATATCCTGCCGACTTTAAACATTTTGCCTATGCTAATCCTGATGCTCCTAAAGGCGGCACTCTAAGACTTGCTAGCTATGGTGGTTTTGACTCATTTAATAGCTTTATACCAAAAGGTAATCCAGCTACTTACACAGACTTACTTTACGATACGTTAACTATTCAATCTTATGACGAACCTAACACTATTTATGGTCTAGTTGCGGAAAAAATAGACAAAGCGCCAGACTCAAGTTGGGTACGTTTTTATTTACGAAAAGAAGCTAAATTTAATGATGGTCATCCTATAACAGCCGAAGATGTGGTCTTTACTTTTGATATTTTAAAAAAGGATGGTCGCCCTTTCTTTCGCCAATACTATGCTGATGTGAGTAAAGTAATAGTAGAAAATAAACATCAAGTGCTATTTCGGTTTAAGGTTAAAAATAATCGTGAATTACCAATGATTATAGGGCAACTTCCCATACTACCCAAGCACTGGTGGCAAGATAAAGATTTTACTGTAACAAACCTTATTCCACCATTAGGCAGTGGTCCTTATAAAATAGGAAAAGTAAAAGCTAATGCCAGTATTGAGTATGAACGGGTAGATGATTGGTGGGCGAAAGATTTACCTGTTGTTAAAGGTTTTTATAACTTTGATAAAATAATTATAGATTACTACCGTGATATGTCAGTTGCTCTAGAAGCATTCAAGGCTGCTCAGTTTGATTTTAGCTTAGAGTACTCTGCCAAAAGTTGGGCAACCGGATATGAAGGTACTGCCCTAAAAGAAGGAAAGCTGATCAAAAAAGAGCTAACCAATCATAACCCTGCCAATATTCAAGTACTTGCTTTTAATCTTCGTCGCCCCATTTTTCAAGATAAAAAAGTGAGACAAGCTATTAGTCTATTGTTTGATTTTGAATGGTCAAATCGTCAACTTTTCTATAATAGTTATAAACGAGTAAGTAGCTATTTTGAAAACTCCGAAATGGCAGCTCATGAGTTACCTACAGAAAAAGAGCTAGCCATTTTAGAACCTTTCAAAGGGCAAGTACCTGATGAAGTGTTTACTACTGTATTTACTGCTCCCCAGTCAGATGGCTCAGGCATTATTCGAGAACAACAACGTAAGGCTTACCAATTATTACAAGAAGCTGGCTATGAAATTAAAAATGGCAAAATGGTTGATAAAGAAGGTAAACAATTAAAATTCGAATTCTTAATGCACCAAGCAAATCTTGAACGTGTTCTTTTACCCTTTAAGAATAACCTTGCTGAAATAGGCATCGATATGGAAATCCGCCGTGTGGATACTTCACAATTTATCAATCGCCTTCGCTCCCATGATTTTGATATGCTTTCTTATATTTGGGGGCAAAGTAACTCACCCGGTAATGAGCAGCGTAACTATTGGTCATCTTCTAGTGCTGATGTAGTGGGCAGCCAAAATATTCTTGGCTTAAAAGATACTGTTGTAGATAAATTAGTTGAACAGCTAATTCAAGCTGACTCTAGAGAAAGTTTAATTCTCCACGCAAGGGCTTTAGATCGTGTTTTACAATGGGGCTATTACGTAGTATGGAATTACTACACTGATAAATGGCGTATTGCTTATTGGAATAAATTTGGTCAACCTGATATAGCGCCTGACTATGATTATGGTCTGTTTACTTGGTGGGCTTTAGATACTGAGCCCAAAGAAGATAACACCATGCTACAAAATCCCACAACACAACCTGCTTCTAAAACAGAGCAGCCAACTATAGAACAGGTAGGCAAATAATAAATGTCTGATTATATTTTACGGCGTTTACTGCTCATTATTCCTACCTTATTCGGTATTTTGCTACTTAACTTTGTTATCATTCAAGCAGCCCCAGGAGGCCCTGTTGAACAAACTATTGCGCGTTTAGAAGGCTTAGATGCTGCAACAGGTGGTGCCACTGGTCGTATCACGGGTGGTGGTGGTGAAGTTTCAGTTGGTACAGGTTACCGAGGGGCACAAGGACTAGATCCTGATCTAATCAAAGAAATCGAAAAAATGTATGGTTTTGATAAACCAGCAGGTGAACGTTTTTGGATAATGGTAAAAAACTACGCCACCTTTGATTTAGGTAAAAGCTTTTATAGAGATACCAATGTTACTGACCTAATACTAGAAAAGATGCCTGTCTCTATTTCCCTAGGGTTATGGAGTACATTACTAATGTACTTGATCTCCATTCCTTTAGGTATCACCAAAGCCATACGCCACAACAGCAAATTTGATATTTGGACAAGTACCGTCGTTATTATTGGTTATGCCATTCCTGCTTTCTTATTTGCTATCTTATTAATTATTTTATTTGCTGGTGGTAGCTATTTTGACTGGTTCCCATTGAGAGGATTGGTATCCAATAACTTTGAATCATTGAGTTTCTGGGGAAAAATTACCGATTACTTTTGGCATTTAGCATTGCCCATTACCGCCTTAGTAATAGGCAATTTTGCTACCCTTACCTTTTTAACTAAAAATAGTTTCTTAGATGAAATCAGCAAACAATATGTAGTTACTGCACGTGCCAAAGGTTTGACTGAACGACAAGTTTTATATGGACATGTCTTTAGAAATGCCATGTTAATTGTTATCGCTGGTTTTCCTGCTGCTTTTATGGCTATGTTTTTTACAGGCTCACTGCTAATTGAAGTTATTTTCTCTTTAGATGGTTTAGGGCTGCTTAGTTTTGAATCAGCTATTAGCCGTGATTACCCTGTAGTATTTGGTACTTTATTTATTTTTACCCTACTAGGGTTAGTCATGAAGTTAATTGGTGATCTTTGTTATTGCCTTGTTGATCCACGTATCGATTTTGCTAATAGGGAACATTGATATGGGATTAATGACTCGTCTATCGCCCCTAAATAAGCGACGCTTTGCTCAGTTCAAAGCTAACAAACGTGGCTGGTTTGCGTTATGGATATTTATTGCACTATTTGTACTCAGCCTTGGTTCAGAAATTATTGCCAACGATAAACCTCTAGTTTTTCGTTTTGATGGTAATTGGTATTTTCCTGCTTTTGTACGTTATAACGAAGAAGTTTTTGGTGGTGAAATGCCATTACCACTCGAAACTAATTATAAGGGACCTTATATTCAAGAGTTAATTAAAGAGAAAGGTGGCTGGATGATTTGGGCACCTATTCGCTTTAATTATCAAAGTATCGACTATGATATGAAAGTACCTGCTCCCGCCCCACCCTTTTGGAGTTATAAAACAGAATATTTTAAACGTTGTTCAAAAGCGCCTTTCCCTGCATTAAATAGTGCTACCAAGCCACCTGATATAGAACAATTGGCCGAAAAAGCTTCATTACCTGTTGAAACATACAAATTATATTGCATTGATATGCAAGGTAAACCGCCACCAATCCAATCTTGGCATTGGCTTGGAACAGATGACCAAGGTCGTGATGTATTAGCTCGAATTATTTATGGCTTCCGTATTTCTATACTATTTGCACTAACACTTACTATTATTAGTTCAATTATTGGTGTAGTTGCAGGAGCTATTCAAGGTTTCTATGGTGGCTGGATTGATTTAGTAGGTCAGCGTTTTATGGAAATTTGGTCAGGCCTGCCCATGCTTTATATGCTGATCATCCTAGCTAGTTTTGTACAACCTAATTTTTGGTGGTTATTAGGCATTATGTTGTTATTCTCGTGGATGGCATTGGTTGACGTGGTACGTGCCGAATTCTTACGCGGTCGCAACCTTGAATATGTGAGGGCTGCACGCGCCTTAGGTATGCGCAATAGCACCATTATGTTTAAACATATTCTGCCTAATGCCATGATCTCTACCATGACATTTTTACCCTTTATTTTAACAGGCGCTATCGGTACCCTTACTTCTTTAGATTTCTTAGGTTTTGGTTTACCCGCTGGGGCACCATCACTAGGTGAATTAGTAAGGCAAGGTAAAGAAAATTTACAGGCACCTTGGCTTGGTATAAGTGCCTTCTCTGTATTAGCTATTATGTTGTCATTACTAGTATTTATTGGTGAGGCAGCCCGTGATGCATTTGACCCAAGGAGATAATCATCATGGCTGATAATCTAATTGAAATTCGTAATCTATCAGTAGAGTTTACCTCTAACAATACTGCGCGTCGTGTTGTTGAAGATATTAGCTTTGATATTAAAAAAGGGCAAACAATCGCCTTGGTAGGCGAAAGTGGCTCTGGTAAATCCGTCACTGCCCACTCCATTTTAAGACTTTTGCCCTACCCAGCAGCAAGTAATCCAACTGGTACCATCACTTATGATGGTGCAGACTTATTAAAATTACCCCTTAGAAAAATGAGAGCTATTCGTGGCGATAGAATAGCTATGGTTTTCCAAGAGCCAATGACTTCACTAAATCCACTACACAAAATTAGCAAACAAATAGGTGAAGTATTAGCACTCCATATGGGTATGAGGGGAAAAACAGCAGAAGCACGAATTATTGAATTACTCACCTTAGTGGGTATTGAAAAACCTGAAACCAAACTTAATGCTTTCCCACATCAGCTTTCTGGAGGGCAGCGGCAACGGGTTATGATCGCAATGGCACTTGCCTGTGAACCTGAGTTGTTAATTGCTGACGAACCAACTACCGCACTTGATGTTACTGTTCAATTAAAAATTCTTGATCTACTAAAAGATTTACAAGCACGAATGGGCATGGCATTACTTATTATTAGCCATGACCTAAATATAGTAAGACGCATTGCTCACCATGTCTGTGTAATGAAAGAAGGTAAAATAGTAGAACAAAGCAACTGTGAACAACTATTTAAACACCCACAGCACCCTTATACACGCGAGCTGATCGCAGCAGAACCAACTGGTTACCCTTCATCTAAAAAGCTAGGTGCTGAGTTATTAAGGGTCGATGATTTAAAAGTCTGGTTCCCTTTACCTAAAAGATTACTAAGCCGCCAACAAGAATATTTTCGAGCTGTAGATGGTATAGATATTACCCTACGCCAAGGTGAAACATTAGGCATAGTGGGTGAAAGTGGTTCAGGTAAATCAACATTAGGTTTAGCTGTATTAAAACTATTGAAGAGTCAGGGTAAAATTAATTTCCAAGGGCTTGAAATCGACCAATACAGCCAAAAGCAAATGCGCCCGATTCGTCGCCAAATGCAAGTGGTATTTCAAGATCCCTTTGGCAGCCTTAGTCCACGTATGTCCGTTGGACAAATTATTGGCGAAGGTTTAAAAATTCACAACATAGGTTCGCGAGAAGAACAAGAAACTGCTATTATTAGAGCATTAAATGAAGTGGGTTTGGATGAAGATTGTATTAATCGTTATCCTCATGAGTTCTCTGGAGGACAAAGGCAACGTATCGCCATTGCTAGAGCCTTAGCACTTAAACCATCACTTATTTTATTAGATGAACCCACTTCGGCATTAGATCGTACAGTACAAAAGCAGGTTGTAGAACTTCTTAAATCACTTCAAGAGAAGTATAATCTTGCTTATTTATTTATTAGCCATGACTTAGCTGTAGTCAAGGCGCTCAGTCATCAACTGATGGTGATTAAATCAGGGCATGTTGTGGAGAAGGGGCCAGCCGAGCAGCTCTTTTCTTCTCCACAGCATCCCTATACTAAGCAATTATTGGAAGCTGCATTTTTGGCTCCAATTAATGACAATGAAACAGTTCCAAAAGAGGAATAAACTATGGGTTTTTTAACAGGTAAGCGTGCGTTAATTGTTGGTGTTGCAAGTAAATTATCAATCGCTTCTGGTATTGCCGCTGCTATGCATCGTGAAGGTGCAGAGCTAGCCTTCACTTATCAAAATGATAAATTGAAAGGTCGTGTAGAAGAATTTGCTGAAGGCTGGGGTTCTAACAAAGATTTATGTTTTCCATGTGATGTAGCGAGTGATGAACAAATTGAACAAGTATTTGTTGATCTAGGTAAAAAATGGGATGGTATTGATATTATTGTACACGCAGTAGGTTTTGCACCAGGCGATCAGTTAGACGGCGATTTCACCACTGTAACTAACCGTGAGGGCTTCAAAATTGCTCATGATATTAGCTCATACAGCTTTATCGCACTAGCGAAAGCAGGCCGTAAAATGTTAGAAGGCCGTAATGGTTCATTATTAACCCTTTCTTATTTAGGTGCTGAGCGCACCATGCCTAACTACAACGTAATGGGTATGGCAAAAGCTAGTCTTGAAGCAGGTGTGCGTTACCTAGCAGGTAGCCTTGGCCCAGAAGGAACTCGTGTTAATGCTATTTCTGCAGGTCCTATCCGTACTTTAGCTGCTTCAGGCATTAAAAGCTTCCGTAAAATGTTAGCTGCTAACGAACGTCAAACACCCCTTCGTCGCAATGTAACGATTGATGAAGTGGGTAATGCAGCAGCTTTCTTATGTTCAGATTTAGCCTCTGGTATCTCTGGCGAAATCCTTTATGTAGATGGCGGTTTCAACACTACTGCCATGGGTACATTAGAAGACTAATTCTATTCACCATCCAGCTTCTGCTGGATGGTATTACCTTATCTTATTTAACTTTAGCTAGGGAAACACCTAAAGATGCCGTCATACCAGCAGCCTTTTCTTGTTAGCTCCCTATTAATTGCTCTTGTTAGCCTAAATGCAAATGCCCTTCCTTTTAGTATAGGTCCTGTAGAAGGACAGTTTGAAACAGAACTCTCTATTAAAAATAGCTGGTCAACCGCCAAACCAGACCATAACTTTATTGGTCGTAATAATGGTGGCAGAGGTTTAGCTACGACCAATGATAACAACCGATTAAATTTTAAAAAAGGCGATAGCTTTTCCCGTTTATTTAAGGGCAAACACAGTATGCATCTTAAATATGATAATTATGGTTTACTTATTAGTGGTCAATACTGGTATGACTTTGTAGAAAAAAACCAACGACAACCTTTTGCCAATATTAGTGATCATGGTCGTTATATTAGTTCACGATCTTCAGGTGCAGAATTACAACAAGCTTTTGTTTATCATCACTACCAATTAGCTGATAAACAAGGTAGCGTTCGTTTAGGTCGACAACTACTTAATTGGGGAGAGGAACGCTTTATTACAGGTGGTATCAATGTTATTAATCCTATTGATAGCCGAGAGGGTTGGCGTGCTGATATGAATACCCGTGCTGAACGCACACCTGTAAGTTTACTGTCTTTTTCCCAACAACTAACCCAAAACCTTTCTACTGAATTCTTTTACCAACTGGATTGGCGTCCTGCTGCTTCTGAAAATTGTAATTCTTTTTTTGCCACTAATGATTATACAACCCATGGCTGTACCGATAACCTACGTGTACTTCGCTCTACTAATCAATTATCTAGCGCAGATTTAACCAGCCTTACAGGTGTTAATGTAAATCAGGAAGGCATTTTATTACGACATGACAAAGATAAGCGCGCAAAAACTTCTGGACAATTTGGTATCGCTATAAATTATTATGCTGAGCCACTTGCTACTGATTTAGGCTTTTATTTTATTAACTATCATAGCCGCACAGGCTTTATTAATGGTCGCTCAGCTAACCAAGCAGCTATTAATCAAGCTACTGGCTTAGGTCAACTTGCTCCAGAATGGTTAGCTGGACACTCAAGTTACTTTATTGATTATCCTGAAAATATTCATCTGTATGGGATTAGCTTTGCAAAAGATATTAGTGCCGACTTAATTTGGCGTGGTGAGTTAAGTTATCGTCCCAATATGCCCATACAGATCAGCCCTGTTGAGCTATTTAAAAATACCATTGGTGAAACAAATACCTTAACAGCTAATCAAAAAATAAAAGGCTATGACCGTAAACGAGTTAGCCAATTACAAACTAGTTTAACCAAAACAGCTAATGAGGTAATGGGTGCCAAAGAATTTAATTTAACTTCTGCGCTAGGTATGACTTATATTGCGGGTTTAGGTAAGCAAACCCTATATGGCCGAGAAGCTGTATTTGGTAGTAGTTATAATTGTTCCATTGACACGCGTTATTGTGAAAAAGATGGATTCACTACTCGTTTTGCTTGGGGTTATCGAATACAAGGTGAATGGCAATACCAAGATATTTTATTACCCCGCTTAACGCTAAAACCTAGCATCAGCTGGTTACACGATGTACAAGGCTACTCGCCAAGCAATGAAGCCACCTTTGTAGAGGGTCGTAAAGCTATTAGTGTAGGCGTAACAGCTGAATATCTAAAAACCTATTATATCGGCTTAAACTATACTAACTTCTTTGGTGGCCGTTACAATACATGGTCAGATCGAGATTTCGCTAGTTTAGAAATGGGTTTAAAATTCTAAATCAAACTTTTCCACTAAAGTATCCTCTAACCCTCTATTACTCTTTTAAAAAATCACTAAAATATGGCTTTTTATCTACCATAGAGAATCAATCATGCCCGTTTGGTTAATTACAGCAATCATGCTGACTGTATCCAATTTATTTATGACTTTTGCTTGGTATGGTCATTTACGTAGTATGCAAAGTAAACCTTGGATTATTGCAGCTTTAGTAAGCTGGGTAATCGCTCTAGGGGAATACTTAATTCAAGTACCCGCTAATCGAATTGGTTATACCCAACTTTCTTTAGGGCAATTAAAAATTATGCAAGAGGTGATAACACTAGCAGTATTTGTTCCTTTTAGCATTTATGTGATGAACCAACCATTAAAACTCGATTACCTATGGGCAGGCCTCTGTATGATGGGCGCTGTATTTTTTATTTTTCGTAGTTGATCTTATATAACAATAATGGCAATTATATGAAACTGTTATTGATTAAGTTTACTGATATAATTAATCAATTAATATTCAAGGTAACATAATGCAATTAGGACTAGATTTTAATTTAGTGGAAGATTTAATCGCAGGTGTTGATGAGGTGGGAAGAGGTCCTTTATGTGGCCCTGTCGTTACAGCTGCTGTTATTCTTGATCCTACAAAGCCCATTACTGGCTTAAACGACTCTAAAAAGCTTTCAGAAAAAAAACGTGAATCTTTATTTGAAGAAATTAAAGAAAAAGCATTAGCGTGGTCTATTGCTCGAGCAGAAGTGGCAGAAGTGGATGAACTGAATATTTTACACGCAACTATGTTAGCTATGAAACGTGCAGTAGAAAGTTTAGAAATTACTCCCAAATTGGCCTTAATTGATGGTAATAGATGTCCTCAATTAAATATACCTTGTTCCGCAGTTATTAAAGGTGATGCAACCGTACCTGCTATTGCGGCTGCTTCCATTCTAGCCAAAGTAAGCCGTGATAGGGAAATGGTAGAACTTGATAAACAATATCCAGGCTATGGTATAGCTGGCCATAAAGGTTATCCAACAGCCACTCATTTAGCTGCTCTAAAACAACTAGGCCCTACTATTATTCATCGCCATTCATTTGCACCTGTACGAATGGCTGCTGAATTATTTAAAGAAAGAACTTCCTTATGACAGATCCACGTTTTGCAGGCATTGCACGCTTATATGGTGAACAAGGTTTAGCTCGCCTACAAAAGGCGCATATCGCTGTTGTGGGTATCGGTGGCGTAGGCTCTTGGGCAGCAGAAGCTCTAGCTAGAACTGGGGTGGCAGAACTAACTTTAATCGACTTGGACGATATTTGTATCTCCAATACTAATCGTCAACTGCATACTCTACAAACTAATATCGGCAAAGCCAAAGTAGAAATAATGGCGGAGCGTATTCAACAAATTAATCCAACTTGCAAAGTACACTCTGTTATCGATTTTGTTACTCGCGATACTATGGCAGAGATAATCCATAATGATTTAGATGGTGTTATTGATTGTATTGATAGTGTAACTTCCAAAGCAGCCTTAATTGCTTGGTGTAAACGTCGCAAAATCCAAATTATTACAACAGGTGGTGCAGGTGGACAAATAGATCCAACTCAAATCCAAATCACTGATTTAAATAAAACTTACAATGATCCTTTAGCTGCAAAAGTTCGCTCTTTATTACGCCGTGATTATGGTTTCTCTAAAACTGCGGGACGTCATTACAGTGTACCTTGTGTGTTTTCTACAGAACAATTACGTTACCCACAGGCAGATGGTAGCGTATGCCAAGCTAAAGGCTTTACTGGTGATGGAACTCGCTTAGATTGTTCAGGTGGTTTTGGTGCAGTGACTATGGTTACCGCTAGTTTTGGCATGGCGGCGGCAGCTAAGATGGTAGAAAAAATAGTTAATGGTTCTCGTCGCCCTAGCGAGCGACAAACACTTAAGAATTAATTAAGCTAAGCGTTGCTTCAGCAGCTTTCTCAGAAGCATTTTGCCGCAAGGCTAAATGAATAGCTTTAAAACTATCTGTTTGCTCTTTAGTTTTACCTTCTAATAATAGCTGCAATTCAGCAAACAACTGATCAGGTTCGGCTTTATCTTGAATCATCTCTGGCACTAATAATCGTCCTGCCAAAATATTAGGCAAAGAAACATAAGGAGTTTTTACCAAACGTTTAGCAATCCAGTACGTTAGAGAGGCCAATTTATAAGCTACCACCATTGGTCGCTCATAAAGTAATGCTTCTAATGTCGCTGTCCCTGAAGCAATTAATACCACATCACATGCAGCTAAAGCCTCATGAGAATGGCCATCTAATAAGGTAACAGGTAACTTATGAGATACTAATAATTCCTCTATCTGCTCTTTACGTTGCTGATTTGCGCAAGGTATAACAAATTTTGTATTTGGATAATGTTCTAAAATAATATCAGCTGTTTTAAGAAATACAGGTGCTAACCGACTAACCTCTCCTCCTCGACTGCCTGGCATTAATGCAACTACCCTATTATCTTGAAGAATACCTAATTTTGCCTTAGCTGCAACTCTATCAACTTCTAAAGGGATTATATTTGCTAATGGATGGCCTACAAAACAAACTGGCACATCATATTTTTCATAAAACTTAGCTTCAAAAGGAAATAATGTTAGTACTAAATCACATGCCTTTTTTATTTTAAAAACACGTTTTTGCTTCCAGGCCCATACAGAAGGGCTAACATAGTGAATAGTTTTAATACCAACTTCACGTAATTTTAATTCAATACCTAAATTAAAATCAGGCGCATCGATACCAATAAACACATCAGGCTTAGCCGCAATAATATCTTTAATTAATTTAGCACGACGTTTTATAAGTTCGGGTAAACGGCCTAAAACTTCTACCAACCCCATAATAGAAAGGCGTTCCATAGGAAACATGGAAACCAAACCCTCAGCTTCCATTTTAGGGCCACCAACACCAATAAATTGTATATTAGGATGTTGTTGTTTTAGAGAGGCCATTAGGCCAGCCCCTAAAATATCACCCGAAGCCTCTCCTGCCACTAGTGCAATGCAAAGAGGCTTAGTATTAGCGTGTAATTCCACGTTTGGAGTTGATGATTGAGTCACGGAATAAAGCGACCTCAGAATATTGACTAGCTAAGTCAGCTAATTCATTAATAGCTTGTTCTGTTGTTAATCCTTTACGGTAAACAATTTTGTAAGCTGTTCGCAAAGCATGAATAATATTATCAGCAAAACCTTTACGATGTAAGCCCTCAAAATTCATGCTACGTGCTTCAGCTGGATTACCCAATACCAAAACAAAAGCAGGCACATCCTTACTAATAAAAGAAGCCGCACCTAAGAAACTATAAGCACCTATATGGCAATTTTGATGCACTAAAGCATAACCACCCAATATTGCCCAATCACCTACATGACAATGACCTGCAACACCAGAATTATTAACCATAATTACATGATTACCAATTACTGAGTCATGTCCAATATGCACATAAGCCATAATTAAATTATGGTTACCAATAGTCGTTTCACTACGGTCTTGAATAGTACCACGGTGAATAGTGACACCTTCACGAATAATATTATGGTCACCAATTACTAAACGTGTAGGTTCACCTTTATATTTCATATCTGGAGTATCTTCACCTACTGATGAAAACTGATAAATATGATTATGACACCCTATCTTGGTAGGGCCTTTAATAATAACATGAGATTCTACTATTGTTCCTTCACCGATCTCTACATCAGGACCAATAATAGACCATGGGCCAACTTTAACGTTATCCGCTAATTTAGCCTTAGGATCTACAATAGCTCGTGAATCAATCAAACTCATAATTTGCGTTCCGCACAAATCACTTCAGAGGCTGCCACTTCTTTACCATCAACTAAAGCTTGGCATTCAAACTTCCAAATAGTACGTTTAGCACCTAAGAACTTAGCTCTTAATTCTAATTTATCACCTGGTAATACTGGCTGACGAATTCTTAACTTATCAGTACCCACAAAATAATATAGTGTGCCATCAGTAGGCTTCGCATTCATCATTTTAAAGCTTAAAATACCTGCTGCCTGAGCCATTGCTTCTAATACCAATACGCCTGGCATAATAGGATGGTTAGGAAAATGTCCCTCAAAAAACGGCTCATTAATAGTAACATTTTTATAAGCACGGATGGTTTTTACTTCACCCTCGATATCTAATTCTTCGACGCGGTCTACCAATAAAAATGGGTAACGTTGCGGTAAATGTTCAAAAATTTCTTTAATATCCATCTTCATCAATGCGGACCTATCTAATATAATTTAACCGAGCAGTATAGTATAAAAGCTATTTATGATGAACTTTTATTATTTGTACCTAATTCTGCTAATTTCTTTTCTAATTGATGTATTTTATGTGCCATTTCATCTAAGTTTCTAAAACGTGCAACACTTTTACGCCATTCTTTTGAAGTTTGTATAGAAGTACCTGATGAATAAGTACCAGGTTCAGAAATTGACTTTGTAACCATTGACATCCCTGTAAACATAACATTGTCACAAATCTCTAAGTGGCCTGCTATACCTGTATTACCACCAATAATACATCGTTTACCAATCTTAGTACTTCCTGAAATACCACTACTACCAGCCATAGCTGTGTGGTCTCCAATCTGTACATTATGGCCAATCATTATCATATTATCCAATTTTACATCATTGCCTAGAATAGTATCAGATAATGCGCCACGGTCTACTGCTGTATTAGCACCAATTTCAACATCATCGCCTAATGTAACACCACCAATTTGTGCTATTCTAAACCAATTTCCTTGCTCAATAGCAAAACCAAAACCTTCACCACCAAGCACAGCACCAGATTGAATGACTACTCTTTTACCAATTTTTACATCATGATATAAAGTAGCACGAGGTGCGATCCAACCATCTTCACCAATCAAACAACGCTCACCAATAAAGCTATGAGCACCTATCACCGTTCTAGCCCCAACAACTACATCAGCCTCAATAACGGCATAAGCACCAATACTAGCTGTTGGATCAATTTTTGCTGATTCTGCAATAATAGCTGTTGGATGAATACCAGGCTGACTTACAGGTTTTGTATCAAATAAATAAGAAACCTTAGCATAGGTTAGATAAGGATCATCTAATAAAATGGCATTACCAGTAAAAGCTTCTGCAAGATCTACTTTAAGTAAAACAGCACCAGCCTTCGTTTCAGTTAAAAATTTCTTATATTGCGCATTCGCTAAAAAACTTAAATCATTTTCTGTTGCTGTTTGCAAACTAGCCAAACCGCTAATCACATAGTTTGGATCACCTTTAACAGTTCCATTAAATTTTTCAGCTAATTCGGCAAGTGTATATTTAGGCATATTAATTCGTATTATTTCATTTTGTTTAAACGATCAATTACTTGTTTAGTAATATCATACTGAGGCTTTACATCTACTACTGCACCACTTTCTAATACTAAGTCAAAACCACCAGCTTTTAGTGCATCTTCAACTGCTTTATCTAATTTTGGCTTGATAATCTTAAGCATATCTTGATCTGCTTTCATTTTACTATCATTGAGCTCTTTAGACTGCATTTGAAAATCACGGGCTTTTTGATTGAGTTCAAGCTCCAAACGTTCACGTTCAGCCTGCTTCATTTTTGAGCCATTTTTAATTAAGTTGTCTTGTAATTTTTTAGCTTGCTCTTCTAATGATTTCAATTTAGTAATGCGTGGACCAAATCTTTTTTCAGAATCTACAGCATATTTTTTAGCAACATCAGACTCCAATAATGCCATCTGATAATTTAACACGGCTATTTTCATTTCAGCATAAGCTGGAGCACTAAATGCTAGAAAGGCAACTAACGCTAGCTTAGTAAGTTTATACATAAATTACGCTCCTAAAAACCTGTAATATTTTGCTTATAACCAATAAATTAAAAAGTTTGTCCCAATGAGAATTGGAAGATTTGAGTATCTGCATTATCTGGTTTCTTAATTGGCATAGCCAGACTAAAACTTAATGGACCAAAGGCTGTTACCCAAGTTACACCAACCCCTACTGAACTAGCTAAATCGCCAAAATTTGGATTCTTACAATTCTTAGTTGTTGATAATGGGCAATTGTTACTAAACACATTACCTGCATCCCAGAATAGGGCTGTTCTTATGGTTCTTTGATCATTTACAAAAGGTGTTGGCACTATTAACTCTACACCACCTGTAATAAGAATATTACCACCAAATGGGTCGTCATCATCATTCCAATCATCATAGCCTGAATTATAATATCTATAACTTGGTGTACTACGAGGACCTAGTGAACCATCTTTAAAACCACGTACAGAGTTATAACCACCTGCATAATAGTTTTCATAGAATGGCAACATATCAGTTGAACCATAACCATCTCCATAACCTAAATCAGTATGGAAACGTAAGATATAATTATCTGTAATTGGTTTAAAATATTGTGCACTATAATCTATTTTATAGAACGTTAAATCACTACCTGGAATAGCTATTTGTACAGAAGCCGTTTGAGAAGCTCCTCGAGTAGGTAGTAAACCTCTATTTAAAGTAGATTTGCCCCAACCTAAATTAAGTTTATAGTTAAGATAGTTAGAACCATAATCATCTATAAAACGATAAACCTCTTCAGCACTTGCATTACCTGATTTAACTTTATCATTTTGAATAGTTAAACCATAACTTACACTAGATGTTTCACTGATAGGATAACCAAAACTAAAACCAGCACCAAAACTATCCACAGAATAACTAGTATAGTCAACATCTAACTTATCATAATCTGTAGTTCTATAAAACACGTTGTAACCCAAACTAACACCATCTACCGTCCAGTAAGGATTTAAGTAGCTAAAGTTAATATTTGTTTGATAATCACTACGTGTCATACCAATACCAACTTTATTACCTGTTCCTAAGAAGTTATCTTGCTTAATGGAACCACCCAATACCAAACCTGAACTTTGCGCAAAACCAACAGAAGCAGAAATAGAACCTGATGGTTGTTCCTCAACTGTATAATTGACATCAACCTGATCATCTGTACCTGCTACAGGCGCTGTTTCTACTTTTACTTCTTTAAAATAACCTAATCGTTCTAAACGTGTTTTAGATTGATCAATCAAATAGGTAGAAGCCCAACCACCTTCCATTTGGCGCATTTCACGACGCAACACCACATCCTCTGTTTTAGTATTTCCACGGTAGTTAATACGATTAACATAAACGCGTTTACCTGGGTCTACAATAAAGGTAATAGACACTGTATGGTCTTCAGGATGTGTTTCTGGTATACCACGTACATCAGCAAATGCATAACCATCGTTACCCAAACGACGACTTACTAACTCTGAAGAGGTAACCATTAACTTACGAGAAAAGACTTGCCCATTTTGGACTAATAATAAAGAACGTAATGTGTCTTCAGGAAGTTTTAAATCACCCTCCATTTTCACATCACGAATTCGATATTTATCGCCTTCTTCAATATTAACCGTAATATAAACACTTTTCTTATCAGGTGTAATAGAAACTTGGGTAGAAGCAATATCCATATTTACATAACCACGATCCATATAGTAAGAGCGTAGTCTTTCCAAGTCGCCCGATAATTTTTCACGAGAGTATTTATCAGCACTGCTAAAAAAACGGTACCATTTCTTAGTTTTTAATTCAAATAGATTAATTAATGTTTCATCAGGAAAAACGGTATTACCTACCACATTAATATGTGAAATAGAGGCAACAACCCCTTCATTAATATTTATTTTTAAGCGAACACGATTTCTAGGTTCAGAAATAACTTCTGTTTCAATATTAGCGGAATAGCGGCCTTGTGCTACGTATTGACGAAGCAACTCATTACGTACTCTTTCTAGAGTAACTCGTTGGAAGATTTCCCCTTCAGCCAAACCTGCTTGGCGTAGACCTTTTAATAAGTCTTCTGTTTTAATAGCTTTATTACCAGAAATATCAATACTAGCAACAGAAGGTCTTTCAACTACTGTAACTAATAATACATTACCACTACGACTTAACCTAATATCTTGAAAGTAACCTGCCCTAAATAAAGCTTTAGATGCATCAGCAAGACTTGCTTCATCTACTTGGTCACCAATTCTAATGGGTAATGCTGCAAACACACTACCTGCAGAAACACGCTGTAAACCATTAATACGAATATCAGAAATAGTAAAGGACTCAGCATGAACCTCCATTGAGATAAAAGCTGCCAACACCAGCGGTAATAACAAATATTTCATGTTGCCCTTTTAATCCTGAATAATACCTGAACAATAAAAATGAACTTTAAACTTTGCATTATAACCAATTTAAATCATTCATAATAGCAAATAACATTACACCTATCATTAAAAATACACCTATCTGTAATGCCGCACCCTGAATTTCTTCTGATATAGGACGGCCACGGATCCACTCAATAATATAAAATAAGAGATGCCCACCATCAAGCACAGGGATAGGTAATAAATTAAGAATACCTAAACTAACACTGAACAAAGCTAAAAACTTTATAAAATAGATAAACCCCGAATCAAAGCTAGAACCTGCTACCTTAACAATCCCAATAGGGCCACTCAAGTTTTTTACTGACATTTCACCAGTAAACATTTTTTTAATAGACTCTAATGTTAAAAAGGTAAAAGCCCATGTTTGATCTAAAGATTTCACCATCCCATCAATAACACCATAATTAACGTGGCGCACCATTGAGTCAGGCCAAGTAATTTTACCCATTATTTCTATTCCCATATAACCAGCATCTGGCATATTAGGCATAGTTGTTAATGATACTTGTGCGGAATAATCCTGTCCATTACGTTCATAACCTATAACAACACGTTTATTTGGAAATTTTTTTATCTGTTCAGCTAATATTTGCCAATCTGTTATAGGCTCATTATTGAAACTTTTAATCAAGTCTCCTTTCTGTAAACCTGCCTGCTCTGCAGGGCCAGCTTTTACAACAGAGGCTAACATAGGTTCAATTACTGGTCGATAAGGTTCTATCCCTATTCCCTCTAAAGGGTTAGGTTTTTCTAAACCTCGTAGCCAATTATTAATGGCCAATTGATAAGTTCTTTCCTGCAAAGAAGAATCTTTAACTGTAATACTAATATTGCCAGACTCTCCTAAACGTTTAAAAAGCTGTATATTAATATCTTCCCATGTTGCAGTTGCTTTATTATCAACTGCAATTATTTCACTCATAGGCGTTAAACCAGCAGTAGCAGCTATACTTTCGGGAAAAACCTTACCCACTGTAGGTATAGGTACTTTTGCTCCAATTAATGCTAACACCCAAAATAACAGAAAAGCTAAGATAAAGTTAGCTAACGGACCGGCTGCCACTATAGCTATACGTTGACCAACCGATTTACGGTTAAACGTATAAGATAACTTCTCTGGAGGGATTTCTTGCTCTGTCTCTCGCTCATCTAGCATTTTCACATAGCCACCAAGCGGAATCATAGCAATAACATATTCTGTACCACGTCGATCACGCCAGCGTATTAGCGGCTTACCAAAACCAATAGAAAAACGTATTACTTCTACTCCACAGCGGCGGGCAACCCAAAAATGGCCGAATTCATGAATAGTGACTAATACGCCTAGGGCAATTAAGGCTCCTAATAACATTGACATCTAAAATGATTTTTCCTATTTTTATAACTCTTTCAAGTATTCATTTGCATAAAAACGAGCTTGATAATCTTCTTTACCAATAATCTCTAATGAATCTGCTACCACAACAGATTGCTTATTAAGTACATGATCCACTACTTGCACAATTTCTGTAAATTTTATCCGCTCTTGTAAAAATGCTGCAACGGCTATTTCATTTGCTGCATTTAAAATAGCAGGCGCTGTCCCTTGTGCGGTTATCGCTTGTTTAGCCAAACGCAAACAAGGAAAACGTTGTTCATCAGGCTCATAAAAATCTAACTGTGCTATCTTAAATAAATCTAATGGCGCAACTCCTGACTCAATTCGCTCAGGCCATGCTAAAGCTTGTGCAATGGGGGTACGCATATCTGGATTACCTAATTCTGCTAATACACTACCATCCAGATAATCTACCATAGAATGAATCACACTCTGCGGATGAATAACAACCTCTACTTGCTCTGGTTGAGCATTAAATAACCAACAGGCTTCAATAAATTCTAAACCTTTATTCATCATAGTGGCAGAATCAACAGAGATTTTTTTCCCCATTGACCAGTTCGGGTGATTACAAGCTTGTACTGGTGTTACACTTTCTAACTGCTCTATTGGTGTATTACGAAATGGTCCACCTGATGCAGTTAGTAAAATTCGCCTTACTCCAACTGTTGCCAAATCTCCCTTAAAAGAAAGGGGCATACATTGAAAAATAGCATTATGTTCGCTATCAATAGGCAATAAGGTAACATTATGCTCTTTAACTGCCTGCATAAATAAAGCACCAGACATTACTAAGGCTTCTTTATTTGCTAGTAGTATTTTTTTACCTGCCTTAACACCTGCTAAAGTAGGTAATAATCCAGCCGCTCCTATAATTGCTGCCATTACAGCATCTACTTCAGGGTGGCTTGCTATATCACATAATGCTTGCTGACCATATAATACTTCTGTACGAATCCCCTGTTCTATTAATCTTTGTTGTAAGCTTTTTCTATCTAATTCATCAGCCACTACAGCAAAAGCTGGCTGGAATTGTATACATAATTTTTCTAATTCATTTATTCTACTAT
This sequence comes from Entomomonas sp. E7T21, assembly GCF_058693955.1. Lineage (NCBI taxonomy): Bacteria > Pseudomonadati > Pseudomonadota > Gammaproteobacteria > Pseudomonadales > Pseudomonadaceae > Entomomonas > Entomomonas sp. E7T21. Next base: position 338,738 of record NZ_CP191672.1, on the reverse strand, counting down.
GCGCTGTTAAAGCAAATGCTTGGTAACGGTCAGGATGTCTAGCAATAACATCTAAGGTGCTTTTACCTATAGAACCTGTCGCACCTAAAACACAAATATGTTGCATGATTAACTACCAAGCACCCAAAGTAATAGTACAGCTACAGGCACAGCAGCAGTCAAACTATCTATTCGGTCTAATACGCCACCATGTCCAGGTAGTAGATTACTACTATCTTTTAACCCAGCTTCACGCTTAAACATACTTTCTGTTAAATCACCTAATACAGAGAAAATGACTAAAATAATTAAACAGACAAGGCTTAACAATAATTTTCCTTGAATAAAATCAGTACTAATGTAAATAAATAATCCAATAATTAAAGCGGCTGCTAAACCACCCCAAAAACCTTGCCAGCTTTTACCAGGGCTAACTTTAGGTGCTAATTTATCTTTACCCCAAGTTCTGCCAGCAAAATAAGCACCAATATCTGCAGCCCAAACAAAGATCATCACACTAAAAATAATCCAATTACCATACTCACCAGATTGCTTTAATAAAATAAGTCCTTGCCATGCTGGCACTAAAATTAATAACCCAATCAAATATTTATAACTATTATTCTTCCAATAATTAGTTGTTTCAGGAAAACCAATTACCAATAACCAAGCGAAACTCCACCAAACAACACCTAACAATACAATAAATCTTGACCATGAAGGCATATTCCAGAGTAATACTAACAAGACCACACAAATAGCGGCATAACCAATACGACTACCAGATTCTTCTAAGCCAACTAATCGAGCCCACTCCCAAGCACCTAAGGTAACCACAATGCCTATAAAAATAGCAAAGGAACCACCTTCTAAGTAAAAGAATCCCCATAGTGCAATGGGAATAAGCACTAAGGCTGTTAATACTCGTTGTTTTAACACAGGTTATTCTCCTTGCTCTATCTGCTCACTAGTCTTGCCAAAACGACGTTGTCTAGCAGAGTAATCAGCTAGTGCAGCTTGCATTGCTTCATGTTTAAAATCTGGCCATAACACATCTGAAAAATAAAGCTCTGTGTAAGCCAATTGCCATAATAAGAAATTACTAACTCTACGTTCACCACCTGTACGGATACAAAGATCTGGTGAGGAAAAAGGAGATGTTACTAGTTTACTTTCAATTAAATCTGTTGTGATATTATCAACTTGTATTTCATTAGCTAGTACTTGTGATGCTATCTTCTGAGTGGCCTGTAAAATATCCCACTGTCCACCGTAATTAGCAGCTATTTGCAAAATAAGACCTTGATTATTGGCTGTTAACATTTCTGCTTCATGCATAGCCTGTTGTAACTCTTCACTAAAGGCCGAACGATCACCAATAATTTTTAACTGTACATTGTGTTGATTAAGTTTTTTGACTTCTTGTTTTAAAGCCCATAAAAACAATCGCATTAAAGCTTGTACTTCAGTAATAGGCCGTTGCCAATTTTCACTGGAAAAAGCAAATAAAGTTAATACCTTAACATTAGCCTCTGCGCAAACTTCAACCGCTGCACGCACAGCAGCAACACCTGCTTTATGACCAGCGGCATGAGGTAATAATCGTTTTTTTGCCCAGCGATTATTACCATCCATTATAATTGCTACATGCCTAGGGACAGATGTAGCTTGAGACTGTTTAGGCATTTTCATTAAAACTAGATTAAACAGCCATTAAATCTGTTTCTTTTTGCTCTAATGCTTTATCCACATCAGCTACAAATTTATCAGTTAGTTTTTGGATTTCGTCTTGTGCACGACGCTCATCATCTTCACTGATTTCTTTTTCTTTTAACAAATCTTTTAATTGAGTAATCGCATCACGACGAATATTACGAATCGCCACCCGTGCATTTTCAGCCTCACCACGTGCTTGTTTAGTATAACCTTTACGGGTTTCTTCCGTTAAAGGTGGCATAGGAACACGAATCACTGTGCCTGCTGAAGCAGGATTTAATCCTAAATCAGACGTCATAATGGCTTTTTCTACAGCCTGTGTCATACTCTTATCAAATACACTAATAGCTAATGTCCGAGCATCTTCCACATTAATATTAGCCACCTGATTTAATGGTGTATCAGCACCATAATAAGAAACCATTACACTATCTAAAATACTAGGATGAGCACGTCCAGTACGAATTTTAGCAAAAGCATGGCCTAATGACTCTACTGTTTTTTGCATGCGTGTTTGTGTGTCTTTTTTGATCTCATTGATCATGCTTTTTTTCCTCAATCAATGTACCTTCGCCGCCACCAACTACAATATTTAGTAACGCTCCAGGTTTATTCATATTAAATACACGAAGTGGCATCTGATGATCCTGACATAAACAAATAGCTGTCAAGTCCATCACCCCAAGCTTACGCTCTAATACTTCATCATAAGTTAAATGGTCAAATTTCTTAGCATCTGGATCTTTAAAAGGATCCGCAGTATAAACACCATCAACCTTAGTAGCTTTTAGTACTACATCAGCATCTATTTCAATAGCTCTTAAACAAGCTGCGGAGTCTGTAGTAAAGAAAGGATTACCTGTACCTGCCGAGAAAATAACTACCTCACCAGATTTTAAATGGCGCATTGCCTTACGACGGTCATAATGATCTGTTACTCCCACCATAGAAATAGCAGACATCACTAATGCTGGAATATTAGAACGTTCTAATGCATCACGCATAGCTAGCGCATTCATCACAGTGGCTAACATCCCCATATGGTCGCCGGTAACTCGATCCATACCTGCTGCTGATAAAGCAGCCCCACGGAACAAATTACCACCACCAATCACCAATCCTACTTGAACCCCAATACCTACTAACTGCCCTACTTCAAGTGCCATTCGATCAAGAACTTTAGGATCAATCCCAAAATCTTCAGACCCCATTAAAGCTTCACCACTAAGCTTCAATAAAATACGTTTATATCGTGGCTGTCTTAATCCCACTTGCTGAGCCATTTTGAATCTCCTGCAGGTAATTTCTAAGCGGCTATATTATTGCGAGCAATATTTGGGGCGTCATTATTCCCAATTGTTGCCTTTTGTTCAAGTTTAATATTGTATTATGGTTTGACAAAAAATAGAAAATAAAAAAGGCTATTCGCCAAAACGAATAGCCTTTTTTTATAAACAAGAAGCTTTTATTGCTTAGTTGCAGCTACTTGAGCAGCTACTTCAGCAGCAAAATCTACTTCCGCTTTTTCGATACCTTCACCTACACCAAAGCGTACGAAAGAAATAATTTCTGCACCATGTTTCTTAGCGTGATCACCTACTTTAACACTATCATCTTTAACAAAAGATTGACCTACCAAGCTTGCTTCGCCTAAGAACTTCTGAATGCGTCCAGCAACCATTTTTTCAACTACTTCAGCTGGTTTACCTTCAATTTTTTCTTTGTTTAGTGCTAAGAATACTTCTTTCTCTTTTGCAACTAGCTCTTCAGAAATATCTGCTGGATTTAATACCGCAGGGTTACTAGCTGTAACATGCATAGCAATATCTTTTGCTAATTCTGCATCACCACCACCTTGTAAAGCAACAAGTGCTGCAATACGGCTATTACTGTGAACATAAGCACCTACAACATCACCTTCAGCCACAGCGATGCGGCGAATAGTAATATTTTCACCAATTTTTTGTACTAATGCTTGTCTAGCCGTTTCTTGAGCTTCTGCTAATTTAGCAACATCAGTAATTTTACCAGCAAAGGCTTTTTCTAATGTATCAGCAACAAACGCCTTGAAATTATCATCACGTGCAACGAAGTCAGTTTCAGAGTTGACTTCAACCATCACGCCATATTTACCATCATCAGCTACTTTAGCCGCAACCACACCATCTGCTGCTACACGACCTGCTGCTTTAGCAGATTTTACAGCACCTGATTTACGTAACTCATCAATTGCTTTTTCAATATCGCCATTTGCTGCTACTAAAGCTTTTTTACATTCCATCATGCCAAGCCCTGTACGCTCACGCAATTCTTTTACTAATGCTGCAGTAATTTCTGCCATGTTTATATCCTCTTAATTTAGCCTGTATTTAATAAACAGTTAGCTATAAAGTGAGAAAAGGGGGCAAAGCCCCCTTAATTTTTTTCAATTAAAGAAAGGCAATAACTATTAACCTTCAGCAGTCTCTTCAGCTGCTTCTTCAATAAATTCTTCAGCTACAGCGCCAGCGCCTTGTTTAGCTTTTAATACTACATCAGCAGCAGTACCTAAATATAACTGAATAGCACGGATAGCATCATCATTACCAGGGATAACATAATCAACGCCATCTGGATCACTGTTAGTATCCACTACACCAATTACTGGAATACCTAGCTTATTAGCTTCAGCGATAGCAATTTTTTCATGGTCAACGTCGATTACAAATAATACGTCTGGTAAACCACCCATGTCTTTAATACCACCAAGACTACGCTCTAATTTCTCTAAATCACGAGAACGCATTAACGCTTCTTTCTTAGTTAATTTATCAAAAGTACCATCTTGAGATTGAGATTCTAACTCACGTAAACGTTTGATAGATTGACGAATAGTTTTGTAATTCGTCAACATGCCACCTAACCAACGGTGATCAACATATGGCATTTTGCAACGTTTAGCTTGTTCTGCAACGATTCTGCTAGCTGAACGCTTAGTACCTACGAACAATACTTTGTTTTTACCTGTTACAGCTTTTTCTAAAAAAGCGATAGCTTGGTTAAACATAGGTAAAGTTTTTTCTAGGTTAACGATATGGATTCTATTACGAGCACCAAAAATGTATTTGCCCATTTTTGGATTCCAGTAACGAGTTTGGTGTCCAAAATGTACACCAGCTTGTAGCATATCACGCATTGATACTTGAGACATTATATTCCTCTATACGGGTTAAGCCTCCATATATCCCAATATTCAACCTGATTAAAGGCACCCAGAACACTGTGTCGATATATGTGTGGTTTGTTTAAAAAATAGCCATAAGGCCGAGTTAAGGGCGCAATTTATACCATATTTTTTATAAAAAGACTAGCACTTTAATGGCTAGTCGCGACTATTTGCGACTAGCCATTAAACCAATTGTGTTAAGTAGTTGTAAATTAGTGACTAGCTAACCACTGATCAATAACGGCTTGATATTCACCAGTAGCTTTGGCTAAGTGTAACCATTGGTCAACGTATTGCTTCCAAATGATATCACCCTTTGGCAACATATAAGCTTTTTCACCATACTGCATAGGCATACTAGGATCAATAGCACATAAATCTGGATGACGTTTTTGTTGATAGAGTGCTTCTGAACTATCAGTAATCATTACCTCATACTTTTTATCCACCAGCTGCTGAAAAATAGCCATATTATCGTCAGATAAAGTTAAATTTGCTTTAGGTAAATATTTGTGTACAAATGCTTCATTAGTGCCGCCTTTTGGTTCAATCAAAGTAACATGGGGCTGATTAATCTGCTCGATGGTTTTATATTTATCTTTATTTTCACAACGTACTAGGGGAATTTTACCGTCAATATCTATAGTATTAGAAAAGAATGCTATTTTTTGTCGATCTAAAATAACCGAAATTCCTCCCATGGCTATATCACATTCACCTTTTAAAAAGTCAGGAGTTAAGGTTTTCCATGTGGTTTTTACCCATTTTACCTCAACCCCTAAGCTTTTCGCTAAGGATTTAGCCATAGCAATATCAATACCTTCAAAAGAACCATCATTATTTACAAAGGTATAAGGCTTATAATCGCCTGTGGTACAAACCGCCAATACCTTCTTTTGCATAACACTATCTAAACGAGACTCTGCAAATACAACTCCAGTGAAGAAGACTAACGTTATAGCAAGCAGTTTTTTCATAGTATGACATCCTTATTTTTACATACAAAGGGATAAAAAGTCAGCTCACTATAAAACAAGTCGTTTATTAATAATCTTGTGCTATATCACAAGCTATTTATTTTATTAGAAAACCTATAGTTTACGGCCTATTTTGAGACTGTAAACTATAGGTTATTAGACTAAGCCTTTTTGCTTTTCTTAGGGGCTGCTGCTTTACTTTTTACTAATAGCGGTTTTAAGAATTTACCCGTCCATGAGTGGGGTATTTCAATTAGCTCCTCAGGTGTACCAGTAGCAATAATCTCACCCCCCTTCGAACCACCCTCAGGACCTAAATCCACCAACCAATCAGCGGTCTTAATGACATCAAGGTTATGCTCAATCACCACCACCGTATTACCATGATCGCGTAAACGATGTAACACCACTAATAACTGCTGAATATCAGCAAAATGTAACCCTGTAGTAGGCTCATCTAAGATATACAAGGTCTTACCTGTATCCCGTTTAGACAACTCGCGCGCTAGTTTAACCCTTTGCGCCTCACCACCTGAAAGAGTAGTAGCACTTTGCCCCAACTTAATATAAGACAACCCTACATCCATTAATGTCTGCAATTTACGGGATAATGCAGGTACTGCCTCAAAAAACGTAGCAGCGTCTTCGATAGTCATTTCCAACACTTCGTGAATGGTTTTGCCCTTGTACTTAATATCTAAGGTTTCACGGTTATAACGTTTACCTTTGCACACATCACAAGGTACATAGACATCTGGTAAAAAATGCATTTCTACTTTAATAACGCCATCACCTTGGCAGGCCTCACAGCGGCCACCTTTGACATTAAACGAGAAACGCCCAACATTATAACCACGTGCTCTTGATTCAGGTACCGCCGCAAATAATTCACGAATAGGGGTAAAAATTCCTGTATAAGTAGCTGGATTAGAACGGGGAGTACGACCAATAGGACTTTGGTCAATATCCACTACTTTATCTAATTGATCTAAGCCTTTAATAGATTCATAAGCGGCCACCTCTAAGGTAGTAGCATTATTTAAGGTAGTTGCTGCTAATGGATACAAGGTATCATTAATTAAGGTAGACTTACCTGAACCAGAAACGCCCGTTACACAAGTAAATAATCCTAATGGTATTCTTAAAGTCACTTCATTAAGGTTATTACCCTTAGCCCCCTTTAAAACTAACTCTTTCTTTTTATTATAGGCTGTGCGTTTTTTAGGCACTTCTATTTTTAATTTACCTGATAGGTATTTCCCTGTTAATGAATCAGGGTTTGCCATGACCTCTTTAGGTGAACCTTTAGCTACAATTTGCCCACCGTGCACTCCAGCACCAGGACCAATATCCACCACATAGTCAGCTAGACGAATAGCATCCTCATCATGCTCTACCACAATAACTGTATTACCTAAATCCCGTAAATGAGTTAAGGTTTTTAGTAACCGATCATTATCTCGTTGATGTAGCCCAATAGAGGGTTCATCCAGAATATACATAACACCAACCAGTCCAGCACCTATTTGACTAGCTAAACGAATACGCTGCGCCTCACCACCCGATAAGGTTTCAGCACTACGTTCTAAAGTTAAATAATCTAACCCTACATTAACCAGAAACTCTAAACGTAAGCTAATTTCTTTAAGAATTTTTTCAGCAATTGCACCTTTCGTTCCCGTTAAAGTTAATCCTGAAAAATAACTATGAGAATCCCCCACAGGTAACGCTACCACTTCAGGTAAAGTTTTCTTACCTACCCATACACAACGTGCTTCTGGACGCAATCTAGCTCCACTACAACTAGGACAAGCTTGGGTACTTAATAGTTTTGCCAAGTCCTCGCGTACACTTTGCGATTCAGTTTCACGATAACGTCGTTCTAAATTAGGTAATACCCCCTCAAAAGGATGCTTACGCTTAACTACGTCACCACGATCATTTAAATAATTAAAACTAATCTGCTCATTACCACTGCCATTAAGCACGAAACTTCGCTGTTTCTCCGTCAACTCTTTAAAAGGCACATCTAAACTAAATTTATAATGGCTTGCTAACGAGTTTAACATTTGGAAAGTATAGGCGTTACGGCGATCCCAACCACGGATAGCCCCCTCACCTAAAGTTAAATCTTCATTAACAATACGTCTAGCATCAAAAAACTGCTTAACACCTAAACCATCACAAGTAGGACAAGCGCCAGCAGGGTTATTAAAAGAAAATAATTTAGGTTCTAATTCACTGATCGAGAAACCACAAATAGGACAAGCAAATTTAGCAGAAAATAAAATCTCTTCTATTTCCTCACCATCCATAGGCGCAATAATAGCTGTATCTTCCGCTAACTTAAGGGCTGTTTCAAAGGACTCAGCCAAACGCTGTTGGATATCTGGCTTAACTCTAAAACGATCAATCACCACATCTATACTGTGTTTTTTCTGCTTATCTAATTTAGGCAGCTCATCTAACTCATATAGTCGACCATCTACTCTAGCTCTTACAAAACCCTGCGCCCGCATTTCTTCAAAAACAACTAAATGCTCACCTTTACGTTCTTTAATAATAGGTGCCAATAACATTAGCTTAGCCCCCTCAGGTAAAGCTAATACTTGGTCAACCATCTGGCTAACAGTTTGTGCCTCTAATGGCGTATCATGATCTGGGCAATGAGGTGTACCTACACGAGCATACAATAACCGTAAGTAGTCATAAATCTCTGTAATAGTTCCCACTGTAGAACGTGGGTTATGCGAAGTAGATTTCTGCTCAATTGAAATAGCTGGCGATAAACCTTCAATAGCATCCACATCTGGCTTTTCCATCATCGATAAGAACTGTCGTGCATAAGCCGATAGTGACTCCACATAACGCCTTTGTCCCTCTGCATACAACGTATCAAAAGCCAATGAGGACTTACCAGAACCAGAAAGCCCTGTAATCACAATTAACTTATCACGAGGTAAGGTTAAATCTATATTTTTAAGATTATGGGTACGTGCACCACGGACTAATATACTTTCCAAAACAGCCTCATTAGAGAAGAGAAATTTTTCGAACTGACTACTATAACACCTGCTTAAAACTAAACCAATTAGCTTTATTGTTAGGTTAAATTTATAAGATAGATAGTAAATAAGACAAGGTTATTTTTTTAAGTTTAAAGTCTTAAACAAAAAAATACCCAGCAAAATGCTGGGTAAAAACCGTGATTAGCCTGATGAGGAGACAAACCAAACAATCTCAAACAGCAGATCGGATACTTTGACTTGCCAGTTGGTCTTGCGATCAACTTAGGTACATATTAATGATAATAATTATCATTTGCAAGAAAAATATTAATATTTATTTTTATCACGTCTTAAATATTGATTAATATACTCTATTAGCTTCTCTATACTCTCTCTATTTTGTGTTTCTACTAAACAGCTTGTCGCCTTCTCTTCAGCGGTCAATGGTTCACGCCATTCTAATTGCTGCTTAACTACTTCAAATGTAGCATCTGAGGGATCATTATTTTCTTGTTCTCGCTTAGCTAAGTTCTTTTCAATTATCTCTAACGGTGCATCACACTCTACAATAAAGAAAGGTACTCCTACTTCTTCTGCTACTTGCTTAGCTTTTACACGTTCCTCATGTTTTAAATAAGCAGCATCTAAAATCACAACATAACCTGCTCGTAAACTATTTTTAGCCAGTTGATATAAATGCTCATAGGTTTTAACTGTTGCTTCTGGACTATAGAGTTGCTCTTTTGGTGTATCAGCACCTAATAAACGTTTACGTTCTACATCACTACGTAATCTTATAGCGCCAAATTGCTCAACTATCTTAGTAGAAATATAACTTTTTCCTACTGCAGAAACACCACAAGTAACTAATAAACAACGGGTAGGAATTAATGTATAACTTTCAGCAAGGTTTGCGTAGTTATAATATTGACTTAATATAGCTTCTCTTACACTTCGTTCAGTCACATGACCCAAACTAAATAAAGCCACTTTAGCACGGACCATAGCCCTATAAGCTTTATAGAATTTCATTATCTCTAGTGATTGGTAATCACCTGTTTCTTCTAGGTAAGTATTTAATAAACGGTTAGCCAATGAATATAATTTTCTATCCTCTAAATCCATTACCACAAAGCCTATATCTGCCGTAACATCTGTCAGTCTAAAAGGCTCATTGAATTCAATACAGTCAAATATCACCACTTGATCATCTAAAATAGCTGCATTATTTAAATGTACATCACCATGACACTCTCTTATAAAACCATTAGCTTTACGTTCAGCCAATAAAGGTTTTAATCTTTCATAGCTACTTTCAGCCCAAGCCTCTAAAGCATCTAACTGAATAAAACCTGCCTTGTCTTCAGGTAACATAGCCCGTATTTGCTCAAAATTTTGCCTAACTGGCGCCATGACTCCTTCAGGCGAACCTAACTCATGAGCTGGAGCTACTTTAGGGGTTGCCAGATGAAATTTTGCAAGTTGCTTAGCTAACTGGTCAATATGTTGCTCTGTTAACTCTCCCCGTGCTTGCAATTGACTTAATAATTGATCTTGAGGGAATTGACGCATTTTTAATACATACTCTATTACTTCACCTTGTCCAGCAATTTGAGGATTATCTTCTGTACCTGTAACAGGCAATACTTCTAAGTAAATATCCTTAGTAAGACGTTGATTTAAACGCAACTCTTCTTCACAAAAATGTTTACGATCAACTAACTGAGTATAGTCTAAGAAGCCAAAATCAACGGCCTTTTTAATTTTATAAGCATAAGGCCCTGTTAATATTACCCATGAAACATGGGTTTCTATCACTGTAAACTGTTCTACAGGATGATCATATAATGAAGGGTTTTGAAGATTCTTAACTAATTCAGCAGTCATAGGTTTTCCCTTTTAATTTTTTTATCAGTTGCATTATAGATGGCTAATAAAGCTATAAAATAAAAAATCCCTAATTACCTAGGGATTTTTTTATTAAACATTGATCACAAGTTATTGTTTTTGATAAGTGAAGGTATGACCGCTACCTTCTAAAATAAGTTGTGGTCCTTTTAACTTAACAGTGGCGCCTGTTTTAAACATATCGCCTAAAGCTGTTTCCATTGCTGCTTCTTTTTCACGGAAACACGCCATACGGGTAGAGGCTAAACCATCACTGGTTAATTTACCTTGATTTAATACTGCTTGCCCAATAAAAGTGTTACAAAGGACACCATGTACTTTTACCTTACCTTCTACACCTGGCTCAAAACCAATAGTCATTGGTCTTTCAGAGGCTTGTACAACCTCACTATCAAAGTTTACTAAGTTATATTTTCCATATAACTCTGCGACAGTAAGACTTGTAGACTTTGTTGTTTGACAACCAACCATTAATGCAGCAACTGCTACAACCATCAATATTTTTTTCATCATTACCCCTTGCTATTTTTTCTAAGAAACAATTAAACCGCAGTTGTTTCTCTATATCAACCCATAAAATGACTTAATTACTCATATTATTTTAGTATGAGTATTTTTATAGTTACTACTGTAAATTCTGTGAATAGTACAGTAAACTCATCAGTTTGATAAAATATTTTTTATGGAGTGGTGGCATGGCAGATGTGAAAAAGGTCGTCCTAGCTTATTCTGGTGGCTTGGACACCTCTGTAATCCTCAAATGGTTACAAGATACCTATCAATGTGAAGTAGTAACTTTTACTGCAGATTTAGGCCAAGGTGAAGAAGTAGAGCCTGCTCGAGCTAAAGCTAAAGCTCTTGGTGTTAAAGAAATTTATATTGAAGATTTACGTGAAGAGTTTGTACGTGACTTTGTATTCCCAATGTTTCGCGCCAATACAATTTATGAGGGTGAATACTTATTAGGTACATCAATTGCTCGCCCACTGATTGCCAAGCGTCTAATCGAAATAGCTAATGAAACTGGCGCAGATGCTATTTCTCATGGTGCAACAGGTAAAGGCAATGACCAAGTACGTTTTGAGCTAGGTGCTTATGCCCTTAAACCAGGTGTTAAGGTAATCGCTCCTTGGCGTGAATGGGATTTATTATCCCGTGAAAAACTAATGGACTATGCTGCCCTGCATAATATCCCTATTGAGCGTCATGGTAAGAAGAAATCGCCTTACTCAATGGATGCTAACTTACTTCATATCTCCTATGAAGGTGGTGTTTTAGAAGACACATGGGCAGAAAATGAAGAAGATATGTGGCGTTGGACAGTATCACCAGAAAAAGCACCTGATACACCTACTTATATTGAATTAACTTATAAGAAAGGTGATATTGTAGCGATTGATGGCAAAGCAATGTCTGCTGCCGAAGTACTGACAGAATTAAATCGTATTGGCAGTGCTAATGGTATTGGCCGTTTAGATATTGTAGAAAACCGTTATGTCGGTATGAAATCTCGCGGTTGCTATGAAACTCCTGGTGGTACAATCATGCTACAAGGCCATAGGGCCATTGAATCTATTACCTTAGATCGTGAAGTAGCACATCTTAAAGACAGCCTTATGCCACAATATGCTAGCCTTATTTATAATGGCTACTGGTGGAGTCCTGAGCGTATCATGTTGCAACAGATGATTGATGAATCACAACAGAACGTTAATGGTGTAGTGCGCTTAAAACTATACAAAGGTAATGTCATGGTTATAGGTCGTAAGTCAGATGACTCTCTATTTGATGCCAATATTGCTACCTTTGAAGAAGATGGCGGTGCATATGACCAAGCAGATGCAGCTGGATTTATCAAACTTAATGCTCTACGCTTAAGAATAGCTGCTTTAAAAGGCCGCAAATTACTATAGCTGTTTCTTTTTTTAGACGAGGCGAGTGGCTGAAGACAGTACACATAGTACCGCTAAGCCATTCAACGATGTATAAAAAACTAGGGTAATAGCTATATAAGTAACACTCCTTTATAAGAGCGGTAACCATGTAGCTACCGCCTTTTCTACTAACCATGAGGTACTACGGATGAGATTATTGCATACCATGTTACGGGTAGGCGATTTGGACAAATCTATCGCTTTTTATACAGAAGTACTAGGAATGAAACTTCTACGCCGTAAAGACTACCCAGAAGGTAAATTCACCTTAGCTTTTGTAGGCTACGGAGAAGAAAAAAACACCAGTGTAATTGAGTTAACCCATAACTGGGATACTAATAAATATGATCTAGGCAATGGCTATGGTCATATTGCACTAGAAGTTGAAGATGTCTACAATGCCTGTGAAACCATTAGAGCGAATGGTGGCAAAATCACTCGTGAACCAGGCCCTATGATGCACGGTACCAGCATTTTAGCTTTCGTTGAAGACCCTGATGGCTATAAAATAGAATTACTATCGCCAGATCGTAACGATTAAAGCATTATTACACTACAAAAAACCCGCTAAATAGCGGGTTTTTTTTAAATATCAAAGTCAAAGTCTGCAATCTGTTTATTAAGACGGCGTTCCTCTAAAATATTATCGATAATACGGCGCTTCGCTAAATTATTTTTAGCGTTATCCACCTCATCATCTCCATCTTCTAACTCATCAGTTAGGAAATCATCATCTAAATCAATATCTTCTTTACTCATCGCCATCACTCCATAAAATGGGGTATTTATGGCGCACCTTATATCCTAAAATCAAAGCATGGTAAAATTAATTTTCTCAATCAGCTTTATTTAATTTATTAATTATTCAAATATCCGATGTTTTTTCTTTGTATTCACAAAGATCTTCTATACAGCAACTACCACAACTTGGCTTTCGCGATTTACACACATAACGACCATGTAGAATTAACCAATGGTGAGCATCTACCAAATACTCTTTAGGAATAACCTTCATTAATTTCTTTTCAACGTCCAATACTGTTTTACCTGGAGCAATATGAGTGCGATTACTTACTCTAAATACATGGGTATCTACTGCCATTACAGCTTGCTTAAATGCTGTATTTAAAACTACATTCGCTGTTTTACGCCCAACTCCTGGTAAAGCTTCTAACTCCTCACGGGTACTAGGCACTTGGCTATTATATTTTTCTATCAGTTGTTGGCATGTGGCAATTACATTTTTAGCTTTACTGTTATACAAACCTATCGACTTAATATATTTACTTAGCCCCTCTACACCTAAAGCAAAAATAGCCTCTGGAGTATTGGCTACAGGATATAATTTACAAGTTGCTTTATTAACACTAACATCTGTTGCCTGTGCAGATAACATAACAGCGACTAACAGTTCAAAGGTAGATTGAAACTCTAGCTCTGTAGTAGGCTGTGGGTTATTCTCTTTTAAGCGGCGAAATATTTCTCGACGTTTTGTAGCATTCATAACAAACTCCCTATACTAAGAATAGAATTATAAGCCTTAACAAACAATCTGCCCAGTTATGACTCTCTTTATAGCTGTTGCTATACAAATTTAGACAAGGCGAATGACTGAAGACAGTACAGCGAGGTTATTCAACGACGTATAAAAATGTAGGGCAATAGCTATAGAACTAGATACCTTACTGCTATACTAGTAAATTAATATTTACACTGGCTCTATTAAATACCTAAATGTCTATTTTATTAACCACCTTAAATGCCCGTTTTGCTCATGCTTCATTAGCATTGCGTTATCTCTATGCCAATATGCATGAGCTACAACAACAAACCGAAATTGTTGAATTCACTATTCAACAAAATGTGGAAGATATTTTAGAAAAAATTATTGAAAAACAACCCACTATCATTGGTTTTTCTGTTTATATCTGGAATATTATAGAAACAACTCAACTGATCAAAGAACTTAAAATATTACGTCCAGAAATTACTGTTATTATAGGTGGGCCAGAAGTTTCTTATGAATATGAAAATACTGAAATATATCAGACTGCTGATTATCTAATTAAAGGTTGGGGAGATATTAGCTTTTATCAACTCTGTCATAAACTACTTAACCAACAAATCATCCCTGAGAAAGCTATCCAAGGTATTCAAGAAAAGCTAGAGAATATTATTCTTCCTTATGACTACTATACAGATCACGATATTAAACACCGCACTGTTTATGTAGAAGCTTCAAGAGGTTGTCCCTTTAAATGTGAGTTTTGTTTATCTAGCCTTGATAAAACAGCATGGACTTTCCCTTTAGAACCTTTTTTACAGGAAATGGATAAGCTTTATCAGCGTGGCTTAAGGCAATTTAAATTTATTGACCGAACCTTTAATCTAAAAAAAGAATTTACTACCTGTATTCTAAAATACTTTTTAGACAAAATTACTAACAATCCTAATGATCCTTTATTTTTACACTTTGAGTTAGTACCTGATCACTTACCTGATGAATTAAAAGAGCTCATCCTATTATTTCCTGAGGGTAGTTTACAATTTGAAATTGGTATTCAAACGTTAAATCCTACTACTCAAGCGTTAATTTCTCGCAAAACTAATTTGCAAAAAGCTCAAGAGAATATTCGTTGGTTATCCACTAAGACTACGGTACATTTACATGTGGATTTAATTGCTGGTCTGCCTGACGAAACATTAGAAGAGTTCGGCAAAGGCTTTAATGAATTATGGGCATGGCAACCCCAAGAAATACAGTTGGGCATATTAAAACGTTTAAAAGGTACGCCTATTATTCGCCATACCGAAACCTATAATTATAAATATAGTTTAACGCCCCCTTACTCTGTATTAGAAAATAAAGATATGCGTTTTGAAACACTAAACCATATTAAACGTATTGCTAAATTCTGGGACTTAATTGCTAACTCTGGACGCTTTAAAAACACCTTACCCTTATTACTTAGAGATGATGCTTTTAATGCTATTTCGGATTTTAGTTATTGGGCATTTCCTAAAGTTAACCAAACTCATGGCATAGCCTTAGATAAACTATTAGCTTTAGTATTTGATTATTTGAATGAACATACTGATCATAGCTTGGAAACTATCCAACAAGCTATGCAACAAGATTTTATTCGTATTGGCACTCATGGTTGGCCAAGATTTTTAGGTGATCCTCCTGAGAACTGGAAAGAGCATTTAATCAATAAGACTAAACAAAAAACATTACCTAAACGACAACAGCAGCATAGTAACGGCTAAAAACCATACCTTAATCTTAATGCTTCTGGATAAGGATTAAAGTACCTTTGTTGTAATAGATATTGATCTGGGTGTTCTGCTAAATAATGCTTTAATAGTGTAATAGGCGCTAATAATGGCTGAATACCTTGTCTATAAAGATCAATTAATTGTGTTAGTTCTTGGCGCTGTTTTGCTGTTAATTGTTTCTTAAAATACCCCTGAATATGCATTAATACATTAGTGTGATTAGCTCTTGTTGCTTTACAACTGAGTAGTGTCATAAATTGATTACGATATTCCACAAAATATGCCTGAAGGGAATCCCACTCAGCAATACGAGCTACAAAACGACCAATTTCTCTATACTGAGATTGTGAATGAGCTAATAGGGTATATTTATAACGACTATGAAAATCTATTAGTTTCGCGCGCGTTAAACCACTTTCTTGCAACTTGTTTAACTCATTAAGTGCAAATACTCGTTCAATAAAATTTTCACGGATAGCGTTATCATTTAACCGACCATCCTCCTCCACAGGTAACCAAGGTATTTGCTTCATCAACTCAGCAGTATAAAGCCCAACGCCCTCTTTACGACAACGGTTACTATTTTCATCGTAGACTTTAACTCGCTCCATACCACAACTAGGTGACTTAGCACATACAATATAACCACTTAGATGGCTTAATGAAGCCACATGTCTTTTAGAAAATGTTCTCATCTTTTCTGTTAAATCAACATTGCTATCATCAGTAAACTGCATAACTACATCATTATTACTTTTTATCAATCGTAATGTTGGGCGAGGTGTTCCTAAACCTATAGCCATTTCAGGACAAACTAATTGAAAATTAGCATAAGCTGATAACTCATCGAGGGCAAAGCCAAAAGACTTATTACCACCATTGTAACGAACATTTTCACCCATAAGACAAGCACTAATACCTATCTGTATCTTATCTATCATTCACTTCTTCTCAAATACTAAAATTTATTTATTAACATTGTATAAGCTCTACTCTAAAAAGATATATCGACTAATGTAGACCACCGACTAAACCTGTCATATAAAAATTTATTACTAATTAATTACAAACAACATACCAAATCATATAGCAATAATCTCTACTCCTCGTAATATCCTGTATTCCATAGATATTCAACTAATTATCTATAGGCTTATGTCTAGTATAAAGTTTTTATATTTAGCTTTATAAATATAGTGTGTTCTATTTAAAACTATTAGAGGAGTCTAGAATGGCTGGTGTCTTTGAAATAAAAAAAGCACGTGACGGGCAATTTTATTTTAATTTAAAGGCTAGTAATGGTGAAATAATTCTTACTAGTGAAATGTACAAACAAAAAGCTTCAGCACAAAATGGTATTGCTTCTGTACAAAAAAACAGTGGTGATGATACCAAATACAGTCGCTTAAAAAGTAAAAATGGTAAGGTTTACTTTACTTTAAAAGCAGCTAATTACCAAGTAATTGGTAATAGTGAAATGTATAATAGTGAAGCAGCTAGAGATAGTGGTATTGAATCTGTTAAGAAAAATGGTTCAACTGCTACTATTAAAGATTTAACAAAAGCATAAAAACTTCTAGCCAACTCTAGGTGCCCTTAATTGGGTACCTAATAGTTTTATTAGTTTATTCCTACCATAATCGCTCAAAATACCTACTTATATTTTATTGTATTTTTTGTCATACTCCCTAAATAAAAGAGATGGCCTAATACAATATATGCAAATTCACCCCATACTTAATCATAAAAAACGTTTTCTTGATTTGTTATTACTAGCAGATGAACAAGAGAGCATGATAGATAAATATTTAGAACGCGGAGATATGTTCGCGCTCTATGATGGTGATCTAAAAAGTATTTGTGTTATTACCCAAGAATCAGCAGATCTTTATGAAATAAAAAATATTGCTACTGTTGAAAAATACCAAGGTAAAGGCTATGGTAAATCATTAATTCAGTATATTTTAGAATATTATAAAAATAAATGTACGACTATACAGGTTGGTACAGGAGAGAGTGACTTAACTATTCCTTTCTATGAAAGTTGTGGTTTTAGATATTCCCATAGAATAGCAAACTTCTTTATTGATAATTACGATCACCCTATTTTTGATAGAGACAAACAACTAATAGATATGATCTATTTAAAATATTATTATAAAAAATAAGGGGTAGTATTTATAACTACCCCCTTATGTTATTTACAGATTATAACGACTAATAATTTCTTGATGAGGCTCTATAGAAGCGCCCACTGCTTCAGCTAAACGTAGCCAATGTACAGGATATTGCCAATCATCTGTGACCTCTTCTAATAATTTATGTAACTCAGCAGGGGCCACATTACTAGGTGCAGTTATAGAGAAAAATATACCTCGTAAAGGTGTTTCATCTAAGTCAAACTGATCCGTCACTTGGTAATTTTGGTTACTATTGACCCACACTCGCCACCCCTTAGATTCCACTAAACGTTCGAAAGCATTAAAAGCTTCATCTCCTGGATAAACACCATCTACAAACCACGTTTGTCCAAAATTACCCTGCTGTAAAGTTTTAATCATTCTATACAGAGGGATAAAGTATTTTCGTTCTTCTTCATCTTCTGGCACAGGTGCTAACTGGGCTGCATCATAAACTACCCAATCATCTACACGCTGTATTTTAGAAGGATGTGCAGGCTCTTTAATAACCGCTGTTACTGGCCCTGTACACCTTGCTAAGTACTCTATAGTTTCACCTTCTTCCAACACCTCAACACGTACCCAGCCCCAATCTTCCTCTATTACTCCCTCAGTGGATTTTAGAGGCAGTTCCAAACGTTTAGCTACTTCTCGCGCCTCCGCCCAATCTTGATTAGCACAGCTATAGGTTAATAAATCCCATAATTCTGATCGAGGATCTTCTATAGTTTTCTCAACAACGACCTGCTGCCATTTCTCTGCTTCCGCAAAGTCTTGTTGGCGTACAGCAATAGTGACTAAGATACGTAATGGACCTAAATAATCAGGTACTAGCTCATGCATTTCTAAACTAAGCTGTTTCGCAGAATCCAATTCATCTTTAGCAAACGCTTGCTGAACACGACACCATAAAGCAATAGTAGGTTGTGACTCTTTGTAATAATTAACTAAACGATCAATCTCTGCTAATTGGTTACTACCCAATAATAAATTTAATAAATAGTAAGCTAAATTTGATTCATGTTGATGATTACGCTCTATATAACCCCATAATAATGTTTCAGCTTCTTTGACTGCATTACATGCTTGCAGTGCTGAACTAGTGATATCTACTAACTGCTCATCATCTGGTCGTTCTGCTACTGCTAACATTAGCAACTCAACTTCTTGCTCAGGGTTACGTCCTGCCTCTTCATTTTGTTTTGCTTGATTATCCAACCATTCCAATAACTGCCCGACAGGAACAGGCAATGCTGTTTTGGCAGACAGCGTATCAATTTTTGCAGATAACTCTGCCAATAATTGATCTGCTCCTAAAGGTGCTCTTAATTTGGGTAGCGTCTCATAAGCAATATTTAATGCCCTTTTAGCCGTCCATACACTACCTCTTGCTAAGGCAACTCTAATTTGTACCTCTGCAACTTCAATTACTCTACGCTGAGCACCAACCTTAACAAAATGATCTAACGCTGCTTGTATTGCACTACCCAATGACCAATTATTTTGTTTTGGATCTTTGGCTAATAAAGCATCCACGGCTCTTATCCAACCTAAATAATAACGAGGTACTACTTCACGCCATGCAGGTAATACTTCCCATGCTTCTTCTGTACGTCCTAATAACGCTAAAATATGAGCTTTAAGAATTTGTCTATCTTGTTTATTAACAGGCCAATCATAACCTTCAATTTCTGCTTCACATTGTTCAATAATAGTAAGGGCTTGTTCAGGCTGATTTAATCTTAATAAGGCTTGTATTTCAAAAGTACGTAATGCTTCACTAATATCTTCACCAGCTGCAACTATTTTTTCTTCTTGTACTTTTAAATAATCTAACGCCTCTTGAGGTTTTCCTTCATCTAATAAAGCATCGGCATATTCACAGGATAAACAATGAAAACAATTCCATTTCGGATTAATACGCTCGAATGTTTCATTACAAACTGCTTTACGCTCTTCCACCCAACCTGGACCATCGATATTAGCATAACAGGCTGATAAGTCTTGTGTTACACAAACTGTTTGTGGGCAAGTAATGGTTTCATCACGATGGGCAAACTCAAATAAAGAAACCACATCAGCTAATGCGGCTTCACCTTCAGATTTATTACCAATACGATTACGCATTTCCCAATGGCGAAAAAATACCTCCAACCAAGGATTTTTTAAACTACGGCTTAATGCAATAGCTTCTGGAATTAGAGCATCCGCTTTACCAATATTAAGATCTAATATTTCAGTAGTGACTTGCTCAATAATACGGCTAGCATGTTCTTGCCCCGCTTCTTCTAAATCGTTTTCTAAACGAATCACCCAATCCCAAATATCCATGTTGTTTCCTCTGTATAATCACAAGTGCGTTAATACGGTTTGTATCGTTTGAGTAAAATCAACCAACGCACGATTTAAATCTAATGTATGGTTATGAATATCATGTCCAGCCATAATAACCTTTAACGATTTTAATAATCTTGCTGCTTGTTCTACATTAGTGTTTTTTGTATGAAATGCTTTTAATAAATCAATAACAGCTTGATTATTTAAATTTATATATAACTTTGCAGTCTCAGTTGCAGTAATCTTTGCTGTAAATTGGCGAGCTAATCGCAAAGCGGCTTGAGATATTTTTTTATCTGCTTCATCTTCTTCTAAACGTTTTTTTAACTCAGCTTCCCTGTCGGCCACTACCACTAAAGGCAATTCAGCAGGCGAAAAACGAGCTGCCACAATGGCTTCTCCATCAGCTAATTGTGCTGTTAACCATTGTTTCTCATCTGCTGCTAACTCAGCCAAGGAAAATAAATGCTGATTTCCTTGTTCAGTACCTAACTCAATTAATTTACACCCTGTACTTGCTGCAAAACGACGTAAAAAGGGTACTACCGCATAACGATCACCCAATGCTACGGGCATTTGTAAAGCTCGAAATAGCGTATCTTCGAAACCTCCATTATTACCTAACATAACATGGATAGCATTATTAGAACGTAACTCTTGAACTGTTAAGTCACCTTGTGAGCTTGGGATGCGGATAGTACTCATTAACAACTCAAATAAACGATCGTCACACAATGAAGCACCCAATAAAGCTTCATTATGACGCTTTAAGATACGCCGCCATATTTCTGGTTGCTTACTAGCTACATCAGCTAGCCCATTAATTAATGCTTCACTCAATGCATATTGCACAGCATGATAACTTTCATCTTTTTGTAAGTCTTCTCGACTAGCAGTAGGCACTAAACGACTTGATTCAATAACTCCACCAATAAACCCAGCCCATGAAGGTAATAGATCACGAGCATCATCATCTAACAACATACCACGCAAGAAGATGGAAAGATTACGATTATCGCTGGTACCATAGGTAGCGCCATCCTGTACCCATAACATGCCTATTGCATCACTTTGCTCAGTTGGATTTACAGGAAAGGTACAAATAGGTTCAAAATTCTGCTCAAATCTTGCAGCAAAACTTAATCTCTTGCGCATTTCCTGCAAAGGATGCACAACTACTGCACTATCTCTCTTTCGCCAAGGTGGAGGTTCAGGATTAATGGGTTCCTTTGCCTCATTGATATAAATGGGTTCATGCAACAATATACAGTAACGACCTAAAATATGATTAAGTGATTCTTGAGTACTTAAAAACAGAAACTCATCTTTTAATTCTAAAATTATTTCTGTTCCTATTGTAGCTCTAGGTTCAACAGCAGTTACCGTATATTGCTCAGCATTAGTTGAGCGGTAACACCAGCCTTTATCAGGTTGTTGATAAGAGGTGGTAATCAAGGTCACTTGCTTTGCTAAAACAAAGGCTGATAAAAAGCCTAAACCAAACATCCCTATTAAGCCTGTTTCATCATCTTGCTGACGAAGTGTACGGGTATAGCCGACACCAACTGTTGCTAGAAAAGTATGGATTTCATACTCAGTCAGGCCAGCACCTGTATCAATGATTCGTACTTGTTTGTTATGGCGATCACCAATAACTGTAATACGTCCTTGATCTTGCCAATTAGGTTGCTCAATACGACGCCGTACCAATGAGTCATGGCCATTTTGCACCAACTCCCTTAGTGCTACCATAGGTGTTGAATATAAATGCTTACTTAATACCTGCATTAAGCCATTAAGATCTACACCCGCCACACAGATTTTCGAATCTACTGAACCACCAATTTGTTGATTAGTCATAAGCTTTGCACACAGTAATTGTTATTTAATCACCTTATCAGTTTCTGTTTTAGTCACTACATTTAAGCCTTTTAATAAAGACAATGCCTGACTTAACTGATAATCTTTATTTTGTAACTGATCTGTGTTGGTTTGAATGCTACTTGAAGGAATATCATTTTTAGCATTATTAAGGTGATTTTGTAAGTCTGCTTCTCTTACTTCAAAATTCACTTTATTTTGTGAAACTGTTGCTTGGGCAACAATGATATCAGGTACAATACCTTGCGCTTGGATAGAGCGTCCTTTTGGGGTGTAATATAAAGCAGTGGTTAATTTTAAAGCTTCTTTTTTATTAATGGGTAATACCGTTTGTACAGAACCTTTACCAAAACTAGTAGTACCCATAATCACTGCTCGTTTTAAGTCTTGTAATGCACCAGCCACAACCTCAGCTGCAGAGGCACTACCATTATTAATTAATACTACTAGCGGTACACCTTTGCTTGGATCACCTGCATTTGAATAAAAACGTAACTCAGTATTAGGTAAGCGCCCTTTGGTATAAACAACTAACTCTTTATCAACAAACTGATCTACTGTATCAATTGAGGCCTGTAATACACCACCAGGATTATTTCTTAAATCAAGCACAATACCCTTTAAGTTAGCATTATTTTGTTTAACCAATTGCGTTAATGCTGTTTTAACCTCTTTCCCTGTATTAGTTTGAAACTGAGAAATACGAATATAACCATAATCTTTCTCTAACAGTTGTGTCTTAACACTTTTGAACTGTACTTTGGCACGGGTTATAGTGACAGTAAAGGGTTTACCTTGTCCCCTTACAATGGTTAAATTTATTTTTTCACCTATTTTACCCTGCATCTTCTCTGACGCATCACTTAATGGCATATCTTTAGTAGGTGTATCATTAATCTTTACAATAATATCACCCGCTTTTATTCCTGCTTTAGCGGCTGGAGAGTCATCAATAGGCGTAACAATTTTGATAAACCCTTCACTTTGTTCTATTTCAATGCCTAGACCACCAAACTGACCTGAAGTTACTTCTTCTAAACTACTATACATCTTAGCGTCTAAGTAAGCAGAATGAGGATCTAAATTACTTACCATGCCTTTAATAGCATTATCCATCAATGTTTTATCATCAATAGGTTCAACATAAGCTGATTTGATTCGCTCAAAAACCTCAACAAATGTACGTAACTCATCTAAGGGTAAAGTACCTTGGTTGGTAGCTGATTTTTCAGGAGTTGTTTGCCCATATGCAACCTGTCCTAATAAAGAACATACAAGTGATATAATCACTAATGGCATAAAACGTTGTTTCACTGGCATAAGCCACTCCTAAGTACTATAAAATTAATTCTATTACCGACACCACAAAACAGGGTTTACCGCTTGACCTTGCTGTCTAATGGAAAAATACAATGCAACTGTATCTATACCACCACTGTTACCAGCTGTTGCTATAGCATCCCCTGTTTTAACTACATCCCCTACTTTTTTTAATAATGTTTGGTTATGCCCATAAAGACTATAATAGCCTTGCCCATGGTCTATAATAGTTAACCAACCTGTTCCTCTTAACCAATCAGAATAAACAACACGGCCTTCATGAACAGCTTTTACACTTGCCCCACGGGAAGCAGAAATTAATACACCATCCCATTTAGTACGACTATCATCACCACGGGTTGAGCCATAATTGGCAATGATTTTGCCACTCACCGGCCATGACAATTTACCCTTAGCCTGTGCAAAATTACCAACAAACCCTGTATTAACATTGGATACGACAGTTTGCCCTTGAGTTTTATTGGTAGTAGTTGTTACTGGTTGCTGTGCTTCACGTTCTCTTGCCTGACGAGCCAACGTTGCATCAATGGTACGCAGTACTTTATTTAATTCGATTTGATCCCTTTCACGTTGCACTATACGATCATTATTTTCTTTAATTTGTTTATTGAGACTCGCTAATACTGCTTGGCGTTTTTTTCTTACTTCCGCTAGTTGGTTACGTTGCTCCTGTAAAGCAGTATTTTGGGTATTTAATTGCTGCTGATAATGCTCCATCTCTTCAGTAATATCTTTTAACTGCTTAACTGTTTCTTGAAATTCTGTTAATTGCACTAATCTAGCTTGGCTTAAATAATCATAATAAACCAATGTTCTTGATACTTTATCTGGCTCTTGTTGGTTTAATAATAATTTTAAATATTCCTGACGACCACTTTCATAAGTAGCCTTTGCCTGACTGGCAAAAATACGTTCTTGTTCTTGACGTTTTTGCTCTGCTTTTTGCTGTTCTTCTGATAACCAAGTTAATTTAGATTCTGTTTCTGTTTGCTCTTTCTTTAGTTCTGCAATTTTTTTCTGTAAGTTAGCTATTTCGGTTTCTGTAGTGCGTAACTGTTTAAGGGACGTACTTTGTTGCACTCTTAGTTTGCCTAATGCTTTTTCTAGCTCAGCAACTTCCTGTTTAGCCATTTCAATTTGGTGCAGAGTATCTCTACGCTCATCAGCCATAATAGGCTGAGCAACAAATAAAGAGATTAAAAGAGCCCAATAAAAACGCTGCATATTAATTAAATACACCCTTAAAAAAGGTTATTTTAACAGTTAGTTAACAGTGACTAAAGCTATAAACAGTCGATTCAGTCACCATTCGATGTTTCAAATTAAAACTTAATCAAAAACAACTAAACTTTGTCCTGTCATTTCTTTAGGAATAGCTAATCCCATTAAGGTCAACATCGTAGGCGCCACATCAGCCAATACCCCTCCTTGTCTAATATGCAATTTACGTTTACCAACATAAATAAAAGGCACATGCTCACAAGTATGGGCTGTATGCGCTTGGCCAGTACTATCATCTTGCATCATTTCAACATTGCCATGGTCAGCGGTAATTAATGCCTCACCACCTACCTTATTAAGTGCATTAACTATGCGACCTATGCAATGGTCTAATGTCTCTACTGCTTTCACAGCAGCATCAAACACACCAGTATGCCCTACCATATCACCATTAGCATAATTAACAACAATAACGTCATAACGTTTTTGTTCTATTGCCTCAACAATATTATCTGTTACCTCATACGCACTCATTTCTGGTTGTAAATCATAAGTAGACACCTTAGGCGAAGGGATTAAAATTCGCTGCTCACCTTTATAAGGCTCTTCACGTCCACCTGAGAAGAAAAAGGTTACATGTGCATACTTTTCAGTTTCAGCAATGCGTAATTGTGTTTTACCTTGTTTGGCTAAATACTCACCCAATACATTATTTAAACTACTGGGTGGAAAAGCACAGTCGGTTTCAATAGTAGCTGCATACTGGGTTAACATCACAAAACCAGCTAATGATGGCACACGTTCCCGTTTAAAACCTGTAAAATCTTTTTCAACAAAAGCTCGGGTTAATTCACGGGCACGATCTGCACGAAAATTCATAAAAATAACCGCATCACCATCATGTACAGGTGCAACATCACCTATACGAGTTGCTTTTACAAACTCATCACTTTCACCACGTTCATAAGCTGCTTGTAAAGCTGAAATAGCATCTTTTGCTATAAAATCAGCTTTATGATCAACCACTAACTCATAAGCCGCTTGTACACGCTCCCAACGATTATCTCTATCCATCGCATAATAGCGACCAATCATTGTAGCAAGACGTCCTTTACCTAATTTAGCAAAATGTTCATTAAGTTTATTAAGCGAATCCTCAGCACTTTTTGGTGGCGTATCACGACCATCTAAGAAAGCATGTACATAAATGTGGTTAGCGCCTTGTTTAGCAGCCATTTCTACCATAGCCAATATGTGATCCTCATGGCTATGCACTCCACCTGGAGAAAGCAGTCCCATGATATGTACAGCTTTATGCTGTTTAATTGCTTTATCTAATACATTGCAAAGTATGCTATTTTTGAAAAAATCACCATCATCAATGGCTTTACTAACACGGGTTAAGTCTTGGTAAACAACGCGACCAGCACCAAGATTCATATGCCCAACTTCTGAGTTACCCATTTGCCCATCTGGCAAACCTACATCTATTCCAGAGCCAGAAATAAGGCCATGGGGGTAGTTTTTTAGTAGATTATTATAATTAGGGGTATTGGCCGCTAAAATAGCATTATATTTAACCTCTTCGCGATGACCAAAACCATCTAAAATCACCAAAACTAAGGGAGAAGCAGAATTAGACATAAATAAATTCTCTAATTAAAACACCATAAAAAAGGGTTATAGTTTAACCTAACACTATTGCCAATATAGCATAATCCTTAATAGATATTGTAAATAGCTGTTATAAAAGCGTTGTATATAATATTACTTTATAATTTTTATTTGCAGTTCATTGGAAATAATGATTAAGTACCCCTAATAGATTACTTTATGCAGAGTAAAATAATGTCAAATATGGATACTCAAGAAATACTAAACTTTCTAAGAACCCGTCGTTCTGCAGCAACACCTACTTTAACAGCACCCGGACCAACACCAGAAGAGTTAACTGATATTCTTAATATCGGCCTACGCACACCTGACCATGGAAAAATCGAACCTTGGCGTCTACTGGTTGTAGAGGGTGATGCAAGAAAAGCTTTAGGCACACAACTAGCAAAGAACTTTGCTCTTGAGAAAAACACGTTAACGGAAAAGCAACAAGAGAAACTAACCCAAATTGTTACCCATACTGTAACAGATGTACCACTTATCATCTATGTTATCAGTTGTATTGATAAAAACTCCCATATACCTGAACTTGAGCAATTACTTTCAGCAGGTGCAGTATGTATGAATATTTTATGGGCTGTTAATGCTTATGGTTATGGCGCCAATTGGATTAGTGGCTGGTTGGCTTATAGTGAGCATACTAAGAAAACCATTGGTATCAAAGAAAATGAAGAAGTAGCAGGGGTTATTTTTATTGGCAGTACAGATAAAGTGAACCCTGAACGAAAACGTCCAGATTTAAAAGAAAAAGTTAACTATTGGTCCGCGACTGAATAATTACTTTTAAATACAGTACTACTGGCAAAATACGCTATACTATGCGGTAGTAGAAATTTTGTAATAGATAAATAAGTTATGGCTAAAAAGAAGAAAGTATCTCCTGGCAATATTGCTCAAAACAAAAAAGCATTTCATGATTATTTTATTGAAGAGCGTTTTGAAGCAGGGCTTGCCTTAACAGGTTGGGAAGTAAAAAGTTTAAGAGCTGGTAAAGCACAGCTTACGGATAGCTATGTACTATTAAAAGATGGAGAAGCATGGTTACTGGGTAGCCATGTTATGCCATTACAAACTATCAGCACCCATGTAGTAGCTGATCCTGATCGTACTCGAAAACTACTCCTTCACAAACGTGAGTTAAGTAAGCTATATGGTGCTGTACAACAAAAGGGCTATGCCTGTGTTGCGCTATCACTGTACTGGAAAAAACACCTAGTAAAATGTGAAATTGCACTTGTGAAAGGTAAAAAAGATTACGATAAGCGTCATACTGAAAAGGAAAAAGATGCCAATCGTGAGATACAAAGAGCTTTCCGTAAAGAGCAACGTTAAAACATTATCTATAAACCAATAAAATAATAGTAGGAGATGCAAATGTTTAAGCAAGTTGATGCCTATGCTGGTGACCCTATTTTTTCTCTAGTAGAGCAGTTTTATCAGGATACTAAAGAAGAGAAAGTAAACCTTAGTATTGGCCTTTATTACAACGAGCAAGGTCAAGTTCCACAACTGCCTTCTGTTAAACAAGCATTAACTACTATTCAACCTGAACAATTAAAAAAACCAACCCTTTATTTACCTATGGAAGGGCTAGCAGAATATCGCTCTGCTGTGTTACCGTTATTATTTGGTAATGACCACCCTTGCTTAAAGGAAAATAGAGTAGCCATTGCACAAACACTAGGCGGTTCTGGTGCATTAAAAATTGGTGCTGATTTTTTAAAAAAATATCATCCTAATGCAACTGTATGGGTAAGTAATCCTACATGGGAAAACCATAAAGATATTTTTGCTGGTGCTGGTTTCAAAGTAAGCACTTATCCCTACTTTGATAATAAAACCTTGAGTGTTAATTTCGAGGAAATGGTAAATTGTATTAAACAAGCAGCACCTAATGATATTATTTTACTTCACCCTTGCTGCCATAATCCAACAGGCGCTGATTTAACAAACCAGCAATGGGATGCTTTAATTCCTATACTGCAAGAACGCCACCTTATTCCTTTTCTAGATATTGCTTATCAAGGGTTTGCAGAGGGCTTGAACGAAGATGCTTATGCTATTCGAGCAATGGCTAAAGCTGGACTTTCTTTGTTAGTTTCCAATTCTTTCTCCAAAATCTTTTCCCTCTATGGTGAACGCGTTGGTGCATTAAGTGTAGTATGTAAAGACCAAGAAACAGCAGAGCGTGTACTAGGACAATTAAAGGCAACCGTGCGTCGTAATTACTCTAGTCCTCCCTGTTTAGGTGCTACTATTGTTGCTAATGTATTAAATGATGAGCAGTTAAATAATACTTGGCGTATGGATCTACAACAAATGCGCTTACGTATTCTAAATATACGTAATTTACTTGTAGAAAAATTACAACAACATAATATTACTGATACTGAACATTTTATTAAACAGCGTGGTATGTTCAGTTATACGGGCTTTTCAAAAGAACAAGCTATTAGTCTGCGTAAAGAATATGGTGTTTATATTCTTGATAGTGGTCGGATGTGTATGTCTGGCTTAACTGAAAATAATATTGACTACGTGGCTAAGGCTTTCGCTGCTATAAATTAGATGTATAAAATTAATCTAAAAAAATTGCTCTTCATATAATTAAATATGATGGAGCAATTTTTATTTATGAGTCATTAATTAACGTCTAATTTTCTTTGCTTCAATATCTATTTTCTGTGGTGTAGTTATACTGATAGCTGTCTCTTTAGATTCAGCAGCTTGTTGTGATTGACTATTCATTTCCTGCCAACCACCACCTAATGCTTTATAAAGATTAACTTCACTGGTTAATTGAGCTAAACGTACGTTAATTAAATTTTGTTGAGAACTAAATAACTGACGTTGTGCATCTAATAAAGTAATATAGTTATCAATACCTGCCTGATAACGTTGATCTGCTAAATCATAATAGGTTTGGTTAGCTTCTACAAAATTACTTTGAGAGATTACCTGATCTTTGTAAGTCTCACGATCTGCCAATCCATCAGCCACCTCTCTAAACGCCGTTTGGATAGTCTTCTCGTAATTCGCTACATTAATATCTTTTTGTACTTCAGCATAATCTAAATTACCTTTTAAACGACCTGCTGTAAAAATAGGTAAATTAATCGTAGGCTGGAATAGCCATGTACCTTGACCATTACTAAATAAATTAGAAAAGTTGGTACTCATTGTTCCCACATTACTGGTTAAAGAAATACTTGGGAAAAATGCAGCACGTGCTGCACCAATATTTGCATTAGCCGCCATTAACTGATGCTCTGCTGCAATAATATCTGGACGATTCTGCATTAAATCAGAAGGTAACCCTGCAGGTATTTCTTTAACGTATTGCAGTTTAAAACTATTATCTTTCATATTTTTAACATTATCTGGTAAATCACTACCTAATAATAATGTTAATAAATTTAAATCTTGCGCGACCTGACGTTTATAGGTAGCTAAATTAACTTTTGCCCCCTCAACAGCTGTTCGTGCTTGTGCCAAATCTAAGCTTGAAGAAACCCCCACTTCATTACTACGTCTAACTAGGTCATAGTTATATTCATAGTTTTGTAATGTTTCTTCTGTTAACTTAAGTAATGCCCTATCGGCTTGCAACGTTAACCAAGCATTAGCTACGCTAGCAACTAAAGTAATTTGGGTATTACGTTGTGCCTCTTGGGTAGCTAAATATTGTTGTAATGCCGCCTCATTCAAGCTACGAATACGCCCAAAGAAATCTAACTCATAAGATGTAATACCTAGCGTCACACCCCATGAACTATTAACCCTAGAGTCACCAGTACCTGATAAATCTCCTGGCAAATGTTGACGAGAACCTGTACCTGTAGCACCAATATTAGGGTAAAGCTCAGATCGTTGAATACGATACTGTGCTTCATAAGCGGCTACGTTTAGAGCTGCAACACGTAAATCCCTATTGTTAGCTAAAGACATTTCTATTAGTGATTGTAATTCTTTATCACTAAAAAACTCGCGCCAGCCTAAATCTACATAAGCCCCTTGTTGGCCTTTAGGATAGGCCTCTCCTGTTGGCCATGTATTTGTTACTGGTAAATTAGGTCTTTGATAATCAGGCATTAAAGTACAGCCTGTTAAAGTAACCGTCATAACCATAATTGATAATAATGACTTTCTCATTTGTATTAATCCTTCAACTGTTCATGTCTAAGCTGTTCTTTTTCTTTGTTTGTTTTAATCCTAAACAATGAACTGACTAGTACATAAAATAATGGAATCCAGAAAATAGCCAAAATCGTTGCCGACAGCATACCACCTACAACCCCAGTACCAATAGAGTGCGCACTACCAGCACCAGCTCCACTTGAAATTGCCAATGGAACAACCCCTAAAATAAAGGCTAGCGACGTCATAACAATAGGCCGTATCCGCATACGACATGCCTCTAATGCTGCATCTACTAAACTTTTACCATTTTCATGGAAAGCTTGCGCAAACTCAACAATTAAAATAGCATTTTTAGAGACGAGTCCAATAGTTGTTAACAACCCCACCTTAAAGAATACATCATTGGTTAATCCTCTTAACTCCGTAGCAACAACTACACCTAAAATACCCAGTGGTGCTACTAAAATAACCGCAAATGGAATAGCCCAACTTTCATAAAGGGCGGCCAAACAAAGGAATACAACTACGCCAGCTAATGCATATAAAGCAAGCTCTTGAGCTCCCGCTAATTTTTCCTCATAAGACAAACCTGTCCAAGAGAAACCAACCCCTTTTTCAGACAACTGTCCTACTAAACGTTCCATTTCATTCATAGCATCACCAGAGCTATAACCTGCGGCTGGGTCACCCACAATCTCTACAGCAGGTACACCATTATAACGCTCCAATTTAGGAGAGCCTTTCATCCATTCGCCTCTAACCAAATTAGCTAATGGAACCATTTCGCCTTTATTGTTACGTACATACCATTTTTTAAAGTCTTCTGGTGTCATCCGCGCATCAGCACTAGCTTGTATATATACCTTTTTGACACGTCCCCGATCAATAAAGTCATTAATATAACTACTACCCCAAGCTATAGATAACGTTTGGTAAATATCAGATAAAGCTATGCCATAAACACTAGCCTGTTCTTCATCAACATATATTTTATATTGTGGTTCATCATCCATACCATTAGGACGGACAGTAGCTGGGTTTAATATTTTACTTTGCCTTGCCAACCCTAATAATTCATTACGTGCTTCCATTAATGCTTCATGTCCAATACCACCTTGGTCTTGGAGGAACATATCAACACCACCAGAGTTACCTAACTCCATAACTGCTGGAGGAACGACAGCAAATACTTGACCACCTAAAAATCTCTCATCCGTAAAGAAAATTCTCATAAGACGACCTGATACCGCCTGAACACTTTGATCCGCATCTGGTCGTTTATCCCAATCTTTTAACATGATGAATGCTAAAGCAGAACTTTGTCCACGACCAGCAAAACTAAAGCCTGTCACTGTAAATACAGAGTCAACATTCTTTGCTTCCGTTTTTAAAATAGTTTCACGCATTTCGTCCACTATTTTTTGTGTTTCTTCTGCAGGCGTTCCCGCCGGTGTTTGCACCATTGCAAACAAGACTTTCTGGTCTTCTTGTGGCAACATCTCTGTGGGAATTGCTCTAAACATAAAGACAATAACCGCGCAAACACCTGCATAAAGCAATACAAATAACACTCTATTTTTTAATACCTTAGCAACCCCGCCTACATAAATTTTAACTGACTTTTCAAAGGTTCTATTAAACCAACCAAAAAAACCTTTTTTATGTTCGCCATGCTCATCTCCCTCTTTAGGAGGGCTTAACATAGTCGCACAAAGGGCTGGTGTTAAAATCAATGCCACTAATACAGAGAGCACCATTGCAGAAACAATAGTGATCGAGAACTGACGATAAATAATACCCGTTGCACCACCTAAAAAGGCCATAGGAACGAATACTGCTGAAAGTACCATTGCGATACCGACCAATGCTCCCTGAATCTCATCCATGGATTTCTTTGCTGCTTCTTTAGGTGGCAGTTTTTCTTCCTGCATCACCCGCTCAACGTTTTCCACTACAACAATAGCATCGTCTACCAGCAAGCCAATGGCTAGAACCATTGCAAACATGGTTAATGTATTAATTGAAAAACCAAAAGCAGCTAACACACCAAAGGTACCTAGTAATACCACAGGCACAGCGATAGTTGGAATAAGTGTTGCTCGAAAGTTCTGTAAGAACAAGAACATCACAAGGAATACTAAAACAATCGCTTCAAATAAGGTATGCACCACCATAGTAATAGAGGCAGATACAACTGGCGTACTATCATAGGGGTAAACAACCTCTACGCCATCTGGAAAGAAAGGCTCTAATTGAGCAACAGTAGCACGTACAGCTTTTGCCGTGTTTAATGCATTAGCACCCGTAGCTAATTTAAGAGCTATACCAGAAGCTGGATTACCATTATACAAGGCTGTAATCGCATAGTTCTCACCACCCAGGTTGATATCATCAGATACATCTTTTAGACGAACTTGAGAACCATCTGTTTGTACTTTTAAAAGTATATTGCCAAACTCTTCTGGTGTTTGTAGTCTAGTTTTACTAACAATCGTCGCATTAAGCTGAGTACCTGGTAATGCAGGTAAACCACCTAGCTGCCCAGAAGAAACTTGAATATTTTGTGCTTTAATTGCATTACTAACATCAATAGGTGTTAATTTATAATTATTTAATTTAGCAGGGCTTAACCAAATACGCATCGAATATTGCGCACCAAACACTTGAAAGTCACCAACACCAGGGGTACGAGCAATAGCATCCTGCATATTAGAAACAATATAGTTACTAAGGTCATAGTTGGTCATCGAACCATCTTTAGACACTAAACCTACTACCAATAAGAAGTTAACTGTTGACTTAACAACACGAATACCCTGTTGTTGTACTTCCATTGGTAGCAAAGGTGTAGCTAATTGTAATTTATTTTGTACTTGTACCTGAGCGATATCTGGATCTGTACCTTGCTCAAAGGTAACTGTAATGGTCATACTACCATCTGAGTTACTTTGTGATGACATGTAACGCAGATTATCGATACCATTCATTTGCTGTTCAATAACCTGTACTACAGTATCTTGTACAGTTTCTGCTGAAGCACCTGGATACATTACCGAAATACCAATGGCAGGTGCTGAAATACTAGGGTATTGGTTCACAGGCATACTAACCAGTGACAAACCACCTGCTAACATAATCACCAAGGCAATTACCCAAGCAAAAATCGGGCGGTCAATAAAAAACTTAGACATAAATTATTTTCCTGGATTACCTATGTTTTACTCGTTGCCTTCTGAA
This sequence comes from Entomomonas sp. E7T21, assembly GCF_058693955.1. Lineage (NCBI taxonomy): Bacteria > Pseudomonadati > Pseudomonadota > Gammaproteobacteria > Pseudomonadales > Pseudomonadaceae > Entomomonas > Entomomonas sp. E7T21. The sequence continues at coordinate 304,721 of NZ_CP191672.1, read as the reverse complement.
TTAGAATTACCATCTTGTTTATTGCTTGCTTGGCCTTGTTCTATTGGATCTACTTTTGCACCTTGTCGGATCTTCTGTAGACCCTTGACAATAACTCTATCATTCTCTTCTAAGCCCTTGTTAACTAACCATTGATTATAATTAGCTACTCGTGAAACATCTAATATACGTTGTTCAACTTTATTTTCTTTATTCACAACCATCGCAGTCGCTTCACCCTTTACGTTACGGGTAACGCCTAACTGAGGAACAAGAATAGCATTTTGTCGAACACCTTCTTTTAAACGAGCATGAACAAACATACCAGGTAATAATTTATTTTCTGGATTTTTAAAAATTGCTCGCAACGTAACACTACCTGTGGACTCATTAACAGACACTTCTGAAAACTCTAACTCACCTTCGTGCTCATAGGTTGTACCATCTTCTAAGATCAATACAGTTTTAGCAGCATTTTCACCCACTTTCTCCAATTGCCCCTTTGCTAACTCTTCTCGTAATAGAAGAATGTCCTTTGAAGGTTGAGTAATATCTACATAAATAGGATCTAATTGATTAATGGTTGTTAGAGGATTGGCTTGTCCTGTTGTAACCAAAGCACCTTCTGTTACTAATGAACGGCTAATACGTCCAGAAATAGGCGCCAATACTTTGGTATAACGCAATCTAACTTGAGCTGTTTGCAAACTTGCTTGCGCCTGTAATAAGGCAGCTCGAGCATCATCATATTGTTGTTGGCTAACAGCTTTTGATGAAACCAATGATTTATAACGCTTTTCTAAAGCCTGTGCAGAAGCGAGGTTAGCTTGAGCACTTTTTACATCTGCTTGGTAAATAGCAGGATCTATTTGATAAAGTTGATCCCCTTCTTTAACTTCTCCACCTTCTTTGAAAAGTCGCTTAAGGATAATACCTTCTACTTGAGGCCTTACTTCTGCTACACGATAAGCCATTGTGCGACCAGGTAAATCTCTTGTTAGAGTATACGGTTGTGCTTTAATAGTAACGACTTCTACTTTTTGTGGTGGCTGCTCTTGTTGTTGTTCATTACCTTTTCCACATCCTGCTAACAGCAGTATAGATAATGATAACGCAGAAATCCATATAGAACGAGTTGGTTTTAGTTGCATAGAAAAAACCTCAGCCACAGAAGAGGACTTAAAAATATAGCCTGAAAACAAAAAATAACAAAATGATTGCTAACTTTACTTACATTCAGCAGTGTTTGTAAACAACTTCTTTTAATAAATCTCTGTTATTTTGCTAAAGAATATTTCAAATAGTTTCAAACACTAGTTAGAATAAAAACAAATACAAAACATACAACAATAGAGGATTCTATCTTGCCTTATATAGGAGTTTACGCCCATTATAAACAATAATGTATATGAAGCTTAATAGAATAACACTATTGTCTTAATAGTTTTAGGATTTTTTACAAACTTGCTCAATAACTCTCATAAAAGGTGGTAAACTTAACTATAAAATAGCATCACACAAACAGAGTTATCTCATGAAATATATCTTAATGATTGGTTGTTTATTACTAGTTACTGCTTGTTCTCAACAGTCAACCAAACCTTCTACAGAAGATACTCAATTAGCAACAGATCAGCCAAATAACGCTGACACCACTGTCATTACCTATCAAGAAGGTGACAATACTATCGAAGAGCGTCGTATAAAAGGTTTTATTTACTCAGTTAAAGTGACACCTAAACATGGTAAACCTTATTACCTTGTTAATGCTGATGGAGATAACAACACATTAAAAAATGGCCGTCCTCAAGAAAAAATCCCCTCATGGACATTATTTAGTTGGTAGAAGAATGACAAGGTTCCCTTATTTTTTAATAATTTTTTTATTACTGACTCATCTAGGGGGCTGTAGTTATTTAAATAGAGACAACACCTCTTCCAAAAACTTAAATATTGACCCAATCAACTGGCAAGAGCAACAGACAGGATGTGAAGCCTCTACTCTAATTGATAATTCCTGTCCTAGCTTCAAACTTTCCAGTATTTCCTTTAAAAAAATACCAACGCTTAATCAATTAATTGAAACTCGCCTTTTAGAAGTAATGAATGCACCGTCTAATATTTCTTTGCATAAGTATCTAACAAGCTTTCTAGCTAAAGCTAATCAGGGCGATCACCTAATAATTAACGTTGAGTTATTGGAAGAAAGTAGTGTTTTTATTGTATTAGAACTTTCTGTACAAACAGCGCCTGCCACCAGTCAATATAATCCTAAAAAATTTACCATTATTAATTTCGATAAGCAAAAACAACAAGACATTACCCTAGCCAAAGCTATTCACCCAGATAAAACACAAACCTTTTGGTCTATTGCACAAATTTCGTATAATCAATGGCTTGAAGCTAATCAATTGCTAAATAATAAAATGTTTCAAGAAGATTGGCCGTTTGTTGAAACCACACATATTGCCTTATTGTCTAAACAAGCAATATTAAAATATGATGCTAATACTTTAGCTCCTTATGCAATGGGTGAACCTCAATTATTTATCCCCTATGAACAATTAAGAGATATTATCAAACCCATCTACTCACCCCATTAAAGTAACCAATTTACTTGAGATTTAAACCGTGACCCAAACAAATCCTCTTTTAACAAATTTCGATTTACCACCTTACTCAGAAATTAAAGCAGAGCATGTTGAGTCTGCTATTGATAGCGTACTAGAAAGTAATAGAACAGCTATTAAAAATTTATTGGAAAACCCACCGACAGAGTTAAGTTGGGAAAACACTGTACTATTATTAGATGAAATAGGGGAAAAACTGAGTCATACCTGGAGTCCTATTAGTCATCTTAATGCTGTAATGAATAATGCAGAACTACGTAACGCTTATGAAGCTTGCTTACCTAAGCTCTCTGAGTATTCCACAGAAATGGGACAAAATAAGCAGCTATTTGAACGTTATCAAGCTTTAAATAACAGCCCTGTAGCTAAACAATTCTCAACCCCACAACAAACTATTTTAAAACATACGTTAAGAGACTTTCATTTATCAGGTATTGATTTACCCGTTGATAAACAAAAACGCTATGGTGAAATTCAAGCTAAACTATCTGAATTAAGCAGTAAATTTTCTAATCAACTATTAGACGCAACTCAAGCATGGACAAAACATATCACTGATGAACAAGCACTAACTGGCATTCCTTCATCAGCTAAATCGCAAATGGCACAAGCCGCACAAGCCAAGAACTTAACAGGCTGGCTAATTACTTTAGAGTTTCCTTGCTACTATGCCGTTATTAGTTACGCTGATGATAGAAAGCTTCGTGAAGAAATTTATCAAGCCTATTGCACGCGTGCTTCTGATCAAGGGCCAATAGCTAATAAATTTGATAATGGCCCTATTATGCAAGAAATATTAGCATTAAGACATGAATTAGCCCAATTACTAGGCTTTGCTAATTATGCTGAACTTTCTTTAGCTGACAAAATGGCTGAAAATCCTCAGCAAGTATTAACCTTCTTAAATGATTTAGCCAATCGTAGTAAGCCTTTTGCAGAGCAAGATCTCAAAGAATTACGCAACTATGTTGCAGAGCAAGGTATTACGGATATGCAAAGTTGGGATGTTAGCTATTATAGTGAAAAACTAAGAGAGGCTCGCTATAGCATTTCTGATGAAACATTACGCGTTTATTTCCCTATTGATAAAGTATTAACTGGGCTATTTACATTAGTAGAAACACTTTACAACATTCAAATTTCAGAATTACACAATTTTGACACATGGCATCCTGATGTAAGGCTATTTGAAATCAAAGAGCAAGGCAAAACGATTGGTCGCTTTTTCTTTGATTTATATGCTCGCTCCAATAAAAGAGGGGGAGCATGGATGGATGGCGCCCGTGATCGCTATCAAAACAGTCAAGGACAAATCATTACGCCAGTAGCTAATTTAGTTTGTAACTTCATGCCTGCTAGTGAAGGTAAACCTGCACTATTAACACATGATGAGGTGACTACTTTATTTCATGAATTTGGCCATGGGTTACACCATATGCTTACCCGTATAGAACACTTAGGGGCATCAGGTATTAATGGCGTAGCTTGGGATGCAGTGGAGTTGCCTAGTCAATTTATGGAAAACTGGTGTTGGCAAGAAGAAGGATTAGCCCTTATTTCTAGCCATTATGAAACAGGTGAACCTTTACCTAAAGACTTACTGGACAAAATGTTAGCTGCCAAGAACTTTCAAGCTGGCTTAATGATGGTGCGCCAGCTAGAGTTCTCCCTATTTGATTTTGAGCTACACACTTTCTATGGTGATAAAACGGTTGAACACGTATTAAATGATGTACGTGAACGAGTAGCAGTATTAAAACCACCAGCTTACAATCGTTTTGCTAATAGTTTTGCACATATTTTTGCAGGTGGTTATGCTGCTGGTTATTACAGCTATAAATGGGCTGAAGTACTATCTGCTGACGCATTTTCCCGCTTTGAAGAAGAAGGTATACTTAATCCAGAAACAGGCCGCTTATTCCGTGAAACTATTCTAGCCAAAGGTGGTTCTCAAGAGCCTATAGAGTTATTTATTGAGTTTCGAGGTCGTGAGCCAAGTATAGAACCGTTACTACGTCACTCTGGTTTTATAGAAGAGGTAGCCTGATGAAAACACCTAAACGTTTTATTGCAGGGGCAGTTTGCCCCTCTTGCAAAGAAATGGATAAACTAATGATGTGGTCAGAAAATAATGTACCACATAGAGAATGTATGGCCTGTGGCTTTATGGATACATTAGATGAGCAAGGGTTAAGTATACCTGCTGAACCCTCAACACGCATTGCTCAACCTACTCCTATAGCACAAGAGTCAAAACCTATCCGCTTTTTTCCTAATCCTAAATTAAACAAGACGTCACACTAGCCATCAGCAAGGAGGCAACTATGGGATTTTTTTCAAAACTGTTTGGCAAGACAAACTCACCAGCAAAGCTATCTAAAAAAGAACTTACAGAAGACCTTGTTAAACAACTTAAACACGCTAATCCTGATATTAATGCTACTATCTTAGACGCTGATAATCCTGACAAGATAAGTGTCAGTATTGAACGTCCAGAAGGTGAACCTATTATTTTTTATCCCGACAACCTTTATTATGCTTATCTACAAGGTAATGAAGATTTTGATGCTTATAAAAACAATATTATTCAAAATATCTGCGATATATTCCATGCAGTAAACGAAGAACCTATTTTGCTACCTGCTATTAAACCTATCAGCTGGCTCGATGAAATCTATCGAGCAATTCGTCAGGCTGATCCAAATGCAGAAAAAGACCCTTTAGTTTATCTTCCTTTGGCAGGTGATTTAATCATTGTTTTTGCTTTAGATATGTCTACACGCATGTCTTACCTTTATCAAAGCCAATTAACAGAATATTCAGCTAATAACGATCTACAAGCTATTTATCAACAAGCATTAGAAAACTTTAAATCTAAGCTTGATCATATAGAAATACATACTTCAGATATTGGTTCTACCCTCTGCCTTGATGGTAATTATGATGCCAGCTTAGTGTTAATGCTTGATCAACTGTTGCCTAGCCTTGAGCTAAAAGGCGAACCAATTATTGCGATAATCGCTCGTAATCAATTAATTATTGCTGATAGCAATAATCCTGAACAAGTTTCTATGCTTAATCAATATGCAAAACAACAAATACAAGAAGCACCTTATGCACTCTCTGCCGAGTTATTTTGCCTAAAAGATAATAAACTTAGCCTATATAACTCACTGCAATAAAATATAAATGATCTCTTTAATTCTAAAATGTATTATGGGCGTTATTGCTGTGCTGCTAATCGCCCTTTTATCTAAATCTAAAAGCTTTTATATAGCGGGCTTAATCCCTTTATTTCCAACATTTGCATTAATTGCACATTATGTTATTGGAACAGAAAGATCACTAAATGATTTACGAGCTACCGCATTATTTGGTATATTCTCTCTCATTCCATATGCTGTTTACTTATTCGCCGTATATTGGTTAAGCATAAAAACAACATTAACTATAACACTTATTACAGCTACACTTTTGTGGCTAATTGCTGCCATTATTTTGTTATGTTTTTGGCAATTTTTTCATTAGTTGAAATTAACCATTATTAATTTCTAACTAATGTATTAAAGTTAAAGAACTATTGCTAAAGGATTATTATATGTTGTGGCACATTTGTATCATTATTACAGCACTAGTGATCTATACAGTTTTACTTTATGGCTCCAACATATATGGTTCTAGTCGTTCATCTTCTTTATCACCAACACCAAGAAAACTTCTCTACAGTCTATCCTTCACAGTATATGGCAGTGGTTGGATATACCTAGGCATCACTGAAAGTGGTAATACCCATTTATGGGACTTCCTTCCCTTATTTATTGGACCAATTTTTATATTTGTTTTTTTCCATCGTGTTCTCGTTAAAATACTCGTTATCAGCCAACAAGAAAATGTAACCTCCGTCCCAGATTTTATTGCAAAACGTTATGGTAATAGTAAACCTTTAGCAATCATTGTAACTATTCTCTGCCTAGTAGCTTTTATTCCTTATATTACCTTACAACTTAAAGCAACTATTACTATCATTGCTGTATTTTTCGAACAAAGCATAAGTTACTCTTTTACCACCCAACATTATCTGACTTTAATTATTTTACTCATTTTTGCCTTTCTAATTGTTACTATTGCAGGTAAACAAGGAAATATTGTTGAGGGACAATATAAAAGTTTACTTTTTACTTCTACTGTTGGTGCCACATTAAAATTACTTGCTTTTATTAGTGTTGCCATTCTTGCCTGTTATTTACTCTCTTCAGGTATTAACAATACAGGAAAACCAATTAATCTTGAGTTATTTAAAGAAGTTTTTCGAATTCATAAATTAAACCCTGCAGAGCTTATATTACAAACAATGATTATTATGATGGCTATTGTTTGTATTACCTATCTATTTCAAACCGGTGTTACCAAAGCACAAAAGCCAAAAGATTTAGATTCCGCACGTTGGATCTTTTCACTTTATTTACTGATTATGGCTATCTGTGTAGTACCTATCATTATGGCAGGCTATCTACTGCAAAATGATATTGGCGACCAATATTGGCTTATTACCATACCTATGTATGAGTCATCAAACCTACTAATTTTACTTGTTTTATTAGGTGGTTTTTCTGCAACTGTAGGTTCAACCATTATTTGTTGTTTTTCTTTATCAAGAATAATTTCTAATCGTGTATTTTTAAATAGCCAATCATCTTTATCAAATCTCTCTGTTCAACAGCTACAACGATTTCGTTGGATGTGTAGTATCCTTATTCTAGCATTGGCTACGGCCTGTTATCTTTGTCTTTCACCCAATAATAGTTTAAGTGATATTGGATGGATTTCCTTTGCTGGTATTGTTCAACTATCGCCAGCCATGGTAGGGGCACTGTATTGGAAGCCAGCTAATAAACAAGGTGTGCTCGCTGGACTTATAATAGGTGCAGCTATCTGGTGTTATACACTGATGTTGCCTTTACTATTACAAAAAGATATTAGTAATTTTTCTATAAATAGTTTACTTGCATGGTTGCAATACCTTTTACCAATTAAGTTATCCTATATAACTTTCTGCACTGTGCTAGCCTTATTAGTTAATTTTACTATCTTTGTTTTCTTTTCTCTTATCTCTAAAAAACGAGTAACTGAGCATTGGCAAGCAACTAAATTTATTAATCAAAATATTAATATTGATGACAACACCTTAGTAGTGAAACTAGAAGATTTAATTGCACTTACTGCTCGTTTTATTGGTGAACGAAATACTTTAGAGCTGTTTGAAAATTTTGCAGAGAAACAGCAATTATCCTTTGATTTATCTAGTAATGCTGACCCAGAGTGGATCTATTACACAGAACATGTGTTAGCAGAAAGGTTAGGAAGCTCTACTGCCAGAGCAATGGTTAAATCAGCCATTGAAGGCCATGAAATGCAAATGGAAGATGTTTTACTTATTGTAGATGAAGCATCTGAAGTATTGCGTTTCAATCGATCATTATTACAAGGTGCTTTAGAACATATCACACAAGGCATTAGCGTGATAGATAAATCACTACATCTTGTGGCATGGAATCAGCGTTATATTGATTTATTTGATTATCCTGAAGGACTTATCCAAATAGGTAGGCCTATTGGTGATATTATTTACTATAATGCCAAACGAGGTATGTGTGGTACTGATAATTCTGAAGAGGCTGTAGTTTCTCGGTTAAAATGGTTATCTTTTGGTAATCCACATAAATCTGAACGCGTATTCCCTAACGGTCGAGTTATTGAAATCATTGGTAATCCTATGCCTGGTGGTGGATTCGTAACCAGCTTTACAGATATTACCGCTTATCGACAAGCAGAGCGTACATTACAAGAAATTAATGAACACTTAGAACAACGTGTTAATAAACGCACTAAAGAATTATCCAAATTAAACACAGCACTTATTAAAGCAAAAAGTAATGCAGAACAAGCCAATGAATCCAAAACCCGCTTTCTAGCGGCTGTAAGCCATGACTTAATGCAACCATTAAATGCTGCTAGGCTGTTTGCCTCCTCTTTGACACAAGAACATTTACCAGCCACTGCTAAAGAATTAATACATCATTTGGAATCATCACTGCATTCTGCAGAAGAATTAATCTCTGATCTATTGGATATCTCTCGACTAGAAAGTGGGCGTATTACACCAAAGAATGAAACAATTGCATTAAACGATTTGTTTAACACACTCAATACAGAACTATCTGCTTTAGCACCAGAGGATATTACTTTTAAAGTACATCCCTGTAGTTTATTTATAAAAAGTGATAGTAAATTATTAAGACGTATTTTACAAAACTTTCTAACCAATGCTTTCCGTTATGGAGAAGGTAGAATAGTTTTAGGCGCTAGACGCATTAAAGATCATGTGCGGATTGAGGTATGGGATCAAGGTAAAGGTATCCCTGAAGATAAGCAAAAAATTATTTTTGAAGAATTCAAACGGTTAGATAGCCATCAAACACGTGCAGAAAAAGGGCTAGGCTTAGGTCTTGCTATTGCTGATGGTTTTTGTAAACTACTTGATCATCCAATTACTGTTCGTTCATGGCTAGAGAAAGGTACTGTTTTCAGTGTCACTGTGCCTATTGAAGACACTCCCTTAATGCTTGACACAGCACAAATTGATGAAATATTAGCGCCTGCTGTAGCTAACAAGCCAAAACCATCAGCAGTCGCTGTATTATGTGTAGACAATGAGGATACTATTTTAACGGGCATGAAAACGTTATTGTCTCGTTGGAACTGCATAGTTAAAACAGCTCGTAATCAACAAGAATGTGAAGAAATATTAACTAGTGGCTTTAAACCTCAATTATTATTAGTTGACTACCATTTAGACCATGGTTATATAGGCACAGACCTAATAAAATTGCTTCGTGAACAATTAAATAATCCTAAACTACCCGCTATTATCATCAGTGCAGATAACTCACAAGAACTGGCTGATGAGCTACAAATGGCAGGGCTGGATTTCATTAAGAAACCACTTAAGCCTGCTCAATTAAGAGCGCTTATTAGCCTACATGTAAACTTAAAATAATAAAAAAGGCATGTATAAAACATGCCTTTTTATTACTTATACATTCTTAAATTAAGATTTAGGAAAAGCTAAGCGTCTTACATTGGCAATATTCTCAACAATACGAATAACTTGTGAGCTATATCCGTACTCATTGTCATACCATACATAAAGAACAGCATGATTATCAGTACAAATAGTTGCTGCAGCATCAACAATACCTGCATGACGTGAGCCCACAAAATCACTAGAAACTACTTCTGTTGAATCAATAAAATCTATTTGTCTATGTAATTTAGAGTGTAATGCAACATCTCTTAAGAAGTCATTTAACTCTTCTCTAGAGGTTGATTTACCAAGATTTAAATTAAGAATAGCGAGTGATACATTAGGTGTTGGTACACGAATCGCATTACCTGTTAACTTGCCTGCTAATTCAGGTAGCGCTTTAGCTGCTGCTGTTGCTGCACCTGTTTCCGTAATTACCATATTTAATGGTGCACTACGTCCACGACGGCTTCCTTTGTGGAAGTTATCAATCAAATTCTGGTCATTAGTGTATGAGTGGACGGTTTCTACATGACCATTCTCAATACCAAATTGATCATTAATTACTTTTAATACAGGTACAATGGCATTAGTAGTACAAGAGGCAGCAGAAAGAATCTTATCATCTTTGGTAATTAAACTATCATTTACACCATAAACGATATTCTTTAATTTACCTTTACCAGGTGCCGTTAGAATAACACGTGACACACCTTTACATTTTAAGTGTTGGCTCAAACCTTCTTCATCACGCCATTTACCAGTATTATCAATAACAATCGCATTGTTAATACCATATTGGGTATAATCTACTGTACTAGGCTCGCTTGAGTAGATGACCTGTACTAGATTACCATTAATTGATAATGTATTATTTTCTTCGTTAACTAACACGGTACCATTGAAAGCACCATGCACAGAGTCACGTCGTAATAGATTGGCACGCTTCTCTAAATCATCATCTGAGCCCTTACGTACGACAATAGCACGTAATCTCAAACCATCACCACTACCTGTTCTTTCAATCATAATGCGCGCAAGCAAGCGTCCAATACGACCAAAGCCGTAAAGCACAATATCCGTACCACAATCTGTTTGTTTATCAGCTGGCTTATCTATGATATCGGCCAACTCTTTGCGTAAGAACTGTTCTGGTGTTAATGATTGCTCTTCACGGTACTTGACAGCTAACTTACCAAGATCAATAGAAGCAGAACCTAAATTAAGCTCTGTCATGATTTTTAATAAAGGATAAGTTTCTTTTACAGAAAGTTCTGCTTCACTACCAAAACGATAATGGGTGGCGGCATGAGTTTGTAAAATAGAGACAACAGACTGATTGATTAGGCTAAAACCATAAATTGATGTAACAACATGATTATTACGATACAGCTGACCTACTAGCGGGATCATTGTTTCAGCTAACGCTTCACGATCCGTCCAATCAGTAAGACATTGTTGTGATGTTTGAGACACTAGGCACCTTCCATTTGTTGATTAGAGGATAAATGGTTGCCCTATTATGCCAAAAATAAGGCCATTCCATCAATGAAAAGGAATGGCCTTTACTAGGAAATTTAAATAATCCAAATAATCCAAATCACAAAGGCCAGTAATAACCACTGTTCAAGGTAATAACGGAAACGGTTTCTTTTCTTTAATTCTTTTCCACGCTCACGAATTTTATAAAGAAAACCAAAAGCTTTATTAATACCACCTAGTTTATCACCATCTTCATTAGGAGAAGCAGCAGCTCCTACTACATTTTTACCTACCCAATGATTAAATTTGGTTGCCCATTTATATTTTAAAGGCCGATCCATATCACAGAAGAAAATTAAACGGCGATGATCTGTCATATTTTCAGCATGATGAATATACGTTTCATCAAAAATAACACCTTCACCATCACGCCATGAATATCGCTCACCATCTACTTCAATAAAACATCTATCATCATTAGGTGTATCAAGTCCTAAATGATAACGAAGAGAACCCGAATAAGGGTCACGATGCGTTACTAAACGTGCTCCTGGTGGTAACTCAGTAAACATAGCGGCTTTAACGGTTGGAATATCTTTCACTAACGCTGTAGTAAAAGGACATAACTCCATAGCTGAAGGATGGCTATCGCCATACCATTTTAAATAAAAACGCTTCCAGCCCTTGCGGAAAAAAGAGTTAAAACCTGCATCATCGAGCTTATCAGAACCTTTTACTTTACCAGCCTCTAATAAACGTTCACCTTCTTCTTTAATTTTCTGCCAATTTTCCTCAAAAACCTTTAATTCAGGATAAATATCTGTTGAATAATACGGTTGACTAGGTAATTTAGAAGTTAAATAAATAATAGAATTTAGTGGTGCTAAGAAAGTTGAATGATCTTTTATTTGGCGAGACCATTTATGACGAACACGACCACGATAATGAACAAATAGAACACTAGCTATTAACAATCCTACAATGATAATTTTCAATTGCTGTACCCACCTACTATTCTAATCAAAATATAATAAGCTACTTCTATAATACTTTAAATAAAACATTATACTAATAGCGAATAGTTTGTCCCCTAATTCCCTCAAATAGAACGACAAATACCTGTTAAATAATATGTGATTCTTTAGCTAATGCATTAAAAATAACAAGCTGTTTAGAAAAATCACCATATTGCTCTTTATCCGCATAGTAATTTGACTGATGTTCTGCTACATATTTAGCTATTTCTATTAGTTTTGGATAAATTTCTTTCACATCCATAGGGCTGATATGTAATTTATTTTCTAATAAAGTAAACAAACCTGCTGCTGCTAGTGCTCGATTCTCTGGTTGTAAGCCTGGTAATCTCTCTACTTGCAACACATAATCAGCAAAAACACTGGCATAATAATGAAAAACCTTTGGAGGCATAAAATGTAGTCCATCTACACAACGATCTATTGACTCCACAAAAACCGACTTTAAACTTTCTGCATCTTTCCCTGCGTATAAATCATATGCTTCTTGACAGTCTAGTTCCGTTTGATAATCAGCCCAATCAGCCTCTGTTGGTATGGTAGTGTTAATCACTATTACATCCTCAATCAATTAAATTATTACTAAACACGATATTAATTAAAATTTATTACTTGTTCACAGGCGTAAATCAATGATAAAACTAAACATCCAATAAAAAAGTTACTGGACCATTATTTATCAAATGAATTTGCATATTAGCACCAAAACAACCTGTTGCAACAGGTGTATATTTCTGTTTTGCTTGTACTAATAAATAATTAAATAATTCCTCTCCTAAAGCAGGAGAGGCTGCGGTAGAAAAACTGGGGCGTAATCCACTTTTAGTGTCTGCAACTAGAGTGAATTGTGATACCAACAACAATCCACCATTAATATCTGCCAATGAACGATTCATCTTATCATTTTCATCAGTAAAGATACGATAGTTTAATAACTTATGTAGCAGCTTATCAGCTTTTGCTGGTGTATCATCTGGTTCAATTCCTACTAATGCAAGAATACCGATACCAATTTCACCTATTGTTTTATCTTCTACTGCCACACGGGCTTCAGTTACTCGTTGAATTAAAGCCTTCACTCACTTATCCCTTATTTTTCAGTTAATAGCTTTTCAGCCATAGCATGTGTAGCTTTTACTAAGGCATCCACTGTACCCACCTCAAATGCTGAATGGCCTGACTCACGAATAATATTAAGCTCACTATTTGGCCATAACTTATGAAGTTGCCAAGCATTATCGAGGGGACAAATCACATCGTAACGACCATGAACTATAATACTTGGAATATGGGCTATTTTGTCCATATCACGCAGTAATTGATTAGGTTCTAAAAAAGCATTATTTATAAAATAATGGCATTCTATACGAGCCATAGCTAAGGCTTTTTTAGTTTCCAGAAAACTTTGTGTAATTTTAGGATTAGGCGCTAAAGTAATAGTACTTCCCTCCCAACCTGACCAAGCTCGTGCAGCATTTAATTGAGCAATCTCATCAGTACCCGTTAAACGCTTATAAAAAGCTTGTACTAAATCACCACGTTCCACTTCTGGAATAGGTGCAATATAATCTTCCCAATAATCTGGGAATAAATAACTAGCACCTTTTTGATAAAACCATTCAATCTCAGTTGGTCTGCATAAAAAGATGCCCCGTAAAATCAATCCTAAGACTCTTTCAGGATGCGTTTGTGCATAAGCTAATGCTAAGGTAGAACCCCACGAACCACCAAACACTACCCACTTATCAATAGCTAACTCTTTACGAATAAGCTCAATATCTGCCACTAAATCCCAAGTCGTATTATTTTCCAAAGAGGCATAGGGTGTTGAACGACCACAGCCACGTTGATCAAACGTAATTATTCGATAAATAGTGGGATCAAAAAAACGGGCACTATTTTCATCACATCCACCGCCAGGTCCGCCATGTAAAAATAACACTGGCAGACCTGTCATAGAACCACTCTCCTCAATATATAGTACATGAGGTGATTGCACAGCTAACTTATGTGTAGCATAAGGCTTTATCTCTGGAAACAGTGGCTGCATGATTTTTATTGATCCCTTATCAAATTTTACTGCGCTAAATATTTATCAATAGCTACTTTTCCATCTTCACCATTAGTACTTTTAATACCTACAAGCCATTGTTTAAGCACTTCAGGATGTTTTTTCAAATACTCTTTAGCTGCTTTTTTAGCAGGTACTTTATTTTCTAAAATTTCTGTCATTAATTCACTTTCCATTTCCACTGTAAAACGAATTTGGCTAATTAAATTAGCTTCTGCTGGGCAACGTTTTTGAAACTCAGGAGAAATAATAGTAAATACTTTAGCACTACCATAATTAGGACCAAACACCTCATCTCCATCAGCTAAATATTTCAACTCAACCTGACTGTTCATCGGGTGTGGTTCCCAAGCTAAAAACACTATAGGTTTGTTGGCTTTTACTGCTCGTTTAACTTGGCTAATCATAGCTGCTTCACTAGACTCTCTTAACTTAAAATCACTTAAATTAAATAAGTTATCCTTGATCATCTTTTGAATTAACAAATTACCGTCATTACCTGCTTCAATACCATATATTTGCGCGTTTAAATCCTTTTTAAATTTGGCAATATCTTTAAATGATTGCAAGCCTGCCTCATAAGTATAAGCAGGTACGGCTAATGTGTATTTAGCCCCTTCCAAGTTGGCTTTTTCAGGAATAATGATTGTCTTATCTTTAACAAAAGGCGCTGCAATACCATCCATTGAGGGAGACCAATAACCTAAAAAAGCATCAACCTTACCCTTAGCAACACTAGTAAAAGCAATGGGAACAGAAATAATAGGAGCACTAACCTCATAACCAAGCCCCTCAGCAACCACTGAAACCATAGCAGTAGTAGCACTAATATCAGCCCAACCTGTTTCAGCTAATTTAATATTTTGACAAGCCAAAATATCTTCTACTGGCTCATCTGCCCAACTTACTAAACTTGTTGCTAACCCTAATAATCCTACACATATTATTTTACTGAGCTTATTCATTCTCTCTCCCCTGCTATCGCAGCAACTTAGTTAATGCTAAAACAACCATACTATGATTTTAGGTAAATAGCAAAATGGTCTGTATTAATTTAATATATACTTTAGACCATCAATCTTGTATTTTACTCTATTACTCTTAATAAACTGTGCTAATACTATGATCCATAATACCCCACCCTCAAGACCTATTGTCCTTTGTTTATCTGGCCACGACCCTAGTGGTGGAGCAGGTATTCAAGCTGATATTGAAGCTATTTTGGCACAAAACTGCCATGCTGCTCCCACCGTAACAGCCCTCACTGTACAAAATACAGTTGATGTTACTGATTTTAGAGTATTAGACAGAGAATGGGTATTGGCACAAGCCAACGCTGTGTTACAAGATATGCCAGTTTCCTCTATTAAACTTGGTATGTTAGGTAATATGGAGATGGTTGACACTATTATTGAAATAGCCAACCAAAATCCTCACTTACCATTGGTATGTGACCCCGTATTAAGAGCTGGTGGTGGTGGTACCTTAGGTAAAGGTGATATCGCTTATGCTATTCGCGAAAAACTATTCCCACTGGCGACTATCAGTACTCCTAATTTACCTGAAGCGCGTATTTTAGCGGAACTGCCTGCAGGCTCAGCAGATGAATGTGCAGAAAAATTATTAAAATACTGCAAACATTTACTGATTAAAGGCGGCCATGAGTCAGACCCTGTAATCTCTAATCGCCTCTATACTCAGCAGGGCGAAAAACATATTTTTACCTGTGCACGCTTACCAGGCAACTATCATGGTTCAGGTTGTACGCTAGCAAGTGCATTAGCAGGACGCTTGGCACTAGGAGAAGAACTAATCAGTGCAGTAAAATCTGCCCTTGATTATACGTGGCGAACACTACGGGATGCAGAAGCACCTGGCCATGGACAGTATATTCCCCGTCGTTTGCCGCTGGATTTCTGTTCATGATATTAGCAGGGCTCTATGGAATTACTGATAATAAGTTATTAGCTGATGGTCGCTTACTACCCTATGTAGAGGCTGCACTACAAGGCGGTATGAAAGTTTTACAATATCGTGATAAAACTCAAGATACACACCGCCGTTACCAAGAGGCAAGCGCTTTACTGACACTATGTAAGCAATATCAAGCTCAGTTAATTATTAACGATGATGTACTACTCGCGAAAGAGCTAGGTGCAGGTGTGCATTTAGGACAAGAAGACGGTTCTATCCAAAAAGCGAGAGAGCTACTTGGCAATACAGCTATTATAGGTGCAACTTGCCATGGCAGTATAGCATTAGCTCAACAAGCAAAAACAGAAGGTGCTAGTTATTTAGCTTTTGGTCGCTTCTTTGCTTCTAAAACAAAACCAAATGCTAAACCTGCTGATATTAGTGTAATTGAACAGGCAAAAACTTTAGATTTACCTATTTGTGTTATAGGGGGTATTACTTTACAAAATGCCCCTATTTTACTTAAACAAGGTGCTAATTTATTGGCTGTTGTTAATGAACTCTTTGCTGTCGAGTCGACCAAACAAGTTAAAGCCATAGCTGAACAATTTGTCCAGCTTATAAACTATTCAAATTAAAGGCTAGCCCCCTGTTAGCATTTTTTCTGCATGAGCTAAGGACTCTTTGGTTAAATCAACACCGCCTAACATTCTTGCTAACTCTTCTATTCTTTGTTGTTTATCCAGTGCTGTTACTGCTGTTTGAGTAGAGTTTTTAGTACGCTCTTTATGTACAAATAAATGATGATGCCCTTGTGCAGCTACCTGTGGTAAATGGGTTACTGTTAACACCTGCCCTTGTTCACCTAGTTTTCGTAATAACTTGCCTACAATCTCTGCTGTAGGCCCACCAATGCCCACATCCACTTCATCAAAAACTAATGTTGAAACTCGGGATGTTTGAGCAGTAATTACTTGAATGGCAAGACTAATTCTTGACAACTCGCCACCAGAAGCCACTTTATTTAAAGGCCGTACAGGTTGCCCAGGGTTACCACTTACCAAAAACTCTATTGTTTCTAAGCCATGCAATTGTGGTTCAGAAGTATTTATGGTTGTTAGTTCTATGGTAAATTGCCCTCCTGGCATACCTAATGTTTGCATTTCTTGCTGTACAGCTTTTGCCAATTTTGCTGCTGCTTTTTTACGTAGTGCAGATAGTTTTTCAGCGGCTTGCTGATAGTCTTTGGCTAATTGTTCTAATGTATTAGCTAATTCCTCTAACTTTTCATCACCTGCTTCAATATTGGCTAATTCATCCTGCAATCTCTGAGTAAGCTCAACCAACTCTGTAGGTTGTAAATGATGTTTTCTTGCTAGACTATAAATGGCATCTAGCCGATCCTCTACTTGTTGTTGGCGTAGTGGATCTATATCAAAGTGGTCTACAAAATGATTAATCTCAGCAATCGCTTCTTCTAATTGAATCTGTGCATTACTTAATAAACTAGTAGCATCTGCTAATCCTTCTACAGGTTCTTTAAAACCAGTTAAACGCCGCACACTCATGCTAAGTGCAGATAAAATATTGGCCTCATCATTACTACAAGTATCTAAAACTTGCTGGCAGGCGCTTAAAATAGTATCTGCTTGACTTAGATTTCTTTGTTCTGCTTCCAGTTGCTCTACTTCATTATCAGCTAAAGCCAGTTTTTCTAACTCCTCAAGTTGATAACTTAATAATTGTTGTTTTGCCTGTTGCTCTTCACTATTACTGGATAATCTTTGTAGTGTTTGCTGTGTTTGTTTCCATTGTTGGGCAAGTTGCTTAACTTGTTCAGCTAATGCTCGACTACCTGCATAATCATCTAATAAATGACGATGTGTTTCTAATTTTAACAACGACTGGTGTTCATGCTGACTATGAATATCTATCAGTAATTCACCTAGCAATTTGAGATGGGATAAAGGACAAGGCGTACCATTAATATAACCACGTGAACGACCATCTTGATTAATTACGCGACGTAATATACAAATATCATCACTTACAAGATCGTGGTCAATCAACCACTGTTTAGCTTCTGGAATATTGGTTAGCTCAAAACTAGCTAAAATATCTGCTTTATCTGCACCTTGTCTAACCACACTGTTATCACAACGATCACCCAAAGCTAAGCCTAGTGCATCTAACATAATAGACTTACCAGCCCCTGTTTCCCCTGTAATCACTGTCATTCCAGATGACAAATCAAGATCCAGATGATCGACAATGGCATAATTTTTAATAGACAAATGCACTAGCATGAATAATTAACCTATAGATAATGCTATAAATACACTAAATGACTATTATAAGCTATTAGTCAACAAAACGTGATCCATAGCCCATTATTCTTTAGTAAATGTTAAAATAATAACAGTGATTAAATAGATGAGTATTATTTGTGAAAAAATTTAAGGGTAAATTAGCGGTTGGCTTTCTTCGTTTATTAGCCTTATTACCTTGGGGTGGCATACAAAAAGTAGGGGGTTTTGTTGGCTATCTTATGTGGATATTCCCAAACCGTTCAAAGCAAGTGGCCTTAATTAATTTAGCAAAATGTTTTCCTAAACTTTCAGCAATAGAAATAGAAAAACTCGCTAAACAAACCTTAATTAACCAAGGTAAAACAATGGCCGAAAGTGCTTGTGCATGGTGTTGGCCTCCAGAAAAAACCCTTAAATATATTAAACAAGTTGAAGGACTAGATGTTTTACTAAACGCTATTAATTCAGGTAAAGGCGCGGTTGGTATTACTAGCCATTTAGGTAATTGGGAAATACTTAATCATTTTTACTCTAGTTATTGTAATCCTATTATTTTTTATCGCCCACCTAAATTAAAAGAGCTTGATGAGTTTTTAAAAAAACGTCGTGTACAAATGGGAAATAGAGTAGCCCCCTCCACCAAAGAAGGTATTTTAAGTGTTATCAAAGAAATCCGTAAAGGCGGCTGTGCCGGTATTCCAGCTGATCCAGAACCCTCTAGATCATCCGGTGTATTTGTACCCTTTTTTGCTACTCAAGTGCTTACCAGTAAGTTTGTACCTAGTATGGTTACAGGTAAAAAAGCAGTTGCGTTCGTAGGACATGCTATTCGTTTAGAAGATGGTTCAGGTTATAAGGTTATTTTTGAAAATGTACCTGAAGAAATTTACAGTAAAGATACAGATGAAAGTGTAGCTGTTATGGGACAAATTATTGAAGGCTGTGTGAAGAGATGGCCTACCCAATATATGTGGAGTATGAAACGTTTTAAACAACGTCCAGAGGGAGAGGATCGCTGGTATTAATTAAATCTAGCACTTTTTAATGTAATTAATATATTGTTTATAAAAGACTTTATAAAATGTTAGCATTAAGTCTCATAGTAATAATACTATTCATATTACCTATAATTACTACTGATCATTCAACCTATAAGGTATTATCATGTCTTTAACTGATATTATTTCACAATACACCAAACTAGCCGGCTCACTTTCCTCTAATAATGATGCAGGTGGTTTACTAGGTATGGCAAAAAGCCTGCTTGGTAATGAGGTTTCTGGCAATCTTATTCAGAAATTTTTAGGCAATCTTTCACCTGATATTATCCAAAAGCTATCTGCCCTAAAAGCACTAGGTAGCAATGAAACTAGTAATCCTGATTCATCAGAAAACTTTATTGCTATGTTTAAGCAGTTAGCTGGCCAATTTGCTGCAAAAGATACCGACCAGCAAGTTTCAGAATTAGCCAAACCTGATAATGCTAACCTTGTAGCTAAAGCATTAGATATGGCTAAAGGATTTGGTATTAATTTAGATAAATTTATTTAATAGTTATCGAGAGGGTATATTTTATACCCTCTAAACCTAATTCTTTTTAGGTTTTTGCCAGTCATCTTTTTGTATTTGACGAGCACGACCAATCGCTAAAGAGTTAGGTGCCACATCTTTAGTAATAGTTGAGCCGGCTGCTGTTGTAGCTGCATCACCAATAACTACTGGGGCAACCAGTGAGTTATTAGAACCAATAAATACTTCATCACCTAAAACCGTTTTGTATTTATTAACTCCATCATAGTTACAAGTAATCGTACCAGCTCCTATATTACAATAACTACCAACCTCTGTATCACCTAAATAAGTTAGATGACCTACTTTGGAGTATTCTCCTAAAGAGGTATTTTTTAACTCCACAAAATTCCCTACGTGAGCTTTTCTATGCAATATTGTACCTGGACGTATACGGGCAAAAGGACCTGCATCACTTTCTTCTTCTAAGATAGCACCTTCTATATGGCTATTTGGCTTAACAATCACACCTTCCTTTAAAGTAGTATTTTTAATAATACAGTTAGCCCCAATAGTTACACCATCTTCAATAACTACTTTGCCTTCTAAAATAACATTAATATCAATTTCAATATCAGAACCTACTTCCACTTCTCCCCGTAAATCAAAACGGCTAGGATCAAGTAAGGTAACACCCTTTTTCATTAATATTTGAGCTAATTTCAGTTGGTAATATCGCTCTAGTTGTGCTAATTGAACACGATCATTAGCCCCCTGTACTTCCATTTCTGTTTCGGGCTGTGTGGTCGCTATAGTAAAACCATCATTAACTGCCATGGCAATAATATCAGTTAAATAATACTCACCTTGCGCATTTTGATTGGATAATTTTGCCAACCATTTTTTTAATGGTTCAGTAGATAATGCTAGAATACCTGTATTACCTTCTTTAATCTGTTTTTGCTGCTCAGTAGCATCTTTTTGCTCAACAATGGCTATAACACTTCCCTGCTCATTACGAATAATACGACCATAACCTGTAGGATTAGCTAGATTAACAGTTAATAAACCCAAAAATAACGGTTGTATAAATTTAATTAAGCTTTCTAGTGTATTTGTTTCAATTAATGGCACATCGCCATACAGTATTAATACCTTTTCACTTTCCACAAAAGGTATCGCAGCGGCTACTGCATGCCCTGTTCCCAATTGCTGTTCTTGTAAGACAAAATGTATATCATCTGCTGTAAATAATTCTTTTACTTGTTCAGCACCATGACCAATAACCACATGTATTTTTTGAGGTTTTAATCTTCTAGCACTATCAATCACGTGCCCTAGCATAGTTTTACTTGCTATTTTATGTAAAACTTTAGGGAGTGTTGAACACATGCGAGTACCTTTACCCGCTGCAAGAATAATCACTTCTAATGACATAATTAATACCCCAAAAAACAAAGGGCAGCCTAAGCCACCCCTTTTTATAAATTAAATCACTTACCCAACAATTATTTAAACTTTTTTCTAAGTTCAGTAATTGTCCGTAATTGTGCTGCTGCCTGCGCAAGACTAGAAGCTGTTTTACTGTAGTCTTGGTGAGATGTTTTATCATTCAACTCATGTTCAGCACTAATCATGGCAGCTTTTGCTGCGGCTTCGTCAAGGTCTTCTGCACGAATACCTGTATCAGCTAGTACCACTACTTCTAATGGCTGAACTTCTAAAAACCCACCAGAGATATAGAAAATCTCTTCTGAATCATCTTCTTTAACAACACGCACAGGGCCTGGTAACAAACTAGTTAATAGCGGCGCATGATTAGGTAATATACCTAGATCACCCATACTACCATGAGCTACCACGCGTTTAACAGTACCAGTAAATAATGATTCTTCTGCACTGACTATGCTACATTTAATCATTGCCATATCTATATTACCCTCTACTTTATGCCCATAATAACATTATGGGCACACCCATTATAGGGTCTTAGCCTTTTCAATGACTTCGTCGATAGTACCTACCATATAGAATGCTTGCTCTGGTAAGTGATCATAATCGCCATTTAAAATGCCTTTGAAAGCACGAATTGTTTCTTTAAGAGGTACATATTTACCTGGCGAACCAGTAAATACTTCCGCTACGAAGAATGGTTGAGATAAGAAACGTTGCATTTTACGAGCACGAGCTACTAGTTGCTTATCAGCTTCTGATAACTCATCCATACCTAAAATAGCAATAATATCTTTTAACTCTTTATAACGTTGCAATACATATTGTACACCACGTGCCACTTCATAATGCTCTTGACCAATTACATGTGGATCAAGCTGACGAGATGTAGAATCTAGTGGATCAACTGCAGGGTAAATACCTAACGATGCAATATCACGCGATAATACTACGGTCGCATCTAAGTGAGCGAAAGTAGTTGCTGGTGATGGGTCAGTTAAGTCATCCGCAGGAACATATACTGCTTGAATAGAGGTAATAGAACCTTTCTTAGTAGTAGTAATACGTTCTTGTAATACACCCATTTCTTCAGCTAGGGTTGGTTGATAACCTACCGCCGATGGCATACGGCCTAAAAGCGCTGATACTTCAGTACCTGCTAGGGTGTAACGATAAATATTATCGATAAATAATAATACATCACGACCTTCATCACGGAATTTTTCTGCAATGGTTAAGCCTGTTAACGCTACACGTAGACGGTTTCCTGGAGGCTCGTTCATTTGTCCATAAACAAGAGCAACTTTATCAAGAACGCTTGATTCTTTCATTTCATGATAGAAGTCATTACCTTCACGAGTACGCTCACCCACACCTGCGAATACAGAGAAGCCACTGTGTTCCATCGCAATATTACGGATAAGTTCCATCATGTTAACGGTTTTACCAACACCAGCACCACCGAATAGACCTACTTTACCCCCTCTAGCAAAAGGACAAATCAAGTCGATTACCTTGATACCTGTTTCTAATAAGTCATTACCGCCTGCTTGCTCTTCAAACGAAGGAGCTTCACGATGGATACTCCAACGTTCTTCTTCACCAATAGGACCGGCTTCATCAATAGGATTACCTAATACGTCCATAATTCGACCTAAGGTTTTTACACCTACGGGTACAGAAATAGGAGCACCTGTATTAGCTACATCAAGACCACGCCTTAGACCTTCAGTAGATCCCATTGCAATGGAACGGACAACACCATCACCTAATTGTTGTTGAACTTCCAGCGTTGTCTCAACGCCTTGTACTTTTAATGCGTCATAAACTTTAGGTACATTGTCACGTGGAAACTCCACATCAATAACAGCACCGATAATTTGAATGATACGTCCGCTACTCATAGCTGGATATCCTCTGAATTTATAAACCTTTCTTACGATACAGCAGCTGCACCGCCAACAATTTCGGAAATTTCTTGGGTAATGGCCGCCTGACGAGCCTTATTGTAAATTAACTGCAATTCACCAATAAGATCTTCGGCATTATTAGTCGCATTCTGCATCGCAATCATACGCGCTGCTTGCTCTGCTGCCCCATTTTCCACCACCGCTTGATACACTAATGACTCAATATAGCGAATTAACAATGTATCAAGTAATTCTTGCGCATTGGGTTCATAAATATAATCCCAATTACGTTCAACCATCTTCTGATGTTCAACAGCATCATCTTTCGCCGTTGAAGTAGTTGGCAATGGTAATAGTTGTAATAATCTTGGCTTCTGAGTCATGGTATTAACAAACTCATTACCTACTAAATACACTCTATCTAAACGCCCTTCATCAAAGGCATCTAACATTACCTTAACACCGCCTACTAATTCTTTAATAGAAGCTTGCTCACTAATATTAGTTATTGCTGCAGTGACTTTTGCTCCAAAATGATGGAAAAAACTAATGCCTTTTGATCCCACCACACAAAGCTCAACTTCAACACCTTCATCATTCCATTTTTTGTAATCTTTGATTACTTCCTTAAATAAGTTAGTATTCAAACCACCACAAAGACCACGGTCAGTAGAAACAATAATATAACCAACACGCTTAACAGGTCTTTCTGTCATAAAAGGATGACGATACTCAGCTGCATTAGCATTGGCTAAATGAGTAATTACTTGATAAATGCGCTCAGCATAAGGACGACCTGCCGCCATTAGTTGTTGCGCTTTACGCATTTTACTCACTGCTACTTTTTCCATAGCACTGGTAATTTTCTGCGTACTTTTAATACTCGCAATCTTTGTGCGAATTTCTTTTGCGCCTGACATATTACACCTTTAGCATTAGTTAGCAGGTGTTGTTACAACACCTGCATCGTCTTACCAAGTATGGGTAGCTTTAAAGCTCTCAATACCTGCTTTAATCTCAGCATCAATCTCATCGTTAAAGTCACCTTTAACGTTAATTTTTGCCATAAGATCCGCTTTATCTCTGTTGAAGTATTCTAATAATGCTTCTTCAAAAGCACCAATCTTATCTAACCCAATATCTTGCAAATAACCACGTTCTGCCGCATAAAGAGAAACTGACATTTGTGCAACTGAGAATGGAGCATATTGTTTTTGCTTCATTAACTCTGTTACACGTTGACCATGTTCTAATTGCTTACGGGTTGCCTCATCAAGATCAGAAGCGAACTGCGCAAATGCCGCTAACTCACGATATTGAGCAAGTGCAGTACGGATACCACCTGATAATTTTTTGATTATCTTGGTTTGTGCTGCACCACCCACACGAGATACTGAAATACCTGCGTTTACCGCTGGACGAATACCTGAGTTAAATAATGATGCTTCTAGGAAGATCTGACCATCAGTAATTGAAATTACGTTGGTTGGTACAAATGCAGAAACGTCACCTGCTTGCGTTTCAATAATCGGTAAAGCTGTTAAAGAACCCGTTTGGCCTTTTACTTCACCATTAGTGAACTTCTCAACATACTCTTCTGATACACGTGAAGCACGTTCTAATAAACGACTGTGTAAATAGAATACGTCACCAGGATAAGCTTCACGTCCAGGAGGTCGACGTAACAATAATGAAATTTGACGATAAGCTACTGCTTGTTTTGACAAATCATCATAAATAATTAATGCATCTTCACCACGATCACGGAAGAACTCACCCATGGTACAACCAGAATAAGGTGCCAAGTATTGTAATGCAGCAGATTCAGAAGCACTTGCTACTACTACAATAGTATTTTTTAAAGCATCATTTTCTTCTAATTTACGTACCACGTTAGCAATCGTTGATTGTTTTTGACCGATAGCTACATAAACACACTTAATGCCACTATCTTTTTGGTTAATGATCGCATCAACTGCTAAAGCGGTTTTACCAATTTGACGGTCACCAATGATTAACTCACGTTGACCACGACCAATTGGAATCATCGCATCAACAGATTTATAACCTGTTTGTACTGGTTGGTCTACTGACTTACGCCAAATAACACCAGGTGCCACTTTTTCAATAGCATCAGTAGCAGAAGTGCCTAGAGGACCTTTACCATCAATAGGATTACCAAGCGCATCAACAACGCGACCTAATAACTCACGACCGATAGGTACTTCTAAGATACGACCTGTACATTTTGCACTCATGCCTTCAGAAAGGCTTAAGTATTCACCTAATACAACGGCGCCAACAGAGTCTTCTTCCAAGTTAAGTGCCATACCATAAACACCACCTGGAAACTCAATCATTTCACCATACATTACATCAGCAAGACCGTAAATACGTACAATACCATCAGAAACACTAACGATAGTACCTTCATTACGAGCTTGCGTTGAAACATCAAGTTTAGCGATACGCTCCTTGATAATTTCGCTTATTTCAGAAGGATTTAATTGCTGCATGCCATGCCCCTCAAATCAGGAATTCATTGCTTCGGCGAGCTTATCTAGCCGACCGCGAACCGAACTATCTATTACCAAGTCACCTGCACGAATGGTTAATCCACCAATTAATGCAGCATTTACTGTTTGCTTAGCTTTTACTGTTCGCTCAAGCCGCTTTGATAAGGCGGCAGTTATTTTTTGAAGCTGCTCATCAGATAATTCAAAAGCAGTTTCTATCTCTGCATCTACTACACGCTCAGCTTCTAGCTTATAGTCTTTATAAAGTTCACAAATAGTAGGTAATAAAGACAAACGATCATGTTCACCCACTATATGTAAAAAATTACTAAAGGTTTCGTCTATTTTGCCTGCCAATAAATTGGATAATAAATCAGCTTTATGAGCACGCGTTAATGTTGGTTTACCCAGTTCTTGAACAACTACAGGTTGCTCCAAAGCACAAGCAGCCAGTTCTAACATAGTAAACCAAGCGTCAACTTGGTTTGCTGTCTTAGCAAACTCAAAAGCAGCTCTTGCATAAGGTCTGGCAAGCGTATGGGTATTTATCATTGCTTGCTCCGCTTACAGTTTAGAAGCTATTTTATCAACCAGATCACTATGCGCATCAGCATCTACAGAAGACTCTAAAATCTTCTCAGCTCCTTGCACAGCCAAACTTGCTACTTGTGAGCGAAGTTGGTCTCTGGCACGATTTACTTCCAGATCAATTTCAGACCTAGCACTAGCAATTAATTTTTCGCCTTCGGTACGAGCTTGTTGTTTAGACTCTTCTATAATAGATGAAGCTGTTTTATTAGCTTTATCAAGAATGTCTGCTGCTTGCTCTTTACCTTCACGAAGTATTTGCTCTACTTGCTGTTGGACTTCTTGCAATTCGCGCTCAGCACGACCTGCCGCATCCAAACCTTCCGCAATTTTTTTCTTGCGTTCTTGCATAACCTGATTAATAGGAGGCCATACATATTTCATACAAAACAAGACAAAAATAGCGAAGGCAATAGTTTGACCGATTAATGTCAAATTTATATTCATAGCGACTTACCTCATGCTATCCCAGTTGATTTGGCTAGTTTCATTAAATTAAGCATCAAAATGCTCAAAATCTTTAACTAGCGTTAGGCAACTACGAAGATAAGGTACATAGCAATACCCACACCAATCATTGGTACCGCATCAAGTAAACCAGCCATTAAAAAGGTTTTAGTTTGTAAGGTAGAAGCTAACTCTGGTTGACGAGCTGTTGATTCAAGTAATTTTCCACCTAAGATAGCGAAACCGATACCAGTACCTAAGGCACCTAAACCGATCATTAAAGCTGCTGCTAAGTAAACCATATAAACTCCTAAAAGTAATATAATAAAAAACCAAAGTTAATAAAAAACTATCTCACACACCAATTATTTATTATTAGTGATGCTCGTGCGCTGCACTCAAGTAAACCACTGACAATACCATAAATACGAATGCTTGCAATGGAATAACTAGAATATGGAAGATTGCCCAAGGTACATTAAGCACCCATTGAATCCAGAATGGTAACAATGCAATCAAAATAAAGATTACTTCCCCTGCATACATGTTACCAAACAACCGGAGAGCCAAACTAAGTGGCTTAGTTAACAATCCGATGATTTCTAAAAACAGATTAAAAGGTACTAATAACCAGTGATTAAATGGTGTAAACGCTAATTCTTTGGTAAAACCACCTACCCCTTTAATTTTGAAACTATAGTATAGGATAAGGATAAACACACCAATAGAAATACCAAAAGTACCATTAGGGTCTGCTGTAGGAACAATTTTCCAATAAGGAATACCAATAGCATGTGCAAGACCTGGAATATAATCAACAGGAATCCATTTCAAACTATTCATCAAGAAAACCCAAACAAAGATTGTTAGGGCAAGTGGAGCAATAAGAGGATTATTGCCTTTAAAGACATCTTTTACAGTGCCATCAATAAACTCAACCGTCCACTCAACTAAGCACTGTAGTTTACTTGGATTATCTAGAGAAGCTTTTTTAGCTACCGAACGAAATAGCCATAAGAAGAAGACACCCATTAAAATGGAGAAAAACATAGTATCAACATGTATTGACCAAAAACCCATTTGCTGTACTTGCTCATGAGTCTTTGCAAACATCCAACCATCTGGAGTTTTACCAAAAACTAGATTTTGCAGATGGTGCTGAATATAACCTGCTGCCGTTTGTCCTTCGCCTGCTGCCATAATTGCCTCAACCGTTAATATTTTTTAAAACTTTTTTTAACTAATAACAACCCTAAGGATGAAACTATTAGCACTATAAAGTAACTAATGAACAGTGCTATTAAATTTGTTGGCTTAATAGCCAAAAACACCAGCACAAATAAAGCTGCTGTTAAAACATACTTGCCCATTTCACCAGTCCATAATGACAGAGTAATGGCCATAGCTGACTGGGCGCCAAAATAACGAAATGTTTTTAGTGCAAAATAAATATTAGGTAATAAGGCAATTAAACCACCTAATAATGCACAAAAACTTGCATTTAAATCTTTTAACAAGAAAGCTAATGCTAACCCTATTGCTACTAAAGCTTGTATTACTAGCACCTTAAATGCTGGTAACTGGTAAATAGGCATTTTATTGCGAAAAGCCACTGTATTAGCCTGACTATTTTAAACCAATAAAGTTATTTTTCATTAACTTCAATCATAATTATTTAATTTGGCGCAAAGTATAGGGATATCCAAGCAAAGCTTCAACTCAAAGTTACATTATTTTTTACAAATTTCCTTTAAGTCAATGAATATGCTTTAAAACACCCTGTAACTCATCAAGTGAATTATAACGTATTACTAACTCACCTTTACCTTTTTTATTATGCTTAATCGCCACAGGCGACCCTAAGCGTTCAGCCAGTTTTTGTTCAAGCCTTTTGATATCAGGGTCATTAGTCACTTTAGTAGTTTTCTTTGAGGTATCATTTAACCACTGACGAACCAAAGCTTCTGCCTGACGTACTGACAAACCCCTTGCGACAATAAACCGCGCGCCTTCTATCTGTCTTTCAACCGGCAATCCTAATAAAGCACGCGCATGCCCCATTTCTAAATCACCATGAGAAAGCATTACTTTTACATCTTCTGGCAAACTAATCAAGCGTAATAAATTAGTTACTGCTGTTCGAGACTTTCCTACAGCATCTGCTACCTGTTGTTGCGTTAACTCAAACTCTTGTTGTAAACGTTGTAAAGCTATGGCTTCTTCAATAGGGTTCAAATCTTCCCGTTGAATATTTTCAATTAAAGCTAATGCAATCGCCGTTTCATCAGGAATATCTCTTACCAATGCAGGTATTTTATCTAAACCTGCTTGTTGACTCGCTCTCCAACGGCGTTCACCTGCAATAATCTCATAGCGACCTTTAGCTATTGGACGCACCACAATTGGCTGCATCACGCCTTGCGATCTAATAGACTGCGCTAACTCTTCAAGACTTTGTGGATCCATATCACGACGTGGTTGATATTTTCCACGCTGGATAATTTCTAAAGGTAAATGTTGTAATTCACTTTGTGGAGTATTAGCTGCTTGCTCTTGAACGGCAGATACGGTATTGCCACCAAGCAATGCATCTAAACCTCGTCCTAGCCCTCTTTTCTTTACAGCCATAATGGTTCCTTATGAATTTGTATTCTTTGCACTACGTTGTCTTTTAATCAGCTCTTTAGCCAACGCTAAATAAGCCTCTGCACCTTTTGATTGTTTATCATAAATCAATGCAGGCAATCCAAAGCTAGGCGCTTCAGCTAACCGAATATTACGTGGAATCACTGTATCATAAAGCTTATCACCAAAATGTTGTTGCAATTGTACAGAAACATCATTGGTTAAACTCATCCGCGCATCGTACATAGTACGCACCAAACCTTCAATATGTAAGGTAGGATTTAATGACAACGTAATTCTTTCAATAGTATTTAATAAATCTGTTAATCCCTCTAATGCATAATATTCACATTGCATAGGGATAATAACTCCATCAGCAGCCACTAAAGCATTAACGGTTAACATAGAAAGTGAGGGTGGGCAATCAATCAGGATATAATCATAATTGTCACGAATAGGTGCTAAGGATTCTCGTAAACGATTTTCTTTATGAGCAATTTCTAATAACTCTACCTCAGCCGCTGTTAAATCTCTATTCGCAGGTAATAATTGATATCCCGCCTGCTCAGAAAAATGCATAGCCTCTACAAAGCTACAGTCTCCGACTAACACATCATAAACAGATCGCTCTAATGCCAACTTGTCAACACCGCTACCCGTGGTCGCATTGCCTTGAGGGTCTAAATCAATAAGCAATACATGTTTTCTAGAAGCTACCAAGGAAGCAGCAAGGTTGATACAGGTAGTTGTTTTACCTACCCCACCTTTTTGGTTAACAATTGCATAAACCTTGGCCATGTATTTACCTTTTACTGGTGATGTTTTATAACTAATAAATGACGCTGTCCATCACAATTTGGCACCGTCAACTGATAATCAGATTCTACCTTAAATTCTTTTGGCAGTGTTTGTAACTCTTCTTCAGGATAAAGACCTTTCATAGCAAACCATTGTGTTTTTTGATCTGCCAAGTGCTTAGTTAAGTTAATAAAATCTTCTAGTGAGCTAAAGGCACGAGAAACAATACCTGAAAAAGGTTGTTTCACGTGAAACGATTCCGCTCGCTGATTAACCACATGCACATTAGTCAATTTTAGCTCAAGTACTACTTGTGTTAAAAATCTAGTTTTCTTACCATTACTATCAAGCAAGGTAAAATCACTATCAGGAAACATAATAGCCAAAGGAATACCTGGCATACCGCCACCACTCCCCACATCTAACCAATTTTTTCCTGTTATATAGGGAACAATACTTAAACTATCTAATAAATGGCGAGATACCATTTCATTAATATCACGTACCGCGGTTAGGTTATAAGCTTTATTCCATTTCGCCAATAATTCTAAATAACCAAGTAATAACTGCTGCTGTTGCTCAGTTATTGCTAGTCCTAGCAGCTTTATACCTTGCTTGAGCAAATGAGCTTGTTGATCTGTGACCAAGCTCATTATACTTGCTCCAACTTACGGCTGGCATTACGTTTTTTCAAATAAACCATTAACAATGAAATGGCTGCAGGCGTTACCCCTGATATTCTGGATGCTTGACCTAATGTTTGTGGCTTAACTGCCATAAGCTTTTGCTGAATTTCCTTAGACAGCCCAGAAATGATGGTATAGTCTATATCTTCAGGTAGACTAATTTCCTCGCTCTCACGTAACTTAGCGATTTCCTCCTGCTGACGATCAATATAACCTGCATATTTGGTTTGAATTTCTATCTGCTCTGCTACTTGCTCATCAATACTTTCAATGCCAACAATAGCTGCTAATGATTTAAAATCAATCTCAGGACGAGCTAGCAAATTAAGTAAGTTATACTCATGTGTTAATGCTGTATCAAATCGTTTAACTATTGCATCACCTTTTGGTGTATTGGGTAATATCCAAGTAGATTTTAAACGTTCTGTTTCCTTTTCTATTTGCTCACGCTTACGACAAAATGCATCCCAGCGAATATCATCAACTAACCCCAATTCACGACCTTTTGCTGTTAAACGTAAATCTGCATTATCCTCTCTTAAAATAAGACGATACTCAGCGCGTGAAGTGAACATGCGATAGGGCTCTTGAGTACCTAAGGTAATTAAATCGTCGACCAATACACCTATATAAGCTTCGTCTCGACGAGGACACCAAGGCTCTTTTCCTTGTACTTTTAAAGCAGCATTACAACCTGCTAATAATCCCTGTGCTCCTGCCTCTTCATAACCCGTTGTACCATTAATTTGGCCTGCAAAGAACAGATTATTAATATGTTTAGTTTCTAAGCTCGTTTTTAAATCCCTAGGATCAAAGTAGTCATATTCAATAGCATAGCCTGGACGCAAAATATGTGCATTTTCTAGTCCTTTCATAGTATGAATAAAGGCTAGCTGTACATCAAAAGGCAATGACGTAGAAATACCATTCGGATACAACTCGTTAGTATTTAACCCTTCTGGCTCCAAGAAAACTTGATGACTTTCCTTATCAGCAAAACGATGTATCTTATCTTCGATGGATGGGCAATAACGAGCCCCCACACTTTCTATTACCCCTGAATACATGGGTGAGCGATCAAGATTTGCCGCTATAATTTCATGGGTTCGAGTATTGGTAGTAGTAATCCAACAACTAACTTGCCTAGGATGATCTGCAACACTACCTAAAAAAGACATAACAG
Organism: Entomomonas sp. E7T21; assembly: GCF_058693955.1. Taxonomy (NCBI): domain Bacteria; kingdom Pseudomonadati; phylum Pseudomonadota; class Gammaproteobacteria; order Pseudomonadales; family Pseudomonadaceae; genus Entomomonas; species Entomomonas sp. E7T21. The sequence goes on along the minus strand of NZ_CP191672.1, from coordinate 272,504 downwards.
GTGAAGGAAAATCACCTGGTTGTTCTGTCATTACTGAAAAATCAACAGTTCTTGCATCAATACGAGCTGGTGTACCTGTTTTTAAGCGACCCACAGTTAATGGTAACTCTCTTAAGCGATTACCTAATGCAATCGCTGGTGGATCACCGGCACGCCCTGCTGAATAATTTTGTAAACCTATATGAATTAAACCGTTTAAGAAAGTACCTGCCGTTAATACCACAGTATCAGAAAAAAAGCGCACGCCCATTTGGGTAACCACACCTTTTACTGTATCACCTTCTACAATTAAATCATCGCAGGCTTGTTGGAATAACCAAAGGTTTTCTTGATTTTCTAATTTATAGCGAATAGCGGCTTTATATAAAATACGATCTGCTTGGGCACGTGTTGCTCTAACTGCTGGCCCTTTCCTACTATTTAAAATACGAAACTGAATCCCTGCCTTATCAGCTGCATGGGCCATTTCACCACCTAGTGCATCAATCTCCCGCACCAGATGACTTTTACCAATCCCGCCAATAGCAGGATTACAGCTCATTTGACCTAATGTTTCAATATTGTGAGAAAGTAGGAGTGTCTTAACCCCCATCCGTGCAGACGCCAATGCAGCTTCTGTACCTGCATGACCGCCACCAACAACAATGACTCCAAAACGACTAGGAAAGTCCACCATTCAACCTCTTAGGAAAAAACAGACGAATGCCTGAAAAATAACCGCATATTATAGTTATTTTACCTACAACATTAAAGAAGTTATATATTACTTAGTTTACAAATTTAATTATTTATTGATTTTTAGGCTTTAGCTAATTATTTATTAACCTAATTGATGATAAGCATAAAAACTTAGATCGTGAAAACACTTAAAGAAAATAGCGACTGATCTTGATAACAACTTATGCTAGCAGGCTTAATAAATTAAACCTGCTAAAGCACTTTAATTTTTACTTATGTTTAACAGCAAATTCTTCTGTTAATGTTCCTGGTTCACCTGGTGCTTTAGGTGCATAATCTCTTGGAATATCATTATAAGTTGTAACAGTTACAGCTTCCGCCACACAGACTTCCTCAGCACCTTCTGCTGAATAATCTAACGCTTTTTGATCATTCGCTTTAATTTCTGATATTAATCTAGCACGCAACTCACTATCTGTTACTAGAGCCTCTACTGAATGCTCTAAATGTGCTTGCATTTCTTGATAATCTTGAGAAAGCTTTTGAGCAATATTAGCTGTTTTATTAAAATGGCTAGCTACTTCACTTTGATAATCTGTAAAGCGCTCTTCTAAACTCTCCATTTGATTTTTTAAATTGCCAGAGCGATCACTACTTCCAGTAGCTTTGCTGACTAAAAAGCCACCAAACATGCCTACTAAAAATGCTACGATAGCAATAATTACAACTAACCCCATCTCCATCATCATGCCTCTCTTTCAATATAATTAGCCATACAAGGAAATATTACAAAGTAATGGTATAAAACAAAAATACTTTGCTTTAAAATTTATTCTTTATATAGTCTACCAATATATTAATGTTTTGGACACGGAGTTTAACGTTGTCAGCTCAAGAAATTGTATTATTTATTGACGGGCCTGCTGGGAAACTTGAGGCACTATATCTTGAACAGCCTGATGCTAAAGGCATTGCTCTGGTATGTCATCCTCACCCATTATATGCAGGAACTATGCATAATAAAGTTGTAGCTACTTTACAACGTACTGCCAGAGATAATGGTTGGAGTACTTTACGCTTTAATTTTAGAGGCGTTGGTAATAGTGAAGGCAGCTACGGTGAAGGCGAAGGCGAAATAGCTGATGCTCAAGCTGCTTTTGAATGGCTACAAGTAAAAAATCCTAAGCAACCTATTGTCATTATGGGTTTCTCTTTTGGTTCTTGTGTAGCAGCTTGTTTAGCTGGCGATTTAGAGCGACAAGCTATTGCTATTAAGCAATTAGTGATGATTGCGCCCCCAATTGAACGCTTCAATATAGATGGCAGACTACCTGAGCAAAGTCCTTTATTAATTATTCAACCAGAAGCAGATGAAGTAGTTAATCCACAAACCGTTTATGATTGGGCTAACTCATTAACTAAACCCCATACATTGTTAACTGTGCCTGAATGCAGTCACTTCTTTCATGGCCGCTTAAACGATTTAAAAGAATTAGTAACCCCTTATCTTCAATAATTTATTTACAGTAAGCGATATTATTATGACAACTCGTGTTCTTACAGGCATTACAACAACAGGTACTCCCCATTTAGGAAATTATGCAGGGGCTATTCGTCCAGCTATTATGGCTAGCCGCCAGCCTGATGTTGATTCATTTTATTTTCTAGCTGATTATCATGCACTTATTAAATGCGATGATCCTGCACGTATTCAAAAATCACGCTTAGAATTAGCTGCTACTTGGTTAGCCAGTGGTCTTAATCCTGAAAAAGTAACTTTTTACCGCCAATCAGATATCCCTGAAATACCTGAATTAATGTGGTTATTAACCTGTGTTTCTGCCAAAGGTTTACTTAATCGAGCTCATGCTTATAAAGCTTCTGTTGATAAAAACTTAGAGCAAAATGAAGATCCAGATGCAGGCATTACTATGGGGCTTTTTTGCTATCCTGTACTCATGGCAGCAGATATCCTTATGTTTAATGCCCATAAAATCCCTGTTGGTCGAGACCAAGTACAACACGTAGAAATGGCTAGAGATATCGCGCAACGTTTCAATATGCTATTTGGTCAAGGAAAGGAACTATTTACTTTACCAGAGGCACAAATTGAAGAGGCTGTAGCCACTCTACCAGGTTTAGATGGCCGTAAAATGTCCAAAAGTTATGACAACACAATTCCTTTGTTCAGTTCAGAAAAGCAATTAAAAGAGGCTATCTTAAAAATTGTTACTGACTCAAAACAACCCGGTGAAGCTAAAGATCCTGACAACTCCCATTTATTCACTATTTACAAAGCATTTGCCACACCAGAACAAACCACCACTTTCTACAATGAATTAAAAGATGGTTTAGCGTGGGGAGAAGCTAAACAGCAATTATTTACTGTGATTAATAATGAATTAGCAGAGCCTCGCGAACTTTATCAAGAACTTATTAATCAACCTGCTAAAATTGAAGAAATCCTACAAGCAGGTGCTGCTAAAGCTAGAAAACTAGCCATACCTTTCTTACAAGAGTTAAGAGAATCTGTGGGATTACGCAGCTTTAAGCAGCAATTAATAACTACAAAATCTGAAAAGAAAAAATCAGCTAAGACAGCTCGTTTCGTTAGCTTCCGTGAAAAAGATGGTAATTTCCATTTTCGACTAATGGCTGCTAATGGTGAAGAATTATTATTATCTAAAGGTTTTGCTAACCCTAAAGAAATTGGTGAACTTACTAATCAACTTATTAATAACCCAGAACAGATAGGTATTATACAGCAAGGTTTACAATTAATTATTTATTGGAATAATGAGCGTATCGCCAATAGTATTGAATATACAACTGACGCCGAATTAGCAACCACTGTTCAAGAAATAAAACAAGCTCTACAAGAACTTGCAGAACAGGAATAATAATGGTCTTACCCAGTTTTAAACAACAATTTAGGCAGTTGCTACAAGCGGCTTCTGTCAGTTGTACCCAAGCCCATATAGATCAAAGTAATAAAGTTGTTATTGATCTATTGGCTACATGGTTAACAGAACTGGGATTTACTTGTGAAATAACACAAGTCACTAAAGGCAAATATAACCTATTAGCACAATATGGCTCTGGAGTTGGTGGCTTAGTATTAGCTGGTCATACTGATACTGTGCCTTACGACGAATCGCTTTGGAATAGTAATCCATTAGATTTATTTGAGGCAGATAATCGCTGGTATGGTCTAGGTAGTTGCGATATGAAAGGCTTTTTTGCTATTGCCATTCAAGCCATTCAACCCTTATTAACACAATCTTTTAAATACCCCCTATTTATTCTTGCTACCTGTGATGAAGAAAGCTCAATGAGTGGAGCAAGAGCATTAGTAGCTAACCAACAAAAATTTGGTCGTGCGGCTATTATTGGTGAGCCAACTAACTTGCGCCCTATTCGTTTGCATAAAGGGATTATGATGGAACGCATAGAATTACTAGGGCAAAGTGGACACTCTTCAAACCCTGCTTTAGGCCATAATGCTTTAGAAGCAATGAATGATGTAATCACAGAGCTTATAAAACTACGTACACAATGGCAGCAACAATATCAAAATCCATTGTTTACTGTGCCCTATCCTACTTTAAATTTTGGTTGTATCCATGGTGGTGATAATCCTAATCGGATTTGTGGGCAATGTGCTTTGGAGTTTGATTTAAGACCCTTGCCTAATATGTCTGCTGATGAGCTAAGAATGGCTATTAATAATAAACTAAAACCTATAGCAGAACAGCATCAGATAAGTGTTGAATACAATCCTTTATTTAGTCATGTACCTGCCTTCGAGCAAAATGCTAACTCTGAATTAGTAAAACTAGCTGAAAAACTAACTGGTTATCAAAGTGAAGCGGTTGCTTTTGCTACAGAAGCTCCCTATATTCAACAAGTAACAGGTGACACTATCGTATTAGGGGCAGGTTCAATTGATCAAGCCCATCAGCCTAACGAATACTTATCTCTTTCCCAAATTGAACCTTATACTTTATTATTACGCCAATTAATAGCATACTATTGTTTATAAATTAATCAGGAGCCTAAAGCAGTGAAACGACGATAAAACGAACTAACTCATGGGTATAAGTTGACTCTTTTCGTTTTAACAATAGGTTCTTATTATGTTTGATTTTGATTACGTACAATGGCTTCGGCAAGCATCCCCTTATATTAATGCCCATCGGGAAGGCACTTTTGTTGTTATGCTCCCTGGTGAAGGCATAGAACATCCTAACTTTAATAATATTATTTATGACTTAGTACTATTACATAGCTTAGGTGTTCGACTAGTTTTAGTACATGGCTCAAGACCACAAATTAATAAAAAAACAACCGAGAAACAGATTACACCAAAATATCACAAAGGCTTACGTATTACAGATGCTGCAACATTAGAATGCGTAACTGAGGTAGTTGGACGGCTACGCAGTATTTTTGAAGCAAAACTTTCTATGGATTTAGCGTCGTCTCCTATGCAAGGTTCTAGACTACGCGTCACCAGTGGTAATTTTGTCACTGCCAAGCCTCTTGGTGTGGTAGATGGTATTGATTACCAACACACTGGAGAAGTAAGAAGAATTGATCGTAAAGGTATTATCCGCCAGCTTGATGAAAGAAATATTGTATTACTCTCAGCTCTTGGTTATTCACCTACTGGTGAAATTTTCAACCTATCCTGCGAAGATGTAGCAATGGCTACTGCCATTAAACTGCAAGCAGACAAGCTTATTCTATATGGTGAGCAAAAAGGTATTTTCAACGAGCAAGGTGAACTTATTCGTGAACTACGTCCCAATGAAGCCCTACCCCATATTACAAGGCTAGCCAATGACTACCAAGCAGAATTATTAAATGCTGCTGTAGAAGCTTGTCGGCAAGGTGTGCAACGCTCACAAATTGTTTCCTATGTTGAAAATGGCGCTTTACTAGCAGAATTATTTAGTCGCGATGGCAATGGAACACTAGTAGCCCAAGAACAATTTGAAACCATTAGAGAAGCCACCATTGAAGATATCGGTGGCCTTATGGAGTTAATTCGTCCCTTAGAAGAGCAAGGTATATTAGTACGTCGTTCTCGTGAAGTGCTAGAAAGAGAAATTAATCAATTCTCTGTTATTGAGCGCGAAGGGATGATTATTGCCTGTGCAGCGCTTTACCCTATTTCAGATTCAGACTCAGGAGAGTTAGCTTGCCTAGCTGTTAATCCACAATATCGTCATGATGGTAAAGGAGATTTGCTATTGGCTAGAATTGAGTCACGTGCGCGCCAACAAACTATAAAAACACTATTTGTACTCACAACAAAAACAGCCCATTGGTTTTTAGAACGTGGTTTTAATCCAAGTAGTGTTGATCGATTACCTACAGCTCGAGCTTCTCTTTACAACTTTCAACGTAACTCAAAAGTATTTGAAAAAGTACTTTAATATAAAAATTACAAGGTCATACAATGAAAACAAAAGCCGTTTTAACACAACAAGAGGTGCAAAAAATATTAACTGCTGCTCGTGAAGAAGCATTAAAAAATAACTGGGCTATGGCAATTGCTATAGTTGATGATGGTGGTCATTTATTAGCATTAGAGCGTTTAGATGACTGCGTGCCTATCTGTTCTTACATTGCGATGGAGAAAGCACGCACTTCTGCATTAGGCCGCAGAGAGTCTAAAGCTTATGAAGATATCATCAACGATGGTCGTAACTCATTTATGACAGTACCCGTGCTTTCCGCCATATTGGAAGGTGGAGTACCTATTATCTATGAAGGGCAAGTTATTGGTGCTATTGGTGTATCAGGCGCTAAATCCTTTCAAGACGCTCAAGTAGCTAAAGCAGGGGCTAATGCTCTTAATTAGCTATTAAATTATCATATTATTTTACTTGGTTTTCATTATATAATAATGGGATTTTGAACATTATTTATATAGAAATAACTGAAAACTATTTCCCCATTAGTTTGTAATCAGTTACTTTATTCCCTAAAGAATGCTTTTTTAAATACCTGCTAAGCACGGTATGGAGTTTTTTATTAAATGATTGTATTGGATCAGGTTTACAAGCGTTATGCCCATCCTGAAAAGGGACAGTGGTTTGATGCAGTACATCCTACCTCTCTTACTATCGATCAAGGCGAAATTTTTGGGTTAATTGGTTTTTCTGGGGCTGGTAAATCTACTTTATTGCGCTTGATTAATCTGTTAGAGCGCCCTGATGGTGGTAAGGTAGAAGTTGACGGGCAAGACCTCACCAGATTACCAAGCCCACAATTACGTAAAGCACGCCAAAATATTGGAATGATCTTTCAGCAATTTAATTTACTAAGCAATTTAACAGTTGCTAATAACGTAGCCTTTCCCTTAAAAATTGCTGGTTGGTCAAAAACAGAAATTACCAAACGGGTAAAAGAATGTTTAGCTATTGTTGGTTTAGAAGATCGTATTAACCATTATCCTGCTCAACTGTCTGGTGGACAAAAGCAACGTGTCGGTATTGCTCGTGCTTTAGCACCTAGTCCACATGTTATTTTAGCTGATGAACCAACCAGTGCCTTAGATCCTTTTACTACCCGTAGTGTTTTAGACTGCCTAAAAGATATTAACCAACGTTTTAATGTCACTATTGTTATTGTTACTCATGAAATGCAAGTAATTCGCAGTATATGTAATCGTGCAGCACTGATGGAACATGGTCAACTCGTTGAAATTGCTGAAGTTAAAGACAAACAAATTTTAGCTAACTCTGAACTTGCTACAAAATTAATTGAGGATTTATAAATGGAGTATAGCTCTGGTCTCCTCTATTATTTAGAGAATATCTGGTCCATAAGAAGTGAGATTTGGTTAGCTAGCCAGCAAACTTTTATTATGGTTGCTATTTCGACAATAGTGGCTGTGGTTTTTGGCCTAACAATAGGTGTTTGTTTACACCTAACTAGTACCAATCAGTTATGGCAAAATAAATGGTTTAATAAAACATTAGGTACATTAGTAGATTTCTTAAGGGCTTTCCCCTTTGTTATTTTAATGGTCGCTATTAGTCCTTTCTCAACATTATTAACAGGTGCTCGCATTGGTCCTTATGCTGCTTCTGTAGCTTTATCTATTGCTGCTATCCCTTATTTTGCTCGATTGGTCGAACAAAGTTTAAGGGAAATCCCCAAAGGAATTATTGAAGCAGCCCAAGCAATGGGAGCTTCTAATGCCACTATTATCTTTCGTGTTTTAATTACTGAGGCTAGGGCAGGAATTGTATCCAGCACCACCGTACTAATCATTAGTATACTTTCTTATAGTGCTGCGGCAGGTATGATTGGTGGTGGTGGTCTAGGTGATTTAGCCATTCGTTATGGTTATAATCGTTATCAAACAGATGTGATGGTAGCTGTTGTTATCTTACTATCAGTTATTGTTATTATGATACAAGCATTGGGTAATCTTGTTACTCGTAAACTCGATAAACGTTAAGGTTGGATATAATAATGCAAAATAATATTGTCTTAAAAGTTTTAAGTACTGGGCTCTTAGCTGCTTGCTTAGGTTTAGCTGGCTGTGGTGATAAAAAACAAGAAGATCATTCTTCTCATAGTGCTGAATCAACTGTAAAAAGAACTATTGTTTTTGGTACTACTGTGGGTGATTTTGGTGATATGGTTAAATTTTCTATCAAACCTATCTTAGAAAGAAAAGGTTATGAAGTTAAACTAACTGAGTTTACTGATTATGTACAACCTAATCTTGCTTTGGCCGAAGGAAGTATTGATGTAAATATTTTCCAACATAAGCCTTATTTAGATACCTTTAAAGAAGAAAGAAAGTTAGATTTAACACCTGTATTCCAAGTGCCTACAGCTCCACTAGGCATCTATTCTGGTCGTTTAGAAAAACTAGATGAAGCTAAACAAGGCATGACGGTTTCTGTACCCAATGATCCTAGCAACTTTGCTCGTGCTTTAGTAATGATGGATGAGTTAGGATGGGTAACGCTTAAAGATAATATCAACCCACTAACTGCCTCTGAACGCGATATCCAAGAAAATAAGTATGAGATTAAGTTAGTACAATTAGAGGCTGCTCAAATCCCTCGTGCTCGTAATGATGTAGATTTTGCTATTATCAACGGTAACTATGCCGTAAGTTCTGGTGTGGATTTAACAACAGCTCTTTACCAAGAGCCTAGTTTTGCTTATGTTAATTGGGGTGTAATACGTACTAAAGATATTAATACCCCTTGGGCAAAAGATATTATTGCTGCTTATAATTCTGATGAGTTTAAAGCTTACTCTCATAAAACATTTGCTGGATACAAATGGCCTGCTAATTGGAATGAACAAACAAATGCTGTAAAGTCTGAAGAAAAACAGCAAGAAGAAGCCCCAAAAGAAACTAAAGTCACTCAATAATTATTTGCTTACTATAAAAAAGCCCTTCAAATGAAGGGCTTTTTTTATTATTTATGTTTTACTGTTTTCTAATAAGAGCCATTAAATCTAATGGATAGTCCACATAAACACGAACTTCATTATTATCCCCATAAGAGAATTTATTAGTCGCCCTATAGAATGAAGTACGTAATCTTAATGATAAATCTTTAGTGGGTCCTTCTTGGAAAGTATAAGAAACTTGGTTAAATAACTCTCTTTCCTTACCCTTTTTACCACCACTATAACCAGCAGTATCAGCATCCCAGCCATACACATAAGCTGATTTAAAAGCTAAACCTGGAACACCTATACCTGCCCCGTTTAACTCATAACTTACCTGCAATGATTTTTCATCTTTAGCATTAAAATCTGACTCATAAGAGTTAGCTAACCAAATAGTACTACCACCATCATTAGTACCATAGCCTGAACCATAGTCAAAACCATGGCCATACCAACCACCTTGTGATTGTTGATAGGCTAAAATAAAGGAGTGAGCATCATAAGTATACTTACCAGCTAAGCTCCATGTAGTATTATTAATACTCTTATCAATATCACCATTACTGGTACGACGCACATATTTTTTATCATAGTCTGTATGATAAATATTAAAATCGAAATTTACACTTTGTTTTTTATCAATGGGATAAGTGTAGTTCAAATTACCATAAGCACGTTTAGCAATATCCTCGTTCCAAGCATAATAGAGGCTAGAACTAAAATTATCTGTAAACTGATAAATACCGCCTATTAAATCTAAACGTTTCATACCAACAAAATAAGCATTTGGATAGCCTGAGTTGTCATGCCCTGTACTATGAGCACCACTTATAGCAGTAAAGTGCCCAGCATGAATGACTAGATTTTCAATTTCTTTACTTGTAATCAAAGTACCCGTCACGGACTCTGGTAATAGCCTTGTAGAATCCGTTGTTAAAACAGGCAAGTTTACAAACTGATTACCATATTTAATCGTTGTATTTGATATTCTTGCTTTAACAGCCCCACCAAGCTGACTCCAATCATGAGCTGCACGCCCTGAGTCCCCTACAGGAGTAACATCCATCGCAGCATTAGCATGGCCTCTACCACCATCTAAACGAATACCTTGTAATCCCCACGCATCAAAACCAAATCCAACCGTACCTTCAGTAAACCCAGACTCAAAAATTGTACTTAAGCCAAGTCCCCATGCCATACGTTTACTCTGGCCAGTATAATGACTACTTTTAAAATCACGACTAAAATAAAGGCTTCGAACATGAGCATTCCATTTACTATCTTCAATAAATCCTTTACTCTCACTTTGTTCGCTAGCAAATGAAAACGGCGGAAAAGCTAAACAGGCGGCTACTAGTAAGACACCTTTTTTGGATGGCTGCATTTATAGAGGACTCCCAAAGTCTAGTTAACTATTATTTTTTAAGACACATTTTGTTATAACTGAATCTTATTATACATAATCTTAATAATTATGCTTATACAAAAATGTAAAGGATTAACTTTATGAAAACATCACAACAATTTTTCAATAAGAATGGTTATTTACTAATAGAATCAATATTAACCGTTGAAGAACTAACAGCCATTGAACAAGAATTACATGCTATTAATATGGATGGTGCTGGTAGTAGAGAATTATTAACAGAAGACTGGTGTAAAAATTTAGCTAATAAACTCAAGAAACATCCTTTATTAACCCCCATATTGCCTAAAGAGCCTTCAACCATACAGTGTACTTTTTTTCGAAAATCATCAGCAAAGAACTGGTTAGTGCCTTTGCATCAAGACCTGAGTATACCTGTCAAAGAGCATCTTAATGAAACAGGTTTTACGGGTTGGTCAGAAAAACAAGGTTTTCTTTTTGTACAACCCCCTTCTTCTATTTTAGAACAAATCGTTGCTGTTCGATTACATATAGATGACTGTCACCAACAACATGGACCATTAAAAGTTGTTGCTGGAACCCATCAAGCTGGACGTATACCAGAAAAAGATTGGATAACTATTAGGGATCAAAAAGACGAGCAAGAATGTATTGTTAATGCAGGAGGAGCTGTTATTATGCGGCCACTTATTTTACATTCATCATCAAAGGCGAAAGAGGCTAATGGTCGGCGTGTTTTACATTTCTTATTCGTACCTAATAAGCTAACAAAAGAGATACCTTTTTTATTCACCATATAAAAGCTAATGCGTTGGTTTACGTAACCTATCACTACGACGACGTAAATACTCAATGCTTAGTAGTAATGCAGCAGAAGAAATCAACATAATTGTGGCAGCAGCAGCAATGGTAGGCTCAATATTTTCTCTTATACCACTAAACATTTGCATAGGTAGCGTTCGCTGACTAGAGCTGGCTAAAAACAAGGTAACAACCACCTCGTCAAAAGAAGTAGCAAAAGCAAATAACGCCCCTGAAATAACACCTGGTGCAATTAATGGGAAAGTAACTGTTCGAAAAACCACAAAGGGAGAAGCACCTAAACTAGCGGCTGCTCGTGAATAATTTTCATCATAACCACGTAACGCTGCACTCACTGTAATAACCACAAAAGGAATACCTAGTACAGTATGAGCTAAAATAAGCCCAAAATAACTATTAGTTAATTTAAGTTGTGCAAAGAAAAAATAAAGTCCTACAGCGATAATCACAATAGGAGTAACCATCGGCGACATAATAATACTCATAAACAGTATTTTGCCCCTAAATTTATTTTTAGCTACACCTATTGCCGCAAATGTTCCCAATACAGTAGCAAATAAAGTAGCAACAGGTGCAATAATAAAACTATTTTCTAACGCTCCTATCCAAGCCTCTGAGGCAAAAAATGCTTTATACCAATCTAATGAAAAACCATCTATTGGATAAGTTAAAAAAGAACTTTTATTAAATGAAAGTGGAATAATAACCAATACAGGCGTAATCAAAAATATTAATGCTAATACAGCAAAGCCATTAAATAAAAAACGACCTATTTTCCAGTTAGTAGAACGATAATAATGTCTAAACATTTTAGGCTTTCCGTCTTCTATAAGAGATTTTACTGTATATCCAACTGAGTACAATTACTATTACCATTAGTTGCACACTTAAAGCGGCTGCTAAGCCCCAGTTATTGGTTTCATTAGTATAGTAATTAATAAAATAACTAATCATCTGATCAGCCGGACCACCTAATAAAGCAGGTGTAATGTAATAGCCAATAGACATAATAAATACCAGTAAAACACCTGCTCTTAACCCTGCATAGGTTTGTGGAACATAAGCTGTAAGGAAAGCATAAGCAGGGTGTGCGCCTAGTGATATAGCTGCTCGTAAATGGCTAGAGGAAATTCCCCTCATCACTGCATAAAGGGGTAATACAATAAAAGGTAATAAAATATGAATCATTGCAATATAAACGGCAAAACGTCCTGGAATAAAGGATGTTGGATGATCCACTATATTTAAAAACTGTAATAGGTAATTAGCCAAGCCATTCGATTGTAATAGAATATACCAACCTGTAGTTCTTACTAATAATGATGTCCAGAAAGGCAATAACACTAAAATCAAAAATAAATTAGCTCGTTTTGTTGGCTGGCATGACAACCAATAAGCTAAAGGATAACCTATTAACACACAAAAGAATGTAATAACAAAAGCCATCCATAAAGTACGAAATAATATTTTTACATGGTAATTAGCCACTTCTTCATTATGGATCTTAATAGTAATAGGTGTTAACTTTTCTGTATGTGGATCTATTTTATAATCAAAAGATTGTAATAGGTAACGGCTGGTTAAAGTAGTTGATGCCCATTGTATCGTTTGCCATGTACTAGGTTCTTGCCATAAAGGTGAAGCTTTTATAACAGCACCTTTAATATCTGTTACATGCTGTGCAGGTAGTCTACGCAATGTAGCACTTATCATTACTCTATATTTATCATCCTCATAACCTAAACGTCTGCCAATTGCACCTGCCACACCTTGTTTTCTAGCTTCTCGTAAGTCATTCACTAATGCTTTAAAAACATCTTCATCAGGTGTTGATTTACCATCCCAATTTTTTAATGCTTCTAGTGTGGCTGGTAAATTTTTATGAATTTCTGGATTAATAACACTTTTACAAAGAATATCACCTAATGGAATTAAGAAGAAAAAAACTAAAAAAGCAATAGCAGGCATGACTAATAAACGGGATACCCAACGTTTTTTACGACCTGATTTATTAAGTCGTTTTTTTAGCCTTTTTTGATGTTTTACAGTTTGTTCCATTACTAATTCCACTATTGAGAAGCCCAAACATTAAAACGTTGTTCTAATGGTTCGCCTTGTTCAACCCAAAAATTAGCATTAATTTTATAAGAATGTTGCATAGTATCTGGATTATTGGGTAATTGTTTAAGTAACTCCGCATTAATGATGGGTATTGTATGGTTATTAACAAAACCATAACTAGAGTATTCTGAAAACTCTTTTTGTGGTTCAGCAGATACAGCAAAAGCGATAAACTTTTCTGCTAGCTCTTTATGATGACTACCTTTTACAATAGCAAAATTATCTACATCATAAAAACTATTGTGCCATATAAGCCCAACAGGCTTACCTTCTTGTTGAGCGATAACGCCCCTGCCATTAAAGGTTGTTGTCATTACCACATCACCTGCCAATAACATAGGTAATGGCTGTGAGCCTTTTTCCCACCATTTAATATAAGGTTTGATCTCATCTAATTTTTTAAAAGCTCTATCTATACCTTCTGGTGTTGCTAATACTTTATAAATATTATTTGGTGCTACACCATCGGCTAATAGGGCTGCTTCCATAGCAATCATAGCTGTTTTTTGTAAACCTCGATTACCTGGAAAATCTTTAACATTCCAAAAATCTTGCCACGTTTTAGGTGTTTTTGAGAGTTTATCGATATTGTAGGCAATAATAATTGACCAACTAAAAAAACCGACGCCACATTCTGAAAAATTACCCTTGATAAAATCTTTAGTGTTTCCTATGGCCAATTGATCTATGGGCTCAAATAATCCCTCACTACAACCTCGTATTAGATTAGGTGTTTCAACTTGTACAACATCCCAATCTATTTGCTTAGTTTCTATCATCGAGCGAATTTTTGCCATGCCTCCTGTATAGCTACCACCAATAATAGAAATATCGTTTGCTTCTGCAAAAGGTTTATAAAAAGCCACCTTTTGTGCTTTAGCATGTACCCCACCTAAGGAGATAACAGTTAATGAATCATCTTGTTGCTGACAAGCTGTTAATAAGCCCATGATAACAACAAACATTAATCTTTTTATCACCCTGCTAAGCTCCACTTAATAACACTAAACAAATCATATATTACTCAGAAGCCCACACATTAAAGCGCTGTTGTAGTGTTTCACCATAATCTATCCAAAAATCTGGATCTAATTTATGGGCATTTTTCATATGCTCAGGCGCAGTAGATAGATGATCAAGTGTTTTGGCGTCTAATAATTCTGCTGTTTTCTTATTAGAAAAACCATAACCTGCTACTTCTGAATAAACTTTTTGATTTTCTGGTTGCATAGTTAATTCAATAAAACGTTCAGCCGCTTGTTTATTTTTTGTTCCTTTAATAATGGCAAAACTATCCATATCATAGAAACTATCATTCCATACGATTTGTACTGGTTTACCCTCTTGTTGTGCATCATAAACTCGTCCATTGTAGGCTGAGGTCATCACCACATTACCAGAAATTAGCCATTGCATCGGCTGTGAACCTGACTCCCACCATTGCACATAAGGTTTAATTTCATCTAATTTTTTAAAGGCTCTATCAACGCCTTCAGGCGTTGCTAAAACTGTATAAATATCTTCTGTTTTTACTCCATCCGCTAACAAAGCTACTTCTAAAGCAAGGATAGGACTTTTTCTTAATGCTCTTTTACCAGGGAATTTTTTAACATCCCAAAAATCCTTCCAATCTTTAGGAGGCGTAGTGAGCTTAGAAGAATCATAAGCAAGCACAACAGACCAGATAAAAAAGCCAGCGCCACATTCGGAAAGCGATCCATCAACATAATCACTTTCACCATCAACCTTTAGATTTGACCAATCAAGTTGCTCAAATAAACCCTCACTACAACCTCGATAAAGATCACCTGTTTCAACTTGTAATACATCCCACGAGGTGCGACCAGTATCGACCATTGATCGTACTTTAGCCATTTCACCGTTGTATTCGCCTGTAATTATTTTAGTATTGTATTTTTTCTCATAGGGTTTATAAAAAGCCTCACCCTGTGCTTTTAAATGCAAACCACCATAGGAAATAACTGTTAATGGTTCTGCTTGGGTTTGCATAAAAATGCTTGTTAACAATGTAACTGCTAAAATTTTCTTTATCACAGTAAACCTCTTATTTAAAAGAATAGATTTTTACAATGGATTAAGTGCACAAGCATCTTCACCATACCAACTAACAGGAACTGTAACACCTGCTGTCCAATGACTTTGCATAGCTGAAATAGGGATTTTTGCGGTAAACTCAGTGTTATCTGCCACTTTTAACCGAACACGAACATGATCACCTAGATAGATAAGTTCTTCTATTATGCCCGTTAAACAATTACTTTCTGCTTGCGCTAAGATCACTCGCTCCGGTCTAATTGATAGCGAAGTAGCATCACCAACACTTAATGGTATTCCCATTCGAGCGATAACCTCAGCATTATTAGCTAAACGTATTCGACATGTATTATTTTCAATCGCTAGCACTATCCCAGGTAATTCATTATTTTCACCAATAAAATGAGCAACAAAAGAATTACACGGCTGTTCATAGAGTTTTTGTGGTGTATCTACTTGTTGAATAATGCCATCATTAAATACTGCTACCCGATCTGACATGGTTAATGCTTCAGATTGATCATGAGTAACAAACACAATAGTAACGCCTAGCTCTCTATGAAGATGTCTTATTTCTAACTGCATTTGTTCTCGCAGCTGTTTATCTAATGCCCCCAATGGTTCATCCATTAATACCAATTGTGGTTGAAAAACTAATGCCCTAGCTAACGCTATACGTTGTTGTTGTCCACCTGATAATTGTGCTGGATAACGAGCAGCCAAGTTTTGTAGCTTAACCATTGCTAAGGCTTGTTTTACTTTTTCAGCTATTACAGCTTTAGCTACTTTCCTAACTTTTAAAGGATAAGCTAAATTTTCTGCCACCGTCATATGAGGAAATAAAGCATAGTTTTGGAATACCATACCTATATCACGTTTATGGGGTGGTAATGTGTGCAATGGCTTATTTTCTAAAAAAATTTCACCTTTGGTTGGCATCTCAAACCCTGCCAACAACATTAAACACGTTGTTTTACCTGAACCCGAAGGCCCAAGTAAAGTCAGAAACTCTCCCTTTTCTATCTCTAAATTAAGATTTTTTACTACCAGTTGTTCACCATCATAAGTCTTTTGGACATTATGAAAATGCACATAAGGGTGAGAGACTGCTACCATATAATTAATCTCTTTTTACTCTTTAACTAATCACGTTTAGTTAATCAGTGCCATAATGACACTTTGTTATTTAAAAAACATTACTATTATCGCATATTAAGGCCGTTATAGTTAAACATCTCTTGACTTATTAGCAATAGTTATTAATGATAATTACTTACATTTAATTGGATACCTAATTATGGCTGACACAACTACTAAAAAAACACTGCTATTAACGGGTGCAAGCCGTGGTATTGGTCATGCTACGGTAAAACATTTTAATGCTGCGGGCTGGAATGTCATTACTGCTGCAAGAAATAATTGGAATAACGATTGTCCTTGGTCGCAAGGCTTAGAGAATCATATTAATTTAGATTTAGAAAATATTGAAAACCTTGACGAAACAATAGAGTTAATCAAAGAAAAACTACCCGATGGTAAATTACATGCACTTGTTAATAATGCTGGAATTTCTCCAAAAGGGATTAATGGTGAACGTTTAGGTGTGCTAGAAACAGATTACTGTACTTGGCTTAATGTATTTAATGTTAATTTGTTCTCTACGGCATTATTAGCAAAAGGATTATTTAATGAATTAAAAGCGGCAAAGGGTAATATCATTAATGTTACTTCTATTGCTGGCTCTCGTGTGCATCCTTTTGCTGGGGTTGCTTATGCAACTTCTAAAGCTGCTTTAGCCGCATTAACCCGAGAAATGGCTCATGATTTTGGCCCTCATGGTGTGAGAGTTAATGCCATTGCTCCAGGAGAAATTGATACTTCTATTCTTTCACCAGGCACTCAAGAAATTGTAGATCATGATATTCCTCTACATCGCCTAGGCAAACCTGAAGAAGTCGCTACCCTTATTTATTTCCTTTGTACAACGGGTGCTTCCTATATTAATGGCGCAGAAATTCATGTTAACGGTGGACAGCACGTTTAAGCCTATCATTAAGATAGGCTTCAGATTTTACTAAACTTTATCTTTTTGCTCTTTTAATAAATCTCTTATTTCTGCTAGTAATTCTTCTTGTGTAGGTTTAGCAGGCTCTTCTGGTTTTTCTTCTTCATGATGGGTTAATTTATTCATTGCTTTAATACCCATAAAGATAGCAAAGGCAATAATTGTAAAATCCACTATCGTTTGAATAAATTTACCATAGGCTAATACTACTGCTGGCGCACCATCAGCTGCTTCTTTCAAGGTAATGGCCAAATCGGAGAAATCAACCCCTCCAATTAAGATACCAAGAGGTGGCATAATTATATCGCCAACAAATGAAGAAACAATTTTGCCAAACGCAGCACCGATAATGATACCAACCGCCATATCAATAACATTGCCGCGCATTGCAAATTTTTTAAATTCTTGCAGTAAACTCATAGAAATACTTCCTCAACTAAAAATTAATTTTTTTATAATGCTATAGTTAATAATCCTTTACAATAACCCTTTTGTTTAATAGTTTACCTATTTAAAATGAGGACTGTATGGCTAAAGCTAAACGTTTATACGGCTGTACTGAGTGCGGTGCAACTTTTCCTAAATGGTCTGGACAATGCGCTGAATGTGGAGCATGGAATACCCTTATAGAAACCGTTGTTGATAATTCACCGATGGCTAGTACTATCCGTAGCTGGACAGGACAAGCCGCACAGGTAAAAACCTTAGCTGAAGTCAGCACCGAGGAAACGCCTCGTTTTACTACCCATTCTTCTGAGCTTGATCGTGTACTAGGTGGTGGTTTAGTAGATGGTTCGGTTGTATTAATTGGTGGTGACCCTGGTATTGGAAAATCAACTATTTTGTTACAAACCCTTTGTAACATAGCCAACTACCACCCTGCCCTCTATGTAACAGGTGAAGAGTCACAACAACAAGTGGCCATGCGTGCTCGTCGTTTAGGATTACCTGAAGATAAACTACGCGTGATGACTGAGACTTCTATTGAAGCCATTATTAGTACTGCTAAACAAGAACATCCTAAAGTAATGGTGATCGACTCCATTCAAACTATTTTTACTGAACAACTACAATCTGCTCCTGGTGGTGTAGCTCAAGTAAGAGAAAGCGCCGCACTATTAACCCGTTATGCTAAACAAAATAATACCGCTATTTTCTTAGTCGGCCATGTGACTAAGGAAGGGGCGCTAGCAGGCCCTCGCGTACTAGAGCATATGGTTGATACGGTACTTTACTTTGAAGGCGAATCTGATGGTCGCTTACGCTTATTACGTGCTGTAAAAAATCGTTTTGGTGCGGTTAATGAGCTAGGTGTATTTGCGATGACAGATAAAGGGTTAAGAGAAATTTCTAATCCTTCTGCTATTTTCTTAAGTCGAACCCAAGAAGAAGTACCTGGTAGTGTAGTAATGGCTACATGGGAAGGTTCACGCCCTATGCTAGTAGAAGTACAAGCCTTAGTGGATACTAGTCATTTAGGCAACCCTCGCCGTGTTACACTGGGCTTAGATCAAAACCGCTTAGCGATGTTATTAGCTGTATTACACCGTCATGGTGGCGTACCTACTTACGACCAAGATGTATTTATTAATGTGGTTGGTGGAGTAAAAGTACTTGAAACAGCTGCTGACTTAGCATTACTTGCTACCGTTATTTCCAGTCTACGTAACAGACCTTTAGCTCATGACTTATTAGTGTTTGGTGAGGTAGGTTTATCAGGCGAGATTCGCCCTGTTCCTAGTGGTCAAGAACGTTTAAAAGAAGCTGCTAAACACGGTTTTAAACGTGCCATCGTACCGAAGGCTAATGCACCTAAAACAGCACCTGAGGGTTTAACTATAATTGCCGTTACCCGTTTAGAACAGGCATTAGAAGCCTTATTTGAATGATTTAAGTTAATTCTGTTTGCTTAGTTTCTTTACCTAATACAAGTACAGCAATAACACCTATGGCAATAACCAAACAGAATATATTAAAAATAATACTTGGGCTAAAGTGGTAACTTACCATATAGCCCACCATTAAGGGGCCTAGTATTCCCCCTATTCTACCAATACCTGCTGCCATTCCTGCACCAGTCGCTCTAGCTAATGTTGGATATTGCTCAGGGGTATAGGCATACAAAGCACCCCATGCCCCTAAATTAAAAAATGATAAAAACATTCCTGCTATCACTAATTGCATCGCTGTATTTGCTATTCCAAAAAAATAAGCGGCAATAGCAGTACCTACTAGATAAGTTACCAACACAAATTTTCGACCAACTTTCTCAATAAGCCATGCAGCCGTAAAATAACCTGGTAACTGCGCTAATGTCATAATTAACACATATTCAAAACTTTTTACTAAATCAAAACCTTTTAAAATAACCACCGAAGGTAACCATAAAAACATACCATAGTATGAAAAAACCACACAAAACCATAATATCCACAGCATCAAAGTGGCTTTTTTATACTCTACTGACCAAATCATTTTAATATTGCGAATAATAGAAGGTTTAACGGTTTGTGCCGTATAGCGAGGTGAGTCTGGTAAATTTAATCGTAAATACACTGCATAGAACGCAGGCAATGCACTTAATAACATAGCCACTCGCCAACCATAATCAGTAATAACAAAATAACCAATAAGCGCTGCTACAATCCAACCAAACGCCCAAAAACTTTCCAGTAGAACAACAATTCTTCCTCTTTCATGAAGTTCAACACTTTCAGCAACCAATGTTGAAGCAACAGGTAACTCTCCCCCCAATCCCATACCAATAAAAAATCGTAGGATTAGAAATAATGTTAGACCTGTAGTAAATGCGGTTAAACCACTGGCTATACTGAATAATAATAAGGTAAAAATAAAAATAAAACGTCGACCAAAACGGTCAGCCATTAAACCAAATAGAAATGCGCCAACCGCCATCCCAATAGAGTTAACACTACCAATCCACGCTATTGTTTTTGCTGTCAGTTGCCAATCTTTTGCTAAAGCTGCTAACACAAAAGATAATAGGCCAACATCCATTGCATCAAATAACCATCCAAGTCCTGCTATTGTTAGGAGTTTATTTTTTGAAATTGTTTTTTCCATTCTTAAAGCCTTGCTATTAGTAATAATCTACAATGGACAAAAGTCTACTTATAGAACTTTTTTTCTGTTAAAAATAGGCATTAATCGTTACAATAGTCTATTAATAATAATGGATTTAATAGCTAATTATAGCTTACTCATTTAGCTTTCTATATAAATTATATTTTTATAATACCCTATTTATTTAAGGCTTTATTTTATGAAATTTCTAAAGTTATTATTTTGTTGCTTAGCACTTAATAACTTTTTCTCATTTATTGCTATGGCCAGTAGTGATATTAATTACTGCGACTACTCTTTATCATTAATAAATCAACAAAACAATATTTGTAGTAATTTACCTTTTCTTAGCCCTTTTAATGATAGCCGTACTAACTTAATTTTATTAATAAATAACACTGATATACAAAAAGCTACTTTTGCAACCCTTTCATCACCCCAAAATAGAGCACCTTATTTAGCTACTGAGGTTAGAAGTGGCATTGCTCATATTCCCTTTGAACTTACTATTTATGATGCTTATTTAGATGATTTACAAAGAACTCATCAAACCAAAGTAAAACGCGTAAAAGCAAACTTAAATGACAAAACTAAAAAACTTATTGAACAAGTAATGAATAACTCTTCTTTACTTGATAATAATGATTTCTTAGTTTCACCTGCCCTTGAATTTATTGAACAAATAGCTACTACTCATGGTTTAAATGATCAAGAACGTAAAGATTTACTACTTGCTCGCTATCTATTATTTGATAATCCAAAAGCCGATATTAGTTCATTTATTCCTGCTGATCCCAGTTTTACAGCAAGACATTTCTCTAATTATCTACAAGGTGCTAATGCTTTTTATAAAAATGATTACACCTCTGCCTTAAAGTT
This sequence comes from Entomomonas sp. E7T21, assembly GCF_058693955.1. Lineage (NCBI taxonomy): Bacteria > Pseudomonadati > Pseudomonadota > Gammaproteobacteria > Pseudomonadales > Pseudomonadaceae > Entomomonas > Entomomonas sp. E7T21. The sequence continues at coordinate 250,977 of NZ_CP191672.1, read as the reverse complement.
TTTTACTACTGCCAGTACAGCCGCCCAACTTTGGGTTAAAGAAGCGGCTACTTACATGATAGCTAGAACGCTACTTAATCAAGGACAGGCTGTTGCCTATAATAATTGGTTTGAATTGGATTTAAAGAAAGTTAATCAAGCCACTATTATTAAAAGTCGTACTGCTTTTAATAATTACTTAAAACTTTATCCAAAAGGCAAATATGCTAATTCGACAATAGCTTTGTTAAGACGTATTTATTGGTTACAAGGTAATCAAGTTGCATTAGCTAGTAGTTATGAAAATCTATTAGATAATCCTAGAAGGCATATTAATTTAACCTCATCTAATAGATATTCTGTTGCTGATCTTATTTTAGAAATTGATAATAAAGTTTACTTTAACAGTAATCCTGCTACTGTTCGTTCTTTATCACAAACACCAAAATTATTAGTGGTATATGATCTTCTTAAAATGAGATCTAACCAAATAAAATTAGAAGACTTGGAAAAACAGCAAAATACCTTCAAAAATAATCCTGAGCTTTATAACTATCTATTAGCCACTTATTACACCTATATAGAAACTAATCCTGAGCAAGTATTATCACTTATTCCAGAATTGATTATAGAAGATAAAACTATAACAATTACGCCACTTCAGTTTAGTGGCCAAGTATTAAGGACTATGGCTTTAGAAAATAGTTCTAGAGCATATGCAGCAGAAAAGCTATGGTTATCTTTAAAAGAACTGGCCAAACAATCTTATCAGGAACCTTTCGTTGAATTAGGTCTTGCCCTAAATTATGAAAAAACAGCAAGAATAAACAGTGTTTTTGCTAAATACTCTCCCATTACTACACCACAATTACGTTATATTTTATTAAGAAAAAATGCTAATCGTAGCCAGTTACAGCAATTACTCACTAATAATGAGTTACAAGAATTTGATAAAGCTACGATGATTTATCTATTACTTTATAAGGACTTACTCTCGCAAAATTACAGTGATTTTTTAACGGATAATTCATTATTAATTTCTAAAAATACACTGGATGAAGTTTATTTGGGTAATATCAGCAAATACGGCCAAACTAATTTAACCTTATTTTCTGAAGCTATTCCAAGTCATTCAGAATATCCTTGTCCTTCTCCTATTATTCTAGCTAATGTATTAAAGCTAAATCCTACTGATGGTAAAGCATTAAATTGTTTAGGTGAGTTTAGTGAGCATTATCAATTACCTTATCCTCGTTATATGCTTTTTTCATCTTTAAATAATACTAATAATACAGGTAGTTTAGGTACAAATAATCCCACAGATTTTGGCAAATTTTTATATTCACGATTAAAGGGTTACCAATTCATTATTAATGATGAAACAGCAACAGACGAAGACAAAGCCTATGCTCTCTATAAAGCCATTCGTTGTTTTACTGGTGGCTATAATCATTGTGATAGACAAGATATACCATTAACTAAACGGAAAGAATGGTTCCAATTACTACATTCTAAATATGCAAAAACACTATGGGCAAAACAGCAACCTATTTACTGGTAAAACTAGTAATAGCTTGGTTATTACTAGTTAGTTTTCCTTGCTTTGCTAAGGTAAAAGCAGAAGATTATGATGCTTTTTGGTTATGGAGCGGTATTCGTTCGCAATCTGTTTTAAATAATGCTTCTACTATCTACCTTTTAAGAGGACAAATAGTTTCTAATTACAATAATAAAACTCATTTTATTAGCCAAGGTAACTCTATTCATTCCCTTGATAATCAACAACTATGGCTAGTTTATCGTGCTCACACATTGAACTGGTCAGAAGATACTCTTACTATTCTTAGTAAACAATTAAAACAATGGCAATCAAATGATATTAAAGTAATCGGTATCCAAATCGATTTTGATGTAGCTACCAATCAATTGGCAGAATATATAGATTTTCTAATTAAAGTTAGACAATGGTTGCCCGAAAACTATAAGTTAAGTATTACAGGTTTATTAGATTGGGGCAGTAATGGTGATCCTGTTTTGATCAATCAATTAACCAATATTGTAGATGAAGTTGTATTCCAAACCTACCAAGGTAAACACACCATTAGTAACTATCAACAATATTTGAAAAATCTACAAGCTATAACCATTCCTTTTAAAATTGGTATTATTCAAAATGGTGAATGGCAAGCACCCAAATACTTAGAAAAGAATCCAAATTTTAAGGGTTATGTAGTTTTTCTACAAAACCCTTAAATAAGCTATTACTTCTTAGTTACTGCCCAAATTGTTGTGTCTTCTAATGCTTTTTCAAAACTATTTAGAATCATTTTAATTTCATTTTCTTTAATAATTAATGGTGGGCAAAAAGCGACAATGTCTCGCATAGAACGTGTAATCATACCATGCTGTATAGCTCTATCACTTAAGTACTTCCCTAAGTTACCTTCTTTTTCAAAAGGTGCTTTGGTTTGTTTATCTGCTACTAGTTCAACTGCTGCAATCAGTCCTTTACCTCGAATATCACCTACTAGTGGATGATCTGCAAATTGCTGTAATCCCTTTCTTAAAACTTCGCCCATAGCTATTGCATTAGCTACTAAGTTTTCTTCTTCAATTATTTTTAAGTTTTCTAGGGCAACTGCTGTTGCTACAGGATGACCACCAGCTGTATAACCATGACCTAAACCACCTAAAGCATTGGATTCATCAGCAATGCCTTGATAAACCGTATCATTAATTAAAATTGCAGAAATAGGCTGATAAGAAGAAGAAAGCTGTTTTGATATAGTGATAATATCAGGCTCAATATTAAAGGTTTGGCTACCAAACATATTACCTGTTCTACCAAAACCACAAATAACTTCATCAGCTACTATTAAAATATCGTATTTACGACAAACCTTTTGTACTTTTTCCCAATAACCTTGTGGTGGCACAATTACCCCACCTGCTCCCATAATAGGTTCACCAATAAAAGCGGCTATATTTTCAGGACCTTCTTTTTGAATCATTGCTTCTAGTTCAGCCACTAAACGATCAACAAACTGCTCTTCTGTTTCGCCTTGTTTAGCATCACGATAATAATAAGGACAAAGGGTATGTAAAAAACGATCAGATAAAGGTAGGTCAAAACCATTTAAGTTTGCAGGAATGCCTGTCAAACTACCAGCCGCCAAAGTAATGCCATGGTAAGCAAATTTTCTACTTATAAATTTCTTTTTATTAGGACGACCTTTAGCATTGTTATAGTACCAAACTAGTTTAATGACTGTGTCATTAGCCTCGGATCCTGAATTAGTAAAAAATACTTTACTCATAGGTACTGGGGCTAATTCTATTAACTTCTCTGCTAATTCGGCACTGGCAGGATGTGATTTTTGACCAAATAAATGATAAAAGGGTAATTTCTCAAATTGTTTGGTTGCTGCTACTGCCAATCTCTTATTGTTGAAACCTACCGCAACACTCCATAGTCCTGATAAAGCTTCTATATATTTATTATTATTTTCATCAAATACAAATACACCTTCGCCACGTTCAATCATTAATGAACCTTTTTGTTCTTGTAGACGAGCATTTGTATAAGGATGTAATTGATTTTTTATATCTTTTTCAACAATTTTAGAGAGATTGGTCATTACAAGTTACTCTTATTAAATTAATAGAATTATTTGACTAGTCTAATTATCATATAGCTGTTTCTATATAATTTTAGACGAGGCGAATGACTGAAGACAGTACAACTAGTACAGCAAAGTCATTCAACGACATATAAAAATATAGTGCAATAGCTATAATATACGACATAACCTAATTAACAGTAGTTCAAAGGTTATTAGTAATATGTCAAACTAATTGATACTAGTAGTTAATTCAATAACTACTTAAAATTATTTTTATTAAATTAACTGGATAGCTTCAATGAATATTTTAAAATCATGGATAACTAATTGTAATTATTTAAAAAAATTTACTTTATTAATTTTCTCAATATTACTATTAACTGCCTGTCAAAAGGATAATACCAAGCCTATGACTACTAAACATATTGAAGTAGCTCCTTACTTAGTTGATTGTACAGGTGTTGCTCCTATGAAATGTATGAAAATTAAGGAACAAGGCCAAACAGAATGGGAATTCTTTTATGGCTCTATTGATGGTTTTACTTTTGAGCCTGGTTATAATTACCAACTTGAAGTAAATGTTACTAAAAAACCTGAACCTATTCCTGCTGATGCCTCATCATTACAGTGGACTTTAGTAAAAATCATTAATAAACAAAAAATAGTTAATAATTAATTTATTACTGCTAGTTTATATTGTTTAATTCCATAGTATGCTGCCTATTAGCATTTAGCTAATTAGGCAGTTGCTAAAGATCAATTTATATATCGCCTTGCTTAATCCATATTAAATCTTCTGTTGCAAAACCAAGTTCTTTTGCTTTAGCAACTAAGCTATCTTTAATATTCTGATCTAAAGTTGGCGTACGCGATAAAATCCATAAATAGTTTTTATTAGGGCCACAAACCAGAGCGTATTGATAATTATCATCTAAAACTATAACGTTATAACCACCATAAATTGGCCAAAAGAAAGTAACTTTAAGTGAAGCTATATTAGGTGAATCTACAAAATAAGCTCGACCATCACTCTCTTTCCATGCTTTTTTATTTGGATTATAACCACGGTTAATTACATCAAGACCACCATCACTACGTAATTTGTAATTAGCCGTAACTTGTTCTAAATCTTTTTCAAAACTATGATTAAGTCGGGCTATTTCATACCAAGTACCTAAATAACGATTAGCATCAAAATTTTGGACTACGGTTACATTTGAAGGTGGTTTAGTAGAACAAGCTGTCAATATTAATGAAAAAATTGCAGTTAAAAATAATGAGAATAGTTTCATCTCTTTTCCTCTGAAAAATCTAATAACTGTATATATTTTTTTGTTATATATCATTAATAATGAAATAGTAAGTTGAGGTCTAGTAGATATATGTATTATCAAACGAAAAATTGTAGTAATTTAGTTAAAAATTATTGCAATTAGAATACTATAACTTAAAAAATCAATTAGTTATATTCATCACATTATTATCATTTTATTAATATTAATAGAAAAAGTTACATAAATAATAAAAATCTTTTGTAATTACTAATAAATATACTACTTTTAAAAATTTGTTATTTTCCTATACAAAAGCTTGAAAATATCCTACCCAATAAATCATCTGAGGTAAATGTGCCTGTAATAGTGCCTAATGCTTGCTGAGCTTGTCTTAAATCTTCAGCTAACAGTTCCCCTGCTCTCTGCTCTACTAATTGCTTATAACCATGTTGTATGGCTTCATGTGCTTCTTGCAATGCTTGTAAATGACGACGACGTGCACTAAAGCTACTTTCTGATGTATGTTCATAACCCATACATGCTTTTAAATGTTCTCTTAGTAAATCTATTCCTTGATTCCCTTTAGCACTTAAATAGATCGTAGTATGCCCATCTTTATTAACAATTAATTCTATTTGTTTATAGCTTAGATCTGCTTTATTACAGATAACAGTTACTTTTTCCATAGCAGGCTTTGGATTTAAAAAACTTGGCCAAACACTCAATGGATTTGCTACTTCTGGTTTTGTAGAATCTACTACTAATAATATTCTATCTGCTTCAGTAATAGCTAATAAAGCACGTTCTACCCCTATCTTTTCCACAGGATCATTAGTATCTCTTAAACCTGCAGTATCAATAATATGTAAAGGCATTCCATCTATTTGAATATGTTCTTTAAGAATATCTCTAGTGGTACCTTCTATATCAGTAACAATTGCTGCTTCACGACCTGCTAAAGCATTTAATAGACTAGATTTACCTGCATTAGGTAGACCTGCTATTACTACATTCATACCATCACGTAATAAAGCACCTTGTGAAGCTTCTCTTGCTACTTTTTCTAACTGTTCTAATAATTGTTGTACTTGAGTTAATACATTACCCTCAGATAAAAAATCAATTTCTTCTTCAGGAAAATCAATAGCAGCTTCTACATAAATTCTTAAAGCTATTAAACTTTCAGTAAGTGCATGTACTTTATTCGAAAATTCACCTTGTAGAGAACGCAAGGCATTACGAGCAGCTTGCTTAGAACTGGCATCAATTAAATCTGCAATAGCTTCTGCTTGTGCTAAATCTAATTTATCATTCAAAAAAGCTCGTTCACTAAACTCCCCTGGTCTAGCTTGCCTTGCTCCAAAGCTTAAACAAGTTTCTAATAATAAATCTAATACTACAGGCCCACCATGGCCTTGTAATTCTAATATGTCTTCACCAGTAAATGAGTTTGGTGCAGCAAAAAATAATAAAATACCTTGGTCTATTATTTGATCTTGATTATCAAACCAAGGGCCATAATAAGCATGTCTAGCTTTTAAATCTGTTTGTTTAGATAGTTTTAAAGCGATAGTTTTAGCTAAAGAACCAGATACCCTAACAATACCTACACTTCCCCTACCCTGTGCAGTCGCAATGGCAACAATAGTATCTTTAGTATAAATCATATTTTTAACTATCCAAGTAAAACGCCCCTATCGGGGCGTTTTTTATTTTAGTTTGTTGGTTTCTTTTTCAAATTCTCAATTTGTCGAGTAATAACCCACTGTTGAGCAATTGATAAGACGTTATTCACAACCCAGTATAATACTAAACCTGCTGGGAACCAAATAAAGAAGAAAGTAAAGATAATAGGCATCATCTTAAATACTTTTGCTTGTATTGGATCAGGTGGTGCAGGGTTTAATCTTTGTTGGAAGAACATAGTAGCACCCATAATAATAGGTAATATTAAGTATGGATCGCTTGTTGATAAATCATGAATCCAACCTAGCCATGGTGCTTGACGTATTTCCACACTTTCCAATAATACCCAATATAAAGCAATAAACACAGGCATTTGGATAACAATGGGTAAACATCCGCTTAATGGATTAAGTTTTTCTTCCTTATATAATTTCATCATTTGCTCAGACATTTTCTGTCTATCATCACCATAGCGCTCTCTAATAGACTGCATTTTTGGTGATGCTGCACGCATTCTAGCCATAGATTTATAACTAGTTGCAGATAACGGGAAGAATATTAATTTAATAATAATAGTTAATACAATAATCGACCATCCCCAATTGCCTACAATATTATGAATAACTTGTAGTAACCAGAAAATAGGCTTACCAATCATACTTAAAATACCATAATCAATGGTTAAATCTAAGCCTGGTGATAATTCTTTTAAACTATCTTGTAATTTAGGGCCTGCATAAAGCGTAAAATCTTCATTTACTTGACCACCAGCAGGTGCTGTAACTAATGGCGTAGTAAAACTAACTATATAATTACCTTGTTGATCTTTATAAGTTTTAACTACATGGTTTTCGCTCTTATCCCCTACCCAAGCTGTTACAAAGTAATGTTGTAACCAAGCTATCCAACCACCTTGTACAGTTGCTGAAGGTAAAGGTAAGTAATTAAGATTTCCTTCTGCTTTCTTCTGTGTAGCAACCTGCATAATCTTATCAACATCTTTAATAGCAATTCTAGTATAAGGTTTATCAGGTGTCCAATAGGCCATACCTAAGAACGTTGTCATACTGGTAGCTGTTGTAGAAGAAGGATCACCAGCATTGTTACGAGTTAAGGAAGCTAAGAAATAACCTTGCCAAGCTTTATCTGTATTATTGGTAATTTGATAATTAACACCTATACGATAAGCAGCTGGATCTACACAACCTACCCTATTTTTCTTTTTACTAGCACAAGCTTCATCCATGCCACGTAAGAAGGTATAAGTTTTAACGTAATTAATACCATCTTTTGTATAAGTTAAATTAACTTTTAATTCTTTTTGACCATCAGCTAATTTATAACTTTGTTGTTCAGTTTGATAAACAGGAACAACATTATTATTAGAAGTGGAAAATACCCTACTTCCTGCGGTATATAAAACTTCTCCAGAATTACTAAATAATCTGAAAGGCGTATTAGGTGTATTTAAAGCTTTTGGATAAGCTTTTAAATCTAACTCAACAACATCACCACCTTTTGGATTAATTTTAAGTTTTAAAATATCCGTTTCTACTTCTATAAATTGACCATTAGTAGAAGTGGCAATTGGTTGATTAGGCACAGTAACTTGATGATTTTCTGTAGTATTAGCATTTTCACCAGTAGTAGGTGCAGGCTGATGAATATCTGACTCAATATTATTTTCACCAGTAGAATTCTGCACATTTTGAGTTACTTGCGCTGTTTGAGTCCCTTCTTCATTAGGAACTTTATGATAATCATCATTCCATTGTAGTAATATTAAATAAGCCACAACAGCTAATGCAACTAATAAGATAGGACGTTGAATATCCATAGTTATTTAATCTTCAATTGAATGTTTAGAGGTGTTTTTAGGAGGAACCGGATCATAACCACCTGGATTCCATGGATGACAGCGGAGTAAACGGCGAACTCCTAAATAGCTACCATGTAGCAAACCATACTGTTCAATTGCTTCATAAGTATAACAAGAACAGCTAGGATAAAAACGACAGTGACTTGCCATTAACGGACTAATAGCATACTGGTAAAACTTTATGGACAATAATGCTACTTTACGCATATCAGCCGCCATTTTCAGAATTTGTAAAGTTTTTAACTGAAAGCTTTTTCCAAAATTTAATGAATTGTGCTTGTAATTCATTATTTTCTATTTCAGCTAATCCTCTACGCGCCACCACTACAACATCATAAGTATCAATTAGATGTTGATTTAGACGAAATACTTCTCGTATTTGTCTTTTTAGTCGATTACGTTGTACTGCTAATTTTACGCTTTTTTTGCCTATTACTAGACCTAAGCGAGGATGATTTAAATTATTTTTACAAACAAGTAGTAAAATATAACTTGTTGATAGTTTTTTATCTGGCGAGTCAAAAACACGCTTAAAGTGTTCAGCTTCTAGCAAACGTTTTTGTTTGGAAAAGTCGTGACTCACCACAATAAAAATTAAATAGCAATACGTTTACGACCTTTAGCACGACGGCGATTAAGAACTTGACGACCACTTTTAGTAGCCATACGAGCGCGAAAACCGTGTACACGTGCACGTTTTATATTACTAGGTTGAAATGTACGTTTCATATTAATGTTACCTTGTGTTCAAAAAAGGACACCTAATTTTAAAGAGCCAGCAATTTTATTTGAAGCTGAGCAGAAGGTCAAACAATAAATAGTACTTTACATAAAAAAGTTTATTTTACGTGTAATAAAATAATAAATATAAAATATATATGTATTTAAAAGATTATTTATATTGTTTTTATTAGTAAGCTAATAATCTGTTAATAACTTTATATAAGTCTTACTATATAATGAGTATAGTGTTTTATAAAGATGTTTATATTCTATGAGAAAGATGTGTTTTAGATGTAGTTTAACTGTGGATAAATAGTACTTTTATTCACAGTAGATTTATCCACTGTTTTATTTACACTTTATAAAGGTAGTTTAAGCTTATTTATGCACAGCTTTACTTTACAACTATTTATTTTATTTTTAATAGTATTTAGCTGTGGATAACTTTTCTTAGAGCCGTTAGAATGTCTATTTATTTATCAGTTGAGCTATATTGTGTTATTAGATCTTTGGCAACAATGTATTAATATTTTAGGTGATGAATTACCAAGTCAACAATTTAATACTTGGATAAGACCGTTACAGGTTGATGTAAATAATGATGGTTTAATCATTTATGCACCCAATCGTTTCGTATTGGATTGGGTAAATGAAAAATATTTTTCTCGTTTACAAGAACTTATTATTGAACGTTCAGCTGATGCACCTCCTAATATAACATTAACTATAGGCAGTAAAAGTGCTGCTGTTACTACTAAAACAGCTGCTAATAAAACTGAGAAATTGTCTTCTGTTAAATCTACAAAAAAAATAACTGAAAGAAATATTGTAGATATATCTAATAGAATAATAGATGGTGATATTAGTGAAGAACAAGTTGAAATCACAAAATTACATCATTCTAACTATTTAAATAAGCAATTTACCTTTGATAATTTTGTAGAGGGTAAGTCCAATCAAATGGCTAGAGCAGCTGCTTGGCAAGTAGCTGATAATATGAAGCATGGTTATAATCCACTATTTCTTTATGGTGGAGTTGGTCTTGGTAAAACTCACTTAATGCATGCGGTTGGTAATTATATGCTGACCAAAAAACCTGATGCTAAGATAGTTTATTTGCATTCAGAGCGTTTTGTAGCGGATATGGTGAAAGCGTTACAAATGAATGCTATTAATGATTTTAAAAAGTTTTATAGATCTGTAGATGCTTTATTAATTGATGATATCCAGTTTTTTGCTAATAAAGAACGTTCGCAGGAAGAGTTCTTCCATACTTTTAACGCCTTATTAGAAGGTGGTCAACAAATTATTTTAACTAGCGATCGTTATCCTAAAGAAATTGATGGCTTAGAAGAACGATTAAAGTCTCGTTTTGGCTGGGGGTTAACAGTAGCTATAGAGCCTCCTGAATTGGAGACTAGAGTAGCTATTTTAATGAAGAAAGCAGAGCAAGCTAAGATAGATCTTAACCAACATGATGCTTTTTTTATAGCACAGCGTATACGCTCAAACGTGCGTGAATTAGAGGGCTCTTTAAAGCGGGTAATGGCTCATGCTCAGTTTACGGGTAAACCTATTACCATTGAGCTAATAAAGGAAGCATTGAAGGATTTATTAGCTTTACAGGATAAGTTAATAAGTATTGATAATATTCAACGTACAGTTGCAGAATATTATAAAATAAAAGTATCTGATTTATTATCTAAGCGTCGTTCTAGATCTGTTGCAAGGCCTCGACAAGTAGCTATGGCTTTAGCCAAAGAACTTACTAATCATAGTTTACCTGAGATTGGTAATGCTTTTGGTGGTAAAGACCATACAACTGTATTACACGCTTGTCGTAAAATTGAAGAGCTTAAAAAGCTTGATGTAGATATTCTTGAAGATTATAAAAACTTATTACGTACATTAACTACCTAATTAAAAACTATTAACTTGCGCGAATGAGCAAGAAAAGGCAAAATTAGCTAGTTTAAATTAGCTTATGGAAAGTATAGGGATAACTGGGACGTTTTGAGCAAATATCAACAGGGTTATAAACATGCATTTTAGTATTCAACGTGAACAGTTATTAACACCTTTACAGCTAGTGACAGGCGTTGTAGAGCGTCGTCATACATTACCTATACTTTCTAATGTGTTGTTAACAGTAGAAAATAATCAACTATCTTTATTAGGTACTGATTTAGAAGTTGAATTGATTGGTAGAGTAGCTTTAGAAAATGTTACTGAAGTAGGTGAAATTACTGTACCAGCTAAAAAATTAATGGATATCTGTCGTAGTTTGCCTAGTGAATCTATGATTGATATTAAATTAGATGATCAAAAGCTATTAATTAAAGCAGGACGTTCAAAGTTTACATTATCTACTTTACCTGCTAATGATTTTCCTACTGTAGAAGATGGTCCAACTTCTTTAACCTTTGAAGTTGAACAAAGTAAATTGCGTCGAATTATTGAACATACTAGTTTTGCTATGGCTCAACAAGATGTACGTTACTATTTAAATGGTATGCTATTGGAGCTAAGTGATAGCCATTTAAGAACGGTAACTACAGATGGTCATCGTATGGCGGTTTGTTCTGTTCCTTTAGAATTAAATGGTGCTATTGCTGAAAAGCAACAAATTATATTACCTCGTAAAGCTATCTTAGAACTAGTAAAACTACTTACAGATCAAGAAGCTAAGTTATCTATTGTATTAGGTGAGCATCATATTCGTGCAACTACTGGTCATTTTACATTCACTTCAAAATTAATTGATGGTAAATTCCCAGATTATGAAAGAGTATTACCTAAAGGTAGTGATAAATTAGTAATAGCAGATCGTCAGTCATTAAAAGAATCATTTACACGTGCGGCTATTTTATCTAATGAAAAATATCGTGGTATTCGTTTAAATCTTGAAAATAACTTATTGAAAATACAAGCAAATAACCCTGAACAAGAAGAAGCAGAAGAAGAAATTGCTGTAGAATATACAGGTGCTTCTTTAGAAATTGGTTTTAATGTAAGTTATTTATTGGATGTATTAAATGTAATCAGTACAGAAAAAGTACGTATATTCTTAGCTGATTCAAATAGCAGTGCATTAATTCAAGAAGAAACTAATGATGATTCTTCTTATGTTGTAATGCCCATGCGTTTATAAGGTTAAATGTCTGTTATTCGTTTAGATGTTACTGGTTTACGTAACTTAGAGCCAGTAACATTATCTCTTTCTCCTCGTGTAAATATTTTTTATGGTGCTAATGGCAGTGGTAAAACCTCTGTCTTAGAGGCTATTCATTTATTAGGATTAGCTCGTTCTTTTCGTAGTCATAAAATAAATACAGTTATTAATTATGATAAAAATGATTGTACTATTTTTGGTCAAGTTAAGCAGAATGAACATATTATTCATCAATTAGGAATAAACCGTAATAAACAAAGTGAATTACAAATAAGAATAAATAATCAAAATATTCGTACAACAGTACAATTGGCAGATATTTTGCCCTTACAAATTATCAATCCTGATAGTTTTAGATTATTAGAAGGTTCACCCAAATTAAGAAGGCAATTTATAGATTGGGGTGTATTCCATGCTGAACAAAGATTTCTATCTGCTTGGCAACGAGTACAAAAATCTTTAAAACAAAGAAATTCTTGGTTAAGACAAGGTAGAAATAATTTAAAAGAACTAGAAGTTTGGAATCATGAATTTTGTCAGGCTAGTGAAGAAATAGATAATTATCGAAAAGCTTATATAGAAGAACTTAAACCTATTTTTGATAAAATATTAATTGAATTATTAGATATTAAAAATTTTTCTTTAAGTTATTATCGTGGTTGGGATAAGGACAGTAGTTTACAGCAAATACTTACTAATAATTTAGAAAGAGATCAGCAATTAGGACATACTCAAGCAGGCTCACAACGTGCTGATTTACGCTTAAAATTAGATGGTTATAATGCAGCTGATGTACTTTCTAGAGGACAGCAGAAATTAGTAGTATGTGCCTTAAAAATAGCACAAGGTTATCTAATTAATAATTATAAAAAAGGACAAGTCATTTACTTAATAGATGATCTTGCATCTGAATTAGATGAACAACATAGAAAAGCTCTTTGTAAATTATTAGAAGATTTGGAATGCCAAATATTTATTACAGGTGTTGAAAAAGAACCTTTATTTAATATATGGAAAGAAAAAACTGAGATTGCATTGTTTCACGTGAAACAAGGTAATATTCAATTAATGTAATAGGTTAAAAACTTAAGCTGTTTTAGCAAAAAATCCTACCACTGAAATCTTATATTATTTGAGTAATTTATAAATTTTATAATTCACTAATGGAATTACTTCTGTTTCACGTGAAACATTTTTTTATAAATATAATTTTTTATACAATGTCTAAATGTATTTTATGTTTAGGTGGAGTAAATATGCTATCTAACAAATCTAATTCATCTTGATTAAAGCTAATAGTAGAAGCTTGGGCATTTTCGTGTACATGAGTTTTATTAGAAGCTTTTGGAATAGCAATAACATTGCCATTACGAATGCACCAAGCTAATAATAACTGGGCAGTTGTACATTGTTTTGCTTTAGCTATATCTTGAACAATTTTATTATTCATAAGATCTTTTCTTAAAGTACCTCCTTGAGCAATTGGGCAGTAGGCCATAATAGGCATTTGATGATCTTTACACCAAGGTATTAGATCATATTCAATACCTCTAGAACCTAAATGATATAAAACTTGATTAACAGCACAATTCTTACCATTAGTAATTTGCCACAGTTGTTTCATATCATCTGTATCAAAATTAGAAACACCCCATCTTTTTATTTTGCCAGATGCTTTAAGATTTTCCATTACTTCAACAGTTTCAGCAAGAGGGATAGATCCACGCCAGTGTAATAGATATAAATCTAAATAATCAGTTTGCAGTCTTTTAAGGGAATTTTCGCAGGCTTTAATCGCACTATTTTTTCCTGCATTATGAGGGTATACCTTAGATACTAAAAACACTTTATTTCGAATATGTTTAATGGCTTTACCTACTATTAATTCTGCACCACCATTAGCATACATTTCAGCAGTATCTATAAGTGTCATACCTAATTCTACACCTAATTGTAATGCACTAATTTCATCCATTTCTTTAGATGGGTTTTCACCCATAAACCAAGTACCTTGACCTATAGCTGGAATTATTGTGCCATCAGCTAATTTTACTGATCGTTGAGTTTCAAATTGGCTCATTGAATAACTCCTATTCAATTAGTGTTTCACGTGAAACATGTGTAGAAATTTTGTATGACTATAAAACTATATTTAATATTATATCTGTTTATTAATTACCACGATAAGTAGAATAACCATAAGGGCTAATTAATAGAGGTATATGATAATGTTTAATATTAGTATCTGCTTTAAATATAACAGGTACTTCAGGGAAGAAAGTTTCTGTATTATGTGCTTTAAACCATTTTGCTGTTTTAAAAGTGACTTTATAAATACCATCTTGCATTGTTTCTTTGTTAGGAAATAATGCGGTTATTCTGCCATTATTATCTGTTATTCCTTTATTTAATAATTTCCAGTCATCACCATTTTTTTGCTCAAGTACAACTTCAACATTAGAAGAGGGTAGGCCTGTTTGTAAGTTTAATACATGCACACTAAGAGGATTAGTTTCAGCTATAGCAGTTAAAGATAGAAAGGTTAATGCAAAACAACTTATTAAATATTTAATATTTTTCACGTGAATTCCTTTATTAGGTTGGATTAATAAAACTAGTTTGATTTTTTATAGTAATTTTTACAATCGCTACTAAAGTCTAGCTTTTAAGAATGTTTCACGTGAAACAATAAAGATTAATGTTTTTCTATTAAATATTTCCAAAATCGTTTAGGCATATATTGTTTTTGTTGTCTCAGGTTAATTCGTTCTTTAATAGTTAACGCTTTAAAATATTTTTGCCACATGGTTTGAAATAACTCTTCATTATCAGCTAAAGCCTCTTTATTAAGTTTACCATTATCAATATATTGCTCAATATCTAAAGTTATTTCAGTGGTAGTTTCTAAATTATAGTAAAAACCATAGTTACGATTTATATCGTAAATAATCCATTGTTGGTCAGCAAATCTATTCTTGAAGTGTTTTAAGGCTAAGGGAAGGGCATTGTAGATGGGATTTATTACAGCAAAATAAATATCATCAATAGTTTTTTGAAAACGTACAAACTGCATTAAATGGTGGCGTTCTTTGCTTACTTTTTTAGCTAATTGAAATAAAGATAAAATATCATTATCTGCATAATTAAATTCTATAGGGGTAGGGCTATCTACCATTTTTTTGATAACATCAAATAATAGTTTATCAGCACCTTCTTGTTCAGATAGCCAGCCATAGAATAATAATTGAATAGCCCTTTTAGAAAGCTTATTTTGTAATTTTTCCCAGACACGAGAAGATTTTTCTAAATCTGTAATAATAGTATAAGATTTTTCACAGAGTAGTGGTTCTAAATTACCAATAGCTAATAATTGTTCTGGGTATTGTTTTAAACGATAAGCTTCAAATACTACTGTGAGTAAACCCTCAAAACTTTTATCATAAAAAAATACAATCATAACAATAGGTTATAGAATAAAAGAAAGTTGTTGCTGTTCAGTTTGAGCTGTAATTTTTTGACTATTAATAAGCATTTGTCGAATAGTTATAGGATTAATTGAATAATTTGTAGACAACGGTGAACCTAAACAATAAATAAAGTACTGAGCACGTTTTAAAACTACACCTATTTTACGTAATTGCTCAAAATCTAATTTACTATGCTTTCTTGCAGTAACAATCAATTTAGCTGATTTAATACCTATACCAGGTACTCTTAATATTTCAGCATAATCAGCTTTATTAATATCAATAGGAAAAAATTCAGGATGTCGTAATGCCCAAGCTAACTTAGGGTCCATATCTAAGTCTAAATTAGCTGTATTACCATCTACTATTTCTTCTGCTTTAAACTGATAAAAGCGCATTAACCAATCAGCTTGATAAAGTCTATTTTCACGTACTAAAGGAGCCGCTTTTAAAACAGGCAAACGGTTATCATAGCTATTAACAGGAATAAAACCAGAATAATAAACACGCTTCATGCTTTGTCGTTGATAGAGTAAGGAAGACAACTTTAATATATCCCTATCGGATTCATTAGAAGCCCCAATAATCATTTGAGTACTTTGTCCCGCTGGAACAAAGCGAGGAGCTTTTCGAAACTTTTTTCTTTCCTCTTTATATTGAATCATACCTTGCTGAATATAATGCATAGGTTTATAAACGCTCTGGTGGTCTTTTTCAGGTGCTAATAATTTAAGGCTATGTTCTGAAGGTATTTCTATATTTACGCTTAAACGATCAGCGTATAGACCTGCTTCATATACTAATTCCTGACTAGCACCAGGAATACTCTTCATATGGATATAACCATTATAGTGATAAACAGTACGTAGTTCTTTTATGACACGTACCATTCGCTCCATTGTATAGTCAGCACTTTTTACGATACCCGAACTTAAGAAAAGCCCTTCAATATAATTTCTTCGGTAAAATTCTATAGTTAACTCAGCTAATTCTTTAACAGTAAAAGAGGCTCTTTCAATATCATTGCTTCTACGATTAATACAATAGGCACAATCGTAAATACAAACATTAGTGAATAAAATTTTAAGCAAAGAAACACAACGACCATCTTCGGTATAAGTATGACAAATTCCCCAACCAGAAGTATTACCAATAGCTCCATCCTTGCGGCCTCTTGTTATACCACTAGAGGAACAAGATACATCATATTTAGCTGATTCAGCTAATATCTCAAGTTTTTTAACAATGGTATCTTTCATTTGCTATTAAGGGAGAGTAATAAACTAAATAAACTTTCTATTAGGGTATAGATTACTCTTGTAAAAATACCCCTACAAGGTCTAAATCAATAGATTTTGAAATAGCTACTAACAGCTTAGTTAGGTGCTTTAAAGTATAAAAAATGCTATAATAATCTATTAATTTTAAAGACCTATATATACTACCCTTATATTGTTGCTTATGCTTGTTTATTAACAGGTTTCACGTGAAACATTTAAGGGTATAAATGCCCCTGTTAGGAGTAATTTCATGACTGATAAACGCGAATATGATTCGTCCAGTATTAAAGTTCTAAAAGGATTAGATGCTGTACGTAAACGTCCTGGTATGTACATTGGTGATACCGATGACGGCACAGGGCTACATCATATGGTGTTTGAAGTAGTAGATAATGCAATTGACGAAGCTTTAGCAGGTTATTGTGACGATATCCATGTCACTATCCATGCAGACGAATCAATCACCGTATCTGACAATGGTCGTGGTATTCCTACCGATATGCATGAAGAAGGCGTATCTGCTGCTGAAGTTATTATGACAGTACTCCACGCAGGTGGTAAGTTTGACGATAACAGCTATAAAGTATCAGGTGGTCTCCATGGTGTGGGTGTATCCGTTGTAAACGCCTTATCAGAAGAATTAATCCTAACTATTAATCGTGCGGGCAAAGTGTGGGAACAAACTTACTCTCATGGTGTTCCACAAGGTCCATTGCATGAAATAGGAACAACAGATAAATCAGGTACTCAAGTTCATTTTAAACCATCTGCAGAAACTTTCTCCAATATCCAATTTATTTGGGATATTTTAGCTAAACGTCTACGTGAACTATCTTTCCTGAACTCCGGTGTAGGTATCTACTTAAAAGATGAACGTACTGACAAAGAAGAACTCTTTAGATTTGAAGGTGGTCTTTGTGCATTCGTAGACTACCTTAATACCAATAAAACAACCGTTAACAATGTATTCCATTTTACTACCCAACGTGATGACGGTATCAGCGTAGAAGTAGCTTTACAATGGAATGATGGTTTTAATGAAAATATCCTTTGTTTTACCAATAACATACCACAACGTGATGGTGGTACCCATTTAGCAGGTTTCCGTTCAGCACTAACCCGTAACCTTAACAACTATATAGAACAAGAAGGTTTAGCTAAAAAATTCAAAATTAGCACTACAGGCGATGATGCAAGGGAAGGTTTAACTGCTATTATCTCAGTAAAAGTACCAGACCCTAAATTCAGCTCACAAACTAAAGATAAATTAGTTTCATCAGAAGTTAAAACAGCAGTAGAACAAGAAATGGGCAAATACTTTGCTGATTTCTTATTAGAAAACCCTAATGATGCAAAATCTGTTGTAGGTAAAATGATCGATGCAGCACGTGCTCGTGAAGCAGCGCGTAAAGCCCGTGAAATGACTCGTCGTAAAGGTGCGTTAGATATTGCAGGTTTACCAGGTAAACTAGCAGATTGCCAAGAAAAAGACCCAGCACTTTCAGAACTATACATAGTGGAAGGGGACTCGGCAGGTGGCTCTGCCAAACAAGGGCGTGATCGTAAAACACAAGCAATTCTGCCATTAAAAGGTAAAATTCTAAACGTAGAAAAAGCACGTTTCGATAAAATGCTATCTTCACAAGAAGTAGGTACCCTAATTACGGCACTAGGTTGTGGTATTGGTCGTGAAGAATACAATATTGAAAAACTACGTTACCACAATATCATCATCATGACCGATGCTGACGTGGACGGTTCACATATTCGCACCTTATTACTTACCTTTTTCTTTAGACAAATGCCAGAGCTATTAGAGCGTGGCTATATCTATATTGCTCAACCACCTTTATATAAAGTTAAAAAGGGCAAACAAGAGCAATATATTAAAGACGACGAAGCTCTAGAAGAATATGTAATTCAACTAGCATTAGAAAATGCTAGCCTACATGTTAATGAAAGTGCTCCAGCACTAGCAGGCGCACAACTAGAAAAACTAATTAATGATTATCGTCAGATAATGAAAACATTAAATCGTTTATCACGTATCTATCCAAAAGAACTAACCGAACACTTTATGTATATGCCTAGAGTGATGCCAGAAGACTTAAAAGACCAACAAAAAATGCAAACCTTTGTTGATAGCCTAAAGGCTCGTTTAACAGCAGATCAACAATCAGGATTAGAATACATTGTAAAACTACGCTACGATGAAGAAAAAACTGCATGGTTACCTGTTGTAGAAACAATTTCTCATGGTCGTATCCATTACACCCTATTTAACCGTGACTTCTTTGCAAGTAACGACTACAAATCAATGGTAACCTTAGGTGAGCATTTAAATAGCTTACTAGAAGAGGGTGCCTATGTTAAACGTGGTGAACGCACTAAAGCAGTAACAACCTTTAAAGAAGCAATGGAATGGCTAAAAACAGAAGGTGGCAAACGTTACGATATCCAACGTTATAAAGGACTAGGTGAAATGAACCCAGAACAACTTTGGGAAACAACCATGGATCCTAATACTCGTCGTATGCTACAAGTAACCATTGAAGATGCCGTAGCAGCAGACCAAATTTTCAATACTCTAATGGGCGATCAAGTAGAGCCTAGAAGAGAGTTTATTGAAAGTAATGCATTGGCTGTATCTAATTTGGATGTTTAATTAGTTGTGTGTCGGTTCTCATATGAATTGAAACCGTTTCTCATAAGCGTGAAACGATTTCTCATTAAAATGAAACAACAAGAAGTATTAGTTAGAAAACGATTGAATAATAATGGTAGAAAATAAAAACGGGATACAGTTATTAACTGACCCCGTTATATATGTAAGATAGTTTATTATCCTACAATCTAGACAATTGTTAGTATCTATCTTTCCTTTATAACTCGTCAAGTTTTTTAATTAATTGTAGTAATAATCAGTATCATATTAAGTGATAATAAGTAATTTGGTTTCAATTTAAAAAAATTAGTTGTTTCATTTACATGATAATTAATTTTTAACTTGTTGAATTATTATAGTTTATGGTTTCAACTTTGATAAGAACCTACAAGTTAAGGGAATATCTACAAGAAGTTATTAAAAAAGTAGGTAGTGAATGGAGAAAAAAACGTAGAGAAGAAAAATCGAATGAAATGAAAAAAGATGGATTAGACGTAGAAAATTTTTTAGGCGGGTTGAAAAGTCATGAAAAAAAACTAGGAGAAGATATTTTAACTCCAATTTTAACTGATGCAAATATTGATTACAGCTTAGCAAAAAAGCTAACAAAAAGTGTAATTGATAAATTTGATAATGAAGATTTTAAAGACTATGCACATGAAATCGTTCAATTAGATATGACAGACAGCAGCAGGGTTCAATTATTAAGGTTATTAGATGATTGGAAAATGGTAGAAGCCAAACAATATTCTGCATTAGCCACAACTAGAATTGAGGTAATACAAAAATTTCAAGAACTTTTAGATGATGATACTAAAGAAGTTCCTACTTTACATAATTTTTTAGTTAAATTTCCATGGCTAATTGATCCTAGAATTATTGAGTTTAAAGATGAAGTTAGATTTTCTGAAATATTAAAAACGGAATTCCCTGATGATTCTTTAGAAGAAAAAGATAGAAGAATAGATTTTCTTTGCTCGAATCCTCTTGGAAATATAATCTATATTGTTGAAATTAAACGAAGTAAATATAAAATTGATGTAAAAGCGATTGAACAAGCATATCACTATCAAGTTTTCTTAGAGGGAAAATATAACTCATCAGAAAACCCATGTAATATCGTATGTTATTTAGTTGGAGGAGAAATTAAAACAGATATGATGACTTCAGCTAAAAAAAATACATATGCTAAAACAGGTCAAGTTTATGTAAAAACATATAATGAATTATTAGAACATTCAAAAGAATATCATAAAGAGTTTTTAGATAAATATAAAGAATTAGAGAAAAACAATAAATAATGGAGATTATTTATATCTTTTAGTTAAGAGGCTGTTATAGATCTATAAGGTCAACAGTTTTATTTTTTACAAAATAGTCAATTACAATAATTGGACAAATATATTTACATATAATAGGAGGGAAATCTTCATCTAATAGAATGTACTCTTGATCTTTTAACCCCATGTTTATTTGTTTAAATATTTTATTTTCTCCAGGGAAGATAAAAATATTTTTAAATTGATAATCTGATGGGTAAATAGTTTTTAGTGCTTTTATGTAAAAGAATTGTTTTACGATATCTGGCCAACTAGGCATTGTGTTAACATTTTGTGCTTCATAATATTTTGCATCTACAACAGTGATAATTTGTTCTTTTTTATCTTCTATAACTATATCTGTTTTCATTCCCTTTTGGCTTATTTTTATAATTTCATCATTTTGTTTAGTAAATATTGGTATTGGAAGTTTAGAGTTAATATCTATTGTATTTGCAAGTATCTTTTTCAACATATGTTCCCAAGCATGATGAAATTTTGTTACTCCAGCAATAAGTTCACTTGTGTCATCACCAGATATATTTTTTAAATAATTAATCATATTTTTAATAAGATTAATATCACGCTCAGAATAACTGTTTGATAACTCGCTATTAAGGATAGAAAGTTTATGATCAGTGTTTTTATTTAGAGAACTAATATTATTTAATCCGTTTGTATTAAATTCATTTTTATTGAAAAATAACCATGAATATTTTTTGTTTAGTTCTCTAATAATATCAGCATGTATTTGTGAGACAATATTACCCGTTAAAAATTGGTATTTATTTCCATATAGTTTTAAGTAAACAACTTGTTTTTTTTTATTTAGAGAAATTGGTATTTTTTTGATAGTCTTAGCCCAATTTGTCTTACCAGCATTAGTCACTTGAGATTCTTGTCTTTGAACATATAAACCATAATCTTGATAATCTTTTAGTAGTGTTTTAATCAGGCTTAGTTGTATTAGGCCTATTCTTCCTTCACCATCATCTTGTAGATCAACTTTTGTTTTTGATTGTTTTCCATATTTCTCAATGGATTGAATAAAATTAGCAGCTAGTTTTTTCTTGGCTTTAAGGTCTTTGTTATCAAGAGAAATTGAACGGGGTAGAAAAAGGTGAATTTCTTTTTTTATAATAATAATGCCACAAAAGCATACCGTTTTATCACTTTTTTTTCCTCTAATTAAATCAAGAGATTGCATTCTTTCTAATAGAGATTTAGGTAGCTTATTAGAATGCATACTGTCATTATAAAAATAGGGAGTCATAACTATTGCTCTATTGTTATGCTTTCTTTATTTGTTAAATTATTTAATTCCTCAATAAAGCTAGTAGAGAATATATTTTCATCTTTTTCGAATTTATCAATAAGATTACCATAAGTTGTAATTTTATCATCAAATATCAAATGACGATTTCCATGGCGTAGTACATCATCCCATAAATACATAAACACTTTTCCTGATAATGTATTTTTAGCATGCTCTATATCTAAAATTTCTTCATTACTTACAAACCAAGGACCTAGTAGTCGATCTTCGGGAATAGAATTTTTTGATAGAATTAAATTTATTGTTTGTGCGAATATAGACCATCTGATTTTTTGATTCTTTTCGTCAATAGTTATTGGAATATCTCCTAATGCACAGTTATTGAAATCAAGTTTTTTATATTCAAAATACCATCTACGTTTAAAAGCTGTATCTAAAGGCATTACAGCTTGATCACTACTATTCATAGTGGCAAATATTGATAAATTAGAGGGTATAAATAGTCTATTATTTTTTAGTTGTGTCTTTAGGTTATCTGTTAAATATTTTAACCAGCTCTCATCAGTAATATTAATATTATATAGACTTTGACCCTTTTCATCTCTATCCAATAGCTGAAAGATATCGCCAAATACAGCAGCAGCAGGAGCTCTATTTAACTCTTCAATTACCAAGTAATAGTGTTCTTCAGGATTTTTTAAAGCTTTTATAATTACTTCTGTAAATGGACCAGGAATGAAACTGTAGCAAATTTCATTATTTTGCATAGAAGGCTTAAGGCATCCAACAAAATCGCTATATTGAGTTTCTGGGTGAAATACAGTTTTTATTGAATGGTTAGTATCTATTAATTGATCAATTGTATGGCTTTTTCCTGTACCTGGAGCGCCATAAAAGATTTTATTTATTCCTTTTTGATTATTTTGACGAATAGTTTTTACTGGTAAGGATACCTCTCTAAAATCTTCTTCTTCGTTCGATAGCTCTGCAAAAGCTTCTCTAATTTCTAAAGAATTCGAGAAACATTTAATGATATTAAAAAGTTTTGAAGAACTAGCAATTACCATTTTCGTAGCCAACATAACACATGATTGGTTAAAGTCTCCTCGATTGAGTTTTTTTCCTTCTGCTTTTTTTCCTTCTTCGGAGTCTTCTTCTAAAAATATCCAAGTTTTATCAAAGCAAAAACGTTTAAAAAAAGCATTATTCTCACTATCAGCAATTGCTATATCGATAGCTGTATTCCATTTATCTTTTTCATCATTAGTGATTTCTAATGAGTCTTCTTTTTCTAAAGGAAGTTTTCTTAATAATGTATCGAGGTTTTTATTAGTGTATTCTTTTGTATAAATTTTCTTAACATAGTCCAGTACTTTCTTATAATCATCAAGAGCAGAATTTAATGGCCAAAAGCTTTCTGCTATCCAAAAACAAGATGAGGAAATAAATGCTAGTAACTTTTTATCATTAATTAGTTCTATAGAAAATGCATGAGGTATAACAGTATCCTTAATATCTTTATTTAATGATTCTGTTATCAACTGCGCAAAATGATGGCTAAAACGTACATCTGCCTTATATGCTAGATTTTGATAATGTTCCCTACATTGTTTTATAAGTTTATTTAAGTCTTGTAACTTAAGTAATTGTATTTCAGAAGTCATCTTTGTCCTCTGTATTTAGTTTGTACCATCATTAAGTTTATGATAGTATGGCCGGGTAAAAATCCGGATAAGTTGATATTCTTTTGGATCATTCTATTATGCAAGATAAAGCTTCTTATATCAAAAATAAACGTGAAAATATGGGATTAACCTATACAGAATTCGCTTTATTGTTAGATTTAAAGGAAAATGGTGAGCGGACAGTGCGAGGTTGGGAGTCTGGAGAACATAAACCATCTAATGCTAAATGGAAAGAAATAGTAGAGTTAATTGATACTGCTCCATTCAAACAACGAGATAATGAAAACGCTAAATTTACTTTTATAGATTTATTTGCAGGTATTGGAGGAATTCGTTTAGGATTTCAACAAAATGGAGGGCAATGTGTTTTTAGTTCAGAATGGGATAAGTTTGCTCAAAAAACCTATGCAGCAAATTTTGGAGAATTACCAGCAGGAGATATAACAAAAATAGATGCTAAAAATATACCTGATCATGATATTCTTCTTGCGGGTTTTCCATGCCAAGCATTTTCTCAAGCAGGTTTAAGACAAGGATTTAATGATACTCGAGGTACAATGTTTTTTGAAATACAACGTATTCTTGTAGAAAAAAAACCTAAAGCATTTTTACTAGAAAACGTTAAACAGCTGCAAGGACATGATAAAGGTAGAACCTTAAAAACTATTCTTGATATCTTACGAGGTGATTTTGAACAAGAAATATCTAATGAAATTCCTCTTAATGAAGAAACAAGAGCAGCCTTGTCAGAAAAACTTAATTATTGGGTAGATGTAAAAGTATTACGTGCAGCGGATTTTGGTATACCTCAAAATAGAGAAAGAATTTACATAATAGGTTTTGATAAAAATTACTATGGTAACCAAAAGTTTGAAAAGTTGTTTCAATGGCCACAGGCACCAAAAATATCAACAAAACTAGGTAATATTTTAGAGTCATATGAAGAAATAAAAAAAGCAGGAGATTATTACACTATATCTGATAAGTTATGGGATGGTCATAAGCGCCGAAAGGTAGAGCACAAAACAAAAGGAAATGGTTTTGGTTATTCTCTTTATGATGAAAATGCTCCTTATACTAATACATTAAGCGCACGTTATTATAAAGATGGTTCAGAAATATTAATTGACCAGTCAAAATATAACTTAAATCCAAGAAAACTTACTCCTCGTGAATGTGCAAGGCTTCAAGGTTTTCCAGAGGAATATATAGTTGATGCAGTTTCAAGAGGACAAATATACAAACAGTTTGGTAATTCTGTGTGTGTTACTGTTATTAATGAAATTGCTAACAGAATGCTTAAAACTATAGATGAATTAGAGGTTAAAGGTCAGTCAAATACACTTATTGAAAAATTATTGAAGAACATATAATTAGTTTCTATGAAGATAGAAAGGCATCTAATTTGCCTTAAACATTATTAGATGACTATTATTTAGATATTGTTTTCTGAAATTTGTTTATAAAGACTATTACTATCCCATGTACTAATTTTTAATAGTAAAGAAAATTTTATAACTATTTGAAAATATATATAAATAATAAAACGAAGAGAAATTTAATAGATAAAAAATAAGTATCTGATAAAACAAGAAAGCTTTGTAGTAATAAAGCTATCCAATTTGATAGAGCTAAATAAAGCATAAAAAACTTATCGAAGAAATTATCCTGAAAGTTAGTACCAAATGCCCTTTTTTTGTAGTTAATACAACGAGACCAAACTAAAAGAAATTTTTGAGAATTGGTTAAACCAAATCTAATAGTAATAAGATCTATCCATTTTCTATCATCTGGATTTAATATAATAGCACCATAGTTTCTAGCTTCTGATAAAGCAGAATACCAAAGTTTTGTTTTACTCGTTATTTGTTTATTTAGGACTTTCTTATAAATAAAAGAATTAATCCACAAATTATATATTCTAAATAAAATATAAAATAAGCAACTAATTTGGTTAAGAATAGATTTATCAAATTGTTTTGAAAACGTTAAAGGAAAAGCTCTTTGCACCTGATTAGTAAACTTTATATTTGGATTATTTAATCCAATTTTTTCAAACTTCCCAATTAAGTCATCTCTGCTATCTTTCATGCTAATCTTAATAGATTGGATAAAATATCTTTCATTTGTATGGTATTAGAAGGTTTGCCTTGATTAATATTGTTCATATATTGTTTTAGCATAATTAAGATTAATTTAGCTTTTTCCTCATTAGTTAAATTAGCTTCCATATGTAGCTCAAATTGGTCAATGGCAGATCCTATTTCTTTAAATAATTCAGGTGGAAAGTCACTTGGATTAGGAATATTAGTAGTTGAAGTTAATAAATAAGCTATATCAAAGCCTAGATCCTGCAAACTATAAATAAACTTTATAGGGGGAGAAGATTTCCCTTTTTCGTACTGAATAATAGTTATAGCACGTATTCCAGTTTTTTCTGCAAGTTCTTCTTGGGTTAGATCTAGTCTTACTCTTTCTTCTTTTAAGCGATTACCAAAGGTTTCTGCGAGGATTTGACAATACAATAGTTATTCCATCCATTAATAAAGTTTATTTAATAATTATACTTACTTATATATATTCATACAAATATATACTTATTTATTTACAATGTTATTTCTTTTATTTATTATCTAAATATTAGTTTTAACTTGTAATTGGCGTTCTGGTAATGATCATGGCTACTAAAACAGTAGAAGATGTGAAAAAAGAATTTTTATTCTCTGGCATAACTATTGCGCAGTGGGCAAAAAAATATGGTTATTCTTATCACCAAGTACAAAATGTGCTTTCAGGCCGCTCCCAAAACACTAGAGGCAAATCACATGAAATTGCTATTTTATTGGGAATCAAAGAAGGAGTAATTATAAAGAATTATTAATACTTAGAGTTTAGAAGATAAAAACGGGATACAGCTATTAACTGACCCCGTTATATATGTAAGGTAAATATTCACCTCACAAATTATTCGATTACAAGTCAGTAAAATAAAGAGTATGTTTAGCTTTAAGAGAGCAGTTCAGAGGTTAGGTATTACTAAATCTCAATTGAATCAATTAATTGAAAGCGATCATTTTCCTAACGCCATTCCACCAAGAAAAAATTATAGCCAACAATGGCAATTTCCTATAGAAATAATTCAGAACTATTTAGCAGCACTCTTTAAAAAAGTTATAGAGTTGGAAGTTTCTACTATCTCAATTGCTGAAGCTATGAGAGTTATAGGAAATAGAATAGAAAAACCTTTAGCAAAGCTTATAAAAGCTATATTGAATGAAGAAATAAGAATAACAGTAATAAAAAGGCAACATGAGAGCAACCTTAGATCATTAACTATTTCCCATAGTGATCTTAAACAGTGGATTAGGAAAAACATCAATGATAATAAATACATATCCATCCCGCAGTTAGCTAAATTGTTAAATATTAACCAAGAGCTAACATATCAGCTTATTAATATGGGGATAATTGATTATTTTATTGGTAAAGATAATAGGAAACTAATAACAGAAGATGATCTGAATGTATTTAAAACAAGATATATTTTTTTAGCTAAAATATCTAAAGCACTCAAAATAGGATCAAGAACCTTAATAGAATATTTTGCAAGTGAAAATATATTCCCTATTGATTATCAATGGCAAATAAAACTTAGACAAAAACTCTACTATAAAGCCCAGTTAAAAAATGTTGCTTTGGTAAGAAGTGTATGTTTTGATAGTGAAAATGAAATCTATAGTCTATTTCCATAAGGAGGGACTAATGGAAAAAATGAGTTACCCAACATTTCAAACCAATATGGAAGAAATTTTAGATAGAGTAAATGATACTCATCAGCCAGTATTAGTTAATAGATCAAATGGTAAACCAGTAGTAATTATGGGTTTAAATGATTTTAGAGGATATGAAGAAACACTATACCTAATGTCTAGCCCTGAAAATGCTAAAAAGTTAAATGAAGCTATTAATGAGATAGAAAGAGGTAACGTTACAGAACATAATTTAATTGAATAAATTAATTATGTTTTATAACCCTTTTCAAGCAATTTCAGGTTATGTGAGATTGCATAAAGCAGGTAACAAAATCTGTTTATTGGCGGATAAGTGAGAAAATCTCAAGAATTGCTACAACCATTATAAAACAGGTGCTGAATATTTCAGCAATTGTGAGAACTTACATTTGTAATTGCTTTTGTTGCTTTTGTTGCTTTTGTTGCTTTTTAGCAGTAGTTATTTCTACAATGATAACCGACAAATCTATAGTATAGTTATAACCATCTATATTTATCATGCATTAAGGTTCTAAAAGTGAATATATTTTTTGAAAAAGAACAAGAGGCTAATTCATCAGATATTATTGAGAATCCTCATTTTAGTCATGCACTTAATGCATTTGATAGCTACCTAAGCAATACCCATAAAAGATATTGGAATCCTAAAGATAGTGCTTATTTAGATCTCTCTAATGGTTTTGATTTTCAAAAGCAAACGCTTTTGCAAGAGGCAGACTTCCCTGAGTTAATGGGGCCTTTGGGTAATATTTTAAATACTGAGCAAAAATTATTATATATTAATACCTATGTAGCAAAAATGGTGACGGGCATGCTCTATGCTGAGCAAGCGGCTACTTTTGCATGTGTTAATTTGTCAAAAATGTTAGCTAATTTTAGTGCTGTTGAATATGCGCTTAACCAAGCAAGAGAAGAGACTAGGCATATTTCTGGTTTCAATCAATATATAAAACATCGTTTTCAAGTGCCAGTACCCATTAGATCAGTCTATAAAAATCTTTTAAATAAAATAATCAATGCGCCACGAGTACACTTACAAATAGTTGGTGTTCAAGTTATTTTAGAGGGCTTGGGTATGTCGAGCCTTTCTTATTTTGCAAGGAAAGCTAATGACCCAGCATTACAAAGACTTTGCCGACTCGTTATGTCTGATGAAGCCTCACATCATAAATTTGGTATTGACTGGCTACAGCAGCTAGATACACTTAACAAAAGTGATCGAGATGAGGCCGAAGATTGGGCATGGTATTGTTTTAATCAATTTTGGCAATCTGCCTTTGCACCTGAAAAAATTATACAATTTTATAAAGAGTTGGGATTTGACCAAGCACAAGCAACAAAAGTAACCAATCAATATCACTTAGGTGAGCAAACAGACTCAGGAAGAATGTTTTACCAATTGGCAAAAACATTACAAAAAAATGGTCTAATCACCAATCGTACTAAACACCACTATGCACCATGGTTAGATTCAACTATCAAGGATGAAGAAGAAACATATCAACAAATTATTACTGATACGATAACTTTATTAGAAGATATCAATACAAATAGACCGAGCAAGCATCTGTAAGATATATGAAAATTTACTTTTGTTAGTGCTACTGTCAAAAATACCCTTTTTCAAAAAATTAATGGATGCTCTTTTTTATTGAGTAATAAATTTTAAGCTTTGCAGAAATCAATTCTCTAAAACAAAAAACTTGCTCCATCAATTAGCTAGTTCTACAATGAGAGAACTATAGCAAATCTATAGTATGGGCTTGGCGGCCCATTAACGAGAGACCGTGACTAAATCTTATTAGTTGCGGGTAGCACGGCTCGCGCTTAATTTTTATGGCGGGCTGTGTACGGGACACTCTACGGAGTGTGCCGATTCTCTCGTTTCGGTCCGCCAACCTGTGCACAGTCCCGCCACCCATTATTACTAAGAGGTAAGAGGGGTGGCTTAACGTAAGCAGGAGCTAAACCGATGAGCAAACCAACTAATTCTCCCCATTTTCTTCCTTTAAACTATGGCTCTCAGGGCAATAGTGAGAATGTTTTATATTACGACGCTAATGCATCCCGTGATGCTATCTATGAATGTGCAACTGCAAGGTTAAAAGCCGTTATTGATTTATTGGAAGAGTTACACGAACTTAAAACCATAACAAGTACAAGTGCTTCAGCATTATCTATAGCTACTTCACTATTATTAAATGATGTTTATAGTTTATTTGAAGAACTAAATCCCTCAATCACGGAATTTGAAAGAAAGTAATTTGTTTAAGGGCTAGTGGATATAAACTAGCCAAATGCAAAGTTTGTATGGTAATTTTAGAAAATAATAACTTTTGATAATACTAACTAATTAGAAAATTTAAGTAGTTCTAATTATAAATGATTAGTGCAATTAGACTATAAAGTTTATATACTAAAGTATGGAATATTTTTAGTAGTAAAGGGTTTTTACGTGTTTACAAAGAAGTACTGGAGTTTAGTTAATTTTTCTATCTCGTTTGTTGGTTTAATTAGTTATCCATTATTATCATACGCCGCAGCGCCTACCTCAAGTTTAAGTCCAGATGGAACGGTTATTACTTATGAGGGTGGGGATACTAACGCATCAATTAAAGCATCGGATGGTGCGCTCACTAAAATGGTAGTCAAAGGGGTTACTATTGAGGGCCAAAATTGGGTTAATGTTGGAAGATACCGTAGCTGGATAAGTTTTGGTGGCGTTAATGGTAATTTAGGCTATAGCCCTAATTATGGTGATTTAGAGATTGAGGTGGATAAGGATACCCGTATTATTAGTTCAGTAAGTTCTAATTATGGCTCATCAGCTATTTATACCAGAACCGATGGTCAAGGTAAGACAGCTAAAATAACTACTGGAGCTACAGTTAATTTAACTAATTTAACCAATCAAACAGTAGCTGTTTTAGTTGAAGCTTTCAATGGTACCGCAGTACTTTCACTTACAGAAGATAGCAATATTAATGTTTCAGGTACAAAAGTTAATATTGGAGCTAGAGTAGACGCAAATAATGGTACTGCTATTGTTAATAATGCAGGTCTAATAAATATTACAGGTGGAGATAACTCTTCAGGATTGTTGGTTATAGGCAAGACTAACTATATTGAAAATAGTGGAAATATTAATGTATTTGGACAAAATAGTATTGCTATAGATAGTACGGCAAGTGCTGGCGATAATATTATTAATATTACGGGTGGATCAATTAAAGGAGCATCAGGTACTAATTCTGCTGGCCTTAAGCTGACTACTACAGATGGTAAAACCCATATTTCTAATTATGGTCAAATTAGTTCAGATAATGATTTAGCTATTTTAAGCCAGACTACAGGCGGTGAAAGTATTGTAGATAATGGTGGAACAATCGTTGGTTATTCTACTATTAGTGGTAGCGATGTTGTTTTTAATAACCAAGGCGGTACATTAGATTTACAAAACTTTAGCTCAGGTAGTAAAGCTACAATTGTTAATACCATTGGTACAACAAATGGTATTTTTAATAATGCAGGTATTATCAAGTTCAGTAATAGAAATTTAGATGGCACTACAAGCCATGCAGTTTTTGATGTGGCCACATTTAATAATGCGGGCACTATCAACCTAACCAATAAAAACCCATTGGGCGATAATGCGCTAATAGGAGATACATTAACCATTAATGGTAATTATGTTTCTAATGGCGGAAGTCTTTATTTAAATACATTACTAGATGATGGATCAAGTAATGGTGGCCAAGGAACCAGTGATCTATTAATCGTTAATGGTGATGTGATAACAGGCACAGGTGCAACAAAGGTATTTATAACGCCTACAGCCCCAAGCTTAGGACAATTAACAACAGGTGATGGTATTAAGGTTGTTGAGGTGCAAGGCAGTTCATCAAGTAATGCTTTTGCTTTAGGTAAACCATTAACTTCTGGGGCATATGAGTATCTATTAAATAAAGGTACAACTAATGAAAACTGGTATTTAACTAGCTTTTATAATCCATATGGAGGTGGCTCTGGCGGACAAGTAATCTATAACCCTGCTATTGGTGCTTACTTAGCTAACCAAACAGCCGCTACAGAGATGTTTCAGCAATCATTATATGATCGTTTAGTGTCTGCTAATGATTTTGATAATGATGCTTCTAAAAGATTATTCTGGTTAAGAGCTAAAGTAAGCCATAGTAGCTATCGCAGTGTGCATAGTAATTTTAGTAATCGTAACCGTACTTATATGATGCAGATGGGTGGAGATTTAGCCCTATTAAATATTAATGATGGTTATTTACACCTTGGTGTAATGGCTGGTTATGGGGATTTTGAAAATACCACAACGTCACGTTTAACAAGAACTAAGGTGGATGGTAAAGTAAAAGGTTATAGTGCAGGTGTTTATGGTACTTGGTTTGAAAACCAAGACACTGACTTGGGGTTATATATAGATACTTGGAGCCAGTTAGCTTGGTATCGTAATGAGGTTTCAGGCGAATCGCAGGTAGCTACTAAAAGATATAGTAGTAACTTATTGAGTAATTCTGTAGAAGTTGGTTATGGTATTCCTTTAGGTACAACTTCTGACTATCAAGTAATTATGACACCACAGTTGCAGTTAACTTATAACCTTTATGATGCGGATAACTTAAGGGATAAAAATAATTTGTATGTTACAGCTAATAAAGCAAGTGGTTTAACTTCTCGTTCAGGTATTAGGATGAGTGCGCGTGGTGTTACCCAAAAAACGGTAGAGCCTTTTGTTGAGGTTAACTATATTAATAGTACTGCAAAAAACCAACTCAAATTTAATGGTGATTCACAGCATGATGGTACACCAAGAAGTCGCTTAGAAACTAAAATAGGTTTACAGGGTAGTATTAATGATAGTTGGAGTGTTGCAGCTCACATGGGTGGTGAGTGGGGATCAAATAACTTTGAACGTTATACTGGCCAATTGAATGTAAACTATCACTGGTAAGGTTTTATAAGTTATCTGAGCTTGTATGGAATAGTTTTTATACAAAGTATTGTTAAAAAAACATAATGGGATTTTTAGAGATCTTATTATGTTTTATTAAATCTTTTCCTAATTGTAAAAAATATAAATAATAAAACTACACAATTAGTCTAACTTTTTCTGTAATCAGCATAGCTAAGTAATATGGCTATCTATTTCTATTAGGCTGCATGAGTTATAGTAATGAAATAACAAAGAAATAGCTGATTCATTATTAGGATCATTATGAAAGAAAATACGTGTATTAGTTTGATAGTTAATGGACAACAATTAAAAGCAGATGAAGGAAGCTCTATTTTAGAAGCGGTTATGCAATCTGGCGAGCCAGTTATAGATAATATAGGCTGTGCTGGGCAAGGTGTATGTGGCTCTTGTCGCGTTCTAATTAGGCATGAAGGTGAAAAGACAGTAACTGCTGCTTTAGCCTGCGAAGCTAAAGTAGCAGAAGGGTTGCAGGTTAGTTTTTTAGACCATTTACCAATCAGCCGTCAACATGTGTATACCACAAATGATTGGGAAGGAAAAACTTGGCACATACTACAGCGAATTAATGAAGTATTTCCTGAAGCTAAGCATTGTAGACATTGTGGCGGTTGCGATAATGCTTGCCCTAAACACCTTGAAGTGCAAAAGGGCGTTAATATGGCAGCAGCAGGTGATTTAAATGCAGCTACTATTTTTAATGAGTGCATTATGTGTAACTTATGTACCATTGCTTGCCCTGAGATGATCTCACCTAATCATTTAGGAACTTATATAAGGCGTTTAACAACAGCTGTGACGTTACGCCCAAGTGATTTATTGCATCGTTTGCATCAGATTGAATCTGGTGAAATGACTATTGATATTGATGCGGAAATTAACTAGGGGGAATTATGTCAGGCATAGTATACGAACAAGCATTAGCTAATTTAAAGCAAGCAGATTATGCAGCTCCCCCTGAGTTGGGAGATAAGCAATTATTACTTAAACAATACCATCCTGATTATCAGCAAGGAAGTACTATATCTTTAACAGTAGGTGCTAATAAAGGGGATGTTTGTCCCACTGCTTTAGCTAAGTTACTACAAAGCAATGCTCCAATTACTGATGCTAATTTAGCGGGGGCAATTGTGGTTAATACGGAGGTATTGGTTATTGGTGCAGGTGGAGCAGGTTGTGCTGCTGCGCTTGAGGTTTCAGCGAAAGGCCGCTCAGTAATTCTTGCTACTAAGTTAAGAATTGGTGATAGTAATACGGTAATGGCTGAGGGTGGGATTCAAGCAGCCATTGGTGAGGATGATAGTCCACAAATTCATTTTGAAGATACGCTAAAAGCAGGACATTTATGCGCTGATAAAAAACTTGTCGCACAGTTAGCTATTTCTGCACCTAATACTATTCGTTGGCTGATTGAACAGGGCATGAGTTTTGATCGTGAGAATAGTGATTTTGTAGGCAGTAAATTATTAAGAAAAAAACCAGGTGGTGCAACGCGCGCACGTATTTTATCGTTTAAAGATTATACGGGTGTAGAAATGATGCGTGTATTGCGAGAAGCCGTAGAATTAGATGAACGGATTAATGTATGGAACCGCTGCCCATTGGTGGAGTTGTTGTCAGATGAAGATGGCAATTGTGTAGGTGGTGTTATTTATGATTTAAGTACCCATCGTTTTGTATTGGTAAGGGCCAGTAAAGTTATTTTAGCTACAGGTGGTACTGGACGTTTACATTTAAATGATTTTCCTACTTCTAATCACTATGGTGCAACTGCTGATGGTTTGGTGTTAGCCTACCGTATAGGGGCTAAATTACGAGAGATTGATTCTTTCCAGTATCACCCAACGGGTGTTGCTTGGCCCTCTTTTCGTTTTGGTGGGCTTATTTCAGAAGCTGCTCGCTCTGCTGGCGCTTATTTGATCAATGGCGAGGGTAAGCGTTTTATTGATGAATTATTACCTCGTGATATTGTTTCAGCGGCTATTTTAAGAGAATGTGCTGAAGGGCGAGGGATAGAGCGTGAAGGTAAAGTAGGTGTATTTCTTGATGTGCCAGATTTAGAACGACGTAATCCAGGTATTTTAAAGGAACGTTTAGTGAGTTTAAGCCATTTGGGTAAACAATGTAATATTGATTTAACAGTTGAACCTATAATGGTTCGCCCTACTTTGCATTATCAAAACGGTGGTGTAGTCATTGATGAGAATGGTCAAACTACTGTTTCTGGTTTGTACTGTGTGGGCGAAATGACGGGCGGTATTCATGGCCGTAATCGTATGATGGGTAATGCGCTACAAGAGATTATTACTTTTGGTCGTCGAGCCGGTGAGCATGCTGCGTTAACAGCAAACCAACACCCTGCACCTAAAGTAGGATTATTTCATTTATATAATTGGCAACGTCAACTGATTTTATCTGGTTTGCCTACCAATGTTTATGGACCTATTTTGTTCCCCGAGTATGGAAACTTTGATTTCCATCGTGAAATTAATTTACGGGGACGTGCTAGTCAATCATTAAATAATAACCATAACAATCGCTAGGATGTAATGAAATGATATTTGAACCTATATTGTTATCTACCAAAACCTGTATTGGTGCAGATCTTAATCTGTGGCTTAGCGATCATGGTGGACATGGTTTAAAACAGGCTTTAAAAGCACCAGAGTTAATTATTGATACCCTTAAAAAAGCAGATTTACGTGGTATGGGTGGCGCTGGTTTTCCCACTTACCGTAAATGGCAAGCGATTGCTGATCAGCAAAGTGCTGATAAATATATTTTATGTAATGGTAATGAAGATGAGCCTGGTACATTTAAAGACCGTTATTTATTAAAAGCAACACCTCATCAAATTATAGAAGGGGCATTGATTGCTGCTGTGGCTGTGCAAGCTAATCATGTGTATTTATATATTAATCCTCATCAGGCTGAAGCATTGGCGGTTATGGAAAAAGCCGTTGAGCAATGGCAGATCAGTAGTTTGCTTAGTGAAGTAGCTGCTTATCTAAAAAGACCTATCGAATTAAAGGTAGTTAAAAGTTCAGGACTTTACATTGGTGGTGAAGAAACAGCAGTTATTTCAAGCGTTGAAGAGGGTTTTCCATTTCCTCGTGAAAAGCCACCTTATCCCTTTGAGAGCGGTGTGTTTGGTAAACCTAGCCTTATTAATAATGTGGAAACTTTTGCTACAGTGCCCCATATTTTAAAGAATGGTGCGGAGTGGTATAACCAATTAGGTATTGGTAATGCTTCAGGTACTAAATTGTATTCGCTTTCTGGTGATGTATTAAAACCTGGATTATATGAGCTACCTATGGGAACTACATTACGTGAGTTAGTATTTACCTATGGTGGCGGTATGTTAACCTCATCCCATTTTAAAGCTGTATTTACTGGTGGCCCTTCTAATACGTTACTTACAACGGCTGATTTAGATGTACATATGGATTTTGACTCTTTAAAAGAAAAAGGGTCAAGCCTTGGTACTGGTGCGATGATTGTGATTTCAGAAGGAACAAGTATTGTTCGTAAAGTTGCAGAATATGTAGACTTTTTTGCGGCAGGTTCTTGTGGGCAATGTACTTCTTGTAAAACGGGTACTTATCAGTTAGCTCGATTGTTACGTCGCATTGATACAGGTTCTGGCCTTAGAACAGATTTACGAGCATTAGAAAGTCTTTGTTCATTATTACCAGGTAGTGGCCGTTGTGCTTTGATTGATGGTGCTGCTACTGTGGTAAGTAGCTCTTTAAAACAATTTTATCAAGAGTATCAACAACAACTAATAGATTAGTTTTAGTTATAAAAAAAGGGTCACATAAATGACCCTTTTTTATAAGAAAATTAATTAATAAGCAATATCCAAGGTATTCCAACAATTAGCCAAACAGCCAAGAATAATAGACCAAAGATAAGGCCTAAACGCCACCATAACGTGCTAGGTAGATAACCAGTACCATAATATACAGGGCTAGGGCCAGTACCATAAGGGGTAATAATACCCATAAAGCCTAATGTCGGTAATAAGATTAATACAAAGGTGTGCATATCAAGCCCTTGAATATGACTTGCCGCACCTAAAATAACAGGTAGTAATGCAGTGGTGTGGGCAGTAGTACTAGCAAAGAAGTAGTGTAGAAGATAAAACACACAGGTTAGAATAACCATTACCATTATTGGCGAGAAACCATTTATATGATCACCAACTAAATTACCAAACCATGCAACAAAGCCTACTTTACTTAATCCATCTGCTAGAGCAACTAATGTAGCGAACCATGCAAAGGTGTTCCATGCAGCTTTATTCGATAAAATGTTATCCCATGTAATAATTCTACATATCAGCATGGCACAGATGACGAGGATACCTACTAAAGAAGCATTAATGATTTTTTCTGCAAAAATCCATAATAACAAGGCAACTACTACAAACACTAACAATAAAATTTCGTTGCGTGTTAATGAACCTAGTTTTTTAAGTTCTTCAGCGGCCCAGCTAGGAATTGCATCACCAGATTTAATTTCTGGTGGACATAGGATATAACATAAAAAGGGCGTGATTATTAGTAGTAAAATACAAGCAGGCGCAGCAGCAGTAAACCATTCCATCCAAGTTATAGTAACGCCTGCTGTTTTACTTGCAATACTAAGACCCAGTAAGTTAGGGGCAAGGGCTGTTAAAAATAAGGAGCTAGTAACACAAGTAGAAGCAATAGCCGTCCACATTAAGAAAGTGCCTATTTTTTTCATGGAAGGATCATTAGGCTTTGAATCATATAATGGTGGTAGGTTACTAATAATAGGATAAATAGTACCTGCACTACGTGCGGTATTAGAGGGTGTAAATGGAGCAAGTGCAGTATCAGCTATCATAATTGCATAGCCTAATGTTAAGCTACGTTTCCCCAATGTTTTTACTAGCCATAAAGCAATCCGTCTACCCAGTCCTGTTTTTTCATAGCCCAGTGCAAACATAAAAGCACCAAAAATAAGCCATACAGTGGAGTTAGTAAAACCTGATACAGCCCATGCAAAAGCATTTTTTGCTGATTCAAATTCAGGATTAGCCAGTTGTGCAGGACTAAACAGTACATAGTTAGCAAATAATGCTATAACAGCAACACCAATTAAACCAATAGCTGCTCCTGGTAAAGGTTCTAAAATAAGCCCAATCACACAACCAAGAAAAATCGCAAAAAAGTACCATGCATGGGGGGCTAGACCAGAAGGTACAGGGCATAACAAAACTATCAGTGTTACTAAAATAGGGCAAACTGAGGAGATAACTTTTTTCATGGGAAATGCCTAATAACTACAAAATAAATATGTAGTTATTATGTAGACATTAAGAATTATTGCTATTACCCATTATTATTAGAAGTGGCTATTTAATTATAGTTAAAACTATCTATTCTTTTATAGGAAGAGCTAATATTAATTGGGTATACCTTCTTCGATAATTGTGTTGGGTATAAAGAATAGCCTCTAAATTATTAATACCTAAATCTATAGAGTAAGGTGCTGTTGTATCATGTTTTGGAGCAGTTTTTGAAACTTGTTTGCTCACTAAATCTATTCGCCAGAGTAAGAGGATGAATAATAAAATTTGATTTGTAGTTTACTATTCCTTGCTTGTTAATAAGTTTATAACGTTATAGCTTATTTTTTTGAGTACCATCTTGATTGAAGTTTTCTTTATTTAACCATTTTTCAAAACGACCTTTTAGTTCGCCCCATTCTTTATCAATGATAGAAAACCAACAGGTATCTCTAGAGCGGGACTTGTATACAACTGCTTGTCTGAATGTACCTTCATATTTAAAACCTAACCGCTGAGCTGCTGTTTTAGAGGGTTCGTTTAGTGAGTCACATTTCCACTCATAGCGTCGGTATTGTAAATCATCAAAAACATAATACATAAGTAAGTATTGAGCTTCTGTAGCAATACGTGTTTTTTTCAGTAAAGGGGAAAAAGTTACATAACCTACTTCAATAGAGCCATTAATAGTGTCTGGTCGCATTAATGCAATAGTTCCTAATGCTCTATTTGTTTTAATATCGATAATGGCATAGTGATATTGATTGCTAGTAGTTACTAATTTAGTCAAATAATCACAAAATGTGGTGTAGTTTTGAGGTGGTTCAGCAGGTAAATATGTCCAATCTCTTCCGTCAGTTGCTGTTTGATAGGCAGCAAATAAGTCATTAGCATGTTTTTCAACATTTAATTGCTCAAGTTGACAATATTTGCCTACCAGTAAAGGGGTACTTGGGAATTCTCGGGGAGTCCAATCTATAACCTCTATACCAATAGGTTGTCCATATTCATTTAGTTTAGCTGACATGATTTATACCTAATATTATTCTGTGGAAAGTTCTTTACAACTTGAATGGGTAATTTCAATTTTTTTATAACATGCTTTATCTTTTGAGAGAGTTTTTATATTACTTAAAAAGATTTCTGGATTATTTAATGGTAATGTTTTTAATGTGGCTACAGGATATTCCCACCATTGACTATCTAATAGTTGTTTGCAAATTTCTTCAGTATGGCGATACTTA
The DNA here is from genome assembly GCF_058693955.1 of Entomomonas sp. E7T21. Taxonomy (NCBI): domain Bacteria; kingdom Pseudomonadati; phylum Pseudomonadota; class Gammaproteobacteria; order Pseudomonadales; family Pseudomonadaceae; genus Entomomonas; species Entomomonas sp. E7T21. Next base: position 211,592 of record NZ_CP191672.1, on the reverse strand, counting down.
ACTATTTTGGCAGGGTTGCCTGCTACAATAGCATAGGGTGGAACATCTTTAGTGACTACAGCACTTGTTGCAATAATGGCACCTGTACCAATAGTTACATTTTCTAAGATAGTGGCATTTTCACCAATCCATACATCGTGACCAATAACAGTATCAATTACTTCAGGGTAATAATGATGTGGGCTATCTGTATCATATTGAAAAGGATGAATACTTACCCAGTTCGTTGGGTGAACCTTTTTAGGATTGCCAATAGAAACGTTATTAGCAATAGAACAAAATCGACCAATAGATTTTACGAAAAGTAATTGGCTATCACTTCTTATATAGGTGAAAGCACCAATAGCTAGTTGAGGTGATTTGATAGTGACATGGCCTATTTCTACGTGTTCTTCTAGAATAAGCGTTGTCTTTTTATGGAGTGAAGATAAGCCACCTGCTAATTTGCAACGGTGTTTTCTTATCCATTTTTTCCAATAATGTCCTTTAAAAAACATATAAAAACCTAATATTGGGAGTGAGTAGTAAAGGGTGAATTTATTATCTGTATTGCAAAATAATATTTATAACCAACGATGGTGAAAATATCATCTATAATACGCACTAAATTCATATTTTAAAATAATAGTTCAAAGGTTATTTTATGTCGCAAACTCCTCTTGTTTTGGTGGATGGTTCTTCTTATCTTTATCGTGCTTATCATGCATTACCACCATTAACGACTTCTGCTGGTATCCCTACAGGGGCGGTTAAGGGAGTGCTGAATATGCTAAAAAGCTTAGTTAAGCAATATCCTAATAGTCCAATAGCTGTTGTGTTTGATGCTAAAGGGGGTAGTTTTAGAGATGAGTTATATGCTGATTATAAAGCTCACCGTCCACCAATGCCTGATGATTTACGGGTACAAATTGAGCCATTACATGAAAGTGTCAAAGCAATGGGCTTTCCATTGTTATGTGTTGATAGAGTTGAAGCGGATGATGTTATAGGTACACTTGCCTTAGAAACTGCCAAAACAGGTAGGCCTGTAGTGATTTCTACGGGTGATAAAGATATGGCGCAGTTAGTAAATGATAAGATTACACTTGTCAATACCATGACAGGTTCAACCCTTGATCCACAAGGTGTAATTGATAAGTTTGGGGTAGAGCCTAAGTTAATTATTGATTTCTTAGCATTAATGGGTGATAAATCGGATAATATCCCAGGTGTACCAAGTGTTGGTGAAAAAACAGCGGTAGGGCTTATTCAAGGTTTGCAGGGTGGTTTAGATATTATTTATGCTAATTTAGATAAAGTACCCACTTTGCCTATTCGTGGTGCTAAATCACTGCCTGCTAAATTAGAAGAACATAAGGATATGGCTTATCTTTCTTATCAATTGGCCACTATTAAAACGGATGTTGAGTTAGACGTTAATATAGAAGAGTTACAACGCAAAGAAGAAGACGATGCTACCTTAATAGAACTCTATAAAAAGTTAGAGTTTAGGCAATGGTTAGATGTTCTATTGCGTAAAGCACCAAAACAGCCTGCACCAATAGTACAGCCTATGCAAAATGATATGTTTGGTGGTGGGGAAGAAATTAAAGCAGAGCCACCACAATCAGAACCACAATCTACTACTCGTAATTATCAAATGATTCTTGAACAGCAAGATTTTGATAATTGGTTAGTAAAATTACAGAAAGCAGAACTAATAGCCTTTGATACTGAAACTACTAGTATTGATGCACAACAAGCAGAATTAGTAGGCTTATCGTTTGCCGTAAAACCTTATGAAGCGGTATATATTCCTGTAGCTCACGATTATATGGGCGCACCACAACAATTAGCACGTGATAAGGTATTAGCTGCATTAAAACCTATTTTAGAAAATGCCAATATAGCTAAAGTAGGACAGCATGCTAAGTATGACATGAATGTGCTTAGTCATTATGGTATTGATGTACAAGGTGTTAAGTTTGATACCATGCTTGAGTCATATGTATTAGACTCTACTGCCTCAAGACATGATATGGATACCTTGGCACAAACCTACTTAGATGAAACTACTATTTCTTTTGAAGAGGTTGCAGGCAAAGGAGCTAAACAATTAACTTTTAATCAAGTAAGTTTAGAGCAAGCAGTACCTTATGCTGCAGAAGATGCAGACATTACCTTAAGACTACATCAAGTATTATGGAATAAACTGCAACAAGAACCTAGCCAAGCTAAAGTATTAACAGAAATTGAAATGCCGTTAGTACCAGTATTAGCGCGTATTGAGCGCAATGGTGCATTGGTTGATGGGAAGTTATTGGCTAGCCAAAGTCAAGAATTAGGCGAAAAAATGGTAGCCTTGGAAAATAAGGCTTTTGAATTGGCAGGACAGAATTTTAATATGAGTTCTCCTAAGCAATTGGGAGAGATACTTTATACTAAGTTAGGATTGCCGATTATTAGTAAAACAGCTAAAGGGCAACCTTCAACAGCGGAAGCTGTATTAGCAGAACTTGCTTTACAAGGTTATGAACTACCAGAAGTTTTGATGGAATACCGTACTTTAAGTAAATTGAAGTCTACCTATACTGATCGTTTACCTGAGCAGATTAATCCTAGAACAGGTCGCATACATACCTCTTATCATCAAGCTGTAACAGCCACTGGCCGATTATCTTCCAGTGATCCTAACTTACAAAATATTCCTATTCGCACTCCAGAAGGGCGGCGCATTAGGCAAGCATTTATTGCTCCTAAAGGTTATAAACTATTGGCGGCGGATTATTCACAAATTGAATTAAGAATAATGGCACATTTAGCTCAAGATAAGGGCTTATTGGATGCCTTTAAGCAAGGGTTAGATGTACATAGAGCAACTGCTGCGGAAGTGTTTGGTGTATCAGTGGCGGATGTAACAAGCGACCAACGCCGTAAAGCTAAAGCCATTAATTTTGGTCTTATTTATGGTATGAGTGCTTTTGGTTTGGCTAAACAAATAGGTGTAGACCGCAAAGAAGCCCAAGAATATATTGATAAATATTTTACTAAATACCCTGGTGTGCTAGCTTATATGGAGCGTACCCGTGAAGCTGCTGCTGAAAAAGGTTATGTAGAAACGTTATTTGATCGTCGCTTATATCTACCTGATATTAAAGCAGGTAATGCAAATGTACGCCGTGGTGCAGAGCGCACAGCTATTAATGCCCCAATGCAAGGAACCGCTGCAGATATTATTAAGCGTGCGATGGTTAAAGTAGATGCTTGGTTGCAACAAGATAAAGTAGATGCCAAAGTAATTCTGCAAGTACATGATGAATTGGTATTAGAGGTGCAAGAAGATCAATTGCAACAAGTATCAGATAAGATAAAACTAATAATGGCAGAAGCTGCTGAGTTAGCGGTGCCTTTAGTAGTGGATGTAGGGATTGGTAATAACTGGGATGAAGCTCATTAATTGCTCATGTATGTATTTATAAGGCGAGCTAGGAAAAATAGCTCGCCTTACATTAGTTATTTCTATTAATAATTAACTCTCTTAGTGAGTTTGGTAAAAATTGTTGTAAGCAGTTATTAATCTGTTTTTCATGACGTTGCCAATAAATACCAATACCTATAATAAATAGACCTATTAATGTTAAGGCAAAAGGGAATAACATACTGTCTTTAAATACATTATAAGAAAGATGTCCTAGATAAAAAGCTACACCAAAACCACCAAATATAACAAATACTCTTCTGGCCAAAGTAGCGCCCACTAAAATCATGGCTAGATTAATACAGCAATAAAGGAATTTATTAAGCTCACTATCAGAGCTCATTGAGCTTAAAGCTCCCCAGAAAGTTAATACTCCGCCTAGGTACAACCAAAAAGCAAAATCTTTATGGGTCTTATTTTTAATGTCTACGATAAAGGCAACAGCGATCATCCATAAGCCAAACCAAAGGGATATAGTTTGTTTTAATTCCCAATAACTTCTGTAGTAGCCATCTCTTTCAAACCAACCAAATATTTCTAGCATCATGGGGGTTAAATCCATGCTCATATACCATAAGGTAACTGCTACAGGCATAACTAAGAATGGTAAACGATAGCGATATACCATAAACACTCCAATAGCAAGGGTAGCTAATTCCATAATCATCCAACGCCAATCAATGAAACGATGATAGTCACGGTAATGAGTATAACTATCCCAGTAGCCTAGGGCGGATTGTAATCCATAAACAGCTAAGGGAACTAAAACCACCACTAGCGTAGCTAAGATACCCGCAGGAATGGCTAGCTGATAACGGCGTAATAATAATTCTGTTAAAGTAATTCCAAGTACTGCATATACAACACAGATAGCAAATAAACCAAAACCACCAAAGTTTTCCCAGCCTAAGGTCATAAATAATGACATGGCCCCAATGGCGATCATTCCTCCAAGATAATAAAGGATATGAGTCATCTGAAAGCTGGGTAGATCTTTATTCTGATCTTTCAAAAATAACCATAGTTGTTCAACTTGGTTATCAGATAACACCCCTTGTTTAGCGGCAGCATCTAATTGAGATTTTTTAACTTGCATAGTAACGTTCTTCTTACAGAGGATGTCATGATAAATTTATCATAACTATGTTGTTATTAAATTGAAAAGTAAAGTTATATTTTGTTTTAATTATTTATGTCAGTTCTTATTGTTAGTTATTCTGTTATTAACTCCATACAAAGTATTTCATAGCGTTGAATTTTTTCTTGGAGCTTTTGTTTATGTTCTAACCAGAGGGCTATGTTTGTATCTATATAGTGTTGGTGCTTTTTTAACATATCACCTCGTTCTTTTAAAGTTGCATTACCTTGGGCATATATATAAGAATGAAAACCGACAATTTATCCCCAAAGTAGCTTAAAATAGAAAAATATTAATGAGCCTTATGAATTAGACTTTTTTATAAAAAGAGTTTTCATTAGTTATGATGTCCAAAAGAGAACAGATTACAGGTGGTATATTAGGCAGTCCTCTGGTTTCTGATCATGCTATTAATAAATTAGTGTATGCTAAACACTGAAGATTAATTGATATAGACAGGATTTATTATGATTGATTATCAAGGGGAATTAATTCTTACAGTCAATGCGGGTTCTTCGAGTATTAAAATAGGTTTATTTGCTGGGCGCAAAGGGCAAGAGCCAAAACTGCTTATTCGAGGAAAATTGGATGGCATAGCTACTCAACCGCGTATTCAAATAAAGGATACAGCAGGTAAGATATTAGCGGAACAGCATTACAGTATTGGGCAAATTGGTAATTTACCAGACGCCTTTCATTTTATTTATAAAATCTTTATTGAAATTTTAGAAGGTAAAGAACCCAGTTTAATGGGACATAGAGTGGTACATGGAGGTAGCCATTTTATTCAACCTGTATTAGTTAATAGACAGGTTTTGCAAGAGTTAGAAAAATTAACATCTTTAGCACCATTACATCAACCTTATAATCTGGTTGCTATGCAATTATTGTTGGATAAAAAGCCAGAAATACCACAAGTAGCTTGTTTTGATACGGCTTTTCATGTGGGGCGTGATCTGTTGCATGAGCTATTCGCGTTACCTTATGAGATGTATGAGCAGGGCATTAAACGCTATGGTTTTCATGGTCTTTCCTTTGAATATATCAGTCAATGTTTACAACAGAAATTACCAGAAGTGGCTAATAAAAAGATAGTTATTGCTCATCTTGGTAATGGTAGTGGTTTATGTGCGATACATCAGGGTAAAAGCGTTGAAGTAACCACTAGTTTTAGTGCCCTCGATGGTTTGCCAATGGCAACACGGACAGGCTCTTTAGACGCAGGTGTAATCATTCATTTATTAAATGAAGGCAAAACTACCAAGGATATTGAAAAGTTAGTTTATAAGCAATCGGGATTATTAGGTATTTCTGGGGTGAGCAGTGATATGCGTACCTTAAAGGCTAGTAAAGAAAAAAGAGCAAAGTTAGCGATTGATTACTATGCATTACATATCGCACAAAATATAGCTCAATTAGCAGTTAGCTTAGGTGGGCTAGATGCTCTCGTATTTACTGCGGGTATTGGTGAAAAAGATGCTAGTTTGCGTGAGCAAGTGATAAACCAACTTAACTCTTTATTTGGTTTTAAATTAGATCAACAAGCCAATCAAAATAATAATTTTAAAATTACGGCTAATGATAGTGAAACATTAGCTTTAGTTATTCCTACAGACGAAGAAAAAATGATAGCAAAACATGCATGGCGTATTTATCAGGGATTATAATCAATGAATTCAAATGCAGCAGATCTTTTTTACTAAAAGGTAAGAAAGATCTTATCGTGGGTATTGCTAATGAAGACTCTATTGCATGAGAATGTGCGCAAGTCTTACATTCGTTAGATGCAGAGTTAACTATTACTTATTCATTTGAATCAATGGGTAAAATAATTTCCACAAGAAAGCCGCCTTCAGAATGATTGCTAAATACTATTTGCCCATTATGGCTTTCTATTGCTCGACGACTAATAGCTAACCCTAAACCATAACCTTGCGAGGTTTGTCCTGGTACTCTATAGAAGGGTTTACTTAATTGAGTAAGATGCTCTTCAGTAACACCTATACCATAATCCCTAATCACTATATGTATTTTATTATCTTTTTGTTGTGCAGTTATTTCAATGGGTTTGTCAGTTGGATTAAATCGTAACGCATTACGTATTAGATTATCTAAGGCACGTTCTACGCGATCTTCCCAACCATTGATGGTAATTGTTTCAGGTATATTAAGTTTAATTTTTTGATCAGGTGCAGTAATTTTGGCATCTTCTTGTAGTTTCCTTAATAAAGGGGCTAGAGGAATAGCCGTTTTATTGCCTGGTACACTATCTAATCTAGCAAGAGTTAGTATTTCACTAATAAGAGACTCTAGGCGATCACATTCAAGGGATAATCGATTAGAAAGTTTTTCTCTATCTTCATCGTTCGCACGTTCTAAAAGAGCAGTAGTAATTTTTAGACGTGTTAAAGGTGATCGTAACTCGTGAGATACATCACGAAGCAATTGGCGCTGACTATCAATTAAAGCTTGCAAGTGTTCGCCCATCAAACTGAAATCTTTAGCCAGTAAACCAAATTCATCTTTACGATTAGCTAAATTAGTCAAACTATTTTTTTGATACTCTGTACGACCTAAGTCATGCACTGCTCCCCTTAATTTTTTTAAGGGTCTTGTGATTGATAAAGTTAGTAAGATACTAAAAATAGTCAGTACAATAAGAGTAATGGTAATACCACTTACAGGGCGCCATATGCTTTCGCGCTGCCAAGCATTTAGTTCACTGTTAGGTATTCTGTAAATAAATAGATAACTATTACCCGTTTTTGTACTGGTGTATTCTAGGGTTATTTGTCGCCATTGTGGCATAGGCCCTGGAGGATTAGGCGAGTTATGAGTAAAATTACCATTACCTCTCATCATTCGGTGATGACGTGGTGTTACTAAGGTTGTTCCAGATTCTGTTAAGATTTGTATATCAACTCGATATTTGCTTTGGTGCTGTTGTAGAAATTTTCTAGCTGACTCAATGCCTTCATTTTCATAATGATCTACCCATTGCTGTGCTACATTTTTAACAATAGGTAAACGATTTAATATCCAAGTATCTTGGTTAAAAAAGTGACTGAATAATATAGTTAAGCTAACAGTTATAGTGATAGCTAACCAAAAGCTTAAAAAGATTCGCCAGAAAAATGAGCGCACAAAAGTTACCTTCGAAACATAAATGCCCACATTATAGGTGGGCATTTACTAATGGAACAGAAAATTATTTACCTGCTTTACTAGCTTTCCATGCTTGGAACTCTTGCCATTCTTTCATACGTTCATCTTGCCATTTTTGTCTTTCATCAAAGTTTTTTTGTTGCTCTGGAGTCATTGTGGCACGTATTTGTTTACGAGTTTCTTCGCGTGACTTTTGTAACTCATCTGCCATCGCCTTTCTATCTGTTTCAGATAGTTTATTATAGTATTTTTGTTTAATTTCCCAACGTGCTTTTGCCTGCTTTCTCATCATATCTTGCATTTTGTCACGTTGTTCTGGTGATAGGTTATTCATACCTCCACGATGAAATCCACTATGTTTGCCATATCCATTATGTCCAGGGCCAAAATCACCACGAGCACAAGGGCCATTACCATGTCCATAGCCTGCATCGGGGTTTCCGTGACCATAACCAGTACCATGTGGCGCTGCAATTGCTAATGCAGGGATAGCTGCTGTAAGTAATAAAGCTGGAATATATTTACGCATCTTAATTCTCCTAACCTTTCAACAAGGTTGCTGTTTCTGTTATGGTCAGTATAAGCATTTAAAGGTCAAGTACAGTCAGTAGTATGTAAAGAGAAGGTAAAGATTTTTTGCTGAATTAAGTGGCGTAATAATAGCCACGACCACGTAATGATAGTATACGAGGGCTTCCATCAGAGTGAGGGCCAAGTTTTTTACGAAGGTTACTAATATGCATATCTAAACTACGATCGTATAAAGTAAGTTTTCTTCCAAGTGCTATTTGAGTAAGTTCATGCTTATCTATAGGTTCGCCAGGTTGCTTTATCAACGCTTCTAAAAGACGGCTTTCAGAAACAGTTAAAACAGTTTCTACTTCATTAATAGTAACAACCCCGCGTACAGGGCTAAAGTTTAAATCACCTAACTCAATATGGCTTGGTGTGGCTGTATTATGATTAGATGAGCGCCTTAATATAGCTTTTAAACGAGCAGTAAGCTCTCTAGGTTCACAAGGTTTGGGAAGATAATCGTCTGCACCCAATTCAAGTCCTAAAATACGATCTAGTGGTTCACCACGTGCTGAAAGCATTAATACAGGGAGATCAGGGTGATGGGTTCTTAATAGCTTAAGTAAGTCTAGACCATTACCATCAGGAAGCATTACATCAAGAATAACAGCATCGGGTAAAGATTGTGTAGCTAAATAATCTTTACCCGTTTGCGTTGTATGACAAGAGCTAACATCAAATCCTTCTTGAGTGAGCCAGTGGCTTAATAGTTCACAAAGTTCTTCGTCATCGTCTATCAGTAGTAAATTATTCATCCGTAATCACTATGGTAGTACTTTTTTAAAAGGTTTAACGTCTACATTACCATAAACACCCGCTTCACAATAGGGATCGGCATTAGCCCAATCTTGTGCTGCGGCCAATGAATCAAACTCGGCAACAACTAAACTTCCTGTAAATCCACATTCACCTGGATCATTACTATCAACTGCTGGATGAGGACCAGCCAATATAAGGCGACCTTGCTGTTTTAAGTTTTCTAAACGTTCTAAATGAGCAGGCCTTGCTTTTAAACGTAGTTGTAGAGTATTAGGCTTATCTGTTGCAATAATTGCATAAAGCATCATTATTCCTCCGAATTAGAGGGTTGTTCCTCTTCTTTAATATGACGTGATAAATATAGTGCTTGACCAATCATAAAGATAATCGTCATAGCAAGACTACCAAACACTTTAAAGTCTACCCAAATACTATCAAAAGTAAAGGCAACAAATAAATTAGCAGCACCACAAATAATGAAGAAAATAACCCAAGCAATATTAAGTTTTCGCCAAATAGCATCTGGCAGTGTAACTGCCTTGCTCATTAAGCGTTGTACAATAGGTTCTTTACCAATATATTGACTACCTAAGAAAGCTAAGGCAAAAATCCAATTCACAATAGGTGCTTTTAGTTTTATAAAGGTTTCACTATGGAAAGCAAGTGTTAAACCGCCCAATAATAAACAGGCAGCTAGGGTGATCATTTGGCCATTGTCTAATTTTCTTTGTTTTAAGAAAATAGCACCATAAACAATAATGGAAACAATGATAAGTACCGCTGTAGCACTATAAATACCACCCAACGTAAAAGTATAGCCAAACAGTTCTATAGGCCGAGGTTCTATTTTAAATACAATAAAAAATAGGATAAGAGGAATAAAATCTATAAACTGTTTCACGAAAACACAATCCAAAGTGGTTTAAAAAGGGCATAATAGCAAACTTAGCTATTTCCTTCATAGATTATAAATATTTTGTAGTTATTTTATGAGCCAATCCATTGATCTACACAGTCATAGTACAGCCTCCGATGGAGCGTTAAGCCCCACAGAACTGGTATTGCGAGCACATTCTAGGGGAGTTAAGGTATTATCTTTAACCGATCATGATACGATTGATGGTTTAACCGAAGCCATAGCTGCGGCTAACACTGTTGGAATAGAGTTTGTTAAAGGTATAGAGATATCTTGTATTTGGAATAACACCACTATTCATATACTTGGTTATGGTTTTGATGTTTGTAATGCTCGTTTGCAAGAGCTATTAGCTTTTTTAAGAGAGGCTCGGTGGTCAAGAGCAAAACAAATAGCAGAAAAGTTACATGCAAAGGGAATGGTTAATTTATTAGATAAAGCGATTAGCCAGCAACAACAGCAGTTTGCTAGTAATAATGGCCCTGGTCGCCCCCATTTTGCTCGAGCAATGGTTGCTGAAGGATATGTGGATACAACAAAAGAAGCCTTTCAGAAATGGTTAGGAAATGGGAAAATAGGTGATGTTAAACAGCATTGGCCTAGCTTGGAAACAGTTGTAGATATTCTACATAAAAGTGGTGCGTGGGTTAGTTTAGCTCATCCTTGCCAGTATAATATGACACGTACTAAACTTAGCCGTTTATTAAGAGAGTTTATTACCTCAGGTGGTCATGCGATGGAGGTAGTAAATGGTTTTCAGCCTGCAGAACAGGTCGGTAAACTAGCCAATCTAGCAAGAGATTTTGGATTATTTGCAAGTGCTGGCAGTGACTTTCATTATCCTAATACATGGGGTGAGTTAGGGCTATATCGGCCAATGCCAGAAGATTTACCGCCACTTTGGAAAAAGCTAGGTGTATTACACTAATTATTTATTAAGAGGACTCTCGTGAGCCAATTTTTTCAGATTCATGTAGAAAACCCACAACAGCGTTTAATTAAACAGGCGGCTAGTATCATTGAAGGGGGTGGTGTTGTGATTTACCCTACAGATACTACTTATGCATTAGCTTGTTGTATTGGTAATAAAGCGGGAATTGATCGTATTCGACAAATTCGTCAATTGGATGAAAAACATAATTTTACTTTAATTTGTCGTGACCTCTCTGACTTAGGTGTTTATGCGAAGGTTAATACCAGTGCTTTTCGCTTGTTAAAAACGTATACACCGGGGCCTTATACATTTATTTTAGAGGCAACACGTGAAGTGCCTAGAATGTTAATGCATCCAAAACGTCGTACAATAGGCTTAAGAGTACCTAACTTCCCTATTACTCAAGCGTTATTGGCTGAAGTCACTAAACCTTTGTTAACCACCAGTTTAATTATGCCAGGTGAATCGCAACCTATGACAGATCCTTATGAGATTAAGGACTTATTAGAAAATCGTGTGGATCTTATTATTGATGGTGGCATGGGTAATTTAGAGGTTTCTACGGTAATAAGTTTAGTAGATGATACGCCAGAGGTTATCAGGGAAGGATTAGGTGACCCTACACCATTCCAATAATTATGACGATAATTAATACATCTGTCCCTAGTAATCCTCAATTACCACTAGCCTTAGTTTATGGTGAGGCAGTTATTGAGGTTCCACAGGATTTATATATTCCGCCAGATGCTCTTGAGGTTATTTTAGAGGCCTTTGAAGGGCCATTGGATTTATTACTTTATCTGATTCGTAAGCAGAATATAGATATTTTAGATATCCCTGTGGCAGAAATTACCCGTCAATATATGAGTTATGTGGAATTAATGAAGTCAGCACGACTAGAATTAGCCGCAGAATATTTATTAATGGCAGCTATGTTGGCAGAAATTAAGTCCAGAATGTTGCTGCCTAAACTGCATAGTGCAGAAGAAGAGGAAGAAGATCCTCGGGCTGAATTAATTAGACGTTTGCAGGAATATGAGCAAATCAAGGTGGCTGCTGAGGGATTGGATGAAATACCTCGTTTAGATAGAGATATTAAAGAGATACAGTTAGCTGCACCAGAAGCTAAAGCAAGAAAGCTATTGCCAGAAGTTACTTTACAAGAGCTATTGTTGACCGTCTCAGAAGTATTAAAAAGGGCTGAGATGTTTGAACAACATCAGGTCTCAAGGGAAGTTCTTTCTACAAGAGAAAGAATGACAACTATCCTAGAAAAAATAGCAGGTAAGGGATTTGTGCCCTTTATTCAATTATTTCAAGTAGAAGAAGGTAAGCTAGGGATCGTAGTTACTTTTATGGCTATTTTAGAGCTAGTGAAAGAATCATTGATTGATATTATACAAAATGAACCTTTTGCGCCTATTCATGTGAAAGCAAAGATGGCAATGGAGACAGTAAGCTATGAATCTGAATGAGCCTTTAGAGTTAGCAACGCTACTTGAGGCCTTATTATTGGCTCATAATCAGCCCTTGACTATCGATCGAATAGAATCGTTATTTGATGAAGAAGAAAAGCCATCTACAGCACAGATCCATGAAGCTTTACAGATTTTAGCTGCAAACTGTCAGGGTCGTGCTTATGAGCTTAAGGAGGTAGCCTCTGGTTATCGATTACAAGTGCGTAGTGATTTTGCTCCTTGGGTTAGTAGACTATGGGAAGAAAAGCCGCAACGTTACTCAAGGGCACTATTAGAAACCCTTGCATTAATTGCCTATCGACAACCTATTACCCGTGGCGAAATTGAAGATATTCGAGGTGTAGCTGTTAATAGTCAGATTATTAAAACCTTACAAGAGCGTGATTGGATACGTGTGGTAGGTTATAAAGATGTACCTGGTAAGCCAGCAATGTTAGCCACAACCAAAGCTTTTTTAGATTACTTCAATTTAAAAAGTCTAGAAGAATTACCAGCGCTTTCAACTATTAAACCTATTCAGGAAGAATTCCCTATTTTAGTCGAAGAACTATCTGTTGAAGTTGAGCAAAACTTAATAGTGACCAGCGAAGAAGCAATAGAAAATGGAGAAGAACAAGCTCCTCAATCAGAAAAAAGCTTTAAAAATCTACTAGAAGAATGGGACCAAATGGAACAAGGGGTAAAAATTGATTTTTCAGATTTACTACCAGAATCCATCAAAACAGAATCTGAAGAATAAAAAAGCCGATCATCTGATCGGCTTTACAAAACAGTAGTAATTACTTACGACCAGCTTTGTTTAACATACGAGCAGCACGCTCATTAGCTTCATCAGCTGTTTGTTGAGCTTGTTGTGCAGCACTTAATGCTTGTTGTGCAGTTTGTTGAGCTTGTTGAGCTGTAGATTGAGCTTGGTTTGCAGTTGCTTCAACAGAATCTAAACGAGTAGCTTCTTTGCTAGAACAACCAGCAGCTAATACAGCAACTAAAGCTAGAGCAGATGCTTTAAGAATAATGTTCATTAATTTCTCCTAAATAATAGTAAATTTACCACACTTAGAATAATGTCATATTCATTTATACATCAGCAATTATCCAAAAGTCATACTCGAATAACTTATTAGGCAATAAAAAAGCCGATCAGAAGATCGGCTTTTAAAACGGGCTAAAATAATAAATTATTTACGGCCAGCTTTGTTTAACATGCGAGCAGCACGCTCATTAGCTTCGTCAGCTGTTTGTTGAGCTTGTTGCGCAGCGCTTAAAGCTTCTTGTGCAGTTGCTTGAGCTTGTTGTGCTGTTTGTTGAGCTTGTTGTGCAGTTGCTTCAACAGCGTCAACACGTTCAGAGTTGCTTGAACAGCCAGCAGCTAAAACAGCAACTAAAGCTAAAGCAGATGCTTTAAGAATAGTATTCATTGTGTATCTCCTAGTTTTATTTATAACATCATTTTAAAGTACCATTATGCTATTTTTGGTTTTATCAAGCAAATACTTAGCATAAGTGGCAGCATATATTATAGCCATAAAAAAAGCCAATCAAAAGATTGGCTTTAAACTTTTCGCAAATAAATTATTTACGACCAGCTTTATTTAACATGCGAGCAGCACGTTCGTTAGCTTCATCAGCAGTTTGTTGAGCTTGCTGAGCAGCGCTTAAAGCTTGTTGTGCAGTAGCTTGAGCTTGTTGAGCAGTTTGTTGAGCTTGTTGTGCAGTTGCGTCAACAGCGTCAATACGCTCAGAGTTGCTAGAACAGCCAGCAGCTAAAACAGCAACTAAAGCTAGAGCAGATGCTTTAAGAATCATATTCATTGTAAATCTCCTAAATAGATGTTTTTCATAGTTATATAATGGCTTGAGCCATAGTCTTATATTATCAGAAATAGTTTAAATTAACTGATAGTATCCAAAAGATAGCTTAATCTTTTTTTAATAAGCTATCTATATGTTGCAATTTGAACGCTATATTTATAAAAAAGTTCCTAATGACTAATTAAATATTTTGGTAACTCATCAAATTGATCAATAATAGTTAATGGAGAGTAACTTTTTAATGCCTCTACAGATTGTGCTCCATAGCTAACAGCTATGCTGTCCATATTGGCATTATTAGCCATTTGTAAATCAAAAGAAGCATCACCTACCATAACCGCTTGTTTATTATTTAACCCAAAATAATCTAATAATTCATTCAGCATCTTAGGGTTTGGTTTGCCTGCAGTTTCGTCAGCACAACGGGTTGCGTCAAAAAAATTAGTGAGTTCTAAAGCCCCTAGAATACGGTCTAAACCCTTACGGCTTTTACCTGTGGCAATGGCTAATAAATAATCATTTTGTTGTAGTTTTTGTAGTGTTTCTAACACATTTGGATACAAATTTGGTGTCGTTTTCTCCATTTCTACAAAGTTTTTAGCGTAATTTTCTAAATATTCGGTTAATTGTTTAGGAGATAACTCAGGGTAAAGTTTACTTACCGCATTATCCAATCTAAGACCAATAATATTTTTAACGCTTTGGTTATCTAAAACAGGTAATCCAAAATCTTTAGCTGTTACATGAATACTGTTAACAATAAGGTTTATGGAATCAAGCAAAGTGCCATCCCAATCAAAAATAGCTAACTTATACTTTGCCATTTAATTGCTCCAACGTTTTTTCCCATAAAGGCTCAACAGGCGCTTCAACGGATAAGGTCTTATTATCTGGTAAGGTAATAGTCAGCGCATAAGCATGTAAAAATAACCTTTTACCACCTAGATTACGAATAGTCTTAGAAAACTCTTCATCACCGTATTTAGGGTCACCCGCTATCGAATGACCAGCATGTTTAGCATGTACTCTAATTTGGTGAGTTCGGCCTGTAATAGGGCTAGCTTCTACCAATGTAGCAAAATCACCAAAACGTTTTAATACCTTAAATAAGGTTAATGCTTCTTTCCCTTCAGGATTTATTTCAACCATGCGCTCGCCAGAGCGTAGATTGTTTTTTAATAAAGGCGCAGAAACTTTCTTTTTGGCAGCAGGCCAATTACCTCTAACCAATGCCAGATAGCGTTTATCAACACCATCACCTCTTAGTTGGGTATGTAAATGGCGTAACATACTGCGTTTTTTAGCAATCATTAGTAGGCCAGAAGTATCACGGTCTAAACGATGCACTAACTCTAACTCTTTGGCCTCTGGGCGTAATTGGCGAAATGCCTCAATAACTCCAGCACTTACTCCACTACCACCATGAACAGCAATACCTGCTGGTTTATTAACAATAATTAAACCTTTATCTTCATAAACAATGGCTGCTTCTAAGCGCTCTAATAAGGGTTGAGCAAAAGGTTCTTTTTCTGTTTTTTCAGCTAAACGTAATGGCGGAACGCGAACAATATCACCAGCTTGTAATTTATACTCAGGTTTAATACGCCCTTTATTAACCCGTACTTCCCCTTTACGTAAAATACGATAAATAAGACTTTTAGGAACGCCTTTTAATTGCGTGCGGAGAAAATTATCAATACGTTGCCCTGCATAAGAAGGGGATACTTCTAACCACTGCACCGCTGTCTGGTTAGGTGTAGTAGTTGAGGCGTCTGTCATAATGGTTACCTGAAATAAAGCGAATTTAAAAAAGCTATTTTAACAGTTTGTGAAGAGGCTTTCCTAATAAACACCGTTTTAATTAATAAGTTTCTTATCTTAGTACCATAACTAGGGTAAAATAACTAAATGATTGACGATATTTCTTTTCTAATAGACTCTCTAAATGATGCTCAACGACAAGTGGTAGCTGCACCACTCGGTCAGCAATTAGTATTGGCTGGCGCTGGTTCAGGTAAAACACGGGTATTAGTGCATCGTATTGCATGGCTTATGCATGTAGAGCAAGCCTCACCATTTTCTATTTTAGCGGTAACTTTTACCAATAAAGCTGCTGCTGAAATGCGCGGACGTATTGAAAGCCTATTGAAACAACCCACTCAAGGCATGTGGGTAGGTACTTTTCATGGTCTAGCACATCGTTTATTGCGCAATCATTGGCAGGAAGCAAAGCTAATTCAAAACTTCCAAGTTTTAGATAGTGATGACCAATTACGACTAATCAAACGGGTATTAAAAGATTTAAATATCGATGACCAACGTTGGCAAGCCAGAGAAGTACAATGGTTTATCAACAATAAAAAAGATCAAGGTATTCGACCAAGTGGTATTCAAATATTTGGTGATGTCTATATCTCTACTATGGTGCAAGTTTATCAAACCTATGAAGAATATTGTGAACGTGCAGGTGTAGTTGATTTTGCTGAACTGTTACTGCGTGCCCTTGATTTATGGCGTGATAACCCAGAATTACTAAAACACTACCAACAACGTTTTGCTCATGTGTTAGTAGATGAGTTTCAAGATACCAATGCAGTGCAATATGCATGGTTAAAAATACTCGCCAAAGGTACTAAAAGTTTAATGGTAGTAGGGGATGATGACCAATCAATCTATGGTTGGCGTGGCGCTAAGATTGAAAATATCCAATCCTTTACCGATGATTTTCCAGAAGCAGTAACCTATCGCCTAGAACAAAACTATCGTTCAACCAATACTATTTTAAAAGCAGCCAATGCACTGATTGATAATAACCAAGGTCGTTTAGGTAAAGAGCTTTGGACAGAAGGTAATGAAGGCGACTTAATCGCTTTATATGCAGGCTTTAATGAACAAGATGAAGCTCGTTATATTTTAGAGCGAATCCAAGAAGCCCATAGAGAAGGTTTTAACTACCAAGAAATTGCTATTTTATACCGTTCCAATGCCCAATCCCGTGTATTAGAAGAAAATCTATGGCGAGAAAGTATACCCTACCGTATTTATGGTGGTTTACGTTTCTTCGAGCGAGCGGAAATTAAAAACGCTTTAGCTTATTTAAGGCTTATTCGTTCTAAACAAGATGATAGTGCGCTTGAGCGTATTATTAACTTACCTACCCGTGGTATTGGTGAAAAAACCATTGAACAAGTAAGGCAACTGGCTCGTGAATTAAATATCTCTTTATGGCAATCCCTTAAAGAAATTATAGCGAATAAAGGTGTACCTGCTAGAGCCTGCTCAGCACTCAATAATTTTGTGTTATTGATTAATCGCCTAACCGATGAAATAGAACCATTAAAATTATCAGAACAAATAGATTTAGTGATTAAACAATCGGGTTTATTAGAATTTCATCGTGCAGAAAAGGGTGATAAAGGTGAAGCTAGAGTAGAAAACTTAGAAGAATTGGTAAGTGCAGCCAGTGCTTTTGAACATGATGGAGAACTAGAAGAAAACACCACCCCATTAGGTGCATTTTTAGATCATGCAGCCCTTGAAGCAGGGGAAAAACAAGCAGGTGATGGCGAAGACTGTGTACAACTAATGACCTTACATAATGCCAAAGGGTTAGAATTCCCCTTAGTATTTTTAACAGGTATGGAAGAAGGGCTATTCCCCCATCAACGTAATATAGAAGATATTGATCGTTTAGAAGAAGAACGTCGCCTAGCCTACGTAGGTATTACCCGTGCTATGCAACAACTCGTGTTAACTTATGCTGAAACCAGACGACTGCATGGTAATGAAACCTACAATAGAATCTCCCGTTTTGTTAGAGAAATCCCAACTGATTTACTACGAGAAGTGAGACTATCAGGCTCAGTAAGTCATCCATTTACTCAACAATCATCAAATCAAGAATCAACAGGCTTAAGCCTAGGGCAACGTGTACTACACCCCGTATTTGGTGAGGGAGTAATTCTCAATGCCGAAGGCTCAGGCGCTCATACCCGTATCCAAGTAAAGTTTGATAATGAAGGCAGTAAATGGTTGATTTTAGCGTTTGCTAAGTTACAGGCTATTTAAAAAGGCTAATGATGAAAGTAATTTTAAATAGACAATCAGGATTTACAGAATACTTACCATTGTTTTTAATGGGAAAACGAGGACGTATTCTTTCAGAATTAGCAGAGGAAACAGAAGATTTCTTATTAAATGTGGATAGTGAAGAATATATATCTTATAAATATAGTCAAGGACATATAGAATTACTAGGCTTACAAGAAGATAGACTAGAGTGTTCTATAGATTGTAAAGAAGTTTCTATGAGGGATGGAAAAAAGAGTAAACAGAATGTATTAAGGTTTCATCTTCCATATAGTGGGAATATTGAGTTATTAATGCATAGATGTTCAGATTTAGATTGGTGGATGATGAATATATCCGTTGAGTTTTTTAAGGGTGAGTGTAGTTTTGAAGTTAATGATTATATAGGAAAAAGTCCAAATGAAATTGAGGAAATAAGGATAAAAGTAATTGAGGAAATAAAATACCGGATTAAGGGTATTAATAATAAAGTTAAAGAATATAATGCTTGTTTAAGAGAAGAAATAAAAAAGGATTTTGAGCAAAGAAAAAATAATATTCTTGAGTTAAGGAATAGATTTTCTTCATTGGGCATCCCTATTAGGAAAAAAGATAATGTATCCTCTACTTTTACTATTCCTAAACCTGAGTTAAGAAAACCTATTAATGTAGAAAAACCAGTAGTAAAAAATACTGATTTTGAGCCAGAACCAACCTTAGATAATAGAACATATAAAGAAATTTTAAAATTAATCCATGATGTTGGAAAAGAGTTTGAAAGATTACCCTCATTATATAAAGATAAAGAAGAAGAACATTTAAGAGATCATTTTTTGATGATGTTATCCCCAAATTTTCAAGGGAGTACTACAGGGGAAACGTTTAATAAGAAGGGTAAAACAGATATTTTACTACGTTATGAAAATACTAATGTTTTTATTGCAGAATGTAAGTTTTGGACAGGAAAAAAGGGATTTTTAAATACAATTACTCAGCTACTAGGTTATCTTACGTGGCGAGACTCTAAAGCTGCTATCATAATGTTTGTATCAAATAAGGATTTTTCTAGCGTATTAAATACGGTTAGGAATTCAATCAACGAACATCCTAACTATATAAGGTTTGATAATAAACAAGATGAAACATGGTTTAATTATACGTTTCATATAAATGGTGATAAAAATAGACAAGTAAAATTAGCAGTTATGCTCTATCACTTACCTAAGTAAGAATAAAATTATTTTTATATTTCCTTTATTTATCAATCATAAATAATCTTCACTTTTATTTTACCTAATCCAATAAAAAACTTGCTCACCCTATTAGCTAGTCTTACAATGAAAATGCTATAGCAAAATCTATAGTACGGGCTTGGCAGCCCGTTTACGCTCGGCCGCAGCTAGTCACTTAGTCTGCGCGGATCAGTTCGTCTGTATTTTTTATGGCGGGCTGTGTACGGGACACTCTTCGGAGTGTGCCGATTTCCGAGCGTATCGGTCTGCCAACCTGTACACAGTTCCGCCTCCCTAATTATTAAAAAGGGAGGCTCACAAGGATACAGAAGCAGGCAATGACTAAACCCTCAAAATTTCCCCGTTTTATTCCCTTAAGTCCAGCCTCACAGGGTAATAGTGAAAATGTTTTATATTACGATGCTAATGCACCTATGGACGCCATTTATGAGTGCGCCAGTGCAAGACTACAAGCTATTCTTAATCTACTAGATATATTGCATGATTTTAAAGGCTCATCTCCTAATAACACAGCAGTACTGTCAGTGGTTGCTAGCTATTTATTAAATGATGCTAATACGTTATTTGAGGCATTAAGCTCTTTAACATTAGAAGTTGAAAAAGATGAATAATCGTTATAAAGGGCTTATTAATAAGCTCTTTTGTAAACAAGTTCTCTTTGTATACTTAAAGAGTTAGTTATAATAGTCAACTATTCAAAGAAAGTTACTAATTAATAAAAAAAGGTAGATTTAATATGGAATTAAAAAGAGTACTAAAATTAGTTAACGATTCTTTTTTATTTATACTATTTTTATTTATCATAAGTCATAGCAATTTGTATGCACAAACTAGTGATGATACAAATTCGTCTTTAACCGAGACTTTAAAAAGTGTAGCTGAAGAAATGAATAAAAAACTTCCTATGTGTATAACTAGGAATATAACTTTAATAAGCTTAATGGCCGATAAAAATACACTTATTTACAATTACTCTTATACAAAGTTATCTTCAGAAGAAAGTAAAAAAATGTATAGGGATATCAAAGAAGAATTAGAGTCAAAAACAATACAGTTTCAGTGTTTATTTGACAGGAAAGTTAATCCATTAAATAAAGGTACAATAATAACCAATTTCTATGGTAATGATAACCAACTAGGCTATAGTATTAAAATTAATAAAGTAGATTGTGATAATATTAAGTGAGCAATATTAAACTATTGATTATATAGTAATAAGATAAATAAAAGGCTAGTAATTACTAGCCTTTTATTGTTTTGATAAACCATTATTTTTTGTAGTTAGCGACTGCTTTTTTAATTTCTTCTTTAGCAGCATTTGAGTCGCCCCAGCCTTCTAATTTAACCCATTTGCCTTTTTCTAGGTCTTTGTAGTGTTCGAAGAAGTGTTTAATTTGGTCTAGGAGTAACTGTGGTAAGTCTGAACACTCTTTAACATTGTTATAAAGAGGTGTTAGTTTTTCATGAGGAACAGCTACTAATTTGGCATCACCACCTGCTTCGTCAGTCATATTTAATACGCCAATAGGACGTGCACGAATAACTGAGCCAGCCGCTACTGGGTAAGGGGTAATTACTAGCACATCTAATGGGTCGCCATCGTCTGCTAGGGTGTTAGGAATATAACCGTAGTTAGCAGGGTAGAACATGGGGGTAGCGATAAAACGATCTACAAATAAGGTGTCTGAATCTTTGTCGATTTCGTATTTGATAGGGTCGTGGTTAGCTGGGATTTCAATTGCTACATAGATATCATTAGGGATATCTTTACCTGCTGGGATGTCACTATAACTCATTAGGTTGCTCCAAGTTATCAATAAAGTTAGTTAATAATAAGGTTAATAAAAATAGCTTAACAATCCATTTGGTATGTATTCCAAGCGGTTTTGGTGGCAATTCTATCGTAAAATGCTTTAGCACGGTAATTATTCTCTGCAGTAATCCAGCGAATAAATGGCCAGCCTTGTTGTTGCGCTTGTTGCTTAAGTGCTTGCATTAAAGCATCGACTACTTTTTTACCACGACAGTCAGGGTTTACAAATAGGTCATCTAAAAAACCTACAGTAAAACCATTTAGAGGGGAAAGCATTTCACGGTAGTGGGCTAAGCCAACCAGTTCTCCCTCTAGCTCTGCTACTAAGGCAAACATTTTTTTATCTTTAATCCATTGCCATACAGTAGCTACTTTCTTTTCATCAAAGTCACGTTGGTAAAAGCTAATATAGCCTTTGTAAACATCAATCCATTGTTGGTAGTCTTTTTCTTCTACAAATCGAATAATTACATTTGTCATTTTATTTTGCCTTGTTTATATCCAATTGATAGGTGTGCCAAATGGTTTTTCTAGCTATTTTATCGTGGAAGGCTTTGGCACGGTAGTTGTTTTCTCGGGTTTTCCAACGAATAAATAACCAATTTCTGTCTTTAGCTAAACGTTTTAAATCTTCTATTAGTAAATCTGCTACGCCTTTGCCTCGGTATTCTTCTACTACAAATAGGTCTTCTAAGTAGCCCGTTAATTTGCCATTAAGGGGGGAGAATAGTTCTTGTGAGTGGGCAAGGCCAATAAATTGTCCATCCACAATAGCAACAGAGCAGAATACTTTGTGTTGCATGAGCCATTGCCATAGCGTAGTCACACTTTGTTGGTCAAAAGTTCTACGACAAAAGGTGATGTAGCCTGTATAGAGCTTTACCCATTGTTGATAATCTTCTGAGGTAATAGCTCTTACAGTAATGGTTGTCATAGCGTGCCTATTAGCGAATAGTGATGCCTTGTTCTGCCATAAATGCTTTAGCTTCTGGAATGGTGTATTCGCCAAAGTGGAAAATACTAGCAGCTAGTACTGCATCGGCTTTGCCGTAAATAATGCCATCAGCTAGGTGCTGTAGATTACCAACGCCACCAGAAGCAATAACGGGTAGTGAGATAGCTTCACTAATAGCACAGGTTACACCAAGGTCAAAACCATTTTTCATACCATCTTGATCCATACTAGTGAGTAATATTTCACCAGCACCCAATGCTTCCATTTTTCTTGCCCATTCTACCGCGTCTAATCCTGTAGGTTTACGTCCGCCATGGGTAAAGATTTCCCAACGGGGTTGTTCATCACCTGTGGAAACTTTTTTAGCATCAATCGCTACTACAATACACTGTGAACCAAAGCGTTCAGCCGCCTCTTGAACAAACTCAGGGTTAAATACCGCAGCAGTGTTAATGGATACTTTATCCGCGCCTGCATTAAGTAGGTTACGGATATCTTCTATAGTTCTTACACCACCGCCTACGGTTAATGGAATAAATACTTCACTAGCCATTCTTTCTACAGTATGTAGGGTTGTATTACGATTATCCACGGAGGCAGTAATATCTAAAAAGGTGATTTCATCTGCCCCTTGTTCGTTATAACGGCGCGCAATTTCTACAGGGTCTCCTGCATCACGAATATTTTCAAACTTTACGCCTTTTACCACACGACCGTTATCAACATCTAAACAAGGGATAATGCGTTTTGCTAGTGCCATATTAACTCCAGATATTATTTTTTAGCTTTGTATTCATCGCAAAGTCTTTGGGCTTCACCTAAGTCTAAAGTATTTTCATAAATAGCACGGCCAGTGATAACACCTGTGATATTAGGTTGGTTAGCGTCTAATAGTGTTTGAACATCGTCAATAGTATGGATGCCACCTGAGGCAATAATGGGGATTGAGGTAGAGGCAGCTAATGCTGCTGTGTGCTCTACATTACAGCCTTGTAGCATGCCATCGCGGCTAATATCTGTATAAACAATGGCTGATACACCATAGTCTTCAAAACGTTTAGCAATATCTTCTACACGATGTGAGCTAATTTCTGCCCAGCCATCAGTGGCTACCATGCCTTCCATCGCATCAATACCAACAATAATTTTGTCTGGGAAGTTGCTACAGGCTTCTTTAATAAAATGAGGGTCTTTTACCGCTTTAGTACCAATAATAACGTAATTAACACCTGTCATTAGGTATTGATCGATGGTTTCTAGAGAGCGAATACCACCACCCACTTGAATAGGCAGATCTGGGAATTTGTGAGCAATAGCCTGTACGATAGGGGCGCTAACTGGTTTTCCTTCAAAGGCACCGTTTAAATCTACTAGATGTAGTCGTTTACAGCCAGCTTCAACCCATTTTGCAGCTACTGCTACAGGGTCATCAGAAAAAACGGTAACATCGGTCATTTTACCTTGGCGTAATCTAACACATGCGCCATCTTTTAAATCAATAGCTGGAATAACTAACATATTTCACCTTCAGAGTAATTTAATGGGAAAGGGTAATAATTAGGCTTACCAATAACCATCCCATGTAACGAAATTTTGTAATAGCTGTAAGCCATGTGTATGGCTTTTTTCAGGGTGGAATTGCACAGCAAAACAAGAGCCCTTAGCTACTGCAGCAGCAAAATCTACACCGTAGTGAGTAGTACCTACTAGTTGTTGGTTGTTTGTTACTTTTGCATAGTAGCTATGTACAAAATAAAAACGACCTTGATTAGGAATTTCATGCCATAGTGGGTGATCTAGCGATTGGTTTACTTCATTCCAACCCATATGAGGAACTTTTAATCGTTCATCATTGGTTTCATGTAGGTCTTTACCAAAAAACTTAACTTCACCTGAAAATAGTCCTATACAGTCAACGCCATTATTTTCTTCACTGCTATCAAATAAGGCCTGCATACCAACACAGATGCCTAGGAAAGGACGTGTACCACTAATTTCTTTCACTAACTCATCAAAACCTAGGCGACGAATTTCCGCCATACAGTCTCGAATAGCTCCAACACCAGGAAATACTATCCGATCTGCTTCCCTAATAATATCAGCGTCACTAGTTACTATGACACGGCCTGCACCAACATGTTCCAAAGCTTTTGCTACGGAATGGAGATTACCCATTCCATAGTCAATCACAGCCACCGTTTGCATTACAAACACCCTTTAGTGGAAGGAATTTGGTCGGCCATTCGCGGATCGTGTTCTATAGCCATACGAAGCGCACGACCAAAGGCCTTAAATACAGTTTCTATTTGGTGATGAGCATTCGCGCCACGTAAGTTATCAATATGCAATGTTACTTTGGCGTGATTAACAAAACCATGGAAGAACTCTGAAAATAACTCTACATCAAACTTACCTACTGTACCTCTTGTAAAAGGCACATGCATTTGTAGGCTAGGACGACCAGAAAAATCAATCACAACCCTAGATAATGCCTCATCTAATGGAACATAGGCATGGCCATAACGACGAATACCTTTTTTATCACCAATTGCTTGATTAACCGCTTCACCTAGAGTGATACCGATATCTTCAACACTGTGATGATCATCAATGTGGATATCGCCATTACAGGTGATATCTAAGTCTACTAGACCATGCCTAGCTATTTGATCTAGCATATGTTCAAGAAAAGGAATGCCAGTATCAAACTTGGCTTTGCCTGTACCGTCAAGGTTAACTGATACCTTTATTTGTGTTTCTTTTGTATCACGTTTAACGGTTGCGCTACGTTCAACCATTGCTGCTCCAATTAGTCGTATAAAATATTTATTATAACTAAATGTTAAAATAAATACGTTAGTTGGCTAAAAATTATAGAATAAAGAATTCAAGATACTATACTGTATAGTAAACCGCTTTAAAATGGAAAAAATTATGAAGGCAATTAAATATCTCAGTTATTTTATCATAGGACTTGTTGTTCTAATTCTCCTGCTGTTTTTTGGGTTGATTTTGTTCTTTAACCCTAATAATTACAAGGCTGAAATTCAGAATCTAGTTAAAGAAAAAGCTAATATGGAGCTCAAAATTGATGGGGATATTAGCTGGACATTTTATCCATGGCTAGGTATTTCTATTCAAAATACCAGTGCAGCTAGTGTAGAAAGCCCAGAAAAACCTTTTGCACAGGTTAAAGAGTTAGACCTTTCAGTAAAATTACTGCCTTTATTTAAAGGTCAAATCCAAATGAATGACGTTAATATTGATGGCCTCGTTGTTGATTTGGAAAAAGACGCACAAGGCAAAACCAACTGGGATAAAGTGGGACAAACCACAACAGCGGAAAATACACAGACTACTACCGATAAACCAACTGAAAAGCAGCCAACAGAATCTACAGGTAACGGTAAAATTAATTTAGATGTGAATAGTATTACCATTAACAATACTAAAATCATTTATAAAGATTTAAAAGCAGGACAAGACTATACAATTAATGATGTGCATCTATCTACAGGAACTATTCGTATTGGTGAACCTGTAACAGTTAAATTAGGTGCTAATCTTAAAAGTGCACAACCTAAGTTGTCTACCACTGTTAACTTACAAGGTCAGTTAGTTTATGATCTTGATGCACAGCGTTATGAAGTAAAGGGGCTTGATTTAGCAAGTGATATTTCAGGTGATATGTTTAATGGTAAAACAGCTAGTTTCACGGCTAAAGGTGATCTTGTTGCGGACTTAAAAGCTAATACGGCTGCTTGGAATAAACTTGGCCTAACCTTAGATGATTTAAAAATATCAGGTAGTATTAATGCTGCAAATATTACAGGCACTGTGCCAACAGTAAAAGGGGTGATAACAGCCGATACCTTTAACTTACGTAAAGTACTAACAGATATTGGTGTTGCATTACCAGAAATGGCTGATAGTAAAGCATTAACTCAAGTAGGTTTTTCTACAAACCTATCTGGTTCTACTAAAGCAGTTGCTTTAAATGATTTAAAAATCAAATTAGATAGCACTAACTTTACAGGCAATATAGCTATTACTGACTTAGCAAAACAAGCAATAAAAGTTAAGCTAACAGGTGATTCTATTAATGTAGATAACTATTTACCACCAGAAACTAAACAAACTGCGCAAAACACTAAAGCAACCACCACTACAACAGGTACAGGTAAAACAGTTACTGTTAACCAGCCTGTTTGGAGTAATGATGCTATGTTTGATCCTAAAAGTTTACGTGGTTTAGATATAGATGCGGACTTAACTATTAACCAATTAACAGTTAAAAAATTACCATGGCAAGGGTTTGGTGCGAAATTAACGGCTAAAAATGGTGTGATCAATTTACAAAATGTTGGTGGTAAATTATTTACTGGCTCTATTAATGTAAAAGGTTCAGTAAATGCTAGCTCCAATACGCCTCAAATTACAATACAGCCAACTATTAGCAATATTCCTATGGATAAGCTATTAGCCAGTCAAGATATGAAAGATATTTCTATTAGAGGTAACTTAAACTTTAACGGTAATATCCGGACTGCGGGTGTAAGCCAAGCTGCCTTAGTAAAAGGCCTAAATGGTACTGCTAACTTTGTGGTAAATGATGGTGCATTAATTGGTGAAAACTTTGAGTATCAAGTTTGCCGAGCAGTTGCTTTAGTGAGAAAACAATCTTTAACTTCTCAATTTAATCGTACAGAGACTAAATTTAACCAATTAAAAGGGTCAGTAAATATTACTAATGGTGTTGCTAGCAACCAAGACTTAGTTATCTCTATTGCTGGTTTTGAAACCAAAGGTAAGGGTACTTTCAATGTTCCTACCATGATGGTTGATTACCAAATTGCCCTAGCGTTAAAAGGTGAGCAAGATGTTAGTGGTGATCCAGCCTGTAAGGTAAATAAAGATGTTGCTGGTGTCGACTTCCCATTACTCTGTAAAGGTTCAGTACTTGCAGGTGGTGGTCTATGTGGTATTGATACGGGTGCTATTGGTCAAATGGCTTTAGAGGTTGGTAAAAATAAAGCTAAAGAAGAAGTTAATAAAGCGTTAGATAAAGAAAAAGACAAATTAAATAAGAAGCTTGAAGAGAAATTAGGTGATAAAGCACCTAATGTTGAAGGGATTTTAAAAGGCATTCTGAAGAAGTGATAAACGCTGTATCCTTTGCTGAGAAGGTGCTTGTATGGTATGACCAACATGGTCGCAAGCACCTACCTTGGCAGCAAGATGTAACTCCCTATAAAGTTTGGGTTTCTGAGATTATGTTACAGCAAACCCAAGTTTCTACAGTAATCAATTACTTTTCTCGTTTTATGGAGTCGTTACCAACGGTTCAAGCCTTGGCAAATGCTCCACAAGATGAGGTTCTACACCTGTGGACAGGGCTTGGCTACTACAGTAGGGCAAGAAACTTACAAAAAACAGCACAAATCATTACCAATGACTATCAAGGTATCTTTCCTGATACAGTAGAAGAACTAACTGAACTGTCAGGTATAGGGCGTTCTACTGCTGGTGCAATTCTTAGCCTAGCAATGAACAAGAGAGCTGCTATTTTAGATGGCAATGTTAAACGTGTATTGTGTCGTTATTTTGCGGTACAAGGTTATCCTGGAGAAACTAAGGTAGCTAAACGGCTTTGGGAAATTGCTGAACAGTTAACACCTAATGAACGCGTTAATCATTATACTCAAGCCATGATGGATATGGGGGCTATGCTTTGTACACGTACTAAGCCTAATTGCCTGTTGTGCCCGATACAAGCTGATTGTAAAGCGAGAATAGCGGGTACTACCAAAGCTTATCCAAATCCTAAGCCTAAAAAAGAGTTACCACAGAAGCATGTAATTATGCCCTTGTTTAAGCATCAAGATGCCATTCTACTTTATCAAAGACCCAATACAGGCCTTTGGGGGGGATTATGGAGCTTACCTGAAGTGCAAAACCAAGCAGAATTACAAAGTTACGCAAAACAACATGGTTTGACAATCGTGGCTGAAAAGCCATTAACAAAGCTTATACACACGTTTAGTCATTTTCAACTAACGATAGAACCTTATCTTATAGAAGTTAGCCCAAATGTTAATAAAGTGGCTGAAAACACCCAAATCTGGTATAACTTAACCCAACCACCTCGTTTAGGGCTAGCCGCCCCTGTAAAGAAGTTATTAGCTCAAGTAAGCTAAATTAGTAGGAGTATACAAATGGCACGTATGGTTTTTTGTCGTAAATATCAGCAAGAATTAGAAGGTTTAGATAATCCTCCTTATCCAGGTCCAAAAGGCCAAGATATCTATGAAAATATTTCTAAAAAAGCTTGGGATGAATGGACAAAAGAACAAACAATGCTGATTAATGAAAAGCATCTTAATATGATGAATGCTGAACATCGTAAGTTTTTACAAGAACAGATGGAGAAATTTTTTCTTGGTGCAGCTTATGCTAAAGCAGAAGGTTATGTTCCTCCTTCAAATTAGAAAATAATTTTTTCATTAGACTCTTGACAGTCAGCGTTAAAAACAGTTTAATAGCGACCCATTGCTCGGATAGCTCAGTCGGTAGAGCAGAGGATTGAAAATCCTCGTGTCGACGGTTCGATTCCGCCTCCGAGCACCATATATAAAGCCTAGTTAATTGATTTAACTAGGCTTTTTTATTATCTAAAATAAACTTCCCCTCTATTTGTACCCCATTTTTATTTGTTATAAGGTAAAATTAAGCAAGGTTTGGCTTTTAATGGCATCAGTAAAAGAAACAGAGATACATTTCAGCAAACTTCCTGATATTGTTGCAGTACAATCTATACCAGCTTTT
Source organism: Entomomonas sp. E7T21 (assembly GCF_058693955.1). Classification (NCBI taxonomy): domain Bacteria; kingdom Pseudomonadati; phylum Pseudomonadota; class Gammaproteobacteria; order Pseudomonadales; family Pseudomonadaceae; genus Entomomonas; species Entomomonas sp. E7T21. The sequence goes on along the minus strand of NZ_CP191672.1, from coordinate 182,443 downwards.
CCTCTGGCAAACATTATTATCAGAATTAAATATGTAGTTAGATTGTTTAATGTATGAAATGATGGGTATGTTGTTTAGAGTAAGCGAATTATTATCTAGCTTACTCTAAATATTGAATAATTTTATTTTAACAAGCCATTTTCAAAAGAATATACACTACTTGATATTGAACCTGATAAAAAGCGTGACGTTTCAGAAAGTTTTGCACTAATTGAAACCGTATCGCCTGTCCTAAGTGCTAAAACTTTTCTTGTTGTTGATGAGTTTTCATTCATACTTACAAGAGCTGAACATTCTGTATTTTTTAAATCTTGGATTGTCACAGAATAATAGGTTACTGATGGTGAGTTTTCATTAACTGTAGGCATACGTTTCTTTTTTTCTACACCTTGAACCTTGCCTGATAAAATAACAGTTTTTCCTTCCCATTTTGAACTGGCAGCGGCTGAGCTTTGTTTATAGTCATTCCATATTTGTTCTAATGAAATAGTTTGAGCAGATCCTTGAGGGAAACTGCTACCAGAACCATTAGTTACTCCCTCTAAGTTTTCTCTAATATTTTGAGAGGTATTTAATGCTTGCTCAGAAGCATCTAGTGCATTTTGTACATGCTCACAACCAGCCAATAAAAAAAAGATGATCCCATAGTTAACATAACTTTTAAATAATTCATCATATAATTCCCTAAAAAAATTTAATTAACACTAAAAATATTATCATGAGTAAAATTTGAAATATCTAAATCCTTAGATGACAATAAGTAACAAAATTATACAACTGTTTGATAATTGCTATCAATGAATAGTAGCTCAACTTTTTAAAGTATAATTTCTCCCGTTACGTGGGAGAAATTATAAATTGGCTACTTCTTATATACCTTATTGTGTTGGTATGTTATAGGCTTGAAGAATTTGGATACCATTAGATAAAGGGCAAGTAGTAAATTGACCTTTACCTAGGTAGTTAATCTCAACTGCATCTACTGTTCGTCCTTGCTTAGCAAGAATTATATGAATAACTGGTTTACCACCATTTAGCGCATAAGCGTTTGTGAATGTAGTAGCTGTGTTTTCCCAACTAAATGTTTTGTTATAAACAACTGTTGAATATCCACTACCATCTTTCACCGTATAGAGATGTCTTATGCCATGGTTTCCAGGGATAATTTTATTATTAAAAGTCTCTTTAACACCATCTTCATCAAAATCTACTTGGTGAGAGTTAGGATCATAGTCAGCTGTCATTTTTGGTAGTTCGTGTATTTCGCCAATGCCAGTGCATAGATAGTTAGAGCGTTTTGTTTGCTTCTTAGTAGGGCAAATAGAAAAATCATCAGGCCTGTTATAAGAAATATCATAAGCTTGTTTAGTTTCTGGATTTATAACTTGTAGTGTAGATACTTCATCAATAGTGGTTGTAGCTATTTGTAATGGTTGAGTGCTTTTTTCAGCATAGACTAGAGTCTTTTGCCCTGCATCTTCAATAACAACTACCCATTCATTAGTTGCTTTATTTCCCATGACTAACAATTCTTGAGTTTTCCCATCACCTTTTAAGTTAGCCTCAAGAGAGTTAAACTGTTGCCATTTTTGCCAACTCTGTAAACTACTCTCATCTACCCCTTGTATAAGAGGCGTTTTTTGACAGTTTGTCTCAGACGCTTTGGCCTGTATTGATAATGGGTATATTAATAAGCTAAGTGCAAACAGAGAAGTAGCATATTTTCTCATAAAATCCCTATTTTTATATGTTAAGTTTTGTTATGGTGATATTAATATATTGAAATATCAAGAGTTATTAATTATTTTAAAATATAACAGCTTATAACTCTTGATTAGAAAAAAAGACTTTTAAACTTTATATATGCTTATCTATCTAATACTCTTAAAAAGCGATCAATACGATTTTGTGTGCGATCAACAGTATTCATAACTTTGTCACCAGTATCCATTGCTTTATCAAAGGTATCCATAGATTGATCAACATTGTCAGCCACTTCATTTGTGGTATTAGTAGTTTTTTGAACTTGTTGATCAGCACATCCAGCGAAAAAAACTAAACTTATGGCAACAATAACTAACTTAGAAAATAGCTGCATAAATAATTACTCCAGTAATTTTTAAATAAATTGTTACCAAATAATACTATAGTCTAATATGTTATGACAAGTTGGTAATTAACAATAATTAGATAGTGACTATTCGATACTTGCAGCGCAAGCTATATCATATAAAATATTAAACTAATAATTAAACTTTACTTAGTATGATCAAGCCTTTGCTTGCAAAAACTAGTTATCATATCAACCAAATTGTTAAATGACGCAACAAGCATATTTAGCAATAAATGAAAGGTGTTATTTGTTTTGTTATATTAGCCTTTGTGACTAGCTTTATTTTGGTAAGGATGTCTATTATCTATCAACAAATTGGCAATACTGATCCTGCATTTTATATTTATTTAGTTGTATATTTTAAGTTCTTTTTGCACGCAAAGAGTTGAAAAAAACAAACTAACACGTGCTTATAATATGAAATCTCCCACCAAAAAATCTGTAACCTACTATCTTAGATTTTGATCATAACTTCTTTAAAGAGGTGGTAGAAGCTTGGGGACTTACATATTAATTTAATTATTATGAAAAGATTTCTATTAATATTTTTAGCATTACTCTTTATTTGCTGTGGATTCCTTATCGCTTTTAAAAGGAACCAACTACCAATACTATTTGTATAATAAATAGTTGTATGCGAGTATCCCGTCATCTTAGTAGCATCTTCTAGACTGACAGAAAGACTAGGTAAATTTACTTGAATCATACAAGATTCCCCGCAAATAATAATTACCATGTTGAGATATAAAAATAAAAAAATTGAGCATAGAAAACTCCATGCATGACAAATAAATTGAAGTGTAAAATACGAAAAATCTTAGGCAAAAAGACCTATAACTGGCTAATTAACCATAAGATTTAAATTGTAAGTTCTTTATTGCAATAAAATAGAACCATTGTCTAAAAGACAGTATTAATTTGATTTTAAATCCTTATATTAATTAGCGCCGTTTATATGATCTTTTGCTGTCATTGAGAATTTTTTATTTTATTAGTTTTGCTAAAGTTTTGGTCTTATGGCGCACTCGGCGGGAGTTGAACCCACGACCCCTGCCTTCGGAGGGCAGTACTCTATCCAGCTGAGCTACGAGTGCATATAGAAGAGGGGCATAATAATACGCATATAATAGTTAATAGTCTATACTTTTGGTTGTTTCATTTGTAGCAAAAATAGAAATTAAATTATTAAGTTATTAATTTTTACTGAAAAGGGTTTAGTTACTTATAATAGATCAATTAAAAAATAATAAATTGGTCTATTATTGATACTTTGACGTAAAACTAATAACTTCTTGGATGTTGCTATGAATAAACCTGCACTTATTGCTATGCCTGAATCTTTACAGTCAATGAAGTTACATGGCATCAATGCTTTTTCAGAAGCTTTGGCAGACAAAGGTTTAGATAGTAAGGCTTATCAGCAATGGTCTGAAGGAAAACAGCAACAATTAGCTAGGGTATTGGCTTGTAGTGAGTTTGTTGTAGAGCAAGTCAGACGTTGTCCAGAAATACTATTAGAATTATTAGAAAGTGATGAATTCGATCGTAGTGTTAGTACTCAGGAGATTGTTGAGCAGTTAGCAAAAGTTGTAGATGCTTGTAGTACAGAGGATGAGTTATTAAGTTGTTTACGTAAGGCACGTAATCGTCAGCAAATTCGTATTATCTGGCGTGATATTACAAGGCAAGCAGATTTAATAGAAACTTGTAAGAATCTTTCTGATTTTGCGGATGCAAGTATAGATCAGGCCTATCATTGGTTATATAGAGAGCAAGCCAAGGTTTTTGGTGTACCCATTGGTAGATATACTAAACAGCCACAGCATTTAATTATTTTAGGAATGGGTAAACTAGGGGCTCAAGAGCTAAACCTTTCTTCAGATATTGATCTAATTTTTGCCTATCCTGAAGGGGGAGAAACAGAGGGAGCCAAGAAATCTCTAGATAATCAGGAGTTTTTTACACGATTAGGCCAGAAGCTAATTAAAGCATTAGATAGTATTACTATTGATGGTTTTGTTTTTCGGGTAGATATGCGTCTGCGTCCTTATGGTTCAAGCGGTCCTTTAGTTTATAGTTTTCCTGCAATGGAGCAGTATTATCAAGATCAAGGGCGTGATTGGGAACGTTATGCCATGATTAAAGCACGTGTTGTGGCTGGTGATAAGGAAACAGGCAAAGATTTAATAGATATTTTAAGACCTTTTGTGTATAGGCGTTATCTTGATTTTACGGCTATTGAAGCATTACGCACAATGAAGCAGTTGATTCAACAGGAAGTTAAACGTAAGGGTATGAGTGAAAATATTAAACTTGGTTCAGGTGGTATTAGAGAGATTGAGTTTATTGCACAAGCTTTTCAGTTAATTCATGGAGGAAGGGATTTAAGCTTACAACAACGACCTTTGCTAAAAGTATTGGATACTTTAGCAGGTGAGGGATATCTTCCTTCAGCCGTTGTTGATGAGTTAAAGTCAGTCAATTGTTTCTTACGCTATGTAGAACATGCTATCCAAGCTATTGCCGATAAACAAACGCAAATGTTACCAGATAATCCAACAGATCAAGCTCGTGTAGCTTTTATGATGGGTTATGAAAATTGGCAAGCATTTTATGATGCCTTAACAAAATATCGTGAGCGAATTGATTGGCATTTTAAGCAAGTGATTGCTGATCCAGAAGAAGAGGAACAAGAGGCTAGCCAAACTATAGGTGAAGAGTGGTTTCCTTTATGGATAAGAACACAAGATGAAGAAAATTCCTGTAACCAGTTAGCGGAAGTGGGTTTTACAGATGTTCAAGAACTTTATCAGAAGTTAATGGATTTACGTCATAGCCCTAGCTTGAGATCTATTCAGCGCACGGGAAAAGAGCGATTAGACGCTTTTGTGCCACGCTTAATTAATGCTGCTATAGAGTTAGAACAACCCACTTTAAGTATATTAAGAGTATTACCTTTAATCGAAGCGGTAGCCCGTCGCTCAGTTTATTTAGTGTTACTTACGGAAAATCCAGGTGCTTTAAAAAGGTTGTTAAAGCTTTGTGCAGCAAGCCCATGGATTGCTGAGCAAATTACTCATTACCCAGTGTTACTTGATGAATTGCTAAATGAAGAAAAATTATTTAGTCCACCCAAAGCAGCAGAATTAGCAGCAGAGTTACGGCAACATTTAGCACGTATTCCTGAGGATGATTTAGAGCAGCAAATGGAAGCACTTAGGCATTTTAAATTAGCACATCGTTTAAGGGTGGCAGCTTCTGAAATTACAGGTAATTTACCACTAATGAAAGTGAGTGATTATCTAACATGGTTAGCTGAGGCTATTTTAACTGAAGTATTGCATTTAGCATGGCGTCAATGTGTGTCTAAATATGGTGTTCCACAACGATTGGATGGCACATCTTGTGATTTGGATTATATTATTATTGGTTATGGTAAGGTGGGTGGTATAGAGATGGGGCATAACTCAGATCTTGACCTTGTTTTTATCCATAATGGTGATCCTCAGTCTGAGACAGATGGTGCTAAATCAATTGATGGTTTGTTATTTTTTACCCGTTTAGGCCAGCGGATTATCCATATTTTAACCACTCAAACCACCTCTGGTATTTTATATGAAGTGGATATGCGTTTAAGGCCTTCAGGTGCATCAGGTTTATTAGTAAGTAGTTTGGCAGCCTTTCAAAGATATCAAGAAAATGAGGCGTGGACTTGGGAGCATCAGGCTTTAGTAAGAGCTAGAGTATTAACAGGTGCTTCCGATGTAGCAGAAGCATTTGAAAAAATACGTATTGAGGTGTTAGGAAAGCAACGTGATCTAACACAGCTGCAAACAGAAGTCAGTGAAATGCGCAAAAAAATGCGCGATAACTTAGGGACGCAACATACTAATGCTGGACTAGGTAATAATGCATTTGCAGCAGATCAGTTGTTTAATTTAAAGCATGATGCAGGCGGTATGGTAGATATTGAGTTTATGACTCAGTTTGTTACATTAGCATGGTCTTGGAAATACCCTGAGTTATCTGTTTATACCGATAATATCCGTATTTTAGACGCAATGGCAGAAACTCCTCTGATGACACCAGAAGATGCACTTTGGTTACAAGATACTTATCGAGCTTATCGTTCTGTGGTACATAAATTAGCATTACAAAATGAGCCCAATTTAGTAGCTGCTGATCAGTTTATCGAAGAGCGGAAAAGAGTAATGAGTTTTTGGTATTCTCTTGGGTTAAATTAATATTTACTTGGTAACTGCTGCGTTACAATATCCAATACTTGTTGTGCAGTTAATGGTTTGGATGAAGAAGTAGCGGAAATATGAGTTCATAATACTGCTTGCTAAAAATATTTGTAATTTTACACTCATGATGTAGAAGTTTTGATGGAACATGATTAAATGACAACGTTGTTAAGAAAAGAACCTTTAGTGTTAGCCATAATGATAATATTGCTATTTACGACGTATGCCATGGCAAATATGCGAGCTGCCATGAGAAACTGGCAGCCACCATCCTCCGTATTAAAAGCGCCACAAGTAGATAGCGCTAACATGGAAAATAATTCCTTACCTAATCTTGAGGTTTTACAGGAAACATTAAAAATAAATTGTGATCATTATCAATGTCAAGTTAATGCTGCTTATCATGTAAATACGAAAGAAAAAGAAGCTTTAAAGTTTGAATTTATTTTGCCAATAGATACTAAAGTAACAGCGACTATAAACACTGTAGCGGTTACTACTAATGTGACTATGGATAATACCTACCGTTTTCAAGAAGATGAAATTAGCTCTATGTCTCGATTTGAAAATTCATTTCAAGTTTATAAAGCTGATTTTTCAGGAACCTTACAAAAAGGAGATAATATTATAGAGGTAAATTATATACAGCCTTTATCAATACTAGAGGCGGACTATGGCTATTTTATTAGTAGTAGATTTGTAGAAAATTTTATCTATATCTTAGCACCTCTGAAAGAGTGGAAATTAGCTGATAATTTTGTACTTAATGTAGAAGTAAGTACTGTTAAGAAGAGACCAGATCGCAACCCTTGGAGTTTATTTAAAAGCCGTGCTATTAATTGCTCATTAACTAACGGTAAAACCACTAAAGAAAATGGCAAAGTTGTTTATCGTAATAAACTAACTAAAGAATTTCCAAATAATTTGATTTGTACTATGGGTGATAGCGATTTATTAAAAGGCCTATAAAAGGGTAATGGGCGGGTAGTTGATAACAGCATAGCTTTTGTTATTTTAGGATAACCATCTGATCTGGTATTATAAGCAAAATCCTGATGCAGATAAAAGTTACTAATGAAAATTCTAGTTGTTGGCCCTTCTTGGGTAGGTGACATGGTGATGGCGCAAACACTATTTATGTGTTTGCGTGAAGAACATCCAGATTGTGCTATCGATGTATTAGCGCCAGAGTGGAGTAGACCTATTTTAGAACGTATGCCAGAAGTACGAGAAGCGCTGTCTTTTCCTTTAGGGCATGGTGCATTAGATATTAAAATCCGTAAACAAATAGGGCGTTCATTACAAGGTAAATATGATCAAGCGATTGTATTACCTAATTCACTTAAATCTGCGCTAGTACCTTATTTTGCTAAAATTGCTAAACGTACAGGTTGGAAAGGGGAAATGCGGTATATCTTGTTAAATGATATTCGCAAACTCGATAAAACACTTTACCCTCTTATGATTGAACGTTTTATGGCGCTCGCTTATCCAAAAGGAGAGGTTTTAGTCCATCCTTACCCTAAACCTCATTTGGAAATTGATCCTACCTCTCAACAACAAGCATTAACTATCTTTAATTTGCAAAAAGATAAACCGATATTAGCTCTTTGCCCTGGTGCGGAGTTTGGTGAGGCGAAGAAATGGCCTGCTGAGTATTATGCTAAAGTGGCTGAAGATAAAATAGCAGCAGGTTGGCAAGTATGGATATTTGGATCTAAAAATGATTATCCAGTAGGTGAAACCATCCGTAATCTTTTACCGAATGAACAGCAAAAGCATTTATATAATCTAGCAGGGCAAACAAGTTTGGCACAGGCTATAGATTTATTAGCTTGTGTTAGTGCGGTGGTTACTAATGACTCTGGGTTAATGCATGTAGCTGCTGCTTTAAATCGTCCAATTGTGGCGGTATATGGCTCAACCTCACCGCAGTTTACCCCTCCGTTAGCTGACCAAGTAGAGATAGTTCGTTTAGGATTAGATTGTAGCCCTTGTTTTCAACGTACTTGTAAGTTTGGTCATTACAATTGTCTAAAGCAATTAAAGCCAGAGTCAGTCGAAACAGCATTGGATAAGTTAATTCATGTTAAACAGGTGGATTAGATGCGAGTTTTATTAATTAAAACCTCTTCGCTGGGTGATGTAATCCACACTTTACCTGCTTTAACTGATGCTAAAAGAGCAATTCCTGATATTCAATTTGATTGGGTGGTAGAGGAAAACTTTGCTGAAATACCCTGTTGGCACCCTGCGGTTAACGAAGTGATTCCTGTAGCTATTAGACGCTGGCGCAAGAACCTTTGGCAAACATGGAAAAGTGGCGAATGGAAAGCATTTAAGCAACGTATACGGGCTTATAAATATGACTTAGTGATAGATGCTCAAGGTTTATTAAAAAGTGCTTGGTTAACCCGCTATGTAAAAGCGCCAGTAGCAGGTTTAGATAAACAATCAGCTAGAGAACCAATGGCTAGTCGTTTTTATCATAATGCTTATTCTGTTGCTTGGGGACAACATGCTGTTGAACGAGTACGTCAGCTATTTGCACAAGCTTTAAATTATCCATTACCAGCAACATTAGGTGATTATGGTTTAGATCGCCAGCGAGTAATAGGAGATTTACAAGACAATGATCCTTACTTAGTGTTTTTACATGGTACTACTTGGGATACAAAACATTGGCCAGAATATTATTGGCGACAATTGGCAGAAATACTAAATAAGCAAAATATTGATATTAAATTACCTTGGGGCAATGAGAAAGAGAAGTTAAGAGCTGAGCAGATAGCAAAAGATTTAGTTAATGTGGAAGTTTTACCAAAATTAAATCTAAAAGGTATAGCGAGTGTTTTGGCAGCAGCTAAAGCTTGTGTAGCAGTTGATACTGGCTTGGGGCATTTGGCAGCAGCGTTGGATACTCCCACTATTTCTTTATTTGGCCCTACTAATCCTGAGTTGACAGGTTCTTATGGTAAAGATCAAATTCATTTAATCGGCAAGTACCCTGCTTGTATTCCTTGTTTAAAGAAAGAGTGTACTTATCAGCCTACTGAGCAGGATAAACAGCAATTTGATCTGAATAGAGAGTTACCTATTTGTTTTACACAGGTAAATCCACAACAAGTTATTAATCATTTATCCCCATTACTTAATAAAAAACCCATCGTTTAAGATGGGTTTTAGCAATTAATCGAAAAATTACACTTGGGATTGATGGTAATTTTCCAAACCCATCTTTTCAATTAAACCAAGTTGTTTTTCTAACCAGTAAGCATGGTCTTCTTCGGTATCTTTTAATTGATTACGGAGCATGTCACGGCTTACAAAATCACCTTTTTCTTCACAGAGTTTAATACCATCAACTAATGCTTGGCGTACATGTAGCTCTAATCGTAAATCAAACTCTAGCATTTCAGGTACAGTTGTCCCAATATTAATTTCATCAGGACGCATATTTGGTTTGCCCTCTAAGAAGAGAATACGTCGCATAATCTGGTCTGCATGATCAGTTTCTTCTTCCATTTCATGATTAAGACGTTCATATAATTTCTTAAAATCCCAGTCATCATACATTCTGGAATGAATAAAATATTGGTCACGAGCAGCCAGTTCACCTGTTAGTAGTTTATTTAAATAATCGATAACTTCAGGATTACCACGCATTTAGTCTCTCCTTAACGCTAAAGGAGCGTTATTTATTAGAAATTAATTTATACCATTGGTATTAAGTTTAGTCGTTATTTTTTTAAATTACCAGTAAATCAGACTAATTCATTAAATAAAGCTATGTTATTGTAAATGCAAATATTTATCATTTTTATTGCATTTTATTTAGACAGAAAAAAACGGGCTATTGATGTGGTTAAATAGCCCGTTTTTTATTAACTAAGGAGAATTAGCTTACTTTTTTACCATGTGCCTGTTGGTCTGCATGATAAGAAGAACGGACTAAAGCACCAGACGCAACGTTTTTAAAGCCCATTTTTTTGCCTTGTTCTGCAAACCATTCAAAGGTGTCTGGGTGTACGAAGCGTTGTACAGGTAAGTGATTTTTTGAAGGTTGTAAGTATTGGCCTAGGGTTAGCATATCTACTTCATGCTCCCTTAACCTTTCCATTACCTCAATAATTTCTTCATCTGTTTCACCAAGGCCTAACATTAAACCTGATTTAGTAGGGATATGAGGTACACGTTTTTTAAAGTTTTGTAGTAAATCTAATGACCATTCAAAATCAGAACCTGGACGTGATGATTTATATAAACGAGGTACAGTTTCCAAGTTATGGTTAAACACGTCAGGTGGTTCTGTTGCTGTAATATCTAAAGCAATCTCCATACGGCCACGATAGTCAGGTACTAACGTTTCTAGCTGTATAGAGGGTGATAATTTACGGATTTCTCTTAGGCAATCAGCAAAATGTTGGGCACCACCATCACGCAAATCATCACGGTCTACAGAAGTGATAACAACATAGCGTAAACCTAAATCAGCAATAGCAATGGCTAGATTTTTAGGTTCATCTGCATCAAGTGGATTAGGACGGCCATGTCCAACATCGCAGAAAGGACAGCGACGAGTACAGATATCACCCATAATCATAAAGGTTGCTGTACCTGAAGCAAAGCATTCACCTAGGTTAGGACAAGTGGCCTCTTCACAAACACTGTGTAAACGGTGCTTACGAAGTAATGTTTTAACTCTTTCCACTTCTGGTGTAGCTGGAATACGAACACGTATCCAATCAGGTTTTTTAGGAAGTTCAGTGGTAGGAATAACTTTTACAGGGATTCTAGCTACTTTATCAGCCCCCTTTAATTTAACACCCTGTACAGCTTTTTTAGGAGTGTTAGGTGATTCGCTTTGCATAGTCATAATTCAATTTCTTTATCTAAATGATTTATATAGATAGCATTAAATAAGATACATAAGGTTTATGTCTTGCAACATACCTAATTTTTATCCTATTTAGGGGTATCTATAATTTGCTTTGTACTATTATAGTCTCATTCTTTGAATTTGCTATTAGATAAAACTCTAACTTTTTATTTTGTAGTGATAAGAGAGAGTTATAAATTGGTTTACTTAAAAAAGGGTAGTTGTAACTACCCTTATTATTACTGTATGTGGTAGCGTCCAGCCATAGCTTTATAAAGCATATTTTCATATTGTATCAGTTTGTATCTGTTGTTGATTAGAGATATCTTTGAGTTAGTTTCAGTATTGAGGGCATTAAGCCAATCTGAAATTTCACCTGCCCCCTGTTGGTATCTATCATCATAATATTGGCTAATTTGCTGATCGTACTTATATTTTTCCTCAGTATTATCTAAAGTATCTTTAGTTCTAGAATAAGAGTAATAATAAGTATCTACCTCATTAAGTGCTGTGGTTAGGCTTTGCTCAAAAGAAAGACGTATAGACTCATATTCTGCTTCTGATAGTTTTATATTCCATCTTATTTTGTTCCATTGTAGAAAAGGCAGATCAATACTGACATTACCAGAGGCAAAGGGAACATTAAAGGCAGTGTTAACCTTATCAGAAGATGAATTAATAGCTGCACCTAGGGTAATGGTAGGATACCAGCTTTTATCTGTAGCTTGTTTATTGAGTGATGCTTCTTCCAGTCTATACTCAGCAGCTTTTAGATCAGGTCTATTAGCTAGCACAGATAATGGAACATTAAGATCAACCTCTGGTAAGGTTAAACCAAGCAGGCTAGGGTAGTTAATAGTGAGCTTATCTTCTGGCTTTAAATTTAATAAGTTTCGCAGTGTCTGTTCTGCAGTCTTTTGTTGATTTTTTAAGTCAATTAAATTGTTGTTAGCACCCAAAACAGACTGAGTTGCTTGTGCAGGGTCTAAAGCTGACACTTTACCATATTGGTATTTAAAGCTAACTAACGCACTAATTTGTTGGTAGTTCTTGATACTTTGCTCAGTAACAGCAATGGCTTCATTAAGGTAAACAAGCTGATAGTAAGCATCTACCACATTATTTATTAAACTTAGTCTTGCTGTTTCCAAATCTTGTACAGTGGCTTTATATTCCCATTCTTTAGCACTAGCTGTATCAGCTATTTTTTGCCATAAATCTAACTCATAACTTAAGGATAAGTTACCACCCACAGTTCTATTGCTATCACCACCTTGTTTGATATTTTTACTGGCTGAACCACTAGCTCCTCCAGAAAAACTAGGTACTAAGTCTTCACCTATCAGGTTGGCTTGGTAAAGGGCTTTATTAACATTAATAGCACTTTGGGCAAAATCAATATTATTGGCTAAGGCTAACTCAATCAGCTTATTAAGCTCATTATCACCATAGATAGTCCACCAATTGCTATCTATTTGGTAGCGATCTATTATTTGTTGAGTAAGTTGTAGCCTTTGTTGCAATTGTTGATCAGGGTTGTTAGTGGTAGCACAGCCCATTACAAGACTGGATAGGATAAGAGGTAGTATCAGTAGTTTAGTTGGTTTCATTGGGTTATCCTCAATCTCTGGAAAGTGCTTCTATAGGGTTGAGTTGGGAGGCATTACGGGCTGGCATAAAACCAAAAATAATACCAATCAGCGAAGAGCAACCTAACGCTAGGATGATTGAACTAGCAGAAAATGACATGGCAAAGCCAGTAACTAAATGGTTGAAAACAAAGCCTATTACGTAAGAAAGACTAATACCCAATAAACCACCTATTAAACAGATCAATACCGCTTCAATAAGAAATTGCTCTAGGATATTGTGTTGTCTTGCGCCTATCGCCATACGAATACCAATTTCTTTGGTACGTTCTGTTACAGATACTAGCATAATATTCATTACACCTATGCCACCTACTACTAGCGATATTAATGCAATACAAGAAATCAGCAGAGTCATTGTGTTGGTGGTGCTTTCTATGGTTTGTTTAATGCTGTCAGTATTTTGGGTAAAGAAATCTTGTGTACCATGCTTAACAGTAAGTAGTTTGGTTAAGTTCTTTTCTGCCACTTGGGAGCTTATATCATCTCTTACTTTTACCGTGATAGAGCTGATATAACGTTGCCCTGTAATTTTATTCATTACGGTGGTATAAGGTGACCATAAGTTAAGGCTGTCACTATTACCAAAAACAGTTTTTTGTTCTTTAGTTACACCTATTATTTCTAATGGCTTTTTATTAAGCACAACAACCTTCCCTATAGGGTTTTCGCCATTAGTAAAAAGTTTCTTCTGTGTATTAGGGTCAATAACAACTACGGAGCTGTTGTTTTGTACATCCTGTTTGTTAAAGAAACGGCCTTGTTTTATCTCTAAGCCTTTTACATCAAAGTATTGTTCACTTACACCGCTTAGTTGACCATTTACTGAGATATTACCATAGACTAAAACGCCACTAGCAGAGCTAACAGGGGTTGAGCTGGTCAAATAACTTTGCTTAGCTAATACATCAGAGTCATCTACTGTTAAGGTTTTAACTCTACCTGATCTCATATCACCAAAGCCTTTACCAGGATAGATATTGATAGTGTTAGTACCCATGGAGTTGATATCAGTTAGGATTTTTTCCTGTGAGCCACGGCCCAGCGCAACAACAGATACAACAGAAGCTATACCTATAATAATACCAAGCATAGTGAGCATAGAGCGCATTTTATGAGCTATGATTGCTTGTACAGACATTTTAAAAGACTCTATAAATTGGTCTTTATAGAACATAAAACTATTACGTTCTTTGGTTGGCTTGGCGGCCTCTGTTTTTACAATATCATCAGCTTTACGTTGATCACTGACGATAATGCCATCTTTAATTTCTATAACACGATTAGCAAAATTGGCAATATGCGCATCATGGGTGACTAAAATAATGGTATGGCCTTGTTTATGGAGGTCTTGCAAAATCTCCATGACCATTTCACCACTTTTAGAATCCAGTGCGCCTGTTGGTTCATCAGCGAGAATAATTTCGCCACCATTCATTAACGCACGAGCAATACTCACGCGCTGTTGTTGGCCACCAGAGAGTTCATTAGGTTTGTTTTGGGTTTTATCGCTTAATCCTAAGCTAGTGAGTATTTCCTTAGCTCGTTTGGAGCGTTGGTTGTAGTCTAAGCCTAAGTAAACAGCAGGCAGAGCCACATTATTTTCTGCAGTTAAAGTACTTAACAGGTTATAACGTTGAAAGATAAAGCCAAATTTTTTACTACGCATTTTGGCAAGTTCATTATGATCCATTTCTTCCGTTTTTATGCCATCGATAGCATAAGAACCAGAAGTAGGTGTATCTAAACAACCAAGCACATTCATAAGAGTAGATTTGCCTGATCCTGATTGTCCTATGATTGCAATGAAGTCACCTTTTTCTATCTCAAGGTTAATATCTTTCAGGATATGAACACGATTATTACCTTCTCCAAAATATTTATTGAGGTTTTTAACTTCTATCATTGTCATATTTATAACCTCATTCTGGTATTTTTACTGCTGGCGGCAGTTATTTCTGTACTAGCCATTTGGGCTGAAATAACCTTTTCACCTTCTTTAAGGCCAGAGATGATTTCTGTGTTCATACTGTCTGATAGACCTACCGTCACTTCTTTTTCTACTACCTTATTACCTGCTTCTAAAGTATAGACATAGTTTTTATCGCCAACTGTGTTGAGTGTAATGGTAGGTACTATGAGGACATTATCTTTACTAGCAATAGTGATAGTGTTTTGGGTGGTCATACCGATGCGTAGTGTACCTTCTTCATTAGGCACTACTAAATTACCATAGTAGTAAACAGCAGTACTAGAATCTGTGGTACCTGTATAAGTCCCAGCAGTTAACGTAGTTAGACCTGGGTCTAGAGTGTCTAGTTGGCCTTTAAAGATTTTAGTAGGTTCAGAAAGAATTGTATAAGTTACTTCCATACCAGGCTTTATTTTAGTGATATCTCCTTCAGAGATTTGCATCTTGATTTCCATTTTACTCAAATCAGCAATCTGTACTATTGTTGGGGTAGTTTGATTAGAGTTAACGGTTTGACCTTCTTCAACAGGTACAGAAACTATCGTACCATCAAAAGGAGCCACTATTTTGGTATAACCTAAGTTAGTTTCAGCTGTATTTACTGAGATTTGGGTTTGTATGATTAACGATTCTAAATCAGCAACATTTGCTTTGGCTGTTGCTAACGCGTCATTAGCACTGTCTAAATTTTCATCAGAAGTAGCATTTTTAGCTTTTAAGCTTTTTTCACGATTATATTTCTTTTGCGCAACGACTAAGGCTATTTTCTTAGCTTCTAATTGAGTTTTGTATGACTCTAATTTAGCTTTATTGATATTAAGCTCATTTTCTTGGGTAGTAGAGTCAATCTCTGCAATCATGTCACCTTTTTTAATCTGTTGCCCTAAGGAGACATAGAGCTTTTGTATTTGACCAGAAACTTGCGCACCAACGGTTACAATTTGTTTGGCACCTATTTCACCTGTGGTATTAACGGTACGTTTAATATTGCCGATAACTACTTTTTCTGTGAGATAGCTTATTTGTTCTTTTTTATTAAAAAAAAGAAAATAAATAGCAGTGACTATAGCTATTAATACCAATATAGAAATGGTGATTTTTTTCCCCTGTTTCATCATTACTCCCAGCAGTACAGATTAAGTTAAGGTAATGATACAAGAATATTTTTTGGAAATTTAAGGATTTACCAAAACCTTACCCATTCTTTACATTAAGTAATTTAATGTAAATTTATAAGTAATAGGATTATTCATTTTGAGATAAGAAAATGGATTGATAAGAGTATTTATTCTTTGACTGAAAGATAATTAACTTGGCTATAGGCTAGTTTGTTAACAAATTGTGCTATTACTCGTTTAATTAAATCATCAAAATCGACATCACCAATAAAATCACTTAATTGGGTCATCCGCATACCTGCATAACCGCAGGGATTAATACGAGAAAATGGTTCTAAGTTCATTTGAGCATTCAATGCAAAACCATGGAATGAAGCATTACGACGGATTCTTAAGCCTAATGAAGCTATTTTTGCATCATCTACATAGACTCCTGGTGCATCTGCTTTAGCATATGACTTAATACCATAAGAAGTTAGTAGATCAATTAAACTATTTTCGATAGCGGTTACTAGTGTTCTAGGGCCTAAATGGTGGCGCTTGACATCGATCATTAAGTAACCAATCAATTGACCAGGGCCATGATAGGTTACTTGCCCACCTCGATCTGATTGTACAACAGGAATATCACCTGGCATTAGCAAATGTTCTGCTTTACCTGCTGTGCCTTGGGTGAAAACAGGTTCATGTTGCAATAACCAAACCTCATCTTGGGTTTGCTCTGTTCGGTTATTGGTAAAATCTTGCATGGAGTGCCATACAGCTTCATAGGGCTGTATGCCTAACTCACGAATAATAAGTGAATCTGCACTCATTACAATACCATATGAACACGTCCTGTTGCCTTTAAGTCATCATGAATGGCTTGTAGCTGAGGAATACCTGTAGCTGTGATAGACATACGTAATGAGTGGTATTTACCATTGCTGCTGTATTGATCAGTGATGGTTGATTCATCAAAGTCAGGGGCATGTTTACGAATAATATCAACCACTAATTGCTTAAACTCATCATGGGCATCACCAATGACTTTAATGCCATAATTTTCACAAGGAAACTCAATTTTAGGTGGTTCTTGATTGGTCATAAATTCACCTTAGTTAAATAACCCTTTAAAGAATAATACAATGCTATCCCATATACGTTTAAAGAAACCACCTGGTTCTACAGTTTGTAAAGCCACTAAATCAGTACTATAAATAACTTGATTGTTCGCTGTTTTAATTTCTACTTTACCTACTACTTGTCCTGCCTTAACAGGAGCAATTAATTGTTTTGCTGTGGTTACTTGAGCATGTAAGCCTGTAAACTGATTTCTTAGCAATGTTAATGAAATATCTTGTGCTAAACCTGCTTGTACTTCAGAAGCAGCACCTTTCCAAACTTTTAGACTGGATAACTGATCACCTTTCTTATAGAAAGTTCTGTTTTCATAGAAACGGAAACCATAGGTTAATAGTTTTTGTGTTTCTTCTGCACGTGCTTTCTCGTTTGCAGTGCCAAATAATACTGCAATTAAACGTAGATCATTACGTTTAGCAGAAGCTACCATACAGAATCCCGCTTCTTCTGTGTGACCTGTTTTTAAACCATCTACTGTATTATCTCTCCATAGTAAAAGGTTACGGTTAGGTTGCTTGATATTGTTCCAAAGAAACTCTTTTTGGCTATAAATTGCATAGTGTGCAGGGTCTTCATAGATAATGGCTCTAGCTAGGATGCCCATATCATGTGCAGAAGAGTAGTGATCTGGGTTGGGAAGACCAGTTGCATTCATAAAGTGTGAGTTATTCATTCCTAGTTGTTGAGCAGTTTTATTCATAAGTTGTGCAAACACATCTTCACTACCAGCTAAGTATTCTGCAACTGCAACGCTAGCATCATTACCTGATTGAATAATAATGCCATGCAAAAGGTCTTCTAATGATACTTTTTTACCTACTTCAATAAACATTTTAGAACCACCAGTACGCCATGCTTTCTCACTGATAGTCACTAAGTCTGTAGGTCTAACTTGGCCTTTTTTCATTTCTAAAGTAGCCAAATAAGCGGTCATTAGTTTAGTTAAGCTTGCAGGAGGTAAACGTTGGTCACCATTATTATTAATTAACACTTGCCCTGTTGCAGCATCTATTAATACATAGGATTTAGCTGCTAGCTGCGGTGGTGCAGGGGTGATTTCTTGGGCATGAGCAAAGCAAGCACTGAATAGAAACGTGGCTGATAATGTAAAACGTTGGATAAATTGGGTTATTTTCATATTCTTCAAAATTAATTAGTGTTAATAAAAGTTAGTCTTGCTTAACGAGTGTTGATTGACCTAAGTTTGCTACACGAATAGCCTCTTGGGTTTTAAATGTTTCATGTTGATTAGGTAAAGGGCCTAAACGAACACGGTATAATTGTTGAGCTCCATGTAATACAGAGCTGATAAAAACAGGTACATCAGTCACTTTGACTAAGCGTTGTCTTAACAGTTCCGCAGCATCAGGATTAGCAAAAGCGCCTACTTGTAAGTAAAGCCCTTTTTGCGGATTATTGCTATCTGCAGTTGCATGTTGGTTTGCTGGTGGTTGGTATTCACTCACTGGCGCATTATCAACAGGTTGAGTGGTTACAGTGAGTGATGTTTGAGGTTTTTGCTGAGCAACAGTTGAGTTTTTGTTGTTGCCCCATTGTTGCGGATCAATGCTTTCAACTCTCACTTTGGCAGTACCTGTATCAGCATAACCTAGCTTTTTAGCTGCCGCAAAAGATAAGTCAATAATGCGATCTGAATGGAATGGACCACGATCGTTAACCCTTAATATAACACTGCGGTTATTTTCTAGGTTAGTTACTTTTACATAACTAGGCAATGGTAGTGTTTTATGGGCAGCTGTCATGCCATATAGATCATAAGGCTCACCATTAGCTGTGGCTTGTCCGTGGAATTTGGTGCCATACCAAGAGGCCATACCAACTTCTTTATAGCCTGTTGCAGAGCTTTTTGGGTAATAAGTTTTACCTAATACGGTATAAGGATTTTTTTTGTATGCCCCTGTATGAGGGGTGGGTGTGGCATCAGGAATATTAGATACATCTACATCCCACCATGGCGCACCATCTTTTAAAGGACGTACATATTGACCAGAGTGAGAAGTTTTAGCTACTTTTTGATAGCTGTCATCGTCTGTAGTGTCATTAGACTGACAGCCAATGAGCAATAAAATTAAGCCACTAACTGTGGTTAATTGGGCGATCTGTAAAAGTTTAGTCATTATTTAATTTAGTAGCCAATAGTTGTTCAGATAGTTGGTAAACAACTAATGAGTACATTACGCTACGATTATAACGAGTAATCACCTGAAAGTTATTTAAGCCAACCCAATATTCGTCACCTGCTTCACCATCTAGCTTAAATGCCATAACAGGGGTATTGTCAGGTATGGTTTTTGGTAGTGACCAACCTGCCTGCGTTAGTTTAGCAATTGTTCTATCTAATTCAAGCCCTGTAGATAGTACACTGGTAACTTTATCACCTGTTACTTTAGCCTGTACCACAACAGGTTGCTTAGATTGCCAGCCATGTTCTTTGAAATAATTAGCTACACTTCCTATAGCATCTGTGGGGTTGTTCCATATATCAATATGACCATCATTATCAAAGTCTACAGCATAGGCTCTAAAACTTCCTGGCATAAATTGAGCCATACCCATGGCACCTGCATAAGATCCTTTTAATGTTAAGGGGTCTAATTGCTCTTCACGGGTCATTAGTAAATATTCTTTAAGCTGTCTTCTAAAAAAATCACTACGAGGTGGATAATCAAAGCCTAATGTTGTCAAAGCATCCATGACAGGCCAACTACCCATATTACGACCATAGAAAGTTTCTACACCAATAATCGCCACAACTATTTGTGGAGGAACACCATAGGTTTTTTCTGCTCTTTCCAAAGCTTCTTGGTTATTCTTCCAGAAAGTTACACCTTCATTAACACGTTGTTTAGTCATGAAAATGGGGCGATATTCTTTCCATAATTTTGCTTTTTCAGCTGGTTTGGCAATCAAATCTAAAATGGCTTGTTGTCTTTTAACTTGGCTAAATAAAGCAGTTAGTTGTTCTTCAGCAAAACCATTATTTTCTACTAAATCCTTAGTAAATGTTTGAACCTCTGTAGATTCATTGTAATTATCAGCATAAGTTATAGGTGTTGCTGTTAATAACCATGCTAACAATGTATAAATTTTAGTGTGTTTATTTATCATGTACATTTTCATCTTATAGACGTTGTCCATTGGCGGTGAGTTTGTATAGCCATTAGAATACCAAATGAGGAAAGTAAGGTAACTACTGATGTTCCACCATAACTCATAAGAGGTAAAGGAACGCCTACCACAGGTAATAAACCACTGACCATACCAATATTTACAAAAACGTAAACAAAGAATGTCATGCTTAAACCACCTGCTAATAGTTTGCCAAATAATGTTTGGGCATTAATAGCAATCATCAAACAGCGTGCAATAATTAATAGATAGATTGTTAATAGTAAAATAACACCAAATAAACCAAACTCTTCACCAATTAAGGCAAAAACAAAGTCTGTATGGCTTTCTGGTAAAAAGTCTAAATGAGATTGTGTTCCTTCCAACCAGCCTTTACCCCAGAATCCTCCAGAGCCAATGGCTGCTTTGGATTGAATAATATTCCAACCTTTACCTAATGGGTCTGATTCTGGATTAATAAACGTTAGCACACGATGTTTTTGATAATCGTGCATAATAAAATGCCACATACCATAAGCAATAGGGATAATGGCAACAATAGCACTAATAATCCAACTCCAACGAAGCCCTGCTATAAATATGACGAAAGCTCCTGCTGCTAAAATAAGTAATGATGTTCCTAAATCAGGCTGTCTAAGTACTAATAAAAAAGGAATCCCTGTTAAAACTAAGCTAACCACAACATGTTTAAAACTAGCGGGTAGGCTATGTCGAGAAATATACCAGGCGATAGTGGCAGGTACAACAATCTTCATAAACTCAGAGGGTTGGAAACGAATTAAGCCCGGTATTTTTAGCCAACGCTGTGCACCCATTGCGTTATGACCATTGATGTCTACAATAATTAGTAAGATAACACCAATAATATAGGGAATAAGCA
Source organism: Entomomonas sp. E7T21 (assembly GCF_058693955.1). Lineage (NCBI taxonomy): Bacteria > Pseudomonadati > Pseudomonadota > Gammaproteobacteria > Pseudomonadales > Pseudomonadaceae > Entomomonas > Entomomonas sp. E7T21. Next base: position 161,313 of record NZ_CP191672.1, on the reverse strand, counting down.
CCCAGCGTGCCATAAACCGTGGATCAAACTGGGCAATGGCTAACATGATGACAGTGCCTATAATAAAAAATGTAGCTTGTCTATTAACAAGCTCCATATTTTTACCACTAGCAGAGTAAAGGATAAATAAATTAGCTGCTGCTAAGACCATTAATAGTACTAACAAGTAACCATCAATATGCAGTCGCTCTAAGAAGGTAGCTCTTCGTTTATGAGGTGCTTGATTATTTAAAATAATTCGTTTTTTACTAGTTAACATTTTTTTTGTCCTTTAATGTTTCACTAGTGGTAGATAATTCCTCTGGTGGAGGCTTTCTAGCCATTAACTCAGTATCTGTTTTTAATTGACCGTCTTCATTTAGTAACCAAGCATCCATAACTTGTTTAACAATGGGGGCTGCTAAGCCACTACCCGATTCACCATTTTCTATAATAATAGCAACTACGATACGTGGTTTTTCAGCGGGTGCAAAGGCCACAAATAAGGCATGGTCACGATGTCTTTCATTTAAGCTTTTACTGTCATAACGTTCATTTTGACGAATGGCGACTACTTGGGCTGTACCACTTTTACCTGCTATACGATAGGTGGCTGTACTACCCATTTTTCTAGCTGTTCCCCGAGCTCCATGAACAACTTGTTGCATATCCCGATTAATAATATTCCAATTATCCTTATTTTTAAACTTAATATCTGGAGGAGTTGGTCGGTCAGTAGTGTTAATAGAACCATTAGCAATTAGCTGATCTATAGTTAGGTTATCAGCAAATTTTAATAAATGAGGGCGAATCCAATGACCATGATTTGCTATTAATGCAGTTGCTTGAGCTATTTGTAAAATAGTTGTTTGCATATCACCTTGGCCAATTCCTGTAATTAATGTATGGCCAGGATACCATTGTTGTTTATGAACTTGCTCTTTCCACTCTCTGGATGGCATGATACCAGGTGACTCTTCTAAATACATATCAAGTGAAACGCGTTGTCCTAAACCAAATAAAGTTAAGTACTTATGCAGATTATTAATACCTATTTTATAGGCTAAATCATAAAAATAAGTATCGTTGGAGCGCATGATAGCGGTTTCCATATTTATCCAACCATCACCACCTCGGTTCCAGTTACGGTATTTATGGGTAGAATTAGGTAATTGATAGAAGCCTGGATCAAAGACTTTTTCTTCAGGTGTCGTAGCACCCACTTCAAGGCCTGTTAATGCTACTAAAGGTTTTACTGTAGAACCCGGTGGATAAGTGCCATAAATAGCACGATTTAAAAAAGGTTTATCTGGATTATTGGCTAAGGCATTGTAATCTTTTTGGCTAATACCTGTGACAAAGGGGTTAGGATCATAACTAGGCGAACTAACTAAAGCTAGAATTTCACCATTACGGGGGTCTAAAGCGACAATAGCAGCACGTTTATTCTCTAAGACCTGCATTGCCATTTTTTGTAAATAATAATCCAGTGTAAGCGTTAAATCTTGCCCTGCTGTGGGTTGTGTTTGGCTTAAAACACGCATGACTTTACCACGTGCATTGGTTTCTACTTCTTCATAGCCAACTTGACCATGTAGCATGCTTTCATAAAAACGTTCTGCACCTGTTTTTCCAATATGATGTGTGCCACTATATTCAACAGTGTCAACGCGTTTTAAATCTTGATCACTGATACGACCTACATAACCTACAGAATGAGCAAATAACTTTCCATAGGGGTAATTACGGATGAATTGTACTTCAACTTCAACACCTGGTAAGCGAGGCTGATTAACGGCAATAATAGCCCTCTGTTCTTCAGTAAGCTCATATAACAGAGGGACAGATTCAAAAGGACGAGAACGTTGTTTGACTTTATTAATTAAACTTTCTTTGTCCTCATCTGTTAAGTGAAGAACTTCGACCAGTGTATCAATAATTGTTGTCCACTCTTTGGCACGTTCACGGGTAAATGTTAAGTTAAAACTGGGTTCATTACTGGCAATAACGATACCATTACGATCATAAATAATACCTCGTATAGGAGGGATCGCTTGGGTATGGACACGATTTTTTTCAGAAAGGGTAGAATGATATTTGTATTGAATAACTTGTAAATAATACATTCTAGCAAAGAGAATGATCATTAAGGTAACAATAAAAATAGAACCGACAATCGCCCTATGCCTTATGATGCGGGCATTTTTTATATGATCTTTTATAGGAAGTGGTTCTACCATAATGAACTATTTAAACCTTTAGGTTTATTTATGATAGGGATGGCCAGTGAGAATGGTCCAGGCCCTATATAACTGTTCTATAATCACAACCCTAACAAGTGGATGAGGTAAAGTTAATGCAGAAAGTGACCATTTCTCATCACTACGCTTGCAAACTTCTGGAGCTAACCCTTCAGGCCCACCAATCATCAAGTTAATATCTTGTCCTGCTAATTGCCACTGTGCTAAACGTTCAGCTAATTGCTCAGTACTCCAAGGTTTACCTGTAACTTCTAAAGTAATAACTTTGTCAGTAGATTGGGTTTTATTCAACATAGCAACACCTTCTTGTTGAATAAAGCGTTTGATATCAGCATTTTTACCACGAGTAGTAAGTGGAATTTCTATTAATTCTACAGCTAACTCTTTGGGTAATCGTTTATGATATTCTTGCCAACCTTCTTCTATCCAACGTGGCATTTTACTACCAACAGTAATTAGCCTAATACGCATAAATTAGACAGCTTCATTATTAGTTTGTTTAGCACGACTTTGCTCTGCACCTTGCCAAAGGCGTTCTAAATCATAAAAGCTACGCGTTTCTTGTAGCATGACATGAACTACCACAGAACCTAAATCTACTAATGCCCATTCTGCATTTTCTAAACCTTCGATACCTAATGGACGTACGCCTTGTTTTTTCACTTCTTCAATCACATTATCTGCTAATGCTTTTACTTGACGTGAAGAGCTACCTGTAGCAATGACCATGAAATCAGTAACACTAGTTTTTTCATGAACATCGATGACAACGATGTCTTTGCCTTTTAAATCGTCTAGTGCAGCAGTGGCAATTTCTACAATTTGTTTACTTTGCATAATATATTTGTTACCTAAATTATACGAAATACTACTTACTCTTTTACTTCGGTTAGTAGTTTATTTCTATTAATGAGTTAAATAAAAAACCTGTTCGTGTTATTGATAAAGCTGGTGTTGATTAATATAGTCTAACACAGTCTCAGGTAATAAAAATTGTACTGATTTACCCTGTACTAAACTGTTTCTAATCTTAGTTGATGAAATATCTAAAGGAGTTTGCTGTATATAAGCAACTTGCCCGTATTTTTCACTAATCTGTTTAGAGTCAACTAATTTATCTGCTATAAATGTTTGTAATTCAGGAGGGATTTTAGCAGATAGATGGGGTCGTTGTAATACAAGAATGTGACAATAATTTAATAGCTCTTGCCAGCGATACCATGAGGGTAATCCGCAAAAAGCATCCCAGCCCATAATGAAAAATAATACATCATTATCAGTTAACTCTTGATGAATAGAATAAAGTGTATCAAAAGTATAAGAGGGCTTGTTACGCTTTAACTCTCTATCATCGACAGCAAACATAGGTGTATTGCTAGTAGCCAATTGCACCATTGCTAAACGATGCATAGCACTAATTGAAGGTGTTTCGCGATGTGGCGGTAGAGCATTAGGGATAAGTTTTAACTCATCCAATGCTAGCTGTTCCACTACTTCAATTGCAGATCTTAAATGTCCTATATGGATAGGATTAAACGTACCACCAAGTAAACCTATTTTAGCCACGAGTTTGACCATCACCTAATACAATGTATTTCTCCGTAGTCAAACCCTCTAAACCAACAGGGCCGCGCACATGCAGTTTATCGGTAGAAATACCAATTTCTGCACCTAAACCATATTCAAAGCCATCTGCAAAGCATGTTGGGGTATTATGCATTACTGAACTTGAATCTACTTCTGCAAGGAAACGTCTTACCGACTCTGTATTTTCGGTAATAATACTATCTGTATGATGAGAGCCATAATGATTAATATGGCTAATCGCTTGCTCAATATTATCAACTACTCGTACAGCTAGAATAGCTGCCAAATACTCTGTAAACCAATCTTCCTCAGTAGCTTTATTGATATTAGGTAAGTAGTTAAGTGTTCGTTCACAGCCTCGTAGTTCAACACCTTTTTCTATAAATTGTTGTGCTACGATAGGTAAGAATTTTTCGGCTACTGTTTGATCAACAAGGAGTGTTTCCATAGCACCACAGATGCCATAGCGATAACATTTAGCATTTAATGCTATTTTGCATGCCTTTTCTAAGTTAGCGTATTGATCTACATAAATATGGCAAACCCCATCTAAATGCTTGATTACAGGCACTTTGGCGTGCTCGCTAATACGTTGAATAAGTGATTTACCACCACGAGGAATAATAACATCCACATATTCAGGCATGGTTATTAGCAAATCAACAGCTTGGCGATCAGTAGTATTAACCAGTTGTACACAATGACTAGGTAAGTTGGCTTCTTGTAATCCTTGTTGAATGCAGGCTGCAATTGCTTTATTGGAGTGGATGGCTTCAGAGCCTCCTCTTAAAATAATAGCATTACCTGATTTTAGACAAAGAGCCGCAGCATCAATGGTTACATTAGGGCGTGATTCATAAATCATACCAATAACCCCAATAGGTGTACGCATTTTGCCAATTTGTAAACCAGAAGATGTATATTTAAGGTCTCTAATAGCACCTACAGGATCAGCTAGAGTAATAACCTGTTTCACACCTGTAATCATTGCTTCTAAACGAGTATCAGTTAACTCTAAGCGGTCTAATAAAGCAGGAGATAAACCATTTGCTTTACCGCTTATGAGGTCTTGTTGATTAGCCTGTCTAATAGTTTCTTTGGCACGAGCTAACTGGTCAGCAATACATTGTAATGCTTTATTTTTTTGCGCTGTAGTAGCTTTTACCAATGCCTGTGCTGCTTGTCGAGCATTAATGCCTAGTTCGTGCATATAATCAGTAATATTTGCCATAAGAAATCCAGTAGAAATCGTAAAAATTATTAATATTATGATAGGTAGCTAGTATCTATATAAAAGGGCTAAAGATCAATATAGATTATTATTCGGTAACCATTCAAAGCTAAAGTTTTGTTGGATATCTTTATCTCGCCACTGGGGAAAGTTAGCAACAGCAATTAACCTATTTTGCTTATCAAATAATAAAGGTATCCTTTGGCGGAGAAAGCTAGGAATTGCTTGCTCATTGAATAGTTTTTTTAAATCCCGATGACCGCGATTATGTAACTGTAAAACCTCACCGCCTTGTCGATAGCTTACAAATAAAGGCTTGTTAGGTAAATCACCTTTTATAGTGACTATACCATTATTAGATAGTGATATTTCCTGTTCTGAAGAAATAGGTTGTTTAGTAGTGGCAGGTTTATTAAGCCAGTTATCCATTAATAACCAAATTCGTTCATTAGTACGATGTAATTCTGCATTTTGCAATTGCCAAATGGGTTTGGCAGACTCTTTAGCATTTAACAAATCTTGCCAACCCTGCCAATGTACAGTGCTAGGAAGTAGGGTGTACTTAGCTAGCCAATGAGCGAGTGCATTTTTTTGCCTAGCCCATATTAAATTAGCGAGTGGTTCTAGCCGTAAGTTTGGGATAGATAACCAAGGATAAAGAGGAGTTGTTTGGGCTACAATTAGGTCTTGTATCGCTAGCTCATTTAATAGTTGTTGAGCTTCCTGTAGGTGTTTAGCTGTTTGTGTAATATTGTTTACAGCTTGCGGCCAATAGCTTTGGAGTACAGGAATAACCTGATGACGTAAATAATTGCGGGAAAAACTGGTATCTGTGTTGCTAGGATCTTCAATCCATTGTAAATGATTTACGTCAGCATAGTTTTTTAATGTTTGATAGGGAATATCTAGTAGTGGACGTACTACAGTTCCTGTCGTTAATGGTCGGCTTTTAGGTATTCCTGTTAGTCCTCTAACACCAGTACCTCTAAATAGGCGAAATAATAATGTTTCTGCTTGATCGTTTTGATGTTGAGCTGTGAATAAAATATCATCTTTTTGTACTATCTGTGAAAAAGCATGGTAACGAGCTTCTCGTGCAGCTTGTTCAATACTAGCTTGTTTGGTGACCTTCACTTTAATAATTATTAAAGGAATAGCTAACTCGTCACAGGTTTTTTGACAATGGTCAGGCCAAGAATCAGCCACAGCTTGTAGGCCATGATGAATATAAATGGCTGATATTTCTGGTAAATTGTATTGTTGTTTTAATTTAACTAATAGATGTAATAAAACAGTGGAATCCATACCACCAGAAAAGCCAACAAACCATCGTTTAGCTTGTTGGTAAGGTGTTAGTTGTTGCCATAACTGAGAAACGAGCGACATGATTGTAAAATTAATAGAGTTATCTGTTATAAGTACAATAACATATTTACTAATTTAAGCAATTAACCATCTGTTGATAAACGGTCGCTACGATCAAACTGCCAAGTTCTAATGATTTCAATAATATCAGTGTCTGCTAACTCTTTAGGAAAAGGAGCAAAGGGTGCTGACATATGAACAATTCGAATTGCGGCACGGTCTAACACGGGCTTACCTGATGATTTAAGTACTTTGACAGTATGTAATTGACCATTTTTCTTAATAGCAACTAATAATCTTAAACTACCATAAATTTTCTTAGTACTAGCTTCTTTAGGGTAGTTTAGGTTACCAATACGTTCAATTTTCTTACGCCACTCATCTTGATAGGCTGCTCCCTTATCCCTTTTGGTGGCGGCTGAAGTGATCTGTAAAATTTTAGGGCGTTTAGCATAGGCTTGTTCTTTTTGAGCGATTTGTGCCTCTAAACTAGCTATTTGTGCAGCCCAATCAGTATTATTAACAGTTTGTTTAGCTTGGTCTTGCTGTTCTTTTTTGTCAGATTCTTTAATGTCTTTTTGCTGTTGTTTACTGGCAGTGGTTAAGACACTTTTAGTTGTTTCTGTAGGTTGTTGCTCTTTTTCCATAGAAGGAAATGGGCTAGGAGCAGGATTGATTTCTAAGGCTTGAAAATCTGCTGGAGAGGTTGTTCTAGGTATCAGGGCTTGTTCCTCAGTACCACTGCCTTGTTGATTTTCTTGGGCAATAAAGTCTGCCTCTTCAGGTGCTGTATCACCTTTAAAAGATGCTAAAGAAACATCTAAAACTTTACCTATATGCTGATCTTCTGGTGCAAAGCCAACACCAAAAATAATAGTAGTATGGAGGATAGCAGCTAAGCATATCATCAAGCCAAGCAAATCATTTTGTTTGGTTTTATGAAGCTTGGCTAATTTATTAAAAAGTGATCGCATAATTTTTACATCTAAAATACTTGAAACGTCCTGTTTAGTAAGCTCAGCATTTCAATCAACCATGAAAAGTTGATTGAAGTTTAAAGAGTTACTTTTTTAACTTGGCTTCAATACAGTTCATTAATTTACCAGCAATATGTGTATTATACGCTTTATCAATTTCTCGAATACAGGTAGGACTAGTAACATTGACCTCTGTTACGTATTCGCCAATTATATCTAAACCAACAAACAGTAGGCCTCTTTTTTGTAATTCAGGGCCTATTGCTTTAGCAATTGCATAATCTTTCTCAGATAAAGGTTGTGCAATACCCGTTCCTCCGGCCGCTAAGTTGCCACGGGTTTCTCCTTTTGCAGGAACTCGTGCTAGGCAATAGGGAATAGGTTCACCATCAACGATTAGGATACGTTTATCGCCTGCAATAATATCTGGAATATAACGCTGTACCATAGTTTGTCGAGTACCATGCGCGGTTAGTGTTTCAATAATAACGGAGAGATTAGGATCACCTTCACGATGGCGAAAAATAGAGGCTCCACCCATTTCATCTAATGGTTTTAGAATGACATCACCTTGTTCTTTTATAAAAGCTTTTAAAATATCAGAGCGGCGGCTCACTAAAGTAGGCACCATAAATTTTGCAAAATTAGTAGCAAATAACTTTTCGTTGCAATCACGTAGGCTTTGGGGTTTGTTTACAATAAGTACGCCTTCTTGCTCAGCCTTTTCAAGTAAGTAAGTGGTGTATAAAAATTCACTATTAAAAGGAGGGTCTTTACGCATTAAAATAACATTTAATGTGTCTAGGCTAATATCAGTTTCTTCACCTAAGTCATAGAAATGTTCTGGTTCTTTATAAACTTTTAGAGAGCGAGCTTTGGCTTTAACTTTACCTTGTAGTAGGTATAGGTCTTCTTGTCGCATGTAAAATAGTTCCCAGCCACGATCTTGAGCTGCCCATAACATAGCCAGTGAGCTATCCTTCTTAAAATTAATGCTATTGATAGGATCCATCACAATGCCGAGACGAATAGACATAACTCAGTATTCTCCTGATATAATTTGCTATTTTGATGACGCAATGTTGACATATGTAAATAATTATAGAATAAATTAACATATTATGTAGTATGATATGTTATAAATAGTATTTATAATACAAAATCATAAACATTTGCACTAGTTAGTTACTGTGCGCTATGTTATGTGTATATAATATGGTCATAATGTAGATTGTTTTTATCTCAAGTGATGGCGGAATAAGATGGAACAAGGTGAAAAACTTAAAGTCATGGTGATAGACGATTCTAAAACTATTCGTCGAACCGCCGAGACCCTGCTTAAAAAAGCAGGATGTGATGTGTTTACTGCGGTAGACGGTTTTGATGCGTTGGCTAAAATAGCTGATAATCATCCAAATATTATTTTTGTAGATATTATGATGCCTCGCCTTGATGGTTATCAAACTTGTGCACTTATAAAAAATAACAGTCGTTTTAAAACTACGCCTGTTATTATGTTGTCATCTAAAGATGGTTTGTTTGATAGGGCAAAGGGGAGAATAGTAGGCTCGGATCAATATTTGACTAAGCCGTTTAGTAAAGATGAGTTATTGGGTGCAATAAAGGCGCACGTTCCTAACTTTGTACCTCAAGATAATGCAGCTGAATAAGCAGCTGTTTTTGTATAGTAATAATTAAAATTGGTGGTAAGGTAAAATGGCTCGAATTTTAGTTGTAGACGACTCTCCTACAGAAGTATATAAACTAACAACAATGTTACAAAAACATGGGCATATGGTTATAGGGGCTGAAAATGGGGCAGATGGCATTGCATTAGCTCGCAAAGAAAAGCCAGATGTCATTTTGATGGATATTGTTATGCCTGGCTTCAATGGCTTTCAGGCAACCCGTCAATTGACTAAAGATGAAGAAACAAAGAATATTCCAGTAATTATTGTTACAGCTAAAGATCAAGAAACTGATAAAGTATGGGGTCGTCGTCAAGGGGCTAGAGATTATTTAACTAAGCCAATTGATGAGGCAACACTTTTATCTACTGTGGATGCTGTGTTAGCAGGATAATTGCAACAGTCCTAAAACCTAAGGAGTTATTGACATGGGAATGCCAGAAAAAAGCACCCCATTTAATTTGTTACTCGAAATCGATCAGCTTTATACTGACTCAGGGATTAGTTTGCCTGAACAAAGAAGGTTGCAAGCTAGTATTTGGACTGGTATTGGGTTTAGGTTAGGGCAATATCATTTTGTAATAGCCATTAATTACTTGGAAGAAATTCTTACTGAACCAACATATACGGCAATTCCTATTGTTAAACCATGGTTAAAAGGAGTGGCTAATATGCGTGGCCACTTATTGCCTGTGATGGATTTAAACAAATTGTTTGGTATACCTTCTGAAGCATCTCATAAACAGCGCCGAGTGATGGCTGTTAAAAATACTGATGGTGGGTATGTTGGTTTCTTAGTTGATGCGGTATACGGTATGCAGCATTTTTCTGCTGATAATCAATTAGCAGGTACCGTTAATATACCAGAATCCTTGACTCCTTTTGTTGCAGGTGTCTATAAAGGTGAGCAACAAAAGTGGTTAATTTTTAATGCTGAAGCTTTTATGGCAAGTCCGCAGTTTTTAACAATAGGACAGTAATTTAATCGTTAAAGGTCAAAGTTTTAAACAGGTTAGGTAATATATTTAAGTCTAAGGGCCTTAAAATCTGGCTTTCAAAGAGGCATAAGTAGTATGAGTAAAGAAAAATCAGCTAGTTCATCAAAGCAAAGTAGTAATTTTCTACTAGTATTGCTAGGTATTTTGCTAACTGTGCTAGTTGTAGCATATGTAGCTAATCTTTTTTATCTTGGTAAGAAGTCTGCAGATGATAGAGCTTATGTTAAAAAGGCTAATGATTTGCGTGTTTATTCGCAAAGTATAGCAGCTGACTCATTAAAAGCGCTCACAGGTAGTGAGGATGGCTTTAAGAACTTAACAGTGGCCTCTACTAGTTTTGATGCGGATTGGGCAAATCTAAAAACTACTCTTCCGGTGGATCAAGTAAATGGATTGGCGAATGCATGGTCAGCGTTAAAGCCTAATATTGATACTTTATTAATTAGACAAGAAGCGTTAACAACAACTTACGCATCAGTAGATACATCGTTTAAGTTGGTAGAAAACCTACGTACTATTAGCCAAAACACACTAGATAAGTTAAAAGATCAACAAAGTGATATTAGACTTACTAATCAGATGCAACAAGCAGCTATTTTATTAGAGAGTATTCAACATAATTTAAATGGTGTGTTAACTAATTTTGCAGCTATTGAGAGTACTAGTAAAGATTTAGCAGATAAAGTAAAAGAGTTTAATAATATTGTTGATATGCTAAAACAAAGTGGCGTATTACCAAATGAAGCTCAGAACATTTTATTAACAGCAGTTAGTCCACTTAATCAATTAAGATCTAATGTTGATGTTATTCTTGAAAAATCTCAATATATTGCGGAGTTACAAGGTGTTGAGTCAAAAATTCTTGATGGTTCTCAGAAGTTACTAACTGAAGCTACTAAAGTAGCTAATGGTATTGAAGAGTCAACTTCTGCTTTTAGTACCAGTGCCTTTTTAGGTTACTTAGTCTTATTGCTCATCATTGCTGCAGTTGTTGGTATGTTCCTTGTTATTCAAAGAAATACCCGTAGACGTTTACAAGAAACAGCAAGAGAAAACTCAGTAAACCAAGAGGCGATTTTACAGTTACTTGATGAAATCGGTGACTTGGCAGATGGTGATTTAACTGTTAGTGCAACGGTATCAGAGGCATTTACTGGTGCGATTGCTGACTCTATTAACTACTCTATTGAACAGTTACGTGATCTGGTACAAACGATTAACCAAACCTCTGGACAAGTATCTGCTACAGCAGAAAATAGCCAGAGCTTAGCGATGAATCTAGCGGAAGCAGCGGAGCACCAGGCTGGTGAAATTGCAGGTGTATCAACAGCTATTAGTGAAATGGCGAGTTCTATTGATAGGGTATCTGCTACTGCACTTGAATCAGAAAATGTGGCAAAACGTTCGGTGGAAATCGCACATAATGGTAGTAAGATTGTAAATAATACTATTTCTGGTATGGATACTATTCGTGAGCAGATTCAGGATACTTCTAAACGTATTAAACGTCTGGGTGAATCTTCACAAGAGATTGGTGATATTATTGGTCTGATTGATGATATTGCTGAACAAACGAATATTCTTGCACTTAACGCGGCAATTCAGGCATCGATGGCCGGTGATGCAGGCCGTGGTTTCGCTGTGGTTGCGGATGAGGTACAACGTCTAGCTGAAAGATCTTCAGCAGCAACTAAACAAATTGAGACACTAGTTAAAGCCATTCAGACAGATACTAACGAAGCTGTTATTTCAATGGAACAAACTACATCAGAGGTTGTTCGTGGTGCGAAACTCGCTGAGAATGCAGGTGTTGCCCTTGAAGAGATTGAGAACGTATCGCAAGCATTAGCTAAATTAATTCAATCAATTTCTAATGCTGCAAGACAGCAGGCATCAACAGCTGCTCATATTTCAAGAACGATGGATGTAATTCAAGAAATTACTTCTCAAACATCTTCTGGTAGTACAGAAACAGCCGTTACCATCGGCCGTTTAACTACCATGTCACGGGACATGCGTAAATCTGTAGAAGGTTTCAAACTACCAAATAACTAATTGATTTTAAAGAATTAATATGCTTATACAGTTTATGTTGGATCAGATAATAAGTGTGCTTTGTGTTGGAGAGTATGCATGGCTATGAATAAGGTAACTACAGAGGATAGCCATGATTATGTTGCGCTTAGTTGGGTGAAGAATGAGATAGTTAATAATCTTAATCAAGTCCAACAGGTGCTAGAATCATTAGCTGATGAAACAACAAGTAAGAATGATATAGCTTCAGGGTTAGCTAATTGCTATAGCTTGTTGCACCAAGTTAGTGGTGCACTGCATATGGTAGGTTTTCCTGGTGCTGCATTGTTTGCAGAAGAAATTAGAACGTTCTGTGAAACATTAATCAATGATAAAGTAGAAGACTTTAGTCATAGTTTGCAAGTGTTAATGCAGGCTGTGTTGCAGATGCCTACTTATCTTGAGATTATTCAGACAGAAGGTCATGATATTCCTATAGCTTTATTGCCTCTTATCAATGAGATGAGAGAATGCTATAAAGCAACCCCTTTATCTGAGGTTGAATTATTTTCTCCTAAATATTATGGAGCAGCCTCACCTTTAACAGATGAAGAGCTAAAAGAAATCAATACAGAGGGATTAGCTAATTTATTACGTAAATTACGCCAGTCACTACAATTATCTTTAATTGATCTAATTCATAATCGTAATCTTGAGGTTGCGCTTGATCATCTAATTAAGATTTTTAATTACTTGGGACGTTTATGTAAAGCTACGCCAATTTCTATGCTTTGGCGTATTGCATTAGCTTTTGTAACGGGTATTAATGAAAAAAGTATACCTAATAGTCCTGAAGCTAAAGATTTGTTAAAACAAATTGATCGACAAATAAAAATATTGGTTGAGCAAGGTGTTGTTGGAATGAATAACCCTGCTCCAGATGCTCTGATAAAAGAATTATTATTTTTATTAGCTCAGGTAGATAGTAGTTCCGATGAAATTAAGGCAATTAAACAAGAATTCCATTTAACAAGTTTAATTTTAAATGTTAAAGATGTTAATACTCATCAGACAAAATTAGCTAATATTGATAAAGCTGCTTTAGAATCTGTTTCTCAAGCTCTGTCAGAAGAATTCACTTTTGTTAAAGATCGATTAGATTTACTTGCTCGTTCTGAAAGTCAGAATGGAGTAGATTTGCAAGGTTTACCTGAAACACTAAAAGTAATTTCTAATACATTAGAAATGCTAGGTTTAAATACTCAGAAAAATATAGTTAATAAGCAATTTGATGCTATTAATAGTGCTATTGCAAGTAATTATTTGGATAAAGTTCAAGCCATTGATATTGCAGAAGCAATACTAGATGTAGAAACAGTAGTTACTAATATTACTAAAACTGGTAGTTCAGCTAAAGCTGGTGTTACAGGTGATGCGCAGGAAATTGTAATTCGTGAAGCCGCTCATGAGTTAACTCAAGTAAAAGAAATTCTTGCACAGTATTTTGCGACTGAAGGTAAAGAGGGACAGATAAAAGATACAACTGAACTATTAACCCATACAGCTGGTGCTTTAGCTATTATATCCCAACAACGGGCAGCCGCTGCGGTTATTCGTTGTTTACAGTATATTGAAGAACGCTTAATAAACAGTACTATTTACCCTGATAATAAAGAAATTGACTCTATTGTTGGTGCAATTGCAAGTATTGATTATTACATGGAGTGCTTGGCTAAAAATCAAATAGTAAGTGCTAAAGATGCGTTGAACTTTGCAGTAAAATATTTGCACGAGCTAGGTTATTCATTACCAGACGATTATGAGTCATTAACGACTAAATATATAGCTTCTGTAGCGCCTGTAGAAGAGGCTGAGCAAGGTGTCTCACAGGAAGAAGTTGTTGACATAGAATCTGTAGAAGAGCAACAAGTTATTGCTGAGCAATCTCCATCAATACCACAACAACCAGTAGTTCAAGAAGCTAGCAAAGTTGGTGAAGAGGTAGATGAAGAGTTTGTTGAAATCTTTACTGAAGAAATGGAAGAGATTTTAGAAGCATTATCGACTACCTTACCAGCATGGGTTGCTAATACAGATGATAAAGAATCATTAACAGAAATTCGCCGTTCTTTCCATACTATTAAAGGTAGTGGACGAATGGTTAAAGCAACTGTTATTGGTGAGTTAGGCTGGTCTGTAGAAAATATGCTGAATAGAGTTATAGATAAAACTATACCTATTTCTCAACCTGTATTAGATGTAGTACAGGACGTTGCAAAATTATTACCAGAATTAATTAAAGAGTTTGCTTCAGGCCAACAACATTCTCGTGAAGATGTTGATTATTACGCTGCTGTTGCTGATGCCTTAGCTACAAAACAAGAACTACCAGTTAAAAAAAAATCTGAACAATTATTAACAACAGAAGAAACTGTTGTTGAAGATGATAATGTAATTGAGCCAGAGCTGGAAGCTGAAGAAACTTTGCAAGAACAAGATGATGTTGATGCAACAACTACATCTGATAATGTAGAAGAAACCACTTCAGCTCCTGCAGAGTTTGATGTTGAGTTAATAGATATTTTTATTGCTGAAGCTCAAACTCATATGCAAACATTAAAGGCATTTATTACATTATGTGAGCGTTCATTACCGCAAGTTGTTACAGATTCTTTACAGCGAGCAATGCATACCTTAAAAGGTAGTGCATTAATGGCAGGTTTGGATGCTATTGCTAATATTGCTAAGCCTTTTGAAGGTTTCTTAAAAGAATGTAGTATTAATGCTTGGTCAATTGAACGAATTGATCTTGAATTGTTAAGAGATGCATATGCCTTATTAAATAAAGGTATACGTCAATTGGAGCTTTATTCATTAGCTCCTGTTGATGGTACAGAATCACTTGTTGAGCGTATTCGTTTACGTCGCGAGTATTTAATATCACAACTTGAAGTAACTGTTAGTTCTGAGTTAGCTAATAAAGATAATGACGCATCGCCTGCAGCTTTGGTTAGCGCAATAATGCAGAATGTGGATTTATTATTAGATGCTGAAGAATATATTGAAAAATGGCGTGAGACGTCTGATAGTGATTTTATGCAGCTATCAGTATTGCAAGAAGAGTTAGCAAAAGTATCACCTTATGCTGAGCAAGCTGGTTATCAATCAATTGCTGATTTATGTAATGTCTTATTGAAAGCCTATGCAGCAGTATCAGCAAATACGATAAAGAGAGATGGTGTATTTTTTGATGCATTAACTCAAGTTCATCATGTGTTATTGAATTGTATTGATCAATTAGCAGCAGCTCAGGTTGTTTCTGAATATTCTGAAAAAGTTGCTTTGTTAGAGCAAGTATTGTCTAGTACAAATGTTCAAGAAGCTGTTGTAGAGCAACAAGAGATGGTAGAGCAGCAAATAGATGACAAGCCAGAAGAGTCAGAAAAAATTATTGAACCCGAAATAATAGAGCCTGTTGTTGAACAAGTACAGCAAGTAGTTGTTAATCAACCAACAGAAGTTGTGGAAACTGCATTAGTTAACCCACAAGTTTCATCTAATTTTACTATAGAAGATAAACTAATTCTTGGTGCACCTGCTCCTGCTGGTCCTATCATTGAATCTGAAGATGATATTGATTCAGATATGGCTGAAATCTTCCTTGAAGAAGCTGATGAAATACTAGTTGAGGCAAGAAATGACTTAGATAAATGGATTGAAGATCAAAGCGCTGATCATTTACAAGATTTGCAACGCCAATTGCATACCTTAAAAGGTGGTGCAAGGATGTGTGGTGCTGTAGGTTTAGGTGATTTGGCGCATGGTCTTGAGTTTATTTATGAAGGGCTATTGAATGGTCGCTATAGTTATTCAACAGATTTAGTGAAATTATTGAATAAAACTCATGATTTTATTCAGTTGATTGTTGATACATTACATGACTCTACTGTTTTACCTCATAGCCCAGAGTTATTAAATGCTATTCAGTTATTCCGTCAAGAAGGACGTGTTGTTTTAGATGATTCAGCAGTAATTACACAAGTACCAGAACCAGTTGTGGTAGATGCTGAAATTATTGATGAAGCACCTGTAACTATTACAGAGCCTGTAGGGCAAACTACTGAAACTCAAGTTATAGAACCTGAATTGATTGAGGTTGAGCCAGAAGATCAAGTAGCCATTGAACCAAAAGAACCACCTATAACTATTGATGTTGAAGCAGTTGAGGTAGTTCAACCTACGCAGATTTCTGAAGAAACAGTTGTAGTTTCTGAACCAGAAAAAGAGCAAACATCTCCTGCGGTAGTAGAGTTTAGAGAAACTGAAGTTTCTAAAGCAAAAGATAAAGTAACCTCAAAAGAAAGTAGAGAAGCTACTGAGCAAATTAAGGTAGCAGCAGAATTATTAGATAGTTTAGTTAATCTCGCTGGTGAAACCTCAATTTATCGTAGTCGTGTTGAGCAGCAAAATAGTGATTTAGCATCTGCGTTGATGGAGATGGATGTTACTATTGATCGGGTGCGCGATCAGTTACGTCGTTTAGATACGGAAACACAAGCACAAATTATTTCTAGACACCAAACAGAGGTTTCATCTAGTTATACAGATTTTGACCCGTTAGAAATGGATCAATACTCACAAATACAGCAATTATCAAGATCATTGTTTGAGTCTGCTTCGGATTTACAAGACTTAAAAGATACTTTGATGCGTCGTAATCGTGATGTGGAAACTTTATTGCAACAGCAAGGTCGTGTAAATACTGAGTTACAAGAAGGCTTGATGCGTACTCGAATGGTACCATTAGATCGTATTGCACCTAGATTACGTCGTTTAGTGCGTCAAGTTTCTACCGAGTTAGGTAAACAAGTAGATTTAGTGATTGGTAATACAGCAGGGGAAATGGATCGGGGTGTAATTGATGCAATTGTTGCGCCATTAGAGCACATGATCCGTAACTCACTTGACCATGGTATTGAAAGTAAGGATATCCGTGTAGCTGTAGGTAAACCAGCTAAAGGTACAATTTCTCTAGACCTTATTCGTGAGGGTGGGGAAATGGTATTACGTCTTAAAGACGATGGTGCTGGTATTTCTGTTAAAACTGTACGTGATAAGGCGATTAATAAGGGGCTAATGAGCCTTGATGAAAAACTTTCTGATAAAGAAATTTTACAGTTCATTTTAGAAGCTGGTTTCTCTACAGCTAAGAAAATTACTCAAATCTCTGGACGTGGTGTTGGTTTAGACGTAGTAGTAAATGCTGTTAAGCAGTTGGGTGGTGTATTAACGTTAGATTCTGAAGAGGGTAAAGGTACTACCTTCTCTATTCGTTTACCAATCAACTTATCAGTAAGTCGTGCACTGATGATTCGTGTTGCTGAAGACCATTATGCAATTCCAATGAGTACTGTAGAAGGGGTTACTTATATTTCCCCTGAGCAACAGAAAGAGTTTTATCAGTTTGGTACGGCTGAGCTAGAGTATGGTGGAGACTCTTACCGAGTTAAGCACTTGGGAGAGCTTTTAGGTAACCAAATAGTAGCACAAGCACAATACGTGATTGAGGAAAAAGCACCTGTCTTATTAGTACGTTCAGGTGAGCATTATATTGCTTTACGTGTTGATGAATTATTACCATCAAGTGAAGTAGTTGTTAAGAGTTTAGGCGCACAGTTCCTTTCTGTACCTGCTATTTCTGGTGCAACTATCTTAGGTGATGGTCATGTAATTATCATCCTTGATTTAAGTGCATTGGTACGTAGTTATTTTGTTCATCAGCAACATAATATTAGAACAGAGGAAAGAAGAATAGCATCATCTGAAGAATTAGAAGAGGTGAAACGTCCACCATTAGTTATGGTTGTGGATGACTCTGTGACAGTACGTAAAGTAACAACACGTCTTCTTGAGCGCCAAGGTATGCAAGTAATTACGGCACGTGATGGATTAGATGCTGTGACACAGTTGGAAGAAAAAGTTCCAGATATTATGTTGCTTGATATTGAAATGCCTAGAATGGACGGCTTTGAGGTGGCAACAAGAGTACGTCATGATGAGCGTACTAAGCATTTACCTATTATCATGATTACTTCACGAAGTGGTGAAAAACACAGAGAACGTGCATTGGCTATTGGTGTTAATGAATATATGAGTAAGCCTTTTATGGATGCCAAATTAATTAAGTCTATATCTGATCTACTTCCAGCATTTGAGGTAAATTTATTGGAGAGTAGTTCATGACAGAACAAAAATCTGCTAAAAAGACTTCATTAGAAGCATCATTAATTAGTTTATTAGACAGAACATTAATTCTTCCTAGTACAGCTGTTGTGGAGGTAGTATCTATTTCAATGCCTCAGGTAGTTGCCAAAATGCCACGTTGGTTTTTAGGTTTTCTACCATGGCAGGGTTTACGGATACCTTTTATTTCGTTTGAAGCTATTTGTGGCTCAACTTTTAAAATTAATGCAAGTTCAAATATATTAATTTTAAAAACTACTACTGAGTCATTACAGAGTAAGTTTTTTGCTATATTAATTCAGAATACACCTATTAATTGTACTGTAACTGCAGAAGCAATTATGGATGTAGTTGGTGAATTATCTCGTTATGAATTAGAAACTATACGAATCAATGATCATATAGCTAAAATCCCTAATATTCCTGCACTAGAAAAATTATTGATCGACACAGGCGTATTAAATTAGTTTAAATATCAATTGTTGCATGGAAGCAGCAGTTAATAGTTTTGCCAAAGTAGTTTAAAAATAAACTGTTTATATTAGAAGTTAATCTAATTACTTCTGTTCATTCTTGTTATTAATATCCATTTAAGAGGGAAATATGAAGAAGTCTTTGATTGTTGTATTGCTTTCTTTACTATCTTTTGTTGGTTCTGTCTTTGCTGGAATAATTGATGACGCTGTTAAAAGAGGTACTTTAAGAGTGGGATTAAATCCTACTTATATGCCTTTTGAAATGACCAATAAGCAAGGTGAAATTGTTGGCTTTGAGGTAGATGTACTAAAAGCAATGGCCAAGTCTATGGGAGTTAAACTAGAAATAGTATCCATGTCTTATGATGGTCTGATTCCTAGTTTATTAACAGAAAAGTTTGATCTCATTGCCAGTGGTATGACGGTTAACCAAGAAAGAAATTTACGGGTTAATTTTGCTGATCCACTAATTATGACAGGTCAAACATTACTGATTCGTAAAGAGTTAGCAGATAAAGTTAAATCTTATAGAGATTTAAATAGTAGTGATTATAAAATTACTTCAAAAATAGGCACTACTGGCGAGGTAGCAGCTAAAAGACTATTAAATAAGGCACAGTATTATAGTTATAACACGGAAGCAGAAGCTGTGTTAGAAGTGGTTAATGGTAAGGCTGATGCATTTGTTTATGATGCTTCTTATAATATTGTGGCATTAAAAAAACTAGGCAATGACCGTTTGGTCTTTTTAGATAAGCCAATTACTTATGAACCACAAGCATTTGCTTTAAGAAAAGGTGATTATGACAGTATTAATTGGATTAATAATTTCTTAAGCCAGATTAAAAATGATGGTACCTATGATCGTCTTTATAATAAATGGTTTAAAAGAACTGATTGGCTAACAGAGATGGAGTAATTATTCTTTGTTTTAACTAAAAAGCTATATAAATAATATTAATTAAGGTAAGTATGAAAAGAGTTTTAGCTTTTATAGTCGTTATTTTATTTTCAATAACAGCTGCATTTGCGGGGATGACAGATGATGCAGTTAAAAGGGGAACCCTTAGAGTAGGCTTAACACCTACTTATATGCCTTTTGAAATGACTAATAAGCAGGGTGAGATTATTGGTTTTGAGGTAGATATTGTTAGGGCAATGGCAAAGGCCTTAGGGGTTAAGCTAGAGCTAATACCTACTTCTTATGATGGTATTATCCCAGGCTTGTTAACAGGGAAATTCGATATGATCGCTAGTGGCATGACTATCAATCAAAGTCGTAATCTTAGAGTCAATTTTACAGATTTGTTTGTTACTACAGGGCAAACTTTACTTATCCGTAAAGATTTGGCTGATGAAATAAAGTCTTATAAAGATTTGAATAATGAAAAATATAAAATAACCTCGCAAATAGGTACAACAGGTGAGTTTATAGCCAAAAAATATATGAGTAAGGCTAAGTATTATGGATATAACAGCGAGGCAGAAGCAATTTTAGAAGTAGTTAATCATAAAGCAGATGCATTTATTTTTGATGAGTCTTATAACATTGTTGCATTGCAAAGGTTAGGTAATAAAAAATTAATTCATTTAGACAAATTAATTACAGCAGAACCTATAGCCTTTGCTGTTAGAAAAGAAGATTATGATAGTATTAATTGGATTAATAATTTTTTAACCCAAATTAAAAATGATGGTACTTATGATCGTATTTACAATAAGTGGTTTAAACGTACAGATTGGTTAAAAGATATGGAGTAAGTTTTTCCATAAAAAATTTATTATTAAGTATTGGTAGGTTAATTATGAAAAAGATATTAGCATCACTATTCTTAATGCTTACATTGGGTGTAGCTCAAGCAAGTATGATTGATGATGTAGTGAAACGTGGTACATTACGAATAGGATTGGATCCTACCTATATGCCCTTTGAGATGACGAATAAAAAAGGGGAAATTGTAGGCTTTGAAATGGATCTAGTTAAGGCCATGGCAAAATCTTTAGGTGTTAAATTAGAGATAGTTTCTATTGCTCAAGATGGAGTTATTCCAGGCTTATTAACTAATAAGTTTGATATGGTAGCAAGTGGTTTATCTTTAACTCAAGAAAGAAACTTAAAAGTTAACTTTCCAGATCCTTTTATCATGACTGGGCAAACTATCCTTATTCGTAAGGAATTAGAGAGTACAGTTAAATCATATAAAGACTTAAATGATGCTAAGTATAAAATTACTTCTAGACTTGGCACTACTGGGGAGTTTGCTACTAAGCGATTAATTAATAAAGCAAAATACTTTGGTTATAACACCGAGGCAGAAGCAGTGCTGGAAGTAGCGAATGGCAATGCAGATGCATTTGTTTATGATGCTGCATACAATGTAGTAGCGATCCAAAAATTAGGCCAAGGTAAATTAGTTTTCTTAGATAAACCATTTACTTATGAACCATTAGCTTTTGCTATTAGAAAAGGTGATTATGATAGTATTAACTGGATTAATAACTTTTTAAATCAAATTAAAAATGATGGTACTTATGATCGTCTTTATAACAAATGGTTTAAGCGTACTGATTGGTTAAAAGAGATGGAATAATATCCATCTCTCCTATAAATTTTCTATAAAACTTTGCATACAATAGCTTATAATATCTAATTTATAAGCTGTAATTATATAATTATGTCTAGAACTTCTAAACGTCACTGGCCGTGGCACCTGCTTACTCTTGCCATTCTCGCTGTCATAGCTTTGATATTTTGGTATGCCACTGTTTCGACTGCTTATAAATGGGATTGGAATAATATTTCCAACTATTTCTATTATAACAAAGAAGTTATTTTAGAAACTGCACCTAGTGATGTTGGGGTTGCTAGTTTAGATCAACAAGGGCAAAAAACGATTATCACCTTAGTTGATTACGCAACTGATGAAGAATTTAAAATAACTGCTAATGCAGACGAAGTAAAAGTATTTAAAGGACAAGAATTGGTAGAGGGAGATACTATTTCTTCTACTACTCAATGGACAGCAGGTCCTTTTGTCCAAGGGTTTTGGACAACCTTATGGCTTTCTGTTGTATCAGGTATTTTAGGTTTAGTAATTGGTCTAATAGCAGGGCTGTGCCGTATTTCTAAAAATCCTACTTTAAGAGACTTATCAACTGTTTATGTAGAGCTTATTCGAGCATTACCACTGTTAGTAATTATTTTTATTATTTACTATTTCTTTGGTACGATTCTTAAGTTATCCCATGAAACAGCCGCTATTATTTCATTATCATTTAGCGCAGGTGCTTACATTGCAGAAATTGTACGTGGTGGTATTCAGTCGATTTCAAAAGGTCAAACAGAGGCCGCTCGTTCATTAGGTATGGGAGCGGCTAGTACCATGTGTGTAATTATTTTACCACAAGCTTTTAGAAGAATTTTACCTGCATTGACTGGTCAATTTATTAATCTAGTAAAAGATACTTCTTTATTATCAGCTATCTCTATTATTGAAATAACAAGGGCTGCACAATTAGCTACCACTACTTCAATGAAGCCTTTTGAAATGTGGTTTTGTGCAGCAGCGTTGTATTTGTTAATTAATATTCCACTCTCTGTTTTGGCTCATTATTTAGAAAGAAGGCTGGCAAAAAGTGATTAATGTAAGAGAAATTAATAAAGTTTTTGACAGCAAAGGCATGGTTGTTCATGCTGTTGATAATGTGAGCGTAGATATTGCTAAAGGTGAAGTAGTAGTTATTATTGGGCCTTCTGGCTCAGGTAAATCTACTTTTTTACGTTGTTTAAATGCTTTAGAAGATATAGATAGTGGTTCAATTACTATTGATGGTATTCATTTAACCCATTCTAAAACTAATATTAATGCATTGCGCCGTGAAGTGGGGATGGTGTTTCAGCACTTTAATCTATTCCCACATATGACTGTATTAGAAAATCTTTGTGTGGCACAACGTATTGTTCGTAAACGTACCAAGGAAGAAGCGATAGAAAAAGCAAAGAATTTATTAGCTAAAGTAGGTATTGCGCAAAAGATTAATGAATATCCTTCACGTTTATCAGGTGGACAACAACAAAGGGTGGCGATAGCTAGAGCACTTTGTATGGATCCTAAAGTGATGTTATTTGATGAACCTACATCTGCTTTAGATCCAGAAATGGTGGGTGAAGTATTGGATGTAATGAAAAAGCTTGCCCAAGAAGGCATGACCATGGCCTGTGTAACTCATGAAATGAAATTTGCTAAAGAAGTAGCAGATCGTATTTTATTCTTCGATCACGGTAAATTATTAGAAGATACTACGCCTGCTAAATTCTTTACAGCACCTGAAGATCCAAGAGCACAAGCTTTCTTGCAACAAATTTTGTAGGGATTATTATGCGTATAGGTGAACTAGCAAAAGCTGCCAATTGTACAGTAGAAACTATACGCTATTATGAGCAACAAAGTTTATTACCAGAGCCCTATCGTACGCAAAATAATTACCGTGTTTATAATAAAGATCATTTAGATCGTCTAAAATTTATCCGTAATTGTCGTAATTTAGATATGGCACATGATGAAATACGGGAGCTACTTAAATTAGCGAACAATGCTGATGAAAACTGTACAGCAGTGGCTAATTTACTTGAACAACACATACAGCACGTTAATCAGCGCCTTAAAGAATTACAAGAATTACAACAACAGTTACTTGATTTGCATAATCGTTGTCAGGGTAATCGACCTGCTAGTCATTGCAATATTGTACAAGAACTCACGGAAATGGATATTCCAGCGAATTCACATAAAACCCATCTGGGATAAAAAAGATTTAGTTTCTAGCAGGTTATCAATACCTATTAGCGTTTTACTAATATTAGCGGTATATTATAAAGATAAATAATATCGAGTAGTAATGAATCACAATAGATGACTACCTTACTTATCACTTTACCCATCTTTGCTTATATCTTTATTGGCTGGTTAGCAGCTAAATCTCGTTATGTTTCTGATAAGGTATGTGAGGGCTTATCAGAATATGTGTTTTCTATTGCTGTGCCTGTATTAATTATGATGACATTGGCACAGACTTCATCAAAAGACCCTATTATACCTACTTATTGGGTGTCTTATTTTGGTGCTTGTGCAATAGCATGGGGCATTACCATGTTATTAACCAAAAAATTATTAAAAAGGGCTCATAAAGAAACAGTTATTTGCGGTTATGCTACCAGTCAAGCTAACACCGTATTCATGGGGATACCTCTCATTTTAGATGTGTATGGGCAAGCAGGTTCTGTACCGTTATTTATGTTGTTAGCTATTCATCTACCTATTATGTTAGGTGCAGCTAGTTTTTTAATAGAGTTGGGTGGCAATGAAAAATTTTTTACTAAACTTAAAAAAATAGTATTAACTATTTGTACAAATCCTATTTTTATCGCATTGATTATTGGATCATTTTTACATTATTTTGAAATTAAACCAGAGGGTACTATAAAAACTATATTAGAAAGTATTGCCGGTACTGCATCAACATGTGCCCTTATTTCGCTTGGCATGGCATTAAACCGTTATCGAATTAAAGATGACCTTAAATGTGCATCCATTATTGTGGTAGGTAAATTAATTATCCATCCATTGGCTGTTTGGGTATTGGCATTTTATGTATTTAAATTACCACCTGTTTATGCTGGAGTGGCTGTGTTATTTGCTACGTTACCTGTTGGGGTTAATGCTTATTTACTTTCTTTCTATTATAAAACAGCAGAACGGCCAGTATCCTCGGCTGTACTTATTTCAACAGTACTGTCAGTATTTTCGGTTTCAATTTGGTTAAGCTTATTGTTAAAAATGCAGTAGAATAGAGCATTCATAACAAAACCTTATTATTTATACAGCCTAATAAATCAGTCTTTGTTATAATTAAAAATTTCCTGAATTAGCTAAGAATAGACATCTATCCCTATGGACAAGACATATCAACCTGACAGTATTGAACGCTCATGGTATCAAACATGGGAATCTAATAATTACTTTGCCCCACAAGGACAAGGTGAACCTTATACTATTATGCTGCCACCACCTAATGTCACAGGTAATTTACATATGGGGCATGGTTTTAATAATGCCATTATGGATACTTTAATCCGCTACCGCCGTATGCAAGGTAGAAATACTTTATGGCAACCTGGTACAGACCACGCGGGTATTGCTACACAAATGGTGGTAGAGCGTCAACTAGGTTTACAAAATATTAGTCGCCATGATTTGGGACGTGAAAAGTTTATTGAAAAAGTCTGGGAGTGGAAAGCCGAATCAGGTGGTAATATTACCCGTCAAATTCGTCGTTTAGGTTCTTCGGTAGATTGGTCTCGTGAACGCTTTACTATGGATGAAGGATTATCCAATGCAGTAAAAGAAGCCTTTGTTCGTCTTTATAATGATGGCCTGATTTATCGCGGTAAACGATTAGTTAACTGGGATTGTAAATTCCATACGGCTATTTCTGACCTTGAAGTGGAAAATCATGATGAAAAAGGTCACCTATGGCACTTACGTTATCCATTAATGAATGGCGAGAAGACCAAAGAGGGAATAGATTATTTAATTGTTGCCACCACGCGTCCTGAAACTATGTTAGGGGATACAGCAGTTGCTGTTCATCCAGAAGATGAGCGTTATCAACATTTAATTGGCAAAACTATTTTATTACCTTTAGTAAACCGTGAAATACCTATTATTGCCGATGAATATGTCGATCCTGCATTTGGTACAGGTTGTGTAAAAATTACCCCTGCTCATGATTTTAATGATTATGAAGTAGGTAAACGCCATAACTTAACACTGATTAATGTGTTAGATGCTAATGGGGCTATTTTAAAAGTAGCACAAGCCTTTAATATTGATGGTTCAGTTAATACTACAGCAGATACTAGTTTGCCTACCGTTTATGCAGAGATGGATCGTTTTGATGCTAGAAAGGCAGTAGTAGCAGATTTTGAGAAATTAGGTTTATTAGAAAAAATTGAAGACCATGCTCTTAAAGTACCTAGAGGGGATCGTTCAGGTACAGTCATTGAGCCTTGGTTAACTGACCAATGGTATGTTAAAGCATCTGTATTAGCTAAACCTGCTATTGAGGCGGTAGAAGACGGTCGTATTCAATTTGTACCTAAGCAATATGAAAATATGTATTTTGCTTGGATGCGTAACATTCAAGATTGGTGTATTAGCCGTCAATTATGGTGGGGGCATCAAATCCCAGCTTGGTATGATGAGCAAGGTCAAGTATATGTAGGTAGAGATGAGCAAGAAGTTCGTCAACAATATAATTTGGCTGATAGTATTCAATTAAAACGTGATCCAGATGTATTGGATACATGGTTTAGCTCAGGCTTGTGGACGTTTTCTACCCTAGGTTGGCCTGAGCAAACAGAAGCCTTAAAAACTTTCCATCCAACCTCAGTATTAGTGAGCGGTTTTGACATTATCTTCTTCTGGGTAGCCAGAATGATTATGTTGACTATGCATCTAATAAAAAATTCAGATGGCACACCGCAAGTACCTTTTAAAACTGTCTATATGCATGGTTTAGTACGTGATGGACAAGGCCAGAAAATGTCTAAGTCTAAGGGTAATGTATTAGACCCATTAGATATTATTGATGGTATTGATCTTGAAACTTTAGTGCAGAAACGTACTTCTGGTTTAATGCGCCCTCAAGATGCACCAAAAATCGAGAAACAAACTCGTAAAGAGTTTGCTGATGGTATTGCTGCTTATGGTACAGATGCGTTACGTTTTACTTTCTGTTCATTAGCTTCTACAGGGCGTGATATCAATTTTGATATGAGCCGTGTTGAAGGCTATCGTAATTTCTGTAATAAGATTTGGAATGCTGCTCGTTATGTACTAATGCAGTGTGAGAATCAAGATTGTGGACAAAATAATGAGCCTGTTGAATTAACCTTAGCAGATCGTTGGATTATTTCACAACTACAGCATACTGAAACTGAAGTGGCTCGTCATTTGGATCAGTTCCGTTTTGACTTAGCCACCCAAGTGCTTTATGAGTTTATTTGGAATCAATACTGTGATTGGTATTTAGAGCTTTCTAAGCCTGTATTATGGGATGAGTCTGCACCTGTTGAGCGTTTAAGAGGTACTCGTCGTACATTGGTTAGGGTATTAGAAGCAACTCTGCGTTTAGCACATCCTATTATGCCATTTATTACTGAAGAAATTTGGCAAAGTATCAAAGCATTAGCAGGTAGGTCTGGCGATAGTATCATGCTACAGCCATATCCTATGGCAGATGAAAGTAAGCTAGATAAGCAGGCGGAAGTAGATATTGAATGGTTAAAAGCCTTTATTAATGGTATTCGTAATATTCGTGCAGAAATGAATATTAATCCAGGTAAACCATTAGAAGTGATGCTTAATCATTGTAATAGTGAAGATCAGCGTCGTTTACAAGAAAATGAAGCATTCTTAAAGAAACTAGCTAAGTTAGAAAATATTACTGCATTAGCATCAGGTCAAGAGGCCCCACCAGCAGCCACTGCCTTAGTAGGTGATATGGAGGTGCTTGTACCTATGGCGGGACTTATTGATAAGGAAGCAGAACTAGCACGTTTGGATAAAGAAATTCAAAAATTAACAGCAGAAGTACAACGTACCAATGGCAAGTTAGGTAATGCTAGCTTTGTAGAAAAAGCACCCGCTGATGTGATTGAAAAAGAACGCAGTAAATTGGTAGAAGCAGAGCAAGCAATTGCACGTTTAACTGAGCAACGTAAAAAAATTGTAGAGTTGTAAAAATGTTGTAAAAGTTAAGCTAGATTTATAGCGATAAAAAAAAGATCCTGTATAGTTTATATAGGATCTTTTTTTATATGAGTAATTTTATTTATTACTAAAAGGATAAAGCTATGAATAAGTGGCTATCTATTGTTTGTTTAGGAACTATAACTTTTTGTTGCCAAGCAGAAACACAAAAGTTAAGTTCAGCGATTAAAGCAGTGACTGTTTACAATGATCGAGCAGCGATTACCCGTTATGCGGAGGTACGGCTAAGTGCTGGTGAGCATGAATTAATTTTTGAAAATTTGCCAGTGCGTTTAGATGATGCTTCATTACAAGTAGATGCAAAAGCAACTAGCCCAACGACTATTTTAGATGTGGTTACTAAACAGCAACGTTTAATTAGTAATGCTAATGAACGTTTACAACAACTTGAAAAGCAAATAGAAGTGCTACAAGAGCAATTGGCTAAGTTGAATGATAGAGAGAATATTATAAAGGGTCAGTATGATTTTATTAAGCAAATGCAAAGCAGTGCCGTAGGTGTTACTGATAAAGCCAATAGGCCAACCATGCAACAAATCCAACAGATAATGGAGCTTTCTAATAATAACTTAACCCAGTTAGCAACAGAACAACGACAGATAACAACAGATAAAGAGCAATTACAAAAACAGCTACAAGTACTACAAAATGATCGTTATCCCTTACAAAGAGAAGCTAATTTACAAGTTAAAAATGTAGCTGTAAGAGTAAATTTAGCTCAACCAGCAACTGTAAAAGTAGCTTTAACTTATGTTACATTCGGTGCTAGTTGGTATCCTATTTATGATGCGCGCTTTAATAGTAAGGAACAAAACTTATCACTAAACTATTCAGCTAATGTCTCTCAACAAACAGGAGAAGATTGGCGAAATGTAAAGCTTACGTTATCAACAGCCCGTCCGGCTTTAGGAGGTAATGCCCCATTATTAACGGAGTGGAAGCTTTTACCTTATTCACCTGATGTATATAGAAATAGGGAGATGGCTAAAAAGGATATACAGTATAAGGCAGTTATGATGCCAGAATCTGCTATGGAACTTGCAGCGAGTAAACAAATAACAACGGCAACTTATAAACCAGTTTTAGTGCCTGTAGCAAATGTAGATATGAGTGCGACTAGTACAGCCTTTACCATTGCAGAACCTGCTTCATTGATAACAGGGGGAGACCAGCAAAAAGTTACGATCAATAGTATTCCTGATCTATCAACCAATTTAATCTATCAAGTAGTACCACGTTTACAACAGGTAGCATATTTACAAGCAGATACTAAAAATACAACGACCTATCCACTATTAGCTGGGCAATTAAATATCTTTATGGATGGTCGTTTTATTGCAACAGGACAATTAAAAACAACCATGCCTAATGAACAGTTTAAAGTTGATTTAGGTGCAGATGAAGCTATTAAAGTGACATATAAACAACTAAAACGTTTTACTGAAAAAACTGGATTTACTAACAGTGGTGAGCGTATAACTTATAATTATTTAATTACTGTGCAAAATAATAAAAATAAAGACGTTAAAGTAGATATTAAGGACCATATTCCTATTTCGCAAAATGAAAAAATAAAGGTAAAACTATTATCACCTAAAAATATTAGTCCAGATAAGGAAGGGAAGCTTAATTGGCAAATTAGCCTTAAGCCTATGGAAAAACAAGAAATACCCGTTAATTTTACTATTGATTATCCAGTAGATACTCAAGTGATAGGCTTATAAAGGAGCATGATGATGAAACAATGGCTATCGGTTATTTGTTTAGGCACATTAAGTATTTATTGTTATGCTGAACAAAAGACATTAACTTCTGCAATTAAAGAGGTAACAGTTTACACAGATAGAGCAGCGATTACCCGCAAAGCAGAGATATTATTACCTGCCGGTGAGCATGAGTTATATTTTAATAATCTACCAGCTCAGTTAGATAATAATTCAGTGCAAATAAATGCATTAAGTACTGTTCCTACTACTATTTTAGATGTAACAACTAAGCAAGAAGCTCGTTTAGAAGACGTTAATTTGCGGCTACAAAAAATAGATCAAGAAATTAAGCAATTAAATGATCAGTTAAATGTCTTAGCAGATCAAGAAGCATTGTTGATAAACCAGCAAGAGTTTATTAGTAAGATGCAGTCAGGGGTATTGGCTCCAAGCAAAGATGCTTCTCGCCCATCAGCACAAGAGCTGCAAAATATTATGCAGTTTGCTAAAGATAATTTAGCCGCTATTTTAGAAAAACAACGAGCGATTGCTAAACAACGAACAGAGCTGAAGAAACAACTTGGTGTATTACAAAATGAGCGCTATCCCATTCAGCAAAGAAAAGGTTTTCAAGTTAAAAATGTAGTGGTTCGTATTAATTTACAACAAGCGGGTAAGGTTAATTTAGATTTAACTTATATGACTTATGGTGCTAATTGGTATCCTAATTATGATGCTCGTTTTGATAGTCGTAATAATAAGTTATCAGTAACTTATTTAGGGGTAATCAGTCAAAGAACAGGCGAAGACTGGCAAAATGTTAAGTTAACTCTCTCTACAGCAAAACCTAATTTAGGGGGTAATGCACCAGAATTAACTTCTTGGCTAATTAATGAGGCTGCAAAAGTAAAACCATTAACAGGTCGAGTAACTGGTGCCAATAATTATGGTTCGGCTGCTCCTGCGCCTATGGCAGTAATGAGAGAGGAAGCGGCTACAACGGCTGTTAGACAGATGGCTACAGTTGATACAGGGATCACGAGTGCCTCTTTTAATATTGATAAGCCTACCTCATTAGCCAGTGATGGTAGCCAGCAGAAAGTAACTATTACAGATATTGATTTAGCCAGCAAGCTGCAATATTTAACAGTACCTAAGTTAGCACAGGCAGCTTATTTGCAAGCAACCAGTATTAATAATAGTGATTTCCCCTTATTGGCAGGTAGATTAAATATTTTTATGGATAATCGTTTTATAACTACAGGTAGTTTAAAAACCATCATGCCTAAAGAAGAATTAAAGTTAGATCTAGGTGTGGATGAAGGAGTAGCAGTTACTTATAAACAGCTTAACCGTTTTACAGAAAAAACAGGTTTAACCAATAGTTATCATAAAGTAACGTATGAATATTTGCTTACAGTACAAAATAATAAGCAAACACCAGAAACTATCAAGGTAATGGATCATATTCCCGTACCTCAAGATAAGAAGATTACGGTTAAATTGTTATCACCCAATTCTAAAACTATCGAGCAAGATAAAGAGGGTAAGATTACTTGGAATTGGACATTAAGCGCAGGTGAAAAGAAACAAGCAACTGTTAAATTCTCGGTAGAGTATCCAGTGGATATGAATATTGGAGGGTTGTAGTAATTAACTACAGAGATAAAAAAGCCAGCAGTAAAGCTGGCTTTTTTATTATAGCTATAATTAGACGAGATTTAGTGTTTAGTTAAATCTGTTAATGCTAAATGTGGTGCAATCATATTTTCAGGCTTAAGAATTTCTTCTAGTGTTTCTTCACTAAGCAAATTCTCTTCACGTACTAACTCTAATACGCCTTTACCTGTTTCTAAAGCTACACGGGCAATACGGGTTGAGTTTTCATAACCAATATAAGGGTTAAGCGCAGTTACTAAACCAATGGAGTGTTCAACAAGGTCTTTACAGCGTTCAACGTTAGCAGTGATACCATCAATACAAAGGGTACGTAACATCTCCATAGCACGACTTAATAGTCTTATGGAGTCAAATGTTTTATAGGCAATGAGTGGTTCCATTACATTTAATTGTAACTGACCGCCTTCTGCTGCAATTGTTAATGCTAGGTCATTACCAATCACTTCAAATACTACTTGGTTAACTGCTTCAGGAATAACAGGGTTAACTTTACCAGGCATAATAGAGCTACCAGGTTGTCTTGGTGGTAAGTTAATTTCATTAATACCTGTTCTTGGGCCACTTGATAGTAATCTTAAGTCATTACAGATTTTTGATAGTTTTACACCTGTACGTTTTAACATACCAGAGAGCAATACGAAGGCACCCATATCTGAGGTGGCTTCAATTAAGTCGGTAGCAGGTAGTAGTGGGTGGCCACTAATTCGTGCTAAATGTTGTACCGCTAAAAATTGATAACGAGGATCAGCATTAATGCCTGTTCCAATGGCTGTACCTCCAAGGTTTACTTCACGCAGTAAATCAGGAATTAATAGACGAATACGGTCTACATCTTCAGTCAGTGTGGTAGCAAAAGCGTGGAACTCTTGTCCTAAAGTCATAGGCACAGCATCTTGTAATTGAGTGCGTCCCATTTTGATCACATGAGCAAACTCTTCACCTTTTTCTGCAAAAGAGTCACGAAGTTTACCTAACGCATCTAATAAAGAATCATAACCTAATAATAAACCAACACGAATAGCTGTTGGGTAAGCATCGTTGGTAGATTGAGCCATATTTACATCATTGTTAGGGTGTAAATATTTGTATTCACCTTTTTGATGTCCCATTTCTTCTAAGGCAATATTGGCAATCACTTCATTGGCGTTCATATTGGTCGAAGTACCTGCACCGCCTTGAATCATGTCTACTAAGAATTGATCATGAAATTCACCATTGGTGATACGTTCGCATGCTTTAACAATAGCAGCATGCTTTTCATCAGATAAATAGCCTAATTCATGATTAGCCTCTGCTGCAGCCCACTTAACCATAGCTAAGGCATTCACTAGTTTGGGGAAATGGGATAAAGTGATACCAGTAAGCTTAAAGTTATTGATAGCTCTTAATGTTTGAATACCATAATAGGCGTCATTAGATACTTCTAAAGTGCCTAGTAAATCTTTTTCAATACGGACTGATGCAGAATTAGACATAATAAAAACCTGTTTTTGAAATGCGGTTACTACAAAATTTGCGAAATAATAGGATCTAAAAGGGCTTCTTACAAATGCCTTTATTTGCTATGCTATGCAAAATTTGCATAATGTGGTTTTTTTATTTTTGGGATAAAATGGACATGAACCTTGAATTAAGATGGCTAGAAGACTTTAGTGCCCTTGCTACGACCTGTAGTTTTTCTAAGGCTGCGGAGCAACGTTTTGTAACACAACCTGCTTTTAGTCGCCGTATTAAAAATTTAGAAGAAGCGTTAGGTTTTAGTTTAATTAATCGTTCTAAAACACCCATTGAGTTAACTGAATCAGGTCAGGTTTTCTTAATTACTGCAAGGAATGTAATTGAGCAATTACATGAGGTAGTGAGGCACATTCATCATACGGATACTACGCAAGGCGAAATATTACAATTTGCAGTGGCCCACTCATTAGCGCAAGGTTTTTTCCCACAATGGATGGCAAAGCTTCGTAAAGATGGCTTATCTGTTACTTGTCGATTAGTTGCTGCTAATGTGGGGGATGCTACTCGTGCTTTACGTGAAGGCGCCTGTGACTTAATGCTGGCTTACCATGATCCTGAATCAGCTTTACAGCTTCCACCAGAATTATTTCCATGGTTAGTTTTAGGGCATACAGAAATGGTTCCTGTGTGTGGTTTTGATGAATATAAAAAACCACTCTTTGAAATAAATAACCAACAACAGTTCCCTTTACTTGCTTATGGGCAAGGCGCTTTTCTAGGACATTCGGTTAATTTACTACTACGTCAATCTAAACTACGCTATGTCAAGCTCTTTGAAACAGCTATGGCGGATAGCTTAAAAGCGATGGCTATAGAAGGTTTAGGTGTGGCGTGGTTACCTAAATTAAGTGTGGAAAATGAGTTGGCTCGTAAAGAGTTAGTGATTTGTGGTGATAGCCAATGGTTTATACCATTGGAAATACGTCTTTATCGTTGTTCATTAATTAAGAAAAACGCCATTAAATCATTTTGGGAACAGTTAGCAGGCCCCGATAGCTTAACCAATGAATAACAAGCATAAAATTATTTTTTGGTAGCTATTACTGTTTTATATAAAAGGGCGTACACTTTAGGTAAGATTTCTTGTAAGGCCATCGTTGTTGTTAGGAGTATTTAAACAGAGCTATGAACAGTTCTTATTGCAAATTCTATTCAATTAGTTGTTTGCTATTACTATTTGTTAATCAATTATTCGCAGAGGGACTAAATTTACCAACGATAACAAGTTGTACATTTAATGTGCCTCAAGAGCAACAAGCTTTTATGTTAGATCGTTGTATGGTGGCCGCTAAAACGGGTGATAAAGATGCTCAATACCAATTAGGACTTTATTATGGCGAAGGAAAATTAGTTACTGCTAACTATTCAGAAGCACTTTATTGGTTTAAACAAGCCTCTGCCCAAGCACATGTTGATGCTCAAGTGCGATTAGGTTATATGTATTTACAAGGACAGGGCGTGCCCGTTAATAATTTGCAAGCCTATATTATTTTTAAAATAGCAGGTATTAATGGTTCTGATGAAGCTATGGATGAAGCTGATGTAGCAGCAGATCTTATGAATCCACAAGAGCTACAACAAGCTAACTATATTTTGGGTAAAACGTTTCGGCTTTATCTAAAAAATATTAAAGAGTAACCTTAGTTAGCTATATTATTTAGTAGGAAGAGGGGGCATAGGAAAGGGCATAATATTGCCAGTACCTTTCGCTTCTGTGATCTTGGCAATTCCCAAACGTTCAACTTCGTCAATACGAATGACACTGTGCATTGGAATAAAGCTTCTGTTAACGCCTTCAAATTGAGATTTTAGTCTTTCCTCGCTAGGGTCAACTACCATCTGAGTGCGTTCACCAAAAATAAACTCTTCTATTTCAAGAAAGCCCCACAAATCGCTTTGATAAATTTGTTTGGCATACATTTCATAAACCTGACCTTGGTTTAGGAAAATTACTCGATAAATAGGCTCTTCATTTTTGTTCATAAGTTAAGGTAACCAAAATTCTACAAGTTGGGCTAATAAAACCATCTATTTTACTCTAGATTTAGTTAATTTACAGCATGATTAGTTAAACTCTATTAAGCTAGTTAGAAAAATTCATCAGTCATTAGTAGGTTATAACTTTTTTTAAAATGAATATAGCAGTATCATAGCAACAGAATAAATGTTTACACAGAGGGTTTTATAATGTCTGATATTATTCATGTAACTGATAATGATTTTGCAGAAAATGTATTAAAGTCGGATCTACCAGTATTAGTAGATTATTGGGCTGAATGGTGTGGTCCATGTAAAATGATAGCGCCTGTACTAGATGTATTAGCAGATGAATATGATGGTAAGCTACAAATCTGCAAATTAGATATTAGTAATAACCCACAAATACCACAAACATATGGTGTGCGTAATATTCCTACATTAATGATTTTCAAAAATGGTGAAGCTATTGCAACTAAAGTAGGTGCGGTGAGTAAATCACAATTAGCTGCTTTTATTGATGCTACCTTATCTTAATATAATGAAACAGCAACTGCTTTCAGAGAGCAGTTGCAAATTCCTATTAATACAGATCAAATAAGTCATAATTGGTTACGTATCAATCTATCCAGTGCTTGAATTAAAATAGCTAATAGATATAATGTAATCATTATGTTAGTACAAAATTTTAGTTTTATTACCACCAGTTGTTTTCTTATATCCCTCGAGTATTGTTGGCGAGGCGGCCTGTAAAGTTCTTTCTCCTCATTTTTCAAATTTAAATAATTAAAGTTTTTTTGCTTACGTGCTGTTGAGTGCACAGCTGTGTTGAATTTTTATAGTTTCGTTTAAATACTTAGCTTCTAACACGTAAGCGGTGCAGTGGAGAAAGTATTATGCGTGCGTGGGTTTATTTATTAGTAGCTATCTTTTTTGAAGTGATAGGTACTTCTTCTATTAAATTATTAGTTCATGATTTTCCTTTAATTGGTTATGGCGTAATGTATAGCCTAATAGGGCTGTCTTATTTCTTTTTATCATTATCAGTAAAAAAAGTACCCGTTGGTGTGGCTTATGCACTTTGGGAAGGTATTGGTATTGTACTGATTACAATAGTGAGTGTGGCTTTATTTAATGAGCAGCTAGGGTTCTTTAAGATAGGTGGTTTGGGATTGATTATTGTGGGTATCTTATTAATTAAATCAGGTACTCAGTCAGTTGCTAAAAAAGTAACTAACTATCAGGCTAAGGAGGCATAGTTATGAACGATTTTACATGGGTTCATATAGGGTTCTTAGCCTTAGCTATTGTGTTGGAAGTATTGGCTAATGTGTTTTTAAAGTACTCAAATGGTTTTAAAAACCGCATGTTAGGAGTATTGTCTATCCTTTTTGTATTAGGTGCTTTTACTGCATTGGCACAGTCTGTAAAAGGTATTGACTTATCTATTGCTTATGCCATATGGGGGGGCTTTGGTATCTTAGCAACAGTTGCTATGGGAGCTATTTTATTTAACCAAAATTTAAAAGCAAAAGGGTGGTTAGGTATCATGATTTTAATTTTTGGTATGATGTTATTAAAATTAGCTTAACTAATTAGCAATCAATTATTATTAATAGTAGGTAAAGGTTGTTATCTACTTTATAATAGCCCCCTTTTTAATTGATTAATTGTTTATCACCACTATGACCAAGAAGCTTTTTATCGAAACACATGGTTGCCAAATGAATGAGTATGATAGCGCTCGTATGGCAGACTTATTAGGAGAAAATCAGGGAGTTGAGTTAACTGATAATCCTGAAGAGGCAGATATTTTATTATTAAATACCTGTTCTATTCGTGAAAAAGCGCAAGAGAAAGTATTTTCTAATCTTGGTCGGTGGCGTGAGCTAAAAAAACGTAATCCTAATATTGTGATTGGTGTAGGTGGTTGTGTGGCTAGCCAAGAGGGTGCGGCAATTCGTGATCGTGCTCCTTATGTGGATGTGGTGTTTGGTCCACAAACTTTGCATCGTTTACCAGAAATGATTGATGCAGCTAAGACTACTCAAAAACCACAAGTAGATATATCTTTCCCAGAAATAGAAAAGTTCGATCGTTTACCTGAGCCAACTGTAGATGGACCAACTGCAATGGTTTCCATTATGGAGGGCTGTAGTAAATACTGTGCTTTCTGTGTAGTACCTTATACCCGTGGTGAAGAAGTTAGTCGCCCAGTGGAAGATGTAATTGCCGAGATTATCCATCTGGCTGAAAATGGCGTGAAAGAGGTTATTTTATTAGGGCAAAATGTAAACGGCTATCGTGGTAGTAATTCTGAAGGTGGTATTACAGATTTTGCAGACTTATTACGAATAGTGGCTGAAATTGAAGGTATTGATCGCATTCGTTATACCACCTCACACCCTTTAGAATTCTCTGATGCTTTAATTCAAGCCCATGCAGATTTACCAAAATTGGTTAAGTTTGTGCATTTACCTGTACAGGCAGGTTCTGACCGTGTTTTAGCAGCAATGAAGCGTAATCATACAGCACTTGAGTATAAGTCACGTATTCGCAAGTTAAAAGCAGCTGTGCCAGATATTTGTATTAGTTCTGATTTTATTGTGGGCTTTCCAGGTGAAACAGAGAAAGACTTTGCACAAACCATGAAGCTGATCGAAGAGGTTGGTTTCGATTTCTCTTACTCATTTGTTTATAGCGCTCGTCCTGGAACGCCAGCAGCAGATTTGCCGGATGATACCTCTGAAGAGGTGAAAAAACAGCGCCTGCAAATATTGCAAGCACGTCTTAATCAGCAGGGATTTGAAATTAGTCGTCGTATGGTAGGAACTACTCAATCGATTTTAGTTACAGATTTCTCTAAGAAAGATCCCGGTATGTTGCAAGGTCGTACGGAAAATAACCGTATTGTTAATTTCCGTAGTGATAATCCGTTGCTAATCGGTCAATTTGTTAATGTAAAAATTGAAGAGGCATTACCTCATTCGTTAAGAGGAGCGCTTATTAGTGATTAAGCCAATTGCTATTCGTTGCAACTTATTGTAGGCTTAAGTCAATCATTAATAACAGAGGTAACCACTAATACTTTGAGCGCTTTACCTAGCACTAGACAATTTACATTAGAACCATTCGATACAAGACGTTTTGCCAACTTAAGTGGTCAGTTTGATGAGCATTTTCGGCAAATTGAGCAACGTTTGGGCATTGAAATTCGTAATCGTGGCAATCAGTTTGAGTTAATAGGTAATGAGGAGCGAGCATTAGCCGCAGAAAACCTGATTCGTCGGTTATATCGTGAAGCGAAAAGTATGCCGTTATCGCCAGAGGTGATACATTTATTCTTGCAAGAGTCTGGCTTGGAAGAAATGGTTGCACCTAATAATAATCAGCCACAAATTACCTTAAAGACATTAAAAGGGACTATTCGACCTCGTGGTGCGAATCAGCAAGGATATGTTAAAGCCATCTTAGAAAATGATATTAATTTTGGTATTGGCCCTGCGGGTACAGGTAAAACTTATTTAGCAGTTGCTTGTGCGGTGGATGCATTACAACGTGAACAAGTGCGTCGTATCTTATTAGTACGTCCAGCGGTTGAGGCAGGTGAAAAGCTAGGTTTTTTACCAGGTGACCTTTCGCAAAAGATAGACCCTTATTTACGCCCGCTGTATGACGCTCTATATGAGATGTTAGGTTTTGAGCATGTGGCTAAATTAATCGAGCGACAAGTTATAGAAGTAGCGCCATTAGCTTATATGCGTGGCCGTACTTTAAATAACAGCTTTATTATTTTAGACGAAAGCCAAAATACTACTATTGAACAAATGAAGATGTTTTTAACCCGTATAGGGTTTGGCTCTACAGCTGTTATTACAGGTGATACAACACAAATCGATTTGCCTAAAGGTACCCGTTCAGGGTTAATGCATGTTATCGATGTTTTGCGTAGTGTGCCAGGTATTAGTTTTACTCACTTTAAAGCAAAAGATGTGGTCAGGCACCCGTTAGTACAACGAATTGTAGAAGCCTATGATCGTTACGATAAAAGTTTAGGACAACAAGAAAAAAATGAACATTGAGTTAGACTTGCAGCTAGCCAGTGAAGAACCTTATATACCTGATGCTAGTCTGTTCCTAAAGTGGTGTGAAGTAGCTATTACTCCTTATCAGCAAAATGCAGAGCTTACTATCCGTATTGTTGATGAGGCGGAAGGGCAAGAGCTTAATGCAGCTTATCGTCATAAAGATTATGCAACTAATGTTTTATCATTTCCCAGTGAGTTACCTGAGGGGATTTTGGATATTCCTTTATTAGGTGATTTAATTATCTGTGCACCAGTGGTAACAAAAGAAGCTGAACAACAACAAAAGAATTTAGAGGCTCATTGGGCGCACCTTGTTACCCATGGTTGTTTACACCTATTAGGTTTTGACCATGAGGAACAACAAGCAGCTATTGAAATGGAAGCATTAGAACAACAATTGCTAATGCAACAGGGATACCCTGACCCTTATCAGGAAGTTAACTAAACGTAGGTATTACAAAAGAAAATGAGCGAAGATCAATCGAGTCAGCATAAATCTTGGTTTGAGAAACTAACCCAAGCATTTGCCCATGAGCCAAAGAATCGTCAAGATTTGTTAGAGCTTCTCCATGAGGCACACATTAATAAGCTGCTAGATGCTGATGCGTTAACCATTGTAGAGAGTGCTATTCAAATAGCAGACTTACAAGTACGTGATATCATGTTGTCACGCTCACAAATGGTATTTATTAAAATTACTCAATCTATTGAAGAGCTTTTACCTACTATTATAAAAACAGCACATTCTCGTTATCCTGTATTAGAAGAGGATATGGAGACAGTAGGTGGTATTTTATTAGCAAAAGATTTGTTGCCTTACCTATTGCAGTTAGCAACAGGACAAGAGACTGAGTTTGATATTAAAAAAATATTAAGGCCAGCAACTTATGTACCTGAATCAAAAAGAGTGAATGTACTGTTAAGAGAGTTTCGTGCTACGCATAATCATATGGCCATTGTGGTAGATGAATATGGTGGTGTTGCAGGGCTAGTTACCATCGAAGACGTTTTAGAACAAATTGTTGGTGATATTGAAGATGAACATGATATTGAGGAGGCAAGCTATATTCGTCCTCAACCTAATGGTGATTTCGTAGTAAAAGCACAAACACCTATTCATGTGTTTAATCAATATTTTCCTGAAAATCGTTACTCTGAAGAATTTGGTAGAACTATTAGTGAATTAGTTGAACACCATTTTGGCCACTTACCTAAACGTAATGAAACGATGGTGATTGGTTCATTCCGTTACCGTGTGTTAACAGCGGATAGCCGTAAACTCCACTTACTACGCTTAACACCTTGTAAAATTGTGGATTAACGATGCTATCAATCATTACTAAGAAGGGTTGGTTAGGCCATTTAATAGCTTTTGTAGCAGGTGTTTTAACACCACTTTTTTTAGCTCCCTTTAATATTTGGCCAATAGCCTTTATTTCTGTTGGTTGTTTTTATCTTGGTTTAAAAGAACTTTCCGTTAAGCAAGCGATTATTCGTGGTTGGTGTTATGGTTTTGGAGCCTATATAGCGGGTGTTAGTTGGATTTATGTCAGTATAAATACCTTTGGTAATGCCCCTGTTTGGTTAGCAGCTGCTTTAACTATAGCTTTTTGTATGTCAGTTGCCTTCTTTTTTGTTATTCCTGCTGTTATTTGGGTTAAGTGGTTTCGTGCCGATCACACCTATTTTGTAGATGCTTTTGCATTTGCAGGATTGTGGGCTATACAAGAATGGTTTAGAGGCTGGTTTTTAACAGGCTTTCCTTGGCTTTATACAGGCTATAGCCAACTTGATGCACCATTAGCAGGTTTTGCACCTATAGGTGGTGTGTGGTTAATTTCCTTTTTAATAACATTAATAACTGTTTTATTAATCAAAGTTTATTATTTTAGGCAACAAAAAATTAAAGTAATTATAAGCATTGTTGTTGTTATTGCTTTGCCTCTCATGGGTGTATTACTTAATAAAATCCATTGGACAACCTCTATTGATGATAAATTACCCGTTACCTTAATTCAGGGTAATATTGCTCAGGGCCAAAAGTGGGAACCCTCATTTTATAGAGACCAGTTGAATTTGTATTGGCATTTAACGCAACAACATCAAAGAGTAAATAGCTTAGTAATTTGGCCTGAAAATGCGATTCCTTATCTAAAAGAGTCTGTGCAAGAGTTATTGGATACCACTATTGGTGTTTATGAAAAAAATAATAAAGCTACATTAATTACTGGCCTGCCA
This sequence comes from Entomomonas sp. E7T21, assembly GCF_058693955.1. Classification (NCBI taxonomy): domain Bacteria; kingdom Pseudomonadati; phylum Pseudomonadota; class Gammaproteobacteria; order Pseudomonadales; family Pseudomonadaceae; genus Entomomonas; species Entomomonas sp. E7T21. The sequence goes on along the minus strand of NZ_CP191672.1, from coordinate 120,454 downwards.
ATTAGGCAGCAGGATAATAAGGGTGAGCGTTATTATAATGGCATTACTGTAGTGGGTGAGGGTGAAGGTACCTATTTAAAACAAAAATTGGTTCCTTTTGGTGAGTATGTCCCTTTGCAGGATATGCTACGTGGTATGATTGAATTTTTTAATTTACCAATGTCAGACTTTAGGCGTGGTACTTCAGATCAACCACTGTTGAAAGTTAAAGATTATCAAGTAGCACCGTTTATTTGTTATGAAGTAGTTTATCCAGACTTTGTGGCTTCTTTTGGGGCAGAGAGCAATTTGTTGATAACGATTAGTAATGATACATGGTTCGGTCATTCAATTGGTCCTAAACAACACCTCCAGATGGCACAAATGCGCGCCTTAGAAGCTGATCGTTGGATGGCTAGGGCAACCAATAATGGTATTACAGCGATTATTGATAATAAAGGTCAAATTATTAAAGAAATTCCAAGTTTTGAGGTAGGTGTATTACAGGGAGAAGTAACCTTAGTAACGGGCAAAACACCTTATCAGGTGTGGTATAGTTATTTTATATTAAGTATTAGTATTTTAGGCTTATTAGTTGCGTTTTTTATGAACAAATTCAAAAAATAACCTCAATATTTTAAGGAGTTTTGCCGTTTACTGATATAATAATTACTTTGGCTTTATGTGAAGGTGATATCTATGGAACAGGGTAAGACGACTAAACCAACTACTAAAAAAACGCCTGTGAGAAAAAGTGCTGTTAAATCTACAACCACTCCTCGTGCTCGTAAAGTGGCTTCTAAAACTTCTGCAACTAAAGCTGCACGCGATATGTCAGTTAAAACCATTCAAGAAGTTAGTAAAGACCCTGTAGCAACAAAAGTAGCCTTAGCTCCTCATGGTACTGTAGAAGATAGTAGTTCAGCCGCTCTTCCTGATAGTTATCCTTACCGTACACGTATTAAACGTAATGAGTATGAAAAAACCAAAAAGCAATTACAAATAGAGTTATTAAAAGTACAGCGTTGGGTTAAAGAAACTGGACAACACATAGTTCTTCTATTTGAAGGACGTGATGCTGCAGGTAAAGGGGGAACTATTAAGCGTTTTAACGAACACTTAAACCCTCGTGGTGCACGTGTTGTAGCTTTAGAAAAACCTACTGATGCAGAAAGAGGCCAATGGTATTTTCAACGTTATATTCAACATTTACCAACTAAAGGTGAAATCGTATTCTTTGACCGTTCTTGGTATAACCGTGCAGGTGTTGAAAAGGTTATGGGCTTTTGTACTCAACGTGAGTATTTAGAGTTTTTGCGAGAAACACCAAACTTTGAGAGAATGTTGGTAAATAGTGGTATTATCTTATTTAAATATTGGTTTTCAGTGAGTCGTGAAGAGCAATTACGTCGTTTTATTGCACGTCGAGATGACCCATTAAAACAATGGAAATTATCTCCTGTGGATATTCAATCATTGGATAAATGGGATGATTATACAAAAGCTAAGGAAGCCATGTTTTTCCATACTCATACAGGTGACGCTCCTTGGACTATTGTAAAGTCAGATGATAAAAAACGTGCCCGTTTAAACTGCCTGCGTCATTTCTTATATAATTTAGATTACCCAGAAAAAGATCTAAATATAGTCTATGAAGCTGATAGTTTATTAGTGGGTGATCCCATTTTATTGCAGGGACAGTAATTAAAAAAGGCTTGCATTTGCAAGCCTTTTTGTTAGTTATTACTCGCTTTAAAAGTTAGAGTAGATGGTTGATTTGTAGTTGGTGTTGGAGAGTCTACTTTTTCTTCTACAAAATGTAGTAGTCCAAGCTGTGCTTTGATTTGCGCAGGATCAGCTTTTACTTGATAGCGTACCGTAGAGCCTGAAGTTTCTATTACTTTGCCATCAAAACTTGCCATTAAATTATTTACTTGTACATAACGGCTAAAGTCTACATTTTTTATCACGATTTCTAATGTTTCTGTTGAGGTCGTTTTGATAATAAAAACATTGGCTAACGCAGGATTAATAGCGGTAAAAATTTGTTCCGCTATTTGTGCTTCAGTAGATGCTGTGGCATCACCTTTCGCTAAAGGTTTCGCCTCATTAGCAGATAACCATAAACGCCATGTGGCTCGATAATTATTATCAGTTTGTTGCATATAAACAATTAATATAGCATTTGCTGCATACTGCTCTGATCCTTGTAAAACTTCTTTAGGATTATCTGCATTAAAATTGGTTTTATTAGCAAAGGCTTGTTCGCTTAAATCGGCTAATGGGAAACGTAAGGGGAAACCTTGTGTATTAGCAGCGGCTGTGATGGTCTTAGCAGATGGTTGGGCGTCACCTACTAAACTACTATCTGTGTTATTTTCGTTAAGCCACCATGTCATGATAATCGGGCGACGATTTTGCCAATAACTAATACCTGCTTTATTAAGTGCTTGTTCAATAGCTGTTTGATCAAATGATATAACCAAACGGCTAGGATTAGCTTGTTGTGTATAGTTCTCTAAGAAGTCGTTAGGTCTTTTTAGAATCTCTGTTATTGCTGTTTGCTCTGTAATTTTGAGATTTCCTGTTAATCGAGTTAATACAGTTGTTAATCCTTTACTTAATAAAGGATCTATTTGTTGTTCATTATTATCAATAGCTACCTCAACCTTTGTTATAGTATTTGCTAAGGTCATTGGTATTACTAGACTACAGGTACAAAATAAAGCGATAGAAAAATTGCGAAATAGAGTAAACATTCGATGGTTTCCTAAAGGAGCAATTTATTTGAAAGTTTAAATTTTATATAAAGAGAGATAGTACTTGTTTTTTAGGTGTATATAAAAAGTAAATTGTATTTTTTTGTTCCATATAGAAGCCGCTATTTTCAAATACATATTCAAGGATAATTACGTTTGAATATGTATTTGAAGTAGACGAAGCTTATACGGCTGGAGTCACTATTGTAAAGAATGGTAGTAATAAGAATAGTTTAATAATAATAGCATTTACAATATCAATAAAAAATGCACCAACCATCGGTACTACAATAAATGCAATATGTGAAGGTCCAAATCGTTCAGTAACAATTTGCATATTAGCAATGGCTGTGGGTGTTGCCCCTAAACCAAAACCACAATGACCTGCTGCTAATACAGCAGCATCATAATTTTTCCCCATAAGACGGAAAGTAACAAACACCGCGTATAATGCCATAATAATAGTTTGAATAACCAGAATAATAAGCATAGGGATAGCTAATGATGCGAGTTCCCATAATTTTAAACTCATCAATGCCATCGCTAAAAATAGAGATAGACAAACATTACCTAGGATGGATACAGAGCGTTCAACAATTTGAAAATTACTAATACGGGGGATAGTATTGCTTAAGATAACGCCAATAAAAAGCACACATACGAAGGTTGGTAACTCAAAGATAGTTCCTTGTAATAGTTGTTGCAAATATCTACCTAAGCTAAGACAAATAGCTAGCATAGCAATAGTTTCAATCATTGCTGTGGAGTTAATAGAGCGTTTAACTTGAGGTTTTTCAAAAACAGTGGAGTCAATGGGATTATCTTTTTCAGTTTCTGGATGTTCTGGATGTTCTTCTATTTTATTTTTCTTAATAAGATAACGTGCAACTGGACCCCCAATTATTCCACCAAAAACTAAACCAAATGTAGCACAAGCCATAGCGACTTCAATACCACCTGCAAAGCCATATTGGTTTACAAAAATATCACCCCAAGCCCCACCTGTTCCGTGTCCACCAGAAAGAGTAATAGAACCAGCTAATAATCCCATTAAAGGATCCATGCCTAAAGCAGTTGCTAAGCTAATACCAACAATATTTTGTATAAATAAGAGACCAACTACCCCAATTAAGAATATAAGGATCATTTTGCCACCAGAACGTAGTTGTTCAATATTGGCATTTAAACCAACACTGGCAAAAAACATAAGCATTAATGGGTCTCTTAATGACATATCAAAAGTTACTTGCCAATCAAATATTATTTTCGCCAACAGTAACATTATTGCAGCAAATAATCCTCCTGCCACAGGGCCAGGAATAGTATAGCGATTTAGAATATTAACTTTAGTAACAAGGAATTGCCCAAGTAATAAAACAAGGCTAGCAATGACTAGTGTGTTATAAACATCTATTTGTAACATTAAAAAGAGTCCCCTTTGTAGTCAATTTTTACTTTATTAAGAAGGTATACAAGAAATTTATAGGAGTAGTTTTATGTTTAACAACAAAATATAAACGATAAAGTTGTGTTAAGTTTGTATACAAGATAATTATAAAATTTCGCTATGCATAATAACCTAACTATATTGTATTAAGAAAGTAGTCATTATGATTAGAGGCTTGTTGATAGGCTGTATGCTTTTATTTGCAAGGCTTTTCTTATATCATATATTTAATAAATTAGTTTATTTTTGGTAGGTTTGATAAAATTGTTTTTAAGATATTTTCAGATAGAACCAAAAGAAGATTTTTAATATAAAATTTCATTAAATAATTTTTTTGATTGTTACAAAATTCACGTACAATAGGCTCTTTTAAAGCAGCCCTGTTATCGATAGGTTAACAAATATGAGTAATAAGCAACCCTCCCTCAGTTATAAAGATGCTGGCGTAGACATCAATGCAGGTGAAGCCCTTGTTGAGCGTATTAAGGGAGTAGCTAGACGTACTGCAAGGCCAGAGGTATTAGGTGGTTTAGGTGGCTTTGGTGCGTTGTGTGAAATACCGAAGGGATATGAGCAGCCAGTCTTAGTATCTGGTACTGATGGTGTGGGAACTAAATTACGATTGGCTATGCAGTTAGGGCTACACGATACAATAGGTATTGATTTAGTAGCGATGTGTGTTAATGATCTTGTGGTATGTGGTGCAGAACCATTATTTTTCTTAGATTACTATGCCACAGGTAAATTAAATGTTGATACAGCCGCTGATGTAGTAACAGGGATTGGCAAAGGTTGTGAAATGGCTGGCTGTGCATTAGTGGGTGGTGAAACAGCAGAAATGCCAGGCATGTATGAGGGAGATGATTACGATTTAGCAGGTTTTTGTGTAGGTGTAGTGGAAAAATCAAAAATTATAGATGGCTCTACAGTAGCTGCTGGTGATGTATTAGTGGCTCTACCTTCATCAGGACCACATTCTAATGGATACTCATTAATTCGTAAAATTATTGAGGTAAGTGGTGTTGATATTCAAAATACAGAGTTGGCAGGTAAATCTTTAGCTAGCTTGTTAATGGCACCTACTCGTATTTACGTTAAAGCATTACTTGAGCTGATTCGTCATGCCCCTGTAGTAAAAGCCATTGCCCATATTACAGGTGGGGGGTTATTGGAAAATATCCCACGAGTTTTACCTGAAAATACAGTAGCTCAAATAGATGTGGCAAGTTGGCAGCGTCCAGCTGTTTTTGACTGGCTACAACAGCAAGGTAATGTTGATGAAACAGAAATGCATCGTGTGCTTAACTGTGGTGTTGGTATTGTTATCTGTGTAGCAGAGAAAGACCTTGAGTTGGTAATTGATAATTTGCATGAGTCAGGTGAAAAGCCTTGGGTTGTTGGTCGTATAGAGCAAAGTGATATTGAACAACCATGTGTTATTCTAAATAATTTAAAGCAGCACTAATGAATAAGCCTTGTAAGATAGTTGTTCTTATATCAGGTAATGGTTCTAATTTACAGGCTATTATTGATAGTATTAACTCACAGCAATGTCCTGCTGAAATTGCGGCAGTTATTAGTAATAAAGCAGAGGCTTATGGTTTAGTGAGAGCAGAGCAAGCAGGTATTGCTGCACACTGTATTGCTCACCACCAATATCAAGATCGTCAGTTTTTTGATAAGGCATTGATGCAATTGATAGATCAATATCAGCCAGATTTAGTTGTGCTGGCTGGATTTATGCGGATATTAACAGATGATTTTGTGAATCATTATTTAGGACATCTTATTAATATTCATCCATCATTACTGCCTAAATATCCTGGACTCAATACTCACCAACGAGCATTAGAAGCTGGTGATAAACAACATGGCTGTAGTGTACATTTTGTAACACCTGTACTGGATGGTGGCCCTGTAATTATTCAAGGTGTAACAGCTATTACTGAAAACATAGATTTAGACATATTAAAAGATCGTGTTCATCAGTTAGAACATAAAATTTATCCCATTGCTATAACATGGTTTGCTGAACAACGTTTAGCATTAGTTAATAATGCAGCTATGTTGGATGCACAACCCTTGCCTTTGACTGGGTATTGTTATGAATCAAATGACTAAAACATTTATAGTTAGCTTATTTCTTTCTATTATTTTTATATTTCCTGCCCAAGCATGGCAATTAAAACCTTTTGAAACTACTTATACAGCAACAATCTCTAATATACCTTTTGACGGTCAAGCTACTTACAGCTTAACAAAAAAGGCCAATGAATGGCATTTTCAGACACTCGCTTCTATGGCTATTGCACAACGTGTTGAAAATAGTAGCTTTGTATTGAAAAATGGTGCCATTCAACCTTCCTTTTATAAATTTGAACAATCAGGTATTAGGTCTAAAGAAGTTTCTTTAACTTTTGATTGGAAAAAAATGTTTGCTAAAGGTCACTTTAAGGATAGAAAGCATGATGATGATATGTTTTTTGACCTTAAACACCATATGTTAGATCAGCTATCTACACAATTAGCCTTACAGATCGATATTGCTAATGGTAAGAAGCAGATGACTTATCAAGTGATAGAAGATGATGAGCTTGATACCTATAAATTTAAAGTATTAGGTGAAGAAACTATAGAAACACCTGTTGGCAATTTAGTAGCAGTAAAAGTGCAACGAGTAAGAGATGCTAATAGCAAACGACAAAGTTATATTTGGTTTGCTAAAGATTGGAATTATACAGTAGTGCGTCTTTATCATTTAGAGAAGAATGGGCAAGAGTATGTTATTTCCTTAGCCCATGGTAATGTAGATGGTAAGGAAATTAAAGGTAAGTAGTGAAAAGTTAGTTTTGATCCGCTTTTTCTAAGATGTCATCAATATTTTGTTTATGATCAAAACCAATTTGTTCAACCGTTTTTGCTTTATCTAATGCCTGTTTTTGACTATCCAAAAAAGTTTCAGAGGGTGGTTCAGCAGGCGAACAAGCAGTTAAGATGCATAATAGAACAGGTATAATGAGTAATTTTATATAAGTATTCATTGTCGATGTTTTTAGTAAATAAAATCTATACTATTTATTTTAATCTATTTATATTAGTAGCAGTTATAATAATTAGTTACATTTATATTCAAGGAGTTCTTAGTGAGCCGAATTGACTCTTCTGGGCAGCTATCAAGAGGTCTCACCAATAGGCATATTCAGTTAATTGCCTTAGGTGGCGCTATTGGTACAGGGCTATTTTTAGGTTCATCTAAAGCAATTACAATTGCAGGTCCTGCTATTTTATTAGGGTATGCGATTGGCGGCTTTGTCGCTTTTATGATTATGCGCCAATTAGCAGAGATGACTGTAGAGGAGCCGGTGGCTGGTTCTTTTAGCCATTTTGCCTATCGTTATTGGAGCCCTTTTGCAGGCTTTGCTTCTGGTTGGAACTATTGGTTGCTCTATGTTTTGGTGAGTATGTCGGAGTTAACCGCAGCGGCTCAATATATTCATTATTGGTTACCAGAAGTGCCCACTTGGATCTCTGTATTAAGCTGCTTTATACTAATTAATGCCATTAATTTAACAGCTGTTAAGATTTATGGTGAAGTAGAATTTTGGTTTGCCATTATTAAAGTGATTGCCGTTATTGCCATGATTCTGTTTGGTGGCTATCTGTTATTTTCTGGTGGTGCTGGGCCAGAAGCATCAGTTACAAACTTATGGGCTCATGGTGGTTTTATGCCTAATGGTATAGAAGGGCTCATTATTGCTTTAGCCATTATTATGTTTTCATTTGGTGGTTTGGAGCTAATAGGTATCACCGCAGCAGAAGCTGAACAGCCTGAAAAAACTATTCCAAAGGCTACTAATCAAGTCATTTATCGAATTCTAATTTTTTATATTGGTGCTTTAACAATATTGCTTTGTTTACACCCTTGGAATCAAATTAATCCTAATGAGAGTGCTTTTGTAACAGTATTCCACGATTTAGATCAATCTATTGTTTCTAATGTGCTTAATTTTGTGGTGTTAACAGCTGCACTGTCTGTGTATAACAGCGGTTTATATTGTAATAGTAGAATGCTTTATGGTTTGGCTGAACAAGGTAATGCGCCTAAACAGTTGATGTATACTAATCATCGTGGTACACCAATATTTGCGGTGATATTATCAGGGTTAGCAACATTAACTGCAGTGATACTAAATTATTATGTGCCAAAAGAAGCTTTTTCTATATTATTAGCATTAGTGGTTTCTGCTCTTGTCATTAACTGGGCAATGATTAGTTTTACCCATATCATGTTTAGACGACATAAGGATAAAGAGGGTGTTACGCCTAAGTTTAAGGCGCTATTTTATCCGCTAGGTAATATTTTCTGCCTTATATTTTTAACCGGAATGCTAGTGATTTTAGCTATGGATGAGGGAATGAGGCTTTCTGTGGAATTGATACCAGTATGGATTATTGTGCTAGCAATGGGGTATGGAATAAAACTTTACTTGAAAGGTAACAAGAATTAACTCTTAAATTAAGGTTGTTATGACAATACATGTTGAGCGCTCTGCCTTATTGTCTTATTCGGCACACAAGATGTTTGTATTAGTAAATGATGTTGCAAAATACCCTGAGTTTTTACCTTGGTGTACAGGAACTGAAATACTTGCTAGTTTTGATACTGAAATGGTGGCCAAGGTATTAATAGCTAAGGGACCGATTAAACAATATTTTATTACCAAGAATACCCTTGTTGCTGATACTTCTATTGAAATGAATTTACAAGAAGGGCCATTTAAGCAGTTACATGGGTTGTGGACATTCAATCAGTTAAGTGATGATGCTTGTAAAATTCATTTAGCAATGGATTTTGATTACAGTAACGTTATTATAAAAGCTACTTTAGGGCCTTTATTTAATAAGGCTGCTGGTACTATGGTAGATGTGTTCTGCCAACGCGCAAAGGAATTGTATGGCTAAGTTGATAAAAGTAGAAATAGCTTATGCCTTACCTGATCAGCAAACACTTTTAGCTATATCTGTAGCTGAAGGAACCACCGTCAAACAAGGAGTTGAATTAAGCGGTATATTACAACAATATGCTGAACTTGATTTACAAAATAATGCAGTAGGTATTTTTGGTAAACGAGTATTACGAATCGATCAACAAGAGCTGCAGGAAGGTGATCGTATAGAAATTTATCGTCCTTTGCAGGCAGATCCTAAAGAAGTACGTAGAAGAAGAGCAGAAAAAGCTGCTAATAAAAAAGCCTGATCTAAAATCAGGCTTTTTTATTAATGCATGAATTCTATAGAGCATCAGGGATAGGTATATCCATTATCTCTGTGCTATCTACTTCTCGTTGAATCTGCTCCTCTAATGAGCCAGAACCATCTGTAGGGGTGCTACTTGTTGTTCCTGTAGGTTTACCACCTAAAATCTCTTCATCACGTGTCATACCAGGTAGAAAATCACCAGCAAGCCCAATTAATTGATTATCTGTATTAAAAGTTAGGCTCACATTTTCTTGTTGCATAGCGCCACCACCAGGTTGGATACTATATATATAGTCCCAACGATTAGCATGAAATGGATCGGTAATCAGTGGGCTACCCATTAAATACCTAACTTGAGCACGTGTCATTCCAGGCCTTAATTGGTTAATCATATCTTGAGTAATGATATTACCTTGCTGGATATCAATTTTATAAACACTAGGAAAACATCCTGAAAGTGTTAAAAGGCCTATTATTATGCCGCTAAATAAGGTAAATTTTGGCTTTTGCATTAGAAACAGACTTCCACTAATATTATACTGTCTAGTTAAATTGTAATATCATACCTTTATTATGCCCCATTGCGAAGCTTAAAGTGAGAAAACATATGGTAGAAAATAATGAATTAAGAAAAGCTGGCTTGAAAGTAACCTTGCCAAGGGTAAAGATTCTACAGCTTTTAGATGCTGCAGAAAATCGTCATATGAGTGCAGAAGATGTGTATAAATCTTTAATGGACTCAGGGGAAGATGTTGGTTTAGCTACAGTCTATCGGGTATTAACGCAGTTTGAATCAGCTGGTCTTGTGGTTCGTCATAACTTTGATGGTGGTCATGCGGTATTTGAACTAGCTGATGGTGATCATCATGATCATATGGTGTGTGTAGACTCTGGTGAAGTAATAGAGTTTATAGACAGAGAAATTGAGGAGTTACAGCATAAAATTGCTGAACGTCATGGTTTTGATCTGGTAGATCATAATCTTGTGCTATACGTTAAAAAGAAAAAATAGCGATTAATATTAAAGCTTCGCTATTTGTTGTTATGATATTTTTTGTTGATTGATTAGTCGTTTTACATCATTTACACGTTAAGAGGTGTAGATGATGTAGAGAATTTATTGATAAAATTATAAAAACTACTACTTGTGGCTAATTCTCAATACAGTCTTAATCATGTTTAGATAATGACACTTCATCTTTGTAACAGTATGTTATATCCGGTATATTATTATTGCTTCTTATAATCATGATAAGGGTTTTATATGAAAACTAATAAAGTGCTTTGTCAAGTCCCATGGCTAATATTAGCGGTAGTGGGCGCTTGTTGTTTAGGGGTTGTTGCATTAAGGCGAGGGGAGCCTATTAGTGCATTGTGGATTGTAGTGGCCGCAATATCTATTTATTTAGTGGCTTATCGTTATTACAGTCTTTTTATTGCTACACGGGTTATGCAATTAGACCCAACTCGTGCTACACCAGCGGTGATTCGTAATGATGGGTTAGATTATGTTCCTACCAATAAACATGTATTATTTGGTCACCATTTTGCTGCAATTGCAGGGGCAGGCCCACTAGTTGGACCTGTACTAGCTGCGCAAATGGGTTATTTGCCGGGAACTTTATGGTTAATTGCTGGTGTGGTTCTAGCAGGCGCTGTACAAGATTTTATGGTTTTATTCTTGTCGACTCGCCGTAATGGTAGTTCATTAGGGGAAATGGTTAAGGAAGAGATGGGCCCCATAGCAGGTACAATTGCCTTGTTTGGTTGTTTCCTAATTATGATCATTATTTTGGCAGTATTATCTTTGATTGTGGTAAATGCTTTAGCCCATAGTCCATGGGGTGTATTTACTGTTATGGCAACAATACCAACGGCCATTTTTATGGGCGTGTATATGCGCTATATTCGCCCTGGACGTATTGGTGAGATTTCGATTGTCGGCTTAGTATTGTTATTGCTTTCTATCTGGTATGGTGGCGTTATTGCAGCTGATCCCTACTGGAGTAAAGTATTTGACTTTGACCATAAAACAGTTACCTTTATGTTAATTGGCTATGGTTTTGTAGCTGCTATGTTACCAGTATGGTTGTTGTTAGCACCTCGTGACTATTTATCTACTTTCTTAAAGATCGGTACTATTGTTGCATTAGCAATAGGTATTTTTTATCTTAATCCAGCGTTAAAAATGCCAGCTTTAACAGAATTTGCCTCTACTGGTAAAGGTCCTGTGTGGTCAGGTCATTTATTCCCATTCTTATTTATTACTATTGCTTGTGGTGCTGTATCAGGTTTCCATGCACTTATCTCTTCAGGTACTACACCAAAACTTTTAGCCAATGAAAAAGATGCTCGTTATATTGGTTATGGTGGTATGTTAATGGAGTCTTTTGTAGCTATTATGGCGTTAGTAGCTGCGTCCATTATCGATCCAGGTGTTTATTTTGCAATGAATAGTGCACCAGCTCTTGTAGGTAATACGCCAGAAGCTGTGGCTGCAGCCATTAATAGTTGGCAGTTAGGTTTTACAATTGAACCATCAGTCTTAGTTCAAACAGCAAAAGATATTGGCGAAAATACTATTTTACATCGTGCTGGTGGTGCTCCTACGTTAGCTGTGGGGATTGCACAAATTCTTCATCAGGCATTGCCAGGTGAGAATATGATGGCTTTCTGGTACCACTTTGCTATTTTATTTGAAGCGTTATTTATTTTAACCGCTGTGGATGCAGGTACTCGTGCTGGTCGCTTTATGTTACAGGATTTGTTAGGTAACTTTATTCCTGTACTTAAGAAAACCGAATCTTGGGGTGCTAATATCGTTGGTACAGGTGGTTGTGTGGCCTTATGGGGCTATTTACTCTATCAAGGTGTGGTAGATCCACTAGGTGGCGTAAATACTTTATGGCCATTATTTGGTACTTCCAACCAAATGTTAGCAGCAGTTGCGTTAATTCTTGCTACTACCATTTTAGTGAAGAAGAAACAAACCAAATATATTTGGGTAACGGCATTACCCGCAGTTTGGTTATTGATTTGTACTACTTATGCTAGCTTTATTAAAATATTTGCTGATGCACCTATGGGCTTTTATGCTCAAGCGGTAAAATATCAAGACGCGTTGCGTGCAGGTGAAGTTTTAGCTCCAGCAAAATCATTACATGATATGCAGAATGTGGTAATTAATAACTACACTAATACAGGCTTAAGTATCTTATTCTTATTAGTGGTTGCTAGTATTTTGTTCTTTGGATTTAAGACAGCACTTAAAGCGTCTAAAAATCCACAACGAACAGATAAGGAAACCCCTTATCAACCTTTACCAGAGGGTGGTGTTAAAACATCGCTTACTCACTAAGTAATAAAGAAATCCAGCATTATTTTTATAGTGCTGGATTTTCTGGAGATAACGTGTAATGTTTGGTAATTTAGGTAAAGCGGGTAAGTATTTAGGTCAGGCAGCAAAAATGCTAGTAGGTATGCCTGATTATGATAATTATGTTGCTCATATGAAAAATAACCATCCAGATAAGCCAGTGATGACTTATGAAGAGTTCTTCCGTGAGCGTCAAGAAGCGCGTTATGGTGGTAGGGGTAAGGGTGGTTTTCGTTGTTGTTGAGTAAATCTAGCGATTAAGGAATTTTTATGTCAGCTATTCCAGCTACAATTTTGACAGGCTTTCTAGGTGCTGGAAAAACTACATTATTACAGCATATTCTAAAAGAACAGCATGGCTATAAAATAGCGGTTATTGAAAATGAATTTGGTGAAGTAGCCATTGATAATACTTTATTAGGTGATAGGGCTACCCAAATTACCACACTAAGTAATGGTTGTATTTGTTGTAGCAGTCAGAATGAATTATCTGATGCTTTATATGATTTACTAGATGCAGTGGATGATGGGTTATTAGAGTTTGATCATCTTATTATTGAATGTACCGGTATGGCTGACCCTGGCCCAATTATTCAAACTTTTTTCTCTTCGGAAGTATTGGGTGAACGCTATTTATTAGATGGTGTTATTACTTTAGTTGATGCAGTACATGCTATGCAGCAGTTAGATCAATTTGCTATAGCACAAGCTCAAGTAGGTTATGCTGATCGTATTTTAATTACAAAAACAGATATTAATCCTGATACTGATCTTTTAGAGCAAAGATTACGCAAAATTAATGTAAGAGCACCAATCTATAAAGTTATCCAAGGACAAATAGACTTAACTGTATTATTTAATATTGAAGGTTTTATTTTAAATGATCAGTTAACTATTGCTACACCTATATTTAGCCCAGTTATGGCTAATCAGCAAACTAATAGTATTCAATCGATGGTAGTGCGTCTGGATAAACCTTTGGAATTAAGTGGGGTATCTGATTTTATGGATAATTTACTAACTACTTATGGTGATCAGATTTTACGTTACAAAGGTATATTATCCATTGCTAATGAGCCATGTCGTTTATTATTTCAAGGTGTGCAAAAGCTATATAGTGCTGATTGGGATAGAGATTGGCAAGCAGATGAAAAACGTGAAAGTGTGTTAGTTTTTATTGGTTTAAATTTACCTGAACAAGAGATTAGAGATGGATTTGCTAATTTATAAAAAGAGATGGGATATATTACTGAGACTTATTGTTCTCATTGCTGCTAGTATCTTATTAGTTAGTTGTGCGAGTAAAGCGATTGCCCCTTTAGTTGTAATGGATCAGTTTGCTTGTCAATCTATTAAATTAGCAGTTAACCAAGAGTTAGTGGTTAATTTACCAAGTAATCCAACTACAGGGTATCGTTGGTCACTTGTAAATCAGCCTCATTTCTTAAAAGTGGTTGAGGATGATAATTATCAGCAAGATAAAACGGATGGTGAACCACGAGTAGGTGTGGGTGGACAGTCTTTATGGATTTTTAGAGCAGAAGCAATAGGTAGTGATCAGTTAGATTTAATTTATCATAGACCTTGGGAAAAAGAACAAGCGCCTGCCAAACAGTTAAGTTGTAAGATTACTGTTCATTAGCATGAAAAAGTTTTTAATAAGTTAATTAGGATATGTTGACCCTAAATAACTATAAATATAATTAAAAAGCGTAACTGTAAAATAAGGAGTAATTATTTATACCTTGGTTGGGTTTTTTAATGCCAGCATTGGAGTAATGTATAACCCGTAAACCAAGTTTTTGTCTATCTAAGAATGTAATGCCTAATCCTAAACGGTCTTCAAAATTAAAAGCTGAGCCAAGTTTTTTATTAGAAACGCGTGTTCTTGAGAAACCAGTAATACCTATTCCAGCCTCAATATAGGGTTTTATTTCACTGTTTGTATTAAAGTTATAAGTAAATACTGGTGCAAAAGAAAGTGAATGGTTGCCAGTTGCTTTATCACCCCCTTGCCAGTAGGTATAGCCAAAATCCCAATAGCCTGATATATAACCTGCAAAGGAATTAAGCCAATTTACATTCCATGGAGATGTGATCGAAAAACGATAAGTCATGTCTCCAGCATCTGTTGTACCAATTGCAATACTAGTATCAAAGTGATATTTAGTATTGCTGTTAGATATTGAATGCTCTTGAGCAAGGGTTATAGTTGGTATGGCCAATAATATTGCAACAACAATAGCAGTCATTGTTCTCATAAAATAATCCTTATACCTTATCTATAAAAATAGCAAACCACAGTTAAATTATTAGCATCCAAACTTATGATTGGTTCAATTGAACTATTATAATTTTGCTGTGATTATTACATTACTGACAATAATTAATTTTAGTACAGTGTTATTGTTTAATAAAGGAAAGAAATATTTTAGAAAGAGTAGGTACATAGCAAATAAATAATATTTGTAATGATGGTTCTAAAGAAAGTTAAGTATTACATTATTAGTTGAGAATGTTCACCTTCAAGAAATAAGGTAATAGCCCGCTGTGGGCTTTCAGCTGTAATAGTTGCTACTTGTGTGTAGCCTCTACTGATTAAGTTTTTTTCTCTTAAGCTGTTGCCATATATCCCTAATAGCAGGCATACAACTATACCAAATACTGACCCGATACCATTTATAATCGCCACTGCTTCTTCCATAGGCATGTCTTTTACAGCAGCACCTACAATAGTTTGTAGGAGAATTGAAATAATAAAAAGACCAAAACCAAGCCACCATATTCTTTTTACAAACGTCCAGATAATGCCAAAGAAAAATGCAGGCCAAGACCAACCTTGTTTAACAGCTTCATAAATGCCTAAAGAGTTTTTAAAAATCTTATAGTTATTCATTGTTTTGTTCTCAAGATAAGTCGTTAATAACAAGGGTATGGAAAAAGTATTTTAGCAACAATGGGCTAGGATGGTATTAGCCCATTGTTGGATTTTTATTATTTATCTAAAGGGCGCATGTGAGGGAATAGAATCACATCACGAATAGAAGGTGAATCAGTTAATAGCATTACTAGTCGATCGATACCAATGCCTTCACCTGTGGTTGGTGGCATACCATATTCTAATGCATTAACAAAGTCAGCGTCATAGTGCATGGCTTCATCATCGCCAGCATCTTTATCTTTTACTTGTTGCATAAAACGTTCTGCTTGGTCTTCAGCGTCATTAAGCTCAGAGTAAGCATTAGCAATTTCACGACCACCAATAAATAATTCAAAGCGATCAGTAACACTAGGATCTTCATCGTTACGACGAGCTAATGGTGATACTTCAAAAGGATATTGGGTAATAAAGGTTGGCTGTTCTAGTTTATGTTCTACTAGTTCTTCAAAGATCATGGTTTGTAATTTGCCCAAACCTTCATAACCTTTTACATCAGCCCCTGCTTTTTTAGCAATGGTGCGTGCTTTTTCTATATCTTTTAGATCATCAGCAGTAATTTCAGGGTTATATTTTAATATGGAGTCAAATACAGATAACCGAGCGAATGGTTCACCAAAGTGGAATACTTTGCCTTGGTAAGACACATCTGTGGTACCTAATACTAATAAGGCCAGTTCGCGGAATAACTCTTCCGTTAAATCCATATTATCTTCATAGTCGGCATAAGCCTGATACCATTCAATCATGGTAAACTCTGGATTATGACGAGTTGAAACCCCTTCATTGCGGAAGTTACGATTAATTTCAAATACTTTCTCAAAACCACCTACTACTAGACGTTTTAGATATAGCTCAGGAGCGATACGTAAAAACATATCCATAGCTAATGCATTGTGGTGAGTTTGGAAAGGTTTGGCTGCCGCACCACCTGGAATGGTTTGTAACATAGGTGTTTCTACTTCGATAAAATCACGATCTATTAAAAATTTACGGATATGACTAATAATTCTTGAGCGTGTTTTAAAAACATTACGCACTTCGTCATTAACAATTAGATCTACATAACGTTGACGATAACGCATTTCTGTATCGGTTAAACCATGATGTTTATCAGGTAAAGGACGTAATGATTTGGTGAGTAGACGAACATCTTGTAAGTGAATAAATAGATCGCCTTTATTGGAACGAGATAAGTAGCCTTCTGCACCAATAATATCACCTAAATCCCAAGTCTTGATATCTACAAGGGTTTCTTCAGGTAAATTCTTACGGTCTACATACAGTTGAATACGACTGGTCATATCCTGTACAACTAAGAAAGCACCACGATTTAACATTAAACGGCCAGCAATTTTGATCTGTTTTTTATCAGCCTCTAATGTTTCCTTATCCTTACCCTCACCAAAGGCTAGGAGGTCAGTAATATAACTATTACGACGAAAATCATTAGGGAAAGCAACTGAGTTCTTATCTCGTAAAGCAGCTAATTTTTCTTTACGTTGTGCGATCAGTTTGTTTTCATCCTGCTGTTGTATGGTTTGTTCAGTCATATTGTTTCTCGTTTATATCGCTTAAAATTAGAGGCCTTGTTTTAAACTTGCTTCAATAAATTTATCTAAGTCACCGTCTAATACGGCATCACAGTTAGTATTTTCAACACCAGTTCGTAAATCTTTAATACGAGATTGGTCTAGTACATAAGAGCGAATTTGACTACCCCAGCCAATATCAGATTTAGTGTCTTCTAATGCTTGAGCAGCTGCATTACGTTTTTGCATTTCTAACTCATATAATTTAGCACGTAACATTTTCATGGCATGGTCTTTATTCGCATGCTGTGAACGTTCGTTTTGGCAGCTTACTACAGTATTAGTAGGAATATGGGTAATACGTACTGCTGAATCAGTGGTATTAACGTGCTGT
Source organism: Entomomonas sp. E7T21 (assembly GCF_058693955.1). Classification (NCBI taxonomy): domain Bacteria; kingdom Pseudomonadati; phylum Pseudomonadota; class Gammaproteobacteria; order Pseudomonadales; family Pseudomonadaceae; genus Entomomonas; species Entomomonas sp. E7T21. The sequence continues at coordinate 102,770 of NZ_CP191672.1, read as the reverse complement.
CCACCTGCACCTGATGAGCGGTAAGTATCAATGCGTAAATCTGCTGGGTTAATATCAATTTCAATATTATCGTCAATTTCAGGTGAAACGAATACAGCAGCAAAAGAGGTATGGCGACGATTTCCAGAGTCAAAAGGGCTCTTTCTTACTAATCGATGTACACCAATTTCAGTACGTAACCAGCCGAATACATATTCTCCCTCAATATGAACTGTAGCCGATTTAATACCAGCTACTTCACCAGCCGATAGTTCAACAATCTGTGTCTTAAAACCATGACTATCTGCCCAACGTAGGTACATACGTAATAGCATATTTGCCCAGTCTTGGGCTTCAGTACCGCCTGAACCTGATTGAATATCCAGATAAGCGTTATTAGGGTCCATTTCACCACTAAACATACGGCGAAACTCAAGTACTTCCATAACACTATTTAAGCGGTTGACTTCTTTTTCTATATCGGCAACGGCAGCTTCATCATTTTCTTCCACTGCCATTTCTAATAAGTCTTTGGCATCGGCTAGACCACCCGTCATTTCATCAATAGTGGCTACGACTTGTTCTAATTGTGAGCGCTCTCTGCCTAAGCTTTGTGCTTGTTCTGGATTATTCCAAATGGTAGGGTCTTCTAATTCTCTTGTGACCTCAATTAAGCGATCTTTTTTAAGATCGTAGTCAAAGATACCCCCGAATGGCTTCGGTGCGTTCTGTTAAATCTTTTATTGTGTTTAGAATAGGATTAATTTCCATCACAAAACCTATTAATATTACCGTGTGAAAACTGATTATTATAACTGGTTTATCAGTAAAATAGTTAATATTGAGTTAATTTAAACAGTTAAAAACGAGAGAAAATAATGAATAAGGGATTAAATAAGTCAAAATTAAAGAAAGATTATTCTGTAGCAAGCATATTTTTTGCTGTAATTTTTGTTGGCCTAGGTCTTCTGCAACAAGGGCTACTCATTCAAGTAATTATGCTATTTTTTTTAGTACCTTGCTTTCTATTATTTGTAGCTATTTCTTTATTTCGTAGACAATGGAACGTTTTATTCACTAAGTTTGCTCTTTGGCTAGTTGCAATAACATTAGGATTATTAGGGCAGTATTATCTTTATTATGTTTGGAAACAAGAAGCAAGTCAGGTGATTATATTTTTAGATCATTATAAACAAGAGAAAAATCAGTATCCTGAAACAGTGATTTTTAATAAATTACTCAGTAGTAAGTTAAATGGCAAATATCGGTTTTTCTATAATTGCAATGAAAAAACGAATTTTTATCCTATGCTTCTCTCCCCCAGTCCAAATATGCCATTTGATACTTATAATTATGATTTTAAGGATAAAAAATGGCATTATAGAGCAGATTAAGCACTCTAACACTGTATTGGAATTAAAGTGCTGTTGTTAAGATTAGAGCTGGCTTCTATTCAAATTAGTCATCGCTAATGGGTCAACCCATTTATCAAAGTCTTCTGCTGATACTAGATTTAACTCTAAAGCTACCTGTTTTAAGCTTTTGTTTTCCTTATGAGCTGTTTTCGCAATAAGAGCAGCCTTATCATAACCAATATGTTTATTAAGTGCTGTTACTAACATTAGATTATTTTCTAAGTGTTTTTTAATAACAGGTAAGTTAGGTTCAATACCTACAGCACAATGCTCATTAAAGGATAGGCAAGCATCAGAGAGTAGGTCAATACTTTCTAATACATTATGTACCATCACAGGTTTATAAACATTTAATTCAAAATTACCTTGGCTACCTGCAAAGGCCACCGTTGCATCATTACCAAATACTTGCGCACATACCATGGTTAAGGCTTCGCATTGGGTTGGATTGACTTTGCCTGGCATAATAGAAGAACCAGGCTCGTTTTCTGGAATAAGAATTTCCCCTATACCACAACGAGGACCACTGGCTAACCAACGAACATCATTAGCTATTTTTAATAAGGAACCTGCTAGTGTTCTTAATGCAGCAGAAACATTAACTAAAGCATCATGTGCTGCTAAAGAAAAGAATTTGTTTTTAGATGAAATAAAAGGGTGTCCTGTAAGCTCAGCAATATTGGCAGCGCAACGATCACCAAATTGTGGATGAGCATTTAAACCTGTACCCACAGCAGTACCACCAATAGCTAAACTATAAACACCTTGTAGGGTATTTTTTACAGTATCTAAGGCAAAATCAATTTGTGCTACCCAGCTACTAATTTCTTGACCTAGCGTAATAGGGGTAGCATCTTGTAAATGAGTTCTACCTGTTTTAACCACTTCTCTGTATTGTTCGCTTTTTTTCTGTAGAGTATCTCTTAACTGGCTAACATCAGGGAAAAGTCTGTTAAATAACTCTAATACAACAGCAATATGCATAGCGGTTGGAAATGTATCATTGGATGATTGGCCACAGTTTACATGGTCATTGGGATGAACCGCTTTTTTATCACCAATTTGCCCACCCAATATTTCTACTGCACGATTAGCAATTACTTCATTGCCATTCATATTGGATTGGGTGCCAGAGCCTGTTTGGAATACTACAAGGGGGAAGTTATCATTTAATTTTCCAGCAATAACATCATCCGCTGCTTTGGCGATGGCATCTGCAATATTGCTAGGTATTTCACCTAGATCTCTATTCGCTAGGGCTGCTGATTTTTTTAGAATACCAAATGAATGGATGATAGTAGGGTGCATCTTAAAGCGATCAACACCTATCTTAAAATTATGAATAGAGCGCTCGGTTTGTGCTCCCCAATATTTGTCAGCAGGTACATCAATTTCACCCATTGAATCATATTCTTTACGTATATTGCTCATAACTTACCCTTTATTTAGATTAAATTTAATTATTGTTGATATTGGATAAACTAAAAACTATCAGAGTTCAATTTATTTCCCTCATGACATGAGAGATATTAGTCTAACGGTAGACTGTAATTATTTATATTACTATAGATAATTTAGTTTATTTAATAGATATATTAATTATTTTAAAAAGTTCTTGCAAATGATAATGATAATCATTAATATTTATCCAAGTTGATCGCAAGACCAACTGGCAAGTCAAAGTATCCGATCTTCTGTTTGAGATTGTTTGGTTTGTCTCCTCATCAGGCTAATCACGGTTTTTACCCAGCATTTTGCTGGGTATTTTTTTATTGTGCTTTGCATTGCTTTTGATCTTTGCAAGGAGCTTTGCCTGATTTGATATCATCAAATTTATAAGCTATACCATCTGAATGATAAACATATAATCCATCACTTAGACTGTTCTATTAAATGATTATCTATATCAAATCCTATAATTTCAAGAAGAATATAATTCAAATTAATAGTGTTCAATATATTGTTATTGCTACGATATGCATCTATCAGGGATTCAATGTTAAGTTTATTTTTATTTTGTAAAGTAATAAATGGTATTTCATATTGAAGAGCACCTCCACCAAAAACCATACCATGGCCTTTGTTAATAATTTCACCATGATCAGAGATGAAAATCATTACAGTATTTTCATCGTGTTTTCTTATTACATCTACTATTTTTAATAAGACCCTATCTGTGTGATGTATTGTTCTATCATAGTTAGTATTTTCTGGTGTAGTAGTTAGGGCCTCCTTATCTTTTTTATCAAATCTTTCAAGATAATCCATATGACTTCCTTGCATATGTAAAACAAAAAACTGTTTTTTCCCTGTCTCATAGTGTTTATCTAATAGTTCGGGTAGAACGAGATCTTCCTCTGTACCTAATAAATCATGGGAGTTCGAATCATAAAAAATATTACTGCTTTTGGCGATCATTCCTACATAATTACTGTATACAGCAGTTTCATGAGTTGTTGAAAACCATAATGTTTCGTAATTAGCAATGTGAGCCATTTCAACGATATTTTTATAATTATAAAAGTTGTTTTTATTATGTGGGGTTGCATAGGAGAGAGATAGTCTTATGGATTCTCTTGTAATAGGAGCGCCTGATATAACATTCTGAAATACAGTGATTTCGTTATTTTTATAAAGGTTATTTAAATTAGGGGTAGTTGGAAATTCATAGCCATAAAGTGAAAAGTGCTGTCTTAAAGCTGTTTCACCCAGTATTACAACAATTTTTAAGGGCGTTTCTTTAGTATATGATAATTTAATACCTTCAGGCCATGCTGTATGATGGATATTTGTGTTAATTTTTCTAACCTCATTAATATAGCTAACTAAACAAAAGGAATCTCCTAAAATGAAGGGATAAAAAATTTGCATTGTTGGAGCTAACATTATTAAAGGAATTGTAGAGAAATCTTCTTTTCCACGTTCATCAAAAGTATTATAAATAGAATGAATTCTGCTAGAAACATCTGCAATGCTAATTGCAAATAGAATGAATGCGAAAATAATTTGTTTTTTAAAAGAAAATTTTTTAATTTCAGAAACAGATTTAATAAAGAGAAAACACAATAGTACAGTTATAGGTATTGAGATTAATAGGATAATTTTAGCTACAAAAATACCATAAACTATATTTGTATCGATAACAGATTCTAAGATAACTAAACTTATTCGCTCGCTATTTTCAATAACATATGCTATCTCAAGAGCCATAATTGTGCTAAATAAAAATATAATAAGAATATTTAAGATTTTTAAGCGGCTTGTAGCAACAATTAACCATGAGACAATAGAAATATTGGCAATCAAATCCGTAATTACAACAACATCCATAAAGTAAAATAAGATAAATGTTAATGTGATGCATGTAGTGAGTAGCCATTTTACTTTTTTTATAAAGTCAAATGGTACAAAATCATATTGTAGAATAGTTTTTATATTTTGCATAAAAGCTTCAGAAATAGCATATTAAATAATAAAAGTATTGGATAAATATAATTATAGGTTACATTTAGTAAATAACTGAAACTATAAATTAATTTATTGGCTTTTTATTAAGAAAGATTGGGATAATGGAGACTCAGTTTATAAATAATAAAATTTAATCCCTTACTAATTGTTGACGAAGAAATTTCAGAACAGTATCTGTTTTAGGTTGAACGCCTCGCCAAAGGGAAAAGGCTTCAGCTGCTTGTTCTACTAACATTCCTAAGCCATCAATAGTTTTAGCCGCCCCATTTTTTTTACCCCATTGACAAAAAACTGTAGGCTCTTTGCTGTACATCATGTCATAGCAAATAGTTTTTTTAGGTTGTATAAGTTGAGCATTGATATTAGGTAACTCATTACTCAGGCTGGCAGAAGTAGCATTAATAATTAAATCAACAGGCTCTATTAGGGTTTCGTAACTATGCGCGCTGATATAACCTAGATGTTTTGTAAGTTCAACTAAGATTTCAGCTTTATTTAACGTACGATTAGCTATTAGTAGGTGTTGTGGTTGTTCGTTGAGAATGGGTTCAATCACACCACGAGCAGCCCCACCAGCACCTAATAATAAGATAGTTTTACCCTTTAGATTAATACTAGCATTTTTTAGGTCACGTACTAATCCAACACCATCAGTATTATCACCTAGCAAAGTACCATCTGCTAGTTTCTTTAAGGTATTAACTGCTCCTGCTAGTTGTGCTCTGGGTGTTAGCTCATTTGCTATGTGATAGGCTTCTTCTTTAAAGGGAACAGTAATATTACAACCTTGGCCTGTTTCAAGGAACTTTTTAATTGCTGCAGCAAAACCACCTATAGGAGCAAGGATAGGCTCATAAATTATTTTTTGATTAGTCTGTTGTGCGAATAATCGATGAATAATAGGTGATTTACTGTGAGCTATAGGGTTACCGAAAACGGCATAGTGATCCATATATAAATTCACTCTCAAATTAAATATTTAGCCAATTACGATTTGTTAAAAAGTACTCTGTTAACTCAGCCTCAGGTGTATTTGGCACAGGATGCCAATTGTATCCCCAACGAACTTCTGGAGGCAATGACATTAAAATAGATTCTGTACGACCACCAGATTGTAAGCCAAACAATGTGCCACGGTCATATACGAGATTAAACTCTACGTAGCGACCACGGCGAAAAGCTTGGAACTCTCTTTGTTGTTCGGTGAAAGGAGTATTTTTGCGACGTTTGATAATCGGAATATAAGCCTTAGTATAAGCATTACCAATGGCTTGGATAAAAGCAAAACAGGTTTCAAAGTCCCAATCATTTAAATCATCAAAAAATAAACCACCAATACCTCTTGGTTCCATACGATGTTTTAGATAAAAATATTCATCACACCATTTTTTAAAACGAGGATATGTTTCTTCACCAAAGGGTTTACAAGCATCGTAGGCAACTTGATGCCAATAAATACAGTCTTCTTCTACGGCATAATAGGGAGTTAGGTCAAAGCCACCACCAAACCACCAAACAGGCGCATGTCCTTCTTTTTCTGCTACAAATAACCTAACATTGGCATGGGAGGTAGGAATATGTGGATTTTCAGGGTGAATAACTAGTGAAACTCCCATTGCTTGGAAGTTTCTACCAGCTAACTCTGGACGATGTGCCGTAGCTGAGGGAGGGAGCCCTTGTCCATAGACATGAGAAAAGTTAACGCCTCCTTTTTCAATAATGGCACCATTACTAATAACTCGAGTACGTCCGCCACCACCTGTTGGACGATTCCAACTTTCTTCAATAAATGTTGCTTTACCATCTTCTACTTCTAAGGTTTGGCAAATGTTATCTTGTAATGATAGTAAATAGTTTTTTACTGCTTCAATAGGTAAAGTCATAGGGTAATCACATTTTTATAGCGGTTGTATGCACAGGCTTGCATATTCTTTATAGGGTTGGAGTATATCACTTATCTTGTTGGTAAAAACTTAGTAATCTGTATTAGATCGATAGAAAATAGTAATTTTGGGAATATAATCAGTAGAAAGAATCCTGAAATTGTTCTTTTAGTTGCTTTGCACAGCGAATAATATCTCTACGATTACCAGCGATTGCGCCTAGTTGTAGAGCCATTTCCCTTAATTCTATGGTTATATCATAGTGGGGATAGGATGCATCATAATGAAAGCCTCTGCGAGGAATTTCCAAACGTTTAGCAAAATGATGTAGTTCATCTAACGTATCCGCTACGAGATGACACCACAATTTACCCATATGGGGAACACGTACATTGTCTACATAGATAGCCATATAAATCAGCCAACATCAATTAATCACAAATTAAAAAAATTACTCTAATAAGTATATATAAGGGCATTTATTATATATTTAAACTTAAAACGATTATTTTGGCTATTGGTTTTATTTAGCCATAGCTTGTGCTTTGATTTCAGTTTTTTTGTACTATAGCTATTTTAATGCCATGGTAGTCATTGTTTCTTTAAAGAACCGTTGGCTATTTACTTGGGTAATCTCGTCAGCATTGTCTTTTAATTGCTGTTGAATATTCTCCATGATATTAGTTAAATTAAGATTATTAGTAGTCATAGTTATATTCCTCAACTTAGTTTATAAGTAGTTATAAGAGATTACAGAGTACACCTATATTGAGTTGGCGCTAATGAATCATTTAATCTTTAAAAGTTGTTTTATAAGTCCTATGAAATTGTTGGTTTGTTGAGTTTTTTGCTCGAACTTGGGTTGGGTGATTAATGATTCAATATTGATAGTAGACTCACTGATAGTTTCTGCTATAACTCTTGGGCTTTGAAGTTCTTGTTCTTCAGGCCAAAGTTTTTTTAGGGTAGTTAATACCTCATTTAATTGGCCATTAAGTAGTTGATCCAACTTTTCTATAGAGCTGCCATAGGCTTGATTAATGCGTTTGTTTATGGATTTTCTATCTAACACTTCTTTAAAAATTAGATGTTCAGCTAAACGGTTTAACCATTGGCGTTGAATAGGTGTCCAGTTATATAAACGATGTACTTTTTGTAAAGCTTGTTCAACTCTATTTTCAAAAGGAATTAAAGGTTCATCTATTGCAGCGTGACGAATATAACCTATTAAGCCTGCATCGATAATTTGGTGGTATTGGTTACGCCATGCAATTTGTAGGTTGGTTTCACTATAACCAGTTTTATCCAATAGTAACCTGATTTCTTTTAATTCAGTCTTGGTAATATTGTTAGGTTTAAGTAAAGTTTTATTAAGTGTTTTAGAGAGTTTTATTTGTTGTTGAATAAATGTTTTAAAACTGTCTAAGAAATCTTTTGGATTATTATATTGACCATATAGTTGGCTACGATTAATGAGCTTATCTGCATGTTCAGAAATAATCTGATAGTGATTGCCTGCTAGTAATTGTTTAATTTCTCGTAATTCTTTTAAAAAACTTTTACGTGTCTTAAAAAAATCAGCTGCTTTTTTGGCACCTATTTGTTGTAAGTAGTTATTTAATTTATAAGGTGTAATACCCCATATAGTGCTTGTTTCATCTAGTTTTTCTTTAATAACTTTATCATGTTCCGCTTGATAATTTGCTCTACGCAGAATACGCATGATTTTTTGACATATTTGATCAAGCAGTAGATCAGCCTGTGTTTTATTAGGTAGATTGCTTGTAGTGTTTAGGGCATCTTTTAAATATTTATTATCAGTAAATTGTTCTAGTAAACTAGTTAAAGGCGTATCAATTTTATGTAAGGGTTGCATGGTAACAACCTCTTGTAAAGACTGACAATTACCAATGGGATCATAAATTCGGAAAACAGTTTTACCAATTTCATCACAACGGCGATTAGCCCTGCCTAGCATTTGTTCAAATAAAATTCGAGATTTTACATGGCGTAAAAATACTAAATTACAGATTTGTGGAATATCTATACCTGTTGCTAATAAATCAACAGTAATAGCGATATTGGGGTATTGCTCTGTTTTATAAGCTGTAATTAGTTGTTCAGGGTTATAACTGCCAATAGTAATTTTGGCAACAGCAGTTTGGTCATATGACTCTTGGTAAAGTTTAGTAAATGCTTTATCAAGCAAATTTTTAACCATATCTGCATGTAAATCGGAAGCACAAAAGATAAGTGTCTTTTCTTTTCCAAAGGGATTTAATTCTTGAACGAGTTGTTCACAGATAATTTCATTAAAACTTTTGTTAATAACGAACCGATTAAAGTTTTCAATATCAAAATTAAGCTCATCCTCTAATTCTGCTGATTCAATATTACCTGTTTGAGCATTAATAATATTGATGTTATAGCCTTTATTAAAATGAATACCATGTTGTGTTAATTCTGTTTGATAAATAATAGGAGGCTCATAATCAATTAAGTAATCATCAGCTACTGCTTCACGATAAGAATAACTGTAAACAGGTTTTCCAAATATATCTGTAGTATGCTTTACTGGTGTAGCCGTTAAGCCAACTCTAACTGCATCAAAGTAGTTAATAAGCTGTTGATATTCTTCTATATATTGTTGAGAGTCCCTAGTCGCTAACTCCCCCTCTATCATTTCCTGTTCTAGCATATAACCACTATGTGCTTCATCAATAATAATACAATCAAAACTATCGATGGAAGGTGATGTATCAGAGGCAAAAATGCTTTTTACCATACTTTGTACAGTAGCTAATTGTAGATGATTACTTAAGTCATCAATGTGATTTGATAGTTCTGTTAAATTATAAAGTTTTGCTAAGGTTTGATATTGTTCATCGAGGGTTTTAGTAAGTATATCTTCTGTTTGTAAGCCCAGCGCAGCATGATCAACCAAGACTAAAATACGTTTAAATCGGTTGGTTTTTAAAAATCGATATATTAGGGCATTGATAACAACTGTTTTACCTGTTCCTGTAGCCATTGCAATCAAACAATTACGCTGATTATTTAAGATAGCCTTTTCTACCGCTTGAATAGCTGCTTGTTGATAACTTCGTAAATATAGTTGAGCAAAATTTTCTTGTTGTAAAGCTTGTTCAGCCGCACTTATGTCATGGGTTAGTTTAGTTAATAATCCTTGTGGTGTATGAAAGTGTTGTAATGCTTGGGCTAAGTTGTTGGTCTCACGTAAATCTCGAAACCAAGTACCAGATTTTTCTTCAAGTTGGCTATTGTAAGGGCGGCCATTACTGGAATAGACAAAGGGAATAATATAGGGAGTATTATCATGGCTAGTCCAAGGCCGATTACGTTGGGCTAATAACCAAGGTGCTTGCATTAGAGGTTCAATTTGAAACCCTTGAGCATAGGTTTCTGCTTGGCGTATTTTATCTGCAACATTAATGTTTTCACATTTAGCTTCTATAACAGCAATGGGAATCATGCCACAAAATAAAATATAGTCTGCATAGGCAGCATTGCCTTGATAAAAAATAGGATAACCAGCAATAGCTTTATTTTTATCCTGTTCAGGACGAGCGCCATTATCCCATGTTAATTCTAAACTATCTGCTTGCCAGCCAGCTTCAGTAAGTTGTTGGTCAATTATTAAACGTGCTAATTCTTCTGTTAAAAAAACTTGTTGATTTGCTTCTTTGATTTGCTCACTAATAATTTGTTGTTGTTTTACAGTTTGTTGAGGTTTTTTTTTGTTTTGCTCAACAAGTTCTATTTGTAGTAATCGAATGTGTGTTTCAAAGGATTCTTGTTGTTTCTGTAAAGCTTCTTCTTGTTGTTTAACTTGTTCTGCTAGTGTACGAGCTTCTTTATCCATTTGCTCTGCTAATACAGCATATTCTTGCTTTTCTTTTTTTAATAAGTTTAGTAATTGCTGGTTATCTTCAAATTTTTCATTGCTTGCTCGTAGCTGATTAATTTGATTTTGTAATTCACGTAGTTTTTGGCTAGGGTCTGGTGGAGTGATAAAACTTCCAGGATTAAATTTACTACCCTCTTTACCAAAAGATTGATGATACCAAACAGCTAGGCTACGCGCCATTTTTAAACCATTAATGGCCTCTCTGTGTTCGGTTTTAAATTCGTGAGTAGCTTTATTGCCTTCAACTCGTATGGTATGAAAAAGATTACGTATAGTAGGGTCTAATCTTAATTCTCGATCAATTTGATGAATAAGATCGACTTGGGGGGTTGTATCATCAAAGTAAATACCACATCTAGTGGCAATATCTTTAGCAAATGCCTCACCTAATTGGCGCAATTTAATTAGAGTAGTATTTGGATCACTAGCAAATACTTGCTCAGCAGTATGGGTTAACTCGAAGAATATAGGATCATGTTCTTTTAGAAAGTCAAAATTGCTAGTAAAGAGTCTCATTTTTTTACTTAAGAATGGCTACTCAATATTTTGTACTTGTTCACGCATTTGTTCTATAAGTACTTTTATATTTACAGCTGTTTGTGTGGTCCGTGTATCGTATGCTTTTGAACCTAATGTGTTGGCTTCACGATTAAGTTCTTGCATTAAGAAGTCTAAACGACGGCCGCAGGGTTCTTTACTATTAAAGGTATGGCGTACTTCGGTTAAATGGGTTTGTAGGCGGTCTAATTCTTCAGCCACATCTGATTTTTGAGCAAGCAATACAAGTTCTTGCTCCAAACGTTGATTATCAATTTCTACTTGTAGCTCTTGGCAGCGTGTTAATATTTTTTGGCGCTGATTATCTAACATTTCTGGGATAAGTGGGCGTAGTTTATTAACTTCATTATCAATACTGACTAAACGATCATCTAATAATTGCTGTAGTTCCTGTCCTTCTCTTGCTCTATTCTCTTTCAAATTTTTGAGTGTGTCAGAAAATAGTTCAATAGCTTGTTGTTGTAATAGTTCATGATTAGCTTGTTCATTGATCAATACGCCAGGCCAAGATAATACTGTAAAAGGATTTATTGGCGTGGGATTAATAGTTAACTCAGAGATTTGTTCTGCCGCTTGAACAAGTTGTTTAGCACGTTCTGAATCTATTTGTAGAGGATTATTTTGAGCATTAGGGGAGAAAGTAAATGTACATTCTACTTTACCACGAGAGATTTCTTTTTTTAGGATATCCCTTAATTGCCATTCAAGCACTCGAAAAGTTTCAGGTAATTTGAAGCTATGCTCCAAATAACGATGATTAACAGAGCGTATTTCCCAGCATAAAACCCCTTCATTAATAGATAATTCATGGCGTGCAAATGCGGTCATACTCTGTAACATGGCTGAGTTCTCCATTATTTTGATGTTATAAAGGGTATATTAAATCACCTTTTAGCTAAGCTTGCTATGTTAAAGTGTCCATAACTAAAACGTAGATGATAAGGAGTATCCCCAAAATCTGTACCTCTAGCTACAATAATATTTTGTTGTAACAACTCATCTAATAAATTATTAAAGTCATAGGTATTTTTTTGTAGGCAATGAGTGTAAAGATGAAAACCGCCTAATGGTGGTTGAAAAGTTAATTTATGTTGATAGTTTTCTTTAAGCCATTGTATTAATTGTTGGGATCTTTTAGTTAATGCAGTTTGTAAGTATTGTTGATGCGTACTGCTATGTTCTGTTAAGTAGTGTTCAGCAAGTAGTTGTGGTAGAACACTAAGTCCAGCATCTAGCTGTTGCCGTATATCAGCTAGTTTATTAACGATAGCTTTGGGGGCAATCATCCATCCTGCTCGAATATTTTTGCCAATATATTTAGAAAGTGAACCAATATAAATTACTTGCTGGTGTTTATCTAATTTTTTTAAAGGAGAAGTATCTAGCTGTGAATTAAAGGGCAAGGCACTATAAGCATCATCTTCAACAATAGGAATACGTTTTTTATAGCAGTAGTTAAGTAATTGTTTTTTGCGATGCTCAGTCATCACAAAGCCAGTAGGGTTTTGAAAAATGGGGTTAAGAAAAATCATTTTTATAGACTGCTGATTAAGTAGTTTTTCTAAACCGTCTAATGTTATACCTTGTTGGTCTGTTGGAATGGCATAAATACGTAAACCTGCTGCTTGAAATAGTGGTAATGAATAAAAGTAAGAGGGAGCTTCAATACCAATAGCATCACCTGGTTTTAGCAAGCCTTGAGTAATAAGAAAGATAGCTTGTTGAGCTCCAGAGGTAATCAATATTTGCTCAGTTGCCACAGTCATTTTAAAACGTTGTTGTAAATAGTTTTGGACAGCTTGCCGAAAAGAAATTAAACCTAAATGGGAGGCTTCTGTACCTTGCTCATGGGTTAGTAATTCTTGCCATGAAAACTCTGGTAAAGAAAGAGTAGGTAGTAAATCTGTAGGTAAGTCACCATTGGCTAAGTCTAATATAGGTTGTTGATGGCTGTGTGCTTTTTGCCGTAACTGGTTAGCTTGTAGGTAGTATGAGTCTTGTCTTTTTTTAGAAAGAATTTCTGGTGTAGCCTGCCAATTAATTAAAGGATAACTTTGTAACCCCCATTTTTGCTCATTTACATAGGTTCCACTACCTAGTTTACGAATAAGGATTCCTCTATCAGTGAGCTCATCCAAAGCATGGATAATAGTTGAGCGATTGACTTTCAGTAAGGTGCTTAATTGTCGTTCAGAAGGTAACCGTTCCCCTGCTTGTAATTGTCCATTCTCAATAGCTTGTTCAATATGGTTAACAATCTGTTTGTAAAGGGGTTGTTTATTTGCTGGATTACTGGTTAATGCCCACATAGGCTCACTCGATCAATAGAAATTGCTAAAGATATTATAGTTAAATTGGATGGTATAAATATAGTCCAATTGGATGTTTTTTATTTTATGGAAAGGATTATTCTTAACACTCTAAAAAATTAGTTAAATAACAGGAGTGCTTAGAGTGACAACTAAAATTGTAGGTTCAGAAACAGTTAAACGTGGTATGGCGCAAATGCAAAAAGGCGGTGTAATCATGGATGTGATTAATGCTGAGCAAGCAAAAATTGCTGAAGCAGCAGGTGCTGTAGCTGTAATGGCATTGGAGCGCGTACCTTCGGATATCCGTGCTGCTGGCGGTGTGGCGAGAATGGCTGATCCTACTATTGTAGAAGAAGTAATGAATGCAGTGACCATTCCTGTAATGGCTAAAGCACGAATTGGACATATTAGTGAAGCTCGTATTTTAGAAGCTATGGGTGTTGACTATATTGATGAAAGTGAAGTGTTAACGCCGGCAGATGAACAATATCACTTATTAAAAAGTGAATATACTGTGCCGTTTGTATGCGGTTGCCGTGATTTAGGAGAAGCCTTACGTCGTATAGGTGAAGGAGCTTCTATGCTACGTACTAAAGGCGAGCCAGGGACTGGCAATATTGTTGAAGCGGTGCGTCATATTCGTAAAGTGAACGAGCAAATTCGTATTTTAGCAAGCAAATGTGATGATGAATTGATGACCTTTGCTAAAGATATAGGCGCACCTTATGAGCTAGTAAAAGAAGTAAAAAAACTAGGTAAATTACCTGTTGTTAACTTTGCGGCTGGTGGTGTGGCTACTCCAGCGGATGCAGCGTTAATGATGAGTTTAGGTGCAGATGGTGTGTTTGTAGGCTCTGGTATTTTTAAATCAGATAATCCAGAGAAGTTTGCTAAAGCTATTGTGCAAGCCACTACCAATTATCAAGACTATAAACTATTAGCTGAACTCTCTAAAGGTTTAGGTACACCAATGAAAGGTATTGAGATCTCTAGATTGTCTGATGCAGAACGGATGCAAGATAGAGGCTGGTAGTATGAAAACCATTGGTGTTTTAGCGTTACAAGGTGCAATCGCTGAACACTTGCAAATGCTTGAGCGATTGCAAGTAAAAGGTGTACCTGTTAAGCATGTTGATGATTTAGAAGATATTGATGGTTTGATTATTCCTGGTGGAGAATCTACGGTAATTAGTCGTCTAATTCAGCAACATGGTTTATATGAAAAAATTAAGCAGTTTGCAAAAAAACATCCTGTGATGGGGACGTGTGCTGGGCTAATTTTATGTGGGAAAAATATCGTTAATTCAGATGGTAAGGTTATGCCATTAGGGTTAATAGATATTACTGTGGAGCGTAATGGCTTTGGCAGACAAGTCGATAGTTTTGAAGCAGTCTTATCTGTTAAAGGTATCGCTGAAACAATTCCTGCAGTATTTATCCGAGCACCTTTTATTCAGTCGGTTGGTGATGGTGTGAAAGTGCTTGCTACAATTGAAGATAAGATTGTAATGGCAGAGCAAGATAACATCTTGGTGATGGCTTTTCATCCTGAATTAACCAATGATGCTCAAATATTTGAGTATTTTATTAAGAAAATTAATTAACAGTTTTTAAGGCTGCTTTGGCAGCCTTCTTTTTAAAGTTTAAAACCAACATTAACCATCATTGCATTAAAGCCTAATAATATAACTTCTGTACTAAGTCTATCTACTTGAACTCCAACAGAAGGAATAATAGCAGGCGCTATGCCTAAGCCATTCATTGGTATCTTATGTTGATATTTACCATGATAACCATGAATTAAACCACCTGATATGCGAGCATAAAAAGGGGTGTCTTCTAGTTCAAAACGTTTCCCTGCATAGGCATAGACTGAGCGTTGTCGAAAAGAGTTACGAAAAGTAGCCCCTCCAAAGAACCAACCAGAAGAAAGGTTATAGTCAATACCTATCAATTCTTGGTGGTTGTTATGCTCAGGATTTGGGTGAAAATGTTTAGTATAGACGCTGGTTTGAAATTGCCAAAAGTCCTTGCGCTCATTTTCTGCAAAACTTGTTTGTACAGTGAGTACTAAAATTAACAATAATATTGGCCGTAAACTTAACATTAAACAAAACTACCTTTCTATAAACTACCAATTAAGTTTATGTTGAAACCTATAAAATAACCTTAACCGATTATGACAGGCTGTAAATATATATAACTAAACTGTTTAAAATTGTTTAAAAAACATTTTTAAGAAATTTTCATATTGTCATAAAAATGACACATGAGGTTTCTATACTCTATTTAAGTGAATCGATAAATAGGTACTTAAATGAGTTTATGGAAATCAATAGTTATAACGGGTCTAGGGTTGGCGTTTTCTGTACAAGCATTAGCGGAAAAGAGTCAATTAACTGTCTATACTGCATTAGAGACAGATCAAATTAAGGCATATCAACGGGCTTTTAATAAGGCTCATCCAGAAATTCAATTACGAATAGTGCGTGACTCAACAGGTGTTATTGTTTCTAAACTATTGGCTGAAAAAAATAATCCTAAAGCTGATGTGGTTTGGGGGGTAGCGATTACTGGTTTGGGGGTATTGAAGCAACAAGGAATGTTAGAGGCTTATGCCCCCTCTAATTTCTCTAATATTAAGGCTGCTTATCGTGATAGTGAGAATCCACCTTATTGGTGGGGGCTTGATGTTACAGGAGCTGTTCTTTGTTTCAATACAGCAGAAGCTGAAAAAAGAAAGATTCCTAAACCTGAAAGCTGGCAAGACTTATTAAAACCAGTTTATCAAGGACAGATTGTAATGCCTGATCCTACCTCATCAGGTACTGGTTATTTTGATGTGGTTAGTTGGTTGCAGATATGGGGAGATGAGCAAGGTAAAGGTAGTGGTTGGCAGTTTATGGATGGATTGCACAAGAATATGGCACAGTATACCCATTCTGGTTCTAAACCTTGCAATATGGCCGCAACGGGTGAGTATGTAATAGGCATCTCTTTTGAGTATCGTGGCCATACTAATAAAGCAAAAGGTGCGCCTATTGATTTAGTTTTTCCTAAAGAAGGATTAGGTTGGGATGTTGAAGCTTTTGCCATCCACAAAGGAACAAAGAATTTAGCCGCAGCAAAAACGTTAGCAGATTGGGCTTCAAGTACAGATGCAATGAAGCTATATGGTAAAAGCTTTGCAATTACGGGACAGCCTAATGTTGCTCCTAAGTTAGCTAATATTCCTGATGATTATGAACAGCGTTTAATTAAGATGGATTTTGATTATGCAGCTAAGCAGCGTGATGTGATTTTAAAAGAGTGGAGTTCACGTTATGCCAATAAATCAGAGCCTAAGTAGTAGTGATTTTAAGGAAATGCTATTAATGAGTAATACCTATTTACGGTTAGATCATATCTGTAAGCAGTTTGGCAAGTTTATTGCTCTTAATGATATTAATCTTACTATTAAACAAGGTGAACTAATATGTTTTTTAGGCCCTTCAGGTTGTGGAAAAACTACTCTATTAAGGATCATTGCAGGTTTGGAGCGACAATCATCAGGGACGATTCTCCAACAAGGAAAAGACATAAGTTATTTACCACCAGCAGAACGTGATTACGGTATTGTATTTCAATCTTATGCACTATTTCCTAATTTAACTATTGCAGAAAATATTGCTTATGGTTTAGTTAATCGTAAACAGACAAAAACAGCTATTAAACAACGGGTGGACGAGCTATTAGTTTTGATAGGTTTACCTGATAGTGGTAATAAATACCCTGCTCAAATGTCAGGTGGTCAACAACAAAGAATTGCATTGGCTAGAGCGTTAGCAACTGCGCCCAATTTATTGTTGTTAGATGAACCATTATCTGCTTTAGATGCCACGGTACGAGTGCATTTACGCAATGAAATTTGTAGTCTACAAAAACAATTAGGCTTAACTACTATTATGGTAACCCATGATCAGGAAGAAGCTTTATCTATTGCGGATCGAGTAGTGGTGATGAACCATGGTGTTATTGAACAAGTCGATACACCATTAGAAGTTTATAGTCATCCAGTGTCTCCTTTTGTAGCTAATTTTGTAGGGAAAATAAACTGTCTAGATGCTATTGCTGAGGGAAATCAATGGTTTCGTTGTGGGGATTTACGCTTAAAGTGTGAACAACCACATCATACAGCATTTACTCAGGGGGATAAGGTTAAACTCTATTTACGTCCTGAAGATAGAGTAGTTGAACAATTACCTGCTAATGATACAAACAACTGTACAGGTATTATAAAAAATATCGAATTTCTTGGGGGGAAATGTTTAGCTGAATTGCAGGTTGATCGTTTAGCTAATCAATCACTACAACTGCAATTTTCATTAAATCAAATGTATGACCTTAATGTACAGCAAGGGGCTAATTTACAGTTTGCTATACGTCCTGAGCGCGTTAATGTTTTTCCAGTGAAAGAGTTATGATGCAGACAGAGTTATTGATAGCAAGTAAGCAACCAATTAATAGTTATTGGCTAAAGAGTGTAAAAGGTAATCAGTGGTTAATTTTATCGGTGCTACTGATAATCTTATTCTTGTTATTAATATTTTTAGCTGCACCGCTTGTGGCAATTATAGGGCAGATTTATACAGAAGATCGTATAAATAGTTCAGGTTGGGTAGCTATTGTTAGCTACCTTAGCTCACTTAGTTTATTAAGAAGTTTAGGCAATAGTTTATTTGTATCCACATTAGTGACATTAATTGTTATTCCATTAGCATTTACTTTTGCTTATGCCTTAACAAGAAGTTGTATGCGCTTTAAGGGAATAATGCGTAGTATTACATTACTACCTCTATTGGCTCCCTCGTTGTTAGCCGCTATTTCATTAATATATTGGTTTGGTAATCAGGGAATTGCTAAATCATTCTGGCAATTATTAGGTTTTGAAAGCATTTATGGTGCGTCAGGTATTGTACTTGCTGAGTGTTTTGCTATTTTCCCCCATGTGTTGATGATTCTAGTCACTTCTTTATCCCTTGCTGATGGACGTCTATATGAAGCAGCGGACGCGATGGGAACATCAACACTTCGTAAGTTTTTTACAGTGACATTACCCAGCGCTAAATATGGAGTTATTTCTGCCTCATTAGTATCTTTTACTTTAGTGATGACAGATTTTGGTGTACCTAAAATTGTTGGTGGTGATTTTGATGTATTGGCTACTGATATTTTTCGTTTAATCATTGGTCAGCAGGATTTTCAGCAAGGAGCAGTGGTTGCTTTATTATTGTTATTACCTGCGTTGTTAACCTTTGTCGTGGATTATTTTATTAGGCGTAAACAAACTGCCTCACTGAGTGCGCGAGCGGTAACGTTGGTAGTAAAGCCTAAGCGTAGTTTTGATATAGCAATGTCGATATATTGTGTAGTGATTTGTAGCTTGGTGTTAGCCATGTTCTTTATGGCAGTATATGCATCTTTTGTTAGTTTTTGGCCATATAACCTTAATTTAAGTTTATTAAATTATCAGTCTGCATTAATAGATTCTGAATTAGGGGGAGCAATTATCAATAGCTTAATCTTGGCATTGGGAACCACTATCATTGGTACTACATTGGTTTTCTTGGGCGCTTATATGCTTGAGAAGACTAAGGGCTTTGATGCTTTAAGACCATTGATTCGTTTGTTAGTGATGTTACCTATGGCTGTACCAGGTTTAGTATTGGGCTTGGGCTATATCTTCTTTTTTAATGCACCTAGCAATCCCTTAAATGGTTTATACCAAACCATGATTTTACTGATTATGTGTACAGTTATCCATTTTTATACGACTAGTCATATGACAATGGTTACTGCATTAAAGGCTATTGATTGGGAATTTGAAGCAGTATCTGCTTCACTCAAAGTTCCTTTTTATAAAACTATGTGGCGGGTAACCTTGCCAATTTGTCTGCCTAGTTTGCTGGATATTTCCCGTTACTTTTTTATCAACGCAATGACAACTATTTCTGCGGTTATCTTCTTGTATTCACCAGAAACCCAATTAGCTTCTGTAGCTATTTTGAATTTAGATGATGCGGGTGATATGGGTGGCGCTACAGCTATGGCAGTGATGATTACAGTTATTTCAATTGTAGTAACAGGTGCTTATCTGTTGCTAGGAAAGTTTGTTAATAAACGAACTCAACGTTGGCGTAATAGCTAACATTCATAATAAGTATTTTTTGGAAATAAGATGGATAGAGATAATATTCTTTTAACCCCTGGTCCTTTGACTACGACATTACGTACTAAACTAGCGATGTTGAAGGATTGGGGATCGTGGGATGCAGATTTTAATACTATAACTGCTAAGTTACGCCAACAATTATTAGACGTTATTGATGGTCAACAAGATTATGTGGTTGTTCCATTACAAGGTAGTGGTACATTTTCTGTGGAAGCTGCTATTGCTACAGTAGTCCCTAAAAAAGGACATCTTTTAGTACTGGATAATGGTGCATACTGTAAGCGTATGGCTAAATTAGCCACAATGATGGGGCGTCAGACTACTGTCTTAACTCAATCAGAAAGTGAGCCTATAAGTGTTAAAGCTGTTGAAGAAGCAGTTGTTGCAGATCCTAGTATTACCCATATTGGTTTAATTCATTGCGAAACAGGAACAGGGATTGCTAACCCTTTAGTGGCAGTGAGCGATCTTTGTCAACGGTTAGGACTTGGTCTAATAGTTGATGCAATGAGCTCTTTTGGTGCTTTACCAATTAGTGCTAATGAAATTGTATTTGATGCCCTTATTTCTGCTAGTGGTAAATGTTTAGAGGGTGTGCCAGGGATGGGTTTTGTATTTATTCGCAAAGCTATATTGGATAGCTGTGAAGGAAATAGTCATTCATTGGCAATGGATTTGTACGATCAGTACATTTATATGGAGCGTACAGGGCAATGGCGTTTTACTCCACCTACTCATGTAGTGGCTGCTTTAGCAGAAGCTATGGAACAATTTATAGAAGAAGGTGGGCAAACTGTAAGATTAGTGCGTTATAACAATAATTGCCAAGTGTTATTAAAGGGGTTAGGTCAGTTAGGGTTTAAACCTTTCTTAAAACCAGAATATATTTCACCCATCATTATCACTTTTTTAGCACCACAAGATAATCACTATGATTTTAAACAGTTTTATGCTCACGTAAAAGCAGCAGGATTTATGTTATATCCTGGTAAGTTAACAGCTATTGAAACATTTCGTGTGGGTTGTATAGGTGCCATTGGTGAGAAAGAAATGCATCAGGTTATTAGTGCCATGAATTTTTGTATGCAACAGATGAATATTCAAATTAACTAGCTACTTTTGAAGAATAAGAGATTAAACGATGAATCAACCTCAACACCAGTTAACAGCCGTTGTTTTTGATTGGGCTGGTACAGTAATTGACTTCGGCTCTTGTGCGCCAATGGGTGCTTTTGTAAAGCTGTTCGAAAAATTCAATGTCCAATTATCCATAGAGCAAGCACGCGGTCCTATGGGTATGGCAAAGTTAGATCATATTAAAGCGTTGTTAGCTATTCCAGAGATTAACCAGCAATGGTTACAACAATATGGAGCTAGACCAACAAATGCAGATGCAGAGCATTTGTATGAGGTATTTACTCCTATGAATGCAGAGGTAGTAGAAGATTTTTCTGATTTTGTTCCAGGAACTATCGAGCTTATCAATACCTTACGTTACAGGGGCATTAAAATTGGTTCTACTACAGGTTATAACAGACCTATTATGGAAAAGTTGTTACCTATTGCTGTAAAAGCTGGTTATAGCCCAGATAATTTAGTCTGTGCAGGTGATCTAGCTGCAGGTAGGCCATCCCCATTAATGATGTATCAAACATTCGCTGATTTGGGGGTATGGCCTCCTTATACAGTGGTTAAAGTAGATGATACAGGAGTTGGTATAGAAGAGGGATTAAATGCAGGTACATGGACAGTTGCTGTGTCTATCAGTGGCAATGAAGTAGGGCTTAGTTTAGAAGAATGGCAAGCGTTAGATCTAATAGAACAAGATAAATTACGTCAGCAAGCCACTGCAAAAATGCAAGCTACAGGTGCTCATTATGTTATTGATACAGTAGCTGATTTATTACCCGTATTAACTGATATTGAAAATAGGTTAAGGTCGGGTGAAAGGCCTTAATGGTATAAACTAAAAAGCCAATGTAAATTACATTGGCTTTTTAATACAGATGAGTATAACTAAGAAATCAGAAAACCCATTTTAGAATCAACAATATAATTAACAGAATAGCAACCACCCTTAATATATTATAAGCTGTACGTGATTTGCGTTTTAATGCTTTAATGGGGGTACTAAAAAATTTTGAGAAGTTAATAAATCCACGGTAAGCACGGTTAGCAAAGCCTGCATGTTCACCATCAATATTTTGAGGTTGGGTTAAAGCAGCTAGTATATTACTTACCCATTGGTTAATAGTATACATTGGTTGTTTTAATGGACGATCAAGATCGCAGAAGAAGATTAAGCGGTAGTCATCAGTATCATTGATGACATAGTGAATATAGGTTTCATCAAAAATAAAATCTTCACCATCATACCAAGCCTGTGGTTGTTCATCTACGTAGATTGCACACTTTTCAGAGTTTGGTGTTGATAAACCTAAATGATAACGTAGTGTTCCTGCAAAGGGATCACGATGGGCATTTAAATGACTACGAGCCGGTAAACGTGTAAATAGTGCACTTTTAATTAAAGGAACTTGTCTTACTAGTTCTAATGTTTTTGGGCATAAGTTTTCTGCTGAAGGTAGGGTATCTCTATTCCAAGTTAAATAGAAACGTTTCCAGCCTCTTTTAAAGAAAGAACCAAAGCCTGCTTCATTACCACCAATAGCTGCACGAATATACCCTTCATCAAATAGTTTTTCGCCTTCTTCTTTGATGATTTCCCAATTCTCTTTAATTAAATCCATTTCTTTAAAGTCTGCTCTATCGTAATAAGGTTGAGACTTTTGCTTAGAGAAGATATACATTAAGGCATTATAGGGAGCAAATAACGCGGAATAGTTAAAAAATTGCCTTAACAGAGGAATACGGCGAGAGCGTCCATGGAAATATACATAAAGTACACCCCAAATAAAAAAAGCTACAATTAATATTTTAATTAATGTAGATATTGTAATAGTAATAGTCATATGGGCTAACCTTTATAAATGGTTCATCATTTTGACAGCTATTTAACTTAAAATTCACTTTGTGAAAGTGAAATAAAAAATCGCTCATTAATATAGCATGGTTGTTTTTTAAATAAACCTATATTATGGAATAACAATAGGTTTATTCAGGCTTGGTAAAATCTTTTCTTGCAACAACGGCTAGTAGAGCAGCCGTTTTACTATCTACTACCCCTGTAACATTTTCAGGTTGATAACGCATTTGAAACGCCATAATAACTTTTACTGTTTCTTTATCTAATATTCCTGTCTGTGGTACAGCATAGCCAATGATGGCAAGTTTTTCTTGTATCCAACTTGTATCAGGTAATTTTTGTTGGTCAAAAATAGCTTTTTGGGCAGTCACAGCTCGTTCATTTGGCCATACCGCTAATCCTTCTTTAGCTAGACGACGCCAAGGAAATAGCGGGCCTGGGTCAGTTTTGCGTAGTGGTGCGATATCACTGTGACCTAAGATATTTTCAGCTGATAACTTATAACGAGCCTTGATGTCTTTTAATAATACAATCAGTGATTGTATTTGTGTTTCGGTATAGGGATACCATTTTTTGTAGCCATGAGTATCTTCAGTAAATCCTCTATTAACTATTTCAATACCAATAGAGCTATTATTTAGAAAAGTTCTGCCCTGCCATTCACTCAGTCCTGCATGCCATGCTCTATTTTTTTCATCTACCAGTTGGTAAATAGTACCCTTTTGATCTTCAATAAGATAATGACTACTTACTGGTTCTTTGGTTAATAAATAAAGGGAACGCTTAAAATCAGTGGCGGTGTAATGTAAAACCACATATTGCACACGACTATCTTGTCCCACAGATTGGTAATCTTTATTGATATGCAAACTACTTTGACAAGCAGTTAATAAAATTAGGCAAAAACAAATAAACAGTTTTTTCATTAAAAGCAGTTCCATATTCCTAGTAAGGAATAATAGTGATTTTAAGACTTATTATAAAAGTGATTGATATTAGCTAGTATAGCATCAGGTAAACGGATATCGACTTCAATAGGTAAATGGTCTGATATAGGTTGTTGTAAAACATTAACTTGTTCTATTTTTAGTTCTGAACTTAATAGAATATGATCAAGACAATGTTTGGGGTTCCAGCTAGGATAGGTAGCCTCTGTTTGGGGGAATACAAGGTCAAGATTTTTTAATGCGGAATCTTCCAATAACTCAACAGTACCTGCATTCATATCACCCATTAAAATATGGTATTTATAAGGCGTAATCATATTGTAAATATAATCTAGTTGTTCTTTACGTGCTTTTCTGCGTAAAGCTAGATGCATTACCACAACGACTAAGGCATCTTCACCTTCACCAAAGCGAGTAAAGATCGCGCCTCGGCCGCGCATGCCAGGTAGTGGATGGTCTTCAATAAGTGTTGGTTTGAAACGGCTTAACATGCCATTACTATGTTGAGCTAGTTTGCCAAGGTTGCGATTGGTTTGCTGGTGCCAATAGGGAAATTTAGCCAATTTGGCTAAAAACTCTACTTGATTAATACCGCTAGATCGCAAGCTACCACCATCAACTTCCTGTAGTGCAACAAGATCATATTTGTTGATTAGTTCCGCAATGCGTTGTAGGGTTTTAGCACGATCTTTATAGGGCAACACATGTTGCCAGCTTCTTGTAAAGTAGTGATGAAACTGGCTAGTGTTATTACCCACTTGAATATTAAAAGTTAAGAGTTTCATTATTCCTTGTGGGGGTAGAATAATGGGGCTACTCTCCTTATTAATTTGGGGGGAAAGGTGAGTAGCGACCTCTTTTTTCTTTTTAATCTTTATCACAGATATTATCCATTCTTGTTTATGTTAAAA
The DNA here is from genome assembly GCF_058693955.1 of Entomomonas sp. E7T21. NCBI lineage: Bacteria > Pseudomonadati > Pseudomonadota > Gammaproteobacteria > Pseudomonadales > Pseudomonadaceae > Entomomonas > Entomomonas sp. E7T21. Next base: position 78,172 of record NZ_CP191672.1, on the reverse strand, counting down.
ATGATAACACTGTTTTTTTATAAGAAAATACTTTAATTTGCAGTTGCTGCTGCTTTTTCTGTAACTGAACTGTCATTAGCTGGTTTTAAAGCAGCGCGTTCTTTTTCAATTAAATAGTTAGTTACTCGCATTAAATCAGCAGGTTCTGCAACATTATCATTAAAGTCAATACGGTATTTACCATTAACAATAATGGCTGGTACACCTGTAATACCATATTTATTTAAGACTTTTTTGTCTTTTTCCATTCTGGCTTGAACACCAAAAGAGTTATAAGTCTCTAAGAACTTAGCTTTATCAACACCATGTTGAGCAACAAAATCAGCCATATCTTCTGGTGTAAGTAATAAGTTTTTGCGCTGGCGAATAGACTCAAACACAGCAGAATGTAATTTATCTTCTACTTTTAAGGTGTCTAAAGTAATAAATAATTGACCATGGATGTTCCATAGTTTGCTGAATAATGCTGGCATACGTACAAAGTGAACGTCTGCGGGTAAATTTTTTGACCATTTGTTAATGATAGGTTCTAAATCATAACAATGAGGGCAACCATACCAAAAAACTTCTGTTACTTCTATTTTATTAGGTTCTGAAGTAGGAACAGGGGTGGGTAGAATAGTATATTCTTTACCAGCTTGTGGTTCAGGAAGTGCTAAAACACCAATTTGTGCATAAACACTGGCACAAAAAAGTGTGATGAATGTAATCATTCCTGCCATAAACAAACGACGCATATTTCTCTCCATTATAGAGTTAACAACAAATAATTAATTTTAGAGCAGTACAATACCTAATTAAATGGGAAATGCAATAATTAGTTGTGCTCGGTTTGTGACAGAGTGTAAATAATTAATCTATTCACATTAGTTAATAATAGAATATTTAAAGTTTGGTAATGCAAACATTATGATATTATGTTATTCATTGTTGTGTTAAGGTTTCTATATGTCTGCAAATAAATTTATGGGGTTGTGCCAAAAAGCTGCTTTTCTAACAAGTGCTGCTAAGGTAGACCAGTGCCCACCAGATGTGGGTTATGAAGTAGCGTTTGCAGGCCGATCTAATGCAGGTAAATCGAGTGCTATTAATGCGTTAACTCATGCTAATTTAGCTAGAACCTCTAAAACCCCAGGACGAACACAATTAATTAACTTTTTTGCAGTTGATAATGAGCGTCGTTTTGTCGATTTACCAGGTTATGGTTATGCTAAAGTACCATTACCTTTAAAAGAGCATTGGCAAAAACATTTGGATGCCTATTTATCTACTAGAGAATCTTTAAAAGGTATTGTATTAATGATGGACATTCGCCATCCATTAACAGAGTTCGATAAAATGTTACTGGATTGGGCTGATGTGTCAAAAATGTCTGTACATATTTTGCTCACTAAAGCAGATAAGCTCACCTTTGGTGTCGCAAAAACTACTTTATTAAAAGTACAACAACAGTTAGCTGACTATCAAAACACGTCTGTTTCTATTCAACTTTTTTCTTCTATCAAGCGTCAAGGTCTTAGCGAAGCATCGGCCGTACTGCGACAATGGCTACACTTCGAGCCTTGAATAAATCTGTTACAATTGATTGTGGTAATTTTCCGTTTTGTGATATGCAAGATGTGTAAATTCGATGTTTGAGTAGTCTCTGCTCAAATAAAACTAAGTGCTTAAAAACTATTTATTTTTCGTTTAACTATTTTTCGTTTGTTCAGTGTGTATTTTGTTGTTACTGGATCAAAGAATAATAGGTATACAAAAGAGCAACAGTTTTTAAGTTGAAAATAATGGTAAAGGCTCCTCTAAAGAGGTTGAGAGATGAGAAATCGAAGATATCTGCGTTTGTTTACCATACCACTTCTGCTCTCCTTAGTACTATTAGGTGGGTGTGATGCGGCTTTGTTAAACCCTAAAGGATATATAGGTCATGAAATCAAAACGTTGATTGTTATCTCAGTATGCTTAATGCTTATTGTGGTAATTCCAGCAATCTTCATGTCTTTATATTTCCCTTTTAAGTACCGTGAAGGTAACAATGCAAAGTATTCTCCTAACTGGGATTTTTCAATGAAAATTGAAACTATGGTTTGGGGTGTACCTATTATTATCATTCTAATATTAGGCAGTTTAACTTATTACTATACTCACAAAGTTGAACCTTCTAATCCAATTCCTGCACATGTTTCTTCCGAGAAACCAATGACAATTCAGGTTGTAGCACTTAAATGGAAATGGTTGTTTATTTATCCAGAACAAGGCATTGCAACAGTTAATCAAGTAGTTTTTCCTGAAAAAACGCCTGTTAAGTTTGCAATCACTTCTGATACAACTATTACTTCTTTCTTCATTCCGCAATTAGGTAGTCAAATCTACGCAATGGCTGGTATGGAGACTAAGTTACATTTAATGGCTGATGAGCCAGGTGTATTCCAAGGTACAGCTGCTAACTTTATTGGTTATGGTTATTCATACATGCTATTTAAAGCTGTATCAAAAACCAGAGCTGATTTTGATGCTTGGGTTGCAGATGTAAAATCTGGTCAAGCAAAAGATCAAGTGACAGGTGACAGTGTTAATGTAAGTTCTTTAACACCAGCAGCATATCAAGAGTTTAGATTGAAAGAAAATATGGCATCATTTGAGCCAGTTGCTTTCTATAACTTGACTCCTAGCCAATATGGTAAGGATGGATTATTTGAAGATATTCTTGAATCATATATTCCAGAACCTAAACCACAGGCAGCTTCTCATCAATCAGCATCTGTTGGAGGTCACTAATTATGTCGGGTTTTCATAGTGGAGACTTAAATCCAGACAAATATAATAACCTCACAGGTTATTTGTCACTGGATGCAATTCCAACAAACGAGCCTATCGTTATGTGGACGATTGGTGTCGTTCTTGTTTTAGGAGTTGTTGCATTAGCTTTAATTACTTTCATGGGATGGTGGAAACCTCTCTGGAAGGATTGGTTAACTTCAGTTGACCATAAGAAAATTGGTATCATGTATATTGTGGTATCTGTTTTGATGTTAGTACGTGGTTTTGCTGATGCATTATTAATGCGTACCCATCAAGCAATGGCCGCTGCTACCCCCCACGTAGATGGTGTGACAGCTGGTTATTTACCACCTGACCACTATAACCAAATTTTCACTGCCCATGGTGTGATCATGATTTTCTTCATGGCTACTCCATTATTGTTTGGTTTAATGAATATTCTTTTACCACAACAAATTGGTGCACGTGACGTTGCTTTCCCATTCTTAAATAACTTCGGTTTCTGGTTAACAGTTGCTGGTGTTATCGTTTGTAATATCTCTTTAGGTGTGGGTGATTTCGCAACAGGTGGTTGGTTAGCATATGCCCCTGAAATGGGACTGGAGGGAGCACCTACCGTAGGTATGAACTATTACCTGTGGAGCTTGCAGCTTTCTGGTGTGGCCACGACAATTGGTGCAATTAACTTTATTGTTACCATTTTCAAAATGCGTGCGCCTGGCATGACTTTAATGCAAATGCCTATTTTTACGTGGACATGTCTTGCTGCTAACATTTTAGCTGCTTGTATTTTCCCAATCTTGACTGTTGCTTATGCATTATTAACATTAGACCGTTATTTCGATTACCACTTCTTCACCAATCATATGGGTGGTAACGCGAAAATGTATATCAACTTAGTATGGGCATGGGGTCACCCTGAAGTGTACTTCTTAGTATTACCTGCCTTTGGTATTTACTCAGAAATCGTGCCTGTATTCTCTGGTAAGCCACTATTTGGCTATAAAACAATGGTTTATGCAACTGTAGCAATCATTGTGCTTAGTCTTTTAGTATGGGGTCACCACTTCTTCACCATGGGTGCTGGCGGTAACGTTAATGCCTTCTTCGGTGTAATGACGATGATCATTGCTATTCCAACAGGTGTGAAAGTATTCAACTGGATCTTCACCATGTATGAAGGTCGAGTCCGATTCACATCACCTATGTATTGGATTGTTGGTGCATTAGTTACGTTCACTATCGGTGGTATGACAGGTGTTATGTTATCTGTTCCTCCTATCGATTTCGTAGTACATAACAGCTTGTTCTTAGTAGCTCACTTCCATAACACTATTATCGGTGGTGTGGTATTTGGTTACTTAGCGGGTGTTGTATTCTGGTTCCCTAAATGGTTTGGCTTCAAAATGAATGAGAAGCTAGGTAAATGTGCATTCTGGGGTTGGTTGATTGGTTTCTACTTATCATTCATGCCATTATACGCATTAGGTTTTATGGGCTTAACTCGTCGTATGAGTCAATTCCAAACTACTGAATATGCTACTTATTTCTTCATTGCAATGATTGGTTCATTCTTTATCTTAATTGGTACAGTATGTTTAATCCTTTCATTACTTGTAGGTATTATTCAACGTAACCAAACTCGTGACTTAACAGGTGATTCATGGGGTGGTGGTCGTTCTTTAGAATGGTCCATTTCTTCTCCACCACCTATTTATAACTTTGCTGTTATTCCAAAAATTTATGGTATCGACGCATTCCATAAGTTAAAAGAAAGAGGTGAAGCTTATAAACGTCCTGAGAAATATGAAGCGATTCATATGCCTAAAAATACTGGTACAGGTACTATTATCGGCATTCTAACTGCTATATGGGGATTTGCTATTGTATGGCACATCTGGTGGTTAACTATCGTTGGATTTGGTCTAGCAGTATTGACCTACATTGTATACACATTCAGCGATGATACTGACTACTATATCCCTGCAGAAGAAGTAGAACGCATCGAAAATGAACGTTTTGAGAATTTAGCAAAGGCAGGTATTAAGTCATGACAGCTGATACTTTGAAAAATCCTGTGCATGGAGCAGACCATGGTCATCATGATCATGACTCTAGTTCTATAACAATTTTCGGTTTTTGGGTATATATCCTTACCGATTTAATGATCTTTGGTTGTTTGTTTGCTGTGTATGCTACTCTTGATCCATCATATGGCGTAGCGATGTATTTTCCATCAATGGTAAATGCAGCAGGGCAAACCGTACCATTCAATGCTAAAGAGCTTTTTGAATTACCATTTGTATTAACTGAAACGTTTATCTTACTTTTCAGTAGTATTACTTATGGTTTTGCAATGGTTGCTGCCCACAAAAATAATAAAGGCCAAGTAATGTCTTGGTTATTAATTACTTTTGTATTAGGTGCGGCGTTCATTAGCATGGAAGTGTATGAGTTCCATCACCTAGTAGCAATGGGTAATGGTCCAAGCACTAATGCAACTATGTCTGCGTTCTTCACTTTAGTGGGAACTCACGGATTACACGTAACCTGTGGTCTAGTGTGGATGTTAGTGATGATTGCTCAAGTAGCAGGTAAAGGTTTAACTAATAAAGTTAATACTCGTTTATCTTGCTTAAGCTTATTCTGGCACTTCTTAGACATTGTTTGGATTTGTGTATTTACTTTCGTTTACTTGAAAGCATACGCTTCATTTTAAGGAGTTATGTAATGAGTGATCATAAAACATCATCAGGACATGGCACAGTATCAAGCTATTTAGTTGGCTTTGTACTAGCTGTCATTTTAACAGTCATTCCATTTTATATGGCAATGACTGGTACTCCTAATTTCTTTATATTAGTAGTATTTGCTGTAGTGCAAGTAATTGTGCATGTTGTATGTTTCTTACACATTGACTATTCACAACCACAGCGTTGGCATTTGATGACCTTTATCTTTGCTGTAGCGACAATTCTCATAATTGTTATTGGCTCAGTTTGGGTAATGGAAAACTCAATGAAGAATATGATGAGCGATAAGCAACATCACAGTATGCAAATGATGCATCAGCACATGAGCACAGATAAGTAAGAGGTATACTACAATGTTGAAGAAGTATTTGCTTATCACTAAACCAGGAATCATTTTTGGTAATTTGATTGCAGTCATTGGTGGATTCTTTTTGGCTTCTCAAGGTCATTTTGATTTCGCTAAATTGGTGGCAGTGATGATCGGTACTTCTTTCGTTGTGGCATCAGGTTGTGTCTTTAATAACTATGTTGATAGAGACATTGACTCAATGATGGAGCGCACCAAGAATCGTGTAATGGTTAAAGGATTAATTTCTCCTACCATAGCACTTATTTATGCAACAACATTAGGTGTTGCTGGTGCGCTTACTCTTCATTTTTTTACTAATGATCTTGCATTAGGCTTTGCCATTATGGGCTTTGTGGTTTATGTAGGATTATATACCCTTTATTTTAAAAGAAACTCTGAGTACGGCACTATTATTGGTAGCCTATCAGGAGCCGCACCACCTGTAATTGGTTATTGTGCTGCCAGTGGACAGTTTGATTTAGGTGCAGCTATTTTGTTATTAATTTTCTGTTTATGGCAAATGCCTCATTCTTATGCCATTGCTATCTTCCGTTTTAGTGATTATAAGGCAGCTGAAATACCTGTACTGCCAGTAAAACGCGGTATTAACATTGCTAAACGTCATATTGTTGGTTATATCGTAGCCTTCACCGCTGCGGCTGTGTCTTTGTATATCTGTGATTATGCAGGTATTGGTTTTTTAATAGTAACGGGTTTAATCAGTGTTTATTGGTTATTTATTGCTATTAAAGATTATAGTAAAGCTAATGAAGTACAGTGGGCAAAACGCCTATTTATGATTTCTATTCTGGCCATTACTGTATTAAGTGTAATGATGTCTTTTGAAGTTAATTGGGTGCAGTAATTTAGATTACTCTATTTACTTAATAAAAAGCTTTATATCTAGTTTCACATTCTTGTTTCTTTATTTCCTATAAATATCTAATTTATGGGTTGTTTTCATTTGTCTTAAATAAGCGTATTATAAAAAAGTCTTCAGGGCGGGGTGAAACTCCCCACCGGCGGTAAATCTATCACAGATGAGCCCGCGAGCGCTTTCTTATAATTATACGAAGAAAGGCAGCTGATTTGGTTAAAATCCAAAGCCGACGGTTATAGTCCGGATGAAAGAAGATGCATCTCAGCAATGTTATAGCTGTTGTTATACAATTTTAGACGAGGCGAATGACTCAAAACAGTACAACGAGTACAACAAAGTCATTCAACGATATATAAAAATGTAGGATAATAGATATATTTGTTGTTCTGTAGCTTTGTGACTATAAGAAAAATTATTCTTATAGCTATGCCCTGAAACGTTTATCGCCCATTTTTAATATTATTTGCGAGGAGCGTTTCAAATGTTAACCCTTTTAAATGATTTTCCAAGAATTACCGCTGCTATAAATGCCTATCAGCAAGGTTTACCTGTATTACTATCTGATGATGATAATCGCGAGAATGAAGCCGATATTGTAGCTGCTGCTGAAAATATTAGTATAGAAACAATGGCTCTGATGATTCGGGAGGGAAGCGGTATTGTTTGCCTCTGTTTAACAGAGCAAATAGCAGACGAATTGGCTTTAATGCCAATGGTTGCCAGTAATCAATCACGTTATCAAACAGCTTTTACTGTTTCTATAGAAGCTAAAGAAGGTGTTTTTACAGGAGTATCAGCTAAAGATAGAGTGACAACTATTCAAGCAGCCTTATCTTCTAATAGTCAACATAGAAATATAGTAAGTCCTGGTCATATATTCCCATTACGTGCTAGAAAAGATGGCGTATTAGATCGTCGTGGTCATACAGAAGGTTCAGTAGATATCGCTCGATTAGCAGGTTTAAAACCAGCAGCAGTATTATGCGAATTAACTAACCCTGATGGTACTATGGCTAAAGGGCAGCAAGTAGAAGATTTTGCTAAGTTGCATAATATGCCGATGTTAACAATAGCAGAGTTGGTGCAATATTTTCTATTAAAACAGGCTATGCAGACAAATCAACAAACATTCGCAGCAAGATCAGTTGTTGTTTAAACTTGAATAAAAATATTAGCTATTTTTATATGTTATATCCCTGCTTTTATTAAGTGGGGATTAATACAAATTTTAGCCAATAATTATGTATCAATAACAATTGATAACTAGGTAAATAATGGCTTTTCCTGTATAGTTAACAGCTTTCACGTAATTTATTTTGAGAAAGGTAAGTTGTAGGAATAATTTCTAAATAATACATCCTATAAAAACTTTCTGTTTTCTATGATATTACCCTGAGAAGTTCTTTATGTCGTCAACAAATCAGTCTGTTGAACAAATGAATCCAACAGAAATTCGTGCAACCTTTGGTTTATCTTTAGTGTTTGCATTCCGAATGTTGGGGATGTTTATGGTATTGCCTGTAATGGCAATTTATGGACAGTCTTTACAGGGTGCAACACCTGTTTTGATCGGATTAGCTGTAGGAGCTTATGGCTATACTCAAGCACTTTTACAAATACCTTTAGGCATTGTTTCTGATCGAATTGGCCGATTACCTATTATTTTAATTGGATTATTATTATTTTTGCTAGGCAGTGTTGTTGCTGCCATGTCTGATAGTATTTGGGGTGTGTTAATTGGTCGTATATTGCAAGGAACAGGTGCTATTTCTGCTGTAGTCATGGCGTTGCTATCTGATTTGACACGTGAGCAACACCGTACCAAAGCAATGGCTTTTATTGGTATGAGTATAGGTGCCTCCTTTGCTATTGCAATGATAGCAGGTCCTATTTTAGCTGGTTATTTTGGATTGCATGGATTATTTTGGTTTATTGCAGTGATGGCGGCAATAGGGTTTTTGTTAATGGCTTTTGTCGTACCAAGACCGAATAAACAAATATCTCGACGCGATGCAAGTGTGGCTAAGGCTGATTTTCTGCCTACTTTAAAAGATTTAGATTTATTTCGATTGGATTTTTCCATTGCTGCTGTGCATATAGTAATGATGGTAAATTTTATGGCATTGCCCATAGTATTGATGAATGAGTCAGGTTTACCTAAAGAGCAACATTGGTGGGTATATTTGGTGGCTTTTGTTGGCTCTGCATTTGGTATGATCCCCATGATTATTTATGGTGAGAAAAAGCGTAAGTTGCATCAAGTATTAATAGCTTGTGTTGTAATTTTGTTATTGTGCAGTTTATTCTTTTTATTACATCATCCTTCATTATGGGCGTTGTTAGCAGGTATTCTAGTATTTTTTATAGCATTTAATACTATTGAGGCCTTATTGCCCTCTATGGTGAGTAAGGTAGCTAAGGCTGGCGCAAGAGGAACTGCTATGGGTATTTTCTCAACCAGTCAGTTTCTTGGTGCAGGTATTGGTGCTTCACTTAGTGGGGTGTTGGTTAAATTTGGTGGTTTGCCTGCAGTATTTATAGGAAGTAGTGTTATTTGTGTTATTTGGCTATTGGTTATTTTTAAAATGAAAGAACCTCCTTATGTAACCAGTATTCGACTAACATTAACCGGTGATCAACTAGCTAATCAACAATTAGTGCCTTATTTAATGCAACAGTCAGGTATCAGTGATGCATTAGTGGCTGCTGATGAGTTAGCCATTTATGTGAAAGTTGATAAGAAGATGATTAAGCCAGATCAGTTGGAAGCATTAATAGCTTCTGCACCCATATAGCTAATTTTCCAGTTTTTATACTTTGTTGAATAGCTCAATCGTACTATTTATATAGTCTTCAGCCATTCGCCTTATCTAAAAAACTATTAAAATAGCTATAACTTAATCGGTCATTTTAGCAAGCTCTTCTTGTAAAGTTTCTAGTTGTTCTAAGGCCATTAACCAATTTTCTTCTGTTGAAGTTTGTTGTGTTTTAAGGCTAGTTTGCTGATCTAAAAGTTTTCGTAATTGGTCTTTTTGAGCAGTTTCATAAAGGCTTGTATCTGCTAATTGCTCTTCAATAGTTGCTAGTTGATTGTGAATCTTTTCTAATTCCTTTTCTAATTTATCAGCTTCTTTTTTATAAGGTGCTAACTTTTGTCTTAGGTTAGCAGCTTGTTGACGTTGGGCTTTTTTATCTACTTTTTCTTCTGCTACAGAAGTGGGTTGAACATTGGGTTGTTGTTTAGAACGATAATCTATTAACCATCGAGTATAGTCATCTAGATCCCCATCAAAGCTCTCAATTTTACCATTAGCGACCAGTAAAAATTCATCAGTAGTACTTTTTAATAAATGGCGATCATGGGATACCACTAAAACAGCACCTGAGAAATCTTGTAAAGCCATGGTTAATGCATGGCGCATTTCTAAGTCAAGGTGATTGGTCGGCTCATCCAGTAATAGTAGGTTAGGTTTTTGCCATGCAATAAGTGCTAATGCTAAGCGAGCTTTTTCACCACCAGAAAAATTAACCACTACTTCATCACAGCGATCACCTTTAAAATCAAAGCCCCCTAAAAAATTGCGTAAGGTTTGCTCACGTTCTGTTGGTGCTATTCTTTGTAGGTGTAATAAGGGGCTAGCTTGATTATCTAAAGCATCTAATTGATGCTGAGCAAAATAACCAATAGCTAGATTTTCGCCTTGTGTTTCTTGTCCTTTGATTAGCGGTAACTCACCGGCTAGGGTTTTGATCAAGGTAGATTTACCAGCACCATTAGGACCTAATAAACCAACTCTTGCACCTGGCATAATTTGTAATTTAACAGCAGCAAGTACAGTTTTATCAGCGTAGCCTAGGCTAGCTTCTCTTAAACCTAATAAAGGATTAGAGATTTTATCTGACTCACGGAAGCTGAAATTAAAGGGTGAATCTACATGAGCAGGTGCTAGGTCTTCTAATTTTTCTAAGGCCTTAATACGGCTTTGTGCTTGCCGAGCTTTAGTGGCCTTAGCTTTAAAACGTGTGATAAAGCTTTCCATATGAGCGCGTTGTGCTTGTTGCTTTTCATAGGCTTGCTGTTGTTGAGCTAAGCGTTCTACACGAGTGCGTTCAAAGGCTGAATAACCACCTTTGTAGAGGGTTAGTTTCTGTTGTTCTAAATGAACAATATGATCAACAACGCTATCCAAAAAATCTCTATCATGGGAGATAAGAATTAATGTGCCTTGATAACCTTTTAGCCAATCTTCTAACCAGATAATAGCATCTAAGTCTAAGTGGTTGGTAGGTTCATCTAATAATAATAAATCAGAAGGGCACATGAGAGCTTGGGCAAGATTAAGGCGCATTTGCCAGCCACCCGAAAAGTGTTTGATAGGTTTTTCCATTTCTTCATTAGAAAATCCTAAGCCTGCTAACAGACGGCGAGCTCTTGCATCAGCAGTATAGCCATTGGCGTTATCCCAGTCGGTGTGCAGATGAGCTAATGCTTCACCATCATGCTCAGCTTCTGCCTGAATAAGTTGTTTTTGAATAGATCTTAGGTGAGTGTCTCCATCTAAAACATAATCAACGGCTATTCGTTCTAAATCTTCGATTTCTTGACGCATATGAGCAATACGCCATTCTTTAGGAATATATAGTTCACCACCATCTAAGGTCAGTTGGCCTTGCAATAATGCAAATAGGCTCGATTTACCAGCACCGTTCGCACCAATAAAGCCTATTTTTTGGCCTGGATGTAAGGTAAGGCTTGCATCATCCAATAATATTTGAGGGCCACGTTGTAATTTAATATTTTCTAATCTAATCATAATGGCGCGCAGTTTAGCAGATTTGCTAATAACTCAATATAGGAATAGTAAGAAAACTAATGGTTATTGTGCTAGAGGAATAGCTAGTTAGGTATTATATGAGAGAGAAGATATATAAAATAAAGCCAATCTAATAAATAGGTTGGCTTTAAGGAGAGTACTTATTTAGGTAGCATTTGTTTCATTTGAGCAAATGAAGCATTAGCAGTTTTACAAGTTTGAACTGCTTGCTCTTTAGTTAAGCTTTTAAGACTTTCTTCAAGTTGTTTACGAGAATCTTTGAACTGCCCTTTCATTTGTGCAGGAATTTGATCTTGCTTTTCAAGTTGAGTAATGAACTCATCGTATTCTTTTAAGGTAGTAGTGCATTCAGAAGGAATACTGTCCCCACAACCAGTAAGAATTAATCCACAAAAAGAGACAGCTAATAATTTTTTCATTTGATAAATCCTATTATCGGTTTGTTTTTAATAGTAAACTTTGCATTAAGTATTTTATTTATAAAATAAAACACTTAACATTAAAACCTAAAATGTTACACTTTATGAAGTGTATAGTAGTCATTTATCCTTAATTTAACCTTAATTTGTGATGAGGTTCTTATGTTTCCCTACGCTATCGCTCCTTCTATTTTATCGGCAGATTTTGCTCGTTTAGGCGCAGAGGTCGAAGATGTATTAGAAGCAGGAGCTGATATAGTACATTTTGATGTGATGGATAATCATTATGTGCCTAATTTGACTATAGGCCCGATGGTTTGTAAGGCATTACGTAAGTATGGAGTAACTGCACCTATCGATGTACATTTAATGGTAAAACCAGTAGATCGTATGATTGGTGATTTTATTGAAGCAGGGGCGACTTATATTACTTTCCATCCGGAGGCTTCTGAGCATATTGATCGGTCATTACAACTTATTAAAGCGGGTGGTTGTAAAGCAGGTTTAGTGTTTAATCCTGCTACTTCATTAGATGCTGTAAAGTATGTGATGGATAAACTGGATATGATTTTATTGATGAGTGTTAACCCTGGCTTTGGTGGCCAAAAATTCATTCCTAATACATTAGAAAAATTAAAAGAAGCACGTGCTTTAATAGATCAGTCAGGATTAGATATACGTTTAGAAATTGATGGTGGGGTTACCGTTGATAATATTGCGGAAATAGCTAAAGCAGGTGCCGACACTTTTGTGGCTGGATCAGCTATTTTTAATACTACTAATTATCAGCAAACAATTGCAACAATGCGTAAAGAGCTAGCTAAGGTGACTATTTAATGAATGTATTACAACAACATTATCAAGGTACATACCCCAAGTTAATTATGTTTGATTTGGATGGTACTTTGGTAGATTCAGCTCCTGATATAGCTATTGCGGTTAATAAAACGTTACAGGATTTAAATTTACCAGAGGCTGCTGAGGAAAGTGTTAGAAATTGGGTAGGAAACGGTGCAGATGTATTAATTCGTCGTGCCTTAACTGATGGTGATGATAATAAACCTGTTGATCAAGCTCTATGGGATAAAGCCTTTAAGATATTGTTAGAGTATTATCCTTATCATCATGATGCTAACTATGTATATGAGGGAGTAAAGCCCTTTTTATCCTTTATGCAAAAGCAGGCTGTTAAAATGGCTGTAGTGACTAATAAGCCAGTAGAATTTGTTGAGCCATTGCTAATAGAGTTAGAAATCAATCAATATTTTCAATGGATTGTAGGTGGTGGTAGTTTACCTCAGAAAAAACCTGCGCCAGAGCCATTATTATATGTATTAGAACAGGCCAATATAACAGCTGAGCAGGCTTTATTTATTGGTGACTCTAGAAATGATGTTAGGGCTGCTAAAGCGGCTAAGGTTCCCTGTGCTGCATTAACTTATGGTTATAATCATGGTGAGTCTATTGCAGCAGAGGATCCTGATTGGGTTATTGATGACTTAAGGGAGTTGTTGAAATAATTTAAAGATAGCAATTAGTATAAATTGTTAAAAGTTTTTGTTAAAGAAAGGTTGATTCTAAATTAAAGCTGCGTTACTGTAATCAGTATCGATTTTTAATCCATCCTTTAAGGATCAAACAAACGTGGTAAGCAAAAACACATTTTGGATGAGAGTAATTAAGGCACTAGCCCGTTGGCGCTGGCGCGCCTAATGCTAATTAGGCCGCATACGGCCGCCTGTTTTTCACCAAATGTGTTTTTATAGTGTTTACCCAATGAGGTTTGATTCATGTCTCCTGAAGAATTTAAAGCGTTAGCCGAACAAGGTTACAATCGTATTCCTGTCGCTGTAGAGACGTTAGCTGATTTTGATACCCCCCTCTCAATTTATTTAAAGTTGGCAGATGGCCCTAATAGTTTTCTACTAGAGTCTGTGCAAGGTGGAGAAAAATGGGGTCGTTATTCTATTATTGGCTTACCTGCACGCACGGTACTGCGTGTTAGGGGGTATCATGTAGAAGTTTTTACGGATAATAGGTTAGTTCAAAGTTTAGATGTAACAGATCCTTTAGATTTTGTAGAAAAATTTAAAAATGCTTATAAGGTGGCACCTATTGCTGGATTACCCCGTTTTAATGGGGGATTAGTCGGTTACTTTGGTTATGATTGTGTGCGTTATGTGGAGAAAAGACTAGGTCCGTGTCCTAATCCTGACCCATTAAATAATCCTGATATTGTATTGCTTGTAGCCGATAAAGTAGCAGTTTTTGATAATCTTGCTGGTAAGTTACACTTCATTGTTTTGGCAGATCCAGCACAAGATCAGGCTTTAGAGAAAGCCCATAATGAAATTAAAAACTTAATAACAAGGTTACGCCAACCCGTATTCCCTCGAGCAGGTCTAAAGTTAGATGTTCCTGAGGGGAAAGAGTTAAATTATACAGCTAGTTTTACCCAACAAGATTATGAAAAATCAGTAGAGCTTATTAAGGAATATATTCGTGCAGGCGATTGTATGCAGGTTGTGCCTTCACAGCGAATGTCAGTAGCTTTTGATGCTGCACCTATTGATCTTTATAGAGCATTGCGTTGCTTTAATCCAACACCTTATATGTATATCTTTAATTTTACTGATTTTCATGTGGTGGGTAGTTCACCAGAAGTTTTGGTACGGGTAGAAGATGAGTTAATCACTGTACGTCCCATTGCTGGTACTCGCCCACGGGGTAAGACAGTAGAAGAGGATGTTGCATTAGAAAAAGATTTATTAAGTGATGCGAAAGAAATTGCTGAACATTTAATGTTGATTGATTTAGGGCGTAATGATGTAGGTCGTGTGTCTGAAATTGGTAGTGTTAAAGTCACTGAACAAATGATAATCGAGCGTTATTCCAATGTAATGCATATTGTATCTAATGTAACGGGTCAGTTACGGAAAGATTTAACGGCAATGGATGCATTGAAAGCCATTTTACCCGCAGGTACGTTATCAGGTGCCCCTAAAATCAGAGCTATGGAAATTATTGATGAAATAGAACCAGTAAAACGTGGTGTTTATGGCGGAGCTGTGGGGTACTTGGCATGGAATGGCAATATGGATACTGCAATTGCCATTCGTACAGCTGTGATTAAAAATGGTCAATTACACGTGCAGGCTGGTGGTGGTATTGTTGCTGACTCTGTGCCTGCCTTGGAGTGGGAGGAAACCATTAATAAGCGTAAAGCTATGTTTAAAGCTGTCATATTAGCTGGTCAAACTAAGTAAAGGAGTAAGAAAATGTTATTAATGTTAGACAACTATGATTCCTTTACTTATAACCTAGTCCAATATTTTGGTGAGTTAGGTGCTGAAGTTAAGGTATTACGTAATGATGAAACAACGGTTGAAGAAATAGCCGCATTACAACCTGAGCGTATAGTTATTTCTCCAGGCCCTTGTACACCTAATGAGGCAGGTATTTCATTGGCGGTTATTGAGCGTTTTGCAGGTAAATTACCTATTCTTGGAGTATGTCTTGGGCATCAGAGTATCGGTCAGTTATTTGGTGGCCAAGTTGTAAGGGCAAGAGAACCAATGCATGGTAAATTAAGCCCTGTGTACCATGCCAATCAAGGCGTTTTTGCAGGATTAAATAATCCACTAACAGTTACACGCTATCATTCATTAATAGTGGCTTTAGATTCATTACCTGATTGTTTAGAGGTTACTGCTTGGACAGAAACTGTGACAGGTGAAAAAGATGAAATAATGGGATTACGCCATAAAACGTTGATGGTTGAGGGCGTACAATTTCATCCTGAGTCTATTTTAAGTGAACAAGGTCATGAAATGTTGGCGAATTTCTTAAAACAACAAAGAGGGATACGTTAATGGATATTAAAGAAGCATTAAGTCGTATAGTTAATCAGCTGGATTTAACCACTGAAGAAATGCAAGTGGTTATGCACCAAATTATGACAGGTGAGTGTACAGAGGCACAGATTGGCGCCTTTATGATGGGGCTTCGTATGAAAAGCGAAACCATCGAAGAAATTGTTGGTGCTGTACAAGCAATGTGTAATTTATCTTTGAAAGTTGTTCTTCCTTCGTTGGACGGTGTTGTAGATGTAGTGGGTACTGGGGGAGATGGCGCTAATGTTTTTAATGTGTCCTCTGCTACAGCATTTGTAACAGCAGCGGCAGGGGTAAAAGTTGCTAAGCACGGTAATCGTAAAGTTTCTAGTAACTCAGGTAGTGCTGATTTATTAGAGTCCGCAGGTATCTATTTACACCTTTCTCCTGAGCAAATTGCACGTTGTATTGAGGTGATAGGTATTGGTTTTATGTTTGCACAAGATCATCATAGAGCTATGCATTACGCAGCAGTACCACGTAAAGAGTTAGGGCTACGTACATTATTTAATATATTAGGGCCATTAACCAATCCTGCAAGTGTTAAGCATCATGTGATTGGTGTGTTTAGTCAAGCACTGTGTAGGCCAATGGCTGAAGTGTTAAAAAGGCTAGGTAGTAAACATGCTTTAGTGGTTCATTCACGAGATGGTTTGGATGAGTTTAGTTTGGCTTCAGCTACCTATGTTGCAGAACTAAAAGATGGTGAAGTGAAAGAATATTGGTTAGAACCAGAAATGATTGGTTTAAAAAGCCAAACACTGGTGGGTTTAACTGTTAATAATTCACAAGAGTCTTTAGCATTAATTCAGGATGCTTTAGGTCGTCGTCATACTGAAGCAGGTAAAAAAGCAGCCGATATGATTATTCTCAATACTGCACCTGCGCTTTATGCAGCAGATTATGCAACGGATTTAAAAGAGGCTGTGCAATTAGCCCAAGATGCGCTGTATAGTGGTCTTGCTAGAGAGAAAATGAATGAGTTGGCTGCTTTTACACAAATTTATAAACAGGAGAATGAAGGGTGAGCTTACCAACAATATTAGAAAAAATAATTGCCCGAAAATTTGAAGAAGTGGCAGAGCGTTCTGCTAAATGTCCTATTGGTCAATTGTATGAGCAAATAAAAAATAACTCTCCTGCTCGTGGTTTTGCTAATGCGTTAATGGAGAAAGCAGCTAATAAGCAACCAGCAGTAATTGCAGAAATTAAAAAAGCTTCACCCAGTAAAGGGGTGATTCGTGATCCCTTTTATCCTGCAGACATTGCTCAAAGTTATCAGGCTGGTGGTGCCAGTTGTTTATCTGTATTAACAGATAAAGACTTCTTCCAAGGATCTGAGGTTTATTTACAAGAAGCTCGCAATGCTTGTGATTTGCCTGTATTACGAAAAGATTTTATGGTTGATCCTTACCAAATAGTTGAGGCGAGAGCTATTGAAGCAGATTGTATTCTGCTGATTGTTGCAGCTTTAACTGATGCTCAAATGAAAGAGCTAGAGGATACTGCTAGAGAAGTTGGGTTAGATGTATTAGTAGAAGTACATGATAAACACGAGTTAGAAAGAGCGCTTACTGTGTTAGACACAGTTTTAGTTGGTATTAATAATCGTAACTTACATAATTTTGAAGTAAGTTTACAAACAACCGTTGAGTTATATAAACAAATACCTAGTGATCGGTTAGTGGTCACGGAAAGTGGTATTCTAACACAACAGGATGTGCAATTAATGTTGGATAATGGCATTTATAGTTTTTTAATCGGTGAAGCATTTATGCGTGCTGAACATCCTGGTCAGCAACTGAGGTCCTTATTCAGATTATAGGTTTTAGAAAAAAAGCTACTTGTTAACTAAAGTAGCTTTTTAACGTGTTCCAAATACTACAATATTTCTACCAGAGACAGTGATAAGGCCTTGATCTTCCATGTCTTTTAGGACTCTTCCAACCATTTCTCGTGAGCACCCTGCAAGATTGCCTATTTCTTGACGTGTCACTCTAATTTGCATGCCGTCAGGATGAGTCATAGCATCAGGTTGTTTACAAAGATCAAGCAGTGTACGTGCAACCCGCCCAGCAGTATCTATAAAGGCTAAGCCAGTTACTTTACGAGTAGTTTGGCGAAGTCTAGCGGCCATTTGACTAGCAATAATATAAAGTACTTCAGGGTATTGATGAGCAACTTGATGAAAGTTAGCATAGGATATTTCAGCAATATCACTACTTACTTTAGTATAAACACTCGCTGTCCGATGAGCGTCATTTTTTGTTCTATCTGGATCAAAGAGTGATAACTCACCAAAAAAATCTCCTGTGTTTAAATAGGAGATAATCATGTTTTTATCATCTTCTTTGATGGAGACACTAGCAGAACCTTTTACCATAAAAAATAAGGTATCTGCTCGATCACCTTGGTTAACCACACAAGTTTTAGCGGGATAATGGTGAATTTTAAAATGATGAATGATTTTGGTAAGCCCCTTTAATTTGGGGTTGTAACTATAATCAATCATTGAGTTTTCCAATTTGGTTTTGACATTTGATAATAGAGTATAACTATCATACATTGAAGCACAATATATACAATTAGCCAAGAATATTATTGATTGGTTGTGAATTCGGTCAAATAAGACTAAAAATAGTGACTAATAGATTAAAATTAATAACAAGCATAGAACTTTAGTCGTATTTTCTAATCGAATTTAGAAAAATTTATTTAAGTAATTATTTATATATTTTTACAAATTAGTGGGCGCTAGAGTTTCTCAGTAAAACATGCTTTAGGTTATGTTCCAAAGCTATAGGCTAATAACGAGTATAGTCTGTTTGATACAAGTCAAGGAGTCTAATGCTGATAACTCATAGACTGCAAATTCAATAAATTATATTTAAGGTTGTATAGGTAATGTCTAATATTGTACGTTGGGATACTCAGTTGATTCGTCGTTATGATGTGGCTGGTCCACGTTATACTTCATATCCTACGGCTGTACAATTCCATGATGGTATTGGGTCATTAGATTTAGTTCGTGCATTACGTTCCAGTCGAGAAGCTAAAAATCCATTATCTCTTTATATTCATATTCCGTTTTGTGCCAACATCTGTTACTACTGTGGCTGTAATAAAGTTATTACTAAAGATAGAGGCTATAGTGAACCTTATGTTAAAAGACTTATTAAAGAAATTGAACTTGTTAGTAAGCATTTAGATAAAGATCAAGTGGTTGAACAAATTCATTTTGGTGGTGGAACGCCTACCTTTTTAACCACTGAACAAATTGGTCAGATTATTAAAGCATTACATGATCATTTTCAGTTTGCAGATAATGCGGATTGTGATTTTGGTATTGAGGTTGATCCCCGTGAAGCAGATTGGACTATTATGGGGTTATTACGCGAACTAGGTTTTAATCGTGTTAGTTTAGGTGTGCAAGATTTTGATCCTGAGGTGCAACGAGCAGTTAATCGTTTACAAACTTTTGAACAAACACAAGCTATTATTGATGCTGCACACACGTTGCAGTTCCGCTCAATTAATGTTGATTTGATTTATGGATTACCTAAGCAAACCCCTGAAAGATTTGCAAAAACGGTTAAAGAAATTATAGGTCTACAGCCAGATAGACTTTCTGTATTTAATTATGCTCATTTACCTGAGCGCTTTAAACCACAGCGTCGTATTAATACAAATGAATTACCTAACCCTAGTGATAAATTACAAATTTTACAAGAAACTATAGAGCAACTAACTGCGGCTGGTTATCGTTATATTGGTATGGATCATTTTGCATTAGCAGATGATGAGTTGACCTATGCCCAAGAAGAAGGAACTTTATGTCGAAACTTTCAAGGTTATACAACACACGGTCATTGTGATTTGATTGGGTTGGGTGTTTCTTCAATCAGCCAAATAGGTGATCTATATTGTCAAAATATAAGTGATCTTACTGCTTACCAAGATTGTATTGATCAGGGGCAGATGGCCGTTAAACGTGGTTTGATTTGCAATGAAGACGATCGTATTCGTCGGGCAGTTATTCAACAATTGATTTGTCATTTCTATTTAGATTTTACGACGATTGAAAAACAATTTGGTATTAGTTTTAAATCCTACTTCAAGGATGTATTGCCTAAGCTACAAGCAATGGCTAATGATAACTTAATAAAATTAGAGGAAAATGCTATTACCGTACAAGATGCTGGTAGGTTGCTAGTAAGGTCTGTATGTATGGTGTTTGACCATTATTTGACGGAGCAAATTTTGCAGAGATTCTCACGAGTTATTTAGAAAAGATTTCTAAACATTGAATATAAGCTGAAAATAAGATAAATTACTGGTAAAGGTAAGGATAATTGTTGTATTCTTATTGATAGGGATATTCTAGGGTAAACAATACTATGCCAGAAACAGCTAAAGCGAGAATGCCTCTACAGGCGCATTGTAAAGATTGTAGTTTAATCGGTTTGTGTCTACCGTTATCGCTTGACCAAGGTGATATTGATCTATTAGATCAAATCGTAAAACGTAGTCGCCCCATGAAAAGAGGGGAATTTCTTTTTAATCAAGGTGATAAGTTTTCTTCTATATTTGCTGTTAGATCAGGTAGTTTAAAAACCTTTAGTGTCACGGATGAGGGCGAAGAGCAAATAACAGGTTTCCATTTACCAAGTGAAGTTGTTGGTTTATCAGGAATGGATACGGATGTATATCCTGTATCTGCTCAAGTATTAGAAACTACTTCTATTTGTGAGATTCCCTTTGATCGCTTAGATGAGTTATCAGTACGCTTACCCCAGTTACGTCGTCAGTTGATGCGTATCATGAGTAGAGAAATACGTGATGATCAACAAATGATGTTATTACTCTCTAAAAAGACGGCAGATGAACGTATAGCAACATTCCTTATTAATCTTTCTGCACGTTTCCGTGCCCGTGGCTATTCCGCTAATCAATTCCGTTTAGCTATGTCTCGTAATGAAATAGGTAATTACTTAGGGTTGGCTGTTGAAACAGTGTCACGTGTATTTACTCGTTTTCAGCAAAATGGTTTATTAAAAGCTGAAGGTAAAGAAATTATTATTCTAGATTTAAATAATCTCTTGGCTTTAGCCGGTGGTAACTCAGATTTAGTTGGCTGCTCAAATAGTAATTAATTGATATTTAACCATTCTTTAAAGAGGTTATATTAGATTAACCTCTTTATCCTATTAATTATTTCATTAAATTTATAATTTTCTAAATTTGCAAATCAGAATTAGTATCACTACCATTCTTATAGTGTATTGTATTTCTTAAAAATATTTACATTTTATTTACTTTGTACTGACAACTCTTTGACCTTTAAATGTCTATACTAATCGCAAAAGTAACAAGGCAATAGGCTTATTATTTAGTTAAATAAAGATAAGGGAATTAAAGTGAAAAAGTGTCTATATGGAATAGTTATAGTTTCTGTTTTATTTTGGTTTGTCAGTTTGATGATTAATCCTAACCTATCATGGAATATTTGGGTAATAAGAAAAGAACTGATTTATTTAACAGGTATTATTTCTTTTGCGTTTATGTCTCTCATTATGTTGCTGGCAATAAGATCAAAATGGTTAGAGAGTGTCTTTGGTGGTTTAGATAAAATGTATTACCTGCATAAGTGGGCAGGTATTTGGGCAATTAGCCTAGGAGCAGTACATTATTTACTCAAGTTAAGTGGTAAGGTTCTAATTTTGTATTTTGAAAGAGCTCCCCGTCTGAGATTGGGGATCGGAGTATCTGATGACTTCTTTATTCGTAATAGAAAATTGGCAGAATCCTTAGGTGAATGGACATTATGGTTTTTATTAGCTGCGTTAGTATTAACGTTATGGCATAAGTTTGCTTACCATTTATGGCGTTATACTCATAAGTTAATGGCAATTGCTTTCCTTATATTAGTATTTCATACCGTTATATTAACGCCTTCTAGTTATTGGTCACAGCCATTAGGTATTTTGATTGGCCTAGGTTGTTTAGTCGGAACGGGCTGTGCATTACTTTCACTATTTGGTTTGATTGGTAGAAAGCATACTTACCGAGGACAAGTATTGGCTATTAAAACATTAGATCAATATACTATGGAAATTACTTGTCAATTGAATGGATACTGGCAACATAATGCGGGCCAATATGTATTTTTTATGCATGACAGGTTAGAAGGTCAACATCCCTTTACTATTGCCTCGGCTGACCATAATAATAACCAAATAAAGCTGTGTGTAAAGGCGCTGGGGGACTATACAAAAAGTTTACAGAAGAATATTAAGATAGGGGATGCTATACAAGTTGAAGGGCCTTATGGTTGTTTTGACTTTAGGAAAAAAGCGATAACTCGACAAATTTGGATTGCTGGTGGTATAGGAATTACACCGTTTTTATCATGGTTAGAGTCTTTGCAATATGATGTTAATAAAGAGATTTATTATATTGATTTATATTATTGTGTAAGTAATGAAGAAGAGGCTATTTTTATAGAAAAATTACAGAGGTTAATTGCTACATTGCCAAATTTCGAATTACATGTACAGTACAGTAAAGAACATGGTTATTTAACAGCAGATAAACTGAATATTAAGCAAAATGCACAAGGAGATTACCCTAGTATCTGGTTCTGTGGGCCTGTGGGATTTGCCAACAGTCTAAAAACTAACCTTAGTAGTAAAGGGTATCCACTAAGGCTGTTTCATCAAGAGTATTTTAATATGCGTTAGTCTTTTTTAAGACCTTCAATAAGTACTGGACATGGGGCATTTTCAATTACTTTCATACAGGTTGATGGGTCGAATAGCCGAGAAATTTTCGACATTTGACGATGTCCCATAATAATTAGACCTGCATTAATTTCTTCTGCATATTTTACAATTTCTTCAGAAGGATCGCCTGTCACAATATGTGCTTTTACTTTTATGTCAGACTTCCTAAGAAACTCTAACGAGTCTTGAATTAATTGATTAGCCGCTCTTTGTTCATCACTGGCTGCTGAAATGGCTTCTTCATCCTCATCATAGACAGGATCAATAGTAAAAGCGATATCACCTACATAAATAAGATGCGCTTCTGTATAAAGTGCACAAAATGGTTTTGCTAATTCAAGGATATGTCGAGTATATTTAGAACCATCAATTGCAATTAGTATAGAATTAAACATAGTGATAGCCTTTAAAGAAGAATGTTTATTGTCATATTAAATGAAATTTTATTAATTACTATGCGTAATATCAGATTATTGCATAAAATCCAATATAGTCCACATGATACATTATTATGAAGCATCCTGACCTAAATTTATTAATTGCCCTCAATATTTTGTTAGAAGAGGGAAGTGTAGCTAAAGCAGCGGAGCGTATGCATTTAAGTGCTCCTGCAATGAGCCGTACGTTGACTAGAATACGTTTAGCTTTTCATGATCCTATTTTAGTACGTGCAGGTCGTAAATTAGTACCTACCCCAAAAGCATTAGAATTAAAAGAGCAGATAAAACAGGCAGTTATTCAATCAGTAGGTTTATTTCAGGCTAACCATGTACTTGATTTAAAAACACTTAAAAGAAACTTTACACTACGCGCTAATGAGGTGTTTATTGGCGCATTTGAGCAAGCAATACTAGAAAAGTTTCGAGAGCTAGCGCCACAGTCACAGCTTCGTTTTGTACCGGAAAATGATATTGATGATGATGCTTTAAGAGAGGGGCGTATAGAGCTATTTATAGGCGCTTTACAGAACTTTGAACCTGTTATTAAAGTACAAAGACTATTTGATTCTTATCAAGTTGGTTTAGCTCGTGAAGGACATCCTATTTTTAATCAACCAATCACTGTAGAGAATTATGCTAGTTATGAGCATATAAGTATTTCACGGCGAGCTAGAGATAGAGGGCCAATAGATGTTGAGCTAGCTGAGTTGGGCTTAGAAAGAAAAATCCCTTTAGTTAAACATAATTTTTTAGCAGGTGTTTTCTCATTGTTAAATAGTGATTTAATAATGGGTTGCCCTGAACATTTGTTACCCGTTGTGTTGCAAGAGCTGCCGTTAAAAGCTTTTTCTATTCCAGTGCCATTAAAACCTGTCACTATTATTCAAGCATGGCATCCACAGTTTGATAATGACCTTGCTCACAAATGGTTTCGGCGATTGATTAAAGATCTGTGTATGGAGAAAGAAAAAAACAGTTCATATAGAGATTATCATTAATACCTTACATAAAGTAAGGTATTAATATTATATAATTGCGTTTTATGCATTATTTAATTACGTATAAATCAATTTTATTCAGATCAACTATTTCTTACACTAACTATCAATTCATAAACGTTGATAAGTACTAAAGAAATATATGACAACGACTACGGTCCCTTTTGTCACACCCCCAGTTTCAACACAATCTGCACTACCTCCTCAACAAGCGTTTACCATGCGTCTTGTATGGGGATTGTTAGGTGTTCTATTGGCGGTATTGATTGCAGGTATTAATGAGAATGTAACGAAAATAGCAATGCCTGATATTCAAGGAGCACTTTTTATTGGGCACGATGAAGCTACTTGGGTAACAGCGTTATATACTACTATGTCAGTAGTCGCTATGGCTTTTACTCCTTGGTTTGCAAGTACCTTAACGATTAGAAAGGTTGGTATTTGGTCTGTTAGTTTTTTTATGTTTTGGGGATTTTTATGCCCATTTGCAACAGATTTACAAACATTAATAATATTGAGAGCTTTACAAGGTTTTGCAGGGGGATGTTTGCCGCCTTTATTAATGACTTGTGCATTAAGATTTTTACCTCCCAATATTAAGGTGTATGGGTTAGCTACTTATGCACTAACGGCTACTTTTGGCCCAAGTATTGGTACTCCCTTAGCCGCTTTTTGGGTTGAATATGTCGGTTGGAATTGGGCCTTTTGGCATGTAATTCCAGTGGGTGTTATTGCCTTGACAGGGATTAGCTATGGACTTCCTCAAGATTCTGTTCGTTTAGAAAGGTTTAAACAGTTTGATTGGTTTGGACTGTTATTAGGTGTGCCTGCGATCATGATGCTTTGTATAGGTATTTTACAGGGGGAGCGTTTAGATTGGTTTAATTCTTCTGTTATATGTCATTTATTGTTCTGGGGTGGATTTTTATTAATACTCTTTTTTATTAATGAGTGGTATCACCCATTACCATTTTTTAAGATACAACTGTTGAAAAATCGTAATTTAGCTTTTGCTTTAGTTGCTTTAGGTTTTGTATTATTTATTTTAATTAGTGCTATTAGTATCCCTTCTGCTTATCTTACTCGTATTCAAGATTATCGTCCTCTTCAAACAGCGCCTATTTTATTGATTGTATCCATTCCTCAATTAATAGCATTACCTATTGTTGCATTGATTTGTAATATTCGTCGAGTGGATTGTCGGGTTGTATTGGCAATGGGTTTTGCTATGTTAGCTTATAGTTGTTATCTAGGCTCACAATTAACTTCAGAATGGATTAATAGTAATTTTTATTGGTTAGCTATTATACAAATTTTTGCTCAGCCTATGGCTGTATTACCTATCTTAATGCTATCAACAGGACAAATTCATCCTACAGATGGCCCTTTTGCTTCAGCATTGTTTAATACAACGAAAGGCTTTTGTGGTGTTTTAGCTACTGGAGTACTGGATGCACTAACAAGAACACGTATGCACTACCATTCTAGTATGTTGGTTGACCAAATTGGTAATAACAATATGTTAATTGAGGGGAGTGGACAACTAGCTAAACGTGTTCATATTCAGGCTAGTGTATTAAGTTCAGCTGATCTTTATCTTATTGTTGGTGTATTAGCTGTGTTTGTATTGGTACTAATTTTATTAGTACCTACACGTATTTATCCACCTAGAGCTGTTCATCAAGTTTAGGTTTAGAGGTTGTTATGACGGAAGTTCTTTATAAAAAAAGTCGTTTGATTATTTTTTCCATTTTAGTTGTAGGAATAATTTTTTATTCTATTTATCTTGTGTTTATTAAATCTAATGTGATTGAAACAACAAATAATGCTTATGTAAGAGCTGATTTTACAAGAATCGCTCCTAAAATATCAGGCTTTATTGATCAAGTATTGGTAGAAGATAACCAAGTAGTTAAAGCAGGGCAGGTAGTTGTTCATATTGATGACCATGACTATCAAGTGGCATTACAAGCGGCCCAAGCAGATTTATCCATTGCAAAAGCTCAATTACAAGAAGCTAAGGCACAATTAGAAGAGCAACAAGCTATTATTAAACAAGCTGAAGCAGTTGTTAACTCAGCTCAGGCTGAGCATTCTTTTGCCAAGCGAGAGCTCATTAGACATCAGCATTTAGCTAAGCAAGGTGCAGGTTCTGTACAAAATGCTCAACAAGCAGAGTCACAAATTAAAGTAGCTTATGCTAACTTATTAAAAGCACAAGCAGCATTAATTGCTACAAAGAATCAGATAGCTGTATTAGAGGCAAAAGAAGCAGCTGCACAAGGCCATATAAAACAGGCTGAAGCTACTGTGGCAAAAGTAGAATTACAACTTTCCTATACTAATATTGTGAGTCCTATAGATGGAGTAGTGGGACATCGAACTGTTCGTATTGGTAATTATGTAACACCAGGAACACAATTAATGGCTATTGTGCCTATTAATGATATTTATATTGTAGCTAATTTTCAGGAAACTCAGTTAGCTCATGTATCACCTAAGCAACCTGTTAGTATTTCTGTAGATACTTTTGGTCAAACTATTTATGGTAAGGTAGAGAGTATAGCACCTGCGACAGGTTTAACTTTTGCTGATATTGCTCCTGATAATGCTACAGGAAATTTTACTAAGGTTGTACAGCGGATACCTGTAAAAATTGTATTAGATAAAAATCAACCATTAGTGAAGTTGTTACGTGTTGGTATGTCAGTTGAAGCTAGTATTGATACTAGTAGTTATAAGGAGGCTAAATGATTTGTCAATCTTGTAGCCGCTTTTTATTAGTAATGATGATACTTGGTTTACCTGCTTGCACAGTAGGTCCTGACTTTATTAAACCTAAAAATACGAACCAAGAAGAGCAATGGCGTTCTGCTAGACAGGATGTTAATAGCATACCTATTGAAACCACCATTACTAACCAGTGGTGGCAATTATTTAATGATCCAATAATGAGCTCTTTAATAGAAAGAGCTGTTAGTAGTAATTTAGATATAAAAATGGCAGTTAACCGTCTTTCGCAAAGTAGGGCAATAGGAAAAGTTGTTGGGAGTGATCAATACCCTAATTTAGGTATGGGGTTGGATTATAGTCGACAACGGCGCAGTCAGAAGGGATTAAATGATCCTTCAGGCAATTCTGGTAAAGAGAGCTTTAACCTTTGGGATTTTGGGTTGAGTATTGCTTGGGAGCTAGATTTATGGGGTAAGATCAGACGACAAGTTGAAGTAGCTAATGCTAATATTGAAGTGGCTGAAAATGATCAATATGCTGTGCAACTAGCTATTGTTGCTGAAACCGCTGATAACTATATTGAGCTGCGTGGTGTGCAAGCTACTTTAGAGATCACAAAACAAAACCTAGACATAGCCAACAAAGCATTAAAACTTTCTAAGATTCGTTTTGAAGAAGGTGTTTCAACCCAACTAGATATTTCTCAAGCCGCTACTCAAGTGGCTAGTATACAGGCACAAATACCTGTACTAGAAGCTAAGCAGGTAGAATTAATCAATGAGCTTAGTTTGTTGTTAGCAGAACCTCCTTATCAATTACAGAAAGAACTAATACTTAAACAAGATATTCCAAATCCACCACATACCTTGCCTGTCGGTTTACCTTCTGAATTGGCTGAGCGTCGGCCTGATATTAGACAAGCCAGTGCTACATTACATGCAGCAACTGCGAATATAGGGGTGGCTAAAGCTAACTTTTATCCTAGTATAAACTTGCTAGGTAATTTGGGTACAGAAGCTTACAGTTTCAACTACTTAGGCCATTGGGATGCTCATCAATTTAATATTGGCCCTAGTATTTATTTACCAATTTTTGAAGGTGGACGTTTAACAGGAACTTTAGAATTAAAAGAAGAACAAGCAAAAGAAGCAGCAATTAATTATCAAAAAATAGTATTACAAGCATGGCATGAAGTTGAGAATAGTTTAGTAAGTTTTCAAGCAAACCAACAACAAAGAACTTCTCTAGATCAAGCAGTATTACATAGTCGGGATGCATTGAAATATGCAGGTCAACAATATAAAGAAGGTACTATTGATTATTTGCACGTATTAACTACTCAGCAAGCTTTATTGGATAATCAACAAAAACAAATAGCTAGTACAACAGCCGTTTCATTAACCATGGTTAGTATTTATAAAGCATTAGGAGGAGGATGGTCTATTAATAATTAACATTGAAATAATGAATTTACATCAAAGAGCAGGAATATAAAATAGTTCTAAAATACAATTTTTAAATATAAGCATAATAGTTATAAATTTATAAATAAGTAGATAAAAATTGACGAAATTTGTCACTATTAGTCTTATCTTACTATTTTTTCCCTATTTTGCTTCTTAGTTAATGATTCGACTAAAGTTTTAATTTATTTTTTAATGTTAATTAATACAAATAGATACAGATTTTTTTAACTTCTTGTAAATCTTGGTCTATTTCTTGCGTTGTATAATTATTAAGTGCTAAGGATAAGAATGATGAAGAAAGCAAACCAAGGCTTTACATTGATCGAAACAATGATAGTTATTGCTATTATTGGCATTTTAGCTGCTATAGCCGTGCCGATGTATCGGGATTATATTACACGTGCAAAGTTAGCAGAAGCGTTTTCGATAGCTTCAGGATTAAAAAGCCGTGTTGTTGAATCTTATTCATTAAAGCAAACTTGTCCAGTTAATACTGGTGCTGCTAATCAAGGTGTTTTGTTACCAACAGATTATGCAACCAATATTATACAAGAGATTACTGTAACAACAGGCATAAGTGGTTGTGATATTAATGTAAAAATCAGATCTGATGCAGCATTAGTATCCTCTGTGAGAGGTAAGACAATCAGTTTACAGTTAGCTGCTGGTAGCTCTTCAGGAGCATTTTCTTGGGATTGTATAACTGATATGTCAGTAGGTGATACTGGAAAGTATTTACCAAGCATTTGTCATCGATAGATATCGTTTGCCATACTTAGCCCTCTAGTAGAGGGCTTTTTTTTATCTGCTAACTTGTTTTATGGCTGTTGATAATTCATTACAAAGCTTTAATACCGCATCAATTGCTTGTTGTTTACTCTTAGCTTGTTCAATTTGGTTTACTAAGGCCGAGCCTACTACTACACCGTCAGCTAATTTAGCAATAACTCTGGCTTGTTCAGGTGTTTTTATACCAAAGCCAACACAAATGGGCAATGAAGTATGTCTATGAAGTCTAGTTATTGCTTCAGTAATCTGTTCTTCAGTAGCACTACCTGCTCCCGTAATACCTGCTACAGAAACGTAGTAAACAAACCCTGAACTATTATTTAATGCTTGTGGAAGGCGTTTATCATCAGTGGTTGGTGTGGTTAAACGAATAAAATCTATACCTACTGCTTGTGCAGGAGTACAAAGATCACTGTCGTGTTCTGCTGGTAGATCAACGATAATTAAACCATCTACACCTGCATTAGCAGCATCTTTAGTAAAACGATCTACACCATAATGATGAATAGGATTAAAGTATCCCATAAGCACAATAGGTGTTGTCTGGTTTTGCTGACGAAATGCTGTAACCATTTCAAGGGTCTTTGCTAGATTTTGACCATTTGCTAAAGCGCGTAATGAGGCTTTTTGAATGGTTGGACCATCTGCCATTGGGTCAGTAAAAGGCATTCCCAGTTCAATAATATCAGCGCCAGCAGCAGGTAATTGTTGAAGTAGACTTAAAGATGTTTGGTAATCAGGATCACCAGCAGTTATAAAGGTAACCAATGCGGCTTGGTTTTTTTGTTTAAGTTTAGCAAAACAATTAACTATACGATTCATAATTGATGTTCCTTAATATAGCTCATTACAGTTTGCATATCTTTATCACCACGTCCTGAAAGATTTACAACCATTAGGTGATCTTTAGGTAATGTAGGGGCTCGCTTTATTGCCTCGGCTAATGCATGAGCAGACTCAAGTGCAGGAATAATACCTTCCAGACGACAACAAGTTTGAAACGCTTCCATTGCTTCATCATCATTAATAGCAATATATTCAGCACGTTTTATTTCATGTAACCATGAGTGTTCAGGGCCAATGCCAGGATAATCAAGTCCAGCAGAAATAGAATGAGCATCAATAATTTGACCATCATTATTTTGTAATAAATAGGTGCGATTACCATGTAAAACACCTGGCTTACCACCAGTTAGGCTGGCAGCATGCTTATTAGTATTAACACCGTGACCACCTGCTTCTACACCAATTAATTGAACATTTTTATCATTAATAAAGGGGTGGAAAATACCCATAGCATTTGAGCCGCCACCTACACAAGCCACGACACTATCAGGTAAACGACCTTGTTTTTCTAACATTTGTTGTTTTGTTTCTTTACCAATAACTGCTTGAAAATCACGAACCATGGCTGGATAGGGATGAGGGCCAGCTACTGTGCCAATCAGGTAAAAAGTATCTGCTACATTAGTTACCCAATCACGTAGCGCTTCATTCATGGCATCTTTAAGTGTACCTGTACCTGATTGCACAGGAATAACTTCTGCACCAAGTAATTTCATACGAAATACATTAGGTTGCTGGCGGTCAATATCAGTAGAGCCCATATAAACCGTACAAGGTAATCCAAAGCGAGCAGCTACAGTTGCTGAAGCTACGCCATGCATGCCCGCACCCGTTTCTGCAATAATACGTGTTTTACCCATACGCTTGGCTAACAGTATTTGACCAATACAGTTATTGATCTTATGTGCACCTGTGTGATTAAGTTCTTCACGTTTAAGATAAATTTGCGCACCACCACAGTATTCAGTTAAACGTTCAGCAAAATAAAGTGGACTAGGTCTACCTACATAATCTTTTTGAAAATAAGCTAATTCTTCTAGAAATGCAGGGTCATTTTTGGCTGCTGTATATTCTTTATCCAAATCTAAAATCAATGGCATTAAAGTTTCAGCAACATAACGACCACCAAAAGGGCCAAATAAGCCTTTGGCATCAGGCGCGTTATACGATGAAGACATGATCACTCCACAAGTGGTATCAGGAAAGAGTTGTTTATTTTATAGTCTATTATAACAAGTTCCCAATAATAAATTGATTTTAATTCAATTAATAGTTTTAAAAAAGTTAATGAATGCTCTTAGTCTGGCAGGTAAGAATTTGCGATTTGGATAATACAAGTAATATTGTGTGTCGCTTGTTTGCCAATCAGTTAGTACTTTAACGAGTAGTTCGTTCTGTATGGCTTCTGTGATGGTTGCTTCTTCAAAGACATAAGCTAAGCCTTTACCAGCAATGGCTAGTTGTATAAGAGCTGCCTCATTGTTAACAATAAATTGATGGTTGGGATGTAAGATTATTTGTTGGTTATCTTTGCTAAATTGCCAAGGATACAGTTGTTGGCTGGTAATAAAGCGATAACCAATACAGCTATGTTGGTAGATATCTTCAGGTTTTGTAGGTATTCCACAGCTATTCAAATACTGTGGATTAGCTACAACACAAGATTTAATGGGACTACCTAAAGGAATGGCTATCATAGATTGGCTTAATGTTCGAGAAGAACGAATACCAATATCATAACCCTCCATAACAATATCACTTAAACCATCATTGATCTGAATATCTAGCCCAATGGAAGGATACTTGTCAGTAAAATCATTTAATAATGGATAGAGTAGAGCTTTCCAAGCGATATAAGAGGTCATGACTCTAATTGTGCCAGAAGGGATACGGTGCTTTTGTTTTACTTCTTCAATTGCATATTGAATTTCATCTAATGTTGGCTGAATGCGAGAGTAAAGTTGCTGACCTGCTTCTGTTAAGCTAATTGAGCGGGTGCTTCGATGTAGTAATTTTAAATCTAAACGATTTTCTAATTGCTGAATGGCTTGGCTTAAAGCGGATGGTGATAAGTTGAGCTGTTGCGCTGCTTTAGTAAAGCTTTTTAGTTGAGCCACTATGCAAAAGTATTGCAGAGAAATATTAATATCGGTACGCATTATTAAGTTTTACTTAAAAGAATTATAAATAATATAGCATTTATTAAATAAATTTGAACTAATAAACTAACAATGTCTTCCATTTATTAAGTTATGAGGAGGAGATATGAAATTTTTCATATTAATATTAGGAGCCATTGTTATGTTATCTAATACTAGTTTTGCAGATCATATAGAAGAAACAGAATCGCGTTTAGCAAGAGGGAAAAGATTATTAGCAATGATAGATGGTAGTGCAGGAGAAAAGGTTGTTGCATCACTAAAAGATATTGCTCCAGATTTTAGTAATTATTTATTGGAATATCCTTTTGGCGATATTTATGCGAGACCTAATTTGGATTTGCGTAGTAGGGAAATAGCAACTATTGCAGCACTTACTGCCATGGGAAATGCGCAGCCACAGTTAAAAGTCCATATTGAAGCTGCATTAAATGTCGGTGTTAAACCTGAAGAAATTATTGAAGTAATGATGCAGATGTCTGTATATGCAGGATTCCCCGCGGCCTTAAATGGTTTGAATGTCACTAAGCAAGTCTTTCAAGAGCGTCAAATAGTTTTAAGTAATAAATAAAGCGAATAGGTAATGAATATGCAATATCATCAATTAGGTAAAAGTGATTTAAATGTTTCTGCTATAGGTCTAGGTTGTATGGGGATGAGTGCATTTTATGGTGCATATGATCAGCAAAAATCAATTAAAACGATTCATTATGCATTAGCGCAGGGCATTAATTTTTTAGATACTGCTGATATGTATGGACCACTCACCAATGAGCAGTTAATAAGTAAAGCTATTGCTGGTAAAAGACAGCAGGTTATCCTAGCAACTAAGTTTGGAATAGTTTACGAGGATATAGACGCTAATAAACGAGTAATAAATGGACGGCCAGAATATGTTATAAAAAGTTGCGAAGGCAGTTTGCAACGGTTAAAAACAGATGTTATTGATTTATATTATTTACATCGTGTTGATCCTGATGTTCCTATTGAAGAAACAGTAGGGGCAATGGCAGAGCTTGTTAAACAAGGCAAGGTAAGGTACTTGGGATTATCTGAAGCATTACCAGAAACCATAAAAAGGGCAAATCAAGTGCATCCTATTACTGCATTACAAATGGAATATTCATTGTGGAGTCGAGATGCAGAGGGAATAATTTTAGAAACTTGTGAGCAGTTAGGTATTAGTTTTATTAGTTATAGTCCTTTAGGGCGAGGCTTTTTATCAGGAGCTATTAAGAGTCCTGATGATTTTGCTGAAGATGATTATAGAAGGACGAATCCTCGTTTTATGGGAGAAAACTTTACAAAAAATATTCAATTGGTAAAACAATTAGAGAGTTTTGCCAAGGCTAAAGGTTACAGCGCTGCGCAATTAGCATTAGCGTGGGTACTTACTTCTTCTTACAGTATTACCCCTATTCCAGGCAGTCGAAGAATAGCGAATCTAAAGGAAAATATTGAAGCCACAAAAATTAAATTATCAAATGAAGAATATCAACTAATCAGTGACTTTTTCTCCTCAGAATTAGTGGCAGGTAGCCGCTATGGAGCGGAATTTGCTCCAGAAACAATGCAATCTTAAATAAAAGCTATAAAATTGGTTAAAACTTACCCTTAATAAGGGCAAGTTTTAATTTGATAAAAGTTTAGCGCTTGATAATTAAACGACCTTGGTTGTCTACTGGGATAGTAGAGCCGGGATCATAATCCATATGGATATCGTGGTCAGTTCCATTTAAAGAATATTTTACCTCGTAACCAGCTGGCTTTTCAGTGCTCTCATAGGTGGTTTCACATTGTTTTTCGGTTGTCGTGTAAGTACTATTATTTTGCATATGTTCTTGTACTTTATTACCTGCTAGGCCTCCACCCACCGTACCTACTACCGTGGCTACTTTTTTACCATTACCACCTCCTACTTGATTTCCTAACACACCACCAATTGCTGCACCAGCGACAGTACCTATAAGCCTATATTCATCTTTAACTGGTTGTTGGTGGGTAACTGTGACATTGCGACAATTTTGTTGGGGTGTTTTTACTGTTTTAGTAACAGGGGTAATAGCAATAACTTTTGCGTAGTTAGATGATATATTATTTGGTTGAGGTTTAGCAGATTCAGAGAGTTTCATAGTCTCTTGTGTTTCTTCGGTATTTGAAGCAACTTTGTTATTTTCAATGCTAAAGGTTGCTAGTGCACCAGCAGCACTGGCAATTCCTATTCCTGCAACTAAGCCAATAATCAATGATTTATCCACGCATATACTCCTAAATAATTTCGATAGTTATTATTAAACAGTAATATTAATTATTTTGTATCTACAGTTTGTAACAATGTTTTATGTGTTTGAATTTTTAATCTGTAAAGCTTGGGGTAGAAAGTTTTTTATTAAAGTTACTAATTGTTAAATATTATTATTTACTATGTTTTATAGGCAATATATGTCTTTTAGGGATTTTGGTGAAAATTTAATAATGAAGATGAATAATTTATGAATAAGTAGTAGTATTGTTCTTTCATCGTAGCACAGGAGAATAATTATGAAGTTATTGAAAGAGTTATCGGAATCGTTACAACCACAGCAAAAGTATCAATTATTGATTAATGGCCAATGGAGAGATGGTGCTTCGGGTAAGACCTTTACAAGTGTTAACCCAGCTACTGGTGAACAATTGGCAGTGTTAGCAGAAGCTGACCAAACTGATGTTGATTTAGCTGTAAAAAGTGCTTGGCAAGCTTTTCCAGCATGGAGTAAAACCTCTCCTGCTGAGCGTTCAGCATTATTATTAAAAGTTGCTGATTTATTAGAAAAAGAAACAGAACGTTTTGCTACTTTAGAAACATTAGATAATGGCAAACCTATTCGTGAAACAATGAATGTTGATGTGCCTGCTTCAGTAGATCATTTTCGTTATTTTGCAGGTGTAATTCGTGCTCAAAGTGATGAAGCAGATGTTATTGACGAAGATACATTAAGTATTGTTTTAAGTGAGCCTATTGGTGTTGTTGGGCAAATTATTCCTTGGAACTTCCCATTATTAATGGGCGCATGGAAAATAGCACCTGCACTAGCTGCAGGTAACTGTATTGTGATTAAGCCATCACGTGAAACTTCAATTTCTTTAATAGAATTAGCACGTGTGTTAAATGAAGTGTTACCGGCAGGTGTGGTGAATGTTTTAACAGGCTCTGGTGCAACTACTGGTCAGTATATGTTAGATCACGAAGGCTTTAGTAAGCTAGCCTTTACAGGTTCTACTGACATTGGTTATGACGTGGCTAAGGCTGCGGCTGAAAAATTAATCCCTGCTACTTTAGAGTTAGGTGGTAAGTCAGCAAATATTGTATTTGAAGATGCGCAAATGGATAAGGCTGTAGAAGGTGCAGCTATTGGTATTTTATTTAATCAAGGTCAAGTTTGTTGTGCGGGCTCTCGTTTATTAGTACAACGTTCTATTTATGATAAGTTTCTAGAGCAATTAAAGGCTAAATTTGAGTCTGTTAAAGTGGGAGATCCATTAGATCCTAATACACAAATGGGTTGTCAAATCAACGAGAAGCATATGAATAAAATTCTAAGTTTCGTTGGTGTGGGGACTAGTCAAGGGGCACGCTTATTAACAGGCGGTGAGCGTTTTGGTAATGAAGGAGCATTTGTTAAGCCAACAGCTATTGTAGATTGCAAGCCTGATATGAAAATTTCTTGTGAAGAGGTATTTGGCCCAGTATTAGCCGTAATTCCTTTCGATACTGAAGAAGAAGCAGTTAAAATTGCTAATGATTCTGAGTTTGGTTTAGGTGGTGCTGTATGGAGCCGTGATATTAACCGTGCTTTACGTGTGGCTAAGGGTGTAAGGACTGGTCGTATGTGGGTAAACTGTTATAATCAATTACCTGCTCATGCACCTTTTGGCGGTTATAAAAAATCAGGCATTGGTCGTGAAACACATAAGATGATATTGGAAGCGTATACTCAGAAGAAAAATATTTTTATTAGTACCTCTGAAAAACTCACTGGGCTATTCTAATTAATTGGATAGCTTTATAAAGGGCTAACCTTTAGCCCTTTAGCCAGTAATATATAAAGAGTAGATTTCAAGGATCGGACATTATTTATTTTTGACAAATATAAGAAGTTTTTAATAATTTGAAATTAATTTATAGGGATTTTTCTATATAAAACATATGCTTGCTTTTGTTATAGTGTCTATGGTGTTAGAAAATTAAAACTTTTTTGAAACAGAGTGAACTTTTATTATTATTAGTGTTCATATAATGAGACTGAGATATAAATACATCTCATTCATGCTCCTTGATGTTAAGTATTGGTAGTTTTTGTTGGGTTTCCCCTAACCCAGCAGCTTGAATCCCAGATTTCTCCCCCTCCCTAAATTTGAAATCTGGGATTTTTTTTGCCTAAAAATTAGTCGATTGCAAGTAAATAAGCCATAATTAATGCATCTTCATGGCCTTTAGGGGTAGGGTAATAGTTTGTACGGCGTCCTATTTCATTAAAACCATAACTTTCATAGAGATGATAAGCACTTAAATTACTTTCTCGTACTTCTAAAAAGCATTCTTTAGCACCTAGTTGTTCAGTTTCTTTCATTAGGTGTTCTAATAAGACTTTACCCAATCCTTTATTTTGTTGTGGAGGATTAATGACAATATTAAGCAGCTCGGCTTCATCTGCAACAATTTTGACGATACCATAGCCTGCTAATTGCTGTTGATTAAATAATAACCAACATTGGTAACTAGTGACGGCATCATTGATTAAAGTTTTTGACCAAGGGTGATAGTGAGCTTGTTGTTCTATTGCATAAACAGCATCTACATCATCTATTGTCATTTTACGGAAAAAGAGATTAGTTATACTTGCCATAGGGGAATCAATTGGCGAATACTCTGCCAAAGATTGGCTTTGTATTGTGGGTTATCAATTAATAATTCTAAGCTAGGGCTGAGCAGGGTTTGGCCCAGTAAATCTACAATAGGCGTTTGATAATAATCTTGTTCATCTAGACCAATAGTATAGCGAATAGTTGATAATCCAATTAACCATAGGCAACAACTATCAGTTGCTTGTTCTTGATAGGTACTAATAAAGCTTTGTAAAAATTCTTGTGCTTCTTTTGTGCCTTGTGGAATGGAAATCTGTTTAAAAAGTGGCCAATGAACAATATCACCTAGTAATTGAGGGCTATCTGGCAATTTAGCAGCACGTAAAATATTACGCAGTAATTGATAAGCAGGGTCTCTGATTTGGAATGCGGTACCAGTGGGTAATTCTACTAAAAGTAAACAACGGCCAGCTTGCATCAATTGTAATGAGAAGTGAGGTGTTTCATCAGAAGAAGTAGCTAATGGTGTGATTTCTGGGGTATAAGGTTGTTCTACAATAATTGGCTCAATAGTAGTAACTTTTTCTTCGATAGTTACATCTACTATAATCTCTTCAGTGACTTTTTTTAATACGGATTGGGATATGAAAGACTCACTAATAACTGCTGAATCAGTATTTATAATAGAAGGGGCCGCATTAGGTAATATTACTCGAGGTAGCCAAGTATCAATTTGCATGGCTGCTAAGTAATTATTACGTTCAGTTTCATTCATCACTAATAAGTTTTCTTCAATAAATTATGTTCTCTATTTTACTCATTACTGTAGATAATGTTTAGTAAAAATAATTATTTATTTTTTAGCGTAAAAAACTGATCTTGAAACGTGCACATTCTAATAACATCACGGTATTTGCCATTAACAAAGAATTCATGATGTAGTAAACCTTCTTTAATAAACCCTAATTTTGAATAGATATGAATAGCTTTTTCATTTTCTTGGTCTACTAATAGATAAAGTTTATAAAGATTTAGAATATTAAATGCATATTCCATAGCTAATTTAGTTGCTTTGCTAGCATAGCCTTTGCCTTGATAAGCAGGATCAATAATAATCTGGAATTCTGCATTACGATGAATATGATTAATTTCCATTAGTTCAACAAGGCCGATAGGCTTTGCTTGACTTTGAATAATAAAACGACGCTCACTTTGGTCATGAATATGTTTATCATACAGATCAATTAGCTCAACAAATGCTTCATAAGGCTCTTCAAACCAATAACGCATAACATTAGCATTATTATCAAGTTGGTGAACAAATTTTAAGTCTTTTCTCTCTAACGGTCTTAGTTGAATAGTACTATTTTCAATAATAGCCATAATGTTTCCTAATATGGTTTTGGCAACTATTTTATTATAAAGAAATGTTGGTTGAGAGATTTAATTGAAAACAGATATTTAAATGAAAAAGCCCAGTTAAATTGGGCTTTTAAACAACAGCAAGTTTTATTGCTTTTGGGTAGAACTTTCTTGCTTCATACGCTCTAACTCTTGTTGATATAATGCATCAAAATTAATTGGAGCAAGCATTAATGCAGGGAATGAACCTTTTACTACTAGGTTATCTAAGGTTTCACGAGCATAAGGGAAAAGTAAATTAGGGCAGAATGAACCAAGCATATGGCTTACATCATCTG
Source organism: Entomomonas sp. E7T21 (assembly GCF_058693955.1). Classification (NCBI taxonomy): domain Bacteria; kingdom Pseudomonadati; phylum Pseudomonadota; class Gammaproteobacteria; order Pseudomonadales; family Pseudomonadaceae; genus Entomomonas; species Entomomonas sp. E7T21. The sequence goes on along the minus strand of NZ_CP191672.1, from coordinate 39,507 downwards.
CGCCAAGTCCTTTGATTAAGAAAATACCAGCTTGTTGTACTTCAGCAATAAAAGCTACATCATCATCAATTTTAGCAGTAGCAGAAAGTGTTAAAACAACTTCATATACACTGTCTTCTAAAGAGTTTTGACGAGTATTTAAATCTAGGTTAACCGCCGGCTTCCATTCTTTTAAAAAGATATCAGGTGTTTTGGGTGACTCAAAAGATACATCACGTACATAGATACGTTGAATGGAAAATTGTGGTTCTTGAGCGTTATTTTGTTCAGACATATAAAGTATTCATCCGTTATCAATTAATAAAGAATTAGTTCGTTGTAAGTAATGAATCTAGTTTTCCTGCATTTTCTAATGCAAATAGATCATCGCAACCACCAATATGTTGGTCATTAATCCAAATTTGTGGAACAGTATTTTTACCAGCTTTTTCTCTCATTTCAGTACGGACTTCTGGCTTGCCATCCACAGTAATTTCTTGAAAGCCAACGCCCTTGTGAGTTAACAACTGTTTAGCTTTCATACAATAAGGACACCAAGCACTTGTATAAATAATGATTTTAGCCATATTACTATGCCTTTGCTTTCTTTTTGACTAAAGGTAAACCATCCGCTTTCCAGTTGGAAATACCTCCACCCAATTTTGCTACATTAAATCCTATCTTTTTCATATCACGGCAGATAGGTCCACTTTGTTGACCTTGATTATCCACGATAACAATTATCTTATTCTCTTTATACTTATTAAGTTCCACCATGCGTGATGCAAACTTATCAAAGGGAATATTAAGTGAGTCAGTAATATGACCTGTGCCAAAATCTTTTGAGGAGCGAATGTCCACTATGATGGCTTGATCACTATTAAGTAATGATGTGAGTTGAGCAGAGCCAATACTACGACCACCACGACGTATTTCAGTGATAGCCAATACTACTAATAAGGCTAAGAAAATACCACACAAAAGATAGTGGTTGCCAATAAATTCTATAATTCGAGAAGTATTCATTAATTAATGAGTTCCGCTATAAATGATCAGTAAGTATACACGAAGTTTTATAAAATCTAATAAGGGAGTTTATACATTAAAACGGAAATGCATAACATCACCATCTTTAACAATGTAATCTTTACCCTCTAAACGCCATTTACCTGCTTCTTTAGCGCCAGACTCTCCCTTATATTGAACAAAATCATCATAAGCAATAACTTCAGCACGAATAAAACCTTTTTCAAAGTCGGTGTGAATAACGGCTGCTGCTTGTGGTGCTGTGGCACCAACTTTAACTGTCCAAGCTCTTACCTCTTTTACGCCAGCCGTAAAATAGGTTTGTAAGTTTAATAGCTCATAGCCTGCACGAATTACTCGATTTAATCCCGGTTCTTCTAAGCCTAGTTCTGCTAAGAACATGTCTTTGTCTTCACCATCTTCAAGTTCAGCAATTTCTGCTTCTATTTTATTGCAGATAGGGACAACAACAGCACCTTCTTCAGTTGCTATGGCTTTTACAACATCTAAGTGAGGATTATTTTCAAAACCATCTTCTGCTACATTGGCAATATACATAACAGGTTTTACTGTAAGTAGATGGAATGTTTTAATTTTTGCTTTTTCTTCTTGAGATAAATCTTTAAGCATTGAGCGTGCAGGTTTACCATCAGTTAAATGAATTTGTAACTTTTCTAATAAAGCTTTACTAGCAATGGCTTCTTTATCGCCACCTTTTGCCATTTTTTGAGCACGTTGTAGTTGTTTTTCAATGCTATCAAGGTCAGCAAAAATAAGTTCTAAATCAATAATTTCAATATCACGTTTTGGATCAACGCTATCGGCCACATGAACGATGTTATCATCTTCGAAGCAGCGTACTACGTGGGCAATGGCATCAGTTTCACGAATATTCGCTAAAAATTGGTTACCTAAACCTTCACCTTTTGAAGCACCTTTTACTAAACCAGCAATATCGACGAATTCCATAGTAGTAGGGAGAACACGTTCTGGTTTAACGATCTCTGCTAAAATATTTAAGCGTGCATCAGGCATAGGCACAATGCCACTATTAGGCTCAATAGTGCAGAATGGAAAGTTTTCAGCGCCAATACCTGCTTTGGTAAGCGCGTTAAATAAAGTAGATTTACCAACATTTGGTAAGCCAACAATACCGCAATTAAACCCCATTGTATGTATCCCTTAAAGTTATTTATGCTTTTTGACTATGTAATTGGTGCATGGCTTTGTTCCAATCGCCTGTAACTATTTCAGGTAATATATCAAGTGTATGTTCTATGCTGGTAGCCAGCAATTGGCGTTCTGCTTGAGGTGCTCTACTTAATACAAAATTTGAAACTAAGTTTTTGTTACCTGGATGGCCAATACCTAATCGTAATCGATAGAAGTTATTTTGATTAGCACATTGCGCAATAATATCACGTAAGCCGTTATGACCACCATGACCACCACCTTGTTTCAGTTTTGCTATGCCGGGTGGTAGATCAAGTTCATCATGTGCTACTAATATAGCGTCGGTAGGAATGCGATAAAAGTTGGCTAGAGCAGTTACTGCTTGACCACTACGATTCATATAGGTTGTTGGAATAAGTAATCTTACATCTTGACCATTTAAGGTAAAACGTCCAACTAAACCAAAATATTTGCGATCAGCTACTAATGGAACATTATATTTTTCTGCAATGCACTCAACGAAAAGGGCTCCTGCATTATGCCTAGTTTGATCATATTCTGGTCCTGGATTACCAAGACCTACTATCAACTGTACGGCAGTCATGTCAGGAGCCCCTCTTTATACAGGAGAATTACTCTGCTGTAGGTGTTTCACCACCAGTTGCTGCTTCATCAGTGCTTTGTACACGTGGTGTGTGAATAGTAGCAACAGGTAAGTCATTATTGTGAGCTAATGCTACAAGTTCTACACCTTTAGGTGCTTTAAGGTCTGATAAGTGAACGATTTGGTCAAGTTCAACATTCGCCATATCTACTTCAATAAACTCTGGTAAGTCTTTTGGTAAGCAGCTAATTTCAACTTCACCAGTGATGTGAGAGATTTCCCCACCATCTTGTTTAACACCAATCGCTGTAGCTTCATTGATGAAGTGTAAAGGAATAGTTGTAGTAATTTTTTGACCAGCAACCATGCGTTGGAAATCAATATGTAACACGAAACCTTTTGCAGGATGACGTTGTAATGCTTTGATTAACACACTTTCTTTTTGACCAGCAACGTTAACAGTTAAGATATGACTGAAAACTGCTTCGTTCTCTAATAACTTCGCAAGGTCTTTAGCTAATACGCTCACTGATTTAGGTGCTTTATCGCCACCATAAATAATGCCAGGAACCATGCTTGCGTTACGACGAAGGCGGCGGCTCGCACCTTTCCCTAAGTCATCACGCGCTTGCGCGTCTATTATGAAATCTACCATTTTTAAAATCTCCAAAAATAAAAACGCTCAAAACGTTTGCGACCAGCGTTTGAGCGACTTGTAAAAGGCTTATTATAAATAAGCCAAGTTAAATAGCGCTTGTTTAATAACGGAACATAGCGCTAATAGATTCTTCGTTACTGATACGACGTACTGCTTCAGCCACAATTGGAGCAATATCGAGTTGGCGAATTTTAGCACAACCTTGCGCTTTTGCCGAGAGCGGAATGGTATTAGTAACAACTAATTCATCAAGCACAGAACCATTAATATTCTCTATTGCTGCGCCTGATAAGATAGGATGTGTACAGTAAGCCAATACTTTAGTAGCACCAAAGTCTTTTAACGCTTTAGCTGCATGGCAAAGAGTGCCAGCTGTATCTACCATGTCATCAACAAGGATACAGGTACGGTTTTCTACTTCACCAATTACATGCATCACTTCAGATTGATTAGCTTTAGGACGACGTTTATCGATAATAGCTAATTCAACACCTAATGATTTTGCAACTGCTCTTGCTCTCACTACACCACCGATATCTGGTGATACTACCAATAAATTTTCAAAGCGTTGCGCAATGATATCGTCTACCAATACAGGTGAACCATAGATATTATCTACAGGAATATCAAAGAAGCCTTGAATTTGGTCTGCATGAAGGTCAACAGTCAAAACACGGTTAACACCAACTGTGTCTAGTATGTCAGCAGCTACTTTAGCAGTGATTGGTACACGAGCAGAGCGTGGACGGCGATCTTGGCGAGCGTAACCAAAGTAAGGAATAACGGCCGTGATACGGCTAGCAGATGAACGACGGAATGCGTCAGCCATTACTACTAATTCCATTAAGTTATCATTGGTTGGAGCACAAGTTGGTTGAATTAAAAAAACATCCTTACCGCGAACATTTTCATTAATTTCTACGCTGATTTCACCATCAGAGAACTTACCAACAGATACATCACCAAGAGGTATGTGTAGCTGGCTAACCACACGTTTTGCTAGATCAGGGTTAGCATTCCCTGTAAAAACCATCATTTTTGACATGGAGTGATACCTAGAGAGGTTATCAAAGAATATGGCAGGGGTGGCTGGATTCGAACCAACGCATGGCAGGATCAAAACCTGCTGCCGTACCGCTTGGCTACACCCCTATACTATTTAAAATAGGTATTTAGGTTTCTTGCTTATCAAGAATTGGTGCGCACTTTAATGTTTGAAGAGCATAATGTCAACACCTAAACGAAAAAAATATTAGAAATCTTAATTTAATATTAATGTAAAACTAAAAATTTAGACATTGGTATTACTTTGAGATAGACTTTCGAGAGTATATAAAAAGCACTAGTCAAATCTGTAGTCTTGAGTGATTTTAGAAATATTGTATTAATATCAATCTGGTAGATGATGGGATTATTAAAACAAGTGTCACAAAAAACTTTTTTACCTTGGTTCTGTTCAGGGTTGATGAGTTTATGCCTTGCAGGATGTGACTCAGGTACTTCGCTGAATGCTTTAGAAAAAATAAAGCAGGAAGGTGTGCTGCATGTAGTTACTCGTAATAGCCCTGTTACTTATTTTGAAGATCGTAATGGGGAAACGGGTTTTGAGTATGAGTTAGCTAAGCGTTTTGCTAAAAAGTTAGGTGTAGAACTCAAAGTAGAACCTGTTAATTCATTTGATGATGTATATAGTAAGGTTGTAGAAGGTAATCAATTAGTTATTGGGGCTGCTAGTTTAGTGAATACTTCTAGAAGAAATGAGCAGGTAACTTTTTCAAATCCTTATTTAGTTGTTGATAGCTTAGTGTTGTATCAACGTTCAGCTAAACGGCCCATGAATGTCAAAGATTTAATTGGTAAGTCTATTTTGGTTGTTAAAGGAAGTAGTCAAGCTGATCAATTAAGAGCATTAAAGCAACAGTATCCAGATTTAGAGTTTCAAGAATCAGATACAGTGGATGTTGTTGATCTTTTACAGCAGATTGAAGATAAAAAAATAGATATAACAATTATTAATTCTAATGCACTTGCTATGACACAAGTTTATTACACGGGTGTAAGAGTTGGTTTTGTTTTAGAGAAAGAACAAAAAATGGGTTGGGTAGTTGCAAACAACCCTGAAGATGCAAGTGTAATAGACGCAATTAATGAGTTTTTTGAAGAAGTTGAAGAGTCAGGTAGTTTAGCTCGTTTAAATGACCGCTTCTTTGGACACCTTGATACACTTGGTTATGTTGGTGCTTATTCTTTTGCGCGACATTTACAAGAACGTTTGCCTAAGTATGAAAAATATTTTATTGAATATGGCAAAAAGAATAGTTTAGATTGGAGATTATTGGCTGCCATTGCTTATCAAGAGTCACATTGGAATCCAGATGCAGTATCCCCTACAGGCGTTAGGGGGATAATGATGTTGACGCAAAGAACAGCAAAAGCAATGGGAGTTGAAAATCGTTTAGATGCTAAGCAAAGTATTATGGGGGGGGCTAAGTTTTTATCCATCATAAAGCAGTCAATCAATAAGGAAGTTGTAGACCCTGATCGTACCTTTTTTGCTTTAGCCGCCTATAATATGGGGCAGGGACATCTGGCTGATGTACAAAAAATAGCAAAATTAAATAAATTGGATGCTAATTCATGGCGCGATGTGAATCATGTATTACCATTAATTTCACAAAAACAGTGGTATCAAAAAACTCGTTATGGTTATGCAAGAGGTTTTGAGACTAAACAGTTTGTACGTAATGTCCGTCGTTATTATGATATTTTAAATTGGTTAAATCATTCACAACGTGAAATGCCTAATACAGAAGATCCTCAATTACATATTCCCGCATTAAGTCGTAATGAGGCAATGGCAACAACGACAAAATCACTTTAAGCGACGATTTTTAAAGAATTCTTTTAATAAAGCTGAGCATTCATCTACTAATACACCACCTTCTATTATTAAGCGATGATTAAGGAATGGTTTGTTAAAAAATTGGTCTTGGCTAATAATTACGCCTGCTTTGGGTTCTGTAGTACCATAAACTAGGCGACTGATACGAGCATGTACTAGTAACCCTGCACACATACTACAAGGTTCTAATGTGACATAAAGCGTTGTATCAATGAGACGATAGTTATTAAGTGATTTAGCTGCTTCACGAATCGCTACCATCTCTGCATGGGCGCTAGGATCATGTAGTTTAATAGGTTGGTTAAAGCCGCGCCCAATAATAGTGCCATGATGAACAATAACAGCACCTACTGGAACTTCTCCAATAGCCGCACCTTGTTTAGCCAAATCTATCGCTTGCTGCATAAAGTATTGGTCTTGGCTACGATCAATAATTTGCTTTGGATGTATATTCAATATGGTTTTTCTATATTCATAAAGTTGCTAATTGTGAGTTGAATAATAATCATTGACAGGTTATAGTCAAGTATCGGCATAAAGTATGCATAATTTAAAAAAGAGTAGAAAAGATTAAAAAAGTTAAATAATAGTCATCGTAATGACTGCATGAAAAACAATTATCCTAATATAAATAATAAGTTAGACTAAATTTACTATAAATAGATAATTGACAGAAAGGTTACTTTACGGTTGACTTAAAGGTTCTTAGGTAATAAAGGTATTCTATCATGACAGTACCCCTGCGTGCTGATCCATTAGAAGCAAGTGAGTTTTTAAAAAAACACCCAGAAATACAGTTTGTTGATTTATTAATTGCTGATATGAATGGGATTGTTCGTGGTAAGCGCATAGAACGAGCTAGTTTACAAAAAGTTTATGAAAAAGGGATTAATCTTCCAGCCTCCATTTTTGCTTTAGATATTAATGGTTCTACTGTAGAAAGTTCAGGATTAGGGCTTGATATCGGTGAGGCAGATCGAGTTTGCTATCCCATTGCTGGCACATTATGTGTTGAGCCTTGGCAAAAAAGACCAACGGCACAATTATTAATGGCTATGTATGAGCCTGAGGGTGTTCCTTTTTTTGCGGATCCTCGTGAAATTTTAAGGCAAATAGTAAAACAGTTTGATGCGTTAGGATTATACATTTGCGCTGCTTTTGAGGTGGAGTTTTATTTAATTGATCAAGAAAATATCAATGGCCGACCTCAACCTCCACTTTCGCCTATTTCGGGTAAACGACCTCAGTCTAATCAAGTTTATTTAATCGATGATCTAGATGAATATGCAGATTGTTTACAAGATATTTTAGATGGTGCAAAAGTACAGGGTATTCCCGCTGATGCTATTGTAAAAGAAAGTGCGCCGGCTCAATTTGAGGTGAATTTACACCATGTAACGGATCCTCTTAGGGCTTGTGAGTATGCTATTTTACTTAAACGATTAATTAAAAATATTGCATATGACCATGAAATGGACACTACTTTCATGGCTAAACCTTATCCTAAACAGGCTGGTAATGGCTTGCATTTACATGTTTCTATTGTGGATAAAGAGGGTAATAATATTTTTACCTCAGATGATGCTGAGCAAAATAAAACATTGCGTCATGCCGTAGGTGGCGTATTGGAAACCTTACCTAAAAGTATGGCCTTTTTATGTCCCAATGTGAATTCTTATAGGCGTTTTAGTTCACAGTTTTATGTGCCTAATGCACCAACATGGGGATTAGATAATAGAACAGTGGCTATTCGTATTCCTACAGATACCCCAAGTGCTGTACGAATTGAACACAGAGTAGCAGGTGCAGATGCCAACCCTTATTTATTGATGGCAGGTTTATTAGCAGGTATCCATCATGGGCTTACTAATAAAATAGAGCCAACCGAAGCAGTTGAAGGTAATGCTTATGAACAGTATGAAGCGAGCTTACCTAATAATTTACGGGATGCTTTAAGAGAGTTGGATGATAGTGAGGTATTTGCTCGTTATATTGACCCAAAATATATTGATATATTTGTAGCCTGTAAAGAGAGTGAGTTGGAAGAGTTTGAACTTTCTATTTCCGATTTAGAATATAATTGGTACTTACATACTGTTTAAATAACAAATTAATGATATAGGTGTGATATGTCTCGAGTAGTAAGTGTGGCTGCTACCCAAATGGCTTGTAGTTGGGATCATGATGCGAATATTGCTAAGGCTGAAAAGTTGGTTAGAGAGGCCGTTAGTAAGGGCGCAAATATTATTCTCATTCAAGAGTTATTTGAAACACCTTATTTTTGTCAGAAACCTAATGCTGATTATATGCTTCTGGCAACATCCATAGAAGATAATCCAGCTATCAAGCATTTTCAAAAAATAGCAGCTGAACTAGAGGTTGTATTACCAATTAGCTTTTTTGAACTAGCGGGACGCGCTCGTTTTAATAGTATTGCTATGATTGATGCTGATGGAAGCTTATTAGGTATTTATCGTAAGAGCCATATTCCAGATGGTCCAGGCTATCATGAGAAATATTATTTTAATCCTGGTGATACAGGTTTTCAGGTATGGCAAACTCGCTATGCTAAGATCGGTGTTGGAATCTGTTGGGACCAATGGTTTCCAGAAAGTGCTCGTGCAATGGCTTTATTAGGGGCAGAGTTACTGTTTTATCCCACTGCTATTGGTAGCGAGCCACATGATTCTACTATTTCTTCAAGAGATCATTGGCAGCGAGTACAACAAGGCCATGCAGGTGCTAATGTAATGCCTTTAATTGCTTCTAATCGTGTGGGCAGAGAAGATCAAGAGAACTATCATATTACTTTTTATGGTTCTTCATTTATAGCTAATCAGTTTGGTGAGAAAGTAGCTGAAATGGATGAAGAAACGGAAGGTGTCATTACTTATACCTTTGATTTAGATGTATTAGAAAAAGTTCGTAGCGCTTGGGGGGTATTTAGAGATCGTCGTCCAAACTTGTACTATCCATTAACAACACTTGATGGTTATCTTGAATCCTAAGGATAAAAGTATGTTAACTACTCCTAAAGCTGATGGGTTTTATATGCCTGCTGAGTGGCATCCACAGTATCAGGTATGGATGATTTGGCCTGAGCGTACCGATAACTGGCGTTTAGGCGCTAAGCCAGCTCAAAAAGCGTTTACTGAAGTTGCTTTAGCTATTGCTGAATTTGCTATAGTGACAGTGGGAGTGAGCGCAATACAGTATGAAAATGCATTATTTCATTTAACAAAAGGGTTAACGGATAAACTTATTCGAGTAGTTGAACTTTCATCGAATGATGCGTGGGCAAGGGATACTGGTCCAACTTTTGTAATTAGTGACGATGGTGAAGAGTTACGCGGTGTGGACTGGGCATTTAATGCTTGGGGTGGCTTGGAAGGTGGTTTATATTTTCCTTGGGATCTAGATGATCAAGTAGCTTCAAAGATTCTCCAGATAGAAGGCTATGCCCGTTATCGTTGTGATGATTTTGTCCTAGAAGGTGGTTCTATTCATGTGGATGGTGAAGGAACAGTATTAACAACCGAAGAGTGTTTATTAAATCACAATCGCAATCCTCATTTAACACGGCAACAAATTGAACAATATCTCGGTGATTATTTAAATATTGAGAAAGTCATTTGGTTGCCTAAAGGTTTATATAATGATGAGACCAATGGGCATATAGATAATTTTTGTTGTTTTATTCGTCCAGCAGAAGTATTGCTAGCTTGGACAGATGATGAGAACAATCCTAATTACAATCGTTGTCAGGAAGCTTGGCAAGTTTTAGAACAAGCTATAGACGCTCAAGGAAGAAAGTTAATTATTCATAAAATGCCTATTCCTGGGCCATTGTTTGCATCAGAAGAAGAGTGTGATGGGGTTGATTATCATGAAGGTAGTCAACTTAGAGATCCTTCTATTCAATTAGCAGGTTCATATATCAATTTTTTAATAGTGAATAATGGTGTTATTGCTCCTTATTTTAATGATCCTAAAGATGAAGAGGCTAAAGCTATTTTGCAGCAACTATTTCCTGATAAGAAAATAGTAATGGTGGCTGGACGTGAAATTTTATTAGGTGGGGGCAATATTCATTGTATTACCCAGCAGCAACCTTTTTAATCAATAACTAGCAGCAGTTAAATCAACAGTAAAAGGGTTTTCTTTTAGGCGAGAAACGCCAGTGTCGATATGACCATTGTTAAATAGTTTAATCCAGCGATAGCCAGGTGCTAAATTATCTAGTTTGAACTCATTTGTATCTGGTGCAAATTGAATGCAAGTAGATGGGCTGGAGAATAAGTAAGTTCCACGATAATATAGCTCAACGACTTGATGTACATGACCACAAAGAACAACATTAGCATTTAGAAAATACTCTAGACAATCTAAAAACTCCCATGATTCTTGTAATCTAATATCATTAAGCCAACGTGCATTAGTGGCAAAAGCTGGGTGATGAATACCAATTAAATGAAAGCGTTTGGTTGATTGCAGGGACTTTAATAGGTTTTCTAATAATTCTTTTGCTAACTTACCATGGTTTTCACCAATAACTTGTGAGTTAAGCGTGATTACACGCCAATGTTCGCCTATATCTTGTTGAGTAATTAGATGTTCTTGAAAGCTATCAATACTGCTAATAACAGAAAAGTCATCATGATTACCAGGCGTCCATAAAGAAGGGGCATTGATTTTTTTAATTTGCTCTTGGAAAAATTGATAAGAAGCAAGACTACCATCTTGAGAGATGTCACCTGTTACCAATGCTAAGTCAATATCAGGTTGTTCTTCATTGATAAGTGCAATAACCTTTTTGAGACTTTGAGCCGTTGGAATACCGAGTAGTTCTTCCTGTGGATTAGCAAAAAGATGAGAGTCAGTTAGTTGTACACAAAGCAAATAATCTTTATGGGATGCCGCAGTCATTATTAAAAAGGAACCTTTTGATACTATTTATAGTTTTTAGTATAACGGATAAATTGTTATCTACCTAACCTTAACTTATTACATTGGTGGTAGTTCTTTTAGGCAGCTAGTTCGTTTTTCCATAGAGTCTTCTTTAGTCATACAGTCAGAGACAGCTTTAATATGAGGTTTTCTAGAGAAGTCATCCATACAATAATCATAAAAGTTAAGGTCACTAGCAATTTCTTCTAGTTTATTAATGGTCTGTTTTTTCTGCTCATACTCTTCTTGTGTAATGCTTTTTTCTTGGAAATTCTTATCTACTATTCTATGTAGATAAAGTGCTGTATTCATCATAGTAGATGGGGTTGTTTGACAGCTAATTCTTTGTTGTCTTAATTTTGATTCAACTATAGTTTCTTGCTTTTCTTGAGAAGTGGTTTCTTCTTTTTTCTCAGCAAAAATAAGTGTTCTAGTATCTTTCGCTACTTCTATTTTATTAGGAGAGTAATTTAAAGTTTGATCAGGTGGAATTTTAGAGTAATGCCATTTACCGGTAGTGTCTTGCCATTTGTATAACGTTTTATCATTTATATTTTGCGCAAAGACAATTGTAGGGATTGTTAGTATAAATCCTAAAAAAAGAGTAGCAATTGTCTGAGTGATGTTTTTCATAATGATTAAGGATTATACCTATAAAAACTAAAGTCAAATATTAGATAATAGTAATAGTAAAAATGCCATTTAATGTCATAAAATAACAAATTATGTCATGCATTATAGAGTGCTTGATTTGTTGACTTATTTTACTGATTCGGCAATTAACCAGTCAATACTCCATGTACCAGCGTTTTCAGTAAGTACATTAGATAAATAAGATAATAAAGTAGTTAGTTCATTCTCAAGCTTCCATGGTGGGTTTGCAATAACCATTCCAGATCCATTTAATCCTAAATTATTATCAGCAGGTTTTATCATAAGTTCTGCTTTTAGTAGTTTGGGAGCATTAGACATTTTTAATTGATTATAAAATTTATTTAGGTTTTTTTGATCCTTAATAGGATACCAAATAGCAACTATAGCTTGCCTCATACGCGCGATAGCATCCGTTAAACTTTTTACACAAAGGTCTAGCTCATTTGTCTGCTCAAAAGGCGGATCTATCAATAATAAAAGTCTTTTTTCTGTTGTTGGTAACAGCGCTTTAGGTAATAACCAACCATCCTGCGTATGGATAGTAATACGAGAATCTTTTCTGAAATTTTGCTTCAGTAGTTGAGCATCTTCTGGGTGTTTCTCATTAAAAATTATACGATCTTGAGGGCGCATAAGTTTTTGAGCTAACATAGGGGAGCCAGGATAATATTGTAATTTTTTATCTACATTAAGCTGATTAATAACCGTTATATAGTCATCAAATAACTCTGGTGTGTTTGCTTGCTCAAGCAACAGTTTAATACCTTCTAACCATTCGCCAGTACGTTCTGCCTCTGAACTGTATAAGTCATATATTCCTAATCCAGAGTGAGTATCTAAATAAGCAAAGGGTGTTTCTTTTTGACAAAGTAAAGCGATCAGACGGCTTAAGACAACATGTTTAAAAACATCTGCATGATTTCCTGCATGAAATGCATGGCGATAGTTCATAATAAATTTCCACTATATTAATAAGATAACATCTTTTTTAGGTTTCAATAGGCGAGTGTCAGTAGAACAGGTTACAATATTTGGTATTATAGTAACAATTATTGTTTATGTATTATCTAATTGTACTATCTATTTAAAGGTATTACCCCTTTATCGTATTTCCTGTTGTTCATTACTAAGAAGTTAATATATGGTTGCTAATAAAAATATTCATTCTGTTGTTGCTACTATTGATTTAGGCTCGAATAGCTTTCATATGCTGTTAGCTAGAGTTGATGATGACAAAATACGTGTTTTAGAGCAATTAGGGGAAAAAGTACAGCTGGCTGCGGGTATTACGGATAATTTACAGTTAGATGATCAAGCAATGGAGCGTGGCTATAACTGTTTAAAGCGTTTTGCGCAATTTGTTAATGATATGCCTTTAGGTAGCGTAAGAGTGGTAGGCACTAATGCATTAAGGGAGGCAAGAAACCGTAAAGTATTTATTAAGCATGCAGAAGAAATACTAAAGCATCCAGTTGAAATTATTTCTGGTCGGGAAGAGGCAAGGCTTATTTATTTAGGGGTTTCCCATACCTTACGAAGTTCTAAAGATAAGCGCCTAGTAGTGGATATTGGTGGTGGTAGTACAGAGTTTATTATTGGCCAAGGTTTTGAGCCTAAATTATTAGAAAGTCAGCAGATGGGCTGTGTTAGTTATAATAAACGTTTTTTTGTGGGTGAAAAATTAACAGCAAGTCGTTATGCACAAGCTTATACAGCGGCTCGATTAGAACTAATGGCTATTGAGCAGTCATTACAAAAAATGGGATGGCAGGAAGCTGTAGGTTCTTCAGGGACTATAAAAGCAATAGCAAATGCTTGTAAGTCTGCAGGTTACTCTTCATCAGAGGCTGATATTACTCGAGAAGGTATCACTTGGTTAAAACAAAAAATTCTGAAATTAGGTGATATTGAAAAATTAAATATAGAAGGTATTAAAAATGATCGTAGAGTCATTTTACCGCCTGGCTTGGCAATATTAGAGGCCATTTTTGATGCATTAGATATTGATAAAATGACTTATTCAGAAGGTGCATTAAGGGAAGGTGTGCTTTATGACCAATTAGGTCGTTATACTCATGAAGATGTTCGAGAGCGTACTATGACCTATTTACAAGAACGTTATCGAGTTGATATAGAGCAGGCTACTAGAGTTTCTGAAAAAGCATTAGAAGCATTAGGACAAGTTGCTGAAGCATGGGGGCTTGAAGATGAGTGGTATATAGAGTTATTAGAGTGGGCAGCTAAAGTGCATGAAATAGGACTAGATATAGCTCATTATCAATACCATAAACACAGTGCTTATTTATTAGAATATTCAGAGTTATTAGGTTTTTCAAAACAAGAACAGCAAGAATTAGCTTTATTAGTCAGGGGACATCGCCGCAATATCCCTAGAGATAAATTTGAAGAGGCAGCAGAGAATAGTGAGCAATTGATAAGGCTCTGCATATTATTGAGATTTGCCATCTTATTTCATCATATTCGTAGCAATCAAAATAAACCAACGGTTAAATTAGTAGCTAAATCTAAAAAATTAGAAATTCGCTTTCCTGAAAATTGGCTAGAGGAAAACCCTTTAACTAGGGCTGATTTTGTACAAGAAGCTAGTTGGTTAAAGCGTATAGGTTATGAGTTAAATGTTTCTTAAAGGATTCTTATGAAAAAGAGTAAGCTGTGGCTGTTACTTATCGTATTAATTGCACCGATGTTAGCTTATGGAAAGAGTAGTGTATGGATAGCTGAAAAAGATAACAAAAAAATTATTTTAGCAGGCAGTGTCCATTTAATTCATCCATCACAACTTCCATTACCGGCAGAATATTTAAAAGCATTTGATGCCTCTAAAAGAATAGTATTTGAGATAGATTTAGCTGAAATGAGTTCGTTAACATCTGCGGCTAAAATGATGCAAATATTTCAGTTACAGGGTACAACATTAGATAAAACCCTCAAGCCAGCAGTATGGCGTGAATTACAACAAATGATGCAAAAGCATAATATTCCAACTACTTTAGTTATGTTTGATGCAGCTTTTATGAGTTTCTCATTGCCTATGATTATTTGGCAACAACAAGGTTATCAAGAAGGTATTGATAAAATTTTATATGATAAAGCAAAACAGCAAGGCAAAGCGGTGGCTGGTTTAGAAACCTTTGATCAACAATTGGCTGCATTAGCTTCACTAAAACGAATAAATCCCAATATACTTATTGAAGAAACTTTAAAAGGGTTAACTGATCCAGAGTTAGCATTGGATACATTAATAAAACAAGTTTATCAGGGTGAAACTACAGCCATTGAAGACCAATTAGAGCATTATAAAACAAAAGATATGGAAACGTTTTACCAAAACTTACTAGTTAAACGTAATCAGGCATGGATTGCTCAAATTACGCGTTATGCAGCAGATAATACACCAACTATGGTAGTTGTCGGTGCTATGCATTTAGTGGGTGATGATAGTGTATTAAAGTTATTAGAAGAAAAGGGTTACCAAATAAAATACTATGAGTAATAGGTTACTCAGTTTTTAAATGACGCCCTCCATTGATACTAAGAATTTCTCCTGTAATATTTGAGCTATCTAATAAGTAGTTGATAGCTCTAAATATTTCCTGTTCACCGGGCACAATATTGAGTAGTGATTTATTAATTGCTTGTTGTTTATAGCTATCTGTATCTTGCTCATTAAACATAACCAGTGAGGGTGCAATACAATTCACTTTAACATGAGGAGCTAATAGTTTAGCAAAGGAAAGAGTTAAATTAGTTAAACCAGCTTTACTAGCACAATAGGCAATATGATCAGAACTGCCTTTTCTAACACTGTCATCTGTAATATGAATAATATCTGCTAAACTAGAGGTCATAAGCAACTCTCTACAATGCAAGTTAATCAAGTAAGGGGCTTGCATATGTACGGTGAATAGCTCTGCGAAAACCTTTCCAGTACCATCATCTTTTAACCATGTAGAAGCATTATGAATAATGGCGCGTAAAGATGTAGTGGTTTGTTTTAGTTGAGTAATAAATTGCATTATACTTTCATTATTTTGAAAGTCAGCTTGGATAGCGATAGCTCCTTTACTTTTTAATTGATCTATTGTTGGGCGATTTTGACGGTAAGTGACAATAACGGGAACTCCTTGTTCTAACCATTGCATAGCGCAGTAAAAACCAATACGTTGGCCTGCACCTGTAATTAGAATAGGGGATATTGTCATATTAACTCCTAATAGTAAGTCATTGATGGTAGTGTATGGTAACCAATGCAGAAATAGAAAGCTATTGGATTGATTTATGGTCTGATCTTTACGATTTTAAAGAAATAGATCAAAAGCTGATTTGTTTGTTACCTAATGATGAGTCAATAGCTTTTGATGATTGTTTGGGATGGATACAGCAAGTAGTTTATAGCGGTAAACGATTGAAGTAGTAAGTTCATTGAGTTCTAAAACAGTAATGCTATTAGAGATAAAGAATGACTGAGCAACAAACTATTCCTGCGATTATTAATCAATACATAGAAATGCTATGGTTAGAAAAAGGGTTGTCTGATCATAGTCGTAATAGTTATTTAAGCGATTTACAACATTTTGATCAATGGTTAGCAAAATATAATATTCAGATAGAAAAGGCTGGCCGAGAAATGATTTTAAATTATTTAGCTTGGCGCTTAGAAAAAGGTTATAAGGCTCGTTCAACGGCTCGTCTATTGTCAGCATTACGTAGTTTTTATCGTTATCTAGTCAGGGAAGGTCTTTGTGATACTGATCCTACATTACAAATTGAAATGCCGAAACTAGGCCACCCACTCCCTAAAACATTATCTGAACAAGATGTAGAAGCGTTATTAGCGGCACCAGATATCGAAGATACTATTGGTTTGCGTGATAAAGCTATGTTAGAGGTTTTATATGCTTGTGGCTTACGTGTAACAGAGTTAGTAAGTTTAACGCTAGAGCAAGTCAATTTACGACAAGGTGTGTTGAAAACGTTTGGTAAGGGGCGAAAAGAGCGCTTAGTCCCCTTAGGTGAAGAAGCTATTATTTGGATAGAACAATATTTAAAAACAGGTAGAGGCCTGTTATTAGCTGGTAAAGTCAGTGATGTATTATTTCCTAGTAGTCGTGGCGATATGATGACACGCCAAACTTTTTGGCACCGTATTAAACTTCATGCTAAGGTGGCAGGTATTACTAAATCACTGTCGCCACATACCTTACGTCATGCTTTTGCAACACATTTATTAAATCATGGGGCTGATTTGAGGGTTGTACAAATGTTACTAGGTCATAGTGATTTATCAACAACACAGATTTATACACATATTGCACAAGCTCGATTACAAGAGTTACATGCTAAACATCACCCTCGAGGATAATGTTTTTATTTAATGATATTACTTTGTAATATAGACTATAAATTTACTTTAAAGAAAATATTATGGAAAAGTTAGACCGTTACGATCTAAAAATTTTAGAAATATTACAAAAAGATGCCAGTTTGCCTAATCATGAGTTAGCTGATCAAATTGGTTTATCTCCGTCACCTTGCTCAAGACGAATTAAGCAGTTGGTAGAGTCTGGATATATTGCTAAACAAGTAGCCTTATTAGATGCAAAAAAATTAGGGCTTTCGTTAACTGTGTTTGTTTTGGTGGGTATGGATCGTCATACACCTGAGCGGTTTGAACGTTTTCAAGCAGAGTTAACAAAGCATTCAGAGGTAGTTGAATGTAGTTTGATTACAGGGATGGATGCAGATTATCAGTTGAAAGTAGTTGTGCCAGATATTGATTATTATCAGAAATTTTTATTAGGTGTATTAACACGAATAGAAGGTGTAACTAGCGTTCGTTCTTGTTTTGTACTTAATCAAGTAATTTCTAAAACAGAGATGCCATTAGAGCATTTGAAGAAGGGTTAATCAGTACTCATAATTTATTTGTAATGAGTACTGATTGAAAGGATTTAATAGTCAGAAAGTATATACACTAATTTAATTACATCTGCTTTAAGTGCTAAATCTGATGATCCTAATCTTTTATGAATAGTCATATGCAAAGAGCCGCCTTCTACTTTTCTGAAAGCACCTTTATAGATAATGCCACTGGTAGTATGTACCTCAATATTTTTGTTAAAAGCTTTAGCATTTAGCTCATTAAGAGGTGTTAGTTGACGTTCTGATGATTGGATAATTGGTTTTTTAGGCTTTGTGTCTAAACTATTATTTTTTGCTAATTGTTCAGCACTTATCCATTTAAACTCAATAGGAATATTTTGGCCATTAATTCTTAATGAAGGACGAATAAGCTCAAGAGCTACTTGTTCATTCATTGCTTTTAACTCATCAGGGGTAACAGGCCCTTTAGGGTTAGTAGCAATATAAAATTCTTTTGGATTTTTCATATATTCATTAACAGCATTAACTATTTCATCACTTAAGGTAAGTCCGAATATAGCTGCACTAGCTCGGTCTATGTTGTCTTTTGAAAATGCTGGTAAAGCAGCTATATATTCATCTATCGTTTTATTTTCTTTTTGAGCACAGTAGTTATAAAGTTTTTTGGTAAAAACATCATCAGACCATTGCATTTGAAATTTTGGAATAGCATTTTTCTTATGGTCTGATGCCGCCATAGGGTTAAGCAAAGAGGCATCACCATAGAATGAAGAAGAAAACTTAGAAGCGTTTCTGGTATTTAAATCAAAGCTAGCTTTAATACGTTTAGTAGAAATTTTTTCATAGGCAAGATCAATATCAAATACAAAGTTTTGATAACCAATATCCATGTATTCAACTAAACCAATTTTTTTGACCTTACCACAAGGAATATCAAAAGGATAACGGAAAGAATCGGCTATTTGCTTATTACTTAATAAGGTTGTTGAATTAACAGTAATACCTTGAATTCTTAAAGCTATTTGGTTAGGTATTTTACTGCCCCAATTCTTAAGAATTAGTTCTAATAATTCAACAATATTTTTAGATTTTAACTCTATTTTTTCTATCTTAATTCTTTGACCAGCATAAGTAATAGTAATATCATCGATACTTGTACTGCCTTGTAGTGATGTACTGACACCAGCATAATTAAACACACCTGGAGGCAAGGTGTTTTGTATATCTTTAGCTGTTTTATCGGTATAGTACCAAAGTAGTGCTTTGGTTCCCCCCACTACTATTAAACCAATAATAATAAGTAAGATAAAAAGATTACGTATTTTTCCCATTTTTACTCTTGTCCATATAAAGAACTAATTAAGTGGTAAATGTAATGGATAATTATCCATATTAAAAGTTATTTTGTGCTTAATATGATTTTAAGCAATTAAAGTAACCGTTATTTTGTAGTACTTAAACTATAACATTATACTTAATTGTACTGTTTTATTTAGTTAACTTGGAGTATTCTTAGCATTTTTTAATTGTTTAAAATAAGCATTGCTTATTGAGAATTAATAATGTTAATAATGTAAGTTACTGTCGGTGAGTTATTTATCTATAGAGTTTAGTGTTCTATTCCCTCTATTCTTTTTATTATATTGGGCACTAGCGAAAAAACCACTTTATCAGAATGGCCTATTATTAATAGCAAGCTATGCAGTTGTGGCTAGTTTTGATATTAATTTTTTGGCCATATTGATTACTTATTCTTTTGTTTTATATGGACTTTCTTTTCCTATTTATTACAGCAAACGAAGTGGTATTTGGTTAGGAATAGCTATTGCCATTGCTATTATTAATTTATGTTTTTTCAAATATTTTGATTTCTTTAGGGTGCAGGTTCAGGCGTTTATTACAGGTTTGGGAGTAGATTATGCCATTCCAGGTATTGAAATTTTATTACCAATAGGCATTTCTTTTTATACCTTCCATTCTATTAGTTATTTAGTTTCTCTCAAGAAAAAAGAGATCGGTATTCCCTCAGCAATTGATTTTGCTTTATTTTTATCTTTTTTCCCTAGTTTGGTGGCTGGTCCTATTAATAGAGCTAAAGATTTTTTACCACAAATTCAGGTAACACAGGCTAGAGAGATAGGTAATTATAATCAAGCATTTGTGTTAATTTTATTAGCCCTAATCAAAGTCCTTTGTTTAAATACAGCATTGGCTGATAACTTTGTTGATCCAGTGTTTGCTAACCCTAGTAATTATCATTCTTTAGATATTTTATTAGCTGTTTATGCCTATGCTTTACAAATTTTCTTTAATTTCTCTGGGTATACTAATTTAGTAACAGCTATTGCCTTATTATTAGGCTTTAGATTACCAATTAACTTTAATATGCCTTATTTTGCTAATAATTTACGGGATTTCTGGCAACGTTGGCATATAAGCTTATCAACTTGGATTAGAGACTATATTTACATTCCTTTAGGGGGAAATCGTCAGAGTTTTACGCGTACTCAAGTTAACTTATTTACAGCAATGACGCTTTCTGGTCTTTGGCATGGTGCTAGTTTTACTTTCATAGTCTGGGGTGTTATTCATGCGTTGGGCATTGTATTGCTTAATATTGGTGATCGTTATTGGGGGCGAGATCGTTTAAGTCAGGTTTCAATTTGGTTCGCAAGATTTATTACATTCCAATATGTTTGTTTTGCATGGATTTTTTTCCGTTCAGTTACCTTATCTGATGCTACAGAATTTTTGACTGCATTAGCTCATAATTTTACAGGAGTTGCGCTTAATACCAATGTAATACTCTATTTCCCTCTCTTACTGATAGCCTTTTTTATTTATCCGTTGTTGGCTAAATTACCCGATTTACTCGTCAAACTATTAGATAAGATAGTGTGGATTTATTTACCTATTGTATGGGTTATTATTTTATTGCTCATATTAACCACTGCACCTGCAGGAATTCCTAACTTTATTTATGCAAGTTTTTAGATATGATGGCAGGTAATAAGAAGTTTTTAAAAGTATTCTATTTGTTATTTATAACAATGCTGGCATTGTTATGGTTAGAGCAGCGCTCAATAAATGCCTATTGGATACAAACTTACCATCAAACTAGCCCTTTATCAGTGTTAGATAATTATTCTGCTTGGCAAGCAGGTGGTGATATAACTGCCTTTCTGAGCGGGCAGCTTGAAACAGTGCAGACAGAGGTGACAACATTAAATGATGAAGCTATAGCAGTATTTAATAATCATTTAATAAAAATGAGGGATGATACACCTATAACAGTTAATGAGGTCTCTGAAGAGTTGGCGTTATTAATTGATTCTCAGGCAGTTTTTAAAGACTCTAAATTTTTTATATTTCCTCAAAAACCATTTATTCAGGTGGTTAAAATAAAGGATATAGATAAAGAGCAAATGGTTATCAATAGAGGATTATTAATTGTTTCTCAACCATTGAAGGATAAGTCAGAGGCAGAGCCATTGGTTGCAAAAGATAACCGTGTTCTGTTGGAAAAAGGACAAAAAGTATTTTTTGTTGGTGATTCTTTAATGCAGGGGGTTGCACCCCATGCAATGCGAACTTTGCTAAAAGAGCATGGTATTGAGAGTATAAACCTAAGTAAACAGAGTACAGGGCTTTCTTATCCTAGATTTTATAATTGGCCACAAGTAGCACGTGAGACGTTTACTAAAAATCCTGAAATTAAACTAATGGTTGTTTTTATGGGGCCTAATGATCCTTGGGATTTCCCTGTTGTCCGAGGTAAAAGGTTCTTAAAGTTTAGTACACCGGAGTGGGAAGGAGTATATCGTGCTCGTATCCAACAGTTGATTAATGCGGCCACTGATCATGGTGCTCAAGTACTATGGATAGGTGTACCTAATATGAAGGATACTAAGCTAAATGTAGGTGTAATTAAATTGAATAAGATTTATCAGTCACAAGTCAATATAGCTGGGCAACGCTATATTCCTTCTAATGACTTACTAGGCATGCAAGATGATCATTTTGTAAAATTTTTGCGAATACCTAACCGTGGAAATGTTACTTTACGTACAGATGATGGTGTTCATTTCACCATTATTGGACAGAAGCGTATAGCTGACAAAATTATTTCTTTATTACGCTTTAACGACGTTATGGAAGTAAACAAATAAATGAAAACTGTTATTCAATTAATAGCCATTATGTGTTTGGTATGTAATCTACCAGCAATCGCTCAAACTTCTTCTGGTTTGGTTAAGCAAGTTAATATTGAAAATTTTGGTGAAGCCAATTTAACAAAACTTAAGAAAAAAATAGTGAATGTTGAAAAGCGTGTGGCGCCTCCAGATTCAGTATTGAGAATTAGCCAACTAGGAGACTCACACACGGCAGCTGATATTTTTACAGGGCAGTTAAGACAGAAGTTACAACAACGTTTTGGCGGTGCAGGAATTGGTTGGATTAGCCCCATCAATGTTTATGGGCAACGTAATACACAAGTTTATTATACAGCTTCAGATTGGTTGTTAACCTCTAGCCGTAGTACAGCATCTGATGATTACCCAATGGGCGGTTTTGTGGCAACTCCAACAGTGTCTAATGCACAATTAACCGTTAATTATAATGTGGATGAAAAGCCTAGTTTATGGAATGCTACTTTGTTAGTAAAGCAATTGAAGCCAGGGCAATCATTAAAATTAATAGATGGTATGAATTATGAAACCACATTAGATATGAGAAATAATAAGGATTGGCAATATATCAGTGTGTTTGTCATGCTTCCTTTTACTATTATTGCTGAATCTGCTGATTCAGCCAAATTAGGTGGTATTTGGCTAGAGAAAAATGGTCAACCTGGTGTTGTTGTATCACCTATCGCTTTAAATGGTGCTAAGCAAAGTATTTGGCAAAAGTGGCGAGCAAAATGGTTAAATGATTTAGCAAGAACAAAAAGTGATCTTGTTATTATTGCATATGGCACCAATGAATCATTTGAAACCCCTTTTAATGTAGCAAAATATAAGCAGTTTTTAACCACAAGTGTAAAACAAATTCGTAAGAAACTACCTAATAGTGCCATTCTTATTATTTCTCCTCCAGACACTTTACAACGTAATAAAATAAGGAAGGGGGCTAGCTGTCAGGCTATGCAAACACCACATTTAACTAGTATTCGAACTGTACAAAAAGAGGTAGCAAAACAACAGCGAACGCTTTATTGGGATTGGTCTGCCGCAATGGGTGGAAACTGTGCAATGCAACGTTGGGTGGAAAGAGGTTTAGCCAATAAAGATTATGTTCACTTAACTGCGACGGGCTACCAACAAAGTGCTGATAGTCTTTATAATGCACTTATACGGTTACTTAATTTGCCAAATGGGTAATAGTGTTTTAGAAACTTGTTACAATTATATGAGTAACAATGAATATGAATTTTTTCAGCAAAAAGATATGCTAACATTAATTCAGGTTGCAGATTAAATAATGATGTCACGTTTATTGCGTAGTCCCTATTGGTTATTTGTACTATTGTTAGTCCTATTAGCTGGTTTACAATATCGGCTATGGTTGGGTGACGATGGAATGCGTCAAACTGATGAGTTAAAAGATCAAATAGCTGCTCAGCAAGAAGAGAATAAGAAGTTATTAGAAAAAAATCGACGTTTAGAGGCCGAAGTTATTGAGCTTAAAAAAGGTACCGAAACTATTGAGGAAAAAGCAAGACATGATCTTGGTATGGTAAAGGATGGAGAAACTCTCTATATAGTCCCCAATGAAAAATAATGACCAAATCCCCCCATTTTGGGTAGTTATTCCAGCCGCTGGTATTGGTAGTCGTATGCAAGCGGCAGTTCCTAAGCAATACCTGCCATTAGGTAGATTAACTGTTTTAGAACATACCATTAATTGCTTTTTAGAGCACCCTAAATTGTTAGGAATAGTTGTGTGTATAGCTGTTGAAGATAATTATTGGAATAATTTAGCTGTGAGTAAACATCATTCTATTCAAACGACTATAGGTGGTAAAGAGCGAGCTGATTCGGTATTAGCAGGTTTATCACTATTAGCAAAACAGGCTCAGGCAGATGATTGGGTATTAGTGCATGATGCTGCTAGGCCTAATTTACAACGAGAAGATTTAGATAAATTGCTATTAGTAGCAGGTAAAGATTCTGTAGGTGGGTTATTGGCTGTTCCTGCAAAAGATACATTAAAACAAATTGATCATGCTGGACGAGTAAAAGCGACTTTAGATAGACGTGTTATTTGGCAAGCATTAACACCACAAATGTTTCATTTAGATCAATTGCAATCAGCATTACAGCTGGGATTAAAAGCAGGTCAATCTATAACAGATGAAGCTTCTGCCTTAGAACTAGCAGGCTATTCTCCTTTATTAGTAGAGGGACGGAGTGATAATTTAAAAGTTACTCATCCCGAAGATATTCAATGGTTAGCACCTTATTTTATAAATTTGTAATGCGAGAATAATATGATTATCCGTCCTTGCAAGTTAACTGATATTCCAATGATTACAGCTATTTATGCGGAAGCTGTTATAAATGGTTCGGCTACTTTTGAGTTGGAGCCACCTTCTGAGTTAGAAATGACAGAAAGAAGGGAAGCATTATTAGCTAAAAATTATCCTTATTTAGTGGCTGATGAGGATGGATTTGTAGTTGGCTATGCTTATGCAGGTGAATATCATGAGCGTCTAGCCTTTAATGGTACCGTGGAAGATTCTATTTATATCCATCAGGATTTTCAGGGCAAAGGTGTGGGAAAAGCGTTATTAAAACAATTAATAATAGAGGCTACTCAGCTTGATTTTAGGCAGATGATTGCAGTTGTGGGTGACTCTGCTAATCATGGCTCAATAGCCTTGCATAAAAGACAAGGTTTTGAATTAATTGGTACCCTCCATTCAGTTGGATGGAAGCATGGACGTTGGTTAGACACAGTAATAATGCAGCGACCATTAGGCAAAGCCGACACTTGTCCTTATAAAAAGCTGAACAAATCATAGAGAATTGAGAAGTATCCAACCTAACCCTTATAAAAAATAATAGAATGTGACTTTTAGTTAGAGATTTAATATGGTTACAACTGTGCAACAAGCTAGATTAATGCGTATAGCAGCTATGTCTTCTGTAGCTGTTGCTATAGTTTTAGTAGTGGTCAAAGCCATAGCTTGGTGGTTTAGTGGCTCTGTAAGTCTATTGGCAGGTTTAACTGACTCATTATTGGATAGCTTGGCCTCTTTAATAAATTTAATTGCAATTACTATTGCCTTAAGACCTGCAGATCATGATCATCGTTTTGGACATGGTAAAGCAGAAGCATTAGCAGGCCTAGCGCAAGCACTATTTATTACTATAAGTGCAGTTTTTGTGAGTTGGGAAGGGATTAAACGGCTTATTGATCCTGTTCCTTTAGAAAATACCCACTGGGGTATAGTTGTAATGCTATTTTCGCTGGTTGTTACTATTGGTTTAGTTAGCTTCCAGCGTTATGTTATTAAAAAAACGGGATCAACAGCGATTACGGCAGACTCTTTACATTATAAGTCGGATATCCTATTAAATATCAGTATATTATGCGCGTTAGGACTAAGTTTATATGGTTGGCAACGTAGTGATGGTTTGTTTGGTGCTTTGATTGGCCTTTATATCTTGTGGAGTGCAATTACTGTTGGTAAAGAAGCGATTGAAATTTTAATGGACAAAGAGTTACCTGAAGACGTTACAGAGCAGATGCTTACAGTAGCAAGATCAGTGCCAGAAGTAATTAATGTGCATGATTTAAAAACACGTAAATCAGGAACACAGTGGTTTATACAGCTTCATGTAGAATTACCCGCTATGATGAGTTTAGATGAAGCGCATCAACAGTGTTTAATCGTAAGAAAAGTATTGCAAGAACGATGGCCAGCGGCTGATGTAATAATACATGCTGATCCTCGCTAATATATTGTTTATAATTTATACCATTTATTAGTTATCACATAGATTATTTATAGCTTAAACTATAACTGCTTGATTATTTGGAAGGAAAAGTAACAATGAAATGTTCAACAATGGCTACAGTATTGTTAGGTTGTGTATTAGCTATGCCTGTAATGGCATTTGAATCAACAACAGATGTTGTTGTACGTTCTTTGTATGCTTCTCAACAAGTCACTTCTAGTTTTGCGAATGATAAAGTTGTTCGGGCAGCACATGATGATGCAGCTAGTTTTGTGGCTTCTAATGGAGAAATTCGTGGGGCTCGTATTGAGGTGGCATTTCAAAAAATACGTGCTCAATATCCAGATTTAACAGTAACAGATTTAGAGTTAGCTGAAGCAATTCTTGCTCAGTGAGGAATTATTTGATATGAAAAAACTATTGTGTACGGTAGCTGTAGTGATGGGAATTTTATATATTCCAAATTCTTATGCCATTGATCAGACGAAGGATATTTTTAATATTACAACCCGTGCATTTGGGCGTAGTTTGGATTTTACCTCGGATACTACTACTTCAACGCGTGACAAGTTTAAATTAGTTCAGGCCGCTAAAAGTGATGCTGCAGCCTTTGTCGCATCAGAAGGAAAAATACAGGGACCTTATTTAACAAAAGCCTTTGAAATAATACGTGATGAATATCCTGAAGCAGCAAATATGCCAGACTTAGAGTTAGCTAAAGCTGTGCTTGCTATTAAGTGATTAAATTAGTCAAATATTTTTTAACTGCTATAGGCTTTGTTGTTTATAGCAGTTATTGTTTGGCTGAGCTTGATTTAAAACTTGATAGCAAGGGTTTAACAGAACAAGAAATAACTGCTTCGCAACAATTACTGCTGGAAGCTAAATCACTATTGCCGCCTACTTTTGCGGCAAAACTTGATCATAGAATAACTATCAGTTGGTCAGACCTCTTACCTAATGAAGCTTATGGCCGAACTAATGGACGTTTTGCTCTTTATTTAAATAAAAGATTATTACCTTCACTAGTTGATGGAAGTGCTGCAGCAGAAAAAAATGATCGGCCTCATGGTACTGTACGTAAAGAATTATTAGCTACAGTTATTCATGAATTAGCTCATTTGTATGATGATGCAGGATTATTTTCTAATGACCAACTACCACAGATTCGTTATTGTCAGCGATTAGCTAAATCACAAGGTGTTAAATCTATACCTTCTTATTGCATGGGTTTTTTAAATCGGCATTTTACGTTGAGTGATGATGCTGAGTTTTTAGATTTAGCCGGCTGGCCATTATTGATAGGGGAATCCGATCTTAGAGATGATCAGAATACACGTATTGATCGTTCACCAGATCATTATGAGCTGACCAATCCTAAAGAGTTTATGGCTGTGAATATGGAGTATTTTTTATTTGATAAAAATTACGCCTGTCGCCGTCCACGACTAAATAATTGGTTAGTGCAACATTTTAACTGGCAACCTGCTGATCAAGCGCAATGTAGTAGAGATTATGTTTATCTTTATGCAAATGATGCTCCAGGAAGTTCGCCTTTAGAACATCTTGATCCAGAACGTATTTATGAAGTTGATTATTTATTTGCGGCTGCTAACAAAAACTGGATGAGTCGTTGGGGACATAGTATGTTACGGCTGGTTGTTTGTGCCCCAGATAGACCCCGTGGCCCTGACTGTCGATTAGATTTAGAGTATCATCGCGTATTATCCTATCGCGCCTTTATTAATGATTTACAAATTTCTAGTATTAAAGGATTAACAGGAAGTTATCCATCAAGGCTGTTTATTTTACCTTTAAATCAGGTTGTTGATGAGTATACCAAGCTTGAGTGGCGACCATTAGAGTCAGTTCCTCTTAAATTATCTCGATCAGAGCTTTTATCTTTGGTCGATCAAGCAGTAGAGTTACATTGGAGTTATGATGGTAATTATTACTTTATTACCAATAATTGTGCTGTTGAAACATTAAAGTTATTGCGTAGTGGTACCAATAGAATAGATTTACAAACATTAGATACGATTACTCCCAGTGGTCTGTTAAAGCTATTAGAAGTTAGAGGTTTAGCAGATACATCGGTATTAAAAGATCGAAAAGAAGCCATGCGATTAGGTTATTTCTTTGACTCTTATCGTGATCGCTACGAAATGATGTTTCAGGTAATAAAAGAACAGTTGGCTGTGCCAGAGCATTCTGTGGATGAGTGGTTAATGCGCCCAGCATTATCTCGTCAGCAGTTCTTTAAAAAAGCAGATTTGCGTACTACAGCAGCATTAGTACTTTTAGAGCAAGCTTCTGTACGCAGACAAACGTTATTAGCCTATCAGGTATTAAAAGATCGTTATTTGAAACCTACGAATCAGTTGGATAATCAGCAACAACTGACGGATACGCAAGATAATATTCAACAGTTGGTACAACATAGTGGCTTTCTTTCTAGGCCTGCCAGTCTGTTAAAAGATGGTTATGGATTACCTTTGCCAGACGAAATTGCTAAGTTATCTGAGGCAAGTTTGGCTAAACAACAACAGCTTGATAAAGTTATGCTGTCTTTAAAAGATCAATTGAAAATGTTATTGCCTGTAGATTTAGTAAAAGAATTGGACGGTACAGAGGCAAATATTAAAATATTAAGTGAACAGTTAAGAACTTTGCATACAGCCAGTGGTGGTTTACAACTTGATAAGCTAAATGAATAATTTGCATTGGTTAAGAATAAATTAAAAACTTATTCCTCAGAATAATTCAAACTATAATTATAATATTTATCACTGACATATAGACATAGCATCGTTTGAAAATCACCATCTCCTGTATATGCTATGGATAATAGGGTGATATAACGATTATCAAAAGTTTTCCATTCTGTATAGTCTTCTTCCGCATCACTATGAGTCGTGTGGGGTTCTCCTAATAAGTTTATTAGTTGTGTTCTCAGTATTTGGTAATTTTTTTGAAAGAGGGAGAAACTTTGATCGCTTAAAAATAAATAATTACCCCAGTCATATTCGCTGTAATAACTGACAGCAATTGTTTTAATAGCTCCACAAGGTAGTAAGGCTAGCTCATCTTCATCATACTTTGCGTAATTTATTTCATATTCGTTATATTGGTGGATTTTTCTTGACTCACCTCTATGGTCATCGTAGATAAAATCAACAAATTTAAAAGGTTGAGTAGGGTTAGTTAGTAGTTCTTCAATTAATAGTTTAAGCTCTTCATCAGAGTATTTAGGAAAATTATGGAAGTCTCTATTAAATAATAATTCAGGTTGTTCGATCTGATTTTTAGGATAACTAACTACGGTATTATGTTGGTTGTCTTTGAATAGGACATTATTTGCATCAAATTGTAGTGTGGCTATAATTTCTCCATTAGAAAGAACATATTCGATACTGTTTTGGCTAGTAATAAAGGCAGGAAGAATATGTTTCTGGCCTATGGGCGTATTATAGTAATAACCATTCTCTTTGTACTTTGAGAGAGGTTCAATCCATTGCTCTTTATAAAAAATGTCACCTTTATTATTAGCAATCCCCCATTTAGGTTCCATTGTTTCATTACTTTCTTTGCTACGAATAATACTTATATTGGAAATTTCAAAAAAAGAGTGGGCATATTCAATATTATTTTCTGCAAAATTAATAACAACCTCACCAGATTCTTGTGTTATAAAAGATTTTTTAGTTTTTATTAACCCACAATTTAGATAGCTATCATCGAAACATTCATCTAAAGGAAATTCAAAAATAATATCTCCTTTAGCGTCTAGGCAGCCGCCTGTGAAGTTATCTTTGTTAAAGTAGGCAAGATTTTCTTGATTAAAGTTCGAGATCTTTTGGTAAGTAGGTTTTAATATCCATTCACCGTTAGTATTGATTAGTCCATATTTATTGGATTTTGTATCTTTGAAAGGCGCAGCCCCTTTATAGGAAAATGGGCTACCAACACCTTCTTTGTAGTGTATTACCATTTCAGCATGATGATTGAAATAAGCTGTATAGTAGTTCTCTCTTGTGGTTGTAATTATTGGAACTAAACCCAGAGAGTCGAATGTTTTAATAGTATGAAGTGTAGGTCTTGGTGAAAATATAGCTGATTCGGATAATGATGGTAAATTAAGCTGATATTGTTGTAAATCAGTTAAAGAAAATAGAAAAGTTTTTCTATTTTTATTAGTAGCAAACCAAAAGTAACTATCTATAGGTGTGGAGTAGGGATATTGACAGGGAATAATAAATTTACCTGTACAGTCAATAACGCCCCATTGTCTATCTAATTGAACACGTGCATAGCCTGTTGAGTTAAATGCTTTGGCCTGCTCAAACTGAGGTTTAATAACCCATTCTGCATTATGGTTTAAATATCCCCACTGATTATCTTGATTGGCGGCATTAATTAATAGGCCATTAGGTGTATTAATTGCAGTGCCAATATTTCTTAGTGGGCGATTGAAAAACTGACCTTTGTCATTTAAAACAAAAAAATCACTGGTATTGTTAGTTTTTAGTATCCGTATTATCCAAATTTGTTGCATCTAATAGTCCTTTTAGTATTTTGTAAGCTCCATAAATTATCTATTGTTGATTATGACTAAATAAGAGGTAGATGTTATTATATTGAGCTAAAGTTAATTTACTATTAATTATTAGATTAAGTAAATTAATTATATGAATAAAATAATAGATTGAGATAAAAAATGTACGTTACGTGGTTAAAGAGTCTAGCTGATAAGTTACACAATCGTGCTTGGGATTTTATACAATTAATCCGTCTCGAAAAACCTATTGGTATCTACTTATTATTGTGGCCTACGTTATCAGCATTATGGGTAGCTGGTAATGGCAGTCCATCTGCTAAAAATTTTATTATTTTTTTACTTGGTGTAGCATTAATGCGCTCCGCTGGATGCATTATTAATGATTTTGCTGATCGTAATTTTGATGGACATGTAGCTCGTACTAAAGAGCGGCCTTTAGCAGGTAAACGAATTAGTGTTAAAGAAGCTTTTGTATTGTTTTTTATCTTATTGTTTATCTGTCTATTATTGGTGCTTTGTACTAATCTTACTACCTTTTATTTATCCTTTGGCGCAGTTGCTGTGGCTGCTTGCTACCCATTTATGAAACGTTTTACCAATTATCCCCAAGTGGTATTAGGTGCTGCTTATTCATGGGGGATTTTAATGACCTTTACTGCAGAAACAGGGCAACTACCTTGGTTTGCGTGGGTGTTGTTTTTTGCTAATGTGGCATGGACGGTAGCATTTGATACTTATTATGCAATGTCTGATAAAGAGGATGATTTAAAAATTGGCGTTAAATCAACTGCTATTGCTTTTGGACAGTATGACCGCTTAATTATCGCCATTTTACAGGGGGTTAATTTAGTTGGTTTTATAGTGGTTGGTCTTTATTTAAGCTTTGGTATCTATTTCTATCTGGGTTTGCTTATTGCCTTAGCTTGTTTTATTTGGGAGTATCTTAATACTCGTAGTTTAGAGCCGCTTATTTGTTTTAAAGCTTTTTTACATAATCACTGGGCTGGTTTAGCTATTTTTATAGGGATAGTGCTAGATTATTTGCTTAAATAGTCAGTTTTTAAAAAAAGTAATAAGTTTTTGTTAAGAATACTTGCAGATATCAACAATAGGTTGCATGATATAAAACCTTATCAACAACTTTTATAAAAAATATGG
The DNA here is from genome assembly GCF_058693955.1 of Entomomonas sp. E7T21. NCBI lineage: Bacteria > Pseudomonadati > Pseudomonadota > Gammaproteobacteria > Pseudomonadales > Pseudomonadaceae > Entomomonas > Entomomonas sp. E7T21. The sequence continues at coordinate 7,980 of NZ_CP191672.1, read as the reverse complement.
ACCCTGACTCGAATAGTTTACTTATTTATTCCGCCGATATTTTACTTGTTTTATTCGCATTATTTTTAGTTTTACTTAATGGCTTCTTCGTCGGTGCTGAATTTGCCATGGTTAAACTACGGGCTACCCGTGTGGAAGCACTTGCAGAGGTTAATGGGTGGCGAGGGAAAATTCTAAGAAAAGTTCACCATCAATTAGATGCTTATCTTTCTGCTTGTCAGTTGGGTATTACACTTGCTTCTTTAGGATTGGGGTGGGTTGGTGAACCAGCCTTTGCTGAATTAATTACACCACTGTTGGCTAAAGTAGGTATAGAGTCGCCAGAACTTATTAGAGGTGTTTCATTCTTTACCGCCTTCTTTATTATTTCTTATTTACATATTGTCGTCGGTGAGTTAGCGCCTAAGTCGTGGGCGATACGTCAACCTGAAAAATTATCCTTGTGGACAGCGGTACCACTCTATTTATTCTATTGGTTTATGTATCCTGCTATTTGGCTACTTAATCATAGTGCTAATGCCATTTTGCGGATGGCTGGCCAACATGAAACACAAGGGCATGAACATTACTATAGTCGTGATGAGCTAAAAATTATTCTTCATTCAAGCCGCGCCCATAATCCCACTGATGGTGGTATGCAAGTGATGGCTTCAGCAGTTGAAATGGCTGAATTAGAGGCTGTAGACTGGGCGAATTCACGCGAAGATTTAATTTATATTGAGCAAGATGCTTCATTAGATGATGTTTTAGATATTATTAAACGCCACAAATATAGTCGTTATCCTATTTATAATACAGAGACAACAGAGTTTACAGGTATTCTCCATATTAAAGACTTATTGTTAGAGTTAGCTGACAATAGAGGCGAAAAAGCTAAGTTTGTGCTTGATCTTGATGAATTATCTCGGCCTCTAGATAGAGTTTCTAAAAATACACCTTTAGGAGAGTTACTAGAACGTTTTAAACAAGGGGGAGTGCACTTTGCCTTAGTTGAGGAAGCGGATGGTAAAGTTGTAGGTTTCTTAACTATGGAAGATGTGTTAGAAGTTCTAGTGGGTGATATTCAAGATGAACACCGTAAAACAGAGCGTGGGGTATTGGCTTATCAACCTGGTAAATTATTGGTAAGAGGTGATACGCCTTTATTTAAAATAGAACGTTTATTAAATGTAGACCTTGACCATATTGCAGCTGAAACAATGGGTGGATTAATTTATGAAACCCTTAGCCGTGTTCCTGAAGAAGAGGAAGTTTTGGAGACAGATGGTTTAAGTATCACTGTAAAAAAAATGAAAGGTCCAAAAATCTTATTAGCTAAAGTAACAAAGCTAGATGATAGTAAACCTTATAAAGAAAATACAGATTAATTATTTGTAACTCTACCACGGTAAATAGTTTTACTATTTACAGGTTGTGCAAAATCATAAGGGATGGACTCTAAAGCCATCCCTACATTACGTTGTACAACAAAATGTAAATGTGGCCCTGTACTACGTCCAGTATTACCTGAGAATGCTATTTGATCTCCAACTTTGACATGTTGGCCTTCTTTGTGGCGAATAGATCCTTTCTTAAGATGCAAATAAACACTCATTGTGCCATCATCATGTAAAATACGAATGAAGTTTCCTGCCGGATTTGTCCCTTGACCTGTTTGGTTATTTTCTACTTTTATCACCGTGCCAGAGCGAGCGGCAATAATAGGTGTTCCTTCTGGCATGCCAATATCCCTAGCATAACGACCTTTCGGTCCTGAGTGACTAAATTTTCCGCCAGGTCCCTGTGTTTGTTGAAATGGACCACCACGCCAAGGTAATGGATAACGATAAGGTTGGGGTTTAGTTCTTGGGTCACCTAATGCATACGCTAGTTTTGGTGTATAGCGCATAGGTTTAGTACGATCAAAAGGTGTTAATGTTACTAAACGGATTTCTTTTCTTGGAGGAAGAATCCAATGCAACTTTTTATTGGCTGCGCCCACTACATTGTCAACATTTTCTAAAGTAAGTTGAATTTCTACTGGGGCATAAAGCTCATTTTTTATCTTAAGTGTTTCACCACCAGCATGTTTTACTGTATTTAATTTAACTTGATTTTCAATATGCTCAATAATTTCATCATTCAATTCAAAAGGTTTAGAGCCTGGTAGCTGTTTATCTGTGTAAGTAATAACACCATTACTATCTACATATTGGTAAATAGAAGCGCTAAGGGCATAAGTACAATAATTACAAAGTAATAAAATGCTGAATACAGCACATTTCTGCTTTGTTAAAGCAGCTCTCATTTATTAACAACCTCAGTATACAAATTATTTATAACCTTCTTATAGTAACCTAGTTCTATATCTAGTAAAGTAATATTAAATTATAAATACAGTAAATGATTAAATTTCTGTATTATATCAGTATATGTTAAAACTATCTGGTTACAATGATAAAAGCAGTAATGATTTTAGACTCATATCTGGATTGTTTTTTGTAAAATAGTAGTAGAACAATTAGTGTCTATAAAGTAAAGGAATGTGTTTATGAAGCATATTATATTAACAATAGCAGTTTCACTTTTTACTGTGTTACCTGTTGCTGCCCAAATGTATCGTTGGGTTGATGGGAAAGGGCAAGTGCATTATAGTTCTGAACCACCACAAGGACAGAAAGCTGAGCAGATTAAAAAACCAACATCACCGAGAGTTAATAATAAAGATGTAGTAGAAAAATATGCTGATGGCGAAAAAAAGCCAACTGAAGCGGAGAAGCAAGAGTCTTTCAATAGGGCAGCACAACAACAAGCACAAAAAGATGAAGCTCAAACAAGATTAGCATGTGATGGTATGCGTAAGGATTTAGCACTTTATCAAAATTATCCTCGTGCGCGTGTTGATGTAGAGGGCACGACTCGTCGTTTAACATCTGAGGAGTTGAACACAAGAATTGCGGATTTACAAAAAAATATTAATGATAATTGTCAGGGATATTAATTTTATTAATAAACGGTCTTTATAAAGACCGTTTTTATTTTGTTAGATTAAATAGCTTATTTTTATAAGAATTTAGATTATTAATTCGGGTTAAAAATTATAAAAGAATTATTTAACCAATAAAGAGTAATTTATTGAAATATTCTGCTTTTACAGTTGCTTTTTTTCATCAGGGTTTAATGTTTATGGCAAATTTTAAGTTAATCAGTCAATAGCACTTGACTTATGAGCCATTAACTACAACAATTATGTCCACCACTGATATATAACCTTAATGGAAATATTCTTTCAGTAGACATGACGCTTACCAGTGTCGACTTACGTTTACCCAATATGCGTTACCTCGCTTCGGGTTAGAAAACTCGCCACAATGAGTTTTCTAAAGTTTATTAGCTAGCAGCTGATGTAGTCGGCGATTATCATCGTGCATGTTCTGCTAGCGGTGAACTTAATACCTAATTTTTTAGTGAGTGATTGCTTTTAGAGGTGAACAAGCGTGGAATTATTATCTGGCGCGGAGATGGTTGTTCGTTTTTTACGCGATGAAGGCGTAAAATATGTTTATGGATATCCAGGTGGCGCACTATTACATCTTTACGATGCTTTATTTAAAGAAAAAGAATTAACCCATATTTTAGTACGTCATGAGCAGGCAGCTACTCATATGGCTGATGGCTATGCTCGTGCAACAGGCAAAGCAGGGGTTGTTTTTGTAACATCTGGTCCAGGTGCTACTAATGCTATTACTGGTATAGCTACTGCTTTTATGGACTCTATTCCAATGGTGGTTATTTCTGGTCAAGTAGCTTCTTCCTTAATTGGTTCTGATGCTTTCCAAGAAGTGGATATGGTTGGTATATCAAGGCCTATTGTTAAGCACAGTTTTATGGTGCGTCATGCTTCTGAAATTCCAGAAATTATGCGTAAAGCCTTTTATATCGCAGAGTCGGGTCGTCCTGGTCCTGTAGTGGTTGATATTCCTAAAGATACCTGTAATCCTGCTGAGAAGTTTGAATATACTTTCCCTGAAAAAGTGAAATTACGTTCTTATAACCCTGTGCAACGAGGACATTCTGGACAAATTCGTAAAGCAACTGAATTATTATTATCGGCTAAACGCCCTGTAATTTGTTCTGGTGGCGGTGTTATTTTAGGTCATGCTGCTGCACAATTAACAGAGTTGGCGCGTAAGTTAAAACTACCTGTTGCTAATACCTTAATGGGGTTAGGTGGTTTTCCTGGTTCGGACAAGCAATTTATTGGTATGCCAGGGATGCACGGTAGTTATACGGCTAATATGGTAATGCATCATAGTGATGTTATTTTAGCAGTAGGTATGCGTTTTGATGATCGTGTAACTAATGATATTAAAAAATTCTGCCCCAATGCCAAAATTATCCATATAGATATTGACCCTGCATCAATTTCTAAAACTATTAGAGCTGATATTCCAATTGTAGGACCTGTTGATAATGTGTTAACAGAAATGATTGCTGTGGTTAATGAACTTTCCAGCGAAATCATTGATAAAGCGTTGGCTGATTGGTGGAAGCAAATTGATGAATGGCGTAGTAAAGGTTTATTTCCTTATGATAAGGATAATGAAACCATTATTAAGCCAGAGTTTGTTATTGATACATTGTATGAAGTAACTAAAGATAGAGATACCTATGTAACTTCTGATGTAGGTCAGCATCAAATGTTTGCAGCACAACATTATCTTTTTGATAAACCTAATCGTTGGATTAACTCTGGTGGTTTAGGAACCATGGGATTTGGTTTTCCAGCCGCAATGGGGATTAAATTGAATTTCCCTGATGCAGATGTTGCTTGTGTAACAGGTGAAGGCAGTATTCAAATGAATATTCAAGAACTTTCTACCTGCTTACAATATGATTTACCTGTTAAAATTATTTGCTTAAATAATGGTGTATTGGGCATGGTAAGGCAATGGCAAGACATGCAATACAATAGTCGTTATTCTCATTCATATATGACTTCATTACCAGATTTTAAGAAACTGGTAGAGTCTTATGGACATGTGGGGATTAGTGTTGAAAAAGCAACTGATTTAAAAGGTGCTATGCAAGAAGCTTTTGCAATGAAAGATCGGTTAGTGTTTATGGATATCAAAACGGATGCGAGTGAACATGTATACCCTATGCAAATTCGTGATGGTTCCATGCGTGATATGTGGTTAAGTAAAACGGAGCGTACCTAATATGCGTCATATAATCTCTTTATTAATGGAGAATGAGCCTGGTGCGTTATCGCGTGTTGTTGGTTTATTCTCTCAACGTAATTACAACATCGAAAGTTTAACTGTAGCGGCAACAGAAGACCCAACAGTTTCTCGACTTACTTTGACGACTCAAGGTAAGCCAGAAGTGATTGAACAAATTACTAAAAACCTCAATAAGTTAATTGAAGTTGTTAAATTAGTTAACTTATCTGAAAGTGAACATATTGAGCGCGAGTTATTGCTTATTAAAGTAAAAGCTACGGGAGCTCAACGCTCAGAGGTTAAACGAACAGTTGATATTTTTAGAGGTCAAATAGTTGATGTAACACCAAACCTCTATATTGTCCAATTGTCAGGTAGTACCAGTAAGGTAGACAACTTTATTGCTACTATAGGCTCCATGTCGACTATTGTTGAAGTGGTTCGTACAGGGGTAACAGGTATTTCTAGGGCTGATAAGGTCTTAAGTATTTAGGGTAGTTATTAGGGAAAAGTTAATTATATTTCCCAGTACTAATATTTATTTTTAAGTAAAATTTATTTTAATATTTAAAGGAAAATTCCAATGCGCGTTTACTATGATAAAGACTGTGACCTTTCAATCATCCAAGGTAAAAAAGTAGCTATTATTGGTTATGGTTCACAAGGTCATGCCCATGCTTGTAACCTAAAAGATTCAGGTGTGGACGTTGTCGTTGGTTTACGTAAAGGTTCAGCAACAGTAAAGAAAGCGGAAGCACATGGTTTAAAAGTAGCTGATGTACCAACAGCAGTAGCTTCTGCAGATGTAATTATGATCTTAACGCCAGATGAGTTCCAAGGTCAATTATACAGAGAAGAGCTAGAACCTAATTTAAAGAAAGGTGCAACTTTAGCATTTGCTCATGGCTTTGCTATTCACTATAACCAAATCGTACCTCGTGCTGATTTAGATATCGTCATGATTGCGCCTAAAGCACCAGGTCATACTGTGCGTTCTGAATTCGTAAAAGGTGGTGGTATTCCTGATCTTGTTGCTGTTTATCAAGATGCTTCTGGCAATGCAAAAAATGTAGCATTATCTTATGCAAGTGGTATTGGTGGCGGTCGTTCTGGCATTATTGAAACTACTTTCAAAGATGAAACAGAAACAGACTTATTTGGTGAGCAAGCTGTACTTTGTGGTGGTTGTGTAGAATTAGTTAAAGCAGGTTTTGATACACTAGTTGAAGCTGGTTATGCTCCTGAAATGGCTTATTTTGAGTGTTTACATGAGTTAAAATTAATCGTTGACTTAATGTATGAAGGTGGTATTGCCAACATGAATTACTCAATCTCTAATAATGCAGAGTTTGGTGAGTATGTTACTGGCCCACAAGTTATTAATGAAGAGTCTCGTTGGGCAATGCGTGAAACATTAAAACGTATTCAAAATGGCGAGTATGCTAAAGCATTTATTAGTGAAGGTGCTACTAACTACCCAACATTAACTGCAAATCGCCGTTTAACTGCAGAACATCAAATTGAGCAGGTAGGTGAACGTTTACGTGCTATGATGCCTTGGATTGCGGCAAATAAAATCGTTGATAAATCTAAAAACTAATTATATTTATTCAGATTAAAAACGCGACATATGTCGCGTTTTTTATATTTATCAGAAAGTGACAATGAAAGTTATTAAATTTTATAGTGTAAATGATAACTATTAGGGACATTGTGGTGATGGCAAAGGAAAAATATGTTAGGGAATACTTTAATGTGAATAAGAGCAGAATTTCTAATAAAATAAATAAGCATTGTTACATTTTAAAGTAATAAAAAAAGTCATTTCTTGAAAATCAGTTCACTATAACCTATATAATAATAAGAGATTTAACTAAGGAACAATTATGAAAGAGCAGTTCAACGAACAACCTGAAGATACTTCAATAGAAAACAAAATTCCTTTACCTGTGGATGAATATATTGAAGAAGTACCTGATGAAAAAGGGCAAAAAGTTCGTCATAAAGGAGTTTATCTATTACCTAACCTATTCACAACAGCTGCTTTGTTTGCAGGTTTTTATTCGATAGTTAGTGCTATGTATGCTCCTGTAGTAGTCGCTCATGAAGGCATTGAAGTAGCAAGAGATTACTTTATTTATTCAGCTATAGCTATTTTTATTGCCATGATATTAGATGGTCTTGATGGACGAGTGGCTCGATTAACTAATACACAAAGTGCATTTGGCGCTGAGTATGATTCACTATCAGATATGGTCGCCTTTGGATTAGCCCCTGCACTATTAGCATTTCAATGGTCATTGGCTGAGGCCGGTAAACTTGGGTGGATGGTTGCTTTTATCTATGTGGCCTGTGCAGCATTAAGATTAGCACGTTTTAATGTGCAAATCGGTTCTGTTGATAAAAAATATTTTATAGGATTGGCCAGCCCCTCAGCCGCGGCAGTAGTTGCAAGTAGTGTCTGGGCTTTCAATAAGCTGGAGGTTAGTGGTGAAAGTGTTGTATATCTCATGATGCTATTAGTAGCTGCAGCAGGTGTCTTGATGGTGAGTAACATCAAGTATTACAGTTTTAAAACATTAGATATCAAAAGTAGAGTTCCTTTTATTGCAATATTAGTGATTGTATTACTGTTTGCAATAATAGGTACTGCTCCTGCTTATGCGCTATTATTTATTTTCTTTAGTTACACTGTATCAGGGCCTATACAGTTCCTGTTACACTTAAAAAAACGAAACAAACATAAAAACGAACTTGACAATAATGTATAAAAGCG